>PEKW01000021.1 GCA_002796995.1 Rhizobium sp.
CTGTTGGGTCCGGTGTTCATGGAAGTGGCGCATCGCGGCGATCAACAAGCGCGCGGCCAGTTTTTCACACCGCCGGGCATTGCGCGACTGACGGCCGAGATGCTGAATGTGGAGTATTCCGGGCCACACCCGGACGGCCGCTTGTGGCAGGTGTACGAACCAGCGTCCGGCGCGGGCGGCATGCTACTCGCCTTCATCCAGGTACAGATCGAACGATTCACTCCCGAGTCCTTGCGGCACTGGAGCTATACCGCCATCGATCTCGATACCCGCTGTGCGCAAATAACAGCGGCGCAACTGCTGGCCAACGTGTTGATCCATCAGATGCCGATGGGCGAGGTGGTGGTCTACCAGGGGAATGCGCTGGCACCGGACGCCGATTGGCGGGTCATCGTGCATGCCAGCATGGAAGCCGACCGTCCGCCCGCGCGGCATCCGGCGCGGATCGAGGCGGTACAGGCCGCCGCCGCCGCCCGAAATGTCGATCTGTTCGGGTTGCCGGCGTGAGGGCGTCCGCGATGCCCGCGCTGATCCTGCCCGAAGCCTGGCTGGAACGACCGGTGCGGACCCTGCTGATCGGCGCGGGCGGCACCGGCTCCCACCTGGTCGGCACGCTGATGGCGCTCGATCATGCCTTGCGGGCGCTCGGCCATCCGGGCGGCCTGCATGTGACGGTGTACGATCCTGACCGAGTATCGAGCGCCAACCTGGGACGACAGGCGTTCTGGCCGGTCGATCTCGGACAAAACAAGGCCGTGACCCTGGTGCAGCGCGCCAATCTGACGCTGGGTCTGGATTGGGTGGCGGTGCCGCTGGCCTTTCGGGCGAGCGCGCGGACGCTCGACGGGTACGACCTGATCCTGAGCGCCGTGGATCGGGCCAAGGCGCGCGCCGAGATCGGCCGGCTGGCCACGCACCGACGCGACGATGCCGCGCGGCCGGTGTTGTGGCTGGATACCGGCAACTCGGATCGGGAAGCCCAAATCGTGGTGGGTCACTGGCGAGCGAGCCGGAAGACGGCGTGGATTCCCAACGTGTACCAGCTCTATCCCGAATTGGCGGACCTGGCGGATCGCCACCCCCGCCAACCGTCCTGTTCGGCGGCGGAATCGCTGACCCGGCAGTGGTTGCCGATCAACCGTCTGGTGGCCGACCTCGCGCAAAGTCTCCTGTGGACGCTGTTCCGGCAAGGACGGTTGGAACGGCACGGCGCGTTCGTCGATCTGGCCACGCTCAGCGTCCATCCGCTCCGCGCCGATCCCGAGGTGTGGGCTAGCTTCGGTTGGCGAGGGTTCGAGGCTCGTCCTAAACCCTGCGGGTAATGCAATTGCATTGAAAGGGCAAGGCATTCGCCTTCATAATAAAGGCGTCTCACTGACTCGGAGCGCGTCATGGCCGTTCCCCTCGAAGTCGAATCCACCCTGACCGACCGTTATCAGACCACGGTGCCGGAGATGGTGCGCCGTGCCTTGCGGCTGGGCAAGCGCGACAAAATTCACTACACGATCCGCCCCAACGGCGAGGTGCTGCTGACTCGCGCCGTCACCGCCGAGGGCGATGATCCCGTGCTCGGTCCGTTTCTGGACTTCCTGGCGCGCGATCTTGCCAACCACCCCGAACGCTTGCGGGCCGTGGACGCAGGCCTCGTCCAACGGCTCCAGTCGCTGGTCAGCGGCGTCGAAGTCGATCTCGATGCCGCCCTGCCGGCGGACGATGAATGAGCGCGGACCCGTCCGCGCCCCTGATCATTCATGGTTGGACGATCTATGCCCACCCGCTGTTCCTCGCCCAGGTGGAAGCGCTCGCGCGGCAAGTCGAATCCTTTAAGCAAAAGGACCCGGTCGGGTATGTCCGTAAGAACGCCAGCAAGCGACTGGCGGCGATTCTGAAACTGGCCTTCGATGTCATTCCGCACGATCCCACACGCCCGGAGTACCGCCAGGGCGGCACGCTGGGCGAGGATCGCAAGCACGGGTTCCGGGCGAAGTTTTTCCAGCAGTACCGGCTGTTCTTTCGCTACCACGCCGCAAGCCAGGTGATCGTGTTCGCGTGGGTCAACGACGAAGACAGCAAGCGCGCCCACCAGAGCGGGGACGATGCCTACCGGGTGTTTCGCAAGATGCTGGAAAGAGGGCATCCACCGGATGATTGGAACCGGTTGCTGGCCGAGGCCCGTGCCGAGGTGCAACGTTTGCGGCGGTGGGCCGAGGCCGGTGAATGATCCAGCACGCCGCGGTCCTGGGTCCAGGCGCTGGATTTCTCGACGCTGGAGAAGGTCAACGCCAGCTCTGTGGCCGATGATCCGCGCAACCGCCACGACGCTGTCGTCTGGCGGGTGCGGTTTCGGGATCACTGGCTGTATGTGGATCTGCTGCTGGAATTCCAGTCCACCGTGGATCGCTTCATGGCGGTGCGGATTCTCAGCGACACCGGTCTGCTGTATCAGGACCTGATTCGCGGCCAGTCCCTCCACCAGGATCGCTTGCCGCCGGTGTTGCCGATCGTGTTATACCAAATCCTGATCTGTGGGAGCCCGCTTGTGGGCGATAACCCTTTGAATCGCCAGCAAGCCGGCTCCCACAAAAGTTCAATACCTAGCGGGAAATGGTATTATACAATGGCGACACGCGCTGGACAGCAGCGGTGGAACTCTCCGAACTGTTGGAACCGATTCCCGTCGAGCTACAGGCTTTTCAGCCCCAGCAGCGCTATTTCCTTTTGGATGAATACGCATACCGGGAACAACGGTTGGCGAGCCTGTGGCGAGCCTTTTCAGTATGGATACAGCAGATGTTCCCGCCAGACAACGACCCTATCGCCCGCGGCCCGATGATAGAACTTGAGGAGCTACCCGCGATGTTGGCGCAACGGATACAACAATGGAAACAGGAGTGGCGGGCGGAAGGACTGGCGGAGGGCCTTGCCAAGAGACCCAGCAATGAGCGCTCAACCCTCCTCCGCATGGTCGGCCTGCGCTTCGATGCGGAAACGGCGAACGCCTTGGCGCCGCTGCTGGAGCCGGTGAACGACCCGGAAGAACTGACTCCAATCGGCGAATGGATCATCCTTTGCACCTCGGGCGAGGACTTACTGAACCGAGTGCGGGCGCGGGTGGACGCTTCCCGCTAGCGCGCGGCGCCGGTGTTGCCGCTGGATCGATGGGTTGCAGTGGGCGCGCATTCCACACGCCCTGGCCCCTTTCCAAAACCGTGAGAAGCTGAATCCAGACCATCATCCAGAGGGCCTCGATCATGCTTCCCGCCACCGACCTCACCACGCTGAATCACCGGCTGGCCGCCCAGAACCTGCCGGCACAGACCGCCGCCAGCCTGGCGGCACTGCCCGCCTTGATGAGCCAGGATCGCATCGAGCACGCCTTGCGCAAAGCCGAAGGCGGCGATCAGGGCGCCTGGCGGTTTCTGTCGAAGCACTTGCCCGCTTCGAGACCCGCGCCGACTTCGGTCCCGTCGGCACCCTCCACGGCGCCGGCCCGACCCGCCGCCCCGCGTCCAGCGGCGACGCTGAACGCCGATACGGCTCCAGCCCCCGCGTCCCAGCGTCCCACGGCGACGCTCAGCCCGGCTCGACCCGCCGCGCCGCGTCCAGCGGCGACGCCGAACGGAGTCATGACGGTGGCCGAATCTCAACCTCCGGGTCTTGCGTCCCCGGCGACGACCACGCGCCCCGATCGCGTTCGATGCCGAGTGTACGGCGGCAAGGCGGCCTTGTGCATCGAGACCGACGAAACCCGCCAGGGCGAACCGACGTTGCGCATCGAGGCCGCCCGCGCCACCGCGCCCCGCGAGTATGACTGGGGACAAAAGCTCTCGCTGCAACTGACCCGCGAGGAACTGCCGGTGATCGCCGCGACCGTGCTGGGGCTGCTGCCGCGCTGCACCTACAAAAATCACGGTCCGAACCAGGACAAGGGCCTGGAGATCGTGCATCAGGGCACCCACCTGTTCGTGCGCGTGTTTCAGAAGGATCGCGGCGTGGTGGCCGTCCCGGTGACCGCCGCCGATAGCTACGCGCTGGGCGCCTTATGCCTGCGCCAACTACGCAAGACCACGCCCTGGCTCAGCGATC
>PEKW01000022.1 GCA_002796995.1 Rhizobium sp.
CGGCGAGGTCGCGCGCCATCGCATCCTGGCGGAGCGCGCGGATGGCGCTGCGCACGGTCTCATCGATCGTTTCGTGCCGCTGGGCCGCCAACCGGGTCACCCGCGCATGCGTGTCCCTGCTGATCCGTATCGTCGTGCTGTCAGCCATAGAACCAACGGTACGTCGTGTAGACAATTCCGTCTACACGGGTTGGGGTTCGCCGGGCCAGGGCCGCGCATGCGGCAGAGTGCCGCCCCTAGGCCATCGGGCAGGACGACAGCACACGGGATGCCATTGGTGGGTGGCGGACGGCATACCTGAGCGTGAGTGGGCGAGGGGGTGGCGACCGACGGCATTCGGTATGCCGCCCACCGCGCCAGAGCTGCCCGTTCTGCAAAGGCGAGGCGACGCGGCATACGGGCGGCACAGAGGTCCGCGAAACGAGTCAGGCCCTGACCGGCGTCTCCGCTCGTCAGGGCCTGTCCGTCTGTCTCAACACAGAGCGCGCCCGAAGGGATTCGAACCCCTAACCTTCTGATCCGTAGTCAGATGCTCTATCCGTTGAGCTACGGGCGCCAGACACGCAGCCGCACCACCCATCGTTGCCCTCCGCGAAACTCCGCGAAGACCTCCAGGGCCGTGCGCCGAGGGGCAAGCCTACCGGCATACCCACTGCGGGGGAAATCGGATCCGCCCGCCGGACCACTCCGCTACCCACCCCGCCACCCACGCCGCCAACCCGCCCCGCGACCAACGCCGATCCTTGTGAGGGGACTCACCAGGAAGGGACCAAACGCCGGTATGCCGCCCGCACACCACCGGGATACGGTGGTCACGACCGCGGCGTCGGCTGGTTGCCGGGACGACACCTGTCCTCTTTCCCGCCCCTCATCCGACGCCCGACACCGAATCGGCAGCGAGCGCCTCATGGGCGACCGCGGAAGGGAAGGTCATGAGCACGACGCACAAGGGTTTGGCCGCCTGGGTTGAGGAGGTCGCTGCGCTCTGTAAGCCGGCGTCCATCCACTGGGTGACTGGCACGCCGGAAGAGATGGAGAGCCTCAACCAGGCACTCGTC
>PEKW01000023.1:0-414 GCA_002796995.1 Rhizobium sp.
TGCCCCACCGCCGGCCGGTACAGATCGGCCGGGTCCAGCCGCCGGCCCCGGCGGCTCCGCCAGTCCGCGCCGCGCTGGCGGGACTCCACCAGCACGCCCAGGCGGCGGCGCAACGAGGCCGTGGCCGCGCGCGCGTCGGCCACCGCCTTCTGGGGGTCGCCGTTGGCCGGCATGGGGTCCAGGCGGGACATCGTGACCGGCCGATCCGCCATTTCTCGTGCCTGATCGAGCCACTGGGCCGTTCGCGTCCCGACATCGATCCCGTCGGCTTCGTCGCCCCGAGCGGTCAGTAGCTCGGTCAAGGCCGCACGACGAGGATCGTTGGGCGCGGCTCCGACACCGCCCTGTGGACCGGCACCGCTTTGTGAGCCGGCACCCCCCTGTGGATCGATAGCGCCTTGTGGGTCGGCACCC
>PEKW01000023.1:461-2311 GCA_002796995.1 Rhizobium sp.
AGCTGGGTGACCACGCCCGGCGGGAGTAGCCCGTCGATCCGGGCCTCCAGGGTATCGGCCGCTACGTCCAGGCCCGTCTGACCCAGCAGCCGGGCGCGGAGCAGCGCCGACAACGCGGCGCTCACCTGTTGGGCGACGGACGCCTCCGCCGGCGGCACGAGCGATTGCCGGGACTCCAGCCGATCGATCAGGGCCGCCAGGTTGTGGCGGCTGCCGGGAAAGCGTTCTCCCAATCGCCGCTCGATGCGAACATCTTCCAGGATATTCGTGATCAGGCCGATGAAGCCGGCGGGCTTGGGGATCGAGAAGTCCGTGTAACGGATATGGGCGGCTTCGTGATCGATGTAGCCGTTGGCCAACACCGCCAGGCTCGGATCGCCGTCCGCCGGGAGCGACGGCAGAACAATCACCTGGCCGTCGGTGGCGGCCTGGCGGCCGCCGATCACCACCTTCACCCCGAGCTTCTGGCCCAGCAGGGTGGCGATGATCGGCAAGGCACCCAGTAGCGGGTTCTTTTTCATGGCGTACCTCCAAAAATAAAGGAGACACACCGCGCCCCCTGGGGGAACGATGCGTCCCCAGAGGGCTGGATGCAGTGGCGCCCGGCTCAGAAGAACCAGGCGTCGTCGGTCGCCGGCGCCGGCGCCGGGGTGGACTCGGTGGACTCGGCCGATGCCTCGACCGAGGTCATGACCTCCTCCACGGCCTTCACGACCGGCTTCCAGTGCAAGGTCAGCGGATCGGCCTCCGCGTCCACCGTGGGCGCGGGAGCCGGGGTCGACGTGTCGCTCTCGGTATCCTCAATGGACGCTGGAGCGTCCGCGTCCACCGTGGATGCCGAAGCCGGCTCGGGCGCCGGGATGAACGTGGGTTTCTTGGCCGCTTCCGCCGGGTCCACGCTGGACGCCGGTGTGGCGGCGGGTGGGTCGGGCAGCCCCAGGAACTCCTGCGGGGCTTGCCAGACCGAAGCGTTCGCCGCCCAGGTCCGCAGCCCGGCCGGCTGGGCCGCCAGGCTGAAGAACTGGGTCAGCGCCGCCAACACACCGTGGGCGATCGGCCCTTGGGCCGACACTTGGGCGACCAGCCGGTCGATTTCCCCGACCACCGCCCGAAAGCGGCGGTCGAGAAAGGCCAGCCCGTCCAGCTTGTCGCGGATCGACGCCAACGGGCTGAGCGCCCGCCGGGTGACCGCGTCCTTGCCCTGAAAGGATCGCTCCAGGGCCTCCCGCGCCAGTTGCCCCACCTCGTGGAACACCTGGTCGCCGAGGCTCGACAGCGCCTGGTTCAGCCCGTCGTGGGTCACCACCGCCGGATCCGGCGCGGCGAAACGCATGGCCTGGACGGCGAAGCTCAGCCGGCCGCCGACGTACTCCACCGGAACCAGCGCGTCCCGGATCAGCTTTTGCCATTCCTGGGGCTGTTGCTGGGTCCAGGCGGCCAGTTGNNGGCGGCGGGCCGCGCTGCGGATCGAGGTGAAAGTCCGCAGCGCCTCCGGGTCGATGAGTTGTTTCTCCCCCAGGGAGACCAGGGTCTCCGGGGGAAGCTGGGTCCGGTCCAACCCGAGGTCTTCGGGCGTGAGGGTCTTCTTGCCCGACCAGCAGGTGAGGTCGAGATTCACAAACACCAACTGATCGGACAGCCCATCCAGGGATTGCGGTTGCATCGCTGGTGTCGGCATGGCGCCTTCTCCTTCTCAATTCAAAAGAAAAGGCGGACGCCACGCGCACCCCCTCGGGGCGAACGTCGGCGTCCGCCCCGGACGTGGAACAACGTGGAACCCCTCAGAAGAACCAATCGTCGCCGTTCGTGCTGGCGAGCCACTGATTCAGATCCTTGGGCCGCAACCCCAG
>PEKW01000024.1:0-332 GCA_002796995.1 Rhizobium sp.
TTTTTCGCGAACGACAGGATCTATCGCCTCCAGGTCGACCGGGAACCATCCCTGCGCATACCGTTCAGTCTGCCGTTGGGTTTCCGCTACCAGTCGGTATTTGGACGTCATGTCCTCTCGGTGACGACGCTGAGAACATCGATGACGCCATGAGCAGCATGCCACGAGCGGATGGGCTGGTCAGCGAGGCGCTCGGCGAGGTTGGACCCGCCCCATTGACCGGTCAAAGGGTGTTACGCGGTGGGCGGCACCATCCGCTGCACGGTGAGCTTCAGCAAGGTCATCACCCCCTGATCGCTGAGCCAGGGCGCGGTCTTGCGCAGTTGGCGCAG
>PEKW01000024.1:347-1029 GCA_002796995.1 Rhizobium sp.
GCTGTCGGCGGCGGTCACCGGGACGGCCACCACGCCGCGATCCTTCTGAAACAGCCGCACGTATAGGTGAGTGCCCTGATGCACGATCTCCAGGCCCTTGTCCTGGTTCGGGCCGTGGTTTTTGTATTCGCAGTGTGTCAGGAATCCCAGCACGGTCGCGGCGATCACCGGCAGTTCCTCGCGGGTCAGTTGCAGCGAGAGCTTTTGTCTCCAGTCATACTTGCGGGGCGCGGTGGCGCGGGCGGCCTCGATACGTAGGGTTGGCTCGCCCTGGCGGGTTTCGTCGGGCTCGATGCACAGGGCCGCCTTGCCGCCGTACACTCGGCATTGGACGCGATCGGGGGGCGCGGTCGTCGCCGGGGGATGCGGGGGCGCGGGTGCCGGAACCGTATCGGCGTTCGGCGTCGCCGTGGGACGCGGGGCGACGGGATAGGTTGCGGTCGGCGCCGTGGTCGTCGCCGCTGGACGCGGCGCGGCGGGAGTCGTGGTGACGGGTCTTGTCGTCGTCGCCGGGGGATGCGGGAGCGCGGGTGCCGAAGCGGGCAAGTGCTTCGACAGAAACCGCCAAGCGCCCTGATCGCCGCCTTCGGCTTTGCGCAAGGCGTGCTCGATGCGAGCCTGGTTCATCAAGGTAGGCCGTGCCGCCAGGCTGGCGGCGGTCTGTGCCGGCAGGTTCTGGGCG
>PEKW01000025.1 GCA_002796995.1 Rhizobium sp.
CCAATATTCCCCACTGCTGCCTCCCGTAGGAGTCTGGGCCGTGTCTCAGTCCCAGTGTGGCTGATCATCCTCTCAGACCAGCTAAAGATCGTCGCCTTGGTAGGCCATTACCCCACCAACTAGCTAATCTTACGCGGGCTCATCTAATTCCGATAAATCTTTCCCCCGTAGGGCGTATACGGTATTAGCAGAAGTTTCCCTCTGTTGTTCCGTAGAACTAGGTAGATTCCCACGCGTTACTCACCCGTCTGCCACTCTCCTTGCGGAGCGTTCGACTTGCATGTGTTAAGCCTGCCGCCAGCGTTCGTTCTGAGCCAGGATCAAACTCTCAAGTTTGAAATCTGACTATTGTCGCTAGATGCACGTTTGCATGATTGACGAGAACTCACACTATTCTCAGCACTGGCGAACCAGGCGAGAACAATATGTTTTCTCATAGAAAACGTGCACCCATCGAAGTCTGTTTAACTTCACCGGAATTGCTTCCGGATCAGTTCGCAAGAACCTCGCCGTCCACGTTTCTCTTTCTTCTATCTTCACAATTTCAAAGAGCTGACCTCGCTGCCCTCGCGGGCTAGGACGTCATTGGAAGCGTTGGCTTCCACATTCTTTCAGGAAACAAGAGTTTCTGTCCGGTTGCCCGGCAGATCGTCTGCCCTTTCAGAAATCGTTGAACAGTGGGAGCGGCTAGCGCTCGGCGTCGTCAACGTGGCGGGTTGTAGTCGAGACGTTTTCGTCTGTCAACACCCCATTTTCGATTTTCGTTTCTTACCGAATTTCGAAAAACTGAATTCGCTAATTTCTTAGTGATTTCAGTGGCTTGCTGCTCGTTCGGGCCGTTGCCGGCGCCGCGGTCTGCAGCGATGAGCCGGGTTATAGGGGCGACCCTTTTGGCTGTAAACCCCCCAAAGCGACAAAACCGTCATTTTCTGATTTTGGCGTTTTTGACCATGTGGAAAACTCGACTGAGTCACCAGTGATTTCGGGGCTTTGCTGCCGCTGCAGTCAATATAGGATTTTTCTCAATCTTTTCAATGCCCGGCCGGATCAACGGCCGCATCCGGTGGAAGGGCCTCCACCATGCTCCCCTCCCCGCCGCGCGTTGCCCCTGGATTTGCCCCGGAAGCTCTTCACGTGCCGAGCATCCGGCAAGGATCAGGTCTCTCGGGTCGAGTCCGAGGGTGACGATCCAGCCTGGAGCCGGCTTTGTATCGCCCGTAAGGACTTATCTATCTTGTCCGTCCCCCAAAAACCTCCCGCCCCCCGATGTCATCCCGGCGCAGGCCGGGATCCATCTCGATATCGTGCCGCAGCCGCAAGGTGGATCATTCTGCTACCGAACACCCCCACCTCAGGATGGATCCCGGCCTGCGCCGGGATGACACGGTGAATGGGGCGGCAGCGAGCGCCGGGAACTCATCCCCAAAACCTCCTTCATACTCCCCATCTTCACGTCAGGCATGTTCGCACAGTTGGGCATGCCGACCACGCGACAACCGCAGCACAGGCGGCGCTTGCGCATGGCCTCACACTTCAGCCCGCAGTTTCGCCGCATTTTTTTTGGATCAGCGCTGTTGATTGATATAGACTCCGCGCGCACACGCGGTCAGCTGCATGCGCAACCGGCGCAAGACCGGGACGGGGGCCTGCCGTGACACATCAAAGGATGGGGCGTTGAACGCAGCGCAAAGAAACCGCCATGCCGCGTTGCTCAAGGCCACCGGCTTCGAGGACAGCCCGGCGCTGACGGTGCAGTCGACCGATGGCGAAATCCCCCATGGGCGCGAGCTGAGCTTTGCCTGGCTGACCGGCACCGTGATGACGGGCCTGACCAGCGTGCTGCTCATGGGCGCGGCTCTCTATGTCTCCTTCCAGGGCCAGGACACGTTCTCCACCGCCTATGAGGCGCTGCAGATCGCCCGCCCGAAATCGGAAGCTCTGGCCCCCACCGATCTTTCGGCCAAATCCTCCCGCGTGCGGCCGGTCACCGCCACCCGCTCCGATCTCGAAATCATCGAGGCCTCGATCCGCGAGACGGTCGATGGCCGCGACATGATCCGCAACCAGCCCTTCACGCGCATCCGCGCCACGCTGGCGACGGCGCCGACCTCATTGTCGGAGGGGGTGCCCGACTATGATCCGGTGGCCATTCTCAACGCCACCCAGCCCATCGCGGCCACGGACACTGTCGATATCAATACCGACGTCTATGGTGCCGAAGTGGAAGGGGAAGTGGCAGTGCGCCTGGCGGCCATGCCGATGACCTTCGTGCCGCCCCGCGCCATTTCCGACCAGTCGGCCGCCGAATATGTCCGCAGTGTCGTCGAGGCGACCTTCTTCAGCGACGACGATGTCCCCCCGACCCTGGCCTATGCCGCGCTCGCCCCGTCGGTGCACGATCTCGGCCTGCTGTCGGGAACCGGTGCGCTGGGCGGCGTTGCCGAGAATGTCACGATCGTTCCCCAGACCACCCAGCCCGCCGACGCGGCCCTCGGCCGCTCCGAACGCTTCCTCACCCTGCGCGAGGCGGCATCGCTCGACGATGTGCTGGGCAAGAACGGCTTTACCGCCAACCAGGTCGCACTGGTTGCCGATGCGCTGCGCAACGTGCTCAGCAGCACGGACCTCGCCGCCCGCACCAGGCTGCGCATTCTCTATGGGCCGCTCAGCCACGAAGCGACCAGCCTCGTCCCCTACCGGATGAGCCTTTATACGCCGCGCAACGATGGCAGCTATGAATACCGGGCCACCGTGGCCCTGACCGATACGGGCCAGTATGTGCTCGGCATCGAGCCGGACTTCGTGGAATTTCCCGACGAAGACACCGAGGAAGTCAATGTCGCCAACCTGCCCAGCGTCTATCGCTCCATCTGGGAGACAGGTCGCAAGCACGATCTCGACGACGCCACTATCGAGCGCATCATCGGCATGTTCGCCTATGACGTGGACATGACCAAGAAGATCGCCGCCGGCGATTCCATCGAAATTCTCGAAACCGTGCCGGATGCCGAAGGCCGGACCGAACTGCTGTATGTCGGCCTGACCCTGGGCAACACCACCCGCCAGCTCTATCGCTTCGGCACCGATGACGGCGTGATCGATTTCTACGATCCAGACGGCGAAACCGGTAAACGCTTCCTGTCGCGCCGGCCGCTCGAAGGCGGCGGCACGCTGCGCTCGCGCTTCGGCTACCGCATCCACCCCATATTCCACACGCGCAAGCTGCATACCGGCGTCGATCTCGCCGCCCCTTCGGGCACCCCGATCTATGCCGCCGGCGATGGCGTCATCGAATATTACAAGTGGCAGTCCGGCTACGGCAACAAGGTGGAAATCAAACACGTCAACGGGTACGAGACGGCCTATGGCCACATGTCGCGCTATGTCGACGGGCTGGGCGTGGGCAGCACCGTGCGCCAGGGCCAGATCATCGGCTATGTCGGCACCACCGGCCAGTCGACCGGCCCGCACCTGCATTTCGAGATCAAGATCAACGGCAACCTGGTCGACCCGCTGAGCGTCAAGCTGCCCAAGGACAATGTCCTGCCCCAGCAATATGAGGCCCGGTTCGCCCAGACCATGGCGCAGATCAACGACCTGATGGCGCGCGACCCTGCCCCGGTGACCGTGGCCGACGCCAATCACTAGAGCGGTTTTGCGGTTCGCAAACGCGGTAAACCAGGACTGGTCCTAGAGCTTGCGTTCCAGCGTCAGCCAGGCGACAAGCGCTGAAACGACGCTGAGCGCGGCCGTGATATAGGCGACCGCTGCGAAGGCCGCATCGGTTGCCGCCAGCCGGAGAGTGTCTTCCTCGGGGCTCAACCCATCGGTGACCACGCCGAAAAAGATCGGCAGTTCCGCTGCCGCGTCCAGATTTTGCTCGAAGACCGACGCGACCACCGCGCCCAGCAGCGCCACAGCCACCAGCCCCGCCACCCGCGCCACCGCATTGTTGACGCCCGAGGCGACGCCGGTATCGCTATCGCTCACCGCGGTCATCACTGCCGTCGATAGCGGCGACACCACCAGCCCCATGCCCAGCCCCAGCAGCACGATCGATGGCAGCACGGCCAGCCAGACCGCATGCAGCGGCGCGGTCAGACCAAGCGCCGCAAAGGCGGCAGCCACCAGCAGCGAGCCCGCGGCAATCAGCGGCCCCGGCCCATAGCGGTCGGCCCATTTGCCGCTCAACGAGGAAAGCAATGTCAGGCTGATCCCCAGGGGCAGCAGCACCAGCGACACGGTCGCCGGTGCTTCGCCCCAGCCCGCGATCATGGTCATGGGCAGGAAGAACATGGTGCCGCCAAGGGCGAAATACAGCGCGAAGGTCAGCGCGTTGGCGCCGGAGAAGCCGATATTGGCAAAGAGCCGCAAGGGCAGCATCGGGTGCGCACTGCGCCCCTCCCAGACAATGAAGCCGGCCGCCAGCACCAGCCCCGCCCCGCACCAGATGATGGTGTGGGAGAGCGGCGGCACGCTTTCGCTGCCATCGCCGGTGAGCCCATAGGCGATCAACATGAGCGCCAGCGTCGCCAGCACCGCCCCCACCCCATCGAGCCGCCGCCCGGCCTCGGGGCGATCGGGCGCCACGCAGAACCACAGCAAGGCCAGGGCCAGAAGGCCCAGCGGCAGGTTGATGGCGAAGACCAGCCGCCAGCTCCAGTCCCCCAAGGCCGTCAGCACGAAGCCGCCGATGACAGGGCCGGCAATGGTGGTGAGCGAGGAGGCCGCCGCCCAGATGCCGATGGCCTGGCCGCGTTCCTCGCGCGGATAGGCCTTGGCGATGATGGCGAGGCTGCCCGGCACCATGAACGCCGCCCCGGTCCCCTGCACCGCCCGCGCGATCACCAGCACCAGTGGCGACGGCGCCAGCGCGCAGACCAAGGAGGCGATGACGAATACCGCGATGCCCAGCCCGAACATGTTGCGCAGCCCGAACCGGTCTCCCGCCGCCCCGCCCAGCAGGATCAGCGCGGACAGGAACAGCAGATAGCCATTGCTGATCCATTGCGCGTCGGCCAGCGTCGCGCCCAGATCGGCGCGGATGGCCGGAATGGCGATTGAAATCACCGACCCGTCGATAAAGCCCATGCTCGATGCGAGAATGGCCGCCACCAGCACGAAACGACGGCTCTGCGGGGAAGCGATATCGTGGGTCATGGCGGCGTCCGGGCTCAGGCCCTGCCCAGCCTATTCGCTCGCCACATAGACCGCCATCTCGTTTCCGCCCGGCTCGCGGAAATGAAAGCGCCGCCCTCCGGGGAAGTCATATTGCGGCCGGGTAATGGTTCCGCCCGCGGCGGTCACCCGGCGCTCGGCGCCGTCGAGGTCATCGGTTCGCACCACGGCCATGGTCGCCGCCACCCGGTCTTCGCCCTGGTCGATGCCGCCATCGATCCCGGCGCCTTCCAGGCCGTCATAGCCGGGCCCATAGCTGGTAATGCCCCAGCCGAACGCCGCCTGGAAAAAGGCGCTGGTCACCGCTCGATTGCTGGAGGGAAACTCCACATAGTCGATCTTGTCGGTCATTCGGATCGCTCCTTGTTCTCTTTTTGTTCTAATCGATCCCCAAGCACACCGCAAGTCACTAACAGCTCGCAGTCCCGGTCGTTGCAGCAAAAAGGGCCGGTCGCTGTGACCGGCCCTTACACTATATCCGCCCCGTTCAGGCTGCGGCGTCGGCCTCTGCCTTACCGCCCGGCAGCAGCACGATGCCGTCGTCATTGGCATCGACCACCACATTGGAACCATCGCTGACCCTGCCGCCGAGAATCTCGTCAGCCAGCCCGTCCTGCACTGTCCGCTGGATCACCCGCTTGAGCGGGCGGGCGCCATAGGCCGGATCGTAGCCCTCGTTGGCCAGCCACTCACGGGCCCGCGGCGTCAGCTCGAGGCTGATGTCGCGATCCTTCAGCAGCTGCTTCAGCCGCCCGAACTGGATATCGACGATGGAGCCCATATGCTCGCGGCCCAGCCGGTGGAACAGCAGGATTTCGTCGACCCGGTTGAGGAATTCCGGCCGGAACGCCGCCTTGACCATGTCGAGCACCTTGCCGCGCACCAGCTCGACCGAATCCCCGTCCTTGAGCTCGACGAGATATTCGGCGCCGAGGTTGGAGGTGAGGATGATCACCGTATTGCGGAAATCGACCGTGCGCCCCTGCCCGTCCGTCAGCCGCCCGTCATCGAGCACCTGGAGCAGAACGTTGAACACGTCGGGATGCGCCTTCTCGATCTCGTCGAACAGCACGACCTGATAGGGCCGGCGCCGCACCGCTTCGGTCAGCACGCCGCCTTCGTCATAGCCGACATAGCCCGGAGGGGCGCCGATCAGGCGGGCCACCGAATGCTTCTCCATGAACTCGCTCATGTCGAGCCGCACCATGGCGGTCTCGTCATCGAACAGGAACTGGGCGAGGCTCTTGGTCAGCTCGGTCTTGCCGACGCCGGTGGGGCCGAGGAACATGAACGAGCCGATGGGCCGGTTCGGATCCTGCAACCCGGCGCGCGACCGGCGCACCGCCTTGGCTACGGCGGCCACCGCTTCGGCCTGCCCGATGACGCGGGCGCCGATCGAGGTCTCCATATGCAGCAGCTTTTCGCGCTCGCCTTCCAGCATGCGATCCACCGGAATGCCGGTCCAGCGGCTCACCACCTGGGCGATGTCGCTCGAATCGACGGTCTCCTTGGCCATGACCGGATCGGGCTTGCCGTCACCGTTCGCATCGTCAGCCGTCTTGAGCCGCTTTTCGAGATCGGGGATGACGCCATAGGCCAGTTCGCCCGCTTTGGCCAGGTCACCCTGGCGCTGCGCGATTTCGAGCTGGCTGCGCGCCGCATCGAGCTCTTCCTTGATCCTGGTCGAGCCTTGCAGGCGTTCCTTTTCGGCCAGCCACTTGGCGCTGAGTTCCTGCGCCTGTTCTTCGAGATCGGCCAGTTCGGTTTCGAGCCGGCCCAGCCGCGTCTTGGAGCCGTCGTCATCTTCCTTGCGCAGGGCCTCGCGCTCGATCTTGAGCTGCATGATGCGGCGATCGAGTTCGTCGAGGGCTTCCGGCTTGGAATCGACAGCCATGCGCAGCCGCGCAGCCGCCTCGTCCATCAGGTCGATGGCCTTGTCGGGCAGAAAGCGGTCGGTGATGTAGCGGTTGGAAAGCGTTGCCGCGCTCACCAGCGCCGAATCCGAAATGCGGATGCCGTGATGCAGCTCGTACTTTTCCTTGAGCCCGCGCAGGATCGAGATCGTATCTTCCACGGTCGGCTCGTCCACGAAGACCGGCTGGAAGCGGCGGGCCAGAGCCGGGTCCTTCTCGACATGCTTGCGGTATTCGTCAAGCGTCGTGGCGCCGACGCAGTGGAGTTCACCACGCGCCAGGGCAGGCTTGAGCAGGTTGGACGCATCCATCGCGCCATCGGCCTTGCCGGCGCCGACCAGTGTGTGCATCTCGTCGATGAAGAGGATGATCTGGCCTTCGGCCGAGGTCACCTCTGACAGCACCGCCTTGAGCCGTTCCTCGAACTCGCCGCGATATTTCGCGCCGGCAATCAGCGCACCCATGTCGAGCGAGAGCAGGCTCTTGTTCTTGAGCGATTCCGGCACATCGCCATTGACGATGCGGATGGCCAGGCCCTCGGCGATGGCGGTCTTGCCGACGCCGGGCTCGCCGATGAGTACCGGGTTGTTCTTGGTGCGGCGACTCAGCACCTGGATGGTGCGGCGGATTTCCTCGTCGCGGCCGATCACCGGGTCGAGCTTGCCCTCGCGCACATCTTCGGTCAGGTCCCGGGCATATTTCTTGAGCGCGTCATAGCTGTTTTCGGCCGAGGCCGAGTCGGCCGTGCGGCCCTTGCGGATGGCTTCGATGGCGGCATTGAGCGTCTGCGGCGTCACGCCGGCCGAGCTCAGGATCTTGCCGGCATCACTGTCCTTTTCGACCACCAAAGCCAGCAGCAGGCGCTCGACGGTGACATAGGAATCACCGGCCTTTTGCGCAGCGCTTTCGGCAGTGTCGAACACCCGCGCCAGTTCGCGCCCGAGATAGAGCTGGCCGGCATCGCCGGACACGGTGGGAATTTTGGCAATCGCCGCCTCGACGGCAGCCCGCGCGGCCTTGGGATCGCCCCCGGCGCGCTCGATCAGGCCATTGGCCATGCCCTGGTCATCGTCGAGCAGGACTTTCAGCAGGTGGATGGGAGCGAACTGCTGATGCCCCTTGCCCAGCGCCATGGTCTGCGCACTCTGGATGAAACCGCGAGCCCGCTCGGTATATTTCTCGATATTCAAAGCAACTCTCCTTGTCTCGCCCGCTGCCCGGCCCCGAAGGCACCTGAACACGCGGCGGAAGCGTCGTCCGATGAAACGCCTGACACGCAGCACTGCTCCATCACGAGCAGTATATGGGGAGGGTTTTGCGGGGGAAAAGGGCTTGGTGCCACGCCCTCGTGGTTCGAGGCGCTGAAACAGCGCGCCTCACCATGAGGGCTACTTTGAACTCAATGCACCAACAGCCCTCATGGTGAGGCGGGAGCGCAGCGACCCTCGAACCACGAGGGCGTGGCACCAACAAAAAGGCCGGGCATTGCGGCCCGGCCTTTGAACTTATTCGGCGGCGCTGCCGCCCGCGGTGAGGAAGGCCGGCAATTCGCCGACATCGGGCTGGTCGGCGCCTGCAAGGTCGCCACCATCACCGCCCGCCGGACGGCGGCGGCGCGGACGGCGCTCGCGCGGCTTGCGGGCTTCGCCCTCGGCCTCGACCGGCTGCTCGCCAGCGGCCGCTGTCTCTTCCACGGCGGCCGGCTGGGCCGACTCGGCCGCAACCACCGGCTGCGGGCCTTCGCCTTCGGGACGGAAACGCTCGCGATTGCGCTGGCGGTCGCGGCGGTCGCCACGCTGCTGGCGCTCGCCATCCTGGCGCGGCTGGCCCTGCTCGCGGTTCTGCTCGCCCTCGCCCTGCTCTTCACCCTCGGCCTGCTGCACATATTGCTGCTGCGGCGGCTGGGGCGATGCGAAGCGCGAGTTCATGTCGGGCATGTCATCGTCGAAGTCATCATCCTGGCCGTCCGGACGCTGGCCGTTCTGGGCCTGCTGGGCGCTGGAGACGATGCGGAAATAATGCTCGGCATGCTGGAGATAATTCTCCGCCATGACCGAATCGCCGCTCGATTGGGCGTCACGGGCAAGCTGGAGATATTTCTCGGCGACATGGGCGGCGTTGCCGCGCACCTTCACATCCGGGCCGTTGCTCTCGAAATTGCGGGACAACGGATTGACGTGCTTGCGTCCACCGTTCCGGCCACGCTGCCGGTTCTTGTTATTCTGGTTATTGGGTCTCATCTGGTCGCTTTATCTAACTCTAGAAAAATAAGCGTCACACTGCTGGCGGACCGGCAAACTGCCTGATCGGGCCAATTCCGGAAGAAAGCTCTCTTGGCTCCTCAAACCGGCTCTATCTGGCTTCATGAAGACCGAAACCGTCGCACGGCGCTCCGAACCCATCCCGCGTCGTTCCAGCCTATGCCGGAACCGCGCTGCGTATCGCAGCCAATGAATTTGTCGGGTGGCTAGTCGCCGTGGCGCTCATGAAGCGCCGTTGACAGCAGGGTCAAACTATAACGTTCGCGCCGTCTTTGCCAGCATTAATTGCGCTTCTCACCACGCATTGCGACGGACTGCCTTGCAAATGGTGCGCGCTGACCACGCGATCAAGCCCGTTGAGATCACGATGGACCGCCACGTCGTCGAACCCGGCTTCAAGAAACAGGGCGCTGACGCCGGCCCCCTGGTCATGGCCGATCTCCACCATGAGCCAGCCATTCGGCTTGAGCCAGCCGCCGGCCTGGGCGGCGATGATGCGGTACGGGGCAAGGCCATCCGGCCCGCCATCGAGGGCCAGGCGCGGGTCGAAATCCCGGACCTCGGGGGCGAGGGTTTCGACCACGGCGGAAGTGATATAGGGGGGATTGGAGACGATGAGGTCGAATTTTTCCTCCAAGCCCCACCTCTCCCCTGGGGGGAGAGGTCGACCCCAAGGGTCGGGTGAGGGGTTCAGACTTGAGGCTTGAGCCGGGAGGCTGAACCCCTCACCCCAACCCTCCCC
>PEKW01000002.1 GCA_002796995.1 Rhizobium sp.
CCGTCACCCGCCTCGTCTCAGCTACAGCGCTGAGCCTTCAGTCACGCTGCCACGGCAGCACCACGAGCCGCCGGCCCCCCTTTTCACCGCGGCGCCGGGTCCCTAGACTGGCCGCAGACCCGCCGCCGAAAGGACACAGCATGAACCGCGCCCACGATCCAAGCCAGCTCGACATGGTCGTGCTGATGACGCCGGACATGGCGAATTTTTCCGGCAAGGTGCATGGCGGCGCGCTGTTGAACCTGCTCGACCGGGTCGCCTATTCCTGCGCCTCGCGGTTTTCCCAGCAATATGCCGTGACGCTGTCGGTCGACCAGGTGGTGTTCCGCCAGCCGATCCATGTCGGCGAACTCGTCACCTTCCTCGCCTCGGTCAACTATGCCGGCCGCACCTCGATGGAGATCGGCATCCGCGTCGAGGCCGAGGACATCCGCAGCGGCGAGCGCCGCCACACCAATTCCTGCTACTTCACCATGGTCGCTGTCGATGAAGCCGGCAAGCCGACCACCGTGCCGGAACTCGCCATCGACACGGAAATGAAGGCAAGGCGCAAGCGCGCGGCGGAAGAGCGCCGGGCGCTCAGGCGCGAATTCGAGGCACGCTTCGAGAAGGCCAAGGCCGGGGCGGAGTGAGCACTGCTGGCTTTGCGTCACTTGCAAAAGTCAGGAATTGCGCCAATATGCATGGCATGAGCAAGGCCGGTTCCAAAATTCAGCAAGTGAAACGCGAGACGTCTGGCGCCCGCGGTGTGATCGGCTACGCATCGGACGGAACGCCCATCATGAAGCCGCCGTTCAAGCCAAAGAGCTTTACCGTCCGGGAACTCAATCAGGTCATTCGCGAGATTCACCGCGAAGAAGCGATGAAGCGAGCCGGTTAGTGGCTCGCGGCAAAACGCCGGTCTTCATCAATTGCCCGTTCGACGGCGCCTATCTTCCATTCTTTCACGCGATCGTATTTGCCGTCTATCGATGCGGTTTCACGCCGCGTTGTGCGCTTGAGGTGATCGACGGCGGCGGGACCCGGATTGCCAAGATCGAGACGCTGATCGAGGAATGTCCGCTCGGCATTCATGACATCTCCCGTACGGAACTGGACGGTGTGAACAAGCTTCCCCGGTTCAACATGCCGCTGGAGCTCGGCCTGTTTCTCGGTGCGAAGCGCTACGGCGACACTGTACAGAAACGCAAGAAATGCCTTGTTCTCGACTGCGAGCGCTACCGCTACCAGAAATTCATCTCAGACATTGCCGGTCAGGATATCGATTCTCACGAAGGCAAGGTCGAGATACTCATCGACAAGGTCCGTTCGTTTCTCAACAGCGCGGTGCGCAGCCGGCCGCTCCTGTCAGGTGCTGCGATTCGAGACGACTACCAGCGCTTCAATGAGGCTCTGCCGGAGATATGCAGCCGCCTGCGCATCGACGCGGACAGTCTCGATTATCGCGATTTCGCATGGATCGCGGCAGACTATGTTTCGAAGGATGGCAAGCTCTAGGCGCATCGTTCCCGATAGGTGAGCCGAACGACCCCTCATCCGGCCCTTCGGGCCACCTTCTCCCCGAGGGGAGAAGGGAGGATCACTCGTCGCTCATCTTCAGTGCGGCGATGAAGGCTTCCTGCGGGATATCCACCTTGCCGAACTGGCGCATGCGCTTCTTGCCGGCCTTCTGCTTGTCGAGCAGCTTGCGCTTGCGGCTGGCGTCGCCGCCGTAGCACTTGGCGGTGACGTCCTTGCGCATGGCCGAGATCGTCTCGCGGGCGATCACGTTGCCGCCGATGGCCGCCTGGATCGGGATCTTGAACATGTGGCGCGGGATCAGGTCCTTGAGCTTCTCGCACATGTCGCGGCCACGCTTTTCCGCAGCCGTCCGGTGGACCAGCATGGAGAGCGCGTCGACCGGCTCGCCATTGACCATGATCGACATCTTGACGAGGTTGCCCTCGCGATAGCCGTTCAGGTGGTAGTCGAACGAGGCATAGCCCTTGGAGATCGACTTCAGGCGGTCGTAGAAGTCGAACACCACTTCGTTGAGCGGCAGCTCATAGGTGAGCATGGCGCGCTTGCCGACATAGGTGAGTTCGGTCTGGATGCCGCGGCGGTCCTGGCAGAGTTTCAGGATGCCGCCGAGATAGTCGTCCGGCGTCAGGATCGTCGCCTTGATCCACGGTTCGCGGATCTCGGCGATCTTGACGACGTCGGGCATGTCGGCCGGATTGTGCAGTTCCCGCTCGGTGCCGTCGGTCATGCTCAGCTGGTAGACGACGGAAGGGGCGGTGGCGATCAGGTCGAGGTCGAACTCGCGCTCGAGGCGCTCCTGGATGATTTCGAGATGCAGGAGACCGAGGAAGCCGCAGCGGAAGCCGAAGCCGAGCGCGGCGGAGGATTCCATTTCGAAGGAGAAGGAGGCGTCGTTGAGGCGAAGCTTGCCCATGGCGGCGCGCAGGTCCTCGAAATCGGCCGCATCGACCGGGAAGAGGCCGCAGAACACCACCGGCTGGGCCGGCTTGAAGCCCGGCAGGGCCTTGGCGGTCGGACGCTTGTCCTCGGTGATGGTATCGCCGACGCGCGTGTCCGCCACTTCCTTGATCGAGCCGGTGAAGAAGCCGATCTCGCCGGGGCCGAGGCTTTCGACGGCCAGCATCTTCGGGGTCAGGACGCCGACGCGCTCGATCTGGTACTTGGCGTCGGTGCCCATCATGCGGATGGTCTGGCCCTTGGTCAGCACGCCGTCGATGACGCGCACCAGGACCATGACGCCGAGATAGGTGTCGTACCAGCTGTCGACCAGCAGCGCCTTCAGCGGACCCTTTTCGCCAAGCTCGCTCTTCGGCGGCGGCAGCTTGTGCACGATGGCTTCCAGAACGTCGGGAATGCCGAGGCCCGTCTTGGCGGAAATCAGCACGGCTTCCGAGGCGTCGATGCCGATCACTTCCTCGATCTGTTCCTTGATGCGGTCGGGTTCGGCCGCCGGAAGGTCGATCTTGTTGAGGACGGTGACGATCTCGTGGTTGTTGTCGATCGCCTGATAGACGTTGGCGAGCGTCTGCGCCTCCACGCCCTGGCTGGCGTCGACGACCAGCAGCGAACCTTCGCAGGCGCTAAGCGAGCGCGACACTTCATAGGCGAAGTCGACATGGCCGGGCGTGTCGATCAGGTTGAGGATATAGGTCTCGCCATTGTTGGCCTTGTAGTGCAGGCGCACCGTCTGGGCCTTGATGGTGATGCCGCGTTCACGCTCGATGTCCATCGAGTCCAGCACCTGTTCCGACATCTCGCGCTCGGCAAGGCCGCCGGTCGTCTGGATCAGACGGTCGGCCAGCGTCGACTTGCCGTGGTCGATATGGGCCACGATCGAGAAGTTGCGGATATGGTCGAGGGGCGTGCGGGTTTCTGTGCTCATGGCTTGCGCATATAGCAGCGGCGCTTGAGCCCGCAAAGCGGAAAAGCAGGGTTTTGTTCACCCTGTCGGCGCCTTTTGCGCCGTTTCGGCCCGGTCAGCGCGGTCTATCCGCCCGGCCGTCGTCCGGCTCGGTGATGACGGTGGCGTTCGGCACCTGGGCGCTCAGCATTTCGAAGCCGTCGCGCCGGGCGCCGGGCACCGGCTTGCGGCCGAGCAGGCGCACGATGACGAAGGCGCCATAGGCAACGGCGACTGCCATGGCGGCATAGATGAAGGTCTTCGGCCCGAGCCCCGGCGTCACCAGCGTGACGAACAGCGGCACCAGCGTCGCCGAGGCCGACCAGGCGACCAGCATGGTCGAGGCGAGCGGCACGAAATCCTCGGGCTCGGTGCGGTCGTTGGCATGGGCATTGGCGATCGAATAGACGGTTTCCACCGCGCCGGCCCAGATGGCGAAGACGATCATCAGCAGCAGGAGGTGGGTGAACGAGGCGAACAGCGCGACCACGGCCATGACGGCGATCAGGCCGCAGGTGAAGACCAGGACGATGCGACGGTCCATGCGGTCGGAGAGCGCGCCGAGCGGATACTGGATGAACAGCATGCCGAGCTGCATGACGAACATCAAAAGCGCGATGTCGCCCTGCGACACCTGGTTGCCGGCGGCGTAGATCGGCGTGAAGCCCTGCACCATCATGGAGAGCCCGCCGGAGGCGAGCACGCCGATGAAGCCGACCGGCGAATTGCGCCAGGCCATCTTGATGTCGACGCTGACATTGGCGGGCGCCGGCGGGGTCGGCAGGCGCGTCAGGCTGATCGGCAGGATGGCGAGCGCGGTGAAGAAAATGGTGACGAGGGGGGCGAGGTTCCCCTCCGCCGGCATCTGGCCGAAGGCCCAGGCGCCGGTGCCCAACCCGATGACATAGGCCATGTAGAAGAAGGACATGGCCCGGCCGCGCCAAGCGTTCGAGGCGGCATGGTTGAGCCAGCTCTGGGCGATGATGAAATTGGTATTGCCGGCGGCACCGTAGAGCAGGCGGCCGATGATCCACAGGATCGGGTTGACGCCGAGCGCGATCAGCAGCGCGCCGAGGATGACCAGCGCCATGGAGGAGGCGAAAAGCCGCGCATGGCCGACCCGGCGGATGAGCGGGCCGGCGACGACGCAGCCGAGCAGCCCGCCGAAGGCGACCGCCGTGACCGCGCCGCCGGCCGCCCAGGAGGGGCTTCCCGAACGGGAGAGAACGAAGGGCACATAGGCCGACATCACCCCGTTGCCGAGGGCGACCGCCGTCATCGAGACGACGATGCTGGCGACGGAGAGCGGCGAATTCGCCCGGGCTTCCTCAGAGGTCATCGGGTCATCCTGGAGAATGGCGGCGCAGGGCGCCGGGCAAGGCAGTGGAACGCGGAAACGGCCGCCATGAGGCGACCGTATCGATGGTTCTAGCCGAATGAGAATCGCCGCGATAGCGTCTGCGCGACATGACAGCACTTTCTCCCGCGCGGCAGTGGAAGGCCGGACGCCGTGGCCGCTATCGCAGGAAGGGCAGGACGGCCCGCACGGCCGGCAGGCGCAGCCACAGGCCGCCCCACATGAAGGCGCCGAGATAGATGCTGAACAAGACATGCGAGAAGAGCGGGCTTGCGGCACGGATCTGCGTTGCCATCGCGCCGCCGAGCAGGCCGGTCATCAGGACCGCGCCCAGCAGGCTGGTCGACGGCACGAGATAGAGCACGACGCAGGCAAGCTCGATGATGCCGATCATCAGCGCGTAGCCGGCCGGCCAGCCGAGTGCGGCAAGCGTCTCCCCCGCGACCGGCATGCCGGTCAGCTTGGGAAAGATCGATGCGCCCAGCATGAACAGGGCAAAGAGGGTCGTCAGCACGCGGCCGGTCCAAAGCATGATGTCACTTGATTCCATGGGACTTTCCTTTCCGGGTGATCTGGCTTCAGGGTGATCTGGACTGTCAGGCGCCGCGCAGTTCGATGCGGTTGCCCTCGGGGTCGGTGAAATAGAGCGAGACACCCTCGCCGCTCGCGCCGAAACGGGAGCCGATCTCACCGACGACGATGCCGTGGCGCTCGAGCTCGCTCTTCACGGCATCCGGATCGAAATTGGCGAGAGCCAGGCAGAGATGGTCCATGTTGTGCCCGTCGCGGCCCGGGGCGGCTCCGCCCCTTTGCCCAAGCGAGCCGTCGACGGAGACGAGGTCGATCAGTGCGCGCCCGGCGCGCATTTGCACCATGCCGATGGCGTCCTGGCGGCGCTCGACCGGGCAACCGAGAACCCGCTGGTAGAAGCTGACGGCGCCGTCGAGGTCGCGCACTCGCAGGACCACGTGATCTATGCCCTGGATATTCATCGTCCGTCCCTTGTCCTCCGCGAGATGCCCATTTATCTTTACGGCAAGATAAATGGGAAAATATCTTTATGTCAAGACAAAATCCGGGCAGGCCGGCCGACCGGCAGGATCATGTCGAGCGGCGCCGGGCCCAATGGCGTGCCGAACTGCCCGACGTGGACACGAGAGGCATGGCGATCCTCGGTCGCGCCCGCTGGATCACGCTCAGGGTCCGGCCGGCGATCGAGGCGGTGTTTGCCCGGCATGATCTCGACACCGGGGAGTTCGACGTGCTCTCGACCCTGTTGCGCTCCGGGGCGCCCTATCGGCTGCGGCCGACAGAGCTGTTCACCCAGCTGATGATCTCGTCGGGCGGGCTGACCAACCGGCTGATGCGGCTGGAGCGGGCCGGCCTGATCGAGCGGCCGGCCAGCGACAGCGACGGCCGTAGCCTGCCGGTGCAACTGACGGCGCTCGGCCGCGAGACGGCCGAGGCGGCCTTTCGCGAGGACATGGCGGTGGAGGCAGGGCTGCTGAAAGGATTGGACGAAGCTGAATTGACGGAACTGGCAAGGCTGCTCGCCAAGCTCGCGCAGACCATGGACCGGGCGTAGCCACGGCATGGAAGAGTGATGGAGTGCGGGCCGGCTCAGTCGACGCCGATTGTCCGGCACCAGTCTTCCAGCGTCTCCCGGATCGCGGCTTCGGCAGGCTTGTCCCGCGTGAAGGCCCACCAGATATGGGCGCCCTGCCAGACGCTGGCCATTTGCCAGCCGATACGTTCCGCCTCGTCTGCATGGCTGGTCAGCCTCCGTCCGAGGGCGGTCGCGAGCTGGCGGCCCCAGGCGGCGCCGCGGGCCCGCAGCAAGGGATTGCGGATGTCTTCCCGCAACAGCAAGAGACCGTCGGTGGCGTTCTCCTCCGCCTTTTCGGGCGGCATCAGACTGATCAGCAGGTCGATGGCGCCGGCCGGGCTCAACGGCAGATCGCGGTCGGCCGCGGCGGTGGCGGCTTCGAGCTGATGCCAGGCGCGCAGCAGGATCGCCTCGATCATCGCGTCCCGCGTGCCGAACCGCTGCACGAGCGTGGAGGCCGAAAGTCCGACCGCTTTTGCGCCATTGGCGAAGGTCAGCCCTGCGGGTCCGCGCTCCATGAGCGCGCCCAGCAAGCGGTCCAGCAATGCGTCGTCCGATATCGTCTTGATCCTGGCCATGGGTTAATTTATAAATGATCATTCATTTATTTATCAAGAGGAGAATGTCGAATGGCGAAGATTGTCGGCTATATCGCGGCGAGCCTGGACGGCTACATCGCCACCCCGGACGATTCGCTGGACTGGCTCTTCGAATATGACGGCATGGATCTCGGCGAACACGACTATCGGACGTTCATCAAGGGCATCCGGACCGTGGTGATGGGTCGCGGCACCTATGACTTCCTCGCCAGGGATCCGTCGCCCTGGGCCTATGGCGAACAGCGGGCGATCGTCGTCACCTCGCGTCCGATCGAGCATCCGAAGGGGGCGTTGCAGACCCGGAGCGACGTGCCGGCGCTGATCGAGGAGTTGCGCTCGCTGGACGACGGCGACGTCTGGATGCTCGGAGGCGGGCAGCTGCAGATGGCCTTCATGGAGAACGGGGCGCTGGACGAAATCGAGATCTATGTGATTCCCGAACTGCTGGGCGGCGGCCGACCGCTTTTCCCGGCGACGGGATTTCGTGCCAGTCCCAGACTGATCAGTGCCAAGGCGGTGGACCGCGGCTGCGTGCGCCTCCACTACGCATTGACGGATCGGTTGGCTTGACTCCATCATAAGATACCGTCATTCTCTTATAATGGAATCGATGGACGAACAGTTCGAGAAGACGGTGGCGGTGCGCCTGAAGACGCTGCGGACCGAGCGCGGCCTGACGCTCGACCAGCTGGCCGAGCTGTCCGGCGTCAGCCGGGCGATGATCTCGCGGGTCGAGCGCGGCGAGGCGAGCCCGACGGCAGCACTTCTGGCGCGGCTCTGCTCGGCGCTCGGCGTGTCGCTGTCGGTCTTTTTCGCCACCGCTGGCAATGAAGTGTCACCGCTCGCCCGCCGCGCCGACCAGCCGGTCTGGCGCGATCCGGAAAGCGGTTATCTGCGGCGGGTGGTTTCGCCGAGCGGACTGGGAGCGCGGGTCGACGTGGTCGAGGTCGAGTTTCCCGCCGGCGCCGAGGTGCGCTTTCCCGGCCAGCAGGCGAGCCGCAGCCAGTCGCAGCATGTCTGGTTGTTCGAGGGCGAGATGGAACTGACCGTCGGCGAGACCGTGCACAGGCTTTCTGCCGGCGACTGCCTCTTCATGAATGTCGGCGACGTCCACGGGTTTCGGAACCCGACGGACAAGCCCGCCCGCTATGCCGTGATCATCGATCTCGGCCATCGCTGAACCGCCTGCCTCTGGAGCCCCCGATGACTGCCATCCGCCTGCTGAACGAACGACAGACCCTCGCGGCCTTGCCCGATCTCTGCGAGGTGCTTGCCGACTGCGTCGAGGGCGGGGCCTCGCTCGGCTTCATGTCGCCCTACCGGCCGGAAGATGCCATACCCTTCTGGCAGGGCGTGGCCGCCGCGGTCGGGCGTGGCGAGGTCCTGCTGGTGGTGGCGGAGGACGGGGAGGGCCGGGTGCTCGGCACGGTGCAGGTCGGCTTCGCGACGAAGCCCAACCAGCCGCATCGCGGCGACCTGATGAAATTGCTCGTCCATCGACGGGCGCGGGGCCTCGGCCTGTCGCGGCTTCTCATGGACGCGGCGGAAGAGGCGGCGGCCGCAGCCGGCCGCACGCTGCTGGTTCTCGACACCGCGACCGGCGAGCCGGCCGAGAAGATCTACGAGCGGTTCGGCTGGAGCCGCACGGGCGTGATCCCCAATTACGCGCTGTTTCCCGACGGGCGCTATTGCGACACGACGATCTTCTACAAGGAGATCGGCCGGACGGTAGGGTGAGTGCGCCCAAAAAACGTCCGCACAGCCGAGCCTCACCCCCTCCCGCGAGCCCCGGGCGTCGTGCTAGCAATGGCGAGGTCCGGCGTTCCGGGCCTTCAAGAACTGGGGGTATTCCATGTCATCGCTTGCTACCGGGATGCGCCGCGCCGCAGCCCTTTTCATCCTCGCCGGCACGCTTGCCGGATCCGTCCTGCCGGCTGCCGCCGCCGACGTGACCTTCGTGATGCGCAACGAGCATCCGAACGCCGTCGAGGTCGAGCTCTACAGCCAGGACCGCAATCACATCTGGCCGGGCGACAACAAGGTATTCTACCTCGACGACGGCGAGACCAAGCAGATCCCGCTGTCCTGCAATGAGGGCGAGCAGATCTGCTACGGCGCCTGGGTTTCCGGCGACAAGGGCACCTACTGGGGCACCGGCCCGGACAATGGCGAAACCTGCGAGGACTGCTGCTACACCTGCACCGGCGGCGAGACCGAGGAAATCAACCTCGTCGAATAAGGATCGATCAGAACGGCACCGAGAAGGGCGGCTTCGCAGTCACTCGACTTTGAAGACCGCCCCTCCGGATATCGAGGCTGTGGAGGATCGGCGATCCTCGCAGCGCTGCTCAGCGCTTCCGGCTTTCCGTGAGGAACAGAAGCAGCGCCGCAAGCGGCAAGGCGCCCCCGAGGATCGCCGTTGCCGTCCACCCGCCTTGGGCGTAGCTGTAGGCGCCAAGGGCCGAGCCGATCGCGCCGCCCGTGAAGAAGATCGCCATGAACAATCCGTTGAGCCGGCTGCGCAACTCGTTGCCGAGCGCGTAGATGGCACGCTGTCCGGTGACGAGGGTTGTGGTGACGCCGAAGTCGAGCAGCACGGCGGCGAGAGTGAGGAGCGCGAGGGCGATCCCCGATCCGTCGGGTGCAAGCATCGTCATGGCGAAAGCCACCGCCACGCTCGAAAGACCGAAGGCGGTTGCCGGGCCGGACAGGCCCTTGTCGGCGAGCCGCCCCGCGATCGGCGAGGCGATGGCGCCGGCCACGCCGGCCAGTGCAAAAAGCGCAATCCCGGTCTGGCTGAGGCCGAATGAAGGGCCGGCCAGATAGAGCGGCGTCACCGTCCAGAACAGACTGAAGGCTGAGAACTGGAACGCCTGGTAGGCAGCCCGGCGCTGCAGCACCTTCTCGCTGGCGAGAAGCCGGCCCATCGAACCGATCAGGGCCAGATAACCCATTCGGGCCGTTGGCATGCGGCGGGGCAGCTTGAGCGCGAGGGTGAAGCCGAGCGCGACCATGACAAGGGCTGAGAAGAAGAAGATGGCGTGCCAGGAGCCGAACCGCGCGACAAAGCTGGAGATCGGTCGCGCCATCATGATGCCGACCATCAGGCCGCTCATGACATTGCCCACCACCTTGCCACGCGCATGATCCGGCGCAAGCCCCGCGGCGAAGGGTACGATCATCTGGACGGCGACCGCGCCCAGTCCAATCGACAACGATGCCGCGAGGAAGGGAATCGGTGTCGTCGCAAGCCCCGCCGCAATGAGGGCTGCGGTGACCACTCCGATCATGACGAGGATCAGTTTGCGGCTCTCGACGAGGTCGCCGAGCGGCACGAGGAACAGCAGGCCGAGGCCGTAGCCCACCTGGGTGAGCGTGACGATCAGTCCGCTGGCGTGCAGCGGCAGGCCGATGGCCTCGGCGATCGGGCCTGCGAGCGGTTGGGCATAATAGAGATTGGCGGCGATCAGGCCGCAGGCCGCCGCCAAGATGAAGGTGAGGCCGGCCGGCAGGTTTGTGGACCGCGCGGCCGCCTGAGCGGCAAGAGTAGGATCAGGGGTGGAGGATGACTGGGTCATGATGCGGGTTCCGGGAGGATCAGGGGGAAAGGCCGAACGGTGCGGGATCAGTCGAGAATGGCCAGAATGGAATCGGCACTCGCCCGGGCGCGACCGGCTTCCTGGCCGGATTTTCCGGCGATGCGAATACCCTGGAGAAACGAGAATATGGAGAGGGCGGTCGCCTGCGGATCGATTCTTGCAGCGATGGAGCCGTCGCTCTGCCCTTCGATGATGAACCCCTCGATCTGGGCGAGAAGGGCGGCATGCGAACGCGCGACGCGTTCGGCGACCTCCTCATCGAACAGCGCAAGCTCGACGGCGGCGCCGATGGCGAGACAACCGCGCCTGCCGCTCTCGCCGCAGGCGGCGTCGGCATAGACGTGCAGGATCGCCCGGACCTTCTCGCGCCCAGTCTTGGCGGTGGCGAGGCGCTCCTCCAGGACCGCGGCGCGCACCTGCTTGTAGCGGTCGAATGCCGCGAGGAAGATCGCCTTCTTGTCCTTGAAGGCCTTGTAGATGCTGCCGGCCGTCAGCCCCATCGCCGCCTTCAGCTCGGTGATCGAGGTGCCATGGTAGCCGCGTTCCGTGAAGACAATGATGGCCGTGTCGAGGGCGGCTTCCATCGCGAAGGCGCGGGGGCGGCCGACGGCGCGAACGGCGGGAGACGTATCGGACATGTCAGCGCTCGATAATTAGGAAACGATCGTTTCCAAATAGGCGCTTTGTTTGGCAAGGTCAAGGCGCCTCGGCGCCGAAACAAATTTGGTCGTTTGACCGAAAATACCGCGCCATCTCTTGCCGCCGCGCCTGCCCAGACGTTAAAAGTGGAGGCATAACCGATCCGCGCCTGACCGCGGACAACAATGAGGGAACGAGATGCGCGTATTTTATTCCGAAAAGCACAAGCTCAGGGACGCCAAGACCGAGCTGCACGGCGGCATTCTGGTCAAGCCTTTCGAGGGGCCGTTCCGCGCCGAGTGGATCCTGGCGGCGGTCAAGGAGGCGGGCCTTGCCGACGTCGTCGCGCCCGAGGAACATGGGCTGGAGACCGCACTCAAGGTGCACGGCGCCGACTATCTCGAATTCCTGCGCACCTGCTGGGACCGCTGGAGCGCCCAGGGCTTTCCCGGCGAGGCCATCCCGACCGCCTTTGCCTATCGCCGCAGCCGCAATCGCGTGCCCAACAATATCGACGGCGCCGTCGGCTATTATGCCAATTCGGTCGAGACGGCGATCTCCAAGGGCACCTACGAGGCGGCGATCGCCTCGATGGACGTGGCGATCGCCGGCGCGGACTGGCTCAATGCCGGCAACCGCTTCGCCTTCTCGCTCTGCCGCCCGCCGGGCCATCACGCCGGCATCGACCTGTTCGGCGGCTATTGCTTCATCAACAATGCCGCGGTCGCCGCCCAGCGCCTGCTCGATCACGGCGCGAAGAAGGTTGCGATCCTCGACGTCGACTTCCACCACGGCAACGGCACGCAGGACATCACCTACAATCGCGGCGACATCTTCTTCGCCTCGCTGCACGGCGATCCGGTCGATGCCTTCCCCTATTTCCTCGGTTATGCCGACGAAACCGGCGAGGGCGAAGGCGAGGGTCTGAACGCCAACTATCCGATGCCGGCAGGCACGCCTTGGGAGGTCTGGTCGGCGGCGCTCGCCGATGCCCTGAAGCGCATAAAGGCCTATGGGGCCGAGGCCATCGTAGTGTCGCTCGGCGTCGATACCTTCGAGCAGGACCCGATCAGCTTCTTCAAGCTGAAGAGCCCGGACTATATCCGCATGGGCGAGATCATCGCCGCGACCGGCCTGCCGATTCTCACGGTGATGGAAGGCGGCTACGGCGTGCCGGAAATCGGCCTCAACGTCGCCAACGTGCTCAAGGGCCTCGAAGCCTGAGGCGCATGCCCGCCGATCCAAGTCTTCCTGCGATCCCGGTAAAATTCTTCGCCGGGATCGGGCCGCGTGGCTGCCAGTTGACTTGCGTCAACAAGCTTTGACCGCAGAAGCGCATAGTTCCCGATAGAGATTTGGGGTCTTGGGCGGAGCGGTTTCAGCGATCCGGCGTCGATTGACGCCGCCGCGGCCCTCCGCTGGTGGGGGAGATATCGCGTGGATCGTCATCGCAAGATCTGGCTTGGAAGCATGCTGCTCCTGTCGCTGGCGGTCCTGCCGGCAAGGGCCGACTATGTCGGCGGGCTCAATCCCGCCGGCGACAATTTCCTGGCGCTGAGGACCGGCCCCGGTTCGGGCTATCCCATGATCCTGCCCATGGGGCCGGGGACCTTCGTCAACGTCCTGCGGCGCAACGGCAAATGGCTGTTCGTCGAACTGGAGGACGGCACGCGCGGCTGGGCCTATCGCTCCTATATCTTCGAAGGCGGTGCACCCGGCGGAGAAGATGCGCCGCCGCCGCTGGAACCTTCCGGAACACCGCCGAACCTCGGCCCGCCTCCGGGCATCGAAGCCATCGATCCGGGCAGCCAGCCGCCGCCGCTCGACCTCGGCGAGGAGGCGCAGCCCTCCGACATGGGCGGCGACCCGCAGCCGGCCGAACCCGTCGACCGAGCGCAGCCGTCGGCCGTGGCCGAACCCGATGGCGACGCGGCGGACGTCGGCGAAACGGATGAGGCTGCGGCGGATACTGCCGACGTTCCGGCCGACCCGATGGCCAGCAATTGGATCACCTATCGCAATGATCGCTTCGGCACGCGGATCGACTATTCGGCGCCGATGTTCCGCATGTTGCCGCCGCCGGACAATGATGACGGACGGACGTTCGAGGCAAGGGACGGCTCGGCCCGTTTCATGGTCTTTGCCGCGTACAACGTCTTCGACAGCACGCTCGACGAACTGATCGAGGAGCACCTGACGAGCCTCGGCGAAGGCGAAAAGGTCACCCGGAAGCGGCGCGGCGAGAACTGGTATCTGCATTCCGGCTTCCGCGGCGGCGACTTCTTCCTGCGCAAGGTGCTGCTGAGCGACGACGGCGGGGTGATCCACACCTTCGAGATCAGCTATGCCAAGAGCCTGAAGACGAAGCTCGATCCGATGGCGGCCCGCATGGCGGACTCGCTGCGGACCGCGGACGAGGAAGTGCAGAGCCCGGGCCAAGCGCCGGATACGGATCAGCCGGGCGCCATTGCTCCAACCGGAAGCGATGACGATGCGCGCATCAGCACCGCGCAGGATGCAGGTACCATGCAGCCTTCGGCCACGGGGATTGACGGCTGGGCGGCCCATGCCTTCGAGGGCTTTGCCCTGCGCGCGCCGGCGGATTGGACCGCGTCGATCGAAGGCGACACGCTGACGCTCAAAGCCCCCGACGGGCAGCGCAGCCTGATGGTCTGGTGGTGGTTTCCCGACGAGCCGCTACTTGGTTATTCCGACATCATATCCAATCGCAAGATCACGGTGGCCGGCGAATCGGCGCTGTGGATCCATTCTAGGTTCGAGGGCGTGGAAACGCTGAGCGTGACGCTCGACGAGGGCAGGGCCGACAAAAGGCGCCTGCATTTCCTCTTCGAGGCGACCGGCGGCATCCGCCTTGGCGGCGGTGACGACGATTTCGATCGCATCCTTGAGAGCGTGACGATCGGTGGCGCGAAGACAAAGGCCGAGGCAGGCGACGGCGAGGTGCAGCCGGCGGTCCCTCCGGCGGAGACCCCGGCGGCATTGCCGGATGCGACGGTGCCGGCAAGCGATGCGATGAATGGCGATGCTGCCGAAGACGAGGCGGCCGGCGACGAGGATCGCCGCGCCTGGGTCGGCCGCGCCTCGGTCGCGGTGCCGACCGGCTGGCAGGTCAAGCCGGATGAGGACATCGCCGGCGGGATCGTCATGACCCGGCCGGACGGCGGCGCGCAGATCACCCTATCCTTCTGGCCGAAGGACAAGCCGATGCCGAGCAAGGCGGTCGCCGCTCAGGATTTCACCGTCATGCTGGGGCAGCCAGCGACCGTGCTCGAACTGAGCGAGGGAAACATGCGCGGCCGGCAGGTCTTCTTCGACGAACCGCGCGGCGACGGTGCGCGGCTGACGCTCGCCTACCGCGCCTTTGGCGAAGACCCGGCCGATGGTCTGCCACTGTTCGAAATGGTGCTGGGCAGTCTCGACGAGACCCTGGCCCCGCCCGAAGGCACGGAGGTGCCTGCCGCCGAACCCGCCGGCGGTGCCGATCCCTTTGCCGATATCGACCTGAGCGACCTGGAGGTGGACCCGAGATGAGAGTGCTGCGACCCTTCGATCTGCTGGCCATGGTCCTTGCCGGCGCATTCACGCTTTCGCCCGCGGCGGTCTTCGCCCAGGCGCCGACCACCTGGCAGGAGGATGCCAGGAAGGCCGCGATCGGTTATGCCGACGAAAAGGCCAAGGAGGTGATCAAGTCGCAGTCGCAGGCGGCGATCACCGCGCTCTACCAGAAGCTCTACAAGTCCGGGGCGAACAAGACGCTGGTGCGCCAGCTCGGCACGGTGGCGCTGTCGGCCAACGAGATCAACAAGTTTGCCGAGAATGCAGCGAACGCGGTGACCAGCGGTGATCCGGCAAAGGCCAAGGCCGCAAGCGAGGAGGTCGCCGTTGCGCTCGGCAAGACGCTGGCGAACGGCATCAAGGACCCGGCCTTGCGCAAACAGATGGCCGGCGTGCTCGGCAATATCGACAAGTTCAACGAGGCGGCCGACGTGCTGGGCAAGGCGGCGGGCGGCGATCCGCAGGCGGCCTATGAATATCTCGGCCGCGCCTTCATCGCCGCGACCCCGGCGGCTGCCGCCTTTACCGCGGTCGAGACGGCGGCGGGCGTGGTGTCCTACACCAAGGGCAAGTTCGTCGACGGCACGATCGAGGAGCTTTACCAGGAATATGCCAAGGGCGACGCGCAGACGCGCGAGGCGATCCGCGAGCGGCTGGAAACCCTGCCGCTCTATTCCTCGATCATCCGCGACCGCAAGATCGAGCTGGCCGACCAGCGCGCCGACGACATTTCTCAGGCCACGGCGGAACCGAGCGACGCGATCCGCGAGCGCCTGACCTCGGCCAGCGACGCGGAGGTGATCGACGACATCTTCCAGACCTTTGCCGCGCGCACCAAGAAGGAGCAGTCGGCGTCGGCCGTGGAGAAGGCCCGCGCCGATGCGCAGACCGAGGCCGGCCTGATGATGGAGGCGCTCGATTCGGCGGCCTTCGGCAAATACGGCCGGGACTGGTATGCCAAGCATCCCTACAATCTCGAACGCTTCACCCAGCTGATCCGCGACAAGCTGAAGAAGGACGGCGTTCTCGATCCGCACAATGCGATCCACATCAAGGCCATGGCGAACCTGCTGTCGACCGGGCTGGTGCACGGGACCAATTCGAAGGAATATCTGGACCAGCTGGCCAAGTTTAGGGAATACCGGACCACGGTCGCCAAGCATAGCGGCCTCACGATCGAGCCGGAGCAGCCGGCGGCAGATCTCTCCGGCCAGTACAAGGGCCGGATCTCGGGCCAGGCCTCCGGCTCCATGACCCTCGTCGTGTCCGGCTCCTCAGTCTCCGGTTCGATCTCCGGCAGCTTCGAGGGCGACAGCTTCACCGCCAGCTTCTCCGGCACGCTCGGCAGTGACGGCTCGTTCAGCGCGCCGACGACCGGCGTGTTGCAGGGAAAGCTGTTCAAAGAGGTGCGGCCCTATCCGTTCAACGGCACGGTCAGTGGTCGCGTCGACGGGCAGTCGGGTTCAGGCCAATGGTCGGGCAGGAACAAGTGGGGCGGCGGCAGCGGCAGCTGGCAGGCGGCGAAGTAACCGGGGCTGAGCGCGAGGCGCGGGCAGGGATAGCTGATACCTCGAAACGGTAGCGGGGAGAACGTCTGCCGCCGGATCAGGCGCGCGCGGCTTCGGCGCCGGGGGCGGCGTCTTCTTGCTCCGCCATGCGGATCAGGTCGGCCGAGGCCTGCGGCTTGCCGAAGAGATAGCCCTGGCCCTGTTCGCAGCCGATCAGGCGGAGGAACTTGAGTTCTTCCTCGGTTTCGACGCCCTCGCAGATCATCGCGATGCCGAGGCCCTGGCACAGCGCCCGCACCGAATTGACGATCGCCTGGCTGGCGGTGTTCTCGACCAGGGTCCGAATGAACATCTGGTCGACCTTGATCTTGTCGAGCGGGAAGCGGGCGAGATAGCCGAAGGACGAATAGCCGGTGCCGAAATCGTCGAGCGCGACGGAGACACCGAGCGCTTTCAGCGCGGCCAGCCGGTCGAACAGCTCCGGCGACGGGTTGAGGAAGGTCGATTCGGTGATCTCGATGTGAAGGCGTTTCGGCTGCAAGCCGGTGAGGTCCAGCACCTCCCTGACCGCGCCGATGATGTCGCCGCGCTGGAACTGCAACGGCGAGACGTTGACCGCGACGGTCAGGTCCTCCGGCCAGGTCAGCGCGTCGCGGCAGGCCTGCTCGAGCGCCCAGCGGCCGAGCTGCTCGATGAAGCCGTTGGCCTCGGCGATTTCGATGAACACCTGCGGCGATATGAAACCCAGTTCCGGGTGCTGCCAGCGCAGCAAGGCCTCGGCGCCGATCAGCCGTTGGTCCCTGAGGAGAACCTGCGGCTGGTAGAGGACGCGCATCTCGCCCCTGTCCAGCGCATGCCAGAGTTCCGTTTCGATCCGCCGCGCCGCCGCGTGGCGCGCGCCGCTTTCCGGATCGAACTGCACGAGCCCGCTGCCGTTCGTCTGCCGCGCCTCGTCGAGCGCCAGTTCGGCCTCGGCGACAAGTGCGGCCCCCTGGCCGTCGGCCGGCTCGGTGCGGAACACCATGCCGATATGCACGCCGAGCTTGGCCTTGGCATCGGTTACGTCGAAGGGGGCGGAGACGGTACTGACGATGGACTCGGCGATCGAGCGGGCTTCGGCCTCGCTGACGGGAATGGTGGTGAAGGCGGCGAAGGTGTCGCCGCCGAGCCGGCCGATGGCCGAGAGCCGGCCGTCGAGCCGCGACAGCCGCCGCACGACCGCCTTGAGCAACGCGTCGCCCTTCTCGCGGCCGAGCGTCGCGTTGATCGTCTTGAAGCGGTGCAGGTTGACGGCATAGACCGCGTGACCGGTCCCCGGCGGCGGCGTGACCGTCATCCGGGCGTCGATCTCGGCGACGAAGGCCGAGCTGCGCAGCGCACCGGTCAGCACGTCGTGGCGGGAGAGGAAGCCGATGCGTTCTTCCTGCCGGCGGCGTTCGGTGATGTCGCGGGCGGTGATGCAGGCGACGAAGACATGGTCGTCACCCTGACGGCTCTTTCCCGCCGCAAGCGCCAGCCGCGAGGCGGTGATCGTGTATTCGATGGTCCGACGCCCGCCGTTGGCACCATCCAGTTCCAGTTCGTTCAGCGCCGCCGGCGGGCTGCGGTCTAGGCGCAGGTCCTCGATGGCGCGGGCGATGTCCGTCCGCCATCGTTCGGGCAGCAGCGACTGCACGCTGTCGCCGTTCCGTGCCGCGGCGACGTCCGCCAGAATGTCGGCGAGCCGCGCGCTGTGTTCGACCAGCAGCCCGTCCTCGTCGACCACGAGGATGGCGTCGGCGCTGTCGCTGATCACCTGGCCGAGCAGGCTGCGGCTGTTGTCGGCTTCGACCGAGGCGAGGCGCAGCAGCCAGGTCCTGAGGTCGAGTTCCTCCAGCACGCGCGTCGTGACGACGAGACCGAGCAGGGCATGGGCCGATATGGTCGGCAGGAGCAGGCCCTGGGCCGACTGCAGCCAGAACGCGGTCCCTTCCAGGGCGACCACCGTCGAGCCGACCAGCAGCGACTGGAGCCGCAGGCTGCGTCGCGGCGACAGGGCGGCAAAGCCGACCAGGCCGGCGACAAGCAGAGGCGGAAGGCTGTGGAGGGGCGTCAGGCTGCGGTTTTGCAGCAGGCTTTCGGTGGCGATGATCTGCACCATCGGACCCGACACCAGCCCATGGACGGGCACGAAGAAATTGTCCTTGAGCTCGATCGCGGTCGCGCCGACCACGACGATCCTGTCGGCGAAGGCGGACGGATCGATCCGGCCGGAGACCACGTCGATCGCCGAGAAGTGCGGGACGGTGGACGGATCGATGGAGAAGTCGATGACGAACGGCCCCGAACGCTGATCGGCGACCCCGGCGAGCGTGGCGGGCGCCGACATGACGAACTCGCCCCCCTGGACTTCGCCATAGGGGAATTTTCGGACGACCCCGTCCCCGTCGGCCCGTACGCTGACGCTGGCGGTCCACGCGTGATCGGCGAAGATCGGGTTCGGCGACGTCACGCCGATGGCGTCGGAACTGCCATTGGTGGCGTTGTACTGGGTAAAGGAGGGGAGCAGCACGCCGCCGCCGGCCGCCTCGAGCGCCCGCGCCAAGGCCGCGTCGCTTTCGGGCGACGATCGGGAGCTGAAGTCGATGTCGAGAAAGATGTCGCGCGCCTGCGCGCCTGCCAGCGTGTCGATCAGCCGGGCGTAGACGGTCCTGTCCCAGGGCCAGACGCCGATTTCATCCAGGCTGTACTTGTCGATGGTGACGAAGACCACGTCGCCGCTGGCGGCCCGCGGCTCAAACGCCATGCGCCGGGCCGTCAGCGCGGCGTCGAAACGGGTGAAGGCGCCGAATCCCGCCAGGCTGGCAACGATGCACAGCAATGAGGCCAGCACGAGCAGCCTACGGATCGGGATTGCAGCTTTCACCATGCTGTACTTTCTGCCGCCGATCAAAAGTCACGGCGGCTGGAAAAACGCCCTTGATCAATCGTCGCGGTCATTATCACCGTTCCCGTTCCCGTTCCCGTTCCCGTTCCCGTTCCCGTTCCCGTTCCCGTTCCCGTTCCCGTTCCCGTTCCCGTTCCCGTTCCCGTTCCCGTTCCCGTTGCCGTTCCCGTTGCCGTTCCCGTTCCCGTTGCCGTTGCCGTTCCCGTTGCCGTTGCCGTTGCCGTTGCCGTTGCCGTTCCCGTTGGCGTTGCCGTTGCCGTTGCCGTTCCCGTTGCCGTTGCCGTTGCCGTTCCCGTTGCCGTTGCCGTTGCCGTTCCCGTTCCCGTTCCCGTTGCCGTTGCCGTTGCCGTTCCCGTTGCCGTTCCCGTTGCCATTGCCGTTCCCGTTCCCGTTCCCGTTCCCGTTGCCGTTTCCATTCCCATTCCCGCTACCGTTCCCGGTCGAGGACTGTCCGCCATTGCCGGTGCTATCGGCAGTCGTGCTCTTGCCCTTGGTGCCGGTCGTCGTCGGTTCGGAGATACTGGGAACGGCCGGGCTGGTGACGGCCACACTGACCACCGGCGCCTTGGGGCCCGGGCCGATGACGCTGAGGGATCCGGTCATGGTCGGTGAGACCGCGACGGACTGGCCGGGCCGCACGTCGACGGCCTGACCGCGTCGCGGATCGGTGACGCCGACGACCCCGCGCGCCACGCCGAGCTTGGCACCCTGGCCGTCGACCCGCACGGTAAATCGTGTCCCCTTGACCACGGCCGCGAGGAAGGGGGTCTGGACGGAGAGACGGCGCCCGTCGCGTTTTTCGAAGTCGACCAGGACTTCGCCGATCTGCTGGGCGATCTCGAACTTCTTGCCGGCGCGGTCCTTGGCGAAGATCGCCGTCAGCGTGCCGGGCTGAACCGTGACCATGTCCTCGCCATGGACGAGCACGACGCGCCCGCGCGGGCCGGTGCTGATCCAGGCGCCGGCCGGCACTTCCATGCCCTGCTCGAGACGCTGCCAGGTGTATTTGTCCAGGGTGTAGTTGACCGGCTGCTTGACCTTGGAAACCGACCATCCTTCGGCCCAGGCCGCGGCGGCCTGGAACAGGGTCAGAACGATTGCAGCAACGGCTAAGGATACGCGGTACATGAGTGCCCCCCGGCAAAAAAACCAGTCGGAAGGGTAAAACATTCAAAATAACAAATGCCTAACGTCTAAAATGGCAAAAATCACGAGGCATCGGGCAATACCCCTCGCAGACGTCCGCGCGGGAGAGGCGCCAAAGAAAGACACCCCGGACCTCGCGGTCCGGGGTGTCGTGAAGGTCGGGCCTGTCGGCAGAGGCGCTTAGAGCGTGCCCTGGCGCTGCTGGATCATCATGTAGGTGTCGAAGCCGTATTCGGCGACCTGGGCCCAGAGATAGGCGTCTTTCTTGAAGGCCTGCTGGCTGTCGTAGAGCGTCTTGAAGTTCTCGTTCTTGGCGCTGAGGTCGGCATAGGTTTCCAGCGCTGCCTTGTGGCAGACGTCGAGGATGTCCGAGCCGAAGGCGCGAAGCTCGGTGCCCTGCGCCACCAGCTGGCGAAGGGCCGCGGCATTCGAGGCGTCGTAGCGGGCCAGCATGCGGGCGTTCGCAGCCGCGCAGGCGTCGGTCAGGATGCGCTTGTAGTTGGCCGGCAGCTCGTTGAACTTGTCGGAATTGAAGAAGGCGTGGACGGCCGGGCCGCCTTCCCACCAAGCCGGATAGTAGTAGTACTTGGCGACCTTGTGGAGGCCGAGCTTCAGGTCGTCATAGGGACCGACGAATTCGGTGGCGTCGATCGTGCCCTTCTCGAGCGCCGCATAGACGTCCGAGCCGGCGATCTGCTGCGGCGTGACGCCGACCTTGCTCATCACTTCGCCGGCGAGACCGGCAATGCGCATCTTGAGGCCCTTGAGGTCGTCGATCGTCTTGATTTCCTTGCGGTACCAGCCGCCCATCTGGGCGCCGGTATTGCCGGCCGGCAGCGCATAGAGCTTGTGGCCGGCGAGAAAGGTGTTGAGCAGCTCGTTGCCGCCGCCGGCGGTGAACCAGGCATTGGTCATGCGGGCATTGAGGCCGAACGGGATGGCGGTGCCGAGCGCGAAGGCCGGATCCTTGCCGATATAGTAGTAGCAGCAGGTGTGGGCCATCTCGACGGTGCCGGAAGCGACCGCATCGGCGGCCTGCAGCGGCGGCACGATCTCGCCGGCGGCAAACGTCGTGATGGTGAAGTTGCCGTCGGTCGCCTCGGACACGCTCTGGGCGATGTCGGTCGCGGCGCCGAAAATGATGTCGAGGCTCTTGGGGAAGGACGAGGTCAGGCGCCAGTTGAGCTTCGGATTTTCCTGGGCGATGGCGGGGGCGGCAAGTGTGACGGAAGCGGCAGCACCCAGTCCGGCGGCGCCGGCCTGCTGGAAGAATTTACGGCGGTTCATGATCTCTAGCCTTGGTTGTTTCCCATAATGGTCTCATCCCCCTCCGCGGGCGGGTCTAGCCATGATGCCCAGTTCATGCAAGCCCGAAAGCTGCAGGAATTGCGTGATGGTGCGGCTGAACTTGCGGAAAATTGCGTCGACGGCCGGGTCTCCTTGCGAAAAATGCGCGAGGATCCGCCGCGACGGTACGAGGCGCGGTTGCCTCAGGCGGCAGGTTGGCCGCGGCGGGCCGGATCGTCGAGCGCCGGATTGTAGAACAACGCCAGCACGAGGCTGCGGGCGATCCGCTCCGCCGTCGCCATGAACCAGGCTCGGGCTTCGTCTGTCGCTTCCATGTCGACAAGGGTCTGGTCGAACAGCGCCAGCCATTCGATGAACAGACCCTCAGTCACGCCGGCCACACCGTGATGGGCCTGCACCGGCTTGCCGCCATAGGCGCCGTTCTTGAAGGCGACCGAAGCCCAGAAGGCCTTCATCTTGGCGAGGTGCGACGGCCAGCGGCCGGAAAGCCGGTTGTCGAAGACGGGCCCCAGATTCGCATGGGCCTGGATGCGGCCGTAGAAGGTCTCGACCAGCCGGTCGATGAAGGCCGGATCGACGCCCATGGCGGCCATCTGCGCCTCGGCGCGGGCGGTGATATCCGCCCGGTGCGCGGCGCGGCCGACCAGATCATCCTGCATCGCCATGTCGTTCCGTCCTTCTTGGTGGTCTCCACGCTTGTCGCGTATTGTCGGGCGGGCGTCAAACGCACGGCTCCGCGCCGATCGTCGCATCGGCTGCTTGCCCCGTGTTTGTGCGGACTGCGGCACCGCGGCGGCTTGACCTGGAAATGACGACGCAATAAGTTTAGAACAATTATAAAGAACAGGATAGTCACCGATGCTCGCGCGCTTTTTTTCCTCCTCGAAACGCCCGTTTTCCAGCCTGAGCGAACAGGAAATCCTGGCGCTGGCGATTTCCTCGGAAGAGGACGATGCGCGCATCTATCTCGCCTATGCTGACCAGTTGCGCGAACAGTATCCGCAGTCGGCCAAGGTGTTCGAGGACATGGCCGAGGTCGAGCACACCCATCGCAACCAGCTGATCGACATGCACCGCCAGCGCTTCGGCGAACGCATCCCGCTGATCCGCCGCGAGCATGTCAGCGACTTCTACGACCGCAAGCCCGACTGGCTGCGCGCCAACCAGAGCCTGGACCAGATCCGCGCCGAGGCCGAGACCATGGAGCAGGGCGCCTACCGGTTCTACATGGCCGCGGCGCAGCGCACGACGGATGCCCAGACGCGCAAGCTGCTCGGTGATCTGGCGCTGGCCGAGCAGGGCCATGAGGAAATCGCCTCCATGCTCGGCGAGCGCCACACGCCGGAGGACGTCAAGGCGGAAGAGGACGCGAGCGCCCACCGCCAGTTCGTGCTGACCTATGTGCAGCCGGGTCTGGCCGGTCTGATGGACGGTTCGGTCTCGACGCTGGCGCCGATCTTCGCCGCCGCCTTCGCCACCGGCGACACCTGGCAGACCTTCCTCGTCGGCCTGTCCGCCTCGGTCGGCGCCGGCATTTCCATGGGCTTCACCGAGGCGGCCCACGACGACGGCAAGCTTTCGGGCCGCGGCTCGCCGATCAAACGCGGCCTGGCTTCGGGCATCATGACCGCGCTCGGTGGCCTTGGCCACGCGCTGCCCTACCTCATCCCGCATTTCTGGACGGCGACGATCACCGCCGCCGTGGTGGTCTTCTTCGAGCTCTGGGCGATCGCCTTCATCCAGAACAAGTACATGGAGACGCCCTTCCTGCGCGCCGCCATGCAGGTCGTGCTCGGCGGTTCGCTGGTGCTCGCGGCCGGCATCCTGATCGGCAATGGTTGACGCTTGTCATGACGCCGCAACACGAATAGCTTAGCGGCGTCATCATGAAACCTTCTCCGGCCACCCTCGGCATGGGCGTTTCCATGACCGTCGGTTATGGCACGCTCTATTATTCCTTCTCGATTCTCGCTCCCGAAATCGCCCGCGAATTCGGCTGGTCGCAGAGCTTTGTCTTCGCCGTCTTTTCGATCGGCCTGCTCGGCGGCGCGGTCTCCGCGCCGATCATCGGACGGCTGATCGACCGCTTCGGCGCGCGGCCGGTGCTGGCCTTCGGATCGATCCTTGCGGCGGCAGCCCTCGCCGGCCTCTCAATGGTGCAGAACGGCTGGCAGTTTGCCGCCGTCACGCTTGCCGCCGAGTTCGTGTCGATCGCCGTGCAATATGATGCGGGCTTTGCCGCGCTCGCGCAGCGTCACGGCCAGGAGGCCAGGAGCCAGATCACCTTGGTGACGCTGGTCGCGGGCTTTGCCTCGACGGTGTTCTGGCCGCTGATCCAGTGGCTGCTAACGATGATGACCTGGCGCGAGGTCTATCTCGTGCTCGCCGGCCTCAACTTGGTGCTCGCCCTTCCGGTGCACGCGCTTTGGCCGTCCTATCGGCGCGAGGTGGCCGCCCCGGCAAAGCCGTCGGCCGAAGCCAGCGCGCCCGCCGTGGCCAGCCGTCGGCCGCATCTCGCCCTGATGGCCGTCAGTCTTTCGGCCGGCGGCTTCGTGCTCTCGGCCATGGGCGCCTCGCTGCTGGTTCTGCTCGGCGATGCCGGCTTCACCCCGGCGATCGCCACGCTGACCGGCAGTCTGATCGGGCCGTCGCAGGTCGCCGCCCGCGTCATCGAATATGCCCGCCGGGGCGTGCTGTCCCCGCCGATGACGGGGCTGATCGCCACCGGGGCGATCTTCCTGGCGCTCGCCCTGCTGTTTGCCGCCGCCGTCTTCCCGACTGTGGCCATCGTCCTGGTCTTCGCCGTCTTCTTCGGCATCGGACAGGGGCTGACGTCGATCATCCGGGGCGTGCTGCCGCTGCACTTCTTCGGCACGACCGGCTATGGCCGCACCATGGGCACGCTGTCGGGCATCCGCATGGTCCTGTCGGCCGCAGCCCCGGTGACGATCATCTTCGTCAACGAGCGTCTGGGCGTCGAGGCGGCGATCGGCTGCCTGCTTGTGATGGGGGCGGTCGGACTTCTGGCGATGATCGGGCTTGCGCGGCTGCCGCCGCTCCGTCTCGAAACGGAACGCCGGGTCCAGCCGTCCTAGAGAAGCCGAGCCTGTCTCAGTCGAGCGCGCCGACCATGACGTCGGTGGTGCCGTTCTCGATCGTCACCCAGCGGCCGGTGTCGAAGCTCGCCTGGCGCTTGAGATAGGTATAGGGCGTCTCGGTCCAGAGCTTGACGTCGTTGACGAGGTTGTCGAGCACGAAGTCGCCCTGGGCGCTGCGGAGCGTCAGCACGGCATGGCCTTCGCCGTCGGGCTTGCGCACCACGGTGATCAGCAGGTCGGCGGGCGAGAAACCCGCTTTCATCATCTTTTCGCGCTTCAGAAGGACGAAATCCTCGCAGTCGCCCACGTCGACCGGATAGGCCCAGACTTCCTCGCGACCATAGGCATCGGCATCCGTGACCGGGGTGATCGAGGAATTGACCGACAGGTTGATCTCGCGCACCACGTCCCAGCCGTGCGGCGTCAGCCGCGGCAGCGCGCCGGGCTTGCTCTTCACGCTGCATTCCTCGCGATGCTGGCGGCAGAACTCGTAATGGCCGATCGGCTGCGAAGTGACACTGCCCGTCGTCATCGACAGCAGCGTCTTGGGTGCCGTGAAGCCCGTATCGGCCGGCGCGGAAACGCCAAGCACCACAAGCAACGCGGCAAAAGCACGCGATCGGTTCATCATGAACTCGTCCCTTTAATCCTTAACAAAACGTTAAGGTCCAAGCGGGTTTCGAGTCAATCGCGGTAAGGCCGTCGCGTTAGGGATTTGTCAACTATGGTTAAAATGCTACAGGTCCGAAGCGTTCTCCACCATGGACAGGATCGCCGCCTTCATCCGCGCGATGTCCTCGGGGCGGGACAGCCGGTGGTCGCCGTCGCGCACCAAGGTGATCACGACGTCGTCGGCCGGCAAGAACTCGACCAGCTTCAGCGCATGGGCATAGGGCACGTCGGGATCGGCCATGCCCTGCAGGATGTGCACCGGGCAGCCGGTCTCGATGATGCCGGTCAGCACGCGGTTGAGCCGGCCGTCCTCGATCAGGGCACGGGTGAAGATGTTCGGCTCGGGGCTGTAGTCCGAGGGTTCCTCGAAATAGCCGCGCTCGGCCAGCGACGCGCGCTCCGCATCGGACAGGTTCGGCTCTATCAGGTCGATGGTGAAGTCGGGCGCCGGCGCGATCAGCACCATGCCGGCCACGCGGGGGCCGGAACCGCGCTGTGCCAGCGCCTGCACGAGCCTCAGCGCGATCCAGCCGCCCATCGACGAGCCGACCAGCACGACGTTCTCAGGCGCGACGTGGTCGAGCACGGCGATCGCCTCCTCGAGCCAGCGGCTGATGGTGCCCGCGCGGAACGCGCCGCCGGAAGCACCATGGCCGGAATAGTCGAAACGGATCGCCGCCAGGCCCCCCTCCGCCGCCAGCGCATCCATCTCGATCGCCTTGGTGCCGCTCATGTCGGACCGGTAGCCGCCGAGCCAGACGAGGGCCGGAGCGGAGGGCGCGCGCGCCGGATCGGCTGCGCGAACGAGGAGCGCGATGTCGCGGGCGTCGTCGCCCTTTCCCACCGTGATCGTCTCGGCGCGCGGGTCGGAATTGATCGAGGTCATGCAGGGCTCCCTGGGCGTGAACGGCCCTGTAAAACAGATTCGCGAAGTGACGGACAGCAGGTGATTTTCCATCCGAAGCGTGTTATTGACTTGCCGAGCGGCAATAGCCAAATAGCTGAAACGCTAGAAGCCCGCGCTTGAAGCGCGTTGCCGCAAGGCTCAATAGTTCAGGAGAATACGACCATTCGCAGACCTTTCAAAGCCGATGCCCCTGTCAAGGAAGGGCCGCGCTCCAATCGGGAGATCCGGATTCCCCGGGTCCAGCTTATCAATGACGAAGGCCAGAACCTCGGCATCGTGCCGACGGATGAGGCGCTCAGGATGGCGGAAGAGGCGGGTCTCGATCTCGTCGAGATTTCCCCCAATGCCGAGCCGCCGGTCTGCAAGATCCTGGACCTCGGCAAGCTGAAATTCGCCAACCAGAAGAAGGCGGCCGAAGCGCGCAGGAAGCAGAAGATCGTCGAGGTCAAGGAAATCAAGATGCGTCCGAACATCGACACCCATGACTATGAGGTGAAGATGCGCGCGATGAACCGCTTCTTCGAAGAGGGCGACAAGGTCAAGGTGACCCTGAAGTTCCGCGGCCGCGAAATGGCCCACCAGGAACTCGGCATGAAGCTCCTTCAGCAGGTGAAGGAAGATACCGTCACCATCGCCAAGGTCGAAGCCGAGCCGAAGCTCGAAGGCCGTCAGATGATGATGGTGCTCGCACCGAAGTGAGTCTGGAAAGACGCACCGCGAAACAAGCCGCCGCTAAGGCGGCTTTTTTCATGGGCGTTTGCTGACTTTTTCCTGACAGCCGCGTTGGGCAAGCTGTCAGCCCCCCGGATGCATGATGCTCGTCATAGAGTTCATCCCAGCATACCGGAGGAAAAAAATGATCAATATCGTACGCAGACATCTTCTCGTCTCGACCACCGCCCTCTTCTCGCTCACCCTCGCGCCGGCCCTCGTCTCCGCCGTTTCGGCGCCGCTCGGCGCGTCGATCGTTTCGGTCGCGCTTGCCGACGACGACAATGACGGCGGCAGCGACGACGGCGGCAATGACGACAACGACGGCGGCTCCGACGACAATGGTTCCGACGACGACAGCGGCGGCAATGACGACGGGGGCAACGACGACAATGACAACGGTTCCGACGACAACGGCTCCGATGACAATGGGTCTGACGACAGTGGCGACGATGACAACGGCACGGACGACGATTCGTCGGACGATAACGGCGTCGACGACAATGGCGCCGATGACGATCTCGACAATGGCGCGAACAGCAATCGCGGCCGTGATGACCGCACCAGCCTCGTGGTCAACGATAGGCAGCTGCGCGGGCTGAAGAACGGCACCATGGTCGCCGTCGACCAGAACGGCCGTCGCCTCGCTCTGGAAATCGAGCAGGAACACAACCGGACCGAAGTGAAGATCAAGGCGCCGCGCAATTCGGTGACTGCCGTGACGATCGTCCCGGCCAACTGAGGTCCGTTGAAACGGCTGCGGCGCAGCCGCCGGTGCCGCAGCCGTTTCACCCCCGCCCGCAAACCGGGCGGGGTCTTCTCGTTGCAGTGGCGCCTCGGCCCTACAAACGCTAGTCTCGGAACCGATCGGGCGGCGAAGAGAACGACGAAAACGTGAGAATGATGAACAGGCGAGAATTCCTGCTGTTGCTGATGGCGGCGCTGCCCGGCGCCGGCACGCTGCTGCATGTCGATCCGGCCTTCGCCGACGACAAGGGCGGCGACGACGGCGGGGATGATGGCGGCGACGACGGCGGCAGCGACAGTGGCGACAGTGGCGACGATGGCGGCAGCGACGACAGCAGTGATGATGGCGGCAGCGACGACAGCAACGACGATAGTGGCGACGACGGAAATGACGACGGCAACGGTGAGGACGGCAAGGGGCAGGGCAAAGGCGATGACGCGGACGACCATGTCGAGGCGCGCGCCGCCGTTCGCGACGGCCGCATCCTGCCGCTTCGCGACATCCTGAAGCAGGTGAAGGTCATGCGGGCCGGGCGTGTCCTGTCCGTCGATCTGGCGCTCGGCGGCAGGACGCCGGTCTATATCCTGAAGGTCGAGAACAATACGGGAAGGGTCCGCACGCTTCGCCTCAATGCCCAGACTGGCCGCGCCCTCGGCCCCTTCGGGTGGTGGTGACGCCATGCGGCTGCTGCTTGCCGAAGACGATCGCGATATCGCCGAACACACCAAAGCCAAGCTCGAGGCGGAAGGCTATCTGGTCGACCATCTCGCGACCGGCCCCGAGGTCTGGGAGGAGGGCGAGACCGGCGACTATGCCGCGATCATTCTCGATCTCGGCCTGCCGGGCATGGATGGCCTGTCGATCCTGAAGCGTTGGCGGGCAGGGGGCGTCGAGACGCCGGTCCTCGTCCTGACCGCGCGCGGGTCCTGGATGGAGCGGGTCGACGGTTTTGAGGCCGGCGCCGACGATTACCTGCCGAAACCGTTCCGCAGCGAGGAACTGATCGCCCGCCTCAAGGCGCTGCTACGCCGCTCGCGCAGGCGGCCGTCGCCAATCAAGGCGGCAGGGCGTTTCGTCGTCGACGACCAGACGCGGCGGGTGACCTATGACGGCCGGCCGCTGGAACTGACTGCGCTCGAATACCGCCTCGTGCAATTGCTCGTCAGCGAACCCGGCCGCGTCTTCGATCCGATCGAGATCGCTCGGCGCGTGCAGGGGCGCGACGACGACACGGCCAAGAACTCGGTCGAGGCGATGATCGCTAGACTCCGGCGCAAGACCGATCCCGAGGCGATCGAGACGCGGCGCGGCTTCGGCTATGTGCTGCCGGATCAGAACGTATGATCCATTCGCTCCGAATCCGGGTCGTGCTCGGAGCCTTCGCCGCCGTCGTCTTCATTCTTCTCGTGCTGGGTTATGGCCTGAGCCGCGTCTTTTCCGGCTATGTCGCCGAGCGCTATCGGGTGGAGATGGCGGGCATCGTCGACCAGCTGGCCGCGGGCCTGGAACTGCGCAACGGCAAGGTGGTCCTCGAAAAGACGCCGACCGATCCCCGCTTCACCCTTCCCGGCAGCGGGCGCTACTGGCAGGTGGTGCCGAAGCCGGGCGAGGTGCTGCGCTCGCGGTCGCTCTGGGATGTCGATCTGCCGGCCGATGCGCTGCTGCCGGCGGAGGACGGCTTCCAGGCGGCGGAGGGACCCGACGGTGCCGACCTTCTGGTCTACCAGCGTGATATCTCCCTCGACGGTCCGAATGGCTCCCGGCCGTTCACGCTCTCGGCCGCCTTCGATCGTATCGAGTTCGACGAGGCGGTCGCCCAGTTTCACAGCGCCATGGCCCTGATGCTGACGCTCAGCGCCGCGGTCCTGGTCGCCGCCGCCATCTTCCAGGTGGGCGTGGGCCTCGCACCGCTCGTGCGCCTGCAGCAGCGGGTGGGGCTGGTGCGCTCCGGGCAGGCCAATTCGGTCGACGATGTCGGCGTTTCGGAGCTGCGGCCGCTCGTCTCCGAGCTCAACCTGCTGCTGCAGGAGCGCGAGACGGCGGTCGAACGGGCGCGCGCCCGGGCCAGCGATCTGGCGCACGGCCTCAAGACGCCGCTGACTGTGCTTCTCCAGCTCGCCGACCATCTTCCGCCCGCCGAGAAGGAACTGGCGCGCCAGCAGGTGGATCTCATCCGCCAGCGCGCCGACCGCCAGCTGCAATCGGCACGGCTCGGCGTTGAGCAGATGAGCCTGACCGAGCTCGGCGCGCTGATCGGCAAGCTGGTCATGGTGCTGAGGCCGATCACCGAACCGCGCGGCGTCGAATGGCAGCTCCGCGTTCCGGCCGGGCTTGCGGTCGACATGGACGCCGCCGACTTCGCCGAGGCGCTCGGCAATGTGCTCGACAACGCGACCCGCTTTGCCCGCAGCGAAATCCGCGTGACGGCGTCAGCCGCAGACAAGGCGGCGGTGGTGACCGTCGAAGACGACGGCCCGGGCGCATCGGAGGCGGATCTCGCCATCCTGCCATCGCGTGGCGTGCATCTGGGGGAGGGCGACGGCGGTTCCGGCCTCGGTCTCGCCATCACGGCGGAAATCCTCGCCGCCTATGGCGGCGCGCTGGAACTCGGACACTCGGATCTCGGAGGGCTGTCGGTGAGTCTGTCGGTGCCGTTGCGCGGGTAGCAGCTTCGCATCGTCCGCAGCTTCGAGATTCCCGAGGCGACCCGTTGCGCTTTCATCCGTCAGCGGTTATAAGCGCGCGTCCGAACGGTCCGGCAGGGCATGCCGTGGCCGTTCTTTATGCTTGAAAACGGGCGTCGTCTGTCCGTTTCGATACAAGAACAATGGAGTAGCAAAATGCCCAAGATGAAGACGAAGTCCTCCGCCAAAAAGCGGTTCAAGATCACTGCCACCGGCAAGGTCCTCGCGGCCGCCGCCGGCAAGCGTCACGGCATGATCAAGCGGTCCAACAAGTTCATCCGCGATGCTCGCGGCACGATGGTTCTTTCCGAAGCTGACGGCAAGAAGGTCATCAAGAACTACCTGCCGAACGGTCTCTGAGACCCTTTCGCTTTTTGGATCATTAAGGAGATCATGACATGGCACGCGTAAAACGTGGCGTAACTTCCCGCGCCAAGCACAACAAGGTATTCAAGGCAGCCAAGGGCTTCTACGGCCGCCGCAAGAACACGATCCGCGCCGCAAAGGCCGCTGTGGATCGTTCGAAGGCATTCGCCTACCGCGACCGCAAGGTCAACAAGCGCAACTTCCGCGCCCTGTGGATCCAGCGTATCAACGCTGCCGTCCGCGAACACGGCCTCACCTACGGCCGCTTCATCGACGGTCTGAACAAGGCCGGCATCGAAGTCGACCGCAAGGTTCTGTCCGACATGGCCATCCACGAACCCGCAGCCTTCGGCTCGCTGGTCGAGGCTGCCAAGAAGGCACTGGCCTATCTCAAGGACGCCGGCACGGCGAACGAGTTTGAAAGCGCGGTCAAGTAAGCCAGCGCTTCCCAAGCTTTTGTAAAAAGAAATTGTTGGGAAACCCGCGCTGGCAGGGCTAGCGCGGGTTTTTCATTTTGTCGTCATGCCGGGGCGTTAGGGACCCGGTGGTATAAAGGGCAGGAAACGGACATGTCCGATCTCGACAGTTTGAAAACGGCGCTTCTCGCCGACATCGCCGCGGCGGACAACGAAGCCGATATCGAAGCGGTCCGCGTCGCCGCGCTCGGCAAGAAGGGTTCGGTCTCCGAACTCCTCAAGACCCTGGGCTCGATGACGCCGGAAGAGCGCCAGACGCGCGGTGCGGCAATCAACGCGCTGAAGACCGAGGTCACCGAAAAGATCACCGCCCGCAAGACCGAGCTGAAGGATGCCGCCATCACCGCGCGGCTGAAGGCCGAGACCGTCGACGTCTCGCTGCCCGTCCGCTCCTCGCCGGCCGAGCGCGGCCGTATCCATCCGATCAGCCAGATCGTCGACGAGATCACGGCGATCTTCGCCGACATGGGTTTCTCGATCGCCGAAGGCCCGGATATCGAGACCGACTACTACAATTTCACCGCGCTCAACTTCCCCGAGGGCCATCCGGCCCGTGAGATGCACGACACTTTCTTCCTGGAGCCGGACGACAACGGCGACCGCAAGGTGCTGCGCACCCATACCTCGCCGGTGCAGGTGCGCACCATGGAGGCGCAGAAGCCGCCGATCCGTATCGTCATCCCCGGCAAGACCTATCGTCAGGACAGCGACGCCACCCATTCGCCGATGTTCCACCAGGTCGAAGGCCTTGTCATCGACAAGACCGCCAATGTCGGCCATCTGCGCTGGATCCTCGAGGAATTCTGCAAGGCCTTCTTCGAGGTCGACAATGTCGTGATGCGCTTCCGCCCGTCCTTCTTCCCGTTCACCGAACCGAGTTTCGAGGTCGACATCCAGTGCGATCGCTCGTCGGGTCCGATCGTCAAGTTCGGCGAGGGGACCGACTGGATGGAAATTCTCGGCTGCGGCATGGTCCATCCGAACGTGCTGCGCGCCGGCGGCCTTGATCCCGACGAATATCAGGGCTTTGCCTGGGGCATGGGGCTGGACCGCATCGCCATGCTGAAATACGGCATGCCGGACCTGCGCGACTTCTTCAACGCCGACGTGCGCTGGATGAGCCATTACGGTTTCCGCCCGCTCGACGTGCCGACATTGTTCGGCGGCCTGAGCGCGTAAGGAGGACAGACCCATGAAATTCACACTCTCCTGGCTGAAGGATCACCTGGAAACCGACGCCACGCTCGACGAGATTTGCGAGCGGCTGACCGCGATCGGCCTGGAGGTCGAGGACGTCGACGACAAGGCGGCCTACAAGCCCTTCGTCATCGCCAAGGTCCTGACCGCCGAAAAGCACCCCGAGGCCGACAGGCTGAAGGTGCTGACTGTTGACGCCGGCGACGGCAAGCCGGTGCAGATCGTCTGCGGCGCGCCGAATGCGCGGGCCGGTCTGGTCGGCGCGCTCGCCCGTCCCGGCACCTATGTGCCCGGGATCGACGTGACGCTGGCCGTCGGCAAGATCCGCGGCGTGGAAAGCCACGGCATGATGTGCTCCGAAAAGGAGCTCAATATGTCGGACAATCACGACGGCATCATCGACCTGCCGGACGACGCGCCCGTCGGCACGTCGTTTGCGTCCTATGCCGGTCTCGACGATCCGGTCATCGAGATCAACCTCACGCCGAACCGCCCGGACTGCACGTCAGTCTTCGGCATTGCCCGCGATCTCGCCGCCTCCGGCCTCGGCAAGCTCAAGCAGCCGAAGGCGCCCGAGTTCAAGACCGATGGCGAAACGCCGATCGAAGTGAAGATCGTGCTCGACGACGAGAAGCTCTGCCCGGGCTTCGCCTATCGCCTCGTGCGCGGCGTGAAGAACGGTCCGAGCCCGCGCTGGATGCAGCAGCGGTTGCTGGCCATCGGCCTTCGCCCGATCTCGGCGCTGGTCGACGTCACCAACTACATGACCTTCGACCAGGGCCGGCCGATGCACGTCTTCGACGCGGCCAAGGTCAAGGGTGCGCTGATCGTTCGCCGCGCCCGCGAGGGCGAGGAGATCCTGGCGCTCGACACCCGGACCTACAAGCTCAACCCGACAAACGTCATCATCGCCGACGACAACGGTCCGGAGTCGATCGGCGGCATCATGGGTGGCGAACACTCCGGCTGCGACGAGAACACCACCGAGGTTTTGATCGAATCCGCGCTGTGGGATCCGATCAACATCGCCAAGACCGGCCGCAGCCACGGCATCATCACCGATGCGCGCTATCGCTTCGAGCGCGGCGTCGACCCGGAATACATGATGCCCGGCCTGGAGCGTACCACCGAACTGGTTCTCTCCATGTGTGGCGGCACCGCGGCCAAGGCCAAGGTGGTCGGCTACAAGGGTTTCGACCGCAAGGTCGTCGACTTCCCCTTCTCGGAAGTGAAGCGGCTGACCGGGCTTACCGTCTCCAACGACGAATCGCGCCAGATCCTGACCGGCCTCGGCTTCGAGGTTTCCGGCGAAGGCGAGACGGTTTCCGTCGCGGTTCCGTCCTGGCGCCCGGATGTCGACGGCAAAGCGGACCTGGTGGAAGAGGTCATGCGCGTGTTCGGCGTCGACAAGATCAAGCCCGAGCCGCTCGCCCCGACCGGTTCGGTCAACGGCAAGATCCTGACGCCGCTGCAGATCCGCACGCGGATCGCCAAGCGGGCGCTCGCCGCGCGCGGCATGCTGGAGGCCGTCACCTGGTCCTTCATCCCGGAGGAGCACGCCAAGCTCTTCGGCGGCGGAAGCCGCGCGCTGAAGCTCGCCAATCCGATCGCCGCCGACATGTCGGACATGCGCCCCTCGCTCCTGCCCGGCCTTTTGACCGCTGCCCAGCGCAATGCCGACCGCGGCTTCGGCGACGTAGCGATCTTCGAGGTCTCCGGCACCTACGAGAACGACAAGCCGGAAGGCCAGCGCCGCGTCGCCGGTGGCATCCGCCGCGGCACGGCATCGCTTGCCGGCGCCGGCCGCATGTGGTCGAACGCCACCAAGGGTGGCGGCAAGACGATCGACGTCTATGACGCCAAGGCCGATGCGCTCGCCGTTCTGGAAGCCTGCGGCCTGCCGATGTCGAACGTCCAGATCGAGCAGGGCGGTCCGGCCTGGTATCATCCGGGCCGTTCCGGCACGATCAAGATGGGTCCGAAGGTGGTGATCGGCCATTTCGGCGAATTCCATCCGAAGACGCTCGAAGCGCTCGACGTGTCTGGTGCGCTCTGCGGCTTCGAGGTCTATCTCGACGTCGTGCCGGAACCGAAGCGGAAGGCGACCCGCACCAAGCCGGCGCTCGATCTCTCGCCCTTCCAGATGGTGAAGCGCGACTTCGCCTTCGTGGTGGAGAAATCGGTCGAGGCGGGCGCGATCATCAAGGCCGCGGCCAGCGCCGACCGCAAGCTGATCACCGGCGTCAACGTCTTCGACATCTTCGAAGGGGCCTCGCTCGGCGAGGGCCGGAAGTCGGTGGCGATCGAAGTGCTGATCCAGCCGGCCGACAAGACGCTGACCGACGAGGATTTCGACGCGCTGACCAAGAAGATCGTCGGCAATGTCGAAAAGACCACCGGCGGCAGCCTGCGCGCCTGAGGCGAAAGACCATTGAATGAAGACAAAAGGCCCGCTGCGGGCCTTTTTTATTTCCGGATCGCTGGAGCCGCGCCGGCCGTCAGGCGGTAGCGGGCGTGCGGCGGGGCGCCGGCTTGGTGAAGATCACCACATTGCCGAGCAGCGTGAGGAAAAGGCCGAACAAACCGGCTGCCGTCCAGTGGTAGCCTTCGTAGATCGTCGACAGCGAAAGCGCGACGACGGGAAAGAGCACCGTCGTATAGGCGGCCTTGGAGGAGCCGAGGCGCGAGACCAGCATCAGATAGGTGGTGAACCCGACCACCGAGCCGATGGCGGCGAGATAGAGCAGGGCCACCAGATACTTCGCATCCGGCGGCGTGACGACCGGTGTGCCGGTGAGCGCGATCAGGGTAAGCAGGATGACGGCGCCATAGGCCATGCCCCAGGCATTGGCGATGACAGGCGGAATCCCGGCGGCGCTGTTGCGGCGCGAGGCCATGTTGCCGAGCGAGAAGAACAGGGTTCCGAGCACCGAGAGGCCGATGCCCTTCCACGTGTCGGCATCGAAGTCGAGCACGATGTCGGGGCCGAACAACAGGACGAGGCCGGTGGCCCCAAGAACGGCGGCGATCAGCGTGCGGCCGGTGATGGGATCACCGAAGAACAGCCGTGCGTTGACCGCGTTGTAGATCGTGGCCAGTGAAAAGATCACTGAGATCAGGCCGGACGGAACGAAACCGGCCGCGGTGTAGAAGCACAGGAAGTTGCAGCAGAACAGGCAGAGCGCCTGCGCTAGGACGAAGGGCTGATGCCTCGGCGCCGGTATCGTCAGCCTGCCGGTGGCCGCCAGCACCAGCAGGAACAGCACGGCCGCCGCGGCGAAGCGGTAGAACACCGAGACCAGCACCGGCACCGGACCGACCTGCATGGCGATGGCGATCCAGGTCGTGCCCCAAATGAGGACGGTCGAGGAAAAAAGCAGAATATTGGTCATGGGCCCTCTCGGAATGAGCCCGAGGCTTAGACCGCCTGATCGTCTGGCTCTTGCATATTCTTGCGGTGAAATGCCGATGAACGCCGCCCTCAGCGTTATTCGCCAGTGGCCTGCGGCGAAGTCTGCGATAGAATGGTGGCCTGTTTCGAGGTTATGCCATGTCGTCCCAGCACAGGTCCGTCTTCAGCTTCCTCTCGGCGTCGCGGAGCGCGGAGATGATGGGCGCGCTCGACCTGGGCCTGGGGCGATCAGCGGCGATCTGGCGCAATGCCGACGACCGCATGACCTATGAACGCACGGCGGATCACACGTTCAGTCTTTATCTCGAGGGCGGGGTCGGCACGCGCAGGCTCGACGGCGGGCCCCGCCATGGCTGGCCGGGCGCCTTCTGCCTCATGCCGCAGGGCACCTCGTCGGAATGGGAGATCACCGACGTCTTCGAGTTCGTCCACCTCTATGTTCCCGACCACGAACTCCGGCGCGTCTTTGCCGAGACCTTCGACCAGGATGCCCGGCTGATGGTGCTGCCCGAGGCGACCTTCGATCATGCGCCGGCGCTGGCCGAGGCGCTGCGCCGGCTGGCGTTCGCGACGCGGTCGCATCAGCCGCTCCTGGCCGAGGAGGCGATCAACGCCGCCTTCGTCACTCTGCTTGGCGATCCGCGCTATGGCGGCGCCCGCTCGCGCGCCATCCGGGGCGGTCTCTCGCCGGCCGTCCGGCGCCGCCTCCTCGATTATATCGAAGCCCATCTCGACAGCCAGGTCACGCTGAGCAACCTGGCGTCGATCGCCGGTCTGAGCGAGTTTCACCTGCAGCGCATGTTCACCGCCAGCTGCGGCATCTCTCCCCATGGCTGGGTGCTGCGCCGGCGTCTGGCGCGCGCCAAGTCCCTGCTGGCGGGAAGCGATCCGATTGCGCAGATCGCATCCGCCTGCGGCTTCAGCAGCCAGAGCCACATGACGCGGGTCTTCCGGGCGATGACCGGCACGACGCCGTCCTCCTATCGGAACGGCGTCGCGGCGGCCGCCTGAACGGCCGGCTACTTGTTCGCCAGCTTCGCCATGCGCTCCGGATAGCGTGCCCCCGCCACCTTCTGCGGCGAGAGCATGTCCCCGAGCGCGCTGACCTCATCGGCCGACAGCACGATGTCGGCGGCCGCGACGTTCTTTTCCAGATTGGCGATCTTGGTCGTGCCGGGGATCGGCACGATGAAATCGCCCTGGGCCAGAACCCAGGCCAGCGCCAGCTGTCCGGGCGTCACGCCCTTTTCGGCCGCCATCGCCTCCAGCGCCGAGACCAGCGCCAGATTGGCGTCGAAATTCTCCTGCGAGAAGCGCGGGAGCGAGCGGCGGAAGTCGTTTTCCGCCATGCCGTCGAGGGTCTTCAGCGCGCCGGTCAGCACGCCGCGGCCGAGCGGCGAAAAGGGTACGAAGCCGATGCCGAGTTCGCGGCAGGTGTCGAGCACGCCGTTTTCTTCCGGGTCGCGGGTCCAGAGCGAATATTCGCTCTGGATGGCGGCGATCGGATGCACGGCATGGGCGCGCCGGAGCGTCGCGGCACTGGCCTCGGAAAGGCCGATCGCCTTGACCTTGCCCTGGCGAACCAGGTCGGCCATGGCGCCGACCGTCTCCTCGATCGGCACGTCCGGGTCGACGCGGTGCTGGTAGAACAGGTCGATGACCTCGACGCCGAGCCGCTTCAGCGAGGCCTCGGCCACTTCTCGCACATGCTCGGGGCGCGAATCCGTGCCGCCGGCGCTCGCATCGTTGGGATTTTCCGTGTTGATGCGGAAGCCGAACTTGGTGGCGATCTTCACCTGGTCGCGATAGGGCTTGAGCCCCTTGCCGACCAGGATCTCGTTGGTGAACGGTCCGTAGATCTCGGCGGTGTCGAACAGCGTGACGCCGAGCTCGACGGCGCGGGCAAGCGTTGCCAGCGATCCCGCCTCGTCGCCGGTCTGGGTATAGCCATGGCTCATGCCCATGCAGCCGAGGCCGAGCGAGGAAACGGTGAGGGGGCCAAGTGTGCGTGTCTTCATGAAATCGTACCTCTGATGTTCGATCACCGTCCGCCAGTATAGACGGAGGTGACAGGGGCAAGATAGCGCGGCATCAGCCTGCCGATAATGCATGCAATCTGTCGCGGCTTGTTCTATCAGATAGAACAATGAACAGGATCCAACTCTCGCAGCTTGCCGTTCTGGCCGCCGTTGCCGAAGGTCGCAGCTTTCGCAGGGCCGCCGAGGAACTGGGCATCGCCCCTTCCGCCGTCAGCCATGCCGTGACCGCGCTGGAGGCGAGCCTCGGCGTGCGCCTGCTCGCCCGAACGACCCGCAGCGTCGCGCCGACGGAAGAGGGGCGCATGCTGTTGGAAACGCTGTCGCCGGCGCTGGCCGACATCGGTGCCGTGCTGGAGGGGCTGGCGGACCGCAGGGGCACGCCGGCCGGGCCGCTGCGCGTGACCATGCCGATGCTGGCCGCCGAAGACCTGATCGTTCCGCGCCTCGGCGCCTTTCTCAGCGCCTATCCGGAGATCGAGCTGGATGTCGTCACCAATGATCGCTTCGAGGACATCGTCGCCGAAGGCTTCGACGCGGGGCTCAGACTGGGCGAGCATCTGGAGGCCGATATGATCGCGGTTCGCGCCAGCGGCCCGCAGCGCGGTCTGATCGTTGCCTCTCCCGGCTACATAGTCGCCCATGGCCGGCCGCAGGCGCCGGACGATCTCATTCATCACCGCTGCATCCGGCGGCGCTTTTCCAGCGGCCGCATCTATCGCTGGGAGCTGGAAAAGGCGGGAAAGCTATTGGCCGTCGACGTGTCCGGCCCGTTGATCCTCTCCGACCAGCGGCTGATGCGCCGCGCCGCGATCGACGGCGTGGGGCTTGCCTACCTGTTCGACGGGCGGGTCGACGCGGATGTCACCGCCGGAAGGCTCGTCCCCGTGCTCGAGGACTGGTGCCCGCCCTTCGAAGGCTTCTTCATCTATTATCCCTCGCGCCGCCAGATGCGCCCGGCGCTCAGGGCCTTCGTGGATTTCTTTCGGCACCGGGGCTGAAGGATCAGTGCCGTTCAAGATCTGGTGAGGTGCCTGCAGGCTAACGCTGGCGAAGAATGTTTGCGACGTTCGGCGACAGTCTGTCCTTTGTCAGTGCGACGTAGTCGTCATAGCCGATACGTCCATCGGCGATGCCGTTGGCAATGCGCGTGCAGGCCGCCTCCGGCCCAAGCCTTACCGAAATCCTGGCAAGCTCAGCGTCGGTCTTGCGTCGTTCCGACGGATTAGTCTTGTATTCCTTAACGCACCTGCGGATCATCTCGTCCTTGAGCTTCGGACTTCCCTCGATCGCGGTCTGAATCGCAGCATATTTGGACTCCGATACGGCACAGCCGACCAGTCCCAGACCAATCAGGGCAAGAAGAACCGGGTTTCTGAGGTTCATTGTTATTCCTTTCTGGCCAAACACCGGCGCGCCGGGGGCTCGTCGGTGTCAGGTTATGGCCGCAAAACGCCACGCGCCCGGTCTGCAAGGAGACCAGGCTGCTGCCTGGCTTCCATTGTGAAAGGGCGGCGGGGGTTCAAAGCCGAACCGGGTTGGGCGGGGCTTATCGGCCCTGGATGATCTTGATGGCGGCCGGAGTGGGGTTGCCTGTCACGCCGGACTTGTAGTCCTGATAGGTCAGGCGCCCGTTGGCCCATGCATTGTAGACCCGCGAGCACAGGACCTGCGGAACCGCCGCGGTCGATGTATTCGCCAGCATCGCCATGATCTTCAACTTTTCGGTCGACTTGGACTTGGTGTCCTTGACGCAGAGCCTGACAGCTTCTTGCTTCAACTTCGGGCTTCCCTCCAGCGCAGTACGGCCGGCTTCGTAACGCTGCTCGGATACAGCACACCCGCTCAAGGACAGTACGGCTGCGAGAAAGGGCAGAGAATATTTGATTGTCATGTGTAAAAGGTCCGATTGAAATCAAGTGCACTTGATAGTTGTTTCGCCATTGCCAGGCAATAGCTTACGTCAGCGCCATCCGATAGCGCACATGCCCGTCTTCCTTCGCATAGGTGTCGTAGAGCTTACGGGCCGTCGCGTTGTCGTTGTTGGTGTGCCAGTAGAGGCGGGACCAGCCCTTCTGCTTCGCAAGCGTGATCAGATCGTCGATCAGGGCCCGGCCGAGGCCCTGGCCGCGGAATCTCTCGTCGAGATAGAGGTCTTCCAGGTAGCAGTCCGGCGTCAGAACCCAGGTGGAATCGTGGAAATGGTGGATGGCGAAGCCTACCAGCTCGCCGTCGACCAGCGCCACCCGCATGGCGACGCGGGACGAGGGATCGAGGATGCGTGCCCAGGTGTGGTTGGTGACCTCGTCGGGCAGGTCGACCTTGTAGAAGGTGAGGTATCCCTTCCACAGGCGCCGCCAGGCGGCTTCGTCGGCGGGCTCGGCATACCGTATTTCGATGGTCATGGAATTCTTACGCTCCGGCTTCGGTGAGGCGCGCCATCTGGGCTTCGGAAAGGGCAAGCTTGCCGGCGGCAATCAGGCTTTCGAGCTGGCGAAGGCTGGTGGCGGAGGCGATCGGCGCGGTGATGCCGGGGCGGGCGGCGACCCAGGCGATCGCGACCGTCGCGGGCGTCGTACCGGTCTCGGCCGCCACCTGGTCGAGCGCTGCGAGGATATTCAAGCCCTTGTCATCGAGATAATTGCCGACGCGGTAGCTGCGCGCCGCACCTTCCGTGTCCTTGAGGCTGCGGTACTTGCCGGTGAGGAAGCCGGCGGCGAGCGCATAATAGCTGATGACGCCGATCTCTTCCTTCATGCAAAGGTCGGCCAGCGGCCCTTCGAACCTGTCGCGGGTGTAGAGATTGTACTCCGGCTGCACGACGTCGTAGCGTGGCAGGTTGTTCCTGTCGGCTGCGTCGAGCGAAGCCTGCAACTGGTCGGCCTCGTAGTTCGAACAGCCGATCGCCCGGACCTTGCCCTGCTGCTTGAGCCTGGCAAAGGCCTCCAGCGTTTCCTCGATCGGCACGTCCTCGTCCGGTTTGTGGGCGAGATAGAGGTCGATATAATCGGTGCCGAGCCGCTTGAGCGAGGCCTCGGCTGCCTCGGCGATCCACTTGGCGGACAGACCGGTCTTTCGCCCCTGGCTGTCGAAGCCGACCTTGGTGACGATCACCGCCTTGTCGCGGGCGACATGGCCGCGCTTCAGCCACTGGCCGATGATCTCCTCGCTCTCGCCGCCCTTGTGGCCGTCGACCCAGGAGGAATAGACGTCTGCCGTGTCGATCGCATTGTAGCCGGCGTCGAAGAAGGCATCGAGCAGGCCGAACGAGGTCTTTTCGTCGGCGGTCCAGCCGAACACATTGCCGCCGAAGACGACGGGCGCGATGGAAAGGCCAGTGCGGCCGAGCGAACGCTTCTGCATGGGGAAACTCCGTGGGTTCGCGGGAGGCGGCCGAAGGCGGCCGGGCTGAGAGGTCGCAGGTTAGCAACCGCGCCTGTGATCGACCACTCAATTTCTTTGATCGGACGTTCGGTAGTGGCTCGGCGGCAGGGTGTTGTGCTGCGCCCAGATGCGCCTGAGATGGCGCGGCGAGGAGAATCCCGCCCGCTCGGCCACCGTCTCCATGTCGAGGCGGGAATGGGTAAGGATGTCGCGCGCCAGCGTCACCCGCATCAGATTGACGTAAGCGATGACGGACAGTCCGGCGTGCTCGCGAAACAGCCGCGTCATGTGGCGCTCGCTCAGATGGCCGAGATCCGCCAGCTGCGACAGCGTCCAGTCGCGCGCCGGATCGGCCATGATGGCATCCTGGATACGGTGGATCGCCGGGTGCAGGTGGTTGCGGCCGGACAGCCAGGGCGAGAGCTGCGGATCGGCGCCGCTGCGGCGCATGTAGATCACCATGGTCCGCGCGATCGAAAGTGCAACCGGCGCGGAGGTGAGCTTCGAGACGATGTGCAGCATCAGATCGATGCCGGTGGAAATGCCGGCGCTGGAAAAGCACTCGCCGTCCTCGACGAAGAGGCGGTTTTCCAGCACCTGCGCGGTCGGGGCGAGACGGCTGAGGTCGTCGATGCAGTCCGCGTGGGTGGTGCAGGCATGGCCGTCGAGCAGACCGGCGGATGCTGCGAGCAAGGCGCCGGAACAGATGGTGACGAGCGTGATGCCCGGCACGACCACGCGGGCGAGCCAGCGCGCGATCTCCGCTCGCTCGGCCGCAACCGACGAAGGATCGGGAACCGCGCCCATGCTGCCGGAAATGACCACATAGGCGCCGTCGGGCAGTCGCTCGGGCAAAGGTTCCAGATTGGCGAGCGTCAGTCCGATCGATGTCGTCTGTTCGGCACGGGCGGCGACGAAACGGCAGTCGAACAGGATGTCCTCCTGTTCGCTGTTGGCGTAGCGCAGCACCTCGACCGGACCGGCGACATCCATCAACAGCGTGTGCGGCGGCAGCACGACATAGACGGGGATGGTCCGGCGGTCGGGGCGGGGCGCGACTGTCATGCGGCAAGCCCGATCTGGCCGAGCGCCTGTTCGACCGTCGCGATGCGGGCAAAGCGACCGGCCAGCACCAGTTCGGTGCGGATCTTGATGTCGGCCGCGCTGAACACCTGGCCGGAGGCATGGGTCATCGGGAAGGTCAGCGTCGCCTCGGTCACGTAATCGACCGCAAAGCCGAGATCGGCGCCGTGGCGCGTCGTCGTTTCGCAGCACTGCTCGGTGCGGATGCCCGAGACGATCAGCCGGCCGATGCCGCGCTGGCGCAGCCAGATTTCGAGCGGCGTGCCGACGAAGGCCGAGTGCCGGGTCTTGTGGATGGTGAAGTCCGGCTCGATGCGGAGGCCGGCGAGCGTCGTGACGAAACCGCTGTCGAGGCGGAACTCCGCATCGTCGTCGGTATGGAAGATCTGCACGACGGCATAGCCGGCGGCCTTAGCCCCGTCGATCAGCGCCTGCTGCCTGGAGAGGAAATCGACGACGTCCTCGTCGCGCCAGTAGGGGCGGTGGCGGAAGGATTCCTGGACGTCGATGACAAGGAGGGCTGTGTTGCTGGCGGTCATTTTCTGCATCCTCTGTGTTGATGGGATAGCCGAAAATACCGCATAAGAAAAAGGGAAAAAGTTCTGCTCCGGACGATGATGGGACGTTTCCGGCCAATCTTGATCCCACTTGCGGTCTGCCGTGACTTGCCTTTGTGGGCCGTTGCCAAGCGGCGGATCTCTGACTAGGGTCGCGCGGCAACGTTACAGGAGGAGCCCAAATGCTGCGTTTCGGAATTCTGTCCACAGCCAAGATCGGCCGCGATCTCGTCGTGCCGGCCATGCAGGACGCCGAGAACTGCGTCGTCACGGCGGTGGCGAGCCGCGATCTTTCCAAGGCGCGCGCCATGGCGGACCGTTTCTCCGTGCCGCATGCCTTCGGCTCCTACGAGGAGATGCTCGCCTCCGACACGATCGATGCCGTCTACATTCCGCTGCCGACCGCGCAGCATGTCGAATGGACGATCAGGGCGGCGGACGCCGGCAAGCATGTGCTGTGCGAAAAACCGATCGCGCTCAAGGCCTCCGACATCGACCAGCTGATTGCGGCGCGCGACCGCAACGGCGTGCTGGTCTCCGAAGCATTCATGGTTACTTACACGCCGGTCTGGCGCAAGGTGCGCGCGCTCCTGTCCGAAGGGGCGATCGGTCGGCTGCGCCACGTCCAGGGCGTCTTCACCTATTTCAACCGCGATCCCGACAATATGCGCAACATTCCCGAACTTGGCGGCGGCGGCCTGCCGGATATCGGCGTGTATCCGGCGATCGCCACCCGTTTCGCCACTGGGGCCGAACCGTTGAAGGTGCAGGCCGTGGTCGAGCGTGATGCGGAATTCGGCACCGACATCTATTCGAGCGTCAAGGCGGATTTCGGCGGCTTCGAGCTGAGCTTCTACGTCTCGACCCAGATGGCCAACCGCCAGTCCATGGTGTTCCACGGCACGGAAGGCTTCATCGAGGTCCGTTCGCCCTTCAACGCCGATCGCTGGGGCGCCGAAGAGGTCGAGCTATCCAACCAGTCGCACAACCAGTCGCAGGTCTTCCGCTTCCAGGACAGCCGGCAGTATCGGCGTGAGGCCGAAACTTTTGCCAAGGCGGCGCTGAGCGGCGATCGCTCCGACGTCGTCAGCCTCGAAAGCTCGCGCGACAACCAGCGCTTCATCGACGCGATCTATCGCGCCGGCGAGAAGGATGGCTGGGAGACGGTCTGAGCCGGAGATCAGCGGCGAAAGACGAAGCGCGAATAGCCGAAGAAGGAAAAGGCCATGGCGGCGATCGAGGCGATCACCAGCGCCGCCATCGGCTGGAGGATCGGCAGCGACAGGAGCAGCCCGCTGTAGATCAGATAGTTGACCGCGGCCGAGGTGATGCCGACCGAGCCGTAGCGGAAGCCTTCCACCGCGATCGAGCGGCGCGAGGCGCCGAAGGTGAAGCTGCGGTTGAGATACCAGGTGGCGACGAGCGCCACGGCAATGGCGACGGCGCGGGCGACAAAGGGGCCGAGCGGCGTCGTTTCGAGCAGCAGCCAGAGCAGGGCGGCATCTATGACGAAACCGGCCGTGCCGACGATGCCGAAGCGGACGAGCTTCCTCATGCCGCGTCGGCGGTTCGCGCCGGCTTACGCTTTTCGCGCTCGGTGCGGGCTCCGGGCTGCGCATGGGCGAGCGCTGGCAGGCTGAGATAGTGGATGCGCAGCTGTTCGGCGCGCGAGCGGGCGAGCGAATCGAGGATCAGGCCGGCGGTGAAGGCGAGCAGCGACATCATCATCAGCGCGGTCGCCAGGATCCAGGTCGGCATGCGGCTGACGAGGCCTGTCGAGAAATATTCGACGAGGACCGGCGCCATGAAGAAAAGGCTCGCCGCCATGATCGTCGCCGCGATCGCGCCGAAGAAGGCGAAAGGGCGCGTTTCCTTCATCAGCATGGCGAACATCCAGAGAATCTTGGCGCCGTCGCCGAAGGTCGACAGCTTGGAATGCGATCCTTCCGGGCGGCGTCCGTAGTCGAGCTCGAGCTCGCACACCGGCAGCTTCAGCCGTGAGGCATGGACCGACATTTCCGTCTCGATCTCGAACCCGGCGGAGACGGCGGGGAAGCTCTTGACGAAACGGCGGGAGAAGACGCGGTAGCCGGACAGGATGTCGGTGAAATCGCTGCCGAACAGGAAACGGTAGAGCCGGTTGAACAGCCGGTTGCCGAAGGCGTGGCCGTTGCGGCCGGCATCGGCATGCACGCCGCGGCGCGTGCCGACCACCATGTCGGTGCGCTCGGTCAGAAGCGTGCGGATCAGCTCCTCGGCATCGTCAGGTGCATAGGTGCCGTCGCCGTCGGCCATCACATAGACGTCGGCCTCGATGTCGCAGAACATGCGGCGCACCACATGGCCCTTGCCCTGGCGGCGCTCGCGCATGACGGTCGCCCCGGCCAGCATGGCGGTCAGCGCCGTGCCGTCGGTGGAATTGTTGTCGTAGACATAGATGCGCGCCTGCGGCAGCGCCGCGCGGAAGCCCTGGACCACGGCGCCGATCGTGCCCGCCTCGTTGTAGCAGGGCAGGAGAACCGCGACGTCGAGATTTTCGGATGCTGGCCCACGCATATCGGCTACTCGCGACAGAAGACATGCCCGACGATCATCGCGTCCGGCCGGTTTTACTATTTCTTGAGAAGGTTAAGGCTAGGTTTCGCGGATCGTTACCAAGCAATGTTTTTCGCCTCACGCCTACGGCGCGGGGCTTCCTCTTCGGGGTTGACGCGCGCATGGCGGATCAAGGAACGACCGGTACGGCAGCGGCGCGGCTCTGGGGGCGGCTATGGTTCGCCGTCGCCTTCTACGCGGCGGTGACGATCGCCATCCTGCTGGCCATCAACCTGCCCGGCGCGACCGACTATGTGGGCGTCGACAACGACGACGTGATGCGTCTCGTCCAGGTCCGAGACCTCCTGGCCGGCCAGTCCTGGTTTGACCTCACGCAATATCGGCTAGGGCTCGACGGCGGCACGCTGATGCACTGGTCGCGGTTGATCGACCTGCCGATCGCCTTGCTTATCCTCGCCTTCTCGCAATTCCTGCCGCCGACCGGCGCGGAGGCCGCGGCCCTTCTCGTCTGGCCGCTTGCCCTGACGATCCCGCTGTTTGCCGCCGTCGCCGTGGGCGCGCGCCGCATCGGCGGCGTTCCGGCCATGCAGATTGCGCTTGGGCTTGCCGCCCTGCTGGTCCTCACCTCGAACCGCTTCCTGCCGGGCGCGATCGACCATCACAATGTGCAGCTGGTGCTGGTGGCCGTGATCGCCGCCATGCTGGTCGACCCCGCCCGCAAGCCGGCAAGCTTCGCCATTGCCGGCCTCGCCGCGGCGCTGGCCATTGCGATCGGCGCCGAGACAACGCCGCTCGTCGCGACGGCCTGCCTCGTGGTGGCGGGCCTCTGGGCCTGGCATGGCGTGGCCTTCCTCAAGGCGGCGCGCGCCTTTGCGCTCACCGTGACGATCAGCATCTCCGCCCTGTTCTTCGCCACAGTGCCGCAGCACCTCTACACCATGGTCACCTGCGACAGCCTGTCGATCGGCTATTACGGCATCGCCGCGGTCGGCGGCATGCTGCTGTTTCTCTCCGCCCAGCTGGCGAGCGGCGCTTCGCGTGCCGTTCGGATCGCGGTCCTGGCGCTCGATGGCCTGCTGGTGCTCGCCGCGGCGCTCGTGCTTGCGCCGCAATGCCTGCAGAACCCGCTGAACGATCTCGACCCGCTGCTCTTCACCCTGTGGCTCGACTACGTCACGGAGGCCCAGTCGGTGTTCCAGCAGCTGCGCATCGAGCCGGCCAGCGTCGGCGGCTTCTATGCGGTCGGCTTCTTCGCCCTGGTCACCTGCCTGTTTCGCATCGGCCGCCGCGACCGAACCGAACTGCATGCGATCCTGCTGCCGCTGATCCTCGTCAGCTGGGTCATCGCGCTCATTCAGCTGCGCGGCGCGGTCTTCGCCAATCTGCTCTCCATCCTGCCGCTGTCGCTGCTGATCGCCGAACTACGCCGCAATGCGCGCAGCGACCCCGAGAACCCGAGTGCCGGCTTCGCCTTCGCCGTCTCGACGCTGCTCGCCGTGCCGAGCGTCTGGGTGTTGACCGGCGTCTTCGTGACGGAGGGAACGGCGGGGATTTCCCAGCGCTTCAAGGCCGAAGTGGTCGGCCCGGCGACGGCCAGGGACTGCGATTCCGCTGTGGCGCTCCGCCAGTTGGCCGCGCTGCCCGCCGCCACCGTGGTCGCGCCGTCGAATTCGGGATCCGAGATCCTGCGCTTTACACCGCACCGCGTGCTGACCGCGCCCTATCACCGCAACCAGGGCGGCATGCTGACGGAACTGCATATCGGCCTTGCCAAGCCGGCGGAGGCGGAAGCCTTCCTGCGCGGGTCGGGCGCGACGATCGTCGCCTATTGCAGCTCCGACCTGCAGACGAAGATGATCCGCGACCTCAAGCCCGACGGCTTCTATGCCGCGCTGGAACGCGGCGAAGTGCCCGCCTTTCTCGAAGCCCTGCCGCGCGATCCGAAGTCGGGCTTGGCACTGTATCGCACACGGTTCTGAGGCGGCTGGCCGGCCGATGCAGGCGTCGGGGGATATCTGACGAAAAGCCGCGTTCTCAGGCGGTCTTGCGGCGCTCGATGGCGACGAGGCCGAGCAGCAGGGCGATCAGCCCCGAATTGAAGCCTGCATAGGCGGCGGCCAGCGAGAGCCAGGCGACGGGGCCGGGCGAAAGCGTGACGGCCAGCGCGAAGGTGAGACCGATCAGCACCGCCGCGACAACGATGCCGATCGCCGAGCGGGTCAGGCCGGCGGCAAATCCGATCATCATGGCGGTCGGGAAGATCATCGTGGGTCTCGGCCTCGGTACGTGTCCGGCAATTCTAGGGCGAATTGTCTAACAAGCGGTTTCCGGCCGAAGAGCGGCCGGGCGCGGATCCTGCCGCGCCCGGCCCGTCGGCTGCCTTGAGAGGAGGAGGCTCAGGCAAGCCCGACGATGGCACCGGCGGTGGTCCCCGTGGCGCGCACGCGCACGACCCGCAGAGGCAGCAGGCTGCCGGCCGCGACGCCGGTCAGGACGGCGGTTGCGCCGGACAGCATGGTGACGGCAAGATCGCCGCCGCTGCCGACATAGAGCGCCCGCGTCGCCTCGGGCAGGTCGGTGTCGTTGCTCGGGACGATGGCGAAGCCGGTCGAGGCCGGGCCGGAAAGCGAGGGCTGGAAATTGGCGAAACGGTCGGTCATGAAAGCGCACCTCTTGGCATCTGATCTCGACCGATTGTCGTCCCCGCCACGAAGACGGGGAAAACGGTGAAGCGAAAATCCTGATCCGGAGAGGGGCGCCGAGCGGGATTTCCCTTGCAGCGCCGTGGCTTGGCGAAAACCAAAGAGCGCAAAAGCGCCGAGGGGGCGGGCTGAACTTCCCCGCTTTTTGCGCTAGGAAGAGAGCATGACCAGCTTCTCCAGCGATGATTCGCGCTCCAATCTCGCCGAGTTCACCGTCTCGGAACTGTCGGGCTCCATCAAGCGCACGATCGAGACCGCCTTCGACCACGTGCGCGTGCGTGGCGAAATCTCCGGCTATCGCGGTCCGCACTCCTCGGGCCACGCCTATTTCAGCCTGAAGGACGACAAGTCGCGCATCGATGCGGTGATCTGGAAGGGCTCGTTTTCCAAGCTCAAATATCGGCCCGAGGAGGGCATGGAGGTGATCGCCACCGGCCGCATCACCACCTTCCCCGGCTCGTCGAAATACCAGATCGTCATCGAGCAGATGGAGCCGGCGGGCGCCGGCGCATTGATGGCGCTGATCGAGGAGCGCAAGCGCAAGCTGGGGGCCGAGGGCCTGTTCGATCCGGCGGCCAAGCAGCTCCTGCCCTTCATGCCGAAGGTGATCGGCGTGGTGACCTCGCCGACCGGCGCCGTCATCCGCGACATCCTGCACCGCATCGCCGACCGCTTTCCCGTGCATGTGATCGTCTGGCCGGTCAAGGTGCAGGGCGAGGGCTCGGGCGAGGAGGTGGCCAATGCGATCCACGGCTTCAACGCGCTGGAGCCGGGCGGCCCGATCCTGCGGCCGGACGTTCTGATCGTCGCGCGCGGCGGCGGCAGCCTCGAGGACCTGTGGAGCTTCAACGACGAGATCGTCGTGCGCGCGGCCGCGGCAAGCGGTATTCCGCTGATCTCGGCGGTCGGCCACGAGACCGACTGGACTCTGATCGACTATGCGGCCGACGTGCGCGCGCCGACACCGACAGGGGCCGCCGAGATGGCGGTTCCCGTCAAGGCCGACCTGGTGGCGCAGGTCGCCAGTATCGCCGCGCGGCTTTCGGGCGCCACGTCCCGCCAGATGGAAATCCGCCGCCAGGGCCTGAGGGCGCTGACGCGGGCGCTGCCGTCACTCGACCAGCTGCTCGCTTTGCCGCGCCGCCGTTTCGACGAGGCGGCGACCGGGCTCGGCCGGGGTCTCGAACTCAATACCATGGCCAAACGCCGGGCCTTCGAGCGGTCGGCATCGGCGCTGCGCCCGGATATGCTCGCACGGCGCATCGGCGAAAGACGCCAGAGGGTCGCCGAACGCTCGGCGCTGGCCGAACGCATCGTCGAACGCATGATCGACCGGCTGCGGGCCAGGGTGGGTGGTGCCGATGCGGTGCTGCGCAATCTGCCGGGGCGGTTGCGCGCCCAGACCGACCGCAGCCGCGACCGGCTGGAGGGGCTCACCCGGCGCGCCGACAGCGCAGTGCTGAACGAACTGAGAGCCAACCGCGCGACGCTTGCCGGCCACGAGCGCATGCTGCAGTCACTCTCCTACAAGAACGTGCTGCAGCGCGGCTATGCGGTGATCCGCGACGCTGCCGATCGTCCGGTCTCGCGGGCGGCCAGCCTTGGTGCGGGATCGGCGATCTCGATCGAATTTTCCGACGGCCGCGTCTCGGCCGTCACCGAAGGCGGAGACGGGACGGGGCAACCCGTGCGCGAACCGTCATCGCCGCCCGCATCGTCGGCCGTCAGCACCAGGCCTGCAGCCGCGCCTCGACCGGCGAAGAAGAGCGAACCGCCGGCCGGGCAGGGCAGCCTGTTCTGAAAGGCGAACGGCGCGCTGTCATTGCACCAGCATTGGCGGAATAATCGCCTTCACTGCCTCGGCGGTTCACGCCGGGCGAGGCAGCGCCGCCAATGGAGGGCGCTTAGCGGTAGTAGAGAATCCGGCCGCCATTGGCTGCGGTCTCAACCCAGACCACGTTGTGCAGGGCGATATTGCGTCTCTCGATGGCCGCCTGAAGCGTCGGATCCGCGGCCACTTCGGCCTGCGCCGCGCGCAGGCGGGCCGGGGTCTGCGCGGTCGGCACTGCGGCGCCGCCGGTGCCACGCTCGGCATGTCTGGGCCAGACGGAGATGGCCGTGACGCCGTCATGGTAATTGCGCCCGAACAGGATCGCCGCCACCTCCGCGTCGTCGGCGAGGGCCGGGGATGTCGCGGCGGCGAGCAGCGAGAGGGTCGCGAACAGTGCGCCTGTGATCCGTCTCATGGTCCCTTCTCCTTGTTGTGCCGATCGGGCTTGGGTCGGGTCGACTATGGAGCCGTTCCGCGACAAGCCGTTCTCCCCTGAACATAGGAAATCCGCCGGAGATTTAAATGGGCCGGCGCGGCGCACGGCCTGCCGGTCTATTCGAAGGCGGCGAGATGTCGTCTGAGAAGTGTGTCGAGCGCGGTGCACTCCTCGACGGTGAGCGCGGCCATCAGCCGCTGCTGATTGGCGACATGCGCCGTCACGGCCTCGTCCACCAGTGCGCGGCCCTTTGGCGTCAGCGCCACGATCAGGCCGCGCCGGTCGTCCGGATTGGGCAAGCGCTCGACGAGGCCCTGCTTCTCCAACTGGTCTATCCGGTTCGTCATGGTGCCCGAGGTGACCATCATCGTCGCCATCAGGTCGGACGGCGACAGGCGGAAGGGTTCGCCGGAGCGGCGCAGCGTCGCCAGGACGTCGAAGGTCGAGCTGTTCAGCCCATGCGCCGAGAGCACGGCATCGATCTCGCGCGACAGGTGGGTGCGCAGCCGCGCCAGCCGTCCGAGCGGCCCCATGGCGGAAACGTCGAGATCGGGACGCTCCCTGTTCCACTGGGCGAGAATCTGGTCGACGGCATCGGGCTTGGGAATGGTCATGGAAACAGCTAGCCGACAATTTCGCTTGACGTCAAGATATATGTCGATAGTCTGATGATATAGTTTGAGGTCGAGATAATGGAACTGAAGATAAAATCGCCCCTGACGGTGATTGCCCTGACGGCTTTGGCGCCGGCAATCTGGGGCAGCACCTACATCGTCACCACCGGCCTCCTGCCGCAGGGCTATCCGCTCACCGTCGCCATGCTGCGCGCCCTGCCGGCTGGCCTCCTGTTGCTGGTCCTCGTGCGGCAGCTGCCGTCGGGCGGCTGGTGGCCACGCGTCTTCGTGCTTGGCGGGCTGAATTTCACCGTGTTCTGGGCGATGCTGTTCGTCTCGGCCTATCGCCTGCCGGGCGGCGTCGCCGCCACGGTGGGGGCGATCCAGCCGCTGGTCGTCATCGGCCTCGCCCGGCTCGTCATCGGCACGCCGATGCGCCGGGCCGTGGTGCTGGCGGCGGCCGGCGGGCTGTTTGGCGTGGCCCTGTTGGTGCTGACGCCGAAGGCAGCGCTCGACCCGGTGGGCGTGGCGGCAGGCCTTGCCGGCGCCGCGTCCATGGCGGCGGGCACGGTGCTCTCACGCCACTGGCGCCCGCCGGTCTCCAGCCTGACCTTCACCGCCTGGCAGCTGACGGCGGGCGGCATCATGCTGGTGCCCCTGGCGCTGCTGCTGGAGCCGGCCCTGCCTTCGCTCACGCTCGCGAACTATCTCGGCTTCGTCCATCTCGGCCTGATCGGCGGCGCGCTGACCTATCTCGTCTGGTTCTGGGGACTTGCCCGGCTCGAGCCGTCGGCGGTGGCCTCGCTCGGCTTCCTCAGCCCGCTGGTCGCGACCCTGCTCGGCTGGACGCTGCTCGGCCAGAATCTCTCGCCGTTGCAAATGCTCGGCTTCGTGGCGGTGCTCGTCAGCGTCTGGTCGGCGCAGTGGGCGTCCCGGCCGCCGCCGGCAAGGGCAGCCGAGGTCTGACGCTGGAAAGGCCGGCACGACCGGCCCCTCCGATGATCGGATCGCTCAGGCCCATTCGCCCTTGCGCATCACCGGCACCTTCGCGCCGTCGGCGCGGATGCCGTCGATGTCGACCTTGTCCGAACCGATCATCCAGTCGATATGGATCAGCGAGGCATTACCGCCCTGCGCCTTGATCTGCTCAGGCGTCAGCGAGGCGCCATCGAGGAAGCACTTCGAGTAGCATTGGCCGAGCGCGATGTGGCAGGAGGCGTTCTCGTCGAAGAGCGTATTGTAGAAGAGGATGCCGGAGGCCGAGATCGGCGAGGAATGCGGCACCACTGCCACTTCGCCGAGACGGCGCGCGCCCTCGTCGGTGTCGAGCACCTTCACGAGCACTTCCTCGCCCTTCGAGGCCTTCGCCTCGACGATGCTACCGCCCTCGAATCGCACCTGGATATTGTCGATCAGCGTGCCCTGGTGCGACAGCGGCTTGGTGGACGAGACATGGCCGTCGACCCTGAGCGCGTGCGGCGTGGTGAACACTTCCTCGGTCGGAATGTTGGGATTGCAGGTGACGCCGTTCTTGGCCGTGGACGCGCCGCCATGCCATTCATGGCCGTCGGCAAGACCGACGGTCAGGTCCGTGCCGGGGCCGGTGAAGTGCAGCGCCGAGAAGCGCTCGCCGTTCAGCCAGCCCGAGCGCTTGCGAAGCTCCGCATTATGGGCGGCCCAGGCGGCGATCGGATCGGCCTCGTTGACGCGCGAGGCGGCGAAGATCGCCTCGGCGAGCCTGCCGACGGCCTCGGCGATCGGCAGGTCCGGGAAGACGAGCTTGGCCCAGGACGGGTTGGGATAGGAGCAGATGTTCCAGTTGATGTCGAAATTGGAAATGTGCTCCAGCGCCGGCTTGTAGGCGATCGAATTGGCCTTGTTGGCGCGCGCCACCTTGGCCGGATCCTGACCGGAGAGCAGCATGGGATTGTCGCCGGCAATGGCGAGCCGTGCCGCTCCGCCTTCGAAGGCCTTTGCCATGCCGTCATAGAGCCAGCCGGACGCCTTGTCGAAGCTCTCGTCGGGCGCGTGGGCATAGCGCGCCAGCGTCGTCTCCTCGTCGGCGTAGAAGGTGGTGACGAGACCGGCACCGGCCATGTAGGCATGCCGGGTGATGAGACGCACGAGCGGCAATGCCGCGATCGGCGCGGTCATGACCAGGTCCTGACCCTTCTGCAACTGAAGCCCGACCTTGACAGCCACTTCGGCGAGCTTGTCGAGGCGGACCGGATCGACCGGATCGACCGGGTCGATGGCGGTATGGAGAGATGCGTTCATCGGATATCCTGCTTCCGTCGATTGCGTTGCGCCCTTTTAGGACGGATTCGGGCAAAACAGAAGACGGATGCGAAGCCGGCGCCTGTTCAGGCCGCCGGCCTCGCCTGCTTCAAGAGGACGGCGTCGTGCTTTTCGAGAAAGGCCATGAGCCGGTCCGCATAATCGTCGGCGACCGCGCCCTTGACGCTGGGGCGTGCAGCCAGCGCCTGGCGCCATGCAGCCACCTTCGGCAGGCCGTCGAAGATCCGATGGTCCGCGAGCCTGTCGAACAGGTCGAAATAGCGGAAGATCGGCGCGAAGACCGCATCCACCAGGCTGAAATGTGTGCCGGCGAAGAATGGCCCGTCCCCGAGCTCGGCCTCCAGCGTGGCAAATTTGGAGGCGAGCACATTGCTCTTTGCCTCAAGCGCCGCCTGGTCCTGGGTGGTTTCGAAGACCCAGAGATCGGCAAGGATGGAGGATCCGAACTCCATCCAGCCCCGATGACGGGCGCGCCGCAGCGGGTCGGCCGGGTGCAGCTTCTCGCCCGGTTGGGTCTCTTCCAGATATTCGCAGATGACCGAGCTTTCGAACAGCACGTCCTCTCCGACCTGCAGCAGCGGAACCTTGCCGAGCGGCGATATCTTTAGGAACCAGTCCGGTTTTGCTGCAAGGTCGATGTTGACGCGCTCGAAGGGCACGCCCTTTTCGGCGAGTGCGATGGCGGCCCGCTGGACATAGGGGCACAGATGGTGGCTGACGAGGCGTAGTTCTGCCATGAGGCGTCCTCCTAGAGAGAATTAGATGTATTTGCATGTAATTAGTCTTGCTGCGATAGTCAAGATGTATGTAATTGCATCTATGTTCGACAAAAAGAAGACCGCTCCGTGTTCCGCCGCGAGCGCCACGGAACTCTGGGTAACGCTAACCCGCGCGCAGCAGCGGGTTCTCGCGGCGATGGAACGCGACCTCAAGGCGGCAGGCTTGCCGCCACTCAGCTGGTACGACGTGCTGTGGGAGCTCGATCGCGCGGAAGACGGCCGCCTGCGCCCTTTCGAGATCGAAGAGCGCACCCTGTTGACCCAGTACAATCTGTCGCGGCTGATCGATCGGCTGGAGAAGGAGGCGCTGGTGCGCCGCGAGGTGTTCGACCAGGACAGTCGCGGACGCTGGGTTGTCATCACCGAGGCGGGGCGGGAAAGGCGCGCGCGCATGTGGACGATCTACGGGCGCTCGATCGAGGAGCATCTGGGAGCCCGGTTGAGCGAGGCGGAAGCGCAAATGCTGACAGATCTGCTCAGGCGTCTGGCCTGAGCCGCGGCTGTGCCGCAGTCAGGCGATCAGCGACGCGGCGATGGCACCCAGCGCGTTGAGCGCATCCTGCGGCGACAGACGGACCTGGAGGCCGCGCTGCCCCCCGTTCATGTAGACCAGCGGTTCCGCCATCGACTCGATCTCGATCGCCGTCGGTACAAGCTTCTTCTGGCCGAAGGGGCTGATGCCGCCCACCACATAGCCCGTCGTCTTCTCGGCCACGGCCGGCTTCATCATCGCCGCATGCTTGCCGCCGAAGGCGGCGGCGAGCTTCTTCATGCTCACCTCCTTGTCGGAGGGCACCACGACGCAGACCGGCTTGCCGTCGAGTTCGGCCATCAGCGTCTTCAGCACGCGATGCGGTGCCTCGCCGATCGCCTCCGCCGCCTGCAGGCCGATGCGTTCGGCGTTCGGATCATAGTCATAGGGCACCGTGGCAAAAGCCACCCCGGCCTTTTCCAGGAACTGGGTCGCGCGCGTCGTCTTCGCCATGGCGTCAGGCCTTCAGCGCGGCGGCGTAGGTTTCCGGCTTGAAGCCGATCAGCAGTCTGCCGCCGGCCTCCAGCACCGGACGCTTGATCATCGACGGCTGGGCGAGCATCAGTTCGACCGCCTTGTCCTGGTCGAGATCGAGCTTCGCCTCGTCGGACAAATTCTTGAAGGTCGTGCCGGCGCGATTGAGTACGGTCTGCCAGCCGGCTTCGCCGCACCAGCGTTCGAGATGGTCCCGGTCTATGCCCGAGACCTTGTAGTCGTGGAAGGCATAATCGACGCCGTGATCTTCGAGCCAGAGGCGCGCCTTCTTCATCGTGTCGCAGTTCTTGATGCCGTAAATGCGTGCCTGCATGGGTCAAAATCCGAAATGAAATCGAACAAGGCAGATAGCACGCGACGGCCTGAAGGCAAATGCACGTGGAGGTGTGGAGCAGGGGAGAGGGTAGCCGACGGTCGGGTCGCACGCACGATCGCAAACGTTAGCCGGAGAAGGACCGACCTTCGTCGGTCATATACGGATTGGTCCGATTCCGGCGCTGCGGGGCCGGCTCAGGCGGCCAGGGGAGAGGTCGCCGGCTCGATCACCACCTGGTTTCGTCCGCCGGTCTTGGCGGCATAGAGTGCAAGGTCGGCGCGCCGGATCAGATCGTCGAGGTTCTCCTCGACCGCCCCGGCCGTGCTCACGCCGGCGCTGACCGTGAGGTGTAGCGACACGCCGCTCGCCGTGCCGAATTCGAGGATCTCGACATTGCGGCGAACCATGTCGGCGATCGCCGCGCAGCGCTCGACGCTGGTATCCGGCATCATCAGCACGAATTCCTCGCCGCCCCAGCGGGCCAGCAGGTCGCCGCTGTGGACGACCGACTTCAGGATCTGGGTGAATTCGCAGATCACGGTATCGCCGACCTCGTGGCCGTATCCGTCATTGACCGCCTTGAAGCCGTCGAGGTCGAAGAGGATGACCGAAACCGGGTCCTGCACCTGCTGGCAGCGGGCAAGCTCCCTGGCCGCCAGATTGGTGAAGGCGCGGGGATTGTTGATGCCGGACAGCGGGTCGGTATTGGCGAGCCGTTCCAGCTCGTGCTGGTAGCCGTGCCGTTCGGTCAGGTCGCGCAGCACGGCGATGAAGACCGGCCCGTCGATGCCGCCGGTGCGCAGGATGGTGGCGCCGAGATTGATCTCGGTTCCGTCCGCGCGGTAGCCGATTATGAAGGATTTCCGGCTGCCCATGTATTTCGCGTCCACCTGACCTTCCATGAAGCCGGCCAGGTGGTGGCGGTGGATCTGGCGATAGCGCGGCGGCAGCAGCGCCTCGATGGGCTGGCCGACAAGGCTGGCCGGCGTCTGCTGAAAAAGGCTTTCCACCGCGTGATTGCAATAGAGGATCGTGCCGTCCGCGTCGATCGCGACGATGCCGTCTTCCATTTCGGCGACGATCTTGCGGTAGACCGTGTCGTCGAGGCGCGATGGCTCTCCGTGAGGGGATAGAGAAGCCATGAGAAAATCCTTTTAAAGACAATATAGTTATACTTTGTAAGCTGAATCTACCGAACCACTTATTTCTTAATGGAGCTTTGCCTGCAGGCCGGGGACCGCCCCGACCTGCGGCTATCGTAAACGAAGCATGACGCGGCGGTTCAGGCGGCCGACCGTCTGCCGGGCGCGCCGGACCCAGTGCCCGACACCCGCGCATCCGTCCTGTCGGTGGCGAATTGCCGGATCATCCCGACGATCCGGCCGATCTCGGCGGCAAGGGCGTGGGTGGCCGCGGTCGACTGCTCGACCATGGCGGCATTCTGCTGGGTGGCCTGGTCCATGCTGTTGACGGCGGTGTTGATCTCGGTGAGCGCCGTCGACTGTTCGCGGGCCGCCAGGACGATGGCGCCGATATGATGCGTCAGCTCGCTGACATCGGCGGCGATCCCCTGCAGCGCCTCGCCGGTATGGCCGACCAGGGCCACGCCGCTGCGCACCTGCTCGCCGGACCGGGTGATCAACTCCTTGATCTCGCGCGCCGCCTGGGCCGAGCGTTGGGCCAGTTCGCGAACCTCCTGCGCGACGACAGCAAACCCCTTGCCGGCCTCGCCGGCGCGGGCCGCCTCGACCCCGGCATTCAGCGCCAGCAGGTTCGTCTGGAAGGCGATGTTGTCGATCACGCCGATGATGTTGCCGATCGCACTGGAGGAGGCCTCGATCGCATCCATGGCTGAGACCGCCTGCTTGACGATCTCGCCCGAGTGCTCGGCCCCGCTCTTCATCCTCGCCACCAGCAGACCGGCCTCGCCGGCGCGGCGGGTCGAGTCGCCCACTGTCGTGGTGATCTCGTCGAGCGAGGCCGCCGTCTCCTCAAGCGAGGCTGCCTGTCGCTCGGTACGCTTGGCCAGATCCTCCGCCGCCTGCCGGATCTCCTCGCTGCCATTGTTGATCTGATGCATGCCGGCCTCGATGGCGCCGATCGTCGCGGCCAGCTCCTGCGTCGCATTGTTGAAGTCGGAACAGACCGAGTGATAGGCCATCGGCACGTCGTGGGCCATGCAGTGGGTCAGGTCCTTGGCGGCGATGCGCGCCATGGCCTCGCCGAAGATGTCGCAGACCAGGTTCCGCTCGGCGGCGATCGCCTCGGCTTGCGCCTTCTGCTTGGCCGCCTCCGCTTCGTCGATATAGACGGAGATGGCGAGATCCATGTCGAGCATCACGGCCTTCACCAGCGCGCCGAGCACGCGCCCCGTCTCCTCCGCCTTGGCCCGCCCCTTGCCGAACAGGCCCTGGCCGGCGAAGGCCTCGCGCACCACTTCCTGGACCAGATGGTCGAGCACGATGGCGTAGCCGCCGATATACCAGCGCGGTTCCAGCCCGATCCGGGCATGGACCGTGCCAATCGTGCGGACCTTCGCCACGTAGTCGGCGCTGAAATCGCCCTCGGATATGTTCGACCAGTGGTTCACCTGCGCACCCTTGGCGCGGCTGATATGCTCGTTGGAGGCGAAGAAGCGGCGCACCTCGGGTGTCTCGCGCAGCTGCGCATAGAACTTGTCGAGCCCCTTGGGCAGTTCCCGGTCGACCAGCGCCTTAAGGCTGCGGATCCCGTCCCGGTCGCTCTTCGACAGCTGCATGAAATCGAGCCGCTGCTCGACACTCGCTCCCGCTGATGGTCCGACCGCTGGCGTGGTCGTGGAATGCACGGCGTCCTGCTTGAAATTGCTCATGGCGGCCCCCTCGCCGATAAAAGATCTCTGGAAATTTTGGTTCGCCTAATATTGATCGCGAATCTTCTATGGATAGGTTAGGATACTATGGTTTATGAATAGTAACGTCTCGATATATTAAGATATTCTCAAATATGTAAACGTAATTTACATGCTGAGGAGCGAGGGAGATGCCATTAAAATTGACAATCGCCAACTAAAATCGGTCGCGGAGGAGACTAATAGTTGCGAAAGACACTATCTATTGCTGGCATGGCAGAACAATGGACAGTAAAAGTGAGCCCGTGCGGCCGAGTTGGCGACAGGTCGGCCTCAGGTCAGGGGAGGGTGGCGAGGCAGATGTGGCGGGCGTGACGCTGCGGGACCCCGTCGATCCCGTGGCTAGCCGCCAATGCTCTCGGCGGCCTTCTTGGCCCTCTCGGCGGCCGACTGGGCGTCCATGATCGCCTGGACCGCCTCCTCGAGACCCTTGGCCGCCTGGCCTTCGGCGAGCCGGGCAAAATCCGCACTCGTCCGGGCATGGAGATCCGCCGCCTCGCGAAACGCCTGAATGGCCGACTGATCGCCCCGGGCTTCGGCCTCCCTGGCATAGTCGACCATGGATTCGGCGCTGATGGCCATCTGGTTGGCGCTCACCGCATAATGCATGGCGACCTGCGCCTCGTTCAGGCTGGTCACGGTCGAGGTGCCCCGGTCGTTCATGAAGGTCGTGTCCCAGTCCAGAGCGGCGGACGAGACGCTGCAATGCGCTTCCATATAGGCCTGGAACTTCGCGGTCAGGCGTCCCAATCCCTCCGAGTCGGACTCCCGCGTCCGCGCGCCCTTCCCCAGCTTGACCCCGTAGTCCACCCCGAGCTTGAAGCCCTCCTGCAGGCCGTCGCCAAATCCGAGACGTTCGTCGCCGGGCAAGAGCGACTCGGGCGTCGGGACCCTCAGCAGAACGGTTGTGGCGTTCTCGACAGGACTCTTCGACAGGTCGTTATAACCGTCCACCACGCCGCGCAGCCATCCGGGATAGGCGCCCTTGCACGCACCGCTGTGAAACTCGGGCGTGTCGCGATCCGCCCGCGAGACGGTCGCGCCCCAGAGGCTTGCGAAAACGGTCAGGGCCGCCGCAAACGCTGCGTGCCGCGCCCTTAGGCCTGCTCTGCAAATGAACCTCACCACTTGCTTGCCCTCCCGCTTCGCCCGGGCCGCACGGCACCACGCACGTCTGTCCGGATGATATTGACCCTAAGGACAGAATTGATGAAAGGCATTGACCTGGGTCAGGTCTGCGGACGAAAGGGCGCGCCGATCGTCGGGCAATGACGACGGGTGGTGCTCGTGGTCATGACACGGCCAAGGTACCGGCATCCGGCCGGGAAGGTCAATGCAGGTCGACGCGGCCGCAAGGTGAGTTATCGAGACGAAATGCGTCGTCAGCGGAGGACGGAACGTCGGCGTTCCGTCCCTAGCGCCGCAAGGTGGCCCGGAAGCCTATTCCCACTCGATTATTAACTGACATATTAAGCATCTGAATTCTTTGCACAAAATATTTTGTCAATTTCCATATACCGTCATATAGACCGTCAAAAATACCGGCCTTTGAAATCATTGGCTTTTCCTGGCAGATCGCGGAAATTGTGGTTCCGCCATCTATCGGCAGGCGCGGCGGCGACATCACTCCGAAAGTCACCTCGGCCTGCACCGCCGCCTCTACGCCAGACTACGCCGGCCACGATTCAGCCTCCCGGAATTATACCGTCACGGGCTCGGTCCGCCATCCCCCTCTTAATGGGATGGCCGTCGCGCGAGGGCTAGGAAAATTGTAAGCTTCGTGCTACATATTCTGCCAATCTGTAGTGCGAAGGTTTCAAATGCCTACACCACATAATCCTCCCGCCGCTGTGCGGCGCGCCCTACGCAAACTCGGAGCGGACATCCACGATGCCCGTCGGCGTCGGCGGCTGCCGATGGCTGTCGTCGCGGAACGCGCCTTCACTTCCCGCTCGACCCTGCAAAAAGTCGAGGCCGGGGACACCAATGTCAGCATCGGCATTTATGCGGGCGTCCTTCAGGCGCTCGGCCTGCTCGACGGTCTGGGCCAGATCGCCGACATCGGCAACGACCCAGTTGGGCAAGCGCTCGCCAGCGCGGAACTGCCCAAGCACGTCCATCTCAAGCGAACAGTCGGATCATCTCGCGATGGCTGACTTCGAGGTACATATCGACCTGGATGGACGCACGCGCCCTATCGGCCTGGCGAGGAGCAATCGCGTTCGAGGCACGGAGACTATCCTTTTCGAATATGATGGCGCGTGGCTCGCCGATCCCGACCGGTTCTCGCTTGAGCCTGCCCTTGCCCTAACCCGCGGTGCCTTCGCCCCTCCTGCCGGACTGGTGATTTTTGGCTCCATCGGAGACTCAGCGCCCGACACATGGGGGCGCCGTCTTATGCAACGGGCCGAGCGCCGTCTTGCCGAACGCGAAGGGCGTGCCGTTCGCACCCTTGCGGAAAGCGATTACCTGCTCGGCGTCGCCGACGAGACTCGCCTGGGTGCCCTCAGATTCCGCTGGGCAGGCGAAGAGGCGTTCCAAGCGCCGATCCGCGCCGGCGTCCCCGCCCTGATCGAACTCGGGCGGCTGCTCCAGATCACCGAACGGATCCTCCGGGACGAGGAAACGGACGAGGACCTTCAACTCATCTTCGCCCCCGGCTCCTCCCTCGGCGGCGCGCGGCCGAAAGCGTCGGTCATCGACCAGCACGGACACCTCTCCATCGCCAAATTCCCGAAGGAGACCGACGATTACAGCATGGAGACGTGGGAGGAGATTGCGCTACGGCTGGCTGACCAAGCCGGCATCACTACCCCTCACCATGAGCTGATTGAGGTCGCCGGCAAGGCGGTGGTGCTGTCGCGGCGCTTCGATCGCGCCGGCCCGATCCGCACTCCTTTCCTATCTGCAATGGCGATGATGGGCGCCAAGGACGGGGAGCGCGGCAGCTACCCGGAGATCGTCGACGCTCTTACGCAACATGGTGCGCAGGGGAAGACCGACGCTCATGCCCTCTATCGGCGCGTCGTCTTCAACGTGTTGATTTCCAATGTCGACGATCACCTGCGCAACCATGGTTTCCTTTGGCTCGGCAAGGCGGGATGGTCTCTTTCTCCCGCCTATGACCTCAATCCCGTGCCCACCGATCTCAAGGCCCGCGTGCTAACGACGAACATCGACCTCGACGAGGGCACCTGCTCGCTTGACCTGCTTGAAGCGGCTTCGGAGTTCTTCGGCCTCACACTGCTGCAGGCCCGCGCAATCATCAAAGAGGTCGCGACCGTGACCGCGACGTGGCGTGAAACCGCCAAGGCGGCCGGCGCCCGCTCCGCCGAAATTACCCGGATGGCCAGCGCCTTCGAGCACGATGATCTCAAGCGGGCGCTGGCGCTATGACCCGAACCTTCATCTACAGCTTCGCACCTCCATCACTTGACCCGTCCCCCGGCGCGACCATCGCGCTGGACGTCTCTGAGATCGAAGACGCCGGCATTCGCGAAGTGCTTCAGACGCCGGGCGCAGCCTATGGCGCGTGGTCAATCTTGGATGCGCTGCTGGCACCGACCGGCACGGGCACGTCCTTCATTTTCAGACAACCGCTTGGCCAGGCGCGCGAAGTGAAGGTCGCGTTGTCAGGCCTGTTCGGACGGTTCGTTGCCCGCGCTTATCTCGAGCGATATTTCGATCTCTCCATCTTCGCCCATCTCGGCAACCACATGATCGATCTCGACCGTCGCAAGCAGGTCAGGATCAAGCGCCTCGCCCGAGGTGACCTCCCCGACTGGATCGCATGCAAATCGGATCTGACCTCACTCACGATCGCGGAGGCCAAGGGCTGTCACGACCCGGGCGGACCGGCGAAAGCACTCGCGCGCGCCTGGACGCAAGCCGGACGCATCGACGTGACGGTCAAAGGCCGAAAGGTCACGGTAAAGCGGATCGCGGTCGCCAGCCGGTGGGGCGTGGCCAATTCCAATCCCGCTGACGCCCACCTGTCGGTTCGCGATCCCATCGACAAGGGCGATCCCATCGATCCGCAAGACAAGGACGCCCCCTTCATCGGCCTGCTTCGTCTGCATGTCGCCAGTATGATCGAACCTCTCGGGCATACAGAACTCGCCCAGGCGCTGCGCGCTCTAACACGCCAAACCTTTCCGCGACCACTCCGGGATGCCGCCGCGCGCGCGCGCGGCGCACTCGACAGTGCGCCGACAGGACAAGTGGAAAAGACCCACGATATCGGCGGCCTGGTGGGCGGGATCGTCACGCGGGCCGGCCCGATTACTGACGCGGTCGCTAGTACCGTCGATCAGGAGGCCCTGGCCCGGCTCAACCTTCGTCCGGTTTTCGTCGGAGTAGACCGGGATCTGATCCGTGCGGCAATCGATGGCGAAGCGGAGACCATTCGCGGTCGTCTGGCTGAAAAGGTGAGCCCCGATGAGTTCGCGCGACCGGACCGCGCTGGCGGCTGGATCATCCCGCTCGGCATGGAACGGCGCATAGTTGGAGGGGCCTGATGAGACACGGCCAATTGGAAATATCAAAAAGAGCTGGCCAATCAAAGTAAGGCCAAATGGGGGGAGCCCAGGACGATGAATGAAGAGAGTAATGACCTCTCGAATGAGGCCGCGGCGCTTGCCGATATCCTGACATGGTCAGCCGATCTGCCCGGCTGGCAGCGTGACGCCTTGCGCCTGCTCTGCGGCCAGACGAAGCTTGAGCCCGCTGACATCACCGCCCTCGTTGCCGTCTGCAAAGGTGACAACCCTGCTGTTCCGCTGGACACCAGCCACATTCGCGATCCCGCCGCGAGCCACGCCGTGGTCAGCCTGGGCGCCTTGCATGGCTTGGCGAACGTCAACGCCCTCGCGCCGGGCGAGCGGCTGTCCTTCGGCAAGACCGGCCTCACCGTGATCTATGGCGACAACGGCGCCGGCAAATCGGGATACGCCCGCGTCCTCAAGCAGCTCTGCCGCGCGCGCTCTCCGAAGGGCGACGCCATTCTGCCGAATATCTATGCCGGCTCTGTCGGCGTACCGACCGCCAGCATCGATTTCTTCATCGGTGGGCAGAAACGCAGCGCGACGTGGAACCAGGGCGGCTCAGCCGATCCGATGCTGTCAGCCGTCAGCGTCTTCGACTCGCGAACGGCCAACGTCCATGTGGAGAACACCAACGATCTCGCCTATACGCCGCTTCCTTTGCGCATTCTCGCCGGCCTCGCGCAGGCGTGCCAGGATGTGAAGGCCAAACTGTCGGCCGAGATAAAGACGCTGGAACAGCAGACGCCAGTTGTCCTTTCGAAACCCGAGTGCAAGCTGGACACGGCGGTCGGCAAGGTGATCGCCAGCTTGTCCGGCAAGACCAAGCCCGACATCATCGAGAAACTGGCAGGGCTGAGCGGGCAGGAAGAGGCTCGGCTCCAGACCCTCATTACTGATCTCGCTGGTGATCCCGGCCGCATCGTCCGTCAGCTTCAAGCCCAAGAAACACGCATCACCGCGGCGATAGAGCAAATCGAGCGACTAACTGCCGCCGCTAGCGCCCAGAACCGGACCACGCTGCGCGAAGCCCACCGCCGTCTAGCCACGGCGCGCGACGCTTCTGCGGCCGCCTCCGCCAGTCTCTTTGCCGAGGAGCCGCTGCCGGACATTGGCTCGGACATATGGAAGGCCTTGTGGGAAGCGGCCCGCGCCTATTCGCGCGAAGCGGCTTATCCCGAACAGCCATTTCCGGTAACGGACTTGGGTGCCCATTGCGTGCTCTGCCAGCAGCCACTCGGCGAGGAAGCCGCCAGGAGGCTCACGAGCTTCGAAGCATTCGTCCAAGACGAGAGCAAGCGTCGCGAAGAGGATGCCGCTGACGCCTATGACGAACTGATCGAGCAGCTATCGTCTCAGGTCTTCCTGACGAAGGATATCCCGGTGTTCGTCGCCCTGATCCGCGACGATCTCGGCGAGGCCGAGCTGGCGAAGGCCCTTCGCCGGCAGATCGTTCAGTTGTGCTGGCGCCTGCGGGCGGTGCTGAGAACCCATGCCCGTGAGGTTCTGCCGACGTTGCCGCCGGAGGCCGTCGCCACGCTGGACGAGTTGCGCGGCCTACTGGGCGGGATCGCCACCCGGATCGAAGGCCTGCAATCGGAGGCAAACTCCCCACAACGCGCCGCCCTTGTCGCCGAACGCGACGGCTTGGCCGACCGCAAATGGCTCGGCGTCGTGAAGGTCGACGTGCTTGCCCAGATAGAGCGCGCGAAAGCCGTCGAGGCGCTTGAGAAGGCCGGCAAAGACACTGCCACGAACAAGATCACAACGCAGAGCGCGCGGATCGCCCAAGCCCTCGTCACCAACCGCTTGCGCGGTCGCTTCGCAATCGAGGTCAACAAGCTCGGCGTTGCAGGCCTCGCGATCGAGCTTCAGCAGGCGAAGACCACGGCCGGCGTCCCCTTCTTTCAGGTGCGCCTGATCAACAAGCCGGCCGAACCCGTCGGCAAGGTTCTAAGCGAAGGCGAACATCGCTGCGTCGCGCTCGCCGCATTCCTCGCCGAGCTGTCGACGATCGACGCGCAATCGGCGATCGTTTTCGACGACCCGGTGTCCTCGCTCGACCACCTGCATCGCGATCGGGTTGCCGCGCGTCTGGCCGAAGCCGGCGAGAGCCGCCAGGTCATCGTGTTCACCCATGACATGGCCTTCCTGCTGCTACTCGACGAAGCCTGCCGGGCAACCAAGGACCGGGCGGCAACACCCGTGTCCTACCGGCTGATTAGCCGCGGCACTGACCATGCCGGTTTCTGCCATCAAGATCCGCCCGCCAACGTGATGCCCCTCGACAAGGTGATCGACGGCATGAAAGCGCACCTAGCAAATGTGAAAATCCATCACGAACGCGGCGATCAGGCGAAATGGCAGTGGGAGGTAACATCCTTCCAAGACCAGCTTCGCACCACCTGGGAGCGCGCGGTGGAAGAAGTGGTAGGGCCGGTGATCCGTCGACTGTCCCGCAAGGTCGATACGACCGGTCTCATCAAGCTCACCATCCTCACTGACGTGGACTGCACGGTAATGCGCGAAGCGTTCGGCCGCTGTTCGGCGCTGCTTCATAGCCAACCTGGTGAGATTAATCCCCGCTTGCCCGCACCGTCAGTGATCGAGATCGAGATCGACGCGCTGGCTAGGTGGATTTCCGATATTCGCACCAGGCAGGAGAAGGCGGCATGACGGCTCACCACCACCACCCCGCTCGTCCTCGGTTAACGGATCCTCGAGATACGCGCCAGCCGGCATCGGGCTTGGCTGACCAGCAAAGCCCCCGTTATAGCCTCTTTCAAGGGGCCATGACTCAGGCACGGGGATTGCTTGAGACACAAGAACATAATAGGAACATTCTGGCGAATAGCCAGCGAAAATCCAAGATACCCAAGGTGACGAATTGATGCGCGATTTTCAGGGCGATGAACTGAGTAACGAGCTTGCAAAGCTTGATAGAGACGACCTTGAGCGGATGGTCAGGGGCCTGCTGACCAACGGGGTTGCCCTAAGCTTTTATGGCAAGCGAACTGCCCTCGAGATCTATCGCCGCGTTCGTCCCCGCGTGACGAGGCGGGAGCCGAAACTTCACGTCGGAAGCCCAGCAGACCAAGCCTGCAACCTGCTTATTGAAGGTGAAAACCTTCAGGCTATGGTTACGCTATACAAGTACCGTGGTGAAGTAGACCTGATACTCACTGACCCACCGTACAACACGGGACAATCATTCAGGTATAATGATAAGTGGGATAACGATCCCAACGACCCTGATCTTGGCACCATCGTCGCCAAAGAGGACGGTTCACGTCACACCAAGTGGATCAAAACCATCATGCCTCGCCTTCAGATGATGAAGGCGATGCTAAAGCCGTCGGGTGTGGTCGCTATTTGTATCGACGACAACGAACTCTTCCACCTTGGCATGATGATGGACGAGGTCTTCGGAGAAGAGAACCGCATCGCGATTATCAATTGGCAGAAGACCACACCGAAGAATGCTCGTCATGTTTCGACCGCCACGGACTACGTCTTGGTGTACGCGAAGGACAAGTCTCTGAGTTCGACCAAACTCCTTGCTCGATCTGAAAAAGCCGATTCTAGATTCGGCAACAGAGATGGAGATGAGACTGGGGACTGGAAACAGGGGGACGTGACCGGCAAGCGTAGCCCTACCTCGCACAAATCGAGCACCTATGCCATCCAGTCCCCATTTACTGGTGAGCTACATTGGCCACTTGAAACGCGACACTGGGCATTCGAGAAGGCGACAATTCGAAAGTGGCTTTCCGAGTGGGGCTCTCAGTACGAGGAGCGAGAGTTAGGAGACGGCAAGCCGAAAGCGCTCGTTATCAAGGGTGCGCCGACGCGGTCGTCCTCGTCATTCGATCCGGCCCATCCGAAACTGGTCGAAGCACGAGGGAAGGCACTGGCGAGGCTCGAAGCCGGGAACTGGCCTAAATTGTATTTCGGTGTGAAGGGCGACGCGCAGCCGATGCTGAAAGTGCACGCCGCTCACGTGAAGATGGGGTCCGTACCCACGACATTCTGGGTTGATGAGGCCGATCCAGACCGGCTCACCTCGATCGGCGCAGTATCCTGGGCAGCAACGGAATCGGGCCGTAATCGCGAAGGCATCGAAGAGCTGGATGCCATCGTCGGCAAGGGCCATGGTTTCGAGACCGTAAAGCCCATGTCCCTGTTCAAAAAGATCATCATGCTTTGGTGCCCGCCGGGCGGCTTGGTCATGGACCCGTATGCCGGTTCGGGGACGACGGGCCACTCGGTCCTCGCACTCAATCAGGAGGCGGACAGTGATCGTCGCTTTATTCTGATCGAACAGGGCGCACCGGAAAACGGGGACAAATATGCTCGGACGCTGACTTGGAAACGCTTGCATAATGCAGCAACAGGTGAGCGCCCCGATGGTGGCACCGCCGAGCCCCTTGGTGGGGGCTTCGAGTATCGACTCCTGACCAAAACCATTGACGCTAAAACCGTGTTGTCGATGCAGCGCGACGAATTGATCGACATCGTCCTTACGTCGCATTGGGAGTCTCAGCGGAGAAGCGCACCGAATTTGAGCGTATTCGACGACACTGACTATCAGTATTTAATCGGTACAGACGATGCGGGCGAAGGTTACTTCCTGATCTGGGACAATGGGGGGCCTGTTGGCTCTCTTGATCTTGAAACCTATAGGACAGTCGTCAACGAAGCCAAGCGCGCGGGGATCAAGACTCCGTATCATGTGTACGCACGCTACGAGACTTATCAGTCCCCCAATGTCAGGTTCTGGAAAATTCCTGACCGAATTCTTGCGCATCTTGGTCTCAATGAAAACGATGAATTCAATAATCCGGAGGAGGTGGCTTAATGGACCTCTTCAAATTCCAAGAGCAGGCTGCTTCACAGATTGCTTCACGGTTTACCGACTACGCATCCAATCCGCTGATGGTGGATCGCTTGACGACGGTGCCATTCCTGCAGACGCTCGCGTCGATAACGGGAAGTGGTAAGACGCTTGTCTTGGCAGATACGATCTCGCAGATACGTGACCGGCTGCCAGTACAGCCCATTGTGCTGTGGGTTTCCAAAGGGAAAATCGTTGTTGCGCAGACCTATGCCAACTTGTCGTCCGGCAGGTACGCCGACAACATTGCTGGCTTCGTGGTTAAGCCTCTCCTCCACGTGGCACCATCCGACATTGAAGACACATCGAAGGGGCTACTGCTCGTTGCGACGGTTGGTAAGTTCGCGGTGGAGGACGAGTCTGGCGGGGATCGCAAGGTATTTGAGGCTCAACTTGATCTCGCCAGTGAATCGCTCTGGGATCTACTGACAAAACGCCGATCGGTCGGCGGATCGCGGCGCCCTCTTATTATTATCTATGATGAAGGCCACAACCTATCGGATCTTCAAACGAGGAGGCTCCTCGAGCTCTCGCCCGACGGGTTGATCGCCGCCAGCGCGACTATGTCGCTGCCCGCTCGACTAGAAAATACGATCGCGCGTCTTCGCACCGATAGAGGGTGGCGCGATGAGCATTTCACGACGGCCGTGGCGAGCAAAGATGTGGTCGCGTCCGGGCTAGTAAAGGAGCGCATAGCGATTGGCGGCTACGTGACGCCAATGGAGACCGCCGTTGATGCTATGTTAGCAGACATGGCCGACGCTCGTGAGGCGGCCGCAACTCTGCCGGTGCCCTTCCGACCAAAGGCAATCTACGTATGCAGCACGAATGCCGTAGACGGAGTTCCGATCGCCGAGGACATGAAGCGGCCATTCGATGAACGGCAAGCGCGCCCTGTCCTGATCTGGCGTCATCTGGTTGAAAACGCCGGCATCGATCCCGAGAAGATCGTAATTTATAGCCAGCTCAAATTTCCCAAAGATGCTCCTCCTCCGAAGTCGATGCGCGTGCTTTCTGGAGGAGACCGCGATTACACCGATTTCATCAACGGCGACTTCGAGCATATCATCTTCAACCTAGGCCTCCAGGAAGGTTGGGACGATCCCACCTGTGGATTTGCATATATAGATAAGGAGATGGCGTCGTCTCGCCAGATCACGCAGGTCGTCGGTCGCGTGCTGCGTCAACCTGGAGCAGAGCACTACAGCGATCCCGCTCTCAACACGGCTCATTTTTATATCAGGACTGACGAGCGGGGCGTTTTTGACGAGATCCTCGAGGACATTCGCAAGCAGCTCGTCTCAGAGCATCCTGCTGTCGCACTTCTGATCAAGAAAGAAGGCGGTAGCCGAATCCTCGAGAAGGTCAATCCGGAGCCTCCTCGTACCGTCCCAACAATCGGCATCCATTCTGTCAAAGCAAAGCGTCCGATCGCCGACATCGTCGGGAAAATGATGGACTTTTCCTCCGGGGGAACGAACACCATCGGCCAAGGAAGCCGAATGCTTGTCCTCCAGGAGATAGGAATTGGATCTGAAGCGACTTATGAGTGGGCAGAGGTTGAGCACAGCAACCGCGTTACTGCCAGGTCTGTCTTTAGACGCGAACTGCAGCGCCTATATTCCGGGGCACTCCGTCGAGCAGGCGGACCAGTTAATTTAGTTGATATTGAGCTCCCCAAGTTTGATGCCCTCATCGAGCTCACCAGTCCGGCAGCCGATCACGTCAGATCAATCGCGCGATCGGTCGTCGAAGCCTACATCGATCACTCGAAGATTTTCCAAAACGACTTTGATGCGCCTTATTCCGTGGGGCCAGTCGCGGTCGATCCGTCCGATGCCGTCGAGTTCACCAAAGCGCTTCACCGAACTTACTCTGGTCTGAACCCATTGGAACTGCGCTTTGCGCGAGCCCTAGACCGAACGCAGCGTGTCTGGGCCAGAAACCCTCGCAACAGTGGATTTTATATCCCGCTGCTCGATATGTCATCGTCCTCCACCTATTGGCCTGATTTTCTCGTTTGGGTCGATAAAGCGGTAATCGCGATTGATACAAAAGGAGATCATCTCCTGACCGAGGCGAGTGTTGGCAAGCTTTTCGATATCGATACCCTCGGGGAACCAGCAAAAGTCGTTCTTCGGCTTATTTCGGAAGGGGAATCTGAGGCGTTGCCTTCGGGGCAGATCAATAAGGTCGGCAAATTGGGTTTCACGGTGTGGAGCTGGAAGAACGGGCGCCTCCTCGGAATTCATGCACCTGACGAAAAGGCTGCTGTGAAGCTGGCCCTTGATATTACCTAGTCGGAGGTACGTGACGCGGCAGCCGTGATTTGGAGTTACTTCAGGAACGGCGCCGCGATTTCCAAGATTCTCGCACGCTCGACGCGGCGTTCATTCAACATCGCTTCAGCTAGCGCGACCACAAGATCCATCGGGAGCCTTCGGGCGATCTGCTGGCCAGCGACCATAAAGGCCCGATCGTCATCCGCCGGCCATTTCTTATCGGGCCCTTCGCGATCTTCGCCGAAGAATTTGACCTTATCGAGCGCGGCGTTGTTGCCGATGGCCAAGTGGATGAAGGTCTTCTCGGCGATCGCGCCGCCAGCCGCGTTCGTGAGACGCCCCGCCATGTACAGATTGTACTCCACAGCATAGGCGGCGCAGGCCACCACGCAGCGCTGCTCGGGGTCGCCAACGGGCATACGGTTGCGCGCGCGTCCCTCCGAACCCTCGTCGTCCACGAACTCTATGAATTCGGGAACAAGGCCGACAACTAGGGCCGCGCAGGCATGACCCGCCTCGTGAAGGCAGATGGCTTCGTCAGACGGCGTCTCGAAATCGATCAAGTGCGGAATCCGCCTCAAGACCACCTCTCTCCCACACTGCTGTTCACCTCGCCCGACAAGCCTCCGCCACCACCCAACTACTGCATTGATCAATCAACTTGCCCCACCGAAAGGCCGCCAGTGGGAGCCGGTGCCTGCACCCGTCCCAACAAAAGCGGCAGTTTGCTGTTCTTAAAATCCCAGTCCGAAAGCGGCGCGAACCATTCCGGCGCGGCCTCGCCATGGAGCTGAATAACCTGGTCGCCATCGATGGTCTGTGCGGCATAGTACCGGCTGAAGATGCGGCTAGCCCAACCGATGCCCTCCCATCCCTCATCGGAGGGCTCTTCCGGCGTCGCGACAAACTGGACACCCGCGAACTCGCCGCCGTCCATGATCGCAAGCGGGCCCTCGGTGGACCACTCACCGTAGAATAGGAGCACTTCCGCGAGTTTGCGATCCCTGGGGTCGGTCAGCTCGACGTCGCCGCTATAGAGTTTCGCCGACCCGATGATGAAATTGGCCAGCCCCTCCGCGCTCAGTGAACGCGGCATATCGGGCGCGGCTCCGAGTACAAGCCGCAGCGGCGGCTTGGTCATAATGATCACCTCACCGAGCCTTCCCGACTCGTTGGCGAGAACCGCATCTTTCATCGTCACCCGGAGACCGCCGTTTGGACGGCGGAAGCGATCCGGCGAAATGACTGTCCAGATGTTCCAGAGCGACCAGAATATCGCCAGCTTCAGCGGCGTGCCAACCATGTCCGCATAGGTTTGCAGCGAGGCCAGGTAGGCGGCCGACATCTGCGTTTTCTGCTTGAAGGGCTCCTTGCTTCGCACGTTCTTGACCTCGACCAGCCACTGTTCGCCGTCGTCGAGCACCACCCGGAAATCCGGCGCGCGGCAGGTGTCGGCGGCATGGACGCGACCAACATCCTCGGTCTTCAGCAATCGAAAGTGGCCCAAGCTGAGAACCGTCGCCTCGAATAGGCGTTCGGTTCGCGAGCCATGGATCAGTGTCGGGTCTGCCAACGCCTCCTTCAGTTTGGGCGCTGCGTCAGTGATGAAGCGCTCCACCAACAACGGATCGTTCAGTGCGATAGCGTGTTCGCGCGCAAAACCGGCCACCGACGCGAGCAGGTCGAAGGCTTTGATCTTTGGTCGCTCTGGTGGCGGCTTATCGCTCATTATCCCATCACCCCGCCGGCGGTTCGACATCGGGCGGGTTCATATAAGCTCGGAAGCCCGCCAGATCGTCGTCACTCGGATTTTCCGCCTCGGGAATGAACCGAATGGTCTCGGCAATGTCGCGGCGCGTGACGTAGCTAATGATCGCGCCACCATTGCTCAGTTCATACTCCATCGAGCCGCACCAGCGGTTGGGACGGGCAAGGCCCGGCGCGAACGCAATGGGCTTCTTGTTGCCCTTCTTGCTCACCTCGTGCTTCGCGAGCGCCACCCGGATGAATTCGAGCGTGGTGAAGCCCATCTCCGTCCGTCGCAGGTCGCGGCGCATCTGCTCGACAAGTTCGGGGCGCTCCTGAGCATCACGCAACTGCTGCGCGCGCAGCTCGCGATCGTAATGGCGATATCCCAGGTCTCGTTCGAGATGGGCAGCCTTGAGATCGATTCCCGAATTCTCGGCGAGCTTGATGACGTCTTCGCAGCGCTGACGCCATGTCCGCAGCACCTCGTAGGCCGCGTAGATCCACATGGGCGAGAGGGCGCCCAGCAACGCGATCTTCCCACGCGGAGACTCGTCATCGAACTGATGACGCATGACCTCCTGCTCCAGTGCGTTCAGCGTATTATCGACGAGGCAAAGCTGGCTCGCCTGCATGGCCAGGTAGGGGTTCTCGGCAAAGCCGGCCAAGCTCGTCAGCGCTTCGTAGAGGTCACCCGTGCCGATCTCAGCGATATCGCGATAGCGGAGCTGATCGTCCCGCTCATCGTCAAATTCGTCGGCGTCCGTCATGTGGATTCCCCGCCCCTTGGCTCGACCCGATATGGCGTATCGATCACCGCCATCGGCAAAGGATCGGTCAAGCCCCAGAAACGTGTTGTTGCCCGGATGTAGCGAACGAGGTCGCCCGCCCGGATTCTGAGGTGTTCGCTAGGGATCGACGGCCCCGCCAAAAGATCGTGATAGTCGTTGGCGGCATCGTCCCATAGCGCCGGAGCGATCGTCTTCAGCTTATCGCACGACGAACCTTCGCCGTGACGAACGACGTTGGCGACCAAGAACATCTCGGTCAGATCAGCACCCAACTCGCCCTGTCCGACGTCTATCTCAGCGCGCTCGGCGCAGAGCGCCAGGAAATCTTGGAAACCGCGCAACTTGGGCATGTCCGTCGCGCTATCGAGATGGATAGATCGTGCCCAAATACTCAATTGACGCTCGAAGATTGCTGCAAGGGTCAGCGTGAACGCCTTCGCCGCCTCATTGGCGGTGTAGTTGTCGACCTGGGCCGCAGCGCGATCGAGAAATTGATCCATCGTCGCCGCCTCGCCGCTTTCGAGCGACGAATGAACCGGCAGCGCGTCCATTGCGGGCTGGATCACCCGCTCAAACAGTCGCGCAAGGTTGGCCTGGAAGATGCGCGGCAACTGATCCTTGATTTGCAATTTTCGCCCCTGTTGCCCTCAGTTCGTTCTGTCGCGTCGATCGGCGGCTTAGCCCTGCAATCTCAACCCGCAGCCGGCACAGGCCGCACGTCCCTGACTTCGCCGCGGCTTCCGACCAAGGCGATCTCGATGCCCGCCAGCGCGCAGCGCGGCGCTAGTCGTTCCGCCAAACGCAAGGTGCCTTCCGTGAAAGGCACGACAGCAATCTGACGCCCTTGCGATGGCGTCGCCATCAGCATCCCGACCGTCTCGCACAGACCCTTGTAGAGCCGGGACACCTGACCCGAATGCCTTGTGTTGATAATCCCGCCTTTGCACTCGGCCGAGATGATCTGATTGCCAACCTCCGCGACGACGTCCCCCAGCCCCGACTTCGGATTGACGGTGATCTCCTGACCCGCGGAATTCCGATATGTGCCGCCATAGCTGGTGGTGCCGACGCTGGAGGTCTTGATGAAGTCGCGTCGAAGCAGCCAGGCCGCGAAGTCGAATTGCTTGCCGTGCTCTCCATCCGGATGAACACGGACGTGTTTCGTATCCTGCGTCCGCAACAGGTGCATGGCATAAGCGACCATGACCGCGCCTTCGTAGAGATGGTGTTCGTGCTCGCCATCGGATTTTCCGATCCGATTTGGCGGGGGCGAAAGCGCCGTTACGAGATCTTCGAAATCCATGACAATCCTCCCCGACCGATAGAGTAGCTGATGGGCTGAGAGTAATCGTCCTTCATCGCGGAATGGTTCAAGCTATACATAACAGATTGTACCCCCGTTCGTCCGCCCTCTTTCTTCGCGCAAAACATCCGAAATCTTGAGGCCACCAGGAGGGGAAAGCCTTCCCCTGCGCCCGAGCCTCGCGTCTCGGCCGACCCCTTCTGCGGGAGGCCCCGCAACGCCCCTTTGAGAGGAAGAGGACGGACCGGCTTTGCCGTGACGGGTTGAGGGCTGGAGAAGAGGTCTCCGGCGCCCGTCATGGAGATTGGTCCCATGACCCAGGTTTCAGTTCTAGAGGCCCGCCGCGACACGACCGGCGGTTACAAGGTGGATGTCAGCCGCGGCGAGCGGGTCGGCCGCGTCTCTTCTGAGTGGTTCTCGCGTCCGGCCGACGAACGCTACCTCTCGCTGTCCGAACTGGCCCGGTCTGTGCGCGACCGCGCAGATCGCAGCCGGACCCGCGTGGTGGAGAGTGCCCTCATCCATGTTGAGGCAAACCGCAATGACCCGGAGCGATTGGCCCTGATCCTGCCGGGCACCGACACGGCCATCGCGCCGACGCACTGGTCCTTCGGACAGCTCGCCAGCCTGGTCGGCGCGCCGGCAGCCTATCTGCGCCAGCTCCCCGCGGCACTCGCCGCCATCAATCTGCAATACGGCCTGACCTCCAACCGGGCGAAGCAGATCAAGACGCTGGAAACCGACGACGGCCGCACGGAACTGCGCGCTGTCACCGGCCCGGATTATGGGAGGATATTCGACGTAGAACTCGTGGAAGCCGTGCAGCGCATCGCCGGCAACGGCACGGGCGACACCCGTTGGAAGGTGCCGGGCGTGCATGACTGGTCGACCGGGATCTACAATCCCCGTGTCGACATCACCAAGGAAACAACGACGCTGTATGCCTCCGATCGCGACGTCTTCCTGTTCCTGGTCGACGATCTGAACCCGATCGAGGCCGGCCGCCTGCCGGACGGTTCACCCGATCTCTATTTCCGGGGCTTCTATTGCTGGAATTCCGAGGTCGGCGCCAAGACCCTTGGTATGGCGAGCTTCTATCTCCGCGCGGTCTGCCAAAATCGAAATTTGTGGGGCGTGGAGGATTTCGAGGAAATCACCATCCGCCACAGCAAATACGCCGCCAACCGGTTTGCGCATGAGGCCGCCCCGGCACTGTTGAACTTCGCGAACTCCTCGCCCCTGCCCTTCGTCAACGGCATCAAGGCGGCCCGCGAGCGGATCGTGGCGCGCAGCGACGAGGATCGCACCGACTTCCTGCGTCGTCGTGGTTTCTCCAAGGCCGAGACCGGCAAGATCGTCGACACCGTGCTGGCCGAGGAAGGCCGCCCGCCCGAGAGCATCTTCGATTTCGTGCAGGGCATCACCGCCGTCGCGCGCGACAAGCCCCATCAGGACGCCCGCCTCGACATGGAGGCCAAGGCGAAGAAGCTGCTCGATCGAGCCGCCTGACAACCGCAAAGCCGGAGATGCGGTTTTCCGTGTCTCCGGCTTTGTGCTTCCGCGTGTCCCCAATTCCGTTCCGCGGCGCTGCCCCCTTTAGAGGAAGAGGGCGGCGCTTCGCTCCGTGACGGGTTGGAGGTCGAGAGAGAGGCTCTCGGCCGCCCGTCGCGGAGTACATTCCCATGGCTACTGCTGCGAAGAAAATCACCCTGTCGTCGTCGCGCGACATCCCCTTCAACCAGCTCGTCATCTCCCAGGCCAACGTCCGGCGGATCAAGGCCGGCGTTTCGATCGAGGAGCTGGCGGAGGACATCGCGCGGCGAACGCTGCTGCAGAGCATCACGGTCCGGCCGGTGCGCGACGCCGACGGCAATGAGACTGGCATGTTCGAGATCCCTGCCGGCGGACGCCGCTATCGGGCGCTCGAACTGCTGGTGAAGCAGAAGCGCCTCGCTAAGAACGCGCCGGTCCCATGCGTCGTCCGCGAGGGTGGCATGGCCGAGGAGGATTCGCTGGCCGAAAACATCCAGCGGGCGCCACTGCATCCCCTGGACCAGTTCCGTGCCTTCCTAACCTTCCGCGAGAAGGGCATGTCCGAAGAGGAGATCGCCGCCAACCAGTTCGTCTCGGTCTCGGTCGTAAAGCAGCGCCTGCGTCTGGCGTCGGTCTCGCCCAATCTCCTCGACGTCTATGCCGCAGACGGCATGACCCTCGATCAGCTCATGGCGTTCACGGTCAACGGCGATCATGAGCGGCAAGAGCAGGTCTTCGAGCGCCTTGCACAGGGTTACAGCAAGAAACCGCATCTCATCCGCCGGATGCTCACCGAGGGCGCGGTCCGCGCCGCCGACAAGCGTGCGCAGTTCGTCGGGCTGGAAGCCTACGCCGAAGCTGGCGGCGTCATCATGCACGACCTGTTCCAGGGTGACGACGGCGGCTGGCTGCAGGATGTCGGCCTTCTCGAGATGCTGGTGGCCGAGAAGCTGCGTGAGCAGTCCGAGGCGATCTCCGCCGAAGGCTGGAAGTGGATCGATGTCGCGCCGGACTTCCCCTACGGCCACACCTACGGCCTGCGTCACCTCCGGGGCGGGCAGCTCCCTCTCACCGAGGAGGAACAGGCCACCCGCGACGCCCTTCAAGCCGAGTTGGACGGACTGGAGGAAACCTATGCCTATGCCGAAGACCTGCCCGACGAGGTGGACGAACGGCTCGGGGAGATCGAGACCGCGATCGGCGCGCTCGACGATCGGCCGATGGTCTTCGACGCCGAGGAGATCGCGCGGGCCGGCGCCTTCGTCAGCATCGATGGATCGGGCAACCTGCGGGTCGAGCGCGGCTATGTCCGCCCCGAGGACGAACAACCGATCGAGCCGGAAGTCGATTCCGAGATCGAGGACGGCGTCAGCATCATCTCGGCACGCGTAGAGCATGGGGACGATCACCTGACCGCGGACATCGAGACGACGGCGGAGCCGGAGGAAGACGATGGCCTGAAGCCGATCCCGGACCGCTTGATGACTGAACTGACCTCCCATCGCACGCTTGCTCTGCGCCACGCGCTCGGCGAGCAGCCAGATGTCGCCTTCCTCGCCGCGCTCCATGCGCTCACGCTTCGGGCCTTCTATCACTATGGCTCGGACACATGCCTGGAGTTCGACCTGAAGAGCGTCAGTTTCGGCGCGCAGGCGCCGGGTCTGAATGACAGCAGCCTGGCCTCGGCAGTCGACGGCCGCCAGCAGGCGTGGGTGGCGGCGCTTCCTAAGGAGCCCGGCGAGCTGTGGGAGGCGCTGCAGGCGTTCGACGGCGACAGCCGCTACGCTCTATTTGCACATTGCGTGTCGCTGTCGGTCAACGCGATCTATGAGGCCTACAACCGTCGGCCTCGCGCGCTCGCCCACGCCGACCAGCTCGCCCAGGCGGTCGATCTCGACATGGTGGCAGCCGGATGGGAGCCCACGATCGACACCTATCTCGGCCGTGTCACCAAGGCCCGCATCCTCGCGTCGGTGCGCGAGGCGAAGGGTACGCGCGCCGGTGATCGCATCGAGCACCTCAAGAAGGGCGACATGGCCGAAAAGGCGCAGGAACTGCTCGCCGGGTCCGGCTGGTTGCCGGAGCCGCTTCGCACGCCGGGCCACATGGTCACCGCGGTCGACGACGCATCGGCCGTCGAGACTGGCCAGTCCAACGATCGTGAGGTCGAAGATACGGCGGAAGACGGCGGCGAAACGGCCATGGCGGAATCCGAGCCGCAGATCGAAGATGAGTCGGCCGAGATCGACATGCATGTGATCGCGGCTGAATAGCCGAAGGAGCAACACGTCCCCCGAGGGCCCGCCGGCAACGGCGGGCCCATTTTTCGTCTCGGAGTCCGCGATGCAACCTGCCACAGATCTTGCGCGACGGCTGGCTGCTCAGGCCGAGGCCGTTTGTCGCCACTACCTCTCCAATGGCCACCGCGAGGGCCGCTACTGGCTGGTCGGCGATGTTCGCAACACCCCTGGCCGCTCGATGTTCGTCCGGCTGAAGGGCGGTGACGCAGGCAAAGGCGCCGCCGGAAAATGGACCGACGCCGCCACAGGCGAGCATGGCGATCTCCTCGACGTCATCCGCGAGAGCTGTGGCCTGGTCGACTTCAAGGACGTCGCCGACGAGGCCCGGACCTTTCTCAGCCTGCCGCATCCCGAACCGGAGCCAAGCTCAACCCGACGCACATCGGCGTCGGCGCCATCGGGATCGCCGGAAGCGGCACGGCGGCTGTTCGCCATGGCGCAGCCGATTTCGGGCACACTCGTAAAGACGTATCTGCGGATACGCGGCATTACGGATTTGCACGGAGCCGGAAGCCTGCGCTTCCACCCTCGCTGCTATTACCGGCCCGACGAGCACTCCCCCACCGAGGCCTGGCCGGCGATGATCGCATCAGTCACTAATCTCGACGGGCGTCAAACCGGCGCGCATCGCACCTGGCTCGCCCCGGACGGCTCGGACAAGGCCCCGATCGACACGCCGAGGCGAGCGATGGGCGACCTCCTCGGGCATGCCGTTCGCTTCGGCGTGGCGGGCGAAGTGATGGCGGCCGGTGAAGGGATCGAGACGATGCTGTCGCTCAGGATGGCGCTCCCCACAATGCCGATGGCGGCGGCGCTCTCGGCGGCACATCTCTCGGCCATCCTGTTCCCTGACACGCTGCGTCGGCTCTACATCGCCCGCGACAATGATCCGGCAGGCGACGGTGCGATGGCGACGTTGATCGAACGGGCGAACGCGGCCGGCATCGAGGCGGTTGTGGTGTCTCCGAGCTTGGGCGACTTCAACGAGGATCTCCGCTTGACTGGTCTGGACAGCCTCCGGGCAGCGGCCCGCGTGCAGATCGCGCCACAGGACGTCGCGCGCTTCATGGCGCTTGCGGCATAGGCCGACAGGAGCATGCGGGCGGCGGGAGCGCCGTCGTCGGCATCGCTCGGATGATTCCCATGTCGGAGAGAACCGCGCCCCGGCCTTCGAGAGGGCGATCGGCCAGCAAACGGCCCGGACCCGCAATGTCTGCGGCGGACTATTTTCCGGAGGCCCTTCGGGCCTTTCCATCGCGAGGCAAAATAGCCCGCCTTCGCCATCCTCCGCTGCGCTCCGACCCTCCGCTTCGCTGCGGGTGCAGGTCCGAACCGCCCGCCGGCTTTCGTCGCCATGAAGGCCGCAAGGGTCGCGGTCGAACCGACGGAGCATCCCGATGAGCGAGCACGACGACTACGAACCGCACCACGCCTCCTCACCCACCGACCATGTCCTGAGCGAACTCCAGCTTTACGGCTACCGTCCCTTCACGGATGAACCCGATCCACGACCGCTTCCGGAGGGCGACCATGTCGCCGGAGCCATCGCTGACATCTTCGACGCCCTGATCGCCACCCTGGAGGACACCCGCCTCGAGCCCGACCTCGACGATCTCCTCTGGTCAACGGTCAACGTCTTCCATCGGGCCACCGACCGGATCGAGCGCGAACTGGACGACAACGAGCAGGCGCAGCGTCGCGGCCAGCGCGAACAGGACGGCAGCGAAGTGAAGGCCGTCGAGCTGGAACGCCTGACGGCCGAGGGCCAGACCATGATCGAACGCCGCAACGCCTTCGAGCTGATGCGCGACCAGGCCGCCGAACACTATGAGCGCCACACCGGTTCGAACTGGCGTCCCCGCAGCGGATCGATGGTCAACCATCGCAACCTGACCTCTGCGATGATCGACAGCCGGGACTTCCTCGCCGCCAAGAAACGCGCCGACAATCAGGTGCTGCTACCCGCCGGTCCGAAGATCGCCTTCACCGGCGGGCTCGACTTCAACGATCACCACCTGATCTGGGCCAAGCTCGATCAGGTCCACGCCAAGCACCCCGACATGGTGTTGCTGCACGGCAAGTCGCCCAAAGGCGCCGAGAAAATCGCGGCCAAATGGGCCGACGCCCGCAAGGTGCCGCAGGTTGGCTTCGCCCCCGACTGGACGAAACACGCCAAGGCCGCACCGTTCAAGCGCAACGATCAGATGCTAGACGTCCTGCCGATCGGGGTCATCGTCTTCCCCGGCACCGGCATCCAGGACAATCTCGCCGACAAGGCGAGGAAGCTCGGCATCCCACTGTTCGATTTCCGCCCGAAGGGAGGCGGCGCGTAAGCGCCGTTAGCTCGCCCATCGCCACTCGCCGTTGGCGCAATCGAACTCGTAGCGCGGAACATCGATGCCCTTTTTGGCCAGATAGATGGTGACGCGACGCGGGTTCGTGTCCATTCGAAACTGATACAGAAGCATGTTCTGGTTACGCGATCCGTGGTTGAAGTCCGGTTCGAAGAGCCAGTATTCCGTCGCTGACCTTACTGCTCACGTCGGAGCGCGTCGGGCGTCGTGCCCGTCCAGGCGCGAAAGGCACGGTGGAACGAGTTGACCTCGTCGAAGCCTAGCAGGAACGCGATCTCCGCCAGCGGAAGACGCGTCCTGGCCAGGTAGTGTCGCGCCAGCGCCTCGCGCACCCCGCGCAGGATGGTCTGGAAGCTGGTATTCTCTGCTTCGATACGCCTTTGCAGTGTCCGTTTGCTCATCCCTAGCTTGGCGGCCACTGCATCCATCGACACCTGGCCGCTTGGCAACCCTTCCAACAGCGCGGCGTGAACGCGCTTCGCGGTGGTGACTGCCGCGTTGAGGTCGGCGACGCGCTGGCGAAGGTCCGGCTCGAACAAGGCCCAGAGCGTGTCGTTCGATGTCAGGAACGGGCGGGTCGCGTCGGCTGCGAGGAACGTGACACTCGTCTCCTCGCCGCGATGAATCCTTACGCCGAGGAACGCATCATAGGGTGCCGATGGGGAGGGTGGCTCGGGAGCCGTGACCTCTATCGGGTTGATCGCTTCGCGCGTGCCCATGCGGGCGAGCTGAACGCAGAACAACAGTTCCATCAACACCAGCGAGGGCGGCGGCACGAACGGGGCGTCCAGCCATCTCAACACGATGCGCACCCGCTCACGAGAGCGCACTACCTCAAGCCGCATCGGCGCGATCAGCGTCTTGTAGCGCCCGATGCGTTCGGCCGCCGAGACAAGGTCGGGGCTGCACAGGGCAGCGAACAGTGGCGGCGAGAACGATTCCGCCTGAACCGCCTCACAGAGGCGAATTGGCAGCAGCGGATCGCCCAGCAGGTCCTCAATCGCTCCCCAGAGGCGATAATAGCTTTCAGATGAAACCCTAGCCGAACTCGTCAGCAGGTCGTCGGGCAGGCCCGCACGCCGCAACGCATCGGCGGGCCTGATCCCGAGGTCGATCAGAAGGGTGCGCCAAGTCGTGTCAAGCGCATAGCCGTCGAGGTGCATGGTCGCGATCTCCGCGGCGGCGTCGGGCGGGTACGGGGCGCTGGCTTGGACCATGACACCCCGTTTAACCGATCAGGCGTCCAATCCGAACTGCGTCTTGATCCCAGCCATGAACGCCTGGTCGTCGACGTCGCGCCGGATGTCGATCATCTGCTGCGCGTCTGCGCCGGCAACAAAGCGCAGACGATCGGTGCCGTCGATCGCAGCCTGGTATACCGACTCGGCAACGGTTTCGGGGCGGGCGGCCTGCTTCATCGCCGATCCGAACGCACCCATGACGCTCTCCACCGTCGGCTGATATTCCGTGAGGCTCGGATCGTTGCTAAAGGCAAGCGAGCGCCCACCGAAGTCGGTGGCCATGAGGCCGGGCTCGACGAGCTTCACCCGCACGCCGATCGCCGCGAGCTCGTAGCTCAGCGACTCCGACAGGCCCTCCACCGCGAACTTGGTGGCGTGATACAGTGTGCCGAGCGGAAAGGCGACGCGCCCGCCCATTGACGAGACGTTGATGATCGTGCCCGCCCGGTTGGCGCGAAAGTGCGGCAACAGCGCCTGCGTCGTCGCCAATAAGCCCAGGACGTTGACGTCGAACTGGCGGCGGATCTGGTCGCGCGGCGTCGCCTCCAGCGGCCCGTAGGCGCCGTAGCCAGCATTGTTGACGAGTGCATCGATGCGGCCGAACGTGGAGATCCCAGCCTCCACGGCCGCTGCGATCGAGTCCGCGTCCTCAACGTCCAGGCGCGTCACCAGGGTTTGGTTGAGGGCCGACAGTTCAGTTTCCTTTTCCGGCGAGCGCATGGTGGCTACGACATTCCAGCCGCGTGTCTGGAACAGCTTCGCGGTAGCGCGGCCGAGCCCGCTGGAGGTGCCGGTGATGATGATGGTCTGGGTCATGGGTTCGTCCTTTCTGGATGCTCTTCTACAAGCCGTCTTGCCTTTCTACAGGTGCCGCGCGCGCCAGTTTCCTATCCGATTGCGCCAATGAGACGTCAGGCGCTTCATCGAAAAGCTGGGTTCATCGTCGCGGGCAGCGACCGCAGCCAATGCTGCGGCGGCTGGCGACATCGCGCCTTCATCGTTTTACAGTGGCGCCCCTGACAAACATGCCTGTCCGTTAAGCGGCAGTTTTGCACTGTAGTTGCGCGTCAGCAGCCCCCGGCCATACCGGCATCGCTGATGCTGCGCCGCAGACGTTCATTGAACGCTCGATTGCTGCGTGGCTTCCGTCATGGCGGAAAACCTTCTCCCGCTTCCATTGCGCTGATCCTTGGTCCAGCCGAGGGCCTGACGCCATCAACCCGTAAAGGGTCGGCTATGCGAGCATGCCGCCGCTCCGCCTTCGCCTGCGCGGTGATTGCGGCCATCGGCCGGACACATCGGGCGCCTGTCGCGCGGGAGATGGTCTCCCGCCTCCAAGACAGGAGCCGGTCAGATGTCCCTCAAGCAAGCTCACGCCTTCGCCCTCAGCCTCGCCACCACCCTCATGGTGTCGATCGTTATCTTTCACGCCGGCGACGGCACAATGGGCGTCATGCCCGCCGGCGAATATGACGGCGAAGCCGCCGCCATCGTTCACGAGGTCGATCCCTTCGCCCGCTGATCGCGGGCGAGACGTCACGGCCGCAAGCGGAGATCCTGCGGGATTTCCGCTCCCGTCCCGCCTCCTCTTCGGCTATACTGGCAACGCGCCGCGGTGGTGGTGGAGGCGCAACCGTCAGACCTTTATCTCGCGGAGAACACCACCATGATCTTCATCGGTATCCTCGCCAGCATCGCCGCGATCGGCGGCCTGTGCTGGCTGTTGTTGACCCTGGCTGTCTTCGCGTTGCCGTTCTTCGCGGGCGTTAGCGCCGGGACATGGGCCTATCAGACAGGTGCCGGCTGGCTCGGTGCGATCATCGTCGGCCTTGGCGCCGCCGCACTGACGCTCGGGCTCGGACAGTTCCTGCTCGCCTTCATCCGTCCGCTCTGGATGCGCCTCGCGATCGCACTCACCTTCGTCGCGCCCGCGGTGCTTGCCGGATACCACGCGACGCACGGCATCGTGAAACACACCATGCCCTCCGACACCTGGCAGATCATCTTCTCCGTCATCGGCGCGGTCGCGGTCGGCATCACCGCCTTCGTACGGGTCGCGGGAATGGCGGCGGCCACGGGCCCGTCCGGCCGGGACCTCGCGCGGAACTGACCTGCGTCATCGCCGCTGCGAGAACCAGACCAGCGGTGGACCACAGCCGCCCACTTTGACTGAGGCCATTGGGTTTGCAGCGTGAGGTGCGGATGATCGACGCTGAGCCTGGGAAGTGGCCGTCATCGAAGCGCTGCCGTGGCAGAACCATGTCTCGGCGGCACACTGCACATCCGGCGCGGCGACCTCCCAAATGGCGGTGGAGGGTAAGGATGCCGAACGATGCCCTGCCGGGAGGGGACGAAGCCGGTGAGCATTGCCGTGACGCCGGTCTGCCGGTGCGGGACGGCCGCCATCTTCTCCGTTTTCTGACCGTGCCTCGACCGCTCCAAACGACCTCTTCAATGGCCTGATCTGGCCGAAGGTCGGCTGCGCCTCGATCGCCTATGACGCAACAGCGGCGTCGAACTTTCTTCCCCTGCCGGCTGCGCCGCCATTCCTCGCGGGACAAGAAAGTCCTCCTTAGCTGTCTGGCCCCTTCGGGGTGCGCCGTCGATCGCCTCCGGCCTGCCGATCGCCATCGAGGCCGCAATGGTGCGGGCTCGGGAACGGAAAACGGAGACTTACAATGGCGACCATTGGCACCTTCAAGAAGACCGGCGCGAACGAGTTCACCGGCGAAATCGTCACCCTCAGCGTCCAGGCCAAGGGCGTGCGCATCGTCCCCGACCAGCGTGCCACTGGCGAGAACGCCCCCAGCCACCGGGTTCTGGTCGGCCGCGCGGAGATCGGCGCCGCCTGGTCCAAGCGCTCCAACGAAGGCCGCGACTATCTGGGCCTCAAGCTGGACGATCCGAGCTTCAACGCCCCGATCTACGCCAACCTCTTCGACGACGAGGACGAGAGCTTCTCGCTGATCTGGTCCCGCCCCAACGGGCGGCGCGGCGACTGAGGCCCGCGCAAGGTCCCGGCCGAACAGGCCGGGGCCTTCGGCACCGAGGCGACCGAATCAGTTCTCGCCGAAGACGCGCCGGTAATGCCCCAGCAGTAGCTTTTGGGTAGTCAGACGACACCAGGACGACTATAATAGTCGTAGTTCTGGCGTGCGCGTACGTCTGAGTGGGAGGTGATCATGCATGATCACCGCCCGACAATCGCGGGCCGCACGCGCGTTGCTGGGTTGGACGCAGGAGACGCTCGCTGACAAGGCCCGAGTATCACTGACCGCGCTCAAGCGCCTCGAATCCGCAAGCGGCCTCGAGGTGTACGAGTCGACGCGGGATGAGGTCAGGCGCGCCTTCGAACGTGGCGGGATTGTCTTCCTCAACTCCGACCAAGGCGTGGGGTTGATGCTGGTCGATGCAAAGAGAGAAGCCTGACATAGGGGCGCATGCCCACACCGCCCGGCCTTCACGCGACGGCGCTGCCGGGACGCAATGCATTCAAAACATCGTTAACAATCCCCTTCAAAATGGATACATCTGTTGCCGGGGGATGCGGTGACCATAGAAGACTTTCTGGACCAGCCGCCTGGCGGCGCAGCACTCACGGCCTATGACCGTGCTCATCTGAAGCTATACCTGCGCCTTCTCGATGCAGACGCCGAAGGTGCGGACTGGAAAGCAGTCGTCGAAACGCTGTTCGGAATCTGTCCCGAAGCCGAACCAGAGCGGGCCGCGCGCATCCACACCGCCCATCTCGCCCGCGCAAAATGGATGACGACAAGCGGCTACGGCGAGCTTCTCGGCCCCCGTCTGCACTGAGGTGATGCAGAACCTGCATCACGTTGACCCCACTTCGTTCTTCCCCGCACCGACTCAACTTGGAATCGTGCCAGCCACAACACTCGCGTTGCTTAACAATTACGCGGAGGCGGCAGAGGATGTCCGAGGAAGAGAGTTGGCGGTCCGAGGCCGCCTATGAATATATCGATCAACTCACGACAAGCGATCTCGCCTGGGAATTCCTGCGGCGCAACCCGGATTACAGGATCGCCTTTCAGGAACTACTGTCCTCCGGGCGACTGAGCGATGAAACGGCGACGTCGTTCGCCGAGCAATGGGGGTTGTCTTTTCGCAGCCGACCCACGCATCACAGCTCTCGCCCAGCCGATCTTCTGGACACCGCAAACCGATCCGGCGGCGATCATCCTCAAAACCGAGCCGGCTCCGTCCGACGGATCGCATCTCACCGTTGACGATCTGCGGATTCATGCTGTCCTTCAACGGAAAGCCGCGCTGCTTCGGCTGGATATGCGGGGAGCGCGCTTCGACGTCACTCTTGCCGGTCCGATCGAGGACCGGGCGCTCGCCGCCGTCATCCCTCTCGATGAACTCACACCGGATCGCCTAACCGCGCTGGGGCGGTTCTGGGCGGCTGCAACAGGTCGGCCAGTACCGGCCGATCCACGCATGACGCCGCAACGACACCAGCGGGCACGGCAGATGCTGCGCGCCATCGACGCGCGACACGCCGGCGCCATCTACCGCGTCGTCGCCGAGCATCTCTTCCCTCAGCACAGAATCGACGCAGCGTCCTGGGTCGGCGACCCCATCCGGGAAATCACCATCCGCCTCGCCCGCGACGGCATGAAGCTCGTTCGCGGCGGCTACCGCACATTGCTGCGCCGCCCACGCCGGGATCGCTGACACCGCTCGGGTGTCGATTATAGCGTCTATCTTCGACATCGTCCGACCCACCGCCTTCACGCCACCGTGCTCTCGAACCGCCGCCTGACGGCAGCGGCCCCCAACGAGACCACGGAGGCTCGACAATGGCCGATACGACCGCCGGCATCCCGCCACGCTACCTGCGCACGCAGGAAGCTGCCCGCTTCCTCGGACTGTCCGAGCGCACGCTTGAGAAGCACCGCACCTACGGCACCGGCCCGGCCTATCGGAAGCTCGGCGGCCGAGTCGTCTATTCCATCGACGATCTCCAGACCTGGGCCAATCGCGGCCTCGTCAGCTCCACCTCCGATCCGCGCGGCACGGTGCTTCCCGCCAAGCGGCAGGAGCCCTCGGATCGCCGCTTCGCCGGCCGCCAGCCGCGCTGAGACGACCGGCCATGTCGTTCCACCCCCACCATCGCGAGGAGCGCGCGCAGCTCGATCTGTTCCGGGCGCTGCCCGGCGATCTCGCGCCGCGCGACGCGCAGGACCTCATGGCCTATCCGTTCTTCTCGCTGGCCAAGTCGAAGCGCCTGACGCCGATCGACTTCAAGGCGGGCTCGGTGAAGATCCGTGTCGAAGCCGTGCCCGAACATGGCATGGCCACGATCTGGGACGCCGATGTCCTCATCTGGGCCGCCTCCCAGATCGTCGAAGCACGCGATGTCGGCCTGCGTCCGTCGCGCCTGATGGCCACCACCCCCTATGAAATTCTGAACTTCATCGGCCGCGGCGTGTCGCTTCGCGACTACGACCGGCTGAAGGCTGCGCTCGACCGGCTGCAGTCGACCACGGTCGCGACCTCGATCCGCCAGCCCACTGAGCGGCGGATGCACCGTTTCTCCTGGATCAACGAATGGAAGGAGCGCGCCGATCACCGCGGCCGCCCGCTTGGCCTCGAGCTGATCCTCCCCGACTGGTTTTACGGCGCCGTCCTCGATGACGCGCTCGTGCTGACGATCGACCGCAAATACTTCGATCTCACCGGGGGTCTGGAGCGCTGGCTCTACCGGCTGGTGCGCAAGCACGGCGGCAAGCAGGAGTTCGGCTGGAGCTTCGACTTCCCCCACCTCCATGCCAAGTCCGGCAGCCTCTCGCCGCTCAAACACTTCGCCTACGACCTGCGCGACATCGTCCGCCGCCAGCCGTTGCCGGGCTATCGCCTGACCATCGAGCAATGCGTCGGCGGTCCCGAAATCCTGTCCTTCGTACCCATCGATCCCGACGCGCTCGGCATCCCGCGCCGACGCCGCCGCTCGACAACTCGCCCTGGGGATAAGCTGTGAATCATCTCGTGCTATCAGGGACCGGCACTATCGTGCCATCGGGGACCGGACTCTCGTGCTATCGGGGACCGGAATCGCCGATTCCTCGCGCTGAATCAGCAGCTTGCGAGCCCCGTAACTTATCTAACCTAGATTCCTACGGAATCTTTCTAACGGAACCCGGTTTTCCGCGCCGTGTGGACGAGTCCCCGATTGCCGGGAGACCGTCATGATCGTCGCGTTCCTCAACCAGAAGGGCGGCGTCGGAAAGACGACGCTGGCGCTGCATCTCGCCGGTGAATGGGCGCGAGGCGGCAAGCGTGTCACGCTGATCGACGCCGATCCGCAAGGGTCAGCGCTCGACTGGTCGCAGCAGCGCAGCCGGGAGGGATTGGAGCGGCTATTCGGTGTTGTCGGCCTGGCGCGCGACACGCTCCACCGCGAAGCGCCGGAGCTGGCGCGCGACGTCGATCATGTCGTCATCGACGGACCGCCGCGTGTCGCCAGTCTGATGCGCTCGGCGCTGCTCGCCGCCGATCTCGTGCTGATCCCGGTGCAGCCATCCCCTCTCGACGGCTGGGCGTCGGCCGAGATGCTGACGTTGCTCAGCGAAGCGCGCATCTACCGGCCGGAGCTTGCCGCTCGCTTTGTGCTGAACCGTTGCGCGGCGCGGACCGTGCTCGCTCGCGAAACCGCCGAAACGCTCGCGGAGCACGATCCGCCGCCGCTCCTGACCACCATCGGTCAGCGCATCGCTTTCGCTGATGCCGTGCAGACCGGGCGGCTCGCGGCCGAGCAGGACGCGACATCGCCCGCCGCGCGGGAGATCGCCGCGCTCGCCGCCGAGATCTTGAGGATCGGGGCATGAGCGAGCGGTCCCCTAAACGCAGCTTCGTGGCCCGCCCGGCCGATCCGGAAAGCTGGGTCAAGGTGCCAGACCGTCCGTCGCCGCGCGCGGAGGCCGCCGCCGACTTCACTGCCAGGCTCACGATCGACGTCACGGCCGACATGCGCGGCCGGATCAAGATCGCCGCCTTCCAGCGCGGCCAGACCGTCGCCGACATGCTGCGCGCGCTGTTCGAGCGCGAATTCCCACCATCCCAAGGAGATGACCGATGACCGGCCTTACCGCCGCATCCGCGCGCGCCAGCCGCGCCGCCGGATTGCCGCCTGAAGATCTCACCCAGGTCGAACTCGTCTGGATCGAGAAGCAGATCGAGCACTGGATCCGCTTCGGCCGCGAGGTGCGCGAACAGGTCCTCGATCGTCGTCGCCGCATCCTCTTCTTCCCTCCCGGCACGACCTTCGCGCTGGTGCGCTGGGCCGCGAACGAGCGCGGCACCGTGCTCTCCCGCCTTGACATCCTGCGCGCGGTCGGTCCTGGCGAACCTTGCCAGACGGTCCCGACCGTGACGCCTGGCGGCGACATCCTGCTACGCGTCGACGGCTGGCCGAAGGTGGAGCGCATGCTCCAGCTCATCGACGCCATTGAGGCCGTTCGTATCGATCCCGTCGAAGTCGCGCCCGATCACTGGCGGCACGTTCACAACCGTCTTGCCGTCGGCGAGGCGCCGCGCGCCTACACGATGCAGCGCCATCGCGTCTTCCTCCTGACGCGGAGGATCGGCGCATGACGCGGCTCGGCTACGCCATCACCACGACGGCTGCCGTGTCGTTGCTCGGCATCCTGTCGCTCGTGTCCTTTGCGCCAAAGCTGATCTGGAATGCGTCGGCCAGCACACCGATCGGCCTCTACGCCATCGCGCCAGACCCGTCCCCGGAAGTCACCGATCTGGTCGCGGTACGCCCGCCCGAGCCGCTCGCGAGCTTTCTCGCCGAGGGCGGTTATCTGCCGCGCGGCGTGCCGCTGATGAAGCACGTCGTTGCGCTTCCTGGCCAACGGGTTTGCAGGACCGGCCTCGCGATCACCGTCGACGCCGTGCCGATGGGCGATGCGCTCGATCGCGATCGTCGCGGCAATCCGCTGCCCGCCTGGCAGGGCTGCCGCGTCATCGCTGAGGGTGAGCTGTTCCTGATGAACTGGCAAGTCCCCGACAGCCTCGACGGCCGCTACTTCGGCCCGCTTCCCGCCTCCGCTGTGATCGGCCGGGCCATCCCCCTCTACACCGACGAGGACGGCGATGTCCGCTTCGTCTGGCGCGCGCCGCTGCGGTGAAGGCGTGCCCATCCCCAATCTCACCGCGATCCCAAGGAGGAAATCATGTCTCTAATCGGTCAATTCACACGCGACGATAGTGGCTTCATCGGCCATTTGGAGACGCTCCTGCTGCACCAGGACATCATCATCATTCCGGCCGAGTCATCCGACGCCGAGAATGCGCCGGATTTCCGCGTTCACGTCTTCGACGGCATGAACAACGAACCCGGCGCCGAGATCGGCGCTGGCTGGAAGCGCACCGGCGAGAAGGCCGGCGACTACGTCTCGCTGCAGCTCGACGATCCGACCTTCAGCCAGCCGATCCGCGCCAATCTGTTCCAGTCGGCCGACGACAAGTCCGCCTGGGGCCTTCACTGGAACCGCCCGCCCAAGCGTAGCGAGCGGGACTGAACGATGCCGGCCCGCCGCCATCGCGCTGTCGTCGGACGGTATCCTACCGTCCGGCGCACGGCCCTCCTTCTCCTTTCCGGCCTGCTGGTCGCCGCGCCGCTTTGCGCCAACGTGAATGCGCAGACCGTGTCGACCGAGCAGCCCTCTCGCGTCGATCGCTACGCCGCCTTCATCGCCGAGGCCGCGCGGCGGTTCGGCGTTCCCGAGCATTGGATTCGTGCGGTCATGCGCGTCGAGAGCGCCGGCGACATGCGCGCGATCTCCTCGGCCGGAGCGATGGGCCTCATGCAGATCATGCCCGCGACTTGGGCCGATCTGCGCGCTCGCCATGGTCTCGGCAGCAATCCCTACGATCCACGCGACAACATCATGGCGGGCGCGGCGTATCTGCGCGAGATGCATGATCGCTACGGCTCGCCGGGCTTTCTGGCGGCCTATAATGCCGGTCCCGGCCGCTACGAGGAATATCGCACGACCGGTCGCCCTTTGCCGGCCGAAACGCGCGCCTATGTCGCTGCTCTCGCGCCAATCATCGGCGCAAGCGATCTTGCTGCCACCGTCACGGTGGCGACCGCCGATCCGCTCGCCTGGACTCGTGCGCCGCTCTTCATCGTGCAGGTCGATAGCAGCGCTGGTGCAGTTCAGCGGCAGCGGGACGGCGATCCGGCCGCACCCTCTGCGCAGGAGTCCACGCGCGATCCGGTCCTGCCTGCACCGCCATCGGACGGCCTATTCGTGGCGCGAACCGATACTGCGGCGCCGCGATGAGGGGCTTCGCACTTCATGCGGCATTGTCGGGCTCTGGCGTGGATTTGGCGTCAGAGGCGGGAAGAGCAGGCAGCACAACCGAACGATGGCGAGATAAAAGCGCGCGATGTGCGGCTTGGTGCGGTCGTGTGTTTTCAGAGGTTTATGGCGCATTGGCGCGAGGTGCGCCTGAATGGCGCAGCCTGCGCATCCGCCATTTCGCCAAGGATTTCCGCGCGATTGCGCGATGTGCGGGGCCTCGGCCATGAGCGGCGAGGACGATTTCCGCATCCGGCCGGGCCGCATCCGATCCACCCGCGCACAACAGGCACGGCCCTTCATCGCCCAGGCGCTGGCGGCCGCCCAGCGCGCCGGCGGCAGCGTCTCGCGCTCCGGCAAGATCAGCTCGGGCAACCGCTCGCGGTTCGGCCGCGGCCAGCGCGCGACGGTGCAGGCCAATCGCCTGCTCACCAGCCGATCGCGCAACACGGTGATCAAGACGCGCGTCGTCCGGCACACCGCTCGCGCCGCCCCACTCTCCGCCCACCTCAGCTATCTCCGGCGCGAGGGCGTCACCCGGGATGGTGAGAAGGCCCGGCTGTTCGGACCGGAGACTGAGGACGCCGACCCCAAGGCTTTCGCCGAGCGCGCCCACGACGATCGCCACCACTTCCGCTTCATCGTCTCGCCGGAGGACGCGGTCGAGATGTCCGACCTCAAGACCTATGCCCGCGACCTGATGGGGCAGATGGAGAAGGACCTCGGCACCAAGCTCGACTGGGTCGGCGTCGATCACTGGAACACCGATAACCCGCACGTCCATATCATCCTGCGCGGGCGCACCGATGACGGCCAGGACCTCGTCATCTCGCGCGACTACATCAAGGAAGGCATGCGCGCCCGCGCGCAGGATCTCGTCACCCAGGAGTTGGGGCCGCGCACCGATCACGAGATACGCCGCAATCTCGAACGCCAGATCGAGGCCGAGCGGTGGACCAACCTCGATCGCCAACTTGCGCGAGACAGCTATAGCACCGGGGTCGTCGATCTCGCGCCGCACCCTGACCGCCAGCCCGACGAATTCCATGCGATGAAGCTCGGCCGGCTGCGGAAGCTGGAGACGCTCGGCCTCGCCGACCAGATCGGCCCCGGCCAATGGGCCGTATCCGAGAATGCCGAGGTGACGCTGCGTGAGCTGGGCGAGCGTGGCGACATCATCAAGCGCATTCATCGCGGCCTGACCGAACGCGGCATCGAACGGGGCGCCGCCAGCTATGTGCTTGCCGGCGAGAGCATCAACGATCCCGTCATCGGTCGGTTGGTTGATCGCGGTCTCGACGACGAGCTGAAGGGCACGGCCTATGCCGTGGTCGACGGTACGGACGGGCGAACCCACCACATCAAGCTGCCCGACCTCGACGCCGCCGGCGACAGCGCGCCGGGTTCGATCGTGGAGCTGCGCAAATTCGACGACGCGCAGGGACGCAGGCGCGTCGCCCTCGCCGTCCGCTCCGATCTCGACATCTCCGCCCAGGTCAACGCGACCGGCGCGACCTGGCTCGACCGCCAGGCGATCGCCCGCGATCCCGTCGCGCTCGGCGGCGGCGGGTTCGGGGCGGAGGTTCGCCAGGCGATGGACCGGCGGGCCGATCATCTCGTCAGGCAGGGCCTCGCCGAACGGCAAGCGCGCGGTGTCAGCTTCTCGCCGGGCCTGATCGACACGCTGCGGCAGCGCGAGGTGGAGGTCCTGGGCGAAAAGCTCGCGACCGAGACCGGGCGCCAGTTCTCCAAGGCCGCGACGGGCGAGTATGTGGCGGGCACCTATCGCCAGCGCTTCACGCTCGCTTCCGGCCGCTTCGCCATGATCGACGACGGCCTCGGCTTCCAGCTCGTGCCCTGGTCGCCGTCGCTCGAAAAGCAAATCGGCCAGCACGTCTCCGGTGTGTCGCGCGGCGCCGGTGGCGTCGACTGGAGCTTCGGCCGCAATCGCGGCCTCGGCATGTAGCCCAATCAAGAAAGGAGTGCCCGCCATGTCGGCGACCAAGATCCTCTGGGGCCAGATTCTCACCGTCTTCCTGATCGTGCTCATGACGACCTGGGCGGCGACGCAGTGGACGGCCTATCGCCTCGGCTTCCAACCGCAGCTCGGACTCCCCTGGTTCGAACTGGCCGGCTGGCCGATCTACTATCCGCCCGCCTTCTTCTGGTGGTGGTACTTTTACGATGCCTATGCGCCGCCGATCTTCATCGAGGGCGCTTATATCGCGGCGTCTGGCGGCTTCATCTCCATCGCCGTCGCGATCGGCATGTCCGTCTGGCGGGCGCGTGAGGCCAAGAATGCCGAGACGTTCGGTTCCGCCCGATGGGCGGTCGCCCCCGAAGTGAGCGCCGCCGGCCTCTTAGGCGCGGATGGCGTGGTACTCGGGAAGTTCGATCGCGACTATCTCCGCCATGACGGTCCCGAGCATGTGCTGTGCTTTGCGCCCACGCGTTCCGGCAAGGGCGTCGGCCTCGTGGTTCCGTCGCTGCTGACTTGGCCGGGCTCTGCCATCGTCCATGACATCAAGGGGGAGAACTGGACGCTCACCGCCGGCTATCGCGCACGGCATGGTCGCGTGCTGCTATTCGATCCGACAAATGCGAAGTCGGCCGCCTACAATCCGCTGCTCGAGGTCCGCCGCGGCGAATGGGAGGTCCGCGACGTCCAGAACATCGCCGACATCCTGGTCGACCCGGAAGGGTCGCTGGAGAAGCGGAACCACTGGGAGAAAACCAGCCATGCGCTGCTGGTCGGCGCGATCCTGCACGTCCTCTACGCCGAGGCCGACAAGACCCTAGCCGGCGTCGCCGCCTTCCTCTCCGATCCCAAGCGGCCGATCGACTCGACGCTGGCCGCTATGATGAAGACCGCCCATCTCGGCGAGGCCGGCCCCCATCCGGTGATCGCCAGCGCCGCGCGGGAGTTGCTGAACAAATCCGACAACGAGCGCTCCGGCGTGCTGTCGACCGCCATGTCGTTCCTCGGCCTATACCGCGATCCCGTGGTGGCGGAGGTCACACGCCGCTGCGACTGGCGCATCGTCGATATCGTCGGCGGCAAGCATCCGACGACCCTCTACCTCGTCGTGCCGCCGTCGGACATCAACCGGACCAAGCCGCTGATCCGTCTGATCCTCAATCAGATCGGCCGGCGGCTCACGGAGGATCTGAAGGCGAAGGGCAACCGCCATCGCCTTCTCCTGATGCTCGACGAATTCCCGGCGCTCGGCCGCCTCGACTTCTTCGAGAGCGCGCTCGCCTTCATGGCGGGTTACGGCCTCAAAGCCTTCCTCATCGCCCAGTCGCTAAACCAGATCGAGAAGGCCTACGGGCCCAACAATTCGATCCTCGATAACTGCCATGTGCGCGTCAGCTTCGCGACCAATGACGAACGGACCGCCAAGCGGGTCTCGGACGCGCTCGGCACCGCGACTGAGATGCGCGCGATGAAGAACTATGCTGGTCATCGCCTGTCGCCATGGCTTGGCCACATGATGGTCTCGCGCTCGGAAACCGCCCGGCAACTGATGACGCCCGGCGAGATCATGCAACTTCCGCCGTCCGACGAAATCGTCATGGTCGCCGGCACCCCGCCAATCCGCGCGAAGAAGGCGCGATACTATGAGGATCGCCGGTTTCAGGAGCGCATCCTGCCGCCGCCGAACCTCGTCAAGTCGATAACGGCTCGGCCGGACGACTGGAGCACGCTGCCCCTTCCGGTGACGCCGACGGTGGCGATGACCACCAGCGGCGGTGAATCGGAGGATGAGGATACGACCGACTCCGAGCGCCGGCACCAGCCAGAACTGAGCCGCTCGAAACCCGTCGAGCCTAAGCAACCCATCGAGAACGAGTTCGAGATCGATCCCTGCGACGACGCCGCACGTCTCTCGCGGATGAATCAGACCTTGCGCCAGGTCGCACGCCAAGCCTCGCTCGATCCCGGCGACGGCATCGATCTTTAGGAGGCACCATGGCGAAGCCTACTAAAAAACAACGGCTATCGGTGTATCTCGAACCGGACGTCATGAAGGCGCTCGCCGCGCACGCCGCCCGGCGCGATCAATCCCTTTCGCTGATCGCCGAAGCCGGCATCGCCTCTTTCCTGTCGCCTGACGCTGCCGAACGGCAGGAGGCTGCGACAACGAAGCGGCTCGACCAGATCGACCGGCGAATGGCGCGTATGGAGCGCGACCTTGGCATCGCCGTCGAAACGCTGGCCGTGTTCATCCGATTCTGGCTGACGACGAACCCGCCGCTACCCGAGCCGGCTCAGGCCGCGGCGCGATCTAAAGCAGGCGAGCGCTACGAGGCGTTCGTCACCGCGCTCGGCCGCCGACTCGCTCACGGGCCGAAGCTTCGGCAAGAGATTCCGGAGGACATCGCGCCTGCGCACGACGCGGATTAATCACGGCTACGTCGACCGCAAGTATTCCGGCGTTCCGCCATTTCCCTGTCTTTGTACGCCACAGTACGACGACCACATTATGGTTGTTGTCAGGCCATGATTTCTGCCTCTTCTACTCATCCCCGATCCCGGGCCGCATGTCGCGGTCCCGCAAGCGAACGGGGACGACGTGGCGGCCACTCACCAGAAATCGGAGGCGATCCTTCGCGGCGCCCGCATGCTGCGCACGGCCCTTGGGCCGGCGATCGCCCGGTTTCTGGAAGACCCCGCGATCGTCGAGGTGATGCTCAACCCCGATGGGCGGCTCTGGGTCGACCGGCTTTCCGAAGGGCTTTCCGATACGGGTGAAGTGCTACCGCCTTCGGACGGCGAGCGGATCATCCGCCTGGTAGCCCACCACGTCGGCGCGGAGGTCCATCCCGGCGCCCCGCGCGTCTCGGCCGAGCTGCCCGAGACGGGGGAGCGGTTCGAGGGGCTGTTACCGCCGGTGGTTTCCGCGCCGGCCTTCGCGATCCGCAAGCCCGCCGTCGCCGTGTTCACGCTCGATGATTATGTCGCCGCCAGGATCATGGCGACGGATCAGGCCGAGACGCTGCGCCAGGCCGTCGCTGATCGGCGCAACATTCTCGTCGCCGGCGGCACATCCACCGGCAAGACGACCCTCACCAACGCGCTGCTCGCCGAGGTCTCGAAGACCTCCGATCGCGTCGTGCTGATCGAGGACACCCGCGAACTGCAATGCACCGCGCCCAATCTCGTCGCGATGCGGACGAAGGACGGCGTTGCCTCGCTCTCGGATCTCGTCCGCTCCTCGCTTCGCCTGCGCCCCGATCGCATCCCGATCGGCGAGGTGCGGGGGGCCGAGGCGCTCGACCTATTGAAGGCTTGGGGCACCGGACACCCCGGCGGGGTCGGCACCATCCACGCCAGCACCGCCATCGGCGCGCTGCGTCGCATGGAGCAGCTCATCCAGGAGGCCGTCGTCACCGTCCCGCGCGCGCTGATCTCCGAGACGATCGATCTGGTCGCCGTGCTCTCCGGCCGTGGCGCATCGCGCCGCCTCGCCGAACTCGCCCGCATCGAGGGCCTCGGCCCCGACGGCGACTACCGCGTCATCCCCGCAAGCCAGCCCCTCACAGGAGACCCGTCATGATCCAGCATGCCCTGCGCATCCGCCGCCACATCGCAACGGCGGTGTCCGTCGCCTTCGTCACGCTGGCGCTCGCGCCGGCCGCCCACGCATCCGGTTCCTCCATGCCGTGGGAAGCGCCGCTGCAATCCATCCTCGAATCGATCGAGGGGCCGGTCGCCAAGATCATCGCTGTGATGATCATCATCATCACCGGCCTGACACTGGCCTTTGGCGACACGTCGGGCGGCGCACGTAAGCTGATCCAGATCGTGTTCGGCCTGTCGATCGCCTTCGCCGCGTCCAGCTTCTTCCTGTCGTTCTTCTCGTTCGGCGGCGGGGCGCTCGTCTGATGGCCGATGGCGTCGAACATGGCGGCGAGTTGCCGGGCTTCTCTGTCCCGGTTCACCGGGCGCTGACCGAGCAGATTCTGCTCGGCGGCGCTCCGCGCTCGCTCGCCATTCTCAACGGCACACTGGCGGCCGCGCTGGGTCTCGGCCTTCGCCTCTGGCTGGTCGGGCTTGGCCTCTGGGCCATCGGGCATTTCGCGGCCGTCTGGGCGGCCAAGCGCGATCCGCAGTTCGTCGACGTCGTGCGCAAGCATCTGCGCATCCCTGGCCACCTGTCGGTTTGAGGAGCGACGCCGATGATGAACCTTGCCGAATATCGTAATCGCAACACCCGGCTCGCCGACTTCCTCCCTTGGGTCGCGCTGGTCGGCGAAGGCATCGTGCTGAACAAGGACGGCAGCCTGCAGCGCACCGCGCGTTTCCGCGGCCCCGATCTCGACAGCGCCGTGCCGGCCGAGCTGGTCGCCGTCGCCGGCCGGCTCAACAACGCCTTTCGTCGCCTCGGCTCCGGTTGGGCGATCTTCGTCGAAGCGCAGCGCCATGGCTCCGCGACCTATCCGGCCAGCATGTTCGCCGACAGCGCCTCCGCCTTGGTCGATGCCGAACGCAAGGCCGATTTCGAGGAAGCCGGCGCGCATTTCGAGTCCAGCTACTTCCTGACCTTCCTCTATCTGCCGCCGGCCGAGGACGCCGCCCGCGCTGAGACCTGGCTCTACGAGGGCCGCGATCACGCCGGCGTCGATGCGCACGAGATCCTGCGCGGCTTCGCCGACCGCACCGATCGCATCCTCCAGCTCATCGACGCCTTCATGCCGGAATGCGCCTGGCTCGATGACTGCGAGACGCTGACCTATTTGCATTCGACCGTCTCGACGAAGCGGCATCGCGTTCGCGTCCCCGAGACGCCGATGTATCTCGATGCGCTGCTGGCCGATCAGCCGCTGACCGGCGGGCTGGAGCCCCGGCTCGGCGACGCGCATGTCCGCATCCTCACCATTGTCGGCTTCCCGACCGCGACCACGCCCGGCATCCTCGACGAGCTGAACCGGCTGGCCTTTCCCTATCGCTGGTCGACGCGCGCCGTCCTGCTCGACAAGACCGACGCGACCAAACTGCTGACCAAGATCCGGCGGCAATGGTTCGCCAAGCGCAAATCGATCGCCGCCATCCTCAAGGAGGTGATGACCAACGAGGCCTCGGCGCTGGTCGATACTGATGCGTCCAACAAGGCGGCCGACGCCGACATGGCGTTGCAGGAGCTGGGCGCCGACTATGCCGGCCAGGCCTATGTGACTGCGACGATCACCGTCTGGGACGATGATCCCCGTATCGCGGCCGAGAAGCTGCGGATGGTCGAGAAAGTCATCCAGGGCCGCGACTTCACCGCGATGCCCGAGACGATCAACGCTGTGGACGCCTGGCTCGGCTCGCTGCCCGGCCATGTCTACGCCAATGTCCGCCAACCCCCGATCAACACATTGAATCTCGCCCACATGATCCCGCTTTCGGCGGTGTGGGCGGGACCGGAACGGGACGAGCATTTTGCAGCACCCCCACTGCTGTTCGGCAAGACCGAGGGCTCGACCCCGTTCCGGCTTTCCATCCATGTCGGCGATGTCGGCCATACGCTGATCGTCGGCCCGACCGGTGCCGGCAAGTCGGTGCTGCTGGCGCTCATGGCGTTGCAGTTCCGGCGCTACCAGCAATCCCAGGTCTTCGCCTTCGACTTCGGCGGATCGATCCGCGCCGCCGCGCTCGCCATGCGTGGCGACTGGCACGATCTCGGCGGCGGCCTCACCGAAGGCTCAGACGACAGCGTGTCGCTTCAACCGCTCGCGGGCATCGACGATGTCGCCGAGCGCGCCTGGGCCTCCGATTGGCTGGTCGCCATCCTGATGCGCGAGAGCGTGCCGGTCACGCCCGAGGTGAAGGAACATCTCTGGTCGGCGCTCTCCTCGCTGGCGTCGGCGCCCGTCGCCGAGCGCACGCTGACGGGATTGTCCGTCTTGCTGCAATCCAACGATCTCAAGCAGGCGCTCCGACCCTATTGCGTCGGCGGTCCCTATGGCCGTCTGCTCGACGCCGAGGCCGAGCATCTGGGCGAAGCCAATGTTCAGGTTTTCGAGACTGAAGGGCTGATCGGCACCGGGGCTGCCGCCGCCGTGCTCGCCTATCTCTTCCACCGCATCGAGGACCGCCTCGACGGTCGCCCGTCGCTCCTGATCGTGGATGAAGGCTGGCTCGCGTTGGACGACGAGGGCTTCGCCGGTCAGCTCCGCGAGTGGCTGAAGACGCTGCGCAAGAAGAACGCGAGCGTCATCTTCGCCACGCAGTCGCTCTCGGACATCGACGGGTCCGCGATCGCGCCGGCCATTATCGAAAGTTGCCAGACCCGCATCTTGCTCCCGAACGAACGCGCGATCGAGCCGCAGATCACCGCCATCTATCGGCGCTTTGGCCTCAACGATCGTCAGATCGAGATCCTCGCCCGGGCGATGCCCAAGCGCGACTACTATTGCCAATCCCGACGCGGCAACCGGCTGTTCGAGCTGGGCCTGTCGGACGTGGCGCTCGCGCTCTGCGCCGCGTCATCGAAGCAGCATCAGGCGCTCATCGCGGAAGTCCATGCCCGTAGCGGCACGGACGGGTTTCTCGCCGAATGGCTTGCCGAAAACCGGCTCGCTTGGGCCGCCGACCTCATCGCCGACCTCGCCAATGTCATCCCCCAAACCGATCCGGAGGCACGCTCATGACCCGTTCCGTTCATCCTCGCTCATCCATCGCCCGCGTCGCCGCGGTTCTGCTGGCTGCGCCGATCGCGCTGTCCCCGGTACTATGGGCTCCTCCGGCGTCCGCACAGTTGATCGTGAAGGATCCCACAAACTACGTGCAGAATGTTCTGCAGGCGGCCAGGTCGCTGGAGCAGATTAACAACCAGATTAGCTCGCTTCAGAACGAGGCGACCATGCTGATCAATCAGGCCCGCAATCTCGCGAGCCTGCCCTATTCTTCTCTCCAGCAGCTCCAGCAGTCCGTCCAGCGCACGCAGCAGCTTCTCACCCAGGCACAGCGTATCGCCTATGACGTCCAGAACATCGACCAGGCGTTCCAGAGCACCTACGGCAACGCCTCCATGTCGGCGTCCGATCAGCAGCTCGTGGCGGGTGCCCGCGAGCGCTGGCAGAATACGGTCGGCGGGCTTCAAGACGCCATGCGCGTCCAGGCGGGTGTAGTCGGAAATCTCGACACCAACCGCACCGAGATGTCCTCCTTGATCGGTCGCAGCCAAGGGGCGACGGGCGCGCTGCAGGCGACACAGGCCGGCAACCAGCTTCTCGCGCTGCAGGCGCAGCAACTCGCCGACCTGACCGCCGTCGTCGCGGCGAACGGCCGGGCGCAAGCGCTCTCCGAAGCCGAGCGTGCCGCAGCCGCCGAGCAGGGTCGTGAACAGCGTCGCCGCTTCCTGACGCCGGGTACGGGCTATCAGCCCGGCAACGCCCGCATGTTCCCGAACGGCAACTGAGGGCCTGGCCATGGACGGGAAGCTGCTCGCCCGGCTCGGCGCCGTCGTCTTCGTCGCGGTCGCAATCACCGCAACCGCGATCGAGATGAACCGGAAAGAAGAAGCGCCCGAGCCGTGGGCGTCTGGACGGGCCAACCAGACGCAGGCAGATCCGCTCCGCGACGAGCTGATCCGCTGCCAGGAGCTCGGCGAAGCCGGTCCCCGCGATACTGCCTGCCTGCGGGCCTGGGCCGAGAACCGAAACCGCTTCCTCGCTCCCGGCGCCCGTCCGGCCGAACGTCTACCGGAGCCACCCCCGGCGCCACGCGACAACTCCGCGTCCCCAATAGATCGCAGTAATCGGCCGGCTCTGGGGCCAGCCGCGCCGATCGCTCCGCCACTCCTCGACGAGGCTCGATAGCATCATGGGCGGCACAGGCGTCATCGACCATTTCCTTGAGGTCTTCACCCGCTACATCGACAGCGGGTTCGGCCTGCTCAGCGGCGAAGTCGCCTTCATCGCCACCACGCTGATCGTCATCGACGTGACGCTGGCCGCACTCTTTTGGAGCTGGGGCGCCGACGACGACATCCTGGCGCGCCTGGTGAAGAAGACCCTGTTCGTCGGGGTATTCGCCTACATCATCGGCAACTGGAACAACCTGGCCCGTATCGTCTTCGAGAGCTTTGCCGGCCTCGGCTTGAAAGCCAGCGGCACCGGCTTCACCACGGCCGATCTCTTGCGCCCCGGCAAGGTGGCCCAAACCGGCCTCGACGCCGGCCGACCACTGCTGGAATCGATCTCCGGGCTGATGGGCTACTGGTCATTTTTCGAGAACTTCATCCAGATCGCCTGCATGTTCCTCGCTTGGGCGCTGGTGTTGCTCGCCTTCTTCATTCTCGCCATCCAGCTCTTCGTCACGCTCATCGAGTTCAAGCTGACGACGCTCGCCGGATTCGTGCTGATCCCGTTCGGCCTGTTCGGCAAATCCGCCTTCATGGCCGAGCGTGTGCTCGGCAACGTGATCTCCTCCGGCATCAAGGTCCTGGTGCTAGCCGTCATCATCGGCATCGGCTCGACACTCTTTTCCGAATTCACGTCGGGGTTTGGCGGCGCCACGCCGACGATCGACGAGGCGATGGCAATCGTGCTCGCCGCCCTGTCGCTACTCGGCCTCGGCATCTTTGGCCCGGGCATCGCCAGCGGCATCGTCTCCGGCGGCCCTCAACTCAGCGCCGGCGCCGCAGTCGGAACGGGTATGGCGGCAGGCGGCATGGTCGCCGCCGGTGTCGGCGCGGTCGGTGCGGTCGCTTCCGGCGGCGCGGCGCTGGCCGGTGGCGCGGCGGCTGCGGCGCGCGGTGGAGCCGCCGTCGCGGGTGGCGCCTCGACCGCCTATAGCCTCGGCTCCGCCTTGCAATCTGGCGCTGCCGGCGTTGCGTCCGGCCTTGGCGGCGTCGCCCGTGCGGGCGGTAGCACCGCCGTCTCACCACTGCGCCGCGCTGCCTCGCGCGCTGCCGAAAGCATGCGCTCTAGCTTCAACGCCGGCGGCAAGGCCGCCTTCGAGGCGACGGGCGGCTCCTCGACCATGGGCACGGTCGGAGGCGATTCCGCCGGTGAGGGAGCCAGCTCTAGCGGCGGGGCTGCCGCCGGCGCTCCTCCCGCCTGGGCGCAACGCATGCGCCGCTCCCAACGCATGACCCACGCCGTCCAGGCGACCGCCCACGCCGTGCGCTCCGGCGACGCCCATGGCGGCGGCTCTTCCGTCAATCTTTCCGAAAGCGACCGCTGATGTTCAAACGACCTTCCACCCATTATGGAAAAGCCCCCGAACCCGAGACGCCCTATCAGCGCGCCGCACAGGTCTGGGACGAACGGATCGGCGCCTCGCGCGTCCAGGCGAAGAACTGGCGGAGGATGGCCCTCGGCTCACTGATCCTCTCGGCTGGCTTCGCCACCGCGCTGGTCTGGCAATCTGCGCGTGGCACGATCGTACCGTGGGTCGTCCAGGTCGACCGTCTGGGTCAGGCGCAAGCCGTGGCGCCCGCCGTCGCCGACTATCGTGCGACCGATCCGCAGATCGCCTTCCACCTGGCGCGCTTCATCGAGCAGGTCCGCTCGATCCCCGCCGACGCCATCATCGTGCGGCAGAACTGGCTGCGCGCCTATGATTTCACGACCGATCGCGGCGCCATGGCGCTCAACGACTATGCCCGCTCCAATGACCCGTTCACGAAGGTTGGCCGCCAGCAGGTCGCCATCGACGTCTCCAGCGTCATTCGCGCATCGCCCGACAGCTTCCGCGTCGCCTGGGTCGAGCGCCGTTATGAGAACGGCCAGCTTGCCGAGACCACCCGCTGGACCGCGATCCTGACGATCGTCGTACAGATTCCACGCAACGCCGACCGGCTCAGGGCGAACCCGCTCGGCATCTACGTCAACGCCATCAACTGGTCACGGGAGCTTGGGCAATGAAGCCGTCTTTCCGTAAAGCCGGAAACCCGGCTTTACACACATCCGTAGTCTCGGCTTTCCGCAGAGCCGCATTCCCCATGGTCCTGCTGGCGACAACCGCGCTCGCCGGCTGCGCCACCAGCACACCGCCGCCGGAAATTTCCTACGACACCGCTGCTCCGGCCGTGCAGACCGTCGATCCGCCGGCGCCCGTCACCGTGGTCGAGATCCCGCGACCGCTTCCGCTGCCTGGACAGTTGCAGCGCATCGAACCGTCACGAGCGCCGCCGGAACCGACAGATCCCACGGCGCGCGTCAACCAGGCCAACGCCGCGGCCCGCATCCAGCCGGTGCGCAACGGCTTCATCAACGCCATGCAGGTCTATCCCTATACGGGCGGCGCGCTTTATCAGGTCTATACCGCCGTCGGGCAGATCACCGATATCGCGTTGCAGCCGGGCGAGCAGCTCGTCGGCTCCGGACCGGTCGCAGCCGGCGACACGGTGCGCTGGATCATCGGCGACACGCAGAGCGGCGCCGGGCCAACCTTGCAGGTCCACATCCTGGTGAAGCCCACCCGGCCGGACTTGATGACCAATCTCGTCATCAACACCAACCTGCGCACCTACCATATGGAGCTGCGCTCGACCGAGCGGACCTACATGGCCTCTGTCTCGTGGCAGTATCCGCAGGATCAGTTCATCGCGCTGCGTCGCCAGAACCAACAGGCCGAGGCCGCACAACAGGTCGCATCCGGCGTCGACCTCGCCAACGTCAACTTCCGCTACGCGATCGACGGCGACCGCGCGCCGTGGCGGCCGCTGCGCGCCTTCGACGACGGCCGCCAGGTCTTCATCGAATTCCCACGCGGTATCAGCCAGGGCGAGATGCCGCCGCTGTTTGTCGTTGGTCCCGAGGGCACCACCTCGGAGCTGGTGAACTACCGGGTGCGGGGCCACCACATGATTGTCGATAGGCTGTTCGCGGCCGCTGAGCTGCGCTTTGGCTCCGGCGACCGGCAGCGGCGCGTCCGCATCACACGGACCGACGGGAGGCCCGCATCGTGAGCGAGACCGAGCCCCGGAAAGAGGAAGGGCCGGACGAGGAGGCCCAGCCGCTGACCGGCGAGCCGGTCGGTCCCGCGCCGATGCGGCTGCGCGCGGAGCCGCCGCGCGTTACGCGGCTATCGCGAAAGGTGCTGGCGGGTCTCGGTCTGGTCGCGAGCGTCGGGATCGGTGGCGCGCTGGTCTATGCGCTTCAAACCCGCGATGCCGGTCAGCCGAACGAGGAACTCTACTCGACCGAGAACCGCACGACGGCCGATGGTATTGCCGGCCTGCCGCGCGACTATAGCGGCGTGCCCCAACTCGGCCCGCGGCTTCCCGGCGACCTCGGTCGCCCGATCCTCGGAGCGCAGAACCGTGGCCAGCCCGTGCCGACGCCCGGCATTGCTACCCCGAACCCCGGTCTCAGCCCGGAAGAGCAGCGCCGCATTCAGGAACTGGAGGCGTCCCGTACGGCCCGGCTGTTCGCGAGCACTGAAACCCGTACGGCAGCTGCAACGCCATCCCAGGCGACGCCCGGCGCGCAAGCGATACCCGATCTCACCAGCCTCGGCCTGGCTCCGCCACCCGCGACCCCCACGGCGCAGGACCGGCAGAATGCCTTCCTCAATGCCGCAGCAGATCGAAGGACCGTCGCGCCCGATCGCGTCGCCGCGCCGGCGTCGCCCAACATCCTGCAGGCGGGCGCTGTGATTTCCGCCGCGCTGATCACCGGTATCCGATCCGACCTCCCGGGCCAGATCACCGCCCAGGTGACGGAAAACATCTATGATAGTCCGACCGGCCGCATCCTGCTCATACCGCAGGGCACGCGCGTCATCGGCCAGTACGACAACAATGTGCAGTTCGGGCAGAGTCGCGTGCTGCTGGTTTGGAATCGGCTGATCCTCCCGAATGGACGCTCGATCGTGCTCGAGCGCCAGCCGGGCGCAGACGCTGAAGGGTTTGCCGGCCTTCAGGATGGCGTCGATTATCACTGGTGGAATCTCGCCAAGGCGGCCGGTCTCTCAACGCTGCTCAGCGTCGGCGCCGAACTCGCCACAAACGAAGACGACCGCCTGATCCAGGCAATCCGAAATGGCGGACAGGACACCATCAACGACGCCGGCCAGCAGATTGTCCGACGGCAGCTCAACGTCGCGCCGACGCTCACCATCAGGCCCGGCTTCCCGGTGCGGGTGATCGTCACGCGCGACCTCGTGCTCGAGCCATACGGAGGGTGATATGACCAAGCTCAAACTCGGCGCCATCGCCGACGACAAGCCGATCAAGGTGACTATCGAATTATCGGCGGCGCTGCACCAGGAGTTGGTCGCCTATGCCGAGGTCTTGGCCCGCGAAACGGGGCAGCCGGTCGCTGATCCGGCGAAGCTGATCGCACCGATGGTTCAGCGCTTCATCGCCAGCGATCGCGGCTTCGCCAGCGCGCGACGGGCACATTCAGGGCTCGGCTAGAGCACAAGCCGCCACGCCGGGGACGTCGCGATCTGTGACGCCCAACCCGCTGCCGTTGCTGTCGGCATGCACGGCAAAGAAAGGCCGCCGTAGAAGCATCAGCGAAGACTTCGCGCTGAGCGGATGCCGCATTCCAGCATTAAGGGTGCAACCTTGCTCCCTTGGCCGCCTTGTCGACCTCCTTCTTAGGCCCGCGGAGCGCGATCCCCACCAGCGCCGGCTCTTCCGCAGGTTCGGACAGGAAAGCCTCGCGATTTGCCGTGTCGTGCCCGGTGGAGAACATAGCCTCGACGTATGCTGCACAAATAAGGTCTCTCTCCTGAGCCTGCCGACGCGCGCGGAGCAGCGTTGGCCGGTCAGCGGCAAGGATCATGATGGGCTGCCCTAGCAGCGCGGAGTAACGACTTCCTGCCGCATCCACATAGGGTTCGCCCATTGCTTCCGGGGCGCTACCTGCGATCCCGGTGGCCAGAAACGCGGTGACGTTGAGCTTCTGCCAAACCTCAAGATCGTTGAGGACGAGAATGGCTACCTTGGTATCGAACATCCGCTTAGTTCCTTCCTCTCATCGGTCCGTTAGATCGCCAGTGCCGCCATTTTTCCCCGGCACATGTGCGGGAGCAGCGGTGGGTGATGTGGAGAAATGCTCAATGACGTTCGCCAAGCAGACGTCCATGTAGCCTTTCCATTGGCTCTTCACGAACAGAGTTAGCGGAACCTTGGTGAGCCGATTCTTGGCCCGGAAGGTGTAGGTCCACTTCACCTTCGTGACACCATTGGATGGTTCGAACCAGAATTGGCCAATAGCTTCGGTCATGAGATGCTTCAGCGCAAAGCTCGGATTACTCACCCGATACGCGAAGTAGGAAGGCCGATCGTAGTGCGTCACGCCTTCGTTCACGGTGCTGCCGTCTGCCATGTGAACGACCCGGTGGGAACCGGGGAGATCCCACGGACCCGAAACGTCCGAGGTCGAGGCAACCCCCGGCACCATGCCGTAGCCCGTCAGAATCTTAGGCAAGACATCTTCGGCCGCAACGAAGTCGAAGACGTCCTGGATCGCGTGCGAGACGAATGTTTCTCTCGTGACCGCGACGTTCAGCCGGTCCGCCCGGCGAAGATCGATATCGCTCATGAGAATTTCCTCCCTAAAGATGTTGTTGGCCCCAGCCCTCCCGCGCCGGAGTATGCTGTCGGATATGGACAGACTGCCTCTTCCCGAAGACGCAGGACGAAACCTTGAATAGGCTCGAGGTTTCGGAGCCTTGCGCCTCCGGGGAACGGCCGGTCGCTACTTGAGAAACGGGTTGATCGCCGCCAGCGTATCGTCGAAGCGGCCCTCGGCCTCCGCGTTGCGCATGAAGTCGGCACCTTCCACCAGGATCTCGCGCGGCGTAGGCGTCTGTTGGAACAGCGCGATGACCTGATCGGCGAACGTGTCGAGCGGCAGGAAGCGCTCGTTGGCCTTCTGGCCGGGGGTCAGGTCCGTTTGCACGGCCGGCGGAACCAGTTCGATGACCTCGATCTTACCCTTCAGGACCGCACGGAGCGATTCCGTGTAGCTGTGGATGGCTGCCTTGATTGCTGAATAGGTCGGGGCAATCACCAGCGGCACGAAGGCGAGACCCGAGCTGACGTTGACGATGACCGCATTGGGCTGGCGGCCCAGATGCTCGATCAGCGCATTGGTCACCCGGATAGGGCCGAGCAGATTGCTCGTGATGGAGGCCTCCGCATCGCTCAGGTCGCGATACTTATCGAGACCCATTTCCATCCGCATGATGCCGGCGCTGTTCACCAGCACGTTAATGCTTGGGAAGTCTTTGACGAGCGTTTCAGCAAAGGCCGCGATGGCGGCGGGATCGTCCTGGTCCAGCGTCAGGGCATGGATGTTCGACCGATCGCCGACCGCCTTCTCCAGCGTCTCCATCCGTCGGCCCGCGATGATGACGGTGTTGCCGAGGTCGTGAAAACGGTGCGCGAGCGCCTCGCCGATCCCTGTGCCGCCGCCTGTGATGAGAATGGTGTTTCCGGTCGTCTTCATGGGAAAGATCCTTCAGAGTTTATAGATTGGGGCAGGCGTCGGCAGGACCGCGTCTGGCACGGTCCTGCCGTTCGGCCGGGATCAGAGCGTGCCGTCCGCGAGCATCTCGCGGGTGCGCTTCAGCGTGGAGAGCAAGGCGCTTTTGTAGCCCTTGTCCTCACTGTCGAACTGCTTCTGCTCGGCCTGTTCCTCGGGGCCGTTCGGCGCTTTGCCGCGCAGGCCGAGGTAGCAGTAGAATTTGAGCTGCAGTTCCCCTGCGTCATCCTCGAACAGCTCGTTGATGATCGCGCCTTCGCGCGGACCGGTCGCCTGGAAGAAGGTGACCTTGCTCTGCGGCTCGAGGGTGATGATTTCGCGCAGGTCGGAGCCGGCGATCGTGGCGTCGCGCACGAAGTGAGTCGCGCTCTCCTCCACGACATCGCACTTGGTGCACAGGCCGGGAGGCAGGAACAGGCGCGCATCGCGGGCCTTTAGCTCCAGGCCTTTCCAGACTTGGTCGCGGGTGAGCTTGGTCTCGCCGTCCGGGTTCACCGGAACGGTCGCTGTCGAATAGATCATCGTACGCGTCCTTGGATGAGGTGTCGTGGTCAGCGGCGTTCAGGCCGTGATCTGCGCCGCGTAGTCACGGTAGGAGCGCAGCGGACGGCCCAGCAGGGCGGTCAGCCGGTCGACGTCGCCGGCGTCCGGGATCATGCCGTCGGTGATGAAGCGTTCGGCCATCAGGCGCATGTCGAGCGCCATCCAGCTTGGCATGAACTGGCGCAGGTTCTGCTCGAACCCGGCAGTGTCGTCGCCCGGATAGGCGATCTGGCGGCCAAGAACGTCCGACCAGATCGCTGCGGCATCCGCGCCGGTCAGCGTGTCCGGGCCGACGACGTTGATGCGCCCGAGCGGGAGCGGCGTGGCCGACTGCTCGCGGCGGATCAGCTCGATCGCGGCAATCTCACCGACGTCGCGCGCGTCGATCATGGCGAGCCCCTTGGCGCCGATCGGCATCGGGTAGATGCCGTAGCTGGTAATGACGTCCTTGATCGTGATCTCGTTGTCCATGAAGTATGCCGGACGCAGGATCGTGGCATGCAAGCCCATCTGCTCGATCATCCGCTCGACGCCGAACTTGCCGGCGAAATGCGGCACGTTCACGTACACATCGCTATGGATCACCGAGAGGTAGACGATCCGCTCGATCCCGACCTCACGTGCGACGGCCAGGGCGACGAGCGCCTGGGTATATTCGTCGGCGACGACGCCGTTCAGCAGGAACAGCGTGGATACACCCGTGAAGGCGGTGCGCAGTGAGTCGACGTCGAGCAGATCGCCCTGGACGACCTCGACACCGGCCGGGAAGCTGGCCTTGGCCGGATCACGGACGAGGGCGCGAACATCGGCCCCACGGTTGACGAGCTGTTCGACGACGTTGCGTCCAACATTGCCGGTAGCTCCGGTTACGAGAATGGTCATGGGGGTCACTCCTTGGTTGGGCCGAATGGGTTGGGCCGTTTCGATGTCTTGAATTTAGCGATCCACATTCATCTCGATAGACGCTATATCTAGACAGACCGTCTTGCTGGTGGAACACATGGACCTTCTCGCGCTTGCTGATTTCAACCTCGTCGCGCGGCACGGAGGCTTCGGAAAAGCCTCGCGCGCTGCGGGGCGGCCTAAGGCGACGCTGTCGCGCCGTGTCGCGGAACTGGAGGCGAGCCTCGATCTGCGATTGTTTGAGCGCGGCGCGCGGGCCCTGAAGCTTACCGAGGAAGGGCGGGCGCTGTTCGAGCGGACGGGCCAGTTGCTCACCGAACTGGACGAGACGGCCGCTGCAATAGCTTCGGGAGGACACAACCCGCGAGGTAGGCTGCGGATCAGTTCGCCTCTGCTCTTCTCCCAGACCGCGATGGGGAAGCTTGCCGCAGGCTTCGCGCTCAAGCACCCGGACGTGCGGCTGGAGGTCACGACCGAAGACCGATCGGTTGACATGGTGGAGGAAGCATATGACTTGGTGATCCGGGTCAACCCAGAGCCGGACGAAAGCCTCGTCGGGCGGGTCTTCCTCCGTGATCGGCTGGTAGTTGTAGCGAGCCCGGATCTGGCGCCGCCGACCACTGGATCGGCCGTTCCAGCGGTCGTGCGCGGGTCGGCGAAACAAGCTGACGTCTGGAACGTGACGACGCCGGCGGGCACATCGAAGATCGCGGTCAACCCGGTCCTGAGCTTGTCATCGCTTGTCATGGTTCGCGATGCGGTTCGGATGGGCGTCGGTGCCGGGCGTCTTCCCGTGTCGCTCGTAAGTCATGATATTGCCGACGGCACGCTCGTGCACTGGGGCGATGTAGAAGGGCCGGAGATTTCGCTATGGACGCTCTATCCATCGCGCCGGCTGCTGAGTGCTCGCGTATCTGCCTTTCTCGACTTTTTGAGAGAGGCGTTTCCGAAGGGAACGCACGACGAACTCGCTGCCTATCTGGGGAGATAGAAAGCCCCGCACAGTACCCTGCAGACCAGAGCCGGCGCGGGAGGCTCAAGTTTCACCCCAAGCCTGCCGGACCCTTTGTATGGCAGGTCGCGCGAGCATCCTGTCGTAATGCCGCTGAAGGTGGACCGGGAGCGCGATCTGCTGCTTCGACGTCCATCGCTCAACATAGAACAGCGCGGCGTCCGCGATTGTGAACCGATCGCCCGCGGCGAAGTCGTGCGCGGCAAGCATTGGATCGAGGATCGCGAATCCACGTTCGACGATGTCGCGACCTTGCCGCCTAACACCTAGCTTCCCGTGCACGGCGTCCTGCGGCTCGAAGACCTGAGGAGCGAAGATCCTCGCGAAGCCCTGGCCGTGGATGGTGCCCTCAACATAGGCCATGACCTCGACCGCGCGGGCCTCCTCCGTGGCATCTTCAGGGATCAGACCGATCTCCGAGGTCTGTCGCGCGATCCACGTCGCGATCGCGCCGAACTCGGTCAGGACCGAGCCGTCATCGCGTACCAGGGTCGGGACCTTGCCTTTGGGATTGATAGCCTGGAACGCCGCTTGTCGCGTTTCGCCGCCTGCCACGTCGATCTGCTCGGTGTCGTACGTCAGACCGGCTTCCTCCAGGAGAATGTGGATGCCGATCGCGCAGCTGCCAGCGCCCCAAAGGAGTTTCATCTCAGGGCCTGCCCGCTTCCGAGCGCGCTGCGCAGAAAGGCTCCCACGCCGTCCAACGCCTCCGGCGCGGCCTTCAACATGCCGACGTTGGCCGGGAAGACGTGGATCATGCCCTTCCAGACATGCACTTCGCACAGCGGCTGATGCGCAGCATCCGCGAGCACGTGGAAGCGAAGCGTGTCGTCGAGCAGCACCTCATCGTCGCCCACGTCGATGCGGACCGGTGGCAGGTTCGCCAGCTCGCCTAACATGGCATTGGTGCGTGGATCACTTGGGTCGCCGCCGACGAGATACTGATCGACCGCTTGCTGCAGCGCTGCGCGCGACAGGATCGGATCGACAGCGGCCCGACTCTCCATCGTTGCGCCGGAGAGCGACAGATCGATCCAAGGCGAAAAGAGAGCGGCCGCGACCGCTCGGGTCTTTGCGGTCCCTGTGGCCAGCACCGCCAGCCCCAGTCCTCCGCCTGCTGAGTCCCCGGCCACCGCTACCGCGTCGAAACCTTCAGCTTGCATCCCGTCCAAAACCCGCCGTGCGTCCTCGTAGGCGGCAGGAAACGGGTGTTCGGGTGCCAGTCGATAGTCGGCAACGAAGGTCGATGCGGCGGCCCGAGCCGCGATTTGGCTGGCGAAGCCCCGATAGGCAGCAGCCGAACCGATCACGTAGCAGCCGCCGTGCAGGTAGAGGATCGCCTTCCCCGGCACGGCGTCGGACGGGGTGCACCACCAGCCCGGCACGCCATCGACTTGCCCGGCGGTCCATTCCACGCCTTCCGGAGCCGGCGTCCTCGCCATCAGCTCGTCATATCCTGGACGGCCTTCCGGCGCGACTGAAGGGGCTGCGGAAATAGCCATGAAGCCGCGCATTGCGACCATAGCTGCCCGATCAGCGAGGTGCTCTTCGTGATGCGTGACGGCCATCCGATTCGTTCCTCTTGAGGAGCCACGCGCTCCTAGATGACCAATCTAACGGCTGTGGTTCAGGATGTATTGACGGCACATTTGAGATACAGTGTCCTTATTAAGGGACAATCGAGGCACTAATGATCGACGTTGACGACATCAGAGCGTTCCAGACGGTCGCCAAACTGTTGAGCTTCTCGGCAGCGGGCCGGGTATTGTCAGTGCGGAAGTCGGCCATCAGTCGCTCAATTCAGCGGCTTGAATTGCTCCTAGGTGTCCGCCTGTTTGAACGCACGACCCGCGAGGTCGCATTGACCGAGGCGGGCCGCACGCTGCTCATCCGGTTCGGCGATATCGTGAACCGTATCGACGAGGTGATAGACCTTGCCGCCAGTCTGGCTTCACATCCGCGTGGGCGGTTGAGGCTAACCGCGGGCATAGGCTTTGGGATCGAGGTTTTGACCGAGCTTCTTCCGCAATTCTCGCTCGCCTTTCCGGACGTGGATGTATTCCTAGATTTGACGAGCCGGTCAGTCGATCTTGTGGCTGAACAGGTTGATGTCGCTTTCAGAATGGGGCCGATGATCGATTCTAGTCTGGTGGCTATTCGGCTCGGTGAGATCGGATGCCTGTTGTGTGCGGCACCGGCCTACGTAGAACGCTGCGGCTGGCCTAAATCTTTAGGAGAGCTCCGCACTCACGATCTGCTCGCCATTCCACACGGGAATGGCCTGCCTCGACGCTGGTGCATGAGCGACAAAGACGGGGTCGAGCACCAGTTCGACGCGACGGCCCGACTATCTGCGAACGATCCCCACGCCATACATGCCATGGTGCTCAACGGTGCGGGCATTGCCGCCCCGGCCAAGTATCTCGCTTTACCAGAGATCGAGCGCGGCAATTTGGTGCGCATCCTGCCTGAATGGAGCGTTCCAGCTGTGGATGTCAGCCTGGTCATGCCGGCAGGCAAGGAGAGGAGCCCTGCCGCTCGCGTCTTTGTCGATTTCGTCCGGCGATGGGCAGCGGGTAATGCTCGCTGGTTCAACGTCTAAATTGCCCATCACTGTTCTACAATGCGACAGAGAGTTGCTAATACGATAGGTGGTCCAATCGCTTATCTTCTCTCGCTCAAACGATCGTCTTTGAGGATGCACCCTGTATGTGAACACGGTGCGGCGCGTCGATCCACTGGACGGGACACGCGTCCTATCTGGCCGTCAAAGGGTATGCCGGCTCACTATGTACGGCTCGTACCGTCCTCGCCCGGTGGCGTCATCGGTCCGACCGCGCAAAGCTTCAACAGAGTGCGTAGGGCCGGATTTTCATTCGTCGTCCGCCACAGAACGCTGAAATCAACCGCTTCCGCTGGGGTACTCAGCGGGACGAATGTTACGTCCGAATAGCTGGTCCCGAGCGCGGATTCGCTGGTGAGCGTCAACCCAAAGCCTCGCGCGACCAGATTGAGAAGATTCTCACGGCCGACGTTTTGAGCAACGATCCTTGGGCGAAAGCTGGGCGCGGACAGTCGTCGCACAAGGTAATCTTCGATTTCGGAACCTGCCCCGTCGGCGCGGACGATGAAGGCTTCCCCGCGTATGTCGTCTAAGGTTACTCCCTCGCTTGACGCGAGCCTATGCCATGTAGGAACAGCGAGGAAAATGCGCTCGCTCCACAACTCACGGGTATGACACCCAATTAATCGCGGCGCCCCACAGACGAACGCAACATCCGATCGACCGTTCAAAACCGACGCGGCGCTCGACTGGGAACAATTTTCATCAACTTTGATGTCGATATTCGGGAACGTCCGCCGGTAGCGGAAGAATAGGTCAGCGAGGAAACCGCTGGCTAACGAGCCGACAAGCCCTACGCGCAGGACTCCGCTATATCCGCGTTGGATTTGGCGTAAATCGCTAACGGCTTGGGAGAGATGCTCTGCTCCAAACGTCGCCTCGCGAATAAACCGTTCCCCCGAATGGGTTGGACGAGCGCCCGTTCTACTACGTTCGAACAGCGCGACGCCGAGTTGCGCCTCAAGTAGTTGAATGCGCCTGCTGATCGTCGATTGGGGGATGTTCGTGGCATCCGCTGCACGGCGAAAGCTTCCATGCTCCGCAACGAGCATCGCATATTTCAAGTGGCGGAGATCAAACGCGAGGTCAGGCATTATTCACCAGCAATCCCGGCAAGGCCGCAGTTACGCTCAAAGCCCTGTCACGTCGTCAGTCGCTGGCCCTGCCGGGTCCGATGCGGCTATTGCCCACGCTGTTGCGGATCGCACCGAACATGATCAGCCGCATGGTCGCCAACATTTGACGCCCGCTGTCAGACCATCCGTGCGAACCGCGCCTGCGCGTGGAGGGATGCATCTCGAAGGGCGTGTCCTGGGCACGCGAGACTGATTTCAGTCGAGAAACTTGGGGAACGCCGGCATTGAGGCGAAATCCTCGGGTGCGTGCTGGATCACGACCCGCGCGTGCATGTTCGCGGCAAGTCTGCTGAACCGCTGCGTGGAGGCCAGCGTATCGGCACGGCTCAGGTTCACGGCGGGAACCAAGGTTTGCTGGTAATTCTGCCGGGTGTGAAAAAGATCGCCGGATATCAGCACCGGCCCTGTTTTCGCCAGCCTGACGAGCAGCATTCGCGATCCTGGCGTGTGGCCGGGGGCCTTGAGAATTCGCACGCTTCCGTCCCCGAACACGTCGCGGTCCTCGTCGGACGCCTCGACATGGGCTTGCACCAGCGGTGCAATCGCCGTCGCATCGACGCCGAATGGAGTCGGCTTGCCCCGCGCCCAATTGAGCTCGCTGGCGGCGATCAGGACGGTCGCTTTCGGGAAAAGTCCCAGGTTACCGGTGTGATCCTGGTGGAGATGCGACATGGCGACAAAGCGAATATCATCGGGCTTGAGGCCGAGCTCGGCGAGTTGGCTCGCCAGCGTGCGCTTCATGGTGAAGCGGCCGCCGAACTTGGTGACGCCGCCCGGCAATGCGGCGAGCCTGTCGCTATTCCCCGTATCCCACAGCAGCCATTCCGTTCCGTGACGAATGAGATAGCAGGGGGTCGGCAGCGCCAGCGACTTGCCGTCATACTCACCGGTATCGGAGAAATAGGCGGCGTCGGTGAACTCGGTCAGCCCGCAGTCAAGTGTGTACAGCCTGACGGCTGCCTGGGGCGCGGATGCGCTCGCCGCCTCCTGGGCCAGTGCGGAGGTTGCCGCAACGAGGGCGAGAGCGCTCGCGACAAGATACCTGAATCTCTTCATCTTCTTTTCCTTCGAACATTGGGGGGGACGCTAGATCGTCCGATCGACGATCGGGTCGTGTACCGCGTCCAGCCAGTCGCCTAATCGCGATGGATCGCCGTCCACCCGCATCTCACCCGTGCGCAGGAACGCATCGCGAGTAGCCGGGTAGTTCGGGTCGTCGCTGCGCAGGCTGTTCAGCGCGCGCGCAGCCGCGGCGCTGATCTCGATCGTCACCTCGGCCCGCTCGTCGCGTCGCACGCCGACGCGGAAAGAAGGGGCGCCGCCGCGGATGTCGAAGCGGATGCCCTGGACTAAGCCTTCGGGCAGGTTCTCCCCGTCGGTGTAGCGCTCCACCAGCGAGAGATTGAGGTCCGGCGAAAGCCGGGACCGCGAAGCGGCTTGGCTCATCAAATGCCCAACCATCTCAAACCAAGCCGTCGTGCCTTGGCGCAATTTCGCTTCCGTCGTCATCAAGCTGCTCCTTGGATGCGTCACATCACGAGCCCGTGAGGACGATTTTGCCCTGGATGTTGCCTTGAGCGGCGCGCTCGTGCGCCTGGCGGGAGTCGGCGAGCGGGAACACGCTGTCGATCGCCACGCGGATAGTGCCGTCGTCCAGCAGCCGCCCGACTTCGTCGAGCTGCGCACCGCTCGATCGGACCTGTGTTGCCGAGACCGTGACCCCGAGGTCTTCGGCCTCCTCCGAACCGGAAAAACCCAACGGGAAAATCGGAAACAGCGCGCCGCCGCGCTTGAGCGTGCGCAGGAAACGGCCGGTGGTCGGACCGCCAACCGAGTCGATGACGAGATCCACGTCGCGGACAACATCCTCGGGAGTGGTCCTAGTATAGTCGATGAACTCGTCAGCGCCGAGATCGCGCAGGAAGGCCTCGTGCTTGCCCGATGCCACAGCGATCACGCGCGCGCCCTGCCACTTGGCGATTTGCACCGCGAAGTGCCCCACCCCGCCCCCGGCCCCGTTCACCAGGACCGTCTTGCCTGCGAGCGGCACAGGCACATGCCTGTTCGGCTGCAGCGGGTTCGGTTCATCGTGCCCAAGCGCGATCATAAACTGCCACGCCGTGAGGAGCGACATCGGCGCTGCGGCGGCATGCAGGTGATCGATGCCGGCCGGCTTGCGGGCGATTTCCGAGGCCGGCACGGTGACATATTCAGCATAAGCCTTGCTCTCCCCGGCGAGGCCGGTGGGAAAGCGGACCATCGCATAGACGTCGTCGCCGACCGCGAAGTCCATCACATCGTCGCCGACCGCTTCGACAACGCCGGAAATGTCAGTCCCCGGAATCGCAGGAAACGCCACCTTGGGCTGCCATTCGGGCGGAAGCATTTTATAGCCGTCGCGCAGGTACCAGTCGGGAGGATTTAGGCCCACTGCGTGAACGCGGACGCGCACTTCACCGACATTGATTTCGGGGATCGGCGCATCTTCGTAGACCAGCACCTCGGGACCGCCGAACGCATGGAACCGGACTGCCTTCATCGTATCGCTCATTGAAACCTCCATGCGGCACCATCGCTGCTTGGAGGTGGATGTATGCAACGATTGTCAGTTGATAATAGACGAGGATATCGCTTTACTAATGCCATGAGGGCACAAATGGTTTTGGAGCGGCTGACCGGCCTGATCGCATTCGCACGTGCCGGATCGATGGGGAGTTACACCGCCGCAGCCCGCTCGCTGTCGATCTCGCCCTCTGCGGTCAGCAAGAGCGTACAGCGGCTCGAGCGCGATCTTGGCGTCTCGCTCTTCACCCGTACGACCCGTTCCCTGACCCTTACGCCCGAGGGCCGTGACCTGCACGAGCGCGCGCTGCGACTGTTGCGCGATGCGGACGAGATCGAGCAGGTGGCCATGGCCGCGCGCTCGGAGCCGTCGGGCACCTTGCGAATAGCCGCGCCGCTGCCGATTGGCGTGCACGTAATTGCGCCGGCCCTGCCGGCGTTCCGCAGGCTCCACCCGAAGGTGACGATCGATCTGCGCCTGGGCGATAGGTTCGTCGACATCATCGAGGAGGGTATCGACGTTGCGGTGCGCATCGGCGACCTGGCCGACTCGCGACTGTTGTCGCGCAGTCTCGCGCCGCACCGGCTCTGCTGTTTTGCGGCCCCCGCCTATCTGGCGAGGCGAGGCACGCCAATGCATCCCGACGAGCTCGAGGGGCACGACACCGTCAACTTGCGTTATCAAAGCACGGGCCAGGCGTTCCGCTGGCCGTTCCAGATCGGCGAGCGCGTGGTCGAGGTCGTGCCCCCGTCAGGCGTCGTCATCGACGTGAGCGACGCCGTGATGGCGACTCTCGCGGCCGGTGGCGGTATCGGTATGAGCGCGAGCTTCGTCGCGGCGCCCTATGTGGTGCGCGGCGAATTGGTGCCCGTACTCCAAGAGTTTGCGGTCGAGCGTCACAATATCACCGCGATCTGGCCGGAAAGCCGCCGTGCTAATCCCGCCGTGCGCGCCTTCCTGACCGCGTTGCAGGACGTTTTTCAGGACCAGATGAGATCGACGGCAAGCCTATCCATATAATTCCGCCAGAACCCTTCAGGCCCCGCCCTCCGCCTCTGTGGCGTCAGGCCGTCGCCGCCCGCTCGATCTCGGGTCCAAGCCTGCCGACAAAGGCGTCCATCGACTCCTCCTGCAGGTCCACGACCTTGGCGCCGCCGCCCGAGATCACCGTCACGTCGGTGATCCCGATCACTTTCAAGATCAGACGGAGATATTGCGCAGCGATGTCGCGGTCTTGGATCGGCGAGCCTTCTGTATAGACCCCGCCCGAAGCGATCAGGACTGTCGCCTTCTTGCCGGTGACAAGCCCTGCGCCGTCGAAGCCGAGAGTCATGCCCTTGCGGACGACATGGTCCACCCATGCCTTCAAAGCCGCGGGCACGTTGTAATTGTAGACTGGCGTCGCGATGACGATGTCGTCGGCGGCAAGTATCTCGGCGACGAGTTCGTCGGAAAGGCGGAGCGCTGCCGCCATCTCGGTCGAATGCTGCTCGACCGGCGTGAAATAGGCCTGAAGCCACGGCGCGGTGACAAATGGCAGACCTGTCTCCGCGAGATCGCGGATCGTGATGGTGCCATCGGCATGTACTGCCTGCCACTGCGACACGAACCGCGCGGTCATATGCCGGGAGATCGAGAACGCGCCGCGCGGGCTGGTTTCGACGACGAGAAGCTTGGACATGTAAGGTCTCCTTGTGATGTTCATCCGAAGCGGCCGCCGGAAATCGGCTTGCCAAGCCCTGACCGGGTCGGCCGACACCGCGATGGATGGGGTCGTGGGTTGCTTCGGCCTGTTTAAAGACGCGATCTCCCTTGCGGGAGCGATGAAATGTTGATCATCTCCATCGGCAGGAGTGATAGATATTGATCGGCAAGCTAAGCCTCGACCAACTGCGCGTTCTGGTGACGATTGCGGACACCGGCAGTTTTTCTGCCGCTGGGCGAAAGCTTGGTCGCGCCCAGTCGGCGATCAGCCAGATCGTCGCCTCGCTTGAGGGCGCGCAGGGCATCGCCCTGTTCGATCGCAGCGGCCATCGACCAAAACTGACGGACATCGGACATGTCCTCGTCGCACAAGCGCGCCTGGTGCTGGCAGGCGCGGCGCGGTTCGAAGCGGTGGCAGCGAACACGCGTGCGGGATTGGAATCCGGCGGCACCCGAGGACATCATTGCCTATCCGCTGCTGCGCATCCGAGTTCGCGCAGTCTGCGCGCTTGACCATCCGCTGGCTACCGTGGGGCGACCCGCATCCGCCGACGATCTCGCCCCCTACGTGCAACTCGTTCTGTCGGATCCAGTCGATCCGGACGGCGCGAACTACGGGCTATCGAGCGCACGTCTGTGGCGCTTCGTCGATCTTGGCCGCGTCTAGACTTTCTGCTCGCGGGGTTTGGATGGTGCCGGATGCCGGAACATCTCGTGGTGGACGCCGTAGCCAAAGGCCAACTTATTTGGCTCGAAATGCAAGACGACCCGACGCCGCCGGAGGGCTTGTCCATCTATGCGGCCCACCGACGCGATCGGATGCTCGGTACCGCCGGACGGTGGTTGCTCGGCGATCTGCGGCAAAGGCTCGCGTCAGACCAGGCCCGCGACATTGTGGGCGTGACGACGCCCTAATCAGACCGTCACATCCCATTCTGCCGCTTGGAAGCGACGCACTTCCTCTTCCATCTTTTGGGGAAAGACCGTGCGATAGCGATTGGAGGCGCCGGTGATGATCTTGACCATCTCCTCGATCATCGGTTGAGGATCCGCTTGGTCGGGCAGAGTATAGGGCGGCGGGAACGGCGGCAGCAGCGCTGTCTCAGGGTCATACCAATAGCTCGAACCCTCGATGGCGGTATCATTGAACCCCGTGCCATAAACACCGGGCTGGACCGTCAGGACTTGGATGCCTTTTGGCCGCAGTTCCTCACGCAACGTCGCGGCAATTGCTTCAATCGCCCATTTGCTGGCGGTGTAAGCCCCCCCAAACGGCGGCGTCTGCAAGCCGGCATCAGAGGAGGTCCAGACGATCCTGCCGCTACCTCTTTCCACCATCATCGGCAGGAATTTCTTAGTCAGGTCCAAGTGGGCGAACACGTTGGTATCGAACGTCGCACGAACTAATTCCATCGGCACGTCGGTCAGCGTACCGCTGTGGGCCACGCCGGCATTGTTGAAGAGGACGTCGATGGGGTAGGTCAGTGCATGTTTGACATCGACTACGTCGAGAAGATCTAGCTTGATCGTTTCGACCGCCAAGCCCTTCGTGCTGGCTTCCTGGCGTAGGTCCCAAGCCTGCGGCCAAATTTGACATCCGGCGATGACGCGGTGCCCCAACGCCGCCAGAGAAAGCGCAACGCCGCGTCCAAAGCCGCTGCCCGCGCCGGTGATGAGAACGGTCTGTAACATTGAACTTCCTTCAGCGGAGGCCAGGGATCGCGAAACCGCCGTCCACAAAAATGGTCTGGCCAGTAATGAACCGAGCTTCATTGGAGCATAGCCACACGGCTACATCTCCAACGTCTTCGGGTTCGCCCAGCCGCTTGAGTGCGGCATTCGCTGCCAATGCGTCATAAAGCGCATCGTCGAGTCCCGCGGACATCGCCGTGCGGATGACCCCCGGGGCGACGTTGTTGACCCGGATCCCACGAGGCCCCGCCTCCAGCGCCGCGGCACGAACCATCGCTTCGATGCCCGCTTTACTGGCAGCGTAGATCGACATCCCGGGAGTCGAGGCCTGGGCGACGAATGACGTCGTGTTGACAATCGCGCCCCCGCTTTCCCCCATGGCGGCTATTTCGTACTTCATCAGAAGCCAAACGGCTCGGAGGTTGACGGCCATGACCTCGTCGAAATCGGACGCCGTCAGGTCAGTGATAGGCTTGAGCTGACCAAGGATACCGGCGTTGTTAAAGGCTGCGTCAAGTCGGCCAAACCGCTCCAATGTGCCGTCAATGAGACGGCGTACCGCCGCTTCGTCAGAGACATCGGTTGGCACTGCCAGCGCTTCACCACCCAGACTTCGGATTATTTCGGCGACGGCCTCCAGTTCGGCACGTCGTCGCCCAGCAAGGACGACCTTCGCCCCGGCGGTCGCGAAGCGTTTGGCCGCTGCAGCCCCGATGCCGCTGCCGCCCCCTGTAACCAGGGCGACCTTGCCCTTGAGAGTGCCGGGCTCGGTGGCGTTTGTAATCGACATAGATCTTCTCCTCGTGACGATTCGAAGATGGGGTCGCGGTTCACTGCGAAAATAGCTACAATCGGTATGAGCTGATGCATGGGATGCACCAATCTTGCGCCGCACCGATTTGCAGGAACTGACGAATTTCGTCGCCGTCGCCCGCGAGCGCAGCTTCCGGCGCGCTGCCGCAGAGCTTGGCATGTCACCTTCTGCACTCAGCCATGCGCTGCGTTCCCTAGAAGACCGGCTTGGCGTGAAACTCCTGAACAGAACGACACGCAGCGTTTCACTCACCGACGCCGGCTCGGATCTAATGGCGAGGATAGAACCTGCCTTTCAGCAGATTGACGAGGCCATCGATGTCGTTCAGGAAACTAGCAGTCGTCCGCAAGGCCGCGTCCGTTTGAGCGTCCCCAATATGGCGGCCCACCTCATCCTCGCGCCGGTTATGGGCCAGTTCTCCCAGCTCTATCCCGATGTCGTGCTTGAGGTCAGCGTCAACGACGCGGCGATCGACATCGTCGATCAGCGGTTCGATGCGGGCATCCGCCTGCACGAAAGCGTCCCACGCGACATGGTTGCCGTCCTCATATCGCCGCCGCTGCGCGGAATTGTCGTCGGCTCGCCGGCCTATCTCAAGGACCATTCAGCGCCGCTCAATCCGAGCGACCTGACGGCGCACCGGTGCATCAGCTATCGCTACCCCTCCAGCCGCACCGCCATGCCCTGGGACTTCGCGCACATCGATCACGGAGAGATGGAAGTCGTCGTCGCCGGGCCGATCGTGACGGACGACATGGACCTCATGATCGAGGCGGCGGTTCAGGGCGTCGGGCTGGCGTTCGTTCTGGAGGCGCGGGCCCTGAACGCGCTGGCGGGCGGCAGCTTGGTGCAGGTGCTTGACGACTGGTGCGCCCCACATCCCGGTTTTTGCATTTACTATCCTGTGGGTCGCTACATGTCGGCCGGTCTTCGCGCCTTGATCGACCATTTACTGACGAAGGGCGTGGCCTGAGCTAGCGACACCAGGGCCGCTCCAGACGTGCGTTGCGGATAAAGATCCGAAAGGGTGCTCTTCTTCGACGCACAAAGCGCTTGCGATGACGCCATCGCTAAGGGTTTTGTCGGCGTTCCGTCTGAACGGCACATCGCCCTAGATAACTGGTGGTGCGGGTGGCCGGGGTCGAACCGGCACTCAACTCGGAACTGGATTTTGAGTCCAGCGCGTCTACCAATTCCACCACACCCGCATTTTTGCCGCCGATTGTAGCCATCGCTCTCTGCACCTAGAGCGAAGCCCGAATATCGCCAGCCTCTTTTCCTTCTTTCTCAACCCCATGAAAACACGTCGTTTCCAACTCGTCGTGTTTTCAGTGGAGTGGTAGACAAACCACTTTTTGAGTGAATCGCGTTCCGCCGGATTGAAATTCCGCAATTAGCACCGGTCCGAACAAGAGCCGAACGTCGACCGACGCTCCCAGCCGACACTTGCCCGTTGAGACCACCCGTCCGATTTACACGCTATAGCCCGATATTACCGCACACGTTCACACGAGGGCTTCAAAGCAAAAGATCTATCGCCTTCTATCTCCACAAGAGCAAAGAAGTGGAGATACGGTATGAGCGCTGCCCCACATGTCGCCCGAAGAACAATTCGCCGGCAGCAGTTACGAGAGATCGTACCGCTTGCCGACAGCACGATCTACGACATGGAGCAGCGGGGAGAATTCCCGCAGCGCTTCTACCTCACCTCGCGCTGCGTCGTCTGGGACTTGGCAGAGGTGGAAGCCTGGCTCGATGCTCGGCGCCATGCCTCTCGTGCAAACGCAATCAAACGTGCTCCAAGCCCTGACGTGAGGCTGCGCCGTTCGCGGCCCGTCAAACACTAGGCTCCAACTCAAGCAACTCCATCGTGGCCGGGAGCAGCGTCGGACGATACTTCTGACCCAAAACCCAGGCGTCCAACATATTGGACCACTCCTGCATCATATGGCGGCGTTGATGCTCGTATTCCGCCTTGTTATAGACGCCACGCGAAGATCTTCCGTCCTCATGCGCCAAGCACTTCTCGATCCAATCGCTATTGAAGCCCAGTTCGTTCAGCAGGGTAGAACCTGTGCGTCGTAGGTCATGGACAGTGAACGGTTCGAGCGGCAGCCCCTCTTTTTTCGCTCTGACGACGACCGCTGTCGTTATCCGATTGAATGTCGCCCGCGACATCGGTGCGTCAGCGTCGTATCGCGATGGAAGGACATAGCGCGAGTTACCCGCGCAAGTTTTCAGCGCGATGAAGATGTCCACTGCCTGCTCCGACAGGTAGACGTTGTGTGCTTTCGACCGCTTCATTCGCTCTTTTGGGATCGACCAGACAGCGTTCTCGAAATCGACTTCATCCCATGTCGCGTCCTGCAGCTCGCTTTTCCTGACCATCGTTAGAAGGAAGAGCTTCATTCCCAGCCGTATAGTCGGCAGGGTCGGCACATGGTCGAGCTGACCGAGCATGACGCGGATCTCCGCGGGTGATAGCGAACGATCCTTCGGTACGAAGGTTGCGATAGACGCGGGCCCAACCTCATCCGCCGGGTTGGCGACCTTCTCGCCATGCAAGATCGCGAACGCAAAGATCAGCTTCACGATATCCCGCAAATGGATAGCTGTAGCTGGAGCACCGCGATCCTTCACTTTTCCGCACATCATGCGGAGATCGTCAGGCGCGATCTCCGACAGGAGCCTGTTTCGGAATGTTGGCAAGATGTCGCGCTCGTAGATGGAACGCCGCATAGCCCGCGTGCTGTCGGCCATACGCGACTCTTCGAACCACTTTTCGCCGAACTCGCCGAACCGCTTCGCCTCTTTCAGTCGACGCTTGTCGTGCTGCTTCTCTTGAGCAGGCGACCGTCCCTCTGAGATGGCCCGCTTCGCATTGATCAGCTTCTCGCGAGCCCTGGCAAGCGAGAGGCCGTCGGGGCCGTATCGACCGAGCGTCAGCGTCTCGCGCCGTCCGTTAAGTCGATAATCGTACCGGAACACGATCGCACCTGACGGCTGGACCACGACGTACATACCGTCACGATCACTCACCTTGTACAATTTCTTCTTTTGCTTCAGTGCCTTAACCGCTGTGTCAGTAAGCATGTGGGGCCTCCAAATCTGTCTCAAAACAGCAGAGAGGCGCCAATTATACCGTCAGGCCAAAACGAGGGGTTTTAGAAGCGAATTTCCCTCGTTTTTTCAGAAATATAAGGCCAAAAACTATACCGTCAGCAGCTCTCTTGGCCGTGACGGTATAGCGAAATCCCTGATTGAACAAGTTCCCCCATACCGTCCTCTATACCGTCAAATCGGAGCACTACCCCTCGATAGACGGCGATAGACGCGGTTATCATTATCTTGATATTTCAATGGATTATGGCGTACCAGAGCGTACAAACGGATACCGCCGGAGGGGTAAAAATCATTCCCACTCGATCGTGCCGGGCGGCTTCGAAGTCACGTCGTAGACGACGCGGTTGATGCCGCGCACTTCGTTGATGATGCGGGTGGCGGCGCGGCCGAGGAATTCCATGTCGTAGTGGTAGAAGTCGGCCGTCATGCCGTCGACCGAGGTCACCGCGCGCAGGGCGCAGACGAATTCATAGGTGCGCCCGTCGCCCATGACGCCGACGGTCTGCACCGGCAGGAGCACGGCGAAGGCCTGCCAGATGGCGTCGTAAAGGCCAGCCTTGCGGATCTCGTCGAGATAGATGGCATCGGCTTCGCGTAGGATCTCGAGCTTTTCGCGCGTGATGCCGCCGGGGCAGCGGATGGCAAGGCCGGGGCCCGGGAAGGGATGGCGGCCGATGAAGCTGTCCGGCAGGCCGAGTTCGCGGCCGAGCGCCCGAACCTCGTCCTTGAACAGCTCGCGCAGCGGTTCGACCAACTGCATGTTCATGCGCTCCGGCAGACCGCCGACATTGTGGTGCGACTTGATCGTCACCGACGGGCCGCCCGTGAAGGAGACGCTTTCAATGACGTCCGGATAGAGCGTGCCCTGGCCGAGGAAGTCGGCGCCGCCCAGCTTCTTCGCCTCGTCCTCGAAAGTCTCGATGAACAGCCGGCCGATGATCTTGCGCTTGGTTTCGGGGTCGCTGACACCTTCCAGTTCACCGACGAAGCGGTCGATTGCGTCGACATGGATGAGGTGCAGGTTGTAGTGTTCCTTGAACATGGCGACCACGTCGGCCGCCTCGTTCTTGCGCATCAGGCCGTGGTCGACAAGGATGCAGGTCAGCTGGTCGCCGACGGCCTCGTGGATCAGCAGAGCCGCGACCGAGGAGTCGACGCCGCCCGACAGCGCGCAGATGACGCGCTTGTCGCCGACCTGGTCGCGAATGGCCTGCACCGCCTTGGCGCGATAGGCGGACATGGTCCAGTCGCCCTTGAGCCCGGCGATCTTGTGGATGAAGTTGCCGATCAGCTTGGCGCCGTCCGGCGTGTGCACGACTTCCGGATGGAACTGCACGGCGTAATATTTGCGCTTCTCGTCGGCGATGAAGGCGAAGGGAGCGTTGGACGAGGTGGCAACGACCTCGAAGCCCGGCGGGATCGCGGTGACGCGGTCGCCATGGCTCATCCACACCTGATGGCGCGAGCCGGCGGACCACAGGCCCTCGAACAGTTCGCATTCCTTGTCGATCTCGAGGAAGGCGCGACCGAATTCGCGGTGATGGCCGCTTTCGACCTTGCCGCCGAGCTGGGCGCACATCGTCTGCTGGCCGTAGCAGATGCCGAAGATCGGCAGGCCGCTGTCGAAGATGATCTGCGGCGCCCGGGGGCTGCCTTCGTCCAGCGTGGAAGCGGGGCTTCCCGACAGGATGATCGCCTTCGGCTTCAACCGGTGGAAGCCTTCATCGGCGGACTGGAAGGGGACGATTTCGCAATAAACGCCGGATTCACGAACGCGGCGGGCGATCAGCTGCGTTACCTGGCTGCCGAAATCGATGATGAGAACGCTGTCGGGATGTGCTGTCTGGGTCATGGCGAGCCTTTAATGAAAAGCGCGGGTTCTTTCAATCGGAGAATTGTGCCGATTGTCCGCAATTCCGGTGTTAGAACCAGAACACGCCGTCTTCCAGCGCCTCGAACAGGGTGTCGACGGTGAGCGCCAGCTTGCGGTCGACCACGTGGAGATATTCCTTCCAGTCGTCGACATGCTTCAGTTCCTGCTTGCCGTCGGAAATGCCGCGAAGCCCGATCAGCGGCAGGTTGAAGGCATGGCAGGTCCTGAGGACGGCGAAGGTCTCCATGTCGACCATGTCGGCGTCGATCGCCTCATAGGCCGGGCCGGAAACGATATTGGCGCCGGTCGACAGGCTGGCGGTCGGCACGCCGGGTATGCGCAAGGGTAGTTCGAGCTCCGCCGGCAGGTCGAGAAACGGGGTGCGCCCCTTTTCGAAACCGAGCGGCGAGGCATCCATGTCGCGATAGGAGACGGAGGACGCCTGGTAGATCTCGGTCTGCTCCAGCCTGGCTGAGCCGGCCGAACCGAGCGAGACGACGAGGTCGGGTCGTTCGTTTTCCTGCTCCAACTTCGCCAGCGTCCGCGTCAGCGCGATGGCGGCTTCGACCGGGCCGACGCCGGTCATCAGCGGCTCGATCCGCGAGCGCAGGAACGAGCCGTATTCGGCCTCGACCGCCATGACGAACAGGATCGACTTGCCTGATACCGACTTCAGCTCGAACGTCATCCGGAAATTCCCTCGCGGCCACGAACGACCATCATCGTGCTGGTCATGGAGGCGATGAGCTTGGCCGGGCCGTCGCCGATCGCATAGCCGCGCCCGTCGGCGACGACGATGGTGGAGCCGGGCTTGGTGATCTCGCCGCGAAACAGGAAGCGCTCGCCCTTGCCGGGCGACATCAGGTTGACCTTGAACTCGATTGTCAGAAGCGAGACGTCCGGCTCGATCATCGTATAGGCGCTGTAGGTGCAGGCGGCGTCGAGGGCCGCGGAAATCACCCCGGCATGCAGAATGCCATGCTGCTGCGTCAGCTTCTCGTCGAAGGGCATTTCGATTTCCACGACGCCTTGGCTGACGCGCGTGAGTTCGGCGCCGAGCGTGCGCATGGCGCCCTGCCGTGCAAAGCTCTGCCGAATACGCTCGCCGACCGCGTCGCTGTTGATTTCGCTCATCTGTATGCCCTCTCGCAGGTGCGAAATTGGCATGCCCGATGCGCTTCGGCAAGCGGCCCGAGAGCAGATTCGGGCGGCTGTCGTACTAGTTCATGAGGAAAATCGAGGCGTTGAGCAGGGTGGCGAAGGCGACCCAGGCGGCATAGGGCAGGAACAGCAGCCCGGCCACCCGGTCGAGCGGTCCGGCCTTCCAGATGAAGCCCAGGATGGCGACCAGCATCGCCACGATCAACAGCAGCGCCAGACCGGTCGCCTGAAGCCCGAAGAAGGTCGGCGACCAGAGCATGTTGAGGGCGATCTGGGCAAACCAGATCTGCATCGCGGCCGATGCCGGCGCGACCAGCCAGATGCGGGCGCCGGCAATGGCGATCATCACGTAGAGCGCGGTCCAGACCGGCGCGAAGATCCAGGGCGGCGGGTTGAAGAACGGCTTCTCCAGCGACTGGTACCATTCGCCCGGCATGTTGGAGACGCCCGAGAGAATGCCGAGCCCGACGACGACGGCGATGAAGACGAGATAGGTGAAGAAGGTGCGCATGGCAGGAACATAGGGCGCCGCGGTCCCCCGCCAAGGCCCGGCTCAAGAAAGGCGGACGATATGCTGGTCCCAGGCGACCGGGCTGCGGTTTGCGCCGAAATGGCCGTCATAGGAGGAGACGGCAAAGCCGGAGGCCGCAGGTGCGATCCCGGCCGCATCGACGACGGGGGCGGTCGAGACCACCGCACCAGTCCGACCGTCAATGGTGACGGCGAGGCCGCCCTTCGGCGAGGCGATGCCGACGAGCCCGTCACGCCGGTTGACTGCGATGGCGCCGACGTAGTTGGCAAGACCTTTCGTCACCGGCTCCGGAAGCGACACGAAGGACAGCGCCTCGCCCCGGGCGAAATGCCCGACCAGCGGCGGCGTATCGTTGCGCGAGCCCTCGTACTGGCAGGCGAACCAAGCGCGGCCGTCCCGGTCGACGTCGAGATGCCGGGTCGACAACTGGCTGAGTTCGCGCGGCATGACATGCTTTTCGATGAGGGCACCGGTTGCCGCATTGGCGATGACCAGCGATGGCTCCATGCGATCGAGATTGAGCTTGGTGCGGCCGAAATCCGGATGGGTCTCGATCCCGCCATTGGCGATGATCAGCAGGCGTCCGTCGTCGCTCACCGTCATGTCATGGGTGCCGATGCCGTGGGCTTCGAACTCGCCGATTCGGCGGAAACCATCCGCGGCGTCATAGATGCCGATCATGCCGCGATTGGCGTCGAAGTCGTTTTCGCTGGCATAGAGCAGACGGCCGTCCGGCGAAAAGTGCCCGTGGCCGAAGAAGTGCCGGTCGGCCGGCGCGGCGATGACGATCGGTTCGCTGCGTCTGCGTGCGTCGAAGACGACCGCGAAGGTACCGGGACGCCGGGCGAAGGCGACCGAGAGGCCCGTCGCCGGGCTGTGGCCGAGGCCGTGGATGCGGTCCGGCAGGTCGATGCGGTCGATGAAGGTGCCGTCCTCGGCGACCAAGCCGATGCCGAAAGTCCCGTCCGGCGCGCGGAAGCCGGAGGCAAAGACCGCATCGCTGCGCTCGAGCGCAAACAGCGCGCGCGGCGAAAGCGAGGCGAGGAACAAAGCCCCCGCCGCCTTGATGAAGGATCGCCTGTCGATCAGCGCCGATCGCCGCATCTCAGTCTCCGTCAGAGAAGGAGAAGCCGGCGGCAAGGCCGATCGCGCCGCCATAGTCGTTGTTGAGACGCAGGATCAGGTCCTTGCTGTTGAGCAGCAGGAAGTCGAGCTTGGCGCGTTCGGCCGGATCGCTGACGGCCGCTTCGACGTCCGGATTGATGTCGTCGGCCACCCGGACGAGCGACTTGGCGACGAAGTCGATCGACGAGACGATCGAGCGCGAATCGTCGTTCAGCAGATCGACCATGCCCGATTCCTTCATCAGGCTGCGCAGGCCCTCGATATTGCCGTGGATCGCGGTGAAGGTATTGCCGGAACGCCAGTAGATCGCCTGTTTCGGAAAGGTGTTGTTCTCCTCGCCCTTGTAGAAGGTCTCGATGCGCTGGTCGCGGATCGCCTCCGCGCCATGCACCAGGATGCCGAGCAGGGCGGTGATCGCCTCGCGGCCGTCGCGGAATTCGGGATTGTCAGGGCCTGGGTGTTTCCAGGCGGCCTGTATGCCGTCGGGCTTGTCCCATGCGTCCGCGAGTTCGCCGCCGAGCCGCACCAGATTGCCGGCGATCGCCGCGCCGTAGCGGCAGCGGAAGCCTTCCTTCTCCTCGACGAGCCCGTCGGATCCCGTGCCGAAGAGCACGAATTCGAGCGCGCCGAGCCCCTGCATGGCGACACTCTTGTCCTTCAGCGTCTCGACCGAGGTCGCGCTTTCGTCCGGCTTGGCGAGAATGGCCTGGACCTGTTTCAGGCCCGTGCTTTTGCGGTCGGGGTAGAAGAGAATGCGCTCGAAGCGATTGGCCTCGATCACCGGACCGACGCGGACGATTTCGATCGTCGACCATGCCGCAACCGTGTCATCGAAAGCGCCGCGGGCCACGTCGAGCGCGTCGCCCGACGGTGCGGCGCAGAGCGCCCGCAGGTCGGTCTCGAGAGCGGCCGAGGCGTCGCGGAAGCGGTGGTAGCCGGGACGGATGAAACCGTCGACCGCCTTTTCCATCACGGCCGGGATCGCCTCGCTCTTCAGCGTGGGCGGCGCAAGGTTCGCATCCTGCGCCGCAGCCGTCGCGGTCAGGCTGAGAGCGGTGACGATGCCGAGGAGGAAAGGCTTCATAGGGACTCCAGAAAGGCGATGAGCGCCTTGCGATCATCGGCCGTAAGGCCTGCAAAGGTGTCGCGGGCGGCCTGCGCTTCGCCGCCGTGCCAGAGGATGGCCTCCGTCAGGTTGCGCGCGCGGCCGTCATGCAGGAAGAAGGTGTGGCCGTTCACCCTCTCGGTCAGACCAATACTCCAGAGCGGCTGGGTGCGCCACTCTCGACCGCTCGCATCGCCGACCTCCTGGCCGTCGGCCAGGCCCTCGCCCATGTCGTGCAGCAGGAAATCGGAATAGGGCCAGATCAGCTGGAACCGGTGCGCCTTGTTTTCCGCCTTGCGGCTCGTCACGAATTTGGGCGCGTGGCAGGCGACGCAGCCGGAAGCGTAGAAGATCGATTTGCCTTTGAGCACGGCCGGATCATCGATGCGGCGGCGGGCCGGCGGCGCGAGGTTTTCCGAATAGAAGGTGACGAGGTCGAGCACCGGGTCGGGGGCTTCCGTATCGCCGAGCCGCTTCTGCACGCCGGTCGGCATGGCAAGACATTTCGCCTCCGCTGCCGTGCAGTCGCCGAAGGGATGCGGCGCGTCCGGGGTCGATATGCCGATGTCGCCCTTGAAGGCGCTGGAACTCTGGTCGCGCACCGAGGCATTCTGCGCCTTCCAGCCGAAACGGCCGAGCTTCAGCTCCCCGGTGCGATGATCGCGGCCGCGGGCCGCGCGGCCGGAAATGCCGTCGCCGTCCCGATCATCGGGATCGGCCCGGGCGAGAATGTCGGCATCGGTGATCGCCTGGATCAATCCCATGCCGATCATCGGCGTGGCGATGCGCGGCGACAGCGTCGTATCCGGCGCGAGCGGTCCGTAGGCGAGATCGGCGACGCTGTAGTGCGGCCGGCGCAGCGACACGGTCTCCCCGCCGGCAAGCGTCACGGGCTCTTCCGTATAGGTGACGACCATACGCCCCTCGGCAGCGAGGCCGGGCACGGCGAGGTCCTGCAACTGGCCGCCATAGGTCGGGTCGGGGAAGTTGGCCGTCTTCAGCTCGGCGATCGCCTGCCGTTCGTCCTCGGTTCGTGCGGGGCGGGCGAGGCGAAGGAACATCGAGGTCGAATCGGCCGCGCCTTCCGGCGGATGGCCGCGACCGTCCTTCAGGTGGCAGCTCTGGCAGGCACGCGCATTGAACAGCGGGCCGAGGCCGTCGGAGGCCTGGGTCGACGACGGCGAGGAGACCCAGAACTTGCGGAACAGCGCATTGCCGAGCTTGAATTCCTCTTCCTCGGCAAAGGTGATGTTGGAGGAGAAATGCGAGAAGGAATCGCCATTGACCGGGTTCGTCGAGGTCGCTGCACCGCCCTGCATCAGCTCGAACGGCTCGGGCGCGGAGAAGTCGGTGGTCGGGGCCGTGACCTTCTCAACGCGCTTGAAATCCTTCGGCGTCAGATCTGTGCGGACCGGGGGCTCGTCCGCCGCGGCGGGGGCAAGAACGAGGAGCGACAGGCCGGTGGCGAACAGTGAGCGCCGGAAGGAACGGGCGATGATGCGGGACATGGTGATGGGGGTCCGGGCCATCGGAAAGGTCCGATGGCCCGCCTTTTTGTCTTATTGGAACACGGCGTTAGGATTATCCAGGCTGTCGGAACCTTCAAGCTCGATCGTTCCGAGATCCAGCGACGCAATGACGCGCTCGATGGTCTTGGTCTGGTCGATCAGCCCATCGATGGCGGCCTGGACGGTGGCGTTGCCTTCGGCATTGCCTTCGCCGATCATCTGATCATAGGCCTCGACCGTTTCGGCGCGCTTGGCCATGGCGTTCATCGCGTCGAGCGTCTTGGTGAGCTTGGCCTTCATCTCGGCGTCGAGGGCGGCATCCTTGGCGGCGACCAGTTCCGAAAGCGAAGGTCCGGTCATCTTCGTGCCGTCGGCGCGGGTATATTCGCCGGTATAGGCCGAAGCGATGCCGACGGCGTCGTTGAGGTGCGAGGCATGCGTGTTGTCGGAGAAGCAGTCGTGCTCCTCTTCCGGATCATGCAGCAGCACGCCGAGCTTCATGCGCTCGCCGGCGAGTTCGCCGTAGGACAGCGAGCCCATGCCGGTGAGGATGGCCGAAATGCCGGCCTTCGGATCGGCGGTCACGGTCTTCGTCGCTTCGCCGTCCGGAGCCCAGGCGGTGACCATTTCCTGGAGATCGGAAACCAGCAGCGTGGAGGCGGCCTTGAGATAGGCGGCGCGGCGGTCGCAATGGCCGTTGGTGCAGTTCTTGGTGTCGAAGTCGGTATAGGCGCGGTTGCCGGCGCCCGGACCCGTGCCGTTGAGGTCCTGGCCCCACAGCAGGAACTCGATGGCATGGTAGCCAGTCGCCACATTGGCTTCGATCTCGCCGGCTTCATGCAGGGTTCCGGAGAGGAATTCCGGCGTGATGTTGGTGGCGTCGACATCCTTGCCATTGATCTTCAGCTTCGGGTTGGCGATCACATTTGCGACGAACAGCGCGTTCTCGTCGCTCTCGGTGCCGTAAGAGGCGTCAACATAGTCGATCAGGCCTTCGTCGAGCGGCCAGGCATTCACCTTGCCTTCCCAGTCGTCGACCACGGCATTGCCGAAGCGATAGACTTCCGACTGCTGGTAGGGCACGCGGGCCTTGATCCAGGCGGCGCGCGCGGCCTTCAGCGTCTCATCGCTCGGGGTGGCGATCAGCGCGTCGATGGCGGCGTCGAGCGCCTTGGCGGTGTTAAGCGAGTCCTCATACTTGGCATGGGCCAGCGCCGCATAGTGGTTCAGCACCGCGGCCGCGTCGGTGGCTGCAGCTGCGGGGCCGGCCATGAAGCTTGCCGAGGCTATCAATAGCGCGAACGAGGCGCCAAGAATGGATTTGCGGGACATGGTCTCTCCTTCGACGCTTGCGCGCCCTCTCCGTGAAACGAACGACCCTGTCTTGGCGGAAAAAAAAACTGGTGTCAAATAGTCGAGAATCAAAAAGATGCCCACCACTTGCGGTTCGTCAGGTCGAACGGCCAGACGCCCTTACGCCTTGCGGCGCATCCGGCAGAAGAAGAAACCGTCGGTATCGGTCGAGGCGGGGCTGAGCGTCACGCTCAGGCCATTCTGCGAGCGCGGGCGCGGCGCATCCTTGCCGAACAGGCGGTCCCAGCTGTCGAGCGTCGGCGCGATCTCGAATTCGGGATTGGCGGCGCAAAAGGCTGTCGCCTGCGCGTCGTTTTCCTCCGGCAGCACCGAACAGGTGACGTAGAGGAGCTCGCCGCCCGGGCGCACATAAGTGGCGGCTTCACTGAGCGCCTCCTGCTGCTGGGCGACGCGTTCCTGCAGATTGCGCAGCGTCAGGCGCCACTTCGTGTCTGGGCGTCGACGCCAGGTACCGGTGCCAGTGCAGGGAGCATCGACCAGAACGCGGTCGACATGGCCCTTCAGGCTTTCGATGCCGCGCAGGCTGTCATGCACCTGGACATTGCGAGTGCCGGCGCGCTTCAGCCGCTCGATGATCGGCGCAAGGCGTTTGCGGTCTGCATCATAGGCATGGACCTGGCCCTTGTTGTTCATCACAGCCGCGATGGCGAGGGTCTTGCCGCCGCCGCCGGCGCAGAAATCGAGAACCTGATCACCTTCCTTGGCATCGACCAGATCGGAGACGATCTGCGATCCCTCGTCCTGGACCTCGAACCAGCCCTTCTGGAAGCTGAGTTCGGCGGTGACGTTGGGCAGTCGCGAGGCACCTTCGCCGGCGGGAATACGGATGCCGAAGCGGGCGATGCGGGCGGCCTTGGCATTGGTGCGGTCGAGCGCCTTCAGCACCTTGTCGCGATGCGCCTTGATGGTGTTGACGCGCAGGTCGAGCGTCGGGCGGCCGGCGAGCGCCTTGGCTTCGTCGAGCCAGTCTTCACCGAAGGCGGCTTCGAAGGAGGGCTGGATCCATTCCGGGATGTCGCCCTGCACGTTGAGCGGCGCATCGGCGAGGTCGCGGGACGAGAAGGCCGCCAGCTGTTCCGGCGTCAGCGGCTTCGGAGCAAAATTGTCGCCGTCGAATTCAGCCGCCAGCGCTTCGGCGTCGAGGCCCCACTGGCGAAGCAGCACGGCCCAGCCGAGCGCTGCGGCGCTGTCGTCGTCCATCAGCCAGGCATGCGAGAGCTTCATCCTCAGCGCGTCGTAGACGATGTTGCCGATCGCGGCGCGGTCGCCGGACCCGGCGAACCGGTGCGCGAGGCCCCAGTCCTTCAGCGCGTCGGCAACGGGCCGACGACGGGCTTCGATGTCATCCAGTACTTCGATCGCACCAGCGAGGCGGCCGCCCAGACGCATGTTCCATTCTCCTGAATTCGAAGAGAGCGTGGTAGCGGCGAACCGATTGAAGAGCAAGCGCCTTACCGGTCGGCATGGTGTCCGATCCGGGGTGGGTGATCAGCCGATGATCTCGTAGCAGACCTTGCCGTGGCCGGAACGGACCATGCCGATGTTCTGGGCGGCAGCCTTGGAGAGGTCGAGCACGCGGCCGCGGATGAAGGGACCGCGATCATTGATGCGCACGACGACGCTCTTGCCGTTGCGGGCGTTGGTGACCTTCAGCTTGGTGCCGAAGCGCAGCGACTTGTGGGCGGCAGTGAGAAGCGACGGGTTCATGCGTTCACCGGAAGCTGTCTTGGAGTGCAACGCATACCAGGATGCGCCGCCGCAGGAAGAGGCCGCATGGGCCGAGAGCGGCAGGCAAGCAGAGAGCGCGACAATTGTTGCGACGGTGAAGCTAGAGCGTCGGATATTCGTCAAGTTGCATTTCCCTAGTCGTTGAAACGAGCCGAATTTTGCGCGGCGTCGCCAAAACGAGGGAAAAAATGGCAAAAACGTGCCTTCATGCCATCACGGAATGTTACATTTTGTAACATTCGTGATTCAGCATATCGAATCACGCCGTTTACCTTTTGATAAGATCTAGCAAAAGCAGTTTAATTTCAGACAAAAAGCGGAATGCCATTCCGGGTAAATCCCAAAATGGTGCGATCACGAAAAAAATGACGCAAAAATAATCCGAACCGCCACATTTCCTGCCTGAAATGTGGAGATTCGGGGGCAGACGGCGGTGGATCACTCGTCTGGAGGTCTTTGTCTGCGGTTAAAACGTCTCCGGGCCGGCTTTGTTCCAGCTTGCGTTCTGCCAGAGATCCTGCAGCGACTGACGGTAACCGCCGAAGCGGAAGGCATAGCCGAGTGCCTTCAGCCGGGCATTCGAGACCCGCTTGTTTTCCCCGTAGAAGGACCGCGCCATCGGCGTGAGTTCGGCGGTCTGGAAGGGCTGTTCCGGCGGAGGCTCCACGCCCATCAGTCGCGCCGCCTCGGCGACCACGTCCTGGGGCGGGCAGGGCTCGTTGTCGGTGACATTATATGCGCCCGGTTGGCGCCTTTCCCCGAGGAAGGTGGTCGCGCCGGCGATGTCCTCGACGCGGATGCGATTGAACACCTGGTCCTTCTTGACGAGGCGCCGTGCCGTGCCATTGGCAAGGTTGACGAAGGCGTTGCGGCCAGGCCCGTAAATGCCCGACAGGCGCAGGATGGCGAGCGGCAGGCCGTTCTGTCCGGCAAGTGCCTGCCAGGCCTCTTCCGCCTCGACACGCTCGACCGAGCGCTGCGAGACGGGCTTGAGCGTCGCGTCCTCGTCCACCCAGGCGCCGTTATGGTCGCCATATACGCCGACGGTGGAGAGGTAGGCGATCCATTCGAGCTTCGGCATCAGCGTCTTGAGCTGGCTGCCGCCGAAGAGCCGGATCAGCGGGTCGCCGTCGCGGCCGGGCGCGATCGACTGGACGAGATGGGTGACCGTCGCCAGTTCCGCGGCCAACGCGTCGGAGAGTTCGCCGCCGTCGAACTGGAAAGGCTGAATTCCGCAGTCGCGCAGGGCGGCCTGCTTCTCGAGGCTGCGCGTCGTGCCGGACACCCGGCGTCCGCGGGACGAGAGGAGCTGGCCGATGGCCTTGCCGGAATAGCCGGCGCCGAAAATCATCACATGCATCATTTCACTCCGACATCATCCATTCGCGTCTTACCTCGCCTTCGGCCTCGCCCGGAAGATGCCCCTCACGCAGCTCGGCAAATTCCGCCGCGGTCAGAAGCCGCGACAGGGCCCAGATCGCCATGCCCCGAACCTCCGGAGCCGCGTCGCCGATCAGCGTCCGACAGGCGGGGATCACATCACCGAGCCCCGAATTGCCGGCGGCGATCAGGCAATTGCGCACGAAGCGGTTGCGGCCGATGCGCTTGACCGGCGAGCCGCTGAAGAAGGCGCGGAATGTCGGGTCGTCGAGCGAAAGCAGGAAGGTGAGGTCAGGCTCGATCAGATCGGCGCGGGCCTGAAGCTTCATCTCGCGCGCCTCCCGCGCGAACTTGTTCCACGGACAGGCCGACAGGCAGTCGTCGCAGCCGTAGATGCGGTTGCCGAAGGCGGCGCGCAGCTCCGGATCGATGCTGCCCTTGTGCTCGATGGTCAGATAGGAAATGCAGCGTCGCGCATCGATCTTGTAAGGCGCCGGGAAGGCATCGGTCGGGCAGGCGTCGAGACAGGCCCGGCACGAGCCGCAATGGTCGATCTCGGGCGCGTCGACCTCCAGATCGGCCGTGGTGAACAGGCTGCCGAGGAACAGCCAGGAACCGTAGTAGCGGCTGACGAGGTTGGTGTGCTTGCCCTGCCAGCCGAGGCCTGCGGCGGCGGCAAGCGGCTTCTCCATCACAGGGGCGGTGTCGACGAAGACCTTGACGTCGGCGCCGGCCCGCGCGGCAAAGCGCGTGGCGATCTCCTTCAGCCGTCCCTTCATCACGTCGTGATAGTCGCGATTGCGGGCATAGACCGAGATCGCACCCTTGTCCGGCTTGGCCTGCAGGTAACGCGGGTCGAGATCGGGGCCGTAGTTCATGCCGAACATGACGATGGAGCGCACGTCGCCCCACAGTACACGCGGATCGGAGCGGCGTTCGCGCGTCTCCGGCATCCACTCCATGGTGCCGTGATAGCCGGCCTCGACATAGGCGGAGAGCCGCGCCGGCGCCTCGGGAATGGCGTCGGGCCGGGTAATGCGGCAAAGCTCGAAACCCTGGGCCTCGGCCTCCTTCCTGATGAAGGCCGTCAGCGACGCGCGCTTCCTGTCGGACGATGGGTCGGCCTGCTCCGGCGGCATGGCCCTGTCCCGTCAGAAATCCAGGTCCGCGTAGTGCGAAACCGGCGTGAGGCCGCGCAGGCGCTCGGCCAGCAACGGGCGGAAGGATGGGCGCGACTTCAGCCGCTGGTACCATTCCTTGGCGACGGGATATTCCGACCAGTCGATCTCGCCGAGATAGTCGAGCACGGACAGCGATGCGGCAGCCGCCAGATCGGCATAGCTCAGCCGGTCGCCGGCGAGCCACGGACGCGAGCCGGAGAGCCAGCTCAGATACTTCATGTGCTGGCGGATATTACCGCGCGCGGTGCGCAGGACCTTCGAATCGGGCGCGCCGCCGCCGAGCCCGTTCGGGATCAGCAGCTTGTGCACGCGTTCGCGCACCAGCGGCTTGGTGACGTCCTGTTCCATCTTCTGCAGGAACCATTCGGTCAGGCGTCGGATCTCGGCGCGCTGGAACGGGTCTTCGGCCAGGAGCCTGCGGTCGCGCTTCAGCACGCCGTGGGTCTCGTCGAGGAATTCGGATATGACGACCGGCCCGCAGAGAGCCCTCATATTGTCGTCGACATAGACGGGCAGAGTTCCGGCCGGGTTGAGCGACAGGAATTCCCGGCGCTTCTCCCATGTCTGCTCTTCGACGAGATCGACCTGGAAGCCGTATTCGGAGAGCACCAGCCGGATGAACCGGGACGCGGTGGACATGGGGTGATGATACAATGTTGGCATTGTCACTCGAATTCTTCAGGCGTTTGAACACCGGCATGGGCGCGCGACTTGCGGCTGGTCATGACCACGGCTTCCAAGCTATAGGAGCTTGATTGACGCAATACAAGCAAATCGCAATTCCTCCCGCCCCGCTTCTCAAGGACTTTCCATGGAAGACCAATCCATTCTGAGTGCGCTGTTTCTCGGCCTGATCGAGGGTCTGACCGAGTTCATTCCCGTCTCGTCGACCGCGCATGTGCTGCTGGCCGGTCATTTTCTCGGTTTCAAGTCGCCGGAAAACACCTTCGCCGTGCTGATCCAGCTCGGTGCCATCCTGGCGATCCTCAGCGTCTACTTCCGCAAGCTCTTCCTGCTGGCGATCGGCCTGCCGACTGATCCGGGCAGCCGGCGATTCGTCGCGGCGATCCTTCTCGCCTTCCTGCCGGCGGCGGTGATCGGGGCAATTGCCCATGACTTCATCAAGTCGGTGCTGTTCGAAACGCCGACGGTGATCTGCGTCATGCTGATCCTCGGCGGCTTCGTGCTTCTGTGGATCGATCGGTTGAAGCTTACGCCGAGGTTCACCGACGTCACCGACTATCCGCTGTCGCTCGCCTTCAAGATCGGGCTTTGCCAGTGCGTCGCGATGATTCCGGGCGTTTCGCGCTCCGGCGCGACGATTGTCGGCGCACTGCTGCTCGGCGCCGACAAGCGCTCGGCGGCGGAATTCTCATTCTTCCTCGCCATGCCGACCATGGTCGGCGCCTTTGCCCTCGACCTCTACAAGAACCGCGATGCGCTGAGCTTCGACGACGGTGCGATCATCGCCATCGGCTTCATCGCGGCTTTCCTGTCGGCACTGCTGGTGGTGCGCAGCCTGCTCGACTTCGTGTCGAAGCGCGGCTACGCGCTCTTCGCCTGGTGGCGGATCGTGATCGGCACGCTGGGGCTGATCGGTCTGCTGCTGGGTCTGGGGGGAGCCGCCTGACGGGGCGAGAGACAAAGAAAAGGCCGGCGAAAGCCGGCCTTATTCATTTGGATCAGGATCGCAGGATTACTGCGTAACCGAAATCGAACCCGTGCTGCAGGGATCGACGCCATAGGCGGGTGCGCAATTGCCTTTGCGCGCAGCAACGGTGGACGGTGCCAGGAACGAGCCGGCGATGATGACCAATGCCGCACATGCAAAAAACAGTGCGATAGACTTACCCATGAAGTGGCCCCTCGAGATGAATTTGTGATCGTCGCCGGCGGTGTCCGCCGCGTCCGAACTGGTGGTTGTTTACGCATTGCCCGCAGGGGCATCAATAGAAGATCTTGCTAAATTCGCGGTTAACGCAAGGATTCCCCATCTGCGTCATTTGTGCAACGCGGAGAGGGTCGATCCGGTTCCCCGAGAGCTCAGGCAGCCTTGCCAGAGCCGGTGAACTGGCCGTGCGGCCGGTACTGGACGAGGTAGGTCGGCAGGATCGATTCGACCGAAGCGGGGCTGATGCCCATGCCCTCGAGCGTGCGGCCCTCGGCCTTGGCGGCGTCCGACACGATATTGTCGGACCTCAGCAGCTTGACCTGGTCGCTGGTCAGTGCCGGCTTGACGAAGGGGATCATCGACGACAGGCTGCCGATCAGCGAGGCGATGCCGAAAGGCAAAGTCAGGAAGGGGCGCTTGCGGCCGACCACGGTCAGCATGGTCTCGAGACATTCACGGAATGTCAGAACGTCGCGGCCGCCGAGTTCGTAGATCTTGCCGGGAACGAGCTTGCCGTCCACGGCGCGGGCGACCGCCTCGGCAACGTCCTCGACATGCACCGGCTGGAATTTCGTCTTGCCGCCGCCGACCAGCGGCAGTACCGGCATGATCTTCGCCATGGCGGCGAACTTGTTGAAGAAGCCGTCTTCCGGTCCGAAGATGATCGACGGGCGCAGAATGACGGCGTCCGGCTTGATCGAAAGCACGGCGGCCTCGGCACGGCCCTTGGAGGCGGCATAGTCGGAGCCGGACTTGGCATCGGCGCCGATGGCGGAAACATGGGTCAGCCGGGCGCCGGCCGAACGGGCGGCTTCAGCCACGGCGCGCGCGCCGAAGTCCTGCACGGCATCGAAGCTGTTGCGGCCGCTCTCGAACAGGATGCCGACGCAGTTGACGACATGGTCGGCGCCCTGGACCGCCTGGTCAACCGAAGCGCGGTAGCGAAGATTGGCCTGGACGAAGGAGATCTGCCCGACATTGCCGAGCGGCTGCAGGAAGAAGGCCAGGTCGGGGCGACGCACCGCGACGCGGATACGGTAGCCACGCTTGGCAAGGGCCCGCACGACATGACGTCCGACAAAACCCGATCCTCCGAACACGGTGACGAGCGGCGGAAGGTTGGACAAGGTCATGAACGGGCTCCTTGGAATAGGCATGCGCTGAGATGCGCTGAAGGTCTCGCTGTCTTTAGCCGAATCGAAAGGCGAGCGGAAGGGCCGACGACATGCGCGGCCCCGCGAAAAAGGTCTTATTCAGGCGCCTTCGACGACCACCATTTCCGCATCGGCCACTTCATGGCGGATCTTCGCGGCGATCTGGTATTCGGGCGAATTGTAGCAGTCGACGGCCGCCTGATGCGAGGGGAACTCGATGACCACGTTGCGGGCCCGGGCCTTGCCTTCAAGCTCGGTGAACGCGCCGCCGCGCGCGAGGAACTTTGCACCGAACTTCTCGAAGGCCGGCTTCGCTGCCGCGACATAGTCCTTGTAACGTTCCGCGTCGCGAATATCGACCCGTGCGATCCAGTAGCCCTTGGCCATCCTGTTCTCCTGTCTGGTTTGTTCAGGCGGTTTTGAGTGAATTCGCAGGGAGGGTCAAGTTTGTTCATGTCGGGCTAACGTGCGAGCCTTATTGTCCACATTCACATCGCATTCGCAGAGGGAGACTACATTGACGCCATGGTCCCGGTTGGGAGCGTCCGGTCGCACGGATTTTCCTGTTTTCATTATGATTTCCATCACACTGATGATTTTTTGTGTGGGAGGGTCGGTCGGCGCGCAGGCGAAGATGTGCGATGCGACCTTCCACGAAAAGTTGAGAAGTGCACCCCAGGGGAAGGACGATCGGATCACGGTAAACTGTGACCTTCAGCTGAGGCCGGACGACGTTATCACCCGGAAACTGGTGTTCGCCGGCGAAGCAGCTTCAGGCATCAGCCTCGATTGTCATGGTGCAACGCTCGGCAGCTCCAAGATGAAGTATGGCGTAAGTGCGCCGACCGTTCTCGTGAGATCTCAGAAGGTGCCCGGTAGTTCCGGCTGGAGTGTCCCGCGAAACATCCGGATTGCGAACTGCAAGATCATCGGGAGTATACGCCTGACGGGTCTCGGTCCTAACGGGGAAGCCGAGGAAGTGCGAAAATCGTCACTCAGACGGGACCACACCGCAAATGCGCAGCGAAACGCCCCCTCCGGCATCGAGCTGAAGAATGTTTCGATTGAGGCGGTCGGCATGATCCCACTCTATTTCGGCCCGGGAGTGACGAAATCATCGCTGACGAACTCGACCATACGTGGAAAGTCGGCGAAGACCGCCATCTATCTGGATGCGGAATCGGCCGAGAACGTCATTGCCGGCAATCGTTTTTCCATCAAGTCCGGTCGAGAAGTCATCGCGGTCGACGGTTCGGCGCGAAATGTCATCTCGGGCAACGAGTTCAAGAACCCCGACAAAGGCGGCATTTTCGTCTACCGCAACTGCGGCGAAGGAGGAACCATTCGCCACCAGGAACCCAGGTTCAACCAGATCATCGACAATCGCTTTGTGTACCGTTCGAGCATCGTTGCTTATCCCGCGATCTGGCTCAATCACCGAGATGTGGGGAAATGGTACTGCAAGGTCGATCCGAGATATCCCTTCGGCAGCAGTCTCGATCCGCGTGACCGGGCGATCGACAATGTTCTTGCCGGAAACCGCTTCGAGGGGGCCTTATCTCCTATGGTGCTTAACACCGAGCGCAAATAGCGGCTCCCGGATCGGTGCCGACGTCAGAGGACTTCGGCCATCTCGGCGAGGATCGCGCGCGCCGCCTCCTTTGGATCCGGCGCCTTGACGATCGGGCGCGCGACGACGAGGTGGCTGGAGCCGGCCTTCAGCGCGTCGGCGGGCGTCATCACACGCTTCTGGTCGCCCTTGTCGGCGCCGGCCGGACGGATGCCGGGGGTGACCAGCGCCATGTCGGGTCCGATCACCTTGCGCACGGCGCTTGCCTCTTCGGCCGAGCAGACGATACCGCCCATGCCGGCAATGCGGGCCTGTTCGGCGCGCTTCAGCACCAGCGTGTGCGGGTCGTATTCATAGCCGGCATCGACCAGGTCCTGCTCGTCCATCGAGGTGAGCACGGTCACGCCGAGCAGGCAAAGCCCCGAGCCTTCCGCCGCCTTGACCGCGGCGCGCATGGCCTTCGGATAGGCGTGCAGGGTCAGCATCGACATGCCCATCTTGGCGATATTCTCGACGCCTGAGGCGACCGTGTTGTCGATGTCGAGCAGCTTCATGTCGAGGAAGATCTTCTTGCCGCTCTGGGCGAGCTCGCGGGCGAATTCCAGCCCGCCGGCAAAAGCCAGCTGGTAGCCGATCTTGTAGAAGAGGATGTCGTCGCCGAGCGTCTCGACGATGTTTTCGGCTTCCCGGACGGTCGGCACATCCAGGCCGACGATGAGGCGTTCGCGTGGCATCATGGGTCGATCCCCTTCCAGTCTTCGATCGGCGTCCACTCGCATGCGATGCGCCGATCCGCAAGAGTGAAGGCGTAAAGATTGCCGCCGCCGGGCAACTGGTCTTCGGCGCGGCTGATCGGGATGCCGAGCAGGCGGCATTTCAGCAGAGTGCCGACGCCCCCATGGCCGACAAAGGCGATCGGCACGGCCGGCTCGTGATCGTCAAGGATGGCCGTCACCGATCCGACGATGCGGGCCTGGGCGTCGGCCGCCCGTTCCCAGCCGCGAAAGCTCTCGAGCGGATGGGCGAAGAACCAATCGGCGGCCTTCTCGAATTCGGCCGGCTTCAGGAAGCCCGTCGCCGAGCGGTCGTTTTCATGCATCGCCTCGACCGTCTCGAAGCCGATGCCGGCAGCGGTGGCGAGGATCTGCGCGGTCTCGATCGCCTTGACTTCGGCGCTGGAGACGATGCGTCCGAGTTGTTTCACCCACGGACGTGATGCGGCCTGTTCGGCGCGGGTAGCGCCAATCTCCGACAGCCCCCAATGCGGAACGGGCACGGTCGGATCGATCCGGACCTGGGGGTGGGTAATATAGAGACCGAACATCCGGACGTGGCGCCTTCGGTCAGCCGCGGCGATAGATCCACAGCTGCGCGGGGGGAATGTTGCGCATGACGAAGTCGAAATGCTGGATGTGATAGCTGTCCGGCTTGGCGATGATCGGCGAAACCGCGCCGTAGGAAATCTGCACGACGGGGCGTCCCGGCGGCAGGCGGTCCAGCAGCGCTTCCAGCATGCGGATGCGCTCGGACATCGGGAAATTGAGCAGCGGAACTGCGGAGATGACCGAGTCGAACATCTGGTCGGCGCGCGGACCGAGCGTCTTCTGCAGATCGAAGGCGTCGCCGTGGATGAAGTTCACGCTGGGAAAGGTCTGCACCAGATGGTCGTAGAAATCCTCGGAATACTCGATCGAAAACAGGTTTTCCGGCTTCACGCCGCGCGCCAGGATCGCCTTGGTGATCACGCCCGTACCCGGGCCGAGTTCCAGAACGGGCAGGCTGGCATGCGGATTGACGACGCTCGCCATGCGGCGCGCGGTGATCGAGGAAGTGGGAGCGATGGCGCCTACGGTCTTCGGCCCTTGCATCATGCCCTTGAAGAAGCGGATCTCCTCGTCGAACTTCTTCTCGAACTTCTGCTTCAAGCGTCGTACCATGGCCTAATCCCCACTCAAGACCTAAAGCGCGTACATCCGCGCCCGGCAAATGTCGCCCGGGTTTGTCGCAAAAACAAGGCGAAATGCCGCAAGCGGCAAAATTGCCTGTGCGAATCGTGGCTTAAACCCGCATCGGCATCAGAACATACAACGCATCGTCACCCGCGGTGTCGCGGATCAGCGTCGGCGAGCCGGCATCGGCCAGCAGGAAGATCGCGTCGTCGCCGGACAGCTGCGCGGTGATGTCGAGCAGGTACTTGGCGTTGAAGCCGATTTCCATGGCGTCGTTGTCGTAGCCGACGGCCACTTCTTCCGTCGCGCTGCCGGAATCCGGGTTGTTGACGGTGAGCATCAGGTGTCCGTCAGACAGCGCCAGCTTCACGGCGCGGCCGCGCTCGGAAGAAATCGTCGACACACGGTCGACGGCCTGCGCGAAGGTCTGGCAATCGACCCGCATTTCCTTGTCGTTCGCCGCCGGAATGACGCGCTGGTAATCGGGGAAGGTGCCGTCGATCAGCTTCGAGGTCATCACGATCTCGCCGATGGTGAGGCGGATCTTGGCGTCCGACACTTCGACGGTGACGATCATCTCCGGATTGTCGACCAGCTTCTGCAGTTCGCCCACCGTCTTGCGGGGAATGATGATGCCGGGCATGCCTTCGGAGCCGGACGGTGCCTCGACGTCGGCGCGCGCGAGGCGATGGCCGTCGGTGGCGACCGCGCGCAGCTTCAGCGCGCCGCCGCTTTCGATCGTGTGCAGGTAGATGCCGTTCAGGTAGTAGCGGGTCTCTTCGGTCGAGATTGCGAACTGGGTGCGATCGATCAGCATTTTCAGGTCGCTCGCCTTCAGTTTGAAGGAATGCGAGAAATTGCCGGCCGTCAGGTCGGGGAAGTCGGCTTCCGATAGGCACTGCAGCGAGAATTTCGAGCGGCCGGAGGCGACCGTCATCGTCGCGCCGTCCGGCGTGGTGGCTAGCAGCACTTCGGCGCCGTCCGGCAGCTTGCGGACGATTTCATAGAGCAGGTGCGCGGGAACTGTGGTCGCGCCGGCCTGCTCGACCATGGCCGGCGTCGCCTCGGTGATCTCGAGGTCGAGGTCGGTCGCCTTCATCGCCAGGCTCGCACCCTCGGCGCGCAGCAGGACGTTCGACAGGATCGGGATCGTGTTGCGCCGCTCGACCACGCGATGCACGTGGTTCAGCGATTTCAGAAGGTTCGACCGTTCAAGAGTAATACGCATGGACACTACCGCTTTCGACCTGTCGCGGTCCGGACTCCGGGACCGCACTGTTCCTCCCGGCCACCGAAGAGGGCCGGACAATGTGGACGGGCAAAATGGCAGGAATTGAACGAGAAAAGCAAGAGGCAGCTGCGCGGCGTTCGCACCAAATTGACGCAATGGCTAACGCCGGTGCGGGCAGGCGCGGCCCTTGCCCAATCGCAGGGGCTGGACGATAAGGAGGGATCAATGCGGAGAGACGGAACGTGACAGTGGCTGAGGACGGCAAAGAGGCGACATCGCCGCAGCGGACCTATCGGGTGAGCGACGTGGTGATCGCCGCCCGGCCGCTGGAGCCGGCGCTCTATCTGGTCGCGACCCCGATCGGCAATCTCGGCGACATCACGCTCAGGGCGCTGGAAACGCTCGCCGGCGCCGATGTGCTGGCCTGCGAGGACACGCGCGTGACCCGCGTGCTGCTGGACCGTTTCGGCATCCAGAACCGGCCCTATTCCTATCACGAATACAATGCCAACGAGGCCGGCCCGAAGCTGATCGCGGCGCTCGAAGCGGGCCGGTCCGTTGCGCTGGTTTCGGATGCCGGGACGCCGCTCGTCTCGGACCCCGGCTATCGTCTCGGCCAGCTGGCGATCGAGGCGGGCCACCGCGTCGTGCCGATCCCCGGCGCTTCCGCACCGCTTGCCGCTCTCGTCGGTTCCGGCCTGCCGAACGACGCCTTCCTCTTCGCCGGCTTCCTGCCGGTCAAGGACAAGGCGCGCCACGAGCGGCTGGCGCAATTGCGCGAGGTTCCCGCCACGCTCATTTTCTTCGAGAGCCCGCACCGGATCGGCGACACACTCGCCGCCGCCGCGGATGAGCTCGGAGCCGAACGGCAGGCTTCGGTGTGCCGCGAGCTGACGAAGACCTTCGAGGAGTTTCGCCGCGGCTCGCTGCGGGAACTCGCCAACTACTATGCCGACCGGACCGTCAAGGGTGAAGTCGTGCTGGTGGTCGGCCCGCCGCTCGAGAAGCCGGCGCCGGAGGCGGGCGAGATCGATCGCATCCTCGCCGAGCTTGGCGAGACCCTGCCCACCGCCAAGGCGGCGACGGAAGCCGCCAGGCTGACCGGCCTGCCGCGCAAGGACCTTTACCAGCGCCTGCTCGAGCTGAAGGGATCGGTGTGACCGGCCGGCGGCCAAAGCTCCGACAGAAAACGACGCCCGATCCCGGGCGGATCAAGGCCGAACGCCGCGGCCGGCTTTCCGAATATTGGGCAGCTCTGTACCTGCTGCTTAAGGGCTATCGGATCGTCGCGTTGCGCTACAGGACGCGGGCCGGGGAGGTGGACCTCATTGCCCGCAAGGGCGATCTCATCGTCTTTGTCGAGGTGAAGGCCCGGCGTGACGAGGCGCTGGCGGTCGATGCGGTCGGCGCCCTGACCCAGGCCCGCATCCGGTCCGCCAGCGACTATTGGCTGTCGCGCCATGCGGATTCCCACCGCCTGTCGATGCGCTACGACATCGTAGCAGTCCTGCCGCGCCGCTGGCCGAGGCACTTCATCGACGCGTTCTGAGACCGTTCGCGGCCCCGCCTGCTCGAGGCGCTTTGAGCACTGCTCAAATCGATTGGATTTGTAATCTTAGTGACACAGAAGCTTCAAGTGGCCGTCACACATCGCGACTAATCCACTCCTCACCCCAATATTGGCGGAGAGGATTTTTCCATGTTCAAGAAGCTTTCTTTGGCCGCTCTGGCCCTGACCATGACCGCATCGACGACGCTGGCCGCGACCAACATCAGCTGGTGGCACGGCATGGGCGGCCGCAATGGCGAAGTGATCAACGAAGTCGCCCAGAAGTTCAACGCCGCCCAGAGCGAATGCGCCCTGACGCCGGTCTCCAAGGGTTCCTACGAGGAAGCCCTCTCGGCCGGCATCGCCGCCTTCCGTTCGGGCGAACAGCCGAACATCCTGCAGGTGTTCGACGCCGGTGCCGCCACCATCATCAATGCCAAGGGTGCTGCCGTTGCCGCCGAAGACCTGATCAAGGACGCCGGCTTCGAGTTCAACCGCGACGACTTCATCGAAGGTGTGCGCTATTTCTACGCCGATAGCGAAGGCAAGTTCGTCGGCATGCCGTTCAACTCCTCGGCCCCGATCATGTACGTCAACACCGACGCGCTGAAGAAGGCCGGCGTTGAAGCCCCGAAGACCTGGGAAGAGTTCGAAGCCATCGCGCCGAAGCTCAAGGAAGCCGGCTTCATCCCGCTCGTCCAGTCGCAGCTCACCTGGCAGTTCACCGAGAATTTCTTCTCGCGCCATAACCTGCAGTTCGCCTCGAACAACAATGGTTACGACAGCGTCGTCGACACGACGATCAACGTCACCGACCCGAACCACGTCATGATGTACGAAAAGCTGAAGGCCTGGTACGACCAGGGCCTGTTCGGCTACTACGGCGCCGGCTGGAACGACAACCAGAAGCCCTTCGAAGAAGGCAAGGTTGCGCTCTGGATCGGTTCGTCCGGCTCCTTCGGCGGCCTGCAGAAGACCGCGACCATGCCCTTCTCGGCCACCTTCCTGCCCTTCTGGAAGTCGGTCAACCCGGAAGGCGTCCATACCTTCATCGGCGGCGCGGCGCTGTTCGCCATGGCCGGCAAGCCGGAAGCCGAGAACAAGTGCACGGCCTCGTTCTTCCACTTCCTGACCTCGCCCGAGATCCAGAAGTTCTACCACCAGTCCACCGGCTATGTCGCCATCACCAAGGCAGCCTATGAACTGGCCAAGTCGGAAGGCTACTACAACGAGAAGCCGGCCGCCGAAGTCGGCATCCAGCAGCTCTCGCTGCCGGGCGGCGAGTGGGACAAGGGCTATCGCATGGGCTTCTACCCGCAGATCCGCTCGGTGATGGAACGCGAATACAACCGCATCTTCGCCGGCGAGACCACGCCGAAGGAAGCCATGGAAACCATCAAGAAGGAAGCCGACGAACTGCTCGCCCGCTTCGCCAAGACGGCCGGCTGACCTTTCTCTTCCAATGCATCGAGTTCCCGGGAGCCTCAAGCTCCCGGGATTTTCCTTGAAGGCTGCCCCATGAAGCGCGTCCAGTTCACCTCGCGATATCTTCCCTACCTGCTGCTCCTGCCGCAGTTCGCGATCATTTCGATTTTCTTCTACTGGCCGTCCGCCCAGGCGATCCATTCTTCCTTCTTCATCGAGGATCCCTTCGGCTTTGGCTCGGCCTTCGTCGGTCTCGACAACTACACGGATGCGCTGGGTTCCCACGAATACCAGAAGATTGCCCGCTTCACGGTGGCCTACAGCCTGATCGTCACGTTCCTCACGCTGTCGCTCGGCCTGCTGCTCGCGCTGAAAGCGGACGCCGTCATACGTGGCCAATCGACCTACAAGACGCTGCTGATCGTCGTCTATGCGATCGCCCCGCCGGTCGCCGGCCTGATCGGCATGATGTTCTTCGACCAGCATATCGGCCCCTTCGTGCACTTCGTCGCGCTGTTCGGCTGGGACATGAAGGTCGGGATCAACTATTTCGACACGGCCCTCGCCATGATCGCCGTCGCGGTGTGGAACCAGATTCCTTATAATTTCATCTTCTTCCTGTCCGGCCTGCAGGGCATTCCGGCCTCGATCCGCGAGGCCGCCGCCATCGACTGCAAGTCCGGCACCCGCCGGTTCTGGACGGTCATCCTGCCGCTGCTGACCCCGACGGCCTTCTTCCTGCTGGTCATCAACATGACCTATTCGCTGTTCGACACCTTCGGCGTGATCGACGTGATCGTGAAGGACAAGGCGGCCAACAACCCGATCACGCTGGTCTACAAGGTCTATCTCGACGGCTTCCGCGGCAACGACCTCGGCTCGTCCTCGGCCCAGTCGGTCATCCTGATGGTCATCGTGCTGGTGTTGACGCTCGTCCAGTTCCGTTTCATCGAACGCCGCGTTCATTACGGTTGAGGTCGAGCCATGTATCGCACCAAGTTCTTCGACCATCTCATCCTGATCGCCGGCGTCATCCTTATGCTCGGGCCGCTGGTGGTGGCGTTCACCACCTCGACCCACACGGCGGCCGAGATCCACACCGACGGCCTGATGCTGTCGATCGGCGACCACTTCACCGAGACCTACGACAAGGTGCTGTTCCGCGGCGGCGGCTTCACCGGCGAGGTCACGGGCCTCACCATGGCGCTGAACTCGCTGATCCTCGGCCTCGGCTTCGCCATCGGCAAGATCGTCCTGTCGATGATGGCGGCCTATGCGATCGTCTATTTCCGCTTTCGTTTCGCCACGCTCGCCTTCTGGCTGATCTTCACCACGCTGCTTCTGCCGCTCGAGGTGCGCATCATGCCGTCCTACAAGGTGATGAGCGATCTTGGCCTGTTGAACACCCATACCGGCCTGATCCTGCCGCTGCTCGCCTCGGCGACCGGCACCTTCTTCTTCCGCCAGTTCTTCAAGTCGGTGCCGGACGAACTGCTGGAGGCCGCCCGGATCGACGGCGCGGGCCCGGTCAAGTTCTTCATCGACGTGCTCGTGCCGCTGTCGCGCACCATGATCGCGGCGGTGTTCATCATCATGTTCGTCTATGGCTGGAACCAGTATCTCTGGCCGATGCTGATGACCACGGACGAGAGCTTCTACACGCTGATGCGCGGCATCAAGCAGATCCTGCAGGTCTGGGTCGGCTCGCAGATCCCCGACTACAACGAGGCATTCGCCATGGCCGTGCTCGCCATGCTGCCGCCCGTCGTCATCGTCGTGATCTTCCAGAGCTGGTTCATCAAGGGCCTGACCGAGAGCGACAAATAAGAAAGGCGAACCCCATGGCGACCATCCACATCGACCAGGTCTCGAAGATCTATGACGGCGGGGTCCATGCCGTGAAGGGCATCGACATCGCCATCGAGGACGGCGAGTTCATCGTGCTTGTCGGGCCGTCCGGCTGCGGAAAGTCGACGCTGCTGCGCATGGTGGCGGGGCTGGAAGCCATATCCGAGGGCACGGTCAGCATCGGCGGCCGGGTCGTCAACACGGTCGAACCGGCCGACCGCGACATCGCCATGGTGTTCCAGAACTATGCGCTTTATCCGCATATGAGCGTGTTCGACAACCTCGCCTATGGCCTCCGGAACCGCAAGACGCCGAAGGCGGAGATAGAGGCGCGCGTCGCGGAAGCCGCCCGCATGCTGGAGATCGAACCCTATCTCAAGCGCAAGCCGAGGGCGCTCTCGGGCGGCCAGCGCCAGCGCGTCGCCATGGGGCGCGCGATCGTGCGCAAGCCCGCCGTCTTCCTGTTCGACGAGCCGCTGTCCAACCTCGACGCCAAGCTGCGCGTCACCATGCGCGGCGAAATCCGCAAGCTGCAGCGCAGGCTGGCCACCACGGCCATTTACGTGACCCACGACCAGCTGGAAGCCATGACGCTCGCCGACCGGCTCGTCGTCCTCAACGGCGGCGTGATCGAGCAGATCGGCACGCCGCTCGAGGTCTATCACCGCCCGGCCTCCACCTTCGTCGCAAGCTTCATCGGCTCGCCGGCGATGAACCTGCTCGAGGGCACGATCGATGGCGGGCAGCTGGTGATCGGCGACGTCTCGATGGCCTTCGGCATTCCGACATCGGCCAGCGGGCCGGTGACCGTCGGCATCCGCGCTGAAGATCTCATGCTGGCCGGCGAGGGCATGGCCAGCCTGCCGTTCAAGGTCGATTATGTCGAGGAACTCGGCGCGCACCGGCTGGTGCACGGCCATCTTTCGTCCCAGGCGCTGACGGCGATCATTCCGCTGGAGGCGGCGATCACCGAGGAGCTGCGGCTCACCGTGGCCCCGGAGCGGGTGCATTTCTTTGCCAGGGATACCGGCCGCCGGATCGAGCCGCTGCAACCGCACCCCGGCAGCCGGGCGCCGCTGCCGCTCGCCCGCGAGGCAAGCTTCGCCTGAAACAGGCGCCGGGCCGTTCTGCGGCGCTTTGCCCGATCGTTAAAATTCGAACGATCGGCCAAAGCGAAAGGTAAGAGAGGCCTGCTATCTTTCCGTGCAGAACAAGACAGGTCCTGGGAACGGAAATGCCAATCAAACTCCTGCTCGTCGGCATGGCCGGCACGCTGCTCGCCGCCCCGCGTAGCCCGCGCATCGATGAAAACCCGCCAGTGGTTTCCGCGCATAGCGGTCACCTGGCGCTCAAGCCCGCGCCGATCAAGCCGGAATGGATCATCCGCGGCACGCCGCTCGCCCGCATGGCCGACCATTCGACCAGCACGGACGAGGCAAGCTCGACCGCGGTCTGGGATTGCACGGCAGGTGAGTTCCGCTGGTATTTCGGCTGGGACGAGACGGTGGTCATCCAGGAGGGCGAAGTGCACGTGACCGCCGAGGACGGCTCCGAGCGCCTGCTGAAAGCCGGCGACATCGCCTATTTCCGTGGCGGCACCTGGGCGACCTGGCGCGTCGACGAATATGTCCGCAAGATCGCCTTCCTGCGCAAGCCTTTCCCCGAGCCGCTGGCGACCCTCTACCGCATCCGCAACGCCCTGCGCTCGCCTTCGGCCAAGCGCGTTCTCGGCTGAGCCGAGGTTCACGAGAATTGATGGTCGCCGACGTTGCCTTTCTCGGGGACCCGGCCTAAATCTCGTGGGCTTTCAACGAGGGGCCGGCCATGGCGAAGATCACCAATATTGCGGTCCAGATGGACCATGTCTCCGGTATCGCGATCGCGGGGGATTCGACCTTCGCCATGAGCCTTGAGGCCCAGGCCCGTGGCTACAAGCTGTTCCACTATACGCCCGACCGGCTCTCCATGCGCGACGGCCGCATCATCGCCACCGTCGAGCCGATGGAACTGCGCGACGAAAAGGGCAACCACTTCACCCTGGGCGAGCCGGAGCGGATCGACCTTTCGACCATGGACGTGGTGCTGCTGCGCCAGGATCCGCCGTTCGACATGGCATATATCACCTCCACGCACCTGCTCGAGCGCATCCACCCGAAGACGCTGGTCGTCAACGATCCGGCCTGGGTGCGCAACTCGCCGGAAAAGATCTTCGTCACCGAATTCGCCGACCTGATGCCGCCGACGCTGATCACCCGCGACGTCAGCGAGATCGCCCGCTTCCGCGAGGAGATGGGCGACATCATCCTGAAGCCCCTTTATGGCAACGGCGGCGCCGGGGTTTTCCATTCGACCCGCGACGACCGCAACTTCACCTCGCTCATCGAGATGTTCCACCAGATGTTCCGTGAACCCTTCATCGCCCAGGCCTATCTGCCGGCGGTGCGCAAGGGCGACAAGCGCATCATCCTGGTCGATGGCGAGGCGGTCGGCGCGATCAACCGCGTTCCGGCCGAGACCGACAGCCGCTCCAACATGCATGTCGGCGGTCGCGCCGAGGCGACGGAACTGACGGCGCGGGAAAAGGAAATCTGCGCCCGCATCGGCCCGGCACTGAAAGAGCGCGGCTTCCTGCTGGTTGGCATCGACGTCATCGGCGACTACATGACCGAGATCAACGTGACCTCGCCCACCGGCATCCGGGAAGTCAAGAAGTTCGGCGGCGCAGATATCGCCGCGCTTCTGTGGGATGCGATCGAGAAGAAGCGGGCCTGACACAGGCTCGTCTTCCGCTCTGATCACCCTTCGTTCCAACTATACAACCCGGCGCAACCCGATCGCGAGTATAGCGTGAATTTGTTCCGCTAATGTTCTTGTTTTCGGGCGCGATCCGTGCCAGATTGCAATCCATGACCCGCGCAAGATGTAGTTGCGAGGGGCGGGCTGGGTTCGTGGGGGCGGGCGATGGTAGCGCGTGTCAGTACAGTCGCATTCCAGGGTATCGAGGGCGTGCCGGTGGACGTCCAGGTGATGGTCGCGCCGGGCAAGCTCGGCATGCAGATCGTCGGTCTGCCGGACAAGGCGGTGGCGGAGAGCCGCGAACGCGTTCAGGCGGCGCTTCATGCGTCCGGACTGGCGCTGCCGCCCAAGCGCGTGACCGTCAATCTGGCGCCCGCCGATCTTCCCAAGGAAGGGTCGCATTTCGACCTGCCCATTGCGCTCGGCCTCATGGCGGCCCTCGGCGCCATCCCGGGCGACGCGCTCTCCGACTATGTGGTGATCGGCGAACTCAATCTCGACGGCACGATCGCGGCGATTGCCGGCGCACTTCCGGCGGCGATCGGGGCCAATGCACTCGGCAAGGGGCTGATCTGCCCGGCCGACTGCGGGGCGGAGGCGGCCTGGGCCGGCGCCGACATCGACATCCTCGCGCCGCGCAGCCTGATTGCGCTCGCCAATCATTTCCGCGGTACCCAGGTGCTGACGCGCCCCGAGCCGGCGATCCGGGCACTGCCGGCCAACCTGCCGGATCTCGCCGACATCAAGGGCCAGGAAAGCGCCAAGCGGGCGCTCGAAGTGGCGGCCGCCGGCGGGCACAATCTCCTGATGGTCGGGCCGCCGGGCTCGGGCAAGTCGATGCTGGCGGCCCGGCTTCCCTCGATCCTGCCGCCGCTTTCGGCCGCCGAACTGCTCGAAGTCTCGATGATCCATTCCATCGCCGGCCAGCTCTCGGGCGGCAAGCTGTCGGATCGCCGTCCGTTCCGCACCCCGCACCATTCGGCGACCATGGCGGCCCTGGTCGGCGGTGGTCTTCGTGCCCGGCCGGGCGAGGCCTCGCTTGCCCATCGCGGCGTGCTCTTCCTCGACGAACTGCCGGAATTCGCCCCGCCGGTGCTCGATGCGCTGCGCCAACCGCTGGAGACGGGCGAATGCATCATCGCCCGCGCCAATCACCGCGTCGCCTATCCCTCGGAGTTCCAGCTTGTGGCGGCGATGAACCCCTGCCGCTGCGGCATGGCCGGCGAGCCGGGGCACACCTGCGCGCGCGGCCCGCGCTGCATCACCGACTACCAGGGCCGCATTTCCGGGCCGCTGATGGACCGCATCGACATCCGCATCGACGTGCCGGCGGTCTCGGCATCCGATCTCATACGGCCGATGGCGGCGGAGAGAAGCGCTGACGTGGCGCGGCGCGTGGCGCTCGCCCGTGACATGCAGCGCGAGCGTTTCGAGGCGGCGGGGATCGGCGGCGTGACGACCAATGCCCGCTGTTCGACGGCGCTCATCGAGAGGCTCGCCGAGCCCGATCCGGCCGGCCTGCAATTGCTGCGCGACGCCGCCGACAAGTTCAAGTTCTCCGCCCGCGGCTACCACCGGGTGCTGAAGGTGGCACGCACGCTCGCCGATCTCGATGGAGCCAGCCTGCTCGGCCGCATTCACCTGGCGGAAGCGATCTCCTACCGCATCGCCTCGGAGCGGCTGTCAGCGGCGGCGTGAGGGAGCCCGTTTCAGGGGCGGGTGACGCGCCGTCGCAGGGTGGAGGCGAGTTGCTGGGAAGGATGGAGAGACGCGGCCCGCCGGCAGCCGGGTCGAAAGGGCGGCTCGGCGGGCAGAGCAGGGGGGCTGAAGAGAGCGCCTGCAATGTGGTCAGGCCGGGGCCCGGGCTCGCCTTCGTGCCGGGGCGTGGCCAGACGGCGCAGACCAGATCTGGCAGAATGAGAAAGGGCGCCGCCGGGCGCCCCTTCATGAGGTTTCGTCAGGTCGAGAAAACCCTTATTCGCCGAGCCCGGCAAACAGAGCGGTCGACAGGTAGCGCTCGGCGAAGGACGGGATGATCACGACGATCGTCTTGCCGGCGTTTTCTTCGCGTTGGCCGACCTTGATCGCGGCGGTGAGCGCCGCGCCCGAGGAAATGCCGACCGGCACGCCTTCGAGGCGGGCGACGAGCCGGGCGGTTTCGAAGGCTTCGTCATTGGTGACGGTGACGATCTCGTCATAGATATGCGTGTCGAGGATCTTCGGTGCGAAGCCGGCGCCGATGCCCTGGATCTTGTGCGGGCCGGGATTGCCGCCTGAGAGTACCGGGCTGTCGGCCGGCTCGACGGCGATGACCTTGACCTCGGGCTTCTTTGCCTTCAGTACTTGGCCGACGCCGGTGATCGTGCCGCCCGTGCCGATGCCGGAAACGAAGATGTCGACGCCGCCGTCCGTGTCGTTCCAGATTTCCTCGGCCGTCGTCTTGCGGTGGATTTCGGGGTTGGCCGGGTTTTCGAACTGCTGCGGGATGATCGCGTCGGGAAGCGTGGCTGCCAGTTCCTCGGCCTTGGCGATTGCGCCCTTCATCCCCTTCGGACCTTCGGTCAGCACGAGTTCCGCGCCAAGCAGGGCCAGCATCTTGCGGCGCTCGATCGACATGGTCTCGGGCATGGTAAGGATCAGCTTGTAGCCCTTGGCAGCGGCGGCAAAGGCGAGCGCAATGCCGGTATTGCCGGAGGTCGGCTCGATCAGGGTGGTCTTGCCGGGGGTGATCTTGCCCTGGGCTTCCAGGCTCTCGATCATCGCGACGCCGATGCGGTCCTTGACGGAGGCGATCGGGTTGAAGAATTCGAGCTTGGCCAGCAGGTGGGCCTTCACGCCCTTTTCCTTCGCCAGCTTGTCGAGGCGGACGATCGGGGTGTCGCCGATGGTTTCGGTGATCGAGGCATAGACGCGGCCGCGGCCCGGTTTCTTCGTGACGGACATGGTGGATCTCCCTTTGGATCTGCTTTGACGGCACAATAGGGCGAAAGCCGGCCACTCGCCAGAACCCTTCGCCTAGGCGCGCACGTTTGATTGGAAAAATAGCGCCTCAGGCGCCACTGGCCGCGAAATTTTGTTCAGGCGCGCGCGGCGATATAGGCGGCGGTGCCCGCCAGGATGCTGGCCGCCGAGCGGTTCAGCGCCTTGAGGGAGTTGGGCTTTTTCAACAGCGTCCGCGCCTGCGAGGCAAGCAGGATATAGGGAATGAGCACCGCGATCAGCACGACGAAGGTGATGCCGACAAGGGCCGCATAGTCCTTTGCACCGATGGCTTCGAGCGGGATCAGCGTCGGCACGAGAGCCACGTAGAACAGCATGGTCTTCGGATTGCCGAGAGTAACTAGCAGGCCGGAGAGGAAGGACAGGCCGATATGGGTCGAGCGCTTTGCCTCGATGTCCTGCGCGATCAGCCCGGTCGTCCAGAGCTTCCAGGCGATGTAGACGAGATAGAGGGCGCCCAGATATTTGATGATCAGGAAAGGCGTGGTGAAGGTCTGCGCCACGAGCGCGAGGCCGAGAATGACGGCGGTCAGGTAGCAGAGATCGCCAAGGATCAGGCCAAGCCCCATGAAGAAGGTCGGACGGAAACCGGAGCCGAGCGCCCGCGCCACAATCGCTGTCATGCCGGGGCCGGGAATGGCGGCGGCAACGAAAAGCGCGCCGCTATAGGCGAGGAGCGTGGTGGGTGTCATGGGGGCCTCCGTGGATGATGCATTGCTAGCGCCGCGCGGCCGAACTTGCAATGGTGACAAGATCGCGATTGCGACGGATCGAAGGCTTGGCTTAGGTCGTGACGACCAACACCAGCCGAGGCTTCACCCCATGCCTTCTTCGTCGTCCCTGATCGCCTTTGCCCTCATCTGCCTCGGCATGGTGCTGACGCCCGGGCCGAACATGATCTATCTCGTGTCGCGCTCCATCTGCCAGGGCCCGGCCGCCGGCCTCGTCTCGCTCGGCGGCGTGGCGCTCGGCTTTGTCTTCTACATGCTGATGTCGGCACTCGGCATCACGGTGCTGGTCATGGCCGTGCCCTTTGCCTATGACGCGCTGAAATTCGCCGGCGCCGCCTATCTGCTGTGGCTTGCCTGGCAGGCGGTGCGGCCGGGCGGCCGCTCGCCCTTCCAGATGCGCGACCTGCCCAAGGACAGCCCGCGCAAGCTCTTCATGATGGGGCTGGTCACCAATCTCCTGAACCCCAAGGCTGCCGTCCTCTACCTGTCGCTGCTGCCGCAGTTCGTCGATCCGGCGCTCGGCAGCGTGCTCCTGCAATCCGTGGTGCTCGGCGCCAGCCAGATCGCCATCAGCGTCACGGTCAATGCGATGATCGCGCTGATGGCCGGGTCGATCGCGATCTTCCTTGCTGGTCGGCCCTTCTGGATGGTGGTGCAGCGCTGGATGATGGGCACGGTTCTCGCCGGGCTGGCCGTCCGCATGGCGACCGAAGCCCAGCGCTAGCGTTTCAGAACATTGGCCGCATGAAGCTGCGCTCGTAGCTGACGATGCAGCGTGTCTGCTCCGCATAGGCAAAGGCCGCAAGGCATTCCGCGTCCTCGGTCATGCGCTGGCGATAGATCTCGTAGTCGGCCAGCGACGGGAAGCTGAACAGCGCGAGCGCGATGTTGTTGGCACCCTCGTGCGGCAGGAAATAGCCGTGATGAGTGCCGCCCAGCCGGTTGACCAGGGGAATCCAGAGCCTGGCATAGTGCTCGAATTCGGCAGGCTTGTAGGGATCGATGACGTAGCGGAGGCTGCAGGTGATCACGCGCGGTCCTTTCGTGATGCGAGAGTGAGGAGCGGAAGCGGGCTCCAGTTGAGCGTCGTGGCAATCGCGGCAAAGAGGATGGCGCCGCCGCCGATCGCCTGGGCAAGTGTCAGTACATGGCCGAAGGCGGCCATGTCGATCGCCACTGCGACCACCGGATAGAGGAAGGACAGCGTGCCGGTCAGGACGACGGGCAGCTTCTGGATGGCGCTGTAGAGAAAGGCATACATGATCCCGGTGTGGACCACGCCGAGCGCGCCAAGCATCGCCCAGCTTTGCGGAGAGGCCGGAAGGTCGTGGAAGTCCGCCAGCGGCGCCAGCAAGACGACGCCGGTCAAAACCTGGATCAGCGCTATCAGATAGGGCGAGGTGCCCTTCAGCTGCTTGGTGACGAAGGCGGCGATCGCGTAGCAGGCCGCCGCGGCAAGGGCGAGCGCGATCCCCAGCAGATAGGTCCGACCGTCACCGTCCACCGGCTGGCCGGCGAGCGTCATGACCAGCATGCCGGCAAAGGCAAGACCCAGCCAGCTCAGCTTTGCGCCATTCACTTTCTCGCCAAGGAAGGCAAGGCCGAGCCCGACCAGCATGAACGGCTGCACATTGTAAACGATGGTCGTCACCGAAATGGACGCGAGCGGATAGGCGGAAAACAGCGCCAGCCAGTTCAGCACCAGCGCCACACCCCCGAGCACGGCGAGCCAGAAACGTCTTGCGCCGATTGCCGCGATCGAGAGCGCTCCGGCCCGGTGGCACAGATAGGCCAGCACCGGTGCGCCGATCAGGCAGCGCCAGAACACCACGTTGATCGGCGTCTGGCCGGATTGCAGCACGAACCAGCCGATCGTGCCGGACATGGCCATGGCCAGGGTCATGTCGAAAATGCCGCGTTTGATGATGGGTGTCATGGTCGTCTCCTGTCTAGGGTGAAAGTCTAGACAGGACTGCGATGGATTTGCTTTCTCGAAATGAGGTGTATGATGCTCCGGACCGAATAGTATGAGGAGATATGCCGATGAACCTGCATTTCGTTCAGCTGCTCGATTCCGCCGACCGAAGCATTGTGGAATCACTGGCCGCCGATGCGCGCCTGTCGCTGAAGGAGCTGGCGGCACGCGCGGGCTTGTCGTCGCCCAGTTGTTCGGAGCGGTTGCGACGGCTCGAAGAGCGCGGCGTGCTCGCGGGCTATAGCGCCGAGGTGGCGCTTGAGGCACTCGGCTATCCGCTGCAGGCGATCGTCCGCGTACGGCCTTTGCCGGGCATGCTGCATATCGTCGAGAAACTGATCCAGGAAACGCCGGAAATCACCGAATGCGACAAGGTGACGGGCGAAGACTGCTTCATCTGCCGTATGGCGGTGCGCGGCATGAGCGACCTCGACCGCATCCTCGACAAGATCTCGGAAAAATCTCAGACCAACACGTCGCTGATCAAATCGACGCCGGTCAAGCGCCGCCTGCCGCCGTTGGTCGGCCGCGAGTAGGTTGCTTCAGACGCCGGTCGAGCCGAAGCCGCCGGCGCCGCGGGTGGTTTGCGAGGCATCCGCGACTTCCGAAACGCGCGCCTGCACCACCGGCGCGATCACCATCTGGGCGATCCGCATGCCGCGGCTGATCTCGAACGGCTCGTGTCCGAGATTGACCAGCAGCACCTTCACCTCGCCGCGATAGTCGCTGTCGATCGTGCCCGGCGTGTTGAGGCAAGTGACGCCGTTCTTGAAGGCGAGGCCGGAGCGGGGGCGGATCTGCGCCTCGAAGCCTTCCGGGATCTCGAAGACGAAACCCGTCGGCACCAGCGTTCGGTCCCCCGGCGAAAGCGTCAGCGGCTCGCCTTCGGCGACGGCGGCCCTCAGATCCATGCCGGCGGCACCTGCAGTCTCATAGGCCGGCAGCGGCATGTCGCGCCCGTGCGGCAGGCGGACGAGGTTGAGCATGGGGCCGAGAACATCGCGCATGGGGGCTTCCTTCGTGCAGGGGCGTTCCGCTTCCCAATTGCATATTCGACCTCAACTCGCTAGATAACCGGCCAACAAAAGGAATTTCACTTCATGGCCGAAACGCTTGCAGAGGCGGTCTCCCGTCGCCGCACCTTCGCTATTATTGCCCACCCGGACGCCGGCAAGACGACGCTCACCGAAAAGCTCCTGCTGTTCGGCGGCGCCATTCAGCTTGCCGGTGAGGTCAAGGCCAAGAAGGATCGCATCCAGACCCGTTCGGACTGGATGAAGATCGAGCGCGAGCGCGGTATTTCGGTCGTCACCTCGGTGATGACCTTCGAATATGACGGTAATGTCTTCAACATTCTCGATACGCCCGGCCACGAAGACTTCGCCGACGACACCTACCGCACGCTGACGGCAGTCGATGCCGCGGTCATGGTCATCGACGCCGCCAAGGGTATCGAGCCGCGGACGCTGAAGCTGTTCGAGGTCTGCCGCATGCGCGACATCCCGATCATCACCTTCATCAACAAGATGGACCGTGAAAGCCGCGATCCCTTCGAGATCCTCGACGAGGTCGAGGAGAAGCTGGCGCTCGACACGGCGCCGGTGACCTGGCCTGTCGGCCGCTCGAAGTCCTTCTGCGGCTCCTACAATCTGGTGGAAAACACCTTCCGCGGCTCCGACAAGCAGGTCGAGGGACTGCCGGTCAACAGCCCGGCCAATGTCGCCGAGCAGCTGCCGGAAAACGAACGCGCCGCCTTCATCGAAGAGCTGGAACTGGCCCAGGAGGCCTGCCGCCCGTTCGATCGCCAGGCCTTCCTCGAAGGCCACATGACACCGGTCTTCTTCGGCTCGGCGCTGAAGAATTTCGGCGTGCGCGACCTGATCAATGCGCTGGGCGAAATCGCCCCGCCGCCGCGCGACCAGGTGGCCGACATCCGCACCGTCCATGCGGCGGAAGACAAGATGACGGCCTTCGTCTTCAAGATCCAGGCCAACATGGACCCGAACCATCGCGACCGCATCGCCTTTGCCCGCATCTGCTCCGGCAAGCTGGAGCGCGGCATGAAGGTGAGGCTCGCCCGCACCGGCAAGCAGATCGGTCTGACCGCGCCGCAGTTCTTCTTCGCCTCGCAGCGTCAGCTCGCGGATACCGCCTTTGCCGGCGACGTGGTCGGTATTCCGAATCACGGCACGCTCCGCATCGGTGACACGCTGACCGAGGGTGAACCGCTGGTCTTCCAGGGCGTGCCGAACTTCTCGCCGGAAATCCTGCGCCGCGTTCGTCTCGAGGACGCGATGAAGGCCAAGAAGCTGAAGGAGGCCCTCCAGCAGATGGCCGAAGAGGGCGTCGTGCAGCTGTTTTCGCCGGAAGATGGCTCGCCGGCGATCGTCGGCGTGGTCGGTGCCCTGCAGCTCGACGTGCTGAAGGAGCGCCTGCAGGGCGAATACGGCCTGCCGGTCTCGTTCGAAATGTCGCGCTTCTCCGTCTGCCGCTGGATCTCGGCCGACCAGCCGGGTGAACTCGAAAAGTTCATGACGGCGCGCCGCGGCGATATCTGCCGGGACCTCGACGGCGATCCGGTTTTCATGGCGCAGGACGGTTTTTCGCTGCGCTATGAGAGCGAACGTTATCCGGCGATCAAGATGGCCGCGATCAAGGAATACCACGCCATCAAGGCGGCGTGATCGTCCGCTCCGCAGGGCGGCGTCCTGGCCGCCCTCGAGGTGCCGCAGCTTGCCGCGGATGAAGACTGCTTAGATCGCGCGGACGATCTGCATGTGGCCCGTCGAATCGACGTGTACGGCGAGACCCTCGTAGGACGCGATCGTCGGGTGCGGGGTTTCCATCGCATGGCCATGGGTGGCGGTGACCACCATGACGGCGGCCCCTGCTGCCTCGCCCGCGAGCACGCCCGCCAGAACATCCTCGAACACCAGGCAGTTGGCCGGGTCGGCGCCGATATGCCGGGCACCGAGCCGATAGCCCGCCGGATCCGGCTTGCCGATGACCACATCTTCGGCGGTGACGATCTTCGGCGGCTGCGGCAGGCCGGCGGCCTCGATCCGGGCGCGGGCGAGCGCCACCGGTGCCGAGGTCACGATCGACCAGCGGTTGGACGGTAGCGCGTTCAGGAAATCGATCGCGCCGGGCAGAGCCACCACGCCTTCCACATCCTCGATCTCGGCGCGTTCGATGAACAACGCTTCGGCTTCCACGTCGACGCCCGGTAGTCCCAGTCCGCGAATGGTGTCGATGCCGCGCTTGCCGTGCATGGTGGGCAGGAAGGCTTCCACATCCAGGCCATGGCGCGCCGCCCATTTGGCCCAGACCCGCTCGGCGGCGGCGATGGAATTCAGCAGCGTTCCGTCCATGTCGAACAGGAAGCCGGCATAACGCTTGTCATAGACCGTGTGTCGGGCGGTGCTCAATCGGAAGATCCTTGGAAAGGGAAGGGCGGGCGGGAAACCGGGATAGCCGGTTTTGGCCGCTGCGGCAAATGCTTGTGCTGCGTGTGCGCCCACGCCGGCGGATCAAGCGCAGAAGGATCTGGGAGGTCACGTGCGGATCGCGGTCACTCCACCCGGATCAGTTCGCCGGCCGCATTCAGCGCATATTCGAAGGTGAACCACTTCTCGATCTCGCTGCCGGTCTCGATGCGGAAGGCGGCGATCAGCCGTTTGCCGTTGGTCTTGACGTAGACCGTGCCATAGACGGTGACGTTCGAGCGGCCGAGTGTCCAGATGTCGTTGATGATCTTGTCGCGCAGCGCCTTGTCCGGCCTGTCATGCAGCTTGAGAACGGCGCTCTGCAGCGATTGCACAAGCTTCTCGTCTTCTGCCTCGCGTACCGAGCGCTGCAGCTCGGTCGAGAGAATGACCGGGGCGTCGCCGCGGCCGCGTTTGCCGAGCCGTCCAAGCAGGTCAGGCCGCGGATGAATGTGGCCCTCCTCGTCCCCGGACGAGATGACGAAGGCAGCCGGATTGACCGCATCGAGAAACGCATCCGTCACCTTCTCCGAGCCGTGGTGGCAGACCTTCATCAGGTCCGAGCGCAGCCGGGTCGACGCTTTGGCGATCATCGCGTCATAGGCCGGCGTGCCGATCTTCGGGAACTTGGCCTCCCCGCCATAATGACAGAGCAGATATTTTTCCGCCTTCTCATTCAGGTCGCCGCCGAACAGGATTTTGAAGTCGCCATAGTGAAGGCGCAGGATGACCGAATGGCCGTTCTTCGTCTCCCCATAGTCACCCAGCACGCGCAGGCGGTCCTTGCCCGCCGCGTCCGGTTCGGGCACCGGTCCAAGCACCTCGATGCTGAAGCCCCGCTGGTCGGACGGTGCGAAGCCTGGCAGCCAGCCGCGTCCGTCCTCCTGCTTGCCGTGTCGGGCCGACAGCATGGCGAAGTCGCCGATATTGGGATTGTCGAGCGCATGCTTCATCGTCTGGGCAAAGGCCTGCCGCTCATTGGCCGCGACGGCACCGAAATGCCGCTCGATGTCAGCTCGCGACAGGGCCAGGTCGCCGACATAGCTGATGCCGGTCACGGCATCCTTCGCCTTGCCGCCGAGCTTGTCGAACGTGTCCCCGCCGATCCGCTCTACCAGGCCGTTCTGGTAGATCGTCTCGAAGCCGAAATTCGGCCAGTTGAAGATCGGTTCGAAGCCGCCATAGTGGTCGATATCCGGATGGGTGATGATCGCGGCGCGGAACTTGAAGCTGGTGTTGTAGGAGCGGAAGCGCTGCAGCAGGAATTCGTACATGTGCTCGGAAATGCCGGCATCGATGACGACCACCGCCTCGCCGAGATTTTCCTCCGGCGCGATCAGCACCGCGCCGTCGCCCTGGCCGACGTCGAGAAAGACGATCTCCAGAGGCCGCTCGTCGGTCGTATGGTCCTTGGGGATGTAGAGCGTCTCGGGCGTTGTCCCGGTCGGCCCCCAGAGAACTTCCAGCCAGCCGTCCGCCTGTTCCGACGTGACCTGCAGCCAGTCGCCCCAGAGAACCTGGCGTTTTCGGGTTCGGCGGTTGGCGGCGTAGAGATAGGTTTTCGCGGTCTTTCCCCGCGCATCCTTCGGCAATCCGACGAAACGATGATCCATGCCATTCGCCTCCTCGTTGCAGCGCCGCAGCGTCCCGGCGCGCCTCTCTCTGGGATGGTTCCACCATAGCGCACGCCTTGGCCTCTGGCGAGGTTGGCGGCTCAGAATTCGCGTTATGCGGGTATGTCTTTCATGGGTCGCTGTCATGCACCGGCGAGGCAGGTGACAGCCGCCTTGGCGATGTCTATAACAGGTCCATTGAGAGACAGGGGCGTTCGTCGCAAGGCGGGCTGAGAAGTACCCTTTGAACCTGAACCAGATAATGCTGGCGGAGGGAGTCGCTCGGGGCCTTTTCGCCGTTCGCGCGCCATCCGCCCCCTGCACTTGCCCCGCCCGAAAGGGGCAAGATGACGAAGACCGAAACACCTGGAGCCCTGCTGACGGAAATGCGTGGCACCGCGCCGCTCGTCCAGTGCATCACCAACTACGTGGCGATGAACGTCGCGGCCAATGTCCTGCTGGCAGCCGGGGCCTCGCCAGCCATGGTGCATGCGCAGGAGGAGGCCGGCGAATTCGCCGGCTTCGCGGGCGCGCTCACCATCAATATCGGCACCTTGTCGCCTGCCTGGGTGGCGGGCATGAAGGCGGCGATTGGTGGCGCCGTGGCGGCCCGCCGTCCCTGGGTGCTCGACCCCGTCGCCCATTTCGCCACCGGTTTTCGCCGCAAGACGGCTGCGGATCTGCTGGCCCTCGGGCCGGCCATCGTGCGCGGCAACGCCTCGGAGATCATCGCCCTTGCCGGCGGCGTGAGCAGCGCGAAGGGCGTCGACAGCCGCGATCCGGTCGAAGAGGCGGAGGAAGCGGCGCGGCGCCTGGCGGGAACGCAGCGCTGCATCGTCGCCGTCACCGGCATGACCGACTTCGTCACCGATGGCCGAAGTGCGGCGAGGATCGAAGGCGGTTCGCCGCTGATGCCGAAAGTGACGGCGCTGGGTTGCTCGCTCACCTGCCTCGTCGGCGCCTATGCCGCGATGCGTCCGAACGATCCATTCGACGCGACGGTGGCCACCCTTGCCCATTTCGCCGTGGCCGGCGAGCAGGCCGGGAAAGAGGCACAAGGGCCGGGCAGTTTCGCCGCACGCTTCCTCGACCTTCTGGCAGAACTTGACGGCGCCATGCTCGACAACCGCGCCCGGGTGGTGCGGCTGTGAGGCGCTTCGACCTTTCCCTCTACCTGGTGCTCGATCCGGATTTGTGCCGGCCGCTCGGCATGGTCGAGACCGCGCGGCTGGCCGTCGCCGGTGGCGCGACCTTGGTGCAGTTGCGCGACAAGGATGCCTCGACCAGGCAAATGATCGAGACCGGCCGGGCGCTGAAGGCCGCGCTAGACGGAACCGGCGTGCCACTGATCGTCAACGACGATGTCGAGGCGGCGATTGCCATCGGTGCCGACGGCCTGCATGTCGGCCAGGACGACATGGATGCCCAGACCGCGCGCCGCCTGATCGGACCGGACATGATCCTCGGACTGTCGGTCGAGACGGAGGCGCTGGCCGCGGCGGTCGATCCGGCCGTCGTCGACTATGTCGGTGCCGGCCCCGTCTTTGCCACTCAAACCAAACCCGGCCACAAGCCACCGGTCGGCTTGGACGGGCTTGCCCGGTTGATTGCGGCGACGTCGCTGCCCGCCGTCGCCATCGGCGGCCTGAAGACCGGCCCTGTCGAGGAAGTTCTCAAGGCGGGCGCCCGGGGGATTGCCGTCGTCTCTGCGATCTGCGGACAGCCGGATCCGCAGGCCGCGGCCCACCAACTCTCCGAAGCCATCCGAAAGGCCCGATCATGATCCGCAACGTCCTCTCCATCGCCGGCTCCGATCCCTCGGGCGGTGCCGGCATCCAGGCCGACCTCAAGGCTTTCTCCGCCCGCTGCGTCTACGGCATGGCGGCGCTCACCGCCTTGACGGCGCAGAACACGCAAGGCGTTTCCGCCGTCCACGCCGTCCACGCCGTCCACGCCGTCCACGCCGTCCACGCCGTCCACGCCGTGCCCCCGAATTTCGTCGCCGAGCAGATCCGCATGATATTTGCCGATGTGCGTGTCGACGCGGTGAAGATCGGCATGATCGCCAACGCCGGAATTGCCGAAGCCGTCGCCGATGCCCTCGAGCCGCATCACGGCATGCCGATCGTGCTCGATCCTGTCATGGTGGCCAAGGGCGGCGCCTCGCTGCTCGATCCACGCGCGGTCGAGGCGCTGATGACCCGTCTGCTGCCGCTCGCCACCCTGATCACCCCCAACCTGCCGGAGGCCGCCGCCCTGCTGGGCGAGCCGGAGGCCACCGACCGGGCGGCGATGGAGGCGCAGGCGCTCAAGCTTCGCGCTTTCGGTCCGGCCGCGGTGCTGGTCAAGGGCGGACATCTCGGCGGGACGGAGAGCCCCGACGTGCTGGTCTCAGACGCCGGCACATATTGGTTCGAGGCACCGCGCATCCCGACGAAGAACACCCATGGCACGGGCTGCTCGCTGTCGAGCGCCATTGCCGCCGAGCTCGCCAAGGGCTCGGCGCCTGCCGAGGCGGTCGCCGCCGCCAAGGCCTGGCTCGCCGGTGCGGTTGCCGCGGCTGGAGAGCTCTCCGTCGGCTCCGGCCACGGCCCCGTCCATCATTTTCATGCGCTGTGGAACACTGAAGGAAACCACTGATGAGCCTGCCATTGAACGAACAGACGGTGCTCGTCACCGGTCGGAATCCGATCGTCGACGGCGGGCTGGTGTTCAACTGAAGGGTTGGCTCACGGCATCTTCGATGCGAGGGTGATCTCCTCGCCATCGATCGCGAAGGTGCCGTAGCCTTTGTGATGCAGGGTCTTCGGCGCGACCTGCTTCGGGTCGTGCCAGGCCTTCACCACATCGAGCACAAAGAGATTGTGGCGCTCGACAAAGTCCCGATCGACGACCTTGCATTCGAGATTGGCGAAGCATTCGCCGATCAGCGGGGCGGAAACCTCTTCCGCCGGCAGCGCGGTCAGGCCGATCTCGGCGAACTTGTCGGTGTCGCGGCCGGAGCAATTGCCGATCGCCACGACCTTTTCCGCCATGTCGGCCGAGGGAATGGCGATCACACATTCGCCGGTCCTGAACAGCGCGGTAAAGCTGTGGTCGGCGGAACTGACGATGCAGCCGATGCGCGGCGGGACGAATTCCATCATCATGTGCCAGGACATGGTCATGACGTTCAGCTTCTCGTCGATGACCGTGGTCAGTAGCACCACGGGCCCGGGTTCGATGAGCTGATAGACCTTGTCGAGCGGAAAGGGTTTCACGACTTTTCCTCCTCGGGCCGATTCTTCGTGCGGCGATAGTGCTCCACCCACGCACGATAGGCTTCCGCATCGCCATATTCGAGGAATTTTTCGAAATGCGGATGCGGGTCGGCGACCCGGCTCGCATGCTTGATCGGGCACCAGAAGCGCTCGGTCCGCCCGGCGATCTCCCGGGCATAGGCGATTACGCCATTGCCGTATCCGCAATAAATGCAGTTGAGTTTTTCGAGGCCGTTGAGATAGGCGAGGTGGTGACGGTCGATGACGATGTAGTCACCCCGTTTCACCCGATCGATGCCGTAGACGCGAAAGCAGATCTGCTGGTAGAGCGTCACCGAAAGGTCGAGCAGCGCGATCGGGATGACGAGGCCGTAGATCACCGGCGCCGTCAGCAGATAGGCAAGGTTGCCACGCGTGACGTAGCGCAGAAGGCCGGTGCGATACTGGCGCTGCCATTCCTTCATGTCCTTCTCGAAGCGGACCTTGCCCTGCTGCAGCTGGTAGCGGAAGCGCTCGCGCTGTGCCGCGATGCGACGGTCGAGCTCTTCCTCGAGTTCGCGACGCGCCGCGGCGAGCCGCTCCTGAATGTCTTCGAGAACGGTCTTTTCCATGTTTCTCTGTTCCTTGCCGGGATGCGCGGCGATGCGATGCGGCGGATGTTCGCTTAGCCGAAATGGGTCGTGTGGATGGGGGCGACCGACGGGTCCTGTGCGATCCTGGCTGCCAGCGCCGTGATCTTCGGGCAATGGGCCGCGAGCCATTCCTGGTCCATCCAGCCGGCCAGCATCCACAGATAGATGTCCGCCATGGACCGCTCGGACCCCAGGATGAAGGGTCCGACGATCGCCTCTTCCAGGATGGCGTGATGGCGCTTCACATAGGTGTCGGCGCTGGTCCTGACGCCTACGACGCCGGCCGGATCGTCCGTATAGCGGTCGGAATAGGCCTTGCGCAGCTCGCCCTCGTAGATGTTGACCGCCATGAAGATCAGCCAGCGGTCGTGCTGGGCGCGGGCCGGTGTTCCCGGTGCCGGGGCTAGCCGTGCGGCCGGAAGCGCGTCGGCGAGATGCAGCATCATCGCCGAGCCTTCCGACATGACCGACCCGTCGGGAAGCCGCAATGCCGGCACCTGCTGGCGCGGATTGATGGCCTTGAAATCCTCGGTGAGGTGCATGCCTTCGGCGGTCGGCGTCTGGACGACCTGATATTCCGCGCCGCAAAGCGCCAGCGCCGCTTCGACCGATGCGCTGCCCGAACTGTTTGATCCGTAAAGTAGATACATGAAAGAGCCCCTATTGTTCCCTCGGCACTCTATCGCACGGCGATGGGATGAAAAGCCATGTTCGACGGGAACGGTCGGGAAACGAAAACGCCGGGCGCAGGGCCCGGCGTTTCCTGTCTCTCGTTCGATCGCGAGGATCAGTGATCGGCCTTGATGAATGTGCCGTTCTGCAGTTCGCGCATTGCCTGCATCAGCTCCTCGCGGGTGTTCATCACGATCGGCCCGTGCCAGGCGACCGGCTCCTTGATCGGCTTGCCGGTGACCAGCAGGAAGCGGATGCCTTCGTCGCCGGCCTGCACCGTCACTTCGTCGCCGGTGTCGAACACGACCAGCGTGCGGTTGCCGGAAAGGTCACGGATGTTCAGCTCCTCGCCCATATATTCCTTCTCGACCTTGACGCCGAAGGGCTGGGAGGCCCCGCGGAAGGAGCCGGAGCCGGCAAAGATATAGGCGAAGGCCGAGCGGTAGGTGTCGACCGGAAAGCTCTTGCGCTTGCCCGGCTGCACCGAGATGTCGAGATAGATCGGCTCGGCGGCGATGCCGTCGACAGGACCCGTCTTGCCCCAGAATTCGCCTGTGATGACGCGCACCACGGTGCCGTCGTCGTCGACGACCACGGGAATGTCCGTGCCCTTGATGTCCTGGTAGCGCGGCGCGGTCATCTTCAGCGACGAGGGCAGGTTGGCCCAGAGCTGGAAGCCGTGCATCTTGCCGGCGAAATCGCCCTTCGGCATCTCCTGGTGCATGATGCCGCTGCCGGCCGTCATCCACTGCACGTCGCCGGCGCCGAGAAGGCCGCGATTGCCGAGGCTGTCGCCATGCTCGACCGTTCCGGCGAGCACATAGGTGATGGTCTCGATGCCGCGATGCGGGTGCCAGGGAAAGCCGCGGATATAGTCGGACGGGTTGTCGTTGCGGAAATCATCCATCATCAGGAAGGGATCGGTCATCGACGGATCGCCGAAGCCGAAGACGCGGTGCAGCTTGACGCCGGCGCCTTCCATGGCAGGCGTGGCGCGGCTCTCATGCTTGACGGGGCGTATGGACATCGGTCGGGCTCCTTTCGAGCGTGTCTTGAACTTAGACCCAATATAATCGATCTCCGCCGCGCTCGCAGGAGGCGCGTGCCGGAACGCAGTGTTCACAAAAGGCAATGCCGCACCGCAAAAAGTGATTGCCGGCATCGTCAAAATTCTGTCATCAATGACGCCATTGTTTAGATTTCGTTAGCCATTCGAGCGAAGACTGTCGACGTTGCCGGCTTTGCGGTTTCGGACCTGAACCTCCGGACGAAGGGCAAAGGCAGGCAGACAAGGCCATCGGAGTACGGGAAAGCATGTGTCGTTGGGCAGCCTATCGCGGTGAACCGATCTATCTCGAGGAACTCGTCACCTCGCCCGCCCATTCCCTGATCGAACAATCGCACTGCGCCACCAAGGCGAAGACCGCGACCAATGCCGACGGCTTCGGCATTGCCTGGTATGGCGACCGGCCGGAGCCGGGGCGTTTCCGCGACGTGCTGCCGGCCTGGTCGGACTGCAACCTGAAGAGCCTTGCCCGCCAGATCCGCTCCCCGCTGTTTCTTGCTCATGTGCGCGCCGCCACCCACGGCGCGACGCGTCGCGACAACTGTCACCCCTTCGTCAACGGCTCCTGGTCGTTCATGCACAACGGCCAGATCGATCACTTCGAGCGGCTGCGCCGTCCGATGGAATCCATGCTCGATGACGAGCATTTCCACGCTCGCGGCGGTACGACCGATTCCGAACTGCTCTTCCTGCTCGCCCTGCAATTCGGCCTGCGCGATCGGCCGATCGCCGCGATGGCAGAAGCGATCGGCTTCGTTGAACAGATCAGCCGCCATCTGATGGGCACGGCCCGGGTGCGCTTCACGGCCGCCTTCTCCGACGGCCGCACACTCTATGCCGTGCGCTATGCCACCGACGCCCATGCGCCGACGCTGTTTGCCGCGCCCATGGGCGGCAAGGGCGGATACTGCCTCGTCTCCGAGCCGCTGAATGACGAGACCGACACCTGGGTCGAGATCCCGGCGGGCAGTGCGGTCATTCTCGATGCCAACGGCCTTGATGCGGCGAAGTTCGAGCCGGCCTGGGAGCGGGCGACCGGCGCGGAGCGCGTGGCCGAGCACGCCATGGCGCTCTGACGGGCAAGATGTCTCAGGTGAGCGGAACGATCCCAAGCTCGCTCTTCAGCTTGCGGGTCAGGCCCCCTGCAACCAGATCGTAGGACCGTTTCACGTAATGCACGAGGTCCTCAGGCGGCAGGGATGCCTTGTCGGTGATCGACACCCATTTGCGCTTGGCGAAATAGGGCGCCTGGGCAATTCCTTCGAGCGAAGTCAGGATCTCGAAGGTCTCCTCGGTCACCTTGACGCCGATATTGGCGCCGTCTTCGCCGCGATGCAGCAGGGTGAAAACCTTGTCGCCCACCTTGGCGACATGCGATTCCCACTGGTCGACGAGCGTGACGCCGGCAAGACCGGTGACGAAGGTGTCGAAATCCGCCTGATCGAAGAGGTCCATGAACCGTCAGCCTCCGTTGAGCGTTTCGGCGATCCGCCGCGCCAGGCGGTCGGCCACCTCGTCCTTGGAAAGGTCCGGCCATTGCTCGACGCCGGTCCCGGTAATCAGCCTCACACTGTTGCGCGTGCCGCCCATGATGCCGGTCTCCGGCGAAACGTCATTGGCGACGATCAGATCGGCGCCCTTGCGTTCCAGCTTGGCGCGCCCGTTGTCCTCGACATTCTCGGTCTCGGCGGCAAAGCCGACGACGATCTTCGGACGGTGTTCGTGATGCCCGACGGTCTTCAGGATGTCCGGGTTCTCGGTGAGTTGCAGCGGCGCGGGGGCCTCGCCGGGCTTCTTCTTGATCTTCTGGTCCGCGGATGCGGCAACGCGCCAGTCGGCGACGGCCGCAACCATCACGGCGATGTCGGCCGGTAGCCGCGAGATCACCGCATCGCGCATCTCTTCGGCCCGTTCCACATGCACGGTGGCCACACCCTTTGGATCGGCAATGGTGACGGGTCCGGAGACGAGCGTCACTTGCGCGCCGAGCCTTGCCAGTGCGGCGGCGATCGCATGGCCCTGGCGGCCGGAGGAGCGGTTGGCGATGTAGCGGACCGGGTCGATCGGCTCATGCGTCGGGCCTGACGTCACGATCGCGGTCCGGCCGGCCAGCGGCTTCGGACCGTCGTCGAGCAGGCGTTCGGCGGCAGCGACGATGTCGAGCGGTTCGGCCATGCGGCCGAGCCCGTTCTCGCCGCTCTCGGCCATTTCGCCGGCCATTGGCCCGACGAAGGAAAGCCCGTCGGCGGCAAGGGTCGCGACGTTGCGTTTTGTCGCCGGGTGCGCCCACATCTTCGGGTTCATTGCCGGCACGACCAGCACCGGCCTGTCGGTCGCCAGAAGCACGGTCGAGGCGAGGTCGTCGGCGAGGCCGTTCGCCATCTTCGCCATCAGGTCGGCGGTGGCGGGTGCGATCACGATCAGGTCGCAGTCGCGCGCAAGGCGGATATGGCCGACGTCCTGCTCGTCCTCGCGGGAAAACAGATCGGTATAGACATGGCTCGCCGACAGGGCGCCGACGGCGAGCGGCGTGACGAATTCCTGCGCCCCGCGCGTCATGATCGGCCGGACCGTCGCGCCGCGTTCGCGCAGGCGCCGGATGAGGTCGAGGCTCTTGTAGGCGGCGATGCCGCCCGAGATGATGAGAACGATGCGCTTGCCCGCCAAGGTCATGCCAGTGGAGTCTCCCTCAGAGCAATGCCGGGAAAGTACGAAGCGGCTTTCCGTCCGGAACTGCATCAAAACAAAGAGATAGAGTGTTTCGCCGTTTGGGTGAAACGGTGAACGCCCTAAGTCGCGGCGACACTAGCCGAAATTCCGCATCGGGGAAATCGCCGTACGACAGCAGAAATCGCCGGCGAAACGGCGCTCAGCTGCGTGACACGTGGGGGATGCAGATCTGCAGCGGCACTTCGGCGATCGTGCCGCTCGGCGTTTCGATGTAGCAAATGCCGGGACCGAGGGTCGATGCCATGGATTTGACGATGCGGCTGCCGAGCCCCGTGCCGGTCGGCGCGCTTCCCGGCTTCATGCCGATGCCGTCGTCTTCGACGCGCAGCAGGGCTTCGTTCTCGCCCGTGTGCTTCAGGCTGACACGGATCTCGCCGCCGCCGTCGGGATAGGCATATTTGAAGGCATTGGTCACCAGTTCGGTGACGATCATGCCGACGGAAACCGCACGGTCGGCGCTGAGAGAGATCGGATCGGCATCCAGCGCCAGCTGTATCGGCTTTTCCGGATTCTGCAGCGAGCCTGCAAGTTCTCCGGTGAGGTTCTGCAGGTAGCGGTCGAGCTCGACGCGGCTGACGTCGTCGGAGGTATAGAGGCTGCGGTGCATGCCGGCGATCGCCGTGATGCGCGCCTGGGTCTCGGCGAGCTCGCCCTTGACCTCTTCGCTCTTCGAATTCGAGATCTGCAGCCGGAGCAGGCTGGCGACCAGCGCCAGCGAATTGGCGACGCGGTGATTGACCTCGGCCAGCAGGGCTTCCGCCCGTTCCTTGGCGCGCCGGATTTCCTCGTCGGCGCGCTCCTTGGCGGCGCGCAGCTGGGCATTCGCCACCGAATGCTCGATGGCGCTGATCAGCAGCGGCATGAAATCGTCGCCGACGCTCTTGATGACATAGTCCGAAGCGCCGGCGCGGATCGCCTCGATGGCGATCTGGGCTTCGTTGGAGCCGGTGACATAGACCACGGGCACGGTGATGGCGCGCGCCCGCAGGCGCTTCAACACTTCATGGCCGGTGATGTTCTGCAGGTAATGGTCGAGCACCATCACGTCGAAGCTGTCGGCCTCGAGCAATGCGATGGCATCCTCGGGCGTGGCGGCATGCGCCAGCGAGTGCCCGAGGCGCTCAAGAGCTTTCTGTACGAGACGGGCGATGGCCGCATCGTCATCCAGATAGAGGATGCGGATGCTCATCGGCCCGTGTCCGCATCACGGAATCTGCATGACCGAGAAAAACAGCCCCAGCTGCCGGATGGCATTGGCGAAATTGTCATAGTCGACAGGTTTTGTGATGTAGACATTCGCCCCAAGATCGTAGCATCGCTGAATTTCGCGTTCGTCGTCGGTCGTGGTCAGGATGACGACCGGCAGGCGACGTGTATGCGGGTTGGATTTGACTTTTTCAAGGATATCCGTGCCGGACATGTCCGGCAAGTTGAGATCGAGCAGGATCAGCAAATAACGGTCGATCGAGGCCACTCCGCTTCTGTCCTTGCCCAGGATGAAGTCCAGAGCTTCGGTGCCGTTCGTGAATGGGATGATCTCGTTGTTCACCCCGGCCCGGCGCACGTTCTTCTCGATCAGACGGGCATGACCCTCGTCGTCCTCGACCATAACGATGGTGACTTCTTTTCCCACGGCTTTCATCTCTCAACTCCGTACAATACGCGACAAATCCGACGGCAGGCGCAGTACGAAGGTCGACCCCGATCCCAGCTTGGACCTAACGGTTATCTCGCCGCCGAGGTTCCTTGCCAGGGACCGCACATGCGCAAGGCCGATGCCTTCACCGGACTTGTCCTGCTGTCCGGAACGCCGGAACAGCTCGAATATGCGTTCGTGGTCTTCGTCTGCAATGCCGCGACCGTTATCCTCGACCTCGATGCGTACCAGATTGCGGCCTTCCGGCATCGCGCGCACCGTCAGGTTGAGCGGTCTCTCCGGATGTTTATACTTCACGGCATTATCGAAAAGGTTACCGAGGATCTGCTCGAGCGAAAAACGGTCGGTGTTGATGGACGACACGCGGATGTCCAGATGGACTTCGCCGGCGCTTTCGCTGATCTGGTGGTGCACGCTGGCGCTGGTCGCTTCCACCAGGTTCTTCAGGCCGATCTGCTCCGGCTTCAGCGGGCGCCGACCGTCGCGCGAAATCTTCAGGATCGCGTTGATCAGGCCGTCCATCTTCTTCGTCGACGAGCGGATGAAGCCGATCGCCTCCGGCAGGTCTTCCGATGCCGCGAGCCGCGCTTCCCGGATCTGCTCCTCGGTCAGCGTGCCGCCATCGGCCAGAACATAGGTCTGCAAGGCCTTCAGCGAGGTGTCGAGCTCCGCGGTGAAGCCCATGACGTTGACGAGCGGCGCGCGCAGGTCGTGCGTGACGATATAGGCGAAGCGCTGGATTTCCTGGTTGGCCTGCATCAGGTCTTCGGTGCGCTCGTTGACCCGCTCTTCGAGCCCGTCGTTGAGCAGTTCCACCTCGCGGCGGGCGCTGGAAAGCGCACGCACATGCTGGGTGATGATGGCGATGGCCCCGCCCATAACCGCGAGGATCGCGACGGCACCGCCGAGGGTGAACCACTTCAGCTGGCGTGTGGCCTCCAGCTGTTCGTCGACGCCGCGCTGCACGTTGGCGTCGGACTGGGTCTTGAAGAATTCGAGAATGGCCCGGATGTCGTCCATCAGTACGCGTCCGAGCTCGGACTTGACCAGCAGGATCGCTTCGTCCTGCCGTCCGCTGCGTGTCAGGTCGACGGTATGGATCATCTCTTCGAGCTTGCTTTCCGTCAGTCGGCGAAGCTCTGGTATGCGCTCTTCCTTGATGGGCCGGCCCTTGACCAGTTCGGTCACCAGCGCGAGGTTCTTGCGCACCTCGGCCAAAGACTTCTCGTAGACGCCGAGGAAACTTTCGTCCTGCGTCAGGACGAAACCCCGCTGGCCGGTCTCGGCGTCGACGAGCGTCTGCAGCATGTCGGCTGCGGCGCGGCGGATGTCGCGTTCCTCGATGATATAGGCAAAGGTCGACTGGCTGCGGTCGACGAGCCAGAGCGAGGAGAGGATGATGCCGGTCAGGACGATGGTCCCGACGATCAGCATCAGGATGGTCGTGCGAACGAAATTGGCATTGGTGGCCGACATGGCATGTCCCGGATCATGGCGCCTGCAAGGAGCGCAACTGGGTCAGATCGAAATGGCGGCGCGGGAACGGCGCTGGAGCGGCCGAACCGACCGCCCATTCCAAGGTGAATGGAGCACGAAGGCGTCGTTTAACGGGTAGAAAGGTTTGAGCGGCAAATCAACCGATTTTGACAGCGATCAAGAGCAGAAGTGCGGCGATCACCCAGAGCGCCAGCCGCCCGAACCGGCTGTGGCGGGCTTCCGAACGGCCGATGGCCTCGGTCGTCTCGGGGTCGAATCTAAGCCCGTTCTCGCTCATATGGACGATTTCGCTGTGCAGCTTTTCCGTTTTTGCGGCGATTTCCGGAAGCGCTTCGGCGAGCCTCAGCGCCGCGCGCACGCCATCCTTGAGATCGCCGACGATGCGCTTGGGGCCGAGATTCTCGCGGATCCACTGCGAGACGACCGGATCGGACGCCTTCCACATGTTGAAGCGCGGATTGAGCATGCGCGCCACGCCCTCGACGACGACCATGGTCTTCTGCAGCATGACGAGCTCGGGCCGCGTTTCCATGTCGAACAGCTCGGTCACCTCGAACAGCAGGGTGAGCAGCTTGCCCATGGAGATGGTCTCGGCCGGCTGGCCGTGGATCGGCTCGCCGATCGCCCGGATCGCCTGGGCGAAACTCGCGACATTGTGGTGCGAGGGCACGTAACCGGCCTCGAAATGCACCTCGGCGACGCGCAGATAGTCGCGGGTGATGAAGCCGTAGAGGATCTCGGCGAGGAAGCGGCGTTCCTTCTTGCCGAGACGGCCGGCAATACCCATGTCGACCGCGACGATCATGCCGTCGGGGGCGACGAACAGGTTGCCCGGATGCATGTCGGCATGGAAGAAGCCATCGCGCAGGGTGTGGCGCAGGAATGACTGGATCAGCGTATCGGCCAGATGGTCGAGATCGTGCCCGGCCGCCTTCAGCGCCTCGACATCCGACATCTTGATGCCGTCGATCCACTCCATGGTGACGACATCGCGGCCGGTGCGCTCCCAGTCGACGATCGGGACGCGGAAGCCGGGGTCGTCCTTGGTGTTCTCGGTGATTTCCGAAAGTGCCGCCGCCTCGAGCCTAAGGTCCATCTCGACCTTCGTCGTCTGCTCGAGCGTACGCGTCACCTCGACCGGACGCAGGCGCCGCGTGTGCGGCAGGAACCGCTCCTGCAGGTGCGACACGAGATACATGGCCTCGAGATCCGCAGCGAAGCGCTTGCGCACGCCGGGGCGGATGACCTTGACGGCCACCTTCTTGCGTCCCTCGGGCGTGTCCACCTCCGCCGGGTGGACCTGGGCGATCGAGGCCGCGGCGATCGGCTCGCCGAACGAGGCGTAGAGATCGTCGATCGAACGGCCGAGCGATCCCGTCACGGTCGCCTTGGCGGCCTCCGTCGGGAAGAAGGCCATGCGGTCCTGCAGGCCGGCAAGGTCGTCGGCGAATTCGGCGCCGACCACGTCCGGCCGCGTCGCCAGGAACTGGCCGATCTTGACATAGGAGGGACCCAGCCGCTCGACGGCGCGGGCCAGCCGGTCGGAGCGCTGCTCGCGTCTGGCGCGCTTGCGGGCCAGAAGTCCGGCAGCACCCTTGGCGAAGGCGACGAGCGGCGGAAGGCCTTCGGAGGGCAGGGCGGCGATCACGCCTTCCCTGACAAGCACCCAGCCCACCCGCGCCAGGCGGAAATATGCTCCGACAGTGCTCATGAAGATCAGAGTTTCCAGCCGGAATGCAGCGCTGCGATGCCGCCCGAATAATTGGTGAAGGTGACGCGCGAGAAGCCGGCGCTGGATATCATCTTGGCGAAGTCGCCCTGGTTGGGGAATTTGCGGATCGATTCCACCAGATACTGGTAGGGCTCGGCATCGCCGGTGATCATCTTGCCGAACCGCGGAATGGCCTTGAACGACCACTGGTCGTAGAAGCGGTCGAGCAGCGGCATCTCGACTTCGGAAAACTCCAGCACAAGCAGGCGTCCGCCGCGCTTCAGCACGCGATAGGCCTCGCTCAGGGCGACGTCGATGCGCGGCACGTTGCGGATGCCAAACGCGATCGTATAGGCGTCGAAGCTGTTGTCCTCGAAGGGCAGTTCCTCGGCATTCGCCTCGACGAAGGTGAGATTGCCCGAAAGGCCCTTCTTCTCGGCGCGCTCGGCGCCGACGCCGAGCATGGAGCCATTGATGTCGAGCACGGTGGCGTGCGCCAGTCGGCCGGACGTCTCGACGATGCGAAAGGCGATGTCGCCGGTGCCGCCAGCCACGTCGAGCACCTTGTAGGCGGGATCCTTGCGCGGGTTCAGCGCGGCGATCATCGCATCCTTCCAGATGCGGTGAAGGCCTGCCGACATGACGTCGTTCATGATGTCGTAGCGCTTGGCGACCTTGTGGAAGACCTCGTTGACCAGAACCTGCTTTTCGCCTTCGGCGACCTCGCGGAAGCCGTAGGAGGTTTCCATGCCGCCATTGGCGGAAGTGCGGCTCTCGGCCATCTGATCACTCCATTGTCTCATGCGGTCGAAAGACCATAGCGAAATCGCCTCAGGCACGCTATCTCGGGCCTGGCCGGCCAACGCGCTGTTGCGCTGGTCTACAGACGTTTCAGGCGCCGTTCAAACGGAAAGATGGGATGCAATGCCGGAATTGCCAGAGGTCGAGACGGTCAAGAGGGGGCTTTCGCCGACCATGGAAGGGGCGGTGATGCAGCGGGTCGAGCTGCGTCGTCCCGACCTGCGCTTTCCTCTGCCGCGCGATTTCGTAGCACGGCTGACTGGACGGCAGATCGTAGGCCTTGCCCGCCGCGCCAAATACCTGCTGGTCGATCTCGACGACGGGACCACCCTCATTGCCCATCTCGGCATGTCGGGTTCGTTCCGCATCGAAGAGGGCGAAAGGTCAGGCCAGCCGGGCGAATTCCACCACGCCAGGTCGAAGGACGAAAAGCACGACCACGTCATCTTTCATCTGCGGCAGGCGCAGGGCAGGGGCGTCGCGCGCGTCATCTATAATGACCCGCGCCGTTTCGGCTTCATGGATCTGGCGCTGCGCAACGATCTCGACGCCTATCCGGCCTTCCGCGAGCTCGGTCCGGAACCCGTCGGCAATACGCTCGACGCCGCCTATCTCGCCGGCCGTTTCGCCGGAAAGCAGCAGCCGCTGAAGACGGCCCTGCTCGATCAGAAGGTCGTGGCCGGGCTCGGCAATATCTATGTGTGCGAGGCGTTGTGGCGCTCTCATCTGTCGCCGAAGCGTGCAGCCGCCAGCCTGGTGACCGCGACCGGCCGGCCGAAGAAGGAACTGCAAGCGCTCACGGAGGCGATCCGCGCGGTGATTGCCGATGCGATCGAGGCCGGCGGCTCGTCGCTGCGCGACCATATTCAGACTGACGGCACGCTCGGTTATTTCCAGCACAGTTTCTGCGTCTACGACCGCGAGGGCGAAGCTTGCCGGACGCCCGGCTGCGGCGGTAGGGTCGAGCGTATCGTGCAGGGCGGGCGATCGTCATTCTATTGTCGCCTCTGCCAGAAATAGACTTCAATAAGAAACGGGAGATACCGATGACCTATGAAACCCTCCTGCTGGAGACCCGCGGCCGCGTGGCGATCATCACGCTCAACCGGCCGCAGGCGCTGAATGCGCTGAATTCGACCGTGCTGGCCGAAATGCGCCAGCTGCTCGGCAAACTGCAGGCGGATGACGGCATCGGCGCCGTCGTGCTGACCGGCTCGGAAAAGGCCTTTGCCGCCGGCGCCGACATCAAGGAGATGCAGTCGCTCGAATTCGTTGATGCCTATCGCGGCGACCTGTTCAGCGGTTGGGACGATGTGGCGGGCTTCCGCAAGCCGATGATCGCCGCGGTATCCGGCTTTGCGCTCGGCGGCGGCTGCGAGCTCGCCATGATGTGCGACTTCATCATTGCCGCCAAGACGGCGAAGTTCGGCCAGCCGGAGATCACGCTGGGCGTCATTCCCGGCATGGGCGGCACCCAGCGCCTGACCCGGGCGGTCGGCAAGGCGAAGGCGATGGATCTCTGCCTCACCGGCCGGCTGATGGACGCCCACGAGGCCGAGAGCGCCGGACTGGTCGCGCGCGTGGTGGACCAGGAGCGCCTGCTGGACGAGGCGGTGGCTGCGGCGGAGAAGATCGCCGGCTTCTCGCAGACGGCCGTCGGCATGGTCAAGGAGACGGTCAGCCGGGCCTTCGAGCAGACGCTGAGCGAGGGGCTGCGCTTCGAGCGCCGCCTTTTCCATTCGCTCTTTGCCACGGAAGACCAGAAGGAAGGCATGGCGGCCTTCACCGAGAAGCGCAAGCCGGTGTTCAAGAACCGCTAAGGGACTCGCAACGCGCGATTTCCTGCAAATTGCGCGTTGACGACCCTGCGCTTTCGGGCTATATGCCCGCCCACGGTTGGGAGAGCCAATGGCTCTTCCGAGAATAGCTCCCGAATTGCTGATATGGCAGGTCGCAACGACCCGACGCGGCGGTGGCGGGTTTTGGTTTGAATTCGAAGAGAGGCATCCATGGCCAATACAACTTCGGCGAAGAAGGCGACCCGCAAGATCGCCCGCCGTACTGCAGTCAACAAGGCTCGCCGTTCCCGCGTTCGCGGTTTCATCCGCAAGGTCGAGGAAGCCATCGCCTCTGGTGATGCCGCTCTCGCCAAGGACGCCCTGCAGGCCGCACAGCCGGAACTGCAGCGTGCAGCCAGCAAGGGTGTGGTTCACGCCAACACCGCTTCGCGCAAGATCTCGCGTCTCGCGAGCCGCGTTAAGGCGCTGGCGATCTAATTTTCGCCGCATTTTTGTCACGATTGAATGAGCCTGGCTGCGAAGCCGGGCTTTTTCTGCGTTTGCTCGGTTCGACTTTGGTCCGCGGTCCGTTTGACAATTGGGTGTCAACTGGATGACAGAAAAAATATAATAAATTCAAAAGGATACGAGAGGAATACCAGCCGCTGGCGGCTTCACTTAACGGCAGGTGGCCCCGGTTTCGAGTCAAGCGAATTTTTATTTTCAGGCCATTTTCCCCTCCTCTTCCCCGCCCTTTTTTGAATCTCGTTGATTCAAAAGCGATTCTCCAGACGGCAATTGTGACAGTCTGATGAGGGCGCCAGAGTCAATGGCCGCGGTTTAATTTTGCGTAAAAATCACAGTTGATCTTCACTTTTGATCCTGCCTTAATGCTTTTCAACAAGGGGCGCGGAGTTGACCTCCGGGGGTGATCTGAACTGGCAAATTGCGTGTCAGGACCACTCATCGTCTCTTGTGGCGGGATTATCCTATTCCGTTTTTTCAGACAGTGTTGGTCTTGCGCCGGGAATCTCATGATTTCCGCGGAAGGGGGATTTTGTCGAAGCGTTGGTGATCAGCCGGCGCGGAAGAACAGGAATGGGAACGGATCGCCGCCACGACCAAGGTCTTTCATGTCGAGGATGAAAGATCCGCCGGAAGTCGCGGGATGTCAGGTTGCTCTTGCAGCAGCCGCGTTTCGTATCGCGTGGGGTACCCTTTGGCTGGGGCAGGCCACGCGATGAAGGGGTGCGGTCGTCGTCTTCTTGAAGGCGCGTTCCGTCACACCGCACGGGGATAGAGAATTGCACATCGGACGTTCAGCGCCCGGTGGGACAAAGAAGTGAAAAAGGCGGCGAAATGCAGATGAATACAGTGACGGCCGGTGCGCTGGTTAACAGGGACCATGCACAGACGGCGCTCGGCGCCGTATGCTCCGATGCGGCAGGGGACAGTTCCGAAATGAAGCATGATGTGCTGTTCGAGCGCTTCAGCCAGCGGCTGAAGGCACAGGTCGGTCCCGATGTATATGCCAGCTGGTTCGGTCGACTGAAGTTGCACTCCGCCTCGAAGAGCCTGGTGCGCCTCACGGTGCCGACGACCTTCCTCAAGTCGTGGATCAACAACCGTTACCTCGACCAGATCACCAGCATCTTCCAGCAGGAAGATCCGGCGATCCTGAAAGTCGAGATCCTGGTGCGCAGCGCAAGCCGCAACCTGAAGGCCCCGGCCGCCGACGAGCGTCCGGCTGCGGAAACGGCTCCCGCCGCGCCGGCCCGCAAGTCTTCCGCCCAGTCGATCGGCCAGCTCGCAGGTCCGGCCGGCAATGCGGCGACCACGCGCAGCACCCCGAACGGCCCGCTCTTCGGCTCGCCGCTCGACAGCCGCTATACCTTTGACGGCTATGTCGAAGGCGCCTCGAACCGCGTGGCCCTTGCCGCCGCCAAGACGATTGCCGAAGCCGGCGCCGGCGCCGTACGCTTCAACCCGCTGTTCATCCATTCCTCCGTCGGGCTGGGCAAGACCCACCTGCTGCAGGCGATCGCCAATGCCGCCGTCCACAGCCCGCGCGCGCCGCGCGTCGTCTATCTGACGGCCGAATATTTCATGTGGCGCTTTGCCACCGCGATCCGCGATAACGATGCCTTGACGCTCAAGGACTCGCTACGCCATATCGATCTTTTGATCATCGACGACATGCAGTTCCTGCAGGGCAAGATGATCCAGCACGAATTCTGCCATCTGCTCAACATGCTGCTCGACAGCGCCAAGCAGGTCGTCGTCGCCGCCGACCGCGCGCCCTGGGAGCTGGAATCGCTTGATCCGCGGGTGCGCTCGCGCCTGCAGGGCGGCGTTGCCATCGAAATGGAAGCGCCGGACTACGAGATGCGCCTCGAGATGCTGAAGAGCCGCCTCGATGCCGCCAAGAAGGACGACGCATCGCTCGACATTCCACTGGAAATCCTCTCGCATGTCGCGCGCAACGTGACGAGCAGCGGCCGTGACCTGGAAGGCGCCTTCAACCAGCTGATCTTCCGCCGCTCCTTCGAACCGAACCTGTCGGTCGAGCGGGTCGACGAACTGCTCGCCCATCTGGTCGGCGCCGCCGAGCAGAAGCGCGTCCGCATCGAGGACATCCAGCGCATCGTCGCACGCCACTACAATGTCTCGCGCCAGGAACTGGTGTCGAACCGCCGCACCCGCGTCATCGTCAAGCCGCGCCAGATCGCCATGTATCTGGCCAAGACCCTGACGCCGCGCTCCTTTCCCGAAATCGGTCGCCGCTTTGGCGGGCGTGATCACACGACCGTGCTGCATGCGGTGCGCAAGATCGAGGAACTGGTCGGCGAGGACACCAAGCTCAGCCATGAGATCGAGCTGCTGAAGCGGCTGATCAACGAAAACAACGCATGACGGAAGGCCGGCGGAAACGCCGGCCTTTCTCGTTGCAGCCGATAGCGGAGCTACGACTTGGAGAATTCAGCGGAAAAGCAGATCGCCTTCTATGACGAGAACGCGGTCACCTATGCGGCCCGGCAACGCCAGGAACCAGTCGCGCGGCTGACGGCTTTTGCCGAGCTCTTGCCGCCGGGTGGCCCAATCCTGGAGCTCGGCTGCGGCGCGGGCGCGGACAGCGCATGGCTGATCGAACGCGGCTTTGCCGTGACGCCGACCGAAGGATCGGCGGCCATGGCGCGCGAGGCCGAGGCAAGGCTTGGGCTTCCCGTCAGGGTGATGCGCTTTGCCGATCTGGACGAGGTGGCGGCCTATGACGGCGTCTGGGCCAATGCCTGCCTGCTGCACGTGCCCCGCGCCGAACTTCCCGATGTCCTTCGCCGTATCCGCCGCGCGCTGAAGGACGGCGGACACTTCCATGCAAGCTTCAAGGCCGGCGCGGAGGAGGGGGTCGATCGCTTCGGCCGCTACTACAATCGGCCCGATCAGGCATGGTTGACGGAGGCCTATCGTCTGGCAGGCTTTACCACGCCGCGGATAGAGGCGGCGTCCGGCGGCGGCTATGACGGGGAGCCGACCGAGTGGCTGCATGTCTGGGCGCAAGGCTGACCTGCCGACCGCGTCCGACGGCTGCGTCAGACTTCTGCAATGACGATAATTTCTGGGCTGTGCGGGTGAAGCGGCGCTCCGTCCCAGTCTCCGAGCCATTTGACCGAAGAGAAGCCGGCGGCCGCGAGCAGGTGCGCGATGGCGTCGCGGCCCGGAAACCGCAGTGTGCTCTCGCTGATCCGGCGCTCGCCGCTCTCCAGCAGGGTGAATACGGCGTCGAACCGGACGAAATCCGCCCATGCCTCCCGCACCTGATAGTAGACCTCGACCGGGCCGATGCCCGGTACCTCGGTCCGTTCGCGCGTTCGTTCCTCGGTCCAGCTTTCCCATGCCCTGGCTGGCGGGTTGCGGCTCTCGAACACGAGCCGCCCGTCCTCTGCCAGGTGTCTCCGCGCGCTGGAAAGGACGGCAAGCGTTTCGGCGTCGTCGAGAAAGACCTGGAAGACATGGCCGGTCATGATGATCAGGTCGAAGGTCTCGCCCAGGACAAAGTCGCGGGCGTCTCCGGCAATCCAGCGGACCGTGCCCGCCTTGTCCTTCTCGCGGGCGACGTCGAGCATGCCGGGTGCGGGGTCGAGCCCGGTGACGGCGTGACCGAGATCGGCGAGCCGCAACGCGACGGAACCGGTGCCGCAGCCAAGATCGAGGATGCGGCACGGGCTGTGAGCGAGACTCAGATAGAAATCGCCATCGGCGCCGTGAGTGTTGAAGCTGTCATAGAGGATCGCCATGTCGTGGCGGGCAAAGGCGGCATCGACCGGCATGGCGTTCTCTCCTCGTTTCAAGCCTTCTCAGCAGGCGAGATCGGCCACCACCGCGTCGAGGATCAGCATCCCCTTCGGCGTGCAGCGCAGCCGCGAATTGCCCAGGCGCTCGATGAAGCCGTGTTCCAGTAAAGTCTGTTCGCGCACCGGATCCGGATCTCGGCCGGAAAGCTGCTGCCAGCGGGCCAGGTCCACGCCTTCGCGCAGCCGAAGCCCCATCAAGAGCAGTTCGTCGGCCTGCTCGTCCGATCCCAGCAATTCCTGGTCGATCATGCCATGGCCGTCGCGCTCGACGGCGGCGAGCCAGCCTTCCGGATTGCGCTCGGTCGCGGTCGCAAGCTTGTCGCGGCCGCGCGTCAGCCGGCCATGGGCGCCGGGGCCGATGCCGGCATAGTCGCCATAGCGCCAGTAAGTGAGGTTGTGCCGGCTTTCCGCGCCCGGGCGGGCATGGTTGGACACCTCGTAGGCCGGAAGCCCTTCGCTTCCGGTGATTTCCTGCGTCGCCTCGTAGAGCAGCGCCGCCTGTTCCTCGTCGGGCACGACGAACTTGCCGGCCTTGTGCAGGCCGAAGAAGGCCGTACCTTCCTCGATCGTCAGCTGGTAGAGCGACAGGTGGTCGACGGCATAGGAGATTGCCTGCCGCAGTTCCTTTTCCCAGGCCTCGACAGTCTGGTGCGGCCGGGCATAGATCAGGTCGAAGGACATGCGCGGAAAGATCTCGCGGGCCAGGCGGATCGCCTTCAACGCATCCTCGACATCGTGCAGCCGGCCGAGGAATTTCAGGTCCGGGTCGTTGAGCGCCTGGACGCCCAGCGAAGCGCGGTTGACGCCGGCGGCGCGGTAACCGCGAAAGCGGGTCGCCTCGACGCTCGACGGATTGGCTTCCATGGTGATCTCGATGCCGTCGGGCACGTGCCACTGGCGGGCAATGCCGTCGAGGATCGCGCCGACGGTCGCCGGATCCATCAGCGAGGGCGTGCCGCCGCCGAGAAAGATGCTGGTGACGGTCTTCGGGCCGCTCAACCGCCGCATCTCCTCCATCTCCCGCAGGAAGGCGGAGACGAAGCGCGGCTGGTCGACCGGCTGGTGGCGGACATGGCTGTTGAAATCGCAATACGGGCACTTCGCCGCACAGAACGGCCAGTGCACGTAAACGCCGAAGCCCGGTTCGCCGGTATCGGGCAGGAGAAGCGGCGGGGCCTCTAGCATCGGCGGCTCAGGCCTCCAGGCAGGTTTCGACGAAGATCTTGAAAGCGCGCGCCCGGTGGGACAGCGCCTGCGCATCGCCGGGCTTCCAGCCATGCTTCTGTTCCGCCGTCATCTCGCCGAAGGTGGTGTCGAAACCCTCGGGCTGGAAGACCGGGTCATAGCCGAAGCCCTTGGTGCCGCGCGGCGGCCAGACGATCGTGCCCTCGACTTCGCCGCGGAACATTTCCGTGTGGCCGTCGGGCCAGGCGAGGCACAGCACGCTGACGAAACGTCCGCTGCGCTGTTCGGGCGTGGTGGCGCCGCGTTCGGCAAGGGCTTTTTCGACCTTCTCCATCGCCATGGCGAAATCGCGGCTGCCGTCCTCGCGCTCCGCCCAGTTGGCGGTATAGACGCCCGGCGCCCCGTCGAGCGCATCGACGACCAGGCCGGAATCGTCGGAGAGCGCCGGCATGCCGGCGGCGCGCGCCGAGGCCAGCGCCTTGATCGCGGCATTTTCCTCGAAGGTCGTGCCGGTCTCGTCAGGTTCGGCAAACTTCAGTTCGGCGGCGCTCCGGGCGGAAAAGCCGAAGGGACCGATCAGGTCGGCGATCTCGGCGATCTTGCCGGCATTGTGGCTGGCGACGACGATGGTGCGTGTGTCGAGCTTGCGCATGCGGTCAAATCCTATTCGAGGTTCCAGAGCCGGGGCTCTGCGCATTCCAGACTATTGCCAGCCGGATCGCGGAAGTAGATGGAGCGCGCCCCGTTCGGCCACAAGAAGTCCGATTCCACCGGCACGTTTGACGCCTGCAGCCGCTCGACGATCCCGTCGATCTGCTCGCCGCGTACGCGAAAGCAGACATGGCCGGGTCCGGTCGCCCCGTGGCTCGGCACCGGCAGGGCGCCGGCCGGGACGGGCTTAGCCGTCTCGGCCGGATTGAAGATCAGGAGGATACCGGGTCCGCAGCGGTAGAAGAGATGCCGGTTTGCCTGCCGGCTCACCTTCTCCAGGCCGAGCACGCCGCCATAGAAAGCCTCGGCCGCATCGAGGTCAGCGGCGTAGATCGCTGTCTCCAGGATACCATCCAAGGGCTTAGTCACGTCTTCAGTCCTCTGTCTCCGTCCCGCTTAAAGGATCGCCTGCTTCTGCATCTCGACGAGTTCGCCGATGCCGCCGCGGGCAAGCCGCATCAGCGTCAGGAATTCTTCTTCCGAGAACGGCGCGCCTTCAGCAGTGCCCTGCACCTCGACGATCGCGCCGGAGCCGGTCATGACGAAATTGGCGTCGGTCTCGGCTGCCGAATCTTCCAGGTAGTCGAGGTCGATGACCGGCTGGTTGGCGAAGATGCCGCAGGAAATGGCCGCGACATGGTCTTTGAGGACCTTTTCGACCTTCACCATGTTGCGGGCTTCCATCCACTTCAGGCAGTCATGCAGCGCAATCCATGCGCCGGTGATCGATGCCGTGCGGGTGCCGCCATCCGCCTGGATGACGTCGCAGTCCAGCGTGATCTGGCGCTCGCCGAGCGCTTCGAGATCGACGATGGCGCGCAGCGAACGGCCGATCAGCCGCTGGATTTCCTGCGTGCGGCCGCCCTGCTTGCCGGCTGCGGCTTCGCGCTTCATGCGGTCGCCGGTGGCGCGCGGCAGCATGCCGTATTCGGCCGTGACCCAGCCCTTGCCGCTGTTGCGCAGCCACGGCGGGGTCTTCTCCTCGAGGCTCGCGGTGCACAGCACATGCGTATCGCCGAACTTAACGAGGCAGGAACCCTCCGCGTGCTTGGAAAAATTGCGCTCGAAGGACACCTTGCGCATTTGGTCGGTTTTTCTGCCTGATGGCCGCATTGCCCACTCCTAGGATCGTTAGAGGCCTTCTACGGTCCGTGGTTGCGATTTGCAAAGAAAAACCATGGAGCAGGCCGATTCCGGCGGAACTTGGCGAAATTCCCCATTGGTGATCGCTGCCGGAGTGACTATATTTCAGGACAATGACAGACCAACAAAGCCTGCGCGACGAATGAAATCACCGACGTCACTGTCCAAGGACGTGGCAGCTTCCCTGGATGATCGTTCCCGGGAGGTCTTTCGGCGTATCGTCGAGACCTATCTCGAGTCCGGCGATCCGCTCGGCTCGCGCAACCTGTCCCGCCTCCTGTCCACGTCGCTGTCGCCTGCATCCGTGCGCAATGTAATGGCCGATCTCGAGGATCTGGGCCTGATCTATTCCCCGCATATCAGCGCCGGACGGCTGCCGACGCAGCAGGGGCTGCGCTTCTTCGTCGACGCCTTCATGCAGGTCGGCGACCTGACCGCCGAGGAACGCGGCAGCATCGAGCGGCAGATTCGCCCGCCGGGTCCGGCCCAGCCGATGGAAAACCTGCTCACCGAGGCAAGCCGCATGCTGTCCGGCCTGTCGCGCGGCGCGGGCCTTGTCATCTCGGCCAAGAACGACCCGATCCTCAAGCATGTCGAGTTCATCCGGCTGGAGCCGACCAAGGCGCTTGCCGTGTTGGTGGGCGAGCATAATCAGGTCGAAAACCGCATCATCGACCTGCCGGCCGGCATCACCGCTTCCCAGCTGACCGAGGCCGCCAATTTCCTCAACGCCAACATGACCGGCCAGACGCTGCCCGAACTGCGCACCCAGCTCGTGCGGCTGAAGCAGCAGGTGGCCGGCGAACTCGACACCCTGTCGCAGGATCTGGTGGAGCGCGGGCTTGCCGTCTGGTCTGGCGGCAGCGACGAGGAAAAGCCGACACGGCTGATCGTGCGCGGCCGTGCCAATCTGCTGGAAGGTCTCGCGGGTTCGGAAGACATCGACCGGCTGCGGCTGCTGTTCGACGACCTGGAGCGCAAGGAGAGCCTGATCGAGATCCTCAATCTCGCCGAAAGCGGCCCTGGCGTGCGCATCTTCATCGGCTCGGAGAACAAGCTCTTTTCGCTTTCAGGCTCCTCGCTGATCGTCGCGCCCTATCGCGACGGCGAGGATAGGATCGTTGGCGCCGTCGGCGTCATCGGCCCGACGCGGCTCAACTATTCCCGCATCGTGCCGATGGTCGACTACACGGCCCAGCTGATGGCGCGACTGTCGCGGACGGGGCTTTAGCCCGCCGAGCGTGAGACTTCTTTCGCCTAAGCCTTGATTTTTCCACCTTAAACCCTGATATCGGGCACGAATTCCAATCACTGTCACTCGGAGGACGTCATGACCGACGAAGCCAACAACAACGGACCTGACGCGACGGCTGGCGAGACCGCCGCAGCCGACATGGCACAGGACGCAGCGACCACGCCCGGCGAGGAAGCGGTCGACCCGTTGGAAGCGCTGAAGGCCGAAAATGCCGAACTGCGCGACCGTTTCCTGCGCCTGGCCGCGGAGATGGACAATCTGCGTCGCCGCACCGAGCGCGAGCTGAAAGACGCCAAGACCTATGCCGTCACCGGCTTTGCCCGCGACATGCTGGCGGTTTCGGACAATCTACGCCGCGCGCTCGAAGCCCTGCCGGATGAAGCCCGTGCCGCCGCCGATGCCGGGCTTTCTGCCTTGATCGAAGGTGTGGAAATGACGGAGCGCGGCATGCTCTCGACGCTCGAGCGCCACGGCGTTCGCAAGATCGAGGCGGAAGGCCAGAAGTTCGATCCGAACTTCCATCAGGCGATGTTCGAAATTCCCAACCCGGACGTGCCGAACAACACCGTCGTGCAGGTGGTCCAGGCCGGCTACGCCATCGGCGACCGCGTGCTTCGCCCCGCCATGGTCGGCGTCGCCAAGGGCGGCCCGAAGGCCGAGGCCAATGGTGAGGCTGCGGACGCCAAGAACGCCTGAGCCGCCAGGCGCAAGGACTGAACAAAAAAAGCGCCCGACGGGCGCTTTTTTCTTGCAGTCTTGTCTTTGTAGTCAGGCGGCGTTCGAAGCCTGTTCCTCGTTGAGGAAGGCATAGATGGCCGAAGCGGAATCGGTCGCGCGCAGCTTGGCCACCAGATCCTGGTCGCGCAGCACGCGGGCGATGCGCGACAGCGCCTTCAGGTGATCGGCGCCGGCCCCTTCGGGCGCAAGCAGCAGGAAGACGAGGTCGACCGGCTGGTCGTCCAGGGCCTCGAAGTCGACCGGCGTTTCCAGCCGCGCGAAGATGCCGGTGATGGTGTGGATGCGATTGAGCTTGCCGTGCGGAATGGCGATGCCGTTGCCTACCCCGGTGGAGCCGAGCCGCTCGCGCTGCAGGATGACGTCGAAGATTTCCCGCTCGGGGATGCCGGTCAGCTTCGCGGCCTTGGCCGCCAATTCCTGCAGCAATTGCTTCTTGGAATTTACCCGCAGGGCGGGGACGACCGCATCTTGTTGCAGCAAATCTGCCAAGGCCATTTCAAAATCCTTCATGCCGCCGAGACAAGGTGAAGCAAGCGGCGGCGGGCCGCCGCTTGCCATTGGGCTCTTCAGCCCTTGATGTTGGCGGAATCGATCCATCCGATATTGCCGTCGGTGCGACGGTAGACGATGTTGACTTCCTGATTGCCCGGGCTGCGGAACAGCAGGACCGGCTCGTCGGTCATGTCGAGCGCCATGACGGCATTGGCCACCGACATGGTGCGCAGCCGCTTCGTGCTTTCGGCGACGATCGTCGGCGCGTAGTCTTCGGGCACTTCATCATGTTCGTCCGGCACGGCGTCCATCACGGTATAGGCGATCTCGATCGACGAATTGGACTGGTTGGCCGGGTGGTGATCCTTGAGCTTGCGCTTGTAGCGGCGCAGGCGCTTCTCGATACGGTCTGCCGCCATGTCGAAAGCGATCTGCGGATCATTGGCGGAACCGGTGGCCTGCAGGTTGGCACCCGCGTCCAGGTGCACCATGCAATCGGCCACGAACTGCGCTGCAGCGGCTGCCGACTTGGTCACGGTAACCTGACCCGAATACCCTCCGTCGAAGTACTTCGTGACGGCGTCCTCGACCCGCTCACCGATCTTCTGCCGGAAAGCATCGCCGATTTCCATATGTTTGCCGGATACACGAACACTCATGGCGTTTCCCTTCTTATCATTGGTTGGCGAAATCAGTTTACGCCAAGCCCCTTCCGCATCCAAGCTTTTCGAGCGCTAATGTCGGTTCGTTTCCTGTATGCCGGGCGCGTGCTGGGGATAAGTCGGACCGTCTGTGAACCCGTATCGATCGCGGCGGGCTTCTAGCCCTGCCGCCTGTAAAAGTCAACGTCTTCTTAACTTTTCCTCAACCTGACCCGCATTTGCGCAATCCTAAATTGCCGCGACCTTGGCGATCGCTCGCTTCTCGCGCCGCCGCTGCACCGAGGACGGAATGTTCATCGCCTCGCGGTATTTTGCCACGGTCCGTCGCGCCAGATCGACGCCGGCGGACTTCAGCGTATGCACGATGTCGTCGTCGGACAGCACCGCCTCCGGGCTTTCCTGGGCAATCATCGTGCGGATGCGGTGGCGCACGGCCTCCGCCGAGTGGTTGTCGCCGCCTTCGGCAGAATTGATCGAGACGCTGAAGAAATATTTGAGCTCGAACAGTCCGCGCGGGGTCAGCATGTATTTGTTGGACGTGACGCGGCTGACGGTCGACTCGTGCATCTTGATCGCGTCGGCCACGGTCTTGAGGTTGAGCGGACGCAGATGGTCGACGCCGTGCTGCAGGAAGGCGTCCTGCTGGCGGACGATCTCGCAGGCCACCTTGACGATGGTGCGGGCGCGCTGGTCGAGGCTGCGCGTCAGCCAGTTGGCGTTCTGCAGGCATTCCGACAGGAAGGCCTGGTCCTTGTCGGAGGCCTTGCTGCCCTTGCCGACGGCCGTCACGTAGTTCTGATTGACGAGAATGCGGGGCAGGGCATCCGGGTTGAGCTCGACCTGCCAGGTGCAGTTCGGCGCCGGGCGCACGACGACGTCGGGTATGACCGATTCGAGAATGGTGTTCTCGAAGCCGCTGCCCGGCTTGGGGTTGAGCTTGCGGATCTCGGCCAGCATGTCGATGAGGTCTTCCTCGTCGACGCCGCAGAGCTTCTTCAGCGTGTTGAAGTCGCGCTTGGCAAGCAGTTCCAGATTGTCGACCAGCGATTGCATGGCCGGGTCCAGCCGATTGCGTTGCCTGAGCTGAATCGAAAGGCATTCGCTCAAGGATCGGGCAAATATACCCGGCGGATCGAGGTTCTGCAGGATGTCCAGGACTGCCGAGACGCGCTCGGCACTCTCGCCAAGGCGCATGGCGACTTCGCCGAGATCGGCCCGCAGATAGCCCGCCTCGTCGAGGTGATCGGTAAGCACCGCGGCTATCAGGCGGTCGCCCGGCTTGGCAAGGGCGAAGGGGATCTGCTGGCCCAGATGGTCGCGAATGCTGATCTGGCCCGCGACGAAATCGTCGAGATCGTAGCCCTCGCCGGATTCCGCGCCGCCGCCAGGCATCGACTTCCACTGGCCGAGCAATTCCGGAGCATCCGCCCGGGTGGCGGTGCCCTCGTCGGAAAGCGCGCTGTCGAAATTGGAATCGAGGCGGTCGTTCAGGCTGTTGCCGTGGCCCGGCTCGTACCATTCGCTGTCGAGCGAAGCGCCGGGGCCGCCTTCGTCGCTCGCATTGCTGTCGGCCTGCGCACTCGACTGTCCGTCGTCATTGCCGCCGGATCGCGCCTCGCCGATCGGCTCGCCTTCGTCCGACGTCATCTCGAGCAGCGGATTCTTCTCCACCTCCTGCGAGATGAAATGAATCAGTTCGAGATGGGTCATCTGCAGCAACTGGATGGATTGCATCAGTTGCGGTGTCATGACCAGGGACTGGTTCTGGCGCAGGAATAGGTTGGCCGACAAAGCCATGCGGACGCTAAACTCCCCTACATTCCCCTGGAATCTCCAGCGCGATGGTGCCGGAAATTCCGCTAAACTCCACTTGGCCCAAAAATTGCTTTTTTGAGGGGTTTGGTCAAGCTGAACCGTGGAGGGCGGGTGAATTTCTTAAGTAGGGGGTGTCAGAGGCTGAACTTGTCGCCGAGATAAAGCCTGCGCACATCGGCATTGTTGACGATGTCGTTGGCACGCCCGTGGGTCAAGACTTCGCCGGCATGAATGATGTAGGCGCGGTCGATTAGGCCGAGCGTTTCACGCACATTGTGGTCGGTGATCAGCACGCCGATGCCGCGGGCCGTCAGGTGGCGCACAAGGTTCTGGATGTCCGAAACCGAGATCGGATCGACGCCGGCAAACGGCTCGTCGAGCAGCATGAAGGTCGGGTCGGTGGCGAGCGCCCGGGCGATTTCGAGGCGGCGGCGCTCGCCCCCCGACAGTGCCACGGCCGGTGCCTTGCGCAGCTTTTCGATATGGAATTCGCTCAACAGCTCGTCGAGCTTGGCTTCCCGCTTCTTGCGGTCGCTCTCGTGCAGTTCGAGAACCGCGCGGATATTCTCCTCGACCGTCAGGCCGCGGAAGATCGATGCTTCCTGCGGCAGGTAGCCGACGCCGAGGCGCGCGCGCCGATACATCGGCATGCCGGTCACTTCATTGCCGTTGATGGCGATGGTGCCCGCGTCGACCGGGACGAGGCCGGTGATCATGTAGAAGCAGGTCGTCTTGCCGGCGCCGTTCGGGCCGAGAAGGCCGACGGCCTCGCCGCGGCGCACGACGAGCGACACCCCGTTGACCACGCGCCGGGTATTGTAGCTCTTCGTCAGGCCGTGGGCGATCAGCGTGCCCTCGTAGCGCGCCTTGTCGAGGCGCGTTTCCGCAGGCTTCGGCTGCTGCGCCTGCTTTGCGCCGATCAGGTCTGAGACGACGGGAATCTTCACGTTGGGGCCGATGCTATTAATTCTTCTTCTGGGACTTGGGGTCGAGCTGGATCTGCACCCGGCCGCCGCAACTGTCGAGCTTCGCTTCCCCGGAATTCATCTGCACCGTCAGCTTGCAGCCGACGAAGACGTTCTGGCCTTCGGACAGGACCACGCGGTCGCCCTCGAGCACGAAGACCTGGGCGTCGAGATTGAAGGTGCCCTTGTCGGCGGTCGCCTGCTGCGTTCCCGAAGACAGGAACACCTTGTCGGTCACGTCGATCTTCTCGATGTCGGCATCGCCATTGGTGACGCTGGTGCCTTCACCGCGGTAATGCACCGTCATGTTGCCGGACTGCAGCGTGGTCGTGCCCTGCACGACCTTGACATTGCCGGAGAACAGCGCGGTCTTCTCCTGCTCGCGGATCTCGAGCGCATCGCTCTCGATCTGGATCGGCTGATCGTTCGACAGCTTGAGGCCGTTGAGATTGCTCTTCGTCGATTGTGCGAGCGCCGCCGGAGAAGCGGCCATGAGCACGAGGCCCGTGGCGATCAGCAGGCCGGTCGGCAGAAGCGGTGTGCGGCGTTCGAATATCATGACTGGCCCGGCTCTCAATTGCCCGTTTTGCGGATGGCGGACGGTTGGATGTTCACCCGAACGGCGCCCTGAAAAGTGATAATGCGTCCCTTATCCGTTATCTTGAGCGACTGCGCAACAATGGACGCTTCGTCGGCCTTGATGGTGACCGGCTCGCTCGTCTCCATCTTGCCGCCCTTGATGTCGAGATGGGCCGATTGAAAGCTGGCTTCCAGCCCGGTCGACAGCTTGATGGTGAAGGGCTTGTCCATGTCGAGAAGGTCGGAGGAGCGGTCGAAGACGCCGCTCAGCGCCTCGACCCTGGCGATGATCTTCTCGTTCAGCGGCACGGCGGCGGCGATCGTCTCAAGCGCGATGATGTTCGGGTTCTTGATATCCTGGAGCGCGCGCTCGGCGCGCATCGAATAGCTGATGCCATCTTCGTTGCGCCCGGCTATCGCCGGCTTTTCCATCACGACCTTGCCGTTCTCGATCTTCGCGGAGGCAATCTGCAGGTTTTCCGGCAGGTAGGCCCTGACCACGGAGACGCCGAAAAAGGCGAGCGAAATGATGAAGGCGCCGATCGGCAGCAGGATCTTCAACCGCTTGACCCGGGCCGAATGGCTGACCGCAAGACGATAGGGATCGCCGCCTGGCCGGCCGCCAGCGGTCGTCGCACTATAGTCCACGCGATTCAGCATGCATGAGGCCTGTTCGGGTTAGCCCGCCCGGAAACGCTTTGGGAGGAATCCGGCTGACATTTCGCATTATTGCGTTCGCTTGCCAATATGGAAATTGCGGCTGCGAATACAAGCCGCGGCGCATTGCATGGGCCCGATCGCCCGTCGGCTGAGTTTCTGACCGATCCTGGACGCCCGAGATGTCGCAATGCGGCCGCGAAGGTTGATTATCGCGTGACATTGTGGTGTTTTACCGGCGGCCCGGCAGATCGCCTCGGGCTGGTTAAGTTGTTCCTTGACGCTGCTTTTTTGGTTTGGCACGTTTGGAGCGACCAAGGTTTACTCAACCATTCAGGGGGCGCGCGTGATCAAGTCGGAACTGGTGCAGATTGTCGCGGCGCGTAATCCGCACCTCTACCATCGTGACGTCGAAAATATCGTCAATGCGGTGCTGGACGAGATCACCGACGCGCTCGCGGCGGGCAATCGCGTCGAGCTGCGCGGCTTCGGCGCCTTTTCGGTGAAGAACCGGCCGTCGCGCTCGGGACGCAATCCGCGCACCGGCGAGACCGTCTTCGTCGAAGAGAAGTGGGTGCCGTTCTTCAAGACCGGCAAGGAACTGCGCGAGCGGCTCAATCCCGGCATGGCCGACGAAGGCGACGAATAAGAGATCGAAGCCGGAGCGCTTGAAAAGCCCCCGGTCGGGCTTAACTTGGAGGCATCCGCCGAGCTGAACCCGGATGCGTGGCGGCAGGCCGCCGAGGAGTAATGCGCTATGGTCAAGAAAGTCGTCAGTCTGGTTGTCTTCGTGCCCCTGGCGATCGTGCTGATCGTCCTGTCGGTCGCCAATCGGCAGGCCGTCACCCTGGCGCTCAACCCCTTCAAGCCCGACGACTCGCTTCTGTCGCTGACCGCACCGTTCTTCGTCTTCCTGTTCGTCGCGCTCATCCTCGGCCTGCTGCTGGGCTCGGCCGCGACCTGGCTCGCCCAGGGCAAGTATCGCAAGAAGGCCCGCACCGAATCCCGCTCGGCTGTGCGCTGGCAGGCAGAAGCCGATCGCCACAAGAGCCGCGCCGAAGAAATCGCCGGCCGCGGGCTGCCGCAGCTGCCGGCCAAGTGACGCCGTCTCCCGGAAGGGGAACGGCCGCGGCATCGTGAAAGCGCTTTTCCCTGCATGGCGGTGGTGCTAAGGCGTTTCGCTCAGTTTCAGGACAAGCAGGATCAGCGTGTGAAGAACAAGGAACGCCGGCCGATGCAGAAGGCATCCGCCGGAAAAGCCGGCAAGGCGATCAAGCCCGTCAAGGGCGGCCCGCGCGAGGCGGAGAAGGCCGCGCCCTTCAAGCCGCGTGGCGATCGTCGTCCCGAAGGTGCGACGCGCGCGCCGCGGCCGGCCGACGCCCCTTCGGTATCGGAACCCGTGAAGGCGCCCGCGGAGCCGCCGCGCACGCTGATGGTGCGGACCGGAGAACGCCCGGCCGAGCGCGTGCCGCTGATCCTCGAATCCCAGGGTGCCGGCGATTTCCACCTGATCGACAGCGGCGAGGGCGAGAAGCTCGAGCAATACGGCCCCTATCGCGTCGTCAGGCCTGAGGGCCAGGCCCTGTGGCCGAAGGCGCTGCCGGCGCATGTCTGGGAGCGCGCCGATGCGATCTTCACCGGCGATACCGACGAGGACGGCATGGGCCGCTGGCGCTTCCCGCGCGAGGCGCTCGGCGAAACCTGGCCGCTGTCGCTGCTCGGCGTCGATTTCCTCGGCCGCTTCACCTCCTTCCGTCATGTCGGCGTGTTTCCCGAACAGATCGCCCACTGGACCTGGATGAAGGAGCGCATCGAGACGGCCGGCCGGCCGTTGAAGGTGCTGAACCTGTTCGGCTATACCGGCGTCGCCTCTCTCGTTGCCGCCGCCGCCGGGGCCGAGGTCACCCATGTCGATGCATCGAAGAAGGCGATCGGCTGGGCGCGCGAGAACCAGTCGCTGAGCCGGCTCGACAAGGCGCCGATCCGCTGGATCTGCGACGACGCGATGAAATTCATCCAGCGCGAGGAACGGCGCGGCCATCGCTACGACATCATCCTGACCGATCCGCCGAAATTCGGCCGCGGGCCGAACGGCGAGGTCTGGCACCTGTTCGAGCACCTGCCGCTGATGCTCGACGTCTGCCGCGAGCTCCTGGCGCCCAAGGCGCTCGGCCTCGTGCTGACCGCTTATTCGATCCGCGCCAGCTTCTACTCGATCCACGAACTGATGCGCGAGACGATGCGCGGCAAGGGCGGCCTGGTCGAGTCGGGCGAACTGGTGATCCGCGAGGCCGGCCTCGACGGCAGGACGCCGGGACGGGCGCTTTCGACCTCCCTTTTCAGCCGCTGGGTGCCGAAATGAGCGACGACTACAGGAACGACGGCCCGCGCCGCGTCGGCCAGGTGAAGGAAATCACCAGCCTCGCCAACCCGATCATCAAGGAAATCAAGGCGCTGTCGCTGAAGAAGGCGCGCGACGAGACGAAGACTTTCATGGCCGAAGGCCTGAAGCTGGTCATCGACGCGCTCGAACTCGGTTGGACGATCCGCACGCTGGTCTATTCCAAGGCGGCCAAGGGCAAGCCCATGGTCGAGAAGGTCGCCGCCCGCACCATTGCGTCCGGCGGGCTGGTGCTGGAAGTCAGCGAGAAGGTGATGTCGGCGATCACCCGTCGCGATAATCCGCAGATGGTTGCCGGCGTGTTCGAGCAGCGCTGGATGGCGCTGAAGGATGTCCGTCCTTCCGCATCGGAGACCTGGGTGGCGCTCGACCGCGTCCGCGATCCGGGCAATCTCGGCACCATCATCCGCACGGCCGACGCCGCCGGTGCCTCGGGCGTGATCCTGGTCGGCGACTGCACCGATCCGTTCTCGCTGGAAACCGTGCGCGCCACGATGGGCTCGCTCTTCGCCGTGCCGCTGGTGAAGACGACGCCCGCCGACTTCCTGCGCTGGAAGAAGGACAGCGGGGCGAGGCTTGTGGCGACCCATCTCGCCGGCGCGGTCGACTATCGCACCATCGACTACCGCAGCAGGCCTGTCGTGCTGATGATGGGCAACGAGCAGTCGGGCCTGCCCGACGATCTGGCCGGGGCCGCCGACGCGCTGGCCCGCATTCCGCAGGTCGGCCGCGCCGATTCCCTCAATCTCGCTGTCGCGACCGGCGTCATGCTGTTCGAAGTGCGTCGGCACCTTCTGAGCCTCGACAAGCCGCAATGAACGCTTTCCTCGCGCCCTTCAGCCGGCCTTTGCCGGCCGCCATCTTCATCGTCGTTGCCTTGCTGCTCGACCAGGCGATCAAGCTTGCCGTCGAGCTTTACCTGCCGCTGCACGAGGCCGTCCCGGTCATGCCCATGCTGGCGCTCTACCGCACGCACAATCTCGGCGTTGCCTTCTCCATGCTGGCCGACGCCCACGGCTGGTTCATCGTCGGACTGCGCATCGCCATCGTCGCCTTCGTCATGTGGCTGTGGGGACGCACCGGCCCTGGGCATCACATTGCCCATCTCGGCTTTGCCATGATCATCGCCGGGGCGCTCGGCAACATCATCGACCGCTTCATCTACGGCCATGTCGTCGATTACGTGCTGTTCTACACGCAGACCTGGTCCTTTGCTGTCTTCAATCTTGCCGACAGCTTCATTTCCGTCGGCGCAGTGCTCATTCTGGTAGACGAGATACTGGCGCACCGCGCCTCGAAGGCGTAATCTGAAGTGCGCCGCAGATCGGATATTCGACGACGCAGGTGAAGCAGAGGGTCCGGCGCGGCACGTCGCGAATATGCCGCAGGCCCTGTCACTTTCTTGTCGCAGATCCATGGTTTATGGCTTTGAACGCTAGCTGGACGAGTCGCTATGAGCATTGAACTTTTGGATCGAGTGTCCCTGGTCGATGGTGCTGCGCAGTCCAATGGCGCAGCGGCCAGACCATCGGAAGGCCTGCTGGGCCGCATCGGCAATCTCGAAACCCGGATCGCCCGCAACGAGCGCGAGATCGACGCCGCCCAAGCTGTTCGTTACCGCGTGTTCATCGAGGAGATGGGCGCACAGATCGCCCCGGACGCGACCCGCCGCAAGCGCGACGTCGATGCCTGGGACGCCGTCTGCGATCATCTTCTGGTGCTCGACCGCTCGGTCGAGGGGGATCCCGAGGATCAGATCGTCGGCACCTACCGTCTGCTGCGTCACGACGTGGCGCGAAACCACGGCGGCTTCTACTCGGCGACCGAATTCGAGGTCGAGGCCCTGATGGTCCGCCACCCGGAAAAGCGCTTCATGGAGCTCGGCCGCTCCTGCGTTTTGCCGGAATACCGCACCAAGCGCACCGTCGAACTCCTGTGGCAGGGCTGCTGGGCCTATGCGCTGATGCATCGTGTCGATGCCATGTTCGGCTGCGGCTCGTTCCCCGGCATCCGCCCGGAGGAACATGCGCTGGCGCTCTCCTTCCTCTATCACCATGCGGTGGCGCGCGGCGAATGGGCTGTCCGGGCGCTGCCGGAACTCTATCGCGAAATGGACCTGATGCCGATCGAGGCGATCAACCCGCGCAAGGCGCTGGCCGCCATGCCGCCGCTGATCAAGGGTTATCTGCGGCTGGGCGCGATGATCGGCGAGGGCGCGGTGGTCGACCACGCCTTCAACACCACAGACGCCCTGATCGTGCTGCCGATCTCCAGCATTTCCGACCGTTACCGCAACTACTACGGTGCCGACGCGGGCCGGTTCGCCAGCTGATCACGGGACAGTCCGGTCTCCGCCCATGGCTTTGCCAGCCCGCGGGCTCCGCCTGCTGAACGCTTGACAGTCACGCCCGTCGCTTGGCGGCGGCACGAGTGGCAGGTCGGCAAGCTCGCGCGCCGACATGGCGGCAATCGCCGGATGGGCGAGCGGATCCCGCGACCAGTCATCGTCCGCCCGTTTCCAGACTCTGCGGGATTGCTGGCGACCGAAGAAAAACTTCAGCATCGGCATGCTCCTTCCCTGACGCGTGAAATGAAGGCCTGCTTGAGTGGGCCTCCTTCATATGCTTCCATCGCCCGATAATCGGCTTTTCAGGCGTGACTCACAATTGAGTTTCTTGAGGCGAGCCTTTAGAAAAGCTATATGCAGAATCTCAATCTCATCCATCTGAACGGCCTGCGTGCGGTGGAAGCGGTCGGCCGACTGGGATCGCTTCCCGCCGCGGCCGAAGAGTTGGGTGTGTCGGTCGGTGCGGTCAGCCAGCAGGTGATCAAGGCCGAGCAGCAATTGCACCACAAGCTGTTCGAGCGCCTGCCGAAGGGCATGGTGCCGACCGAGGCGGGCCGCGACATCCTGCCCCGGCTGGCCGAGGCCTTTCGTCTGCTGTCTGGTGCGGTCGCTGCCGCCCATCACCGCAATGACGACCTGCTGACGATCTCGGTCGCACCGGTCTTTGCCGCGCGCTGGCTGGTCTACCGGCTGGGGGCCTTCTCCGAGCGCCACCCCGACATCAACCTGCGGATCGACGCCACGACTCGGCTCGTCGATCCGGCGGTCTCCGACGTCGATCTCTGCATTCGTGTCGGCAAGGGCCACTGGCCCGGCGCCCGCGCCGAATTGCTGCTCGAACAGAAGATCTTTCCGGTCTGCGCGCCGGCTCTCGCCGAACGGCTGTCCGCTCCGGAGGATCTTCTGGATCTGCCGGCGATCATCGACGGGAGGGCCATGTTCAGCTGGGATGTCTGGCTCGGCGCGGTCGGGCTTGCGGGCCAGCCGGTGAATGTCCGCCATGTCTTCAACGAGGCGTCACTTTGCCTCGACTCGGCGATCTCCGGCCAGGGCGTCATGCTCGCCTGGCAGACCATCGCCTCCCATGCGATCCGGGCCGGCCAGCTGGTCGTGCCCTTCGGCCCCTGGGTGGCGACGGGGGACGGCCATTATCTCGTCACGGCCCATACCGCCCGTCCTGACCCCAAGGTCGCGGCGTTCCGCCGCTGGCTGAAGGAGGAATTGGCCGAGGATATGGAGCGACTCGCGAAAGCCGCCCCGGACCGGCTTCACTCGCCGGCATTATAGGCGGCAATCGCCGCCATGTTGACGATGTCCGTGTCCTTGGCGCCGATCTGGGCGATCTGCACCGATTTCTCCAGGCCGACCAGCAGCGGGCCGATGACGGTCGAACCGCCCAGTTCTTGCAGCATCTTGGTCGAGATCGACGCCGAGTGGATCGCCGGCATGACGAGCACGTTGGCGGTGCCCGACAGCCGGCAGAACGGATACTGCTCCATGCGGTGGGCGTTGAGCGCGACGTCGGCGCCCATTTCGCCATCGTATTCGAAATCGACGCGGCGCGTGTCGAGGATCTTCACCGCTTCGCGCAGCCGTTCGGAGCGCTCGCCGGTCGGATGGCCGAAGGTGGAATAAGCGAGAAGTGCCACGCGCGGCTCGTAGCCGAGGCGGTGGGCAAGGCCGGCCGCTTCCTCGGCGATGTCGGCGAGTTCCTCCGCCGTCGGCATGTCGTGGACGGCGGTGTCGGCCACCAGGACCGTGCGGCCGCGGGTCAGCGCCAGCGAGACGCCGATCACCCGGTGGCCCGGCTGCGGATCGATGCAGCGGCGCACGTCTTCCAGCGCGGTCGAATAGTTACGCGTCGTGCCGGTCACCATGGCGTCGGCATCGCCGAGCGCCACCATGCAGGCGGCGAAATGGTTTCGGTCGGTGTTGATCAGGCGCTGGCAGTCGCGGTGCAGGTAGCCTTTGCGCTGCAGGCGCGAGTAGAGATATTCGGTATAGGCCTCGACACGGTTGGAGACGCGGGCGTTGACGACCTCGATGCCGGGACGGTCGAGATCGATGCCGGCGCGTTCGGCAGTTTCCTTCAGCGGGGCATCGCGGCCGAGCAGGATGGCGGTGCCGAGCCCTTGGTTGGCAAACGCGATCGCCGCCCGCATGACCTGTTCCTCCTCGCCCTCGGCGAAGACCACGCGTTTCGGGTTCTGGCGCACCCGCTCGTAGAGGTGCTGGGTCGTTGCGGCGATCGGGTCGCGCCGGGCCGAAAGCTCGCGGCTATAGGCGCCGAGATCCTCGATCGGCTTGCGCGCGACGCCGGTTTCCATGGCCGCCTTGGCGACGGCGACCGGAATGGCCGAGATCAGCCGCGGGTCGAAGGGCACGGGAATGATGTATTCCGCACCGAAACGCGGCCGGTTGCCCTGGTAGGCGGCAGCGACATCGTCCGGCACGTCCTCGCGCGCCAGGCTTGCAAGCGCCCGCACGGCGGCGATCTTCATCGCGTCGTTGATCTGCGAGGCGCGCACGTCGAGCGCACCGCGGAAGATGTAGGGAAAGCCAAGGACGTTGTTGACCTGGTTCGGATAGTCCGAGCGGCCGGTCGCCATGATCGCATCGTCGCGGATCTCGGCGACTTCCTCCGGCGTGATTTCCGGATCGGGATTGGCCATGGCGAAGATGATCGGGTTTGCCGCCATCGAGCGGATCATGTCGGAGGAGAAGGCGCCCTTCTGTGACAGGCCGAGCACGACGTCGGCGCCCTCCATGGCTTCCTTCAGCGTGCGCCGCTCGGTCTTGACCGCATGCGCCGACTTCCACTGGTTCATGCCCTCGATGCGGCCCTGGTAGATCACGCCCTTGGTGTCGCACAGGATGATGTTGGCGGGATTGAAGCCCATCGCCTTGATGAGTTCGATGCAGGCGATCGCGGCAGCGCCGGCGCCGTTGCACACCAGCTTCGTGGTCTTGAAGTCTCGGCCGGTCAGTTCGAGCGCGTTGATCAGGCCTGCCGCGGCGATGATCGCCGTGCCGTGCTGGTCGTCATGAAAGACCGGGATGTCCATGATCTCGCGCAGCCGCTGCTCGATGATGAAGCAGTCCGGCGCCTTGATGTCCTCGAGATTGATGCCGCCGAAGGACGGGCCGAGGTAACGCACGCAGTTGATGAACTCCTCGACGTTCTCGGTGTCTACCTCGAGATCGATCGAATCGACGTCGGCGAAGCGCTTGAAGAGCACGGCCTTGCCCTCCATCACCGGCTTGGAGGCGAGCGCGCCGAGATTGCCGAGGCCAAGGATCGCCGTCCCGTTGGAGATGACGGCGACCATGTTGCCGCGCGTCGTATAGTCGTAGGCGGTCGCGGGGTCGGCGGCGATCGCCTTCACCGGTACGGCGACGCCCGGCGAATAGGCGAGCGAAAGGTCGCGCTGGGTGGCCATGGCCTTGGTCGGGGTGATCTCCAGCTTGCCGGGGCGTCCCTGCGAATGGAAGTCGAGCGCTTCCTGTTCCGTGACCGACGTCTTGCTGCGCGGGTTGCGATCCTTGCTTGCCATGTTCCCTCGAACCTTGTTGTGGGCAGCCTTGCCCTGGCTGTCCTTGGTGGTTGTTTTTGTTTGCTATAGGTCGTTAGTGTTGCACGACTTCCTTTTCAAGAAAACTTTAGACAGTGACAATCAACAGCGCCCCCACCAACGAGGTCCTGAACGCCGCCGAGCTTGCCTCGGAGGAGAGCCGCGCGTCCGCCACCCCGATGATGGAACAGTATATCGAGATCAAGGCCAACAATCCGGGCAGCCTGCTGTTCTACCGGATGGGCGATTTCTACGAGCTGTTCTTCGAGGATGCCGTCGACGCCTCGCGCGCCCTCGGCATCACACTGACCAAGCGCGGCCAGCATCTCGGCCAGGACATCCCGATGTGCGGCGTGCCGGTCCATGCCGCCGACGATTACCTGCAGCGGCTGATCTCGCTCGGTTTCCGCGTCGCGGTCTGCGAACAGGTGGAAGATCCCGCCGAGGCGAAGAAGCGCGGGTCGAAATCGGTGGTCAAGCGCGACGTCGTCCGCCTGGTCACGCCCGGCACGCTGACCGAGGAAAAGCTGCTTTCGCCGTCGGAATCCAACTACCTGATGGCGCTCGCCCGTATCCGCGGCGGCTCCACCCCGCAGCTCGCCATCGCCTGGATCGACATCTCGACCGGCATCTTCCGTCTTGCCGAAACCGACGAGGGACGCCTGCTCGCCGATATCCTGCGGATCGAGCCGCGCGAGCTGATCGTCGCCGACACCCTGTTCTTCGATCCCGAGCTGAAACCCGCCTTCGACGTGCTCGGCCGCGTCGTGGTGCCCCAGCCGGCGGTGCTGTTCGACAGCGCCGCGGCGGAGGGGCGCATCGCCCGCTATTTCGGCGTCAAGACGCTGGATGGTTTTGGCACGTTCAGCCGCGCCGAGATTGCGGCGGCGGCCGCCGCCGTCGCCTATGTCGAGAAGACCCAGATCTCCGAGCGCCCGCCGCTCGGGCTTCCCGAGCGCCAGAGCGCCGCCTCGACCCTGTTCATCGACCCAGCCACCCGTGCGAATCTCGAACTGGTGAAGACGCTGTCGGGCGATCGCAACGGTTCCCTGCTCAAAGCGATAGACCGGACGGTGACCGGCGGCGGCGCCCGCCTTCTTGCCGAACGGCTGATGTCGCCGCTGACCGATCCGCATGCCATCGCCGGCCGTCAGGATTCCGTCGCCTTCCTGCTGTCCGAGCCTTCTCTTTCCGATCGGCTGCGCGATGGCCTGAAGCGGGTGCCCGACATGCCGCGCGCACTTTCACGCCTGGCGCTCGATCGCGGCGGCCCGCGCGACCTCGGTGCCATCCTGCAGGGGATCGCCACGGCCGGGGAGGTCGCGGCCCTGCTGGGAGGCGTTGCTCTTCCCGAAGAACTCGCCGCAGCCGTCACCGATCTCAAGGCCCTGCCCAACGGCCTAGCCGACCTGCTCGGTGCCATGCTGGCCGAAGACCTGCCCTTGCTGAAGCGTGACGGAGGATTCCTCAAGGCCGGTGCCGTCCCTGAGCTTGATGAGGTTCGGGCGCTCCGCGACCAGTCGCGCCGGGTGATTGCAGGCCTGCAACTGCAATATGCCGAGGAGACCGGCATCAAGTCGCTGAAGATCAAGCACAACAACGTGCTCGGCTATTTCATCGAGGTGACCGCCGGCAATTCCGGGACGATGACGGAAGGGGAGGCGGCCAAGGCCCGCTTCATTCACCGTCAGACCATGGCAAGCGCCATGCGCTTCACAACGACCGAGCTTGCCGATCTCGAAACCCGCATCGCCAATGCCGCCGGCCAGGCGCTGGCGATCGAACTCGAGGCCTTCGAGCGGATGACGGCGGACGTGGTGGCCGCCGCCGAGCCGATCAAGGCGGCGGCGCGGGCGCTGGCCGTGATCGACGTCGCCGCTGGGCTTGCGGCCCTTGCCGAGGAGCAGGGCTATTGCCGCCCGCTGGTCGACGACAGCAATATGTTTTCCATCGTCGCCGGGCGCCATCCGGTGGTGGAACAGGCGCTGCGCCGCCAGTCGGCGAGCCCCTTCATTGCCAATGACTGCAATCTCTCGCCCTCCGAGACGGGTTCGGACGGGGCGATCTGGCTGCTGACCGGCCCGAACATGGGCGGTAAGTCGACTTTCCTGCGCCAGAACGCGCTGATCGCCATCCTGGCGCAGATGGGCTCCTTCGTGCCGGCGGGCTCTGCCCATATCGGCGTGGTCGACCGTCTCTTCTCCCGCGTCGGCGCCTCCGACGATCTCGCCCGCGGCCGCTCCACCTTCATGGTCGAGATGGTCGAGACGGCGGCAATCCTCAATCAGGCGACCGAGCGCTCGCTCGTCATCCTGGACGAGATCGGCCGCGGCACGGCGACCTTCGACGGCCTGTCGATCGCCTGGGCCGCAGTCGAACATCTGCACGAGGTTAATCGTTGCCGCGCGCTGTTTGCCACCCACTTCCACGAGCTGACGGTGCTGTCGGAGAAGCTGGCCCGGCTCTCCAACGTCACCATGCGGGTCAAGGAATGGGACAATGACGTCATCTTCCTGCACGAAGTCGGACCCGGCGCCGCCGACCGGTCCTACGGTATCCAGGTCGCGCGCCTTGCCGGCCTGCCAGCCTCGGTCGTGGCCCGGGCGCGCGACGTGCTGACGCGGCTGGAGGATGCAGATCGCAAGAACCCGGCGAGTTCGCTGATCGACGACCTGCCGCTTTTCCAGGTGGCGGTACGCCGGGAGGAGGCGCGGAAGGCGGGTCCCTCGAAGGTCGAGGAAATGCTCAAAGGCCTCGATCTCGACGACATGACGCCGCGCCAGGCGCTCGATGCGCTCTATGATCTGAGGAAACAACTTGGCAAGCCTTGACGGCTAATATCCCTGTCCAAGGCGCCTGAAAGGCGTTATAGCGCCATCCGTCGCCGGCCCTCGGGCAGGCCGATAAGCCAGGAAAGCAAGCCGCAACAATGGCCATGACCGAACTCGAATACGGCGACCTGCTCGACGTCGCCGCCCTCAAGGCCGACTGTGAGGCCGTCGCCCGCGCCCATGCCGGGCATCTGCTCGACATTCGCGCCGGTCTGCTGCCTATCCTCAAGAAGGCCAGCGCCGACGGACGCGAGCTGGCCAAGGCCAAGCTCTTCGCCGATGGCAGCGGCATCCATTGCGCCCAGCGCATTTCCTGGATCCAGGACCAGTTGATCTCGGTGATCTTCGACCTCGTCGTCCGCCACGTCTATCGCGACAAGGCCGACATGATCGCGGTCTCGGCTGTCGGTGGCTACGGCCGCGGCACGCTGGCGCCGGGTTCCGACATCGACCTCCTGTTCCTCACCCCGCCGAAACTGACCGCCGACATGCACAAGGCCGTCGAGTTCATCCTCTATTTGCTGTGGGACATCGGCTTCAAGGTCGGCCATGCGACGCGCACGGTCGACGAATGCATGCGCCTGTCGAAGAGCGACATGACGATCCGGACCGCCATTCTCGAAACCCGTTTCGTCTGCGGCCAGGAAAGCCTCGTCACCGAACTGCAGCGCCGGTTCGACCAGGAAGTCACCAACAATACCGCGCCGGAATTCATCGCCGCCAAGCTCGGCGAGCGCGACGAGCGCCACCGCAAGGCCGGCGACAGCCGTTACCTCGTCGAACCGAACGTCAAGGAAGGCAAGGGCGGGCTCCGCGACCTGCAGACGCTGTTCTGGATCGCCAAGTACAAGTACCATGTTCGCGATGCCGGCGATCTCGTCCGCCTCGGCGTCTTGTCCCGCCAGGAATGGCAGCTGTTCCAGAAGGCGGACGACTTCCTCTGGGCGGTCCGATGCCACATGCATTACCTCACCGGCAAGCCGGAGGAGCGCCTCTATTTCGACATTCAGCCGGAGATCGCCCGCAATCTCGGCTATCAGTCGCGCCCCGGCCTGTCGGCCGTCGAACGCTTCATGAAGCACTATTTCCTGGTGGCCAAGGACGTCGGCGATCTGACCCGGATCTTCTGCGCCGAACTGGAGGAACAGCAGGCGAAGGCCGCGCCGGGACTGACCGGCGTGATCGGCCGCTTCGCCAATCGGCCGCGCAAGATCCCCGGCACGCCCGAATTCATCGAGGATCGCGGCCGCATCGCGCTTGCCGATCCGGAGGTGTTCAAGCGCGATCCCGTGTCGATCATGCGGCTCTTCCATGTCGCCGACCTGAACGGCCTGGAATTCCATCCCGATGCGCTGAAGGCCGTCACGCGCTCGCTGGCGCTGATCGACCATGATTTCCGCGAGAACGAGGAAGCGAACCGGCTGTTTCTCGCCGTGCTGACCTCGCGCCGTGATCCGGGGCAGATCCTGCGCCGGATGAACGAATCCGGCGTGCTCGGCCGTTTCGTGCCGGAGTTCGGCAAGATCGTCTCGATGATGCAGTTCAACATGTATCACCACTACACGGTCGACGAACACCTGATCCGCACGGTGGAGGTTCTTGCCGAGATCGAAAAGGGCAAGGCTGAGGAGATCCATCCGCTCGCCGCCAAGCTGCTGCCGGGCATTGAGGACCGCCAGTCGCTCTATGTGGCCGTATTGCTGCACGATGTCGCCAAGGGCCGGCAGGAAGACCACTCGATCGCCGGCGCGAAAGTGGCGCGCAAGCTCTGCCCGCGCTTCGGCCTGAACCCCAAGCAGACGGAACTCGTCGTCTGGCTGATCGAACAGCATCTCCTGATGTCGATGGTCGCCCAGACGCGCGACCTGCACGACCGCAAGACGATCACCGACTTCGCCGACAAGGTCCAGTCGCTTGACCGGTTGAAGATGCTTCTCGTCCTGACCGTCTGCGACATCCGCGCCGTCGGCCCGGGCGTGTGGAACGGCTGGAAGGGCCAGCTGCTGCGTACGCTCTACTACGAGACCGAGCTTCTGCTCTCCGGCGGCTTCTCGGAAGTGTCGCGCAAGGAGCGGGCGAAGCATGCCGCCGAACAGCTCGGCAAGGCGCTCGGCAACTGGAGCCAGAAGGACCAGAAGACCTATACCAAGCTGCACTACGAGCCCTACCTTCTCTCCGTCGAGCTGGAGGACCAGATCCGCCACGCCCATTTCATCCGCGAGTCGGACAAGGCGGGCAAGGCGCTGGCGACCATGGTTCGGACCCATTCCTTCCACGCCATCACCGAGATCACGGTGCTCTCGCCCGACCATCCGCGCCTGCTGTCGATCATCGCTGGCGCCTGTGCGGCCGCCGGGGCCAACATTGCCGACGCACAGATCTTCACCACTTCCGACGGCCGTGCGCTCGACTCCATCCTGATCAATCGCGAATTCCCGATCGACGAGGACGAGATGCGCCGCGCCGCCACCATCGGCAAGATGATCGAGGATGTGCTGTCGGGCCACAAGCGCCTGCCGGAAGTCATCGCCACGCGCAGCAAGGGCAAGAAGAAGAACAAGACTTTCCCGGTCCAGCCGGATGTGACGATCTCCAACGCGCTGTCCAACAAGTTCACGGTTGTCGAGGTCGAGTGCCTCGACCGCATCGGCCTGCTGGCGGAAATCACCGCCGTCCTGTCCGACCTGTCGCTCGACATTCACTCGGCGCGCATCACCACCTTCGGCGAGAAGGTCATCGACACCTTCTATGTCACCGACCTGGTCGGCCAGAAGATCACCAACGAGAACCGTCAGGCCAGCATCGTGACCCAGCTGAAGGGCGTCATGGCCGAACAGGGTGACGAGTTGCGGGATCGAATGCCCTCCGGCATCATCGCCCAGGCCGTCCAGCGTTCCGTGCCCGCCCAGAAGAAGGCCAAGGTCTGACCATGGGACTGGTGAAGAAGTTCATGACCGTCGGCGGCGCGACGCTCGGCAGCCGCGTCTTCGGCTTTGCCCGCGAAACGCTGATGGCGGCCGCCCTCGGCACGGGGCCGATGGCCGACGTCTTCTATGCCGCCTTCCGCTTCCCGAACCTCTTCCGCCGGCTTTTTGCCGAAGGGGCCTTCAACGCCGCCTTCGTTCCGCTCTTCGCCAAGGAGATCGAGGCGAATGGCGTCGATGGCGCCAAGCGCTTTTCCGAAGAGGTCTTCGGCGTCCTGTTCTCGGTCCTCATGCTCATCACCATCGTCATGGAACTGTCCATGCCGCTGCTGGTGCGGTGGGTCATCGCGCCGGGCTTCTCCGACGATCCCGAAAAATTCTCGCTGACCGTCCGGCTCGCCGCGGTCATGTTCCCCTATCTGATGTGCATGTCGCTGACGGCCATGCTGTCCGGCATGCTCAATTCGCTGCACCATTTCTTCGCTGCCGCGATCGCGCCCGTCTTTCTCAATGTGATGATGATCGGTGCGCTGTTCTGGGCGCTCTACAGCGGCGCCGATCCGGCCTTGACCGCCTGGTACCTGTCCTGGTCGGTGCTCGGCGCCGGCCTGCTGCAGATGGCGGTCGTCTATGCCGGCGTGCGCCATGCCGGGATGAGCATTTCCTTCAAGTTTCCGCGCTTCACCCCGAATGTGAAGCGGCTTCTGGTGCTGGCCGTTCCGGCGGCGGTGACCGGCGGCATCACGCAGATCAACCAGCTGATCGGCCAGGCGATCGCCTCGGGCAAGGAAGGGGCGATTGCCGCCCTGCAATATGCCGACCGCATCTACCAGCTGCCGCTTGGCGTCGTCGGGGTCGCCGTCGGTGTCGTGCTCCTGCCCGAACTCGCGCGCGCGCTCAAATCTGGGCACATGAAGGAAGCCGGCAATATACAGAACCGCTCGATGGAATTCGTGCTGTTCCTGACGCTGCCGGCCGCGGCCGCGCTCTGGGTTCTGTCCGACGAAATCATCCGCGTGCTCTACGAGCGCGGCGCCTTTTCGCAGGAGAACACCACGGTTGTCGCCGCGATTCTGGCGATCTACGGCATCGGTTTGCCGGGCTTCGTGATGATCAAGGCGCTGCAGCCGGGCTTCTACGCCCGCGAGGACACCGGTACGCCGATGCGGTTCACCGGCATTTCCGTGGTGATCAACTCGGCACTGGCGATCTCGCTCTTTCCGATCCTCGCCGAGCGCGGCATCGCGGTCGCCGAGGCGACGGCCGGGTGGGTCAACACGATCCTGCTTTTCGCCACGCTGCATAGGCGCGGCCACCTGACCTGGGAATGGGCGCTCGTCACCCGCACGCTGCGCCTCATCGTCGCCGCGGCGATCATGGCGGTCATGCTGGTCTACCTGTCGGACTACTGGTCGGCCTGGCTGGCGCCGGAGGCCTCGCTGCTCCATCAGGTCACGGCGCTCGGCGGACTGGTTGCCGTCGCCATGGTGGTCTACTTCGCCATTGCCTTTGCCATCGGCGGCGCCGATCTCGGCATGCTGCGGCGGAACCTCAAGCGCATGCCGAGGGTCTGACCGGGCGCTTGCGCTAGCGGCGCTTGCAGTGCGTCCAGGTGCGCTTCGGGCCGATGTCGACATGCACCAGGCCGTTGCAGTAGCGGCCGATGCCGCCAATGCCGGGCGCGGTCGCCGCGGCCGCCAGCACGCGCTTCTCCGACACGCCGGGAACGCGGATGTCGGCCGCATAACAATGGCTGTGCTGCGACGTGCCCGAATGCGGACGATGGCCCGAGGTGATGATCGGCTTGCGTTTGGTCTGCACCGCGATATGGGCAAGGATCGCCTTGAGTTTGGTCGGAAAGCAGCTGGCCCTGACGCTCACCCGCTGCAGCGTATAGGCCGCCGTGTAGTCGTGACTGAGCTTGGTGACGCGGCGTTTCTGGCTCTCACCGGCTTCGACGGTGGCATTGAGGCCGAGCGCCAAGAGACAGGCAAGCGCGACGCGAAAAGTAATGCGCATGGCATCCCCCCGAGAAAGGACCTTTCGTCATGAAAGGCAAATTAGGTTGCGGGGGAGTATTTCATTTCCAAAGGTGACATGAATAAGGAGCAATTTGCTTCAAATCGGGATTTATGCTGCCTCAATGGTTAAATTGACTTAACTTTTCGACCAAATCGACCTTTTGTCCCTCGCTCGGCGAACACGCCGGCCGCCGCCAGTCAGGAGCCCCGATGTCCTCCCAGTCTCTCTTCCTCGTCGCCCTGGTCGTCGACGACTATGCCCGCGCCAGGCATTTCTACTGCGACATTCTCGGTTTCGACTGCCTCGAGGACACACCCCAGCCAGATGGAAAGCGGTGGCTCGTGGTCAAACCGAAGGGCGGGGGGGCAGCCCTGCTGCTGGCCCGCGCGGACGGCGCCAAGCAGGTTGAGGCGATCGGCAACCAGACCGGTGGACGCGTCGGCTTCTTCCTCAAGACGGACGATTTTGCCCGAGACCACGCGGCCTATCTCTCCGCCGGGGTGACCTTCCTCGAGGCACCGCGGCACGAACGCTACGGGACCGTGGCGGTCTTTCAGGATATCTTTGGCAATCGCTGGGATCTCATTCAGCCTGCCGGCTGAGCGGTGCGGGAAACAGCCCCTTGATTGTGGGCGATCCGGCGTGCATAAGCGCCAGCGTATTTCGATCGACAGATCGGGCCCTCCACCAGCCTGTTGAGGACAATCATGGGTGAGTTCAAGCCGCTGGTCTTTTCCGGCGTTCAGCCGACCGGCAACCTCCATCTCGGCAACTATCTCGGTGCGATCCGCAAGTTCGTCGCGCTGCAGGAACACAACGACTGCATCTATTGCGTGGTCGACCTGCACGCCCTGACGGCCCAGCTCGTCCACGAGGACATGCAGAGTCAGATCCGGTCGATCACCGCCGCCTTCCTCGCCAGCGGCATCGACCCGAAGAGCCACATTGTCTTCAACCAGTCGGCCGTGCCGCAGCATGCCGAACTGGCCTGGATCTTCAACTGCGTCGCCCGCATCGGCTGGATGAACCGCATGACGCAGTTCAAGGACAAGGCCGGCAAGGACCGCGAGCAGGCCTCGCTCGGTCTCTATGCCTATCCGAGCCTGATGGCCGCCGACATTCTCGTCTACCGGGCCACCCATGTGCCTGTTGGCGAGGACCAGAAGCAGCATCTGGAACTGACCCGCGACATCGCTATGAAGTTCAATCTCGACTTCGTCGACCATATCCGTCGAACCGGCTATGGCATCGACATCACGGTCGGCGAGGAGCCGGTGCACGCCTATTTCCCGATGGTCGAACCGCTGATCGAGGGCCCGGCGCCCCGCGTCATGAGCCTGAAGGACGGCACCAAGAAGATGTCGAAGTCGGATCCGTCCGACCTGTCGCGCATCAACCTGATGGACGACGCCGAAACGATCTCGAAGAAGATCCGCAAGGCGAAGACCGATCCGGACGCGCTTCCGAGCGAGACCGAAGGACTGAAGGGCCGTCCCGAAGCCGACAACTTGGTCGGCATCTTCGCAGCCCTCTCCGACCGCACCAAGGAAGACGTGCTGACGGAGTTCGGCGGACAGCAGTTTTCGGTGTTCAAGCCGGCGCTCGTCGAGCTGGCGGTCGAGGTCCTGTCGCCAGTCAACGGCGAGATGCGCCGCCTGATGGGCGACCCCGCCTATATCGACGGCGTGCTGCGCGACGGCGGCGAAAGGGCGCGGGCACGTGCCGAAAAAACCATGAAGGAAGTCCGCGACATTATCGGTTTCGTGCAGTAAAGTCGCCGCGATCCGCGCGGCTGGGGCTCTGAACCAGCCGCTGACGGCCGAAGTTCAACCCATCCTGCGGCGGGGTTTTCTATGGTTTCAACACGCCTGTCACGCCTTGAAGGTCACCGCCGCAAGTTCATGGCGGTGATCGACAACACGCCGGAATGCTCCCGCGCGGTCCACTATGCGGGACGGCGCGCGAAGAATTCCAATGGTGGCCTGGTGCTGATGTATGTCATCCCCGAAGGCGACTTCCAGCAGTGGCTGGGGGTGGAGGAGATCATGCGGGCCGAGGCCCGCGAAGAGGCCGAAGCCGTGATGGCCAAGGCGGCGCAGACGGTACGCGAGACCATCGGGATCGAGCCCGAAATCGTCATCCGCGAGGGAAATTCCACCACGGCGATCAACGCCCTGATCGAGGAAGACCGCGATATCGCCATCCTCGTTCTGGCCGCCGGCTCGACCAAGGAAGGCCCGGGACCGCTGGTGTCGATGATCGCCGGACGTGGTGCCGCCTTCCCGATTCCCGTGACCGTCCTGCCGGATTCCCTCACCAATGAGGAAATCGACGCGCTCTGCTGACCGGCGCCATGGCAAAAGTCAAATCCAGACTTGAAGGCCGGTGCGTTCGGGCTTATTTCTTTTGAAGCATTCTAAATTGAACGGCGGTCCTTGAAGCCGCTCGGAGGTTCCCATGTTCATACAGACCGAAGCCACGCCGAATCCGGCGACCCTCAAATTCCTGCCCGGCAAGGTGGTGATGGAGTCCGGCACCGCCGAGTTTCGCGATGCCGCCAGCGCAGCCGTCTCGCCGCTCGCAGCCCGCATCTTCTCGATCCCCGGCGTGACCGGGGTCTTCTTCGGCTATGATTTCGTCACTGTCACCAAGGACGGCCCGGAATGGCAGCACCTGAAGCCGGCGATCCTCGGCACGATCATGGAGCATTTCATGAGCGGCGCGAAGGTCATGGGCTCGGCCGCGACCGCCAATGACGAGGACGGCGAGGAAGAATTCTTCGAGGCCGGCGACGAGACCATCGTTGCCACCATCAAGGAACTGCTGGAAACGCGTGTCCGTCCGGCCGTCGCCCAGGATGGCGGCGACATCACCTTCCGCGGCTTCAAGAACGGCAAGGTCTATCTCAACATGAAGGGCGCCTGCTCCGGCTGCCCGTCCTCGACCGCCACGCTGAAGCACGGTGTGCAGAACCTGCTGCGCCACTTCGTCCCCGAGGTCCAGGAAGTCGAGGCGGTCTGACGATCGTCGCACGGGGAGCAGGGGAATGATCGTACTGGCGATCGATACGGCCGGGGGCGATTGTTCCGCGGCCGTCTATGACGGCGCCGCCAGGCGTCTGCTGGGCGTGTCGACCGAGATGATCGGCCGCGGCCATGCGGAAAAGCTGATGGCGACGATCGACGCGGCGCTGGCTGCGGCCGATCTCGATCTTTCGGACGTCCAGCGCATCGCCGTGACCGTCGGACCGGGCTCTTTCACCGGCATCCGCGTCGGCGTCGCCGCCACACGCGGTCTGGCGCTTTCGCTTGGCATCGAAGCCGTCGGCGTTTCCACGTTAGCTGCGCTGGCGAACGTGGCCGACGAAACCGGTCGTCCCGTGCTGGCTGCCATGGATGCGAAGCGCGACGAGATCTATCTGCAGCGCTTTTCGGCGGCGCGCGAGCCTGAGGGAGAGCCGGAAATGGTCTCGCTCGATCGCTTCCGCGAAATCGCAGCCTCCGGCGAATGGCAGGTCGCCGGGTCGGCGGGCGCACTGCTTCTCGACCCCGATGCCGAGACCGAGAAGGATCGCTTTTCCATCTCCGTCGTCGCCAGGCTTGGCGCGGAAGCGAAAGCTGCGGGCAAGCCGAAGCCGCTATACTTGCGGGGCCCCGATGCAAAACCGCAGACGGGCTTTGCCGTTTCCCGAGCGTGAAAGCCTATGCTGGATACCTATCTCAAGCGAAAGCCCGAATTCGAAATCGTACCCATGTCCACCGAGCACTGCGCGGCGGTCGCCGAAGTGCATGCCCAGCGTTTTTCCAAGGCCTGGAACGACGGCGAATTTCTGAGCCTGCTGCTGCAGCCGAACTCCTTTGGTTTCGTCGTCTGGCAGACGAACACGCTGATCTTCAAGGCGCCGCTGGCGGGTTTCGTGCTGGCGCGTGAGACGGCGGGCGAAGCGGAAATCCTGACGATTGCCGTCGGCGACAAGTTCGCCCGGTTCGGTCTTGGCTGGCGGCTGATGCAGGCGGCGATGCGCGAGGCGGGCGGCCGCGGCGGGGAAGCGATGTTCCTCGAAGTGGATGACGGCAACGAGGCCGCGCTTGGCCTCTATCGCAAGCTCGGCTTCCAGAAGGCCGGCGAGCGGCCGGCCTATTATACCGACGCAAGTGGACAGCGGTCGTCGGCGCTTGTCATGCGCCGCGATCTTCGATAGTTGCCTCTGTCATACGTCCGACATGCGCGGGAACCATGTGGCCATGAGCGAAGCACCTAAATCGCTGGAAGACTTGTGCGTCGAGCGCGGCATGCGCATGACCGAGCAGCGCCGCATCATTGCGCGCATTCTCGAGGAGTCCGCCGATCATCCCGATGTCGAGGAACTCTATCGCCGCTCGGTGAAGATCGACGCGAAGATCTCGATCAGCACCGTCTATCGCACGGTCAAGCTGTTCGAAGATGCCGGCATCATCGAACGCCACGACTTCCGCGATGGCCGCTCGCGCTACGAGACGGTTCCGGAAGAACATCACGACCACCTCATCGACCTGAAGACCGGCGTGGTCATCGAATTTCATTCGCCGGAGATCGAGGCGCTGCAGGAGCGCATCGCGCGCGAACACGGCTTCCGCCTCGTCGACCATCGGCTGGAACTCTACGGCGTGCCGCTCACCAAGGACGAAGGCTGAGCTCATGCATCCGCCAGCGAGGGTGATTGCGTGATCAACTGGCTCAGGGTCGGGCTTGCCTTGTTTCTCGTGCTGCTCGTGACGCTGGTACTGGCACCCCTGCAGTTGCTGGCGCTGCGCTTCGACTGGAAGCTCCGCCGCCGCCTGCCGCGGCTGTGGCATGGCATCACCTGCCGGCTGATTGGGATCCGCATCCGCGCTCACGGGACGCTAGAGCAGCACCGGCCGCTGATGATCGCGGCGAACCATGCGTCGTGGAAGGACATCCTGGTGCTCGGGGCGCTCGCCGACGTCGTGTTCATCGCCAAGACCGAAGTGGCCGACTGGCCGATCTTCGGCACGCTCGCCAAGCTGCAGAAAAGCATCTTCGTGGTGCGCGAGCAGAAGCGCCGCACCGGTGACCAGGTGAGCGAGATCGCCGAGCGCATGGCCGACGGCGAGATCGTCGTGCTTTTCCCGGAAGGCACGACCTCCGACGGCAACCGCGTCCTCGAGGTCAAGACCTCCCTGTTCGGTGCGGCGGCTGCAGCCCTGCCGCTGGCGCCCGAGGGCGTCGTCTACGTCCAGCCGGTGGCAATCGCCTATACCCGGGTGCACGGCATGCCGATGGGCCGCTATCACCGCCCGATCGCCGGCTGGCCGGGCGATGTCGGCATGGTGCCGCATCTGATGGGCGTGCTGAAAAGCGGCGCGATCGACGTCGATGTCAGTTTCGGCGAGGTGGTGGAGTACCGCGAAGGGGGCAATCGCAAGCAGGTCGCGGGCCTCGTCGAGAAGCGGATCCGCAGCATGTTGCTCGACCATCTGCGCGGCCGGCGGTGGCGTTGAGCCTTCGACACCACTTTTCGGTTTAATCCGCAGGGAAAAACCACTAAATAGCCCGCATGACACAGGACACCGCACTTCTCGACGCCACGGGCCAGCCGGAAGGCGCCACCGCCTTTGCCGAACGCAAGGTCTTCATCAAGACCTATGGCTGCCAGATGAACGTCTACGATTCCGGCCGCATGACCGATGCGCTGGCCGCCGAGGGCTATGTCGCGACGGAGACCATGGACGATGCCGATCTGGTCCTCCTGAACACCTGCCATATCCGCGAGAAGGCCGCCGAAAAGGTCTATTCGGCGCTTGGCCGCCTGCGCGAGACGAAGAAGGCGCGTGCCGCGGAAGGTCGCGAGTTCATGATCGGGGTTGCCGGCTGCGTCGCCCAGGCGGAAGGCGACGAGATCGCCCGCCGCGAGCCTGCCGTCGACGTCGTGATCGGGCCGCAGACCTACCACCGCCTGCCGCAGGCGCTCCGTCGCGCCCGCACCGGCGAGCGGGTGGTCGATACGGAATACGCGCTGGAAGACAAGTTCGAGCATCTGCCGGACCCGGCCAAGGTCAAGGGCGGGGTGCGCAGCGTCACCGCCTTCCTCACCGTCCAGGAAGGCTGCGACAAGTTCTGCACCTTCTGCGTCGTGCCCTATACGCGCGGGTCGGAAGTGTCCCGCCCGATCGCCCAGATCGTCGCTGAAGCCGAGAAGCTCGTCGCCTCCGGCGTGCGCGAACTCACCCTGCTCGGCCAGAACGTCAATGCCTGGCACGGCACGGATGCGGCGGGCCGGGCAATCGGTCTCGGCGAACTGCTCTACCGGCTGGCGGAGATCCCCGGGCTCGCCCGGCTGCGCTATACGACCAGCCATCCCCGCGACATGGATGATCGGCTGATCGAGGCACATCGCGATCTGCGAATGCTGATGCCCTACCTGCACCTGCCGGTGCAGGCCGGTTCGGACCGCATCCTCAAGGCCATGAACCGCCGCCACAAGGCTTCGGAATATATCGCGCTCGTCGAGCGCATCCGGGCCGCCCGGCCGGACATCGCCCTGTCCGGCGATTTCATCGTCGGCTTCCCCGGCGAGACGGAAGAGGATTTCCAGGCCACCATGGATCTGGTCGAAACCGTGGGTTATGCCCAGGCCTATTCCTTCAAATATTCGACCCGTCCCGGCACGCCCGGCGCCGACCTGCCGGATCACGTGGCCGAGGAGGTCAAGGTCGAACGCCTTGCCCGGCTCCAGGAATTGTTGCTGAAACAGCAGCAGGATTTCTCCCGCTCCTTGATCGGGCGCGAAATCGACTTACTTCTGGAGAAGCCCGGTCGCATGCCCGGTCAATTGATCGGACGATCTCCTTGGCTGCAATCGGTGAATGTTGATGCAAACGCATCGAAAATCGGTGACATTATCAATGTACGAATCACCGCAGCCGGCCCAAACAGCTTGTTTGCCGAGGTGGCAGAGGGTTAGAGTGAGGGCCTTGACCTGATCGAACAGGAGCCTGATCGCTTGAACGCACAAGAAGTGATTTCTTCATCCTCACGCAACCTCCAAGCCGCCGTGACCGACGCCAATCACTTCATCTTGACGTTCGAGAACAATCGTTTCGCCAGCGAGCTTTTTGGTCAGTTCGACCAGAACCTGAAGCTGCTGGAAGATCGGCTGCAGATCCAGGCACGTGCCCGCGGCAATTCCGTGTCGATTTCCGGCGAACTGCTGGCGACCAACCAGGCGCGCCGGGCGCTCGATTTCCTCTATGCACGTCTGCAAAGCGGCGGTTCGGTGGAATCCTCCGACGTCGAAGGCGCGATCCGCATGGCGGTCGCTGCCGACGATCAGCTGACGCTGCCGACGATGGAGCGCAAGGCCAAGCTTTCGATGGCGCAGATCGCCACCCGCAAGAAGACCATTTCCGCCCGCACGCCGACGCAGGACGTCTACATGCGCGCGCTCGAGCGCTCGGAACTCGTCTTCGGCGTCGGCCCGGCCGGTACCGGCAAGACCTATCTGGCGGTCGCTCACGCAGCCCAGCTGCTGGAGCGCGGCGTGGTCGACAAGATCATCCTGTCCCGTCCGGCCGTCGAAGCCGGGGAGCGCCTCGGCTTCCTGCCGGGCGACATGAAGGAAAAGGTCGACCCTTATCTTCGCCCGCTCTATGACGCACTCTACGACATGATCCCCGGCGACAAGGTCGAACGGGCCATCACCGCCGGCGTCATCGAGATCGCGCCGCTCGCCTTCATGCGCGGCCGCACGCTGGCCAATGCCGCGGTCATCCTCGACGAGGCGCAGAACACCACGTCGATGCAGATGAAGATGTTCCTGACCCGTCTAGGCGAGAACGCCCGCATGATCGTCACCGGCGATCCGAGCCAGATCGACCTGCCGCGCGGCGTCAAGTCCGGGCTGGTCGAGGCGCTGCAGATCTTGAACGGCGTTGAAGGCGTTTCCTTCGTTCGCTTCAAGGACGTGGATGTCGTGCGCCACCCGCTGGTCGGGCGCATCGTGCGGGCCTATGACGCGCAATATGCGGTGCAGGACGAAAGCGAGCAGACCGACCGTTAGGCCGGTTGACGACCCATGCAGCAACTCGACATCCAGATCGCCGTCGAAGCCGATGGCTGGCCGGAAGAAGCAAAACTCGAGACCGTCTCGGGCCATGTGCTCGAGGCGGCCGCGGCTTTCCTCAAGTCCGAGGAGAAGCAGCCTTTCCCCGCGATGCCTCCCGAGGTGTCGCTGGTCTTCTCCGACGACGCGCAGGTGCGGGCGATCAACGCCGAATGGCGCGGCCAGGACAAGCCGACCAACGTGCTCTCCTTCCCCGCTTTCCCGCTCGCCCCCGGCGGAAAGCCGGGGCCGATGCTCGGCGACATCGTCATCGCGCGGGAGACGGTGGAGCGCGAAGCGGCCGATCTCGACAAGAGCTTCGACGACCATCTGACCCATCTGATGGTCCATGGTTTCCTGCATCTCTTCGGCTATGACCACATGGACAGCGAAGAGGCGGAAAGAATGGAGAGCATCGAGACTCGCATTTTGGCCTCGCTTGGCTTATCTGATCCCTATGCGGGCCAGGACCCGGTTTGACAGTTTGGAATAATGAGCGATTTTTCGACGAGAGTGGCCTCGGAGGCCAATGAGGGATCGGACGGTTCCTCTTCGGAAGAAGGCGGCAGTCCTTCGCGGCCGGAGAGTACCGGCCGAGCACACACTTCCTTTTGGGCGCGAGCCGCCCGCATACTGAGGCCGTCGCAGGCGTCCAGCCTGCGCGAGGACCTGACGGACGCGCTGAGAGCCGATGCCGGCACGGGCGACGTCTTCACGCCCGAGGAACGGGCGATGCTCAACAACATCCTGCGCTTCCGCGAGGTGCGGGTCGAGGACGTGATGGTCCCGCGCGTCGACATCGAGGCGGTCGACCAGAGCATCAGCATCGGCGAACTGATGGTGATCTTCGAGGAGTCCGGCCGATCGCGCATGCCGGTCTACTGCGACACGCTCGACGATCCCCGCGGCATGGTGCATATCCGCGATCTTCTCTCCTATGTGACGAAGCAGGCGCGCAACAAGCGCCGCAACGGCCCCCGGACGGCCCAGGAAAAGGCGGAAAAGCCGGTTCGCCCCGCCAAGACGGATTTCGACCTGGCGCGCGTCGATCTGTCAAAGACGGTCGCGGAATGTGGCATCGTCCGCTCGATCCTCTTCGTGCCGCCGTCCATGCTGGCCTCCGATCTTCTGAGCCGGATGCAGGCGGCCCGCACCCAGATCGCTCTGGTGATCGACGAATATGGCGGCACCGACGGACTGGTCTCCCACGAGGACATCGTCGAAATGGTCGTCGGCGACATCGAGGACGAGCATGACGACGAGGAGGCGATGTTCAGCCGCTTGTCGGACGACGTGCTGGTGGCCGATGCGCGCATCGAACTGGAGGAGATCGCAGCGGCGATAGGCTCCGATTTCGACGTCCGCGATCAGCTCGACGACGTCGATACTCTCGGCGGCCTGATCTTCGCGGCGCTCGGACGCATTCCGGTGCGCGGCGAGGTGGTCCAGGCGCTGCCCGGCTTCGAATTCCACATTCTCGATGCCGACCCCCGCCGCATCAAGCGCGTGCGCATCGTGCGCAAGCGTCCGGCGGCCCGGCGGCGCGTCGCGAAGGGTGATGGCGAGGCACCGGCCCGGACGGGCAAGGCACGGAATTCCGCCACGCCGGATCCGACCGGCATGGATGAGGCCCATTCCACGGACGCCGGCAGCAACGCCTGACATTTCGGTCTTCGGCGCCAAAGTCCCTATCCGCACGACAAGCCCGGTGTTTTTTGGAACACTGCGCACGAAACGATTCGCGGACATGGAAAGGGACGAGGCATGGAACGGCTGGCCGGGAGGATCATGCTGCTCGGGGGAGCGAAACGTGCGGTCCTGACGTTTCTCGCCGGAGCGCTCGGCGCACTCGCCCTGCCGCCCTTCGGCTTCTTCGCGGTGATGTTCGTCTCCTTCCCCCTACTCGTCTGGTTGCTCGACGGCATTTCCGGCAACCCTGACCGCAGCCATTCCTTCGGCCTGCGTTCCGCCTTCGTCACAGGCTGGCTGTTCGGCTTCGGCTATTTCACCGCCGGGCTGTGGTGGCTCGGCAATGCGCTTCTGTTCGAGGCCGAGGAGTTCGCCTGGGCCCTGCCGCTGGCCGTGCTCGGCCTGCCCGCGGTGCTGGGGATCTTCTACGGGCTGGCGACGTTGCTCGCCCGGCTCGTCTGGTCGGACGGCATGGGGCGCATTGCAGCACTTGCCGCGGGCTTTGGCCTTGCCGAATGGCTGCGCAGCTTCGTCGCGACCGGCTTTCCCTGGAACGCGATCGGCTATGCGGCGATGCCGATGCCGCTGATGATGCAGTCGGCCGCACCGCTCGGGCTGTTCGCCGTCAGCACGCTTGCCGTCTTCGTCTTTTCGGCCCCAGCATTGCTGGGCACCCGCAAGGGAATGGTCCCCGGGCTCGCGCTCGCCGCGCTGCTGTTTGCCGCCCATCTCGGCTACGGTGCCTTCGTGCTCCACGAGCCTCTGCCGGCCGGCACGAACAATCTGACGGTGCGGCTGGTGCAGCCGGCGATCGACCAGGCGAAGAAGCTCGAGAACGCCGATCGTATCGACGTGTTCAACCAGCACCTGGCGCTGTCGGCGCAGCCGGTGACACCCGGCCAGCCGGAACCGGACATCATCGTCTGGCCCGAAACCTCGATCCCGTTCATCCTGACCGAACACCCGGACGCGCTGTCGCGGATCGCCGATATGCTGAAGGACGGCCAGGTGCTCTTGACCGGCGCGGTGCGTGCCGAGGAGCAGGGGGCGGGGCAGGCGCCGCGGTACTATAATTCCGTCTACATGATCGACGACAAGGGGCAGATCCTGTCCGCTTCCGACAAGGTGCACCTGACGCCCTTCGGCGAATACGTGCCGTATGAGGAGGTGCTGCGCCGGATCGGCTTCGACAACCTGATCAGTCTGCCCGGAGGGTTCTCGCCGGCCTCGCAGCGCACGCTTTTGACCTTGCCGTCGGGGATCGGGCTCTATCCGCTGATCTGTTACGAGATCATCTTTCCCGACGAGGTCGACATCCCGCCGGGCAAAGCCGGCGCCATCGTCAACCTGACGAACGACGCGTGGTTCGGCGCGACGCCCGGGCCCTATCAGCACTTTCTCCAGGCGCGGATACGCGCCGTCGAGGCCGGCCTGACGCTCATCCGGGGCGCAAACAACGGCATTTCCGCCATTGTCGATCCCCGCGGGCAGATTATTTCTGGGGTGGCGCTCAATGCCAAAGGAGCCGAAGATTCAACCTTCAGTGTCATTGATGTCTCGAATTGGAACAACAGTGATCGCAAACTAAACTTCTGGTTGGTTATGCTTGCCGTCGCATTGACGGCTGTCATTTCACGCATGGGTTTTATTTTTCGGAAGAATTGACCAAAAACCCCTAAAATTGCATAGTGGATTGAACCATAGGTCCGTACGTATGCTCGAAGTTCATGAATGGCGTGTGCAACGCCACGTTATGGTCCGTCCGGCGCTGAGGGTCATGGTGGAATTGCCAACACTTGTCAGGATCGCAACATGATCGAGAATAAAAAGAAGCCGAACCCGATCGACATTCATGTCGGCAGCCGGATTCGTCTTCGCCGCACCATGCTGGGCATGAGCCAGGAGAAACTGGGCGAGAGCCTCGGGATCACCTTCCAGCAAATCCAGAAATACGAAAAAGGCACGAACCGCGTCGGCGCCAGCCGTCTTCAGAACATTTCCAACATTCTGAATGTCCCGGTTTCCTTCTTCTTCGAAGATGCGCCGGGCGAGCAGTCTTCGGGCGCCAACGGCATGGCCGAAGCGTCGAGCTCCAACTATGTCGTAGACTTCCTGTCCTCGTCGGAAGGCCTGCAGCTGAACCGCGCTTTCGTCAAGATCGCCGATCCCAAGGTTCGTCGCAAGCTGGTCGACCTCGTCAAGGCACTGGCCGCGGAAGCGGACGCCGACTGACCTTCGGGCCAGGCGGGCATGAAAGAGAGCGGCCATTCGGTCGCTTTTTTTCTGTCCGAATCTTGCTGGAAATGTCGACATAAAGATATATTTATGTCGTTGTCTGCTTGTTTTTCGCGCGTGAACTGACTAACAAGGGCAAGGCCTGTTCTTTGAGGGGAATCCCGAATGCGCGCGAACTATCTTTTCACCAGCGAATCTGTGTCCGAAGGTCATCCGGATAAAGTCTGTGACCGCATCTCCGATGAAATCGTGGATCTGGTATACCGGGAAGCCGCCAAGACCGGCGTCGATCCGTGGGGCGTGCGTATTGCGTGTGAAACCCTGGCAACGACCAATCGCGTCGTCATCGCCGGCGAGGTTCGCCTGCCGCCGAGCCTGATGAAGCTCGACAAGAACGGCAACGAAGTCATCAACCCCTCCAAGTTCAAGTCGGCCGCCCGCAAGGCGATCCGCGACATCGGCTACGAGCAGGACGGCTTCCACTGGAAGACGGCGCGCATCGACGTGCTGCTGCATTCGCAGTCGGCGCATATCGCCCAGGGTGTCGACAAGGCCGCCGACCACAGCAACAGCGAAGGCGCGGGCGACCAGGGCATCATGTTCGGCTATGCTTGCCGCGAAACGCCCGACCTCATGCCGGCGCCGATCTACTACGCCCACCGCATCCTCCAGCTGCTTGCCGCCGCCCGCAAGAAGGGCGAGGGCGAAGCCGCCAAGCTCGGCCCGGACGCCAAGAGCCAGGTGACCGTGCGCTACGTCGACGGCAAGCCCTTCGAAGTCGTGTCGATCGTCCTGTCGACCCAGCACCTCGACGAGAGCTGGGACTCTAAGAAGGTCCGCTCGGTCGTTGAACCCTATGTGCGCGAAGCGCTGGGCGACCTGAAGATCGCCGACGACTGCAAGTGGTACGTCAACCCGACCGGCAAGTTCGTCATCGGCGGTCCGGACGGCGATGCCGGCCTGACCGGCCGCAAGATCATCGTCGACACCTATGGCGGCGCGGCCCCCCATGGTGGCGGCGCCTTCTCCGGCAAGGACACCACCAAGGTCGACCGTTCGGCCGCCTATGCCGCGCGCTACCTCGCCAAGAACGTCGTGGCCGCCGGCTTTGCCGACCGTTGCACCATCCAGATCTCTTACGCGATCGGCATCGCCCAGCCGCTGTCGATCTATGTCGACCTGCACGGCACCGGCAAGGTGACCGAAGACGAGCTGGAGGCCGCGCTCCGCAAGGTCATGGATCTGTCGCCCTCGGGCATCCGCCGCCATCTTGACCTGAACAAGCCGATCTATGCTAAGACGTCCGCTTACGGCCATTTCGGCCGCAAGGCTGGCCGTGACGGCTCCTTCTCCTGGGAGAAGCTCGATCTGGTCAAGCCGCTCAAGGATGCTCTCAAGGCTTAAGGCGCAATGACGGAAGCGGAACGCAGGACACGGTCGACCGAGGCCTTCTTCGGTCGACGCAAGGGAAAGCCCTTGCGCGACCAGCAGGTCGAGCGGATGGAAACCCTCCTGCCGGAGCTGAAGATCGACCTGGCGTCCAAGCCGCCGGCCGACATCAAGGCCCTCTTTCCGCACCCCGTGGACAAGGTCCGGCTCGAGATCGGTTTCGGCGGCGGCGAACATCTCGTCCACCGCGCCCGCACCCATCCAGACACCGGCTTCATCGGCGTCGAGCCCTTCGTCAATTCCATGGCCAAGCTTCTGGCCGTGGTCGAGGCGGAGGGGCTGAAGAACATCCGTGTTCATGACGATGACGCCACCCAGCTGCTTGACTGGCTGCCGGAGGGTTCGATCGATCAGATCGAGCTGCTCTATCCCGATCCCTGGCCGAAAAAGAAGCACTGGAAGCGCCGCTTCGTCTCGCAGGTCAATCTCGAGCGCTTCCATCGCGTGCTGAAGCCGGGCGGGCTGTTCTGCTTCGCCTCGGACATCGATACCTATGTCAACTGGACGCTGCAGCATTGCCGGCAGCATGGCGGCTTCGACTGGACGGCGCGCAATGCCGCCGACTGGCTGACCCCGTTTGCCGGGTGGCCGGGCACGCGCTACGAAGCCAAGGCGAAGCGCGAAGGCCGCGCCTCCGCCTATCTCACATTCCGCAGGATTTGACGGAAACGGTCAGTGAAGGCTGACCGTCTTGAGGTCGTCCTCGGCCGCCTTGTAGAAGGTGCTGGACCGGTTGTCGGTCAGCAGGATCGGCGTGCCGTCCGCGCCGAAAAGGGCCCAGAGATCGAGGCTGGGGTCGATATCCGGCGCCTCGGGAAAGCAGCGGGATACTTCTTCCGAGCGCATCTTGCGGATATAGCCGACTTCGCCGGCGCCGAGATGCGCCAATTCGGATTGGGTCAGGCGCCCGTTCACTTCTCTCATCAACATTCCGATCCTCCGCCACTGAGGGAGCTACGGCACGATCATGCCGTTAACCCTACTGTGCAGCGGAAATGTTAATTTTTCGCACCATTTGGGCCGATTGGGGGCGCACGAGGTCGATAGACAGAAGGCCGTGGCGTAGCGTCGCGCTGAGCACGTCCATGCCGCTTTCGAGCAGGAAGATGCGCTGGAACTGGCGGGCCGCGATGCCGCGGAAAAGGTAGTTGGGCTCGTCGCGCTCGGCCTGCCGTCCGCGGATGATCAGCTGATCGGCCTCGACCAGAACCTCCAGTTCGTCTTCGCCGAAGCCGGCGACGGCGAGTGTGATTCGCAGGCGCTCGGCCGCCGTTTGCCCGCTGCCCAGCCGCTCGATGTTGAAGGGCGGATAGCCGTCGCTCGCCCGGTTGACGCGTCCGGTCGCCGGATCGCCCATCCCGAATCCGATCAGCAGCGGCCGCGCCGATGTCTTGGTATTTCTCATCGATAGTCCTTCGTCCGGGGGCCGTTTTCGGCCAGGACCGAAATCGTCGCGACCCTGAATATGGGTTGGGCGAGGCGGCTCCGCAAGCGCTTCGGAACTTGACAAGCGTTGCTATCGGGCTCAACTGGCGGGCCCTCAAATTCGAGATCGGACGCATGACTGAACGCAGAAAGATCATTATCGACACCGACCCCGGCCAGGACGACGCCGCCGCGCTGATGCTCGCCTTCGCAAGCCCTTCGGAACTCGAAATCCTCGGCATCACCACGGTCGCCGGCAACGTTCCGCTGCGGTGGACCAGCCGCAATGCCCGCGTCATCTGCGAGCTGTGCGGCCGGACCGATATCCCGGTCTACGAAGGTGCCGACCGGCCGATCGAGCGTCCGCTCGTCACCGCCGAGCATGTCCACGGCAAGACGGGCCTCGACGGCGCCGTGCTCGATGAGCCGACCATGGCGGTGATGCCGCAGCACGCGGTCGACTTCATCATTGAGACCCTGCGCCGCGAGCCGGAAGGCAGCGTGACGCTCTGCACGCTCGGACCACTCACCAATGTCGCGCTCGCCCTGAAAAAGGCGCCGGACATCGCGCCGCGCATTCGCGAACTGGTGCTGATGGGCGGTGGCTTCTTCGAAGGCGGCAACATCACGCCGGCCGCGGAGTTCAACATCTATGTCGACCCGCAGGCCGCCGCGATCGTCTTCGGCTCCGGCATACCGCTCGTCATGATGCCGCTCGACGTGACCCACCAGCTGATGACCACCAAGGCGCGTGTGTCACGGCTTGCGGCGCTTGGCACCCGCCCCGCCAAAGTCATGGTCGAATGGCTGGAATTCTTCGAGCGCTTCGATGAGGAGAAATACGGTTCCGACGGCGGCCCGCTGCACGATCCGACCGTCATCGCCTATCTGCTGAAACCGGAGCTTTTCTCCGGCCGCCACTGCAATGTCGAGATCGAGACGCAGTCCGAACTGACGGTCGGCATGACGGTCGTTGACTGGTGGCGTGTGTCCGGACGCGCTGCCAATGCGCAGGTGATGCGCAATGTCGACGCGGACGGCTTCTTCGATCTGTTGATCGAGCGCTTCGCGCGGCTCTAAATGCCCTGAAACGAAGAAAGGCCGCCGGATCGCTCCGGCGGCCTTTCTATTTCCATCTGCCTTGGCCCGGCTGTCGTGGACCCGCTCAGAATTCCTGCCAGTCTTCCGCCACGGCGGCGGACCCGCCACCGGCCGCGCGCTTCGGCGCGGGGCGGGACGAGGCTGCAGGCGCGCTCGGGGCGGCCGTCCGCATCGTCCGAGCGACCGAGGTCAGCGACGAGGAGAGAGCCTGGGGCGAGGTCCGGTAGCTGTTCGCCCCCGTCACCGTGAAGCGCGACACCAGATCTCTCAGGTTCTCAGATTCGTTCTTCAGCGTCATGCTGGCGGCGGTGGTCTCCTCCACCATTGCTGCGTTCTGCTGGGTCACCTGGTCCATCTGGTTGACGGCCGAGTTGATCTCCTTCAGGCCCGAGGCCTGCTCGCTGGCGGAGGCGGAGATCTGGCGAATCAGGTCGTTGATCTGCATGACCTGGCCGGCAATCTTGTGCAACGTGTGACCGGCCTGGCCGACCAGTTCGACGCCGTCCTTGACCTGCGCACCCGAAGTGGTGATCAGCGTCTTGATCTCCTTCGCCGCGCTGGCCGAGCGTTGAGCCAGTTCACGCACTTCCTGAGCCACGACGGCAAAGCCCTTGCCGGCTTCACCGGCGCGGGCGGCTTCGACGCCGGCGTTCAGGGCCAGAAGGTTCGTCTGGAAGGCGATCTCGTCAATCACGCCGATGATGCGCGAGATTTCCTGCGACGACTGGGCAATACCCTGCATCGAGGTGACGGCCTTCTGCACCACTTCGCCCGAGCGCTCGGCGTCCTCGCAGGCGAGGTTGACGGTCGCCGCAGCCGTATTGGCATTGACCGCGCTGGCATTGACCTGCTCGGTCAGTTCATTGAGGGCCGCCGCGGTCTCTTCGAGGCTTGCGGCCTGCTGTTCGGTGCGCTTGGAAAGATCCGCAGCGCTCTCGGCGATCTCGCCGCTGCCGGCGCCGATGTTGACGACGCTCGAATTGACCGCGGTAATGGTCGATTCCAGGCTTGCCAACGCATCGTTGAAGTCGCGCTTGAGGGCGGCGTATTCGCCGGGGAATTCCTCTTCGATGCGGTATCCCAGATTGCCCTGCGACAGCTGCGACAGGCCGGTGCCGAGAACGCCGACGACCTGCTGCTGCACGCCGACCGAATGACTGCGCTCCTGTTCCGAGCGGCGGCGTTCGGCATCGGCCGCGCTGCGCTGCTGCTCGGCTTCGCCTTCCAGCTTGCGGCTGTCGGCGAGGCGGTGGCGGAAGCCGTCGAGCGCCTTGGCCACCAGGCCGAGTTCGTCGCTGCGCTCCTGGCCCTTGACCGCGGTCTCGTAATGGCCCTGGCCGAGCCGCCCGACATCTTCGAGCAGAGCCTGCAGGGGCTTCTGGGCAAAGGCGCGGACCGCCAGGAAGAGGCTCGCCATGACGGCGCCGAGAACGATCAGGCCGGCGATGATCATGATCGTCGTCTGCGCCTCGACCGCGGCACCCGTGGCGCTGTGCGGAATGTCGACGATGACGGACCAGGTGGCGTTGACGCCCGGGACCTGGAAGGGGAAGAGCAGGCGGTCGAACGTGTCGGCGCCGTTTTCCTCGAGATCCTTCACCAGGCTGCTCTTGCCGGACGACAGCGCGGTCTTCAGTGCATCGGCGCCTGCCACCTCATAGGGCTTCATCAGCAGGTCGTCCGTGGGGGCGACCAGCCACTGGCTGTTCTGCGCCACCAGCATCACGCGGCCAGTCTCGAAGGGACGAAGGGCCTTGAGCTTTTCCGACAGCGAGGCGAGCGAGATGTCGACGCCCGTGACACCGATCATCTTGCCGCCGGACATGACCGGATAGGCGATCGAGCTCATCGTCGTCGGAACGTCCGTGCCTTCGGCGAGATAGGGTGCGGTGATCGCGCCCTTGCCGCTCTTTGCCGCCAGCGCATACCACTCGGCGGCGTAGTCGTTCTTGAAGGTCGAGAACTGGATCGCACCGTTGCGGTCCTTCGACCAGTAGGGCGTGAAGACACCGTTGGCGTTCGCCCCGAGTTCGGCATTGTCGACCACGTCGTCCTTGCGACCGTCGAAGGCCTTCTCCTCTTCGGCAAACCAGCTGCCGAAGGCGAACGGGTTCTGTTCGAGATTGGCCTTGAGCAGGTTCATCGCGCCCTTGCGGTCGAAGGACTGGCCTTCGTGGCCGCGGCCCAGCACGCCCGACATGGTTCGGGCGGCGCTGGCCAGTTCGCCGATGTCGCCGGCGATTTCCTGGGCGATGGCTTCCGCCTCCGCCGTCGCCTGCTGCATGGTCAGCGTCTGGACGCGGTCGCGCGTCTCGTAAATCAGGAAGAGATTGGAGAGCATCAGGACGAAAGCGATCGCCACGCCGGTCACGACGAGCAGCTTCGCCGCGATGGAGCGGGAAATGAACTTCAGCATGGAAACCTCGATACGCACGGGGGGAGGGCTCAGGGACGCAACCGGGCGGTCCACACCATCATGGTGCGCTAGTACAAGTCGCCCTTTTCCAAAGGGGAATGTACGCCAATTGGAGCCATAAGAGACCCGAAAGCTTAACGAGATTTGAAGTCACGCTGCGTTTTCTTGCATGTCCTCAGTAGCGGCCGATTGTGACTGTCGCACAACGGAACAAAGTTGTTCTAAACGCGCCGTTCGACCTCGTCGACCGTCGGAATCGACGGCTGGGCGCCGGTCTTCAGGCAGGCGAGCGAACCGGCAACGGCGGCACGGCGGAGAGCCTGTTCGAAAGCGATGCCCTGATCCAGGCCGGCCGTAAGATAGCCGCAGAACGTGTCGCCCGCGCCGACGGTGTCGGCCGGCTCGATGGCGAGGCCCATGGTCCGGAAAAGCTTCGAATCCCGCGCGGCGATCACGCCGTCGGCGCCGAGCGTGACGATCAGCGTCTGCCCGGTCTCCCCGTGCAGCCGCATCAGCGTCTGCTCGCGTTCCGCCGCATCGAGCGCCTCGCGGCCGGCCAGCCGTTCGAATTCCGTCTCGTTGGCGATGACGATGTCGGCCATCCGCCCGAGGCGTGCTGCATCGGCGGTCAGAGGCGCGATGTTGAGAATGGTCGTGACGCCGCGTGCCTTGGCGTCGGTGAGGGCACGCTCGACCGAGGCTGCCGGAACCTCCAGCTGGAGCATGAGGAAATCGCCCGGCTGCATAGCGGCGACGGCTTCCTTGGCCTCCGGCTCGCCCACCGCGCCGTTGGCGCCGGGAACAACGGTGATCATGTTCTCGCCGTCGCCACCGACCAGGATGACCGCGATGCCGGTAGGACCGTCGACATGATGGACCTTCGAGAGGTCGTTGCCGGCTTCGTCGAGCAGAGCCAGCGCCGGGCCGGCGAATTCGTCGCGTCCCACAGCACCCACCATGCGCACGGCCGAACCGGCGCGGCGTGCCGCCAGCGCCTGATTGGCGCCTTTGCCGCCGGCGGCGGTCGAAAAGCCGGTGCCGGCTACCGTTTCGCCCGGCTTCGGCAGTCGCGGTGTGGTGGCGATGAGGTCCATGTTGATGGAGCCGAATACAGTAATCATGCGCGTGTCCGTCCTTGGTCGCGGTGTTTCGAGGACTCGATCCTATTCTTCGTCGACGATCCTGAGCTTCAAGAGGCCAGTCCGGCTTTCCACCGATCTCTGACTATCCTCCGGCAATGTCGCCGCACTCGTCTGGAACTCGAGCGCCTCGATCTTCGCGCCCCGTTTCGTCAGTTTGTCGGCCGAGGTCAGGATCATGTCCACATCTTTCTGTGCCGCCAGGAAATGTCCCTGCAGCTTTCTCGTGCGCTCGTCGAGGCGAACGAGGTCTTCCATCAGGTGGAGAACCTCACCCTGGATCAGGTGCGCCTGCTCGCGCATGCGCTGATCCTTGAGCACTGCCTGGATCACCTGGATCGACAGCATCAGCAGCGAAGGCGAGACGATCACGACGCGCAGGCGATGGGCCTTCTGGACGATCGCTTCGAAATGTTCGTGGATCTCGGCAAAGATCGATTCCGACGGCACGAAGAGGAAGGCCATGTCCTGGGTTTCGCCGGCAATCAGGTATTTCGCCGCGATGTCGCGGATATGCACCTCGATATCGCGGCGGAAGTTCTGCCCGGCCGCCTTCTTCTCCTCCGGCGTCTGGGCGTCGCGGATGGCGTTCCACGCCTCGAGCGGAAACTTCGCGTCGATCACCAGCGGCGGCGAGCCGTTCGGCATGCGGATCGTGCAGTCCGGGCGCATGCCGTTGGACAGGGTCGACTGGAAGGCATAGGCGCCCATCGGCAGGCCGTCGGCGACGATCGTCTCCATGCGTGACTGGCCGAAGGCGCCGCGCGTCTGCTTGTTCGACAGGATGGCCTGCAACCCGACCACGTCCTTGGCCAGCGACTGGATGTTGTTCTGCGCGGCATCGATGACGGCCAGCCGCTCCTGCAGGTGGCGCAGGTTCTCATGCGTCGATTTCGTCTGCTCGGTGATCGTCGCCCCAATGCGATGGGTCATGCCGTCCAGTCGCTGGCTGATCGTCTGGTTGAGCTCCGACTGGCGCTTGCCGAACACGTCCGACATCGCCGCCAGCCGTCCATGCATCTCCGCCTGGGCCTTGAGCAGCTCCGAAAGCCTGGCCTCGGCCACCGCTTCTCGTCTGGCGGCCTCCAGCGCAAGCTCGGCGCGAAACCGGCTGGACCGGCGAATGGATAAAAGAACCAGCACAAGGGCGACGAGCAGCGCCGCGCCGACGATGCCGGCAAGGGCGGCCGGAGAAAGGCCGAAGATGTCGGCGGCGAGTGCGGTGAGGTCGGTGCTGTTCATGGCGGCGGAGACTAGCAGATTCGCAGTGGAGCAACAGATCAAATCGGGAACATGCGGCTGTGGCGGCCCCTTCGGCGTCGCCGCGCCGGCAATTTGCCCTGCGGGTGGCCGGCGGTTATCTGAGGTTGTAGAGAGTCAGGCTCGCAGAAAGCCCCGCCACTGCCGATCTGGACCGACGTGCATTGCGGAAATCTTCTCGCAATGAGATAATTTTTGTATTAGTTAAATTAAATATTTACCATTACCGGTAAGTTATAAGGAACTAAATAATGCATCGCACCAGTAATCTTCAAAGCTGACTTCAACGCTCGGGGGGCGTCCATGACCACACATACTGATAAAAGCAGTCTAGATGCACGCCTCGACTTCCTCGGGCTCGACGAAAAGGCGCGGCAGCAGCTGCGCGCCCTTGCCCCAAGCATCGGCAAGAATATCGGCGCCGCCCTCGACGTCTTCTACAAGAAGGTTCGTGGCAATCCCGAAACAGCCGCCTTCTTCCGCAGCGAAGATCACCTCCAGGGCGCCAAGAAACGCCAGGAAGGTCACTGGAGCATCGTAACGACCGCCCAGTTCGACGAACGTTATGTCGAAGGGGTCACCGCGGTGGGAAAGGCGCATGCCCGCATCGGCCTCGAGCCGCGCTGGTATATCGGCGGCTATGCCCTGCTGGTCGAGCAGCTGATCCATGCCGTGGTGCGCGAGCGCTGGCCGTCGCGCTTTGCCCGCAAGGAAGGCAAGGTTCTCGGTGAAGAAATCGGCGTGCTGGTCAAGGCCGCTCTGCTCGACATGGACTATGCCATCACCGTTTATCTCGACATTCTCGCCGCCCAGCGAAAGGCGGCCGAAGATGCGCGCGCCAAGGCCGAGGAGGAGCAGGTTCTGGCGCTCCGGGCCTTGAGCGAGGTGCTCAGCCGGCTGTCCGGCGGCGACCTCGAAGCCAAGCTCTCTCCCGAGCAGCCGGAAAACTTCGTCGGCATGGCGCAGGACTACAATGCCTCTGTCGAGAAGCTGCGCGACACGATCGGCACGGTCCGCAGTGCCGCCGAGGAGATCCTGCGCTCGACGTCAGCCATTTCCGAGGCGTCGAATCATCTCGCCCAGCGTACCGAACAGCAGGCCGCCGGCCTGGAGGAAAGCACCGCCGCCCTGCACGAACTGACGCAGAACGTCACCCTCGCCGCCGACGGCGCGCAGAAGGCGGCCAGTGTCGTCAGCATCGCCCTCGACGAAGCAAGGGCCTCGGGCGAAGTGGTGACGCGCGCGGTGAGCGCCATGGGTGCGATCGAGAAATCCTCCGACGAAATCTCAAAGATCATCGGCGTCATCGACGAGATCGCCTTCCAGACCAATCTTCTGGCGCTGAACGCCGGCGTCGAGGCAGCCCGTGCGGGCGAGGCCGGCCGCGGCTTCGCGGTGGTCGCCCAGGAAGTGCGCGAACTGGCGCAGCGCTGTGCCAGCGCCGCCCGCGAGATCAAGGGCCTGATTTCCCAGAGTTCCGGACAGGTGGAAACCGGTGTCGGCCTCGTCAACAATGCGGGCGAGGCGCTCGACAAGATCATCGTACGGATCGGCGAGATCAACGGCATCGTCGCCGGCATCGCCAGCGCCGCCTCGGACCAGTCCGGCGGCCTGCGGGAAGTCAACACGGCGATCGCCAGCATGGACACGATCACCCAGCAGAACGCCGCCATGGTCGAGGAAACCTCCGCCCAGACCCTGACGCTGAGGGACGAGGTCGAGCGTCTGGTCGCAGCGCTGCGCGGGTTCAAGACGCGAGACGGCGGTTCCGCAAACGCGACCTCCCACACCCGCCGTTCCCAGGACAGCACGTCGAGCTATCGCCGCGCCGGTTGACGGCTTCGCCACGGCAATCCGCCTGTCCGACAGGGGCAGGCGGCTTGCGCCATCGTGATTTCTCGCAGTCCGCGTTCATGCTCCATTTAGGAATTTCACGAATTCTTGTGGCATATTCCTAAAATTTAGGGGGGCATGCCCCAGCTCCCTCGGAAGGCATGGCGATATTATGAGTGCAGAAGCAGACAAGAGTTTGAAGGAACGTCTGGCATTTCTCGAGATTGACCAAAAGACGTCCAAGACATTGAACTCCCTGCGGCCGACACTCGGTGAAATTCTCGGCGGCGTTCTCGACAAGTTTTACGCCAAGGTCGGCGCCACGCCGCAGATCGCTCGCTTCTTCAGCGGCAAGGACCATATGGCGGGGGCGAAAAACGCCCAGATGAACCATTGGGACAAGGTCTCCAAGGGAAGCTTCGATCCGGACTACGTCAAGGGCGTGACCGCCATCGGCAAGGCCCATGCCCGCATCGGCCTCGAGCCGCGCTGGTATATCGGCGGCTATTCCATGCTCATGACCGAGCTGGTCGCCGGCGTGCTGGTCAAGCACTGGCCCTTCCCCTTCGGCAAGCATCACGCGGAGGCGCTGGCCGACAAGCTCGGCGCGCTGATCAAGGCGTCCATGCTCGACATGGACTATTCGATCTCGGTCTATCTCGATTCCCTCGAGGACCGGCGCAAGCAGCTCGAGGAAGACCGCAAGCAGTTCGAATCCGACCAGCAACTCGCCATGGAGCATCTGCGCCGTGGTCTCGAAGCGCTCGCCCGCGGCGACTTCGAAAGCCGCATGACCACCGACCTGCCGGACAATTTCAAGCAGATGGCCACCGACTACAACGAGACGGTCGTCAGGCTCAGCGAATCCTTCGCCTCCATCCGCCGCGCGTCGGAAGAAATTCTCGACGGCACCGAAACCATCGCCAAGGCCTCCGACGACATTGCGGTCAGCACCGCCAAGCAGGCCGCCGGCGTGCAGCAGAGCTCGTCCGCCCTGCAACAGCTGTCGGTGAGCGTGGGCCAGACGGCGACCAATGCGGAACGCGCCTCGATGGCGGTGCACGACACCCAGCAGCAGGCCCGCAGCTCAGGTGACGTCGTCGCCCAAGCGATCTCCGCCATGGCGGAGATCGAGAAGTCCTCGACCGAAATTTCCAAGATCATCGGCGTCATCGACGAAATCGCCTTCCAGACCAACCTCCTGGCGCTGAATGCCGGCGTCGAGGCGGCACGTGCGGGCGATGCCGGCAAGGGATTTGCCGTGGTCGCCCAGGAAGTGCGTCAGCTCGCCCAGCGCAGCGCCGATGCCGCCAAGGAAATCAAGCGCCTGATCTCGCAGAGCAGCAATCAGGTCAACGAGGGTGTCAGCCTGGTTTCCAACACCGGAACCGCCCTTGCCGACATGATCAGCCGCATCGACACGATCCATTCCATCGTGTCGGATATCGCCACCGCCGCCAAGGACCAGGCGACCGGCCTCAAGGAGGTCAACCAGGCGACCCAGAGCATGGACAAGCTGACGCACCAGAATTCGACCATGGTGGAGCAGACCTCGGCCGAGACGCAGCGCCTGCGCAGCGAAGTCGTCGGCCTGGTTCAGCTGCTCGCGCAACTGAGCACGCGCTCGGGCGCCGATGGCGACCATGTCTCCGAGCGCCGCCAGCCCTCGCGCAGACAGGCAGCCTGATCCGCGACGCAGCCCGGATCTTGTCGGAAACGCGGGCAATGTCCGCGTTTTTTCGATTCCATCGCCGCAAAAGATGCGTTATGGGAGCCCCATGACGATCAAGCCCCTCATCATCCTCCCGGATCCCCTGCTGCGACAGGTTTCCACGTCCATTGAACGTGTCGATGCCGAGCTCCAGAAGCTCGCCGACGACATGCTCGAAACCATGTACGAAGCGCCGGGCATCGGCCTTGCCGCCATCCAGGTCGGCGTGCCGCGCCGCCTTCTGGTGATCGACGTCTCCAAGGAAGGCGAGGACAAGCAGCCGCTGGTCTTCATCAATCCCGAGATCATCAAGTCGTCCGACGAACGTTCCGTCTACGAAGAGGGCTGTCTGTCGATCCCCGACTACTATGCCGAGGTCGAGCGCCCGGCAATGGTGACGGTCAAGTCGATCGACCGCGACGGCAAGGAACAGATGACCGAGGCCGACGGTCTGCTGGCCACCTGCCTGCAGCACGAAATCGACCATCTGAACGGCGTTCTCTTCATCGACCATATCTCCCGGCTGAAGCGCGAGATGGTGATCAAGAAGTTCACCAAGGCGGCAAAGTCGAAGGCGCTCTGATCATCGGCCGGCGATCTTCGCCGGTGGAGACGGGCGCCGATCGCGGAAGGGGTGGAAACCATCATGGCACTTCGCATCATCTTCATGGGCACGCCAGAATTCTCCGTCGCGACGCTTGAGGCATTGGCGGCCGCCGGCCACCAGATCGTCGCGGTCTATACCCAGCCGCCGCGCCCCGGCGGACGGCGCGGCCTCGACCTGCAGAAATCCCCCGTCCATCTCGCCGCCGAGCGGCTCGGCCTCCCGGTCCTGCATCCGCTGAATTTTCGCGAGGCGGAGGAGCGTGAGCGCTTCCGCGCCTTCAACGCCGATGTCGCCGTGGTCGTCGCCTATGGCCTGCTCTTGCCGGAGGCGATCCTCACCGGCACCCGGCTTGGCGCCTATAACGGCCATGCCTCCCTCCTGCCGCGTTGGCGCGGGGCAGCCCCCATCCAGCGCGCCATCATGGCCGGCGATGCTAAGACCGGCATGATGGTGATGAAGATGGACAAGGGGCTCGACACCGGCCCCGTGGCGCTTACCCGCACGATCGCGATCGGCCCGGACATGACCGCGGGCGAACTGCATGACCGCCTGAGCGTCATCGGCGCGGAAGCCATGGTCGAGGCCATGGCCGCGCTCGAAGCCGGCACGCTGCAGACCGTGCCGCAGCCCGAAGAGGGCGTGCTCTATGCGGCGAAGATCGACAAGGCCGAGACGCGTATCGATTTTTCCCGCGACGCCGCGCAGGTGCACGATCACATTCGCGGCCTGTCGCCCTTTCCCGGCGCATGGTTCGAGCTCGAGGTGAACGGCAGGCCTGAGCGGGTCAAGGTTCTCGGCTCGACCCTGGCCGAGGGCGAAGGTGCTGCCGGCGCGGTCCTTGACCATGCGCTGACCATCGCCTGCGGACAGGGCGCCGTGCGGCTCACCCGTCTGCAGAAGGCCGGCGGCAAGCCGCTCGATGCCGCGGACTTCCTGCGCGGAACGCCCGTTTCGCCCGGAACGGTGCTTCGCTGATGCCGCGTTTCCGCATGACCGTCGAATATGACGGTTCCCCCTATGTCGGCTGGCAGCGCCAGGACAACGGCCATTCGGTGCAGACGGCCCTCGAAAACGCAGTGCTGTCCCTGACCGGCGAAACCGTATCGGTCCGCGGCGCCGGCCGCACCGATTCCGGCGTGCATGCCAAGGGACAGGTGGTGCATGTCGACCTGACGCGCGACTGGATCCCTTACACGCTGCGCAACGCGTTGAACGCCTATCTGGGGCTGGCTGGCGAACGGGTGGCCGTGCTGGACGTCCGCGCGGTCGACGACGGTTTCGATGCGCGCTTTTCCGCTCTCCGCCGGCACTATCTTTATCGCATCATCACGCGCCCCGCCCGTCTCGCACTCGAAGCCGAGCGGGCCTGGTGGGTGTCGAAGCCGCTCGACCACGAAGCCATGCACGCGGCCGCCCAGCGTCTCGTCGGCCACCACGACTTCACCACGTTCCGTTCCGCCCATTGCCAGGCCAACAGCCCGATGCGGACGCTCGACCGGCTGGACGTGACGCGGGAGGGCGACCTGATCGAGATCCGCGCTACGGCGCAGAGTTTCCTGCACAACCAGATCCGCTCCTTTGCCGGCACGCTCAAGCTGGCCGGCGAGGGCAGGATGACGCCCGACGACGTGCAGGCCGCGCTCGAGGCGCGTGACCGCGCCGCCTGCGGTCCTGTGGCGCCGCCGGAAGGGCTGTTCTTCCTGCGGGTCGATTATCCGGACGACGAACCCGCCTGAGCGGCGGTCGCGCCGGACGCTTGTCAGGCGCCCGGAAATGACATATCCATATTTCAAGAAATCTCGAAATATGGAGAAGCCCGTGACCGTCACGATCTATCACAATCCCGCCTGCGGCACGTCGCGCAACACGCTCGAAATGATCCGCCAGTCGGGCGAACAGCCGGTGGTCATCGAATATCTGAAAACCCCGCCGAGCCGCGAGCGGCTGGTCGAACTGATCGGCAAGATGGGCATTGCTCCGCGCGAACTGCTGCGAAAGAAGGGCACGCCCTACGAGGAGCTTGGTCTCGATGATGCCGGCCTTTCCGATGATCAGCTGATCGACGCGATGATGGCGCATCCGATCCTGATCAACCGCCCGATCGTCGAGACGGACAAGGGCACGCGCCTCTGCCGGCCGTCGGAGACTGTTCTCCAACTCTTGGACAATCCGGTTGAAACCTACACCAAGGAAGACGGCGAAATCGTCAAGACGGGTGGTGCGGCCGAATGAGCATGGATGATACCGATACGCCGAACATCGACGACAGCCAGTTCCGGCCGGTGGATGAGGCGCGCCTGTTCCAGCCTGAACGCATGACCCATCCGCCGCGCATCCTGATGCTTTACGGCTCGCTGCGGGAGCGCTCCTATTCCAGGCTGCTGACGGAAGAGGCGGCTCGCATCCTGCGCCGCTATGGGGCGGAAGTCCGCATCTTCGATCCGCACGGCCTGCCGCTCGCCGACGCGACCGAAGCCTCACACCCCAAGGTGCAGGAGCTGCGCGATCTCTCCCTCTGGTCCGAAGGTCAGGTCTGGTGCTCGCCGGAGCGTCACGGCGCCATGTCGGGGGCGATGAAGACACAGATCGACTGGCTTCCGCTGTCCATGGGTGCGATCCGCCCGACGCAGGGCCGGACGCTGGCGCTCATGCAGGTCTGTGGCGGATCGCAGAGCTTCAATTCGCTCAACCAGATGCGCGTGCTCGGTCGCTGGATGCGCATGGTCACCATCCCGAACCAGTCGTCGGTGCCGAAGGCCTTCAGCGAATTCGACGAAGCCGGCCGGATGAAGCCGTCCTCCTACTACGAGCGCGTCGTCGACGTGATGGAGGAACTCGTCAAGTTCACTCTGATCGTGCGCGAGCGTTCGGACTATCTGGTCGAGCGCTATTCCGAGCGGGTCGAGACCGCGGCCGAATTGTCGAAGCGGGTCAGCCAGCGCGCGATCTGAGCCGTTTCAGCCCGGATAGATGTCGAGATAGCGCTCCAGCAGTTCCGACAGGATCATGGTCGGCACGAGCAGCACCATCGTGACCGTCGCGATGGTCAGCACATGCTCGCCGAGCACCATGCGGAAAATGCGGAAGAGGGTGATGACCAGCGCCAGCGCCAGCAGGTAGGACAGGATGACGGCGAGCCCGGTGAGGCTCGGCAGCATCATCATGATCAGCAGCACCACGCCATATCCGTAGGCCACCGGCAGCGTCAGCCAGTTGGAAATGACCACGATCGACAGGAACTTGTCACCGATGCCGACGAGCCAGCTGAGAAGGCCGACCAGCACCAGCGGCACGATCCAGTTGGCGACTTCGACCAGCGCGAGCCGGAAGAAGAACAACGCCCCGACGTCCGCCCCCTCGGGCAGGGTCTGCAGATAGATGCTGCGCCACCACAGGAAGGTGAGCAGCGTGGTCGGCAGGACGAAGAATGCCGCCCAGAACGATCGCAATGCGCCGCGGTCGGAGAAGTCGAGATGGGCAAAGCCCTTCGGGTCCTGCCGGAACAGCAGCCACAGGCCGGTCAGGTAGAATTCGACCTCCTTAAGCGTTGGCATTCGCAAACCACTGTTCGATGAAGGTCTTGTAGATCCGGGTCAGCGTTTCCAGGTCTTCGACCGCGACCCTTTCATCGACCATGTGCATGGTCTGGCCCACCAGCCCGAATTCCACCACCGGGCAATAGTCCTTGATGAAGCGCGCGTCCGAGGTGCCGCCGGTCGTCGACAGCTGCGGAGTCGAGCCGGTCACCGTCTCGATTGCGCCGGACAGGGAGGCGATCAGCCCGTTGTTGCGCGTCAGGAAGACGTGGCTCGGACGCTCCGACCAGACGATCTCGTAGGCGACCGGATCGCGGCCGGGGCGCAGATGGCTGTCCGCCGCCGCCTCGTCGAGCCGGCGCAGGATCTCCCCCTGCACGGTTTCCGCGGTCCAGACGTCGTTGAAGCGGATGTTGAACTTGAAGCTCGCCGAGGCCGGAATGACGTTGGTCGCGGGATTGCCGACGTCGATCGAGGTGACCTCGAGATTGGACGGCTGGAAATCGTCGGTGCCGTGGTCGAAGGGCGGATGCATCAGCGCATCGGCCAGGCGCACCGCGCCACGCACCGGATTGTCGGCGAGATGCGGATAGGCCGCATGCCCCTGCACGCCGCGCACCGTGACGGTCCCCGAGATCGAGCCGCGCCGGCCGATCTTGATCATGTCGCCAAGCTGGTCGGGATTGGTCGGCTCGCCGACCAGGCAGGCGTCCCAGTGCTCGCCCTTGTTGTTCGCCCATTCGAGCAGCTTGATGGTGCCGTTGACGGCCGGGCCTTCCTCGTCGCCGGTGATCAGCAGCGATACCGAACCCTTCGGCGGTCCCCTTTCCTCGACCAGGCGTGCGAGTGCGGTGACGAAGCAGGCGATGCCGCCCTTCATGTCCACGGCGCCGCGGCCATAGAGCATGCCGTCGGCGATCTCGGCGGCAAAGGGCGGATGGCTCCAGTCGGCCTCGTTGCCGACCGGCACGACATCGGTATGGCCGGCAAACATCAGGTGCGGGCCTTCGCTGCCGAGCCGGGCATAGAGGTTCTCGATGTCCGGGGTGCCCGGCTCGCTCGCCGTCATGCGCTCCACCTTGAAGCCGAGCGGCTCGACGAGGGCCTGCAATGTGGTGAGCGCGCCGCCCTCGGCGGGGGTCACGGACGGGCAGCGGATGAGGGCCTGGAGGACTTCGGCGGGATTGGTGCTGTTCATGATCTCTGGGCGCTGTCGAGGTCCGGCAGCGTGGCTGCCGCGACCGTCTGGGAGGTTGAGTGAGGTTTAGCCGATCGGCCGGCGCCTGTCACGAGCCAAGGGCCGGCTCAGCCTTTCGGCCAGTCCGAGGCCGGGCCATAGGCGTTCGGCCCGGGCGTCGAGGGCCAGAGACAGAGCACGAAGAGCATGACGAAGGACACGGCGGGCACGAACAGCACGAAGACGAGGACGCCCGGCAGGCCCATGTCGTGCAGCCGCTTGATGCTCATCATCATCGTCGAGGCGACGGAGACCGTCAGTCCGGCGAAGAACAGCAGGCTGAACAGGCGGAACAGGTCCTCGTCCTCCTGGTGGAGGGCGAGGGAGGCGACGGTGTAGCAGTTGAGCGTCATCCAGAACAGCCAGCCGAGGATGAACACCTGCCGTCCGGCGCGTCCGGACGGGCTGAAGAACAGCCAGCTGACGGTCGGCCGACGGGCCGGCGCCTGCATTGGGCTCAGTCCCTGAGCAGTTCGTTGATGCCGGTCTTGGAGCGGGTCTTGGCGTCCACGCGTTTTACGATCACCGCGCAGTAGAGGTTCGGCGCCGGCTGTCCGCTGGCCATGGTCTTGTCGGACGGCAGCGAGCCGGCGACGACGACGGAATAGGGCGGCACTTCGCCATAGGAGATCTCGCCGGAGGCGCGATCGACGATCTTGGTCGACTTACCGATGAACACGCCCATGCCTAGCACCGAGCCCTCGCGGACGATGCAGCCTTCGACGACTTCGGAACGCGCGCCGATGAAGCAGTTGTCCTCGATGATGGTCGGGCCGGCCTGCATGGGCTCCAGAACGCCGCCGATGCCGACGCCGCCCGACAGATGCACATGCGCGCCGATCTGGGCGCAGGAGCCGACGGTCGCCCAGGTGTCGACCATCGTGCCCTCGCCGACATAAGCGCCGAGATTGACGAAGGACGGCATCAGGATGGCGTTCGGCGCGATATAGGCCGAGCGGCGCACGACGGCGTTCGGCACGGCGCGGAAGCCGGCGCGCTCGAATTCATTGGTGCTCCAGCCTTCGAACTTGGAGGGCACCTTGTCCCACCAGGTCGAGCCGCCGGGGCCGCCGCTCACCACTTCCATGGCATTCAGGCGGAAGGAAAGCAGCACGGCCTTCTTCAGCCACTGATGAACCGTCCAGTTGCCGTCCTCGCCGCGCGTTGCGACGCGCGCCTTGCCGCTGTCGAGCAGGTTGAGGGAGGTTTCGACGGCGTCGCGGATCTCGCCGCGGGTCGAGGTGTTGACCGTATCGCGATTGTCGAATGCCGCTTCGATGACGTGTTCGAGGGCGCTGAGATCCGTAGCGTTCATCTGAATTCCTTAAACTTCGTTGTCTATCGTTGAACCGGACGATATCCGCATTCGCAATCGGGAACTGACCTTTGCTCTAGCGCATTCGCCCGGGGTTGAAAACAGCCGCCGGCGCATTCGGCGTCTCCGATAGCGACAAAGAAAGGCATGAGAAATGGCAAAACCCTCCAATGGCCGGGAACGCAGCAAGGACGGCTCGTGGGTCGCTCTGAAGGACAGCCAGACCGACCGCAGACGCGCCGCCGAAGTGCCGCGCACGCCCCAGTCCGAATCCCCGTCCTACCGGCTTGCCTATGTCGACGACGACTTCATGATGCGCGAAGAGCTGCGCCCGGTGCGCCTGCAGCTGGAATTGCTGAAGGTCGAGATGATCCTCGCCGAGCGCGGCATCAAGTCGACGGTGGTCATGTTCGGCGGCGCGCGCATTCCCGAGCCGGGCCAGGATGCCTGGGCGGCGCGCAACGAGACCCAGCGCGCCAATCTGACGGCAGCCTCCGTCTACTACGAGGAGGCGCGCAAGTTCGCCCAGCTTTGCGCCGCCTACGGCGCCCTGCATGACCATCGCGAATATGTCGTGACGACGGGCGGTGGACCGGGCGTCATGGAGGCGGGCAATCGTGGTGCAGCGGAGATGGGTGCTCCCACCATCGGCCTCAACATCGTCCTGCCGCACGAGCAGGCGCCGAATCCCTATGTGACCCCGGAGCTCAGCTTCAACTTCCATTACTTCGCCATCCGCAAGATGCATTTTCTCATGCGCGCCAAGGCGATCGTCATCTTCCCCGGTGGCTTCGGCACGCTGGACGAGTTCTTCGAGGCGCTGACGCTGATCCAGACGAAGCGCATGGCGCCGATCCCTCTCATCCTGTTCGGCGAGGCGTTCTGGCGGCGCATCGTCAATTTCGAGGCGCTGGCCGAGTTCGGCACGATCGCGCCCGACGATCTGAAACTGCTGAATTTTGTCGAGACCGCCGACGCGGCCTGGAAGATCATCGCCGATCACTACGAACACTGAAACGCACGGCGCACGAAAAAGGCCCGCGAGCATGCTCGCGGGCCTTCCTGTTGATTCGTAGGCGGTGATGCTTACTGCATCCAGAAACCGCGCTTGGGGAAGTCGTCGGCGGTGATGGCACCGTCCTTGTCTGTGTCCATCCGCGTGAACATCTTGTCGGCCAGCGCTGCGGCTTCGTCCTTGCTGATCTGGCCGTTCTCGTCGGTGTCGGCCATGCCCATCATGCCGCGCGGACCCATCCCACCCATGCGGTCACCCATCGGTCCGCCGCGTTCCATGCCGGGACCGCGGTTGCCGTCGCGCATGCCGTGATGTTTGCCGTGGCGCTCGCCGTCGTCGCCCCAGCCATGGCCCTTGCCGTGGCGAGGACCGTCGCAATCGTCGCCACGCGGGCCCCGGTCGCCGTCGGGACCCCAGCCGCGCTGGTTGCCCGCGCCGTCGCGCGGCGGCTGAGCGTTCATCGGGCCGCTGCCGTCCTGGGGACCCTGTCCCTGTCCAGCGCCCTGGCCCTGCGTCTGGTCGGCTGCCGGGCCATTGTCCTGGTCGTCGGCGTCATCCTGTTCGTCCGCCGCCGGTGCATTGGCCTGCATCTCCGCCTGGCGCGCGGCGCGCATGGCCTCGCGGTGCTTGCGGAACTCGCCGGGGATCAACACGCCGTCCTTGTCGGCGTCGATCGTGGTGAACATCTTGTCCCTGGCCGTCGTGGCCTCGTCCTTGGAGATCTTGCCGTCCTTGTTGGTGTCGAATTCCTGCAGCATGCGCACGAACATGCCTTCGCCGCCCGGGCCGCGGCCCATGTCCTGGCGTGCGAGCACGGCCGAAGCCGAAGTGCCGATCAGGAGGCTGCCGATGATCGTCGCGAGGGTCAGTGTCTTGCCGGTCATGGGGTAGTTCCTTTCATCATCTGGTGATGAGAGGAAGGTAGGGCGGCCGAATGCAAGAACCTACTTAAACATCGGTAAGATGGATGAAGCTTTGGTAATGTTTGAAATTCGTCAGAGCGCCGTGTCGACCAGGCGACCAAGGAAGCCGGCGAGGTCGTCGGTGACATAATCGATGCTGGCCGGATCGGTATTGTCCGCGAGTTCCCAGCTTTCCAGCACGACATCGCCGAGATTGCGCGGCACGAGCAGCACCGTCTTCATGCCCAGCGCCTTCGGCACCGCCAGATTGCGCGGCAGGTCCTCGAACATCGCGGCATGGCGCGTGTCTATGCGATTGAGGCTGGTGAACTTGTCGTAGGTGCTGCCGGCGGGCTTCGGCTGGTAGCCGGCCGCGACGATATCGAAGATATCGTCGAAATGGTCGAGAATGCCGAGCGCCCGCGCCGCATCCTGCGCATGGGCGACCGTGCCGTTGGTGAAGATGAACTTTCGGCCCGGCAGCGCCTTGATCGCCGCGCCGAGCGTCTCGTCGGGAAGCAGCGCCGAATAGTCGATCGCATGGGCCTTTTCGAGGAAGTCGTTCGGATCGACGCCGTGATGCTGCATCAGGCCGGCCAGCGTCGTGCCGTGGTCGTGATAGTATTTCTTCTGCAGCACCTTCGCCTCGACCGGATCCATCTGCAGCAGCTGCGCCACATAGGCCGTCATGTTGCGGTCGATCTGCGCGAACAGGTTGATGTGATGCGGATAGAGCGTGTTGTCGAGGTCGAACACCCAGTCGCGGACATGGGCGAAGTCGTCTTTGTGCGGAAGAAGGGCTTTGTCGGTCATGTTCGCGTTATGACAGGACCGGCGGATTTGGCAAGCCGATCCGCGTCGGCCGGCGGCCCGAAGGCGCCCGCATCTCCCGGAGACGAAAATCCCCTCGCGGCGCCGGCCGCGAGGGGGTCTTGTGTCGATCGGGCGAGTGGCGCCCGATCACTTCATTTCGTAGATGTCGATCGGGAAGTACTTCTTGTTGATCTCGGCATATTTGCCGTTGGCGCGGATCGCGTCGATCGCCGCGTTCAGCTTGGCGAGCAGGTCGGTGTCTTCCTTGCGCACCGCAATGCCGGCGCCCTGGCCGATGAACTTCGGATCGGCGATCGGTGCGCCGACCAGTTCGCAGCACTTGGCACCATCACCCTTGGAGAGCCAGTCCATCATCGGCAGCATGTCGCCGATCTGGACGTCGAGGCGGCCGTTGATCATGTCCATGTTGACCTCGTCCTGGGTCGGATAGAGCTTGATGTCGAGGTCCGGATAAGTGGCAGTGGCATATTCGGCCTGCGTCGTGCCGGATTGCGCGCCGATCACCTTGCCCTTCAGGCCCTCGTTCGAGAAGTCGGTGATGTTGGCGCCCTTCTGGGCGATGTGGGTCATCGGCGCCTTGTAGTAGGACTTGGTGAAGGCGACCTTCTCAGCGCGTTCCGGCGTGATGAACATCGAGGCGATCATGAAGTCGAACTTCTTCGCCTGCAGCGCGGGGATGATGCCGTCCCAGTCCTGCGTCACCACTTCGCATTCGACCTTCATCTCGGCGCACAGCGCCATGCCGATCTCGACGTCGAAGCCGCCGACCTTGCCGTCGGCAGAAACGAAGTTGAAGGGCGGATAGGCACCCTCGGTGCCGATGATCAGCTTGTCGGCGGCCTGGGCGGAAAGCGCCGTCAGCGCGGTAAAGGCCAGGGCCAGAATGGTATTCTTCATGATCGTTCCCCTTGTTGTGACGCCTTTCGCGGCGCCTTGCCGGCCAGTCTATGCAGCGCTTGAGCATCAGCGAAATAGATAGTTGCAATAGTCGATATCAACGTGATTTATTGGGAGATGCCTTTCCGCGGGACGCCTCCCATGGCCAACAAACGGCTCGAACGCTTCGCCCACAATCTCGACTGGAATCTGCTGCGGACCTTCGCCGTCGTGGTCGAGGAAGGATCGATCACGGCCGCCGCCTCGCGTCTGCTGTTGCAGCAGCCGGCCGTCTCCATGGCGCTGAAACGGCTCGAGGAAACCACGGGGCACCGGCTGATCGACCGCCGCCCCGGCCGCTTCGAAATGACGGAGGCCGGCGAGCGGCTCTATCGCCAGGCGCGCGACATCTTCGCCGCCGTCGTTCGCCTGCCGGACACGCTGGAAGGCGCCGGCGCCGACATCACCGGCCATGTCTCGGTCCATGCCGTCTCCCACGTACACCACCCCGGCTGGGACGAGCGCACCGCCCGCTTCTTCACCGCCCATCCCAAGGTCACGATGAACGTGACGATCGAGACCACGGCGGATGTCATCAGTTCGGTCGAGCGCGGCATTGCCAGCATCGGCATCTGCGACGGCATCATTCCCGATCACCTGGCCAAGGTCCCTTACAAGCTGGAGCGCTATGCGCTCTACTGCGGTGCCGGACACCGGCTGTTCGGTGTGGAGGGCGCATCGCTCAACGACCTGCGCGGCGATCCCTATGTCGCGTTTACCGCCGACGTGCTGGGCGGCCAGCACATGAATGCGGTCACCGCCGTGCGCGCCGTCGGTTCCTTCGGCCAGGAGGTGCGGGCCGTGTCCAGCCATGTCGAGGAGGTCATCCGCATGGTCGCCGCCAATATCGGCATCGGCATGCTGCCCAATCATCTCGTGAGACCGTGGGTCGAGGCCGGCCGGCTCTGGCAGTTGCCGCCCTACGGCAGCCTGCCGGTCAGCGAAGTCTTCCTGATCAGCAACCCCAACGCCATGCTCAACCCGGCCGAACAGGCTTTCGTCACAGCGATGGACGGGCTCGAACTCTTCGAGGACGAGGCGCTACATCAATTTGCTTGATGCTCGCTTTTCTCTCTATAAATTTGAATGTGGGTGCTCTCTCCGGCTAGCATGCGGCCTTCATTCGGGAAGACCACATGCAGTCCTATGACATCGCCATCCTCGGCGGCGGCATCGCCGGCCTCTCGCTCGCCTATTTCCTTGGCGCCAGCCGTTCGGTCGTGGTGCTCGAGCGCGAAGAGAACCTGAGCTATCACTCGACCGGCCGCTCGGCGGCGGAATTCGTGCTGCGCTACAACAGCCCGGAGGTTTGCGCGCTCGCTGCCATCAGCCGCGACTTCTTCGACCATCCGCCCGGAGGCTTCGCCGAGGTGCCGCTGCTCGTGCCGCGCGGCGGTGTGATGATCGCCAATGCGGAAAAGCTGGAACGGTTCGAGGCCCATTTCGCCGCCGAACGGACCAAGGCCGACAATCTCACCCGGCTATCGATCGACGAAGCCCTCGCCACGGTGCCAATCCTCGACCCCGCCTATGTCGCCGGCGCCTATCACGATCCGGAATTCTGGGACATCGAGGTCGAGAGCCTCCTGCAAGGCTATGTGAAGGGTGCCCGCCGCGCCGGCGTCGAAATCCGCCAGAAGGCGGGTGTCATCGCCGCTCGCGACGATGGCCGCAACTGGCTGATCGACACCGAAGCCGGCACGGTCGCCGCCCGGACCGTGGTGAATGCCACCGGCGGCTGGGCCGATCCGACGGCGGCACTCTTCGGCGTCGCGCCGATCGGGATCGTGCCGCATCGCCGAACCGCGATCCTCGTCGACCTGCCGGACGGCGTCGATGCCCGCACCATGCCGGAAATCAACGAACTGGACGACGAGTTCTACATCAAGCCCGATGCCGGCCGCCTGCTCGTCTCGCCCGCCGACGAAACTCCTTGTGAGCCGGGCGATGTGCAGCCGGAGGAGATCGATGTCGCCTGGGCGGCGCATCATCTGGAAACCGCGACGACCATGAATGTCACACGGATCGCCAAGAGTTGGGCCGGCATGCGGAGCTTCGCGCCAGACCGCCTGCCGGCGATCGGGCCGGACGTCGACAATCCGCGCTTCTTCTGGCTGGCCGGGCAGGGCGGCTACGGCATCCTCAGTTCACCGGCGCTTGGCGCGCTCGCCGCCAGCCTGTTGATCGGAAGCGCTTCTCCGGAGGGCTTCGCCCGCATAGGCCTCGCGCCGGCGGCCTTTTCGCCGCAACGTTTCTGAGCCTTCTGTCGCTTTCCTCGGCCCGGCGGCTTTTCCGTTCCGTCGCCGGGTGCTAACAGCACCTGATGCCCGCCTGGATTCTCATCACCTTCGCCAGCGCATTCCTGCAAAACCTGCGCTCTGTCCTGCAAAAGCACCTGAAAGGCCGAATGGGCACGACGGGCGCGACCTTCGTGCGTTTCGGCTACGGGGTGCCCTTTGCGCTGACCTATCTGGCCGTGCTGCACTATGGCCTTGGCCGGCCGCTGCCGGTGCCGGACGGCGCCTTCGCCTTCTGGGCGGTGATCGGCGCCTTTGCCCAGATCTCGGCGACCTTCCTGCTGGTCCATCTCTTCTCGTTCCGCAACTTCGCCGTCGGCACGGCCTATTCGCGCACCGAGCCGGCCCAGGCCGCCCTGATCGCGCTGGTGCTGTTCGGCGAGACGATCACCGTCCCGACCCTGATGGCCATCCTCGTCTCGGTGCTCGGCGTCATGCTGATCTCGGTGGCGCGCACGACGCTGACCTTGCCGGCATTGTTTACCTCGGTCGTCAGCCGCACCGCGCTGATTGGCCTGTTGTCCGGTCTGTTCTTCGGCATTTCAGGCATTGCCTATCGCTCCGCGTCGCTCGCGTTGCAGCCGAGCCTGCCCGCACCCGACAGTGTCATGCAGGCAAGCTATACGCTGGTCGTCGTCATTCTCGTGCAGACCTTCGCCATGCTTTTCTGGATGCTGTGGCGCGACCGAGCCGAGCTTCGCCGCGTCGGCACCGCCTGGAAGATCGGCATTCTTGTCGGCTTCGTCGGCGCGACCGCCTCATTCGGCTGGTTCACCGCGATGACCCTGCAGCAGGTGGCGGTGGTCAAGGCGCTGGCCCAGGTCGAGATGCTCTTCACCTTCGCCTCCTCGGTCTTCTTCTTCAAGGAGAAGATCAACCGTCTGGAGGTCGCTGGTTGCGTGCTGATCGTCGCCGGGGTGCTGCTGCTGCTGGTCGCCTGACGGTCCTGTCGCGTCCGGCCCACCCGCGCCGATTGCGGGCGCAGGAACGACTCACTATCATTCCGTTCTCGATAGGCGGGAGGCTTGAGCCAGGTGACGGAAGCGCTGTTTTGCGAGTGGTTCGATACGCCGGTCGGTGACCTCGTCGCCGTCGCCGACGACACGCATCTGCGGGTTCTGGGTTTCGAGGAGGACGGATCGCCGGCCGACAGGCTCGAGCGGCAGCGCCGCCGTCTCGGCCGCGACGTCATCGCCGCGGGCAATGCGATCACCACGACCATGGGCAGGGAACTCAAGGCCTATTTCGCCGGCGAACTCTTCGACTTCACTCTGCCGCTCGCGCCAGCCGGCAGCGAATTCGAACAGAAGGTCTGGGCGGAGCTGTTGACGGTGCCGCTCGGCGAGACCTGTTCCTATGGCGATATCGCCACAAATGTCGGCGGCATGGAAACCGTGCGCGCGGTCGGCAAGGCCAATGGCGCCAATCCGATCGCCATTGTCATCCCCTGCCACCGCTGCATCGGGTCCGACGGATCGCTCACCGGTTATGGCGGGGGGCTGTGGCGCAAGAAATTTCTCCTGCGCCACGAAGGCGAGATGCGGCCGGTGGGGCTGTTTGCCCTCTGACCGCTTGGGATCACCCGGCAAAGCCTCGATCAGGGAACGATCAGCGTGCCGGCACCGTGCTCCGTGAAGATTTCCAGCAGCACCGAATGCGCCGTCTTGCCGTTGAGGATGACGACGCCCTGAACGCCGGCGCTGATCGCGTCGATGCAGGTCTCGACCTTGGGGATCATGCCGCCGGAGATCGTGCCGTCCTTGATCAGCGCGCGGGCCTCGGAAACGGAGAGTTCCTTGATCAGTTCGCCGTTCTTGTTCAGCACGCCCGGCACGTCGGTGAGGAACAGCAGGCGGGTCGCCCGCAGCGCGCCGGCGATGGCGCCGGCAAAGGTGTCGGCGTTGATATTGTAGGTATGGCCGTCGCGGCCGGGCGCGACCGGCGCGATGACCGGGATCATCTCCGACTTGGCGAGCAGGTCGAGCAGCGTGCGGTCGACTTCCACCACTTCGCCGACGAAGCCGAGGTCGAGAACGCGCTCGATGTTGGAGTCAGGATCGATAATGGTCTTCTTGGCCTTTTCGGCGAAGACCATGTTGCCGTCCTTGCCGCAAAGGCCGATCGCCCATTCGCCCGTCTGGTTGATGAGGGCGACGATCTCCTTGTTGATCGAGCCGGCCAACACCATTTCGACGATCTCGACCGTCTTCTGGTCGGTGACGCGCAGGCCGCCTTCGAACTTCGATTCGATGCCCATCCGCGTCAGCATCGCGCCGATCTGCGGGCCGCCGCCATGGACGACGATCGGGTTGACGCCCGACTGCTTCAGAAGCGCGATGTCGGCGGCAAAGGCCTTGCCGAGTTCGGCATTGCCCATGGCGTGGCCGCCATATTTCACCACGATCGTCTTGTTCTCGTAGCGCTGCATGAAGGGCAGGGCCTGAGCAAGGAGCCGCGCCTGGGTTTCGCTTTCGGATGCCGTCATCGGATGCCCTCGTGATTGGTTCGCGGCCTTTTAACGCAAGATCGTCCGCGATGGAATAATCCGGGGAAAGATATGCGTTCCCGATGATCCGGTGATGAACGGATGGCGTAGACGCCTGTAGGACACGACGAAATTGCGCCCGGGGGGAGGGCTGTCTGGAGGAGAGGGCCCGAAAGCCGATGCCTAGCGACGAAATCGCCGTACTGCTGAGCCGAGTGGCCCTCAAGGACCGCTCAGCATTTTCTGTGCTCTATAATCGATCCTCGCCGAGACTTTTTGCCATCTGCCTTCGTATATTGCGAGACAGGGCCGATGCCGAGGAGGCGTTGCAGGATGTCTTCGTCAAGATCTGGCAGCGGTCCGAAAGCTTCGCCTCGTCGGGAAATGGTGCCATGGGATGGCTCGCGGCGATCACCCGCTATCATTGCATCGACCGCCTCAGGGTCCGACGCCCGCCGGCGGAAGAACTGGAGACGGTCATCGACCTCGCCGACAGCGCGGCCGATCCGGAACAGAGCGCGGTGCTGCGCTCGGAAGGAAAGCGGATTGACACCTGTCTGCAAGCATTGGATCCTGACCGCGCGCGAGCCGTGAGGCATGCCTATGTGGAGGGATTGTCCTATCAGGAACTGGCCGATCGGTTCGCGGTGCCGCTGAACACGATGCGCACATGGCTGCGTCGCAGCCTGTTGAAATTGAGAGAGTGCATGGATGACGACGCCAGACCAGAGCAAGGGTGACCGCTCGCGTGACGAAGTGCTCGCCGGCGAATATGTGCTCGGCGTGCTGGGCGTCGAGGATCGCCTGCAGGTCGAGGAAAGGCTGCGCCATGACCGCAGCTTTGCCGTGATCGTTCGGCGCTGGGAGGACAATCTCTCGCAGTTCAATGAGGACTACGGCGTCGAACTGCCGCCCGAGGCGCTCTTCGCGAAGATCGAGGGCAAGATCTACGGCCAGCCTGAGCGTGCTCCATGGTCGTCGGCATTTGGCGGTCTGTGGAACTCGCTTGCCCTGTGGCGCGGCTTGGCCTTTGCCGGAGTGGCGGCTGCCGCGGTCGTGGCCGGAACCGAGGCGGGACTTTGGGACCCGTCGCGGGGCGGCGAGCCTCTGGTGGCGGAACTTGCCGGCAAGGACAGCGTCATCAGCCTCGTGGCGCGTTACGACAGCGGTTCCGGCAAGCTGCAGGTGACGCCCGTCGCGACCGGTGCGCAGCAGCAGAAATCGCTGGAGCTCTGGCTGATCGAAGGCGAGGCGGCGCCGCGTTCGCTGGGCGTGCTGCCGCAGACCGGTGAAGGCGAGATCATCGTGCCCGACACGCTGCGCAACCGTTTTGCCGAAGGCGTCATCCTCGCCGTCAGCCTCGAGCCCTTCGGCGGCTCCCCGACCGGCCAGGCCACCGGTCCGGTCATCGCGCTCGGCCCGGCCCATCTGTGACGGGCGCGCCGTCCCGGCGCGTCGCCCTTAATAAAAACATAGAAATTTCAAAAGCATAGAGAATAGTTTCGGATTTGTGCCGGGCGCCTGAAACTTCCTCGTCTGAGCCCTCGTCCTCTGTAGTGTTCCCGACAATCGGGATCGAAACAACCGCCCGGATGGCAATTCTGCCGCCGAGGACGGATCGAGAACACCAGGACAGAGGAAACCGAAATGTTCAAGACCACGCTTCGCCCGCTCACCCTTGCCGTCGCACTCGCGGCCGGTACCGTTGCCGCCCATGCCGAAAACCCGATGGTCGGTGGTGCCGCCATGTACGAAGACAAGAACATCGTCGAAAACGCCATGAACTCGAAGGACCACACGACGCTGGTGGCCGCCGTCAAGGCCGCCGGCCTGGTCGAGACCCTGTCGGGCAAGGGCCCGTTCACGGTCTTCGCGCCCGTCAATGCCGCATTCGAAGCGCTGCCGGCCGGCACGGTGGACACCCTGCTGAAGCCCGAGAACAAGGATCAGCTGACCAAGGTTCTGACCTGCCACGTCGTGGCCGCTGACGCCATGTCGTCTGCCATCGGCAAGATGATCGCCGACGACGGCGGCACCCATCCGGTCAAGACGGTCGGCGGCTGTATGCTGCAGGCCAAGATGGATGGCGACAAGATCACGCTCACCGACGAGAACGGCGGCGTGGCCACCGTGACCATCGCCGACGTCAAGCAGTCGAATGGCGTGATCCACGTGATCGACAAGGTTCTGCTGCCGAAGGCCTGAGCCGAACGTCTGCCCCGCCTTCGGCGGGGCACTGTCTAGGCCGGGCGTACTGCGTCAGGTTGCCTGGCCGATGGCCTCGAGGATTGCCCCGCGCAAATCGTCGAGGCCATTTCCTTTTTCCGAGGAGGTGGCGACGATGAAGGGATAGGCGGCCGGGCGCTTCCTGATCCTTTCCAGGGTTTCCGCGATCAGGCGCGGAACGCCGGCTTCCTTGATCTTGTCGGTCTTGGTCAGCACGATCTGGTAGGACACCGCCGCCTTGTCGAGCAGGTCGAGCACCTCGTCGTCGTTCTTCTTGATGCCGTGGCGGCTGTCGATCAGCACGTAGACACGCTTCAGCGTGGCGCGGCCGCGCAGGTAGTCGAAGACCAGCTTGGTCCAGGCATCGACATGTTCCTTCGGCGCCTGGGCATAGCCGTAGCCGGGCATGTCGACCAGCGCCATCGGCGGCAGATCGCCCGCCTCGCCCGAATAGCCTTCCGGAACGAAATAGTTGAGTTCCTGGGTCCGGCCCGGCGTGTTCGACGTACGGGCGAGGGCCTTCTGGCCGACCAGCGCATTGATCAGCGACGACTTGCCGACGTTCGAGCGACCGGCAAAGGCCACTTCGAGGGGACCTTCGGGGGGAAGGAACTGCATTGACGGCACGCCGCGGATGAAGATCCACGGGCGGCCGAACAGAGGCTGATCTGTCTTCTGGTTGTTGTCTGTCATGGGATCGCCTTTCGCATGTCCTGTGAAATCCGGGTTTTGACCGGCAAAGTCAAGACGCGGTGGGCACGCGCGGCCCCAGTTCGCGGCGCATATGGCCGATAAGATAGGTGAACAGCGCGACAAGCACGATGCCGCCGCCGATCATCGTGCGGGCAGAAGGCACCTCGTCGTGGAACAAAACCATCCAGACCGGAGCCAGGATCATCTCGGCGGTTCCAAGCAGGGCGGCAAGCGCCGACGGGATCATGCGGGCGCCCGTCACATACATTGCCATGCCAAGGCCGAGGTTCAGCGCGCCGAAGGCAAACAGCCGCGCAAGATCGGGCAGGCCGACGGCGAAGCTCGCGGTCTGGGTGGCGGCGATCACCGAAGCGATGAAGCAGCCCATGCTGGCCGCGGGTGTCATGCGGATCTCCGGATGCCTCCGCGTCAGCACTGTCATGCAGGCGAAGATTACCGGGATCGAGGCGGCCAAGGCAAGGCCGACCATCGATCCGCCTTCGCCGATCGACGCCGACACCATGATCGCCACGCCGACGATCACGGTGGCGATCGCCCCCCAGGTCACCGCGGTGATCGGTTCGCCGAGCAGCACCCGGGCGAGCAGCGCGGCAAACAGCGGGATGGCCGCCATGAACAGCACGACATTGGCGACCGGCGTCATGCTGACGGCCAGGACGAAGCAGGTCGAGACGGCGGCAAAGCCGATGGCGATCATCAGCCCGGGCCATCCCATCGCGCCAAACAGCCGGATCGTCCCGGCCAGCCTGTCGCGGATCAGCATGAAGCTCAGGAGGAACAGGCCGCCGAACAGGCAGCGCCAGAAGACGATCGCCCAGCCGTCGTGCAATTCGATATATCGCTGGATCGCGCCGCCATAGCTCCAGGCGGTGGCGGAGCCGAGCACCAGGGCAATGCCGAGCCAGGGGCGGGCGGCGGGGACGGGCGAAGAGCTTGGGGCGGTCATCGGAGCTCGTGCGTGTGGCGGTCATAAAAGAAAGCCCCGGACTGGCCGGGGCTTTCGGGGACTACTTGGTCTTGGCGGGTTTTCGCCGGAACATGCCCTTGAGATTGTCGAACAGCTCGATCTTGGCGCCGTGGCGCTTCATGATGATCGACTGCTGGGCGATCGAGAGCGTGTTGTTCCAGGCCCAGTAGATGACCAGACCGGCCGGGAAGCTGCCGAGCATGAAGGTGAAGATCAGCGGCATCCAGTTGAACAGCATCGCCTGGGTCGGGTCCGGCGGGGTCGGGTTCATCCGCATCTGCAGCCACATGGTGACGCCCATGATGATCGGCCAGACGCCGAGATGCAGGAAGGTCGGACCCTCGAACGGCAGCAGGCCGAACAGGTTGATGAACGTGGTCGGATCAGGGGCCGACAGGTCCTGGATCCAGCCGAAGAACGGCGCGTGGCGCATTTCGATGGTGACGTAGATCACCTTGTAGAGCGAGAAGAACACGGGGATCTGCAGGAGCACCGGCCAGCAGCCGGCGATCGGGTTGATCTTCTCGTCCTTGTAGAGCTGCATCATCGCCTGCTGCAGCGCCATCTTGTCGTCGCCGTGCTTGGCTTTCAGCTCTTCCATCTTCGGCTGCATGCGCTTCATGTTGGCCATGGAGGCATACTGCTTGCTGGCGAGCGGGAAGAAGAGCGCCTTGACGACGATGGTGGTCAGCAGGATCGCGATGCCGAAATTGCCCACCTGACGGTAGAAGAAGTCCATCAGCTTGAACATCGGCTTGGTGAAGAAGTAGAACCAGCCCCAGTCGATCAGGAGGTCGAAGCGCGGGACTTCATAGCTCTGAACGGCAGCGGGCTCGCTGGAGCGCAGGCTCGAAAACAGCTTGCCGAACCAGGACTTGTCGAGCGCGTAGCCGTCGACCACCGGCACTTCCTTGGCGCCGGCGAAGACCAGCTGCTTGATCGTCGTGCTCTGGCCTGCGGCTACCGTGGCCGGATCGCTCTTGTAGTCGGCCTGGAAGCGCGGCTGGCCGTCGGTGAAGTGCGAGAAGCGGCTCTCATAGGCAAGGGTCTGCTGCGGGATGAGAGCCGAGGCCCAATACTTGTCGGTGATGCCGAACCAGCCGCCCGTCGCCTTCTCGTTGGCAACGGCTTCTTCTTCGATATTGCTGTACTTTTCCTCGATCAGGCCGCTCTGCGAACCGATGACGCCGAGGAAGCCCTCGTGCAGGACGTAGACGGAGGCGGTCGTCGGCTTGTTGTAGCGGGTGATGCGGCCGTAAGGCGCGACGGTGGCGTTCGCCGAGCCGGCGTTCTGGATCGTGTCCTCGACGGTGAACATATAGTGCTCGTCGACGGAGATCTTGCGCAGGAAGGTGAGGCCCGCCTCGTTGGTGAAGGACAGCGTGACCGGCGTTGTCGCCGTCAGCTTGTCACCTTCGGCCAGCGTCCAGACGGTCGTCGGGCCCGGTACCGCGCCGGCGTTCTCGCCGGCGATATAGCCGAGTTCGGTGAAGTAGCCGTCCTTGGTGTCGGCCGGATTGAACAGCGTGATGATCGGGCTCGTCCGGTCGACGGTCTCGCGATATTCCTTGAGCTTCAGGTCGTCGAAGCGTGCGCCGGTCAGATTGATCGAGCCGGCAAGCGCGGGCGTGTCGATGGCGACGCGCGGGGACTTGGCGATCGCCTCCTCGCGGTTGGTCTCGGCGGCCGCCTGGGCGCTGCTGCCCGGCAGGTTGCCGGCAACCGTGCCGGCCGCGGGAGCAGCGGCATTCGGCTGCACCTGGGTCGTCTGCGCTTCCTGGGCAAGGCGCGCCTCTTCGGCGATGCGCTGTGCCTCGATCCTCGGACTCATGATGAAATACTGCCAGCCGAGAACGATCAGCACAGACAGGGCAATCGCGATGAAGTAATTGCGGTTGTTTTGCATCATACTTTCCTGGAATCGGTCGCGGAGGACCCTGCGTTTTTCGGTCTGGCCTTGATCCGCTCGGCCAATTGCGCGGCAATCCGCGCAAAGGGTGCGTGGAGCACGTCCCTGCGGGCGACAACCACATAGTCGTGTCCGGGCTGCATTGCAAACGCCGCATGCAGCCGTACGGCTTCTTTTAGGCGCCGCCGCATACGGTTTCGTTCGACTGCGTTGCCGTGCTTCTTGGTAACGGTAAAGCCCACCCGTGCTTCGGTGTCGGGCTGCTGGCGGTCGAGGACCTCGAGGAGGAACAACCCGCCCTTGCGCTTTTCTCCGGCGCGAACGGCAAGAAACTGCGGCCGGCTTTTCAGCCGCCCGACAGTTTGTTTCTTTTTAGATACATTCATTCGCCCGGTCTCGGGCAAACCCGGCCTTTAGGCCGAGAGACGCTTGCGACCGCGAGCGCGGCGAGCAACGAGAACCTTGCGGCCGCCCTTGGTTGCCATGCGCGCACGGAAGCCGTGGCGACGCTTGCGAACAAGCTTGGAAGGTTGGTAGGTACGCTTCATTTATTTAATACCGCGGTGTGCGGCCCTTCTTGGGTTTGCATTTCTGCAAGAGCGTTGGATTTGACGCACGGCTCCACATCCGCCACAGGGGCGGGTCGGTCCGAACGTGCGCGGCTTATAAGGGCGATGGCTTGCGGAGTCAATTCCCGCCGTTTGCCGTGTCCAGGAGCGCGCGCGAGGTCTCGCCTTTGCCCGTTAACCATTTCGCCAGATGCTGAAATGCGGTTTTGGGTCTATTTCTGTCTATCCCGGCGTATTCGTGATCGGACTTGATCGTTTTGACTGAGGTGACGCGCAAAATTCGAATTATGACACGGGCGTCACCGATAAAATAGCGTATTTTAGCGTCGCAATAGTTCGTTAACGGCGGAACCTTATTTTAGTAAAAATAAGGGGGCTTGCGGCCCCTGTCTTTTACTTAGGAGTTAGTCCGTGAAGATCAGCGGCAAAGTCTATTCATTGGTTGGAATTCTTGGTTTTGCGGCCATAGTCATCGGGGCGATGGGCATTTTCGTCACCACGCAGTATGGCGCCAAGTCGGAACAGGTGAGCGAGGTATCCGAGCGCGTCTATCTCGGCGAGCGGCTGAACCGCCTCGTCACCGGGGTGGTGATGGAAGCGCGCGGCATCTATGCTTCCCCGAGCTCCGAGAAAGCCGAGAGCTTCGCCAAGGGCCTGTTGAAGAACCTCGACGAAATGGACAAGGTGCTGGCCAGCTGGAAGCCGCTCGTGCCGGAAACCCAGAAGGCCACCTTCGATGCGATGATGGCGCGCTCCGCCGAGTTCCGCACCTTCCGCTCAGAAACGGCCCGCCTGGGCACCACGGTCGATCCGACGGCCGCCAACGAGCAAGGCAATACCGAAGCCAACCGCGCCAACCGCAAGGCCTTCCAGGCCGAGATCGACGCCGTCGTCGACGCCGACAAGGGCGAACTGCAGGCCCTGCAGGACTCGCTGGCGAGCTTCCAGCAGACCATGCTGGTCATCATCTCGGGCGTAACCGTGCTGTCCCTGGCGATCGGCGCCGGCCTCGGCATCCATATCGGCGTCAATCATCTCAGCCGCCCGATCCGCAACGTCACCGACGCGATGAAGAGAGTGGCGGACGGCGACTTCACCACCGAAATTCCCTATGAAGGCCGCGCCGACGAGATCGGCGACATGGCCGCCGCGGTCGAAGTGTTCAAGCGCAATGGTCTTGCCGTGCAGCGCATGAACGCCCAGGAAACGGCCATGCGTGCCAAGAGCGACGACCTGCAGTCCAGCATGTCGGTGGTCGTGGCATCCGCCGCGGCCGGCGATTTCGCCAAGCGTATCGACAAGGACTATGACGACGAGAACCTCAACCGCTTCGCCGCCAACATCAATACGCTGCTGTCGTCTGTCGATCAGGGCATCTCCGAAACCCGCCGCGTCATCGCCAGCCTTTCGGCCGGTGACCTGACCCAGAGCATGCGCGGCGATTTCCGCGGCGCGTTTGCCGAGCTGCAGACCAACGTCAATGCTACCTTCGAGCGGCTTCGCCACACGATGACCGACATCCGCGGCAAGACGGACCTGATCAACGGCAATACCGGCGAGCTGACCTCGGCGACCAACGACCTCGCCAAGCGCACCGAGCAGCAGGCTGCGGCGCTCGAAGAGACCTCGGCCGCCCTCGACGAGATCACCGTCGTCGTCCGTGGTTCGAGCGAAAGGGCGCAGGAAGCCAGCCAGATGGTGACCGAGGCCAAGCAGAGCGCCGCCCAGTCGGCGATCGTCGTCTCAGACGCCGTCGACGCCATGGGCCGTATCGAACAGGCCTCGCGCGAAATCTCGCAAATCATCAACGTGATCGACGAAATCGCCTTCCAGACCAACCTTCTGGCGCTCAATGCCGGCGTCGAGGCCGCCCGTGCCGGTGATGCAGGCAAGGGTTTTGCCGTCGTCGCCCAGGAAGTGCGCGAATTGGCCCAGCGCTCCGCCAACGCTGCCAAGGACATCAAGGCGCTCATCACCAAGTCCGGCCAGGAAGTGGCCGGCGGCGTGAAGCTCGTGCAGCGCACGGGCGAGGCGCTGTCGGAAATCGAGGTTCGCGTCCTCAAGATCAACGACCACATTCATTCAATCGCCGCCGCGGCGAAGGAACAGTCGACCGGCCTGGCCGAGGTCGCCACCGCCATGAACCAGATGGACCAGGTGACCCAGCAGAACGCCGCCATGGTCGAGGAGACCTCGGCTGCGACCCACAAGCTTTCCGGCGAGGCCAACGGCCTGGCAGCACTGGTCGCCCAGTTCCGCACCGGCGACGAGGGCCGCAGCCATGCGGCACCGGTTGTCGCACGGTCGACCCAGCATCGGCCCGCGCCGTCGCCGGCCCGCCAGATGATGGGCTCCGTGGCCAAGGCATTCGGTGGCGGTCGCGCCGCCACCGCCAAGGTCGCCGTGCAGGAAACGGAAAGCTGGGAAGAGTTCTGATTTACGCCTTAGGCGGAACAATCAAGATAGAGACGCCGCGATCTTCGGGTCGCGGCGTCGTCGTTTGCAGGCGGTTTCCCGTGAGCGGAGCGCCTCCGCAGCCTGCGCCGGAGATGCCATTGGCCAATCCCCCCCGCGTCGGCTAATATGACGAAACTGCAATTTGTCGAGCCGGGTCGGGAAACAGCCGGTCCGGACCAGGATACGACGGGAGTGGGCGATGGCGCGACTGAGCGAAGCCGGTCGGCAAGCCGAATCGAGTGAGCCGTCGGTCATGCCGCACCGCTTGCGTGGCCTTTCGGGCAAGCTGCTGTGGCTGACCATGGCCTTCGTTATGATGGCCGAAGTGCTGATCTTCGTGCCGTCGGTCGCCACCATGCGCCTGCGCTGGCTGGAGGACCGCCTCAACACGGCCGCCGCCGCCGGCGTCGTCATCGATGGCCTGCAGCCGGCCGAACTGCCGCGTGCCGTGCAGGACGACACGCTGATGGCCACCGGCACCAAGGCGATCGCCCTGCGCAAGGACGGAACGTCGCGACTCCTTGCAGTTGAGGACATGCCGGTGCAGGTCGATGCCAAATACGACCTCTCGGACGTGCCGGCGCTGCAGTCGATCGGCGATGCGCTCTACACGCTGATCCTGGGCGGCGACCGCCTGCTGCGGGTCTACGGACCGGTCGGCGACACCGACATGATCATCGAACTTGTGATGGAGGAGAAGAGCCTGCGCCAGGCGATGCTCGCCTATGCCCGCAGCGTCTTTTCCGTGTCGCTGATGATTTCGCTGATCACCGCCTCGCTGATCTACATCGCGATCAACCGCATGATGATCCGGCCGATGCGGCGGCTGACGAGGAGCATGCAGGCCTTTGCGGAGAATCCGGAAGATCCGGCCCGCATCCTGCCGTCCGCGCCCGGCGACGACGAGATCGCCCTGGCCGGTCGCCATCTTGCCCTGATGCAGGAACAGCTGCAGAAGACGCTGAAGCAGCAGCGCAACCTGGCCGACCTCGGGCTTGCCGTGTCGAAGATCAATCACGACATGCGCAACATCCTCGCCTCGGCGCAGCTGATGTCCGACCGTCTCGTCGATGTTGACGATCCCATGGTCAAGGGCTTCGCTCCGAAGCTCCTGCGCACCATCGATCGCGCCGTCGGCTACACGAACGAGGTACTCGCCTACGGCCAGGCGTCCGAGCCCGAACCCAAGCGCCGCCGCTTCCCCCTGTCTGGGCTTTGCCAGGAGGTGCGCGACATCCTGGCGATCGGTCCCGAAAGCGGCATCGACTTCGTCGATATGATCGGCCCGGACATCGAAGTGGATGCCGACAGCGAGCAGCTGTTCCGCGTCATTCACAACATCTGCCGCAACGCCGTCCAGGCCTTGGCCAATCACGGCCTGGACGATCCGGGCGTGGTGCGCCGCATCACGCTTTGCGGCCAGCGGATCGGCAGCGTCGTTGCCATAACCATCGACGACACCGGCCCCGGCCTGCCGGCCAAGGCGCGGGAGAACCTGTTCATGGCCTTCCGCGGATCGGCGCGCTCCGGCGGCATCGGGCTTGGTCTGGCGATCGCCCGCGAACTCGTGCTCGCCCATGGCGGGACCATTGCGCTGGTGGAAAAGCCGGGTCCGGGCACGCTCTTCCGCATCGAAATTCCCGATCGGCCGGTGGCCCTCGACGACTGGCGTGCCCGCGCCTGAAAAAAGATCGGCCGGAAATGCTGGGCCACGGCCTCCACATGACGGCAAAATGACTCTTTTTTCCGAAAGGTGCTTGCAATCCTTCGCGGCACGTTTTAGAGGATCGCCACGCCGCCGACGACAGTCGGACCGGTACGCACCCGTAGCTCAGCTGGATAGAGCACCAGACTACGAATCTGGGGGTCAGGAGTTCGAATCTCTTCGGGTGCGCCATTTCCTTCTCTCTGAAATGCCTTTGACTTCCGCGGCATACGGTGCCGCCAGAGTTCTCGTGCAGTAAATTTCGTCAGTCATCTGCTATGCGAAAAACGCATGGCAGATAAGCGCGCAATGCGACTGAAGAATGATTGCGTTTTCGCGCCGCGGGCCTTTAAGCCATGGCCTCTGCCCGTCGGAGCACGATCGGGCCAACGCGTTGTCTCATGAGGATGGATTATGCTGCGTGACCGGATCCGATTTAAGCCGCTGCTCGACAAACTGGTCAGTGCGGAGGAAGCCGCTGCCTATATCCAGGACGGTATGACGGTCGGCATGAGCGGGTTCACCCGTGCCGGCGAGGCGAAAGCCGTGCCGCTGGCGCTCGCCGAGCGCGCCAAGACCCATCCGCTGAAGATCACCCTGATGACCGGCGCCTCGCTCGGCAACGATCTCGACAAGACGCTGGCCGAGGCCCATGTGCTGGCGCGGCGCATTCCCTTCCAGTCCGATCCGGGATTGCGCAAGGCGATCAATGCCGGCGAGGTGATGTTCATCGACCAGCACCTTTCGGAAACGGTCGAACAGCTGCGCACCCAGCAGATCAAGCCGGTCGACATCGCCATCATCGAGGCGGTCGCCATCACCGAGAACGGCGGCATCGTGCCGACCACCTCGGTCGGAAATTCGGCGAGCTTCGCCATCCTCGCCGACAAGGTCATCATCGAGATCAACGTCTCCCAGCCGGCCACGCTCGAGGGCCTGCACGACATCTATATCCCGTCGCGCCGCCCGACCCGGATGCCGATCCCGATCGTCACGCCGGAAAGCCGCGTCGGCCTGCCCTTCATCCCGATCCCGCCGGAAAAGATCATCGCCGTCGTCGTGTCGGAGAAGCAGGACAGCTCGTCGACCATCCTGCCCCCGGACGCAGAGACCAATGCCATTGCCGGCCATCTCAGCGACTTCCTGCTCAACGAAGTGAAGCAGGGGCGCCTGGGCTACGAGCTGCAGCCGCTGCAGGCCGGCATCGGCACGATCGCCAATGCCGTGTTGCACGGCTTTATCGACACGCCCTTCCATGACCTGAAGATGTATTCCGAAGTCCTTCAGGACTCGACCTTCGAGCTGATCGATTCCGGCAAGATGACCTTTGCCTCAGGTTCGTCGATCACGCTGTCGGCCGAGATGTACAAGAAGGTCCTGCCGCGGCTGTCCGAATACAAGCATCACCTGATCCTGCGGCCGCAGGAGATCAGCAACCATCCGGAAGTGATCCGGCGCCTCGGCCTGATCTGCATCAACACCGCGCTGGAGTTCGACATCTACGGCAATGTCAACTCGACCCACGTCGGCGGCACCCACATGATGAACGGCATCGGTGGCTCGGGCGATTTCGCCCGCAACGCCTTCATGTCGATCTTCGTCACCAAGTCGATCGCGAAGAACGGCGCGATCTCCTCGGTCGTGCCGATGGTCAGCCATGTCGACCATACCGAGCACGACACCGACATCCTGGTGACGGAAGTGGGTCTTGCCGACCTGCGCGGCCTTGCGCCGCGCGAACGGGCGGCGGTAATCATCGCCAACTGCGTCGACAAGGAATACCGTGATCCGTTGCAGGACTATTTCGATCGTGCGGTGAAGCGCGGCGGGCATACGCCACATGTGCTCGAGGAGGCGCTCTCCTGGCACGTGAACCTGCGCGAGAAGGGCACGATGCGGCCGGCTTGAGCCGGTCGGGGTCGATGTCCGGAAGAGGCGGCCGCGCGAATGCGGCTACACGGCGCAGAAGCTGCCGTAAAGCGCGGTGATGACGTTGCGCGCCGGTTCGCTCTCGATGTGATACCAGATTGTCTGGCCGTCCCGGCGGCCGGAAATGATCCGGTCGCGGCGCAACAGCGCCAGGTGCTGAGACACCGTCGAGTCGCGAATCCCGAGGAATTCGGCGAGCTGGCCGACCGAACGCTCGCCGTCGATCAGCTGGCACAGAATGAGCAGGCGGTGGCGATTGGCGAGCGCTTTCAGCAACTCGCTGGCATCGTCGGCGGCCGCCTGCATGGAATCGGGATCAACTTTCATTCTTGCGTATCTACGTTATTCCGAATATATTGTCAAGCCGGTGCCCCGGTGTCATGGGGCTTGGAACTGCAGGAATACGCAAGATGCAGAAAGACAGAAAGATAGTTTGTCCTCAGTGTTCTGCCGTCAATCGCCTGGCGGCCGACCGCCCGGCCTCCGAGGCGCGCTGTGGCCAATGCGGTCACGCCATGTTCGAGGCCCATCCCGCCGATGCCGATGCCCCGTCCTTCGAAAAGCACATGAGCCGCAACGAGATTCCGGTTCTCGTCGACGTCTGGGCGCCTTGGTGCGGCCCGTGCCGCATGATGGCGCCGGCCTTCGCCGAAGCCGCGGGCATGCTCGAACCGGACGTCCGCCTTCTCAAGCTGAACTCGGAAAACGAACCGCAGCTTGCCTCGAAGCTCGGCATTCGCGGCATCCCGACCATGTTGCTCTACAAGGGCGGCCGCGAGATCGGCCGGGTGTCCGGCGCCATGTCGGCGCGCCAGATCGTCGACTGGACCAGGGCGCAACTCGGCGCCGCCTGAGGCAGGGCCGTGATCGGCCGCGCGAAAAGGCTGGAAAGCGCATGCCAAGCCCGGTATGACGCAGCGGTAGCTGTCATTGTCCGGCGTTGGAGAGAGCGTGCATCCCATCTGCAACGATACCGCGTCCACGCTGTCCCGGCCCCGCAAGGCGCCGCTGCGGACGGCACTGCGCCGCGGCGCGCTGTTCGCCGGCCTCGTCCTGGTTCTGGCCGGCTGTGCCGGGCGGCCGATCGGCGTCATGGAGCCCACCAATCATACCGCCAACGGCACGACCAAGGTCGAGCTGATCGCGGCAACGACCCGGGCGCCGGCGCTCGACAAGGCGGTTCTCTTCACCGGCGAGCGCGGTTCCGGCCTGATGATCGATGCGGTCACCCTCTCCATCCCGCCCGACGCCAATCGCGAGATCGGCCAGGTCCAGTGGCCGAAACGCCTGCCGGCCGATCCGCAGAAGGAATTCACGACCGTCGCCGTCGAACCGATCACCAGCGAAAAGCAGGGCGAGGCCTGGCTGAAGACCCATGTTCCCAAGAGCCGGCGCGTCCTGGTCTTCGTCCATGGCTTCAACAATCTCTATGAGGAAGCCGTCTATCGTTTTGCCCAGATCGTCCACGATTCCAAGGCCGACGTGGTGCCGGTGGTCTTCACCTGGCCGTCGCGCGGCTCGATCTTCGACTACAATTACGACAAGGAAAGCACGAACTATTCGCGCGACGCGCTGGAGGACCTGCTGACGCAGATCGCCCGCAATCCGGCCGTCGGCGAAGTGACCGTGATGGCCCATTCCATGGGCACCTGGCTTGCGGTCGAGGCGCTGCGGCAGATGGCCATCCGCCATGGCCGGGTCGATCCGAAGATCAGCAATGTCATCCTTGCCGCACCCGATCTCGACGTCGACGTCTTCGGCCAGCAATTCCAGAGCTTTGCCGGCAAGGCGCCGCACTTCACCCTGTTCGTCTCGCGCGACGACCGGGCGCTGACGATATCGAAGCATATTTCGGGCAATGTCGACCGTCTCGGCCATATCGATCCGACGACCGAGCCCTACCGCTCGCAGCTGGAAATGGCCGGCATTTCCGTGCTCGACCTGACCAAGTTGAAATCCGGTGACGCGCTGAACCATGGGAAATTCGCCGAGAGCCCCGACGTGGTGCGCCTGATCGGCGAACGGCTGATCGCCGGCCAGGCGGTGACCGATTCCTCCGTCGGGCTCGGTGAGAGCCTGGGTGCCGTCGCCATCGGCGCCGGTACCACGGTCGGCCAGGCGGCAAGCACCGTGATCAGCGCCCCGATCTCCATCTTCGACCCGCGCACCCGGCGAAACTACGGCCGCCAGTGGCTGCTGCTCGGCAACTCCGCCGGCAATACGATCGGCGCCGCCGGCACCGTGCTGACGCCGACCCGGCCTTGAGCGCCGTGACCGGCCGGCCATGCCTGAAGTGCAGACCCGGCCCCTAGAGGTCCGCTGCGTGCAGCTCGAACAGCGGCGTGCCGTAGCCCGCAAGCTCACCCTTAGGGGTCAGCTGGCGCGAAAGCACGCCGTCGGACGGCGCAACGACCGGCCGCAGCAGGGCGCCGGCCTTCAGGTAACCGATGATCTCGCCGCGCCGCACGAGACGGGGCAGGGCGGCGTCCTTTGCGCTGGAGGGATGCTCGGGAAGGAAAAGCCCGACATGCGGCGCGGCAACCGTCTCCGCGCGGCGCGGAGCAGGAGCGGCTCGTTCTTCCGCCCTCTGACCGACCTCGAATACCTCGCCGCCGCTCGCCACGACGTGCCGGGTATCGTCCTGGTATTCGAACTCCGCGATGCCGTGGCGTTGCATCAGCTCGAGGACGGATTCGATCCACGCGCTGGTCATAGCGGCCTCCCGAACCCATCGGCCATCAGCCGTTCCAGATGATGGATGTCGATGCCCCCGGCCGAAAAACCGGGTTCGTCGAGCAGGGCCAGGTGAAGCGCAGCCGACGTCTCCACGCCCTCGATGGTCAGTTCTTGAAGCGCCCGACGCATGCGGACGATCGCGCTCTCGCGCGTCGGCCCATGGGCGATCAGCTTGGCGATCAGCGAATCGTAGTTCGGCGGGATCTCGTAGCCGGCATAGAGATGGGTATCGAGCCGCACGCCCGGTCCGCCGGGCGCAATGAAACGCGTCACCTTGCCGGGCGACGGCGTGAAGTTGAAGGCGTGCTCGGCATTGATCCGGCACTCGATGGCATGGCCGCTGACGCGCACCTCGTCCTGGGTCAGCCCGAGCTTCTCGCCCATGGCGATTCGCAGCTGTTCACGGACGATGTCCACGCCGGTGATCTCTTCGGTCACCGGATGCTCGACCTGCACCCGGGTGTTCATCTCGATGAAGTAGAACGCGCCATCCTCGTAGAGGAACTCGAACGTGCCGGCGCCGCGATAGCCGATGGCGAGGCACGCCGCCGCGCAGCGCCGGCCGATCGCGTCGATGGCGGTCGGATCGATGCCGGGCGGCGGAGTCTCCTCGATCAGCTTCTGGTGGCGCCGCTGGGTGGAGCAGTCGCGCGCGCCAAGGTGGATCGCATTGCCGTGATTGTCGGCGAGCACCTGGATCTCGACATGCCGCGGAAACTCGAGGAAGCGTTCGACATAGACCTCGGGGTTGCCGAAGGCCCGACCGGCTTCTTCGCGCGCCATCTGCACGGCCGCCGCCAACGATCCGGGGTCGCGAACGATGCGCATGCCGCGCCCGCCGCCGCCGCCCGATGCCTTGACGATCAGCGGATAGCCGGTCTCCGCACCGACGGCGGCGATGCGCGCCGGGTCTTCCGGCAGGGCGCTGTCGGGGCCGCGCACGCAGGGCACGCCGGCCGCGATCATCGCCCGTTTGGCGGCCACCTTGTCGCCCATCACTCGGATCGCCGCCGAAGGCGGCCCGACGAAGATCATGCCCGACCGTTCGACCATTTCTGCGAAGTCGGCGTTTTCCGACAGGAAGCCGTAACCCGGATGGATGGCGCCCGCGCCGGTCAGTTGGGCCGCAAGCAGGATTTCATGGCTGTCGAGATAGCTGCGCGCCGCCGGCGCTGGCCCGATGCAGAGCGCCTGGTCTGCGAGCGCCACATGGCGGAGATTGCGGTCTGCCTCCGAATGAATGGCGATGGTCTTGAGGCCAAGGTCGCGGCAGGCCCTGAGAATCCTCAGGGCGATCTCTCCGCGATTGGCGATCAGCACGCTGTCGAACATGCGCGTCAGTCCGAGGCAAGCAGGATGAGCGGCGTGCCCGGCGTCACCGGTTCACCATCTGCGACCATGATAGAAACGATGCGGCCGCCGCGGGGCGCCTCCACCGGATTGAGCATCTTCATCGCTTCGACGAGCGCGACGGTCTGGCCCTCCTCGATCAGGTCGCCTTCCTTCGCATAGGGTTCGGCACCGGGTGCGGGTGCGCGATAGAAGGTGCCGGAGAGCCCGGCGACGATCACCGCTTCGTCGGTCTCGTACACATCGGGAAGCGCCATCAGCGCGGCGATCTCGGCCGCCGCCATGGCTTCGGGCGTATCGCGACGCGTGGGCACGGCTGCAGGGGTGCCACCTCCGCGGCCAGCCGTCTTGGCGAGGCGGATGCGCATGCCGTTCTCGCTGACCTCCAGCTCGTTGAGCGTGGAGTTCTCCAGCATCTGCATCAGTCTCTCGATCGTCGAAAGGTCCATGTCGGTTCCCTCAACGCAGGAAGTTGGCGATGGCGATGCCGTCGGCTTCCAGCGCTGCGCGGATCGTCCGGGCGATGTCGACGGCGGACGGCGTGTCGCTGTGCACGCAGATCGAATCGATCGGCGTGACGATGACGCGGCCGGTGATCGTCTCGATCGCGCCGTTCTTCACCATGCGCACCACGCGCGCCGCCGCTGCGTCGGCATCGTGGATGACTGCGCCCGGCTTGCTGCGATGGACGAGGAAGCCCTCGTCGGTATAGGCCCGGTCGGCGAAGATCTCGGAGCGGCATTCCAGCCCCATCTCGCGCGCCAGCCGTTCCTGGTGGCCAAGTGCGATGGTCAGGCAGACGAGCTTGGGGTCGACTGCCTTGATCGCATTGTTGACGGCCTGCGCCACGCTCTCGTCCTGCTGCGTCAGGTTGCCGAGCGCGCCATGCGCCTTCACATGGGTGATCGGGTGCCCGGCATAGGTCGAAAGCGCCTGGGCCGCGCCGATCTGATAGGCCACCAGCCGCTCGATCTCGCCGGACGAGAAGGGGATGTTGCGCCGGCCGAAACCCCAGAGGTCGGGGAAGCCCGGATGCGCGCCGACGGCAACGCCCTTCGCTCTGGCGATGGCGAAGGTCGAGGCCATGATGTCCGGATCGCCGGCATGCATGCCGCAGGCGATATTGGCGGAACTGACGATCGACAGCATCGCCTCGTCGTCGCCCATGCGATAGGCGCCGAAGCCTTCGCCCATGTCGGAATTGAGGTCGACGCTGAGTGACATGCCGCTTACGATCCCTGTTGACGTGTTCCCGAATTGTAGGTCGAGCTCGAGGGAATGCACAATGGCCGGACGAAGAAATGCTCTTGGTCTCCACCATATTCTGATATATCACCACGGAAGACACGACGATGAAGGCAGGCATGCAGGAGCACGCAGACAATCCGCGGATCAGCCCGGAAGGGGCAGGGGCGCTTCTTTTTGATGTCGCCGGCCCGGTTTTCGACGCATCCCTGCAGGAACGCATCTGGGTCTTTGCCGATGCCCTTCGCGCCGTGCCCGGCCTCTCCGAGACCGCACCCGGCATGAACAATCTGATGGTCGTCTTCGACCCGCTTCGCCTCGACCCGGACAGGCTCGAAGCCCACATGCTCAACGAGTGGAAGACGACCAAGGCTGCTCCGGCCGCCGGACGTCTGGTGGAGATCCCAGTCGTCTACGGCAACGAAGGCAGCGATCTCGCCGAAGTCGCCGCGTCAAAGGGGCTGACGGTGGAGCGTCTCGTCGCCATGCACGCCGCGCCCGTCTACTCCGTCGCTGCGGTGGGGGCCATGCCGGGCTTCGTCTATCTCTCCGGCCTCGATCCGGCCCTCGCGCTGCCCCGCCGCGCGGTTCCGCGCATGGGCGTGCCCGAAGGCTCGGTCATCATCGGCGGTGCGCAGGCCGGCATCATGCCGCTGACGGCACCTTCCGGCTGGCACATTCTCGGCCATACCGATTTCCACCTGTTCGATCCGATGCGCGAGCCGCCGGCAGCCCTTCGCGCCGGTGACCGTATCCGTTTCGTGGTCAAGGAGATCCGGGCATGATCGAGATCCTGACGACGGGCGCGGCCAATTCGGTGCAGGACCTCGGCCGCTTCGGCTATCTCGACGCCGGCGTCTCGCGCTCCGGTGCCATGGATGCGCCGGCGCTGGAACTGGCCAACCGCATGATCGGCAATAACGCCAATGCCGCAGCGATCGAAGTGGCGATCTTTCCGTTCCGGCTGCGCTTCGGCCAGGCGACGCTGGTGGCCGTCACCGGCGCGGATTGCCCCGTGACCCTCAACGGAATTCTGTACCCCTCCTGGTGGGCATTGCCGGTCCGCACCGGCGACGTGCTCGAACTCGGCCTGCCGCGCAGCGGTGCGCGCGCCTATGTCGCCGTCTCCGGAGGTCTTGGCGTTCCCGCCGTCCTGGGTTCGGCCTCGACCGACCTGAAGAGCGGCTGGGGCGGCCTGAATGGCAGGGGCTTGCGCCGTGGCGACCGGCTCGACACCGGCTTTGCGCCGATGACCGCGACCGGCCTGCCGGCGGGCTTCGGCCTGGATCCTTCGGAGATCGGCAGGTCGGCGGCGGACATTGGCGAGGAAAGGCCGATCCGCGTCCTGCCGGGGGCGGAATACGGCTCCTTCGAGCCCGCGGCGGTCGCGGCCCTGGAGGCCGCCGCCTGGCAGGTCACGGACGATGCCAACCGCCAGGGCTATCGCCTGTCCGGCCCCGCTCTGACCTTGACGCAAAAGCTCGAACTGCATTCGCACGGCATCATGCCGGGCACCGTCCAGGTGCCGCCGTCGGGCCAGCCGATCATCCAGCTCGCCGAGGCCAATACCTGCGGCGGCTATCCGAAGATCGCCCATGTGATCGAGGCCGATCTCTGGCGGCTCGGACAGTCGCCGGTCGGCAGCCGCCTGCGCTTCTCCGTGGTGAGCCGGGCCGAGGCCGTTGCCGCGCTGCGCGACCTGCGCGCCGTGATCGATCGGGCCGCCGCCTTTTCCGCTCTTGCCCGCAAGGACAAGGCGCATCCCGAACGCCTGGCCGCGCTGTCCCGCGCCAAGACCTGAATTCCTGACTGACGGAGCAAGACCATGAGATGGAAGCGTACTCTTCAGCTGATCGACGTCCATTGTGAGGGAGAGATCGGCAAGGTGGCGGTCGGCGGCGTGCCGAAGATCCCGGGCGAGACGATTGCCGAACAGCTGCACTGGCTGAACAACGACCCGAAGGGCCAGGAACTGCGCCGCTTTCTCGTGCTCGAGCCGCGCGGCGCGCCGATCGGCTCCGTCAACCTCCTTCTGCCGGCCAAGAATCCCAAGGCCGATGCGGGCTTCGTCATCCTGCAGCCGGACCAGGCGCATGCGAGCTCCGGATCGAACTCGATCTGCATCACGACGGCCCTGCTCGAAAGCGGCATCGTCGAGATGACCGAGCCGGAGACGACGGTGGTGCTCGACACCGCCGCCGGTCTCGTGACCGCCACCGCCACCTGCCGCGATGGCCGCTGCGAGCGGGTCAAGCTCACCATGGTGCCGTCCTTCGTGCATGAGTTGGACGTCAGCCTCGAGACCGAGCAATGGGGGCGCATCACCTTCGACCTCAGCTATGGTGGAATCTTCTACGCGCTGGTCGATGTCGGCCAGGTCGGGCTCACCATCGACAAGGCCAATGCCCGTGGCCTGGTCGAGGCAGGCATGATCCTCAAGGAGGAGATCAACCGCCGCATTCCCGTCGTCCACCCGGAAATTCCGGCGATCTCCGGCGTCGCCTACGTGATGTTCCGCGACGTCGATCCGGACGGCGCGATCCGCACCTGCACGACCATGTGGCCCGGCCGCGTCGACCGCTCGCCCTGCGGTACCGGCAATTCCGCCAATCTCGCGACGCTCTACGCGCGCGGCAAGGTTAAGGTCGGCGACGTCATGAAGTCGCGCTCGATCATCGGCTCGGAATTCGAGGTGGGCCTCAAGGAGGTGACCGAAGTCGCCGGACGTACTGCCGTCATCCCGACGATCAGCGGCCGCGGCTTCACCTTCGGCCTGCACCAGGTGGCGCTCGATCCCTTCGATCCGCTGGCCGACGGCTTCGCGCTCACCGACGTCTGGGGCCCTTCGGCGGGATCGATTGGTTAATAGGATTCCTTTGCAGGGCGCCATTAACCCGGCGGTAATACACCGACAGGTTCTTGGCCGGTCCTGACTTGCCCTTTCGGGGCGCGCGGGCTTAAGAAGCGTTCACGTCCGCCTCGCCCCGATCGTCGCATGAGCAAGAAAAGTGGAAGATCATTTGTCTGTGGGAGCCAATCCGCAAAACAACGCGCACAGTCTATCCACGCTGCGCGGCACCTCGATATTTGCCAGTCTGAGCCCCGGCGAAGACAATGATTGGCTGTCGCGCTGTCACACGCGCAATCTGTGCGCCGGCGAAAGCCTTGTCGACTACGAGGACACGTCGAAAGACGTCTTTGTGGTGCAGAGCGGCGAGATTCGTGCCGTGTTGCGCTTCACCGTCGGCAAGGAAGCGATCCTCGGCACCTTTCGGCGCGGCGACCTTCTGGGCGAACTTTCGGCGATCGACGAAATGTCGCGCTCGGCGAGCCTGATGGCGGTCAGCGATTCGGTCGTGACCGTCATTCCCTACGCCGTCTTCCACGATATCCTGCAGACCCGCCGGGAGGTCTGTCTGTCCCTCATGCGGCTGCTCTCGGGCCGTATCCGCTCGATGAACGAACGCGTGTCCGAGCTCTCCTTCCTCGACACCAAGCATCGTCTCTACAACGCGCTGCTGCGCCTCTCGCGCCTGCGCGGTGACGGCGGCCGCGAGCGGATCATCTCGCCGCCGCTCGTCCATGCCGAGCTTGCCGAGCATATCGGCTCCAGCCGCGAGACCGTTTCGCGGGAAATGTCGCGCTTGATCCGTGAGCAGCTGATCGAACGCACCAGCCGGGCCATCGTCCTGAAAAACCCGGTCGAGCTGTCGCGCCGCATTTCCCGCGCACTCGAAGGCTGATCCCGGATCAATGCCCTCAAAACAGGTGCGGCGCCGGTTTGGACAGCCGCGATTTAGCGCGCTCTAAAAATTAAGAGGGGCTTAAAGTAGCGATCGGTAAAATTGATTCAAAATGGTTCAGCCTATCTCAGGCTCCCTTTGCTAGAAATCCCTGCAGGGTAAGCGGTTTGGAGCCAAGGGAGACCGGACATGACCATTCTGATCGTAGAAGACAATCCGACGAATGCGATGATCCTGAAGCACCTCGCCAAGAAGGTGACCGATGAGGAGATCCTGATCGAGGCGGATGCCACCAAGGCACTGACGCTCTGCCACAACCGGCTTCACAACATGCTGATCGTCGACCACATGCTGCCGGGCATGAGCGGTCTGCAATTCGTCAAGGCGATCCGCATGATGGAGCGCTATGACGAGGTCCCCGTCGTCATGGTCACCGCCGACCTGGAACCCGGCCTTCGCGAAGCCGCAAGGGCAGGGGGTGTCACCGACTTTCTCACCAAGCCGGTGGAAGCGGTGGCGTTCCGTTCGCTTCTCACGTCCTGTCTCGGCCGTGGCGCGACCCGCCAGGCCCTGGCCGGCTGAGACCGACCGTTCTCGACGGGTGCACGCATGAAGTCCTTCCTCGCCATTCTCCTGACCGTGGTCCTCGGCGCGACCCATGCCGCGGCGCTCGACCAGCCGAAGGGTCCGGTGATCCTGACGATCACCGGTGCAGTCACGCAGCCGAACCGCGACGGTACGGCGGTCTTCGACCTGGCAATGTTCGATGCCCTCAGCGGTCGGCGCGCGACGATGGACACGCCTTGGACCCAGGGCGAGGTCGAATTCTCCGGCCCCCTGCTGCGCGAAGTGCTGAAGGCGGCCGGCGCCGAGGGCAGCCGACTGATCTTCCAGGCGCTCAACGGCTATTCCGCCGAAGTGCCGATGTCCGACGCGCTCTCGCTCGACACCATCCTCGCCACGCGGCTGGACGGCAAGGTCATGACGGTGCGCACCAAGGGGCCGTCCATGCTGGTCTATCCCTTCGACCAGGATCGCTCGCTCTTCAACGAGAAGTATTTTGCTCGCTCCGTCTGGCAGATCAAGCAGATCGAGGTCGTCGAGTGATGCGAGCGCACGGGTCCGGCGACATCATGCGCAAGGCAGGCAGCACCACGCTGATCCTGCAGTTGGTATCGGCCGTCCTGCTGTTCGTGCTGATCGTGCTCTTCGTCGACATTTCCCGCCAGTTCCGCTTCCTGCAGGACGGCATTCGCGAAAACGCGGTCTGGTCCGTCTACCAGCTCGACCGCGAGGCCCGCGCGCTCGACTACAGCCTCGCCGAACTGCGCCGCCAGCAACCGAGCGAGGCTCTGCTGGGCGAACTCTCCCTGCGTTACGACATCCTCTATTCCCGTACCCAGCTGGTGATGGAATCGAAGTTCGGCGACTATTTCTCCGACGATCCGAAGGTCGTCAGCATGCTCGGAGAGATCCAGTCTCAGGTCTCCGGCTTCCAGGCCGCGTTCGACGCCTACGCCCTGGGCGACATGCCGACGGCCGCCGAGCTTGAAAGCCTGGACGAGGCGCTGGCCGCGCTTTCGAAGACGACCGAAGACCTGCTGATCCACACCAATATGCAGCTCAGTGCCGATAGGGCCGACGCCCGCGACACCATTCTCGAGCTGGAGAGAACCTCCGCCATCATGCTCGGCCTGCTGATGATCTCGGTGGTGTTCCTTGTCGTCACGCTGCGCCGCCAGCTGAAATCGGTGCGCAAGGCCGGCCTCGAACTGGAAGGCATGGCGCATCGCCTGACCGAAGCATACGAGGCGGCCGATGCCGGCAACCGCGCCAAGTCGCAGTTCATGGCGACCATGGGCCACGAGATCCGCACGCCGCTCAACGCCATCCTCGGCATGTCCGAAGTGCTGGAATTCTCCGAGCTTCCCGAAGACGCACTCTCCAGCGTCAAGACCATCCGTTCGTCCGGCGAGGCGCTGCTGGAGGTGATCAACGAGATCCTCGACTACTCGAAGATCGAACACGGCAAGCTGGAACTCGAGGAACGCGCCGTCGACATTCGCGCCCTGGCCGAAACCACGGTCAGCATCATCCGCGGCCGCGCCGACGACCACGGCAACACGGTCGTTCTCGACATCCCCGATTCGCTCGACGCGCTCTATGTGCGCACCGATCCGACCCGGCTGCGTCAGGTCCTGCTCAACCTCTTGTCCAATGCCGTCAAGTTCACCAGCAAGGGCACGGTGACGCTGCGTCTGCGCGAGTTCTACCGCCACGGCAAGCTGATGCTGCGCTTCGAGGTCGAAGATACCGGCATCGGCATTGACGAGGCCGGTCTTGCCAAGCTGTTCAAGCCCTTCTCGCAGGTCGATGCCTCGATCAGCCGCAAATATGGCGGCACGGGCCTTGGCCTGACCATCTGCAAGCAGATCGTCGAGAAACTCGGCGGCGAACTCGGCATGAGCAGCACGGTCGGTGTCGGCAGCATCTTCTGGTTCGAGCTCGCCGTCGTCGCCGTCGGCAAGGACGAGGTCCGCCGTCAGGCGACGGGACAGGACAAGGCGCCGCTGCCGCGCCTTCGCATCCTTCTGGTCGAGGACAATCGCGTCAACCAGATGGTCGCCACCCGCTTCCTCGACCGGCTCGGGCAGGAAGTCGTGGTCGCCGGCGACGGCGCCCAGGCGGTCTCGATCGCCCGCGAGCAGTCCTTCGACGTCATCCTGATGGACATGCAGATGCCGGTCATGGACGGCATCGAGGCGACGCGCCGCATCATCGCCGACGGCGGGCTGTGCTCGACCACGCCGATCATCGCAATGACGGCCAATGCCTCCGACGACGACCGCCGGCGGTGCATCGAGGCAGGCATGGCCGGCTTCGAATCCAAACCGGTTACGATGGAAAGGCTGCGCAACGTGATTCATTCGATCGTCGACGTCCCGGCAGACGGGCAGGCCCGTGACATGCAAAACGACATCGGCCTGCCGGAACCGATCATCATCGACGATATGGATTTCCCCCCGCTGTCGATCGAGGGCCTGGACGAGGCGCGCCAGTCCGAGCTGGTCGAGGCTCTCGGCGAGGACGTCTTCCGCGAACTGGTCGAATCCTTCTTCAACGATGCGACCGGCCTCATCCAGGATCTGCATGTCGCGCTCGCCAATCACGACCCCGAGAAGATCGATCGCACGCTGCACACGATCAAGGGCGCCGCAGTCAATGTCGGCCTGAACGACATCGCCGACATCGCCCATGCGCTGCGCAGCCATCGGCCGTCGGCCGCCGATGTCGACAAATTGAGCGGCGAAATCGAAACCCTGAAATTCAAACTTGTCGCTTGATAGCGAAGGAGGCGTCTATGCGTATCTTGCTGGTGGATGACAACAGCACCAACCTGAAGCTCCTGACGAAGCTCGTCGGCAAGCTCGACAATTGCGAGGCGCTGAGTTTTGCCAGCCCGGACGCGGTTCTGTCGGCGCTTCCCGATCTCGATTTCGACATCGCCATCATCGACTACCAGATGCCGGTCTACAACGGCGTCGAGCTGTTCACCGAGATTGTGCGCTTCGAGAAATATGCGCAGGTCCCGGTGATCTTCGTCACCGCCGACAAGGACATGACGACGCGCATGGCGGCGCTCAACGCCGGCGCCATCGACTTCCTGACCAAGCCGATCAATCCCGTCGAGTTCCAGGCGCGCGTTCAGAACATCGTGTCGCTGGCCCGCGCCCGCCGCCAGCTGGCAGATCAGGCGGAGTGGCTGCGCCGCGAGGTGGATCGTGCCGTCGGCGAACTGCGCCTGCGCGAGCAGGAGATCATCCATCGCCTGACGCTGGCCGCCGGCTACAAGGATCCGGAAACCTCGCGCCACACGCTGCGCGTCGCGGCCTATTCCGAGGCGATTGCGCTCGAGCTCGGCCTGCCCGAACAGTTCTGCAACGACATTCGCCTGGCCGCGCCGATGCACGACATCGGCAAGGTGGCGATGCCCGACACCGTGCTCCTCAAGCAGGGGCGCCTTACCGAGGCCGAGTACCGGCAGATGCAGGCCCATGCGCAGATCGGCAGCGACATCCTCGCCCGCTCGCATTCCTCGCTGCTGCAACTCGCCTCCGAGATCGCCGCCAGTCACCACGAGCGCTGGGACGGCCAAGGCTATCCGAATAGGCTCGCCGGCACGGTCATCCCGATCTCCGGCCGCGTTGTCTGCATCGCCGACAATTTCGACGCGCTGACGACCGAGCGCCCCTACAAGCCGGCCTGGTCCTTCGACCGCACGGTCGAGCATATCCTCGGCCGTTCGGGCACCCAGTTCGATCCCGATTGCGTCGCCGCCTTCGAGCGCGCACTGCCGAAGATCAGGTCGATCATGGAAAACGACCGGCGCGAGCAGCTCGAGGAAGCTGAACGGACTCTGGCGGCGCTCTCCGGCAAGGTCGCCTGAAGCGCGTCAATCGAGCCAGAAAATGCTCCAAGGGCAGGTTTGACCCGCATCGGGAACATGCTATCTGCGGGGCCGAGACCCATGCCCCGGAGGTTTTGTCATGCGCTCGATCACCATCCGCCGCCCCGATGACTGGCACCTGCATCTGCGCGACGGCGCGATGCTCGAAGGCGTGATCGCCGACACCAGCCGGCATTTCGCTCGCGCCATCATCATGCCGAACCTCGTGCCGCCGGTGGTCACGACGGCGGACGCGACGGCCTACCGTGAGCGCATCATGGCCGCCCTGCCGAAGAGCGATCGCTTCGAGCCGCTGATGACGCTCTACCTGACCGAGGATACCAGCCCGGACGACGTGGAAGCGGGCGCAAAGAGCGGGCTCATTACCGCGGTGAAGCTCTATCCGGCCGGCGCCACCACCAATTCCCATGGCGGCGTGCGCGACATGGAAAAGGCCATGCCCGTGCTGGAGTGCATGGCGAAGATCGGCCTGCCGCTTTGCGTGCATGGCGAGGTGACCACGCCCGAAGTCGACATTTTCGACCGCGAGAAGGTCTTCATCGACACCGTGCTCGATCCGCTGCGCCGCCGGATACCGGAGCTGAAGGTGACGATGGAGCACGTGACCACGTCGGACGGCATCGACTATATCCGCTCGGCCGAGCGCAACATCGCCGGCTCGATCACCACCCACCATCTGATCATCAACCGCAACGCCATCCTCGTCGGCGGCATCAAGCCGCACTACTACTGCCTGCCGGTCGCCAAGCGCGAGAGCCATCGCCTCGCGCTGCGGGCTGCCGCGACCTCGGGCGACCGCCGCTTTTTCCTCGGCACCGACTCCGCCCCGCATGTCGATCCGCTGAAGGAATGCGCCTGCGGCTGCGCCGGAATCTACACCTCGATCAACACCATGAGCTGCCTCGCGCACGTGTTCGAACAGGAAGGCGCGCTGGACAAGCTCGAAGCCTTCGCCTCGCTGAACGGTCCGGCCTGGTATGGTCTTGCTCCGAATGAGGAGACCATCACGCTGGTCAAACGCGATACGCCCGTCAGCTTCCCGGCCAAGATCGAGACGGGGGCCGGGCCGGTCACCGTGTTCGATCCGATGTTCCCGCTGCACTGGGACGTCGCGTAGGGCGCCGACGCCCAAGGCTTGGTGGCCCCATCGGCCATTCCTGCGCCCAGCTTCCGGTCGGGTTGTCGGGGCGCGGCGCTTAGCTTAGAAGACTGTCCATTCTGGCGTCTTCAATCGGGGTAGACTTTCATGGGTTTTCAGGAAGCGGTTCAGGCCGTTCTGTCAAAATACGCCACTTTCACCGGTCGCGCGGCGCGCCCCGAATTCTGGTGGTTTATGTTGTTCGTATTTGTCGTCAACGTGGGTACGAGCATTCTGGACGGAATGCTGTTTGACGGGCAGGTGCTGAACACGGTTGCCATGCTCGCCCTGATCATTCCCCAGCTCGCCGTCGGCGCCCGCCGGCTGCACGACATCGATCGTTCCGGCTGGTGGCTGCTTTTGGCGCTGGTGCCGGTCGTCGGCTGGATCGTCCTTATCTACTTCAATGTCCAGCCCGGTCAGCCCGGTGCCAACCGCTTCGGTCCGCCGCCGGTGGCGTGAGTCGTTCGGCTGCAAGGCAGACGCATTTTCGCATCCATCACGGGCGGCACGCCCAGGCATGAGACCCGAGCGTGCCGAACGGGTCACAGGTTGACGTTCATCACCTGCGGCCACAGGCCGGTCACGCCGACGATGATCAGGTAGATCGCGATCACATAGTTGAGCAGGCGCGGCATGATCAGGATGAGGATGCCGGCGATCAGCGCGATCAGCGGTTGAATGGCGATAGCGTTCATGTTCGTTCTTCCTGTCAGTTTGCCTGGGGGTTGGCGGGGGCGTTGATGCTCGTGCGGGCCTTGTCGAAGGCGGCCCGCAGCTCCTGTTCCTTGCTGGTGTCGAGATTGGTGCGGATGATGCTGCCGCCGTGGCCGCTCAGCCGGTCAATGACCTTGTCCGAGGCGGCACGATCGGCGAGGATGAACAGGGCGGCCTGCCCGGGCTGCAGCACGCCCGCGACGTCCTTCATGAAATTATCGTTGATGCCGTAGTCCGTCAGCGCGCCGGCCAAGGCCCCGGCGCCGGCACCGGCGGCAACGCCGACCAGCGGATTGAGGAACAGCATGCCGGCCAGAAGGCCCCAGAAGGCCCCGCCGCTGGCGCCGATGCTCCACATCGACACCATCTGGTTGAGCCGGATCTGGCCCTTGTCGTCGGCTTCCGCGACGACCGCGTCCTTCACTTCGACAAGATATTCCTTTGCCAGCTGGAAAAGAGTCGCGCGGGCTTCTTCCGCCTTCTGGCTGTTGGGGTAGCCGATTACGATGAGTTCCGACATGATGGCCTCCTGTTGATTTCGGCATGCTGTGCCGCGAACGTGACAAACATGTGGTCGAAACCGTCCCCCGGGAAGGGGGCGGCGATTAATTCGCCTCCACCTTTGCCGGGTTTTTCGATCGGCGCGCAATTCATCGCGGACGCGCGTGACGGTTCGCCGGGTGCGGAGGCCGGGCGAACCCAACAGTCTTTCTGCATTCAGGGCTGGGCAGCGTTCCTTCCCTGGCCCATGCCGTGACCCATTCCCATTCCGTGTCCCATGCCCATGCCCATGCCCATGCCTTGACCCTGGCCCTGTCCACCGCCGCAGCGTTCGAACGCCGGCAGGTGCTTGTTTTCCGAGGCGTCGCGCAGCGCGGCGAACACGACCTGCACGTCGGCATAGTCTTTGACGGACGGCATCAGCCTCTTGTCGTAGAGATCGCGGTTGGCAATCTCCGCATCGACACCCATCTTGCAGGCCTCGGCGAGCGTTTCGGGGACGAGGGCGACAATCTCGGCGGAGCCCAGATGAGGATTGCTGGTTTTCTGGTCCAGCCCGTAGCCCTGCAGCAGCGCGTTCAGCTCGGAAGCATGCGTCTGTTCGGCACGGATGATGTTGCGGAACGGCCGGACGTCGCCGAACTTCTCCATGACGGCGGCATAGAAGGCTTCCGCCCGGTGCTCGTCTTCCAGAGCCGCCTCGATGGCGGTCCGTGCGCCGTCGCTGAGCGTGGCTGCCCTGGCGGACGTACCAAGGGCGGTCGCGGCGACCAGGCCGGCCGCGATGATCGAAAGGGTTGTTCTGGACATATTCGTCTCCTCTTGCATGGGTTCGTTTGCGAAATCGTGTTCACTGGACGCATCGGCCCTCGCGCCGCCTTGCCGCTCGCTCATTTATATAGTGAAAATCATATCTATCTGATGGACGCCGGATTAATTCGCGGTAATGCGAACATGACGGCGGTGTAATCATCCTTCCGATGCATCCGGCATCCGCCTCCTTTCGGAGAGCGCGAAGCTGGGCGCGGAACGACAAAACGATGACGAAACGCAGCCTTTTCGCTGCCGGATGTCTGGAAACAGGCCCATCTTGCTGCTAAGCCGCGTGGCAGGGGCGCACCGGATTTCCGACGCCGTCGTCCCCGCAGCAACCAAGCGATCGACCCAAGGCAACGCGAACACGAGGATCCGCCATGATCACCACGACCTTTCCCGAACCGGCCGTCATGGCGGAGCTGATGGCGAAGATGCTGTGGGAGATCAAGGCGGTGCATTTTTCCGCCGACAAGCCCTACAAGCTTTCCTCCGGCATGATGAGCCCGGTCTATATCGACTGCCGCAAGCTGATCTCCTATCCGCGCGTCCGCTCGGCGATCATGGATTTTGCCGCTGCCACTGTGATGCGCAACGCCGGCTTCGAGCAGTTCGACGTGGTCGCCGGCGGTGAAACGGCGGGCATCCCCTTTGCCGCCTTCCTGGCCGAGCGTCTCGGCCTGCCGATGATCTACGTGCGCAAGGCGCCGAAGGGCCACGGCCGCAATGCCCAGATCGAGGGCCATATGCCGGAAGGCGCCCGGGTGCTGGTGATCGAAGACCTCACGACGGCCGGCGGCAGCATGTTCAAGTTCATCGATGCGATCCGCGCCGCCGGCGGCACCGTCGATCACGGTGTCGCGCTGTTCTACTACGATATCTTCCCCGAGGCCGGGGAGCGCTTCACCAACGGCAATGTCACGCTGCATCACATCGCCACTTGGCGCAACGTGCTCGCCGTCGCCCGCGAGCGCAAGCTGTTCGACGACAAGACGCTCTCCGAGGTCGAAGCCTTCCTCGATGCGCCGCTCGCCTGGTCGGGCCGCAATGGCGGGGTCGCATCGCTCGGCTGAGCGGGGCTGGCCTTTTCGCGTCGAATGGATTAAATCGATTGAAATCCATTGGGCCATTGAAGCATATCGGGAGGAGGGTCGGATGATCTTGTGTTGCGGGGAAGCATTGATCGACATGCTGCCGCGGGAGACAACGCTCGGCGAGCGCGCGTTTGCCCCCTATGCCGGAGGGGCGATCTTCAACACAGCGATCGCGCTCGGCCGTCTCGGCATTCCGACCGGCTTCTTCACCGGCCTTTCCGACGACATGATGGGCGACATCCTGCGCGAAACCCTGGCGTCGAGCGGCGTCGATGCGCGCTTCTGCGCAACCTCGTCGCGGCCGACGACCATCGCCTTCGTCAAGCTGGTCAACGGCCAGGCGAGCTACGCCTTCTATGACGAGAACACCGCCGGCCGGATGATTTCGCCCGGCGACCTGCCGGCGCTCGGCGCGGATTGCGAGGCCCTGCATTTCGGCGCGATCAGCCTCATTCCCGAACCCTGCGGCTCGACCTATGAGGCACTGATGGCGCGCGAGCATCAGACCCGCGTCATCTCGCTCGACCCCAATATTCGCCCCGGCTTCATCAAGGACAAGGCCGCGCACATGGCGCGGATCAACCGCATGGCCGCCATGTCCGACATCCTCAAGTTCTCCGACGAAGACCTCGAATGGTTCGGCCTGACCGGCAGCCATGACGATCTAGCCCGCCATTGGCTGGATGCCGGAGCCAAGCTCGTGGTCATCACCCGCGGCGCCGACGGCGCCACCGGCTACACCAACCGTTTCAAGGTTTCGGTGCCGAGCCAGCGTGTTCAAGTCGTCGACACGGTCGGTGCGGGCGACACCTTCGATGCCGGCATCCTCGCGTCGCTGAAGCGGCAGGGATTGTTGACCAAGGAGAAGGTCGCGACCCTGGACGAGTCTGCCGTAAGCTCCGCCCTGGAACTCGGCGCCCGGGCCGCGGCGGTCACGGTCTCACGCGCCGGCGCCAATCCGCCTTACGCCCGCGAGATCGGCCTCGCCTGAGGGACATCCGTCCCTTAACGCGCACGCGTGAGCCGTTCGCACGTCCCGGCGTCCTTACTTGGCTCTGGAAAGCAGCGTCGCCACCAGGCCGGCGGTCGAGCTGTCATGGCCGGTAGCCGTGACCTTGCCCTCGACGACGGGCAGGAGCCCCGTCGCCAGTTCCTTGCCGAGCTCGACGCCCCACTGATCAAAGGAGTTGATGCGGAAGATCACGCCTTCGACGAAGACGCGGTGTTCGTAGAGCGCGATCAGCCGGCCGAGGGTGTAGGGCGTGAGCTGGTCGTAGACGAAGGTGATCGAAGGGCGGTTGCCGGAGAACACGCGGTGCGGGGCGAGGAAGTCGGCTTCCCCGTCGGAAACACCCTTGGCGGTCAACTGGCTCTTGGCTTCGGCCAGCGTGCGGCCCTTCATCAGCGCTTCCGATTGCGCCAGGCAATTGGCGATCAGCAGTTCGTGCTGGTGCCGGAGATCCGGCTCGAAGCCTCTGGCGGCGATCATGAACTCTGCCGGGATGACGCTCGTACCCTGGTGGATGAGCTGGTAGAAGGCGTGCTGGCCATTGGTGCCAGGCTCGCCCCAGACGACCGGGCCGGAGGCACCCTGGACGGGTTTGCCGTCGATGGTGACGCTCTTGCCGTTCGATTCCATGTCGAGCTGCTGCAGATAGGCGGGAAAACGCGACAGCCTCTGGTCATAGGGCAGGATGGCGCGCGTCTGGTAGCCGAGCACGTTGCGGTGGTATACGCCGAGCGCGCCGAGCAGCATGGGCAGGTTCTGCCCGAACGGCGCGCTACGGAAATGCTGGTCCATCGCATGGCCGCCGTCGAGGAAGCGGCCAAAATCCTCTTCGCCGATGGCGATCATCAGCGGCAGGCCGATCGCCGACCAGATCGAATAGCGCCCGCCGACCCAGTCCCAGAAGCCGAATACCCGCTCGGCATCGATGCCGAAGGCGGCGACCTTGTCGAGCGCCGTCGATACGGCGGCAAAATGCTTGCCGACCGCTGCCTCGCCGAGCTTTTCGGCGACGAACCGGCGCGCCGTCTGCGCATTGGTCATGGTCTCGATCGTCGTGAAAGTCTTCGACGCGACGATGAACAGCGTCGTCTCGGCGGCAAGCGTCTTCAGCGTGTCGGCGATATGCGCGCCGTCGATATTGGAGACGAAATGCAGGCGCGGGCCGTCATGGAAGGGGGCGAGCGCCAGGGTGGCCATCACTGGTCCGAGATCGGAGCCGCCGATGCCGATATTGACGACATCGGTGATCGCCTTGCCGGTCGCACCGGTGAGCGCGCCCGAGCGGATCCCTTCGGCAAAACGGCCCATGGCGGCGAGAACGGCGTTGACGTCGGGCATCACGTCCCGGCCGTCCACCATGACCGGCGCGTTCGATCTGTTGCGCAGGGCGGTGTGCAGGACCGCCCGGCCTTCGGTGAAGTTGATCGGGGCGCCCGAGAACATCGCATCGCGCTTGCCGGCGACGTCTGCCACAGCGCAGAGTTCCTCAAGCAGGGACATGATCTCGCCGTTCACCGCGCATTTGGAGTAATCCATCAGCAGGTCGTCCAGCGTCGCGCTGAAACGGCTGAAGCGCTCGGCGTCGGCGGCAAAGGCGGCGCGCAGATCCTCGGCACGGGTGGCCGCGGCGGTGCTCGTGAGTTTGTCGATGATTGCCTGCATCTTCGTGTCCCTGATTTGGCGGAGATGGGGGCGACACTATTCCGGGCGGTGTCGGCGATCAAGCGCACGAAAACGCCCGGACTGCACGGGGCAGTCCGGGTTCCGGATGTCTTGCGGCCAGGCTCGGGCCTTACTTGGCCGGTTCGCTGTCGCGCAGTTCGCGCCGGAGGATCTTGCCGACATTCGACTTCGGCAGTTCGCTGCGGAATTCGATGTAGCGCGGACGCTTGTAGTTGGTCAGGTTCGCAGCGCAATGCGCCTTGAGGTCAGCCTCGGTGAGAGCCGGGTCCTTCTTGACCACGAATATCTTCACCGCCTCGCCGGAATGGGCGTCGGGAACACCGATCGCCGCGCATTCGAGCACGCCCGGATGCATGGCCGCCACTTCCTCGATCTCGTTCGGATAGACGTTGAAGCCCGAAACCAGGATCATGTCCTTCTTGCGGTCGACGATCTTGACGTATCCGCCCTCGTTCATCATGCCCATGTCGCCGGAGCGGAAGAAGCCGTCGTCGGTCATGACCTTGGCCGTCTCTTCCGGCCGCTGCCAGTAGCCGGCCATGACCTGTGGTCCGCGAATACAGATCTCGCCCACTTCGCCGATCGGCATCGTGGCGCCTTCTTCGTCGCGGATCTCGATATCTGTCGAGGGCAGGGGCAGGCCGATCATGCCGCTGAACTCGGTGCTGTCGAGACGGTTCACCGTGGCGACCGGCGAGGTTTCGGACAGGCCGTAACCTTCAGTGATCGGGCAGCCCGTCATCTGGAACCAGCGTTCCGCCACCGGCCGCTGCACGGCCATGCCGCCGCCGAGCACCAGCAGCAGCGAGGAGAAGTCGAGGTTCTTGAAGTCCGGATTGTTCATCAGCGCGTTGAACAGCGTGTTGAGGCCCGGGAAGATATGCGCCTTGTGGTTCTGCAGTTCCTTGACGAAGGCGGGAATGTCGCGCGGATTGGCGATCAGCACGTTGTGGCTGCCGGTGGCGATGCCCATCAGCGAATTCACCGTGAGCGCGAAGATATGGTAGAGCGGCAGCGCGCAGATGAAGGTCATGACCTCCGGCCGGCCCTTGATGGCAAATGCCGCTTCGAGCCAGATGGCGATCTGCTGCTTGTTGGCGAGCAGGTTGGCATGGGTGAGCGTCGCACCCTTGGAAACGCCCGTGGTGCCGCCGGTATATTGCAGGAAGGCGACGTCGCTGGCGACCACGTCGACCGGCTTCAGCGTCTGGCGGGCGCCCTCGGAGAGAACGGTCTTGAAGCTGGTGTGGCCGGGGATCGACCAGGCCGGAACGAGCTTCTTCACCTTGCGCACGACAAAATTGACGATATGGCCCTTCAGGCCCAGCATGTCGCCCATCGTGGCGACGATGACATGCTTCACCGGCGTATTGGGCAGCACCTGCTGCACCGTGCCGGCGAAGTTCTCGAGCACGATGATCGCCTTGGCGCCGGCGTCCTTCAGCTGGTGCTGCAGCTCGCGCGGTGTGTAGAGCGGGTTGACGTTGACCACAGTGAAGCCTGCCCGCAGGATGCCGTACACGGCGACCGGATTCTGCAGGATGTTCGGCGTCATGACGGCGACGCGGTCACCCTTGACGAGGCCTTTGGACTGAAGCCAGGCGCCGACCTTGCGCGACTGGATCTCCAGTTCGCGGAAGGTCATGCCGCGGCCCATGCTCGAAAAGGCCAGCCGGTCGGCATAGGTGGCGCAACTGCTCTCGAACAGGCTGCCCAGCGACGGGTGTGCATGGGGCGCGATTTCCGCGGGCACTGCCGGCGGATATGAATCGAGCCAAATTTTCTCCGATGCCCGGCCACTGAGGCGGCTCGTTGCGTCCGTCATGTATTCCCCTCCCGACGTCCATTGTGCCATGTCTGCCGTATGCGGCGGACCTGCGATCCTCCCAGATGCTTTAGCGAGCTTATGCGTTTGGCAGTCCGGTTCAAGTCCTTAGCTCTATATAACCTTGACGTAAGCGTCAATAATCCGCCGGCCGTCGTGCAGGCTTTTGGCGGAGCGGGCCTCAGCGCGGCAGGAAGCGTCGGCATTCACGTTCGCCGGACGGAGAGGAAGCGGCAGCGCATCTTATCCCGGAACATTCTCGCCGCCGCGACCGTTTGCTTTTCATGTCCACACTGGAAAAAGGAGGATGCCCCATGCATCAGAACACTCAAGCGACCGGCCGTGACCCTTATGTGAAGGATACCGCATCCCTGATCGCCAGCGACAAGGTCGACGGTACCGCCGTGTATGGCGCGAATGGTGAGCGGATCGGCTCGATCAAGCGCATCATCCTGGAGAAGCGCGGCGGCCGCGTGGCCTATGCCGTGCTGAGCTTCGGCGGTTTTCTCGGCATTGGCGACGACTATTACCCGCTGCCCTGGGAAAAGCTTACCTATGACGAGAGCCTCGACGGCTATCGCATCGATCTCACCAGGGAGCAGATCGAAGGCGCACCGCGGCTCGCCGATGACGACGGTAATTGGTATCGCGATAATGGCCGCAACGTCTATGATTTCTACGGCGTGCCGCCTTACTGGATCTGACCGATTCTATATTGAGTATGAGTATAAGAGGGCCCCGCCTCGGTGGGGCTTTCGTTTGTCTGGCGTCCCCGTGCGGTTAATCGTCTCTCTTTACCCTCCTCGCGAATTGGCGGGAGGATGCTCTTGGATTTCATTTTGCGATGCGGTAAGTATTTTCCCGAAATCAATAATTCTAATTAACGGCATAGAAGTCGGCATTCGTTCTTCTTCCTCAATTCTCCGATCTCACTGTAAATCGGACCGGATTTGAACGGAGACACCTTCGGCCGATCGAGCCAAATGGAGTTTGGGCGTGCGCATTGCAATTATTGGTACGGGTTATGTCGGGCTGGTTTCGGGTGTTTGTCTGTCGGATTTCGGCCATGACGTCGTTTGCATCGACAAGGCGGCGGAAAAGATCGCCCAGCTCAACCGCGGCGAAGTGCCGATCTTCGAACCGGGTCTCGATGACCTGATCCACAAGAATGTCGCGGCCGGCCGCCTGCACTTCACCACGGATATCGCCGAGCCGGTCGCCGATGCCGATGTGGTGTTTCTCGCCGTCGGTACGCCCTCGCGCAAGAGCGACGGCCATGCCGATCTCACCTACGTCTTCGCCGCGGCGCGCGAAGTGGCCGCCGCCGTGCGCGGCTTCACCGTGATCGTCACCAAGTCGACCGTGCCGGTCGGCACCGGCGACCAGCTGGAGCGCATCATCCGCGAAGCCAATCCGGCTGCCGACGTGGCCGTCGTCTCCAACCCGGAATTCCTGCGCGAAGGGGCCGCCATCGACGACTTCATGGCGCCGGATCGCGTCGTGGTCGGCATGAACGACGATCGCGCCCGCACCATCATGGCCGAGGTCTATGCTGCCCTCGACCCAGTCCGTCATCCGGTTCTCTTCACCTCGCGCCGCACCGCGGAACTGACCAAATACGCCGCCAACGCCTTCCTGGCGCTGAAGCTCGCCTATATCAACGAGATCGCCGATCTCTGCGAGCAGGTCGGCGCCAATGTGCAGGACGTTTCCCGCGGCATGGGCCTTGACAGCCGTATCGGCCTCAAGTTCCTCAATGCCGGTCCCGGCTATGGCGGCTCCTGCTTCCCCAAGGACACGCTGGCGCTGGTCAAGACCGCGCAGGATCACAACAGCCCGATCCGGCTGATCGAGACGATCGTCGGCATCAACGAGACCCGCAAGCGCGCCATGGCCCGGAAGGTCGAGCGTGCGCTCGGCGGCGAACTGCGCGGCAAGACGATCGGCATCCTCGGCCTGACCTTCAAGCCCGACACCGACGACATCCGCGAATCGCCGGCCCTGTCGATCGTCCAGGCGCTGCTCGACAAGGGTGCATCGCTGAAGGCACACGATCCGGAAGGCATGCCGGCCGCCCGCCACGTGATGCCGGAACTCTCGTACCACGACGATGTCGATGCTGTCGCCGATGGAGCCGATGCGCTGGTCATCATCACCGAGTGGAAGCAGTTCCGCTCCCTCGATCTATCGCGCCTGAAGGGTATGATGAAGCAGCCGGTTCTCGTCGACCTGCGCAACATCTACACCCCGTCCGAGGCTCGCAAGCACGGCTTCGTTTACGAAAGCGTCGGCCGCGCGGAGTAAAACCCTCCGCCGATCGGCTGACTGACAAGACCGGCGCCGCCCCCGTGGGCGGCGTTGTCGTTTGTCGCGGGGCGCTTGCCCGGTTCATCGCGTCGTGCGGCGGGTGTTTAAAATCTGTGCATATTCCATTCGGCATATTTTCTAGGCAATGCCCGCTTGCCAAGCTTTTTGCGCTGCGGCATTTATAGGGCATGATGCACTCCGACCTCACTGTCCTCGTGATCGATGAGAACGCCATCCGCGCTTCCATTATCGAGGAAGGTCTGCGGGAGGCGGGGCACCTGCGCGTCACCGTCGTGCACGAGGTCAACGGCATCGCCAGGATCATCGAGAACCTGAAGCCCGACGTCATCATCATCGATCTGGAAAACCCGAACCGCGACATGATGGAACACCTGTTCCAACTGACCCGCACGGTCGGCCGGCCGATCGCCATGTTCGTCGACCGCTCGGACACCGCCTCGATCGAGGCGGCCGTCGATGCGGGCGTCTCGGCCTATATCGTCGACGGCCTGAAGAAGGAGCGGGTCAAGCCGATCCTCGACATGGCGGTGAGCCGCTTCAACGCCTTCAGCCGCCTGCAGCGCGAGCTGGCCGATGCCAGGAGCGCGCTCGAGGAGCGCAAGGTGATCGAGCGGGCCAAGGGCATTCTGATGAAGATGCGCGGGCTTTCCGAGGAGGAAGCCTTCGGACTGCTGCGCCAGACGGCGATGAACGAGAAAAAGAAGTTGTCCGACATCGCCCAGAGCGTGGTGACGGCGGCGGGATTGCTGATGTGATGGAGACCCTTACGCAGGTCGATATCCGGAGAAGCCGGGGTGAATGACATGACACGACCGAGTGACAGCGGAACGAGCCTGCCCCTGCCGGCGGTCGGCGCCGCGCGCGGCGCAAAGGTGCTGCGCGCCGGCTTCATCCCACTGATGGACGCATCGGTGCTGATCGTCGCGGCCGAGCTCGGCTTTGCCGCCAGGGAAGGGCTGGCACTGGATCTGGTGCGCGACGTTTCCTGGGCCAATGTCCGCGACCGGCTGGCCTTCCGCCAGTTTGACATCGCCCATATGCTCTCGCCCATGCCGGTTGCCTCCATGCTCGGCCTCGGTTCCAATCCATCGCCGACCATCACGCCCTTCTCGCTCGGGCGCGGCGGCAATGCCATCACCCTGTCGCTCCGCCTGTTCGAGCGCATGCAGGCACTCACCGGTGTCGACGAAGCCTCGTCGGCGCTCGACAACGCCCTGGCGCTGGCCTCCGTCTTGTCCGACATGCGGGAACGGGGCGAACAGCCGCCGACCCTCGGCATGACCTATCCCTTCTCCTCGCACAATTACGAATTCCGCTACTGGCTGGCCGCTGGCGGCATTGATCCCGACCACGACGTCAAGCTGGTCGTTGTGCCCCCGCCGCTCACCTCCGATGCGCTGGCTGCAGGCGCGATCGACGGCTTCTGCGTCGGCGCGCCATGGAACATGGTGGCCTCCGAGCGCGGCGTCGGCCGTATCGTCGCGGCCAAGCAGGACATCTGGCCCTCGGCGCCGGAAAAGGTGATCGGCATGCGTCCGGATTGGGCGGAGGCCAATCCCGAGACGGTGTCCCGGCTGATCGTCGCGCTCGATGCAGCGGCGCGCTGGTGCGACGACGGCGCGAACCACGACACGCTCGCCGCGCTGCTGGCCGAACCGCGCTACATCGCCGCCCCGGTGGGCATCATCCGCCGTGTGCTGGCCGGCGAGTTCAGCCTGGACGCCAAGGGGCATCGCCGCACGATCCCCGACTATTTCGTCTTCCATCGCGACCACGCCAACTATCCCCGACCCAGCCAGGCGCTGTGGATCTACAGCCAGATGATCCGCTGGGGGCAGGCGGAATACAGCGAGGCGGGCGCGAGGGCGGCTGCATCCGCTTACCGGCCCGACCTCTATTGCGCCGCGCTCGGCGCCGCGAGCGGACCTGCTGAGGCGGATATCCGGCCGGAAGGCGTCGCGCCGGACGATCGTTTCATGGACGGCCACGTCTTCGATCCGAGCCGCATTCCCGACTATGTCGCCGCCTTCCCGGTGCGGGCTCTTGCCGCCTCGAACGGCACGGACGAAGACGCCTGACGGCGAGCGCAGTGCACAATTCTCCAGCGCCTTTCGGCCGTCGCGGAAGCAGTCGCACAATTGTTCGGCAGTACTTCTTTTTAGGCAGGTACGGTCTTGAAATCCCCAAGCGAATAATTTGCTAGCTGAAACATCGGCTTACCCGCGGTGCGCAAAACTGGCACGCCGATTGCTTGGATAGACATGCACCGGTCAATGGCGACCGGACGCAGATGAGCGCATAGCGCGCGTTCACATCAGACATCGACGTCGCAAGGTTCTTGCTGTCCGGGGCTCCTCCTCCCCCGCTGACGCATCTACCGAGCGGCGTTTTTTCGTTTTCCGGCTCTCCGTCTCCAGCAAAGGGAACAGCACATGACGAAGACTACAGGAATGGGCATCAGCCGCCGCAGCATTCTCAAGACCAGCGCTGCCGCCGCCATGATCGGCGCCGCGCGCGCACTTCTGCCTTCGGGTGCCTTTGCCGCCGGTGCCGGCCCCGAGGTCGCCGGGCTGAAGCTCGGCTTCATCGCGCTGACCGACGCCGCCCCGCTTATCATCGCCAAGGAAAAGGGCCTGTTCGACAAGTACGGCTTGACCGGGGTCGAAGTGCTGAAACAGGCATCCTGGGGCGCGACCCGCGACAATCTCGTGCTCGGCGGAGAGGCGAACGGCATCGACGGCGCCCATATTCTCACGCCGATGCCCTATCTCATCTCCACCGGCAAGGTGACGCAGAACAATGTGCCGGTGCCGATGTCGATCGTCGCCCGGCTGAACCTCGACAGCCAGGGCATTTCGGTCGCCAAGGAATATGCCGGGACCGGCGTCGGCTTGGATGCCTCGAAGCTGAAGGAGGCCTTTGCCGCCAAAAAGGCGGCCGGCAACGAGATCAAGGTCGCCATGACCTTCCCCGGCGGCACCCACGATCTGTGGCTCCGCTACTGGCTGGCCGCCGGCGGCATCGATCCGGACAAGGACGTCTCCACCATCGTCGTGCCGCCGCCGCAGATGGTCGCCAACATGAAGGTCGGCAACATGGACGCCTTCTGCGTCGGCGAGCCGTGGAACGAACAACTCGTCAACCAGGGCATCGGCTTCACCGCCTGTACGACGGGAGAACTGTGGAAGGGTCATCCGGAAAAGGCGCTCGGCCTGCGTTCCGACTGGATCGAGAAGAACCCGAACGCCACCAAGGCGCTGATGATGGCTGTCATGGAAGCCCAGATCTGGGCCGACAGCATGGATAACAAGGAAGAAATGGCCGCGATTCTCGGCAAGCGCCAGTGGTTCAACGTGCCGCCGAAGGATGTCGCCGGCCGCCTCAAGGGCAACATTAATTACGGCAATGGCCGGGTCGAGGAAAACACTGGCCTCGAGATGAAGTTCTGGAAGGACCACGCTTCCTATCCGTTCAAGAGCCACGATTCCTGGTTCGTCACCGAGAATATCCGCTGGGGCAAGTTCGCACCCGACACGGACATCAAGGGGCTGGTCGACAAGGTCAACCGCGAGGATATCTGGCGGGCTGCCGCCAAGGATCTGGGCATTGCCGCCGCCGACATTCCGACCTCCACCTCGCGCGGCGTCGAAACCTTCTTCGACGGCAAGGTCTTCGATCCGGAAAACCCGAAGGCCTATCTCGACAGCCTGACGATCAAGGCCGGCGCGTGATCTCCCTTCTCCCCGTCGGGGAGAAGGTGGCCCGGTAGGGCCGNNGGATGAGGGGGAGCTAAGCTCACGCGATGTGTGCTCTTGGCCCCCTCATCGCCTCGCATCCGCTCGGCACTTCTCCCCGCTGGGGAGAAGGGACTGGCAGGGTGGGGTGAGGGGCAACTCAGCCCAACCCCGACGACAACCGACACCGCTCGCAAGAGGACCACATCATGACCGCAACCGCCCGCAAGACCGAGGTACCGATCCCCGCCCCGACGACCAGGGGCGGCACCGTCGTTCAGATGGTGAAACGCCCTGCCCGCAAGCTCGACTTGAGCCGCATCGGCGCAGGCATGGCCCGCAACGTCGTGCCGCCGCTCGTCGTCGCAGCGCTGCTGCTGGCGCTCTGGCAGGTGACCTGTTCGCAGCCCGGCTCCAGCCTGCCGCCGCCGTCGCAGGTCTGGATCGACAGCTTTGACCTGATCGCCTATCCCTTCTTCAACTATGGTTCGCAGGACATCGGGCTTGCCTGGCGCGTCCTCGTCTCGCTTGAGCGAGTGGCGATCGGTTTCGGACTTGCAGCGGTCGCCGGCGTGCTGCTCGGCGCCGTGGTCGGCCAGTCGGTCTGGGCGCTGCGCGGTCTCGACCCGATCTTCCAGATCTTGCGCACCGTGCCGCCGCTCGCCTGGCTGCCGCTGTCGCTCGCCGCCTTCCAGGACAGCAATCCCTCGGCAATCTTCGTCATCTTCATCACGTCGATCTGGCCGGTGATCATCAACACCGCCGTCGGCGTGCGCAACATCCCGGACGACTACCGCAACATCGCCCGCGTTCTGCGCCTCAACCCGTTGGAATTTTTCGTCCGCATCATGGTGCCGGCCGCAGCACCTTACATCTTCACCGGCCTGCGCATCGGCGTCGGCCTGTCCTGGCTCGCCATCGTCGCCGCCGAAATGCTGACCGGCGGCGTGGGCATCGGCTTCTTCATCTGGGATGCGTGGAACTCGTCGCGCCTCTCCGACATCATCGTGGCGCTCGCCTATATCGGCGTGACCGGCTTCGTCCTCGACAAGCTGGTCGCCCTGCTCGGCGGCGTCGTCACCCGCGGCACAGCGGCCAACTGAGGAGACGACATCCATGAACGCCTATCTCAAGATCGACCATATCGACAAAAATTTCGAACGCGCCGGCACGAAGACCGAAGTGCTGAAGGACGTGACGCTGACCATCGACAAGGGGGAGTTCGTCTCGATCATCGGCCATTCCGGCTGCGGCAAGTCGACCCTGCTCAACCTGATTGCCGGCCTGACGAGGGTCTCCTCCGGTGCCGTCCTGCTTGAAAACATCGAGGTCAACGCACCCGGCCCGGAACGCGCCGTCGTCTTCCAGAACCACTCGCTGCTGCCCTGGCTCACCGTCTACGAAAACGTCAATCTCGCCGTCAACAAGGTGTTTGCCGGCCGCAAGTCCAAGGCCGAGAAGCACGAATGGGTCATGCGCAATCTCGACCTCGTGCAGATGGCACACGCCAGGGACAAGCGCCCGGCAGAGATCTCCGGCGGCATGAAGCAGCGCGTCGGCATCGCGCGCGCCTTGGCCATGGAGCCAAAAATCCTGCTGCTCGACGAGCCCTTCGGCGCGCTCGACGCATTGACCCGCGCCCATCTGCAGGACGCCGTGATGGAAATCCACACGCGTCTCGGCAACACGATGATCATGATTACCCATGACGTGGACGAGGCGGTACTGCTCTCCGACCGCATCGTCATGATGACCAACGGCCCGGCCGCCAAGATCGGCGAAGTCCTGGACGTTCCGATCCCGCGGCCGCGCGACCGCATCGCGCTCGCCTCCGACCGCACCTATCTCAAATCCCGCGAAGCCGTGCTGAAGTTCCTCTACGAACGTCACCGCTTCGTCGAAGCCGCGGAGTAAGAACCATGGCAGAAAAACTCGTCATCATCGGCAACGGCATGGCCCCCGGCCGCATGCTGGAGGAACTGTTCGAAAAGGCCCCCGGCCACTACGACGTGACGATCTTCAACGCCGAGCCGCGCGTCAACTATGACCGCATCATGCTCTCGCCGGTCCTTTCCGGCGAAAAGACTTACGAGCAGATCGTCATCCATGGCGACGGCTGGTATGTCGACCACGGCATCATGCTCTACAAGGGCCACAGGATCGTCGCGATCGACCGGGAGAAGAAGACCGTCACCTCCGATCACGGCGTGACGGAAAGCTATGACAAGCTGGTGATCGCGACGGGCTCCGTGCCCTTCATCATTCCCGTCCCCGGCAAGGATCTGCCCGGCGTCATCACCTATCGCGACCTTGACGACGTGCAGGCCATGCTTCTGGCCGCCCAGTCCCGCGACAGGGCGGTGGTCATCGGCGGTGGCCTGCTCGGTCTCGAAGCGGCCGCCGGCCTTGCCCAGCGCGGCATGGACGTGACGGTGCTGCACGTCATGCCGACCCTGATGGAGCGCCAGCTCGATCCGGCCGCCGGCTACCTGCTGCAGAAGGCCGTGGAGGAGCGCGGCATCAAGGTGATCTGCAAGGCCAACACCAAGGAGATCGTCGGCGACGGCAGGGTCGAGGGCGTCGAACTCGACGACGGCCGGGTCATCCCGGCGACGCTGGTGGTGATGGCCGTCGGCATCCGCCCGAATGTCGGGCTCGCCCGCGATGCGGGTCTCGCCGTCAACCGCGGCATCGTCGTCGATGCCGGCATGCAGACTTCCGACGGAGACATCCTGGCGCTCGGCGAATGCGCCGAAGTTGGCGGCATGGTCTACGGCCTCGTCGCCCCGCTCTACGAAATGGCACGGATCGCCGCATCGCATCTCTCCGGCGACCGCACGCCCGCCTTTGTCCATTCCGACACGCCGACCAAGCTCAAGGTCACCGGCATCGAGCTCTATTCGCTCGGCGATTTCGCCGACGGCGACGACCGCCAGGAAATCGTGCTGCGCGATGCGACGGCCGGCGTCTACAAGCGCCTCGTCATCAGGGACAACCGCATCATCGGCACGGTGCTCTATGGCGAAACCGCCGACGGCGCCTGGTTCAACGACCTGAAGAAGAAGGGCACCGACATCTCCGCGATGCGCGACACCCTGATCTTCGGCCAGGCCTATCAGGGGGGCAGCCCGCTGGACCCTATGGCGGCCGTTGCAGCCTTGCCGGATGATGCGGAAATCTGCGGCTGCAACGGCGTCTGCAAGGGCAAGATCACCGGCGCGATCACGGCCAAGGGCCTGACCTTGCTCGATGACGTCCGCGCCCACACCAAGGCGTCTGCCTCCTGTGGCAGCTGCACCGGGCTGGTCGAGCAGCTGATGGCGTTGACGCTCGGCGACAAGTACAATCCCGCCGCGGTTACGCCCATGTGTACCTGCACCGAGCTTGGCCATGACGACGTACGCCGCCTGATCAAGGCCAAGGGGCTGAAGACCATCCCTGCGGTGATGCAGGAACTGGAGTGGAAGACCTCCTGCGGCTGCGCCAAATGCCGCCCGGCGCTCAACTATTACCTCGTCTGCGACTGGCCGGACGAATATGCCGACGACTACCAGTCGCGCTACATCAACGAGCGGGTGCACGCCAACATCCAGAAGGACGGCACCTATTCGGTCGTGCCGCGCATGTGGGGCGGCGTCACCAACGCGGCCGAACTGCGCGCCATTGCCGACGTGGTCGACAAGTTCGAGATCCCCATGGTCAAGGTCACCGGCGGCCAGCGCATCGACCTGCTCGGCATCGACAAGGAGGATCTGCCTGCCGTCTGGGCCGATCTCGGCAAGGCCGGCTTCGTCTCAGGGCAGGCCTATGCCAAGGGCCTGCGCACCGTGAAGACCTGCGTCGGCTCCGACTGGTGCCGCTTCGGCACGCAGGACTCGACCGGGCTCGGCATCCGCATCGAGAAGTTCATGTGGGGCTCCTGGACGCCGGCCAAGCTGAAGCTCGCCGTGTCGGGATGTCCGCGCAACTGCGCCGAGGCGACCTGCAAGGACATCGGCGTGATCTGCGTGGACTCAGGCTTCGAGATCCACTTCGCGGGTGCGGCCGGCCTCGACATCAAGGGCACGGAGGTGCTCGGCCTGGTCAAGACCGAGGACGAGGCGCTCGAACACATCGTCGCGCTCGCCCAGATGTATCGCGAACAGGCCCGCTATCTCGAGCGCATCTACAAATGGGCGAAACGCATCGGCCTGGACGAGATCCGCCGGCAGATCATGACCGACGCGGAAAAGCGCAAAGGCTACTACGAACGCTTCGTCTTCTCCCAGAAATTCGCCCAGGTCGACCCGTGGTCGGAGCGTGTTTCCGGCAAGGATAAGCACGAGTTCAAGCCCCTGGCGACCGTCGGTTATTCGGCAGCGGCGGAATAGGTCTCCCTCTTCTCCCCAGCGGGGAGAAGTGCCGAGCGCATGCGAGGCGATGAGGGGGCCAGTGGCGCAAGCGCCCCCCTCATCCGGCCCTACCGGGCCACCTTCTCCCCGCTGGGGAGAAGAGGCAATCGGCGCTTCGAAGTTGGACAACAGTTGAGGATACGAAAACCATGAACTGGATCACCATCGGTCATATCGACGACATCCCCCTTCGCGGCGCGCGCTGCGTCAAGACGCCGGAGGGCAAGATCGCCGTGTTCCGCACGGCCGAAAACGAGGTCTTCGCCATCGAGGACCACTGCCCGCACAAGGGCGGGCCGCTCAGCCAAGGCATCGTCCACGGCAAGGCCGTGACCTGCCCCCTGCACAACTGGGTGATCTCGCTCGAAACCGGCCGCGCGCTCGGCGCCGACGAGGGCGAGGTGAGGACAATCCCGGTGCGCAACGAGGGCGGCCATCTGTCGATCGCCCTCGAAAGCCTGATGATGGCGGCGGAGTAGGCGGATGGCGGACCTGCAGATACCCCCCTCTGTCCTGCCGGACATCTCCCCCTCAAGGGGGGAGATCAATTCGCGGCCGACGTCGCGCGGGATGCCAAGACCTTGTGTCCGTGAACTGGACTTCATCGGGAGGGCAAGGCGCCGCCACGATTCGATCTCCCCCCTTGAGGGGGAGATGGTCGGCAGGCCAGAGGGGGGTAACGCGCGCTCCCTAAGGAGAGCTCATGTCCACTGAAACCCGCACCACCTGTCCCTATTGCGGCGTCGGCTGCGGCGTGATCGCTAGCGTCGACGACACCGGCAAGGTGAGCGTCAAGGGCGATCCGGACCATCCGGCCAATTTCGGTCGCCTGTGCTCCAAGGGCTCGGCGCTGGCCGAAACACTCGATCTCGACGGCCGCCTGATGACGCCGGAGATTGCGGGCGCACCGGCCAGTTGGGACGCGGCCCTCGACCTAGTGGCGGAAAAATTCTCGCAAGCCATCGCCGAACACGGCCCCGACTCGGTCGCCTTCTACGTCTCCGGCCAGCTGCTGACCGAGGACTACTATGTCGCCAACAAGCTGATGAAGGGGTTCATCGGTTCGGCCAATATCGACACCAATTCGCGGCTCTGCATGGCATCCTCGGTTGCCGGCCATCGCCGCGCCTTCGGCGCCGACACGGTGCCCGGCACCTATCGGGATCTGGAACTGGCCGACCTGATCGTTCTCACCGGCTCCAATCTCGCCTGGTGCCATCCGGTGCTCTACCAGCGCATCGCCGCCGCCAGGGCGGCCCGACCGGCGATGAAGATCGTCGTCATCGATCCGCGCCGCACCATGACCTGCGACATCGCCGACCTGCACCTGGCCGTTCGCCCCGACGGCGATGCCGCGCTGTTCAACGGCCTGCTCGCCCATCTCGCCCGAAGCCCGGCGCTCGACCAGACCTATATCGGTGCCCATACGAACGGCTTTGCCGAGGCCTTTGCCACGGCCTCGTCCCTTTCCATGGCCGACCTGATCGAGGCGACCGGCCTGCCGGCCATGCAGATCCGCGAATTCTTCGCCCTGTTCGAGCGCACGGAAAAGACGGTCACCTGCTACAGCCAGGGGGTCAACCAGTCCTCCATCGGCACCGACAAGGTCAGTGCCATCATCAATTGCCATCTGGCGACCGGCCGCGTCGGCCGTCCCGGCATGGGGCCTTTTTCGCTGACCGGCCAGCCCAATGCCATGGGCGGTCGCGAGGTCGGTGGCCTCGCCAACATGCTCGCCGCCCACATGGCGATCGAAAACCCGGAACACCGCGACCGCGCCCGGCGCTTCTGGAATGCGCCGACCATGGCCGAGAAGCCGGGCCTCAAGGCCGTCGACATGTTTCAGGCGGTGGCCGACGGACGCATCAAGGCGCTGTGGATCATGTCGACCAATCCGGTGGTCTCCATGCCGGACGCCGATGCGGTGAAGGCGGCGATCGCGGCCTGCCCCTTCGTCGTCGTCTCCGACATCATCCGTGACACGGACACCACAAGGCTGGCCCACTTCCTGCTTCCCGCCACCGGCTGGGGTGAGAAGGACGGCACGGTGACCAACTCCGAGCGCCGCATTTCCCGCCAGCGCGCCTTTCTTCCCCCGCCCGGCGATGCCCGGCCGGACTGGTGGCAGCTGGCCGAAGTCGGCCGCCGCATGGGCTTTGCCAAGGCCTTCGCCTTTGCCTCGCCGGCCGAGATTTTTGCCGAGCACGCGGCGCTCTCGGCTTTCGAAAACGACGGTGACCGCGACTTCGACATCGGCGCCTATGGTGACATCGAGGAGACCGGCTTTGCCGGGCTCGAGCCCTTCCAGTGGCCGCAACCGGCGGGAACCGGACGGCAGGAGACCCGCTTCTTCGCCGGCGGCCGCTTCTATCATGCCGATGGTAAGGCCCGCTTCGTCGCGGTCGAGTCCGAAGTGCCTGTCCGGACCTCCGCCGACTTCCCCCTGGTGCTCAACACCGGCCGGGTGCGCGATCACTGGCATACCCTGACCCGCACCGGGAAAAGCGCCCGCCTGTCGGGTCATCTGGCCGAACCCTTCGTCGAGATCCATCCCGACGACGCCGCCAATCTCGGCATCAGCGACGCCGATCTGGTGCGGCTCGAAAGCCCTCACGGCCTCATCATCGTGCGCGCCCTGCTCACCGCCCGGCAGGCGAGGGGCGGGGTCTTCGTGCCGATGCACTGGGCGGACGAATTCTCCGCCCGCGCCCGGGTCGACACGCTGCTGTCGTCGATCATCGATCCGGTCTCCGGCCAGCCGGCCTCCAAGCATGGCGCGATTGCTGCCCGTCGCTTTGCCGCCGGCGCCTATGGTTTTGTCGTGAGCGCGGTGAAGCCCTCCGGCCTCGACGCGACCTACTGGGCGCTCGCCCGGGCCGAGGGCGGCTGGCGCGTCGAACTCGCCTTCGACGCGCCGCTTTGCGATGTCGAGGCCTGGTGCCGTGTCCATTTCGCCTTGCCCGACGCTGCCGAAAGCCTCGGCTACAGCGACCGTGCAAGCGGCGAGGCCCGCATCGCCTTTTTCCAAGGAGATGCCTTGCTGTTCGCCCTGTTCCTGGCGCCCGATCCGGTCTCCGTGTCACGCAACTGGGCGATTGCGCAGCTCTCCGAACCGCATGCCGACAGCCGCACCCGCTTCGCCGTCGTCGCCGGCCGTCCAGGTGCGGGTCGCAGCGATCCAGGCGCCACCGTGTGCTCGTGTTTCTCCGTCGGCGTCAACCAGATCGTCGGCGCCGTTCGTGGCGGTTGCCTGACCGTCGAGGCGATCGGAGAGACACTCTATGCCGGAACCAATTGCGGCTCCTGCCGTGCCGAAATCAGGGGGATCATCGATGGATGCCAGGTCGCTGCCGCTGAATGACAAGGGTGTAACGCCCGCCCGCATGGCCCCTCTCGCCAAGCTGCCGGTCTTCTGGTCGCTGGAGGGCAAACGCGTCGTCGTCGCCGGCGGCTCGGACGCCGCCGCCTGGAAGGCGGAACTGTTGGCCGCCTGCGGGGCGGAGGTGCATGTCTATTGCGCCGAGGACGTGCTGTCGGATGTCATGCGGGGGCTGATCGGGCAGACGATCGCTCCTTTGCCCGAAAGTATCCAGCCGCCACCCCCCTCTGTCCTGCCGGACATCTCCCCCTCAAGGGGGGAGATCGGCAGGAGGCGGCGTGGTTGCTCCCCTTCTTGGGTCGATAGTGCCGATGCGCTTTCGGTGAAAGCATCCCCGGATGCCAACGAGGGTCGACGTTGGACGAAGACGCCAGCGGTCGCATTGATCTCCCCCCGTGAGGGGGAGATGTCCGGCAGGACAGAGGGGGGTAACCATGCATGTCGAGGCCAGATTCTCCATCACCCTGAAGCCTGGCACCCCACGATCTTCACGAGCGCCACTCTCGCCCTTGCCGACTGCGAAACCGAAGAGGACGCCCGTGCCTTCTTCACCGCCGCCGTTGCCGCCGGCGTGCCGGTCAACATCATCGACAAGCCGGCCTATTGCCAGTTCCAGTTCGGCTCGATCGTCAACCGCTCGCCCGTCATCGTGTCGATCTCGACCGACGGTGCCGCCCCGATCCTCGCCCAGGCGATCCGCCGCCGTATCGAGACCCTGCTGCCGGCCGCGCTGAAGCAATGGGCGGAACTGGCCCAGGCGCTGCGGGAGCGCGTCAGCGACAGGCTCGCCCCCGGCCAGCCGCGTCGCGCCTTCTGGGAACGCTTCGTCGACCGGGCCTTTGCCGGAAACCAGCCGCCAGGCGAGGATGCAGCTCGAACCCTCCTCGCCGATGCCGAAAGGCTCGGCGGCGCGCCAGCCACCGGCCGCGTCACGCTGGTCGGCGCCGGCCCCGGCGACGCCGAGCTTTTGACGCTCAAGGCCGTGCGCGCACTTCAGGCCGCCGATGTCATCCTGTTTGACGATCTCGTCTCCGAAGAGGTGCTGGAGCTTGCCCGCCGGGAGGCCAAGCGCCTGCTGGTCGGCAAACGCGGGGGCCGGACAAGCTGCAGGCAGGAGGACATCAACGACATGATGGTCAGGCTGGCCAAGGCCGGCAAACGCGTCGTGCGCCTGAAGTCCGGCGATCCGATGATCTTTGGCCGGGCAGGGGAGGAGATCGCACGGCTTGAGGCAGAGGGCATTCCGGTCGATGTCGTGCCGGGCATCACGGCCGCCAGCGCCATGGCCTCGCGCCTCGGCCTGTCGCTCACCCATCGCGATCATGCGCAGTCGGTGCGCTTCGTCACCGGCCATTCGCGCGACGGAGGGTTGCCGAAGGACATGGACTGGTCTTCGCTGGCCGATCCGCGCACCACCAATGTCTTCTATATGGGCGGCCGGACGGCGCCGCTGATCGCCGCGCGGCTGATCGGCGAAGGCGCAAGCCCCGCGACCCCCGTCGTCATAGTCAGCAATGTCAGCCGCCCGACGGAACGCCAGTGGCGCGGCACGCTGGACAATATCGGTGAGGGAATCGCGCTGATCGGTTATGACGACCCGGTGCTGATTGCCATCGGCGGCAGTCTCGGGGCGGCCATCCGGTCAGCGGAACCTGCAGGGTCTTTGCGCGGCGGGTGGGCAACCGGGTGCTGAAATTATGATTTTGGGGATTTGGAGCGGCCGATCCCCTCGGCGAATTCTGCGCCGGCCTCGCGTAGAATGTTCACGAGTTCTAGAGATGCCTGATGCGCTGACAACGCTTCATCACGACTGCAGAGCTCGTCACCATATCGGATGGCTGGCTTGCACTGAATCGCGGTTACCTGGGCATGAGCGTCAAAGACTAGACCGGAATCAGCAAGTATCTGGGTAAGCTCTGTTAACTCATGCGTGAACTTGAGTTTTCCGCCACCCAGGTCGATTGCCGCTTTCAATACCTTTTCGGCTGCTTGGAGCGAAGCCCATTTCGATTCTCCATACCGCCCACCGCGTGCCATCAAATTGTTGACCGCTACTTCGACGTCTCCACGGGCGATCGACATCAGTCGGTGTTTTGTACTCTCAAGCGTGTAAGCGGCCGGTAGCGCCGTTTGAAACGCTTTTTCGATCGTTGCCAACGCGGAATCCGATAACCTCGCGGCCTTTGAGGGGGTTAGCTCCTCGAGGAGTTGGACGATGTTGCATGTCACGGGGCCACGACCCACGCCTGGATTGGCTAACCATGCGCGCGTCAAGACAAAGTTCACGCTTCCGAATATACGTGGCACACGTAATTCATATATATCGCCATCTACGTAAACCACCATACGCCCGGGACAGGGATTTGTCTTAAGTCGGTCACCGTAGTTCTCCGTGTACCATCGGTGAATTGCTTCACCCAACGCCACGTTCTCCTGGAGTTCGGGTGGCAGGCGAACCTGCGGAGCGGCGATTGGAATTGGAATGCCATATTTCACTGCGACTTCGCGTATAGCCAACATCGGGCGCGAAGGAATATCAATTCCCTCGTTTGCGAGCTTGCAGTCGATCTCCGCCATCATGATATCAAATGGCGGCCCGTGTTCAGGTGGTCTTCCTTGCTTCATCGATGCTCCGATTGCAAACAGCGTTTCGCGCAATCTAGAATTAACCATCAAACACGTTGGCGTGGGAAGCCCATGATTATTAGGATTCACTTGGCGGAAAACGAGAGGTGCAGCTTCTAGCCGCTAAATTCGACCTGAGGCAAACTCGAGGTACCTCATGCTTCCTTTGAGTCGTGGCGGCCCGATAGGAACCCGCAAGTGCAGATGCGGGATTCTGCTGAACGCAGCGTTAGGTCAAGGCTCTGATCTATCTTACGAGAAGTGGTGCCGCTTGCAGGACTCGAACCTGCGACCCCATCATTACGAATGATGTGCTCTACCACCTGAGCTAAAGCGGCCAACGCGAACCGCAGCGCGTGCGGTTCGTTGATCTGTCGGCGCTGATACAGGCATCGCGCCGGAAATTCAAGCCGGGAATTTCGGCTCCGGCGGTTTTCCCGCTTCCACGGTCCTAGCCCCCCGGATGAGACCCTAAAGCGCGAGGCGGGCGCGGGCGGCCTTGTATTCGCGCTCCAGCCGGTCGACGACGGCGGCGACCGGTTCCACCGCCTTGACCGCGCCGATCCCCTGGCCGCAGCCCCAGATGTCCTTCCACGCCTTGGCGCCGGTGGTCGCCTTGTCGAAATCCATCTTCGACGGGTCGGCGACCGGCAGATTGTCCGGGTCCATGCCGGCGGCGATGATCGACGATTTCAGGTAGTTGCCGTGGATACCGGTGAAATAGTTGGAATAGACGATGTCGTTTGCATGGGCCTCGACGATCGCCTGCTTGTAGGCGTCCGATGCGCGCGCCTCGGTCGTGGCGATGAAGGGCGAGCCGATATAGGCCATGTCGGCGCCCATGGCCTGGGCGGCGAGAATGGCGCCGCCGGTCGAGATCGCGCCGGCCAGCAGCAGCGGCCCGTCGAACCATTCGCGGATTTCCTGGATCAGCGCGAAGGGCGACAGCGTGCCGGCATGGCCGCCCGCGCCGGTCGCCACTGCGATCAGGCCGTCGGCGCCCTTGCGGATCGCCGAATTGGCGTGTCGGTTGTTGATCACGTCGTGCAGCACGATGCCGCCATAGGAATGCACGGCGGCATTGACCTCCGGCACGGCGCCGAGCGAGGAGATGACGATCGGCACCTTGTATTTCACGCACATCATCAGATCATGCTCCAGCCTCTTGTTGGAGGTGTGGACGATCTGGTTGACGGCGAAGGGGGCGGCCGGGCGATCCGGGTTCTTGGCATCGTGGTTCGCGAGTTCCTCGGTGATCTCGGCCAGCCATTCGTCCAGCTGGGCCTCCGGCCGGGCGTTGAGCGCCGGGAAGGAGCCGACAATGCCGGCCTTGCACTGCGCCAGCGTCAGCGCGGGGTGGGAGATGATGAACAGTGGCGAGGCCACCACCGGAAGCCTGAGATGTTCGGAAAGGACCGGCGGAAGCGCCATGGGAAACCTCGCTAGATATTACGTTTACGGAAACGTCAATAAACTAGCAGAAGCCGGGCCGAAGGAAAAGACCGTCGCCGGCGTCGCGCGCCGAAGCAGCCGGTCTCTTGAACGTAGGCACGGTCTCCCGAGGCAGGCACAGGGGTGAGGTGAACGATCCTCATGGCCGCCACTTTCTTCTGCGTATCAGGTGTAACACAGATGGCGGGGCTTGCGGATTGCGCCTCCAGCCGTTACCGAATCGTTAAAACCACAATTGTGGGCGGAACAGTTGCCGCCGGCAGGAGCAGGATCGCCTTTGAACGGATTGGAAACGGCAATCAGAAACGCTCTCGAGCGCTCGGATCGCACCAATGCGGAAACCCGCGCCCGGATCTACCAGTCGGCGCGCCAGGCGCTGGAAAGCGGGTTGCGCAAGCAGAACATCAACGACGCCGAAACGGTCGCCCATCAGCGCCATCGGCTCGAGGCGCTGATCCACGCGATCGAGCAGGAAGAGCGCAGCCGTCTCGACGACGCGGTGAGCCCGCCGGAACCGCCGATGCGCCCCGCAGCCGCCGAAGCGCCGGCGCCCGCTCCCGTTTCCGCGCCGCCGGTCGCATCGCCCATGACGGCCTCGCCCCGTGCCGAGCCCCGATTCGGCGAGCCGGCTCCCCAGCCGCGTTCGCCCGCCAATGCCGGCGAAGGCCTGGCCGCATCCCGTGAGCATCGCGCCGAGCCGTCGATCGACGAACCGGAGCGTCGCCCCTCCATCGAGGAGGTCGACCAGGCGATCGAGGTGCGCGCCGAGGCGCCGATCCGGCCGCGCAAGCCACGCCGCGGTGTCTATTCGCGCCTGTTCGCGCTTTCCGTTCTGTTCGCCACGCTCGGTATGGGCGCCTGGTGGGTCTATTCGACCGGCCTGCTGCTGTCCGAGGCGGAGCGCGACACCAGCGTGCCCAACCCACCGCCGCGCGCCGAGGCGGAGGATTTCACCGGCGCCGAGCCGGCGGCTCAGCCGGCCAACAACCAATCCGCCACCAACCAGCCCGCCGAGACGACCGCCGAGCCGCGCGCGCTCGATACGCAGAGCGGCTTTTCCGACAGCTGGCTGCAGGTGTTCGAACCGAAGCAGATTTCCGCCATCCGCGCCCGTGGCAATGCTCTCGTCGATGTCGTTTCGGCAAGCGACGGCACCGCCATTCAGGTGACGTCGCGCAGCCCCGATGACGACGGCAGCGCCGAGATCACCGTGCCGACCGAGGCGCTGCAGGAGATGGCGGGCCGCACCTCGACGATCGCGGTTACCCTGCAGTCGGCCGACGACAAGCCGGTGCAGATATCGGTTGCCTGCGATTTTGGCCGCCTGGGTAACTGCGCCCGCCACCGCTTCACCGTCAATCCGGAAAAATCCGACGTGCTGTTCCGCGTCTCGTTCGATCGCACCATGGCGCCGGGCACCGCCGGCCACCTGCTGTTGAACGCAGATCTCGGCGGCACCGGTCGCGGCGTCAATCTCTACTCTGTGCGCATCCTGCCGGGCGAATAGGCTGCCCGGCCGCCACCTCAGCCCTTGTCCAGGAAGTCCGGACCCGAGCCGATGATCTTCTTGTCGAGCTTGCCGATCTTGCCCTCATCCTTGCCTTCGTAATCGAGCGACAGCAGGATGTGGCGGATCAGGTTCAGCCGCGCGCGCCGCTTGTCGTTCGCCTTGATCACCGTCCAGGGCGCATGGTCTGTATGCGTCTCCTTCAGCATGCGGTCGCGCTTCTCGGTATAGTCGTCCCATTTGTCGAGCGCGGCGATGTCCATCGACGACAGTTTCCACATTTTCAGCGGATCGTGGCGCCGGTCGTGGAAGCGCTCCAGCTGCATCTTGCGGCCAATGTCCAGCCAGAACTTGAAGAAGTGGATGTCATCCTGCTCGACGAGCTTTTCGAAGCGCGGCGCCTGCTTGAGAAAATCCTCGTATTGCTCCGGCGTGCAGAAGCCCATGACCGGTTCGACGCCGGCGCGGTTGTACCAGGACCGGTCGAACAGCACGAACTCGCCTCGGCTCGGGAAATGCGGGACATAGCGCTGGAAATACCATTGCCCGGCTTCCGTCTCTGTCGGCTTGGTCAGCGCCACCACCCGGGCGGAGCGCGGATTCATGTAAGAGAGGGTCGCGTGGATCGAGCCGCCCTTGCCGGCGGCGTCGCGCCCCTCGAGCAGCGCCATGACCCGCTGCCCGGTCTTCTGCTGCCAGAACTGCACCTTGACGAGTTCGATCTGCAGCTTCTCCAGATCGCTCTCATACTCGTCCTCGTCCATCTTCTTGTCGTAGGGGAAATTCCCCGAGGCAAGGGATTCGTCGTCGATCCACTTCGGCAGTTTCGGATCGTCGATGTCGTAGATGCGCGTCTCGCCGTCGATCTTCAGTTCGACGGCGCGGCTTTCCGGTGCTGTATCCATGCTTTTTCTCCCGCGCGCCGCGGCCGGCGCCGGGCGAAGTCTAGTCAGGCCATATTTGCCGCACGGATTCAAGCCCTTGCTTATATCCGCCGGCGACGCGACGGTCGGGGAAAACCCCGGTGCGTTATGGTGCGGCCCGCAAACATCTGTCATGAATCGACGCTATGAGGGCAGTTTGATGATCGGGCACGAGACATGAAGGCGGACGCCTCTTGAGCGGAAATTCCTTTGGCTGGCGAATTCTGGTGCGGCGCGCCGTGTCCGGCTGGGCCTATCTCGTCGCCGCCGCGCTCGTCTCGCTCGCGGCCTACCTCTCCGGCGCCGAGCCGGCCTTCGCCGCCATTCTCTTCGGCCTGTCGGTCGTCGCCATCCTGTTGCGCAATGGCGTGGACCAGCCCGTCACCCGACCCGAGATCACGCGTGCGCCGGCGCCAGTGGAAAAGGCCGACGCGTCTGGTCCGGTGATTTCCGCCGTCCTCGGCGCCATCGAACTGCCGGTCTTCGTCCTTGGCCGCGACGCCGTCCTGCGGGAGCAGAACCGCGCGGCGGAAAAGGCCTTCGGCGCGCTCGAGCCCGGTCTCCACATCTCGGCGCGGTTCCGATCGCCGAGCGTTCTCGACATGGTGCGCGAGACGATCGCCACCGACGAGCCGAACCAGATCGAGCATTCCGAGCGGCTTCCCTCCGAGCGGGTCTATATCGTCCGCATCGCGCCGCTCCATATAGAAGGCGCGCGGGAGGACCTCTTCCTGCTGTCGTTCAAGGACATATCCGAACTGCGCCGCATCGACCGCATGCGCAGCGATTTCGTCGCCAATGCCAGCCACGAACTGCGCACGCCGCTCGCCTCCCTGCGCGGCTTCATCGAGACCATGCAGGGGCCGGCCCGCGCCGACCCCAAGGCGCAGGAGCGCTTCCTCGCCATCATGCTGGACCAGGCCAACCGCATGAGCCGTCTGGTCGACGACCTGCTGTCGCTCTCCAGGCTGGAGCTGAAGGCGCATATCGCTCCCGACCAGATGGTCGATCTCGTGCCCGTCATCGGCCATGTGCGCGACAGCCTGGCGCCGCTCGCTTCGGATCTCGAAGTCGAAATCCGCCTTCACGTGCCAGACGGCAAGGTCGAGGTGCTGGGCGATCGGGACGAGCTCGTCCAGGTGTTCGAGAACCTGATCGAGAACGCCTGCAAATACGGCCAGGAGGGCAAGGTCGTCGACGTCTACGTCCGCAATCCTGCCGGCGGCTCGGTCGAAGTCAGCATCGTCGACCATGGTCCGGGCATTCCGGCCGAACACGTGCCGCGCCTGACGGAGCGCTTCTACCGGGTCAGCGTGACCGACAGCCGCTCGAAGAAAGGCACCGGATTGGGGCTGGCGATCGTCAAGCACATCCTCACCCGCCACCGCGCCAGGCTCATTGTCCGCTCGGAAATCGACCAGGGAACCGAGTTCACCGTGCGTTTTTGACATAAAACTCGGGCGTCCGGATCCGTCATTCTGAAAAGCGCAGCAAAATCAGCATGATGAATTGTCACAAATGTTTCATCGAACTGACATAAAAGCGTGGGGGAAGGGTCGGTATGAACGGCGTGCTGATCTTTGGCGGACAACGCTGAACTTGGTCGCATCGACCCACCAGCCCAATGACGGGAGAAATCTAAATGAACGTTTTGAAACTTTCGGCGGCAGCCCTTGTTGCCTCGGTCGCCTTCACTGGCGCCGCTGTCGCCCGTGACCAGATCCAGATCGCTGGCTCCTCCACCGTTCTGCCTTACGCTTCCATCGTTGCCGAAGCCTTCGGCGAAAACACCGACTTCCCCACCCCGGTCGTTGAATCGGGCGGTTCGGGCGCTGGCCGCAAGAAGCTCTGCGAAGGCGTGGGCGAGAACACCATCGACATCGCCAACTCCTCGTCGCGCATCAAGCAGTCGGACATCGACACCTGCGCCGCCAACGGCGTCAAGGAAATCCAGGAAGTCCGCATCGGTTATGACGGCATCGTCTTCGCTTCCGACATCAGCGGCCCGGAATATGCCTTCACCCCGGCTGACTGGCATTCGGCTCTCGCCGCCAAGATCGTCAAGGACGGCAAGCTGATCGACAACCCGAACAAGGCCTGGAACGAAGTCCGCGCCGACCTTCCGGCTCAGCCGATCCTCGCCTTCATCCCGGGCACCAAGCACGGCACCCGCGAAGTCTTCGATGAAAAGGTCATCGTCGACGGCTGCAAGGAAGACGGCACCTACGAAGCTCTCCTCGCCGAAAATGCCGGTGACAAGGACAAGGCTTCCAAGGCCTGCATGCAGATCCGCACCGACGGCGTTTCCGTCGACATCGACGGCGACTACACCGAGACGCTGGCTCGCGTCGCTGCCAACAAGAACGGCATCGGCGTCTTCGGTCTCTCCTTCTACCAGAACAACACCGACAAGCTGCGCGTCGGCACCATGAACGGCGTCGTTCCGTCGGTCGAGTCGATCGCTTCCGGCGAATACCCGGTCTCGCGTCCGCTCTACTTCTACGTCAAGAACGCCCATCTCGACGTCGTTCCCGGCCTGCAGGAATATGTCGAGTTCTTCGTATCCGACGAAATGGCCGGCCCGGATGGCCCGCTTGCCGCTTACGGCCTCGTTTCCGACCCGGAACTTGCCAAGACCCAGGCAGCCGTCAAGGCTCGCACCCCGATGGGTCCGCTGAAGTAATTCAGCCGACGACGATCCGGCGGCGCGATGATCGCGCCGCCGATTTCCACTGTTTCCGGAGGTTGCGGGCGAAATGAACGTGGGCATCATTATCCTTGTCGTGGCGGTACTTGCTGTCCTCGGCTACGTTCTTGGCCGGCGACGCGCGCTGTCGCTTGCCGCGGCGCGTGGCAGAAAGCTTCATTCCCTTCCTGGTTATTACGGCCAGACCGTCGCACTGTTCGCGGCCGTTCCGGCCCTCCTCGTTCTGGTCGCCTGGCTGCTGGTGCAGCCCATGCTCATCGAAACCCGCGTCAGCGGCATGATCCCCGATAGCGCCATTCCCGACGGCGGCGCACGCAGCCTCGTGATGGCTGACGTCAGGCGCATCGCCGAGGGCCTGGACGCCGTGCTGGCGCAGGGCGGGCTCGACGAGAGCGAGCTGTCCGACATGCGCGCCGACTTCACCAATGTGCGCACCCGTCTCGCCGAAGTCGGCGTGGCGCTGGGCGGTGAAGTGCCGACCGAAGTGTTCGAGGCCGCCAAGACCTACCGGCAGGACACAAAGACCGGCAACACGCTGCTGACGGTGCTGATGCTGGCCATGTCGATCGGCCTCGCCGTCTGGTCCTACCGGCGCATCGCTCCGGACATGCGCGCCCGCAATGTCAGCGAGACCTTCGTCCGCATGCTGCTGATCGCCGCCTCGACGGTGGCGATCCTGACGACGATCGGCATCGTCGCCTCGCTCGTGTTCGAGACCTATTCCTTCTTCAAGATGTATCCCGCGCAGGAGTTCTTCTTCTCGACCGTGTGGAACCCGCAGTTCCGCGGCGGTTCCGAGCTCGGCATCCTTCCGCTGCTGTGGGGCACCTTCTACATTTCGCTGGTGGCGCTCATCGTCGCCGTGCCGCTCGGCCTGATGATCGCAATCTACCTCGCCGAATATGCCGGCCCGACCGCACGCAGCTTCATCAAGCCAGCGATCGAGGTTCTCGCCGGCATCCCGACCATCGTCTACGGCCTCTTTGCCCTGGTCACCCTCGGACCGTTCCTGCGCGACTGGATCGCCCAGCCGCTCGGCTTCGGCACCTCCTCCTCGTCGGTGCTGACCGCGGGTATCGTGATGGGCATCATGATCATCCCCTTCGTCAGCTCACTCTCCGACGACATCATTAACGCCGTGCCGCAGGCGCTGCGCGACGGGGCCTATGCGCTGGGCGCGACGCGGTCGGAAACGATCAAGCAGGTCGTCATGCCTGCCGCGCTGCCGGGCATCGTCGGCGCCATCCTCCTGGCGGCGAGCCGCGCGATCGGCGAGACCATGATCGTGGTGCTCGGCGCCGGCGCCTCCGCCAAGCTCTCGCTCAATCCCTTTGAGGCGATGACCACGGTGACCGTGAAGATCGTCAGCCAGCTGACGGGTGACACCGAGTTCGCAAGTCCCGAGACGCTGGTCGCCTTCGCGCTCGGCCTCACCCTTTTCGTCCTTACGCTTGGGCTGAACGTGCTGGCCCTCTACATTGTCCGCAAATACCGGGAGCAGTACGAATGACCGACCTCACCGCCGACACGCTTCGAAGGACGGTGCTGACTGACAGCGCGAGAATCCGTCGCCGCAATGCTTCCGAGCGCCGCTTTCGCATGCTGGGCATCATCGCGGTCACCATCGGTGTGCTCGCGCTCGTGGGCCTGCTGACGTCGATCTTCTCGAGCGGGCTGTCCTCGTTCCGCCAGACCTATATCAGCCTGGACATCTATCTCGACCCGGCAAAGCTGGACAAGGACGGCGACCGCAACCCGGCGACCATCGCCAAGGTCTCGACCTTCGGCTACCTGCCGCTGATCGAGACGGCCCTCAAGGATGCGATGGCCGCAAAGGGCGTCGCCGTCGATGGGCTCAATGCCAAGACGGCCGCCGCGCTGATCTCCAAGGAAGCGCCGGCGGACCTGCGCAAGCTCGTGCTCGCCGATCCCGCGAATATCGGCCAGACCGTGCATTTCGATCTGCTCGCCGCCGGCCGCATCGACGGCTACTACAAGGGGCGCGTGACCATGGCGAGCGCCGAGCTCGACAGCAACGTCTCGCCTGAGCAGCTGATGCTGGCCGACAAGCTGAAGACCGCGGGCATTCTGACCAGCAGCTTCAACTGGTCCTTCTTCACCGCGCCGGATGCCTCCGACACGCGTCCGGAAGCGGCCGGCCTCGGCGTCGCCATCATCGGCTCGGCCTATATGATGCTGATCGTGCTGGTGCTCTCGCTGCCGCTCGGTGTCGCCGCCTCGATCTATCTCGAGGAATTCGCGCCGCAGAACCGCTTCACCGACCTGATCGAGGTGAACATCGCCAATCTCGCGGCCGTTCCCTCCATCGTCTTCGGTATCCTCGGCCTCGCGGTGCTGATCAATTTCGTCGGCCTGCCGCAGTCGGCGCCGGTCGTCGGCGGCCTGGTGCTCACGCTGATGACGCTGCCGACCATCATCATCGCCACGCGCGCCGCGCTGAAGGCGGTGCCGCCGTCGATCCGCGACGCCGCCCTTGGCGTCGGCGCCTCGAAGATGCAGGCGACCTTCCACCATGTCCTGCCGCTGGCGATGCCCGGCATCCTGACGGGAACGATCATCGGGCTCGCCCGCGCCCTCGGCGAGACCGCTCCGCTGCTGTTGATCGGCATGGTGGCATTCGTGCGGGAATATCCGAGATCCCCGCCGGAAGGCTTTTTCGATCCCGCCTCGGCTCTGCCGGTGCAGGTCTACAACTGGACGCAGCGCGGTGATCCGGCATTCATCGAACGCGCATCGGGTGCGATCATCGTCTTGCTTGTGTTCCTGCTGTGTATGAATCTGATTGCCGTCATTCTCCGCCGTCGCTTCGAGCGGCGCTGGTAGGGAGCCAAGAGATGAACGTATTGTCCGACGCAGCTGTTGAGAAGGCACTGGAACAGAAGATGACCGAAGTTGACTACAAGATGATCGGCCAGGACGTGTCGGTGTATTACGGCGAGAAGCGCGCGCTTTTCGACGTCAACCTGAACGTTCGCAAGAACACCGTGACGGCGCTGATCGGCCCGTCCGGTTGTGGCAAGTCGACTTTCCTGCGCTGCCTCAACCGCATGAACGACACCATCGCCAGCTGCCGCGTCACCGGCAAGATCACGCTGGACGGCATGGACATCTACGACCCGTCCATCGACGTGGTCGAGCTGCGCGCCCGCGTCGGCATGGTGTTCCAGAAGCCGAACCCGTTCCCGAAGTCGATCTACGAGAACATCGCCTACGGCCCGCGCATCCACGGCCTCGCCCGCTCCAAGGCCGATCTCGACCAGATCGTCGAAGGCAGCCTGCAGAAGGCCGGCCTGTGGAACGAAGTGAAGGACCGCCTGCAGGAGTCCGGCACCGGCCTCTCCGGCGGCCAGCAGCAGCGCCTGTGCATCGCCCGCGCGGTTGCCGTCAGCCCCGAAGTCATCCTGATGGACGAGCCCTGCTCGGCACTCGACCCGATCGCCACCGCCAAGGTCGAGGAACTGATCCACGAGCTGCGCGCCAATTTCACCATCGTCATCGTCACCCACTCGATGCAGCAGGCCGCCCGCGTGTCGCAGCGCACCGCCATGTTCCACCTCGGCCTGCTGGTCGAGGAGAACGACACGGACAAGATGTTCACCAACCCGGACGATCAGCGCACCCAGGACTACATCATGGGCCGCTTCGGCTGAGCCGGCGCTTCCATCCGAGCGGACACCAAATTCAAGGACAACGAACATGTCGGCATCGCATATCTACACCGCCTATGACGAAGAACTGAAATACCTGATGCGCCGCATCACCGAGATGGGCGGCCTTGCCGAACAGATGGTCGCCGACAGCGTCCGGGCGCTGGTCAATTCCGACGCGGCGCTGGCGCAGAAGGTCATTTCCGACGACGTGATCATGGATGCGGCCGAGCGCGAGATCGGCGACAAGGCGATCATCACCATCGCCCGCCGCCAACCGGTCGCCGCCGACCTTCGCGAGATCATCGGCGCGCTGCGCATCGCCAACGACCTGGAACGCGTCGGTGACCTCGGCAAGAGCAACGCCAAGCGCGTTATGGCCATCCAGGCGACCGGCGTGCCGCGCAAGCTGGCCCGTGGCCTCGAACACCTGAGCGAACTGGCCCTGATCCAGCTCAAGGAAGTGCTCGACGTCTACACGACGCGCTCCGCCGAGAAGGCCAAGTCGATCCGTGATCGCGACGAGGAAATCGACGCCATGTACACCTCGCTGTTCCGCGAGCTGTTGACCTACATGATGGAAGATCCGCGCAACATCACCAGCTGCACGCATCTGCTGTTCTGCGCCAAGAACATCGAGCGCATCGGCGACCACGCGACCAACATCGCCGAAACCATCTACTACATGGCCACGGGCGACCAGCCCGAAGGAGAGCGTCCGAAGGACGACCTGACCTCCTCCTTCGGTGCCATCACCGAATAATCCGGCTGCATCGAGAGGTTATCGACCGACATGCTCCCCAAAATCGCCGTCGTCGAGGACGAGGAAGCCCTCAGCGTCCTGCTCCGCTACAATCTGGAGGCTGAAGGCTACGAGGTTGAAACGATCCTGCGCGGGGACGAGGCGGAGCTGCGTCTGCAGGAACGCGTTCCGGACCTGCTGATCCTCGACTGGATGCTGCCCGGCGTGTCCGGCATCGAGCTTTGCCGCCGTCTGCGCATGCGCCCCGAAACCGAGCGCCTGCCGATCATCATGCTGACGGCACGCGGCGAGGAGAGCGAACGGGTCCGCGGTCTCGCAACCGGCGCCGACGACTATGTCGTGAAGCCGTTCTCGACGCCGGAACTGATGGCTCGCGTCAAGGCCATGCTGCGCCGTGCCCGCCCGGAAGTGCTCTCCAGCGTCCTGCGCTGCGGCGACATCGAGCTCGACCGGGAGACCCATCGCGTTCATCGCAAGAGCCGCGAAGTGCGCCTCGGCCCGACCGAATTCCGCCTGCTGGAGTTCCTCATGGCATCGCCCGGCCGCGTCTACTCGCGTTCGCAACTCCTGGACGGCGTCTGGGGCCACGACATCTATGTCGACGAGCGCACGGTCGATGTGCATGTCGGACGGCTGCGCAAGGCGCTCAACTTCTCCAACCTGCAGGACGTCATCCGCACCGTGCGCGGCGCCGGCTATTCGATGGAAGCCTGACGGCACGATCGATCTTCACAGGTAGACAACGAAAAACGGGCCGCGAGGCCCGTTTTGCATTTCCGTCCTTGCCGGAGCAGGGGCAGCGCTTAACGCGCTGCCGCATTCGCTGCCTTGCGGCGCTCGCCGACTGGCTGGTAGGCCAGCTTGGCGTGATAGCTGCAATAGGGCGAGGTGTCGGCGGATTCGCAGCCGCAGAAATGGAAATCGTCCTTCATCGGGTCGCCGATCGGCCACTTGCAGGTGCGTTCGGTGAGCTCGGTCAGGGCCAGCTTGCGCGAAATCGGCAGGACGACGCCACGGTTCGGGGCGACGGCAATCTCTTCGATGCCGTCGATCTCGATCTCTTCCTTGAGCATGTTGGTGCCCGAGGCGCGGGCGACCGTGCGGGTCGTGACGCGCGAAGCGAAGGTCGTTGCCCGTGGTGCGGCGGCCGGGCGCTTGGCGGCCCGCGTCGCAGCCGAGCTGCCGCCGGCCTTGGCGCGGCCCGGAAGGTTCAGTCGGTGAACCTTGCCGATGACGGCATTGCGGCTCACACCGCCCAGTTGTGCTGCGATCTGGCTCGCGCTCAAGCCTTCCGACCATAGTCGCTTGAGTTTTTCAACGCGCTCATCAGTCCAATTCATGCCGTTATCTCTCCGCCGCTCGCGATATGTGATGGCAGAATCGCTCACCGTTGCTTCGGAAAGATCCGAAACAAACTCGCCTCGACACTGTCGGTGACTGGTTCCGCCGCATGCAGTTTCTTTATTGAGTATTAACCTAGTGCCGGGCTGACTCCGTGACAAGAGTCGGGCGAATCATCGCGAATCGATTTTGGAGTTTTCCCCAACTTGCTACCCTGGCGCGTCGCGGCGCCAAGCGTGGTCGAAAGTCACAGCCGCGCTCCCCGCAGGGCCGAAAATTCAGGCGCGCCGCGCTGTTTCGTTGACAGGCAAGGTCGAAATGTCGATAGTGCCCCCGCCGCCGCAAGGCGGCATTTTTGATTTTTCAAGGCACCCTTCGCCGGGAGATCAAAAGCGTCCGTAGTCCCGTCAAGCCCTCCCGAAGGAGTGTTTTCATCATGGCCGAAGCCTCTCCCCTCTATCAGACCTATATGCGCGCGCCCTTGCGGTTCGAGCGAGGCGAGGGCGTGTGGCTGGTGACCGAGGGCGGCGAACGCTATCTCGACTTCGCCGCCGGCGTCGCGGTCAATTCGCTCGGCCATGCCCATCCGCACCTGATCGAGGCGCTGACGACGCAGGCCGGCAAAGTCTGGCACCTGTCGAACCTCTATGACGTCCCGGGCCAGGAGACGCTCGGTCGCCGGCTGACCGAAGCGACCTTCGCCGATCGCGTCTTCTTCACCAATTCGGGCGCCGAGGCACTCGAATGCGCGATCAAGACGGCCCGCCGCTACCAGTTCGTCAAGGGCCACCCCGAGCGCTTCCACATCATCACCTTCGAAGGCGCCTTCCACGGCCGCACCATCGCGACCATCGCCGCCGGCGGCCAGGAGAAATATCTCGAGGGCTTCGGCCCGAAGGCGCCCGGTTTCGACCAGGTGCCCTTCGGCGATCTCGATGCCGTCAAGGCGGCCATCACCGATCAGACGGCGGCGATCCTGATCGAGCCGGTGCAGGGCGAGGGCGGCCTGCGCACCGCGTCGAACGAATTCCTCCGGGCGCTGCGTCAGATCTGCGACGAGAACGGCCTGCTGCTCGTGCTGGACGAGGTCCAGTGCGGCGTCGGCCGGACCGGCAAGCTGTTCGCCCATGAATGGGCCGGCATCACGCCCGACATCATGGCGGTCGCCAAGGGCATCGGCGGCGGCTTCCCGCTCGGCGCGTGTTTGGCCACCGAAGAGGCCGCCTCCGGCATGAAGGCCGGCACCCATGGCTCGACGTATGGCGGCAATCCGCTCGCCATGGCCGTTGGTAATGCCGTGCTCGACGTAGTCCTGGCCGACGGCTTCCTCGACCACGTCCGCGAAGTGGCACTGATCTTCCGCCAGGGTCTTGCCTCGCTGAAGGACCGCTATCCCGACATCATCGAAGAAATCCGCGGCGAGGGGCTGATGCTCGGCATCAAGGCCAAGGTGCCCAACACCGACCTGCTGATGGCGATGCGCGAAGAGCATGTGCTGGGCGTTCCCGCCGGCGACAACGTCATCCGCCTCCTGCCGCCGCTCATCGTCACCGTCGAAGAGGCCCGCGAAGGGCTGAAGCGCATCGAACAGGCGGCCGAGCACCTGCAGGGTAAGCTCGCTGCGGCGTCATCGAACCAGGGCAGGTAAGCAAAGACATGGCATCCCCGAAGCATTTTCTCGATCTCTCCGCCATGACGGCACCCGACCTCCGGCTGATCCTGGAGGACGCCAAGACGCGCAAGCAGTCGACCAAGGCCGGCACCGCCGAAAAGCCGCTGGCCGGCAAGATGCTGGCGATGATCTTCGAGAAGCCGTCGACCCGCACCCGCGTCTCCTTCGACGTCGGCATGCGCCAGCTCGGCGGCGAGACGCTGTTCCTGTCCGGCACCGAGATGCAGCTCGGCCGCGCCGAGACCATCGGCGACACGGCCAAGGTCCTGTCGCGTTATGTCGACGCGATCATGATCCGCACCACCGACCACTCGCGTCTGCTGGAAATGGCCGAGCATGCCACCGTTCCGGTGATCAATGCGCTGACCGACAGCACCCATCCCTGCCAGATCATGGCCGACGTGATGACCTTCGAGGAGCATCGCGGCCCGATCAAGGGCAAGACGATCGCCTGGACCGGCGACGGCAACAACGTCCTCCATTCGCTGGTCGAGGGCTCGGCCCGGTTCGGCTACCGTATGAACATGGCCGTGCCGCTCGGTTCCGAGCCGGACGACAAGATCCTCAACTGGGCGCGCAATAATGGCGGCGAGATCATGTTGTGCCATGACGCGGACCGCGCCGTGGACGGCGCCGACGTGGTCGTGACCGATACCTGGATCTCGATGAACCAGGAGCACAAGGCGCGCGGCCACAATGTCTTCCAGCCGTTCCAGGTCAATGCCTCGCTGATGAAGCATGCCCAGCCGGACGCGCTGTTCATGCATTGCCTGCCGGCCCATCGTGGCGAGGAAGTGACCAACGAAGTGATCGACGGCCCGCAGTCGGTTGTGTTCGACGAGGCGGAAAACCGCCTGCATGCGCAGAAGTCGATCCTCGCCTGGTGCCTCGGCGCCATCTGATCGCGGCTGCAGAAGCCTGAGGATGATGACGCGGCGGAACGACAGCTTTCGCCGCGCTTGATCTTTTTCCGTCCGGTTCCCATTTGTGCCGTTGAGAAAGAGGCCCAGCGCCTCGCCATGTTCGAGCGCCAAGGCGCCAGGAGTACAATGATGATGAACAGGCCTGCCGAGCTTGGCGAATTCGGTTTCGCCGGTGATGACCGGGTCGTGCCCTTCCAGGTGGAAGGCCTCGACGTGCGCGGTCGCGCCGTGCAGATCGGTCCCTTGCTGAATACCATTCTTGCCCGCCACGACTATCCCGAGCCGGTCGCCCGGCTGCTGGCCGAGGCGATCGTGCTCACCGTGCTGATCGGCACCTCGCTGAAGTTCGAGGGCAAGTTCACCGTCCAGACCAAGAGCGACGGTCCGGTCGACCTGCTGGTCGCGGACTTCGCCTCGCCGGAGAATGTCCGCGCCTATGCCCGCTTCGATGAGGGGCGCCTGGCCGAGGCGGTGGCCGCCGGCCGCACCTCGCCCGAGCAGTTGCTGGGTGCGGGCGTTTTGGCGCTGACCATCGACCAGGGTAATTTCATGCAGCCCTACCAGGGTATCGTCCCGCTCGACGGCGCCTCGCTGGAGGATATTGCCGGGGTCTATTTCCGCCAGTCGGAGCAGATCCCGACGCGCGTCCGTCTCGGAGCCGCCGAGTTCTTCGACCGCGACGAGGAGGGCCGTCCGCGTCGCACCTGGCGTGCCGGCGGCCTGATCGCCCAGTTCCTGCCGGAGGCGCCGGAACGCATGCGCCACTCCGACCTGCATGGGGGCGATGGCGACAATGGCGACCGGCCGCACTCGGAAGACGATGCCTGGGCGGAAGCGCGCATGCTGGTCGACACGGTCGACGCGGACGAACTGACCGATCCGCAGATCGGTGTGGAACGCCTGCTGTTCCGCCTGTTCCACGAGCGTGGCGTAAGGGTCTACGACCCCCATGCCGTCCACGATCGCTGCAGCTGTTCGCGCGAGAAGATCAAGGGCGTGTTGTCGAGCTTCTCGCAGGAGGAGATCGATGCCAGCCAGACCGACGGCGCGATCACGGTGACCTGCGAGTTCTGCTCGACCACCTACCGCTATGAGGCGGCGGAAGTCTTGAACGCCTGAGCGGTTCGGAAATGGAATGATGCGAGCGGCAGGGTCCTTGACCCTGCCGTTTTCAGTTCAGCACCCGGACCATGCCGGGCGCATCCAGCGAAAAGGCCGGGATGGCGACCTCGAAGACCTCCCCGTCGTCCGCTTCCATCTGGTAGTGGCCGAACATCATACCCGACGGCGTGTCGAGCGGGCAGCCGGACGAATATTCATAGGTGTCGCCGGGGCGCAGCCGCGGCTGCTCGCCGATCACCCCCGGTCCATGCACCTCGTCGACCTGGCCGTTCTGGTCGGTGATGTGCCAGTAGCGGTGCATCAGCCGGACCGGCCTCGTCGAGTGGTTGGCGATCACGATGCGGTAGCCCCAGACATAGCGGCTGTCTTCCGGATCGGATTGCTCCTCCAGGTAATAGGGTTCGACACTGACCTCGATGTCGCGTGTCACGGCGCGATACATGCACGGGACCTTTTTAAAGCTTCGCTAAGCATAGCCTACAGCATGGCGCGATGAAGGAAAAATACAAGCGCACCGGCCGGCCAAAGCGACCGGTCCGGCAGAGATTTCGTTGTTAATGCTAATGGTTGGGGTTAAGGGCGGCAGACCGGGCGCGCAAGACGCTCACCCGGACTTTTCTGGGGCCCTGGCGCTGGAGCCGCGCTCAGGCGCCGACGGACGCGATGGCGCGGGCGAAGTCCTCGAGCAGGTCGTCCGTATCCTCGATGCCGCAGGACAGGCGCACCGTGCCGCCGGACATGCCGAGTTCGGCCCGTGCCTCGTCGGTCAGGTTCTTGTGCGTCGTCGTCGCCGGATGGGTGATCAGGCTCTTGGCGTCGCCGAGATTGTTGGAGATCTTGACGATCTCCAGTGCGTTCTGCAGCTTGAAGGCCGCGTCCTTGCCGCCCTTCATCTCGAAGGCGACCAGCGTCGAGCCGCCGGTCATCTGCTTGGCGACGATGTCGGCCTGCGGATGGTCGGCACGGCCGGGATAGATCACCCTGGCGACCTGCGGCTGATCGGCGAGGAAGTCAGCGATCGCCGCGGCATTGGCCGTCTGCTGCTTGACGCGCAGCGGCAGCGTCTCGACGCCCTTCAGCAGCGTCCAGGCGTTGAACGGCGACATGGCCGGACCGGTATGGCGGAAATAGTCCTGCAGGTTTTCGATGATCCAGTCCTTCGACGAGAGCACGACGCCGCCGAGGCAGCGACCCTGTCCGTCGATATGCTTGGTCGCCGAATAGACGACGACATGTGCGCCGAGTTCGAGCGGCTTCTGGAAGAGGGGGGTGGCGAAGACATTGTCGACGATCAGCGTGGCGCCGACCTGGTCGGCGAGCTTGGCGACGCCGGCGATGTCGACCACTTCGAGCGTCGGATTGGTCGGGCTTTCGAGGAACATCACCTTGGTATTCGGCCGGATCGCCGCTTCCCAGTTCTTCAGGTCCCGGCCGTCGACCAGCGTGCATTCCACGCCGTAGCGCGGCGCCAGCGTCTCGACGACGTAGCGGCAGGAGCCGAACAGGGCGCGGGCGGCAACGATATGGTCACCGGCCTTCACCTGGCAGAGCACGGCGGCGGCGACCGCGGCCATGCCCGAAGCCATGGCGCGGGCGTCTTCGGCGCCTTCCAGCAGGCACATGCGCTTTTCGAACATGTCGTTGGTCGGGCTGCCGTAGCGAGCATAGATATAGCCGTCCGTCTCACCCTTGAAGCGTGCTTCCGCCGCTTCCGAGCTTTCGTAGACGAAGCCCTGCGTCAGGAAGATCGCCTCGGACGTCTCGCCATAGGGCGAGCGAAGAGTTCCACCATGGACCAGTTGGGTTGCCGGACGCCAGTTCTTGCTCATGCCTTTCAGCCTTTCGAATACAAAAAAACCGGTCGCGAAATCGGACCGGTTTCTAGCACCCGGTCTCTTTAGCCATTTGTTTAACGTGGCTGCAAGCCGACCGGCCAAATCACCACGGGATAAGCTTGCCATACGCCCATCGCGGGCTTGCGTCAATTCCTCGACTTTGGTTTTGTCTGGCCCAAACAGGAAGACGAAAAGATGACCAGGACCACGGGCATTCTCTCGGACAGCGCCATCGGCACGCTCTTCGGCGAGGGGCGGCTGATGAGCGAGACAATGCTCGATCACGACCAGATCCAGCCCGCCAGCCTCGACCTGCGCCTGGGCGCGAAGGCGCTGCGCGTGCGTGCGAGCTTCATGCCGGGGCGCGCCCACACCGTCGCCGACAAGCTCGAGCGGCTGACCCTGCACGAGATCGACCTGGAAAACGGCGCCGTGCTGGAGACCGGATGCGTCTATATCGTCCCGCTGATGGAGAGCCTCGACCTGCCGGCCGCAATGTCGGCCTCGGCCAATCCGAAGAGCTCGACCGGCCGCCTCGACATCTTCACCCGCGTCATGGTCGACTATGCTCAGGAATTCGACAAGATCCCGGCCGGCTACAAGGGGCCGCTCTATCTGGAGATTAGCCCGCGTACTTTCCCGGTCATTGTTAGGCGCGGCTCGCGCCTGTCGCAGATCCGCTTCCGCGTCGGTCAGGCACTGCTCGGCGAGCGGGAACTGCTCGACCTGCATGCGGCGGAGACCCTGGTCGCCAGCGAAGCGCCGAACGTCTCGGGCGGCGGGATCGCGCTGTCGATCGACCTGAAGGGCACCGGCGAGCAGGGCCTGATCGGCTATCGCGGCAAGCACCATACCGGCGTGATCGACGTCGACAAGAAGGCCGCGCATGACGTGCTCGACTTCTGGGAACCGCTCTACAGCCGCGGCGCCGACGAGTTGATCCTCGATCCGGACGAATTCTACATTCTCGTCTCCAACGAGGCGGTGCATGTCCCGCCGCTCTATGCCGCCGAGATGACGCCCTATGACCCGCTGGTCGGTGAATTCCGCGTGCACTATGCCGGCTTCTTCGACCCCGGTTTCGGCCATGCCGCCGCCGGTGGCTCGGGAAGCCGCGCCGTGCTCGAAGTGCGCAGCCACGAAGTGCCCTTCATCCTCGAGCACGGCCAGGTGATCGGCCGCCTCGTCTACGAGCACATGCAGGAGCGCCCTGAAGGTCTTTACGGCTCGGGCCTCGGCTCCAACTACCAGGCCCAAGGCCTGAAGCTGTCCAAGCATTTCCGGCTCGGCTGATCGGCGCCCGCGCAAGGTCGGTTTCGCCCTTGACAGAGCGCCGCATCTGTTGGAACTGTGCGGGCCGCGCGGGTGTAGCTCAATGGTAGAGCAGCAGCTTCCCAAGCTGAATACGAGGGTTCGATTCCCTTCACCCGCTCCAGCCTCCTTCAATCATCGAGACCGTCCGCTCACTGTGCCACGCCATTGCGCCGGCGTCTGGCTTCGAGCAGCAAAAGGCCCGCGAGCGTCAGCACGGTAAAGCCGGCGCCGCCGAGGAAGGTGCCGGTCGGGCCGGTGGCGTCCCAGAGCAGACCGGCGATGACGCTCGCCGCCAGCAATGCTACGCCGGTTACGAGGTTGAACATGCCGAAGGCCGTGCCGCGCAGTTCCGCCGGTGCCGTGTCGGCGACGAGGGTTGCGAGCAGCCCCTGGGTGAATCCCATGTGCAGCCCCCAGAGCGCCGCCCCGACAGCAAGACCGGCGAGACCCGACGAGAAGGCGAGCACCAGGTCGGCGGCGAGCAGCAGCACGAGGCCGGCGACGAGCAGTCTCGTCCGGCTCATCCTATCCGACAGCGCCCCGACCGGATAGGCGGAGAGGAAATAGGCGGCATTCATCACCACCATCACTGCTGGCACGAAAGCGAGCGACAGGCCGATGTCCTGGCCTTTCAGCACGAGGAAGGCTTCGCTGAACCGGGCAAGCGTGAAGGCCGACGCGACCGCGACCACCCACCAGTAGCTGCTGCTCAACCGCCCGAGTTCGCTTCGGCTGAGCGGCATGCGCATCTTGCGCACCGGCGCCGCCCGCTTCGGCTCCTTTACCGCGACGATGATCAGTCCGGCCGAGACGAAGGCGGGAATGACGGCGATCCAGAAAACCAGGGTGAAATCGTTGCTGAGCGCCCACATGAAGACGATGGCGAGCAGCGGCCCGAGCAGGGCGCCCAACGTATCCAGAGACTGCCGGAGCCCGAAGCTTGCGCCGCGCAGCTCGGGTGGGGAAATGTCGGCGACCAGCGCGTCGCGCGGCGCGCCGCGGATGCCCTTGCCGATGCGGTCGACGAAGCGTGCGGCGATCAGCCAGGCGACGCCCGGTGCGAGCGGGAAGACCGGTTTGGTGAAAGCGGCGAGGCCATAGCCCAGCGCCGCCAGCAGCTTTCGCTTGCCCAGCCAGTCGCTGAGCGCGCCGGAAAACACCTTGGTGATCGCCGCGGTCGCCTCGGCGATCCCCTCGATGATGCCGACGGTGAGCGTCGACGTGCCGAGCACGGTGACCAGGTAGAGCGGCAGGATGGCATGGATCATCTCGGAGGAGACATCCATGAACAAGGACACGAAGCCGATCGCCCAGATGCTGCCGGGGAGCCTGCGCCAGGTCGCCGTGTCCAAGCCCGTCTCTCCCGATCATTTTGGCCACCGCCGCGCCGGCCGGCGAGGCCTTCTGCGAAACCGTCGGCAAATCTCTGCGCGCTTGCCCGTTGGCGGTCAAGACGGCTGGCGGGCGGGATCACAGGCTTCGCCGGAGCGAACCGTTTCGGCTTGCGTCTGGGGCTGGTGCGGCTGTTGGGTCTCGTGCGGCCGGTGCGGCGTCTTGTTCCAGAAGAAGGGCTTGCAGCGCAGTTCGACCACCGCCTTCCAGGCGGCGAGCGAGGTCATCATCCAGTAGAGCGGTATGCCCATCCAGCGGTTGCCGACCATTTTCCTCTCATGCGCCGTCATCGTCGTTGCGCCGAGCGTCACGAAGGCCGTGTAGCTGCCGAGAATGTTGGTGATGTCGATGATGAACAGGATCGCCTCGAACAGGCCGATCGTCTCGGCCGGCTTCTGCAGCATGGCGACCGCCGATGTGGCGATGAAGACCAGGATGAGCGGATGGCTGAGCGCCGAGATCAGCATGCCGCCGATCAGCAGCTGGAAGGTGGCGAAGGCGGCAAATCCCATTTCGTCGATCGTGCGGGCCGGATCGCGCATCAGCACCAGCCATGTCTGCAGCCAGCCCTTGAACCAGCGGGTTCGCTGGCCGAGCCAGACGGCGCCTGTCGTCGGCGCGTCCTCCAGCGTCTGCCGGCGGATCGTGGCGGAGCGGTAGCCGAGCCGGTAGAGCCGCATGCCGAGATCGGCGTCTTCCGTGACGTTGAACGGATCCCAGCCGCCGACGGCCTTGAGCGGGCCGATGCGGAAGTGATTGGACGTGCCGCCCAGCGGAAGCGGCATGCGATAGCGCGCCAGGATCGGTAGCATGCGGCGAAACAGGGCGGCATATTCGAGCGCGAACAGCGCGCTGGTCCAGGACTGGCGCATGTTTGCGATCACCAGCGGCGCCTGCAGGCAGGCGACATCCGCGGGTGCGGCCCTGAACGCGTGATAGGCCTCCTTCAGCTGGCCGGGATGCGGCCGGTCCTCGGCATCGAAGATCGCCACATAGTCTCCGCGCACGCCGGAAAGCGCATAGCTCAGCGCCTTCGGCTTGGTGCGCGGCACCATCGGCGGCACCTCGACGATCTCGAAATGCCGGGGCGGGTCGAGCGCCCGGATCGCCGAAAGGGTTTCGATGTCGTCTGCCTCGCAGACCAGCTTGATGTCGAGCCGGGCGCGCGGCCAGTCGAGCCGTTCGAGCGAGCCGATCAGCTGGGCCGCGACCTCGGCCTCGCGGTAGAGCGCCACCATCACCGTATAGACGGGCAGGGGTTCTTCGCCGCTGACGACCGGAAGCGCGGCAGGCCTTTGCCGCGCCCGTCTGAAGCGCCGGCCATGCACCAGGGCGGCCATGCGCAGGCACAGCGCCGCGAGATAGAGCAGAGACAACGTCAGATGCAGGACGTTGACGGCGATCGCCGGTGCACCCAGGAGCAGCGCAATCACGCCGCTCGTCATCGCACCCGCCCAGAAGCCCTGCCGACCGGTGAGCACCGTGCGGGCGGAGAAATCCGGCCGCGCCTCGAACAGCGCGTCCACGGTCGCCTTCACCCGCCGGTCCGCCCCGGCCTGCCAGGCGGCGCGCCGGATTGACGACGCGGAGGCGATGGCAAGCGAGTGGCGAAGCCCCGGATGCCGTTCGAGACTGGCGAGGAGATGGTTGATGCGCCGCGCCTCGGGGGCGATCACTGTGACCGGTGGGCGGGTCTTGTCGTGCAGCCGCACCGAGCAGGGCCGGGCGAGCTGACTGTCCAGCCCCTTGCCGTCGACGACCGCCCCGTCCGGAATGGCGTCGAGGAAGGGAAGGCCCACGAGCCGCGCCAGCGCCGCGTAATAGGCTTCCTCCTGCACCTGGCCGCTCGCCAGCAATTCCTGTTCGATCGTCGTACCGTGCACTGCGGCCCGCCTTGCCATGCAGGCGATCAGCGGCTTGGAAAAGCCGAGCGACTTGATCACCAGCGCCTCGTCGCGCAACGCGGAAAGGGCGGCACTGTCCTCGTCCGGCGCGCCGGAGACAGGCACTTGACGCGATGCGGCACTGGCTTCCCCGGCGATCGCGCCAGCGCGGCCGCCATATTCCCCGATTTGCATGACTCTGTTACACCGTCATCGGGAGATGACGCCCCAGCTGTCCCCGGAAATGGATCATAATGATACGCATCGTAGTTTCATCCCTGCATTTTCAGGGGTTGCGCTTTTTGGTTGTGGCGGCGTGTACAATTCTTGCGGCTGTGTCCGCGCCGCATCCGGCGGCGGCCGGGGACCTGCCGGTGCTGTTCGATGCCCGCGAGCGCCTGCCGCGCCCCGATCTGTCCGGCGTGCTGCGCGTGCGCTTCCTGACGACGACGGATTTCCCGCCCTTCAACTTCGCCGACCAGACGGGCCGGCTCGCCGGCTTCCACATTGATCTGGCGCGGGCGCTCTGTGCCGAACTCGGGATCGAGGCGAAATGCCAGATCCAGGCGCTGCCCTATGGCGAGCTCGAGACGGCGCTCGCCGCGGGACAGGGCGAGGCCGTGCTGGCCGGCATTGCGGTGAGCGACGAGCTGCGCGCCCGCTTCGCCTTCAGCCGGCCCTATATGCTGCTGCCAGCGCGCTTTGCCCGCAACAAGGCGGTGGAGCTTGGCGGTGAGAATGCCGACGCGCTGTTCGGCCGGCGGGTGGGCGTGGTCAGCGGCACGGCGCACGAGGCCATGCTGAAAGCCTTCTTCCCCGACATCCAGGCGGTCCCCTTCGCCGATCGGGCAAAGATGCTGGAGGAGCTGAAGGAAAAGAAGATCGATGCCGTGTTCGCCGATGCGCTGCAGCTGTCCTTCTGGACGGCCGGCGATGCCGCGGGCAATTGCTGCGCACTGTTCGGCCAGGCCTATGTCTCGGAACGTTTTCTCGGGGAGGGGCTGACGATCATGCTCCGCCGCGACGATCCCGTGCTCGCCGCCGCCTTCGACAGCGCACTGGCGGCGCTGTCGCGAAACGGCCGGCTGCAGGAAATCTACCTGCGCTATTTCCCCTACGGGCTGTTTTAGGACACGCGATCATGCGCGCGGTTGCGCTCCCATAGCTCCGTTTGGGGAACGACCCGGTAGCTTTACCGTTCAGGGGATCCTAGGTGCATGCCCGGCGAGGGCAGCGAGCCGCCGAGCAGCTTACATCGGGCGGTAGCGGGCCATGGCGCTGTGCTCGATTGCCGCGCAGGTCAGCTTGTCGAGGCCCAGCCGGTCGCGCAGCAATTGCAGGAACCGGATCTCCTCGGGCTTCACGGTCAGGTCGACCGCCATCACCTCGACGGCCAGCGCATAGGCGGTGTCGTAGGAGCGGGCCGGCACGGCGTCGCGGATGACCTCGAGCGCGATGTCGAGGCCTTCGGGGCCGGCGAGGATGTCGGCGCAACGCTTGGAAACCTCGACGACGCTGTCCTTGTCGAAGCCGTTGAAGATCGGCAGCAGGTCGATCAACTGGCCGATGCGGCGCAATTCCTTGTCGTTCATCGAATTGTCGACGGCGGATGCCATCACCATGACGAAGATCAGGGCGTCGTGCGGCGTTACGGGCGTTGTCATCGGTCGGGGATTCCTCGTTGTTTTCCCGGAGAGTAGGATCTGCCGGCCTCGCTTTCAAGCCGGGCTCCGGGCTTACCGCTGGTCGTCGCCGAAAAGCCCGCGGCGCTCGATGCGCGCCTTGTCGGTGAGGGCGGCGAGCGGCGAGCCGGCCGGCGCCTCGGCCCAGCCGTTCTCGGCCAGCCATTTGGCGATGTCGAGTTCGCCCACGCGGCAGCGGGCCTCGACTATGCCCTTCCAGTCGGCGCTGTCGGTCTCGCAGGCGATCGTGCGGTTGCGCAGGAAGAGCCGCTGCTGCGTGCGCGCCACCATGCCGCAGGGCCAGCCGCCGCCCTTCGCGGTCGGGCACATGCGCATCCGGTCGGTGGTGGCGATGTCGGCGAGCTTGAGGTTTCGCGGCCCGAAGGCGATCAGACCGGCCGCGACGGATTCGGGCCGCGGCAGAAGCACGACCTTCACCCGCTCGGTCTCCAGTTGTCCGGTGTCGAGCGGCGCGCGCGGTTCGATCCGCTCGAGCTTCTGCGGCTCGGCGGCAAGCGGCGAGGCAAAGAGGTCGGGATTGACCGGGCGAACCCCGGGCTCCTCCGCGGCCGCAGCCGCATCCTCAGTCGGAGGGGCCTGCGCGCCGGCCGGCTGATCGGCCTCGACGGAGATTTCCGGCGCGTCGTCCGCCGATGCCGCAGGCTGCTCCGCTGCGGCGTCCGCCGGCGCATTCGGCTCGGCCCATTCGACCGGCATGTCCTCGATCTCGAAGCCCTCGGCCTCGCTGTCGGCCAGGTTGCGGCCGGCCGCGGTCAGCAGCAGTGCCCACAGGGCGATGCCGGCGACGCCGACGACGATGGTACCGAGAGGACGCATAGGCCGATTTTCCTACTGGCTGGCCCAGATGATCCGCGCGATCCACTCGACATCCGTCATGTCGAGGTTGCGGTTCGGATGTTCCGGGTTGAGCGATATCAGTTCGATGGTCTTGGCCGACTGCCGGGCCAGCACCTTGGCCATGACCTCGCCCTCGCGGGTCTTGACCACCACGCGGTCGCCGCGCCTGACCTGAGCGCCCGGCTCGACGATCAGCACGTCGCCGTCGCGATAGAGCGGCTTCATGCTGTCGCCCTGAACCTCCAGCGCATAGACGCCGGCCTTGCGGGCCGGCGAGGCAGGGAATTCGACCACGTCCCATCCCTGGCCGGCGGGAAAGCCGCCGTCGTCGAAGAAGCCGCCGGCACCGGCCTGGGCAAAACCGAGAAGCGGGATCGAGCCGGCCTGCGGCGGAAAGGCGCCGTTCGGCACGGTGCCGCCGCCTTCCGGCTGGATGAAGCCCATGAACTGGTCGATGCCGGTTCCGGTCGCCTCGAGCACCTTGGAAATGGATTCGGTCGAAGGCCAGCGCATGCGCCCGTCCGGGCCTGTCCGCTTCGACTTGTTGAACGAAGTCGGGTCGAGGCCCGCCCGCCGCGCCAGGCCCGAGGGCGTCAGCTGGTTGCGTTCGGCGAGCCTGTCGATCGCGGCCCAGATCTTGTCATGCGAAAGCATCGTCGCTCATGCTCCAGGGCCGGCTGCGACGGCAACGGAATGCCTTGCCCCGGCGAGATACCGGAACTTTAACCAAAGCGGATTGTCCAGTAAAGGCGAAAAGGAATAAAATCCTGCTTTGCAAGGGCGCTGACGCGTCCTTTCCGTCAGGCCACCATGGCCATGTTGATCTTGCCGAGCTGGATGACGGCCTGGGTGCGGCTGTCGACCTTGAGCTTCAGCAGGATGGCCGAGACATGGGCCTTGATCGTGGCTTCGGACACGCCGAGCTCATAGGCGATCTGCTTGTTCAGCAGGCCTTCGCCGAGCATGCCGAGCACGCGGCTCTGTTGCGGGGTGAGCGTCCTCAGGCGGTTGATCAGGTCGGCAACGTCGGGATCCTGTTCCTGGCCGCCCTGGTAGAATTTCGGCGTCCAGATGTCGCCTTCCAGCACGGACTGGATAGCGGCGCGGATGTCCTCGATGCCGGACGACTTGGAGATGAAGCCGGAAGCACCGAGTTCCAGCGCGCGGCGAATGGTGGTGGGGTCGTCGCTCGCCGAGACGATGACGATCGGCAGGCTGGCGAATTCGGCTCTGAGCGCCATCAGGCCGGAAAAGCCGGACACGCCCGGCATGGACAGGTCGAGCATCATCAGCTCGGCGTCGGGATGGGTGGCGGCCGCCTTGCGGGCCGCTTCGAAATCGCCGGCTTCGATGATGGTCTGCTCGCCGTCGATGCCGCTGACGGCCTGGCGCAGGGCGCCGCGGAAGAGCGGATGATCGTCTGCAATGATGAAGGTCGATGCCGTCATGTCGGAGCCCCCTCCCAAGAGCGATGTCTTGCTACGCCGCGTCCGCGGCTCTTCATCTATTTAGCGATTACTGGGAATATATACAATAGTCTATGTTTTGTCGGGCGTTGCGCCTTCTTCCTGTTGCTTGAACTCTTCGACCAGGCCGAAGAAGCTGCGCATGAAGCGTTCCATGATGCCGATCGAGCGCTCGACCTCCTCGTCGCTGGGCAGCGGTTCCTCCTTCGCCAGCGGCCGGCCGGTGGCGAGGCTCTTCTCCAGCGCCTCGACGCGTTTTTCCAGCCGGGCGAGATCCTCCTCATAGGCGGCCCGCTCGTCGGCGGCCATGCGGCAGGTGAGCGTTCCGTCCTTCTCCTGGCACAGCGTCAGCGCGCCGGTCTTGCGGTCGAGACGGACAAAACCGCCATCGGTCTTCTCCAGCGCGAAGCGCGCCACGTCGGTGTCCTCGGCCAGGGCCGGCGCGGCGAAGCCGGTCACGATCATCAGGAAAAAGGTCGTTGGCATGGGCATCGGGCGCATCGGCGATCTCCTCGAATTCGTCACGTTTGGCCCGTCCGCCGGTGTAACAAGCGTGGACAAGCCGGTCGGTTTGCGGCAAACCGCCAGCGAAGACTCCGCTGACGGAAGGACAGGCCCTTGGATCGGATCATATACAAGATCGTGCCGCGCGAATTATGGCAGGAAGCGCGCGACGAGGGAGTATTTCGCGGCGCCGCGATCGATCTGCACGACGGCTACATCCATTTTTCCACCGCCGCCCAGGCGGTCGAAACGGCGGCGCGCCACTTTGCCGGCGTCGAGGGCCTGCTGCTGGTCGCGGTGAATGCCGCATCGCTCGGCGAGGCACTGCGCTTCGAGCCGTCGCGCGGCGGCGATCTCTTTCCGCACCTCTATGCCAACCTGCCACTCGATGCCGTCCTGTGGGAAAAGCCCCTGCCGCTCGGCGACGACGGCCAGCATGAATTTCCGGAGATGGACCGATGATCGATGCCTTCAAGACGATTGCCCGCCGCGGCCTCTTCCTGTTCGACGCCGAAACCGCCCACGGCATGTCGATCGCCGCACTCAAATCCGGCCTCGTGCCGGGCTGCGCGCTGAAGGCCGATCCGCGGCTCGCCGTGACCGTCGCCGACCTCCAATTCCCCAATCCGCTCGGCATGGCCGCCGGCTATGACAAGAATGCGGAAGTGCCGGACGCGCTTCTGCGGCTCGGCTTCGGTTTCGCCGAGGTGGGCACGCTGACGCCGAAGCCGCAGGCCGGCAATCCCAAGCCGCGCATCTTCCGACTGGAAAAGGACCTTGCCGTGATCAACCGGCTCGGCTTCAACAACGAGGGCCATGCCGCCGCCCTTGCGCGATTGCTGGCCCGCAGGCCGGCCGGCATCGTCGGCGTCAACATCGGCGCCAACAAGGACAGCGCCGACCGCATCGCCGACTATGTCGAGGGCATCCGCCGCTTTTCCGGCGTCGCCTCCTATTTCACCGCCAACATCTCCTCGCCCAACACGCCGGGCCTGCGCGACCTGCAGGCCCGCGAGAGCCTGTCGACGCTCCTGTCGGCGGTACTCGCCGCGCGCGACGAAATCGCCGCGGCATCGGGCGCGCGTCGCCCGGTCTTCCTGAAGGTCGCGCCGGATCTGACGGAAGAGGGCATGGACGACATTGCCGCCGAAGCGCTGGCGCACCGGCTCGACGGGCTGATCGTCTCCAACACCACGCTGTCCCGCGACGGCCTGACCGACCCGCGTTTTGCCGGCGAAGCCGGCGGACTGTCGGGCAAGCCGCTGTTCGACAAGTCGACGGCGGTGCTCGCCCGCATGCGCAAGCGCGTCGGCCCGGCCATGCCGATCATCGGTGTCGGCGGCGTGTCCTCGGCCGAGACGGCGCTGGAAAAGATCCGCGCCGGCGCCGATCTGGTGCAGCTCTATTCCTGCATGGTCTATGAAGGCCCCGGCCTGCCGGCACGCATCGTGCGCGGCCTGTCGACTCTGCTCGACCGCGAAAAGGTCTCCTCGATCCGCGACTTGCGCGACACCCGTCTCGACTACTGGCTGGCCGCGAAGGTCTGATCGAGCTTCGGTTTGAGCCGCGACAGCAGCAGCAGACCGCGCAGCGCCAGAAACACGTTGAGCGCGATCCACAGGCCGTGATTGCCGAAGCTCGGCACGAGGGCCGCAAGGGTCGCGAGATAGCCGGCCAGCGCCACGATCATCATGTTGCGCATCTCGCGCGACCAGGTGGCGCCGATGAATATGCCGTCCATCTGGAAGGCCAGCGCCCCGGTCAGCGCGGTCAGCGCCGCATAGGGCAGGTAGAGGTCGGCGACGATGCGAACCTCCTGCGCCGTGGTGATGAAGCCGATGATCGACTCCCCGAGCCCGAGAAAGAAGGCGAGGCTCGCCAGCGCCAGGCCGAGCGACCAGATGCCGGTGAGCTTGACCGCGCGTTCGAAGCCCGACCTGTAGCGCGCCCCGATCGTCTGGCCAGCGATCTGCTCGGCCGCGGTGGCAATCCCGTCGAGATAGAAGCTCGAGATCATGAAGAAGTTCAAAAGCACCGCATTGGCGGCGAGCGTCACCGGGCCGAAGCTTGCGCCCACCCGGGTCATGACGGTGAAGGCGGTGATCAGCGAGAAGGTGCGGATCAGGATGTCGCGGTTGAGATGGAAGAGCTCTCTCAGCTTGGCCGTGTCGGTCAGCATGGCCAGCCGCGGCATGGCGGCCGGGCCGTAGCGCCGGAAGACGAAGGCGAGGCCGGCGAGTGCCGCCACGGTCTCTCCGATCACCGTTCCCCAAGCGACGCCGGCGATGCCCCAGCCGAAGGTCAGGCCGAGCAGGATGGACATGACGATGTTGATGCCGTTCAGCAGGATCTGTAGCCCGAGCCCGACCGATCCGAGCCCGCGCCCCAGCACGAAGCCGAGCAGGGTGAAGTTGGAGAGCGTCAACGGCGCGGCAATGATGCGGATGGCGATATAGGTGGCCGCCGCCGTCGCAACCCCGCCTTCGGCGCCCATCATGGCAAGCCCGCCGGAGATGATCAGCGGCGACAGGGCGAGGATGAGCAGGCCGAAGCCGACGGAAAGCGCCATCGAGCGCCAGAACACGGCAAAGAGTTCGTCCCCGTCACCGCGTCCCTGCGCCTGGGCGACGAGCGCCGTGGTCGAGGCGCGCAGGAAGTTGAGGCTGCCGAACAGCAGGTCGAAGAGCGCGGCGGCAATCGCAAGCCCGGCCAGCGCTGCCGCCTCGCCGGTGCGGCCGATCACGGCGGTGTCGGTGAGCCCGAGCAGCGGCGTGGTGACGTAGCCGAGCGTCATCGGCACGGCGATCGCCAGCACCGAACGATGCGTCACTTCGATGATCCGAACCGGCTGGCTTCTCGTGTCCATGCATGCGCCCACTGACTTTGCGCCGGGGCGGGAATCGCTCAGGCCGACAGCACCATGGCCCAATAGGGGCGGTTGGCGGAAGAGGGATGACGCGCAACGGCGACGCCGAGGCCCTGATAGGTGCCGAGCATGTTCTCGAGATGCTTCTTCGAATCGATCCAGGCCTGCACCGCGCGCTCGACGCTATCCTGGCCCGTGGCGATGTTCTCCGCTGCCGGCAGCGGCACTTCCGTCGCCTTCATGCGGTCGAGGAAACTGTCGTTGAAGCCGATCAGATGCGACATCTTTCCGGCCTTGGCCATGCGCTTCGCCTGGAACAGCGCCGCGACCTCGGCCTCGGACTTCCTCGCGAGGCCCGCCAGTCCCTTCTTCTGCCGCAGGGTGTTGACGATCGGCAGAGCGCCCTCGGTCTGCACCTCCGAGAGGTCGTCACCGGTCGGCAGGACATCCGTGGTGCGGCAGCCGGCAAGCGCCGCAACAAGGCCGCCGGCCGACAGGATCAGAAGCGTGCGCCGCGGAAGCGGCTGGACGGTCGCAGGCCGCATCTCAGTTCCTTGCGCTGATCAGACGCAGCACGATGAAGACCGGAATGACGATGGTCGCGCCGAGCAGGAGATAGTCGCCGACCCGTCCGAGCGCGGCGAAACCGCGATACCAGAGTTCGATGAAGAAGTGCCGGATGCCTTCGAGGATATCGACCGGATAGATGCCGAACACATGCATGATGAAGCCGACGATCAGCGATACGACGACGAGCTTGATGATCGTGCGACCCGGCGTGTCGCCGAGAAATCTGTTGACCTGGTCGGCCATGGCAATCTCCTGTTTGTCCTCACATAGGAAGAGGCGCCGTTTCCCGCAAGCAAGGCGCGCGAACGCTTGGCTTTGCGCCGGACAACTTAGCTCTTGTGTTTTTTCGGCCCTTCGGTCAAGTGCCGCCTGATCCACGGGATTTCATCATGCAGCCCACCCAGTTTTCCTCCGGCGACGTCATTGCGGACCGTCGCGCCGACTATGCCCGGATGCTCGCCGAAAGTGGCGATCCTGCGGCGGCCGCCGAATTGATGGAGCAGGCGCTGGAGCTGGCGCCCGCCTGGGCTGCCGGCTGGCTGCGCCTCGGCGAATACCGCGAGAAGGCGGGCCTCGGCGCAGAGGCGGCGGAGGCGCTGCGGCAGGTGCTGGCGCTCGATCCGGAGGATATCTTCGGAGCCGGCCTGAAGCTCGCCCTCCTCGGTGCCACCGAGACGCCCGACAAGCCGCCGAGCCGCTATGTCGAGGCGCTGTTCGACGACTATGCCGACCGCTTCGAGGCGGCCCTCGTCGAGCGGCTCGACTATTCCGTGCCGGGCAAGCTTGCGGCGCTGGTGCGCAAGGCGCGTGGCGAGGGCGGCCCCTTTGTCTACGCCATCGATCTCGGCTGCGGCACCGGCCTGTTCGGCGTGGAGATCCGCTCCAGCGTCAGCCGGCTGGAAGGTTTCGATCTCTCGGCCAATATGCTCGCTAAGGCCGAAGAGAAGAGCATCTACGACCACCTCGCGCGCTCCGACCTGTCGCTCGATGCCGAAGGCTCCCGGCTTTTCGAAGGCGACCTGACGCGCGGCCGCGCCGATCTCGTCGCCGCCGCCGATGTGCTGATGTATCTCGGCGACCTGTCGAACGCCTTCTCGCTGGCTGCCGAACTTGCGGCCCCCGGCGCGCTCTTCGCCTTCTCGGTCGAGGATGCCGGCACGCCGGACGGCTTTCATCTCGCCCCCTCGCTTCGCTATGCGCATTCCGAAGCCTATGTCCGCGCCACCCTTGTCGCCGCCGGCTTTGAGATCCGCGAAATGGAGCGCACGACCATTCGCATGGATGGCGGAAAACCGGTCCTCGGCATTCTGTTTCTTGCGACCAGAGCGCCTTCATCGGATCGAAAATTGCGAACTTCTCGATAGGTCAGTATTCCTTACCTATCACCCTTGCGTCCCAGGACATCCTGAGTATTTCTTGCACTGCGGGAGGCCATTTTCGGAGACGTGTCATGGCGCATTTGACGAGCATGCTGGGTATCTGGAATTCCAATCCGACCCGCCATACGGCGGCCGAGGATCTGCAAGGTCTGATCGCCGGCAGCATGATCGCCGCGCTCGGCCTCTATCTGCTGGCCAAGGTCGGGCTTCTGACCGGCGGCATGGCGGGGCTCGCCTTCGTCCTGCACTACTGGAGCGGCCTGAGCTTCGGCTTGCTGTTCTTCGTGCTCAACCTGCCCTTCTACATCCTGTCGCTGCGCCGCGTCGGCGTCGATTTCACGCTGAAGACCTTCGCCGCCGTCGGCTTCACCTCGTTCCTTGTCGAAATCGAAAGCCGTTTCCTGGTGATCGAGAGCGTCGCCCCGGTCTGGGCGGCAATCCTCGGCGGCCTGCTGCTCGGCTTTGGCCTTCTGGCGCTCTACCGCCACCGCGCCAGCCTCGGTGGCTTGGGCATCCTCGCCGTCTATGTGCAGGATCGTTTCGGCATCCGCGCCGGCCTGGTCCAGCTCGCCTTCGACCTCGTGGTCATGGCCACCGCCTTTGCCGTCGTCAGCCCGCAGGTGGTCGCCTATTCGGTGCTCGGCGCCGTCGTGCTCAACCTCTTCCTCGCCATCAACCACCGCTCCGATCGTTACATCGCCCTGCGCTGAGACATTCGGGCGATATGCCCCTTGAGATCGGCGCGTCGGCGCGCTACCGACTGGGCATACAACCGCATTGAACGGCAGGAAGTGACATGGCCAATGTCGAAGTAAAGACCCGCCTGAAGGACATGATGACCTCCTCTTCGGAGCGCCATTCGCTCGTTGACGATGTCCAGGGTCTCGCGGCGGGCTCGATGATGGCCTCGCTCGGCGTCCTGCTGCTGTCGAGCGCCGGCCTGCTGACCGGCGGGACCACCGGCGTCGCCTTCCTGCTGCACTATGCCACCGGCTATACCTTCGGCCTTTTGTTCTTCGTCATCAACCTGCCCTTCTACTGGCTGGCCTTCCGCCGCTTCGGGCTCGGCTTCACGCTGAAGACCTTCTCGGCCGTGGCCTTCACCTCGTTCCTCACGGAAGCGGTGCCGCGGGCCATCGGCTTTTCCCACATCGACCCGCTGGTCGCGGCGATCTTCGGCGGGCTGGTCATCGGCGCCGGTCTCCTGGCGCTCTTTCGCCACCGTGCCAGCCTTGGCGGCTTCGGCATCCTGGCGCTCTACCTGCAGGACCGCTTCGGTTGGCGCGCCGGCCTGGTGCAGCTGGTGTTCGACGGCACGGTGCTGGTCTTCTCCTTCTTCGTCGCCACGCCCTTCATCATCTTCTGCTCTGTCGTCGGCGCCGTGGTGCTCAATCTCACGCTCGCCATCAATCACCGAAAGGACCGCTACATCGCGATGTAACGGTCCTTCGTTGGCAGGGCGGTAGTCGGCTAGTCAGGCGGCAACGGCCGGCTGGTCGATCGGATGCATGGTCCGGAAGCCGACGCAGATTCGGTTCCAGACATTGATCGTGCCGATCGCCACGGTGATGTTGGCGATCTCGCCGTCGGTGAAATGCACCTTCAGCGCCTCGAAGGCCTCGTCCGGCGCGCCGGTGGCGGCAATGTTCGTCACGGCATCGACCCAGCCGAGCAGGGCGCGTTCGCGCGGCGTGTAGAGGGGCGATTCCCGCCAGACCGACATCATGTTGATCCACTGTTCGGACAGGCCGTCACGGCGCGATTCCTTCACATGCATGTCGACGCAGTAGGCACAGCCGTTGATGATCGAGGCGCGCAGCTTGATCATGTTAATTTCGGCGCGGGAAAGCCCGCTGGTCTGCACGTAGTTTTCCAGGCCGAGCACGGCCTTGTAGGCGGCGGGGGCCGCCTTTGCGATGTCGAGGCGCGGGTGCATCTTGTCTTCCTTTCGATTTGCCCTTCAGCGGGCGGTCTTGCGTTCGTGGATTTCCAGGAAGGTGCAGCCGCGTGCCGCGATCCCTCCGTCGTCGTTCGCCTTCAGATCCGAGATCAGATCCGCGATGCTCGTTTTCTTGAGCTCGGCCCGGTAGACCCGCTCCGCCGCCAGCATCGCCGCGGCAATCCCGCATGGTTTCTCGAAGTACCGCTGGGGGAGGGGATTAGGCCCCCTTTGACGGATCTCGCGACAGCGGAAGGCCGGCTGCGGGCCTTCCAGGGCAAGCACGATGTCGAGCAGAGTGATCGCCTCGGCCTTGCGTGCCAGGCGATAGCCGCCCTTCGGCCCCGGAACGGTGTCGACCAGGCCGGCGCTCGACAGTGCCTGGAGATGCTTCAGCAGGTAGCTCGGCGAAACCCCGTGGAACTCCGCAAGCGCGGCCGCCGCAAGGACCCCGTCTTCGGGCAGGGTGGCCAGCATGGTCATGCTGTGGATGGCTTGTTCGACGCCGTCGCCTAGTTTCATCATGTGCTCCTATCGTGGATAAAATATATCCATGATTCTTTCGTCCGTCAACAGCGCTTCTTTTTTGACGCGACTCCGCTAGGTTTACCCTGTGTCCATCAGCGAGCGCGCCATATCCCTCCTGCCCAAACCCTTCCTCCGCTGGTTCGCGGAAAAGGGCTGGCAACCGCGTGCCCATCAGCTGGAACTGCTCACCCGCGCACGCGCCGGCGAGAGCCTGCTGCTGATCGCCCCGACCGGCGCCGGCAAGACGCTCGCCGGCTTCCTGCCGTCGCTGACCGAGCTTGCCGAGCGCCGCCGTCCGGCCCCGGGCACGCCGTTTACCGGCATCCACACGCTCTACATCTCTCCCTTGAAGGCGCTCGCCGTCGACATCGAGCGCAACCTGATGAAGCCCGTCACCGAGATGGGCCTGCCGATTTCCATCGAGAACCGCACCGGCGACACGCCGAGCGGAAAGCGCCAGCGCCAGAAGCTCAACCCGCCGGACATCCTGCTCACCACGCCGGAACAGCTGGCGCTTCTGATCTCGGCCAATGACGCCGAACGCTTCTTCAAGGACCTGCGTTATGTGATCTTCGACGAACTGCATTCGCTTGTCACCTCGAAGCGCGGCCACCTGCTGTCGCTCGGCCTGGCACGGCTGAGGAGGCTCGCGCCGTCGCTCAATACCATCGGCCTTTCGGCCACAGTCGCTTCACCACTCGACCTGCAGCGCTGGCTGGTCGCCCAGCTGCCGGAGGGTGAGCACCATGCGGGGCTGATCACGGTCGACGGAGGCGCCAAGCCCAACATCACGATCCTGACGACCGAGGAGCGCATCCCCTGGTCGGGGCATTCCGCCCGTTATGCCATGCCGGAACTCTACGCGGTGCTGAAGGACTTCCAGACGACGCTGATCTTCGTCAACACCCGCTCCCAGGCCGAGATGCTGTTCCAGGAACTGTGGACCATCAATGACGACAACCTGCCGATCGCCCTGCATCACGGCTCGCTCGACGTCGCACAGCGCCGCAGGGTGGAAGCGGCCATGGCCGACAACAAGCTGCGGGCCGTGGTCGCCACCTCGACGCTCGATCTCGGCATCGACTGGGGCGATGTCGATCTCGTCGTCCATGTCGGCGCGCCGAAGGGCGCCTCGCGCCTGGCCCAGCGCATCGGCCGCGCCAACCACCGCATGGACGAGCCGAGCCGGGCGATCTTGGTGCCGGCCAATCGCTTCGAGGTCATGGAGTGCCAGGCCGCCCTCGACGCCAACTATCTCGGCGCCCAGGACACGCCGCCGGTCGGCGAGGGGGCGCTCGACGTGCTCGCCCAGCATGTGCTCGGCATGGCCTGCGCCGCCCCCTTCCTCGCCGACGAACTCTATGCCGAAGTGGTCACCGCCTCGCCCTATGCGGCGCTGCCGCGACACAGCTTCGACCGCATCGTCGATTTCGTCGCCACCGGCGGCTATGCCCTGAAGACCTACGAGCGCTATGCCCGCATCCGCCTGACCAAGGACGGCCGCTGGCGCGTCTCCAATCCGCAGGTCATCCAGCAGTATCGCCTGAACCTCGGCACCATCGTCGAGGCGCCGATGCTCAATGTGCGCCTAGTCAAGCGCAACCATCTGGGCTCGCTCGGCCGCGGCGGCATGATGCTCGGCAAGGTCGAGGAATATTTCTTCGAACAGCTGAGCCCGGGCGACACCTTTCTCTTTTCCGGCAAGGTGCTGCGCTTCGAGGCCCTGCGGGACAATGAATGCCTCGTCTCCAACGCCTTTTCGCAGGATCCGAAAATCCCCGCTTATGCCGGCGGCAAGTTCCCCCTCTCGACCTATCTCGCCGAGCAGGTGCGGGCCATGCTGGACGATCCGGAGCGCCGCCGGGGCCTGCCGGACCAGGTGCGCGACTGGCTGGAGATCCAGCGCGAAAAATCGGTCCTGCCGAAGCGCGGCGAACTGCTGATCGAGACCTTTCCGCGGGGAAACCGCTTCTTCCTCATCGCCTATGCCTTCGAGGGCCGGCTCGCCCACCAGACGCTCGGCATGCTGCTGACCCGTCGTCTGGAGCGCCTGGGGGCAAAGCCGCTGGGGTTCGTCGCGACCGATTATTCCCTCGCCGTCTGGGGGCTGGAAGACATGGGCACGATGATCGCCTCGGGGCGATTGCGCCTCGCCGACCTGTTCGACGAGGACATGCTGGGCGACGACCTCGAGGCCTGGCTTGCCGAATCCTGGATGCTGAAACGCACCTTCCGCACCTGTGCCGTGATTGCCGGCCTGATCGAGAAGCGCCATCCGGGCAAGGAGAAGAGCGGCCGCCAGGTCACCGTCTCGGCCGACCTCATCTACGACGTGCTGCGCAGTCACGAGCCGGATCACATCCTGATGCAGGCGACGCGACAGGATGCCGCCGCCGGTCTTCTGGATATTGCCAGGCTTGCCGATATGCTAAAGAGAATCAGGAACCACATCACCCACAAGCGGCTGGACCATGTTTCGCCGCTGGCCGTGCCGGTGATGCTGGAGATCGGCCGCGAATCGGTCGCCGGCGGCGAGGCCCACGAACACGTGCTGGCCGAAGCCGCCGACGACCTGATCGCCGAGGCCATGGGGTAAGGTTGATGCGGCTGCGTGTGGGGGGAAGACCCCTCCCCACAAGGAGGAGGGGCTTGATTCGCGGCGATGCGGGGCAGTCGCCCGCCGGCCTCTCCGGCAAGAGGCCGGGCATTGACGGTCGATGGGGCCCGCCGCCAGAGCCGACCTCGACCCTCTTCTCCCCATCGGGGAGAAGGTGGCGCGCAGCGCCGGATGAGGGGGGCGAAGCAAACGCGGACCGCTCTCGCCCTCGTTGGAATGACACATAACCGCCCAAGCGGCCGGGAACACGGAATGACCAGTTTGTCAGCACGACGCTTTGCCGCCGACGAGACGCCACCCCCGGTGGAGATCGCGTTTCAGGGCGTGAGCGCCGTCTGCGATCCGTCCGGCGCGCTCTACCTGCCGGATCTGTCCATGCTGGTCGTCTCCGACCTGCACCTCGAAAAGGGCGCCGCCTTCGCCCGCCGCGGCCAGCTTCTGCCACCCTATGACACGCTCGCGACCCTGAAGATCCTCGAAGGGGTGGTCGTCCGCCATGATCCGAAGATCGTCGTCAGCCTCGGCGACAATTTCCACGATCCGGTCGGCTCGGCGCTGATGCCCGAGGCCTATCGCCAGCGCATCGCGCTGATGGCGGCCGGTCGCGAATGGATCTGGATCAACGGCAACCACGATCCGGACGGCGCGTCCAACCTGCCGGGCATCTCGGTCGATGAACTCGCCTATGGCGGGCTGACCTTCCGCCACGAGCCGAGCCTTGCCGCGGCCAAGGGCGAAGTCGCCGGCCACCTGCACCCTTGCGCCACCGTGCGGCGTCGTGAAAAATCGGTGCGCCGTCCCTGCTTTGCCAGCGATGGTATCCGCCTGATGATGCCGGCCTTCGGCGTCTTGACCGGCGGCCTCGATCTGCGCCACCAGGCCTTTACCGGCCTCTTCGATCGCGCCGCCCTGATCGCCCACCTGCTCGGCCGCGACCGGGTCTATTCGGTGCGTTTCGCCAATCTGCTCGGCTGATCGCCGGAGCGATCCGGCCAGGGGTTGATGCCGTCCCTCAGCCACAGCAGCGCGTCGAGCCAGAAGCCGTTGGCATGGCGGGCATGGAAGAGGTCGAAATGCCCGATTCTGTCGAAACCAAGATCGGACGGCTGCAGCAGGGCTTCCGCCGGCGCGGCATTGCGATAGTAGGCAAGTGCGCGCCGAATGGCAGGCACGGTTCCCAGTTCGTCGTCCGACACGGTAATGGCCAGGATCGGCGCTCTCACGGCGGCGAAGCGCCGGAGCACCTCCGCCCGCTCGTGCCGCGGATGGCTGAGTTCCATGCGCGCCCGGCGAAAGCTCCATTCGTTGGCGACCGGCCCCGGCAGGTCTTCCAGCCAGCCGAAGCGCTTGCCGGGAAAGAAGCCGAACATCGCCGTCAGCGCCGGCATGGCCACATGCCACTTGAAGAACAGCCGCAATCTTTGCTCCGCTGCATAGTCGCGCCAATAGGCATATTGCGCGCCCACCGTCAGCATCCGGTCGATCCGCTCGGCATTGCGCGCCAGACCGGGCAGGAAACCGCCAATGCTGTGGCCGACGACGAGGAGCGGTCCCTCCTTGCGCCGGGCCAGCATGAAGTTCAGGGCCGCCTCGAAATCGCGTTCGCCCCAGTCGCGCCAGCGGTAGCCGCACCCCTTGAGCTGCGCCGGCCGGGAGAGGCCGATCCCGCGATAGTCATAGGTCAGGACCTCGAAGCCGTGTTCGGCGAGGAAGCGGGCGAAATAGTGATAATAGCGGGCAAGCACGCCGGTCGCCGGATTGATGATGACCGTGCCGTTCGGCGCGTCCTCGGCTTCGCCCCAGACATGTCCGCCGAGTCTGACCCCGTCCCGGCAGACGATCGCGGCGGCGGCTGCCTCGGTGGGCTTCGCCATCCTCTTTGCTCCGGTCCCGACCCACGTCACACCGGCCTCTTCCTGCCGTCCCATGTCCTTGCCTCCGCAATGTTCTGCCATCACGCAAGGCTAGCAAGACGAGCGGATTGTGCACACTCACTGGTCGGTATACATTACCCCCATGACAGCACCTCCGAGACAGACCCGGGAAAGTATCATCTCCGCCGCCGCGAAGCTCTTCTATGACGAGGGCATCCGGCGCGTTAGTGTCGACGCCATCGCCGACGAGGCCGGCATCACCAAGCGCACGCTCTACTATCACTTCGAGAGCAAGGACGATCTCGTCGCCGCCTATCTCGAACAGCGCGACCAGCCGAGCTTCGCCCGGTTCCAGCAATGGTTCGCCGAGGCGGAGGGGCCCTTGCCGGAGCGGATCAGGACCATCTTCGTCCGGCTCGCGGCCTTCGCCCGTCACCCGAAATGGAAAGGCTGCGGCTTCCTGCGTACCTCCGCCGAGCTTGCCAACATGCCCGGCCACCCGGCAATCAAGATCGGCGCGGCTCACAAGCGGCGTGTCGAGGACTGGCTCGCCGGGCTGTTCGAGGCGGAGGGATTGGCCGAACCGCGCATGCTCGCCCGCCAGATCATCGTGCTGCTCGACGGCGCCTTCGCCGTCGTGCTGCTCAATCGCGATCCGGGTTACATGGAGACCGCGGGCGATGCGGCGGCGACCCTGGTCGGCGCCGCGTCGTCAAGGCTTCAGCCTGCCGCCGCCGGCGCATAGCGCAGCACCACCCCGCCGGTCTTCAGCGGCCGGGTCTCGAGCAGCGTGAACACCCTTGGCGTCTCGGCCGGCTTGAAATGCGGATTGCCGCCGCCGAGCACGACCGGCACGATGCACAGCCTGATCTCGTCCACCAGCCCGGCCCTGAGCAGGCTGTCCGTGAGCTCCGCACTGCCGAAGACGAAGATGTCCTTGCCCGGCTGCGCCTTGAGCGCGGTGAGTTCGCCGACGATGTCGCGCACGATGCGGGTATTGTTCCAGTCCGCCCTGTCGAGGCTGCGGCTGGCGACGATCTTGGCGATCGCGTTCATGTAGTCCTTGATCTCCAGCTCTTCCGTCGCCTCGGTCCAGTGCGCCGCCATGCCTTCGTAGGTCTTGCGGCCGAAGACGAGCAGGTCCGCCTGCCGGCCGATCTCCAGCGCATAGGCCCTCAGTTCCTCGCCCCAGGCGAGTTGATGATAGCCGAGGTCCCAGGGTGATTTGCCCTCGAAATAGCCGTCGAGCGTCATCAGGTTCCAGATGATCAGTTTGCGCATGGGGTCCTCCCTTTGAATTTCAAAAACTGATTGCAATATGCAAGCGGTTGTCTTTTAGCTCAACTGATGGCAGATCGCAACTGGTCGAGAGGAGACGCCATGTCCGAAACCCACCGCTCCGGATGCCCGATCAATCTGACGCTGGAGGTTCTCGGCGACCGCTGGAGCCTGATCGTCATCCGTGACGTAATGTTCGGCAACCGACGCCACTTCCGCGAACTCCTGCAGAATTCCGAGGAGGGAATCGCTTCCAACATCCTCGCCGACCGCCTGAAGAAGCTGGTCGACAAGGGGCTGCTCAGCCGCGCCGACGATCCGAGCCACAAGCAGAAGGCCATATACAGTCTGACCGAAATGTCGATCGACCTCGTGCCGCTGTTCGCCGAAATGGGCGCCTGGGGCCGTAAATATCTGGACGTGTCGGAAGACCTGGCGATCCGTGCCGAACTGCTGGAAAACGGCGGGCGCGACCTCTGGCGGGATTTCATGGCCGAGCTCAGGGCATTGCATCTCGGCATGCCGATGCCCACGGACACGCCGTCGGCGCTCGCGCGGCTGACCGCGGCCTATCTCGAGGTCAAGGCGAAGATGGAGACGGCCGAACGGGCTTAGAGCGTTTCCTGGCTAGATTGAAGCATTCTGTGGCTCAAACGGAGTCGGATGGTCGCCCGGACGGCGCGCGTCGTAGCCACGCCCTACGGCCAAGCCGGCCGGGCGATCAGGCGGCCCGTTCAGCCAACTCGAAGGGCCGGGCATCTTTCCGCCAGGGCAAAGGCGATCGGCTCGGCCGTACCATGGGGTATGCCCTTCGCCAATCGCCTTTGCCCTGACGAAAACCTGCTCCGGCAGTATGCTTCAATCTAGCTAGGAAACGCTCTAGTCGCGGCGGAAGATCAGGCTCGCGCCCCAGCCGGTGATCAGCGCAAGCAGTACCGAGAACATACCGTAGGTCAGCGGGCTCTCGTGCGCCGCCCGCGAGATGCTGTCTTCCAGGCCCGTCTTGATCACCCTGAGCGGCAGCTCGCGCTCGGCGATGAACTCGCCGGTCTTGAACAGATAGGCATGGGCGATGTGCACCCCGTCGGGAATATTGGCCGGCAGCCGGAGAGTCGCCTTGAACAGGCTGGAGCTGACGAAGCGTACGCCCGCCTCCTGGCCCTGGTAGAGGCCGCCCGTCTGCTTCAGCCGCCGGAAGGCCTCGCGGAAATCCTTGAGATTGGCGGCATTGCTCAAGTAGCCGGTCGGCGTCAGCGCCATGTGGTCGGTGCCGATGCCGAGCTGGGTCAGCGTCTGTGGCTTGGTCACTTCCGAAAGCGCCCGCGTACTTGCCAGCGAATAGGAGGTCGGCATGCGCTCGAAGGTCATCGCCGTGCGGTTGACCCATATGCCGAACAGCCGATCCTTGCGGCGCACCGTCGTGTCGTCGCGAGGCCCTTCCAGCGTCACCACCACGTCATACTGGCCGATCGCCAGAAGCAGCGTGTCGCTGTTGGTCACCGCGCCGAAGATGGTAAGGTCGGCGCCGCGGAAATCCGAGGTGATGGCGATTTCGCTGGTGGAGGTGCCGATATCGAGGCCCTCCTTGCCGGTCATGTCGGTCGCGAGCGGAACCTGCGCGCGGCTTTCGCCCCCGACAAGGAGGGCGGCAAGGGTGGCGGAGGTCAGCAGGAGCCGGCGCATGGTCAGCCTCCGATCGCGATGGAATAGAGGTCGTCCGGCGTGACCACCAGCTCGACCGCGAGCCTCAGCCCGACCGCAAGCACCAGCAGGCCGAGCAGCGCGCGCAGCTGCTCGCCGCGCAGCTTCTGGCCGACCCGCACACCGTATTGCGCGCCGATGACGCCGGCGATCATCAGGATGAAGGCGAGCACGATGTCGACCGAATAGTTGGTCGCCGCCTGGACGATCGTGGTGTAGGCGGTGGTGAAGATGATCTGGAACAGCGAGGTGCCGACCACGACATTGGTCGGGATGCGCAGCAGGTAGATCATCGCCGGCACCATGATGAAGCCGCCGCCGACGCCCATGACCGAGGTGAGGATGCCGATGGCGAAGCCGAGCGCGATGATCGGCAGCACGCTCAGATAGATCTTCGACTTCTTGAACCGCATCTTGAACGGCAGGCGGTGAACCCAGTTGTGCTGGCCCGGCCGCTTGAGGCTCGCCGGCTGGTTGCGCGCCGCCCGGCGCATGGCGTTGAGGCTCTCCATCAGCATCAGGATGCCGACGGTACCGAGGAAGACGACGTAGAGCAGCGAGATGACGAGGTCGAGCTGGCCCTGCCGCCTCAGCCAGGAGAAAATGAACACGCCGATCGAGGCGCCGGCGAGACCCCCGACGAGCAGCACCAAGCCGAGCTTCACGTCGAGCGTGCCGCGGCGGAAATGGGTGATCGCACCGGAGACCGACGAGGCCACGACCTGGTTGGCGCCGGTCGCAACGGCGACCACGGGCGGAATGTTGTAGAAGATCAAGAGCGGCGTGATGAGAAACCCGCCGCCGACGCCGAACATGCCGGACAGGAACCCGACGGCTGCACCCATTCCGAGAATGATGAAGATGTTCACCGACAGTTCTGCGATCGGCAGGTAGATCGTCACGCTCGGACCTCAAATGCGCCAGCCCGCCGAAGCGGGTTCAATAGGGGGTCAAGTCGGGGATGCCGCCTGTGTTCGGCAGAAAGCGAAACAGGCTCAAGTCTTTGATCGGACTTGACCTATATCATTTCTTTCTTGCGCCCCCAGGCAGGGCGAGTCAATTCTTGGAAGCTGCATTACGCCGGCTTTTTTCCATTTTTATGACGCGCCAGCTTTATTTGTTGCGCGCCAGCAGTTCGTTCACCAGTTTGTCCGTGACTTGGCCGGTCGGTTCCTGGCCGATCGACTTCTGGAAGGCCTTGATGGCGGAGACTGTTTTCTCGCCCATCACACCGTCCGGCGTGCCGGCATCGAAGCCGTTCTTGCCGAGGATCGCCTGGATGTTGCGGATCGCCTTCTTCATGTCGACGCTGGCGGTCTTCAGACCCTTGCCGACCCACTCGTCCGGCGTATTGGCGGAGTTCGCGTCGACGTCGAGCGGCTTTGCCTTCCACAGGTCCACCTGGGCGCGGGCCCGCTCCAGCTGGTCCGGCTTCATCGCATTGGCGACCTCGTCGCGCTTCTGGGCAGCGTCCTTGTCGCCTTCCTTGGCGACCAGCGCGAACCACTTGTAGGAGGCCTCCAGATCCTGCGGCACGCCGTTGCCGCGCGCATAGAGGATCGCCAGGTTGAACTGGCTGTCGGAGACGCCGAGATCGGCGGCCTTGCCGAACCATTCGGCGGCCTTGGCATAATCCTGCGCGCCGTCGCTGCCCGAGGCGTAAAGCACGGCGAGATTGTGCATGGCGCTGGCATTGCCGGCGTCTGCGGCCTTCTGGTAGAGGGCCTTCGCCGCCTGGATGTCGCGCGGCACTCCGGTGCCCTTCTCCAGCAGGTTGGCGAGGCGATACTGGGCAGGGGCGAAACCCTTGTCGGCGGAAAGCCTGTACCACTTCGCCGCCTCGGCGAAATCGCTCGTCACGCCGCGGCCGTCGGTATAGCGCGCACCGATCTCGAACAGCGCCAGCGGGTCGCCTTGCTTCGCGGCAAGCGACAGCGACGGCGGCGTGATTTCTGCCGGAACGACGATTTCGGCGGCCGGCGGCGTTGCCGGCTGGGCTGCGGTCTCGGCCTGCGGCGCGGCGTCCGCGACGGCGTCGTCGGCAATGGCTGCCTTCGGCGCCGGGGCAAAGCCGTCGGTCTGCACGGCCTGTTCGGATCCGGCCGGCGTCAGCGTCTGCGGTGCGCCTTCGTCGAGCGGAGCGCGCTCGACGAAGGCGGCGGCAGGGGCGGGCGCTGTAGTGGTGGTTCTCGGTTCGGCCGGGATGGCGGTCTCGCCCAGCTGGTCCCCGGCGGCTGCGGACGGCTCGGAAGCGGTCTGCGCGGCCGTTTCCTCGTCGGCCTGCATGTCGTCGGCAGCCGGTGCCAGGCTGTTCTCGTCGGCCGGTGCCGTGATCGTCGGCGGCGATTTCTCGCCCCGGGTCAGCGTGTTGACGAGCGGCAGGGCCATGGCGGCAAGCAGGATCGCACCGACCGCCATCAGGATCGGACGGCGATAGCGCGCAAGGGCCGAAGCCTTCTCGGCAGCGTTCGACGGCATCGGCGAAGTCGTGCGCGGCGTATGCTCCATCTCGAGCGCGGCGGCCTGGGCGGCGCGGCGGGCGGCAGCGATATAGTCGGCGCGATCGGCATCGGCGTCGCCGGTGCTGGCCGCGTCGCCCCGCTGGATGGCCTGGCTGGCCCGGACGCGTTCGAGGATCTTGCGCACGTCCGGCGCGCCGGAGCCCGGCTCCAGCAGTTCATTGTCTTCTTCCGGCGGCATGACCTCGGCCGGATCGATCGACGGTGCCTTGTCGATATGGCGGCGGCCCGAAGCGGCTTGCACGTCCTTCTTGCTCCCGGGCCGCAGGCGCTTGCTGAGGCCGGCGAGCAGGCTCGGCTTTTCCGCCTTCTTCTCCGGCCGCGCCGCTTCGATCATCGGCGCTTCGGTCAGCAGCGTGTCGACCTGGACGGTGGCGGCGGCTTCCCGCTGGGGCTGAACCGTCTCGATGACCGGCGCGCTTTCGGCAAAGGAGTTCTGGGCGGCCGGCTGCGCCCGCGAGGGCTGCTCGGCAGGCTGCGGCTGCATTGGCGCCTGGGGTGCCGCGGCGGACACCTGCGCCAGGCGCTGGTCGCTATCGCCCAGCTGGTCGAGCCGGGTGGCGATCTGCACCAGCGTGTCGTGGAGGGCCTCGAAGGTCCGGTGCGTGCGCTCCTCGGAATGCCGGCTGAAATCCTCGAGATGGCGCAGATGGTCGGACAGGGCGGAAAGTGCCGCCACGTCGGCCGTGCTGCCGCCCTGCGCCGGCGCCTGCCGGGCATAGGTTTCCATCACGGTTTCCGCCGCCTGGCGCGCCGCTTCGATAATGTATTCGTCGCTGGTCGCCATATAGTCTTCGAGCGCCGAGATGCGCCCGGCGAACTGCGTGCCCGAGCCGCTGTCGGCGGCGGGGCTGCTGATCAGCGCCGAGAGATGGGCGATCTGCTCTTCCAGGCCGCGCAGGCTGGCATTGTCGCCGGCCGGCGTCGCGTTCGTTTCTTCCAGCCGGTCGACCACGGCATTGAGCCGCTGTTCGAAATGGCGAAGCACGCTGTCGTCGATGCGCGCGGGGCTTGCCTCGGGGACGTCGATCTCCTCGATGCGGCGAGCCAGAAGGTCGAGCCGGTCGGCCAGCCGATCGTTGACCGCGCCGCGGTCGAGCGCGTCGATCTTGCGGGAAATGTCGGCGAGATAGCTGGTCAGTTCCGGCTGCGGCACCGGCATCTGCGCCCGCTCCAGCAACTGCGACAGGTGGTCGAGACGTTCCTCCAGCCGATTGGCGGCCTGTTCGGCGGTCAGTTCCTCGATGCGTGCGGCAAGGGATTCGATCCGTTCGCCGAGATCGCTCGCCGGATCCTCCTCCGGGCGTTGATGCTGGGCGAGAAGTTCGATCTGGCGGGCAAGACCGGTGATGCGGTCCTCGATGCGCTGGAAGGTCGTGTTGTCGGGCGTATTGGCAACAGCGCGGCTGCTGGCGGCGATCGCCCGGGTGATCTCGTCGAGCCGCATGTCGATGCCGGCGAACTGCTCGGTCAGCATGCGTTCGCTCGGATCGATATGCGCGCCGATATGTTCGAGAGCCGCCGCCAGCGTGACGAGCTTGTCTTCCAGCGCGTGGATGGCGCGATTGTCGCCCATCTTGCCGAGATGCGCCTTGATGTCGTCGAGCCGGTCGGCGAGCCGCACGAGTTCGTCCCGAAGGGCTGCCGGATCGGCATCCTCCAGCCGTTCCTCGATCTGCTCCCAGCGGCTCTCCATGTGGCGCACCGAATCCTCGCGCGCCAGGCCGTCCATCAGCGACCGCAGTTCCTCGAATTCGGCGCGCAGTCCGTCGGCGCCCGGCGCCCGGACCTGGCCCAGGTGCTGGATGCTGTCGGCAAGGCGGGCGATGTCTTCGCGCACGTCGTCGGACGGACGCTGCTGTTCGGCAAGGCTGCGAATGCCGCGCATCTCGTTGCGCAGGCCGCTGATCTCGCGGGCAAGCCCTTCCGAAATGTCCTGCTTCAGTTCCTGGCGCAGCCCGAGCAGGGCCTGGGTGATCTCACGGGTGATCGTCTCGGCCGGAAAGGCGACCGGCGGCTGCGGCAGCGGCGGGATGGCGGCGGCGCGCGGCTGCGGTGCCGGCATATAGGGATCGGCGCGTTCGGCCGTGCGGGGTGCGGGTACCGCGCGTTCCAGCGGGCGCGAACGGCTTTCCTCGAGCAGGCGCTGGCGCTGGCGGATCTCTGCGAGCGGATCGGGGCGCTGGTCGCGCTCGGCGCGCGAAAGGCGCTCCTCGACGCGCTCGCGCACGCCTTCGCGTCTCGGCTCTTCCGGCAGGCGCGGACGCGCCGTGGTCCCCATCAGGCCTTCGATGCGCGCCTCCAGCCCTTCGATCGTGCGGTTCAGCGCGTCGAGCGATGAAGCGCCGCCGGGGCGGGAAGGAGTAGATCGCGATCCGTTCATGGTCTTGCTCGCTTCGGTTCAGGTCGCCCCGGACCGAAGGTCCCGGGGTGTGGTGATGCTCGGCGATGGTCGGCTCCGGTCGCTTGGCCGGAACAGATGGTCGGCGGTGGCTTGGGACCGGTTTTCCGGAGGCCGCCGCGACGCAGTGCGGATCATCACCTTTCGCCCGCAACAATTCACGAAACGTGGTAAACAACCCGTTAACCGGACTGAAAAAACTTTTAACGCTTTCTGAATTATCCTGCGCTGGGGGGCTCGGTGGATTCGGCTGCACAGGTACGACCCGGCGGCGGGAAAGCGCAAAAAATCCTCCGCGCTGCAGATTTTGACGTTTACGCAAACGTCAATATTTTATATATAGCCTGAACCCATCCGGACCCCGTCCGGCATCTAGTCTCGGAGGAAGATGATCCATGCCTGTCTACAAGGCCCCGGTAAACGATACGCTTTTCGTCCTGAACAATGTGCTCGGCCTCGACCGCTACCACAATCTGCCCGGTTTCGAGGACGCCACGCCGGACATGATCGAGGCCATTGTCGGCGAGGCTGCGAAGCTGGCCGAAGGACAGCTCTTCCCGCTCAACCTCTCCGGCGACCAGGAAGGCTGCAAGCGCCACGACGACGGAACGGTTACGGTGCCGAAGGGCTTCAAGGAAGCCTATGACGCCTATTGCCAGGGTGGCTGGATCGGCCTTGCCGTGCCGCAGGAATTCGGCGGCCAGGGCCTGCCCTATACGCTGCATGCCGCCGTCGGCGAATACATGTCGTCCGCCAACATGGCGTTGATGATGTATCCGGGCCTGACCCAGGGCGCGATCGCCGCCATCCTCGTGCACGGTTCGGACGCGCAGAAGCAGACCTACCTGCCGAAGATGGTCGAGGGCACCTGGTCCGGCACCATGAACCTCACCGAACCCCATTGCGGCACCGATCTCGGCCTGCTGCGCACCAAGGCCGTTCCGCAGGGCGACGGCTCCTACAAGATTTCCGGCCAGAAGATCTTCATCTCGGCCGGCGAACACGGCATGACCGACAACATCATCCATCTGGTGATCGCTCGCATCGAAGGCGCGCCGGAAGGCACCAAGGGCATCTCGCTGTTCATCGTTCCGAAGTTCATGGTCAACGAGGACGGTTCGGTCGGCGCGCGCAACACCGTTTCCTGCGGCGCGATCGAGCACAAGATGGGCATCCACGGCAACTCGACCTGCGTGATGAACTATGACGAGGCGACCGGCTACCTGCTCGGCGCCGAGAACAAGGGCCTTGCCGCCATGTTCGTCATGATGAACGAGGCCCGCCTCGGCGTCGGCCTCCAGGGCCTGTCGATCGCCGAAGTCGCCTACCAGAACGCCGTCAACTATGCGCGCGAGCGCATCCAGGGCCGCTCGTTGTCGGGCGTGAAGGCGCCGGACAAGAAGGCCGACCCGATCATCGTCCATCCGGACATCCGTCGCGCGCTTCTGACCATCAAGTCCTTCACCGAAGCCGGCCGCGCCTTCACGCTGTGGACCGCGCTGAAATCCGACATCGCCCACCGTTCCGGCGACGCGACCGAGAAGCAGACGGCCGACGACCTGCTCGGTCTCGCCACCCCGATCCTCAAGGGCGTCCTGACCGACAAGGGCTTCGATCATGCCGTCATGGCCCAGCAGGTCTTCGGCGGTCACGGCTATATCGAAGAACACGGCATGAGCCAGTATGTCCGCGATGCCCGCATCGCCATGATCTACGAGGGTGCCAACGGCATCCAGGCGCTCGACCTCGTCGGCCGCAAGCTCGGCGCCAATGGCGGCCGTGCCGTCATGGCCCTGTTCAAGGAGATCGGCGATTTCTGCGAGGAAAACCGCGCCGACGAAAACCTCTCCTTCTTTACCAAGTCGTTGAAGAAGGGCCTGAACGACCTGCAGGCCTCGACCATGTGGTTCATGCAGAACGCCATGGCCAAGCCCGACAATGCAGGCGCCGGCTCGACCGACTACATGCACATGTTCGGCCTCGTCGTGCTCGGCTACATGTGGGCGAAGATGGCCAAGGCCGCCAATGAAAGCCTGGCCGCCGGCACCGGCGATGCCGACTACTTCAAGAACAAGCTGCTCACCGGCCGCTTCTTCATGGAGAAGATCATGCCGGAGACGGCACTGCGCAAGATCCGCATCGAGGCCGGCGCCGACAGCGTCATGGAAATGGCCGCCGAAGCGTTCTGATCCTCCCCTTCTCCCCACCGGGGAGAAGGTGGCCCGACAGGGCCGGATGAGGGGGCGCTTGCGCAACCGGCCCCCTCATCGCCTCGCATTCGCTCGGCACTTCTCCCCGCTGGGGAGAAGAGGGACAAGGAAATTTCGGCGCTCCGCGCGCCCCAAGGGAGAGAATCAATGACCGACGTATTCATCTACGATCACGTGCGCACCCCGCGCGGCCGTGGCAAGAAGGACGGCTCGCTGCACGAAGTGCCGACGCCCCGCCTTGCCGCCAAGACGCTGGAAGCGCTGCGCGATCGCAACGGCCTCGACACCTCGACCGTCGACGACATCATCTTCGGCTGCGTCGATCCGGTCATGGAAGCCGGCGCCGTCATTCCGAAGGCCGCCGCCTTTGAAGCCGGCTATGATTTCGCCGCCCCCGGCATCCAGATTTCGCGCTTCTGCGCCTCCGGCCTCGACGCCATCAACCTCGCCGCCGGCAAGGTCATGGCCGGCTCCGACGACATCGTCATCGCCGGCGGCGTCGAGAGCATGTCGCGCATCGGCATGGGCATGTCCGGCGGCGCCTGGTACATGGATCCCTCGGTCAACTTCCCGGCCTATTTCATGCCGCAGGGCGTCTCCGCCGACCTGATCGCCACCAAATACGGCTTCTCGCGCGACGACGTCGATGCCTATGCCGTCGAGAGCCAGAAGCGCTCCGCCGCCTCCTGGGAAAAGGGCCATTTCGCCAAGTCGGTCATCCCGGTGAAGGACCAGAACGGCCTCGTCATCCTCGACCGTGACGAGCACATGCGCCCGAGCACCGACATGCAGTCGCTGGCGAGCCTCCAGGCCTCCTTCCAGATGCCGGGCGAGATGGGCGGCTTCGAAGCCGTCGCCATCCAGGCCCATCCGGAGATCGAGAAGATTTCCTACGTCCACCATGCCGGCAATTCGTCGGGCATCGTCGACGGCGCCGCCGCCGTTCTGGTTGGCTCGAAAGCCGGCGGCCAGTCGATGGGCATCAAGCCGCGCGCCCGCATCCGCGCCTTCACCAATATCGGCTCCGATCCGGCCCTGATGCTGACCGGCCCGGTCGACGTCACCGAAAAGCTCCTGAAGCGTTCCGGCATGAAGATCTCCGACATCGACCTGTTCGAGCTGAACGAGGCCTTCGCCGCCGTCGTCCTGCGCTTCATGCAGCATTTCAACGTCAGCCACGACGTGATGAACGTCGCCGGCGGCGCGATCGCCATGGGCCATCCGCTCGGCGCCACTGGCGCCATGATCCTCGGCACCGTGCTCGACGAACTGGAGCGGCGCGACCTCAACACCGCGCTCGTCACGCTCTGCATCGGCGCAGGCATGGGCACGGCGACGATCATCGAACGGGTCTGATGGGGTCTTAACCCTCCCCCTTGTGGGGAGGGTGGCCGGCAGGCGGGAGGGGTCTTTGCACAAGCTCCCCTCCCCAACCCCTCCCCACAAGGGGGAGGGGCTTAACCCCGCCGGATCGCACCTGTTTCGGAGCGGCGGCGACATCGCGAAATTCAAGGGAAGAGGAATCCCAGCATGAGCACCTACAAGAACTTCACCATCGAGACCGATGCCGACGGCATTGCGCTGGTCACCTGGAACATGCCCGACAAGTCGATGAACGTCTTCACCGTCGAGGTGATGGACGAGATCGAGGCGATCGTCGATGCGACCGTCGCCGATGCCGCCGTCAAGGGCGTGGTCTTCACGTCGGGCAAGTCGACCTTCTCCGGCGGCGCCGACCTCACCATGATCAAGGGCATGTTCGCCATGCTCGAGGCGGAAAAGGCCAAGGATCCCGACACCGCGATCCGGAAGCTGTTCGACGCCGCCGGCCGCATGTCCTGGCTGTGGCGCAAGGTCGAGACCAACGGCAAGCCCTGGGTCGCCGCGATCAACGGCACCTGCATGGGCGGCGCCTTCGAGCTGGCGCTGTCGTGCCACGGCCGCGTCGCCTCCAATGCGAAGTCGGTCAAGCTGGCGCTGCCGGAAGTCAAGGTCGGCATCTTCCCCGGCGCTGGCGGCACGCAGCGCGTCTCGCGCCTTGCCGGTACGCAGGATGCCCTGCAGATGATGACCACCGGCCAGTCGCTCACCGCCTCGCGCGCCAAGGCGATGAACCTCGTGCACCAGGTGGTCGAGCCGGACCAGCTGATCCCGGCTGCCAAGCAGATGATCAAGGACGGCCTGAAGCCCGTCGCCCCCTGGGACGAAAAGGGCTTCAAGGCCCCCGGCGGCGGCATCTGGACGCCGGCTGCCGCCCAGCTCTGGCCGGCCGCTTCCGCCATCCTGCGCCGCGAAACCGCCGGCAATTATCCGGCCGCACTCGCCATCCTGAAGAGCGTCTATGAGGGCCTGCAACTGCCCTTCGACACCGCGCTCAAGGTCGAGCAGCGCTATTTCACCGAGATCGTCCAGACCACCGAAGCCTTCTCGATGATCCGCTCGCTGTTCGTCTCGATGCAGGAGCTGGGCAAGGGCGCCCGCCGCCCGGCCGGCGTGCCGAAGTCGGAATTCAACAAGGTCGGCGTCGTCGGCGCCGGCTTCATGGGCGCCTCGATCGCCTATGTGACGGCTGCCGCCGGCATCCCGGTCGTCTTGATCGACCGCGACATCGAGGCCGCCACCAAGGGCAAGACCCATTCCGAGGGTCTGGTCGCCGGCGCCGTCGGCAAGGGCAAGATGTCGAAGGAAGACGGCGAAAAGCTGCTGTCCCTCATCACCCCTTCCGCCGACTACGCATCGCTGTCGGATGCCGCCCTCGTCGTCGAGGCCGTGTTCGAGGACCGCGACGTCAAGAAGGCGGTCATCGAGGCGGTCGAGGCCGTGCTCCCGGAGGGCTCGATTTTCGCCTCCAACACCTCGACCCTGCCGATTACCGGTCTGGCCAGGAACTCGAAGCGCCCGGCCCAGTTCATCGGCGTGCATTTCTTCTCGCCCGTCGAGAAGATGATGCTGACCGAAGTGATCCTCGGCAAGGAGACCGGCGACAAGGCGCTGGCCGTCGCGCTCGACTATGTCGCCGCGATCAGGAAGACCCCGATCGTCGTCAACGACACCCGCGGCTTCTACGTCAACCGCTGCGTCTTCCGCTACATCCACGAAGCCTATGACATGCTGATCGAGGGCGTGCCGCCGATCATGATCGAGAACGCCGCCAAGATGGCCGGCATGCCGGTCGGCCCGCTGTCGCTCAACGACGAGGTGGCGATCGATCTGTCCCAGAAGATCCTCAAGGCCTCGATCGCCGATCTCGGCGAAGCCTCGGTCGAGCCGAAGCATATGGCGCTGATCAACAAGCTGGTCGACGATCTCGACCGCCGCGGCCGCAAGAACGGCAAGGGCTTCTACGAATATCCGGCAAAGCCCGCCAAGAAGTTCCTGTGGCCGGGCCTGAAGGACCTGTTCGCCCAGAAGAAGGCCGACGAGGTCGACGTCGAAGTGCTCAAGCAGCGCCTGCTCGTCACCATCGCGCTGGAAGCGGCCCGCACCATGGAAGAGGGCATCGTCACCGACCCGCGCGAAGCCGATGTCGGCTCCATCCTCGGCTTCGGTTTCGCCCCCTATACCGGCGGCACACTCAGCTACATCGACGGCATGGGCGTGAAGACCTTCGTGGAACTCTGCGAAAAGCTCGCCTCAGAGTACGGCGACCACTTCCAACCGACCCCGCTCCTCAAGGAAATGGCCGCCAAGGGCGAAACCTTCTACGGCCGCTTCGACCCCTACGGCGCCAGCGCCAAGGCGGCTTGAAACGCTCCTCTCCCCTTGTGGGAGAGGAAGAAAAATCAGCACTTAGCCATCGGCTAAGTGCTAGATTTTTCAGGTGAGGGGGCAAGTCTCGGTGTTCGAGACTGAGGCCCAATCCGCGTAGCGGAGCAATCGATCGAGCGAATCGATCGCAGCGCCGAACGCCCTGAGTCCAAGTGAAGGGCCGGGGTTACGCTTCGCCCAACCTCCTCTTCTCCCCGCTTGCGGGGAGAAGGTGCCCGAAGGGCGGATGAGGGGCCAGGCGCCAACGCCCACTGCGACATCACCCGGCATCTGGCCTACCGGCGACGATGGCGCTGTCGACCAGAAGGATCTAGGCTGTTTGGAATGGAATCCAGACCGGCTGGCGCTTGAGCCGGCGGCGCGAATGTGAGGGACAATGGCCGATCCAAAGCTGGTTCATCAGGCCGTCGGGGCGCCCCTGACTGCAGCAGGGTTCAAGAGGAAGTCAGATACCTGGTATCTGGAAAACGAAGCTGTTGTTGTCTTGGTCAACCTCCAAAAGTCGCAATACAGCAGGCAATATTACGTAAATTGTGGAATCTCCCTGAAGCGGCTTGGGGGCGATCCACCGAAACGGGAGCACCTTTGCCATGTCCGCTTCCGGCTGACGGCAATTGCTCCCGATGTGGATCGTCGGTCCATCGATTCCATCTTTGATCTGGAAGACGAAACCCTTGCGGACGAGGAACGCAGAGAAAAGATCACCTCCCTTATTCGGGATTTGGCGCTGCCGTTTCTGGAGAGGTGTTCATCCGACGAAGGCATCGCGGAGGCCATAAAGGACGGAAAGCTGGACCACGCCCTGGTAAACGGACAAGTCCGTGACCTGGTCTGCTGAGCGCGCGCAGAGCTGGCCGTCGTCTTACTGCCCCAGATGCCGGTTTCTTTTTGATCTGGAGGCGCTACGTCTCGCTCGACTTCCTCTTCTCCCCCCACGGGGAGAAGGTGCCCGAAGGGCGGATGAGGGGGCCGCACACGCCACGCGCGCCGGCCACGCCCTCACAACACCCGCTCGAACATCACCACCGGCTTGTCCTGATAGGTGCTGCGGGCAAACTCCGTCATCCTCATCTTTTCGGCGATCCGCAGCGAAGGCGCGTTCTCCGGCGCGATGATGCAGGTGGCCCTCTGCCCGGCGAAATTCTCGGCCCCCCCAGTCGAACAGTCCCCTCGCTGCCTCGCTGGCATAGCCGAGCCCCTGCGCTTGCGGATGGATCGTCCACCCGGCCTCCATCGATCCCTCGAGCGAAGGAGAGATCTCGCGCCGGAGATCCTGAAACCCGATCTGCCCGACAAACCGCTTCGTCTCGCGCTCCTCTATCGAGAAATAGCCGAACCCCAGATAGTGCCATCCGCCGGCCTGCCGCAGAAAGCGCGCCCACATCTGCTCGGACGTGAACGAGCCGGAACTCATATGAACGAGAATGTCCGGATGCGACCACATCGCCACATAGGCTTCGAAGTCGCCGAGCTCGGGCCGGCGCAGCCGCAGGCGAGGGGTGGTGATCATCAAGTGCGGCCTCCGTCAAGATTGCGTACCAATGCTGCATCGCTATACCCGTTTTGGGGAGCGGGTCACCAGCGGATGAGGCGCAATATGGGATGCCGGCCGCTATCGCCCCGTCCAAAGTAACCACCCCCAATCCCCCAGCAAAAAATCCCCCTCCGTTTTCCCCGCCCCTTCACCCCGTGGCATAATCCTCCCTGCCTCCGTCGTCGGATGGGTCGCGAGACGTTGCGGCACAGGCGGGGGCCGGCGCTTCGGGGCCGGTTGTAACGTGCAGCCGGCGTCGGAGAGGCGGTGAGGCGGGGCGGGCGCAGGTCCGCACCTCAAGCTCCCCCCGGGCGAAAGCCCGGTTTGGGTCGTCCATGCAAGGCCTTGAGCGAAAGCTAACGGCCGCAGCGGAGCGAGCATGCCGTCTGAAAGGGCGAAATCCCCTGGAGAACGCCGAAGGCCACGCAAGGGCGGTGCCTTATTCTAACTTATTGTGCGGTGCTGCCCTTGCGTGGGCCTCCGAACTGAAACGCAAACCCCGGGCGGAAGCCGCGCCGGGCGGATGATCTATGGGAAAAAGGCCATGGTGGGACGAAAGACCAGGAAGAAGCGCCGCAAGGCGCGCCACGTGCAGACGCTCGAGGGCCTGCCGCCGGACGAGTGGCGGCGCTATCATGACGGCGATCTTCGCCATCTGTCGCTGCTGGAGGCCTCGATCCAGATCCGCTCCGAGGCCCTGCGCTGGATCTCGCTTGCCAGAGGTGCCGATCAGTTCGGTTATTGGCGAACCTGTCCCTTCCCGATCTGCCGGCGCCATCGCAAGTGCCTTGCCGAATATTGGCCGAAGGGCGAGCCGGTCCAGGCTCTTGTTCAGCGCCCGCCCTGCTGCCATCGAGACGAGAGCAGGTACGAGCGCCTGACGGCGTTCATACGGGAAAAGGCCGCCAAGAAAGGATAGACATGAGGCGCGATGCCGCGCCGGCCCGCGCCTCAGCTGCCGGCACCGCCATAGTGGCGGCGCAGGCCCTGGCGGTCCAGCCAGTCGATCAAAGCCTTCGGCTCGTCGGTCTGGATGATGGTCGCGCCGCGGGCGATCCAGAAGCCGTAGACCTCGTCCGGCTTTCCGCCGGCAAAGGCGAGCCCGTCGCCGCGTCCGCCGGCGACCATGCCGTCGGGTCTGTCGGTGATCGGGTAGGTGTTGATCCACAGGTGGAAATCGTCGCGGATCGCCGCCGCGCGCGCCTGCGGTGAAAACAGCGGCCCGCCGGTTTCGGTGAGCGGCTCGGAGGCGTCCTTGCGCCAGTGGATCATCTCGGCGGCGCGGGTGGAAAAGGCCCGGGCAACCCGCTCGACGAAGGCGGCGTCGCGCACCGCGTCGTCGGCGAGGATCGGCATGAAGGCGACGTCCGGGCCGATCCGGTCGAGCACCGCCCGGGCGCGCTCCAGCCGCTCGTCGTTCCAGATCGCCGTCTTGATCAGGATGCCGTCGGCCGTGCCGAGCCCCCGCGCCGTCTCGACGATCTCGACGAGGTCCTCCGGCTCGAGCTTGTTGTCGATGTTGATCAGGATGCGGCCACGCGCATGGACCAGCATCTCGGAAAGCGTCGGCACCGTCTCGTCGGTGACGATGCCGCTGCCCTCGACGACCAGCCGGCAAGCCCTGAGAGCGGAAAGCGTGGCGTCGGAAACCTTACCCCGGCAGGTCGTGGTCCGCTCCAGCGTCGCGTCATGCATGACGACCAGCACGCCGTCCTTCGAGCGGCGCACGTCGAGCTCGACCATTTCCACGCCGATCGCGACCGCATTGTCGATTGCCGCCTTCGAATTCTCTGCCCGCACGACTTGACCCATTTCCTTCCAGCCGGCGCGGTGGGCGACGACCATGATGTGGTCGCGCCATTGGTTGGCATGCGACAGCCGGTCGAGGATCTGCTCGGCATGGCCGGCCGGCGCGGCCGGGCCGATCGAGGCGTCGGAGGGCAGAAGCGGAACGAGCGAGAAAAGTGCGGCGAGAATCGGTGCGGTCAAGCGCATGGCGGCTCCTGGTCCGGATGGTTGCACGCAACCGCCTTAGTTTGCGTCGGTCACAGGCCGATGAAGAAACGGTGACGGTTCGGTGACGGACGAAAGGAGGAGAGCGCGAGAGGCCGTTCCCGCTTGCAAAGGCAAGGGCGATGCGGCTCTATGGGGCGGGGATGCCCCGGCAAATGCAGGGGCTTTTGGGGAATGGCATGGGCAAGGGGCAGGGGCGCGCCGGCGCCGGGGCAAGGTCGGGCGAACGCCGCGGCGCGCCAAAGCGCGCGCCGGCATTTCGGGCGTTGCGGATGTCGGCCGCCGGTCTCAAACGGCTGTTCGCCGCCGCCCTGATCGGCGCGATGCTCACCGGCTGCCATACCCTAGGGACGGGCGATCCTGCCCAGCCCCATCCGGGCCTCCTGCCGCCCGGCCTGCGCTCCGCCGGCCTGGCACTGCATCACCTCAATATCGCCACCGGCCTCTACGTCCGCCGTGCCGAGGCGGCCGAGGGTCTGGTCCTGTCGCGCAAAGATGCGCTCGCCGCGCTCGCCATCCGTGGCGACAGCCTCACCTGGCTCGGCCATTCCTCGGTCCTGCTCAGGCTCGGCGGCGTGACCATCCTGACCGATCCGGCCCTTGCCGGCGGCTTTTCGCTCGAAAGCCCGCTGCCGCACCGCCATGCCGCGCCGCCGCTTGCGCTCGACGACCTGCCGCCGATCGACATCGTGGTCATCTCCCATGGCGACTACGACCATCTGCATACACCCTCCCTGAAGGCGATCGCCGATCGTTTCCCCAGAGCCCGCATCCTGCTGCCGGACGGGCTGGAGCGCTATGGCGCGGAGGCCGGCTTCGCCGCGGTCGACCATCCGGCGATCGGCCGGACCGTGGTCGCCGGCCGCGCCCGGCTGACGGCGCTGGCCGCCGTGCACGGCACGCGCCGCAACCTGCTCGCCAAGCTCGACGGCGAGGCCTATTCCTGGGACATCCGCGTCGCCGGCCGCTCGGCGCTGTTCGTCGGCGACAGTGCCTATGACGGCGCGGTCTTCGGCGAGATCGGCCGCACCCGCGGCCCCTACGACCTGGCGCTGGTGCCGATCGGCGCCTTCGAGCCGTCGCCGCTGGTGGCCGACATGCATTCGACGCCGGAAGATGCCGCCCTCATTCTCGCCGAGCTGCGCGCCAGGCTCGGCATCGGCATTCATTGGGGAACTTTCGCGCTTTCTCCCGAACCGCTGCGCGCCCCGGCCGACCGTTTCCTCGCCGCGAGCGAAGGCCACCGCCGGGCCCGGGTGCTGCGGATCGGCGAGACGCTTGCCCTCGGCCGCTAGCAGGGAACCGGCGCGCCGCGCGATCGTTACGGAAAGAGACGCAACGATCAGAAAGCAGAGCTCATGTCGCCCTATCTTCGCTTCGCGGTCATGATCGCCGTTTCGACAGCCATCATGTTTGCCCTCATGTACCTCAACGTCTTCGCGGCGGATCACATATTCTTTTCCCAGACGCGTCTGTTCATGGCGCTGATCATGGGATCGGTCATGGCCGTGGTGATGCTGGCCTTCATGCGCCGCATGTATCCCAATCGCGTCGCCAACGCCGCGATCCTGGTCTTGTCCATGCTGACCTTCGCGGGCTCCCTCTACCTCGTACGAAGCCAGGCGACCGTTGGCCAGATCGCGTGGATGAAGGCCATGATTCCGCACCATTCCATTGCCATCCTCACGAGTGAGAGAGCCACGTTGACCGATCCGCGCGTACGTGATCTGGCTGCCGGGATCATCGAAACACAGCGAGAGGAGATCACCCGGATGAAGCAACTGATCGCCGAACTCGAGAAAGGGCCGGGGTCGCGCTGACGATGGAAGGCAATTTGACGACTGGCGCTGACACCCAGCGCATCATATCCGCGGACCTTCCGTTCAACACTACGCTGCACCTCTGGCTGAAGGCCGTGCATCCCGACCAACCGGGCTCTGTGTCGCTGCATAGCGCCAACGGCAAGTTCGGCGAGGTTCAGGCGGTCAATGCCGAGGAGAATTCCTTCCGCATCTACCACGTCTTCGGCGGCGGCCGCATCGAGCTGCGCTACGACAGCGCCGACACATCGGTTTCGGTCGCCTACTGGTTCACCGCCGCCGACGTGCTGGAGACCGGCATCACCGTGCTCCACACCAATCCGGTCAACGCCCCGCCGGATCTGCCCGCCGGCTATCATTTCCGCCCGCCCTTCGGCTGGATGAACGACCCGAACGGTTTCGGCCGTTTCGGCGGCCGGCCGCATCTGTTCTACCAGCACTATTCGCATGGCCGCATGTGGAACAACATGCACTGGGGCCACGCGGTCTCGTCCGACTATCTGCGCTGGCGCCACCTGCCGGTCTTCCTCTTCCCCTCGGAAGAGCTGTCCGCCCGCCCCGACAAGCGCGGCGGCGCCTTTTCCGGCTCGGCCATCTCTTTGCCGAGCGGCCCTGGCATCCGGGTGTTCTTCACCGAGAAGGTGAGCGAGCGAAAGCCCGAGCAGGAGATTCAGATGTCGGCGGTTTCCGCCGACCTGTTCAGTGCCGGCGAGGCTTCGGTCATCCTGCCGCACCGGCCGGAAGGCGAGGGGCTGACGCTCGATTTCCGCGATCCTTACGTCTTCAAGGGTCCCGACGGGCGCTGGAAGATGCTGCTCGGCAGCCAGAGCGACGAAGGCGGCGTGATCCTGCTCTACGAGACGCAGGATCCCCAGGCGGCCGGCGGCTGGACCTATCTCGGCAAGCTGATGGTCGAGACCCGCCACAGGACGACGGCGATCGAATGCCCCTGCCTGCTGCCGCTCGACGGCGAGGCGACGAACCCCGCCACGCGCTGGGCGCTGATCTATGGCCTGATGAACGGCACGGACGAGCGCACCGGCCGCCAGAACCTCACCATGGTCGATGTAGGCTGGTTCGACGGCCGGGAATTCTCCAGGGAATTCTGTCGGCAACTCGATTTCATCACCGACAACTATGCCTTCCAGGCCTTCATGGACGGATCGAACCCGGTCGGCATCGGCTGGCTCGGCAATTGGGCCGATACCGGTCCGGCAATCGAGTTTCCCTCGGCGATGACCCTGCCGCGCACGCTGAAGCTTGAGGGCGGGCAGTTGCTCACCCCGCCGATCGGCGCGGCGGAAAGCCTGCGCAGCCACATCATCGACCGGACGCGGCTGGCGGCCGGCGAAACCGTCTCCTTCGTCAACGGGGCGGTCGAGCTGCTGTTCGAGCTGCGCGAGGCGGGACTTCCCTTTGACCTCACATTCGACCACCCGGAGGTTACGCTCGGCCTGGTGCAGGATGAGACGGGGCTCTGGCTGCGTTATGAGCGAGAGGGCCGCATCGCGCCGCGCTACATCGTCGAGGGCGCACAGGTGCGCCGGGTGCGGATCTTCCTCGACTACGGCTCGATCGAGGTCTTCGCCGACGACGGCCGGATCGCCGGCACCAAGCGCATCGACGGCTTCGAGCCGGTGCGCTCCGCCCGCCTGTCGGCTTCACCCGATGCCGTCCCCCATGCGACGGTCTGGTCCCTGCGCCTCTAGCCGGAACCGTTCCGGGTCCGTTCATTCGGCCGGCTCGGCCGCGTGGCGGACCCGGACGACGGTCACGGTGCAGGGCGCCTGCGCCGCCACTTCGCCCGACACGCTGCCGAGCAGCGAGCGCATGGCGGAATTGGCGCGGGCACCCATGACGATGTGGTCGACGATGTTCTCGCGCGCATAGTCGAGGATCGCCGCGGCCGGCGAGACGGCTTCGATCACGTGATAGGTGATCGAGCCCTCCGGCGCTTTCAGCGGTTCGGCCCAGTGCTTGAGCTGTACCAGCCGCGCCACGTGTTTATTGTTGCCCTCGGCGTCGAGATCGCTTTCCAGGCTGATGCGGGCGATCTTCAGCACGTTCAGGCAGGCGATGCGGGCATTGGGCGTCTTCTCGATGATGCGGCTGACGCTGAGGCGCAGCGCATCGGCGAGTTCGGCGGAGCCGTCCGAAAGGTCGATCGCCACCATGACGATCGGCGCGCCGGCCGCACTTTGCGCGGCGGCTTGCGGGCGCAGCAGCTCCATCGGATCCGGATTGAAGCGCCGCTTGATCACCGCGCCCCAGCCGTCGCGCGTGAGCTTCTCCGCCCGCGTGGTCAGGGTCACCTTGGAGAGATCCTGCAGATCCATCATCAGCTGCGCCGCCGTCGGATAGCGGCGGGCCGGGTTGACCTCGAGACAGCGCAGGATGACCTCCTGCAACGGCTTGGGCAGGTCAGGCGCCAGCGCTCGCGGCGGCACGGGATCGCGCCACAGGCGTTTCTTCAACCCCTTCAGTCGCTGCGGATCGCCGAACGGACGTCTGGCCGTGGCGAAGAAATACATCAGCACGCCGAGCGCGAAGATGTCGCTGCGGAAATCGCTGCGCACGCCGAGAATCTGCTCCGGCGCCATATAGGGCGCCGTGCCGTAGGGCAGGCGGAACTCCTCGTCCATCAGGTCGGGCAGGTGCAGATGGCGGGCGAGGCCGTAGTCGATCAGCACGGCCTCGCCGGTCTCGCGAAACATGATGTTCGACGGCTTGATGTCGAGATGCACGACGTTCTGGCGGTGCAGGTCGACGAGGGCCGCGGCGATGCGGCAGCCGAGCGAGGCGACCTCCTCGGCCGGCCGCGGCAGATCGTCGAGCATCGGATAGAGCGATTTCCCGGTAAGCCGTTCGAAGACGATATAGGGCTGGGTGGCGAAATCGCCGTTGGCGACGAAACGGGGCACATGGCGGCCGGAGAGCCGGGGCAGGATCATCTGTTCCATCTCGAAACCGACGATCATGGCCGGATCGGTGCCGGCCCCCATTTCCGGCACCTTCATCAGCATGGGGAAGTCGTGGTCCGGATGGGTGACGCTGAACAGCTGCGCCATGCCGCCGCGATGGGCGAGTTCGCCGATCGTGAAACCGTCGATCACGTCGCCCGGATGTACTCTGACCTTCGGCATGCGCTTCCGTCCCCCGGATCATTTGCCCTTGAACAGCCTGGTGGCCAGCCCCTCGGGTAGCCCCACGGCCCTGATTTTCGCAGCAGCACCATCGATGTCGTAGCCGATCCGGTGAAATTCGAGTTCGCCCCGGTCGGTGTCGAGAATGCCGTAGGCGGCTGCCGGATTGCCGTCGCGCGGCTGTCCGACGGCTCCCATCACGGCCAGCCAGCGGCGCTGCGGCAGAAGCGGAATTCCGGTCGAGGACGAGGGGGCAAACGGCGTCGTCTTGCCGTTCGCGCCGAGACAGTAGAGCGCCGGACGGTGGATATGGCCGCAGAAGCTGACCCGGGCGCGGCAGGCCTGCAGATGCGCGGCCGCCGTCTCCGCGTCGCTGACATAGTGAAAGCGGGCAGGGGCCGATGCGTCGGCATGCACGTAGAGCCGTTCGCCGTCCTCGACCTCCAGCGGCAGACCGCAGAGATAGGCCTTCTGCGCATCGCTGAGCTGGGTGCGCGTCCAGTCGATCGCCGCACGCGCCGTTTCGTTCATCGAGACGGACGGGTCGGACACTGCCTGGTCATGGTTGCCGCGAATGACGATGGCGCCGCCACCGGCGAGTTCCATCGTCTTGTCGACGCACCAGACCGGATCGCCGCCATACCCGACGATGTCGCCGAGGATCACGTGACGCGCCGCGCCCCGCTCGCTCGCGGCGGCGAGAACGGCCTCGAACGCCTGGCGATTGGCGTGAATGTCCGACATGATGGCGATCCGCATGGCCCCTCCCTGGCGATGAATGATCGGACGAACAAACTAGGGGGGATTTGCGCCGCGCGCTATTGGCCGGAAGGAGGGGGCGGTCGTTTTCCGAGGCGATCGGTCGCATACGGATTTCGTCATATATCGTTCAAGACGATCGGCTAGAATGTACTTTGCCTCCGTATGCCCATGCAGCCGCATCCTCCCAAGCACTGCCGGCCGTGGGAACGGGTGGCGGAAGAGGGGTACGTGCATGAACAGCCAGGATTTCCGTCGCGAGGCCTTGCAGGCCTCGGCCCTGCTCGATGAACTGCTGGCGCTGCGCGCCGCCGTGGTCGAGGCCGCGACGCCGCTGATCGCCGGTTTTGCCGGCGGCGAAGACGTGCCGGCCGATCCGGCGGTCGCCAATCTCGCCCATTATCTCTGCCTGCGCCATCACGACATCCGGCCGCTGCAGCGCCGCCTGATGTGCCTCGGCCTTTCGTCGCTCGGCCGGCTGGAAGGCCGGGTGCTGCCGACGCTGGATGCGGTGATCGTCGCGCTTGCAGCGCTCGCCGGCCGCGAGAAGCCGCTGGCCATGCCGTCGGAGGCGGAATTCTTCGATGGCGAGACACGCCTCGAGGACGCATCCGCGGCCCTGTTCGGCAAGCCGCCGGCCAACCGCCGCACCCGGATCATGGTGACGCTGCCGAGCGAGGCGGCGGACGGCCCCGACTTCATCCTCGACCTCGCCCGCCGCGGCATGGACGTGGCGCGCATCAACTGCGCCCATGACGGCCCGGACGCCTGGCGCGCCATGGCCGGCTTCGTCCGCGCGGCGGCCAAGGTAACCGGCCGCGACATCACCGTTCTGATGGACATTGCCGGACCGAAGATCCGCACCGCCGCCGTCGCCCTGCCGGACAAGAAGGCGCGGCTCCAGGCCGGCGATCGCATTCGCCTCGTCGCCTCCGGCGTTCCGCGCACCTGCGCCGAGGTCGTCTATTCGGCCGGCGTGTCGCTGCCGGAAATGGTCACGCGCCTCTCGGTCGGCGACCGCGTGCGCTACGATGACGGCAAGCTGGAAGCCGTGGTGGAAAGCCTCGAGGACGGCGAGGCGGTGATCCGCGTCGAAAAGACCAAGGCGCGTGGTTCGAAGCTGAAGCCGGAAAAAGGCATCAACCTGCCGGATACTGCCCTTGGCCTCTCGCCCCTGACCGCCAAGGACGAGACCGACCTCGTCACCGTGATCGAATGCGCCGACATGATCGGCTATTCCTTCGTCAGCCGTCCTGAGGACATCGACCTGCTCGACGGCATGCTCGAGCGGCACGGCATGGCCGACCGCACGCTCGGGCTGATCGCCAAGATCGAGCAGCCGGCGGCAGTGCGCAACCTGCCGGCGCTGATCGCCCGTGCCCGCCGGCGCGGTCCGTTCGGCGTGATGATCGCCCGCGGCGACCTTGCCGCCGAGATCGGCTTCGAACGGCTGGCCGAGATGCAGGAGGAGATCCTGTGGATCAGCGAAGCGGCCTCCGTGCCCGCCGTCTGGGCGACGCAGGTGCTCGAGGATCTGGTGCGGGAGGGCATACCGACCCGCGGCGAGATGACCGATGCCGCCATGGCCGCAAGAGCGGAATGCGTCATGCTCAACAAGGGCCCCGCCGTCGGCCAGGCCGTCGAACTGCTGGACCGGTTGCTGGCCCGCATGGACGAGCACATGTTCAAGAAGACGCCGACGCTGCGGGCGCTGAAATCCTGGTGATTCCGCCACGACATGCGACCTTCGGCGTGTTCCACGCCGATTGATTTGCCGCGCGCGCCGGATTAGGTATCTGCAAGAGTTTGGATGAATGTGCCGGCGCGCGGATTGGGGTCCGCGCAAGGGCGGGGGCAGGCCTTTCTTGCGCATGACAATCGTTTCTCCGCGCCGCGTCTGCCGGCGTGCTCCCGGCCATGGGGGTGCCCATGGCATCTGACGGGATGACGCTCGTTCGCGCCTCTGCGCGCGCGCTTCTCATCGCCCTGTTGCTGTTCGTTTCGGCCTGCACCACGGTTGAGAAGCCGGCGCCGGCGCCGCAGCCCGGCGATGTCCGCCTCGGCGATTGCTGCCGGCAGCCGGAACGCTATCCGAAGGGTCTCGTCACGCTGGCCGAACCGTTCGCCCCGGCGATCGGCAAGCTGGTCGCGGCCATGGTCTGGCGCAAGGGCTACCTGTTGCGCCACGCGCCGGCCATGGAGACCATCCTCGCCGGCCTGCAGCCGCTCGACATCATCACAGTGAACAACAAGGGCCGCCTGTCGGGCCACGCCATCCCCGGCCATTTCGGCCATGCCGCCATCTATGTCGGCACCGAGCGGCAGTTGCGCCGCGCCGGGGTGTGGGATCTGCCGGCGATCCGCAAGCATCATGACGCCATCCGCAAGGGCGCGCTGTTCATCGAGGCGGACAACAAGGGCGTGCACCTGTCGGACGCACCGCTGGCGCTCGATGCCGATGCGATCGCCCAGTTGCGGCCGAGGGGCCTGAACCCGGCCCGCCGGCGCCTGGCGCTCGTCGAGTTCTACAAGCGTGTGGGCATGCCCTTCGACTATTATTTCGACCTCGACACCACGGCCTGCACCTTCTGCACCGAACTGGTCAACACGGTGCTGCCAGAGATGCGACTGCCCGAGCGGCGCGTCTATGGCCGGCGTCTCATCCTGCCCGACGAGGTCGTTGACGCCACGCTGCGCGGCCGTACCGGCTTCGCCTTCCAGCGCTATGTGCGGGCCGATCGCGACGGCTGGGAGGTGCTGGGACGGGAGGCTGTCGCCGCCGATCTTCGTGCGGCCTGGCCGGCGGCGAAGCGCCCGCCACAGGTGGCCGCCATGGACCATCGATAGGCGGAGGCTTTGGCTTCTGCGGGGTGCTGCCTATTCGGCAGCCGTCTGCTTGACGGCGGAGACCTGGGTGATGAAGGCGCGCAGTGCCGCCGGCCGCACTGGCTTGTGCTGCAGGGTGATGTTCTGCCGTTCCGCTTCCGCGCGGACCTCGGCCGTGCGGTCGGCGGTGATCAGCAGGGCCGGAACCTCGCTCTCGTAGAGTGCCCGCAGCCTGAGGATCGCGCCGATGCCGCTGCCGTCGCCCAGATGGTAGTCGGCGATGATTACGTCGGGCGGGGTCTTGTCGGCCGCGACGATCGCGTCGAGCGCCTCGATCGACCCGGCGGAAGTGACCGTGCAGCCCCAGCCGGACAGCAGCAGTTCCATGCCCTCGATGATCTTCGGCTCGTTGTCGATGCACAGGATCCGCAGGCCCTTCAGCGGGATCGCCCCCTTGCCGCCGGCCGGCAGGTCCGACACCGTCGCCGCCGCCGGCGCCGACTGGTCGAGCGGCATGACGACGCGGAAGGTCGTGCCCTTGCCCTGCTTGGAGGAGAGCTGCACCGGGTGGTTCAGCACGCGGGCGATGCGGTCGACGATAGACAGGCCGAGCCCGAGGCCGGACGCCGTGCGCATGCCCTCCTCGAGCCGGGCGAATTCCTTGAACACGGTGCGGAATTTCGACGCCGGAATGCCGATGCCCGAATCCATCACCTGGATGACGACCTCCTTGCCGTTGCGCCGCGCCCCGACGAGCACCCGCCCCGAAGGGGTGTACTTGATGGCATTGGAGACGAGGTTCTGCACCAGCCGCCGCAACAGGTTCGGGTCGGAGCGGACGGTGAGCGAGGTCGGCATGACCACCAGCTTCAGGTTCTTCTCGCGGGCGATCGGCGCGAAGTCGGTCTCGATGCGCTCCAGCAGCCCCTGCAGCGGCACGGTAGCGAGCCGCGGCTTCATCGCGCCGGTGTCGAGCCTCGAGATGTCGAGCACGGCGCCGAGGATGATCTCGACCGATTCCAGTGCGGAGTCGATGTTGCGCACCAGCGCGCTGTTGTCGGAATCCCCGAGCCGCTCGACCAGCGAGGAGGAATAGAGCCGGGCGGCATTGAGCGGCTGCAGGATGTCGTGGCCGGCTGCGGCGAAGAAGCGGGTCTTGCCGATATTCGCCTCGTCCGCCGCCGCCCGCGCCTCGGCCAGCGCATGGTTGACCCGGGTCAGCTCGGCGGTGCGCTCGCTGACCCGCTGTTCCAGCGTCTCGTTCGCCTGCTTCAGCGCCTTGTCGGCCGCCACCTGGCTGGTGATGTCGGTGAAGGTCGCGACGAAGCCCTTGTCCGGCATGGGGTTGCAGCGCGCCTCGATGATGCGTTCGCCCGCTGCCGTGACCAGCCGGAACGGCTTGTCGAACTGGTGGAAGCGCTTGACCAGCTGCGCCTGGTCGCCGATGGCGACGTCGCCGCGCTGAGCGAGGATCGCCACCACTTCGGTGAGCGGAAAGCCGACCTGGCCGACATGCTCGGGCAGGTCGAGCAGGCTGCGGAAGCGGCGGTTCCAGATGGTCAGCCGGTTGCTCGCGTCGAACACGGCGATCCCCTGGTCCATCTGCGACAGCGCCGTCTGCAGCATGTCCTGGTTATACTGCAGCGCCTCGCTCGCCTGGTCGAGCAGCCAGGCCGTGTCGGCGGACGTGTCCTCGGCCTTCTGCAGGATCAGCGACAGCACGAGCCTTGCCGAGGACGAGCCGATGGCGCTGCCGAGCAACTGCTCGGAGAAATGGATGAAGGCCATGTCGGCCGGGCTGTCGTCGTCGAGCCGCCGTCCGGCCGCCTGCTCGTAGGAGCGAAACGAACGGTTCATGCGCTCGTCGCCGAGATAGCGGGCGATCGCGGCCTTGAGGTCGCCGACGGTGACCCTGGTCTTCCAGCCGCGCGTGGCGAATTGCGAGCGCGGGTGGCGCTTGACGAAGATGCCCGACTGGATGCGCTCGACCGGACGGGGATTGCGGCTGAGCGAACCGATGACGAAGGCGGCGGTGTTGACCAGAAGGCTCAGGAGCGTCGCATTGACCAGCGGATCGGCCTTGGCCGAGTCGAACATCTCGACCCCGGGGATGAGGAAGCCGAGGATCGACGAGGCGATCTGCGAATTGTCCTCGGCGCCGAGGCTGGGCAGGAACAGCAGATAGGCCCAGACGAAGATGCCGGTGCTAAGCCCGGCTATCGCGCCGCGGGCATTCGCCCGGCGCCACAGCAGTCCGCCGAACAGCGCCGGCGCGATCTGGGCGATGGCGGCGAAGGCCAGGAGACCGATCGAGGCAAGCCCGGTCGTGTTGTCGGCCGAGCGATAGTAGACATAGCCGAGCAGCATGACGGCGAAGATCGCTGACCGGCGGATATGCAGCAGCGTCTTGGCGAAATCGTCGCGCTTGCTCGGCCGCGTCAGAAGCTTCTGCCGAAGGAAGATCGGCAGGATCATGTCGTTCGACACCATGATCGCCAGCGCCACAGAGGCGACGATGACCATGGCGGTCGCGGCGGAAAAGCCGCCGAGGAAGGTGATCAGCGAGACGATCCGCATCTCGCCATGCAGCGGCAGCGACAGGACGTAAAGGTCGGCGTCGCCGCCGCCGTCGAAGGTCATGATCCCGCCGATCGCCGCCGGCAGGACGAAGATGTTGATCGCCACCAGATAGAGCGGCATCAGGATGCCGGCGAGCTTCAGTTCGCGGTTGGTGCGGTTCTCCACAACGGTGACGTGGAACTGGCGCGGCAGCATAATGATGGCGAAGGCCGACAGCGCGATCAGCAGCAGCCACCGGCTGATCGGCGTCTCGTGCGACAGCGCCGTCATCACCGCTTCGTTCTGCGACGCCTTCTGCCAGAGGTCGGCCAGCCCGTTGAACAGGAAGAAGACGACGTAGATGCCGAGCGTCCAGAAGGCCACCATCTTCACCACCGATTCCATGGCGATGGCGAGGATCAGGCCGTCCTGGTGCTCTGTGGCGTCGGTGTGGCGCGTGCCGAAGACGACGGCGAAGCAGGCCAGCAGGAAGGCGACGACCAGCGGCAGGTCGATGAAGTAGAGATTGCCGGTGCCGATGCCGTATTCGGTCGGGTCGACCATGGCGGAGACGGAACTGGAGACGGCCTTCAGCTGCAGGGCGATATAGGGGATCGTGCCGACCAGGCAGATGACCGTGACGAGCATGCCGACGATCGGGTTCTTGCCGTAGCGGGCGGCGATGAAGTCGGCGCCGGAGGTCAGTTTCTCCGCCTTGGCCAGGTCGATAATCCGCCGCACGATCGGCATGCCGATGGTGAACATCAGGATCGGGCCGATATAGATGGCGGTGAATTCGAGGCCATGCTCGGCCGCCAGGCCCACGCCGCCGAAATAGGTCCAGGAGGTGCAGTAGACTGCGAGGCTGAGCGCATAGACGATCGGCCGGCCGGTTTCGGGCACGCCATGGGCACGGGTCTTCCGGTCGCCGTAGCTCGCTACCGCGAACAGCAGCAGCAGATAGGCGAAGGCCGACGCAAAGATGACCCACCCTGGAAGCACGCTTCCTCCTCTAGAACGGCGTTCCAATGTCAGGGCGAGCTTATGGTAAGTTCCGACGTTTTGAAATCGCTTGCGAATTGACCTTAAGTCGAAGGCGGTCGAAAGGGCAGCGCAATTTCACGGTTCCCGAATGGTTTATCTTTCGCTAATCATTGGGAAGCCCGGGTGCCGCAGGAAAAGACGGCCGCGGATCGTCGAAAAGTCGAAAGGAGACGGGAAATGCTGAACGAGTTCAAAACCTTCGTTGCGCGCGGCAATGTCATGGACCTCGCGGTCGGTGTGATCATCGGCGGGGCGTTCGGCCTGATCGTCAATTCGCTGGTGCAGGACATCGTCATGCCGCTGGTCGGCGTCGTCTTCGGAGGCTTCGACTTCTCCAACTATTTCCTGCCGCTGAGCTCCAAGGTGACCGCCACCTCGCTCGAGGCCGCCCGCGAACAGGGCGCCGTCTTCGCCTATGGCAATTTCATCACCGTCATCATCAACTTCCTGATCCTCGCCTGGATCATCTTCCTCATGGTCAAGGGCGTGAACACCCTGCGCGCCTCGCTGGAGAGGCAGGAGAAGAAGGATGCCGCCGCCGCCCCGCCGCCGGCCGACATCCAGCTGCTGACCGAGATCCGCGACCTGCTGAAATCGCGCTGATCCCCACGACCCGTGCGTGCCTGCCGTCCGGCCATGCCGGGAGCGGGCCGTTCGCCCATCCATCACCGAAATCGATTCTGCCCTCACGGATTGTCATGGGATTTTCCCGGCGCAATCGGCTAGACCTCTTGGCTTAACCAGTTACGCCGAATGGAAGAGGCTCATCATGTCGCTTGTGAAGGATCTCAGCCCGCGCGCGCTTGCCGCACCCGAAAGCGGCATCGTCGAGATCATCAACTATGCCCGCGGACGCGACGATCTCCTGCCGCTCTGGGCAGGAGAGGGCGATCTTCCGAGCCCAGACTTCATCAACCGTGCGGCCAGTGATGCGCTTCTCGGCGGCGAGACCTTCTACACCTGGCAGCGCGGCATTCCGGAACTGCGCGAGGCGCTGTCGCGCTACTATGCCCGTCATTTCGGCGTCGAGCTTTCGCCCGAGCATTTCTACGTCACCGCTTCGGGCATGCAGGCGATCGCGCTAGCCGCACAGGCGATCATCGAACCGGGCGACGAGATGATCTATCTGTCGCCGACCTGGCCGAACATCGTCTCCGCCATCGAGATCGCCGGCGGCCGGGCCGTCGGTCTTCCGCTCACCTTCGCCAATGGCCGCTGGTCGCTCGACATCGACAGGCTGGAACAGGCGATCACGCCGAAGACGCGCGGCCTGTTCATCAACACACCCTCCAATCCAACCGGCTGGACGGCGTCCCACGAGGACTTGAGGGCGATCCTCGAAATGGCGCGCCGCCACGGCCTGTGGATCCTCGCCGACGAGATCTATGCGCTCTATTATTATGGCAGCGGCCATCGCGCCCCGTCCCTGCTCGACGTCATGGTCGAGGGCGACCGCGTGCTGTTCGCCAATTCCTTCTCCAAGAACTGGTCGATGACCGGCTGGCGCGTCGGCTGGATCGTCGCCCCGCCGGAAACCGGACAGGTCTTCGAAAACCTCATCCAGTATTCCACCTCCGGGGTCGCCCAGTTCATGCAGCGCGGCGCGGTAGCCGCCCTCGACCTGGGTGACGGCTTCGTCCGCGAGAACTTCGAACGCGCGGCCAAATCGCGCGACCTGCTCTGCGACGCGCTGATCGCCACCAACCGGGTCGAGACGCTGAAGCCCGAAGGCGCGCTCTATGCCTTCCTCAAGATCGACGGTATCACCGACAGCCGCCAAGCGGCGCTCGACATCGTCGACCGCACCGGCGTGGCGCTGGCACCGGGTTCGGCCTTCGGCAAGGGAGGCGAGAGCTTCCTGCGCGCCTGCTTCCTGCGCAATCCCAAACAGATCGAGGAAGCGGCCGACCGGCTGTGCCGCTACATCCTGGCGCTCTGACCGCGGCGACCGGGCGGGGCGGCTTCTGCATGCCCCGATCGATAAAATTCGAACGATTTTCGCAAGAGTGCATTTTCTATACTTTGAACTAAACTGTATCAATACTGAGCATGACTTTCGAATGTAAGCAAAATTAAAGAAGGCATTGCCTAGGTTGCTCCCGTGAATGAATTGCGGGAAGTACGAACATGGCGATCTTGGTAACGGGTGGGGCCGGTTATATCGGAAGTCACATGGTCTGGGCTCTGCTGGATGCAGGCGAGGACGTTGTGGTCATCGACCGGCTGTCGACAGGTTTCCGCTGGGCCGTCGCGCCACAGGCGCGGTTCTACCTCGGCGACATCGGCGACGCGGATTTGCTGCGGCAGGTCTTCTTCGAGAACGAGATCGAGGCGATCGTGCATTTCGCCGGTTCGATCGTCGTGCCGGAATCGGTGTCTGACCCGCTCGGCTACTACGAGAACAATACCGGCAATACGCGAAACCTGCTGTCGGCGGCCGTCAAGGCCGGGATCGACAAGCTGATCTTCTCGTCGACAGCCGCTGTCTACGGAACGCCCACGGCCGCGGAGCCGGTCAAGGAAACCGCGCCGCTCCTGCCGGAAAATCCCTATGGCCAGTCCAAGCTGATGAGCGAACTCATGCTGCGCGACACGTCCCGCGCCCATGATTTCCGCTATGTCGCGCTACGCTACTTCAACGTCGCCGGTGCCGATCCCAAGGGCCGGACCGGCCAGTCGACCGACCGGGCAACGCATCTGATCAAGGTGGCCTGCGAAACCGCACTCGGCAAGCGCCGTTCGGTCGCGGTCTATGGCACCGACTACCCGACGCGCGACGGCACCGGCGTTCGCGACTACATCCATGTGAGCGACCTGGTTCAGGCGCATCTGCGGGCGCTCGCCTATCTGCGTCGCGGCGAGCCGTCGCTCGTTGCCAATTGCGGTTACGGGTCTGGCTATTCGGTGCTCGACGTGCTGGCCGCCGTGGCCCGGGTCTCCGGCCGTCCGTTTGCCGTCGAATACTGCCCGCGCCGTGCCGGCGACGCGGCCTTCATCGTCGCGGACTCGACGCTGGCCCGCCAGACGCTCGGCTGGGTGCCGCACTATGCCGATCTCGACGTGATCGTCGAAACGGCGCTGGCTTGGGAAGAGCGCCTCACGCAGGACACCACGAACGACATCGGCGCGCTGCGCCGCCGCCTCGCCGCAGGCGGGTTCTGAACGGGCGGCGGCCCCGGCCGCCGAACCCCGCTCGCTCGTCAAGTTTGACGACAGCTTCGTCCGCTAGCCTGCGCCCACGATGGAATGTTCGTGGGGCGTGGGACAAATCATGGGTTTTGCTGCGGGATATGATGAACGGGGTTCCGGCAAGCCGGCGTCCGGTCTGGTCGACGGGCGTTTTCAATGAAGGCCGTCATTCTCGCCGGCGGTCTCGGTTCGCGCATTGCCGAAGAAACCCATCTGAAGCCCAAGCCGATGATCGAGATCGGCGGGCGGCCGATCCTCTGGCACATCATGAAGCTTTATCACGGCCATGGAATCCGTGACTTCATCATCTGCTGCGGCTTCCGCGGTTATGTGATCAAGGAATATTTCGCCAATTACGGCCTGCACATGTCGGACATCACCTTCGACCTGGCCGAGAACCGCCTTCAGTTCCATCGCAAGAGCGCCGAGAACTGGCGGGTGACGCTGGTCGATACCGGCGAGAACTCGATGACCGGCGGGCGGCTCAGGCGCGTCGCCGACTATCTCAAGGACGAGGAAGCCTTCTGCTTCACTTATGGCGACGGCCTGTGCGACGTCGACATCGGCGCGACGGTTCGTTTCCACAAGAGCCATGGCCGGCAGGCGACGGTGACGGCGGTTCGCCCGCCCGCCCGCTTCGGCGCGCTGAAGCTCGACGGCGACACCGTCGAGGGTTTCGTCGAGAAGCCCGAGGGTGAGGGCGGCTTCATCAACGGCGGCTTCTTCGTGCTTGATCCGAAATGCATCGACCGCATCGCCGACGATTCGACCAGCTGGGAGGCCGAACCCCTGTCCGGGCTCGCCAATGACGGCCAGCTCAAGGCCTTCTTCCACACCGGTTTCTGGCAGCCGATGGATACGCTGCGCGACAAGGTCCATCTCGAAAGCCTGTGGAACAGCGGCAATCCGCCGTGGAAGACGTGGTGACCATGGCCAATCCCGCGTTCTGGAAAGGCAAGCGTGTCCTCCTGACCGGCCATACCGGCTTCAAGGGAAGCTGGCTCGCGCTGTGGCTCACCGAAATGGGCGCCAAGGTGACCGGCCTGTCGCTGGTGCCCCAGACAACCCCGTCGCTCTTCGGCCTGATCAATGGCAAGCCGGTGGCGGCCGAGATCTGCGACCTGCGCGATCGCCAGGCGGTGGCAGCCCGCGTCATGCTGGCCAAGCCGGAAATCGTCCTGCATCTCGGCGCCCAGGCACTGGTGCGCGCCGGCTACCGCGATCCGATCGGCACCTACGAGACCAATGTCCAGGGCACGGCCAACCTGCTCGATGCGCTGCGCATCGCCCCCGACGTGCGTTCGATCGTCGTCGTCACCACCGACAAGGTCTATGCCAATCCGGAGACGGCGGTTCCCTTCGTCGAGAGCGATCCGCTCGGCGGCCACGACCCCTACAGCGCCAGCAAGGCGGCCGCCGAGATCGTCACCGCCAGCTATCGCTCGTCCTTCTTCTCCGCCCGCGGCATCGGCCTTGCCACCGCGCGCGCCGGCAACGTGATCGGCGGCGGCGACTGGGCCGAGGATCGCCTGATCCCCGACGCCGTCCGGGCCTGGGCCGCCGCCCGCCCGCTGATGGTGCGCCGTCCTCAGGCAGTGCGGCCCTGGCAGCACGTGCTGGAGCCGCTGAACGGCTATCTGATGATGGCGGAGCGACTGTGGGATCAGCCGTCTTTCGCCCCGAGCCTCAATTTCGGCCCCGACCACCAGGCGGCGGCAACGGTCGCGACCGTGCTCGACAAGGCTCAGGCGGCCTATGGCGGTGGCGAGGTCGTTCTCGGCGACGGCTCGGAAGGGCCGCACGAGGCGGGCTACCTGATGCTGGATTCGTCCGGCGCCCGCGACACGCTCGGCTACCGGCCGCTCTGGAACCTCGACGAGACCGTGATGCGGACGATGGACTGGTATCGTCGGCTTGCATCGGGTGGATCGGCGCTCGACCTCTGCCTCGCCGATATCGCCGCCTTCGAGGCGGCCTATGACCTTCCCCTGAGAGCCGCCATATGACCGCGCGCTTCGAAGTCGAGACGACGCCGATCGAAGGACTGCTGGTCCTCAGAAGGCGCAAGATCGCCGACGAGCGGGGACACATCTCGCGCCTGTTCTGCGCCGAGGAATTGGCCGAAATCGGCTGGCGCGGGCCGGTCGCCCAGGTCAACGAGAGCGCCTCGCGCTTTGCCGGCACGGTTCGCGGCATGCACTTCCAGAACCCGCCCTACAGCGAGATCAAGCTGGTGACCTGCGTCGCCGGCCGCATCCTCGACGTGGCGGTCGATCTGAGACACGGCTCGCCGACCTTCCTCGAGCATGTAGCTGTCGAACTCTCGGCCGACAATGCCTGTTCCTTCCTCATCCCCGAGGGTTTCGCGCACGGCTTCCAGGCGCTGAGCGACGATGTGCGGATGATCTACGCCCATTCCGCCCCCTATCGCGCCGAGGCGGAAGGGGGCCTGAGCCCGACCGATCCCCGGCTCGCCATTGCCTGGCCCCTGCCTGTCGCGCACCTGTCACCGCGCGATGCGGCTCACCCGCAATTGGACGCCGACTACCGAGGACTTGCCGCATGAAGTGTCGTCACTGCCAGTCGCAGAACATGGGACCCTTTCTCGACCTCGGCACCGCGCCGCCGTCGAATTCCTATGTCCGGCAGGGCGATCTGGGAAAGCCGGAACTCTGGTATCCGCTGGTGATCCGCGTCTGCAACGAATGCCTTCTGGTGCAGACCGAGGATTTTGCCTCGCGCGAGACCTTCTTCTCCGAGAGCTACGCCTATTTCAGTTCGTTCTCGACCTCCTGGCTCGGCCATGCCGAGGCCTATGTCGCGGCGATGGCCGAGCGCTTCGGGCTCGGCCCCACCTCCCGCGTTGTGGAGATCGCCGCCAATGACGGCTATCTGCTGCAATATGTGAAGGCCCGCGGCATTCCCTGCCTCGGCGTCGAGCCGACCACCAGCACGGCGACGGCGGCGCGCGAAAAGGGCATCGAGATCGTCGAGGATTTCTTCGGCGTGACGCTTGCGGCGCGCCTCGCGGACGAGGGCTGGGGTGCCGACCTGATGGCGGCCAACAACGTGCTCGCCCATGTGCCCGACATCAACGATTTTGTTGCTGGCTTTGCCCGGCTGCTGAAGCCGACGGGCGTTGCCACCTTCGAGTTTCCCCACCTGCTCAACATGGTGACGGAGGCGCAGTTCGACACCGCCTATCACGAGCATTATTCCTACCTGTCGCTGACCGCCGTCGAGCGCATCTTCGCCGCCAACGGCCTCCGCGTGTTCGACGTCGAAACGACGCCCTGGCATGGCGGAAGCCTGAGGGTCTTCGCCGACCGCGCCGATACGGCAGCTCACCCGGTGAGCGACAGCGTTGCCGTGATGCTGGCCACCGAGAAGGCGGCGGGCATGCGCGAACCTGCCTTCTATGCCGGCTTCCAGGCCACCGCGCAGCGCGTGCGCAACGACTTCCTGGAATTCCTGATCGATTGCCAGCGGCAGGGCCTCAGGGTCGCCGCCTATGGCGCGGCGGCCAAGGGCAACACGCTTTTGAACTTTGCCGGCGTGAAGCCGGACCTCCTCGCCTTCGTCGTCGACAAGAACCCGGCCAAGCAGGGCACCTTTCTGCCGGGCAGCCGGGTGCCGGTCGTTTCCGAGGACGTCCTGAAATCCGAAAAGCCTGAAAGGGTGGTGATACTGCCATGGAATCTTCAGACAGAAATCAAGCGACAGCTTTCGTATATAACCGGCTGGGATGGGAAGTTCGTGACGGCGGTCCCGACACTGACGGTTCACCCCTGATCGAACCGCTGCCCAAAGGCGATGCCCCGACCATCAAGGTTGCGACCCCGCCATTGCGCGGAACGCTCCGGCCGGAGTGACGGCGTCGCGGGCGGCGAGCCGCCGACCAACAAGCGGAGCCGCCGCAGGAACAGGAGCGGAGAAGACCATGGCTGAGAAGACGCGGCTGTCGATCTGCGTGCCCTCGCGCAATCGCCAGTATTACTTCCAGAAGACGATCGAAGGCCTGCTGCGCAGCAAGCGCGACGACATCGAATTCGTCTTCGTCGACAATTCCGACGATCCGTCGGTCATGAACGACTACATGCGCGCCCATGCCGGCGATCCGCGCATCGTCTATCTGCCGTCGACCGACCGCACGCTGCCGATGATCGAGAACTGGGAACGCACCCTTGCGGCTGCGACCGGTGACTGGGTAACCGTGATCGGCGACGACGATTATATCGACCCCGACGTCATGATCGTGTTGAAGAAGGTGCTCGCCGCCAATCCGGAGACGGAGGCCTTCGCCTGGGGGGTCGCGAGCTATAGCTGGCCTTCGCCGGGCCAGAGAAACACCAGCATCCACGTGCCGTTCAATTCCTTCGTGGTGAAGGTTCCGCGCGATCAGTTGCTCAAGCGCATGTTCGGCTGGTTCGAGGCGACCACCGTTCCGACCTCCGGCTACTCGATCTACCATTCGGCCGTATCGCGCCAGTTGCTCGACCGGATCCGCCGCAAATATGGCGGGCGTTATTTCGAACACCCGGTCATCGACTACGACATGGCGATGAAGGTGATGGTCGAGGGCAAGCACTTCGCCTTCTGCCAGAGGACCTTCTCGGTCATGGGAAGCTGTCCGGAGAGCAATTCCTATTCGATCGGCAAGCTCGCCGACATCAAGAAGAAGGTCGATATTTTCATGGCCGAGCTCGGCCGCAACTTCGACGACGACCCGCTCCTGCGGGATTTCCCGTTCCAGAGCATGTTGGGTGTCACCGCCTCCATCGGCATCTGCCAGCAATGGTTTCGCGCCAAGTACAAGCTGACCTATGACGGTTGGGAAAAGAACTTCGCCAAGTCCTGCGCCCTGAATACCGAGATGTTCCGCGACGAGGAATCGTTCAACATCGTGCGGGAAGGCTATGCGACTGCCTTCAGGAACTGGCGGAGGGGAAAATTCCTCGAACATTTCCAGCCGGTGTTCAAGGATATGCGCTTCAGCCTGCAGATCAGCGGCTCGAACCTCGCCGGAACTTTCATCCGCTCCGATATCGCCGGCGTGAAGACGCCGGTGGAACTGCTCGATGTCATCAACGGCCTGATCCGCCCGGCCGACCAGGTCGAGGTCCGGCCGGACGGCCTGCGTTTCCCCTGGGAAGAGGAACTGATGACGCCGGTCGGCGAGAAGCGGCCGATCCAGACGACCCAGAAGCGCATCGCCTGAACCCAGCTGAAGGCCCTGACGGCCGAAGCAGAAACGACAAGGCCGCGGTCTCGGACCGCGGCCTTGTCGTTTTCGGACCGAAGTTCGCCGAGGCTCAGACGCGCTTCAGGAAGCCGTCCGGCGAGGCCGTGATGGTGATCTTGTTCTCGATCGTCTTGTCATAGGCGAATTTCAGCGGCTCGCCGTCACGTGCGGTGCGGCCTTCGCTCTCCAGCAGTTTCATGTATTCCCACACCGCGGTCTTCGGGTTGTCGCCCTTGCCCCACGGGCGGTCGTCGCACATGTCGGCCGGCAGGTCTTCGACGCCGGTGTCCCAGACGACGCAATAGGAGCCCTTCGAGGTGAGCGGCGCATAGAGCTCGAGCTCGGCGAGCACGTGTTCGTGCGTGTGGTTGGAATCGAGGAAGACCATGACCCGGTCATACCCTTCGGCATGCGCCTTGACCTGGGCGAAGACGTCGTCGGCGACCGAGGAGCCCTGGATGGTATGGATCTTGTGGGTCAGCGGATGGGCTTCGATCGCGGCGCGGTTGTGGGCGCGGATGTCGATATCGACGCCCACCACCTTGCGGCGGCTGGCCTTCGGATCGAGCACCGTGCCCGCCTGTACTGCATCGCAATAGTCGAGCATGGCGAGCATCGATGCGCTCATCACCAGCGAGCCGCCATGGGCGATGCCGGTTTCGATGACCAGATCGGGACGGCAGGTCCAGATCAGTTCCTGGATCGCATAGGTATCCTGCGGGACCTGGATGATCGGCCGGCCGAGCCAGGTGAAGTTCTGCGCATAACGGTGGCGGATCGATTCCCGCACCCAGATGTTCGACAGGCCGATGAAATCCCGGTCCTCGCCGATTTCCCGGATATTGTTGGCGACGTAGTCGCGGAAGTGTTCGACAGGATCCATGGGTAACTCCTCTTGAATGGCCGCTTCACTCTGTCCAGGCGTAAAGCACGGTTTCCATGAGTTGCGGGGAATGGTGGCGCAGGGCGAACCGGTAGTCCGGCACCAGCGATTTCAGGTAACTCGAGATTTGCGGTATGTCGGACGGATAATGATAGACGCAGATGGCGAGCTTCGGGCGGCAGCGCGCAATCGTCTCGGCCGCCCCCTGCAGCAAGGCCATCTCCATGCCCTCGACATCCGCCTTGATGAAACTGGCGGGCGCACCGTCCAGATAGCGGTCGAGCGAGGTCACGTTGACTGCGCCCGGGCCTGCACCCGCCGTGCCGAGTGCCAGGCTCTGCAACTGCCCGCTCTGGCTGGCGCTCGCCATCTGCGCCTCGCCGGCGCCAAGGCCGCTGCGGTTGATGACGATCGCCTCCGGATCGAGTGCCCATTCCTCGACGAGGCGATCCGTCCTCGCCTTCAGCGCCCGGTGCTGGCGCGCGCCGGGCTCGAAGGCATGGATCCTGGCGAACACGCCGTAATGCGTCCAGATGAAACGCTCGACGCTGTCGCCGACATAGGCGCCGGCATCGATGAAGATCTCCTTCTCCACGCCGCAGAAGCGCGGCAGGCAGAAATACTGGTCCTTCTCGAACACCGCCTCGCAATAGGATTTCTCGCCCGTCAGCATCGCGGCCAAGACGGCGCGCAGCACATCGCGCGAGCGCTCGTCGTCGAGAAGCTCATGGACCGCGGCAAAGGCCTCGAAATGCAGCGCGGCGTAGAAGGCGTCGAAGGACAGGCTGGCGACGCCAAGCGTTTCGAGCCGGGCGCTGACCGGACCGATTGCATGGCGCGCGGTGATGAGCGTGAGTTCCGGGCCGATCTCGCCGATTGCTTCCGGCGCATGGACGGGGAGGCCCTGGAACTGGGAGCCCGCGCGGTCGGGATTGCCGTCGAAGCAGGCGACGAGGTCGAAGCCGTTGTCCTTGAGCCAGGAACAGGCCCAGGCGCCGAGGAAGCCGGTGCCGTAGATCGCCGTGCGCGGACGCTGCGGATTGGGCAGCGACAGCGCGAAGGCGCGGATGTCGGCTGAGGTTAGGGCAAGCTGGTCGAGGCTCGGAATGATCGTCATTGCCGTTCTTCCGGTATGGCGTAGACGACCGCACCGGTGCCGCACCAGCTGTGCAGCCGGAACAGGAAACGGTAGCCGTCGAGATTGTCCATCAGCCAGGCGGGCGTGGCCTGGATCCCGTCGGCATCATGATAGATGGTTGCGACGATGATGGGGCGATATTTGCGCAGGGTCGCGATACCGCCCTTGAGGGCGGCGAGTTCACCGCCTTCGAGATGCAGCTTGACGAAGCTCGGGGCGGTACCGAGTGCGTCGAGCGTCTGTGTTAGGCGTTCGTCCGTTCCGGTCGGCGAGATCTGCGAGGCATAGCCGAGGCCGTGGTGAAAGCGGACTGTGCGGCGCTCGCTGTCGAGCAGTGCATCGCTGACGGTGATGCGGCTTCGCTGGTCCGATGGAAGCCCACCGAGGGTTTGCTCGAGCACGGCCCGGCTCTCATCATCGGCCTCGACGGCGAGGATGGAGGCAAACTGCCCGTCCGTTTCCGCGATGAAACGCGCCGTGACACTGCCGTGATGGGCGCCCGCATCAAGGAAACGTTCGTTCGGTCTGAGCACACCGAGGATCTGCGGAATGAAGAAGCGGTCGTCAATGGTCACCGGCGCGCCGTCGAAGCTCCATTCCAGCCGAAGGCGGCGCCAGGCGATGAACTGCAGATGGTGCGCGCGCGACAGGTCGTCGTCCCAGGCCGAGAGAACTGCGCCGATGGCCGCGACGTCATCGTCGGAGAAGGGTTCGGCGAACCAGCCGTTCGACAGCGGGTGGCGGTCGCGGAAGGATTCTGCGATGTCGTAGAAGGGCACGATGTCGCGCCAGCCTGCAGCCGCAAGGGCGGCCTGGAGCGGGACATAGGGGCTGGTGACGATGCTGACTGCGAGCATGGCCCGCGCCTTCGTCTCGGCATCGACTGCGTCGGGATGGACGAGCCGGGTGCCGGTCCATTCGCCGCCGGCCGCCAGGGCCTCGGCATTGCGGTCGACGACCAGGTCGAAATCCTCGCCCACGGTGCGCAGATGGTCGCGCGCCAGCCGCCCAAGATTGCCGGCGCCGTAGAGCGCCAGCGGCTGGCGTGGGGCAACCGGGCCCGGCGTGCAGGTCTCGTCGGCGATGGCACGGAGAAGGGCAAGCGACGCAGACCGGTCCGGCAGGGCGCCGAAGGCGCGCGCAACCATCGCCGGTCGTTCCGGCGATGCCGCGACCGGCACCTGTGCCCCTGTCTGCTTGGCTTCGATCATTTCCGTCCGCAATTCGCCCGGCTCGTCTAAACTGTCTTCCCGGATGATTCGAACAACCTGCCGGTCCGCCTGCCATTGGTGCCATCTATCAGGCGTGACCTTTCCCGGAGCTTGTCATGACAAGGATCGTGTTGACCGGTGCCACCGGTTTCGTCGGCCGCCAGATCCATCGCCGGCTCGCCGAAGTGGGCCACGATGTCGTTCCGGTGCTGCGCCCCGGCAGTGCGGCACGGCTGCTGGAGGGCGCAAGAGCCGAGCACGCCATCCTGACGGCGGATATCTTTGCCGAGACGACCGACTGGTGGGCGGAACGGCTGGAGGGTGTCGATGCGATCATCCATGCCGCCTGGTATGTCGAGCCGGGCAAATATCTCGACTCGCCCCTCAATCTCGATTGTGTCACGGGAACGCTGGCGCTCGCCCGGGGCGCCACGGAGGCCGGAATCCGCCATTTCATCGGCGTCGGCACCTGCATGGAATACCGCCTGCCGTCGGAGCGGCTGACGATCGACGCGCCGCTCGAGCCTGCGACACTCTATGCGGCGTGTAAACTTTCCGTTTACCATATGCTGACAGAGTACTTCGCGAAGATGGACGCGACCTTCTCCTGGTGTAGGCTCTTCTACCTGCACGGTGAGGGGGAATATGCCGCCCGTCTCGTGCCTTATATCCGCGAACGGCTTGGTCGCGGCGAAGTCGCAAGACTTTCCGCGGGAACGCAGCTTCGGGACTTTCTCGACGTGCGGCAGGCTGGGGCGATGATCGCCGATGTGGTTGAGACAGGTCAGCTTGGCGCAATCAACATTTGTTCTGGTATCCCGACGACGATACGCCAATTGGCGGAACGGATCGCCGACGAATACGGCAGGCGCGACCTGCTGGAGTTCGGAACGGCGGCGATCCATCCCTCCGATCCGGCGGCTGTTGTCGGCCTATGCAATGCGATCACTCCTACCCGAATGCCGGAGACGCTGAATGAAAGCCCAATTGAAGCCGCGGATCAATCTCGATGACCGGACCCCGCTCGAGACCGTCATCCCGCTCGAGACGCCCTTCATCGTCTTTGTCGATCCGGCGAGTTCCTGCAATTTCAAGTGCACCTTCTGCCCGACCGGCCATCGCCAGCTGATCGCCGACACCGGCCGTTATCAGGGCGCGATGAAGTATGACGTCTTCACCAAGGCGATCGACGATCTCGGCGCCTTCGGCAAGCCGATCAAGGTGCTTCGCATGTACAAGGACGGCGAGCCCTTCCTCAACAAGCGCCTCGCCGACATGATCGCCTATGCCAAGAAGAGCGGTTATGTCGACTATATCGACACCACCACCAACGGCACCTTCCTGACCCCGGAGCGGCTGGGACCGGTGATCGAGGCCGGCCTCGACAAGATCAATATCTCCGTCGACGGCATGACCCGCGAAACCTACCAGGAGTTCACCGGCTTCGACTTCGACTTCGATAAGTTCGTCGAGGGTGTGAAGTGGTTGGACGCCAACAAGGGCGACATGGAAGTGTCGATCAAGATCCCCGGCGAACTCATCACCGAGGCGCAGCGCCAGGAATTCTTTGATACCTTCGGCGACTATTGCGACCGCATCTTCATCGAGAATTTTGCCCCCTGCTGGCCGGAATTCGACGTCGAGGAACGTTCGGGCATCAAGATCGGCGAGGTCGGCATCTATCAGCAGGCACTCAAGCCGACCGATACCTGTCCCTATATTTTCTACGCCATGAGCGTGAACGCCGACGGTCTCGTCTCGTCCTGCTTCCTCGACTGGGGCCGCAAGCTCATCATCGGCGACGTGCGCACCACGCCGCTGAGCGAGATTTGGACCTCCGACGCGATGAACGCGCTGCGCCTGCAGCACCTCGAAGGGCGTCGTTGCGAGAACAAGGTCTGCGGCAGCTGTGGCCAGCTCACGCACTGCCTGCCGGACAACATCGACGACCATCGCGAAATGCTGCTCGAGCGCTTCCGCGAGAAGGTGACGATCAACCCGGCCGTCAAGGCGCCGGGCGGTCTCAAGCCGATGGCCCCCATCGCCGCCGAATGAAAATCCTGCACATCACGCCGCATCTCGGCGGCGGTGTCGGCAAGGCCCATGCGGCCATCCAGGGCGCGACCGACCCGGCGGTCGGGCGCGCCTACTATCTTCTCGAAGAACCCCGCGACCGCCGCTATGCCGATCTCGTCGAGCAGGCGGGNNGGCGGGCGGCCGCCTCCATCATGCCGGCCAGGGCGTTTCGCTCGCGGATCTGATCGAGGGCGCCGACATCGTCCAGATCGAATGGTGGAACCATCCGCGGCTCTACCATCTTCTGGCCACCTCCGCGCTGCCGCCGATGCGGAGCCTCTTCTGGGCCCATGTCTCGGGGCTTTTCGCGCCCTACATTCCGACCGACCTGGTCGCCGCCGCCGGGCGTTTCGTCTTCACCTCTCCCTGTTCGCTGCAGTCGCCGGAGATCGCCGCCCTGTCGGACGCGGTGCGCGCGCGTCTCGGTGTCGTCGGTTCCGGCTTCGGCTTCGAGGATGAGCGCACCTCGGATGAGATGCAGGCGGGCGAGACTTCGGCAGCGGTCGCCTATCTCGGCACGGTCGATTTCGTGAAGATGCACCCCGCCTTCTTCGACATCGTCGACGCGGTGGACAATGCCGATATTCACGTATCCGTCTGGGGCGGCTTCGACCCAGAAGGCGAGCCGGCCCGCCGCGCCCACGCCATGCGGCATCCGGAGAGGGTGCGGCTGGAAGGCCAGACGGCCGATCCGCGCACCGCTCTGCAGGCCGCGGGCATCTTCTTCTATCCGCTTCGCGAGGATCACTACGGCACGGCGGAGAATGCGCTGATCGAGGCGATGTCGCTGGGGCTGGTGCCGGTGGTGCTGGCCAATCCGGCCGAAAAAGCCATCGTCACCGACGGCGTCAATGGCGTGGTGGCGGCCGATCCGGCCGATATGGCGGCAAGGCTCGGGCATCTCCTGGCGGAGCCGGAGGAGCGGGCGCGCCTGTCCGCGGCTGCACGGGCGACGGCGCGCGCCCGATACCAGCCGCGCCGTTCGGCCGGCCTGCTCGAAGAACACTATTGCGCGCTGATGGTCGAACCCAAGACGTGCATCGACTTTGCCGGTGTGCTCGGCTCCAAGCCCGCCGACTGGTTCCTCTCCACGCAGCAACGCGATCGGGAGAGCGGGACGGGACGGATGTTTGCCGCCGGCGGCGCGCTGTCGAAGGGCAGTATCGACCATTTCCTCGCGACCTTCCCGGACGATCCGGGATTGCTGGCGCTTGCGGCCCGCTGAGGGCCGACGAAGACGCGAGCCTAGTCTTCCCGGATGGGGACGAAGTCGGTGATGACGAAGATCGGCGCGAGCATCGCGTCGACCACCTCATAGAATTCCTGGGCGGTCTGTGCACTGCCGATGAAGCGATCGACCAGCAGCATCTGCGCATACAGGCCGCGACGGCTATCCTCCGGCGGCTGCGGGAAATATTGCGGCCGGAACTGCTCGGACAGCGCAATGCCGCCGGGCATGCGGCGCATCGCCTCGAAATAGGCCTGGCCCTTCTGCTGGAACGCCGCCTCGTCATGCTCGCGCATGCAGTCGATCACGCAGGCCTTGACGAAATCCTCGTTAAAGCCGGCCCAGCTGGCGCCGAGTTCGTGCAGCACACGGGCCTGGACCTCGGCGATCGTGGCGGTGAGGCCGATGCGCGCATCGAAAGGGAAGCCCTCGAGCGCCGAGGGCACCGGCATGGGGCGGAACGGCGTGGCGCTGATCGCCGAAAGCGGCCGGTGCGACAGCAGCAGCCCCTGCGAGAAGATCAGCACGCGCGCCGCCCATTCCCAGCGCGGCAGCGGCGTCAGCCAGCTGAGCTCGCCGCAGGAGGAGAGCACGGTTTCGAGCAGCGAGCGCCTGACCGCGCCATGATAGAGGCCGAACGGCATGCGCGGCGTGTTCTGGCTGCCGGTCCACTGGAAGAAGGCTTCCAGCATGCGGGACTTCTCGATGTCGGCGAGGTGGTGCACGATCGGCACGGCGACAGTGGCGCTGATCGTGCGCGGCGCATCGGGGGCGATGGAAAACGCGTTCCAGCCGAGCGTGTCGGCATCCGGATGCTTGTCCTCGGCATAGGCGACGAGCTTCGGCAGGTCGGGCTGGATCATGTCCTCGGGACCGACCAGGGAGACCCAGTCGCCCGTCGAGGCGGCTAGCGTGCCGATCCACAGACTGGCGGCGGAGAGCCCGGCCGGGGCGGTGGGCAGCACGCGCAGCCGCGGATCCTCCGCCGCGCGGGCCTCCAGATAGGGCCACGCTCCCGCGCGCACGCCGCAGGCGGCGACGATCACCTCGATGCTGGATTCGGGTTCCTCGAGCAGCCGGTTCACCAGATAGGCCGGGGCCGACTGGCCGGGTTCGACGGGAATGCAGATGGATAGTTTGGGCATGGCGGCCTCGCATAAATGCCCCTTCCGCGGGATCGTGCGCGGAAGGGGCTGAACAGGCGCTTCGGGCTGACGATACGACCGGCGAATCGTCGGGCACCGAGCTGCTTGTATGCTTAAGCGGCCGAACTGGCGCGAGGCTTAGCAGTTGCGAAGCGGCGAGCCTGTCGCCTCAGCCGCCGATCTGCTCGGCCATCTGGTAGAGGCCGGCGCAACGCGCGCCTGAGGCGCAAAACGCGAGGACCGGGCCTTCGGTCTCCTTGAGCAGGCCGCGCAGCTTGCGCGCCTGCTCCATCGGCACGGCCGAGCCGCCGACCGGCAGGTAATAAGCCTTGAGATTGGCGGCCTTGGCCGCTTCCTCGATCGCCGAGAATTTCGGCTGGCCCCAGCCTTCGCCGTCCGGACGCATGCAGATGACCGCGGCATAGCCGGCCTCGGCGACCTGGCCGAGATCCGTCGGCTTGATCTGGCCGGTGACGTGATAATTATGCGTGACGGGGCGGATATGCATCGGCGGGATTCCTTCGCTGGCGGCTTGCGCATGGGGTCGAGGCCAAGCCTGACGCGACCCGAGGGACGCACAGCCGATGGCCTTTCGCCAAATACATAATGATATTAATATGTATATTCAAGCGCCGAAGCCGGCCGCTATGGGGCCGGCGGGGCGATGAGGGCCGGCCGCGTCGTCTTGCGCTTCGCCGGCGCGGGCGCGGCTGGGGCGTCGGGATCCGGAGTGGACGACAAGGGCTTCGTCGCCACGACATGGGGCCGCAGATATTCGGGCAGCCGGGCGATGAAGGAGGGAAGCGGCAGCCATTGCAGAGTGTCGAAATAGGCGCGGCTGCGCTTGACGGCCGGATCCTTCGAGGTCGGCAGGACGATCAGGTTGTAGCTTCTCGGCGCGGTGAATTCGTGGGTGAAGCGGAAGGAGACGCCGAAGCGCACCGCGGTGAAATCCGATAGCGCGTCGGCGCTGGAGATGGCGGGAGCGAGATCGAGCCAACGCGCCTGCTCGATCAGCTGTTCGAGCGCCTTGACCAGCAGGCGATGCACGGTCTCGCCGTCCTCGGTCTCCGGCGCGACGAGCTTCATGCGGATCGAGCCGACCTCGCCTTCGGGTGTGCCCTTGGCGATGAAGAAGAACGAGGCGTTCTGTCCGCCTTCCTCGGTCGCCGGCAGAAGCGTCTCGGACAGGCATTCATAGGTCTTGCTGTCGAACTGGCTCGGCTGCCAGCCGCTATTGTCGACGCCGGCGGCCTTGAAGGCGGCGCATAATTCGCCGCCGCTGGCGCGCACTTCCCGCACGAAGGCGCCGATCGCGGCGCTTTCCGGGCCGGTGAAGTAGCGTGCCGGGATCGAGATCGGCACCGGCGCCAGCCGCCGGCCGCGCAGGGCCCGCGTTCCGCGCGGCTCGCCCGTCGCCGGTTCCAGCAGCCAGTTCAGGTCGTAGCGGTCGAGCAGGATACGCAGGTTGCGCCGGTCATTGGCCAGGAGCAGCGTGGCGGCGATCGCTAGGGCAAAGGCGACGAGCAGCACGGCGAAGAGCAGCATCGCGCTCTTCCTCGGCGGCGCGGGCTTGGGCGGTGTGCCGCGCAGTCCGCTCGTATCCTTGTCGTCGCCCTTCGGCATGGAGACCTTTATTGCAGTGCGGTTGTGACGTGCTTATGCCACGAATTGGTTTGGGACACGTATACTTATCCTGCGACTTTGTGACTTCGCGGCGAGGCCCGTCGTCACCATCAGGCGGCAGCGCCGCGGGCAGGGGCAATGTGCGCAAGCGTCCAATTCTGGGCAGGCCTTGGGAGCGGCGGCGTGGAACATTGACGAGGGGCCGGCCGGTTCCTTAGCTGGCCGCATTTCACCCCGACCGGAGGAGCCTCCCATGTTGAAGATCGATGTCCGCAAGGGACTGCTTGTCGCCGCCGCGCTGCTGGCGACGCTGCCGGCCCATTCCGCCGAGCCGGAGATCTGGACGATGACCACGCCCCAGGGAAGCTGCCGGCTGTCCTTCGAGGAGGATCCGGTCGCCGAGGGGGTTCTCTCGACGCTCTTCCATGACGGTTCGTGCTTCGACTTCACCAACCCGGTCACCGGCTATTCGATGAACAATGGTGATCACACGATCATTCTCTATTCGACGAAGGACGGCCTGACGATGGTCGGCCGCGCCGACATGGAGGAGCCGGGGCACTATGTGGGCGTGATCGGCGACGGCGAGGAACTGACGCTGGTCCAGGATGGCGGCAAGCCGGCGCCGCGTCCGGTCGCTGCGCCCGCAGGGCCTTGCCCGACCTATGTCGACGGCGGCTGTGCTCAGCCGAGCGACGTCGGCTCCCCGGACGTCGCCGCCGGCGTCACCTCGATCCAGGCGCTGACCCGCATGAACATCCGCGCCATGCCCAACCGTTCCGGCGCCGTGCTCGGCAAGCTCGACCAGAACCAGTGCGTCACCGTCATCGGCTGCGTCGAGCAGAACGGCACGACCATCTGGTGCGAGATCGAGATGGGAACCTATCGCGGCTGGGTGCTGAAGCGCAATGCCGGCAAGATCTATACCCGCAACGCCTGCGGCTGAGGCGCGGTAAACACCGAATTCACAAAGAGCACCACGGCTCGGGTCCATCGCCCGGGCCGTTTGTCTGTCAGGCGTGCGCAAACCGGCGCGAAGCGGTGGTCTAGGCGGCAATTTTCGTGAGGATTAGGGAGAGAATGGTGCTGCTAGAGAGACTCGAACTCTCGACCTCTCCCTTACCAAGGGAGTGCTCTACCACTGAGCTATAGCAGCTTGCGAGGCCTGGTGCGTTTGCGCCGTCTCAAGCGAGCCGCCTATTGCCACAGCTTCCGGGGGGATGCAAGCCGCAAAACGAACTTCGTTTGAAGAAAACCATCTCACGCGCAGAACACTTCCGGAAAAGGTGGATTTCGGCTATCACCCCGGCATGGACAAAGAGCGGGACGAATTGAGGCCGGGGGTCGAAGCGGGCGAGGGGGCAGGGGATGCCGCCGCGACCGGTGGCGAGCGGAGCCTGCGCCACGCCGACATCGCGGCCGCGCAGCGCAAGGCGCGGGCGGCGAACACGCTGCGGGAGAACCTCCTGCGGCGCAAACTGCAGCAGCGCTCCCGCCGACAAGGCCTAGCCGACGAGACGGATGGCCTGCCTGCCGCAAATTCGCCGAATCGCGATGATTAACCGTTGCTGAACCGGTGAATTGAACCCGCCGTGCTTTTCGTCTAAAGACCCCACCCGGCCGGGTGGCGGATTTTCCACCCATTATCAGGAAAGGCGGGTCTTGACCCGTAGCGTAGGCTTACATGGATCGTATCAGGATTGTCGGCGGCAACGAGCTCAACGGGGTAATCCCGATCTCCGGCGCCAAGAATGCCGCTCTGCCCCTGATGATCGCCTCGTTGCTGACCAGCGACACGCTCACCCTGGAAAACGTTCCGCATCTCGCCGACGTCGAGCTTCTGCTGCGCATCCTCGGCAACCACGGCGTCGACGTCTCGGTCAACGGCCGGCGCGAGCGCCAGGGCGAGGGCTATTCGCGCACCATCCATTTCACCTGCCGCACCATCGTCGACACCACCGCGCCCTACGAGCTGGTCTCGAAGATGCGCGCCAGCTTCTGGGTCATCGGCCCGCTGCTCGCCCGCGAGGGCAGGGCCCGCGTCTCGCTGCCGGGCGGCTGCGCCATCGGCACGCGTCCGGTCGATCTTTTCATCGAGGGCCTGACCGCGCTCGGCGCGACGATGGAAATCGACAGCGGTTACATCAATGCCACGGCGCCCAAGGGCGGCCTGATCGGCGGCACCTATACCTTCCCCAAGGTTTCGGTCGGCGCGACCCACGTCATGCTGATGGCGGCCTCGCTGGCCCGCGGCACGACGGTGATCAACAATGCGGCGCGCGAACCGGAAGTGGTCGACCTCGCCAACTGCCTGAACGCCATGGGCGCGAAGATATCGGGCGCCGGCACCTCGACCATCACCATCGAGGGCGTGCACAGCCTGTCGGGAGCCCGCCACCGCGTCCTGCCGGACCGCATCGAGACCGGTACCTATGCCATGGCGGTCGCCATGACCGGCGGTGACGTCACTTTGGAGGGCACCGACTTCGCCCTGCTCGACACGGCACTCGACGCCGTCCGCCGCGCCGGTGCCGAAATCACCGTCACGCCGTCGGGCCTGCGCGTCGTCGGCCACGGCAATGCCATCCGCCCGGTCGACGTTGTGACAGAACCCTATCCCGGCTTCCCGACCGACCTGCAGGCGCAGTTCATGGGCCTGATGACGCGCGCCAACGGCGTTTCCCATGTCACCGAGACCATCTTCGAAAACCGCTTCATGCACGTGCAGGAACTCGCCCGTCTCGGCGCCAAGATCACGCTGTCGGGCCAGACGGCCCGCATCGAGGGCGTGACCCGCCTGCGCGGCGCGCCCGTCATGGCGACCGACCTGCGCGCTTCGGTGTCGCTGGTCATTGCCGGCCTTGCGGCCGAGGGCGAAACCACCGTCTCGCGCGTCTATCACCTCGATCGCGGCTTTGAGCGGCTGGAAGAGAAGCTGACCCGCTGCGGCGCGGTGGTCGAACGCATCACCGACTGAGTTTCTTGAGGTCCGGCTGCCTGCGACCGGTTGCCTCTTGCATTGCGGCGACCTATGTCGAAAGGATGATGCGTGATCGGTGCGGGCCAGGCGTCAACCTTTCCTCCTTCACCCGGTCTCGCGCGTGATCTGCTGGCCAATCGGACAATGATGACATGACAAGCCTGAAGCTCCTCGCTCTCGACACCGACGACCTTGCGGTCATGTCCGCCCATATGCAGGATGCGGTGTTCAAGGTCGCCGACATCACCTTCCAGGCGCGGCCCGGCCTGTTCGCCCTTGCCGTCAACCGCTTCGTCTGGGAAGGCGCGGGCGCAAAGCGCCGGAGCTACGAGCGCCGCCGCGCCATGCTGTCCTTCAAACGCGTGAGCGCCGTGCGCTCCATGGGCTTCGACCGCCGCAAGGGCGACGACGTGCTCTCGCTGCTGGCCATCCGCTTCCGCATGGAAGGCGAAGGGCCGGAGGGCGTGGTCGAACTCGTGCTGTCGGGCGGCGGCATGATCGCGCTCGATGTCGAATGTATCGAAGCACAGCTTGCAGATACCGGCGGAGCATGGGAAACCAGCCACAAGCCCGGTCATCCGGGCAATTGACCGGCTCTGCCGGAAAAGTGCGTAAAGGCGGGGCAGGAAGGAAGCAGGGGACGTGGCGATCTGGTTGGATCAGGCATCGGAAGGGTTTGGCGAGACATTTGCCGCCTTCCTGACGACGAAGCGCGAAGTGTCGGACGACGTCAACGACGTGGTGAGGGCGATCATCGCCGATGTCCGGGCGCGCGGCGACGCGGCGCTGGCCGAATATTCCCTGCGTTTCGACGGCATTGATTTCTCCCATACGCCGATGCGTGTCACGCCGGCGGAAATCGACGCGGCTGCGGCCCAGGTCTCGCCCGAGGTGATGGATGCCCTGCGGCTTGCCGCCGAGCGCATCGAAAAGCACCATGCCCGCCAGATGCCGAAGGACGACATCTACGAGGACGCGCTCGGCGTCGGGCTGGGCTCGCGCTGGACGGCGATCGAGGCGGTCGGCCTTTATGTGCCGGGCGGCACGGCGAGCTATCCGAGTTCGGTGCTGATGAATGCCGTGCCGGCCAAGGTCGCCGGCGTGGAGCGCATCGTCATGGTCGTTCCGGCCTCCGGCGGCGCGATCAATCCGACGGTCCTGGCGGCCGCCAAGATCGCCGGCGTCGAGGAGATCTACCGGATCGGCGGCGCCCAGGCCGTGGCGGCACTCGCCTACGGCACCGAGACCATCGCCCCCGTCGCCAAGATCGTCGGCCCGGGCAATGCCTTCGTCGCTGCCGCCAAGCGCCATGTCTTCGGCACTGTCGGCATCGACATGATCGCCGGGCCGTCCGAAGTGCTGGTGATCGCCGACGCAAACAACAATCCCGACTGGCTGGCCGCCGATCTCCTGGCCCAGGCCGAGCATGATCCGGGCGCCCAGTCGATCCTGATCACCGACGACGCCGAACTCGGACACGCGGTCATGGCCGCCGTCGAGCGGCAGCTGAAGTCGCTGAGCCGCTCCGAGACGGCCGCCGCCAGCTGGCGCGATTTCGGCGCCGTCATCCTGGTCAAGTCGCTTGCCGACGCCATCCCGCTCGCCAACCGCATCGCCGCCGAGCATCTCGAGCTTGCCGTCGACGATCCGGATGCGCTGATGGCCGGCGTGCGCAACGCCGGCGCCATCTTCGTCGGCCGCCATACGCCCGAAGTGATCGGTGACTATGTCGGCGGCTCCAACCACGTGCTGCCGACCGCGCGTTCGGCGCGCTTTTCCTCGGGCCTCTCTGTGCTCGATTTCGTCAAGCGCACCTCGATCCTGAGACTGGGACCGGAACAACTGCGCGAGCTCGCCCCGGCGGCGATCGCGCTGGCGAAAAGCGAGGGGCTCGATGCCCATGCGCGCTCCGTCGCCATCCGGTTGAACCTCGAAGGCTGACCGATGGCGAAGGGCGACTTCCGGCTCTGCGATGTTGTGCTCGACGAGACGATCGGCCGCTCGACGCCGGACGTCGAGCACGAGCGCGCCGTCGCCATCTTCGACCTGATCGAGGAAAACACCTTCGAGCCCGTCGGCCACCCGGGCGGCCCCTACCGGCTGCTGCTGTCGCTGGTCGACAGCAAGCTGGTCTTCTCGATCAAGACCGAAGACGACGAGGCGGTCGCGACGCACATCCTGTCGCTCACCCCGTTCCGGCGGATCATCAAGGACTACTTCATGATCTGCGAGAGCTATTACGAGGCAATCCGCTCCTCGACGCCGTCGCAGATCGAGGCGATCGACATGGGGCGCCGCGGCATTCACAATGAGGGGTCGCAGACGCTGATGGATCGGCTGTCGGGCAAGATCAAGCTCGACTTCGACACGGCCCGCCGGCTCTTCACCCTGGTCTGCGTTCTCTATTGGCGCGGGTAGCCTGATGGTCCCCGGCGCGGATCCCGATACCCAAGGGCGTCTGCCGGGGGCGATCCTGTTCGTCTGCGGCATGAACGCGATCCGCTCGCCGATGGCGGAAGCGATCGCCCGGACCCTGCTGCCGGCCGGCACCTATCTCGCCTCGGCGGGGGTCAGGGCCGGCGAGCGCGATCCCTTCGTCGATGCGGTGCTCGACGAGATCGGCCTGACGCTCGGCAGGCGCCAGCCGCAGACGCTGGACGAACTGGAGGACGACTATTTCGACATGGTCGTCACGCTGGCGCCGGAGGCGCATCACGCGGCGCTGGAACTCACCCGTTCCTCCGCCGTCGAGGTGGTTTACTGGCCGATGCCCGATCCGACGGTCGCGACCGGCACGCGCGAACAGATCCTCGAGGCCTATCGCGAGGTGCGCGACCGGCTGAAACGGCTGATCGAGGAGCGCCTGCTGTCCCGCGAAAGGCTTCCGCCGGGTCCGCTTTGAAACAAATTCGAAAAGCCCGATCTACAAGGTTCACAAAACCGCGGTGATTGTGTAGTTTCCGCCCACATTTTCGGGCCCCCGACCGGCGTCCCGACCAACATCCAAGAAAGACAAGCGTTCAATGGCTAAAGAAGAAGTCCTCGAATTTCCCGGCGTCGTCACCGAATTGCTGCCCAATGCGACGTTCCGGGTGAAGCTGGAAAACGAGCACGAGATCATCGCCCATACCGCGGGTCGCATGCGCAAGAACCGCATCCGCGTTCTCGCCGGCGACAAGGTCCTGGTGGAGATGACCCCCTACGACCTGACCAAGGGCCGCATCACCTATCGCTTCAAGTAGTCGCCGGCTGCCGGTGAAGGCTGCGAGAGGGTCGATGGAACTGAGACAGAAGCTGATACTGGCCTCCGGGTCGCCGCGCCGCCTCGACCTCTTGAAGCAGGTCGGGATCGAGCCCGTGCGCCTGATGCCGATGGACCTCGACGAGACGCCGAAGAAGTCGGAGCATCCGCGCTCGCTGGCGCGCCGCCTGTCTACCGACAAGGCCAGGGCCGCCTATGGCGAGATCCGCCGCGATCCGGTGTGGAACGACAGCTATATCGTCGCCGCCGACACCGTGGTCGCCGTCGGCCGGCGTATCCTGCCCAAGGCGGAATATCTCGAAGAGGCCTCCTCGGCGCTGCATCTCCTGTCGGGACGCAGCCACTGGGTGTTCACCGGCGTCTGTCTGATCACGCCGGGCGGAACGGTGCGCCAGAAGATCGTCGAGACCAAGGTGCGCTTCAAGCGCCTGTCGGGGCTCGACATCGAAAGCTATCTCGCATCCGGCCAGTGGCGCGGCAAGGCCGGCGGCTATGCCGTTCAAGGCATTGCCGGCTGCTTCGTGCAGAAGCTCGTCGGCTCCTACACCAATGTCGTCGGCCTGCCGCTGTTCGAAACGCTGCAGATGCTGTCGGGCGAGGGGTTCACCGTGCAGTCCGGCTGGACGGAGGGCTGAGCGATGGCCGGGACCGAAAACACCGGCCGCTCCGCCAAGGTGGAGCCGCTGCGCAAGGCGCGTCCGTGCCCGGAATGCCGCAGGCCGTCGCAGCGCGAGCACTATCCCTTCTGCTCCGACCGCTGCCGCAATCTCGACCTGTCGCGCTGGCTGAAAGGCTCCTATGCCATCCCCGTCGTCGACGACGAATCGAAGGCCGACGACGACCAGCTCGACTGACAGGGGTGCGGGGGCGGCTTGGTGAATGGGCTGGAAGCCGTTCAATTGATTGGCTTTTCCGGCATTTTCGCAAAGCTGTCAAAAAAGTGCCGAAATGCGCTGGACATGCCGAAACAAGATGCTATAACGCCCTCGCTTCCGGGGGAAACTTCTCCCCCGCCGGTCGGAACCATCCGCCGGATGGCTTGTGAAAGGCCTGATGCCCGGATAGCTCAGTTGGTAGAGCAGCGGATTGAAAATCCGCGTGTCGGTGGTTCAAATCCGCCTCCGGGCACCATTCTAAGCCATTGAATTGGCTTTATTTTTTCCGCAATTTTCTAATTCCTTCGGTGCCGCGTCTGACTATTCTGATTGTTCAGATGATCCTCCGGATTGCTGTGATTCGTGAAGCCGCAAGAGCGTCGAAGCCGACGCGCGTTCGGGCCAAGGACAGCAGCCCCAAGCCTCTCACTCAAGGAGCTTGCTCAGTCTGGCTTCCACGAAGCCATGACCGGCCAAACCTTGTGGCGGCAAGTCGATGTCGCGTTCCAATACCTCTTCGCTCAGAATCTTGCTCGGATCGTTTGCGTCATAGCGAACCAATATGGGCTTGGTCTTGCCCAGCGGATCGCGTCTGACTGCGTTGAGCATCGGCCATCTGACGGGATCCCAAGAGGGCAGCTTCCCGACAATTGGCCATAGTCCCTTGAACAAGCCAAGATCACCAAATCGCAAGGATAAGATAGCATTGTTCGGCGCGAGATCTGACAGATCAGCCTCGCTTTGCGACGCGAGACGCGGCCCGAAAAAATAGCCGAACAGTAGTCTGCCGTCTGGGGCCGTTCGCGCGACGACACCTCTGGCGAAGCCCCCGTTCCTCAATGGAACCAGAAAAACAGAGCCATCGGTGTATGAAGGTTTCATGGTTCACCGTGTTTAGGAAGATGCTTCTGAGCAGCGTTCAGATCGTTTGGAAGACTCGCATTCGGCGGGCTGGTCGGTTTGATCGAGGTTTGCGTGAGCCTACCGCACTTGTGCAGCGTTGTTCCAGCCTTCGATGATCTGCGTAGGTGTCCCTGCGATGGGCAGGTTCAAATCCAAGTCGATGCATATCGGCCTTCGTGGGCGCGGACGCCGTGGTTTCGCAGGGACCGGCCCGCCCCATCCCCAGCTGCCAGCCTTTGCCCGTTCCTCACGCGAGCAGCAAATCGATGCCGGCGGCGTCGAGGGCTTCGGCGATGTCGCTCGGGGGCGGTTTGTCGGTGGCGAGTTCGGTGATGGCGGCTAGGCCGCTGACGAGCACCAGGCCCTCGCGGCCGAATTTTGAGGAATCGGTGACGACGATCGCGCGTTTGCCGCGGCTCAGCACCATGCGGGCGAATTCGGCTTCTTCGAGGTCATAGTCCATGACGCCGCGGGTATTGACGGCGCCGGCCGAAATGATCGCATGGGTCACGGAAAAGCGGCTGGCGAAATCGATCGCCGTCGTCCCGAACGCCGCGCCATTGTCGCTGCGCAGCTCGCCGCCCGCCATGTAGACCCTGTTGTCGTTGACGGTCGCAAGCGTCCGCGCGATGTCGGAGGAATTGGTCACCACGGTCAGCCGGCGGCGTGCGAGAAGTTCGCGGGCGAGAAAGCTCGTCGTCGTGCCGGTGTCCATCATGATGGAATCGCCGTCGCGGATGGTCGCGGCGACCGCCGCGGCGATCGCCTTCTTGGCGTCGCTGTTCTCGCGCATGCGCTTCTCGAACGGGGCCTCGCCCACGACCGACGGCAGGCTGACGGCACCGTGCATCTTGATGACGGAGCCGTTGCCGGCCAGCGGCTTCAGGTCGCGGCGTACGGTCTCCAGCGAGACGCCGAGCCTGCTCGCCAGTTCGGCGACGCTGATCGTGCCGTCCCGCTGGAGCAGCCGGAAGATGTCGCGGTGTCGTCTCGATGGTGTCATGGTCAAGCCCCCGAATATGGCAAAGCTGATAGCGGAGGCAGGCGCATCCGACAATCGCAGCACATTCGGGCATAAAAACACAAAATACCACAAAACAACATTGACATCCGTCGGTGACTGACATGAGATTGCGGTGCGCACCGTCGTCACGAGATACGAAAAGTACGGGGAACGACGACCCGGTGCCCAGCCAGTTCCAATCATGTTTCAACGGGCTCTACTGGGAGAACTCGCATGCTCCACCTTACACGACTGCCGAGAATCGCCGCCACATGCCTTATGCTTGCGACAGCCGGTCTCGCCGCGCCCGCAATCGCACAGGAATCCACAGACCCCATCAAGCTGACCCTGCACGACTGGACGGGCCAGCTGATCACCACGCAGCTGATGGGGGAAGTGCTGAAGAAGGCCGGATACTCGGTCGAATATGTCCAGGCCGATTACCTCGCCCAGTTCGCCGGGCTCGAATCCGGGGATCTCCACGTCGCCATGGAGATCTGGGAGACGACGGGCCGCGAGGCCATGGATGCAGCCACCGCCACCGGCAAGGTCGAGAACATCGGCGAAACCGGCATGCTGGCCAAGGAAGAATGGTGGTTCCCGGAATACATGAAGGAAAAATGCCCGGGCCTGCCGAATTGGGAAGCGCTGAAGGATCCGGCCTGCGCGGAAGCCTTCTCGACGGCGGAAACCGCGCCAAAGGGCCGTTATCTCGGTGGTCCGGTCACCTGGGGCGGGTTTGACGAGGAGCGGATCGAAGCGCTCGACCTGCCTTTCGAAGTCGTCCATGCCGGCACGGACGCCGCCCTGTTCGCAGAGCTTGAAAGCGCCTATCAGCGCCAGGCGCCAATCGTGTTGTGGATCTATGCGCCGCATTGGGCGCCGGCCAAGTACAAGGGCGAATGGGTCGAGTTCCCGACCTATTCGAAGGAGTGCTACGAAGATGCCTCGGCCGGTCTCAATCCCGATGCCACGCATGACTGCGGCAAGCCGTTTGGCCCGATCTGGAAGGTCGGCTGGTCCGGTGTGAAGGACAAGTGGCCGGGCGCCTATGCCGCGATCAAGGCTTTCACCCTTAACAACGAAGAAATGGGTGCGATGATCACCAAGGTCGACCTCGACGGCAAGAAGGTCGAGGACGTCGTCGCCGAGTGGATCGGGGCCAATGAAGCCCGCTGGTCCGGCTGGATCAAGAAATAGGGCGCTCGGCCGTCCTCGCCGCTCGGCGGCGCGGACGGCCACCCTTTCCACGTACCCTGATCGCCAGCCTCCGCCTTCGACGGGAAGACCCATGCCTGCAGAAGCCAAACTCGTCTGCCGCAATGTCTGGAAGATATTCGGTGCCGGCGCGCGCGAAGCCGTGCGTGCCGCCGATGGATCGCCCAGCATGGAAAACCTCGCCGCCGCCGGCCTTGTCGGCGCGGTTCGTGACGTCAACCTGCATGTCGCGACCGGCGAGATCTTCGTCATCATGGGGCTTTCCGGTTCGGGCAAGTCGACGCTGGTGCGCTGCCTGTCCCGGCTGATCGAGCCGACCTCGGGCGAGATTCTCTTCAATGGCGAGGACCTGCTTTCGGCAAGCGAAAGCCGGATGATCGACATCCGCCGTCACCAGATGGGCATGGTGTTCCAGCACTTCGCTCTGCTGCCCCACCTGACCGTGCTGGCGAACGTTGCCTTCCCCCTCGAAGTCCAGGGTATCGAGCGGAGCCGGCGCGACGAGCGGGCGCGCAGAATGATCGAGCTTGTCGGCCTGGCCGGCAAGGAAGGCTCATATCCGCGCGAACTCTCCGGCGGCCAGCAGCAGCGCGTCGGCATTGCCCGTTCGCTCGCCGTTGAACCCGAACTCTGGTTTCTCGACGAACCCTTCTCCGCCCTCGACCCCCTCATCCGCCGCGAGATGCAGGACGAGTTCCTGCGCCTGCAGTCGGTGCTGAAGAAGACCATCGTCTTCATCACCCATGATTTCGACGAGGCTATCCGGCTCGCCGACCGGATCGCCATCATGAAGGATGGCGCGATCGTCCAGTGCGGCACGCCCCAGGAGCTTGTTCTCCAGCCGGCCACGGACTATGTCGCCGAATTCACCAAGAGCGTTGTCCGCGCCAAGGTGGTGAAGGTCGCCTCGATCATGAAGCCGTTGAACGGAGCCGACTCGACGGTGCGCGTGTCGGCTCGCGCGACCATCGCCGATATGGCCCCGCTCTTTGCCGCCGCGGGCGAGACGATCACGGTCGTCGACGAGGAGGGGCGTCCGGTCGGCACGGTCCACCGCGACGACGTCGTCAACCTGATGATGCAGGGGTGAGGGCATGGCATCGACCCCGCGCATGACCGGCATGTTTGGCGAAGACGAGGGTCGCTCCGGCGAAGGCCGCGGCCGCCTGCTCCCGGCCTTGTTGGCCCTCGCCCTCGGCCTGACGCTTGCCGCCTGGTGGATCGGGCCTACGTTTGGCAAGTGGATGTTCGACTATCCGAAGGCCTGGCAGCTGCCGGCGGCGCGCCACATCAGCGCATGGATGAAGTGGCTGATCGACGAGGCGCATTTCGGTCTCTTCAGCTTCACCGACCTGACCCGCTTCGTCGCCCAACTGATCGACCTGCCGTACCGGCTCGCGCTCAGCCTGCTCGCCACCGGCTTTCTCGAGGGTCAGGGATCCGCCGCGGTCCAGGTGCTCCCGCCGGTCTCCTGGCTCGGCGTGATCCTCGCGATCAGCCTGATGGGCTATTACGCCGGCGGGTTGCGGCTTGCCTTGCTGGTCGGGGCCTGCTTCGGCTTCCTGGCCGTCTTCGGCCAGTGGCAAAGCGCCATGGTGACGCTCGCCTCGATCCTCGTCGCCGCGCCGATCGGGGTGGTCTTCGGCCTGCTGCTCGGGCTTGCCGCCTATCGCTGGTCCTGGCTGGAGCGCCTGCTGAAGCCGCTGCTCGACCTCATGCAGACGATCCCGATCTTCGCCTATCTGGTGCCGATCCTGTTCTTCTTCGGCTTCGGCCCGACCGCCGCGATCGTCGGTACGCTGATCTATGCCATGCCGCCCATGGTGCGCATCACCATACTCGGCCTTCGCGCCGTACCCTCCGAGATCGTCGATCTCGGCTACATGGTCGGCTGCACCCGGCGCCAGATGACCTGGAAGGTCATGGTGCCATCGGCTTCGGACGCGCTGATGGTCGGCGTCAACCAGGTCATCATGCTCTCGCTCAACATGGTCATCATCGCATCGATGATCGGGGCCGGCGGCCTCGGCTTCGACGTGCTCGCAGCACTTCGCCGTCTCGATATCGGCGCAGGCATGGAGGCGGGGTTCGCGATCGTCGCACTCGCCGTGGCGCTCGGCCGCCTGAGCCAGGCCTTTGCCCGCAAGGCCGGGGGCGCGCATCCGGCTATGTCCGGAAACTTCGTCGCCCGACATCCCTATGTCGCCTCAGCGATTGCTTTTGTGGCGGTAACCTTCGTGCTGGGTCTCGTCTGGCCGGCCGTCAGATCCTACCCGGATGCATGGGTGCTTTCGACCGGAAGCCTGTGGAACGACATCGTCGGCTGGATCAACATGCGGTTCTTCGACACGCTCGAGGCGGTACGCAATGCGGTGCTGCTCAACCTGCTGGTTCCCTTCAAGCGCTTCCTCGGTGAACTGCCCTGGCCGGGCGTCGTGGCCGTTCTGGCGCTGCTCGGCTATCGGCTCGGGGGCCTGCGGCTGGCGCTGATTGCCGGCATCCTCTCCCTTCTCATCGCCGTGACCGGGCAGTGGGAAAAGGCGATGATCACCGTCTATCTCTGCGGTATCTCGGTCGTCGTGGCCAGCCTGATCGGCATCCCGATCGGCATCCTGGCTGCCGAGCGCCAGCGCCTTTGGCGCTGGCTCCAGGTCATCCTCGACACGCTGCAGACCCTGCCGTCCTTCGTCTATCTGATGCCGGCCGTCATGCTGTTCCGGGTCGGGGACTTCACCGCGATGATCGCCGTCGTCGCCTATTCGATCGCCCCCGCCATTCGCTACACCGCCCTTGGCATCCAGCGTGTTGATCCGAAAGTGATCGAGGCGGGCCGGGCGATGGGCTGCACGCCCTGGCAGATCCTCGCCAAGATCAAGTTCAGGCTGGCCTTGCCGGAGATCCTGCTCGGCCTCAACCAGACGATCATGTTCGCGCTTTCGATGCTGGTGATCACCGCGCTCGTCGGCACGCGCGACCTCGGCCAGGAGGTCTATATCGCGCTCACCAAGGCCGATACCGGCCGCGGTCTCGTCGCCGGCCTTGCCGTCGCCTTCATCGCCATCATTGCCGACCGCCTGATCTCGGCGGCTGCGGCGCGACTGCGGGAGCATGCCGCATGACGAGTATGGACGCCGGGACCGAAGATCGCATTCATCGTTTGCCTTGCTGGAACGGCTCGATTTCGATCGAGCCGCTGCATGGCGGCCTGAGCAATGAGAGCTTTCTGGTCGCCGATGCCGCCGGCCGCCACGTGGTCCGCCTCGGCATCGACTATCCCTTTCACCATGTCTCGCGCGACCGCGAGGCGATGACGGCGCAGGCCGCTCATGCTGCGGGCTTTGCCCCGCGGGTCGAATATGCGGCACCCGGCGTTATGGTCACCCAGTTCCTGACGGCAAGGACATTGTCCGGCGAGGGCGTGGCCGCCCGACGCCGCGAGATTGCGCAGCTGCTCCGGCGCTTCCACAGCGAAATGCCGCGCCATGTCTCCGGTCCGGGCTTCATGTTCTGGGCCTTCCACGTCATCCGCGATTATGCGCGCACGCTGGCGACCGGTGGAAGCCGCATGACGGGCGAACTGCCCGGCTACCTGTCACTGGCGGAGGAACTGGAGGCGGCCCAGATCCCGCTGCCGATCGTCTTTGGCCACAACGACCTCCTGCCGTCGAACATCCTCGATGATGGCGAGCGTCTGTGGCTGATCGACTTCGAATATGCTGGCTTTTCCACCGCGATGTTCGACCTTGCCGGCGCAACCTCCAACGCGGGCCTGTCGCCGGAACAATCGGAAGAATTCCTCGAGGCCTATCTCGATGGCGCGCCATCGCCCGGCATGCGCCGCTCTATGGCCGCCATGCAGTGCGCTTCGCTTTTGCGTGAGGCCATGTGGAGCATGGTTTCCGAACTCTATCTCGACGCGCCCGGGGCCGACTATGTCGGCTACACGGCGGACAATCTGAAGCGCCTTCAAGAAGCGCTGGATCACTACCACACGATCTACGGGAAACACGCATCATGACCCTGCCCACCCACGCCCAAATCGTCGTCATCGGCGGTGGCATCATCGGCTGCTCGACCGCCTACCATCTCGCCCGCGACCACAAGGCGGACGTGATCCTGCTGGAGCAGGGGAGCCTGACGTCCGGCTCGACCTGGCATGCGGCGGGCCTGGTCGGGCAGTTGCGCTCGTCGGCGTCGATCACCCGGGTGCTCAAATATTCGGTCGATCTCTACAAGGGGCTGGAGGCCGAGACCGGGCTTGCCACCGGCTGGAAGATGACCGGGTGCCTGAGACTTGCGACCAACCAGGACCGCTGGACCGAATTCAAGCGGCTGGCCACCACCGCCGGCAGCTTCGGCATGGACATGCATCTCGTCTCGCCGGAAGAGGTCAAGCGCATGTGGCCGCTGATGAATGTCGACGATCTGGTCGGCGCCAGCTGGTTGCCGACCGACGGCCAGGCGAGCCCCTCCGACATCACCCAATCGCTCGCCCGCGGCGCCCGCATGCACGGGGCGAAGATCGTCGAGAATGTCCGCGTCACCGGCTTCGAGATGAAGGACGGGCGGATCCTCAAGGTCAAGACGACGCTCGGCGACATCGCCTGCGAGAAGGTGGTCAACTGCGCCGGCCAGTGGGCGCGGCAGGTGGGCGACATGGCGGGCATCAACGTGCCGCTCCAGCCGGTCAAGCATCAGTACATCATCACCGAAAAGATCGAGGGGCTGTCGACCGACGCCCCGACCATCCGCGACCCGGACCGGCGGACCTATTTCAAGGAAGAGGTCGGCGGCCTCGTCATGGGCGGCTATGAGCCGAACCCTCAGCCCTGGACGACCGGTGACGTGCCGAACGAATGGGCCTTCAGACTGTTCGACGACGATTTCGACCATTTCGAACAACATATGATGCAGGCCATCGAACGCATTCCGGCGCTCGAAAAGGCCGGCGTCAAGCAGATGATCAACGGGCCGGAGAGCTTTACCCCGGACGGCAATTTCATCCTCGGCGTGGCACCGGAATGCAAGAACATGTTCGTCGGCGCCGGCTTCAACGCCTTCGGCATCGCGTCGGGCGGTGGCGCCGGCTGGGTGCTGGCGCAATGGGTCGTCGACGGCGAGGCGCCGCTCGATCTCTGGGTTGTCGACATCCGCCGCTTCGCCGGCATGCATCGCGACCGTCAGTGGGTGCTCGACCGCACGCTGGAAGCCTATGGCAAGCACTACACGATCGGCTTTCCGCATGAGGAATATGAAAGCGGCCGGCCGCGTCTCGTCTCGCCGCTTTATGAACGGCTGAAGAGCCGTGGCGCCGTGTTCGGCTCGAAGCTCGGCTGGGAGCGTCCCAACTGGTTCGCTCCCGCCGGCACCGAGGCGAAGGACGTCTATTCCATGGGCCGGCAGAACTGGTTCGGACCGGTCGGCGAGGAGCACGCCCATGTCCGCGAGGCGGTCGGCGTCTTCGACCAGTCATCCTTCTCGAAATACGAGCTGTCCGGTCCCGATGCCCTCAAGGCCTTGGACTGGATCTGCGCCAACGACGTATCCAAGCCCGTCGGCCGGCTCACCTACACCCAGCTTCTCAACACCCGCGGCGGTATCGAGGCGGATCTGACCGTGGCGCGGATCGCCGAGGACCGGTTCTACATCGTCACCGGCACCGGCTTCCGTACCCATGATTTCGGCTGGATCGTCGACCACATTCCCGCCGGCCTCGACTGCAGCTTTGTCGACATCACCGAGGACTGGGGCACGCTGTCGCTGATGGGCCCCAAGGCCCGTGCGGTGCTTGCCGCCGTCACCACCGCCGACGTGTCGAACGAAGCCTTCCCCTTCGGCCATGTGCGGGAGATCGAAATTGCCGGCACGACGGTGCGGGCGCTGCGCGTCACCTATGTCGGCGAGCTCGGCTGGGAACTGCACATTCCGATCGCCGCTCTCGGCGAAGTCTTCGATGCGCTGATGGAAGCTGGCAAGCCGCATGACATCCGCCCGATCGGCTACCGCGCGCTGGAGTCACTGCGGCTGGAAAAGGGCTACCGTGCCTGGGGCTCCGACATCACGCCCAACGACACGCCCTTCGAGGCGGGCCTCGGCTGGGCGGTGAAGCTGCGCAAGAACACCGATTTCCTCGGTCGCCGGACGCTCGAGGGGCTCCAGGGACAGACGCTGACCAAACGCCTGATGGGCTTCACGGTCGACGATCCCGAGATCGTCCTGGTCGGCCGCGAGACGATCCTGAGGAATGGTGAACCCGTCGGTTACCTGACCAGCGGCGGCTTCGGCTACACGCTCGGCAAGAACATCGGCTTCGGCTACGTCCGCAATCCGGCCGGCGTGACGGACGACTATCTGAAAAGCGGAACCTACGAACTCGTCGTCGCGGCGGAAAAGACGCCGGCGACCCTTCACTTCGGGCCGATGTTCGACCCGGCCATGGACAAGATCAAGGCCTGAGGACTTGAAGATGACATTCCGCGCAGATCGCCACGTGCATATTCTGATCATCGGCGGCGGGGCCATCGGCACCTCCGTCGCCTACCACCTTGCCCGTGACGGGGCAAAGGACGTGCTGCTGGTGGAAAAGGCCATGCTGACCCATGGCTGCACCTGGCATGCGGCGGGCCTGGTCGGACAGTTGCGCGGCAAGCGCAACCTGACCCGGCTGATGCAGAATTCCGTTTCCGTGTTCGACCGGCTGGAGGCGGAAACCGGCCAGCACATCGCCTGGAAGAAGGTCGGCTCGCTGCGCCTGGCCGGCAGCCCCGAGCGGTGGAGCGAGATCCGGCGTTCGATGACCCAGGCCAAGAGCTTCGGCGTCGAATGTCATTCGCTGTCGGCCGAGGAGGCCGCCGCGCGCTTTCCCTACATCGTCAAGGACGGTATCGAGGGGGCGGCCTTCATTCCCGGCGACGGCTACATCGATCCCTATTCGCTCACCATGGCCTATGCCAAGGGCGCGCGCATGTTCGGAGCGAAGATCGAGGAAGGCGTCTGCGTCGAGGAGATCGTCCTTCACAACCGGCGTGCTGTCGGCGTCGTCACCAATGGCGGCTCGATCTCCTGCGACATCCTCGTCAACTGCGCCGGTCTCTGGGCCAGGCGCGTCGGCGAACTGGCCGGCGTGCCGCTCGCCGCCGGCGTGGTGGAGCATCAGTATTTCCTGACCGAGAAGAAGCTGACGCTGCCGCCGGACCTGACGACCCTGCGCGATCCCGACAACAACTTCTATCTGAAGCCCGATACGGGCTCCTTCGCCATCGGCGGCTGGGAGGACGGCACCAAAGGCTGCTGGCGCGGCAAGCCGCCGGTCGATTTCGGCCGCGAACTGTTCGAGCCGAACATGGACCGGCTGGAACTCTTCGCACTGCCGGCCGCGGACCGGCTTCCCGTGCTGAACGAGATCGGCATCCAGACGATCATCAACGGCCCGATCCCGGTCTCCTTCGACGGCGAGCCGATCATGGGGCAGGCGCCGGAGCTCGACAATTTCTATGTTGCCTGCGGTTTCACCGCCGGCATCGCGGCCTCGGGCGGGGCAGGGCTCGCGCTCTCCAACCTCATCCTGCACGGCGATGCCGGCATGGATCTTTGGCCCTTCGATGTACGGCGCTTTGGCGCAGTCCATGCCCAGGGGCGTTATCTCGAACAGCGTGCGATTGAGGCCTATGGCGCCTACTACAAGGTCCACTGGCCGGGCGAGGAAGCGGAAGCCGTCCGCGGCCTGCGGCGCTCGCCGCTGCACGAAGCGCTGGCCGGGAACGGCGCCGTGTTCGGCTCGAAGTTCGGCTGGGAGCGCCCCAACTGGTTCGCGCCGGTGGGAACGGAGCGGCGGGACATCCCTTCGTTCGAGGGCAAGCCAAACTGGTTCGACGCCGTCGGCAAAGAGGTCCGCGCCATCCGGGAGCGTGCAGCCCTGATCGACCAGTCCTCCTTCTCCAAGTTCGAGATCCGCGGGCCGGGCGCACTCGCCGCCATGCAGGCGATTGCCGCAAACGATCTGGCGGGCCCGGCCGGCAAGGCGGTCTATACCCAGCTCTGCAATGTCAGGGGCGGCATCGAGGCCGACGTGACGATCGTCCATCTCGCCGATGATCTGCTCTACATGATCACCGGTTCGGGCTTCGGCGTGCGCGATTCGAACTGGGTGTCGCGCCATCTGCCGGACGGCGTCATGCTGCGCGACGTCACCAACGCCTTTGCAACCATCAATCTGTGCGGCCCCAGGGCCCGCGAGATCCTGCAATCGGTCTCCGACGACGACCTGTCGAACGAGGCCTTTCCCTTCCTTGCCGCCCGGCGCATAGAGGTCGGCGCGGCCCGCGCTCTCGCCGTGCGCATCGGTTATGTCGGCGAGCTCGGTTATGAACTCTATGTCGAGCAGGACTATGCCGGCCATGTCTATGAGACGCTGAAGGCGGCGGGCGAGCCCTTCGGCATCGCCGATGCCGGCTATCGCGCCATCGATGCGTGCCGCATGGAGAAGGGCTATCTCTACTGGTCCGGCGACATCAATCCGGACTACAGCCCCTACGAGGCCGGCCTCGGCTTCTGCGTCGCGCTCGACAAGGGCGAGTTCATCGGCCGCGGGGCGCTCATGGCGATCAAGGCGAAGGGCGTTGAGCGCAAGCTCGTGTCCTACACCGTCGACGGCTTCGCCCCCTTCCATGGCGGCGAAGCGGTGATGCTGGACGGCCGTGTGGTCGGATCGACCGCGAGCACCGGCTATGGCTATACGCTCGGCAAGACCATCGCCTTCGGCTACCTGCCAAGCGATCTTGCCGGCCGCGAGGATTTCGAGATCGAGGCGTTCGGCCGTATCTACAAGGCCCGGCGCGGCGCCCGCACACTTTATGACGCCCGAATGGAAAGGCTCAAGGCATGACGGCAGAGGCTGAACTCGACCTGGCGCGCGAGGCCATCAAGCGCATCCCCTTGCTCAGCCACTATGCCGGACCCATCGAGCGACTGGGCGGGCTGACCAACATGGTCTTCCGGCTCGGCGACTACTGCCTGCGGATCCCGGGCAAGGGCACCGAGGAATATATCGACCGGGCCAACGAGCTGGTGGCGACGAAGCTCGTCGCCGACGCCGGCGTCGGGCCGGAAATCCTCTATGCCGACGCGGAGACGGGCATCTTCGTATCGCGCTTCATCGAGGGTGCCGCGACCATGACGCCGGAGCGTTTCCGCCAGGTGCCCGGTGCCCCGGCACGGGCGGCGAAAGCCTTTCGACGGCTGCATGACAGCGGTGCCGTCTTCCCGGCCCGCTTCGAGCTCTTCGCCATGATCGACAGCTATCTGGCGATCCTGTCGACCAAGGATGTCGGGCTTCCGGAGGGCTATCACGACGTGCTGAAGGAGGCCGAGGCGGTGCGGGCGGCATTGTCCGCCCACCCGCTTCCCAACGTCGCCTGCCACTGCGATCCGCTGTGCGAGAACTTCCTCGACGACGGCGAGCGCGTCTGGATCGTCGACTGGGAATATTCGGGCATGAACGATCCCATGTGGGACCTTGGCGATCTCTCCGTCGAGGGCGGCTTCGGACCCGATCAGGATACCGAACTGCTGCAGGCCTATTTCGACCGGGAACCGGACCCGTCGGAACGCGGGCGGATGATCATCTATAAGGCGATGTGCGATCTCCTGTGGACGCTCTGGGGCCTCATCCAGCTCGCCAACGACAATCTCGCCGACGATTTTCGCGCCTATGCCGACGGGCGTTTTGCGCGATGCCGCGCGCTGATGCGGACCGCGGAGTTCTCCAGCGCGGTCGAGGCTGTCGCCTCGGGGATCGGCATTCGTGGAACGACGTAACGCGCCAGACCGACGCATCATTGACCCCGGCTAGGCCGAAAGCCGCGAAATGAAGCGTGCGAACAGCTGCGCCTGCGAAGAGATTTCGAGCTTGTGATAGATGTTCTTGCGATGGATCTTCACGGTGCCCTCGGCGATGCCGAGCGTTTCGGCGATCGACATGTTGGAGTGACCGCGCAGGATCAGCGAGGTGATCTCGATCTCGCGCGGCGTCAGCAGGCCGTTGGTCATCTTGCCCAGGGTCGCGTTGATGGCGTCCGGCTGTGAACGGCCGTGAGCGTGATGTCGATCGGCCTCTGCGCCGGTGGCAAAGTGGCGCTCGATCAGCAGCCGGATCACCGGTTCGACGGCATTGACGGTCTCGAGGTCGCGCCGGCCGAAGGCGGACGAACCATCGGGACGCGTGAAGCTGACGACCACGCCGTAGTCCGGGCCGGGGCGGGCGATGAAACCCACTTCGTCGCGGATGCCCGTCAGGCCGTAATGCTGTCGAAAATACTCCGAACTGTAGAACTGGTCCGGCGCCATGTCCCTGAGCCGCCGCACCCCGGTGGCGGCCGGGTCGGTGGCCGCCGCGTAGAACGGATCGAGCAGGTAAGGTCCGGCGGCATAGGCGTCGATGACGGTGGCGGCCCGGTCGGGATCGATGTTGTAGTAATGCGCGATCGGCCGCGATGCGCCAAGATAACCGAAGATCATGAACACGTCGAAATCAAGCATTGCGCGGAGCGCGGTTTCGATGCGTGCGGGGAAATCAGGCTCGCCCAAGGACGTGATGGCGCCTGCCAATGTCTTGTTCCAGGCGGCGAAACCTTTTTCCAAGTCCCTTACCCTTCCAGTCCGATCGAGACGCTTCCGCAATATTGCATCACGGCCTATCCCTTTGGGGATATTTCCTTACCGAAAGGCGATGCCTAACCTCAAGTTAATTCTGAGAAGGGTGCCATGACGAACGACAACTGTTCCGCTTCCGATTTCGAAAAAGCAGTCCGGGAAATGGGTGCGAAGGCACTCCATATCGGCATGGTCGATCCGCAAGGCGAGTTTCGCGACAAGCTGGTTTCCGCCGACAAGGCGATCAAGCTGGCGAAGGACGGCTACCCGTTCTGCGAAGTGCTTTATTTCTGGGACATTGCGGAAAACACCTACCGGGACGGTGCGTTCGTCGATCGTCCCGCGACGCTCTTCGCCGATACCGTCAGGCGCTATCCCTTCGCCGAGGATACCGCGCTTTGCCTGGCGGATTTCGCCGGCGACTTCGGCCGCCGCTCGCCGCGCAATGTCTGCCTCGAGCAGATCGCACGCGCCGCGGACCGTGGCTGGGATGTGCTGTCGGCTTTCGAGTTCGAGTTCTTTGTCTTCGACGAGACGGCCGAGACGATGAAGGCGAAGAACTACCGCGACCTCACACACTTCGCCCAGGGCAACCGGACCTATTCCCTCCAGACATCGGCCCTCTACGGCGACCTGCTCGAAGGTCTCGAAGAGACCATGGCGACGATGGATGTGAAGCTCGATGCCATCCACACCGAGCTCGGCCCGGGCTGCTTCGAGGCTCCGCTGACCTACGCCAAGGGCATCAAGGCGGCGGACGACGCCTTCCTGTTCAAGAACTTCGCCCGGTCCTACTTCGCCCGCAACGACCTGACCGTGAGCTTCATGTCGAAGCTCTCGCCGGCGCTGTCCGGCCAGTCGGGTCACCTGCACCTGTCGCTGCGTGACAGGGACGGAAAGCCGGTCTTCGCGGATCCGGACAGCCCCGATGGGCTTTCCCGCACGGCGCGCCATTTCATCGGCGGCCTGCTCAAGCTGATGCCGGAACTGTTGGCGATGTGCTCGTCGACCGTCAATGCCTACAAGCGGCTCGTGCCGGGCGCCTGGGCGCCGATCTCGGCGAACTGGGGCGTGCAGAACCGCACGGCCGCCGTCCGCGTCATCAACGACAGCAAGGAAGCGACCCGCCTCGAGTTCCGTGTCCCGTCCGCCGACACCAATCCCTATCTGGCGCTCGCCATGCTGATTGGCGCCGGCCTTTACGGCGTCGAAAACGAGATCGAGCCGGCCCCGAGCAGCGCGGAGAATTTCTACGCCGCGACGCCTTCGCCAGACGCCGCCTTCCCGCGCGATCTCTGGGATGCCGCGCAGCGCCTGAAGCAGAGCCCGCTGGCGCGGGCGATCTTCGGTGATGATTTCGTCGAGAGCTTCGTCGAAAGCCGGGAAGTGGAATTCTCGCACTATCAGAAGCAGGTCAGTGAATGGGAGATCAGACGCTATCTCGGCGTCGTCTGAAATCCCGTCTTCAAGCAGATGAAAAAAAGGGGAAGACAAGAATGATCAAGGGAACAGCAAATATCAGTCGCCGCTCGGTCCTCAAGGGCATGGGCGGAGTGGGCATGGCAGCCGCAGGCGCAAGCCTTGTGGGCTTTTCGCGCAACGCTGCCGCAGCCGAAAGCCTGAACTACATGTGCTGGGAAGGCTACAATGCCCCCAGCATTCTCGAACCCTTCCAGAAATCGACCGGGGCGACGATCTCGGTCGACCTGATCACCGACTCCGCCGGCGGGTTTGCCAAGCTCGCAGCCGGCGCCTCGCGCGAGTTCGACCTCGTCTCGTCCGACAGCCCGTGGATCCAGCGCATGGGCCCGGCCGGCTTCTGCCGCTTCCTTGATGACGCGGATTTCGCCGAGCAGTACGCCGATTTCTATCCGCAGTTCCGCGCTCCCTTCGCGCCCCTCCAGCACGAGGGCAAGGCGACCGGCCTGCCGACGCGTTGGGGCTGGGTCGGCCCGACCGTCAATACCAAGTTCGACAAGCTCGAATCCTGGTCGAGCTATGCGCCGGTCTTCGACAGCGCCTACAAGGACAAGATCTGCCTGCTCGACTGGGGTGACTGGCCGATCATGCCGCTGGCCCTCTATGCCGGCGTCAACCCTTACGAAGAGCTGGACGAAGCGGCTCTCGGCGAAGTCCGCAAGGTTCTGCGCGCCGCCTTCAAGAATACCCGCGCGATCGTCGCCGACCTCGCCATTGCCCAGAAGGGCCTGATCGACGGCTCGTTCCGTGCGCTGATCGGTGGCGGCACCTATTGCACCTCGGCACTCCGGCTGCAGGGCCACGACTACATCCGGTCGATCGTCCCGGAACCGAAGAACGGCCTCAAGCAGGGCATCATCTGGATGGAGGCGACCGGCCTCATCGACAACGGCAAGAACTCGAAGGTCGCGGCCGACTTCCTGAAATACATCGTCTCGCCCGAGGTGGCCAAGCAGTTGGCGATCACCGAGGCGACCTGCAACCTGGTGCCCAGCCAGAAGGCCGAGGCGCTGTTCTCCGACGCGGAGAAGAAGGCGCTGCAGATGGACTACATGTGGACGGCCTGGGAAAACAGCCAGTTCCACACCGTGGCGCCGAACATCGACGACATGCTGGCGATCTGGCAGGAAGAGCTCGCCGCCCGCTGAATCAGGTTCTAGATGGGCCGCCGTCCTGGACGGCGGCCCGCACAACCCTCCAGGAGTCGGGGACGCCTACCTTGCCAGTGCCAATCATAGAAGCCTTGAACATCGTCAAAGACTACGGCTCCGCGCGGGCGCTGCATGGCGTGTCGCTGGAGGTCGGGGAGGGGGAATTCGTCGCCCTCGTCGGCCCGTCCGGCTGCGGAAAGACCACGCTCTTGAAGATACTCGCAGGCTTCGAGGAGCTGACCGAAGGGCGGCTGGAAATCCAGGGGCAGGACATGCTGGGCGTGCCCGCGGCCAGCAGGCCGACGCGCATGGTGTTCCAGAAACTGGCGCTGTTCCCGCACAAGACAGTCGCGGAGAACATCGGCTTTCCGCTCAAGCTGAAGAAGATGGACCGTGCCGAGATCGCCGAGCGCGTTCGCGCGATGATCGATCTCATGCACCTCAAGCCGGAATATCTCGACCGCTATCCCGCCCAGCTTTCGGGTGGCGAACAGCAGCGCGTGGCGCTGGCGCGTGCGCTCGTCTCCCGTCCCAGCGTGCTCCTGCTCGACGAGCCGATGAGCGCGCTGGACGCCAAGCTGAAGAAGTCCCTGCAGGCGGAACTGAAGAAGCTTCACCGCGAGATCGGCACCAGCTTCGTCCTGGTGACGCATGATCTGGAGGAGGCGATGATGCTGGCCGACCGGATCTGCGTGATGCAGGCCGGCCATGTCATCCAGATCGGCACGCCTGCCGATATCTACTACCGGCCGGCCAATACCTTCGTCGCCGGCTTCATCGGCGAAACCAATTTCCTGCCGGTGTCCGTCGTCCGCGAAAGCGATGGCGCAGCGACTGTGACCTCGCCGCTGGTCACGGGATCGCCGGCGCGGCTGAAGGGCGAGCATGTCTCCGCCCATCTCGCCTCCTCGGGCACGGCGCTGCTGGTGCGTCCCGAAACCATCGGCTTCGTCGAGGGCGACGTCTCTCCGCAGCAATGGGTGATGACAGGCACGGTCGACGAATATTTCATCAAGGGTTCGTCGACCCAGTATCGTATCCGCGTCGACGGTCTGGCGGCTCCGGTCGTCATGGACCTGCCAGGTTCGATCGTCCTGCCGGCCGAGGTCGGGCAGTCCGTCGGGATCTGCTTCGATCCCGCCTCCGCCTTCCTGCTGTCGGAGTGACCATGAACATCGAGCACAAGACATGGAAGGACCCGGTGCTCATCGCGGCCGTCGCGCCGCTGGCGATCGTCATGCTGGTCTTCTTCCTGGTGCCGCTGGCGATGACCGCGGTTCTCACCTTCCAGACCACGCAATATTACCGTCTCGTCTGGACCTGGGATCTGAAAGTCTGGACCGAGGTTTTCTCCAAACCGCATTACTGGACGATCATCGGCCGGACGATCGTCATGGCGATCATCTGCGTCGGGCTTTGCCTGCTCATCGCCTTCCCCACGGCCTATGCGCTCGCGACGCGGCTCAAGTCCTACAATACGCAGATCCAGATCATGATCGTCTTCGCCTTTCTCACCGATGCGGTGCTGAAGACCTTCGGCTGGATCCTCGTGCTCGACCGCAACGGCGTGGCGAACTGGATGCTGGGGACGGTGGGCTTTGCGCCGGACAGCCTGGACATCCTGTTTTCGCCGGCCGGCACGATGGTCGGCATGGTCTATAACCTGGTCGTCTATCCGATGTTCACCCTCTATCTGTCGCTCGTCCGCATCGACCGCGACCTGCTGCTGGCGGCCTATGACGCCGGTGCATCGCGCTTGCGGGCCTTCTACGAGGTGACCCTGCCGCTCTCCCGCCCGGGCCTCTATTCCGGCGCGGTCCTGGTCTTCGTCCTGAGCCTCGGCGCCTTTCTCGAACCGAAGGTGCTCGGCGGCGGAACGTCGCCGCTCGCTTCGGAACTGATCCGTCAGAGCTTCGAGACCCGGGTGAACTGGCCCCTGGGGGCGGCGCTGACCATCGTTCTGATCGTCGTCGGAGCCCTGACCCTGGCGCTGGCCGGCCTGCTGGCCACGAAGCGCTCTCCAGCCTTGCGGGGGCGCAGCGCATGATCTCCCATCGTCTCAAGGACCGCCTGATCGACACCGGCCTGGTCGGCAGCCTCGCTCTGCTGCTGGTGTTCTTCTACATTCCGATCATTACCCTGGTCGCCTTCTCCTTCACCTCGAGCCGGGTGCTGACCCTTCCGATCGAAGGCTTCTCCTTAGAGTGGTACGGCGAATTGTTCCGCAAGCCGGACTTTCTCCCGGCCGTCGCCAATTCCGCCATGGTCGCCGCGGTATCGACCGTGTTTGCCACGATCCTCGGCTCGGCCGGGGCGATCGCCTGGATCCGCTACCGGTTCCGCCTGCAGAACGCCTTCCGGCTGGTCACCTTCGCGCCGCTGCTTTTCCCGCAGCTGCTGCTCGGCGTCGTCATGCTGCTGTGGTTTTCGGTGCTCGGCAATTGGCTCGGCTTCTCGACCGGTCTCGCCACCGTGATCATCGGCCATGTCGTCTACATCACGCCCTTCGCGCTCGTGATCGTCGCCGTCCAGGTCTACGGCTTCGACGAGACGCTGGAGGATGCCGCGCGTGATGCGGGGGCCAACGGCTGGGAGGTGTTTCGCGAGGTCACTTTCCCGCTTCTGTGGCCGGGTATCTTCTCCGCGGCGATCTTCGCCTTCCTGCTGTCCTGGGGCAATTTCTACGTCTCCTATTCGCTCGCCGGAACGGCCAGGACGCTGCCGATCTTCGTCTACAGTGGCATCGCGGTCGGCTCTTCGCCGATCTACCCGGCACTGGCGACGCTCAACTTCATTCCGGCGCTCATCCTGGTCGCGCTCGGGGAACTGCTGCGCCGCCGGGCTCTGAAGCGCCAGTCCATGCCATCCACCGAGGAATAGACAATGACGATCCACACCCAGGCCGTGGCCAGCAACTGGAGCTTTCCGACCGACGTCCGTTTCGGCAATGGCCGGATCAAGGAGATCGGAGCCGCCGTTCGCGCCCTTGATGCGTCGTCGCCGCTGGTCGTGACCGATGCCGGGCTGAAGGATCTCTTCCCGGTGCAAAGGGCGCTGGAGGCGCTTCGCGAGGCGGGGCTGCGACCGGGGCTGTTCTTCAATGTGAAACCCAATCCGACCGGCCGGAACGTCGCGGACGGTGTCGAGGCTCTGCGCAGCGGCGGGCACGACCTGGTCGTGGCGATCGGCGGCGGCAGCGCGCTGGATGCGGCCAAGGCGATCGCGCTGATGTCGTCCCAGACGATCTCCATGTGGGATCTGGAAGACATCGGCGACAACTGGAAGCGCGTCGACACCTCCCGTCTGGTGCCGGTGATCGCCGTGCCGACCACGGCCGGCACGGGTTCCGAGCTTGGGCGCTCCTCCGTCATCACGCAGGACGAAGAACACCGCAAGGTCATCGTCTTCCACCCGCGGATGATGCCGAACATCGTCATCATGGATCCCGAGCTGACGGCCGGACTGCCGGCCCACATCACGGCTGCAACCGGCATGGACGCGCTTTCGCATGCCCTGGAGGCGCTGTCTTCGCCGACCTTCCACCCGATGGCCGAAGGAATAGCGCTGAATGCGCTGCAACTGATCAAGACCTGGCTGCCGGTGGCGGTCGCGGAAGGCCAGAACCTAGAGGCGCGCGGCCAGATGCTGGTCGCGTCGGGCATGGGCTGCGTCGCGCTGCAGAAGGGGCTGGGCGCCATCCACGCCCTGGCGCATCCGCTGGGGGCCTTGCATGACGCCCATCATGGTCTGCTGAACGCCGTGCTGATGCCCTATGTGCTGGAATTCAATGCACCGGCGATCAAGGACAAGCTGGAACTGCTGGCCCGGTTGCTCGATTTGCCGGTGCCGACCGCCGCCGGGGTGATCGACTGGATCTTCGATCTACGCGAAACCCTGGAGATACCGCTGACGCTGGGCGCGATGGGGCTTACGGATATCGACGAGGACAGGGTCGTGGTTATGGCGGAAGTGGATCCCTGCGCTGGCGGCAACCCCGTTCGGCTCGACCGCGCCGGACTGCTCGGCATTCTTCGCGCCGCGCGCTGACGATCAGAAGGCCCGTCTCGCCTCGCATGAGGGGGCTCGCTGCTTCTCTCATGCAAGTGATGCGAACTCCCGACGGATGCTCGGGCTGACGCTGTTCAGTTGCGGACCCGCATGGTCTGCGACGGCGTTTCCCCGAACAGGGCGTGATAGCGGGTCGAGAACCGGCCCCAATGGAAGAAACCCCAGTCAAGGGCAATGTCGGAGACCCGGCGCGGCGCATCGCGTGCGGCGATCAGGTCGCGCCGGGCATGGTTGAGCCTGCGGATCAGCAGCACGTCGTCGAGGCGGTAACCGATGACATGCTGGCAGGCGGCACGCAGCGTGCGGCTCGGTTGTTTCAGCTGCCTGGCAAGCTCGGTGACGGTGATCGGCTCGCGCCCATTGTCGGCGAGCCATTGTTCCATTTCCCGGTAGACGACAAAAGCCGAAGGCTGGGTCTCCGGGGTAGGCTCCTCTTCCGGCGTACAGCTCTCCTGCAACAGGCCCAGCCGGTCGCGGATCATGTCCGGCAAAAGGCTGCGCAACTGCGACGGCAGGCCGGCGGGGTCGCTCATATGGACCTCCAGCAGCGAATTCAGCCATTGATAGAGGCTTTCCGCCTGTATGGCGGCGGAGCCCTGCAGGATGCCGGTCCGGAGCGGCGCATCCTCCGGAAGGTCGTCGAGCTTCACCACCGCCAGCAGATAGTCGCTCATCGGTGCGCTGACGGAAAGCCGCTCGTGCCAGTGGTGGCCAAAGCCGATCGTATTGCCGCCGAAGAACCGCCCGTCGATACGAACTCCACCGGACTCGGCCGACTGGGCGAAGAAGATCAGGCTGTCGTCGGGCGCTGAATAATGCTGCTCGACGGCGGCGTTCATCCGCTCGCGGATGATGGTCAGGCCGGGAAACTGCAGCGTCGCCACCGTGCCCTGGAACGGTCCCGGCGACAGCTGTCGATATTCCTGGCTCCAGCCGGGAAGCGATTTTTCCTGTTCCGATACGTCTTCGAACGCGGTCTCGCTGAACATCATCGTCGATCTTCCAGATAGGCGCGTGCTGGCGGCATGCCGCCTTCGCAGCTGCAGCATAGTAAAACCGCGAGCGGCGCGTTGCAATCAAAAAAGGCAAATTCAGAGAAGCCCAAAAATTGGGCATGTGCCGATGCGCGGGTGGATAGATCGGGCTCGACCGAGACGCTACGACTGTTCCGACGGCAATCGAATGGAGACTAAATGATGCGGTTTCTGAGAACATGTCTGGCCGCTGCGGTCAGTACGCTCGCCATGGGCCAGGCTTTCGCCGAAGAGGAATTCGTTCCCGAGAAGATCACCGTCGAGGAGCGGATCAAGCCCGGCCCGAACGTCTTCACCGTCGACCAGAGCTGGACCGGCGCGAGCCGGATCAACGTCGTTGGTGCCGGCGAACTGGATCGCAAGGGCAATCTGAGCGTCGGCCTGGTGACACAGTTCGTGCTGACGAAGGACAAGAAGACCGCCTACACCGCGTCCGCCTATGCCAAGCGGATCACCTATGGCCCGACCGAAGCCGTGCTGCAGGAATTCGACGTCGACACCATGTCGGTGAAGCGCGAGATCATCGTCTCGCCGAAGATGGCGCAGGTCGCGCCGCAGAAGAGCCTGCTGGCGCTCTCGGCCGACGAAAAATACGCCTTCGTCCAGAATGCCACGCCGGCGACCTCGGTCAGCGTCGTCGATCTGGCCGCCGGCAAGGAGATCGCCGAAGTGCCGACGCCGGGCTGCTGGTCGATCCATCCGGCGCTCTCCGGCATCCAGTTCTCGACGCTGTGCGGTGACGGAACGCTGCAGACCTTCACGGTCGGTGCCGACGGAAAGTTCGCAGCACCCTCGAAGAGCGAGAAGATCTTCGATGCCGACACCGACCCGCTCTACGTCGTCGGCGAACGCGCCGGTGACAAGCTGGTCTTCGTTTCCTTCAACGGCAATATCTACACGATCTCCGACAAGGACGGTACGGCCAAGCTCGTCGACAAGTTCTCGATCACCGAAGGCGTCGAGGGGGCCTGGGCGCCGGGCGGCGTCGAGGTCATCGCCTATAACGAGGCGAACGACGTGCTGTTCGTCACCATGCATCCGGACGCCAGGGAAGGCAGCCACAAGGACGCCGCGACCGAAATATGGCCGGTCGACATGAAGGCCAAGAAGGTGCTCTACCGCTCGGCCGTCGAGGGCGTGAAGTCGATCGCCGTCACCCAGGGCAAGACCCCGACGCTCTTCGCGCTCAACGACGACGAAGGCATCCTCACGCGCTACGCCGTCGATCCGGAGGCGAAGTTCGCCGCCAAGATGACCGGCAAGCTGGAGGACATGGGGTCCTTCGCGCCGCTCGTCTACGCGGGTGAGTGATGGACGCCTGGTTCACCTCCATGGCGGCAGCGGCGGCGACGACCTTCACGGTCCTCGTCCTCCTGCGCGCGGCCTGGCACAAGGTCGCCGATTTCGGCACCTTCAACGGCTACGTGGCTGACTACCGGCTCCTGTCGGAGGCTCTCGTCGAGCCGGCGGCCAAGGCGCTCGCGGCCGTCGAGTTCCTGGCCGTGGTCCTGCTGGTCTACCCGGCGACCGTGCGGGCCGGAGCGCTGCTCACGGTCGCCCTCTTCGGCCTCTACGGGCTCGCCATGGCGGTCAACATCGGCAGGGGGCGCACGCGGATCGAATGCGGTTGTGGCGGTCCGGCGCAACGCCTGTCGCCGGCGCTCCTGGTGCGCAATGCCCTGCTGGCGGCGATCGCGGTCCTGCCGGCGATCTTCGCCGCCAGCCCGCTCGGCTTTGCAGAGGCCGCAGTTGCGGTCACCGCCGGCCTGCTGACCTGGTTCGTCTACAACGTAATCGAGCAATTGCTGGCCAATGACGGCCATATGCGCCTCTCGCTCTAGGGCGGCGGTGCAAAGGCCGGAAAAAATAGCAGAAAGCCGAGTAAACCCATGAATGCACTCATCTTCGCCGTCGTCGTCCTGTTCGCCTTGGTGCTCGTGCTGATCGGCGTGGTCTTCGCGCTGGCGCGCCAGATCGGCATCCTGTTCGAACGCATCTCGCCGGTCGGCGCGCTGGTCAACGAGTCCGGCCCCAAGATCGGCGAGGCGACGCCGAACTTCACGCTCGCCAGCCTCAATGGCGGGGCGATCTATATCGGTCCGCGCGGCCAGCGCAGCACGCTGGTGTTCTTCCTGTCGACCACCTGCCCGATCTGCAAGAAGATGCTGCCGGTGCTGCAGTCGATGCGCGTGAGCGAGGGCAAGTGGCTCGACGTCGTGCTGGCCAGCGACGGCGACATGGACAAGCACATGGCATTCATCAAGAAGGCCGGGCTCGAAGACTTCCCCTATGCCCTGTCGCCCGAGCTGGGCATCACCTACCGCGTCTCCCGCCTGCCGTTCGCCGTGCTGATCGACGGCGAGGGCATCGTCCGCGCCAAGGGACTGATCAACAGCCGGGAGCAGCTCGAAAGCCTGTTCAATGCCGCGGAGATGGGCGTCAGCTCGATCCAGAACTTCCTTAACGCGCCGGTTGCGGCACATTCCTGATCTTCTAGCCCCACTGGAGAGAACCGATGATCAACCTCATTGATGGCCTGCTTCGCATGATCGACAAGGTCGCCGAACAAGGCACCCGTCAGGCCGCCCGTCAATATGGCCGCCGCAGCCTGCTGGCCAAGACCGGCGCCGCCCTGATCGGCGGGGCGCTGCTGCCGATCCTGCCCTTCGATCGCACCTTTGGCAGCGCCTTCGCCGCGGAAAGCGAAGACGAGACGGCCTGCGAATACTGGCGCTACTGCGCGCTCGACGGCAACCTCTGCAATACCTCCGGCGGCACCACGACATCCTGCCCGCCGGGCTCGTCGGCCTCCAAGGTCTCGTGGGTCGGCACCTGCCTCAACCCCAATGACGGCAAGGACTACCTGGTGTCCTACAACGACTGCTGCGGCAAGGCCTCCGTCACCGGCGCGACCTTCTGCTTCTCCTCGGAGCGCGAGCGTCCCGGCTATCGCATGGGCCTCTACAACGACATCAACTGGTGCATGGCCAATGACGACAAGGGCTATCACTGCACGGTCGCGGTCCTGGTCGGGCTGGCCGATGAATAGACGAAACGGCTGGGCGGCCACCGTGGCCGCCCTTCTCCTGAGTGTCTCTCCGTCCGTTTCACATGCAGATGGGACGGGCGAAGCGAAGTTCGCATCGGTCTGTGCCGCCTGTCATGGCGACAAGGGCGTCGGCACCGAAGGTCTGGCTCCTCCGCTCGTCGATCCTGCCCTGTGGCAGGCGCTGGGCGACAAGGCACCGCGCTACATTGCCGGCGTCATGGCCGGCGGCATGAGCGGCAAGATCACGGCGAACGGCATCGACTATGTCGGTCTGGTGATGCCGCCCCAGGCCGAGTTGGGGGCCGACGATCTGGTGGCCGTGGCCGCCTATGTGCTCAAGGAGCTGAACGGGCTGCCCGCCGGCCCCGACAAGGCGGAAGTCGAGGCGGCACTCGCTCAGCCGCCGAGCCACAAGGAACTGCGCGCCCTGCGCAAGGGGGAATGAGATGCGCCGCCTCACGTTTTGGAAAAGCCTGATCCTCACCGCCTGCCTCTCGGCATCGGGCGTGCCGGCCGCGGCCGATGGCCATTCCGCCAAGTTCAACTATCTCCTGCGCTGTTCCGGTTGCCACGACCGGGACGGCACCGGCCTGCCGCGCGCCGGCATTCCGGCGCTGCCCGGCTATATCGATGCCTTCGCCGGTGACAATGACGGACGAACCTACATCACACACGTGCCGGGCGTTGTGGCGACCGGCCTAAACGATGCGGAGATCGCCGCAGTCCTCAACTACGTCATCGACGAATGGGGCGACCCGTCGCGCATCGAACCTTTCTCCGAAGCCGAGGTGACGCGGCGCAAGGCCATTCCCGTGAGCGACGTGGTCGCCTATCGGCGCCAGATCGTCGAGCGGCTGAAGACCGGCGGCGCGGCGATCGCCGACTATCCCTGGCCCTGAGCATCAGTCGCGCGAAGCGTGCGGTCGGCCTCGGGCCAACTGCCGGTCGCGAGGCTGCTCGGCGAAAACCCGCCCTCGGCGAACGTCCAGCGGAGCGGCAGCGCATCCGGGTGCCAGACGATCTTCTCCGGCATCACCCGCCACAGCCGCTCCGCCCCTTCAAAGGCCGCGATATCAGGCGAATCGAGGATGACCTCGACCTTGCCCGTCACCTGCAGCATGCCGCCCGTCTCGTGATCGACGAACAGCAGCCCGGCCCGCGGATTGACCATGAAATTGCCGAGCGTGTTGAAGAACAGGTTGCCGTTGAAGTCCGGCACGGTGAGCCCGCCGTCGGCATCTATGCGGACAAAACCGGGCTTGCCGCCGCGATGCGAGACGTCGACCTGCCGCCCCGCATCGTCGCGATCCGCATAGGAGGCGACGAAGAAGGTGTCGGCGGCGGCGATGATCCGGCGGGCGTCGTCATCCAGCCGATCCGACACGACCGCGGTCGCCGGGGAGGGAGACTCGGGATCGCGGACCCAGCTTACGTTTCGGTTCTGGATGTAACGCGGGCAGTTGCCGAAGCTCTGGCCGACAGCAACGGTAAAGCTCTCGTCGGAACTCCGGCTGATCGTACCGTTGAGCCGGTTGCGCCGGCGGGTGACGAGATCGACGCCGACGAGGCCGACGGCATCGCCGTCCTCCATGCCGCGTTCAGCCGGATCCGCCGGCTCGCGCCGGGCGTTCACATCGAGCGTCAGCGGATTGGGCGAATGCAGGAAACCCGGCGCGCCGGCGCGGATGGTTGCCCAGGGCGTCCCCTCCGGGTCGACGGCGCCGATGACGATGAAGGGCAAAAGGCTATAGAACTCGCGGTGCTGGTCGAGCAGGAAGGGACGCAGCACCCTGCGGCCGATCGGATCCATCTGGGCTGCAACGCCCGCGGCGCGCTGCAATTCCAGTTCGCCCTGATGCCAGGGCGAGGCAGGCCTTTCGAAGTCGTCGACCATTGTCGCCTCCTGTAAGAAGTGCGGCCGGGCAGCCCCGGCCGCCGATTGACCGCTAGGCGGCAAGGCCGGCGGGCGTCTTGGCAAAGGCGACGAAGCCCGGCAGGGCCTCTATCCGCGCCAGCCAGTCCCGCACCGCGCCATAGGGCGCGAGGTTCACATTGCCTTCCGGCGCGTTGACGATGTAGCTGTAGAGGGCCACATCGGCGATCGTCGGCCGGTCGCCGGCGATGAACCGATGCGCGGCAAGCTGCGCCTCGATCAGCTTGAGAATGCGGTGAGCGCGCGCAATGACTTCGTCGGCGCGGAAGTTCGCCCCGAAGACGGTGATCAGCCGCGCCGCGGCGGGGCCATAAGCGATCTCTCCGGCCGCCACCGACAGCCATTTCTGCACCTTCGCGACCGTAGCCAGATCGTCGCCCAGCCAATCCTTGCGGCCCAGCTTGGTCGCCACATAGACGAGGATGGCGTTGGAATCGTTGACCACCACGCCCTCGTCTTCGAGAACGGGAACCTGGCCGAACGGATTGAGCATCAGGAATTCCGGCGACTTGTGCTCCCCGTTCGGCAGGTCGACCTCGATAAGGTCGGCCTTCACGCCGAGCAGCGAGAGAAAGAGCACGGCGCGGTGGGCGTGGCCCGAGAGCGGATAATGATAGAGTTTCATGGCGGTTTCCTTGGCTGGACTTTGCAGGGGCGGTGTCAAGACATGCCAAGGACTAGCGGGTTCCAGTTTCCTGTAGTAGATAGCGGTTTCGGAAGTTATCCTCTCGAATATCGGAATAAGCGATGGATCGGCTCGACGCCATGCGGGTTCTTCTGGCTGTCGTCGAAGGCGGAAGCCTGTCGGCCGCCTCGCGTGCCCTGCATTCGCCTCTGCCGACCGTCAGCCGCAAGATTTCGGAGCTCGAAGCGCATCTCGGCGTTCGCCTCATCACCCGCACCAGCCGCAGGATCCTGCTGACCGAGGCCGGCGAAGGCTATGTCGGTGCCGCCCGTGAGATCCTCGGTCGGGTCGAGGAAGCCGAGCGGCGGGCCGCCGGTGAATATCTGGCGCCGAAGGGCGACCTCACCATGACGGCACCGATCGTCTTCGGCCGGCTGCATGTGCTGCCGGTGATCACGGAATTCCTCAAGGCTTTTCCGGACATCAACATGCGGCTGACGATGAGCGACAGGAATGTCAGCCTCGCTGACGAGCACATCGACGTGGCGCTGCGCATCAGCCTGCTGTCGGAAGGCAACCTGATCGCCAGCCGGCTCGGTTCGATCCGACGCACCGTCTATGCGAGCCCCGACTATCTGCTGCGCCATCCGGCGCCGCTGCATCCCCGCGACCTTGCCGCCCATGACTGCATCGCCTTCGAAGGCATCCTGTCGGCGCAGTCCTGGACCTTCGAGGAAGACGGACAGGAACTCTCCGTGCCGGTGCGGCCGCGATTGTCGGTCAACACCGCCGAGGCGGCTGTGGATGCGGCCGTCTCCGGCCTCGGGATCACGCGGGTCATGTCCTATCAGGCGAGACGTGCGGTGGAGACCGGTCTGCTCGTGTCCCTGCTCGAGACCTTCGAACAGCCGGCCGCGCCCGTCCACCTCGTATACCTGTCGCAGGGGCTGATCCCCTTGAAGCTCAGGGCCTTCCTCGATTTCGCCGCCCCGCGCCTCAGGGCCGCCCTGTCGCGGTAACTCCCATCATTCGGAAAAGCGAAAAAATCTTCCGGGGGCGGGAACCTGAGCCCATCTTCCTCGTTTGAGCGATAAAGGAGGAGTTCGTCATGGCTGAGATCTATTGCGATGTCGTTCCACACGCGAACGGATGGGTATTTCTCTCGGACGGCGGCCAGTCGCCGGCCTATCCGAGCTACCGGCTTGCCGTCGAGGCAGCGCACCGCCACATGCAGAGCATGGGAAAGCGCCGCGCCATGATCCTGCGCGAGCAGGGTCTCAACGGGCGCATGCAGCGGATCGGCGATGTCTCGATCTATTGCTTGCCCCGTCAGGTTTCGGGTGCGACCGAGGCCCGCTAAACCATGCCACGCAGGTGGTTGCCATTCATAAACATACCCCAGTCGTCCGCACGGATGGCTGGGGTTGATTCGTTCGGGTCGTGCGACGACGGGGCGCGTTCGGCTTCAGCCGACCTGGAGATCGTGGGTGATCTTCTCGACCCCAGGCACGGCCAGCACGATTTCGAGCGCGCGGTCGATTTCCGCTTCGTCCGTCATGGTGCCGGACAGGAAGATGGTGGAGCCCGACGCGGTCACCGTCAGACGGGATGCGTCCATGCCTTGCGAAATCGCCAGCTGGCGGGCGACCGCAGTCTCCAGTGGTTCTTCGTTCTGGTGCTCGAGTTCCACGACCGGCTTTTCGTCGTGAAAGCGTTGCGGCTTGAATACCATGGTGTCCTCCTTGCGCAGCGTATGCGCCCTAACGCGCGAGGCGCCTTTTGGTTCGCCGGCGCTGCCGAGGTTTTTGGTTCGGAGACGGTGGTCGCCACGGATCGTGCTGCCGCGGATCTAACGGAACGCGTAAGAGAATCATGGCCGGCAAAGGCCGCGGCGCACTGTCCGATCCGCCTTTCCTACGGCGGGCATCCGGGGCGGAGCTGCGCGCGCCGATTGTCCGTGAGGGGGCGGAAGCGACAGGATAATATTGTCGCAGCCGCGGTGGTCGGTTGGCATCGTCCAGAACCTGCTATATTAGTCAATGAGATAGAAGTCTTGGGAGTGGGAGGGCGGACGATGGCGCGCGACGAAGGCCGGCCCGCAACGGGATACCGGGCAAGGATGTGGCGCACGCATGGGTAGGCTGGTGCGCCTGTTCCCAACGGCATCGATCGGGGCCTATCTCGTCGCGATGGCAATCCTCGCGACTTTGCCCCTGCTCGCCTTCGTGATCTTCCTTCTCTCCGAGCTGGAACGCAGCGAATATGAGGCCCTTCGCCACGAAGCGGCCCAGGATGCGCAGACCATCAGCCGTAATTTCGAACGCAAGCTCGAGGACATGTCGACGACGCTGCGTCTCCTGTCGGGTGCGGCCGAACTGACGTCGGGAAACCTCGGCGCCTTCCACCAGCGTACCGCCTCCAGCCTCGGCGCGGGCTCGCTTTACGTGCTGCTCGTCGATGCCGAGGGCAATCAGCTGCTCAATACTCGCGTGCCCTACGGCGCGCCGCTGAAGCCCATGTCGAATTTCCCCACGCTCCAGGCAGCGCTCGCCTCCGGCAAGATCGAGGTGTCGGGCGTCTTCTTTGGCGCGACCAGCCAGCAATGGGTGTTCAATGTGATCATGCCCCTTCCGTCACCGGGGCCGAACACGCCCGGCGCGGCGCTGGTGCTGACCCAGAATGCCGGCGATATGGTCAGCATGACATCGACCGACATCCTGCCTCCCGGCTGGTCGGCCGCCGTCATCGATGCCGACGACAAGGTCATCGTCTCGAACGGGCCGGGCAATATTCCCTCCGGAGGCGCCTTTCCCGCGGATCTGACCCGGCTGATCACCGGCTCCAACAACGCCGTCGCCACCACGATCGACGGCGAGCGGGTGATGATGGGTTATGCACGGGTAGCGGAATGGCCGTGGCGCGTGGCCCTTTGGGGGCCGGTGTCGAGCGCGCAGGCCTCGCTCGCCAGCACCTGGAAGAGCCTCTTCTACGGCAGCGTCACCCTGCTCGCCCTCAGCCTCGGCATCGTGCTGCTCGCCGCCCACCAGCTGCGCCGGTCGATCCGCCAGATCGCCCGCATGGCGGAGCGCATCGGCCGCGGCGAGATCGTCTCGCCGGAAATGACCAAGGTGACCGAGGCGAACCAGGTGGCCATCGCGCTCTCCAACGCCTCCTTCGATCGCGCCGAAGCGGAAGAGCGTGTGCATTTCATCCTCCAGGAGCTGGTCCACCGGACCAAGAACATCCTGTCCCTCGTCCAGGCGATGCTGCGCCAGCTCGCCCGCGGCACCGAAAGCGTCGACGAGCTGCAGCGGGCCGTCGGCGGCCGGCTGGCAGGGCTTGCGCAGTCGATCGAGGCACTTGCCCGGCAGCAATGGGGCGGCATTCCGCTGTCGACGGTGATCGAACTGCAGCTGTCGGCGGTGACCGGCTCGATGGGACGGATCGAGACGCGCGGCGAAGACTTGCTGGCCAACGCCAATGCCGTGCAGAATCTTGGCCTGGTCTTCTACGAGCTCGCCACCAATTCGGTGAAATACGGCGCCCTGTCCGTGCCGGAGGGGCGCGTGATGATCGAATGGGACGTCGGCGCCGGCGAAGACGGTTCCACGGAACTCGTCCTGCGCTGGCTAGAAACGGGAGGCCCCACGGTCGTGAAGCCCTCGCGCCAGGGTTTCGGCTCCACCGTCATCGAGCGCCATGCCGCTGCGGCCTTCAGCGGCAAGGTAATCATCGATTTCGATGAAAGCGGCCTGCGCTGGTCGCTGATCGCCCCGCTCTCGGCGATCGAGAACCCGCTCGCTCACGGCGATCACGCTTAGGGGATCGCCCGCCTCCGCCCCGGAACCTTTGCCCTCGCTCGTGTGTTGACTTGATGCGCCCGGTCAGGCGCACCCGTCCAACAAGAGGCGATCCAAAGGATCGAAGCGATAATCCCATGGGAAAGAAAACCTACGTCTATGATGCCGCCGGCGACATCCGCAAGGATGCGGAGCCGCAGTTCGTCGGCACCCAGCATGGCGGCGACAGCACCGGAGTTGCGAGCGCCAAGCCGACGGTGATCACCGGATCCGAAGACGCGACCGTCAACAAATGGCCGCCGGGAAAGAAGAACCCGCCCAAGGACTGGGACATGAACTACGATCCCGCCGATCATTCCGGCCACGAATAACCCATCACCAAAGATCGACTACAGAGACTGGCCGCTCGGCATTTCGCCCGCAAGGCGCTGGATGGCGTTGGCCCGTTCCCTTGCCGCACCGAGAATGGCGCGGATCTCGTCGGATTTTTCCGCGCCCGAGGCATAGCCAGCGGACGGCGTGAGGCCCGGGTCTTCGGACCCGTCGGTTGGCAGCAGTTCCTGCTCCAGGTTCTCCACGACGCCGGCAACCGTGTCAGGTCCGATCATGGCCGCGGCCAGCAGTGAGACGAGGATCTCCCGGTGGGCGTTCAGCTTGCCTTCGATTTCCTGCCTTGGAAGATCGGTCATCTCTCGCTCCTTTGTCAGTGTCGTCATGATGGGCCTAACACCCGCGTAAGGGAACAATGGAGCGGCGGAAAAGTTTCTTATCCAGGACAGACAAAATTTCCACCCAGGAGACTACACCGTGACCGACACCGTTCGGCCGCCGCGCTGGCGGCGGCATCCCGATCCCCGCGATCGGCTGATCATCGCGCTTTATGCGCAGCTCGAAGCCGAGCGGCAGACGCGCGAAACGCTCCGCTGGGCGATCCGCCACGGCGCGCTGAAGGCCGAAGTCCTGGAAGCGATTGCCGGCGATCCGGTGCCCGCCGACGGCGAGGACCTGGCAGCACTCGAGCGCAGCATCGCGATGCGCGACGCCAGCCAAGCGGACATTCCGGCCAAGGAGATGTGGAGATGAAGAAAGCCCTGTTTCTCGTGCTGCTGGCGGGCGTTCTGACAGCGTGCGGCGAAGACCAGACGTCGAACCAGCGCGACTCCGCGCCGGCGACGACCGAAAGCGCTCCGGCGACGTCCACCGATCGCGACCCGACCCCTGACACCGGCACGGGCGGCGAAAGCCAGGTCAAGGGCAACGGCACGACTACCAACTGACCGCATTCGCAAATAGAATATCCATCATAGAAAAAGGCCCGGCGTTCAGCCGGGCCTTTTTTGCGTCGGACGTTGATCCGTCGGTCAGTTGACCGCGCCCTCAGGCGTGGCGACAAGCCGCTCGTAGACGGCGGCATAGGCGCCTGCGCTTCGGTCCCACGAGTAGTCGGCGCGCATGGCGCGCAGCTGAAGCCGCGACCAGTGTTTCGGATCCCGGTGGGCGTTGCAGGCCCGCCGGATGGCATGGCGCAGCCCTTCCGCCGTCACCGGATGGAACTGGAAGCCGGTCGCCACCCGGGCGGAGAGTGCTGCGTCATTGGCATCGATGATCGTCTCCGACAGCCCGCCCGTGCGCGACACCACCGGCACGCAGCCGTAGCGAAGCGCGTAGAGCTGCGTCAGGCCGCACGGCTCGAAGCGCGACGGCTGGATGATGGCGTCGGAGCCGCCATGGATCAGATGAGCCGTCTCCTCGTCATAGCCGATCGACACGGCCATGCGGCCGGAGTAACGCTCCGCGGTCTGGCGAAGGGCTGCCTCGATCTCGTGGTCGCCCTGCCCAAGCACGATCAGCCTTCCGTCAGCATGGAAGATTTCGTCTGCCACCTCCGCCAACATGTCCATGCCCTTCTGCCAGGTCATGCGGCTGACGGCGGAAAAGAGCGGGCCGTTGCCCGGCTCCAGGCCAAAGCGCTCGAGCAGGGCGGGCGTGTTCTTCTTCTTGTTGCGGAGCGTCTTGGCATCATACGGCACGGGCAGGTAGTCGTCCGCGGCCGGGTTCCACACATCCTGGTCGATGCCATTGACGATGCCCTGCAGCCGGTCGATGCGCTTGCGCAGCACGCCGTGCAGTCCCATGCCGAAGGTCGGGGTCAGGATTTCCCGCGCATAGGTGGGGCTCACCACCGTGATGTGGTCGGCCGTCATCAGGCCGCCCTTGAGGTAGCTGATGTCGCCGTAATATTCCATGCAGTCGACGCCGTAGGCACTGGGCGGCAGGCCGATGGCACCGAGCAGATCGGCCGAGAACTGCCCCTGGAAGGCCAGGTTGTGGATGGTCAGCACGACCGGGACATCGCAGCCCATCGTGCGCATATAGACCGAGGTCAGCGCGGTCTGCCAGTCGTGGGTGTGGACGAGATCCGGCTTCCAGCCGGGCAGGGCGCCGGCGGCGATCTCCGCCGCGGCGAGCGAAAGCACGGCAAAACGCTTCCAGTTGTCGCCGTGGTCCGTTCCATGCTGATCGACATAGGGGCCGCCGTCGCGGTCGTAGAGCTGCGGCGCATCGAGCACGAAAAGGCTGAGGCCGTGCATCTCGACGTGGCGCAGTGTCGCCCGTTCGCCGAGCAGGTTGTCGAATTCCATCAGCGGCGGGCAGCGGCGGGCCATGGCCAGCAGCGCCGGATAGCCGGGGACGAGGCTGTGAGTATCGATGCGGAAGGCGGACAGGGCCTTGGGCAATGCCCCGGTCACGTCCGCTAGGCCGCCGGTCTTGACCAGCGGATAGATTTCCGAGGCGACCGCCAGGACCTTGAGGCGGGGCCGCACAGGTGCCGAGGGGAGCGCTTCTGATTCGACGGGTCGGATGGTGTCCCTCAGCCGCTGGATGAGCTGCGAACCGGGAAGGGTCGAGGCGATGTTGATCGTTCCCATGGCGGCTATCCCTTGCGAGCGCCGCGCGACGACGGCGTCTGGGCAGCGGTCGGTGTTTCGGGCGTGGTCGTCGGCGTGCTCTCGCGCGCTTTCCTGATGCGGCGCTGTGCGTTCGACGTCGTGGCGTTGGCGCTCGCCCGGAGCGTTTCATAGGCTTCGACCGCCTGCTGCCAATGATGGTCATGGCGGCCTTCGGGCCGGCCTTCTTCTTCCCAAAGCGTGTAGGCTCGTCTGGCTATCCACTCGCTGTCGTAGTCGTCCATGATCTGGTCTCCCTCATCGCCATGTGTCGAACGCGGTGCACTGGCAAACGGTTCCGACCGCAACCGACGAAATTATTGCACTGCACGGAACCCCTTGGTTCATGGGGCGTTGACCGGCGAAGCGGATGAGAATTTGTGCAGCCGGCAGGCGAGGGAGATGGCATTCATGGCGCAGCGCGTTTTCTGGAAGGGCTATCTGAAGCTGTCGCTGGTCACCTGCCGCGTCTCCATGACGCCGGCCGTCACCGAAAGTTCCAAGCTCCGGTTCCACAACATCAACTGCCAGACCGGAAACCGCGTCGTCAGCCGCTATGTCGATGCGGTCACGGGCAAGCCCGTGGACGACGAGGACCAGATGCGGGGCTATGCCCGGGGCGAGGACGATTACGTCCTGTTCGACGACGAGGAACTGGACGAGGTCGCGCTGGAAAGTACCCGCACCATCGACATCGAGCGTTTCGTTCCTGCGTCATCGATCGACTGGATCTGGTACGATTCTCCGCATTATCTCGCCCCGGCCGACAAGGTCAGCGAAGAAGCCTTTGCGGTCATCCGCGAAGCGATGGCGAAGAGCGGAACCGCCGGCATTTCCCGCGTCGTGCTCTATCGGCGGGAACATGCCGTGCTGCTGCTTCCGCGCGACCGCGGCATGCTCGCCTGGACGCTGCGCTACGGCGATGAGATGCGCGGCGGCGAGGAGTTCTTCGGCGACGCCGGCAAGGAGGAGCCCTCGGCCCGGGCCTTGACGATGATGAAGAAGCTGATCGGCGAGCGGATCGAAAAATGGTCGCCAAGCCTGGTCGAGGATCCGGTCGAGGACCGGTTGCACGCGATCATCAAGGCCCGCAAGAAGTCGACCAAAGCGAAAGCGCCGCCGAAAAAGGCCGAGCCGCCCCGCAGCGACAACGTGATCGACATCATGTCGGCGCTGCGCAAGAGCCTTGCTTCGGAGAAGAAATCGTCCGGTAAGCGCTAGCGGGGTTTTCGTTTCGCCGTCGACGCCGGCGGCAGCACCGCCTCGGCCGCACGGAAATCGGCCCAGGGATCCCGTGCGAGCCCGGAAAGCCGGGCGATCGCATTGCCAATGGTGAAATGCGCCGGTCCGATCTCGGGGCCGAGTTCCTCCCAGGACAGCGGCATCGACACGGGCGCACCGTCGCGGGCACGCGGCGAATAGGGTGCGACTGCCGTGGCGCCGCGTCCGTTGCGCAGATAGTCGATGAGGATCTTGCCCTTGCGCTTCGCCTTGCTCACGGTCGAGACATAGTCTGACGGGCTGTCCTTCGCCATGCCGTCGGCCAGCGCCTTCATGGCTGCCTTCACCTCGGGCCACTCGGTCTTCGGCTTCACGGGTGCCACGACATGCAATCCCTTGCCGCCGGAGGTCTTGACGAAGGCGGTCAGGCCCATGGCCTCGAACCACTCCCGGACTTCGAAGGCTGCGGCGATCACCCGTTCCCAGCTGACGCCCGGACCCGGGTCGAGGTCGATGTTGACCATGTCGGGCTTTTCCAGCGCGTCGAGCGTCGCACCCCAGGGGTGGATTTCGAGCACGCCGCCCTGCACGAGGCCGAGCAGGCCGTCCAGATCGCGGATGACGACATTGGGTTCCTCGTCCGGCTGGGTCGGGTCGGGCGCGACCAGGATATCCTTGCGCATGCCGCGCCAGGCATGTTTCTGGAAGAAGCAGCTGCCGCCGACGCCTTCCGGACACCGCAGCAGGGCCAGCGGTCGGTTGACGACGAAGGGCGCCATTCGCGGCCAGACTTCGACGTAATAGTCGGCAAGCCCTGCCTTGGTCACCCCGGCATCCGGCCAGTAGACCCGGTCCGGATGCGTCAGGTTCACTGTCCGCTTGGGCTCGGCCGGCGTGGTCTTCATTTCGCTCTCCCGCACCACATCCTGCGCGGCCTTGTCCTCGCGCAGGCCGCGGAACGAAGCGTGCCTCAGATGGGCATCCGCCGTCCAGCCACGGAATTCGATCTCGGCAACCGTCTCCGGGCGGACGAAGACGACGTCCTTCTTCTGCAGTCCGGTGAGCTTGTCGGAAAACGGGCTCTTGTCCTGGCGCAACGGCTCGAGCATGCGCATCAGCCGGCGCGCCACGTCGTCGGTATAGCCGGTGCCGACGCGGCCGATATGCACGAGCTTGCCATCGTCATGGGTTCCCATCACCAGCGAGCCGATCGCCCCCTTGGAGACGGTGGAGGGCACGTAGCCGCCGATCACCACTTCCTGCCGCGCCGAACATTTCGACTTCACCCAGTCGCGGCCGCGCCCGGAGCGATAGGGGGCGTCGGCGACCTTGGAGACGATGCCCTCCAGGCTCAGCCGGCAGGCATGCTTCAGGACAAGATCGCCGCTTTCGTCGAAATGATCGCTGAATCTCAGCGGAGGATCGGCCTCTTCCATCAGGCTCTTCAGCGCCGCCTTGCGTGCACTGAGCGCTGCCGGGCGCAGATCGAAACCGTCGAGATAGAGGAGGTCGAAGGCATAGAAGACGAAGCGCTCGGTCCGGCCGTCGCTAAGGTCGGCCTGTAGCAGGGAAAAGTCGGTGGTGCCGGCGCCGTTCTCGACCACCACTTCGCCGTCGATGACCGCCTCGCTTGCGGGCAGGGCTGCAAGCGCCTTGCCGATCGCCTTGCCGAAGCGCTCGGTCCAGTCGAGCCCGGTGCGGGTCAGCAGCGTCACCTTGCCCTTCGCCAGATGTGCCTGCATGCGGTAGCCGTCCAGCTTGATCTCGTGCAGCCAGCGCTTGCCCTTCGGCACGGTCTTGACGGCGGTCGCCAGCGCCGGCTCGACGAACTCAGGCTTTTCGGCGGAAACGGCTCCCTTGGTCTTGCCGGGGGCGACATCCTCGGACGACGGCGTTTCTGTCTCATCGATCGTCGCGCGCTTGGCCGCTGCTGGCTTGCGGGCGGAGCGTTCGGCTTTCGCCGGCGCATCCTCGCCGATCTCCTCGATCTGCAAGCCGGTCTTCACCGATTCCGGCCGTTCCTCCAGAATGTCGGGGTCGTCCTCGCCGCGCGCCGCTTCGTCCTCGCCCTTGATCAGCAGCCAGTTCTCGCGGCTTTCATCTTGCCGGCCTGCCATGCGCACCAGATGCCAGCGGCCGGAGAGCTTCTCGCCCTCCAGCTGGAATTCCAGGTGCCCCTTGCGATAGGCCTTCTTCACATCGCCGATCGGCGTCCACCGGCCGCGATCCCAGACGATCACGCTTCCCGCACCGTAATGGCCCTTGGGGATGGTGCCCTCGAAGTCGCCATAGTCGAGCGGATGATCCTCGACATGAACGGCAAGCCGCTTCTCGCCGGGCACGAGGCTCGGGCCGCGCGTCACCGCCCAGCTTTTCAACACGCCGTCCATCTCCAGCCGGAAATCGTAGTGCAGGCGGCGGGCGGCATGTTTCTGGATGACGAAGCTGTCTCCCCGCTCGCGCGACGCCTTGCCCTTCGGTTCCGGCGTCGCCTTGAAATCGCGCTTGCGGCGGTAGAGATCGAGCGACATGGATCAGCCGGCCTTTCGCTTGGGGGCGCTCTTGGCCTTCGCTCCTGCCGTGCTGGCGCGCTTGGCCGGGCCCTTGCGCTTGCCTTCGTCCTTGGCGCCGACGCCGGCGCTCTTGCGCAGCGCCTCCATCAGGTCGGTGACGTTGGACGCCTTGCGCTTCGGCAGGCGCTTCGGTTTGCGGCCGGCGATCTTGGCCTTCACCAGTTCGATCACCGCCTCCTCGTAGCGGTCCTCGAACTCGGCCGGGTCGAATTCGCCCTGCTTGGTCTCGATGATGTGCTGCGCGAGTTCGAGCATCTCGCCCTCGATCTTGACCGCGGAGATCCCGCCGAAAGTGTCCTTGGCGGGGCGTACCTCATAGTCGAAGTTGAGCGTGGTGGCGATCATGCCCTTGCCATGCGGGCGGATCAAAAGGGAACGCACGCGGCGGAAGAGAACGGTCTGCACCAGCGCCGCGACACCCTTCGCCGCCATCGCCTCGCGCACCAGGTCATAGACTTCCAGCGCCTGCCTGCTGCCGGGCGCCAGATAATAGGGGCGCTCGAGAAAGACGGTGTCGATGCCGTCGCAGGGAATGAAGCTCGCCATCTCCAGCGTCTTGTCGCTGTCCGGCACCGCGTCGCGGATCTCGTCCGGCGTCAAGATGATCGCCTGGCCTTCGCTCGTTTCATAGCCCTTGACCAGATCGTCGTTGTCGACGCCCTGGTCGGTGTCGGCATCGAAATATTCGCGGCGGACCCGGTGGCCGGTGTCGCGGTTGATGATATGGAACGAGACGCGCTCCTGCGCGGTGACGGCCGAATAGAGCGCCACCGGGCACGTGAGTTCGCCAATGACGAGATCGCCTCTCCAGATCGCTCGCGCCGCCAATGTTCCATCTCCCTGGTTGGCGAGGAAACGGGCGGCGCAAGCCTTTGTTCCGAAGCGCCTCCGGTGGGCCTCCCGGACGGCCGGATCAGTTGGTCATCGCCTCGCTGAGCGCCGTGCGGCAATCCGGCTTGACCGAGGCCTCGTGCTGCTGCAGGCACTGGGCGACGCGGCCGCCGCCATATTCGATGCCCTTGCAGAACTGCTGGATGTCGGCCTTGCACACGCGGATCACCTTGTAGGCCTTGGCGCGCATTTCCGGCGTGGGCTGGGTCTGCGCATGGGCGGGCAGGGCGCAAAGGGTGAGGGTGGCGCCAAGCGCTGCGAGGGCGGGCAGGCGGCGGGTCAGGGTTTTCGGCATGGGTCGGTTCCTTCTGTTCGTGGTTGGGTTCGGATGAGGCGGACCCGGCGGCGGGTTCAGTGGAGAGCGCGCCCCGCCGCCGGGCATCATGAAGGCGGGTGGGGGGTCACCAGCGGACGGCGCCTTCACGATAGGTTGCCTCGCCGTTCGGCCGCGTGTCTATGCGGCAGCCTTGACGGGAATGGGAGAAAGGGTCGCAGATGAAGGTGCCGATGCGCTTTGCTTCCTTCGGTCTCGTGGCAAACTGCCTGATCATGATGCGAACCTCGTCTTGTGCGCCGAAGAGCCTCGGCAAGTGATGACGATCCGATACTGGCGCCGGATTGTACGGTCCGGTTTTCGTTCCGGTGTCCTTTCGTAACGAAGCGCAGCCGCCATGTTGCAATTTGTATCAAGGGGCTCGAACCTCTTGATCGGCATCGGTCTTCCCCGCATTCTGGCCCCATGACGAGCCACCCGATCAGCCAGCCGCAGACCATCCTGATTGTCGACGACGATGCCGATATTCGTCGGCTCGTGGCCGATCTCCTGCGTCGTGAAGGCTACCGTGTCGAACTGGCGGAGGACGGGGCGGAGCTCGACGTCGTGCTGCGCCGGACGCCGGTCGACCTGTTCGTCCTCGACCTCATGCTGCCGGGCGAAGACGGGCTGAGCCTCTGCCGTCGCATCCGCGCCGACCAGGACACGCCGATCCTCATGCTGACGGCCAAGGGAGATGAGACAGACCGGGTGGTCGGCCTCGAACTCGGGGCGGACGACTATCTCGTCAAGCCGTTCGGCACGCGGGAACTGCTGGCGCGTATCCGCGCCCTGCTGCGCCGTGCCGGACAGAAGCCGCGCGCAGCAGCGACCCGCCGCTTCGCCTTCGATCGTTTCCTCGTCGATCTCGACGCGCGCCTGTTGACCCTGGACGACGGCGCGCCGGTATCCCTCACGAGCAGCGAATTCGACCTGCTTGCCTGCTTCGTCACGCGCCCGCGCCGGGTCCTGTCGCGCGACCAGATCCTTGACTGGACCCACGGGCGCCTGTCCGACCCCTTCGACCGCACGGTCGACATCCTCGTCTCGCGGCTTCGAAAGAAGCTGGACGCGGCGAGTCCCGGGACCGGGCTGATCACCACGGTGCGCAACAACGGTTACCTGCTGACCGCCGTGGTCCGGCAGGTGCCGTGATGATCAGGATCGGCCTCTCCGCCCGCCTTGTCGCCATTGTCGGCGCCTCCCTCCTGGCGATCTGGGTCATGCTGCTCTCGTCCGTCTACCTGGCGAACGACCTGCGCAGCGCCACCGCTCTTCCCGCGCCGGAACAGGTCGCAGCGATCGTCGACATCGTCCGGCAGACCGAGCCCACACGACGCCCAAGGCTGATCCAGGCGTTCAACTCGGCCATCCTCGAACTCAGGCTGGAGGACGACCTGGCGGGTTCCAATGCCGGCATCGACGTCGACGTGATGTCGGACGAGCGCTTCGAGCCCTATCGCAAGGCGCTTGGCGAAAACCTGCTGGCCGTGACCATGCTGGCACGGAACGGCGAGCGGTCGCGCATGCCGCGCCTGTTCGGCGGCGACGACAATCCGATCGAATTCGCCGTGGCGCTCGAGGGCGCCAACGTGCTCATCCTCGAAACCCGCACGCCGTTTCTCGTCACCTGGTTCGGCCTGCCGGTCGGTCTCGGTGCCGGCCTGCTCGGCTCGCTGTTCGCGGTGATCGCTGTCCTCGTCCTGCATCGCGAGCTGCGGCCCCTGCGGCGCCTGGCGGCCGCCGTCGACCAGATGGATCCGGCGGCGGGTCCCGTGCCGGTGCCGGATGTCCGTTTCAGCGCGCCCGAGACGCGTACCCTGGTCCAGGCCTTTGCGCGGCTGCAGACGCGGCTCCATGCGATGATCGCGGCGCGGCTGGCGCTGATCGGCGGCATCCAGCACGACGTGCGCACCTTTGCTACGCGGCTGCGGTTGCGGGCCGAACAGATCCCCGACGAGGCCGAACGCGACCGCGCCATCGCCGATATCGGCGACATGATCCAGTTGCTCGACAATGCGCTGCTCGCCGGCCGGGCAGGCGTCGGATCGCTCGACGAGGAACTGCTGGAGATCGCTCCGATCGTCGAGAGTGAGATACTCGAGAGCGACATCGCGGTCGAAAACCGCACGCTCGCGGTCCGGCCGGCGGCGGCTTCCGCCATGCTGATCGGGGACCGGCTGGCGCTGCGCCGCATCGTCTCCAACCTCGTCGGCAATGCGATCAAATACGGCCGCGCCGCCCATGTCGCGCTCGACGTCGAGGGCCGCTGGATCGTGCTGACGGTCGACGACGACGGACCCGGCATTGCCGCGGCGGACCGCGAACTGCTGTTCGAACCCTTCGTCCGGCTCGAAGCCTCGCGGGCCCGCAAGACCGGCGGCGCCGGGCTGGGTCTGGCGGTGGTGCGCAGCCTGGTGGAAGCGCAAGGGGGCGACATCGCGGTCGGCGACGCACCCGGTGGCGGCGCGCGTTTCACCGTGCGATTGCCGTTGTTCTCCGGCCTTCAGGGAGCACAGTGAGAGCCAACTACACTCAGGCGCGCAGCCATGAGCGCCTGCAACCCCGATCGGCGCGGTTTTCCCTTGCGTTTCCGGGGTTTGTGCCGGCTGTTGAAGATTTATTAACCTTCGCGCAAGAAATTAGCCATACAGATTAAAGAATACGTCGGAGTGGGATCTGCGCAAGGCAGGTTTCCGTCGGGCATGACGCCGTCCCGTCGTACCGGTTTCGGTCCGGTATGAAGCATTCATTGAAGTGGTTCCTGGAACAATCTTCGGTGAAAGCGGATCTGGTTGTCTCGCCGCCTTCGGCACGCTCATTTCCGCAATCTCGTCGACATGCCTGGGGAAGTTAAACTGGCCGCCTTCAAACACGAAGCGGCCGTGTGCGGGGATTGGCAGTGGGGCAGGTTTCGCCGGCAGATCGGGCGGCAAGCGCACAGGCGGGTAGCCTGCGCGACCGGCTGCGCTTTGCCGGCCTTGGCGAAGCGGATTGCGATCTGCTGCGCCGTTATCGCCACCTTCTCGAGCCGAACCTCAAGACCGGCATCCGCGACCTCTTCCAGCGCCTGCAGACCCTGCCGGACGCCGCGCGCAATTTCTCCAGCGAGCGGCAGTTCGATCGCCTGCACGATCTGCTGGCCTCCCATTGGGACGTGCTGACCGATGCGCGCTTCGACGCGCTCTACGCCGAACGCGTCAAGGTGCTCTCCGACACCGAAAGCCGGATGGGCCTCGATCCGCGCTGGCATATCGCCGGCCATGCGGTGGTCATGGAGCATCTGCTGCAGGCCGTGATGGGCGATCTCGCCGGCCGTGGCCTGCTGCCCGGCAATCGCAAGCGGCAACGTGAAATCGCCGATCTCGTCGGCGCCATCGTCCGGCTGGTCATGGTGGATGTCGAGATCGCCGTATCGCTGCGGTTCAACGAATTGCGGGTCAAGCACCACCGCGATCTCGCCGCCCAGCGCGAGCGCGACCGCTCGGAGGTCGAGGAGGTCTTCGGCCCGGTGTTCCGTGCGCTTGCCGGCCGCGACCTCACCACCCGCGTCGCCGCCGATGTGCCCGAACACTACGGCGAGCTTGCCGCCTCGCTCAACACGGCCATCGAGCAGATGCAGTCGGCATTGCTCGGCACGGAAGAAAAGCTGAAGACGGTCGAGACCGGCACTCAAGCCTTTGCCGGCGCGGCCAATGATTATGCCGGTCGGGCGGAGAGCCAATCTTCCCGCCTCGACGATGCCTCGCGTTCGCTCGAAGCCCTGACCGGTGGCGTGCGCGACAGCGCGGCAAAGACGCGCCGGGCCGAGGAACGGGTCTCGGTGACGCAGAAGGCGGTCGAGGCGAGCGGCACGGTCGCCGGCCAGGCGATCACCGCCATGTCCGACATCGAGGCTTCGGCCGAACAGATCGGCCGGATCATCGGCTCGATCGACGAGATCGCCTTCCAGACAAATCTTCTGGCACTCAATGCCGGCATCGAGGCCGCGCGCGCCGGCGACAGCGGCCGCGGCTTCGCCGTCGTCGCCCAGGAAGTCCGCGCGCTGGCCCAGCGTTCGGCCGAGGCCGCCCGTGAGATCAAGGCCCTCGTCGCCACCACCAAGTCGCAGGTCGACACCGGCGTGGACATCGTCGGACGGACCCAGAAGGCCATCGGCGACATCGTCGTCCAGGTCGGCGGCATCAGCGATACGGTTTCGGACATCGCCCAGGCGACCGACAGTCAGGCGAGGGAACTCGCCTCCGTGGCGGGCATCGTTTCGGGCCTCGGCGGCGAAGTTGCCGAAAGCGCGGATTTCGCCCGCCGCTCCAGCGACGGTTCGGACGATCTCCACACGGTCATCCTCGAGCTCGGGCGCACAGTCCGGGAGTTCCATTTCGAGCGGCAGTCGAGGGCGCCGATGGCGGCCGCCCCGCAGGTCCGCGTTTCACCGGCGGAGACGCGCGGACCTTCCGCTGCCGTTCCACTGTCCGATCCGGAGAATAACGCGTTCGATGACGATTTTGGCTTCCCGGTCCATCTCGCAGGACTTGGAGGTTGAGGGGATTGTTTACCAACTTCAGATACACAGGAAGTATTGGGGCGGGCAATGCGACCATCGGGAAGGCGGATAAGGGTTCCGCCGCCCGACAACAACGGTCGGATTGCGGCGGGCCCGCAAGACAAGGAAAGAACTGATGGCAGCTAAGAAAGGCGAACAGAAGAGCTTGAAACTGTCCGCTGTGCTCGACCTGAACGAGGCCTCGAACCTGAAGGCCAATCTCATGTCCATGCGCGGCGGCGGACTGGCGATCGACGCTTCGGGCGTCGAGCGTATCGGCGCCCAGTGCGTACAGATCCTGGTGGCCGGGGCCAAGGCATGGGAGGCGGACAAGAAGCCGTTTTCCTACGCAAAGGCCTCCGATGCCTTCCTCAAGACACTTCAACTGATAGGCGTGAACATAGATCATCTGCTCGCCAAGGAGATCCGGCAATGAAGAAAAAAGTGCTTACCGTGGATGATTCCAGGACCATCCGGAACATGCTGCTGGTTACCCTCAACAATGCGGGTTTCGAGACCATTCAGGCCGAAGACGGCGTCGAGGGCCTGGAAGTCCTCGAAGAGTGCAATCCCGATGTGATCGTCACCGACATCAACATGCCGCGCCTCGACGGTTTCGGCTTCATCGAAGGTGTTCGGCGCAACGAAAAATACCGTGCCATTCCGATCCTCGTGCTGACGACGGAAAGCGATGCGGAAAAGAAGAACCGCGCCCGTCAGGCCGGCGCGACTGGCTGGATCGTCAAGCCTTTCGATCCGACCAAACTGATCGATGCCATCGAGCGTGTAACCGCCTAAGCCGGGAATTTCTCCTATGGATATGAACGAAATCAAAGAGATCTTTTTCCAGGAGTGCGAGGAGCAGCTCGCCGAACTGGAGTCCGGTCTTCTGAAAATGAATGACGGGGATCACGATCCGGAAACGATCAATGCCGTTTTCCGGGCCGTGCACTCGATCAAGGGCGGCGCTGGTGCCTTCGGTCTGGATGACCTGGTGGCCTTCGCGCACGTCTTCGAGACGACTCTCGATTGCGTTCGATCCAACAAGCTCGAGCCTGGCCCTGAAGTAATGAAGGTCATGCTCAAATCCGCCGACGTCCTGGCCGACCTGACCAATGCCGCCCGCGACGGCGGCAGCGTCGAACCGTCCCGCTCCAGCAGTCTGGTGAAGGAACTCGAGGCGCTGGCGAACGGCGAACTGCCGCAGGCCAGCGCTCCCGCTCCGGTCGCAGCTACCCCGAAGCCGGCTGCCAAGGCTGCCCCCGCGCCGAGCGACGACAGCGGCTTCCAGCCGATCCCGTTCTCGTTCGACGATGATTTCGGCGGTGCGCCCGCGGTCACCGCACAGACCTTCGACGTGTCGTTCAAGCCGCGTCGCGAACTCTACGCCAAGGGCAACGAGGCCGCTCTGCTGCTGCGCGACCTGTCCCGCATCGGCGAGATGAGCATCCACTGCGACATGGACAGCCTGCCGCCGCTCGACGACCTGGACCCGGAAGCCGCCTATTTCTCGTGGAAGGTCCAGATCACCACCGAAAAGGGCGAGGAAGGCATCCGTACCGTCTTCGAATTCGCCGAATGGGACTGCGACCTCGAAATCAAGCTGCATGAGGAAACCAAGGACGCACCGGTCGGCGAAGAGCCGCCGATGATCCCGGTTCCCTTCGATCTGTCGATCCTCGACGGCGCCGGTGAGGACACCGTTGCGGAGGCCGTCGACGCGGCCGAAACCGCCAGCAACGTGGTGAAACTCGCCGCCGGCGCCGCCAAGCACGAAAAGAAGGAAACCCCCGCCGCCGCAGCCGCGGCTGCCGCGGCCGCCGCGCAGAACAACAACGCCGCCGGCCAGACGATCCGCGTCGACCTCGATCGCGTCGACCGCCTGATCAACCTCGTCGGCGAGCTGGTCATCAACCAGGCGATGCTTTCGCAGAGCGTCATCGAGAACGACAACAACGGCACCTCGTCCATCAACATGGGCCTCGAGGAACTGCAGCAGCTGACGCGCGAAATCCAGGACTCGGTCATGGCGATCCGCGCGCAGCCCGTGAAGCCGGTCTTCCAGCGCATGTCGCGTATCGTTCGCGAAGTGGCCGACATGGTCGGCAAGTCGATCCGCCTGGTGACCGAGGGTGAGAACACCGAAGTCGACAAGACGGTCATCGACAAGCTTGCCGAACCGCTCACCCACATGATCCGCAATGCCGTCGACCACGGCATCGAAAGCCCGGAAAAGCGTGCCGCCGCCGGCAAGGATCCGGAAGGCACGATCAAGCTGACGGCGAAGCATCGCTCCGGCCGTATCGTCATCGAACTGGTCGACGACGGTGCCGGTATCAACCGCGAGCGCGTCAAGCAGAAGGCCATCGACAACGAACTGATCGCCGCCGACGCCAACCTGACGGACGAAGAGATCGACAACCTGATCTTCGCGCCCGGTTTCTCCACCGCCGACAAGATCTCCGACATTTCCGGTCGCGGCGTCGGCATGGACGTGGTCAAGCGCTCGATCCAGGCTCTCGGCGGTCGTATCTCGATCACCTCGCGCCCGGGTCACGGTTCGACCTTCACCATGAGCCTTCCGCTGACGCTTGCCGTTCTCGACGGCATGGTCGTCACGGTCGCCGGCCAGACGCTCGTCGTTCCGCTCACCGCGATCGTCGAGACGCTCCAGCCGGAAGCGCAGAACATCCATTCCTTCGGCGCCAACCAGCGGCTCATCTCGATCCGCAACAGCTTCTGCCCGCTCGTCGATGTCGGCCGGATCCTGAACTTCCGCAATACCCAAGCCAATCCGATCGACGGCGTCGCCCTCCTGGTCGAATCCGAAGGCGGCGGCCAGCGTGCCCTCATGGTCGATGCCATCCAGGGTCAGCGTCAGGTCGTTATTAAGAGTCTTGAGGCAAACTACACCCACGTGCCCGGCATCGCCGCGGCAACGATCCTCGGAGATGGCCGCGTCGCGCTCATCCTCGACGTCGATGCTGTCGTCTCTGCTTCGCGCGGCCAGTCGCTCAAACAGGAAATGTCTTTAGCTGTCGCAGGTTAGTACTATGTCGTATGCGGTGAAAAACTTGGTCGAAGGAGCGCGTGAACTGATTGCCTTCCGTATCGGCGATCAGGAGTTCTGCGTGAACATCATGTCGGTGCGCGAGATCCGTGGCTGGACTCCCGCGACCCCGCTGCCGCATTCGCCATCCTACGTCCTGGGCGTCATCAACCTGCGCGGCGCCGTGCTGCCGATCATCAACCTTTCGATCCGACTCGGCATGAAGCCGGTCGAACCGGAAGCCCGGCATGTCATCATCGTCGCCCAGGTCGGCGCGAAGGTGGTCGGCCTGCTGGTCGAGGCCGTATCCGACATCCTGACGGTCAGCGACGACAACATACAGCCGACGCCGGAGGTGTCCTCCGACCTCGAGAAGCAATATGCCCGCGGCATTCTCGCGATCGACAAGCGGATGATCTGCCTCATCGAGCTTGGTGCACTGTTCCCTGACGCCGAAAGCGAGGCCGCATGACGGTTGCCATCAATACATCTTCCCGCCACTCGGACGACGAGGTTCTGGCCAGCGGTGAGTATCCGCTGTCGCGCCGGGACCTGAACGAGATCGCGGCGATGATCTATTCGGATGCCGGGATTTCGCTCAATGAATCTAAGGCCTCCCTCGTCTATTCGCGTCTGTCGAAGCACATCCGCAATCTGGGTTTGTCGGGATTTCGCGCTTATTGCAGCCTGGTCGCCTCGCCGGAAGGGGCCCAGGAGCGGCGCGAGATGCTGTCGCACCTCACCACCAACTTCACCCGCTTCTTCCGCGAGAACCATCATTTCGAGCATCTGCGCGACGAGGTTCTGCCGGGCCTGATCGCCCGCGCCAAGGCCGGCGGCCGCGTCCGCATCTGGTCGGCCGCGAGCTCGGACGGGCAGGAACCCTATTCGATCGCGCTGACCGTGTTCCAGGCCTTCCCGAACGTGCTCGACTACGACTTCAAGATCCTCGCGACCGATATCGATCCGAAGATCCTGGCGATCGCCCGCCAGGGCGCCTATGACGAGCAGGCCCTGGAAACCGTGTCGCCGGCCATGCGCAAGCAGTGGTTCAAGGAAGTCGAGATCGCCGGACGCCGCAAGTTCCAGGTCGACGACCGTCTCAAGCGCCTGATCACCTACAACGAGCTCAACCTGATGGCCCAGTGGCCTTTCAAGGGCAAGTTCGACGTCATCTTCTGCCGCAACGTGGTGATCTATTTCGACGAGCCGACGCAGCAGCGCATCTGGTCGCGCTTCGCCGGTCTGCTGCCGGAAGGCGGACACCTCTACATCGGCCATTCCGAGCGCGTTTCGGGCGATTCGAAGAACCATTTCGACAATATCGGTATCACCACCTACCGCTATACCGGCAAATATGTGGGGGCGCGCGCATGACCAGCCCCGCCCGCGTCCTCGTCGTCGATGACAGCCCGACCATGCGCGGCCTGATCACGGCCGTGCTCAACTCCGATCCGGAGGTCAACGTCGTCGGCCAGGCCGGCGATGCGATGGAAGCCCGTGCCGCCATCAAGCAGCTCAATCCCGATGTCGTGACGCTCGACATCGAGATGCCGAACATGAACGGGCTCGAATTCCTCGACAAGATCATGAAGCTTCGGCCCATGCCGGTCATCATGGTGTCGACCATGACGCACCGCGGCGCCGAGGCGACACTGGCGGCGCTCGAAATCGGCGCCTTCGATTGCGTCGGCAAGCCGGTCCCGGGCGATTCCCGCCCGTTCGGCGATCTCGCCGAAAAGGTCAAGGCGGCTGCCCGTTCGCAGCACCGCTACCAGGCGGCGGTCAAGGCCGCTCCCGCGGCTCCGGCGCCGGCCAACGACTTCAGGGTCGGCCGCAAGATCGTTGCCATCGGTTCGTCCACCGGCGGCGTGGAGGCGCTGATCACGGTTCTGCAGAAATTCCCGCGCAATTGCCCGCCGACGGTAATTACGCAGCACATGCCGCCGACGTTTACCAAAAGTTTCGCAGAACGGCTTAATCGTCTCTGCGCCCCGGTCGTGGAGGAAGCGACCGACGGAGCCAGACTTGAGATCGGCAAGATCTATCTCGCCCCAGGCGGCGACCGCCATTTGCAGGTGGTCAATGCCTCCGCACCGAGCTGCCGGCTGGTCGATCGACCGCCGGTGAACGGGCATCGTCCTTCGGTGGACGTCCTGTTCGATTCGGTCGCGGAACTTGCGGGCCGAAATGCTGTGGGGGTCATCCTGACCGGCATGGGCCGCGACGGGGCTTCCGGACTGCTGAAGATGCGCCACGCCGGTGCGCGCACCCTCGGTCAGAACGAGAAGACCTGCGTTGTCTATGGGATGCCCCGCGTCGCCCATGAACTAGGCGCCGTCGAGCAGCAATTGCCGCTTGGTTCCATTGGGGAGGAAATCCTCAAACTTACTGCCGCCCGAAAAGAAGGTATCGAATAAATGTCTCTAGCCGAAAAAATCAAAGTTCTGATCGTCGACGATCAGGTGACGAGCCGTCTGCTGTTGAGTGACGCCTTGACCCAGCTCGGCTTCAAGCAGATCACCGCCGCCGGCGATGGCGAGCAGGGGATGAAGATCATGGAGCAGCAGCCCCATCATCTCGTCATCTCCGACTTCAACATGCCGAAGATGGACGGGCTGGTGTTCCTGCAGCACGTGCGCACCAACCCGAACACCAAGAAGGCCGCCTTCATCATTCTGACGGCCCAGGGTGACCGTGCGCTGGTGCAGAAGGCAGCCCAGCTCGGCGCGAACAACGTTCTCGCCAAGCCGTTCACGATCGAAAAGATGAAGGCCGCAATCGAGGCGGTATTCGGAGCGCTGAAATGACAGAGGACAGTGCAGTCAGGCGCGTGCATATTATCCAGGGTGAGTTCAAGGTCCTCAACGATCCGAACGCGGTGTTGTCCACCATCCTGGGCTCGTGCGTGGCTGCCTGTTTGCGGGATCCGATAGCGGGTGTCGGCGGGATGAACCACTTCCTGCTGCCCGGCTCGGCCAACCCGGGATCCGGGGGCGGGGATGCGACCCGCTACGGGGTCCATCTGATGGAACTCCTGATCAACGGTCTGCTGAAGCAGGGCGCCCGGCGCGAGCGGCTCGAGGCCAAGGTGTTCGGCGGCGCCAAGACGATCGCCACGTTCTCGAATGTCGGCGAACAGAATGCCGCCTTCGCCATGCAGTTCCTGCGCGACGAAGGCATCAAGGTGGTCGGCTCGTCGACGGGCGGAGAGCATGGCCGAAAACTGGAATTCTGGCCGGTCAGCGGTCGGGCAAGGCAATACCCGCTTACGGGTGCGGAGACCCAGAAGACCGTGGCGCTCGAACAGCGTCCCGTGCCGGTGTCGAAGCCCGTCGAGAGTTCAATCGAATTTTTCTAAGTATTGGAATCCGGATGCCAAAAGAAAACAAAGCGGAGAAAGCTATCGTGGAAGAGGCATTGCCGGAAATCATGATGCGGGTGGTGTCGGAACTGCACGACGTGGCCTATCTGATCGAGCGCATCGAGCCTCAGCTGCTCGAGCTTGGCGGCACCAACGTGCTGGAGCATCCGGACAGCATCAAGGTGCTGCAGGGCATCGACCTTGCCGTGCAGAAGGCGCGGGGCCTCGCCGAGTTCATCGACACCATCACCGGCTCCATCCCCTCGGAATGGATGGTCGACATGAGCACGGCGCTCAGCTTGGTGAAGCTTGCCGAAATGCAGAAGGCGCTCGGCGCCGGACTGCGCCACGGCCATTCCCAGCCGCTCAGCAAGGCGGCGGGCGACTTCGACTTCTTCTGACCGTCGGGCGCCGGCGCCCGACCAGGACTATCCGCGCATTCGGGACGATTTGCCGCAATGACTTCGGCATTTCGCCCGCTACGAAACGTTCGCACAAGTTTCGATTTCTAATGTCTCGCCAAGGGCAAATGCCCCAAGACCCTTCTTGTTGATGGTGCGAGACAGAATGAATCTGTTAAATCAATTACTTCAAGTCTTTAAGAACTTGGCGTCGCTGGGCCAGACCCGGCTCCTGGCAATGGCCGGTGTCGCCGTCGTTTCTTTCGCGCTCGTCATCGCCGCAGCGATTTTCGTCAACAAGCCCGCCTACGAAACCCTTTATGTCGGTCTCGAGACGACCGATCTCAATCAGGTCAGCATCGCCCTTGCCGAAGCCGGCATCGATTTCGAGGTCGGCACCGACGGCAAGAGCGTCCAGGTGCCCGTCGGCATGACCGGCAAGGCCCGCCTGCTGCTCGCCGAGCGCGGCCTGCCGAACAGCGCCAATGCCGGTTACGAGCTGTTCGACAATGTCGGTTCGCTCGGCCTCACCTCGTTCATGCAGGAAGTCACCCGGGTCCGCGCCCTTGAAGGCGAAGTGGCCCGCACCATCCAGCAGATCAGCGGCATCGCCGCCGCCCGCGTTCACATCGTCATGCCTGATGTCGGCAATTTCCGCCGCGGCGACCAGAAGCCGACCGCCTCCGTCATGGTCCGCGCCTCGACCGAAACCGGCCGCAAGGCCGCCGCATCGATCCGCCACCTGGTCGCCTCCTCAGTCCCGGGTCTGGACGTCGAGGACGTGACGATTCTCGATTCCACCGGCCAGCTTCTCGCCTCGGGCGACGAAAGCGGCGGCGCCGCCAACCGTTCGCTCGGCGTGGTGCAGTCGGTGCAGCAGGAGATCGAATCGAACATCGACAAGGCGCTCGCGCCCTTCCTCGGCATGGACAATTTCCGCTCGTCGGTCACCGCCCAGCTGAACACCGACACGCAGCAGATCCAGGAAACCATCTACGATCCGGAATCGCGCGTCGAGCGCTCGGTCCGCGTCACCAAGGAAAACCAGAAGTCCCAGAGCAAGCAGGCCGATTCGGCTGCCACCGTCGAACAGAACATCCCGCAGGGCGACGTTCAGGGCGCGACCGGTGGTCCGCAGTCTTCCGACGAGCAGGACAAGAAGGAAGAGCAGACCAACTACGAGATCAACAGCAAGACGGTCGCGACTGTGAAGAACAGCTACACCGTCGAGAAGATCTCGGTTGCCGTCGTCGTCAACAAGGGTCGCATCGCCACCATGGTCGGCGAGCCGGCCGACCAGGCCAAGATCGACGCCTATCTGGCCGAGATGCAGAAGATCGTCTCGACCGCGGCCGGCCTCGACACCGCGCGTGGCGACCTCGTGACCCTGACGGCCATGGACTTCCTCGAAAACCAGCTGCTGCAGGAATCGGCTTCCGGCCCGAGCCTGATGGAAACGCTGAACCGCAACCTCGGCGGCATCATCAACTCGCTCGCCTTCGTCGCCGTCTCCTTCCTGATCGTCTGGATGGGTATCCGTCCGATGGTCCGCGCCGCAGGCGGCGGCTCGGCCACGGCGATCGCCGGCGGTGCCGAAGAGGCGGCCGGCCTGGAACTGCCGGACTTCTCGCCGGCCCTGGGCGGCGCATCGAGCGGCAGCTCGCTGATGGAAGGCTTCGGCGCCGACTTCGGCTTCGACAGCACCGACGACCTCCTGACCATGGACGACGACGCCAATGGCGGCTTCAACCGCCGCGTCAAGGAAGGGCCGGAACGCCGGCTGTCGCGGATGGTGGAAATCTCGGAAGAGCGCGCCGCGAAGATCCTCCGCAAGTGGGCCATCGACAAGGCGGCCTGAGACGGATCGCAGAGATGAAAAGACCGCGTCGGCTCGCCCGGCGCGGTTTTGTTTTGCGTGTCGAACGGCGCCCGTACGGTCGATGGAAAGCTGCGTTCGGTGCGCCACTCGCGACACACCTCACAGCTCTTTTGCTGCGCTTCGCCACAAGACCACCGAATTGACCAAGTTTGGGGTGCAACGATTCGAGGCTGTGATCTTTGGCTCTTTATCTTCTACTATGACTGTGATTCGTTAGCTGACAAGAACGAGCGAAGCGGCATTCGGGGACGGCGGTATTCCGGGTGTTTGTCGCGGACCACGCGATCGAACGTTTCGTCCTTGAGGGGGCAACAGAATGGACGTGGAGCTATCCGGGGATAAGATCGGGAGCAGAAAGGCGCCTGCGGTGGCGGCCGATGCTCTTCCTCGGCTTTCGTCACGCGATCAGTTGATCCGCAAGCTTGCCATCGCTTCGCAGGCCGGCCACATGAGCGCCAGCCTCGCCGTCCTCAGCGAATATGTCGGCGCCTCCCATTTCCTGCTCGCCCGCTACGACCTGGTGCAGGAGCACGGGCTCGATTTCGTCGTGTCGTCCAACTGGCCCTTCGATCTGGTCAGGAGGCTGGAAAGCGAGATCGCGGCGACCTATTCGCGCTCGACGGAGCTCGACAAGTGCATGTCGGTGCTGCAGCCGAAGTTCGGCCTGCTTCCCGACGACGCCGCCGTGCCTGTAGGCATCAGCCGGCAATACTGTTCGCTGACGGTGAGCGTCGGCCGCACGCGCCTCGCGCTGATGCTACTGTTCGAGGAGAACTTCGTCCTGTCGCCGGAGCTGCTGCGCGAGGTCGGCCTGCTCACCGGCTATTGCGTCAGCCTGTCGACCCGCAAGGCGCAGAAGAGCGACCGCGATTTCGAGCTGACCGAACGCGAACTCGAATGTCTGTTCTGGATCGCCGAGGGCAAGACCAGCGACGAAATCGCCACCATTCTCGGCATCTCGCGCAACACCATCAACAACTACATCACCAGCGTCATGCGCAAGACGGCGACCAAGACGCGGTCCGAGGCGATCGCCTACGCGGTTCGCAACAATCTCGTCTAGAAGAAACCAGGGGAAGTGCAGGCATGGCATATCCGGAAGGGCCGTTCGAAACCGTAAGGGAGGATCTGAAGGCCTCGACCTCGCGGCAGGTGACGTCCCGTTCGGACATCTTCCCCAAGCTGGTGTCGCTGCAGCGTGCCCTTCATGCGCGTGGCTTCGCCGTGCTGCGGGTGACCGGCGCCGGCATGCTGTCGAAACGTCGCCTGACGGCCGAATACGAGAACTGGCCGGCGGCCCACGGCATGGGCTGCGAACCCTTCGTCGCCGCCTATGGCGAGACACTGCTCGCCCACATCGAGGCGTCGCTCCTGCCGGTCCTGTGGAGCGCCAAGGAAAGCGACAGCTTCGCCGAGGCATCCGACTTCGTGCCCTTCGTCGTGCAGCTGGAGGCGCGCGTGCTGGCCTATTCGGGCATCGCCTTTCCGGTGCGGCTCGGCGCCGTCGGCAATGGTTATGTGATGTTCCCGACCACCGGCACGGTCGACCTGCCCGGCGAGGTGATCCTCGACGTGCACGGCCGATGCTGCAAGCTGATGACCGAGATCCTGCAGCTCGACGAGCGACGGGCCATGCCGTCGGAAGCGCTGAGCGAGCGGGAAATCGCCTGCCTGCAGCTGGCAGGCGACGGCCGCATCAGCGAGGAGATCGCCGATCACCTCAAGCTGTCGGTGCACACGGTCAATGCCTATCTGGGATCGGCGACGATCAAGCTCGATTCGGTCAACCGCATCCAGGCGATCGCCAAGGCGATCCGCCTCGGCTACATCACCTGACCACGGTCTCGCAATTTACGAATAGAGCGAATCGGATCGCGACTTGACGAAGCGCGCCTCGCGCAGCCGGCGTTCCAGCATGCGGGTATTCTCGTCGGGATCGCCCGACGGCTGCTGGAAGGCGATGTGGTTGATCTCGATGCCGGCATGCTCGTTGGCGAGCTTCAGCTGGGCGTAGATCGTCACGTCCTTCGGCTTGATCTCCAGGTCGAGAACGACCTCCGGCACGCCGCCCCATTCGAGACGGTATTCGCCGCCGGCGCCGAAATTGACGGTTCCCGGGTGGAAATACAGCTCGGCCGCCGACGAGACCAGATCCGCGATGTTCCCGTAGAGCTCGAAGCGGAGCAGGGAAATCAGGTCCGCCGCATCGAGCAGGCGCAATTCGGTGGCCACAGGGCTGATCGCTTCGGCGACGATGCGTTCACGCTGGGTGGTGTAGGGGCATTTTTTCATCGCAGTTAGCGCACCCGTCTTTTCTGCGCCTTCGCGGCGTATACCCGATGAACGAGTTCCGCGACGGCTTTGTAAAATATCGACGGGATGACACTATCCACCGAGACTTGCGCAAACATGGAGCGGGCAAGCGGCGGGTCCTCAAAAATGGGGATATCGTTTTCGCGGGCAAGCTCGCGGATCTTCAGCGCGACGAGGTCCTGACCCTTGGCGATGACCACCGGCGCCTCGTTTTCCTCCCGCACATAGCGCAGCGCCACGGCATAATGAGTCGGGTTGGTGATGACCAGCGTCGCGCGCGGCACGTTGTTGATCATGCGGCGGCGCGCGCGGTCGCGGGCGATGGAGCGCTGGCGCGCCTTGATGATCGGGTCGCCCTGCGACTGCTTGTGCTCGTCCTTGATCTCCTGCTTGGTCATGCGCAGCTGGGTGTACCAGTGGTGCCGCGTCCAGAAGAAGTCGACGACCGCCAGCACGAAGGTCGCCAGCAGGATGACGACCATGATCTTCTTCATGATCGTCGCGAACTTGACGAAGATGACCTGCGGGTCGGAGAACATGGCGTTCAGCGTGCCGAAATATTCCGACTTCAGCGCGAAGACCATGATCGTCGACACGATGATGATCTTGAACAGCGACTTGCCGAATTCGACGAGGCCGGTGACGCTGAACAGGCGCTCCCAGCCCTTGGAGAGCGACACGCGCGAGGCCTGCGGCCTGATTCGCTCGAGCACGAAGCTCGGCATGTGCTGCAGCACGTTCGATCCCACCCCGAACAGCATGATGAGGGCGACCGCGGGCAGCAGCAGCGCGCTTGCCTCCCAGGCGAGATGGGTGAACAGCGACACCACGTCGGTCGCCGAGTTGATGGTCCACTGGTCGGGTTGCTCGAAAAGGTCGCGCAGGGTCTCGGCCATGCGCGCCATCCCGGACGGCAGGAAGAAGACGAGATACAGGTAGAAGGCGAGGGCGGATGCGAAGATCGGGACTTCGCGGGACATGGGGGTATTCCCCTTCTCCGCCGCGTCCCGCATCTTTTTCTCTGTCGGGTCTTCTGTTTTACTGTCTTTGTCCTGATCGTCGGACACGCCTTCTCCCTCGCTGCCAGGAATGCGGACAAAGGGCGGATGCCCTTTCCCGCCCGCGGCCTGGTCCGGCCGAATTCACATATGCGTCGGTTCGACCGTGGTCGGGCACCGAACTGCGTCCATTGCTTCTAGACGCTAAACGCCCGCCGATTGGCATACAATCGGCGGGCGCGGCAAGTCTTCGGTTTTCAACAGTCGCTCGGGCCTCAGGCTGCCTGCTGGTCGCCTTCGGTCTCCTTGAGCTGGATCTGACCGGCATTGGCGAGGCGGATGGCCTCCTGGGCGACCGCGCGGCGGGCAATCGCGATTTCGCGCGGATTGATGCCGGTGGCTCCGGACTGCAGGTCCGATTCGATCATGCGGCGCGAGCGCGGGCTGATGGCCGAGAGCACGCATTCCTTGATCTCGGCGCTGGCGCCACGCAGCGCCATCGTGAGGATGTCGCCGGAGATGTCGTTGAGCAGCATGACGCGGCTGCGCTGCGGCATGGCCAGCAGGTCCTCGAACAGGAAGATCTTCGGGCGAACCTTGTTGACGGCTTCCTTGCTGATCGATTCGAGCGAATTGAGCAGCGTATCGACGTCGGGCTTTTCCAGTTCGTTCATGAGCTCGGCGACCTTTGCCGAACCGGTCGAGTTGCGCTCGGCGTCGATCTCGGCGATCAGGTCGTGGACCCGGTTCTCGATGATCTGTGCCGCCTTGGGGCTGACGCCCTTCAGGTTGACGGTTCGGTTCATGATGTCGGCGCGCCGGCTCTCGGGAAGCTTGAGCAGCACCTTGGCGCCGAAGGACGACGGCAGCATCGAAAGGATGTAGGCGACCGTCTGCGGGTGTTCGCGCATGAGGAACTTGGCGATGAAATCCGGATCGGCGTCCTGCAGGCGGTCCCAGATGGACGATTCATAGGCCTGGAAGGCCGTGCGGCGGCCGAGCAGGCCGTCGACTTCCTCGGGCGTGAGGCCTTCCTCGAGAATGCTCTCGATGGCCTTGGCATTGTCCATGAGGCCTGTGCCTTCGGTGAACAGGTCCTCGAATTCGTTGACGAGCCCCTGCAGCTCATCCGGCGGGATGGTCCGCAGCGTCTGGGCCGAGGCGATGATCGTCTGCAGCTCCGCCTGGGTGAAGTATTTCAGCAGCTTTCCGGCCACACCCTTGCCCATGGCCAGCAGCACGGCGGCTGCCTTGTCTGCCTGGGACAGAGGTTTGCCCGTCATTGGGCCGCCGAAATCGTCAAAGTCCATCATGGTCTTTCCTCTCTGGCCCTGGGAGCGGGTCAGGACATCTTGCTACCCATCACTTCGATCAGCTTGACGCCAAAACGTGTATCGTCGTTCTCGAGAACCGTGATCTCGCCGCGCGCGATGCGGCGGCCATTCACCATGATCTCGACGGGCTCGCCGATCTTCTTGTCGAGCGCGATGATGGCGCCCTCTTCGAGATTCATCAAGCCGGAGACCTGCATGCGGCTCGAACCGAGCACGATCTGCACGTCGATCGGAATGTCCATGATGAGGTCGAGATTGGCGGTGAGCGCACTGCCCGGCTCGGCTTGGGCGCTGGGTGCCGCGCCGAAGGACGTGTCGCCGAACGACGTCTCGCCGAAGGAGCTGCTGCCGAACGCGTCGCCGCCGCCGAAATCCGACGAGGGAGCATTGAGTGCGCCGCCGCCGAAATCGCTTTCGAATGCGGAAAGCGGGTCGGCCTTGCCGTCGCCCATGGCGAAGTCGTCACCGAGGCCGCCGCCGAAATCGGAACCGATGTCGGGCAGTGTTCCCTCGGCATCGTTCTTCAGCACGCCGCGCAGGTCGTCGATCGCCTGGTCGAAATCGGTATCGCTGCCGGGCATCGCCAGCGCGTCGTCTTCGATAATAGGTGTCTTCTTCGTAGCCATGGATTGATTATTCCCGTTGAAACTTGCCTCAACCTGCCCAGTCGCCAGGGCGCGTCGAAATGGCTTAGCCCATCAAATGTTTCAATATCTCGTCTTCGCTGCTGATGTTGTCCTTGACCCGCACGGTATAATGTTCTCCAGCGCGGCCAAATTCGCAGCGATACATTTCCTTGCCATTGGCGCTGACGTCGACCGTGACGTCGCCCTTGTCGCGGAAAGGGATGACGTCTCCGGCGGCAAGGCGGGCAATGGTGTTGAGCGTCAGGGTCTCCAGGCGGATCTTTGCCTGCAGCGTGACCTGCGAGCGGCGCACCTGTTCGGCGATCTGCTCGGCCCATTCCTTCTTGTTGCGCGACATCTGGTTCTTCGACTTCGGAACCGTCACGACCGTCTTCAGCAGCGCCTTCTGCGGCACGACCAGGTAGAATTCGGAGGACACGGTGCCAAGGTCGATGCGCATCTTGATCGTCGCGGCGAACTGGTCGACGTGGTCGCTTTCCGGCTTCGGGCGATCTTCGGCATTGTGCGGCCGGTCGATCAGCGGCTCGAAGCCGCCGGCGGCGTTCACGCCGGAGCGCAGCACGTTGGCGATCTTGTCGAACACCATCGAGGACAGGTCGAGTTCGATGCGCGACAGCGGCCGATGGATCGGCTCCTCGATCGTTTCGGGAAGCGCGCCGAGCAGGTTTTCCATCAGCGTGATGATGAAGCTGTTGCCGCAGGCGAGGACGAAATGCGGGCTCCAGTTGCGCAACTGCGTATCGGCCAGGACGACGTTGTCGCCCAGATCCGCGATGAGCTCGCTCATCAGGCCGGTCTCGTGGCCGGCATAGGCGACTTCCATCGTCAGGCCGGTCTCGCTGTGGAAGATGTCGGGCAGGAACTCGGTGTAGAGATCGCCGAATTCCGAGCAGAGCTTGGCGAGCGTCGCTCGGTCGCCGAGCGCGCCGGTCAACCGGGCCAGCAGGGCGTGGTCGATGGCCGGAGCGGGTTTGGTTTCGAGCTCGGTCATCGTCATGCCGCCTTGTTCTCGCCGCCCGGATTCATCATTTCCTGCTCGACCGCGTCGATCGAGGGCCGTTCATAGGCCGAGATCGTCTTGCGGCCGTATTCGAGCGCCACCTGCGGAACGGAGCCGTTCATGTAGGCGAGCAGCGTCTGCTTGACGATGATGTAGAGGCGATGCTGCTTGGTGCGGACCACCTTGATCTGCGAGATCAGCGGGTTGCAGAGGCAGTAGGACAGGAAGATGCCGAGCATGGTGCCGACCAGCGCCGCGCCGATCAGGCCGCCGAGGACTTCGGGCGACTCGTTGATCTTGCTCATCGCCTTGATGACGCCGAGAACGGCCGCGACGATACCGATGGCCGGGAAGCTGTCGCCCATGGCAGTGATCGCATGGTACGGCTTCATCTTGTCGTAGAGGATGGTGTTGATTTCCTCGTCCATCAGCGCCTCGATCTCATGGCTGCGGGCATTGCCGATGATGATCAGGCGGACATAGTCGCAGATGAACGACGTCAGTTCCTTGTTCTTCAGGACCGTCGGGGCGGCCTGGAAGATCGAGGATTCGTCCGGATTGTCGATATGGGCTTCGATCTCGTTGCGCGACTTGGTGCGCAGGTCGCGCATCAGCGAATAGAGCACGCCGAGCACGTCGAGATAGGCGCGTTCCTTGGGAACCGAATGCTTGAAGGCCTCGCCCAGCGCCTTGCCGGAATCTTTGACCACCTTCATCGGGTTGGCCATGATGAAGCCGCCGACCCCGGCACCGCCGATGATCATCAGCTCGAACGGCTGCACGAGAACGTCGACATGGCCGCCCATGGCCATGAATCCCCCGAGGACGCAGCCGACGGTTATGACAAATCCAATAATGATATTCATTTCGTGCCCGCATCTGAACGTTGCTTTTCAGCTCAAGCGATACGGGCCCTGCCTTGCGTGAGGCTGAACCCCGGGCGTTGACGGTTTGTGAACCTACAGACAGCTTCGCGCAAGCCTTTTGCCCCAAGAAGAGGGATAACGGACGCATTTTCCGATTGTCCATATCGAAAGGCGCAACGACCGTGACGACGACTTATACGAGCTACCAGCAGATTACGCAGAATATCGACAAATCGATCGAGCGCGTCGCCCAGGCACCGGACGTGGCGCGCGAGACCGAATACTATTTGTCGAACATCGGCAACATCAAGTCCGTCGACGAATTCATGGCCGATACGCGTCTCTATAATTACGCGCTCAAGGCACACGGTCTGGAAGACATGGCCTATGCCAAGGCTTTCATTCGCAAGGTTCTGACCGAAGGCGTCACCAAGGACGACGCCTTCGCCAACCAGCTGACCGACAGCCGCTACGCCAACCTCGCCACCACGCTCAACTTCGAAGCGCACGGCACGGCCGCGACGTCGTTCGACAAGGCCCAGCAGGGCGTGGTCGACCTCTACATGCGCGAGACGCTGGAGCAGGAAGCCGGCAACGACAATACCGGCGTTCGCCTGGCGCTCTACTTCGAACGAAACGCCTCGAAGATCACCTCCGCCATGGATATCCTGGCGGACGACGCGCTGGCCCAGGTGGTGCGCACCACGCTGCAGCTGCCCATCGAATTCGCCGCTGCCGATATCGACCAGCAGTCGGACTTTCTTGATCGCGTGCTCGACATCGAGGATTTCCAGGACCCGGAAAAGACAGGCAAGTTCCTGGAGCGCTTCACCGCGATGTGGGAAATGGAGAACCCCTCGGAAAACTACGATCCGCTGGCGGTCTTCGGTTCCTCGTCCGGTTACGGCATTTCGCCGGACCTTCTCATATCCATCAATTCCCTGAAGCTCGGAGGCAGCTAAGTGCAATCCGGATTATACGTATCCCTTTCGTCGCAGATGGCGCTCGAACGCCGTCTGACGACGATCGCCGACAACATGGCCAACCTCAATACGGTTGGTTTCCGCTCCACCGAAGTCAAGTTCGACGAGGTGCTGAGCAAGACGCAGAACGACATCAACGCCAAGATCGCCTTCGTCAACCAGGGTAACGACTACCTGTCGACCAAGAACGGCGAACTGGCCCATACCGGCAACACGCTCGATTTCGCCGTCAAGGGCGATGCCTGGTTCGCCATCGACACGCCGGTCGGCCAGGTGCTGACGCGCGATGGCCGTTTCACCATGAAGGAAACCGGCGAACTGGTCTCCGTGCGCGGCTATCCGGTGCTCGACGCCGGCGGCGCGCCGATCCAGCTCAACCGCGCGGGCGGCCCGCCGACGGTCGGCGCCGACGGCAAGGTCATCCAGGACGACCGCCAGGTCGCGACCATCGGTCTCTTCACGGCCGACATCTCCAAGGGCTTCGTCCGCTACGAAAACAGCGGCGTCTCGATGGTGGACCAGCCGCAGCCGGTCGTGGACAATCCGGAAGTGTCCATCATGCAGGGCTATCTTGAGAATTCCAATGTCAACGGCATCGGTGAGATGACCCAGCTCATCCAGGTCAACCGCGCCTTCGAAAGCATCAGCTCGCTGATGCGCGACAGCGAGTCCTCGCTCAGCAACGCCATCAAGGTTCTCGGCGGCTCAAGCTGAACCTGAAGTCTTCAAAATCTGGCGGAAGAGATGTCGATGCCCGAGCTGTCCCCAAAACTCACCCAGATGGCCGGGCTCGCAGCCCGCTATGCCAATCCGGAATACTCCGTCACCCATGGCGGGCACGTCCGCACGATCGCTGCAGGCCACTACACGGTCTCGGGCCTGTCGCGCCACCTGCGTCTCGGCGAGTTCGTCGCCCATCGCAGCCGGACCGGCATCCATCTGGGCGAAGTCATCCGCGTCGAGCCGGATCTCGCCTATGTCTGCCCGATCGAGCCGGGCGAGCCGATCGGCATCCATGACGTGGTGATCCGCAAGGGCGCCTTCCGCATCGCGCCCGACGACAGCTGGTGCGGTCGCACCATCAACGCGCTCGGCGATCCGATCGACGGCGGCGCGCCGCTTTCGCCGGGCTCCGTGCGCCGCGCGATCTCCAACAGCGCCCCACCGTCCATGACCCGCAGCCGCGTCGAGAAGGGCTTCCGCACTGGCGTCCGGGCGATCGATCTCTTTTCTCCGCTCTGCCTTGGCCAGCGTCTCGGCATCTTCGCCGGCTCCGGCGTCGGCAAGTCCACGCTTCTGTCGATGCTGGCGCGCGCCGATGCCTTCGACAAGGTGGTGATCTCGCTGGTCGGCGAACGTGGCCGCGAAGTGCGCGAATTCATCGAGGATACGCTTGGGCCCAACATGGCGAAGTCCGTGGCCGTCGTCGCCACCAGCGACGAAAGCCCGATGCTGCGTAAGATGGCGCCGCTGACCGCGATCACCATTGCCGAGCATTTCCGCGACCAGGGCGAGAACGTGCTGTTCATCGTCGACAGCGTCACCCGTTTCGCCCATGCCATTCGCGAAGTGGCGACCGCCGCCGGCGAGCCGCCGATCGCGCGCGGCTATCCGGCCTCGGTCTTCACCGAGCTGCCGCGCCTGCTCGAGCGCGCCGGCCCGGGCGAGGAGGGGACCGGCACGATCACCGCGATCATCTCGATCCTCGTCGACGGCGACAATCACAACGATCCGATCGCCGACTCCACCCGCGGCATTCTCGACGGGCATATCGTGCTCGACCGCAGCCTGGCCGACGAAGGCCGCTATCCGCCGATCAATCCGCTCACCTCGATCTCGCGACTGGCGCGCAAGGCCTGGACGGGCGAGCAGGAAAAGCTCGTCTCGCGGCTGAAGGCGCTGATCCATCGCTTCGAGGAGACCCGCGACCTGCGCCTCATCGGCGGCTACCGTCCCGGCAGCGACGCCGATCTCGACATGGCGATCAAGCAGGTGCCGGTGATCTATGAAGTCCTGAAACAGACGCCCGGCGAAAGGCCGGCCGCCGATGCCTATGCCGACCTGGCGAATGCGCTGAAGGCCGCCCAGGGCGGCAACCAGCCCGCCGCGGCTGCAAGAACGAGAGGGTGACCGTGACCGATTTCGACGCCGACGAACCTGTAGCGCCGCCGAAGCCTTCGGCGCGCAACCGGATTTCCACGACCGACCGCGTGCTCGGCATGACCGGCGTGGCGCTGGCCTGCGCGGCCGCCTTCTTCCCCTGGTACGTCTTCTTCAACGAGGAGAAGTTCGGCATCCAGGTGGCCGACTGGAAGCATACCCGCGACCTGCCCGAAGGCCCCGGCCGCAACGTCTTCAGCGTCTCTCCGCTGGCGATGGTCGACAAGGACGACGAGGGCGGCGGCGAGTCGACCGGCACGGCGGTCGATCCGCTGGTGACGGCAACGGTCTCGAAGCTCGGCGCGGAAAAGCTCGCGGGCGACGAAATGCCGGAAGCCCAGCCTTTCCCGGGCCGCAGCGGCTTCCGCCTGCTGCACGTCGCCAATGGTCGCGCGCTGATCGAGGACAATTCGGGCATGTACATGGTGCGCGTCGGTTCGATCCTGCCGGACAACAGCCGGGTGGCGACGCTCGAACAGCGCGACGGCAAATGGGTGATCGTCACCTCGACCGGCGAAGTCTACCAGAACGACTGATCCGAAGGCCCGGCGAACATTCGCCGGTCAGGCTCTCTTCCGTGCCGTTTCCGCCTCGTTGAGCGCCGCGATCACGTCGGCGTCGGTGAGCTGCGGAAAATCCCGGTAGCTGAACCCGATCGCGCCGAGGGAACTCAGGCCCTCGAGCACGACGACCTCGTCGACATCCTGCCTAAGCATGTCCAGCGCCTCCTCGGAGGCGACCGGCACCGCAAGCACGATCTTCGCCGGCTTGCGTGCCTTCAGGCCCTTGATGGCGGCCCTGACCGTTGCTCCCGTGGCGATACCGTCATCGACGACGATCGCCACGCGGCCCTCGATGGCGACCGGATCCCGGCCGCTGAAGTAGAGCCTGTTGCGCCGGTGGATCTCCGCCAGTTCCCGCGCCGCGACCGCGTCGAAATCCGCCTGGTCGACGCCCGAAAAGCCGATGACGTCTTCGTTGCGGACGGTGACCGGCATCTCCCCGTCGACGATCGCCCCCATGGCGAGCTCGGGTTGCCCCGGCAGGCCGAGCTTGCGCACCAGGAGCAGGGTCAACGGCGCCCTGAGGCGCCGGCAGATCGGCAAGGCCACCTCCACGCCGCCCCTGGGCAGGGCGATGACCACGGCGTCCGTCTTGCGGAAGCGCTCCAGCGCGTTGGCGAGCTGCTCGCCGGCCTCTTTTCGGTTCGTGAACGACATGGATTTCGCATGCCTCCTCGTCGGCCCGTGGCCGGAAATCCCCGATCGTCTTCTCCGTAAGTCCCACGCAAGTTTACCGCTCTAGGTTCGGGACAGAAAATGGCGGAGAAAAGTCCATGCAACCCATCCAGCTTTTCGAACTGGCAGCCAGGCAGGCCGACTGGCTATCTGTACGTCAGGAGGTTGTGGCGAGCAATATTGCCAACGCCAACACCCCGAAATACCTGGCCAAGGACATCACCCCCTTCAGCGCGGTTCTCGACACTACGTCGACCGTGCAGATGGCGCGGACCAATCCCAATCACATGGCGCTGAGCGATCTCAGCGACGAAAATATCGAGGTCAAGGAATCGGAGCTCAACGATGAGATCGGCATGCAGGAGTCCGGCAATTCGGTCTCCATCGCCGAGGAGCTCACCAAGACCGGCGAGATCAAGCGGCAGCACGAGCTCAATACGAACCTCGTCGCTTCCTTCCATCGCATGATGCTGATGACGGTGAAGAGATAAAATGACAGACCCTCTGAGTGCAGCCCTCAAGATCGCCGGCAGCGGACTGGAAGTCCAGTCCACCCGCCTGCGCATCGTTTCCGAAAACATCGCCAACGCCCGCTCGACCGGCGACACGCCCGGTGCCGATCCCTATCGCCGCAAGACGGTGACCTTCGGCACCGAACTCGACCGCGCTAGCGGCACCGACGTGGTGAAGGTCAAGACGATCGGCGTCGACGATTCCGACTACATCGAGGAATACGAGCCGGGCCACCCGGCCGCCGACGAGAACGGTGTCGTCAAGATGCCGAACGTCAACATCCTGATCGAGATGGGCGACATGCGGGAAGCGAACCGCACCTACGAAGCCAATCTCCAGACCATCAAGCAGACCCGTGAGCTGCTGTCCCAGACCATTTCACTTCTGAAGGCCTCGCAATGATCGATCAAATCCAGAACGTCGGCTCGCTCTCCAAGGTCACGGGCCTCGACAGCATTGCCACCGACGCCGTCTCCTCGACCACCACCACCGTCGGCGCAACGCCCGGCAGCATGACCGGCGTCAGCTTCGCCAGCGTGCTCGGCGACATGGCGACCTCAGCGATGCACAACATCAAGCAGGCGGAAGTCACCTCCTTCGAGGGTCTGACCGGCAAGGCCGACACCCGCGAGGTCGTCGATGCCGTGCTGGCTGCGGAACAGTCCCTGCAGACGGCGATCGCACTGCGCGACAAGATCGTTTCGGCCTACCTCGACATAACGAAAATGCAGATTTAGCGAATTTGAGGACGAACACATGAGAGCGCTCGCCATCGCAGCCACGGGCATGGATGCCCAGCAGACCAATCTCGAGGTCATTGCGAACAACATCGCCAACATCAACACGACCGGCTACAAGCGTGCCCGGGCGGAGTTCGCCGATCTGCTCTACCAGACCGAGCGGGCCCAGGGCGTGCCGAACCGCGCCAACCAGGCCATCGTGCCGGAAGGCGCCAATATCGGTCTCGGCGTGCAGACCGCTGCGGTGCGCAACATCCACACGCAGGGCGAACTCGCCCAGACCTCGAACGAGCTCGACATGGCGCTCGTCGGTCGCGGCTGGTTCCAGATCGAATCCCCTGATGGCACGACGCTCTACAGCCGCTCCGGCGCCTTCAACACCAATGCCGACGGTCAGCTGGTGACGATCGATGGTTATTCCGTCGTTCCCGGCATCACCGTACCGCAGGACGCCAGCGAAGTCGTCGTCTCGCGGACCGGCCAGGTCTCAGCCCGTATCGGCAACAGCGCCGACTTCACCGATCTCGGCCAGCTGACGATCGCCAACTTCGCCAACGAGGCGGGCCTGAAGCCGCTCGGCGACAACCTGTTCGCGCAGACCGCAGCCTCCGGCGAAGCCATCGTCGCGGCTCCGGAAGATCCGGGTTTCGCCTACATCAAGCAGGGCTACCTGGAATCGTCGAACGTCGATTCCGTCAAGGAGATCACCGACATGATCTCGGCCCAGCGCGCCTATGAAATGAACTCCAAGGTCATCCAGACCGCCGACGAGATGGCTCAGATCGTCAGCAAAAATCTGAAGTAAGCACGGAGGCAGGCAAACATGACGTTTCGCCGGATCACGAGATACCTGGCCAGCGCGGCGGTCGCATCGACCGTCGCCGCTTCCCTGTGGGCAGCGCCGCACGCCGCGTACGCGCAGGCCTTCGCGGTGGTGCCGACCCAGACCGTCTATCCCGGCGAAACCTTGACTGCGTCGCAGCTCGAGGAAGTCGCTGTCACCAATCCGAACATCGCCGGCGGTTACGCGCAGTCGATCTCCGAGGTCGAGGGCATGATCTCCAAGCGCACGCTGCTGCCGGGACGGACCATTCCCGTCGCCAGCCTGAGACCGCCCTATGCGATTAACCGCGGCGCCAATATCCGGCTGACCTTCACGCTCGGCAGCATGACGATCTCCGCCTCCGGCACGCCGCTCTCCGACGCGTCGGTGGGCGACGTCATCAAGGTCCGCAATCTCGATTCCGGCGTCATCGTCACCGGCACGGTGCTGGCGGACGGAACAGTACAGGTGATGGCGAAATGAAGACTTTCCGCTTGTCCAGGATCGCACTCGTCGTGCTCGCGGCGGTGCTCTGGCCCGGCATCGGGGCCGAGGCCGCAGGCTCGCGCATCAAGGACATCGCCTCGCTGCAGTCGGGACGCGACAACCAGCTGATCGGCTATGGCCTGATCGTCGGCCTGCAGGGTTCGGGCGACAGCCTGCGCTCCTCGCCCTTCACCGACCAGTCGATGCGCGCCATGCTGCAGAATCTCGGCATCTCGACGCAGGGAGGCCAGTCCAATGCCAAGAACGTCGCCGCCGTCATGGTGACCGCGACGCTGCCGCCCTTCTCCAGCCCCGGCAGCCGTATCGACGCAACGGTGAGCTCGCTGGGTGACGCCACCTCGCTGCGCGGCGGTACGCTGGTCATGACCTCGCTCACCGGCGCCGACGGCCAGATCTATGCCGTGGCGCAGGGCTCGGTCATCGTCTCGGGCTTCAATGCCCAGGGGGCGGCTGCCAATCTGCAGGAAGGCATCACGACCTCTGGCCGCGTGCCCAACGGCGCGATCATCGAGCGCGAGCTGCCGTCGAAGTTCAAGGATTCGGTCAATCTGGTGCTGCAGCTGCGCAACCCCGACTTCACGACCGCGATCCGCATCGCCGACACCGTCAACGCCTTTGCCCGCGCCGCCTTCGGCGCGCCGATCGCCGAGGCGCGCGACAGCCAGGAAGTGATCGTGCAAAAGCCGCGCACCGCCGATCTCGCCCGCCTGATGGCCGACATCGAGAACCTGCTGGTCGAAACCGACTCGCCGGCCAAGGTGGTGATCAACGAGCGCACCGGCACGATCGTCATCGGCGCCGAAGTCCGCGTCTCGAAGGTCGCCGTCAGCTACGGAACGCTGACCGTCCAGGTTACCGAGACGCCGCAGATCATTCAGCCGGAGCCCTTCTCCCGCGGCCAGACCGCGGTGCAGGACCAGACCGACATCCTGGCCCAGAAGGAGGGCGGCAATGTCGCCATCGTCGACGGGCCGGATCTGCGCACCCTCGTCAGCGGCCTCAACAATATCGGCGTGAAGCCGGACGGCATCATCGCCATCCTGCAGGGCATCAAGTCGGCCGGCGCCCTGCAAGCGGAGCTTGTCCTGCAATGACGTCCATGAACTCGACCATCTTATCCCTCCGCCCGCGCAACCTGTTGCTGGTCGCCGGCATGGCGCTTCTGCCGCTCGCGTCCGGCAGCGCCCAGGAGCAAAAGCCTGCGCCCGATACGGCATCGCAGGCCGAGATCCAGCAGTTCTGCACCAGCATCGCCGATCCCGCGCGCGACCAGCGTTACCTGCTGCAGAAGCAGGAGCTGGAGAAGCTCCAGGCCGACGTCGACAAGCGGATCGCGGTGCTCGAACAGCGCCGCGCCGAATACGAGGACTGGCTGACCCGCCGCAACGCGTTCATGAAGCAGGCGGAAGGCAATCTCGTCGAGATCTACAAGAAGATGAAGCCTGATGCGGCGGCACCGCAGCTCGAGGAGATCGATCCGATCCTCGCCGCCGCCGTCATCATGAAACTTCCGGCCCGCCAGTCGAGCCTCATCCTCAGCGAAATGGAAGCCCAAAAGGCGGCCATGGTCGCGGCCATCATGTCGAGTGCCGCCGATCCGAATACTTCGAAGGACCCGTCATGATCAAGCGTTCCCCGGCAATCCTGGCCGTCCTCTTTCTCGCCGGATGCCAGAGCCAGACCCTGAAGGAAATTGGCAACGCGCCGTCGATGAGCCCGATCGGCAGCGGCCTGCGTTACAGCCAGACGCCGCAGATGGCGCTCTATCCGAAGCAGCCGCGCGCCATGGCAAGCGGCTATTCGCTGTGGAGCGACAGCCAGTCGGCGCTGTTCAAGGACGCACGGGCGCTGAACGTGGGCGACATCCTGACGGTCAACATCCAGATCAACGACAAAGCGTCGTTCAACAACGAGACCGACCGCAGCCGCACCAACAAGAGCGGCATGAACTGGTCGACGAGTGCGGACTTCTTCGGTTACAAGCCGCCGGAGACGACCGGCGAACTTGGTTCGGGCTCCGACACCAGCACGCAGGGCAAGGGCTCGACCGAGCGTTCGGAAAAGTTGACGCTGCTCGTCGCGGCCGTTGTCACCGGCATCCTCGAGAACGGCAATCTCCTGATCAGCGGTTCGCAGGAAGTGCGCGTCAACCACGAGATCCGCATCCTCAACGTCGCCGGTATCGTCCGTCCGCAGGACGTCGATGCCGACAACACGATCTCCTACGAGCGGATCGCCGAAGCACGCATCTCCTATGGCGGCCGCGGCCGCCTGACGGAAGTCCAGCAGCCTCCGGTCGGCCAGCAGGTCGTCGACCTGTTCTCGCCGATCTGACGCGCGCAAACCGGCAAGCTGGAAGGAACGGCAGGGCAGATGGAACAGGCCGAAGGCACAGAGACCAAGAAGAAATCGGCAACCGTGATGCTCATCGCGGCGATCGCCGTGCTGACTCTGGTCGGCGGGGGAGGGGGCTGGGTGATCGGTTCCATGCTCGCGCCGAAGATCAAGGCCGTCGAGGACGCCAACAAGGCGGCCGAGGCGGAGAAGGCGGCCAAGGCTGGCGGCCACGGCGAGGGCAAGGCGGAGGAGGGGCTTCCCCACGTCGCGACAGAGGCGAACGGCATCGTCCAGCTCGAGCCGATCACCACCAATCTCGCCTACCCCTCCGAGAACTGGATACGTCTCGAAGTGGCGCTGATGTTCAACGGCGCCACGGACGTGAAGATCGCCGAGGACATCCACCAGGATATCCTGGCCTATCTGCGCACCGTCTCGCTGCAGCAGATCGAGGGACCGCGCGGCTTCCAGTATCTCAAGGATGACATCCAGGAGCGTGTTGACCTTCGCTCCGAAGGGCGCGTATCGAAGGTGATGTTCAGGACTTTTGTAATCGAATGATTCGGTTCCTCCTTCTTGCCGCCATCATGATGATGGTGCCGGAACTGGCCGCGGCGCAGCAATTGCCCACGGACCTCTTCAACACGCCGATAGACGGCTCGGTCGCCGCCTGGATCATCCGCACCTTCGGCCTGCTGACGGTCCTGTCCGTCGCGCCGGGCATCCTGATCATGGTCACGAGCTTTCCCCGCTTCGTGATCGCCTTCTCCATCCTGCGATCCGGCATGGGCCTGTCCTCGACGCCGTCCAACATGATCCTGACGAGCCTGGCGCTGTTCATGACCTTCTACGTCATGTCGCCGACCATGGACCGTGCCTGGACCGAGGGCGTGCAGCCGCTGCTGGAGAACCGCATGACCGAGGCCCAGGCGGTCCCGGCCATCGCCGAGCCCTTCCGCACCTTCATGACGGCCAATACCCGCGACAAGGACCTGAAGCTCTTCGTCGACATCGCCAACGAGCGCGGCCAGACGCCGGTGGTCGGCGACAAGGTCGACTACCGCGTGCTCGTCCCGGCCTTCATGCTCTCGGAGATCCGCCGCGGCTTCGAGATCGGCTTCCTGATCGTTCTGCCCTTCCTGGTCATCGACATGATCGTCGCCACGATCACCATGGCCATGGGCATGATGATGCTGCCGCCGACCTCGATCTCGCTGCCGTTCAAGATCCTGTTCTTCGTCCTGATCGACGGCTGGAACCTGCTCGTCGGCAGCCTGGTGCGCTCCTTTTCCTGATCTGCTGCGCATGCCCGGTGAGCGTTTGCGCCCATGGCGCGTCCCGTTTCGGGATGGCGGAATTAACCATCCCGCGCGGTCCCGTCGCCGAAAATTCAGATAAAACCCATATATTTCAATAGATTGAAAATAGTTCGCATTTTTTTCACGGAAATGCGGCTGAAAACGATTTTTTAACCAGTTGGCTTCAGCCGACGTTAAAGTCCGTGCTGTCTTCTAGGGGTCAGAGGCGGATTAATTCACAGACCAATTAATTGACATGACGTCGACCCCCTCTGCCGGATCTAGAACCCGGCATGTCCCTCTCTCGTATTTTGTTTCCAAGGGGACACACCAATGACTAGCATCATGACCAACAACGCTGCTATCGCAGCGCTCGACACGCTCCGTTCGATCAACAAGGGCCTGAACGAGACCCAGAACCGTATTTCTTCCGGTTACCGCGTCGAGTCGGCTTCCGACAACGCTGCTTACTGGTCGATCGCCACCACCATGCGTTCGGACAACAAGGCTCTCTCGGCTGTCTCCGACGCCCTCGGCCTCGGCGCTGCCAAGACCGACACCGCCTACACCGGCATGGAAGCCGCGATCGAAGTCGTCACCGAGATCAAGGCCAAGCTGGTTGCCGCTCGCGAACCGGGCGTTGACAAGGACAAGATCAACAAGGAACTGACCGAACTCAAGTCGCAGCTGTCCTCGATCTCCGAGTCGGCTTCGTTCTCGGGCGAGAACTGGCTCTACAACGAATCGACGACCGCTGTCGGCACCAAGGAAATGGTCGGCTCGTTCGTTCGTGGCGCTGACGGTTCCGTTTCGCTGCAGACGCTGTCCTTCAACGCTGCCGATTCCGTCCTCATCGACACCAACACCGCAACCCGCGGCCTGCTGACGAAGGACTACTCGGTTGCCGTCGACGACGGTACCGCTTCCGGCACGACGCTGACCTACTTCCTGGTCGACGCCGGCGGCACCGGTACGTCCGGTTCGGTCGTCGAACTGTCCTCGGCCACCACCGACGACCAGATCGAAGGCATGATCTCGGCTGTTGACGCCATGCTGTCGGACATGACCGACGTTGCTGCAACGCTCGGCGCCACCAACAGCCGCCTGGAAATGCAGGACGAGTTCGTTGCCGACCTCATGGACGTGATCGACACCGGCGTAGGCCGTCTGGTCGACGCCGACATGAACGAGGAATCGACCCGCCTCAAGGCTCTGCAGACGCAGCAGCAGCTCGGCATCCAGGCGCTGTCGATCGCCAACTCCAACTCGGAAAACATCCTGTCGCTGTTCCGTTAATCGGACCAACGGCACCGGCCCTCTCGGGTCGGACGGGATACGGATGGGCCGCGCCAGCCATGGCGCGGCCCTTCTTTCGTTAACGGCTGGATACCTTTGTTAACGGACTGATAAAAATTATGCGCTGCATTTAGGTTTTGTTAACTCTGATGGGGTCAAGTGCAGTCATTAACGGTGGATTAATTTCTGACTCAGACACGAATTAATTGGCATGAAGTCGCCCCACCGCGGCCGGAAGCATTGACCGGCATGTCCCTCCATCCTGGAACCTAAGGGGCATTCAATGACCAGCTTGATGACCAACACCGCAGCTATCGCGGCACTCGACACGCTTCGCTCGATCACCTCCTCCATGAACGAGACGCAAAAGCGCGTTTCCTCCGGCTACAAGGTCGAGACCGCTTCCGACAACGCCGCCTACTGGTCGATCGCGACCACGATGCGCTCCGACAACATGGCGCTCGCCGCCGTGGAAGACGCATTGGGCTTCGGCGCGGCCAAGACCGACACGGCCTATACCGGTCTCGAGGCGGCCGTCGAGGTGGTCACCGAGATCAAGGCCAAGCTCGTGGCGGCGCGCGAGCCGGGCGTCGACAAGGAAAAGATCAACAAGGAACTGACCGAACTCAAGGCGCAGTTGTCCTCCATCTCCGAATCCGCATCCTTCTCCGGCGAGAACTGGCTCTACAATGCGACGGCCGGCGCCGTCGGCACCAAGGAAATGTCCGGCTCCTTCGTCCGCTCCGCCAATGGCACGGTCTCCGTGGAAACCCTGACCTTCGACACCGCCGATTCGGTCCTGATCGATACCACCGATGCAACCCGCGGCCTTCTGACCAAGGACTATTCCGTCGCCGTCGACGACGGCACGGCTTCCGGCACGACGATGACCTATTACCTCATCGCTGCCGGCGGCACCGGCACCTCCGGTTCCGTCGTGGAACTCTCGAGCGCAACCACCGATGACGAGGTCGAAGGCATGATCAGCGCAGTCGAAGCCATGCTCATGGACATTACCGATGCCGCCGCCACCCTGGGCGCGATCAACATGCGCGTCGAGATGCAGGCCGACTTCGTCGCCGACCTGATGGACGTGATCGATACTGGCGTCGGCCGCCTGGTCGATGCCGACATGAACGAGGAATCGACCCGGCTCAAGGCACTGCAGACGCAGCAGCAGCTCGGTATCCAGGCACTGTCGATCGCCAACACCAACTCCGAAAACGTGCTCTCGCTGTTCAAGTAAAGCCCGGCAAACCAGGGCTTTCTTCACCCGCAGACAGATCGGGCCGTGCACCGCGAGGTGCCCGGCCCGATGCCTTTTTGGGCAGTTGAACAGATATTTTCAAATTCCGTCGAACGCTTCAGAACCTATTAACCTTAATCGGGTTCAATAGGATCATTAAAACGACGGATTAACCAACTGTAAACAAAGGTTAATTGCATGACGCAGGCTGTCGTTGCCGGTAGTTAGACCCGGAATGTCCCTTTCCCATATCCTGTTCACAAGGGGCAGTATCTATGACGAGTATCATGACGAACACCGCTGCAATTGCAGCACTTGACACCCTGCGTTCGATCAACGCCGGCCTCAACGAAACCCAGAACCGCGTCTCCTCCGGCTACCGCGTCGAATCGGCTTCGGACAACGCTGCTTACTGGTCGATCGCCACCACCATGCGTTCGGACAACAAGGCTCTCTCGGCTGTCGAAGACGCCCTCGGCCTCGGCGCTGCCAAGACCGATACCGCCTACACCGGCATGGAAGCTGCCATTGAAGTCGTCACCGAAATCAAGGCCAAGCTGGTCGCCGCTCGCGAACCGGGCGTTGACAAGGAAAAGATCAACAAGGAACTGACCGAACTCAAGTCGCAGCTCCAGTCGATCTCCGAATCGGCTTCGTTCTCGGGCGAAAATTGGCTCTACAACGAATCGACGACCGCTGTCGGCACCAAGGAAATGGTCGGCTCGTTCGTTCGCGCCGCTGACGGCACGGTCTCGGTCGAACTGCTCTCCTTCGACGCTGCCACCTCGGTCCTCATCGACACCAACACCGCGACCCGCGGCCTGCTGACGAAGGACTACTCGGTTGCCGTCGACGACGGTACCGCTTCCGGCACCACGATGACCTACTTCCTGGTCGACGCCGGCGGCACCGGCACGTCCGGTTCGGTCGTCGAACTGTCCTCGGCCACCACCGACGACCAGATCGAAGGCATGATCTCGGCTGTTGACGCCATGCTGACCGACATGACCGACGCTGCTGCAACGCTTGGCGCCACCAACAGCCGCCTGGAAATGCAGACCGACTTCGTCGCCGACCTTCGTGACGTGATCGACACCGGCGTGGGCCGTCTGGTCGACGCCGACATGAACGAGGAATCGACCCGCCTCAAGGCTCTGCAGACGCAGCAGCAGCTCGGCATCCAGTCTCTGTCGATCGCCAACTCCAACTCGGAAAACATCCTCTCGCTCTTCCGTTAAGCGTGAGATCAGGAGCGGGTTCAGGCCTTCTCCTCCAGTTGCAAACCCGGCGCCGCGGTCTTCCAGACCGCGGCGCTTTCCGTTTCCCTCGCCTAATTAATGAGTTTTCTCCGCCGTTTAGCATTCATTAACCTTAATAGTGTTTTCTGTGACCATTGAAACGGTTGCCCGACCGAAGACTTGATGGACACGGGCTTGCATGACGCTGAATTCCGTTGCCGGTCGCGAACCCGGCATGCCTCCTAGTGATTTTCCTGCCAAAAAGGGGCTATATTAAATGACAAGCTTGATGACGAACACCGCTGCAATTGCAGCTCTGGACACCCTGCGCTCCATCAACTCGAGCCTGAACGAAACCCAGAACCGCGTGTCCTCCGGCTACCGCGTCGAAACCGCTTCGGACAACGCTGCTTACTGGTCGATCGCCACCACCATGCGTTCGGACAACAAGGCTCTTTCGGCTGTCGAAGACGCCCTCGGCCTCGGCGCTGCCAAGACCGACACCGCCTACACCGGCATGGAAGCCGCCATCGAAGTTGTCACCGAAATCAAGGCCAAGCTGGTCGCCGCTCGCGAACCGGGCGTTGACAAGGAAAAGATCAACAAGGAACTGACCGAACTCAAGTCGCAGCTCTCCTCGATCGCCGAATCGGCTTCGTTCTCGGGCGAAAACTGGCTGTTCAACGAATCCTCGACCGCTGTCGGCACCAAGGAAATGGTCGGCTCGTTCGTTCGCGCCGCTGACGGCACGGTTTCGGTCGAACTGCTCTCCTTCGACGCAGCCACCTCGGTCCTCATCGACACCAACACCGCAACCCGCGGCCTGCTGACGAAGGACTACTCGGTTGCCGTCGATGACGGTACCGGCACGGCCACGACCGCGACCTACTTCCTGATCGACGCCGGCGGCACCGGCACGTCCGGTTCGGTCGTCGAGCTGTCCTCGGCCACCACCGACGACGAAGTCGAAGGCATGATCTCGGCCGTCGACGCCATGCTGGCCGACATGACCGACGCTGCTGCAACCCTCGGCGCCACCAACAGCCGCCTGGAAATGCAGACCGACTTCGTTGCCGACCTTCGTGACGTGATCGACACCGGCGTGGGCCGTCTGGTCGACGCCGACATGAACGAGGAATCGACCCGCCTCAAGGCTCTGCAGACGCAGCAGCAGCTCGGCATCCAGGCCCTGTCGATCGCCAACTCCAACTCGGAAAACATCCTGTCGCTGTTCAAGTAAGCTCCGGACGGGCCGGCAAGCCGGCCCCCCGACCTCAGCGCATCCACGAAGCCGCGGTCTCACGACCGCGGCTTTCTTCGTTTTTGCCCCCGCCGGGCAGGCAGTGCGAAATCTAGCCCTTCGATCTTGATGATTTGTTCATACAGCTTAACAAATCCTTATTGCGTTAACCTTTTGTTAACTCTAATATCATTAAGAACTCGTTAAGAGCGTCGGGTCGGTCACCAGGGCAAACAGTGTGATCGATGTGCATGAAGCAGTCCGTCGTCGCCGGTAGATTTTGACAATCCGGCATGTCCCGTACTCAATTTGGGGCACCAGATGACCAGCATCATGACCAACACCGCCGCAATGGCGGCTCTGCAAACCCTCCGCAGCATCGATTCCAACATGCAGGAAACGCAGGCGCGGGTATCCTCGGGTTACCGTGTCGCCACGGCTGCCGACAACGCTGCCTACTGGTCGATCGCGACCACCATGCGTTCCGACAATTCCGCTCTCTCCACCGTGCAGGACGCCCTCGGCCTTGGCGCCGCAAAGACCGACACCGCCTATACCGGTCTCGAGTCCGCCGTCGAAGTGGTGACCGAGATCAAGTCCAAGCTGGTCGCGGCGCGCGAACCCGGCGTCGACAAGAGCAAGATCAACAAGGAGCTCTCCGAGCTCAAGAACCAGCTCGCCGCCATCGCCGAATCGGCATCCTTCTCGGGCGAGAACTGGCTGTTCAACGAATCCACCGCCGCTCCCGGCACGAAGGAAATCGTCGCCTCGTTCAACCGCGCATCCGACGGCGCGGTCTCGGTCACGACGCTCGCCTTCGACACTTCCGAATCGGTTCTGATCGACACCAAGGACGCTAACAACGGCGTTCTGACCAAGGGCTTCCAGGTTACCCAGCCTTCCGGCTCGACGACCACGATCGCCACCTACTTCCTGATCGACGCTAACGCCACGACGGGCGCCACCGGCTCGGAGGTCAAGCTGACCACCTCGATGAGCGACGACGAACTGGACGGCATGATCAGCGCGGTCGACGCCATGCTGCAGCGCCTGACCGACTCGGCATCCACGCTTGGCGCCATCACCAGCCGCATCGAGATGCAGGACGAATTCGTCTCGACGCTGATGGACGTGATCGACAAGGGCGTCGGTCGTCTGGTCGATGCCGACATGAACGAGGAATCGACCCGCCTCAAGGCGCTCCAGACCCAGCAGCAGCTCGGTATCCAGGCGCTGTCGATCGCCAATACCAATGCGGAAAACATCCTGACGCTGTTCAAGTAAACCGCTGCAACGGACCGGAGTTGACCTATTCCGTTTCTACCGTGCCGCCGGTCATCGGCATAAGGTGGAACCGTTGGACCGCGCAACTGCCCTGGCGCGGTCCAACACCTTCATCCTCGCACAAGTTTGGGCTTCTAGTCTCGGATGAGGCAAATGGCACTTTCGCCAGGCGCAACGTGGTTCAACCTCGAAGACTGACGCCGGCACTGGATGGCATGATGACTATGCGCGTTCCGAATGTATTTATGAATTTCAGGATATTCTCATATCGCCGCGACCGCATGCCGGCAGTTCTCGTCACGGGAGACCTTGGTCGATGAGCATGCCGCTTGCCCACTATCTCAAGGATTTTTCCGCGCCTGCGAGCGCGCCTTCGGGCACGATCGGCGGGGACTTCTCCGCCTTGGATGACGTCTCCTTCGACAGCGATTTCGGCAGCGCGCCGGAGCCCGAGCCGGTCGACATCGAAGCCGAGCGCCGCGCCGCCTATGCCGAGGGGCATGAAACGGCGTCGGCCGAGCTTGGCGAAAAGCATGCCGCCGAACTCGCCGCCCTCAAGGCTTCCCATGACGAGGCGATGGCTGCGCTCGAGGCGAAGCTGATGGGCGAGAGCGCCAGGCGCCTCGCCGAATCCCTCGACCGGGTGGCAGCAGAGATTGCTATTGTCGTCAGCGAGCGCGCCGCCGATGCGCTGGCGCCGTTCCTGTCCGAAGAGGTCGCGGCAAAGGCCGTCGGCGACCTTGCCGACTTGTTGAACACTGCGATCGCCGAGGGCGAAGCGGGTACGATCACCCTGAAGGGGCCGCGCGCGCTGTTCGATCTGCTGCTCGCCCGCATGCCCGAGGCCGCCGGCGCCTTGCGCCATGTCGAAGCTGAGGATCTCGATCTCTCGGCCGAACTGGACGGCACCGTGCTCGTGACCCGCATCTCGGCCTTTGCGGCTAGCCTGAAGAAAGTGCTGGGATGAGCGACAGCGAAAATCACCACCACGGCAAGAACGAGATCGTCATCATCAAGCGCCATAGCGGCGGCGACCATGACGGCGCCCATGGTGGTGCGTGGAAGATCGCCTATGCCGACTTCATGACGGCGATGATGGCGTTCTTCCTGGTGATGTGGCTCGTCAATGCGGCTAACGAGGAGACCAAGGCCTCGGTCGCCAGCTATTTCAATCCGATCAAGCTCTCCGACGAGAAGCCGACCGAAAAGGGACTGAAGAAGCCCGTCGATCAGGCCGAGGGCGAGCAGAAGCAGGAACGCTCCCAGGTCGAGGAACAGCAGGAGACGGTCGGTGCTGCCGCCGCGACCGGCGAAGACCAGACCGCGACCTCCGGCGACCAGACCAATTATTCCGAAGCCGACTTCTTCGAAAATCCCTATTCCGTCCTGGCCGAGATCGCCCAGGAAGTCGGCCAGCAGGCCAATGTCAGCGCCAAGGGCGAGGGCGGTGCGGCCGATTCCGGTCCCTCGACCGGTGCCGAGGGCGGCGAGGCCTACCGCGACCCGTTCGATCCGGATTTCTGGACGCAGCAGGTGCAGACCGCCCAGGGCAAGCCCGGCAAGCAGGAATCCCCGCCGGCCACGGTGGAGAACCCGGACCCGACGGATGCCGAGCAGCAGCTCGCCATGGTCGTGCCGGGCGAGAAGCCCGAAAAGCCGGTCGATCCCGTGGCCGAGGCAGCGCAGCCCGAAGACGGCAAGACCGACAAGACCATGAGCGAAACCGGCGACGCCGCTTCGTCCGATACGTCGGAGCAGGCGTTCAAGGCGAAGCAGAAAGCCGCGGATACCCTCAAGGCCGAGATCGAGAAGGAGATCGGCGGCGCCGCCGGCAAGCTGGCCGAAGGCCTGATCGTCGCCCCGACCGAGGGCGGTATCCTGGTGACGATTTCCGACCAGTCCGACGCGCCGATGTTCAATGTCGGCTCGGCCGTGCCGCGCAAGGACCTGGTCGTTGCGATGGAACGCATCGGCAAGCTGCTGCAGCAGCGCGAGGGACCGATCGTGATCCGCGGCCACACCGATGGCCGGCAGTTCAAGGGCACCGAGAACGACAACTGGCGCCTGTCGATGGCGCGTGCGCACAGCGCCTATTACATGCTCGTGCATGGCGGCCTGTCGGAAAGCCGCGTGGAGCAGGTCTCCGGCTTTGCCGACCGCCGTCTCCAGGTCCCGGACGATCCGCTGGCCGACGCCAACCGCCGCATCGAGATCCTGATTCAAGCAGATCAGGGGTAGCGGCATGGGGCGCATGAAACTGCACCTGCTCGTTCCCGCTCTCTCGCTGCTCGGCCTTGCCTGGACGGGCGCGGCACGGGCCGAGGACGCGAACGGCGTCGAGCCGTACAAGCTGCTGCGCTCGCTGCAGTTCGTGCAGGATTCGGTCGTGCTCGGCGATCACTCGGCCGCCGAAATGCAGCGCTTCATGCTGGAGACGATCGACAAGCGGCTGAGGGAAGCCGACAGCGCGATCTTCGAGGAACCGCGCAACATCGATGCGACCCTGATCTATGCGATGAGCGGCGGCAATCCGGCGACGCTGGAATTCCTCGTCGCACGCGACATCGACGGCAATTTCGACAACCGCGTGACCGATGCGCTGCGCAAATACCTGTCGGGTAAGGGCACGTTGATCGCCAAGAGCCTCGGCGACATGGTCACCGAATATCGCGACACCAAGATAGCCCCCTACCTGGCGCTCATCGCCGGCAATGTGATGATTCCGCGCGATCCGGTCCAGGCGCTGAAATTCTACGACTGGGCGCGGCTGACCGCACCGGGAACCATCGTCGAGGAGGCGGCGCTGCGCCGTTCGCTGGCGATCGCGGTCGAGGGCGGCATGGTCGAGAAGGCCAGCGCCTACGCCAACCGCTATGCGCGCCGTTTCCTGCACTCCCCCTATGCCAGCCAGTTCGCCGACCTGTTCGTGCAATTGGTGGTCGAGCACAACGACGCCTTCGATCAGGCGGCGATCGAGGGCACGCTGATCTACATGGATGCCGATCGCCAGCGCGAGGTCTACCTGCGCATCGCCCGCCAGGCGGCGATCAAGGGACGCAACGAACTGGCGCGCCAGGCGGCCGACAAGGCCAAGCTGCTGTCCGGCACGGGCGAGGGGGCAGATGCCCTGGCGAAACTCTACGGCGGGCTCGCCGGCATCCCGACCAACGAAGTCGGTGCGGCCATCGCCGCGATCGCCGCCATCCCGGATGAAATTCTCTCGCCCTCGGACCGCGCCCTGCGCGATGCCGCAGCGGCAATCGCCGAGGAGGTCGTGCGCAAGCCCGAGGCGAACAGCCAGGCACAAGCTCCCGAGCCGACTGTATCTATTCAGAACGACGCATCCGTCGCCGACGTATCCAGCCCCGAAGCGCCCGCTTCGGACCAACAGCAGGACCCGACGGCACCCGCTTCGGAACCGCAGAACGCAACGCCGGCGACGGCCGAGGCGGCTGCGGCCGGGAGCAAGGATCAGGATCCCGAGTTCCGCTCCTTCGTCGATACCGGCCGCTCCAAGCTGGACGCGATCGACGACCTCTTGAAGCAGGAAGGCACCAACTGATGATCGATCCGGCCACCGCCCCGAAAATCCCGAGCATGGACGCTTCGCTCGCGGGGAGCGCTGCTGCAAACCGCAGCGACGCAAAGGCGGGCAACGGATTTTACGACGCCCTGTCGAATGCCGGCCACAGCGGCCGCAGCCGTCAGGATCGCGAAAACACGACGACCGGTCAGGCGACTGAGGGCGAGGCGGCAGCCGGCGCTGAGGCCGAAGCCACGGACACCAAGGCCACCCGGACGCGCCGGCCGCTGATCGATGTATCCCAGGCAGCCCTGTCGCGCGCCGGTGCCGCAAACGCATCGCGTACGGGGACCGCGGGCGACGCCGCCACCGAGGCCGCAGCCGACGACGTGCCGGCCGAGGGCACGGTTCCCGGCCGCAAGACCACAAAGCCCGCTGCCGGACATCCGGCAGCCGGCGGCAATGGCGCGCCAGGCGCGACGTTGGACGCGGGCCAGGTCGCCGCCGTGGTAAAGCATGTCCAGACGGCAAAGGGCGACAAGACCGAGCACACGGACAAGCCGGCCGGTGAAGCCGAAGGCGAAACGGCAATCGACGGCGAAGCCGAAGCGGCGCCCGACGGCAAGGCTTCGGATCTCGGCGACGTCCTGACACTGCTGAGCAACACCGCTACCGCCGCACCCCAGGCCGGTCAGGCGACGTCGCGCGCCGACGGCAAGACGACCAGCCGAACCGCTGCCGGCGAACTGGCTGTGGTCGAAGCATCCTCCGGCGACATGCGCACGTCGCGCACCGCCGAGAACGGCGAACTTCCTTCGGTCGAGGCCGCCGAGACGGATGCCGCCGACGCCGACCGCTCCTTCCGCTTCCTGCGCGCCGACGGCAGGGGCCAGGCAGTTTCCATGCGCGTCGGTCAGTCGGACGGCGAAACGGTCAAGTATGACATCGGTTCGCCCAAGGACATCGGCCAGACGGTCGCGGTTCTGGACGCGCGGCGCTACATCGCCCCGGCCTCCACCAATGCGGCGGGACTGACGGCAGCCATGATGGGCGACAGCGAGTGGGCGACTGCCATGCTCCCAGGCTCGGAGCTTGCCAATGCCGCCACCCAGTCGAGCGCCGGCAAGGTCGTCAATACCCTCAAGCTGCAGATGAGCCCGATCGAGCTCGGCAACGTCACCGCGACGCTCCGGCTGAGCGGCGAGGAGCTCTCGGTACAGATCACGGTCGAGACGCATGCGGCCTACAAACAATTGAACGGCGACCAGAACGATATGCTGAAGGCGCTGAGGGCCCACGGCTTCGCGGTGGACCAGATCCAGATCAGCGTGAACGTCGCGGCGGCAGATCGCGCCGACAGCGGCCAGAACGGTGCCCAGGGGCAGCCGACCGGCCAGCAGGCACAGGGCGGGGCCCAGGGCGGCAATGGCAGCAGCGGAGAGCGCCGTACGGCGCCGATGCCGGGCGAGACCGCCATCGGTATGGGGAAGACGGCAGATGACACGAGCGCGCTACAGACGGCCTCTGGCGGGGCTGGTGCTTCTCGTCCTGGCCACGTCTACATCTGACGCGGCCGCATCCACCGGCGCCTGTGAACGTGAGATCCAGGCGGCGGCGGCGAAATATTCGATCCCGGAAGGCATCCTCTACTCCGTCGGGCTGACGGAGACGGGGCGGAAGGGATCGCTCCAACCCTTTGCGATGAACGTCGAGGGAAAGCCGATGTTCTTCGACAGCGAGGCCGATGCCTTGCGCGCATTCGTCAATGCGCGCCGGCAGGGCGCCAAACTGATCGACATCGGTTGCATGCAGATCAACCAGCACTTCCACGGAGAGCACTTTTCCTCCGTACAGGCCATGTTCAATCCGCGGGCCAATGTCGAATATGCGGCCCGCTTTCTCAGCAACCTACGCGTTCGTCACGAGACCTGGACGATGGCCGTCGCGCGCTACCACGCAGGCCCCAATAACGACCCCGCACAGAAGCGATATGTGTGTCGGGTGATCGCCAATCTGGTCGCCACGGGCTACGGAAATTGGACACCGAACGCCCAGAAATTTTGCGGTGAATAGCAAGATTTAGGGGTAGACAAGCCTCGAAGTGCTGATTTGGCCATTGTGTCGAGAATGTGGACGGAAATGGGCCATGCAAGCCGTCCGTTAACCATGCGTTAACTTTTCCACCGAAAAATAGTGCCACATAGACAATTGGCATACTAGATATAGTTCAAATCGGCACGGAAATCTTAATCAACTGTTAATACCTACCATTAACATCATCTAGTTGTCCGTGATTCGCCTGATTCGTACCGATAGTGCATCGAGGCACCACACTGATTCGGAGGCGGACGAATGATCGTAGTGGTAGACGAGCGAGAGCTCGTGAAAGACGGGTACACATCCCTATTTGGGCGTGAGGGCATTCCATCGACGGGATTTGATCCGGTCGAGTTCGGCGAATGGGTCAACACGGCGGCGGATTCTGATATCGCTGCTGTCGAGGCCTTTCTGCTCGGGCAGGGGGATTGCACGCATGAGTTGCCACGTGCAATTCGTGACAGGACACAGGCACCGGTGATCGCAGTCAGCGACCAGCCGTCGCTCGAGGCGACGCTGGCACTGTTCGACTGCGGCGTCGACGATGTCGTCAGGAAGCCGGTTCATCCGAGGGAAATCCTGGCGCGGGCGGCGGCGATTCGCCGCCGGCTGAAGGCGATCGCGAACTTCACCGAGATCGGCCCCATCCGGGTCTTCTCCGACGGTCGCGATCCGGAAATCGCGGGCGAGGTTTTTCCTCTTCCGCGGCGCGAGCGGCGCATTCTTGAATATTTGGTCGTCAACCGCGGTCGTCGCGTTTCCAAGACCCAGATCTTCAATGCGATCTACGGCATCTTCGACGAAGAGGTCGAGGAGAACGTGGTCGAAAGCCATATCTCCAAGCTGCGCAAGAAGCTGCGCAAGAAGCTCGGTTTCGACCCGGTCGATTCCAAGCGCTTCCTCGGCTACTGCATTGATTGGAGCTGATTTTTCAGCATCCGGCCGCGTGGTGCGGGCCTGACGAGTGAATTCGAAAAGGCCCGCCATCTCCAGACAGCTTCACGCAAGGCCCACCTCTTATTCTCTGCAATGACTACGGAAACGAGGATTTTCAATGAGCCTTTACGGAACGATGCGGACCGGTGTGTCCGGTATGAACGCCCAGGCAAATCGTCTCGGCACAGTGGCGGAAAACATCGCCAACTCCAGCACGGTCGGCTACAAGAGGGCCTCCGTGCAGTTCTCCTCGATGATCTTGCCGACGACCGCCGGCGCCTACAATTCGGGCGGCGTCGAGACTTCTGTGCGCTATTCGATCTCGAACCAGGGAACGTTCAGCTACACCACCTCTTCGACCGATCTCGCCGTCAACGGCGACGGCTTCTTCATCGTCCAGGGCGGCGATGGCGTCGAATATCTGACCCGCGCTGGTTCCTTCGTGGTTCAGGCCGACGGCACACTGAAAAACTCTGCCGGCTATACCCTGATGGGTTACGAATATTCCTCGACAGCCGATCCGACGATCGTCGTCAACGGTTTCAACGGCCTTGAGCCTATCGATCTCTCGTCTGCCGCGATCTCCGCGACTGCCTCGACCGCTGGTTGGCTCAACGTCAACCTGCCCTCGAATGCTGCTGTCGGTGGTACCGAAAAGACCTCGCTGGTCAGCTTTGACAGCCAGGGCAACAGCCGCGAAATCGAATTCACCTATACCAAAACCGCGGACAACGTCTGGTCGGTCACCGGCGTTTATGCCGGACCGCCGGCGACGACCGTCGTGCCGGCCACCACGATCACCTTCGACGCCGACGGCCAGATCGTGTCGCCGACGTCGATCACGACGACGCCCTTCACCGTTGGCGGCGCCGACATGGAGGCGATTGCGATCGACATCAGTGCGTCGAGCCAGCTCGCCGCGGACTTCTCGGTCGAAGAAGGCGACATCAACGGCAACGGGGCTTCCGAAGTCGTGGGCTACGAGATCGACGAATACGGCGTGGTCTCCGTTGCCTATGACAACAACGAACTGGTCCCGCGCTTCCGCGTGGCGCTTGCCAGCGTGCAGAGCCCTGACAACCTCAATCCGGTCGCCGGCAACCTCTACACCCAGAGCAACTCGTCCGGTGTCGTCGTCATGGGTTATGCCGGCTCCAGCGGTTTCGGCTCCATCCTCTCCGGCGCGCTTGAAGACTCGAACGTCGACGTGGCGGAAGAACTGACCGCGATGATCGAATCCCAGCGGAATTACACCGCGAACTCCAAGGTATTCCAGACCGGTTCCGAATTGATGGAAGTCCTGGTCAACCTGAAGAGATAACCGGAAGGTTAAGGCAGCCACATGTCGCTTACTTCTGCACTTAATACGGCTCAAGCCATTTTCAGGAATACGGGGGAACAGACCTCCGTCATCTCCACGAATATTGCCAATGACGGAAATGCAAACTATGTGCGGCGTGCGCCTGTCGTAACCAACACCATCTACGGCGCCTCGACGGTCAATACCGAACGGGCCCAGCAGATGGCGCTGCTTCGCCAGCTTACCGGAGCGACCTCGGCCTCCAGCGCCCAGGACACGCTTCTGAACGGCCTGACGACGCTCTCCAACGCTCTGGGGGGGAATGACTACGAGCTTTCCCCCTCGACCTATCTCGCAGAACTCCAGAACAGCCTGGAAGCTTTTGCCGCCTCTCCCGGAGAATACACGCTGGCCGCAACCGTGGTCACCGATGCCCAGGACGTGGCCAAGTCGCTGAACGCGGCCGCGACCACCGTCCAGAAGCTCCGCACTGATGCGGACGCGGAAATCAACAACCAGGTCAAGGAACTGAACCGGCTTCTCGGCGAGTTCAAGATTGCCAACGATGCCGTGGTCAAGGCGACGGCGCTCGGCACGGATCCGAGCGATGCGCTCGACACCCGCGACACGCTGCTCAAGGACATTTCCGAGATCATCGGCATCGACGCCAGCACCCGTGCCAACGGCGACATGGTGATCTACACGTCCGAAGGCACGGCCCTGTTCGAGACCGTGCCGCGCTCGGTCACCTTCACCCGCACGCTGTCCTATGACGCGACCGTCACCGGCAACCAGATCTATGTCGACGGCGTCGCCATCGAGCCGGGTGACGGCGGCAACACCAGCGCCGACGGCTCGCTGAGCGCATTGCTGCAGCTGCGCGACGAGATCGCCCCGACCTTCCAGACGCAGCTCGACGAAGTCGCCCGCGGTCTGATCGAAGCCTTTGCCGAGACGGATCCGCTGGGCGTCGCCCCGGACATGCCGGGTCTGTTCACCTGGTCCGGCGGCACGACGCTCACCTCGGGCACGGTCGAGCCTGGCCTCGCCGGCAGCATCACAGTCTCGTCGGCCGTCATCGCCTCTTCGGGCGGCGATCCGATGCTCCTGCGCGACGGTGGCATCAACGGTGCCACCTACAAGTGGAACACTGGCAACAATTCCGGCTACACCACGCTGCTGATGGGCTACACGGACGCGCTCGACGCCGACCGGGCCTTCGACGCCTCGGCCGACCTCAAGACCTCGATGAGCGTCATGACCTTCGCCAGCGGCTCGATCGGCTGGCTGGAAGAACTGCGCTCCAACGCGACGACGGCCTCGGACAACAAGGTCGCGCTCTATGAGCGCTCCTTCCAGACCTACTCCTCGCAGACCGGGGTCAACCTCGACGAGGAACTCTCGCTGCTGCTCGACGTCGAGCAGTCCTACAAGGCATCGGCCAAGCTCGTATCGACGATCGATGCGATGCTGCAGGCGGTCCTGGATATGGCGGGCTAAGATATGTCGACATCAAACATCTCCAATCTCTCGATCCAGACCTCGATGCGCCTGACCATCCGTCAGGCCCAGAACGAGCTGATCAAGGCACAGCAGGAAGTCACGACCGGCATCTATGCCGATGTCGGGGCCGAAATCGGCGGCGCCACCTCGACCGTGGTCGACCTGACCCGCGACAGCCTGCGCCTGCAATCGATCAAGAACACCAATGCCATCGCTACCCAGCGTCTCGAGGCCTCCCAGGAGGCGCTCGACCAGATGGCCCAGGCCGGCGACGACATGAACGAGGCGCTGATCGCGCTCTCCGGAACCGCCAACACCAGCAATCTGGAGACCGCCATCCAGGCGATCACCAGTGCGCTGGACACCTTCACCAGCATGGCCAACACCTCGCTGGGCGGCGAATATCTGTTTTCGGGCATCAACACCGACGTGCAGCCGCTGGAGGAATATACGGACACCTCGGCCGCCAAGCTGGCCTTCGATGCCGAATTCCTGTCCTATTTCGGCTTCTCGCAGTCGGATCCGCAGACGGCGAACATCGCCGCCACCGGCGCGTCCCCGAGCATGGAAGACTTCATCACCAACGTCGTCGAGCCGATGTATTCCGGTGCCGACTGGACCTCCGACTGGTCGAGCGCGACCGACGAGGTCATGACCAGCCGGATCAGCCAGACCGAGACGGTCGAGACTTCCACCTCGGTCAACAGCAAGGGCATGCGCTATTTCGCGCTGGCGGCCGTCGTGGCCAAGGAACTGCTGGCGCTCGATCTCTCCGATGACAGCCGTGCCATCGTCACCAAGAAGGCGATCGAATATACCGGCGTCGCGACCACCGGCATCAACAGCGCGCGCACCATGCTCGGCCTGTCGGAAAACCGGATCGAGAAGGCCAACGAATCGCTCCAGGTGCAGATCGACATCATCGACACGACGCTCACCAGCAAGATCGAGGTCGACGCCTATGAGGCTTCGACCCGGGTCAACAATCTCCTGTCTCTGGTCGAGGCATCCTACACACTGACGTCGAAGATTCAGGCTCTGAGCCTCGTCAACTACCTTTGATGACCAAAGGGAATGAATGGAAATGAAGGACAGATGAATGTACCAATTTTCATATGCCGAAATCATGGAAGATGGCGTCGCGGACGCCAAGGATCGTGAACGGCAGGCTCTGACGCGCTCCATCGAGCTTCTCACGCTGGCCCGTGACGAGCAGGGCTATACCCGGGAAGCGATCGAAGCGCTCTTCTACACCCGCCGGGTCTGGATCCGCCTCATCGAGGATCTGAAACAGCCGGAAAATCAGCTGGACGCCGAACTGCGCGCCAACCTGATCTCAATCGCCATCTGGATTTTGAAGGAGTGCGACCGGATTCGGAAGCGCCAGTCCACCAACTTCCAGGGCATCATCGACGTGACAACCATCATCAGGGATGGACTGAAATGAAGAGCACTTTGCGCATCTCGCTCAAGTCGGGCGAACGGATTTTTATCAACGGAGCGGTTCTGCGCGTCGACCGCAAGGTTGCGCTGGAATTCCTCAACGACGTCACGTTCCTGCTGGAAAACCACGTCCTGCAGCCGGAACAGGCGACCACGCCGCTCCGCCAGCTCTACTTCATCGCCCAGATGATGCTGATCAATCCCGAAGGGCGCGAACAGTCGATGGCGATGTTCCGCAAGTCGATCATCATGCTGCTCACCTGCTTCGAGAACGAGGAAATCCTCGCCGAGCTGAAGCGGGTCGACGGCATGGTCTCGTCCGGCCGCGCCTTTGATGCGCTGAAGGCGATCCGCGGGCTGTACGCGATCGAGGACCAGATCCTCAACAGCCAGGAAATGACCCCGGCCACCGTTGAACAGATTCGCAAGGAGATTGCACCATGGCGGTAGACGGCGTCACCTCGGCCACCAATGCGGCAGCGAAGACGACGGACTCGTCTGCGTCCAGCGCCTCGGCTGCCGCTTCGCTGGACTATGATTCATTCCTGAAACTGCTGATCGCCCAGATGCAGAACCAGGACCCGACCGATCCGATGGATGCCAGCGAGCAGATCGCCCAGCTGGCTACCTTCTCGCAGGTCGAGCAGACCATCCAGACCAACGCCAATCTCGAGACGCTGATCACCGGCAACGCGCTGACCAATGCGTCGAACTATATCGGCCAGACGATCACCAGCGCCGACGAAAAGCTCTCGGGCGTCATCGAGTCGGTCCGCGTCTACAACGACACCATGGTCGCCACGACCACGGCAGGCGACGAGATCCCGATCGTCGTCGGCGTTCGCGTCGGCGTGCCATCGACCCCGGATCCCGATACTGATACGGATGCCTGATGTGCATGGGGGAGTGATTCCCCCGGCACATCGCAGGAATTGAAGTCCATGAATGAGGCAGACGCTCTCGATATCATGCAGGCAGCCGTCTGGACCGTGCTCGTCGCGTCCGGTCCGGCCGTGCTCGCCGCCATGATCGTCGGCGTCACCATCGCGCTCATCCAGGCGCTCACCCAGGTCCAGGAAATGACCCTGACCTTCGTGCCGAAGATCGTCGCCATCCTGGTGACCATCGGCATCAGCGCCCCCTTTGTCGGCGGACAGATCGCGCTCTTCGCCAATCTGGTGTTCTCCCGCGTGCAGACCGGCTTCTGAACGTCTTCCGCCGGCCGCGGCGTTGGTGACACTGCCACCCTCGCGCAAGCTTCGCCCGCTATCGCTTCGTTGAACATGGCCGAATGCCCTCGGGCGTCGGCCGACCTCTCATGAAGAGACGGAACGATAAATGGCGCAACCAACCGCAATCATCATACCGAAGGTCAGCCCGAACGGCCGCGATATCGGCTTTGCCATGGGCATCGTCGGCATCCTGTGCATCCTGTTCCTGCCCATTCCACCGTTCCTCATCGACATGGGACTGGCTTTCTCGATTGCCTTCTCCGTGCTGATCCTGATGGTTTCCCTGTGGATCCAGCGCCCGCTCGACTTTTCGTCCTTCCCGACCATCCTGCTGATCTCGACGATGATCCGCCTGGCGCTCAACATCGCCACGACGCGCGTCATCCTTTCGCACGGCCACGAGGGACACAATGCGGCGGGCGGCGTCATTGCCGGCTTCTCCAGCCTCGTCATGTCCGGCGACTTCGTCATCGGTCTGATCGTCTTCCTGATCCTCGTCACGGTGAACTTCATTGTCATCACCAAGGGTGCCACGCGTATCGCCGAAGTCGGCGCCCGCTTCACCCTCGACGCCATTCCCGGCAAGCAGATGTCGATCGACGCCGACCTGTCGGCCGGTATGATCGACGACAAGGAAGCGCAGTTCCGCCGCCGCGAGCTCGAGCAGGAAAGCTCCTTCTTCGGCGCCATGGACGGTGCCTCGAAATTCGTGCGCGGCGATGCGATCGCCGGCCTGATCATCACCGCGATCAACATCTTCGGCGGCATCGTCATCGGCTATTTCCGCCACGGCATGGAAATCGGCGAAGCGGCAGACGTCTTCGTCAAGCTGTCGGTCGGCGACGGTATCGTCTCGCAGATCCCGGCCCTCATCGTCTCGCTCGCCGCCGGCCTTCTGGTCTCGCGCGGCGGCAATCCGGGCTCCACCGACCAGGCCGTCGTCAACCAGCTGAGCGGCTATCCGCGCGCGCTGTCGGTTGCTGCATCCCTGATGGTCCTGCTGTCCATCGTTCCCGGCCTGCCCATGGTGCCCTTCCTGGCGCTCGGCGGCATCATGGCCTTCGGCAGCTGGTTCATCCCGCGCCAGATCGAGGCGGAGAACAAGGTCAAGCGCGAGCAGGAGGAAAAGAAGGTCATCCAGACAAAGGAAGCCGAGAAGGATTCGGTCAAGTCGGTGCTGAAGACCGCCGAGATCGAACTGGCGCTCGGCAAGCTGGTCTCGACCCGTCTGCTCGGCGCCCACCAGGAACTCGCCTTCCGCGTCGGCAAGATGCGCAAGAAGTTCGCCAGCCAGTACGGTTTCGTGGTGCCCGAGATCAAGGTCACGGACGACATCGCCATCCAGGAGAAATCCTACCAGATCCGCATCCACGGCACGACGGTCGCCTCCAACCAGCTGCGCGTCGGCGAAGTCCTCGTGGTCACCGGATCAGGCCGCAAGCCCAAGGTGCCGGGCGACGAGATCCGCGAACCCGCCTTCGGCATGCCGGCGGTCTCAGTGCTCGAGACCTTCGCCGAGGACCTGAAGCGCGAGGGCTTCCACCCGATCGACAACGTCTCGGTCGTGCTCACCCATGTGAGCGAGGTCATCCGCAACAACCTGCCGCAGCTTCTCTCCTACAAGGACGTGAAGATCCTGATCGACCGGCTCGATCCGGAATACAAGAAACTCGCCGACGAGATCTGCTCGTCGCACATGTCCTATTCGGGTCTGCAGGCGGTGCTGAAACTGCTGCTCGCCGAGCGCGTCTCGATCCGCAACCTGCATCTGATCCTCGAAGCGGTGGCGGAGCTGGCGCCGCATGTCAGGAAGACCGAGCAGATCGTCGAGCATGTGCGCGTGCGCATGTCGCAGCAGCTCTGCGGCGACCTGACCGACAACGGCGTGCTGCGCGTGCTGCGCCTCGGATCCAAGTGGGACCTCGTCTTCCACCAGGCGCTGAAGCGCGACGCCAAGGGCGAAATCGTCGAGTTCGACATCGATCCGCGCAGCCTCGAGGAGTTTTCCGAGCAGGCCAGCAAGGTTATCCGTGAATTCATGGACCGCGGACTGCCATTCGTGCTTGTCACCTCGCCGGAAACGCGCTCCTATGTGCGCATGATCATCGAGCGACTGTTCGCTACCCTGCCGGTGCTTTCGCATGTGGAACTGGCCAAGGGCATCGAGATAAAGATCCTGGGTTCCATTTCATGATCACCGACCCCGAGGGGACAGTTCTGGCCATGTTCGTGGCCTTCTGCCGGATCGGCGCCTGCTTCATGGTGCTTCCGGGTTTCTCCTCGGCCCGTATTCCCGTCACCGTCCGGCTGCTGATGGCGGCGGCCATATCCATGGCCATCCTGCCGGTGCTGTGGGACACGATCTATCCGAAGGTGTCGGGCAGCGACTATGCCTATATCCACCTCATCGTCGGTGAGACGCTGATCGGCACCATGTACGGCATGATCCCGCGGCTCTACGTGATCGGCCTGCAGTTCGCCGGCTCGGCGATTTCCATGTCGATCGGCTTCAACTCGCCCGGCGCGCCCGACGTGGTCGAAGACACGCCGGAAAACCAGCTGACCAACCTGATCAGCTTCGGCGGCCTGCTGCTGCTGTTCATGCTCGACTTTCACCACATCGTGCTGCGGGCGTTGATCGATTCCTACGGGCTGATGCCGCTCGGCGGCTTTCCCGACATGCAGAAGATGCTGATCACGCTGACCGACACGCTGGGCGCCACATTCCTGCTCATGCTGCGTCTGGCCAGCCCCTTCATCATCTTCGGCTTGATGTTCAACTTCTCGATCGGCCTGATCAACAAGCTGGCGCCGCAGATCCCGATCTACTTCATCTCGACGCCCTATCTTCTGCTGGGCGGCCTGTTTCTCGTGTATTTTTCCATCGCCGCGATCGTCCGGCAGTTTGCCGACAACTTCGCCAGGATCTTCCTCGGCTGAGGCCGGAGCGAAGCTGAAGCCAAGGAGCGCCCATGGGGCCGACGAAGAAATCCGAAAAGCTGAAGCGCCTCGTCAACGTGCAGCGCCACATGGAGCGCATGGCCGAGAGCGAGCTTGCCGTCACCGCCAAGCGACGCGAGGAAAATGCTGCCTCGATGGTCTCAGTCATGGAGGCGATCGGCTCGCTGGAGCCCGTCCATCGCCTGTTCGCCCAGAACTACGCCGACCGCTTCGACCGGCTGTCCAATACCGACAAGCAGCTCGCCAGCCTCCAGCATGGCCAGGAGATCAAGATGCTGCGCGAGCGGGCCAAGGGTGATCGGCTCGAGGAGAACATGAAGGACGCCCGGGTCCACGAGGATCGCGAGGCCGACGACAACGCCATCTACGATCTGGTCGACATGACCGTCGCCACGACAGCCTCCAGCAAGCTTCGCGAGTGATACTCGTCACCTATTCAAAGCACCGAGGACCAGAAACGTGGCAATATCACCTCCGAGCGATCTCGTGCTGGACGTCGTCCGCGCTGCAGATCCGATGGTACTGGCGGCAGCCCAGGAAAAACTCAAAGCCAATCGCGCGGCTCAGGCTGCCACCAGCCTCGCCGAAAAGGGCACCGGATTCGGCGCCGCGGTCGAGGTTCTCAACAGCGCCGCCTACGACGCCGGTCTCGGCAACGTCAAGAAGACGGCTGCGGGCGAGACCCCGAAGGTCTACCGCGAATTCGAAGCGGTCATCCTGCAGAACTTCGTCAAGTCGATGATGCCGGACGACAGTGAATCGGTCTACGGCAAGGGCAATGCCGGCGAGATCTGGAAGAGCATGATGGCCGAGCAGATCGGCGGCGTCATCTCCGAAAGCGGCGGCGTCGGCATCGCCGACCAGATGTATTCGGAAGAGCTGGCGCGTCAGCGCGGCGGCAATGTCGCCAATGCCGCGACCGATGAAACGGACAAACGCGTCGCGTTCAACATGGTGACCGACCTGGAGCGTCGCACGCTCGGCGTCTCCGCCAATGACGCCACGACAGCATAACAACACTCATCCGGGGCAATAACCATGGAAATCATCAATAGCGATTATCGGATCAAGACGGTGCTCGGCCGCCTCGAAATGATCATCGACAACGAAAACCAGCGCATCGGCAAGGACCCGGAATTCGACCTCAAGGTCTCGAATGCCCACAAGAGCCGTTGCCTCTACGAACTGACCATGCTGTTCCGCGACACCGATCCGCGTGAGCTGGCCGTCGGTTATGTCGAGCAGATGCACGCCCTGAAGAAGAAGCTCGCGGTCAATGCCCGCCGCGTCGAGGCGCACATGAATGCCGTGCGCGCCGTCGCCGATCTCCTGAAGAATGCGGTGCGGGAAGCCGATGGTGACGGCACCTACTCCCAGGAACAGTTCCAGTACAGCGAGGTCTGATGGTCAAGATACTGGCCGCCGGATTGTGGGTCTGCCTCGTCACGCTGGGCGCGGTCTATTTTTCCGTGCACATGGCGACGGCGCCTGCGGAAGTCAGCGAAGAGGACGCCAAGAAGGCGAAGCTCGAACTGGTGCGCGGCGAGTCGATCACCATTCCGATGATCGCCGACGGCAGCGTGCGCGGCTATTTCCTCGGGCGCATCTCCTTCATGATGGACAAGGAAAAGATCAAGGGCGTCGAGCTGCCGTTGACCGAACTGATGACTGACGAGCTGTTCACCCTGCTGATCGGCAACAAGATGGTCGACATTTCGAACATGGCCTCGTTCGACGTCGCCGCCTTCCGCGAGAAGATCAAGACCGACATCAATACCCATCTGGGCGAGGGCTTCGTCGAGGAAGTGCTGGTCGAACAGCTCGACTACATGTCCAAGGACGATGTGCGCGCGACCAGCGACGGAACCGCCAAGCCGCCGGCCAAGCCGGTCCAGGTGATCGAGGGCGACAAGGTCGAGGAACCGGCGAAGACGGGCCACTGATCCGCTCCGTCATCGAATACCTAGGATAAGACAGAAAAGGCTGCGGCGTCGGCCCGCCGCCTTTTCGCGTTCGGCGCTTACCTGCGCCATCATGGTTGGCAAGACGTAAATTTGCCCGCGACAATCCGAGCATTTGACTTAATCCGGATTTGACCTCCTGCTGATACAAGGCGTCTATCAAACCCTGTATTGCGTGGTGTCATGCGGTTCCTAGTCTCGTTCCTCTCCCTCCCGGCGTTTCGCGGGGCATTGCTGGCAGGCATTGCCGGCCTCCCGGGGCATGGCCGTCAGCCGGCCGAGCGCGACAGCCTCAGGGCCGGCCGTTTCCGGAGGCGCTCATGAACCCTGCACCAAATTTGCCGCTGCCGGAGCCGCGCCTGCCTCTCTTTGGCATGCCGGTCTACGACCTCACCTGGGAAGGCGCGCTTTCCTATGTCAACGAGCTGGCCTCCCTGCCGCTCGGCCCGACCCATATGGCGTTCCTCAACGCCAACAATGCCAATCTGATGATGTCCGATCCGGACTATCGCAAGGCGTTGGCCCGCACGGTGTTGCTGCCCGACGGGATCGGCGTCGATCTCGCATCGCGCCTGCTCAACGGCGAACGCTTCATCGCCAATCTCAACGGCACGGACTTCATTCCGGCCATGCTGAGCTACATGGACGTGCCCCGGCGCATCGGCCTGATCGGCGGGCGACCGGAAGTGCTCGCACGTGCCGCGGTCAATTTCCGCAGGCATGCGCCCTGGCACGAATTCGTCGAGCTGTCCGACGGCTTCTTCGACAAGAACAACTGCGCCGGCTTGCTGGACGAGATCAAGGACGCCCGGATCGACATCCTGCTGGTTGCCCTTGGTACCCCGCTGCAGGAGATCTGGATCGACCGCAACATCCGGCCGGAGCATGCCCGCCTCGTGATCGGGGTTGGAGCCCTGTTCGACTTCGTTTCGGGCGAGGTGCCGCGCGCGCCGCTGTGGATGCGCCATATCCGCTGCGAATGGGTCTACCGCCTGTGGCTGGAGCCGCGGCGCCTGTGGTATCGCTACATCGTCGGCATTCCTGTCTTCCTCGGTCATGTCGCGCGCTTCAAGCTGTTCGGAGCGCCGCGCCATGCCGCGGGCGAGGACCCGCTTTCGCAGGGGCGCCGGCGAACCGACAATCGCTCCGCACCCAACAGCCGCCGCACCGCGGCGCGCCAGGACCCAGCCTCCCGCCGCTATACCTGAGCCAAGCCCGTCGAACACCCGCGGCCTTGGCGTCAGACCAGGGGAGGTTGGAAAGGCCTGCGCTTTCCCCTTGCAAATCCCGCGCTTTTGACACCATACGGCGGAGAGAGGCAATTGCCGACCCGGTGCGGCGGCTATGTTGCCGGAAAACGCGAGCGAGGGATGCGATCGTGACGACGGTGATTGATGGCAAGCAGACAGCCGCTTCGGTGATCGAAGCGGTAACAACGGCAGCAGCGGCGCTGGAGCGCGATGCGGGTCGCAGACCCGGCCTGGCGGTGGTGATCGTTGGCAATGATCCGGCCAGCCACGCCTATGTCAGTTCCAAGAGCCGGATGGCCAAGCAATGCGGCTTCAAGTCGGTGCAGCACACGCTGCCCGAGGAAACCAGCCAGGAAACGTTGATGGCGCTGGTCGCCGAACTCAACGCCGATCCCGAGATCGACGGCGTGCTCGTCCAGTTGCCCCTGCCGAAGCATCTCGATTCCGAAGCCGTGATCCAGTCGATCCGGCCGGACAAGGATGTCGACGGCCTGCATGTGGTCAATGCCGGCAAGCTCGCCACCGGCGACGCCGAGACCGGCCTCGTCTCCTGCACCCCGGCCGGCGCCATGATCCTGGTGCGCCAGATCCGCGGCCGCGATCTCTCCGGCCTCAACGCGCTGGTCATCGGCCGCTCCAACCTGTTCGGCAAGCCGATGGCGCAGCTGCTTCTCGCCGCCAACGCGACCGTGACGATCGGCCATTCGAGGAGCCGCGATCTCCCGGCACTCGCCCGCAATGCCGACATCCTCGTGGCGGCCGTCGGCCGCGCCGAAATGGTCAAGGCCGATTGGGTGAAGCCCGGCGCGACCGTCATCGACGTCGGCATCAATCGCGTGCCGGCCCCGGAAAAGGGCGAGGGCAAGACCCGCCTCGTCGGCGACGTGGCCTTTGCCGAATGCGCACCGGTCGCCGGCGCGATCAGCCCGGTCCCGGGCGGCGTCGGTCCCATGACCATCGCCATGCTGATGGCCAACACGGTGATCGCCGCCTATCGCGCCGCGGGCAAGCCTGCGCCGAAATTCTGACGAACCCTGATCGATCCGCGTGAGGGAAGGGGCCTAGGCCTCTTTCGGCGCCGGCCCCGTCGAGGCGCGGATCACCAGGTCGGTGGTCCATAGCTCGTGCGCCGGCGGCTGAGGATCCGTCTGCTTGATCGCCGCGATCAGCCGCTGGGCGATGCGGATGCCGGCGGCGCGCAGCGACGAGCGGGTCGTCGTCAGCGGAATGGTGAAATTCTCGGGCTTGAGCAGCGGCAGCACGTCGTCATGGGCGATCAGCGATATGTCCTCGCCGAGCTTCCGGCCTGCCTTGTTGATCGCCCGGACAGCGCCGAGCGCCAGCACCGTCGAGGCGCAGAGCACGGCCGTCGGCCGCTCAGGCCCCTCCAGCAGTTCCGACATGCCGCGGAACCCGGCCTCGTCGGTCATCGCCGTGTGGCGCATCGCCGCGGGATCGAGCGTGATCCCCTTTTCCTTCAGTGCCTCCACGGTGCCGATCCGGCGGCGGATGGCGAAGTCGAATTCGTCGGGTCCGTTGAGCAGGGCAAACCGCCGGTGGCCGAGTTGCAGCAGCAGGCGCGCCGCGTCGCGGAATGCGCCTTCGTTGTCGACGTCGAGGAACGGATAGTCGTCCGCCAGGCCATGCGACCGGCCATGCACGATGAACGGCACCGGCAGGGTTTTCGCCATGGCGATGCGTGGGTCGTTCGCCCGCATGTAGGCGAGGTAGTAGCCGTCGACGCTGCCGCTCGCCACCAGCCAGCGGATCGCCTGCTCCTCGTCATGCGGCTGGGCGGGCATGATCACCAGATGGAAGTCGTGACGGAGGGATTCTTCCGCCAGCCCGCGCTGGAATTCGGCGAAGTGAAGATCGGAATTGTCGTTCGGTTCGATCGGCATGACGAGGCCGATCGAACCGGCCTTTCCTGTCGCCAGGCGCTGAGCCGCGCGGTTTGGACGGTAGCCGGTTTCCTTGGCGGCCTTCAGCACGCGCTGCCGCGTCTCTTCGCTCACTTCCGGATAGCCGTTGATCGCCCGGCTGATCGTCGTCTGGGACAGGCCCAGCAGTTGCGCCAATTGCTTTAGGTTCACCGCGCATTCCTCCCCTGCCGCTCCGGGTCGCCCGGCACGAATGCCGCCTCGCTGGCGTTCAAAGCGCTTGGACCTGTTGTCTAGCAGCAGAGCGCAGGCGCACACAAACAGGAAATTGGTCGAATGAATTGCACATGCCGTTTTCTTCGCCGCATTGTTGCAAGCATTTGCGGCAGATCCGGATTTATGCTTGACTCCCTTTCCCAGTCGATGTGAAGACTTGTATTGCCAAAGCGCTTTGAAAGACGACTTTCAATGTACGAGACGGGGTTTGCCCGTCCAGATGTGATGGGAGGTAAATCACATGAAAAATACGCTCCTGATGACGGCCGCCGCAGTGGCGCTGATTGCCGGATCCGCCGGCGCCGCCGACCTGAAGTTCAAGCCGGGCGAGGACGCCAAGTTCAACTGGGCGAGCTTCGAAGAGTTCAAGAAGGCCCATGGCGGCATGAGCGGCCAGTCGGTCACCATCTTCGGGCCGTGGCGCGGCGAAGACCAGGCACTGTTCGAAAGCGTGCTTGCCTACTTCGAGGATGCGACCGGTATCGACGTCAAATATTCTTCCTCCGAGAATTACGAACAGCAGATCGTCATCGACACGCAGGCCGGCAGCCCGCCGGACATCGCCATCCTGCCGCAGCCGGGCCTGATCGCCGACCTCGCCTCCAAGGGTCATCTCGTGCCGCTCGGCGACGACGTGAAGAACTGGCTGCTGGAAAACTATTCCGCCGGCCAGTCCTGGGTCGATCTCGCCACCTACAAGGGCAAGGACGGCACGCCGGCCGTCTACGGTTTCCCCTACAAGATCGACGTGAAGTCGCTGGTCTGGTACGTGCCTGAAAACTTCGAGGACGCCGGCTACGAAGTGCCGAAGACCATGGAAGAGCTGAAGGCGCTCACCGAAAAGATCGCCGCCGACGGCGGTACGCCCTGGTGCATAGGCCTCGGTTCGGGCGGCGCGACCGGCTGGCCGGCCACCGACTGGGTGGAAGACCTGATGCTGCGCACGCAAGCGCCCGACGTCTATGACAAGTGGGTGTCCAACGAGATCAAGTTCGACGATCCGGCCGTCCTCGGCGCGATCGAGGAGTTCGGCTGGTTCGCCAAGAACGACAAGTTCGTCGACGGCGGCGTCGCTGCCGTTTCCTCGACCGACTTCCGCGACAGCCCGAAGGGCCTCTTCGCCTCGCCGCCGAAGTGCTACCTGCATCACCAGGCTTCGTTCATCCCGTCCTTCTTCCCCGAAGGCACCGTGGTCGGCGAGGATGCGGACTTCTTCTACATGCCGCCCTACGAGTCCAAGAAGGATCTCGGCAATCCGGTGCTCGGCGCCGGCACGCTGGCCATGCTCACCAAGGACACCCCGGCGGCCCGCGTCTTCTTCGACTTCCTGAAGACCCCGATCGCCCATGAACTGTGGATGGCGCAGTCGAGCTTCCTCACGCCTTTCAAGGGCGCCAACAAGGAAGCCTACGCGAATGCGCCGATGGCCAAGCAGGGCGAAATCCTGCTCAACGCCACCACCTTCCGCTTCGACGGTTCCGACCTGATGCCCGGCAAGATCGGCGCCGGCGCCTTCTGGACCGGCATGGTCGACTACACCGGCGGCAAGTCCGCGGCCGAGGTTGCGGCCGGCGTCCAGAAGGTCTGGGACTCGCTCAAGTAAGCTTGCGCAACACAGTGCCTTCGCCGGTCCGATGGTCCGGCGAAGGACCGACAGGCGCGGGTGCGTCCGCCGCTGAAAGAGGCCGTGGCAAATCGGCCCGGGGGAGGGAACATTGGAACAGCTACTCTATGCCCTAGTGACCATCGTGATCGGCGTCGCGGGAGCGGTCGGCTATTTCTACGGCTCGAACCTGTTGCTCGACTGGATCTTTCCGTCGCGCATCGCCGATGCGGCAGAAGCCTCGCGCAATATCCACCGGGCCAACAGCATCCGGCCGTGGCTGTTCCTCGGGCCGGCTTTGGTGTCGCTGACGATCTACCTCGTCTATCCCTTCTTCTCCTCGGTCGCCTATTCGCTCTACGACCGCTCCGGAACCACCTTCGTCGGCCTCGCCAACTATCGCTGGATGTTCTTCGACGGCGAATTCCGCCAGTCGATTTACAACAACATGCTCTGGCTGATCGTCGTGCCCGCCGCCTCGACCCTGTTCGGGCTGATCATCGCGGCGCTCACCGACCGCATCTGGTGGGGCAATATCGCCAAGTCGCTGATCTTCATGCCCATGGCGATCTCCTTCGTCGGCGCTTCGGTCATCTGGAAGTTCGTCTATGACTACCGCGATATCGGCGCCGAGCAGATCGGCATCCTGAACGCCATCGTCGTGGCGCTCGGCGGCCAGCCGCAGATCTGGATCACCCTGCCGTTCTGGAACAATTTCTTCCTCATGGTCATCCTCATCTGGATCCAGACCGGCTTTGCCATGGTGCTGCTGTCGGCGGCGCTGCGCGGCATTCCGGAAGAGACCATCGAGGCCGCCGTCATCGACGGCGCCAATCCCTGGCAGATCTTCATGAAGATCAAGGTGCCGCAGATCTGGGGCACGATCGCGGTGGTGTGGACGACCATCACCATTCTCGTCCTCAAGGTGTTCGACATCGTGCTCGCCATGACCAACGGCCAGTGGCAGACGCAGGTGCTGGCCAACCTGATGTTCGACTGGATGTTCCGCGGCGGCGGCGACTTCGGACGCGGCGCCTCGATCGCCGTGGTCATCATGATCATGGTCGTGCCGATCATGATCTGGAACATCCGCAACGCCCGCCGGGAAATGGAAGGACGCTGACATGCACAAGGGCAGTATCCGCTCTCCGCTCACCTGGGCGGTTCACCTTTCCGTCCTCTTCCTCGTCGTTCTGTGGACGCTGCCGACCGCCGGCCTGTTCATCTCGGCGCTGCGCGACAAGAACCAGATCGTCGCCTCCGGCTGGTGGACGGGCCTGTCGACCTCGACGCAGAACGCCATGTACCGCGCCCCCGGCGCCGACAAGCAGGTCGAGGAAAACGGCACCTTCGTCATTTCCGGCAATGTCTTCGAAGGCGGCAAGGGCGTCGTCATGGCCTTCGGATCGTCCAGCCAGGATCCCGCGGCCTATGAAGCCGGCACGACGGCCGAACTCAAGGACGGCGAACAGCTCACCGTCGCCGAGAACGGCGATTTCCGCATCTCGTCGCCGAAGGCCTTCGAGGGCAGCCGCGGCCAGCGCATCTTCTACACCGCCGGCATCCCGCCGCGCTTCACGCTGGAAAACTACCGCACCGTGCTGACCGCCGAGGGCATCGGCAAGTCCTTCCTCAATTCGCTGACGGTCGCCGTTCCCTCGACCATCATCCCGATCCTGGTCGCGGCCTTTGCCGCCTACGCGCTCGCCTGGATGAAGTTCCCCGGCCGGGCGATCATCCTTGCGGTCATCGTCGGCCTGCTGGTGGTGCCGCTGCAGATGTCGCTGATCCCGCTTCTGCGCATGTACAACAGCGTCGGTGCCTTCTTCGGCGTGCCGTCGAAGACCTATCTCGGCATCTGGCTCGCCCATATGGGCTTCGGCCTGCCGCTCGCCATCTACCTCCTGCGCAACTACATCGCCGGCCTGCCGCGCGAGATCATGGAATCGGCGCGCGTCGACGGCGCCTCCGACTTCACCATCTTCATGAAGATCGTGCTGCCGCTGTCCTATCCGGCGCTCGCCTCCTTCGCCATCTTCCAGTTCCTGTGGACCTGGAACGACCTGCTGGTGGCCATGGTCTTCCTCGGCACCGGCGACAACGAACTCGTGCTGACCGGGCGGCTCGTCAACCTGCTCGGCTCGCGCGGCGGCAAGTGGGAAATCCTCACCGCCTCCGCCTTCATCACCATCATCGTTCCGCTTCTCGTCTTTTTCACCCTGCAACGCTACCTCGTCCGCGGCCTGCTCGCGGGTTCGGTCAAGGGCGGTTGAGACGGCACGAATCTTACTGATTGCATCGACAAGGACTGACCATGACTGCAACGACCCAATCGATCCTCTCCGCCGACAAGGACTGGTGGCGTGGCGCGGTGATCTACCAGATCTACCCGCGCTCCTATCAGGACTCCAACGGCGACGGCATCGGTGACCTCAAGGGCATCACCGCCCGCCTGCCGCATATCGCGGCGCTTGGCGCCGACGCCATCTGGATCTCGCCGTTCTTCACCTCGCCGATGAAGGATTTCGGTTACGACGTGTCGAACTATGTGGATGTCGATCCGATGTTCGGTTCGCTGGCGGATTTCGACGGCATGATCGCCGAGGCGCATCGGCTCGGTATCCGGGTGATGATCGACCTGGTGATCTCCCACACCTCGGATCAGCATCCCTGGTTCGTCGAGAGCCGGTCGAGCCGCATCAACGAACGGTCCGACTGGTATGTCTGGTCCGATCCGAAGCCGGACGGCACGCCGCCGAACAACTGGCTGTCGATCTTCGGCGGGTCCGCATGGCATTGGGACCCGACCCGCATGCAGTATTACATGCACAACTTCCTGGCGTCGCAGCCGGACCTCAACATGCACAATCCGCGGGTCCAGGATGCCGTGCTCGACGCCACACGCTTCTGGCTGCAGCGCGGCGTCGACGGCTTCCGTCTCGACACCATCAACTTCTATTTCCACGACAAGGAACTGCGCGACAACCCGGCGCTGGCGCCGGAGCGCCGCAATGCCTCGACCGCGCCGGCGGTCAACCCCTACAATTTCCAGGAACACATCTACGACAAGAACCGACCGGAAAACATCGCCTTCCTCAAGCGCTTCCGCGCCGTGCTCGACGAATTCCCGGCGATCGCCGCGGTCGGCGAGGTGGGCGACAGCCAGCGCGGTCTCGAAATCGTCGGCGAATACACCTCCGGCGACGACAAGATGCAGATGTGCTACGCCTTCGAATTCCTGGCGCCCGATCCGCTGACGCCGGCCCGCGTCGCCGAGGTGCAGCAGGCCTTTGCCGAAGCCGCGCCCGAGGGCTGGGCCTGCTGGGCCTTTTCCAACCACGACGTGGTGCGCCATGTCAGCCGCTGGGGCGCCGATGTCGTCGACCGCGACGCCTTCGCCAAGATGCTGTGCGCCATCCTGATGACCCAGCGCGGCTCGGTCTGCATCTACCAGGGCGAGGAACTGGGCCTGACCGAAGCCGACATCGCCTTCGAGGATCTGCAGGACCCCTACGGCATCCAGTTCTGGCCGGAATTCAAGGGCCGCGACGGCTGCCGCACGCCGATGGTCTGGGACAGCAAGACGGCCCAGGCCGGCTTTTCCACGGCGCAGAAGACATGGCTGCCGATTCCGGTGGAACACGTTTTGAAGGCGGTGGACACGCAGCAGGGCGACGAGACGAGCGTGCTCGAGCACTATCGTCGTTTCCTCGCTTTCCGCCGGCAGCATCCGGCGTTTGCCAAGGGTGGCATCGTCTTCCATCCGGTTCAGGGCAATGTGCTGTCCTATACCCGCACGCTCGGCAACGAGACGCTGCTGTGCCTGTTCAACATGGGCGCCGAACCGGCGCATGCCGTCCTGCCGGATGGCCAGTGGAATACGCTCGAAGGCCACGGCTTTGCGAGTGAGACAAAGAACGACGGGGTGGAACTGCCGGCCTGGGGCGCTCATTTCGCGCGCCACGCCTGATTGGGAGGAATGAGATGACGGGCCTGGTTCTCAAGGATATCCGCAAGACCTACGGGCAGGTGAAGGTCCTGCACGGCATCGACCTGACGATCGAGGTGGGCGAGTTCATCGTCTTCGTCGGTCCGTCCGGCTGCGGCAAGTCCACGCTGCTGCGCATGATCGCCGGGCTCGAGGACATCACCTCGGGCGAGATGATCATCGACGGCCAGGTGGTCAACAACGTGCCGCCGTCGAAGCGCGGCATCGCCATGGTGTTCCAGTCCTATGCGCTCTATCCGCATATGACGGTCTACGACAACATGGCGTTCGGCATGCGCATCGCCGGCGAGAGCAAGGACGAGATCGACCGGCGCGTCAAGAACGCCGCCGACATCCTGCAGCTCACGCCTTATCTCGACCGTCTGCCCAAGGCGCTGTCCGGCGGGCAGCGGCAGCGCGTGGCGATCGGCCGGGCCATCTGCCGTGACCCCAAGGTCTTCCTGTTCGATGAGCCCCTGTCCAACCTCGACGCGGCGCTGCGCGTCGCAACCCGCATCGAGATCGCCAAGCTCAACGAGAGCATGCCCGACACGACGATGATCTACGTCACCCACGACCAGGTCGAGGCCATGACGCTCGCCGACCGCATCGTCGTGCTCTCGGCCGGCAAGATCGAGCAGGTCGGCCCGCCGCTCGAACTCTACGAGCGCCCGGCCAATCTCTTCGTCGCCCGCTTCATCGGCTCGCCGGCGATGAACATCATGCCGACCACCATCGCGGCGGCCGGAAATCCGACCACGCTGACGCTGAAGGACGGAACGACGGTGCGCGTCGACATCGAGACGCCGGCCGGTGACGTCGGCAAGGCGGCGAGCTTCGGCGTGCGCCCCGAGGACCTGTCGATCGCCACCGGCGACGACTTCCTTTTCGAGGGCACGGTCACCATCGTCGAGGCACTCGGCGAAGTGACGCTGCTCTATGTCGAGGGCCCCGTCGAGGAAGAGCCGATCGTCGTCAAGCTTCCGGGCATCGTCGACGTGAAGAAGGGCGAGACGCTGCGCTTTTCGGCCGATCGCACCAAGCTGCATCTGTTCGATGCGACCGGTCACACCTACAGGAAATGACCCCTGGGAATTAAGGTCCTGTTTGCCTTGATGGCAAGCAGGGCCCCCAGATGGTGGGCTGGCCACCCCCGGTAAATACCATCTGTTAAATCCCCGACTGCTAGTCTTTGCCCATAACAACTGGAAACCAGGGGCTGGGACATCAATGAGACAGGCGGTGGGTGGCAACCATTATCTGAAGCGGGAAGAATCCTTCATGTACGACCGCGAGGCGCGGTTCCCGATGGAGGATACGATGAATGCAGCACGCATCGAATATACCGAGAAGGGCGTGATGCACATGGCGGCCCGCCGCTGCGACGTCATCAAGATCTCGATGAGCGGCGCGATCATCGGCCTATTGACCCAGTACAATCTGCCGCAGCAGTTCTATCTCGACCTTCCCGATGCCCGCATCACCAAGGTCGGCTGCCTGCTGATGAAGACCTTCGCCAACAACACGGCCGAGGTCCGCTTCCTGCGCCTGCTGACGAAGAAGGAACTCGACCGGATCTTCGTCTTCTCGACCCATCCAGCCCATCGCGACCGCGTGCTCGACGTCCGCTCCTGGTAGTCCGGGCGCAGCTTGGCCCATCCTTTATCGAATGCATTCAAGGCCGGTGACGCTCACGCTTCGCCGGCCTTTCGATTTTCTGACTCGACTTTGGCCCCGAACAGCGAAATTGTCGCGGTCCGCGAAGGTCAAAGGAGAACGTCATGTCGGAACAGAGAGTTGCCATCATCACCGCCGGTGGAAGCGGCATGGGAGCCGCTGCGGCAAAACGTCTCGCAGCCGACGGTTTCAAGGTCGCGATCCTGTCCTCCTCCGGCAAGGGCGAGGCGCTTGCCGCCGAACTCGGCGGCTATGGCGTGACCGGCTCCAACCAGTCGAACGACGATCTGAAGCGGCTGGTCGACGGCACGATGGAACGCTTCGGCCGCATCGACGTGCTGGTCAACAGCGCCGGCCACGGTCCCCGCGCGCAGATCCTCGAGATCACCGACGAGGACTGGCACAAGGGCTTCGACACCTATCTGCTGAACGTGATCCGCCCGACGCGGCTGGTCACGCCGATCATGCAGGCCCGCGAATCCGGGGTTATCATCAATATTTCGACCGCCTGGGCCTTCGAGCCGAGCGCGATGTTCCCGACCTCCGCCGTCGCCCGGGCCGGCCTTGCCGCCTTCACCAAGATCTTCGCCGACACCTATGCGGCCGACAATGTCCGGATGAACAATGTCCTGCCGGGCTGGATCGACAGCCTGCCGGGTACGGAGGAGCGCCGCGAAAGCGTACCAATGCAGCGTTACGGCAAGAGCGAAGAGATTGCCGCGACGGTCGCGTTCCTCGCCTCCGAAGGTGCCGGATACATCACCGGCCAGAATATCCGCGTCGATGGTGGCCTTACTCGCGCCGTGTAACTGTCAGTTTCTGCCTTTTTCTTGCCATTTCTGCCAGCGATAAAAGAATCAACGCGGCGTAAACCTCTTGGTTACCAAGATTCTTCATTGTTTAGGACATCCGGAAGAGCGGAGGTCCAGAGTGAAGCCTCCTTGCTGACCGGATGCGTAGGGCCGCGGCGATGAAACCCGCCCGGCCGCAAGGCCTCTGGTAGCGAGTGATAGTATGGCGTTCTCGACCGAGACAGTCACCAAGGACAAACCGTCCGCTGGTTCTCCTTCCCGAACTGGGAAAGGCCGCAAGGCCTCCAAGACCCCCGTCGCCATCGGTGTCGGCCTGGCCGCCATCCTCTGGGTGATGGCGGGGATCGCCACCATCCATTCCCTGACATCCGCACCGAAGCTCGACGCTCCGTCGCTGGCGCTGATCGAGCGCCCGGTCGATCCCGGCAAGGCGCTGAAACGCACCGACCGGACCAATCCGCTGCGGGAAGCGGAAGTGGCGCGGCTTCGCATCGCCGCTGCCGTCGCCGCGACCGAGGAAGTCGGCCTGCTGATGCTGCCCGCCTCGATGGCGCTGGCAAGCGTCGAGAAGTCGGACCGCATGCTGGAGCGGCGCGAGCGCGCCTCGAGCGACCCTAAGGCGCGCGACGTGCTGCGCCTGGCACTGGCCGACGCGATCGCCGACCGCAACGCCAAGGCGATCGCCGGGCTCGGGCCCGAAGACAAGAACCACATCGTCGCAACCGATGCCGGCATCCAGACCGCTTCGATCGATCCCACGGCGCTCGCTCCGGCGGCAAAACTGTCGACAGCGTCCGCCGAGCTTCCCGCCGGTCCTGCCGCCCTTGCCTATGCCGCACCCCTGCCGGCCAAGGATGTCGTGCAGATCGGCCCGGATCCGCGCGAGGAACCCTTCGTCGAGCTCCTGTCGGAGCCGACGGGCGAAGACCACAGCGCCGTGCCGGATGACGTGCCCCTGCCGTCGGCCCGCCCCAAGGCCCCGGCCAACATCGAACAGCCGGACAGCCGCGCCAACGACAAGACGAAAGCCAAGGCAAAGGCGATGCCGTCCAACATGCTCGCCTATGCCAAGCCGGAAAACCCGCTGGCCAGCGACAGCGACGAGGACCGGCCTTCCTTCTTCGGCCGCAAGCCCAAGCTGCCGGGCCGCGGCGTCGCCGTCTACGACATCTCCGCCGGCATCGTGCACATGCCGAACGGCGAGAAGCTCGAGGCCCATTCCGGCCGCGCCCATATGCGCGACAATCCCAAGTTCGTGCATGTCAAGAACCGCGGCCCGACCCCGCCCAACGTCTACAATCTGCGCATGCGCGAGAGCCGTTTCCACGGTATCGAGGCGATCCGCATGACGCCGGTCGGCGACAGCAAGATGTACGGCCGCGACGGCTTCCTGACCCACACCTACCTGCTGCGCAAACGCGGCGACAGCTCCGGCTGCGTGGTGTTCGAGGACTACAACAGGTTCCTCAACGCCTTCAAACGCGGCCATGTGAAGACGCTGATCGTCGTGCCGCGCATGGCGGAACTGCCGAAATATGTCGCGATGATGTGACTGTGCAAACGGCCCCGAAAGGGGCCGTTTGTGCATTCGCCGCCTGGCAATGTTCAACCCCATGACGTTGAACCCCATGACCGGCCCCTGTTGCGCCGGTCATGGCGCGGCAATCTCGGCTGCGGTCTTGCCTCAAGCGCGAGGGAGATCGCATCCAGGAGCTGCTGGCATCGCTGATGGCTATCGTCGTCGGCACTGGCGACGCAGAGGGGAAGGCAGGCGACGGCCTTGCCCGAGAGCCCGATGGTCTTCTGCGCCTCCACGGCGCGGCGCTGGCGCTCGCTCGGCACCATGGGTCCGGAGCAGCCGAGATCGCGGCGGCACTTGCGGATCGGGCAGAAGATGAAGCCCATCGTCTTTTCGGCGGCAAGCCGCCATTTGCGCTCGTGCCAGTCCATGCTCAGCTTCTCATAGGCATCGATGTCGATTCCGTCATTCTCCACCATCGTCTCCTTGCCTGCGCGCAGGCGTCGTCCTTCACGCGGGCGGTTCCGCCCCGTGGTTTGGCTTCATTCGGTGTCCTCCCTTTTTGGGGGAGGGGTAGTCGGCCGGGACACGATCGCGTGCCGCGACTAAGTTAGATTACATGACACCCGATCGTGTCCCGTTCGGTGTCTTTTGCCGGGCAAACTCGGTCTCTCTGCGCGGATGACGGCACCTTTTCCAGGGTTGCGCTCGCGGGCTTCTTGTTATTTTTATCACCGCCGCGCCACGAAAGCCGGGGGAGACCCCCGCCAGTCGCCGGTCCAATCATGTGTGCCCCACAGGCACGCCCCGCCCTGTTTCAGGCGAGAGGGAGACCCATCATGCCAGGCCCCGGGAAAGCGGTCCGCGTCTCGACCGCGCCCCCCGGGCACCGGTCCCGCCTCGCCGGCAACGCTGACCGGTGTAACCGATGGCGGGACGGGAGCAGTATCGGGCATGGCGCGGGGGCGGGGATGAATTGCGCTGCGGTTCGTTGTTTTTGCTGGGGAAACGCGGCGGAACTTCCCCGGGGCGAGGCGAGGTTGGTGCGTGGGTGGCCTCGATCCTTCGAGGCCCCTGCGGGGCACCTCAGGATGAGGGGGTGGTGTTGGGGGCTTGGCACCAATGGTAGCCTGACCGTGAGATGCGCGCACAACGGTAGCCCTCACCCTGAGGTGGGAGCGAAGCGACCCTCGAAGGGCGGGGGCGGGTGGGGCGCGCCGTCGGCATATGCGGCTGGATGCTTCGAGGCTCTCGCGTCGCGAGGGCACCTCAGCATGAGGGGCGCGCGCCATCCGCCGATCCTGATGGTGACGGCCCAAGCCGACGGCGGGAAGCGCCGGACTATTTTCGGCCCCCCGTCGACGGGCCGGGAGCGACGTGCTCTAGATGGCCGACCATTCAGGAGGACCGCATGAAAGACCCCGTCATCGCCGCAATCGTTTCCGTATCCCTTCTGCTGTCAGTCTCGACGGCGAGCGCCCAGACCGCCGGCGACCCGATCGAGAGCTATTGCGCCACGCTCGGCGAAAGCGATCATTTCGCCTCCGACGGTTACCCGCTCAAGGACGCCGCCGCCATCATCCGCCAGGACCGGGCCAATTTCCATGCCTTCGGCATCCGCGACGAAAGCGACGAGAACGACTCGACCTTCAGCTCGAAGAAAAATCGGGCGCGGCTCGAGCAGATGCTGAAGAACGGCAGCATGGACCGCAGCACCCGCAACGCCATCGTCAACGGCACGCCGGACGTCTGCATCGACGTCTATGACGACTATATCGACGTGACGCTGCTGTAGGGTCGGGGTAGGTCTGACCGGGGCGAGGGCGCTGCCCCGTCTTGTCGGCCACTTCTTGAAGGCCACGCCTTGCCGCCCACCCCCCTCTGTCGGCTACGCCGACATCTCCCCCTCAAGGGGGGAGATGGGCCGTTGGCCGTAGTGGCCGTCTGACCGACGGTTGATGGGCACAGGGAGACGTCGGCTGGGCTTGCAGCCGTTAAGGCAGTTGGGACGATGCCGCGCGTCGATCTCCCCCCTTGAGGGGGAGATGCCTGGCAGGGCAGAGGGGGGTGAGCCACCAGCTCTGCAGGTAGGTTTTGTTCCTGTAACGAAACGAAGGGAACAGCCTGTGGCCAAGGGAACAGCCGGTTGCCGGTTGCTACGGCGCCCCGGGCCTGCCCAGCGCCAGAAATCTTGGCTTGAGAGCACGCGCCGGGCCCGGTGCAGAACCGTTGTGCCTCAGGCGGCGCGCGGTGCCTGGCTCGGCGGATAGCCGGTGACGCGTTTGAAGGCGCGGCTGAAGGCGGCGTGGGAGCTGTAGCCGAGCCGGTGCGCGGCGGTGTCGATCGGCATGCCTTCCTTGGAAATCCATTGGGCCGCCAGCCGCATGCGCATCTCCGTCAGATAACGCAGCGGCGGCACGCCCGTGACCGCGAGAAAGCGCTCGGCGAAGACGGAGCGCGAGGCGCCCATCAGCTTCGCCAGTTCGGCGAGCGTCCAGTCCCGGCCGGGATCGCGGTGGAGGGCGACCAGCACGCGTCCGAGGCGCGGGTCGCGCAGGGCGGCGATCCAGCCGGTCGCATCGCCGCAGCCGCATTCCACCCATGCCCGGACGATCGAGGCGGCAACGACATCGGCAAGCCGCGCCAGGATGCCGGCATAGCCGGCGCGGCCTTGATGGACCTCGCGCGCCATCGCTTCCAGCATCGGCAGGATTTCGGGATAGCGCGTCAGGATGGTGCCGACCCGCATGACCTCGGGCATCAGCGCCACGAGCGGATGCATGCTGCCGAGGTCGAAATCCATGCAGGCGGAAAAGATCAGCACGCGTTCCTCCGCGCCGCCGGCCTTTTCGGCGCAATCCATGATGCCGCTCACCTGGGTGCAGAGCGGTTCCCTCGGCAGCGCGGCGAGATCGGCGCAGGGCTGCGGCGCCTCGGCCGACGAGCCGATCAGGTGGCGGCCGCCGCGCGGCAGGAGCGCGGCGTCGCCGGCCTTCATCTGATGCAGTTCGCCGCTCGGCGCGCGAAGCGTGATCGTCCCGCGCGCCAGGAACAGGAATTTCGCCCGGCTGTCGCCCTCGCCGAAGGCATAGGCAAAGGGCGGCGACAGCTCCACCCGGCGGTAGTCGACGCCGACGAGCCGCATGCCGAGCAGCAGCTCGCTGACAAGGTCGGGACCGAAGGAGCCGGTCGAGAGTGAAGTGGCGGACGGTCGATCAAGCATGTCGGATTTTCTGACATAGAAAGTCCGGCGAGTCCAGCCTAGCTTTTCGCCGTGCCATTCCTCCCACCGAAAGGACATGACGATGACATCCATCACCAATCACGACCCCGCCCCAGGCGGGGCACGGACGCCGGCCTGGGCGGCCGTCGCCTCCATGACGATCGGCGTCTTCAGTCTGGTGACCGCCGAATTTCTCCCGGCGAGCCTTCTGACGCCGATCGCGGCCGATCTGTCGATCAGCGAAGGCTCGGCCGGCCAGGCGGTGACGACTACCGCGCTGTTCGGCTTTGCCACCAGCCTGCTGATCACCGCGGCGGCGCGCGGCGCCGACCGGCGCAACCTGCTGATGTTCTTCTCCGCGCTGCTGGTCGCCTCCAACCTGCTGGTCGCCTTTGCCCCGGGCCTTCCGCTGCTGCTCTTCGGCCGCGTGCTTCTCGGCGTGGCGCTCGGCGGGTTCTGGGCCATGTCCACCGCCGTCACCATGCGGCTGGTGCCGGCGGCGCTGGTGCCGAGGGCGCTCGCCATCCTGATGAGCGGCGTTTCGGTCGCAACCGTGCTCGCGGCGCCGGTGGGCAGCTATCTCGGCGATCTCTTCGGCTGGCGCGACGTCTTCCTGCTCGCCGCGGCGCTCGGGCTGCTCGCCCTCGTGGCGCAATGGCTGAGCCTTCCCTCGATGAAGCCGACGGGGGCGACCCGGCTCAGGACCCTGGTCGACGTGCTGGTGCGTCCGGGCATCGGCCCCGGCATGCTGGCCGTGCTGCTGGTCTTCGGCGGGCACTTCGTCTTCTTCACCTATCTGCGCGCCTATCTCGAGAGCGGCAGCGGCTTTTCCATCGAGTCGATTTCGGTGATCCTGCTCGGCTTCGGGGCGGCGAACTTTCTCGGCACGCTGCTGGCCGGACGGCTGGTGCAGAAGAAGTTGCGGCTGACGCTGGTGCTGGCGCCGCTCGCCATGGGGTCGATCGCCGCCGCGATGGTCCTGGAAGGCGCCAATCCGGTCGCCGATGTGGTGGCGGTGGTTCTCTGGGGCCTGTTCTTCGGCGGCGTGCCGGTCGCCTGGTCGAGCTGGATCGCCCACACCGTGCCTGATGAGACCGAGAGCGCCGGGGGGCTCTTCGTCGCCTCGATCAATATCGCCATCGCGCTCGGCGCGGGTCTCGGCGGCGTGGTCTTCGACTTCACCGGCGGAACCGCAACGATCGCCGCGAGCGGCACCGTGCTAGCGCTCGCCGTGTTGAGCATCATGCTGGGCGTGAGGCTGCGCGCCCCGGCCGCGGTGGCGGTCTCGGCGACCCTGTGAATGGATGGGCGGCGGGATCGTTTCCGCCGCCTATCGTCGTCAGTGTGGTCAGTAGAGGACGCTGGCACCCTGGTCGGCCGGGCCGGCAATGCGGCGGAGCGGCGCGAAGAGTTCGCGGCCCATGCCGAATTCGTTGGCCGAGAGATCGGCGACGATCGGCGGGCGGGCGGCGAATTCGGCGGCGTCGACCAGCACTTCCAGCGTTCCGGCGATCGCGTCGAGGCGGATCATGTCGCCGTCCTGGATGCGGGCGATGGCGCCGCCGTCGACGGCTTCGGGCGTCAGGTGGATCGCCGCCGGGATCTTGCCCGACGCGCCGGACATGCGGCCGTCGGTGACGAGCGCCACCTTGAAGCCGCGATCCTGCAAAACGCCGAGCGGCGGGGTCAGCCGGTGAAGCTCGGGCATGCCGTTCGACTTCGGTCCCTGGAAGCGCACGACGGCGACGAAATCGCGGTCGAGCTTGCCGGCCTTGAAGGCGTCCTGCAGCGATTGCTGGTCGTGGAAGACGATGGCCGGGGCCTCGACCACATGACGTTCCGGCTTCACGGCGGAGATCTTGATCACCGACTTGCCGAGATTGCCGGTCAGCATCTTAAGCCCGCCATTCGACTGGAACGGCGCCTCGATGCGGGCGAGAACCTTGGGATCGGCGCTCTCCTCCGGCGACGGCTGGCGGATCACGTTGCCGTCGGGGCCGAGCCTCGGGTCGATCGTATACGCGGCAAGGCCCTGGCCGTAGACGGTGCGCACGTCGTCATGCAGGAAGCCGACCTTCAGCAGCTGCTTGATCAGGAAGCCCATGCCGCCGGCGGCGTGGAAATGGTTCACGTCGGCAAGCCCGTTCGGATAGACGCGGGCGATCAGCGGCACGATGTCGGAGAGGTCGGAAATGTCCTGCCAGCTGAGCTGGATGCCGGCGGCGCGCGCCATGGCGATCAGGTGCAGCGTGTGATTGGTCGAGCCGCCGGTGGCGTGCAGGCCGACCACGCCGTTGACGATCGAGCGCTCGTCGATCATCTCGCCGGCGGGCGTGAACTCGTTGCCCTGGGCGGTGATGGCGAGCGCCCGCCTTGTGGCTTCCTTGGTCAACGCGTCGCGAAGCGGCGTGTTCGGATTGATGAAGGAGGCGCCAGGCATGTGGAAGCCCATGATCTCCATCAGCATCTGGTTGGAATTGGCCGTGCCGTAGAAGGTGCAGGTGCCGGGGCCGTGATAGGACTTGGACTCGGCTTCGAGCAGTTCGGCGCGGCCGACCTTGCCCTCGGCATAGAGCTGGCGGATGCGCGACTTCTCGTCGTTCGGAAGCCCGGTGGTCATCGGTCCCGCGGGCACGAAGATCGACGGCAGGTGGCCGAAGGTGAGCGCCGCGATGACGAGGCCGGGCACGATCTTGTCGCACACGCCGAGGAAGACGGCGGCGTCGAACATGTTGTGGGAAAGCCCGATGCCGGCGGCCATGGCGATCACGTCGCGCGAGAACAGCGACAGCTCCATGCCCGGCTGGCCCTGGGTCACGCCGTCGCACATGGCGGGCACCCCGCCCGCCACCTGCGCCACGCCGCCGGCTTCGGCAGCGGCAGCACGGATCAGCGCCGGATAGGTCTCGAACGGCTGGTGGGCCGAGAGCATGTCGTTGTAGGAGGTGATGATGCCGAGATTGGGGACGACGTCGCCGGACAGCGTCGCCTTGTCCCCGACGGAACAGGCGGCAAAGCCATGGGCGAGGTTGCCGCAGGACAGCGTCGAGCGATGCACGCCCTTGCTGATCTGGCCGCGCACGCGCTCCAGATAGACTTCACGGGTCGGCCTGGAACGCTCGATGATGCGGCGGGTGATGGCTTCGATACGGCTGTCTGCGGACATCGGATGTCACTCCTTGGAAAGGCGCGCGACGGGTCAAGTCCGATCGGCGCACTCAGAAGCCCGCGTCCCGCGGGCGTGTCGGGAGCCGTCCCGCGGTCGGGGCGGCAGCGGTGGGGCGGCTCAGGGCGCCCAGTAGATGTCGGGTGCGGTCTTCGACCGTTCAAGCACGGCGCGGACCGGCATTTCGGCCTCGTCGGTGCCGGACAGGGCCTTGTCGAGTACCGCCTTCTTCTCGGCGCCCTCGATGTGCAGCACCAGCAGGCGCGAGTCGCAGAGGGCGGAGAAGGAGAGGGTGATGCGCGTTTCGCCGGCCCCTTCGGCTTCCATCGTCATCACCCGGCGCGGGGCGCTGCGGTCCAGCGCCTCGGCCAGATGGTTGCCGCCGGGGAAGAACGAGGCGGTGTGGCCGTCATTGCCCATGCCGAGGATCGTCACGTCGAAGGGCTTGCCGAAGGTGGCGATCTCCGCGGTTGCGAGTGCTGCCGCCTCTTCGGCGCTCGCCACCGGGTGGTAGAGCGGAACGAAAGCTGCCTTGGCAGCGGCGTTCTGCAGCAGGTGAGTCTTGACCAGCAGATGATTGGAGCGCGTGTTGTCCGGCCCGACGAAGCGTTCGTCGACCAGGGTGACGACGACCCGGTCCCAGGCGATCGGCCGGGTGGAGAGAACCTCGAAGAACTGCTTCGGGGTCGATCCGCCGGAAACCGCCAGCGAAGCGGAGCCGCGCGAGGCGATCGCCGCGTGAAGTTCGGCCGAGACGCGGTCGGCCAGCGCCGCGGCCAAGGCCGCGCGGTCTTCGAATGCGTGCATCTTATGTGCCATGGCTGTCGTCCTAGTCGACTTCGTGCCAGGTACGGCCGTCGCGCTCGATCAGCGCGATCGCCTGGCTCGGGCCCCAGGTGCCGGCGGTATAGCCCTGGGTTCTCTGTCCGCTGTCTTCCCAGCTCTTCAGGATCGGATCGACCCAGCGCCATGCGGCCTCGACTTCGTCGCGGCGCATGAACAGCGTCTGGTTGGAGCGGATGACGTCCATCAGCAGGCGCTCGTAGGCGTCGGCATTGCGCACGTCGAAGGCCTGGGCGAAGCTCATGTCGAGCGAGACGTGGCGAAGACGCATGCCGCCCGGACCCGGATCCTTGATCATCAGCCACTGCTTGACACCCTCGTCGGGCTGCAGGCGGATGACCAGCATATTGGCCTCGATCCGGCCGGCGGCCTCGTCGAAGATCGAGTGCGGGATCGGCTTGAAGGCGACGACGATCTCCGACATGCGCGCGGCGAGCCGCTTGCCGGTGCGCAGATAGAAGGGAACGCCGGCCCAGCGCCAGTTGGCGATCTCGGCCTTGATGGCGACGAAGGTCTCCGTGTCGGAGGCGCCTTCCAGTTCTTCGGTATAGCCCTTGACCGGACCGCCCGCAGAGGCGCCGGCCTTGTACTGGCCGCGCACGGTGAGCTTCTCGACATTGGCCGGGGTGATCGGCTTCAGCGAGCGCAGCACCTTGAGCTTCTCGTCGCGTACGCTTTCCGCGTCCATCGAATTGGGCGCTTCCATCGCCACCAGGCAGAGGAGCTGCAGGATGTGGTTCTGCACCATGTCCCGGAGCGCGCCGGCCTTGTCGTAATAGCTGACGCGGCCCTCGAGCCCGACGGATTCGGCGACCGTGATCTGCACGTGGTCGATATGGGCCGAGTTCCACAAGGGCTCGTAGAGCGCGTTGGCGAAGCGCAGCGCCATCAGGTTCTGCACGGTCTCCTTGCCGAGATAGTGGTCGATGCGGAAGATCTGCTCTTCCTTGAACACCTTGCCGATCGTGTCGTTGAGGATCTGCGCCGAGGCGAGGTCGCGGCCGATCGGCTTCTCGACGACGATGCGGGTCGACTTGGTGATCAGCTTGAAGTCGCGGATCTTGTCGGCGATGTCGCCGAACAGGGCCGGCGAGACGGCGAGATAGAAGGCGCGCACCAGGTCCTTGCCTTCGTCGAGCAGGGCCTTCAGCTTGTCCCAGCCCTCCGGCGACTTGGCATCCACCGAAACATAGTGGATGCGGGCGCAGAACTTCGCCACGTCGTCCTCGGCCCATTCGCCGGGCTTCAGATGTTCTTTGAGCGCGTTCTTGGCGAACTGGCGGTATTCGTCGTCCGTCATCGGCGTACGCGAGGCGCCGATGATCCGCGTCGGCTCGGTCAGCTGGCCGGCGAGCTGGCGATGATAAAGGGCGGGAAGGAGCTTGCGCTCCGCAAGATCGCCGGTGCCGCCGAAGACGACATAGTCAAACGGCTCGACGGGGATGATCTGGCTGCTCATTCAGGCTTCTCTCAATCGAAATCACTGAAGCCAGATGTAATCTAATCGATTTAAAAAAGCCAGTAGCCGGGGCGAAAAAAGCACGGTCCCGGCTGTATGGCAGCAGTTCGCGACAGGCGCGTGTCAGGCCTCGTCGTCCTCGCCAAAACCGGCGGGAAGATCATGGATGATACGCTTCTGGGCGTGGGCGACGATATCCTGGTCCGACCTGAAAGGCGCAGTCAGCACACGCCACCACCGCTTGAACAAACCTGCATCCTCGGTGTCGGATCCTGGACGTGCCCCGTCATGCTCTGGCGCCTCGTCCTCGTCCGCCTCGTCATCTTCCGTCGAACGCAGCAGGGCTATGGCGTCGCGTGCCTGCGAGGCCGGCACAAGGATCGGCGAGGCTCCCATTCCGCGCGGCCATTGCTCGTCTCGATAGGACCCCGCCGGCGATTCCAGGGTGATGATACCGTAGGCGCTGAGAAAGGAGCGCGTCACCTGGACTTCGTCCTTTCCGAAAACGGTAGCGATACAGACGGGTCGATCGGGAGCGTTCGTCGCCTTTGTCATTTAGCGCGCTGCGCCTCTTCTCAAAGCTTGTCGCGTAGCGCGTACCAGGTCAGCGCGAGGAACAGCAGGGGACTGCGGAATTTTGCGCCGCCGGGGAAGGGCGGGATTTTCAGGTCGAGCAGATGGTCGAGCTCGCGGCCCTTGCCCGTCACCATGTCGGCATAGAGCTTTCCGCAATAGTTGGAGAGCATGACGCCGTGGCCGGAATAGCCGCCGATCGAGATCACGCCCGGCATGACTTCGCGGGCAAACGGTTTGCGCGGCATGGTGATGCCGACCGAGCCGCCCCAGCCATGGGTGATCTCGATATCCTTGAGTTCCGGATAGATCTCGGCGATCTGCCGGCGGATATGCGTGGAGATGTCGCGCGGCGTGTCCGAGGTATAGGCCTCGCGCCCGCCGAACAGCAGCCGGCCGTCGCGCGTGCGGCGCCAGTAGCGCACGACGAAGCGGGAATCGGCAATCGATTCCTTGCCCGCGATGACGGTGGGGAACTTGTCGAGCGGCACCGTCGCGCCGATGAAGGAGCGGATCGGCATGACATGGGCTGCGGTCACAGGTTCGAGATTGCCGATATAGGCATTGGTGGCGATCAGCACCTTATCCGCGGTGATCGTGCCGGTCGGCGTCTCGATCAGGGTCTTGCCCCCGGACTGGCGGATCGACGAGGCCTTGGTCATCTCATGGATGTCCGCACCCGCAGCCTTGGCTGCCCTGGCGAGCCCGACGATCAGCTTCAGCGGATGGATATGGCCGGTGCCGCTGTCGCGCACGCCGCAGAAGAAACGCTTCGAGCCAACGCGCTCGGCGGTCTCCCTGCCGTCCATGTAGGCGAGATGCGGATAGCCATAGCGCGTTGCGGCGATTTCCGCCGTGCGCTGGTATTCCTTGTCGTGCCCCGGCTTGTGGGAGACGTTCATCTGGCCGGGCATGAATTCCATGTCGATGCCGTGCGTCTCGGCAAAGGAGAGCACGTATTTCTTGGCGTTCTCGGCCAGATCGAACAGCGCCTTGGACCGCTCGTAGCCGAGTTCGGCCTCCAGTTCTTCCGGATACCAGCGCTGGCCGGTTCCCATCTGTCCGCCATTGCGGCCCGAGGCGCCGTCGCCGATGCGGCAGCCCTCGATCACGACGACCGACAGGCCGGACGTCGCGAGGTTGTAGGCTGCCTGCAGGCCGGTGAAGCCGCCGCCGACGATGGCGACGTCGGTGGTCTTCGATCCGTCGAGGGCCGGATAGTCCGGCCGCTCGGTCACGGTGGATTGATACCAGGAAATTCCTGGTGCGATGGGGCTTTGCCAAGCCATGGGAGACTCCTTCAGATCAAACGTTCAGCAGCAGGAATTCGCGTTCCCACGGACTGATGACCTGCATGAAGGTCTCGAACTCGCCCCTTTTGACCCCGGCATAGAGGCCGATGAATTCCTTGCTGAGCACGTCGCCCAGCGCCGGATCGGATTCAAGCAGCGACACGGCCTCGAGCAGGCCGCGCGGCAGCTCGACCGAGCCCTCGTTGGCCGTTCCCTCGGAGGCGGCCGTCGGCTCGATGCCCTTGATGATGCCGAGATAGCCGCAGGCGAGCGAGGCCGCGAGCGCCAGATACGGATTGGCATCCGAGCTCGGCAGGCGATTTTCAACGCGCCGGGCGCGAGCGTCGGAGACGGGCACGCGGAAGGCCGTGGTGCGGTTGTCGTACCCCCAGGCATTGTTGACCGGGGCCGACATGTCGGGGGTCAGGCGCCTATAGGAATTCACATAGGGCGCCATCATCACCAGCGTCTTCGGCACGAAGGCCTGCATGCCGCCGATGAAGTGGAAGAACTCCTTGGACGGCGAGCCGTCGGCGTTGGAGAAGATGTTTTTGCCCGTTTCCGCATCGACCACCGACTGGTGGATATGCATAGCCGAGCCCGGCTGGCCCTGCATCGGCTTGGCCATGAAGGTGGCGTAGATGCCGTGCTTGAGGGCCGCCTCGCGGATCGTGCGCTTGAACAGGAAGACCTGGTCGGCAAGCTCGATCGGGTTACCGTGGCGCAGGTTGATCTCGAGCTGGGCCGGGCCTTCCTCGTGGATCAGCGTGTCGATCTCGAGGCCCTGCTTTTCCGAGAAGTGATAGATGTCGTCGATCAGCTCGTCGAACTCGTTGATGCCGGCGATCGAATAACCCTGGCCGCCGAGGATGGAGCGGCCGGAGCGGCCCTTCGGCGGATGCAGCGGATAGTCCGGGTCGTCGTTCATGGCGACGAGATAGAATTCGATCTCGGGCGCCACGACCGGCCGCCAGCCCTTGGCGTCATAGAGCTTCAGAACGTTCTTCAACACGTTGCGCGGCGTGTAGGGCACGTCCTCGCCGTCCGTGGTGATGATGTCGCAGATGACCTGCGCGGTCGGATCGGTTTCCCACGGCACGACTGACAGCGTCGACAGGTCCGGCATCAGTTTGATGTCGCTGTCGCGGGAATCATAGCGGAACTGGCCGCTTTCCTCCGGATATTCGCCGGAAATCGTGTGGCGGTAGAGGGCCGAGGGAAGGGCGAGCGAGGTGTCGCCGGTGAACTTCGAGGTCGGCATCATCTTGCCGCGCGGAACGCCTGCGAGGTCGGGCGTGATGCACTCGATGTCCTCGATGCCGCGGGCTCTGAGCCACGCTGCGGCTTCCTTCCAGGTCTTGACGCCACGGGTGGAGTTGATGTCCGGAGGAATGCTCGCCTTTTTCGACGCTGCGCCTTTGGGTCTGAGCATATTCTTCTTCGGAGGCATGTCTCACCGGTTTGGTTGTTGATGGCGGCATCATAACCCGACTTCGCGAATTGGCGAGGGGGGAAACGGCATTGACTTTGCCCCATCGATCGAAAAGACAGATATCTTTGTCGCAGGGACCCGAAATTGGCGCATATATTTGATGTTGCTATCATAGGAGCCGGTGCCGCGGGCATGATGGCGGCACTTGTCGCCGGCCGCCGCGGACGCTCCGTCGTGCTGATCGACCATGCGAAGGCGCCGGGCGAGAAGATCCGCATTTCCGGCGGCGGACGCTGCAATTTCACCAATATCCATGCCGGGCCGAAGAACTATATCTCGGCCAATCCGCATTTCATGAAGTCGGCGCTCGCCCGCTACACGCCGGCCGATTTCATCGCCATGGTCGACAGGCACGGGATTGCCTGGCACGAGAAGACGCTCGGGCAATTGTTCTGCGACGACAGCGCCCGCGATATCATCCGCATGCTGCTCGACGAAATGCGCGCGGTCGGGGTGGAGTTGAGGCTCGGCGTCGAGATTTCGGCCGTCGAGAAGGGTGAGGGCGGCTTTCGCCTGCAGACGACGGACGGCGAGGTCCGCGCCGCCGCCGTGGTCATCGCCACCGGCGGCAAGTCGATCCCGAAAATGGGGGCGACGGGGTTTGCCTATAAGGTCGCCGAGCAGTTCGGCCTTCGGCTGACGGAGACGCGGCCCGGCCTGGTGCCGCTGACGCTCGACCCCGCGCTGCTGGCCGAGCTTGCGCCGCTGGCCGGCGTCTCGGTCGATGCCGAGGTGCGGCACGGCAAGACGGCGTTCCGCGAAGCCCTGCTGTTCACCCATCGCGGTCTGTCCGGCCCGGCCATCCTGCAGATTTCCAGCTATTGGCGCGAGGGCGACGAGATCACGCTGTCGATTGAACCGGATGTGGATTTTGCCGCCGTGCTGAAGGCGGCGAAGAAGGAGAACGGCCGCCAGGCGGTGCAGACCGTGCTGGCGCAGCACCTGCCGAAGCGGCTGGCGCAATATGTGGCCGAGCGGCAGAAGATCGACAGACCGCTCGCCGACCTCTCGGACAAGGCGCTGGAGGCGCTCGCCGCTTTCCTCCATGGCTGGACGATCAAGCCGGCCGGCTCGGAAGGCTATCGCACGGCGGAAGTGACGCTCGGCGGCATCGACGTCGGCGGGCTGGATTCCAAGACCATGATGGCGAAGGCCGTTCCGGGCCTCTACTTCATCGGCGAATGCGTCGACGTCACGGGTTGGCTCGGCGGCTATAACTTCCAGTGGGCCTGGGCATCCGGCCATGCGGCGGGCGAGAGCGTCTGAAGCCGTAACGTCACCCGGTTTGGTGCGCAGCAACAAGTTTGCGTGATCGACTGCAATTTGCGCAAGCTTTCCGCCATAATTTAGCTATTGTTAACGTGCCGTAGTCATTCTGGTTCGATGCCGGCATCCGTCGCTGGATGAGACATGACGTCGGACCGGATTGCCGCCATGAGACGGCATTGTTTTCCTCAACGGCAATCTGCAGGATAGCGCCGATGAACAGACAGAACAGCAAGCCACGGGCCATTGCCATCGCCAAGACCCGCGAAGCCGAAACCGCCCGCCTTTGGCATCTCGCCTATCTCAGCCTCGGCGCTTGCAGCGCGCTTGCGCTGGTTGCAGCGGCAGCCCTGCTCGGCTGAACCGCCACGGCCTCATGCCGCTTTGCAGCTCATGGGCCCGGAGGCACGCACTCGCCTGTCCGTCTCCGGCACTAAGCCTTTGACGCCCGGCGATCGCGCTTCGTCGCAGGTCTTCTCCTGATGACCTGACCCCAAACGCTTTGTTGCCGAAGGGCGCGACCGCACGAACCGTGCCAGCCGCTTGAGCGGGCTTTGGCTGAAGCGCGCGTAATAGGCGTCCTCAGCCTTCGCGCTCCGGTCCCGGGGGCCGCGCGGCTTGAGCGCCAAGAGAAACAGCAATCCGTATTGTGCGTCCATGATGGTTCTCCTTTGTTTGAGCCATAAATGGATCTATACCTCCAAATTCGACTGTTAAACCGCAAGAATTGCGCTATGTTTTTCAACCGTGAAAAACGTGGCCTGGGACAATTATCAGATCTTTCTGGCCGTCGCCCGCCATGGCGGGCTGACGGGCGCTTCGACTGCGACGGCGCTGAGCCCCGCGACGCTCGGCCGGCGCATGGTCGAGTTCGAACGGGAGATCGGCCGGGAACTCTTCATCCGCAGCCAGACCGGCTATCGGCTGACCGGCGACGGACGTCAGCTGCTCGATCATCTGGCGGAACTGGAGGCGGCGGCGCGCAAGGTCGAGACCTGGCGCCGCGGCGCGGCGGCGCGGGCGCTGGTGCGCATCGTCGCCGGCACCTGGAACGGCTGGCTGCTCACCGAGAATTTCGCCGCCATCTGCACGGAGCGCGACGATTTCCGCATCGACCTGCACATTGCCGAGCAGCGCGCCAGCCTGGCCCACCGCGAGACCGACATCGGCATCCGTGCCTTCGAGCCGGAGGAGGCGAACCTTGCCGCCGTGATGGCGGGCGAGGTGGCCTATGCCGCCTATCGCACGCGTTACAGCGAGGATGTCGGTCCGGGGCGGTGGCTGGCGGTCGACGGCGAAAACGCCATATCCGCCTATCTGCGCTGGCCGCACGAGAACCAGGCGGAAAACATCGTCGTCACCGTCAACCGGCCGCGCTCGCTGCGCGACCTGGCGCTCGCCGGCGCCGGCATCGCCGTGCTGCCCTGTTTCGTCGGCGATCTCGAGCCGAGGCTGGAGCGGGTGGGCGGCGAGATCGAGGCCCTGCGCCATCGCCAGTGGATCGTGATGAACAATGACGACCGGCACCGCCGGGAGATCCGCACCGTGGTCGAGCGGATGCGCAAGCTGATGAAGGCGCATGCCGACCTGTTTGCCGGCCGGCGGCCGAACCGCGGCGGGTGAGGGCGCACGGGTTCCAGAAACAAAAGATCCCGCGCAGCGACCGCGTGAAACTCCCCCCGAAGCCAGCGATCATTGCGCGGGAACCGACCCGGGGCTTTGACGCCCCGGATGGTACGTGAATTCTTCTTACCTGCCCTGGGTCACGATGACCGGGATCAACAGGTCGCCCCAGTTGCCTTCGCCGCCGTGGTGGCGGGCCGAGCGGACGAGTTCGACCGAGACGCCGGCATCAACCGCCTTCATGACGGACTGGTTGAGGCGATGCAGGTCGTTGGCGACCATGCGGATCATGGCCTGCTGGTCGGCAGTCATGGCGGAAGCCTGTTCTTCGGCGCGTTCCTTAACTCGGGTCTGCGGGGTCATGGCATTTCTCCTCTTATATGCGGGGTTCTTGAACTGTTGATCCAGGGCTTTGTCTGTATCGGTCCCTCTCCCCGCGAGCGGGGGGAGGGCTAGGGTGAGGGGCAGGGCCCCGAAGGCTTACTCGGCAGCCGGCTTGAACTGATCGGTTTCGGTCGATTCCTTCATCGCCGTGGTCGAGGACTGGCCGCCGGTGATCGCCATCGAGACGGCGTCGAAGTAGCCGGTGCCGACTTCGCGCTGGTGCTTGGTGGCGGTGTAGCCGTTGACCTCAGCGGCGAATTCGGCCTGCTGCAGCTCGGAATAGGCCGCCATCTGGCGATCCTTGTAGCCGCGAGCCAGTTCGAACATGCCGTAGTTCAGCTGGTGGAAGCCGGCGAGCGTGATGAACTGGAACTTGTAGCCCATGGCGCCGAGTTCCTTCTGGTACTTGGCGATCGTTGCGTCATCGAGGTTCTTCTTCCAGTTGAACGACGGCGAGCAGTTATAGGCCAGCTTCTTGCCCGGATGGGCCTTGTGCACGGCTTCGGCGAACTTGCGGGCCTGTTCGAGGTCCGGCTTGGAGGTTTCCATCCAGATCATGTCGCAATGCGGGGCATAGGCGATCGCACGGGCGATGCAGGGCTCGATGCCGTTCTTGACCTGGTAGAAGCCTTCCGCGGTACGGCCGGCGTCATAGTCGACGAAGGGCTGGTCGCGCTCGTCGATATCAGAGGTCAGAAGCTTGGCGGCTTCGGCATCGGTGCGGGCGATGATGAGCGTCGGCGTACCCATGACGTCGGCGGCGAGGCGCGCGGCGTTCAGGTTGCGGATATGGGCAGCCGTCGGGATCAGAACCTTGCCGCCGAGATGGCCGCACTTCTTTTCCGAAGCCAGCTGGTCTTCGTAGTGGACGCCGGCAGCGCCAGCCTCGATGAAGGCCTTCATGATTTCGAAGGCGTTCAGCGGACCGCCGAAACCGGCTTCGGCGTCGGCGACGATCGGGGCGAACCAGGTGTCGACCGAGAGGCCCTTGCCTTCCGAGGTTTCGATCTGGTCGGCGCGCTGCAGCGTCTTGTTGATGCGCTTGGCCAGTTCCGGAGCGGCGTTAGCCGGGTAGAGCGACTGGTCGGGATACATCGACGATGCGGTGTTGGCGTCGGCAGCGACCTGCCAGCCGGAAAGGTAGATGGCCTTCAGGCCGGCGCGGACCATCTGCATGGCCTGGTTGCCCGACAGCGCGCCGAGCGCGTTGACGAAGGGCTCTTCGTTGATCAGCTTCCACAGGCGGGTCGCGCCCATTTCGGCAAGCGAATACTTGATTTCGACCGAGCCGCGCAGGCGCTTGACGTCTGCTGCCGTGTAGGGGCGTTCGATGCCGTCAAAGCGGCCCTTGGGTGCGGACGGAATGAGGTTGTAAAAATCAGTCATAGCAAACTCCCTATTGCTCGGTTCTGCGAAGCTGCTGTGCTTGGTTCAACAGAAGTTCCGCTTTCGATGTGACTGGATTTACAGCGCACTGCACAAAACGTCCAGATAAATGGAGAAAATGGCGCCTTGAAAGAGGTTAGCATGTCTTGTCTTTGACATTGGCGCAGTGTAAATCTGTAAAGATTGTAAATGCTCTTCGAAGCCTTGCCGTCGACCAAAGTTGTAAAAGGTGTGTCACAATGGCAGAAAACAAGATCTTTGCCGGCCCGCGTGTCCGCCGTATCCGCAACGGCCTGGGTCTGACGCAGACGGCCATGGCCGAGGCGCTGGAGATCTCGCCGTCCTATCTCAACCTGATCGAGCGCAATCAGCGCCCGCTGACGGTGCAGCTGCTGCTCAAGCTCGCCACGGTCTACAAGGTCGATCTCGACGAGCTGCAGGGCGAGGCGGGCGGCACGGCCGGCCAGCTGCGCGAAGTGTTCGGCGATCCGCTGCTCTCGGGCGAGGTGCCGGGCGACCAGGAGCTGATCGAAGTGGCGGAAGCCGCGCCCAATGCCGCGGCGGGCGTCGTCAAGCTCTATCGCGCCTATCGCGAGCAGGCGGCAAGGCTCAGCGACCTTGCCGAGCTCCTGGCGCGTGAGGGCCACGAGACCTCCATTTCGGGCACGCGCCTGCCGATCGACGAGGTGCGCGAGAAGCTGGAGCGTCGGGCCAACTTCCATGCCCGCATCGAGGATGCGGCCGAAGCCTTCCATGCTTCGCTCGGCCTCTCTCCCGGCGAGGATCTGGCGCCGGCGCTGAAAGCCTGGCTGCGCACCAAGCACGGCATTGTCGTGCGCACGCTGCCGATCCACACCATGCCCAATCTTCGCCGTCGCTACGACCGCCATTCGATGCGGCTCTTCCTGTCCGAGCGTCTGTCGCCCTTCGATCAGTTGCGCGAGGTGGCGATGGAGGCCGGCCTTCTGGCGTTCGGCGAGGAAATCGCCGCCGAGCTGGAGGGGCTGGCATTCTCGACCGGCGAGGCCAAGCGGCTCGGGCGTTTCGAGCTGGCGCGTTATGCGGCTCATGCGGTCATCATGCCCTACGGCGCCTTCCTCTCGGCGGCACAACGCGCGCGCTATGATATCGACATGCTGCGCTCGCGCTTCAACGTCTCCTACGAGCAGGCGGCCAACCGCCTGACCATGCTGCAGCGGCCGGGCGCTGCGGGCGTGCCGTTCTTCATGCTCGAGGTCGACAATGCCGGGCACCGTTTCCGCAAGGCGGGCGCCCAGGGCTTCCCCCAGGCGAAGTTCGGCGGCAGCTGTCCCAAGCTCAACATCCACGCCGCCTTCGCCCAGCCGGGCCAGGTGCTGGTCGATGCGGTCGAGATGCCTGATGGCACCGGTTTCCTCACCGTGTCGCGCACGCTCGACGGTCCGCAGGCCGGTTTCAACGAACGTGTGAGGCGCACGGCGCTGCTCGTCGCCTGCGACATCGCCCACCGCGACGAGGTGGTCTACGGCCAGGTGGTGGCGGGCGGCACGTTCGGTCCGGTGGCGGTCGGAACCGCCTGCCGGCTCTGTGAAAGACAGGGCTGTCTTGCCCGTGCCGAGCCGCCGGTCACCCGCCCGCTCGGCCTCGACGAGATGGTCACGGGGCTTTCCGCCTTCGACTTTCAATAGGACATGGTGCCGTTTGCGACTGCGAAGATTACCCCTTGTGGCTCGTCCATTTCCTTTCTAGTCTGTTAAAAAAATGAGGGAATGGCTGAACGGGCGACGAGCTCGAAGGCTGGAACAGGAGAGAAAATGAAGACCGATCTTATCCGTTTCTTGGCGTCCGCCGCGATGGTCACGCTGGCAATGGCCTCGGCCGCCAAGGCAGAGGGCGTGGTGCACGTCTATAACTGGTCCGACTATATCGACGAATCCGTGCTCGAGGACTTCACCAAGGAAACCGGCATCAAGGTCGTCTACGACGTCTTCGATTCCAACGAAATCCTGGAGACCAAGCTTCTCGCCGGCGGCTCCGGCTATGACGTCGTCGTGCCGACCGGTCCCTTCCTTGCCCGCCAGATCCAGGCCGGCGTGTTCCAGAAGCTCGACAAGTCCAAGCTGCCGAACCTCTCCAACATGTGGCCCGACATCATGGAGCGCCTGGCCAAGTACGACCCGGGCAACGAATATGCCGTCAACTACATGTGGGGCACGACCGGCATCGGCTACAACGTCGCCAAGGTGAAGGCGGCGCTCGGCGACGACTTCAAGGTCGACAGCTGGGATGCGATCTTCAAGCCGGAGAACGCCGAAAAGCTGAAATCCTGCGGCATCAACATCCTCGACGCTTCCGACGAGACCTTCGCCATCTCGATGAACTACATCGGCAAGGATCCGGACAGCAAGGATAGCGCCGATCTCGAAGCCGGCGGCGACGTCTACATGAAGATCCGCCCGTCGGTGAAGACCTTCAATTCCTCGTCCTATATCGACGATCTCGCCAATGGCGACATCTGCGTGACGATCGGCTGGTCGGGCGACATCCTGCAGGCCAAGGCGCGTGCCGAGGAAGCCAAGAACGGCGTCGAGATCAACTACGTGATCCCGAAGGAAGGCACCTATATGTGGTTCGACAACCTGGCCATCCCCGCGGATGCCAAGAACGTCGCCGAAGCCCATGCCTTCATCAACTACATGATGAAGCCGGAGGTCATCGCCAAGGCCTCCAACTACGTGCAGTACGCCAACGGCAACCTCGCCTCGCAGGCGATGCTCGACGAGGAAGTCTTCAAGAACCCGTCCGTCTATCCGGATGCCGAGACGGTCAAGAAGCTCTTCACCATCTCGCCCTACGGACCGAAGGAACAGCGCGTGTTGAACCGCGTGTGGACCCAGATCAAAACCGGCAACTGACCGGTTGAGTTGAAGCGGGCGCCATTGGCGCCCGTTTCTTTGAGCTGCATTTCAATAGACATTTGGATCGGGCGATGGCGAAATCTCTGGGACCGGTAAAACGCAAATTTTCTCCTTGGACCGATCCGGCATCGGTTCCCTTCATCCGGTTCGAGAACGTGACGAAGCGCTTCGGCGACTTCACCGCCGTCAAGGATCTCACCCTCGACATCTACGAGCGGGAATTCTTCTCGCTGCTCGGACCGTCCGGATGCGGCAAGACCACGCTGATGCGCATGCTGGCCGGTTTCGAGGAGCCGACCGAGGGCCGCATCCTTCTGCAGGGCAAGGACATTTCCGGCGTGCCGCCCTATCGCCGGCCGACCAACATGATGTTCCAGTCCTATGCGCTCTTCCCGCACATGACGGTGGCAAAGAACATCGCCTTCGGCCTGGAACAGGACAACATGCCGAAGGCCGAGATCGAGGCGCGCGTCGCCGAGATGCTGAAGCTGGTCAAGCTCGAGGAATTCGCCAAGCGCAAGCCCAACCAGCTGTCCGGCGGCCAGCGCCAGCGCGTGGCGCTCGCCCGTTCGCTGGCCAAGCGGCCGAAGGTTCTCCTGCTCGACGAACCGCTCGGCGCGCTCGACCGCAAGCTGCGCGAGGAAACCCAGTTCGAGCTGATGGACATCCAGCAGACGCTCGGCACCACCTTCCTGATCGTCACCCATGACCAGGAAGAGGCAATGACGGTCTCCGACCGCATCGCCGTCATGGACAAGGGCGTGATCATGCAGGTGGCGACGCCGGCGGAAATCTACGAGGCGCCGAACAGCCGCTACGTCGCCGACTTCATCGGCGACATCAACATCGTCGAGGGCAAGCTCGAATCGGTCAGGAAGGTCGCCGAAGGCGATCTGGCGACCGTGATCTGCGACAGCGGCTTCAAGGTGGTCGTCGACCAGCCCTCGTGCAATGCCGATCCCGGTTCGGCGGTGGCCTTCGCCATCCGTCCGGAGAAGGTGCGGATCTCGGCAGACGCGCCGGTCGACAGCTCGGTCAATGCGCTGAGCGGCACGGTCTGGGACATCGGCTATCTCGGCGACTTCTCGGTCTTCATCGTCAAGCTCGCCGACGGCTCGACCTTCCGCGCCGCCCAGGCCAATACCCATCGCCTGGTCGATCGTCCGATCACCGTGGACGACAAGGTCTGGCTCACCTGGCCGGTCGATGCCGGCCTCGTTCTGACCCGCTGAGGAACGAGACGATGAGCGATACCACGCTAGCCGCAACACCGACATCGTCCCCGGCCCGCTGGCTGGTGGTGCTCATACCCTATCTGTGGATGGTGCTGTTCTTCATGGCGCCGTTCTTCATCATCGTGAAGATCTCGCTGTCGGACACGGCGATCGCCATGCCGCCCTATGTGCCCGTCTTCGGCGGGCTGTCGGCGATCGGCGATTTCTTCTCGCAGCTCGACTTCGAGAACTATGTCTTCCTCACCGAAGACTCGCTCTACATGAACGCCTACCTGTCGTCGCTGAGAATCGCGGTGATCTCCACCTTCCTGCTGCTGCTGATCGGCTATCCGATCGCGCTGGCCATGGCGCGCGCGCCGCTGACCGTGCGCCCCACGCTGCTGATGCTGGTGATCCTGCCGTTCTGGACCTCATTCCTGATCCGCGTCTATGCCTGGATCGGCATCCTGAAGCCGGAAGGCCTGCTGACGCTGCTGCTGCAGACGATCGGCCTCTACGGCCCCGACGAGCAGGTGCAGATCTTCCGCACCGACACCGCCGTCTTCATCGGCATCGTCTACTCCTATCTGCCCTTCATGGTGCTGCCGCTCTATTCGGCGCTGGAGAAGCTCGACGGCACGCTGCTCGAAGCGGCGAGCGATCTCGGCTGCCCGCCGTGGAAGGCCTTCTGGCGGATCACCTTCCCGCTGTCGATCCCCGGCGTCATCGCCGGTTCGATGATCTGCTTCATTCCGATCACCGGCGAATTCGTCATCCCCGACCTGCTCGGCGGCGCCGAGACGCTGATGATCGGCAAGACGCTGTGGACCGAGTTCTTCGGCAACCGCGACTGGCCGCTCGCCTCGGCGGTGGCCGTGCTGCTGCTGCTGCTCCTGGTCGTACCGATCGCGATCTTCCAGAACCAGCAAGAAAAAGTCTGAGGGAGAGCGCCGATGAAACCCGGAAAATTCGACGCGACCGTCCTCACGCTCGGCTTCGCCTTCCTCTACATCCCGATCATCATCCTGGTGATCTACTCGTTCAACGATTCCAAGCTGGTCACGGTCTGGGGCGGCTTTTCGCTGAAATGGTACGGCCAGATGTGGTCGAACGAGGGCCTGATGAGCGCCGCCTGGGTGACGGCACGCGTCGGCCTGCTCAGCGCCACCTTCGGCACCGTGCTCGGCACGCTCGCCGCCCTGGCGCTGGTGCGCTATGGCCGCTTCCCCGGACGCCTGCTGTTCTCCGGCATGGTCTACGCACCGCTCGTCATGCCCGAGGTCATCACCGGCCTGTCGCTGCTGCTGCTCTTCGTCGCGCTCGGCATCGACCGTAGCCTGATGACGGTCACCATCGCCCATACCACCTTCACCATGTGCTACGTGGCGATCGTCGTGCAGTCGCGGCTGCTCACCTTCGACACCAGCCTCGAGGAGGCGGCGCTCGATCTCGGCTGCCCGCCGGTCAAGACCTTCTTCAAGATCACCCTGCCGCTGATCCTGCCCGCGGTCGTCTCCGGCTGGATGCTGGCCTTCACCCTGTCGCTCGACGACCTGGTGATCGCCTCCTTCACCACCGGTCCGGGGGCGACGACCCTGCCGATCAAGATCTACAGCCAGGTGCGGCTGGGCGTGACGCCGGAGATCAACGCGGTGTGCTCCATCCTGATCGGTCTCGTCACGGTCGGCGTCATCTTCGCCTCGATCACCACCAAGCGGCGCGAACTGCAGCGCCAGCGTGACGAGCACGTGGCGGCCCAGGCTCCTTAAGGGGATATTCCACGGTCAGCCGTCGTGCGGCGGCAACAGGATATAGGTGACGAGCCAGACCGGCAGCACGATGATCGCGCCGAGCAGGATGCGCGGGCTTGCCCAGGCGCCGGCACTCTGCAGGCCGGTCCAGATTTGTTCCGGCGTCAGGCCGAGGAACAGCAGGATATTGTCCACGGTGATGCCGAGCAGGCTGAGCAGGCTGCCGGCGAGCAGCGAGGCCAGGACGATCTTGATGAGACCCGTCAGAAATCGATGCACCGTACGCCCCCCAGCTTGGGCCGGACGATCGAATGATCCTCCTCCCCACGGTTGATTCGCGCTTATTTTAGGGGATTTGCGGACGGGAGATAGATGGGCGAAAGCACCGGATCGGGCCAGGCTCCGCCGATGAAGAAACGCAGCCGCGGAAAGGCCGCTTCATTGGCCGGATCGGTGGCGGAGAGTTCTCCCGAAAGCGCCAATGCATTGTCGGCATAGGGCACGATGCCGGTGACCGTCAGTGTCTCGTCCGGGCCGGTCAGGCGGGCCTCGAGCACTTCGGCGGTGCCGTCGGCGAAGCGGGCGCTATAGTAGAGCCGGTCATAGGGCATGGAGCCTTCGCCGCCGGCGCTCAGCTGGAAATAGGCGCTGGTGGCGGCCAGCTTGCGGATCGCCGGGGCGTTGATGCCGGTCAGCACGCCGCCCGGCGAGCTGAACCTGAAAGTGCCCGACATGTCGGAGAGGCCGGTTTCCCAGGCGGGTTGCGCGGTATTCAGGATGAGGTCGACGGAGCCCTTGCCGCGCGCCACCGGCCCGGTGATCTGCAGGTGATCGGCGACGGCGGCAAAGTCTGCATCGCGGATCGAAAGCGTGAGGTCCCCGCCGCGGGCAAAGCCGCTGCCGGCGCCGATGAAGCTTGCCGTCAGGTCGCCGCCTTCGAAGGCCGCGTCGGCGATGTCGAATTGCGCGGCCTTGCCGGTCGCCATGATGCTGGCGGCGACGTCGCCCAGTTCGAACGGCGGCAGGTCGGCGCGCGCCGCAGACAGCGTCAGGTCGAAATCCAGCCATTGCAGCAGGCGGGGCGGACGCTCTGCCACCTCACCCTCCTCGCCCGCCGAGGGAAGGTCGAGCGAGAAGGCGGAGAGCAGCCGCGTGATGTTCAGCCGGTCGAAGGCCAGCGTGCCGCTGACGCGCGGCTTGCCGTCCGCCGGGCGCGACAGCGACAGGATGCCGGTGCCATGGGTGTCGTTGACGTCGAACTCCAGGTCGTCGAGCCGCAGCTCCTCTCCCACCCGTTCGAGATCGGCGCTCAGCTGCGCCTGCTTCAGATTGTCGAGGCCGGCAAGGCGAATGCCGCTCCATGCCTTGAGCGCAGCGATGTCCTTGGCGCCGAAGGCGAGCGCGCCGGAGCGCAGAAGCCCGTCGGTCAGGTTGGCGACGCCGTCGAAGCGCGCGGTGAAGGCGGCGGCATCGAGATTGGCGCTGACGGTGGCGTCCTTGCCGCCGAACAGCAGCAGCGGCTGCGGCGAGGAGAAGTCCAGCTTGACGGCGAGCCCGCCGGCATCGACGAGCGCGGTGGCCTTCAGCGCCTGCGAGAGTTTTGGCCAGGCGATCTCGGCCGCTATGCCGCTGGCGACGAGCGTGCGGCCGGAGGCCTGGTCGGCGAGTTCGAGCGAGCCGTCCTCGATCGTGACCGCACCGACGGCCGCGTCCAATTCCGGTTCGAGCGCCTGCGCGGCGCCGTCGCGCGGGGCGACCTTGCGTACCGCGGCACTCAGCAGGCCCTCGCTTGCCCAGTCGAGCCGGCCGTTCAGGTCCCGGTCGACATGGAAGCGCGGGCGCAGCAGGTGGAAGGTGTCGAATTGCGGCCGGCCGCGCATGGCCGAATAGAGGCCGAAGGTGGCCGACAGCTTCTCGATCCGCCCGAGCACCTTCGGCCCGTCGGCGCCGGGTTTGCTGATGGTCACGCCGTTGAGCGTCACGCGGGGTTTTGGCCAGAAGGCAATCTCCGGCGCACCGGCCATCGTCACGTCATGGCCGGTCCATTCGGCAACCGCGTGTTCCATGGCGGAGCGGACGAGGGTCGAGGAAATCAGATAGGGAGCGGCGGTGCGCGAGATGACGAAGACGGCCGAGAAAACGGCAAGCGCGACGAGCGCGCCGTGCAGGATGCGCCGCGCGGCCGGTTGCCGCTGGCACTGCTCGCCTAGTCTGCGCTTGTCGGGCATGAAAAACCCCGGGCTCCATCGGCCGGGCGGCTGCCCGGTTTCTTTGTTCCAGCCGGATATAGGAATTGGCGGCGCCATGCAAATCCGGCACCCCTTCCGGCACTTTATATTGCGTCGCAAACTGCTATACAGACGTGACTTTCGAGGAGGAACGAATGCAACAGGAAATGCCGCTCTGGACCCCGTCCGACACTCAGATCAAGCAATCGCCGATGTACAAGTTCATGCAATGGTGCGGTGCGCGCGCCGGTCGTGAATTTGCCGATTCCGACGCCTTCCATCAGTGGTCGATCGACGACCGCGCCGGCTTCTGGTCGGCCGTCTGGGACTATTGCGGCGTCAAGGGCGAGAAGGGCGAACGGCTGCTGGAGAACGGCGACGTCATGCTGGAGGCGCGGTTCTTTCCCGATGCCCGACTGAACTTCGCCGAAAACCTGTTGAGCCTCAGCGGCGACGACGATGCGATGATCTTCCGCGGCGAGGACAAGGCCGAGGACCGCTGGTCGTGGGATCGCTTGCGCCATGCCGTTTCGCGCCTGCAGCAGGCTTTCCGCGCCATGGGCATCGGCAAGGGCGACCGCGTCGCGGCCATGGTGCCGAACATGCCCGAGACCGTGGCGCTGATGCTGGCCACCGCTTCGATCGGCGCCATCTGGTCGTCCTGCTCGCCCGATTTCGGCGAACAGGGCGTGCTCGACCGCTTCGGCCAGATCGAGCCGAAGCTCTTCTTCGCCGTGGACGGCTACTGGTACAACGGCAAGCGCCAGGACGTCGCCGAGAAGGTGAAGGCGGTGTCCGAAAAGCTCGGCGTGCCGCTCGTCGTCATCGCCTATGCGGGCGATGCCCCGGCGATCGCCGAAGCCGTGCCGGGCGCAAAGACGCTCGCCGATTTCGTCGCGCCCTACGAGGCCGTCGAGGTCGCCTTCGAACCTCTGCCGTTTTCCCATCCGCTCTACATCCTGTTTTCGTCCGGCACGACAGGCGTGCCGAAGTGCATCGTGCATTCGGCCGGCGGCACGCTTTTGCAGCACCTCAAGGAACAGCGTTTCCACTGCGGGCTGGAGAAGGGCGAGCGGTTCTTCTATTTCACCACCTGCGGCTGGATGATGTGGAACTGGCTGGTCTCGGGGCTGGCCTCGGGCGCGACGCTCTGCCTCTATGACGGTTCGCCCTTCCATCCCGACGGCAATGTGCTGTTCGACTATGCGGCGGAAGAGCAGTTCGCCTTCTTCGGCACCTCGGCCAAGTATATCGACGCCGTGCGCAAGGGCGGCTTCACGCCGAAGACCACCCATGATCTGTCGTCGCTCAGGATGATGACCTCGACCGGCTCGCCGCTGTCGCCGGAGGGTTTCTCCTTCGTCTATGAAGGCATCAAGGGCGACATCCACCTCGCCTCGATCTCGGGTGGTACCGACATCGTGTCGTGTTTCGTGCTCGGCAATCCGTTGAAGCCCGTCTGGCGCGGCGAGATCCAGGGGCCGGGCCTCGGCCTTGCGATCGACGTTTGGGACGACGAGGGCCGGCCGGTGCGCGGCGAGAAGGGCGAACTGGTCTGCACCAAGGCCTTCCCCTCCATGCCGATCATGTTCTGGAACGATCCGGACGGAGCCAAGTACCGCGCCGCCTATTTCGAACGTTTCGACAATGTCTGGTGCCACGGCGACTTTGCCGAATGGACCGCCCATGACGGCATCGTCATCCACGGGCGCTCCGACGCCACGCTCAATCCGGGCGGCGTGCGTATCGGCACGGCCGAGATCTACAACCAGGTCGAACAGATGGAAGAGGTGCTCGAGGCGCTCTGCATCGGCCAGGACTGGGACGACGACGTGCGCGTCGTGCTGTTCGTCCGGCTCGCCGCCGAGCGCGCCCTCGACGAGGATCTGGTCAAGGCGATCAAGACCCGCATCCGCACCGGCGCCTCGCCGCGCCATGTGCCGGCCAAGGTGATCCAGGTCGCCGACATTCCGCGCACCAAGTCCGGCAAGATCGTCGAACTGGCGGTACGAGACGTGGTGCACGGCCGCCAGGTCAAGAACAAGGAGGCGCTCGCCAATCCCGAAGCGCTCGATCTGTTCGCCGGGCTCGACGAGCTGAAAGCCTAAGAAACAAGGGGTTTTGCTGCCGAAGGCGAAGGCGTCGGCTTAAAAATGCGCCAGTTGGGGTGATATCCGTCACCGACGGTAACGACTTGTTAAGGCGCATTTGGCATACCTTGACCAACTTGGAGGCCCACCATGAACGTGCGGCTTGGAACCTTTGGTTCACGATACATGATGTTGATCGACGCCTAGCTCCAGTTGAGTTGAACAGCATGAAATTTCAGGGCGGCGAAAGCCGCCCTTTTTTCATGCCCTCAAGGGAAGCCGGCGGATCAGCGCGGGCGGTCGAGCGAGCGCGATACCAGGATCACCGGGATCAGCCCGGCCAGGATGATGATGATCGCCGCGACCGACGCATCCTGGACCTTGGAGCGCGAGGCATCCTCGTAGACCAGCGTCGCCAGCGTGTTGAAGTTGAACGGGCGAAGCAGGATCGTCGCCGACAGTTCCTTCAGCGTCTCGATGAACACCAGCAGGGCCGCGGTCAAGACGGCAGGCCGCATGTTCGGCAGCAGCACCTGGGACAGCGTCTGCAGGCCGTTGCGGCCGAGCGTGCGCGCCGCCATGTCGAGATGCGGCGACAGCTTCTGGAACCCGGCGTCGATCGTGCCTTCGGCCATGGTCAGGAAGCGCACGGTCGCGGCATAGACGATGGCGAAACCGGTGCCGGACAGCAGCAGGCCGGATGAGACGCCGAGGCTCTGACGCAGCATGCCGTCGAGGAAATTGTCGAAGCCGGCGAGCGGGATCAGCACGCCGATGCCGAGCACGGTGCCGGGAATGCCATAGCCGAGCGAGGCAAGCCGGCTGGCGCCCGCCGTCAGCCGCGACCGGTCCGTGCGGGCGGCATAGGCCAGCACGAAGGCGAGGATCACGGTCAGCAGGGCCGCGGATGACGAGACGGCGACCGAATGGCCGAGCGCCTTGATCAGGCGCGGCTCGGTGAAATCGCCAAGGCGGCGCGCGGCAAAGCCCGCCAGCACGGCGACGGGCACGACGAAGCCGACGATGACGGGCAGGGCACAGAGGAGCGCCGCCCCCCAGCCGCGCCAGCCCGACAGCTTCAGACGCACGGCGTCGATGGTGACGGCCGTGGTCTTCTGGCTGGCGAAGCGCTGGCGCCGGCGCGCGCGCCGCTCGATCCACAGGAGCAGCACGACGAAGACGAGCAGGACGGAGGCGATCTGCGCCGCCCCCGCGAGGCTGCCGCGATTGAGCCAGGTGTCGTAGATCGAGAAGGTCAGCGTGTTGACGCCGAGGTATTCCACCGCGCCGATGTCGTTCAGCGTTTCCATCATCACCAGCGTCAGGCCGACCATGATGGCGGGCCTCGCCATCGGGATCTGCACCCGGGAAAAGACCCGGAATGGTCCGGCGCCAAGCGTTCGGGCGACATCGGCCGCCGCGCGCCCCTGCATCAGGAACATCGAGCGGCAGGCGAGATAGACGTAAGGGTAGAGGACCGCCGACATCACCAGCACCGCACCGCTGAGCGAACGGACGTCGGGAAAGCTGTAGTCGCGCGCCGACTGGAAACCGAACAGGCTGCGATAGAGGCTTTGCACCGGGCCGGTGAAATCGAGGAATTCGCCGAAGGCATAGGCAGCCAGATAGGACGGGATGGCGAGCGGCAGCACCAGTGCCACCGAGAGCAGGCGGCGGAAGGGGAAATCGCAGGATGCCACCAGCCAGGCGCTGACGATGCCGATGGAGGCGGTCAGCGCGCCGGTGAAGGCGAGGAGCAGCAGCGTGCGGCTGGCGGCGCGCGGTACCACGTTGAACAGCATGTGCTGCCAGTTCTCGCCGTCGCCCGACAGGCCGATCAGGAAGATGGCGACGATCGGCATGGCCACGAAGGCGGACACGACGAGCGCGGCCAGCGTCGCGCCGGACAGCCTGCGCCGCACCGGACCATAAACCGTTCTCTGCGCTAGCCGCGCGTCCGCTGCCAAGGCTTCGTCTCCGTATTCTCTGCGTCGGCCAGTCGCACGAGGCACCGGCTCCGTTCCTGTCGGTCTAGCTGAAACCGGCCGCGAAGGAAACGGCCGGGCGCCGAGCAGCGGCAAATTCGGTCGCGCCGCGTGTCGGTCATGCGGCGCCGGGACTACCGATGATTGAATTCGCGGGTGCTTGAAGACTATTCTTGGCCAGCGGGGGCTCTCGGCCGGGCCGGTTGACAGCGAGCCAGGACGGCAAAATACATGAGCCGCGCAGCGTCTTTCATAACCACTCAGGGCAGAGAAGATCGCATGAACGAAATGGCGTGGGTCGCCGAAACGGCGTCGGAGAGCGAAGCGCTGGGCTTCGATCCGGAGGGCCGCATCACCTTCGACGACGGCCCGTTTGCGGGCTTCCTCGAGCGTGTGCCGCTGCGGCCGGGCATGGCCCTCTACCGTGTCGAGGGGACGTCGAGCCATGCCTGGACACTGAAGGCGCTGGGGATGCACCCGCAGGCAATCTGGTCTTCGGCACCATGCTGAGCGGCGCCGGCGCGATCGCGGCGCATGGCAATGAGAGGCAGGTCTGGCGTTCGCCGGGCCGCCCCTTCGTCGTCAGCCTGGCCGAACGCGAAATCGCCTATCACCTGGAGCCGGGCGAGCCGTGGCGCGCCGTGACCCTGCTGCTGGAGGCCGAGGCGCTCGAGAGACTGGCCGCCGAGGACGGGCTTCCGCCCTTGGCCCGTGCGGTCCTGAAGGACGGCCAACTGCCGGTTTCGCACGTACTGGAGAGCGACCGGGCCGTCACGCGCGCGGCAAGCGATCTCATGTGCCCCGCCTATCGCGGCGCGATGGCGGCCCTCTGGCGCGAGAGCAAGGCGCTGGAGCTTTTGGCGCACCAGCTGGATCATCTCGCCGGCAGTCCGCCCGCGCCCGTTACACTAAGTGCGCGGGATATTGCGCGGGTGCGCGAAGCCCACCAGTTCCTAGTCGCGGACCTGCGCACGCCGCCGAGCCTCGAGACGCTGGCGGCGCAGGCGAAGCTTCCCGCGCGTCGGATCAATCAGGGATTCCGCCAGCTTTACGGCATGACGGTCTTCGAGGTGCTGCTCGAGGCGAGGATGAAGCTGGCCCACGCCCTGGTCCTGGAAAGGCCGGACATACCCCTCAAGCATCTGGCCTGGATGGTGGGCTACAGCCAGCTGTCCAATTTCATCAACGCCTACCGCCGCCGCTTCGGCGTATCGCCCGGCCGGCACCGGCGGGAGGGTGGTTCGGACTAGAGCCTTTCCTGAAATTTCGCCTGCGGCCTTGCTGACGCAGGCATGCGCAGGCGCGCCATTGCGTCCATTTTGGGCGAGGAAAGAGTTATGCGCGGCGGCGAATGATTATGCGTGGCTGATCCCCGCGTTGATCGGTTCTGCAACCTGCAGGCAATAGGAGCCTTGCGCACCGAGCCCGGTTTCGCCTCCGCGGGGATCATCGAAATGAATGCCTTCGTTCTCGTCTTCATCCTTCGCCTGTTTGCGCCGCGGATCGGCCGGCGCAATCGCAACCGATAAGCCGCCGGCGGGGGAGGCGGGCAGGGCGCGCGGCGGCGCCCTTGCGTGCTCCCGATACCGCAAGGATGGCGAAGGTGGAGCGGCGGGGCCGAGGCATCCTCCCGACCCTGGCGGCAACCGGCCGCTCCACCACCCGATCGGGCGTGATGTCTCACCCGGAGAGGCTGCGCGCGAGGGCCGCATTTCCCCCAGCGCATCGCCGCTCGTCTATCGCAGGTTCAGTCGGCCAGCACGCGCTGCGAGGGGAAGGTGATCTCGACCAGCGTGCCCTCGTTCGGCGCCGAGGAGATGGCGAAGGTGGCGCGGTTGGCATCGACCATGGCCTTGGTCAGCGGCAGGCCGAGCCCGGTGCCATCGCCGCGGCTGCGGGTACCGGCATGCACCTGGCGGAACGGCTTCATCGCCTGCTCCAGCTCCGTGCGGGTCATGCCGACGCCGGTGTCGCGGATGCGCAGCGCCACGCTGCCATTGGCTTCATAGGCGGTCGATACGATGATCTGGCCGCCCGACGGCGTGAAGCGGATGGCGTTCGCCAAAATGTTCAAGACGATCTGCTTGATCGAGCGCATGTCGGCGACGACGCTCGGCACGGCCTGCGACAACGCGGTGCGGATGATGACGCGCTGGCCGTTGGCCTGCGGCTGGACGATCGACACCGCCGCCTGCACCGTCTCGTTCAGCCCGACGGCGGTGAAGTCGAGATCCATCTCGCCGGCCTCGATCTTGGAAATGTCGAGCAGGTCGTTGACGATGTCGAGCACGTGCCGGCCGGAGCGCACGATGTCGTTGGCATATTCGGCGTAGCGCGGATGGCCGACCGGGCCGAAATGTTCGTTGGCCATCATGTCGGCAAAGCCGATGATGGCGTTGAGCGGCGTGCGGATCTCGTGGCTGACGCGGGCGAGGAAGTCGCTCTTGTGGGCGTTGGCGGTCTCGGCGGCGCGCTTGGCGTTGCGCAGCTCCTCCTCGGTCCGCTTCCACTGGGTGATGTCGCGGATCACGGCGCAATAGCCGTTGGACGAGGTGAGCTTGCCGATGGTCATGAACAGCGGCAGGAAGCCGCCCGAGGCCTCGCGGCCGATCACTTCGCGGCCGTCGTTGAGCACGCTCGCCACGCCATGGCCGGACAGGCCGCCGAGATAGTCGAGGATCGACTTCTGGCTTTCATGGGCAAACAGCATGACGAAGGGTTTTCCGCGCGTTTCCGCCTCGTCGAAGTTGAACAGCGCGCTCGCCGCCCGGTTCATCGAGCGGATGTCGCCGTCGGCGCCGAGGATGACGACGCCGTCGGTCGCGGTCTCGAGGATGGCGCGCAATTCGTCGACCTCGACCTGCAGCCGGGCGAGCTGTTCGGCGCCCGCCTGGCCTTGCGGTTCGGCGACCGGCTGGGCGGCGACGGCATGGAGCGCCACCGGCTTTTCCGGCGCGGCCTGGGCGGCAGCGCCGGCCGGGATCAGCGCCAGCATCAGCGCGGTTGCGCGCTCGAAGCGGATGGACTGCAGCCGCGCGGTGACGGGCACGAGCTGGTCGTCGGCGCGCACGATGACGACGCGGCCGGGCTCCTCGCTCGCCCCTTCGAGATCCTGGCGCTGGATCAGCACGTCCAGCCCGCCGGCGGTGTCGAGATCTTCCACCGAGGCATAGCCGGTGAGCGCCAGGAATTCCGGATTGGCGTGGATCAGCCGGTCGCCGACATGGATCAGCAATGCGACCGGCATCAGGTCGACGATCTCGGCGGTGAGCGCATTGTCGCGCTTCAGGCGCAGCGTGGCGAATTCCTCGACCGTGGTCTCCTGCGGCTCGGGCGCAGCTTCGGCCATAGTCTCCGCGGCAACGGGCTCGGGGCCGGCGGCCTCGGCCGGCGCTTCGGCGGCTTCGGCGGCTTCGTTCGGTTCCAGCTCCGTTTCAGCCTGCCCGGCAGCCGCGGAGGCATCGGCTTCCTCGGCGGCGCGGTCGGCCGCCGCGGTCTCGTTGCGGCGGATCTCGTTCAGTGCCTCGGCGGCCTTTTCGCGCAGGCCCTGCGGATCGAGCTTGCGGGCGATCTCCAGGAAGGCGGCCTGTTCGCCGGGGGTCAGGCCGTCGCGGCCGCGGGCGCGGCGCTCCTCGAGCTGCACCACCTTGTCGGAATGGCGCCGGCCGGGGGTCTCGACGATCTGCAGCGCCGGCGGCTCGGCGACGGGGCTGCGGGGCGGCTCGGCCGGCGCTTCGAAGAATTCCGGTTCGCCGATGCGCGGCAGGTCGTCCTCGGCTTCGGCAGCCGTGGTTTCGCCCTCGACAGCCGTATCGGCGGTTGCCGTATCCTGGTCGGAGACAGCTTCGCCTTCGGTCGTGTCGGACGGGAGTTCGGCGGCGCTGTCGTCGTCGGGCGCGGCTTCGATCGTCGGGAACCCGGCGTCGTCGGCCCCGTCCGTCTCGTCGTCGAGCAGCGAGAAGCTGGGCACGGTCTCGGCAGAGGCTTCGCTGATCTCCGGCTGTTCCGGCTCGCTCGGGGCCGCCTGTTCCACGAAGGTCATGCCGGTGCGGTTCGGATCCTCGACCGCGTCCGCCATGCGCACGATGCCGAAACCGCGGAAGCCGTCGAAATCGCGGCTGCGGGTATAGGTCGGAAGGGCTGCGAGATCGACCGGCACCATCAGGCTGGTGCCCTCGACCGGCCAGTGGATGGTCTTGCCCGACCAGGTGTCGCGCTTCTTCAACAGTTCGCCGATCTTGCCCTCGGGGTCGAGGTTGAACAGCGCGGCGAGATCGGTGAAGGCGACGCCGTTGATGTCGGCGGCATGCGGGCCGACGGCCTCGGCGAATTCGTGCGAGACGTCGCAGAACCGTCCGTCGGCGTCGATCTTCCAGACGAAGCGCGTGGCGCGGCGTTCCGGCGAAAAGACGAAGGCGCCGGCCGGGGCTTCGCCCGAGGGCGCGGCCGGGACTACGGCGACGGGTGAGGGGGCGGCTTCGGCGACGGCGGCGTCGTCGTGTGCGGTTGCCGGTTCGGCGGCGGCAGCAGCAGACGCGGTCGTCGTTTCGTCGGCGTCGAGCGGCAGCGGCGCATCGGCCTCCGCGGCGTCGTCGACGAGGGGCGTGTCTGTCTGCACATCGTCGGCGGGCGCGACGTCGGCGGCAATCTCCGGCACGGCTTCGATCGCCAGCGGCAGCTCGGCCTGCGGGGCGGCGGCCTCACCCATTTCGTCGGCATCCGGAAACAGCTCGGCGGCCTCGGTGTCGGCAAGGGGGCCGACCTCGTACTCCAGGGTCTCCACCACCTCGGCCGCGGCTTCGGCCAGCACGGCGTCGCCCGGTGCAGCGGTTTCGCTCGAAACGGACTCGTCCGAAACGGCGTCATCGCCCGTCTCGTCGGTGTCGGTCTCGTCCAGTGCCTCGACCTCGTCGGCCTCGAATTCCTCGATCTCGCCGATCGCATCCACCACCTCGGCAAAGCCGGCCTCGGCCTCGACCACGCCGGCGGTCACGATGGCTGCGGCCTCGGGGGGAACGATCGGCTCGGCCGCGGGTTCCTCGAGGGTGGCGGGCAGCGGGGCAATCGGGCCGGTCGGTTCTTCGGTGTCGAAGTTGTCGGTCGGGTCCATGTGGCCAAGGATCGTCTCGACCGCAAACAGCAGGTGCAGTGCCGGATCGTCGGACAGCTTGCCGATGGCGGCGGGCAGGTGGCCGCGCCCGGTCGGGATCGGCCGCTTGACCAGATGATCGGCATCCGTGCCGGCCAGCGTGACCAGCGTGCGGGCGGTCTGCGGGGTGATGCCGAGGCCGGCGAACTTCGCCGAGGCGACGACCACCTGGCCCTCGCCGTCGAGCACGGCCATATGGGTGTCGGGATCGTCGAAGCCGGTCAGCATTTCGGCCGCGCGCTCCGCTAGACTGCCGGCCTTGCCGACCGGCGGCACGGCGAGCAGCACGACCGGCTCGCCGGGGCGGATCTCCACCATCTGTGCCGTCGCGGTCACGGGAACGCGCTGGAAGCCCGAGGCGATGCGCAGCAGCAGCGAACGGCTGTCGCCGACGGCGCCGAGCTGGCGGGCCACGCCCTCGATCTGGCGGAAGGTGACGTCGCCGCGGTTGGGGCCTTCCTCGAGAAAATCGTAGATCGAGGCATTGCCGAAGAAGCGCGCGCCGGCGCCGTTGGCCCACAACACCCGGTCGAGCGCGGGCGAAAACACGACGAGCGCCTCGCCCCGGGCAAAGCGCGGGCGGATGCTGTCGTGAACTGCGACATCGATGAACGGGTATGGAGCGGGCATCGTGGGACCTGTCTTAGCAATTGCCGTCACAGGCGGCAAATTAACAGATTTTTAATACCTAGCCACGGCTTTCGGGTCCAGCAAGGCGCGCCGGTTTCGCCCAACAGGGTTAATCCGCAAGACGCGGATAAATTGTATGCTGCACTGCACAATGATATTGCAATGCACAATAAGCGGTGCTATATACAATTCATCGAACACAACCGGGCCCGCCGATAGCTGACCCGCTCAAACGAGGATCACTCACATGGCTGCCAATACCACCAAGGACGCATTCTCCTTCTCCGCCACCGCATTCGACCCGGCAAAGGTCACCGAAACCTTCCGCGACTTCGCCGAAAAGGGCGCAGCCCAGTCGAAGGACGCCTATGCAAAGATGAAGACCGCGACCGAAGAAGCCACCAAGACCGTCGAAACGACGCTCCAGACCGCCCAGGCCGGCACCGTCGAACTCGGCCTCAAGGCCATCGACGCGCTGCGCACCAATGCCGAAATGTCGCTCTCGCACATGGAAGCCCTGCTCGGCGTCAAGTCGATCGCCGAACTGGTCGAACTGCAGACCTCCTTCATCCGCAAGCAGGCCGAAGTCACCGTCGAGCAGGCCAAGGCCATGCAGGAAGCCGCCAAGAAGGTTGCCGAGACCGTGGTGAAGCCGGGCAAGGAAGCTGCTGAAAAGGTCATGTCGACCTTCAAGGCCGCCTGATCAAAGACGCATGTCCTCCCAAGGACTTGAAGGCCGGGGCACTTGTCCCGGCCTTTTTTCGTTTGGTGCAAAAAAGGCTTGAAAAAGACGCCAACTGTCCGTATGTGACCCCTCAAGGCGTCTTGGACGCCCGATGTGCGGTTGTAGCTCAGTTGGTTAGAGCGCAGGTTTGTGGCACCTGAGGTCGGAGGTTCGAGACCCCCCAACCGTACCATTTCTTCTCTTTCGGAAAACTTGACATTCGAAATTGTGGTGCCTTGCGATGATATGCAGGGCCACATTGTTCGCTACTGTGGAAGCCGCGGATCGACATCGTGTGGTTTCCAAAACGGGCACCGTTTCGGATTAGTGTCGGAGCGAGGTACGGCGAAGTCCCGACTGCGACATGAAGAGGTCTACCAAGCCCATGATGACAGACGCGCCACGCTTGTGCTACGGCTCTGTTAAAAGGGGTGCGAGCATGAAACAGTTTGATGCTAGGTCGTACAGCATCGCAGACTTTGTGGAGTGGAACACGAATGGGCTGCTTGACCTGTCGCCCAAGTTCCAACGCAGGGGGGTCTGGACGCGTGCGGCAAAGTCGTTTCTGATCGATACGATCTTACGCAGCAAGCCCATGCCGAAGGTACTGCTTACTCAGGAACTCCTTGGCAAGAAGAACGTACGAACGGTTGTTGATGGTCAGCAGCGGATACGTACTATCCTCGAGTTCGTCTCTGGAGGGTTCACCGTACTTTCAGCGCATAACGCACAGTTTGCTGGCATACTGTTTACAGATCTAGACGAAGACGTTCAGACATCAATCCTGCAGTATGAGGTTGGCGTTGATCTTTTGTACAACGTTAGTCTTGCGGATATGCTTGATATTTTTGCTCGCATCAACACGTACTCGGTAACCTTAAATAGACAAGAACAGTTGAACGCCAAATACCTTGGCGTATTCAAGGTGTCAGCTTATGAGCTTGGACACGCATACATCAACTATGTTCTTGATGGCGGTATTCTGACAGAAAAACAAGTGAGTCGAATGGGTGAGGCTCAGCTAGCTTCAGACTTACTGGTGTCGGTCGTCGACGGTGTTCAGACTGTCAAGAACATTGAGCGCTTCTACAAGAAATTCGAGAGCGCCGATACACCGCCAGCTGAAGTTCTTGCTGGAGTGCGCCGGTATCACGACGCAATGAAATACGTTGGCGCGATCTACAAGGCAGAGAGCCTAAGAGCAACGAACTGGTCCCGATCCCATTGGTTCTATACGCTTTTCACCTGTGTGGCGCACGCTCTCGAACCGCTCAACGGTTTGGAGGACTGTCCAAGGCCCGTGCTTGACGAGGCCTCGGTGCCACTCTGGCGGGGCGCTCTCGATGAGCTAAGCGCTCTTTATACCCAATATACTGAGGAAGAGGTTGAGGCTGCGACACCTGCCTGGAACAGGTTCATCAACTACGCGCAACGGCGCACTACCGACAAAGAAGCAAGAGTGGAACGCGCAAAGTTCGTTCTGGCGCGAATTAGCCGATGACCCCTGCGGAGCTTGTCCAATTTCAGCAAACGGTTGCGGACAAGCACAGAGCCCTGGTGGCCATTGTGGAGGGCCTTGATACCGCCCGCGATGACGTGGAGTCAGTTGATCATCAGGCAGACGCTATGGCGGAAGCTCTCTTCCTCCGTGCTTTCACCACCTATGAGGCCCACATAGAGAATCTCTTTTTTCACTACGTAATTGGCGGCATTTCTCTCCAAGGGCGTGCGGCAGTCACGTTTCTTGCCCCTATTACTGAGGAAAACGCTAGGAAAATAGTCAAGCGGGGTTCTAAGTTTCTCAGCTGGGCTAAGCCCTCCTCGACCACAGACACTGCACGGTTGTTTATGGAAAATGGTTGGCCTGTCGTGGATATGATTGCGACGAAATCGCAGGAACTTGCAGACTGCGAACGCATCCGAAATCGTATTGCTCACCTGAGCATTGAGTCGGCGAGCGAGTTCAATGTCGTACAGAGAAACTTGTTTCAAACAGAGCGCCTTTTTTCGATTAGTCCCGGACAGCTCTTGAGAGTTCGCCATACAAGACACCGGATTTCTCATCTGCGCCGATTTGTGAATGTGATGAACGAGACAGTTGAGGCGATTATAGATCCCCCTCTGTGACCTAGACTGAACACCTTTGAACTAAGGTCCGCCAGTTAGTAACCACAGGTCCGTAAGCAGTTTTTTGCGCCGGGCGATTGGTTCGTTCCAAAGGGGCCTCTTAAATGCGTCGGGCTACTGCAGGCCCGCCTTGACCCCGCCCGCCTCCATCGATAGTCAGCCAGCGTCCACTCCCGTTTCCCTCCACCGCCGCCAGGCGGAATTGTTTGGCCAGTCGATGAAGCCCAAGGATGTTGCCGCCTATCTGTTCCTGGCTCTGGCCTGGGGCCTGTCCTTCCTGCTGCTGTTGAAGGTGGTGTCCGCCTTCGGCTGGGTCGGCGCCGTCACCTTTCGCTGCTTCGTCGCCGGCCTGACGCTGTTTTTCATCGCCCGGGCCACGGGCCGCGGCCTGCATTTTCGGGCCGGCTGGTGGCCCTTTGCCGTGGTCGGGGCAACGACGGTTGCAGGCCAGCTGGTCGGGCTCTCCTATGCCACGCCGCTGATCGGCACCGCCATGGCGGCGATCCTGGTGGCGACGATCCCGATGTTTTCCATGCTGATCGGTCAGGTCTGGGGCCTCGAGCGCATCACGCCGCAGCGCCTGCTCGGCCTTCTGATCGGTTTCGTCGGCGTGGTGCTGCTGGTCGGCTTCCCGGCAGCACCCGTCAATGCCGCCTTCGTGCTCGGCTGCGCCGGAACGCTGTTTGCCTGCCTTTGCGCCGCCTTCGGCAGCAATTATGCCAGCCACCGCCTCCAGGGCGTCGGCGCCTGGGAGGTGACGATCGGCGCCTTCCTGTTCGGCGGGCTGATGACCCTGCCGCTGCTTCTCGCCGTGCCGGTGCCGGGCGTGCCGCGGCTGATCGACTATGGCTATCTGCTGGTGCTGGCCGGCGTGATGAGCGCCATGACCTATGTGCTCTATTTCGGCCTGGTCGCCTCGATCGGCGCGACGCGGGCGATCAGCGTCGAATTCGCTGTCACCGCGGTTGCCGTGCTGGTCGGCGCGCTGTTCCTCGGCGAGCCGCTGTCGCTGGTGCAGGTGATCGGCGGCGCCGTCATCATCGGCGGCTGCGCGATCGTGCTCGGCCTGGTGCCGGGCCGCAGGGCGGTCCGCGCCGGAACCTGACGGGTTTCGCCGAAGCGCCTGCGCCGCGCTTCTAGGCCAGCAGGAAATAGATGCCGGCGGCGGAAATCACGCCGCCCAGCGCCCGCACCAGATTGCCGTTCCACACGCGGTTGAGCCCCAGTCCGACGGCGATGCCGAGGATATGGATGGCGCCGGTCGAGACGACGAAGCCGACGGTGAAGGCGGCGGGGTCGGTGGCTCTCAGCGTCAGCTGGCCGTGCGGATAGCCGTGGAAGATGGCGAAGAAGGCGACGATGATCAGCGCCGCCCATTCGGGCGCGACCCAGCGCGCCGCGATCACGCCGCCGAGCACGACGAGCGAAATGGCGATGGCGATGCGGATCGTCTCGTCCGGCATCAGGCCGAGCATGCCCGCCACGCCGCCGATGCACATGATCAGCGGAAAAGTCGCGGGCAGCGACCAGACGGCCCGGCCGCCCATCTGCGCGCCCCAGAGCCCGACCGCCAGCATGGCGAGGAAATGGTCGAAGCCGGCGAGCGGATGGCCAAAGCCGCTGCCGAACCCGCCCATCGGCCCGCCGAGCACATGGGCCGCAGCCGGCGAGGGTAGGGCGGCCACCACGAGGAACGACAGGCCGGCCAGAAGCGCGGCCATGGCGCCGGAATGCGGCCGAAGAGCCGTTGAACGAGCGCGGCCGGTCGCGGCCTTCGAAATAGGGGGCATGAAGGGTCTCCAGAAGATCGCGCGCGCGGGTGCGCCGTGGCCTCGCCTGCGCCACAGATCCATCTACAATCAACCGCGATTCGGATATAGTCGAGGCCCTCAGGCAATCTGTCCGCCCCGACCGGCTTCGGCGGGCGGCGGCCAGGTGTCCGGGACGATTGAAGGCGCGCGGCTCACACAGGCGTCGCCGGTTTTGGAGATTTTTGCCATGTCGATTTCGAGACTGCCCCTTGCCGTCGTGGCCCCCGCTTTCGGCGCCGCATTGCTGATGCTGGCCGCGCCGGGCGCGGCGGAGGCGCATATCCTGCAGGGCGAGGCGGGCGGTTTCCTGCACGGTTTCGAGCATCCGCTCTCCGGTCTCGACCATCTTCTGGCGATGTTCTGCGTCGGCCTTTGGGGCGCGCAGATGGGCGGCCGGGCGGTCTGGTCGCTGCCGATCGCCTTTCCTCTGATCATGGTCGTCGGCGGCATGATGGGCATTGCCGGCGTGCCGCTGCCGGCAGTCGAAAGCGGCATCGCCCTGTCGATCATCGTGCTGGGGGCGGCGATCGCGCTGGTCTGGCGCCCGCCGGAATGGCTGGCCGTGCTGGTGATCGGCGTGTTCGCCATCTTCCACGGTTATGCCCATGGCGCCGAACTGCCGACGGCGGCCGATCCGGCCGATTACGCGATCGGCTTCGTCGTCGCCACCGGCCTCATCCACCTCGCCGGCATCGCCGTCGGCCTCGCCTTCCAGCGGCTGCGCGGCGGCGAACTGTCGCGGGCGCTGGGCGGCCTGATCGGCCTTGGAGGCCTCTATTTCCTCGTCGCCTGATCCAGGTCGGCCGGCCCCCCGGCTTCGCGCAGCCATGCTCGGGGCGGGGCTCGTCCTGACACTGGCCGGGCTCGTCGCGATCCTGGCCGTCTTCGCGTCGTCGGGCCGCAACTGGGCGGATTATCCGCTTGCCGCGCTGGTGACCGCCGAACGCCTGCTGCCGCTCTTCGGCCTTGGCCTGCTGCTCGGCGAGTTGCGCGGGCGGACCATGGCGCTCGCTTTGCCGCTGCTGGTGGCCGGCGCCGTTCTCGGCATTTTCTGGCGCGAGGTCTTCTTCGATCGGATGGCAGCCGTGCCGGGCGCGGGCGCCCATATGTTTCTCACCGGGCCGCTCGCCTGCGTGCTGATCGGTCTTCCGCTGGTTCTGCCGCGTTCGATCCGGCGCTGGTTCGCCCTTCTCCTGCTGGCCCCGGCGAGCGCCGTGCTGGCCATCGCCACCGTGCTCGGCGATCCGACCCTGCATGCCCGCAGCTACCTGCCGTCGGCGCTGGCGGTCCAGGCCTTTTTGGTCGTGGTGACCGCGCTGGTCGCCGCCGGTCTCGATCGCCCCTGGCTGGCGATCGGCGTGCGCATCTTCGCCAGCTGGCTGATCGCCATCGGCCTGCTCTATGGCGGCGCCCATCTCGCCTCGAAGCGCAACGCGCTCGTGCCGCCGCCTTTCCCGGCGCTGCCGGATATCGATGGCGCGCAGGGCTTCGGCCCGGTGCTGAGGCAACTCGATGGAGGGACAAACTGACATGAAGACGTTCCGGACCCTCCGCCGCCTGCTGACCCTGTCCCTGCTGAGCTGCGCCGCGCCGGTTGCGGCCTGGGCACATCCCGATATCGCCATCACCGCCCGGCTGTTTTTCGACGTAAAGGCCGGCCGGCTGACCATGATCGCCGAGAGCTTTGCCTTCGACGCCGCCCACAGCCGCCGCCTGCTCGACCTTTATGACGGAAACGCGGACGGCGCATTCGACGCAGGGGAGATGGCGGCCCTTGGCCGGTCGCTGGCGGAGGATCTTGAGCCGCTCGGCTATTTCACCGAGATGCGCCAGGCCGGCCGGGCATTGCCCCTCCCGGCGCCGGCGGCCTTCCATGCCACGAGCCAGGCGGGGATCGTCACCATTACGCTGGGCTTCCGGCTCGACGCGCCCCTCGACGTGACGGAGGGCCGCACCGTCGAACTGGTCCTGCGCGACCGCGACTACACCGCCGCCTTCCGCCTGACTGAGGCCACGCCCGTCATTCTCCGCGGCGGCGAGGGGGCCTGCGGCTATCGCCTGCAGGACCGGCCGGATCTCGCCTTTTTCGGCGGGCTGGTGGTGCCGCAGGCGATCGTCCTCTCCTGCCGCTGACCGCGGATGCAACCTATACGAAAGAGAGTTTGACGCGCGTTGCAACTCGGGCCGATAGTCCTTGTGCGGCCGGTTGGTGGCTGGTCGTGGGTGAGGGCGGGCGTGGCTCGTCCGAAGGAAGAGGGGGAGACTGCCATGGTATCATTGCCCAACTTGCCGGCCATTCCGGGCTGGCCGTCATTGACCCCGGGAGACTACGTCGGAGAGCCGCCCTCGTTCCCGGGCTCGATCAGCGATTCGACCCCACGATTCTGCATTATGAGACGCTGGTCGAGGATGCGCGCTACCAGGTCATTCGCAATGAAGATGCCGAGAAGCTGGAAAAGAAGCATATCCGGGAGGAGACCCGGTACATCGCGCGACAGAACAAGCTGATTGCCGAGCGAACCCGCAAGGGGCTCACCATCCCGGACGAGATCTACGGCAACATTGAAAGGTCGCAGGAAGCGATCGCCGAGGCCAATGAAGTCCTGCAGGCACTGCCTGAACACAGGACAGCCTGGGCCGCCGAGCGTGACAGACGCCAAAAGTGGCTGAGCTATCTGCGAAAGGAACGGGCGAGAGGGCTGGCCAAGGACGGCACGGCGCGCAAGTGCGGCTCGCGCAAGACCGCCGACGGTTCGCCCTGCCAGAACGAGAAGCACTACCGCGAAGGCTCCGGCTGGGGTCCGTGCACGATCCCCGGCCACTAGATCGGCGGTGGTCCCGGCTCACACAAAAATCCGCCGGTTCTCGTCGATCAGTTCCTGCAGGAACTGCACCACGGTGCGCACGCGGACCAGTTCGCGCGCGCTCTCGTGATAGGTCGTCCAGTAGGCCCGGCGGATGGTGATCTCGGGCAGGATGCGGACCAGTTCTGCATGCTGGCGGGCAATGTAGTCGTGCAGGATGCCGATGCCGGCGCCGGCGCGCACGGCCTCCGTCTGGCCGATCGCCGAGGAAATCTCGAACGAGGATTCCCAGCCGCGCATGATCTCGCCGGTATAGGAGAGCGAGGCCGAATAGACGAGATCCTCGACATGGCCGATCAGCGTATGTGTCCGCAGGGCCTCGATGTCGGCCGGCGTACCCGCTTCGGCGAGATAGGCCTTCGAGCCGTAGAGGCCGAGCGTATAGTCGGTGAGCTTGGACGAGATGAGGCGGCCCTGTTCCGGCCGCTCGACGGTGATGGCGATATCGGCCTCGCGCTGGGAGAGGGAGAAGGCGCGCGGTACGGGCACGAGCTGGATCTTCAGGGCCGGATAGCGCCGCGTCAGCGTGCCGAGATGCGAGGCGAGGAAGGCGACGCCGAAGCCGTCCGGCGCGCCGATCCGGACCGTGCCCGCCACCGCACTGTCGACCCGGCCGATGTCGGACTGGGCCGCGAGCATTTCCGTTTCCATGCGCTCCGCCGCCCGGCTGAACACCTCGCCCTCGGGCGTCAACTCGCAGCCATTGGTGCGGCGAATGAGCAGCCGGGTCTTCAGCGATTCCTCGAGCGCGGTGATCCGGCGCGAGAGCGTCGCATGGTTGATGCCGAGCCGCCGCGAGGCCGACAGGATCTGGCCGGAGCGGGCGACCGCGAGGAACATGCGTACGTCATCCCAGTTCATGGGGGATCTCCCGTCTTCGTGTCATTTCCCCTCCCCAACCCCTCCCCACAAGGGGGAGGGGCTTAACCCCGCTCGTAGCGCTGGCGTCTCAATGCTCCGATGCCCATGAAGAATGGTGACGCACGCAGTGTCGAACCCAGCATCTTTTGTCCGCAATCGGTGGACCATTGGCTCAAATCCATTGGGCCCGCCCTGGACCGAAGGATCGCCGCGCAAAGCCTGAAGGCCAGCTCAAGCGATCCGACGGATGCGCGCCTAGCCCCTCCCCCTTGTGGGGAGGGGTTGGGGAGGGGCATGCCAAAGTACTGAACATCAATTCCTGCACAACTGATGCGTAGAACATCCTGTTGCGTTGTGCAAATCGAAGCGCATACTCGAAACCAGTCAAAAGACCCCTGAGGAGGCACATCCATGCGTGAAATCGGCCATTACATCGGCGGCAAGCACGTCGCCGGCACGAGCGGTCGCTCGAGCAACGTCTTCAACCCGGCAACCGGCGAGGTCCAGGCGACCGTGGCGCTCGCGAGCGTCGCCGAACTCGACGCTGCCGTGCAGAACGCCAAGGAAGCGCAGCCGGGCTGGGCCAACACCAATCCGCAGCGCCGCGCGCGCGTCTTCATGAAGTTCGTCCAGCTCTTGAACGACAACATGAACGAACTGGCCGAAATGCTCTCCAAGGAGCACGGCAAGACGATCGAGGACGCCAAGGGCGACATCATCCGCGGCCTCGAAGTCTGCGAATTCGTCATCGGCATTCCGCATCTCTCCAAGAGCGAGTTCACCGAAGGTGCCGGCCCCGGCATCGACATGTACTCGATCCGCCAGCCGGTCGGCATCGGCGCCGGCATCACCCCGTTCAACTTCCCCGGCATGATCCCGATGTGGATGTTCGCCCCGGCGATCGCCTGCGGCAACGCCTTCATCCTCAAGCCTTCGGAACGCGACCCGTCGCTGCCGATCCGCCTTGCCGAACTGATGATCGAAGCCGGTCTTCCGGCCGGCGTCCTGAACGTCGTCAACGGTGACAAGGGCGCGGTCGACGCGATCCTCAACCATCCCGACATCGGCGCCGTTTCCTTCGTCGGCTCGACCCCGATCGCCCGCTACGTCTATGCGACGGCGACCGCGAGCGGCAAGCGCGCCCAGTGCTTCGGCGGCGCCAAGAACCACATGATCATCATGCCGGACGCCGACCTCGACCAGGCCGCCAACGCCCTCATCGGCGCGGGCTACGGCTCGGCCGGCGAGCGCTGCATGGCGATCTCGGTCGCCGTTCCGGTCGGCGAGGAAACCGCCGATCGCCTGATCGCCAAGCTCGCACCGATGGTCGAGAAGCTGCGCATCGGCCCCTACAACGACGAAAAGGCCGATTTCGGCCCGGTCGTCACCAAGGAAGCCCAGACCCGCATCCTCGGCCTGATCGACCGCGGCATCGAGGAAGGCGCCAAGCTCGTCGTCGACGGCCGCGGCTTCAAGCTGCAGGGCTATGAAAACGGCTACTTCGTCGGCGGCTGCCTGTTCGACGACGTTACCCCGGACATGGACATCTACAGGACCGAGATCTTCGGACCGGTTCTCTCGGTGGTTCGCGCCAAGAACTACGAGGAAGCCCTCTCGCTGCCGATGAAGCACGAATACGGCAACGGCGTCTCGATCTATACCCGTGATGGCGATGCCGCCCGCGACTTCACCAGCCGCATCAACATCGGCATGGTCGGCGTCAACGTTCCGATCCCGGTTCCGCTCGCCTACCACACCTTCGGCGGCTGGAAGGCCTCGTCCTTCGGCGACCTGAACCAGCACGGCACCGACTCGATCAAGTTCTGGACCCGCACCAAGACGGTCACCTCGCGCTGGCCGTCGGGCATCAAGGACGGCGCCGAGTTCTCCATCCCGACGATGAAGTGACACCTGTCACAGGCTGGGGCTGATCGCTCCGGCGGTGTTACGGAATTTTCGCGAAAGCATTGAAAACGGGCCTCGAAAGGGGCCCGTTTTTCGTTTGGTCAACTTGCGATGGGCACAGAGCCGTGGCACCTCTGTCGCGGTTGCGTGCGTCGGGGGATGCATGAGCAGATTCGCCGACGAAAGGGCCGGGGGCATGACAGAGACAAGACCTGTGTCGCAGGTGACGCGGGGAGAATTCCGTGGGCAGGCCGGAGAGTATTTCGGCATCTGGATCGTCAACATCCTTCTGACGATCGTAACACTCGGCATCTATTCCGCCTGGGCCAAGGTGCGCCGCAACCGCTACTTCTACGGCAACAGCTTCGTCGACAACCATTCCTTCGACTATCATGCGCGCGGTTTGCAGATCCTGATCGGCCGCGCCATCGTCTTCGTCTTCTTCGTCGTCGTGCAGGTCGTCAGCGTGTTCTATCCGCTGGCGGGTATCGTCCTGCCCTTCGTCGTGCTGCTCGCCCTGCCGTGGCTGCTGTCGCGGGGCCTGCGCTTTTCCGCCCGGGTGACGAGTTACCGCAACATCCGCTTCGATTTCAAGGGAACGCCCTGGGGCGCCTTCGTCTCGGTGATCCTCGGCGGGCTGGTCGCCTTCTTAAGCCTCGGTTTCCTGGCTCCCCTCGCCAGCCGCTGGCTCTACCGCTACGTCTTCAACAACCTGCGCTACGGCGACCGGTCCTTCGCCACCGACCCGCGGATCGGCAAGCTCTATCGTGCCTGGATTCCGGCGATCATCGTCACGCTGATCGGCGCGGCAATCGCGGTTGGTCTGGGCCTCATGATCTCCGCCGCCAGTGGTGCCATGGCTGGCACGGTCGGCGAGGAAGAGTCCACCGGTCAAATCATGGCGACCGTTGTCATTGCGACCATTTACGGCACGTTGATCCCCTTCCTGATCGTCTATGCGATCGCCGCCGTGCTCTACCGCGTCGGCGTGCGCAATGTGGTGATGAATGCAACGCTTCTCGATGGCCGTCACCGGCTGTTCAGCGACATGGGCCGGCGGCGCTATCTGTGGATCGTCGTCTCCAACCTGCTCGTCACCGTGCTGACGCTCGGCCTGATGCGCCCCTGGGCGGCCGTGCGCGAGCAACGTTATATGGTCGGGCATTCGGGCATGATCATCGACGGCGACATCGGCGACGTGATGGCCTCGATCGAGGCCAGCGGCTCGGCGGTCACCGCCGAATACCTCGACATGGAAGGTTTCGACTTTGGCTTCTGAGGGAGAGATCATCGCCGTCGGCCATTGGCACCCGCCGCGCTCCAGCCGCACGGTTGCGGCGCGGCTCTTGTCGCATGGCAGGACGCTTACCGTGCGGCTCGACGGCGTGGCGGGCGATCCCGTCTCCGTCAATGACGTGGATGCCGTCACTATTTCCGCACGGGTCGGCCGGATCCCGCGGCGCATCGGTTTCGTCGACGGTTCGCTGTTCGAGACCGAGGACAATGATGCGGTCGATGCCTGGCTCCGCGCGCGCCGGCTGCATCGGGGCGGGCTGGTCCATGAGCTGGAGCGGTTCCATCCCCGGCTGCTCGGCCTGGTGGTCGCCGTCTTCCTGCTGGCCGGCGCCATCTATCGCTATGCACTGCCGGTGCTGGTCGAGGTGGCGGTGCTGGTGACGCCACCGGCGGTGGCCGACATGATGGCCTCGGGCACGCTCGCCTCGCTCGATCAGGCGGTCTTCTCCGAGAGCGGCCTGCCGCAACCGCGCCAGGGCGAGATCGAGGCGAAGTTCGAGGAGATCGCTGCGCTGTCCAACCGGGGCGCCGACGCCTACGCGCTGCATTTCCGCAAGGGCGGGCTGATCGGGCCGAATGCCTTTGCCCTGCCGGACGGCACGCTGGTCATCACCGACGAACTGGTGGAACTCGCCGCCGGCGACACCGAAATGATCCTCGGCGTGCTGGCCCACGAGATCGGCCATGTGGAGCGGGACCATTCGCTGCGGCAGTTCTATCGGGCGGCGGGAACCGCAGCCCTGGTCATGCTGATCGCCGGCGATATCGGCAGCGCCGGCGAGGAAATCCTGACCGACGGCGCAGCGCTCCTGACGCTGTCCTATTCCCGTTCCGCCGAGAGCGAGGCGGACCGGATCTCGGTCGATCTGATGGCGAAGGCCGGCCATGATCCGGCGGCCATCGGCCGGTTCTTCGAGATCATCGAGGAAAAGCTCGGCGACAGCGGTGACACGACGATCTTCTCCACCCACCCAGGCACGCCGGACCGCCGCCGGCAGATCGACCAATGGGCGGCGGAAGCCGCAACGCAAAAGGGCGGCCAGTAGCCGCCCTTCGAATGCATGTCGATACGATCCGTTACTGCGTCGGGCCGTCGTTCAGGCCGACCTTGTCGACCAGTTCCGAGGCCGTCTTGCGGTTGGCGGCGATGTCGGACAGCGGCAGGGTGTCGGGCTTGATCGGTCCGAAGGATGCGACCACGTCGGACACCTTGGCGCCGGGCAGCACCGGATATTCGAACACCTGCTCGGCATAGATTTCCTGCGCCTTGCCGGAGGACAGGAATTCCATCAGCTTGACGGCATTGTCCTTGTTCGGCGCATATTTGGCGAGCGCCATGCCGGAAATGTTCACATGCGTGCCGCGGTCGGCGGCATTGGGGAAGAGGATCTTGGTGGCGGCCGCCCATTCCTTCTCTTCCGGATCCTTCTCGTTGGTCATCATCAGGCCGACGTAATAGGTATTGCCGAGCGCGATGTCGCATTCGCCGGACATGATGGCCTTGGCCTGGCTGCGGTCGTTGCCGTCGGGCTTGCGCGCCAGGTTCTGCTTGAGCCCCGTCAGCCACTTCTCGGTATATTCGGCGCCGTGATGGGCGACCATCGAGGCGAACAGGCCGATATTATAGGAATGCTGGCCATCGCGCATGCAGATCCGGCCCTTCCACTTCGGGTCGGCCAATTCTTCGTAGGTGATGGCCGTTTCCGGCACGCGCTCCTTGGAGGCGTAGACGACGCGGCCGCGGGTCGTCAGACCGAACCATTCGCCGGCCGCATCGCGATACTGCGCCGGGATGTCCTTGTTGATGACCTCGTTGGTCAGCGGCTGGGTGACGCCGCCGTCCTTGGCCTCGACCAAACGACCGATGTCGACGGTGAGGATGACGTCGGCCGGGGAGTTCGCGCCTTCGGCGGCGATGCGTTCGACCAGGCCCTTGTCGAGGAAGAGCACGTTCGCCTCGATCCCGGTCTCCGCAGTGAAGGCGTCGATCAGCGGCTGGATCAGCTCCGGCTGGCGATAGGAATAGATGTTGACCTCGCCGTCCGCCATGGCCATGCCGGCCGTTGCGGCGAAGGCGACAGAGCCGAGAAGCGCACTGCGGATAAATTTGACCGGAAGCATGGTATCTCCTTGCGAGAGTGACTACATTTGTTGAGCCTGATATTCATGATTTTCCGGGCTGTCAATGCGACCGTTCGGGGCTCACAGACACGTGAAGCGTGAACTTGAGTATTTTGGAATTGTTCAAAACTGCGGAATCCGCTATACGGGGCGGAAGACGAGTCCATGGAGTGACGCATGCGGTTGACAAAACAGACGAATTACGCGGTTCGCATGCTGATGTACTGTGCGGCCAACAAGGATCACCTGAGCCGTATTCCGGAAATCGCCAAGGCTTACGGCGTCTCCGAGCTCTTCCTGTTCAAGATTCTCCAGCCTCTCAACAAGGCCGGACTGGTGGAAACCGTGCGCGGTCGCAATGGCGGCGTGCGCCTCGGGCGCGCGGCCGACAAGATCACCCTGTTCGACGTGGTCAAGGTCACCGAGGACAGCTTTGCCATGGCCGAGTGCTTCGAGGACGACGGCGACGTCGATTGCCCGCTGATCGACAGCTGCGGCCTGAACTCGGCGCTGCGCAAGGCGCTCAACGCCTTTTTCAACGTGCTGACCGAATACACGATCGACGATCTGGTCAAGGCGCGCCCGCAGATCAACTTCCTGCTCGGCATCAACGAGTTCGGCCGGCAGAACGTCATTCCGGTGCCGCCGGTCTCCGCCCCGGCCGCCTGATCGATACCGCTTCCCATCGAACCCCGTCGCTTTGCCAAGCGGCGGGGTTTTTCGTTGCGCTCTTCACCGCATCTCGCAGAAAAAGTCCGGTCGATCGCGGTCCGCCCTCTTGAGGTGCGGCGAGGACCGAAATACGTTTACGTAAACGGAAGACGCAGTGCTGTCTGTCCGCAGGCAGAGGGCGTGGAGAGACGCCCGCTGGGTGGCTTTGGGAGGAGCGCCTGACATGTTCGACTATGTGATCGCCGGCGGTGGTTCGGCAGGTTCGGTGCTGGCGGCGCGGCTGAGCGAGGATCCGGCCGTCAAGGTCTGCCTGCTCGAGGCGGGCGGCAACGGCCGCGACCTGCTGCTGCGTGTGCCGTCGGGGGCGGCGGCCATCGTGCCGGGGCGGCTGCGCTCGGCCAACTGGTGCTTCGAGAGCGAGCCGCAGGCGGAACTCAACGGCCGGCGCGCCTATCAGCCGCGCGGCCGCGGGCTCGGCGGCTCGAGCCTGATCAACGCCATGCTCTATGTGCGCGGCCATGCGACGGACTACGACGACTGGTCGGCCCGCGGCTGCACGGGCTGGTCCTTCGCCGATATGCTGCCCCATTTCCTGAAGTCCGAGGACAATGAGCGCGGCGCCTCGGCCCTTCATGGCGCGGGCGGTCCCCTGCAGGTCTCCAACGCCGATTGGGTCCGGCCGATCAACAAGGCCTTCATCGAGGCGGGCGTGTCGCGCGGCTTTCGCGCCAATGACGACTTCAACAGCGAGGACCAGGAGGGGCTCGGTCTCTATCAGGCGACGCAGTTCTGGAAGGGGCCGAAGAAGGGCGAGCGCTGCTCGGCCGCGGCCGCCTATCTGCACGATCATCTCGACCGGCCGAACCTCACCGTCGTCACCGGCGCCCGGGCGAGCCGCATCCTCACGACCAAGGGCCGCGCCACCGGCGTCGCCTATCGCATCGGGCGGCGCGAGGAGACGGCGCTCGCCGCCCGCGAAGTGCTCGTCTGCAGCGGCGCGCTGCAGTCGCCGCAGCTGCTCATGCTGTCGGGCATCGGCCCGGCCGACGAACTGCGGCGCCACGGCATTTCCGTCGTTGCCGACCGTCCGGAGGTCGGCGCCAATCTGCAGGACCATCTCGACTACACCAGCGTCTACCGCTCCGCCGACACCGACCTGCTCGGCATCGGCTTCACCGGCCTTAGGGCCATGGGCAAGGCGGCAGGCGAATGGAAGCGCGAGGGGACCGGCCTGCTGCGCTCGACCTTTGCCGAATCCGGCGCCTTCCTGAAGACCGATCCGGCGCTCGATCGTCCCGACATCCAGCTGCATTTCGTCGTCGCCATGGTCGACGACCACGCGCGGCGCATGCACATGGGCTACGGCTACTCCTGCCATGTCTGCCTGCTCAGGCCCCATTCGCGCGGCCGCGTCGGGTTGAAGAGCGCTGATCCGACGGCGGCGCCGCTGATCGATCCCGCCTATCTTTCCGACCGGCGCGACCTCGACGGCATGGTCGCCGGCACGCGGCTGATGCGCGACATCATGGAGGCCGGTCCGCTGGCGCGTTATCGCGGCCGCGAACTCTACCCGACCGGAAGCTCCGATGCCGAGCTGGAGGCCGCCATCCGGGCGCGGGCCGAAACCATCTATCATCCGGCCGGCACCTGCCGCATGGGCGGCGACGAGGCCTCCGTGGTCGATCCTCATCTCAAGGTGCGCGGGGTCGAGGGCCTGCGCGTCGTCGACGCCTCGGTCATGCCGACCCTGATCGGCGGCAATACCAATGCGCCTGTGATCGCCATGGCGGAAAAGATCGCGGCGGAGATCCGCGCCGGCTAGGGCATGCTTCCCAAGGTAGGCGCGGCATTCGGGCCTTCGCCGCACGCGTCGTGGATGGCCGGCTGTCGCGGGTTGAAATCACGGCACCGCCGGTTAAGGTCGCGACCAGACGGCATGGCGCCGCATCGGGGAGCACGCGCACTTGCAGGAACTTTCGACCAGCCGCCCGGCGGCGATCATCGTCATGGGGGTCAGCGGCTGCGGCAAGTCCTCGGTCGGGGCGCTGCTCGCCGGGCGGCTGGGCCTCGCCTTCATCGAGGGCGATGTGCTGCATCCCGCGGCCAATGTCGAGAAGATGGCCAAGGGCACGCCGCTCTCCGACGCCGACCGCTGGCCATGGCTCGACATCATCGGCGCGGAAATGGCCGCATCGCTGGACCGCGGCGAGGGCATCGTCGTCTCCTGTTCGGCGCTGAAGAGGATCTACCGTGACCGCCTGCGCGCCGCGACCGGCGGCGCACTGGCCTTCGTCTATCTGCACGGCTCCCGTGACCTGCTCACCGAGCGCATGGGCGCCCGCACCGGCCACTTCATGCCGCTCTCCCTGCTCGACAGCCAGCTCGCAACGCTCGAAGTGCCGACCGGCGAGCCGGGCGTGGTGACGGTCGATATCGACCAGAGCGTCGTGGGGATTGTCGCGGATGCGATGCGGGGGCTGGGGTAGGGGGTGCTGCCCCTCACCCTCACCCTGGACCCGACCGGGGTCGAGCCGCGTGTCTCGACCCTTCCTTCGGACCCCCGCAAGCGGGGAGAGGGGATGGCCGCCGCGGTGCCCCTTGTTCCTTCTCCCCGTTTACGGGGAGAAGGTGCCGGCAGGCGGATGAGGGGCAATCGACAATGTTGGAGGCCCCAAAATACAGAAACCTGGCTTCCCTCGCTTCCCCCTCACCTGCAATTTCTAGCACTTGGCTTACGCCAAGGCGCTGAAATTGCTTCCTCTCCCACAAGGGGAGAGGAGACCTGCCGCCCCGCACGACGCTCCGCCTCTCCCCTTGTGGGAGAGGTTACAAAATCACGATCTTGGCGCAGCCAAGTCGTAGATTTTGTTGGTGAGGGGGCTTTGTGCGTCTGATCTGCCGGACCGTTCACTCAAACCCGTCCGTCCATCGTCAAAAGCGGCGTATAGAGCTCCGGCCGGCGGTCGCGGAAGAGGCCCCAGTTGCTGCGCTGGCGGGCAATGCCGTCGAGGTCGAAGGTGGCGGTGAGGACCGATTCGCTTGCCCGGTCCGCCTCGGCGACCTTGTCGCCCGTCTGGTCGGCGATGAAGGAAGAGCCGTAGAAGGTGAGTTCCGTGCCCTTGCGGCCCGGCTCCATGCCAATGCGGTTCGACGCAATCACCGGCATGATGTTCGCCGCCGCATGGCCCTGCATGACGCGCTGCCAGTGGGCGGCGCTGTCGATCGTCGGGTCCTGCGGTTCCGAGCCGATCGCGGTCGGATAGAACAGCAGCTCGGCGCCCTGGAGCGCCATGGCGCGCGCCGCTTCCGGGAACCACTGGTCCCAGCAGATGCCGACGCCGATGCGGGCGTGCTTCGTCTGCCAGACCCGAAAACCGGTATCGCCGGGCGAGAAATAGTATTTCTCGGTATAGCCGGGGCCGTCGGGGATATGGCTCTTGCGGTAGAGGCCGAGCACCGTGCCATCAGCATCGACGATCGCCACGCTGTTGAAATAGGTCTGTCCGGCCTTCTCGAAGAAGCTCACCGGCAGAACGACGTTCAGCTCGGCGGCGAGCCTGGAAAAGTGCGCGATCAGCGGATTGTTCTCGAAGGGCTTGGCCATGTCGAAGAATTCGCCGATCTGGTCCTGGCAGAAATAGGGGGCCTCGAACAGCTCCTGGATCAGCACGATCTGGGCGCCGTCGGCGGCCGCCTTGCGGATCAGGCTTTCGGCGCGGGCGATATTGCCGGGGATATCCCAGGTGCAGGCCATCTGGGTTGCCGCGACTGTGACTGTACGCATGGGATTCTCCTTAAACGCCGAGCTTGTCGCGCATGCCGTACCACCAGGCGCCGAGCACGGTGAGCGGCACGCGGAAGGTCTTGCCGCCGGGGAAGGGCAGGGCGGTCAGCGACGACCAGACGTCGTAGCGGCCGGAATGGCCGGCAACGGCCTCGCCGAGGATCTTGCCGAGCAGGTGCGTCGTGGTCACGCCATGGCCGCTGTCGCCATGCGAGAAGTAGACATTGTCGGCGAGCTTGCCCATGTGCGGAATGCGGGTCAGCGTGAGCGCAAAATTGCCGCTCCAGGCGAACTCGATCTTGGTGTTGGCGAGCTGCGGGAAGGTCTTGAGCATGTTCGGGCGAATGACGCCGGTGAGGTTGGCCGGGTCCTGGCCGCCATAGCCGATGCCGCCGCCGTAGAGCAGCCGGTTGTCGGCGGTGCGGCGGTAGTAGTCGAGCACGTAATTGGCATCCTCGACGCAGTAGTTGGCGGGCAGCAGTTCCTCGATCAGCTTGGCGTCGAGCGGTTCGGTCGCCATGACTTGGCTGGAGACCGGCATCATCTTGTCGGTGATCTTCGGCAGCAGGTTGCCGAGATAGGCATTGCCGCAGACTAGCACATATTTCGCCGTGACGCGGCCCCTGGCGGTGCGCACCACAGGATTGGCGCCCATGTCGACGCCGGTGACGCGCGACTGTTCGAAGATCTTGCCGCCGAGGCTTTCGACAGCAGCCGCCTCGCCGAGCACCAGGTTGAGCGGATGGATATGGCCGCCGAGCTTGTCGATCATGCCGCCGACATAACGGTCGGACTTCACATATTTGCCGACCTCGGCCTTGGAGACCATTTCGAGGCCGGTATGGCCGTGCGTCTCCCAATGGGCCTTCACATGCGCCATCTCGCGCACCTGCTTGTCGGTGAAGGCGGCGAAGAAGCCGCCATCGACCAGGTCGCACTTGATGTCGTACCTGGCCACGCGCTCGCGGATGATGCGGCCACCTTCCAGCGACATTTCGCCGATGCGCTTTGCCCGCTCCGGCCCGTAACGCCGGGCGATTGTTTCGAGGTCGCGGCTGTAGCCGTTGACGATCTGGCCGCCATTGCGGCCCGAGGCGCCGAAGCCGACGCGCTCGCCCTCGACGACGATCACCTTGTAGCCGTTCTCCGCCAGCTGCAGCGCAGCTGACACGCCGGTGAAGCCGGCGCCGATGACGCAGACATCGGCCGCGTGCTCGCCTTCGAGGCTCGGGCGCACCGTCTTGTCATTGGCCGAATGGGCATACCAGGAAGGGGCATGGCCGGGATTGGTCTCGGAAGTCCTGTTCTTGTCGCTCATGTCACACCGTCCTGATGTAGGCGTCGTATTCGACATCGGTCACGCGCAGCGCGAATTCCGCCAGTTCCTGATGTTTGCAGGCCGCATAGAGCCCGCGATATTGCGGCCCGAGCGCCGCATAGGCGAAGCTCGACTTGGCGAAACGTTGGATCGCGTAGTCCCAGTTGGTCGGCAGCGGCTCATGGCTGATGGCGTGCTCGTCGCCGGAGATCGCCCCGCCGGGCGAGGTCTTCTCCTTCATGCCGGCCAGTGCCGCCGACAGGATCATGGCGATGACCAGATAGGGATTGGTGTCGGCGCCGGCGACGCGATGCTCGATGCGGGTGGCGGGCTTGGAGGCGGTAATCACGCGCACGGCCGCCGAGCGGTTGTCGAAACCCCAGGACGCATAGGTCGGGGCGTGTTCCGAAGGGGTGAGCCGGCGGTAGGAGTTCTGGTGCGGGGCGAAGATCGCCATGCTCTCGCCCATGGCTTCCAGCAGCCCACCGACCGAGTGCATCAGGCGGTCCGAGGGCGCGTCCTCGCCGACATAGATATTCTTGCCGTCCTCGTCGAGCACGGAGAAATGCACATGCATGCCGCTGCCGGCTTGCATGCCGTAGGGCTTGGCCATGAAGGTGGCGTCGAGGTCGTTGCAGCGTGCGACGCCCTTGACGATGCGCTTCAGCAGAACGGCATAGTCGGCGGCGGCGAGCGCATCCGGCACGTGGTTCAGGTTGATCTCGTACTGACCGGGGCCGTTCTCGCGCAGCGTCGTGTCGGCCGGCACGTTCTGGGCGCGCGCGGCGGCGGAGATGCCGTAGAAGACCTCCTCGAAGTCCTGCAGTTCGGAGATCGACAGAACCTGGGTCTGGCCGGTGTGCCAGCGTCCGTCGCGGGTGTTCGGCGGGCGCACCGGGTCGAGCGCTGAGCGGACCGGGTCGATCAGGTAGAATTCCAGTTCCGTCGCGACGACAGGCGTCAGCTTGAGCTTCTTGTAGCGCTCCAGTACGGCGGCGAGCACTTGGCGCGGATCGGCGTAGAAGCCTGACCCGTCCGGATTGCGCATTTCGAGCAGCACCTGCGCGGTCGGCCGCGACAGCCACGTGACGCGCGACAGCGTGCCGGGCACGGGAAAGCAGATGCCGTCCGGATCGCCGGTACCTTCGGCAAGGCCGGCGGCATTGACGTCGCGGCCCCAGACGTCGAGTGCATAGACCGAGCGCGGGATCGCCATGCCCTTGGTCAGAACGTCCAGCGCCCGTTCGCGCGGGATCCACTTGCCGCGGGGAACGCCGTTCACGTCGATGACGAAGGCTTCCAGCACTTCGATGTCGGGATTTTCGGCAAAAAAGTTTCGTGCGTAACTATCAATGTCCATAAGGCACCGTAAAAAAGAAGTGGTCGATTTGATCCTGGAGGCGTGAAAACACGCGCGCGCAAAGGTGCACCGCTAACGGTGGGCCGACTTCGCGTTATAGATCAGAAAGCGTACCATAACCTTGCCAGTGCCTGCGAACCCCTCGACCGGTGACGCATCGGGTGCATCGTTTGTTGTCCGGTCTGCCGCCTGCAGGGGCGGCGAAATTGGTCGAGCGACCGAAAATACCTTAGCACCGAATTTCCGGCATTTCCAGCCTGTCGCGGCAGACAAAGTCTGGTGGGCGCTTTCGACGCGGCCGGGAGGCGGTTTCGCGCGGCCCGGACGAGCGGTTCGGAGCAGAGATGAGGGGGCCACGGAAAGAAGATACCCCCGGTCTTTTCGGACCGGGGGCAGGAGTTTCGTCTTCGGTGTCGGCCAGTCCAGCCTTACGGGTTGAAGCGCTCGGCCCGCCAGGCGGTCATGTCGATGAACGGCTTTTCACCCGTCATCGCCTCGGCGAGCAGGCGCCCGGTGACCGGACCGAGGGTGAGGCCGTGATGCGCATGGCCGAAAGCGAACCAGACGCCCTGGTGGCGCGGTGCCCTGCCGACGATCGGCATCATGTCCGGCGTGCAGGGGCGCGCGCCCATCCACGGCTCGGCATCGAGCCGCTCGGCGAGCGGGAAGATGGTGCGGGCGACCCGTTCGGCCCGGTCCACCTGGACCGGCGATTTCGGCGCGTCGCGGAAGGCGAATTCCGCGCCGGTGGTCAGCCGGATGCCCTTGTTCATCGGCGCGAGGAAATAGCCGCGTTCCTTGTCCATCAGCCAGTTGTTGAGCTTGGCATTGCCGGCCGGGGCATAGTGCATGTGGTAGCCGCGCTTGACGCCGAGCAGGAATTTGTAGCCGAGCTTGCGGGTGACTTCCTCCGACCACGGGCCGAGCGCGACGACGACGTCCTTGCCCTCGACCAGGCCTTCGCCCGTCTTGACCTGCCAACCGGCGCCGCTGGCGCGGGGGGTGAGCGTCGTCGCGTCGCCGGTGACGAAGCGGCCGCCGAGGCTTTCGAAATATTTGAGGTAAGCCGCGGTCAGCCCGTGCGGGTCAAGCACCGACCACGGGTCGTTCCACTTCAGGCCGCCGACGAAATCGCGGCTGAGATGCGGCTCGGCCTTGGCGAGTTCCGCCTTGTCGAGACGGGTGTAGCTGATGCCGTATTCGCGCACGAGACGGTCGGCTTCGGCGAATTCGACGTCACGGGCGGCATTGGTTCTGAAGGCTTCGACCCAGCCGTCCTTGCGGATCAGGTGTTCGGCGCCGGCGGCTTCGATCAGGTCCTTGTGCTCGCTGATCGAGTTCTCGATCAGCGGCGCATAGGCACGCGCGATGGCGTCGTGGCGCGACCTGTTGGAATTCCACCAGTAGCGCGACAGGAACGGCACCAGCTTCATCATCGCCTGGATGTGGTAGTGGGCGTCGATGCGGTTGTTGAGGCCGTAGCGCAGGATCAGGCCGAGATCCTGGGGAAAGCCGTAGGGCACGACGCCCTCGCGCTGGATCAGGCCGGCATTGCCGAAGGAGGTTTCTTCGCCGGCGGTGCGGCGATCGACCAGAACCACCGACCTTCCACGACGCGCCAGGTGAATGGCAGTGGAAACGCCGATAATGCCGGCGCCGAGCACGATGGTATCTGCAGTCATGGTCCTTGAATTCCGTCTGGATGAAGAAACCCGGACCATGCAATCGTGCCCCTTGTTGTGCAAACGAAAAATTGCCGCAATCGGCGATTTTCCGGGCCGCGTTGCAGAAATGTGAGGATGCGAATCACTATGCCCGGAGCGCGATCGACCGTCGTTGCGGCTTACGGATGCGAAGGATCGGACGTATGCTACCTAGGCGCGTCGTGCCGCCGTTTTCGCTTGCCGAATGCGATGCCGCCGGGCTCGGCGAAAATGGACTGCCGCATCTTGCCGCGGTTCTGCCGCGCTGCGGTGCTTTATGATCCGAATGCCTGTATCAAGCGTAGGACGGACAAGGGTCACCGGGCTGCGTTCCGGGAGACGATGGAGAGAAGCGATGCGCATCCTGTTGCTGGCGGGCGGTTGGCTGATGGTCGGGATCGGTGTGGTCGGCGTCTTCCTGCCGGTTCTGCCGACCACCCCGTTCATGATCCTCGCCGCTGCGCTGTTTGCGCGATCCTCGCCGCGCTTCGAGCAATGGCTGCTCGACCATCCACGCTACGGCCAGCCGCTGATCGACTGGCGCCGGCAGGGCGCGATCTCGCGCAATGCCAAGATCGCCTCGGTGTCGCTGATGTCGGTGAGCTATGTGATCGTCTGGTTCGCCGGGCCGCCGCAGCTCTGGCTGAAGCTTCTGATCGGCGCCATCCTCGTCGCGTGTGCCGCCTTCGTGCTCACCCGGCCCATGCCGAGCAACTGAGGCGCGGGGCGGCCTGTTCGGTCAGTCGGCGAGCGCGCGGCGCAGGCGCCGGAGGATGACCGCCCGCGCCTTGTCGTCACCCGCCTTGGCCAGTTCGTCCTGCAGGTCGAGCACCAGCGATTGCAGGTCGTTGTGCCAGTCCTGGTGGCCGGGGCGGGCGGGATCGATGCGGGGCGGCCTGGCTTCAGAAATGTCGACGGCTCCGCCGGCGGTGAGCTCGAAGGCGCCGTCGATGCGCGGTACGAAGATGCACTCGGGCGGCAGGAAGCCGGCCAGACGCTGGCTGAAGGCGGCAAGCGCGCCTTCTTCGCCATGGACCAGGAAGGTCCCCGCGCGGATCGGCTGGCGGTTCTTCACCCATTCGGTGAGCTCGCGGCCGTCGGCGTGGCCGCTGTAGATGTCGAGTTCGCGGATGCGCGCCCGCACCGTGATCTCGTCGCCCTGGATACGGACGGTCGGGGCGCCGTCCTTGAGGATCCGGCCGAGCGTGCCGGAGGCCTGGTAGCCGACCAGAAGCACGGTGGCTTCCTCGCGCCACAGCCAGTTCTTCAGCCGGTGGCGAATGCGGCCGGCCTCGCACATGCCCGACGCGGCGATGACGATGTGGAAGCCGCGCATGTTGTCGATCGCCTTCGACTGTTCGACCGTCTCGGTGAAGCGGACATTGTGCGCTTCCATCGCCTCGGCCAGCAGCCTGCCGTTTTCCAGTTCGCGGGCGTGGCGGCGGAAGATCTCGCTGGCACGGGTGGCCAGCGGTGAATCGATGACGATCGGGCAGGTCTCGATCGCCCCGCTGCGCATCAGCTGGACGAGGTCGGCCAGCAGTTCCTGGGTGCGTTCGACGGCAAAGGACGGGATGAGCAGCGCGCCGTTGGCATTGGACGCCATGCGCACTTCCGCCTCCAGCGCATGGCGCCGGGCCCGCTCGTCGACGATCTCGCGATCGGTGTCGCCATAGGTGCTCTCGCAGATCACATAGTCGAAATCCTGCGGTGCCTCCGGATCGTATTGCAGGAGCTTGTGGCTCGGCCCGATATCGCCGGAGAACATCAGCCGCAGCACCTTGTCGCGCGTCTCGATCTCCATCTCGACCGAGGCGGATCCGAGCAGGTGGCCGGCATTCCAGAAGCGGAAGCGCAGCCCCGGCACCGCCTGCTGCCAGCTCTCGAGCGGCACGCTGCGCATCATCGTCACCGCACGGGCGGCGTCCGCCGCATCGTAGATCGGCTCGACGATGTCGCGGCCGCGGCGCTGGTTGCGCCGGTTGAGCTGGTCGACTTCGCTCTCCTGGATATGCGCCGAATCCGGCAGCATGACCGAGCACAGATCGACGGTGCCCCGCGTGGCGAAGATCGGCCCGTCCAAGCCGGCCTTGGCGAGCTTGGGCAAAAGGCCCGAATGGTCGATATGCGCATGGGTCAGGATGACCGCGTCGACCTCGGAGGCGACGAAGGGAAATTCGCGGTAGTTCAGTTCCTTCTCGCTCTTCGAACCCTGGAACATGCCGCAATCGACCAGCACCTTCGCGGAACCCAGATCGACGAGAAAACACGACCCCGTCACCGTACCGGCGGCGCCATGGAAACGAAGGACGGGATGGTGGGGCATGGGGCTGGTCCTGATCTGTCTGCGGCTGTCTCCGGACAGTGTCCGGCATGGGCGTCCACCACGGGTGCGCCGCAGAGGAACCTATATCTGTTTGAAGCCCGACGCCAAATCGGCAGCCGGATCAGTTGCCGGCACGCCGTTCCATGATCATGCGGATGATGTCGAAATCCAGTTCCTCGTCGACATCGATCGAGCGGTCGCGCGGCATGACGTAGAGCTTCGTGTCGGGATAGAAGATGCCCGGGTCCACCTTCAGCGCTTCGCGCTTCCAGCCGTAGACCGAACCGTTCATGTCGAAGCATTCGGGGCTGTCCTGACGGCGCAGCACCGGGTCGGGAAGCTGTTTGCTCAGCGAAATGCTGCCGTCCTTGGCCCGTTCCAGAAGGTTGAAATAAGGCGAGCGATGCGCCGGGTAACCCGTGAGAACGCAGCTGCATCCGGTTTCCGTCAAGATATCGGCGCAGGCCTTGATGTCTTCGGGAAAGCGCAGGGGCGAGGTGGCGTCGAGATCGATGAGATAGTCGGCTTCGTAGCCGAGCTGGCGTTCGACTTCACCGAGCGCGTGGAGGATGGCCGGCAGCTTTCCTGATTCGTCGGTAGCCAGCTCGTCCGGACGCCGGATCAGGATGTCGGCACCGTACTGACCGGCGACCTCGAGGATCTCGGGGCTGTCGCTGCTGACGGCCACCGCCTCGAAAAGACCGGTGGCCTTTGCCTGGGCGATGGTGTGCGCGATCAACGGCTTGTCGATCAGCATGCGGATATTCTTGCCCGGCACACCTTTCGAGCCGCCGCGCGCGCAGATCGTGCAGACGAATTTGGGGGATGAAGCTGTGCTTGTCATGGCAGTAAGATCCTATCGAAACGATATGCGGAAAGTGACTTGATCCGTCCGGGGCAACCAAGGGCAATGGATCGCCCTCGGTGAACGGTGATCAGGCGATCACCTGCTTGATCCAGGCGTCGGCCAGGAGCTCATGGCCGACCGGCGAAAGGTGCATGCCGTCCTTGTTGAGCGTCCGCACCACATTGTTCTGCCACATGAGCCGGTCGACATCCAAGACATTGGCGCCGACCTGCAATGCTGTATCCATCATGGCCAGATTGTAGGTGGTGAAATTGTGACAGACGCCCGGTGTCGCCGGCCAGAACTTCCAGGGGACGACGATGACCGTGGTGAAGGTCAGGCTGGCCGCACCGGCGTCCTGCGCGATCGAGGCGATGCGATGCAGATTGGCGCGGTATTGGTCTACTGGAACATACGAGAAGCCGGGAAAAGCCTGAATGAGCGCAGCCCTGTAGGTGCGGCTGAAGGACAATATCTTTTCGCTGATTTCAGTAGGCAGAAGGCCGATCGCAAGGCGCTGATTGTCCATGAACATTCGTACCGCGCAATCGTTGAGACCCAGGTGGATGATTACATGAGCACCTGAAAGAACGTCTGGATTCTGCTCCAGCAGCATTACGGCGTCATGGGTGGTGAAATACCGCTGGCAGTGTGTCCATACCTGAACTTTGTTCGCTGCTTCGCCCTGCAGTTTGGACAGGATCAAACCTGGATAAGTGCCATCCAGCGAGTGCGGAAAATTGTCTTTCTCATCCACCCGAGGCAATGCCAGGGAGTCGCCCAGGATGGCCACACGGGTCGTTGGTGTCTTCGACCCCTTCTCGATGAGCGCGTTTCGGCTACGCTCCGCTTCGTCGCTTATGCTTTTCAGATTCGCGTCTATGCGCCGCTTAAGGGCTACGGTGGGAGTGCACCTGATCAACAGTGTTCGACACAGGTCGAACCACCGGACGGCCTCGTCGAGATCATCTTTCTTCGCCGCTGCGTGCGCAGCATCGATAGCAAGGGCGATCGTGTCCGGATATTGCAAATCCGCAAAATTCGGTCGCGTCATCTCGTTCATTCGGCGGGCTCCAGGGCAAGGACGGCGCTGCTGGGGATGTTGACCAGTCGCTGTTCGATGGCGCGGGCGACGGGCAGGGGCATGGACGGGCTCGTCTCGTACATCGGCAGGTCGCACATCAGCGCCCAGCAGGGACGGGTCATCAGGCCGGCATCGTTGGTGGCGGCGAGGAAGTCGTCGCGTTGCGCGGCCTCGTCGAGGATCACGGCATTCAGCCAGTAGTTGCTCTTTGCACCCTCAGGCTCGACGAAGAAGCGGAGCCCCTCGACGCCGTCGAAGGCCTGCTTGTAGCGCTCCGCCAGACGCCGCTTGGCTTCGAGGAAGGTCGGCAGCTGTTGCAGCTGTGCGCAGCCGAGCGCGGCGTTGAGATTGGGCAGGCGGTAATTGTAGCCCAGTTCGTCGTGCCAGAACGCCCAGCGATGCGGGCGCTTGGCGGTCGTCGTCAGGTATTTGGCGCGGGCACCGAGCTCCTCGTCATTGGTCAGGATCGCGCCGCCGCCGCCGGTGGTGATGATCTTGTTGCCGTTGAAGCTGGTGATGCCGACCAGGCCGCGTCCGCCGAGCGGACGGCCGTTCGACAGGGTACCGAGCGATTCCGCGGCGTCCTCGACGACCGGAATGCCCCATTTTTCACAGACCTCTATGAGCTGGTCGATCGCCATCGGATGGCCGAAGGCGTGCATCGGCACGACGGCTGCCAGCCGGCGGCCGGTCTTGCGGTTGACCGGACCGTCCGGCCCCGGTTCGGCGATCTCCGAAAGCCAGGCGTCGAGCGCGTCCGGATCGAGCCCGAGCGTCTCCATGGTGCTGTCGACGAAGTGGGGAATGGCGCCGCAATAGGCGACCGCATTGGCAGTTGCCGCGAAGGTCAGTGCCGGGATCAGAACCTCGTCGCCGGGTTTGACGCCGGCAAGCATCAGGGCGATGTGCAGGGCGGCCGTGCCGTTGACGGCGGCGATGGCGCGGCGAACGCCGAAGGCCTCCGCCAGCTCCTTCTCGAAGCGGTCGACATAGGCGCCGACCGACGAGACCCAGCCGGTGTCGAGGCAGTCCTTGACATATTCCCACTCCGCCCCGGCAAAGCGCGGCTCGTGCAGGACGACGGACTGGCCGTCGGGGGCGGCAGTCTCGCGCAGGATTTGGACGGCGCGTGCGATATCCAGGTTTGCCATGTCAGATTCCGTAGGTGTCGGCCTTGTACAGGGCCAGATTGCTCGGATTGCTGAACCATTCGATCGTTTCGCGAATGCCGCGGGCAAAGCCCTCGTGGCCGGAATAACCGGGCTTCCAGTCGGTCAGGCGCTTGGCCTTGTCGATACCGGCCCACAGGCGATCGACTTCGCTCAGTTCCGGGCGCTGGCGCTGTTCTTCGGAGACGATCTGGGCGTTCACGCCCATGATGTCGATGATGGTGCTGACCGCGTTCTCGATCGAGATCTCGAAGCCGCTGCCGAAATTGACCACTTCGCCCAGCACGTTCGGGCTTTCGGCCATGGCCTGGAAGGCCTTGACGGTATCGGCGACATAGGTGAAGTCGCGCGTCGGGCTGAGCTTGCCGAGCCGCACTTCCTTCTTGCCGGCGGCCAGCTGGGTGATGATGGTCGGCAGCACCGCACGCGTCGACTGGCGCGGGCCGAAGGTGTTGAACGGGCGGATGACGGTCACCGGCGTGCCGAAGGAGCGGTAGAAGGACAGCGCCAGCTGGTCAGCACCGATCTTCGACGCCGAATAGGGCGACTGGCCGACCAGCGGGTGTTCCTCGGTGATCGGAACGAACTGGGCGGTGCCGTAGACTTCGCTGGTCGAGGTGTGCACGACCCGCTCGGTTTCAAGGAGGCGCGCCGCCTGCAGCACGTTCAGTGTGCCCTTGATGTTCGTGTCGATATAGGTGTCGGGCGAATGGTAGGAATAGGGGATGGCGATCAGGGCGGCCAGATGCAGCACGACATCACAGCCGCGCATGGCGGTCGCCACGCCGTTCGGATCGCGAATATCGCCGCTGAATACCTCGAACGAGCCCTGCACATCCGGGGAGACGCGGTCGAGCCAGCCCCAGGTGCCGAAGCTGTTGTAGAGCGAGAAGGCGCGGACCTTGAAGCCCTGGCGCACCAGATGCTCGACCAGATGCGAGCCGATGAAGCCGTCGGCGCCGGTCACAAGAATGGTTTTGCCAGACAGGTTGCTCATGACCGGTTTTCTCCTTCGAAGTTCGAGATGTTGCCGTCGCGGATGACGGTGTAGTCCTTGAAAGCCTTGGCCTGTTCCGACAGGCTCATCAGGCGGGGGTCAGGCTTGCCGGACAGGAACGCTTCCGTCTGCCGATAGAGGCCTGGCTTGAATTCCTTGTCCAGGGCGTCGTCGATTGCCACGGCCTCCACGGCAAAACTCTGCTGGTTCTGCAGGAACAGCTGCTCCATGGGCTGCAGCACGAGGCGGCTCTTGGCCGTCATCACCTCGACGCCCCAGCGACCGGGCGCGAGCCAGTTGGCATGGTAGGAAAAGTCGGCGCCCTTGTCGGTCGTGCCACAGCCGGTGAAGATCGCGCCGGACGGATGCCAGGCGAGGCCGCCGCGGCTCTGGGCGAAGATCGTCTTCGGGTGGCCGCCGAGGAAGAAGGCGAGATCGATCACATGGGTCGAATTGCCGTAGAGCCAGCCGGAAAGCTCGGCCGGATCCTTGTTCAGCGCTTCGATGCGCGTGCGCGCCTCGGTGAAGTCGAACTTGACCGACAGCACGCCGCCATCGGCGTCGATGATCTTCCGGGCCGCCTCGACCGACGCGTAGAAACGGCGGTTGTAGGCGACATGGACTTCGGCGCCCGCATTTCGTGCGAGGGCGTCAAGCTTTTCGGCATCGGCCTGGTTGAGGGCGACCGGCTTTTCCACCAGCAGACGGCGCACGCCGGCCTCGATGAGTTGGGCCGTCGCTTCGGCAAGGTTGACGGCGCTGACGGCGACGATCGCGGTTTCCGGAACGGTACCGAACCTTGCGATCTGCTCGGCAAGCGGGCCGTGGCCCGCTTCGACGCCCCATTCGCGGGCAAAGGCTTCGGCGCGCTCTGCGCCGCGGCCTGCCGCGACGAAGGGCTGGCCGAGCGCCTTCAGCACCTTGGCATAGGCGCCCGACATGGCGCCGGTGCCGACAAGGAGCAGGGGGGTCAGCTGATCGGGCAAGGCACGTCCTCCGAGGTGGAAAGGTCGAGGCGGCGACGGAAGGCGTCGAGGAACAGCGCGTGCTGCGCCGCCGACTGTTCGTAGGGCGTCAGGCGACATCCCTTGCCGTCGAGGATTTCGGTATAGAGATGGGGCATGCCGCTGACGAACAGCGTTTCGAAGACCTGTTCGTCCTCTTCGCCGGCTGCGTTGCGATGAACGAGCCTCTTTGCGCCCTCTTCGACGCGCCAGCTTTCCCCGTCACCGAAGAAGGTGATGACAACCGGGGCGCCGGGGGCGCGATCCTGGGTGATGGCGATCGTGCCGCCGCCTGCCAGTTTGCCGCGCAGCGTGCCGAACAGGTCGACGCATCCCGCAATACGCGCGGGCTCGGGCTTGGGGTCGAGGCCGGTTTCGTCGAGCGCGACGGTCCGGTCTCCAAGGACATGCTCGGCGAGGTCGATGAAGTGGATGGCGTTGGAGCCGAGGTTCCAGCCGGCGCCAGTCACTTCCATCGACAGGCCGCGACGGCTTGCCAGGAGATCGCGCAGCCGGTCATAGGCGGGAAAGCCGCGGCGGCCGCAATTGACGAAGGCGGGAATTGCCCGGGCCGTCAGCATCTGGCCGACGGCATCCAGGTCGGCGCGTGTGTTGAAGAGCACCTTTTCGAAGATCACGGCCTTGGGCGCGCAGCGCGACAGCAGGGCCTCGAAGGCCGACCGACGATGGGCTGCCGAGGTGGCGATGATCGCCAGGTCCGCGACGTCCGGCACGCCGTCCATGTCGACAAGCACCGTCGATCCTTCGGCGAAGGGGGCAAGGAGTGCCGCCGCCTGGGCACGGGCAGCCTCGCCTGGCTCTATGCCGATCACGCGCATCGGCCGGCCGGCCGCTGCGAGCGCTTCGATGTGTCGGCGTCCGATATTGCCGCAGCCAACGACCAGAATTGTTGGAATCACGCGGATATGACCTCGCTCATGAGTGACTGGAAGAAAGCTTGCTCGGCCTGCCAGTTGTGACGGCTGGGCCAGGATCCCGTATGGCGCTTACCATAATAATGCGAGACGGCGGAAGTATTGTGCCCGAGCGAATAGCCGAAAACCTGTCCCGGAGACAATTTTCTTCCGATCTCGTCCTGCGTCCACGCGAGCCCGATCAGGCCGGCGCTCGGAGAAGCGTCGAGCGCGGCAAACAGGCGCTTGTACAGGGGCGTCGGCACCAGCTCGACGGGCAGGCCCGCTTGCATATACGGCTCAAGAAGTTGGAGGCCGTTCGAATACCGGTTGCGGATATTGCAGCCGGTCAGCGCGATGAGCTGCGGCGGGGGCGCCTCGCGCATCGGCACGTGGGTGAATTCGGTCGGGCGGAACCATATGTCGGTTCGTTCACCGAGATCGACCGATCCCGGTGCCGAGCCGTGATTGTTGAAACGAACGACGAGCGGGTGCGCATCGATCGCGCTGCCGAGACCGAGACCGAGGAGCGACGGGCCGTTGGCGACGACGGCCACGTCGCCGGAAGCGGCGGCGATCATCTGGGCGAACCGGCCTTCGAAGCGGGCCAGGTGGGCGGCAAGGGCGCGCGCGCGTGGCGCCTGGGGAAGCTCCGCCGCGCCGGCGTCTGACGCAGCAAGAATAAGGTCGAGATAGCCCATGGAGCTGAGCGCCGATGGATCGCTGCGGCCGACCCGGGCCAGCAGATCGAAGGCTTCCGTCGTCTGGCCCGCTTCATTGGCGAGTGCGGCGGCACGCAACAGCAGGCGAGGGGATTTTTCGCTCTCGCGGACGAGATGCGGGAACCACGCCATCGCCGCCTCGGCCCCCTTGCGCTCCCACAGCAGATTGAAGAGGTGGATCAGCGCCTGGCGCGCCAAAGCCGGCGGCGCCTTGGAAATGACGTTCCGAAGCAGGGGAAGGGCGTCTTCCAGGGGCAGGAGGCCGAAGCGCGAGAGGTTCGCTACCTGCAGCATCAGTTCCGGATCGGTCGGTGCGGCGGCGAGCGCATCGCGAAGGGCACGCGCCGCCTCTTCGAACTCGCCCTGCTCATAGAGCCGCAAGTACTTCTTGCGCTCCTGCCGGCCGGGCGCCCCCTCCATCCACCAGCGCACGGTCTGGCCGATCCTGCGCAATCCATCCTCCAGCCCAAGTCTGCCGGGTATGTGGGGGTAAGTCGGAAGCATGTGGTTCGGGTTGTCCTGTGGCCTTTGCCTGATGTCACGGCGTTCTTAGGCGCCATGGTCGCGGCGATCAAAGGCTTAGTGGAAGCATGGATGGGTGGCAAGTTTCGAAGGGGCGCCGGAAGGGTTGTCCTTTCGGCGGCCCATGCTCAGAAACGCCCTCGCAACAGCATGAAGGCCTCCGCCGCCCTCGTTCCCGATGCCGCACCCCGTGTCATCGCCAGCGCCCGGATGGCCTCGAGGCTGCGGGGGAAGGGGAATTCACCGATCTCGTCGTTGAACATCGTGGTGATCCGGAGTTTTTCCTCCAACTGATCCGTGATGTCGACGAAGATGTTGGGGAGGAAGGGGTCGCTCACAAACAGTCCGGCATCGGTCTCGGACAGCGTCTCGTAGACCAGCGTCCAGCGAACGGAAGGATAGCGGAACCATTTGGCGCAGGCCGTTGCCGCAGCATGGACTACATGGTGGTCCGAATGGGCGTCGCCGCGATGCGGAACGAGGATGATCTCCGGCTTGACCGTATTGACGATCTTGCCGATGCCGCCAATCACCTCGCCGAGGGCAAGCGTTTCGAGCTTGGCCGACGGCAGGTCCAGCCGGTGCACGCCGGCAAAGCCGAAGGCCTTGGCGACCGCGTCGATCTCGGTTTCGCGGCGCGCCACCTTCTCGGCCGGCCAGCCCTGTTCGGTGGTGATGCCGGTGACGATCAGCCAGTGGATCGGACGTCCGGCGGCGCGGGCGCGCAGCAGCAGACCGCCGGCGCCGAGCGTCTCGTCGTCCGGATGAGGGGCAACGACCAGAATCGGTCCATTTCCGCTTTCCAACAGCATTATCGTACTCCCTCAACCCATTTCTTATCGAGCAGGCCGCGGCCGAGCTCGACGCTGCGCAAGACCTCGGCAATGCGCTCCCCGGCCTTGCCATCTCCATAAGGCGTGCGCCGCTGCGCCACCAGGGCGCGGAAGCCTTCGTCCGTCGTGGCCCTGGTGATGGCCGCGGCGATTTCCCCGGCATCGTAGTCGGTGAAGATCACGTTATCGCCATGCTCGCGCCCTCTCTGGCGGATGCCGATATTGACCACCGGCAGGCCCATGCTTGGCGCTTCCAGGATGCCGGCGGAGGAATTGCCCACCATCACGCGCGCGTGGCGCAGCATGTTGATGAAGACCTTGCGTTCGAGGAAGGTGAAGGCCTTGGCCTTCGGGCAGCGGGCGATCAGCGCGTCGATCTCCAGGCTGATCGCCTGGTTGCCGGGATCGGAATTCGGGGCCATGACCGCGATGTTCAGGCCGCTCGCCTCGAGCACGCGCGTGATCGACGCCATATGCGCCCGCGCTTCGGCAAAGTCGGTGATCGTCGGGTGGTAGAGCAGCACCGCATAGGGCTCGCCGTGCCAGTCGACGCCGAGCGCCTTCTCAAGCTCGTCACGCGCCATGTCCGGCGTCGCGATGATGCGGTCGAGGCCGGAGGCGCCGGTGACGTGGATGCGCCACGGCTCTTCTCCGAGCTGGCGCAGGCGCTGGCCGCTGAGTTCGGTCGTGGCCATGTGGAGATGGGCCATCTTCGACACGGCGTGGCGGACCAGATTGTCGACATTGCCGTCGTCGGCATGATCGCCGCCGCCGACATGGACGACCGGGATGTGATGATAGATGGCCGCCACGGCGCCGGTCATCACCTCTTCGCGGTCGCCCATCACGACGAGGAAGTCCGGACGCTCGCGGGCGAACAGATCGGTGAGGCCGGCCAGTTGCAGGGCCATGCCCTTCACCCGTCCGCCGAGGCCGTCGGAGGCGAGCAGCGAATCGATGCGGGCGGCGATGCGATAGCCATCGGCCTCGATCTGGCGGACCGATTGACCGTGCAGGCCGGTCAGGTGGGCACCGGTGACGATCACGCCGGCGTCGAGATCCGGCTGCGCGTCAACCGCCGCGATGATGGGGGCAAGAATATCGTATTCGGAGCGAATTCCGGTCAGGAAATGGACTGTTCTGGTCATATTGCTTTCGTTCAGTAGAGATCGGAATCCAGCATGGAGAGGCGCCAGAGGCGACCGTCGGTCAGGTCGGCGGGAAGGGGCGTGAAGGTTCGGCCGCCGAAATAGGTGACCGGTGCCGACGCCTTGAAGCCGGCCATTTCGAGCGGCAGGCGATGCAGGTCGTTGGGCAGGCACCAGGTGGCGATGCGCGTACGGCCGGAGGCGGCGGCATGCGCGGCAACCGTGTTGATCAGCGCACGGGCCGCGGCTCCGCTTGCGGCGCGCAGTTCGACGAGATCGAGCATGTCCGCGCCATAGGCCTTGGTCAGCGCATATCCTGCAATCTCGTCGCCTTCCTCCAGCACGAAACGCGTATAGGTGTTTTCCGGATTGCGATCGATCCGCCAGGCCAGGATGTCGCTGTCACGGTGCGGCGCGATCGGCAAGTCGGCGGCGATCTTGGCGAAGAACCGTCCGAAGCGGGCGTCGATGCGCTCGACCATCTGGACGGCCGGGTCGGGCTGGGCCGGGTGACGGAGCGAGGCCATGTCGAGCGTCAGCGTGGGCACGTCGTAATAATCGTCCCAGCCCACCTTGCTCCTGAAAAGCGTGTGAGAAACGATGTTCGGAAAGCCATAGATTGCGCACTTCCCGCGCGACGGCAGTGTCTCGTACAAGGCTTCGGCGGTTCTCTCGAACAGCTTCTGTCCCCTCCAGTCTGGATGGGTCATGGTCGTCATCGAGAGGCAAGCCGGGTGAACTTCTCCGTGCAGCGACAACGGTGCCTGGCTGGCCGCATAGTTTCCGACCAGCGTGTCGCCATCAAAAGCCAGCATGATCATCGGATCGCGCGACGGATGGTCGAGAAACCGCCACCGCCAGAAATCGATGCTCATAGGACGACCGAACACCGTGCTGAACAGCTCGGTAATGGCGACCTCGTCTCCGTCTCTATAGGGGCGAAATTCAATCATCGGCGTCACTCCGGTTTTGGAAATGCGGAAATTCGGCGAGTTGTCTTCAGGTGAGAGCCGTCGGGAAGATCATTGGGGACCACCGTGCCCGCGCCTACAAATGCACTGCGGCCGATACGGATCCGTGGAACGATGACGGCTCCAGCGCCAACGAAGGCATGATCCCCGATATGAACTTCGCCGCAGAGAACGGCTCCGGGCGCTATCATCGCGCCCGCTCCGACGCGGCAGTCATGGTCCACCTGCGCCCCTGTGTTGATGATCGCCGCAGGTCCGATCACACTGTCTGCCTGGACGATGGCGCCGGCCATGATGACCGCACCTGCTTCTATCCGCGCGGAGGGGGAGACGAGCGCGCTGGGATGGATCAGGGAGGGAACCCTTGCACCGGCGGCGGCCAGCCGCACGAATTCGCGCCAGCGAATCTCACCTTCGCCGATCGCCGGAAAAAGGTCGTGCTTCTCAAGCCACGACGGGTCGACAGTCAGGTCAGCGCCATCGCCCAGAAGCGGCGCGCCGAGATTTTCCTCACCCCTCTCGTTTCGGGGAGCGAGGAAGCCGGCGATCTGCCAGCCCGCCGCCCGGGCCAGTTCGGCTATGACCTTGGCATGCCCGCCGGCTCCCAGGAGAATCAGTTGGCTCGGTCGCGTCATGCCAGGTCCTCAAGTGTCAGCAATGTATTTTCGGCGATGTCGCGGCCAAGCGTGCGTCCGACCATCAGTTCCTCCATGCGCGGTGGCAGGCCGGTGCCGGGACGCAGCAATGTGAGGTCTTCGACCGTCAGCTTGTGCCCAGCGGGAAGGCTGCGGCTGACGGCGACGCTGCGCCGGCCCAGTTGCCGGGCCGAGGCTTCGCAGGGCTGGGGCGCCTTCACCGGGCTGCCGAGGGCCTGTTCGACGCTGCGGATGCCGGCGACCATCGCCGCGAATTCGGCCGGCTCCAATGAGGCCTTGTGGTCAGGGCCAGGCAGGTTGCGGTCGAGTGTCATATGTTTTTCGATGACGCAGGCGCCAAGCGCCACCGCCGCGATCGAAACGGCAATTCCGTCGGAGTGGTCGGAATAGCCGACGGGCAATCCGGTCACGTCGGCAAGCGCGGGAATGACACTGAGGTTGAGTTCGTCGGACGGGGCCGGATAGCAGCTCGTGCAGTGCAGGAGAGCGATGTCGTCACTGCCGGCCTTGCGCAGGGTATCGACGCCGAAGGCGACCTCTTCGAGGTCGCACATGCCGGTGGAAAGAATGACGGGGCGCCCTTTGGCACCCATATGCGCCAGATAGGATTGCGAGATGCAGTCGGGCGAGGGCACCTTGAAGGCGGGAACGTCGAGCCGGTCAAGCATATCGATGCTTTCCACGTCGAAGGGCGAGGAGAGGAAGATGATGCCTTCGGCGCGGCATTGCCGAAGAATCTGCAGATGAGCGGCTTCGTCGAGTTCGAGCGTGCGCAACATTGCGTGTTGGTCGGTCTGACTGGTGTTTGCCCTCTGGTAGGCTGCCGTCGGCGTGGCCCGCACGACCAACTTGTCCGCCTGGAAAGTCTGGAACTTGACGGCATCGGCACCGGCGGCGCGCGCAGCACTGACGAGCTTGGCCGCCAGCTCGGGATCGCCGTTATGATTCACGCCGATTTCAGCAATGATGAAACACGGGTTGTTTCGACCTATGATCTTGTCAGCAATAGAGAAGGTTTTCATCATACCAGATACTCTCGAAAAGGTGCTGTGACGAATAGGGAGGCCGGCAATTCTTGACGACGGCGAATGTTTTCTGGGCCTTTGGCGATGATGTCCTCTACGATCTCCTTTAGGCGATCAAAAGTGGAATTGTCGAACAAGTGAGGATTGGCTGCCTTGAATTGCTGGGCGCCGGACTTGGCACTGCCGTGCAATGTAAGGGCCTCGCGAATCGTCTCCAATGTTTCTTTCTCCGTGAGGCAAAGGGGGATGCCGAGGATCTTGTCGTATTCCACGGGATATGTAACCCCTTCCTGCCCGACGATCGCAACATTGCGTTCCAGCACGACGGCTTCCAGGGCCGTGACGCTGTAGGCGGTCAGAACCAGTTCGCTTGCGATCAGCAGGTCCTTGATGTCGACATCGGCCACATAGCAGAGATCCGTGGCCTCTTCTTCGGCAATGATCTGGCGATAGCGACCGACATGCCCCGGACCTTCTTCCGGATGGGCCTTGAGGATCACACGCACGGGCATGTCGAGCGCCTTTGCCGCCCGGATGATCATCCGCCAGACGGCGAGGATGTGCTCCGCCGGCATCGGCTGGGTGGGAACCGCGATGATCGGCGGATCGCCCGGATGGAGCCCGATCTTGCGCCGGGCATCCTTGCGGGCGGCGATGGGATCGTAGTCGATCGGGCGCAAGACGCGCGGGGATCCGAACGTGTAGCAGCGTTCTTTGGGGATGCCGAAATAGCGGTCGTATTCCTGCGCGTAATAGTCCGAATACACCGCGGCATAGTCGCTCAGAACCGTGCCGTATCGGCAGTATGCCGAATTCAGGCAATGCGGCTCGACAGCAAGCGTTGGGACTCTGTTTTCGCGTCCCAGGGTTGCGAACTGTGCGTTTCTGGCAGATCGAATTGGTGAAATAGCGATGGCTGCATAGGACTGTTCGGCAAGGTGTGTCGCGATTGCCCGAACATTTCCCATCGTATGCAACACGGCACGGGAGAGCCCTTCCGTCAGGAGGAAATCGAGCGCTGCCCGAACCACCACGTCACGCCCGATCGTCGCAAACTGCTCGCGCACCGTGTCGCCCACAGCCAGAAGGAATACGTCGGAAAACGCCTTGGTCGCCGTCGCGCCCGGGGCCGCGGCGCCGACTTTCACGAGGCCCGGCCGTTGGCCTTTTGTTTCTTGCGGCAGATAAGGATCATTCTGCGCCGTCTCGATGTTTTTCAGCAAGTTTGCCGGATTGCCTTGCGTCAGGATCACATCCACGTTGAAATGCCCCTGCAAATGCGTGGCCAGTTGGATCGATGAAGCGACGTAAGCGCGAGTGTCGTTTGCAACATAGCCAATCGTCTTTCGCCCCGGCAAACGCGTTTTCGAAGCGTACTTGGCCGGCGTGGCGGATTGCTCCAGGTAGCGCCTCACCGTTTCCGGGGGCACGGGCGGCAAAGCTTCCTCCTGCTCTTGAAGTGATGCGATGTGTGCAAGGGTGGGAGCGTCACTTCCGACGGTCGCTCGACGCTGCATATCCGCCAATCGCGAGGCAAACTTGGAGACGGTCTTGATCTTGCGCGATCGGCAGCACCCTTTGATGCGGGAATCCTGCCACAGCGCGCTGTCGGAATAGAAAAGGCGGAAGAGTTCAAATCCGTCTCCGAAGGAGACGATCACGCTGTCGAAAGCCGGATCAAGGGCGGCCTGGTAGACGCTTTCCAAACGCAACGCCTTGAAGAAAAGCATGTCGCTCAGCTCAAGAGTCAGATCATTCGCAAATCCCTGAACATCAGAAATGAACTCGCCAACCCATGGCGCATTCTTGACAAAACTCTTGCTCAGAAGCTCCGCAGTCTGAAGTGTTTCCTGGTGAATATCAAAGTATCGTCTGTGGAACCGGTCGACACGGGAACGGCCGTGCTCGACGGCGATCTGGCACTCCGGAATTTCCGCTTGAACGGCCCTCAGATCGATCCGTCCGTAGAGATCCCTATACTGCAGCAAAGTAATCTTGTCCGCACCGGCAGCAAGGCTTTTGATTGCCGCCGGCGACAGCTCTTCATCCAATATGATAAGGCGATTCTTGCTCGGGCCTGGCCGCAAATGTTCCGGGGAGCCGATGGTCGAGGACGCTGTGGCCGTTGTTTCATAGAGATGACGCGGCGAAAGAGAACGAAGCAGCGATGGCCAGTCGACCGAAGATTTGCTACGAGCCTTACCCTGCTGTTCAGCGACAAGCTCCAGCGCAAGCTCGACATCCCCGCGCTCGAGGAGAGCGGAAGCGAGAGAGATAGAGGCGTCTTCGCGCTGGCCGGCGACGGCGAGGAGCCTCGGCAGGGCTGCCGCGACCCGCTCGCTGCTCGGGCGATGGGCGCCGGTCCCCACCAGCGCGATGCCGTAGTCCTGAAGCCTCGGCCGCGCCGAGAGATAGTCGATCACGAACCTGTCCGCGGCTTCCCGGCCGGAGCGAGACCGGATCTGTTCGTGCAACCAGAGAATGCGCGCCTGGGTTCGCCTGACGAAGGGGGAATAGGAGAGATACGTGCCGGCCGCTTTGGCGCCGAACACCATCAGGATGACCTGCAGCGAAAACCGGGTAATCTGTCGTTCCAGCTTGCCCAGGTAGTCGATTATCGACTTCATATCGCAGCCTCCTTGTCGTCGGTATGTCCCGCGTGATCGCTTGTCCCGGGCAAATTGGTAGTGGCCAGACTGCCGGCAAGAGGCGGTGCGATTTAAATCGCTCGCGTGGCGTGCGTGTCTGGACGATTCATACGCAATCGTCTTGGTCGAGCGTCAATAGCTGGAGATCTTCGCGATTTCCCGGCGCGCCCTCTCGAGATCGGCCACCTGGCCGATGTCGCACCAGTATTCCCGCAAGGGAAACACGGCGGCCGCGCTGGGATCCTTCTGCATCAGGCTGTCGAAAAGCGACGGCATGTCGAAATAGCCGCTCTCCGGCAGCAATTCCAGGATCGCGGGGTCGAGGACATAGATGCCGCTGTTCACATAATGGCGATGCATCGGCTTTTCTTCGATCCCGACGAACCGTCCCCCCGCCTGCGCCACCACTCCGTACGGGACCTGAACGGTATATTCGCGCAGGCACATCGTCGCCTCGACACCCGTTTCCAGGTGGTAGCTGGCGATGGCGGCGAAATTGGCCGCGGTCAGAAGGTCTCCGTTCATGACGAAGAAGGGGCCCTTGATGTCCTTCGGCAGCAGACGGAGACTGCCGGCGGTACCCAGGCGTTCGGTCTCCTCGATATAGGTGATCTGCGCCCCGAACGCTTCGCCCCCGCCGAAATGTTCCTTGATGACATGCGAGAGATAGTTGACCGAGACGTAGAACCGCGTGAAACCCTGGCTGACGAAACGACGGATGATATGCTCAAGGATCGGACGTCCGCCGACATCGATCATCGGCTTGGGAATGTTGTCGGTGAAGGGTCTGAGGCGCGTCCCCAGACCGCCGGCCATCAGGACGACCGGAAGCTCGTGGGAATACGGATTGGCGACGAGGTCTTCGGTTCGATAGAGCCCCACCACATTGCCCTGCTCGTCGACGACGGGCAGGCGCGTGATGCGTTCCTGGCCGAGCAGCGTGCGGGCCAGTTCTTCCCGGCTTGCCGTGCGCTTGCAGACGGTGGGCTTTCGATTGAGGATTTCCGCAACCGGGCCCGAGAGCTCGACGCCGCGGAGAATGGCCCTGCGAATGTCGCCATCGGTCACGACACCGAGAAGATGACGGCTCTCATCGACCGCGATTGCAATCTGTTGCGTCCCGGCATCGATCACCCGGATGGCATCGAGGATGCTCGCATCGGGGCTCACGAACAGTGGCTCGGCCGGATGCAGGACCGGTTTCAGGGACAAATCATCGTGCATTGGCATCCTCTGGCAAATAGTCACTTTGCTCCATGACGGCAGCTCGCCTTCCCACTCTCAAATCACAGGGACAATGACAACTGCTGCGTTAAAGTATTTGTCGGGCAATCAACAGGGAACCCGCCTCCACAATTCGGTCCCGGCTCTCGACACACCCGTTTCGGACGTCCCCCAACGTCCGGGCGGAAGGATACATTTTGATGACAGTTCAAAACGAATTTTCGACTTTCCGTATATTTGTAGTTCGTCATTTGGCCCGGTCAAGTCCTTGGTACGGCTAGCGGCCCATCCACGGCGCCGTGACCAGGCGCAACTTGCGCAGCTTGCGCAAAACGTATTCCGCAACCTTGCCGCGTCGCGTGTCCAAATTTGGGCGGGTTTCCATTATCCTGCGAAGCGTCGCTTCGCAGGACGCATAGGTTTTCAGGTCCCAGTCCCAATAGAGGGGATATTTCACCAGGGTTCCCGCCACAAGTTCGTCGAGCGTCAGCTTGCGTTCGCGCCGCGTAAAGGCATCCGCCCCGGCGATGTCGTCGGTGAGGCCCCAGCCGGCGTAGAACGGCAGACCGTAGACGACCACGCGCTTGCCGCGCAACAATGCGTCATATCCGGTCAGCGACGTCATCGTATGCACGACATCGCATGCCTCGATGCATCCGATCACCGAACGCTCCGTCTCGATATGGTCGGCATGGGCCGCCAACTGGCTCGGCGGGACATGGCCGGCGCGATTTCCGGACGCAACGTCCGGATGGGGCTTGTAGACGATGAAGGCCTCCGGATGGGCGGCGCGCGCGGCGGCCAGCAGGTCGGCATTGGTCCGGATGCCCGGACAGCCGTAGCGGATCGACGCGTCGTCCTCGACCTGGCCCGGAACCAGCACCACCTGGCGCTCTCCGCGTCCCCAATCCGGCGTATCCGCGGCCCCGACATTGTACTTGGTGATGCCGTTGTCGACGATCATCGCCCGCAGCCTGGCGGCCAGCGCCAGTTCTTCCGGCGCAAAGGCTGCGCTATTCAGGATGTCTTCGAGATCGGACGGGCGCCCCGGGTCGAAATAGATGCCGCGCGAATCGAGCACGATCGAATAGGGCTTGATGAAATCGGAGCCGAGGCCGACCGACCGGATGAAGCCGTCCTCCATATGCAGGATCTGCGCGCCTGTGGCGGCCGCGAGCACTTCGAGGCCGGCGGGAAGGTCGCGGCCCCAGACGACGAGGCAGTCGCCGGGGCGCGGCCCGCAGGCTTTGGCCCGCGCCACGTCGGCGACGAAATGAACGCGTTCCGGGTGCATGGACAGGAGCGGACGAAGCGTCGCCGCCTTCCAGCGCCGAAGGCCGAGGCAGATCATCCGCCCCGTAAAGCGCGCCGCCATGCGTTTCTGCAGCACGAGCCAGTCGATCACGTCGAAGATGGTGCCGCGCGCGCGGCGGACGGGATCGAGATAGGTGGTATAGTGGAAATAGGCGGCGGCGAAGAGTTCGTCGACAGTACGTTTGTGCGTGCGGCGCGGACAGGGCTGCCGGTCGTCGGTCGGCCCCCATCCCGAATACCACGGGACCCCGAACACCGACACCGGCTTTCCCGCAAGGAGCGCCTCGAAGCCCATGGTCGAGGTGACCGCATAGACGCGGTCCATCTTCTCGATGAGGCTGAGCGGATTGATCGCATCGCGCAGCAGGACCGTGCGCTCGTCGTCCTGGACGTGGCTGAGATAGCCGCGCTTCTGGCCGGACGTCACCTCGGGATGGGTCTTGACGTAGACCGTCGCATCCGGGTTTTCCGAGCGTGCCGCCGCGAGCATGGCCTCGAACGTGTCGGCCGTGGCTCCGCCCATGGCCACGCTGTTGTCCCCGGCCGTCTGGTCGATGACCAGAACGCGCCTGACATCGCCCGGACGCAGCGCCTTCTCGTCGAGATCCGGCGCGTGGTTGTACTTGCTCAGCCGATGTTCGAGGATCAGGCGCCTTGCGCGTTCAACGTCGGCTCCGATGCCGGCCAGCAGGTCGGCCTTTGAATTCAGCAGGCTCTCCAGCGCCGAGGGCCGGCGGCTGTCATAATAGATGCCTTCGCTGTCGCGCACGATCGAAAGGGGCGGATGGTCCTTTCCGGCGAAATAGGAGCGGAGAAAGCCGTCCTCGAGGAAGATGGCGGGAAGATCAAGGCGTGCGGCAAGCTGGGCCGCGCGCTGACCGCTCGGCTTCGTTCCCCAGCCGGCGATCGCCACGAGATCGTCCTTCGCCGGTGAAGAGGAGACGCGGCAGGTCCTGGCACCGAGAAACACGTCGATGAAGGGAATCCTGGCGATGCCGCCGGACGTGACGCCGATCTTGCCTGTGGCGGACGAATTCATGATCTGCGTTCCACATCCCAATTGCGGCAAGCACCGCCGCCGGCCTCGCGAAGGCCGCCCGAACCGGGCCGTTTCTCGCACGACCTCATAATCTCTCGGGCCTTACACGGCAAGCGGAAGGCGGAGCGAGACGGGAGAATGGGTTGGCCGTGGTCGATCGCCAGCGCCGGCTCGCGCGCGGCGCGCACTTTTCCGGTCTTCGTCAGGCGGTCCACGCGCCGTGGTGGCTGATGTTTGTCCTGCAACAGGCCATCTCCCGTTAACGGCAGATTAGCGAGTCCAAATGAGAGTGGAATTGTGCTGGCCAGAAAACGCAGCCGGGAGAGACCATGACGCGGAAAAGGGCATCCAATCTTGCGGACGGCGATGTTCAGCGGAAAGGCATGCCCGTGGAACCCTTCCAGCGCGCGCTCGAACGGCTTCAGCTGATGCAGTCGGACGGATCGAGCCCTTACTGGCTTGAGGCCATGATCAACCAGATCCCCGACTATATCTATGCAAAGGATCTCGCCGGGCGGTTTCTGTTCGCCAACCGCGCCGTCGTCGTCGACAACGGGCTGGAGACCGTGGCCGACCTGATCGGCCGGACGGACTTCGACCTTCACCCCTTCGAAGCGGCGACGGCGATCCACGTGGTCGAAAGCATGGTGATGGAAACCGGCCAGTCCGACCTCGGCATCGAGGAACAGGCACTCAACGGTGACGGCGAGCGCTGGCTGATGATGTCGCGCCTGCCCTTGCGCGACAGGCACGGCAAGACGATCGGCGTCGTCGGCATGTCGCGCGACATCACGGTCCGCAAGAAGGCCGAGAGGCTGATGCAGGCCCAGTCGCGCCTGCTCGAACTCGTGGCGACCGGCATGCCGCTGCGCGATTTCCTCGCCCAGCTGGTGCTGATGATCGAGGCGCAGCATCCCGGCTCGCGCGGCTCGGTCATGCTGCGCTCGGCGGCCGGCGACCATCTGGAACTCGCAGCGGCGCCTTCGCTGCCCACTGAATTCCGCGACATCATGCGCAGCCTGAAGATCGGCCCGGCCAGCGGCATTTCCGGAACCGCTGCCTGGCGGAAGGAACGGGTGATCATCGAGGACGTCGACACCGACCCGCTCGCCAAGAGCCTGCGCTTCCTTGTCGACGGGCTTGGACTGCGGTCCTGTTCCTCCACGCCGATCCTCTCCTATCAGGGCGAGGTTCTCGGCACCTTCGCGCTCTTCGTCGACCGGCCCGGCTCTCCGGACGCCCAGCACGACGAGCTGACTGCGATCGCCGTGCACCTCGCCGGCCTTGCCATCGAACGGCACCGGGCCGAGGAACGCATCCGCTACATGGCCCGCCACGACGCGCTGACCGGCCTGCCGAACCGCCTTCTGCTGGATGCGGAGTTCCCGGCGATCCTGACCGAGGCGAAGGCCGCCGGGCGCGACGTCGGCGTCGCTTTTCTCGACATCGACAACTTCAAGGTCATCAATGACAGCCTCGGCCATGCGGTGGGAGACGAGCTGCTGAAGATCGTCGCCACCCGCGTCACCGACGTCGTCGACGGGCAGGGCATGGCGGTCCGCGTCGGCGGCGACGAATTCATCGTCCTTCTGAGCGGTCACGGCTCCGACGCCCTGGTGTCGCGCTTCGAGGCCGTCCGTCACGCGGTCGCGACACCGATCACGCTCGGCGGTCTGACCTTCCAGGTGACCTGCAGCATGGGCATCGCCTGTTTCCCCCAGCATGGCGACAATCCCACGGATCTCGTGGCGAATGCCGATGCCGCGATGTATCGCGCCAAGGAGACGGGCCGCGACAATCTCGAAATCTTCTCCGTGGAGATGGCAGAGAAGGCCCGCAAGAAGCTGGTGCTGATCGAGGAAATGCGCCGGGCCCTGGAGGACGGACAGTTCGTCCTCTACTTCCAGCCGCAGAAGAACCTGTCGACCGGCCGAGTGTTCGGCGCCGAGGCGCTCGTCCGCTGGAACCACCCGACGCGCGGTCTGGTGCCGCCCAGCGACTTCATCCCCCTGGCCGAGGAGACCGGACTGATCGTGCCGCTCGGCGACTGGATCCTGCGCGAGGCCTGCCGCCAGTGCAGGGCCTGGCAGGATGACGGCCTGGAACCGGTCGTGGTCAGCGTCAATGTCTCGGCGCGGCAGTTCAAGGAGAAGGCCTGGGCTGTTCGCGTCGCCGCCGCCCTCGCGGAATGTGGCCTCGATCCCCGCTATCTCGAACTCGAGGTGACGGAGAGCCTGATCATGCAGGACCTGACCGGCGCGCTCCAGCGCATGCGCGAGCTGAAGGCGCTCGGGGTGAAACTGTCGATCGACGATTTCGGCACCGGCTATTCGAGCCTCAGCGCCTTGAAGAGCTTCCCCGTCTCCCAGCTCAAGATCGACCGCTCCTTCCTCGCCGACATTCCGGGGGATGCCGACAACATGGCGATCACCTCGGCCATCGTCTCGCTGGCGCAGAAGCTCGGCCTCGAGGTGATTGCCGAGGGCGTCGAGAACGAGGAACAGGCGCGGTTTCTGGTGGAAAGCGGCTGCGTGAACATCCAGGGCTATTTCGTCGGCAGGCCCGTTCCGCCGGCCGATTTCCTGCCCTTCCTTCAGAAGGCCGAAGCGCCCGCTCGCCGCGGCTAAGCGGCGAACGACCGTTGGACCTTGAAAGGTCAGCTGACGATCAGCAGCAGGACATAGATCAGCACCGTGGTGATCAGGCCGCGAAAGGCGAAGCCGACGAACCGGTATTTCTGCCGGGCGATCAGCGACAGCACGTCGGCATTGCGCATGTATTCGTTGAACAGGTAATTGATGTCGGCCTTCTCCGCGGCCTGCTCCAGTAGGGGCCGGTGCATGGGCCAGGTACCCCAGAACAGGGACGAGGATGTCTTGATGTGGCGGGGCAGCACGACCAGCAGGGCCGAGAGAATCGACAGGGTCGAGGCGAGCGCGAGCAGTGCCGACAGCCCGTTGATGAGCATGTCGCGCTCGAAATAGCGCGCGATCGTAAAGACGTTGCGCACTTCGCTCGATGTCACAAGGAACGCCAGCATGAACGTGAAGATATAGGCCGCCTTCTGGTCCGATATCTTCACCTGGTCGTAGAAAACGTCGTTTATCTTCTTGACGTGATTGAAGTATTCCAGATTGACGTCGCCGATCGTGATCGGTGTCTCGATCAATTCTGTCGTTGAGGTGTCAAAGTCGCTCACGATTGCCGCGCTCCAGTTTTGGCGTGTATTCCTGTTAATACACCACCCCCGAAAAGCAAGCCGGCGATATGAAGATGCTTGACTCAACTTTTCGAAGTGGCCACTTGTGTGGATATGTCGGGGGATTTCATCAAGAGGAATGTAGCAGCGGTGACGCTGCTCTTGGGCGCCGGCGGGGCATTTGCACCCGCATCGGCGGAGCCTGTCGTGCGCGGGACGGATGCTGTGGCCTCCGTCATCGCGCGCAAGACCGGCGAGGAAGTGCGCTTCATCGACGTCTCGAACTGGCGCTTCGTCGACCTGCAGCAGGATCTTTTGACCGGGGACGTGCTGCGCACCAATTCGACCGGCCAGCTGGCGATCCTCTTTGCCGACCGCACGCAGATTCGCCTCGGGCGCAATTCCTCCCTTCGGGTGCGCCAGATGACGCCCGGCAGCGATGCCGTGCTCGAACTGGAAACCGGCACGATCTGGGCGCGCGCCGAACGCGGCGGTCCGGGCGTCGAGGTGGTGACCCCGGCGGCGACCGCGGCCATCCGCGGCACCGACTGGACGATGACGGTCAAGGGCGCCGAGACGTCGCTCACCGTGCTCGAAGGCCTGGTCGAACTCAGCAATCCGCAGGGCAGCGTGCAGGTGGCGCAGGGCGAGGCCGCCGCCGCGACCATTGGCCAGGCGCCGCGCAAGATCGTCATCGTCGATTCCGACGACCGCGAGCAGATGCTCTTCTATCTGGCGCCCCGCAACGCCTTCAACTTCATGCCGGCCTCGACGCTGCCGGTCGCCGACATGCGGCGCGAAGCCGACCGCATTGCCGCCATCCCCGCCGAACAGAGAAGCACCGCGGACCTGCTGGTTCTGGCCGAAGTGCAGCTTTCGCTGGAGAGCCGCGAGGATGCCAAGCAGACGCTGGCAATGCTTCGTGCCCGGACATTGTCGCTGGCCGAGCGGGCGCGGGCCGACCTTGTCGAGGCGATCATCGCCGCCGCCGAGCTGCGCTATGAGGAGGCCGACAGGCTCTTCGGCAGTGCCGGAGCCCATCTCGATCAGCGCCGCCGAGACATCGCCGACTACGGCCGTTACTATGCCCGTTCGCTGGCCAATCCCAACCGGCTGGAGCCTCAGCCGCGGCGCATGTCGAGCCCCTATGGCGCCCTGATGCAGGCCTATGCCGCCGGTTTTCTCAAAGACATCCGCGCGGCGATCGACGTGATCAAGGAGGCCGAGCGGCGCTTTCCGAAGGATCCGGCGCTTCCGGCCTATCGTGCCCAGCTGGCGCTGCTGCTCAACGACCGGGAACAGGTGCGCGAGGCGATCGACCGGTCGCTGGCGCTCGACCCGTCGGAGCCGACCGCGCTCGAGGCGCGGGCGAACTATCGCGCCGGCGTCGAAAGCGATCTCGACGGCGCGCTCGCCGATCTTGAGGCGGCCCTGAAGATTGCGCCCGGTTCGACCACCATCTGGAACGCGATCGGCGACCTGCAATCGGTGCGCGGCGACATGCGGGCGGCCGAGGCGGCACTGAAGAAGGCGATCGCGCTCGATCCGATGGATCCGGTTTCGCATGCCAATCTGGCCATTCTCTATCTCGACCAGTCGCGTGTCGAAGAGGCGAAGCGGGAAATCGACCTGGCGCTCGCCGCCGACCCGACCTTCGACGTCGCGCTCGTCGCGCGCGGCCGCTACCACATGCAGACCGGCGAACTGGACAAGGCGGTCGACGACCTGCTGGCCGGTACCGTATCCAATCCCTCCTATGCCCAGGGGCAGGTCCTGCTTGCCGCCGCGCATTACGAAAAGGGCGATCGGGTGCCGTCCGATCAGGCGCTCGACAATGCCGACCGGCTGGACGACAACGATCCTGTCATCTCGTCCTTCCGCACGGCGGTCGCGATCGACGACTACGATTCCGAGGGCGCCATCCGCAATGCGCAGGAGTTCCTTCGGCGCGCCAAGGCTCGCGGCGGCAATTTCGGCTCGCTGAGCGCCAATCAGGATGCCGGCTCGACGCTCAACAACGCTTTCCGGCTGCAGGGTCTGAACGCCTGGGGCGAATATTACGGCGATGCCGTCTTCGACCCCTTCGCCGGCAGCGGTTATGTCGATCAGACGGTGCGCGGCAGCGTCAATCCCTTCGCCAACAGCTATGCCCATGGCGGAAACGTCATCACCAACGGGCAGAACAGCCTGAGCTACTCGTCCTTCATCCAGGGCCTGCTGCTCGATCCGCACATGCTGTCCGGCCGATCCCGCTCGGCCAACCTGATCCGCCGTCCCTTCTTCGAGGGCGCGCTCGGCGGTGGTTTCACTCAAGGCAATGGCGACACCGGTTATGTGGCGGAAGGCGAGGCACAGGGCTTCAGCAATCTGCCTTTCCCGATCAGCTTCTACGGCAATGTCGAGTGGGAGACGGATTTCGACCAGCGTCTGGGCACCTTGTTTGGCTTCCCCGCGGACCTCGATACCGAGGGGCGCCTGTTGCGCGGCAACGGCTATCTGACCGCCAGCCCCAGCCCTAGTGACAGGTTCGTTGCCTACGCCAATCATTCCGGCTCGGATTCCGACCTCTATGCCTCCATCTTTGGTTTTCCGGTCGCCAGCGTGAAGGACAGCTCGGAGCAGACCAATGTCGGCGTGGGGTGGAGTCATACGATCGGCTTCGAGAACGTGGTCAACGCTGCCGTGTTCTACAGCGCCCAGGACGCGGACAGTTTCAACAGCTTTAGCGGGATCACCGCGAAGTCGTCCCAGGAGACTTATGTCGCCGCTGTCAGCCACTCGATCGGCATGGACGATCTCACATGGCGCTACGGCGTCGAGGGCGGCTGGATCGATACCCGCGCACAGGCTTGGAGCGGTGGAGCGCCGGCGGTACCCGATCCGGACGAGCAAGCCACCTACGGCCGCGTGTATGTCGACCTTCTGCACGAGATCACGCCGGACCTGAAAGCCGAATATGCGCTGTTCGGCACCTTCCTCGACGGTGACGACGATGACGTGGCGCGGCTCGAGCCGCGCGTCGGCATCGCCTGGGCGCCGTCCGACCAGCACTGGCTGCGCGCCTCCTATTCGCGCCAGAGCCTTTCCGTCAACACCCCGACGCTTTCGCCGGTCGGCGTTCTCGGCCTGCAGCCGAACGAGATTTCCACCGGGCTCGACGGCTATGTCGACACGGTCGCCCTGCGCTGGGATGCGGAATGGACGCAGGACTTCTTCACCTCCGCCGAGTTCCAGCATCAGGACATCGAGGAGCCGCGCATCGCCATTCCGTTTTCGGCCGCACCGTTCTCTGCCTCCGAAGGCCGGATCGATCGCGGCAGCCTGACTGCGAACCTGCTCCTCGGCCACGGTTTCGGCCTGTCCTCGACGATCGCCTACGCCACGTCGGAAAACGAGGACCCGTCGTCGGCGACCTTTGGCGGTCCGCTGCCGTTCGTGCCCGACTGGGCGGGGCAGGTGGCGCTGACCTGGGTCAACGAGGCCAATGTTTCCGCGACGCTCGCCACCAACTATGTCGGCGAACGCGACAGCGACACGGGCGATGCACTCGATGACTATTGGACGCTCGACGCCAACCTCACCTGGGAGCCGTTCGACAAGCGTTTCGCGCTCGAGCTCGCGGCCTTCAACCTTCTCGACCAGGACTTCGAGGTGAACACGAATACGCCGGGCTGGGGCCCGACTTTCACCGGCTCGGTGAAAGTCCGCTTCTGATGGCAGTCCGGCTGCCGTCGAGCCTGAGCTCTGCGCCGAAGCTGGCAAGCCGGCGGATGCGGCTGGTCCTGCTTGCCGTCGTTGTCTTTCTGGCGGCGACGGCTCTTACCCGGCTGCCCGCCTGGTCGCTGATTGACTATCGCGCCTTCGACTACCTGTCGACGATGTGGCATGCGCCGCTGCCGGACGACGGGCCGGTGATCGTGGCGATCGACGAGCCGTCCTTTGCCGACATCAATCTGCAATGGCCCTGGCCGCGCAGCCTGCATGGTGAGTTGGTGAATGCCCTGAGGGACGCCGGTGCCAAGGTCATCGCGCTCGACGTGATCTTCTCCGAACCGACGACGGCCGGCGAGGACCAGGCTCTCGCGTCAGCGCTCGGACCCGACGTGGTGCTGGCCGGAGACGAGACCCTGATCTCCTCCGCCCAGGCCGACCAGTTCGTCCGCACGCTGCCGCTTGCCCAGTTCACCGACACCGGCGCGCGCGCCGGCATCGCCTCGATCAGTCTCGGCGGCGACGGCACGATCCGTACCCTGCCGGATCTCGACGACAGCTTTGCCGCCCGGATCGCCGAGGCCGCGGGCTTGCCGGCGCGACTTCCGGCCGGCGGCACGCTGATGCAGGCCTTTGGGGGACCGAGAACCTATCCCACTGTGTCCTATTACCAGGCGCTCGACCCGACGAACCTTCTGCCTCCGGACACCTTTCGCAATCGCGTCGTGATCGTTGGTCTCAGCCTGCAGAATGCGCCATCCGTCGCCGCCGGCGGGGCCGACGCCTTTGCCACGTCCTACACCGTGCGCACCGGCCGCCTTGTGGCCGGGGCGGAAATCCATGCGACAATCTTCGACAATCTGCGGACCGGCAACGGGATCGCCGAAGCGACACCGCTGCTGAAGGGGGCATTCGTCCTGCTCGCCGTGCTGCTCGCCGTCCTTCTCGTCTGGCGCGGCACCGGATGGCCGGCGGCCTTCGGCGGCGCGGCCTATATCCTGGCCATGGTCGCGGCAAGCTATGTGGCCTTGCGGTTCGGCCGGACATTCGTCTCCCCGATCGTGCCGTCCGTCGCCTTCGCGGCGATCGGCATTGCGCAGGCGACGCTCGATTATGCCGCGGAGAGGCGCGGCCGGCGCGAGATCATGCGGGCGTTCGGGCAGTACCTGTCGCCCGACCTGGTGGCGCGACTGGCGGAGGATCCCGGGCAGCTGAAGCTTGGCGGCGAGAAGCGCACCTTGTCCATCCTGTTCTGCGACGTGCGCGGCTTCACCACGATCGCCGAGGGCCTGAAGGATGATCCAGAACACCTCACCCAGTTGATCAATCGGCTGCTGACGCCGCTGTCGGAGGTCGTCTTGTCGCACGGCGGCACGATCGACAAGTATATCGGCGACTGCATCATGGCCTTCTGGAATGCTCCGCTGGAGGACGCCGAACACGCGCCGCATGCTGTCTCCGCCGGTCTTGCCATGCTGGCCGCCATCGATGCGCTGAACCTCGAACTGGAAGCCGAGGCAAAGGCTGCGGGGGCGCCCTTCATGCCGCTGCGCATCGGCATCGGCATCAACACGGGCGACTGCGTCGTCGGCAATATGGGCTCGACGCGGCGCTTCGACTATTCGGCGCTCGGCGATGCCGTCAACCTCGCCTCGCGGCTGGAGGGGGCCTCGAAACAGTTCGGCGTGCCGTTGCTGCTCGGCGAGGCGACGGCCGGGCTGGTGGCCGACCGTTTCCCGGTCCTCGAACTCGACCGGATCACCGTCAAGGGCCGCAGCACGGGAACCGCCGTCGCCACCGTCGTGCCGGGGGTAAACGAGACAGCACTCGCCCTGCACCGCCAGTTCGTCGCAGCCTTCTATGCCGGCAACAGGGAAGAATGCCGGCAGCTTGCCGAGCCTCTGGCCGCGGAAGTCCCGACCCTCAAGGACTACTACCGGCAGAACGCAGAGCGCTGAGCGAAGCCGAACCGCGCCCCGCGTTCATTCAAACGACGCCTCCTCACGGACAATCAGAGCTGGACTCAAACGGCCCGCGAACGGCCGAGGCCGCACTTTCGCGCCGCCGTCGGACGCAGGGCCCGTACCGCACCGCCCTTCCTGACGAATTGATGACGGAAATGGAAGAACGCTGAAAGACCGCTCAAGCGGCTGACACGCTCACCCCCTAAACACATCGCCGAGAGCGCCGGGCCTGCCCGCCATCCCGCGCCGATCCTGTGCTTAGAAGGTGCCAGCCCATGAAAATCGTCCAGATCAGCGACACGCATTTCAGTCCGTCCAAGCCGCACTTCAACGGCAACTGGGAGCCCATCCGTCGCTGGATCGAGGAGGTCAAGCCGGATCTCGTCGTGCACACCGGCGACCTCACCGTCGACGGCGCCGACCAAGAGGACGACATCGTCTTCTCCATGGCGCTGCTCGGCGAACTCGACGTGCCGGTGCTCGTCGTTCCCGGCAATCACGATGTCGGCCACATGCCCGGCTCGCACCAGCCGATTGACAATGCCCGGCTCGAGCGCTGGCGCCGCCTTGCCGGCCCGGACCGTTTCGCCAAGGACATCGGCAACTGGCGGATGATCGGGCTGAACAGCCTGCTCGTCGGCTCGGGCCATCAGGAAGAACAGGCGCAGCTCGACTGGCTCGTCGAGATGCTGGAAGGCCGCGAAGGTCGCCACGTGGCGATCTTCGCCCACAAGCCGCTGTTCGTCGACGATCCGGCCGAGGGCGATACCGGCTATTGGGGTGCCCGTCCCGCCGAACGCCAGCGCCTGTTCGACCTCATCGCCGCCCATGACGTGGCGCTCTATGCGAGCGGCCATCTGCACTGGAGCTGGCAGGGCGAACTGGGTGCCACCCAGCTGCTCTGGGCGCCGCCGACCTCCTTCATCATCGACAAGCTGGAACGCGAAATGCCGGGCGAGCGCCTCGTCGGCGGCGTGATCCATCATCTTCGCGACGACGTGACGAGCGAGATCGTCGCAGTCCCGGATATGATCGCCCATGTGCTCGACGAGGTGATCGACGAGGTCTATCCGCGCGCCAGCACTACCACCGCGGCTCCGGTGGAGGCGGCCGAATGAGCGCGTTCAGCCTTCGCGACATCAACAAGTCCTATGGCGGCAACAGCATCCTGAAGGGCGTCAGCCTCGAGGCCGAGGGGGGCGAGTTCATCGCGCTGGTCGGGCCGTCCGGCTGCGGCAAGAGCACACTTCTGCGCATCGTCGCCGGCCTCGACCACGCCGACCGCGGCGAGATCGTCATTGGCGGTGAGGATGTGTCGGCAAGGGCCGCGGGCGATCGCAACATCGCCATGGTGTTCCAGTCCTACGCGCTCTACCCGCATCTGACCGCCGGCCAGAACATTGCCGTGCCGCTTGCCATGCGGCGCCTTTCGACCGCCGGGCGCCTGCCGCTGGTCGGCGCCATGCTGTCGGGCCAGCGCCAGATCCGCGCCGACATCCAGCGCCAGGTGCAGGACATGGCGGTCTCCCTCAAGATCGACCATCTGCTCGACCGCAAGCCGGGGCAGATGTCGGGCGGCCAGCGCCAGCGCGTGGCGCTCGCCCGCGCCATGGTGCGCAATCCCAACGTCTTCCTGATGGACGAGCCGCTGTCGAACCTCGATGCCAACCTGCGCGTCCACGCGCGCGGCGAGATCGTCGAACTGCACCGAAAGGCCGGCGTGCCGACGCTCTACGTGACCCATGACCAGTCGGAGGCGCTCTCCATGGCCGACCGCGTCGCGGTGATGATTGGCGGGCGCCTGCTGCAGCTCGACAGCCCCCGCACGATCTACGACGACCCGGCGCATATCGACGTCGCCCGCTTCCTCGGCCAGCCGCGCATCAACATTCTTCCGACCGTTATCGATGGAAACGGCCTCGTCCAGGTCGGCGGCATCCGCCTGGCGACCCGCAGCGACCTCAAGCCTGGCTCGCCCGTGACGGTCGCCTTCCGCCCGGAATTCGTGCGCCTCGGACCCGCCGGCGAGGGCAACCTGCCGGCCCGTGTCGAGCGGTTGGAGTTCCTCGGTTCCGAAGTGGTGGTCTTCGCCAAGCTCGCGGCGATGGACGGCATCGTGGTCGCCAAGATTCCGCCCGCGGAAGCCATCGGCCTTGCCGTCGGCCAGCGCATCGATCTGAGGCTCGATCCCGACGCCATCCTGCTGTTCGACGACCACGGCGACCGGCTTCCCGCCAGCATCGCCATGGTCTCGGCCGAGCGTTCGGAGGTGCTGCATGGCTAGTCTTGCCCTCGACGCGGGCCGGCCGTCGCTCGTTCGCTCCGCCGCGGACGCCGCGAAGCGGCGCGAGGCCCGCATCGCCATCCTGCTCTCGGCTCCGGCCCTGCTGCTCCTGCTTCTCTTCGTCATCCTGCCGACGATCGCCGTGATCTTTCTCGGCTTCACCGATTTCGAGCTGGGCTATGCCAGCTTCCACTTCGTCGGCTTCGAAAACTATGCCGAACTGCTGAACGATCGTACCTTCAAGAAGTCGTTGTGGAACACCACCGTCTATGCGGCGATCGTCGCCCCGGTGTCTATGGCGCTCGGGCTCGGCATCGCGCTGCTGATCGAATCCGAAGGCTGGGGCAAGAGCCTGTTCCGCACGGCTTTCTTCCTGCCGGTCGCCTCGCTGCTCGTCGCCATGGCCACGGTGTGGCAATATCTCTTCCACCCGACCATCGGACCGATCAACGCCGCCCTGGGCCTGATCGGCATCGACGGCCCGAACTGGCTCGGCGCGTCGAGCACGGTGATGACCAGCCTGTCGATCATCGGCATCTGGCAGGCGACCGGCTTCAACATGGTGCTCTTCCTCGCCGGCCTCTCGGCCATCCCGCGCGAGCTTTACCAGGCGGCGGAAGTCGACGGTGCGCGCTCGGCGCTCTCCCGCTTCCGCCTCGTCACCTGGCCCATGCTCGGACCCACGACGCTGTTCGTCACCACCATCAGCATCATCAATTCGGTCAAGGTGTTCGAGACCGTCAAGACGCTGACCGAAGGCGGTCCGAACAAGGCGTCGGAGGTTCTGCTCTTCACCATCTACCAGGAAGGCTTCGTCTTCCTGCGCGTCGGCTACGCCTCGGCGATGACCGTCATCTTCCTGGCGATCCTGGTGTCGCTGATGTTCCTCCAATACCGCGTCATGGACCGGAAGGTGCACTACGCATGATGATGACCGATCGTTTCACGCCCGGCCGCGCCCTGCGCCTTGCCCTCCTCACGCTCGGGGCCATCGTCTTCCTCGCGCCCTACATCTTCATGATCTCGACCGCCGGCAAGGCGCAGAGCGAGATCTTCTCCTCCTCGCTGACCCTCATCCCGCAGACCTGGTCCTATGCGGAGAACTTCGCCAAGGCCTTTGGCCGGGTGTCGATGGGCGGATTGCTCCTGAACGGGGTGATCGTCTGCGGCCTGATCCTCGCCGTCCAGGTTCTGGTGGCGATCCCTTGTGCCTATGCCATGGCCAAGCTGTCGTTCCGCGCGGCCAAGCTGATGATGGCGCTGGTCATGCTCGGCCTGCTCGTGCCGATCCATGCGACGGCCCTGCCGCTCTACGTCGCCTTCGACCGGCTGTCGGTGCTCAACAGCTATTTCGCCCTGGTTGCGCCCTTCTCGATCTCGGTCTTTGCGATCTTCCTCTTCCTGCAGTTCTTCCGCGGCATTCCCGACGATCTCATCCATGCGGCCCGCCTCGACGGCATGTCCGAGGCCGGCATCGTCGCGCGCGTCGTGGTGCCGAATGCCTGGCCAGCGATCACCGCCTTTGCGATCTTCTCCGTCGTCGCGCACTGGAACGACCTGTTCTGGCCGCTGATCGTCGTCACCAACCAGAACTACGCCACGCCACCGCTCGGACTTCTCTATTTCCGCGCGGCCGAAGCCGGCGACGACTACGGCGCGCTGATGGCGGCCACCCTCATCATCACCCTTCCCCTCGTGCTTGCCTTCCTGCTCGCGCAGAAGCGCTTCGTCGAGGGTATCACCATGACCGGTCTCAAAGGCTGAACCGGTCCAAACCCAGGAGAACTGCGATGACCTATCTCAAGAAGGCGCTGGCCGCGGCAGCGGTGACGCTGGCCGTGAGCATGCCTGCCCATGCCGAGACCACGCTCAACGTCCATTATCCGATGCCCGGCTTCTTCAAGGACGTGATGGACACGATCTCGAAGAAGTTCATGGAAGAAAACCCCGGCATCAAGATTACCTTCGCCAATCCTTCGGATACCTATGAAGCCGGCATCCAGACCATCATGCGCCAGGCCGGTACGGCCGAAATGCCGGATGTCACCTTCATCGGCCTCAACCGTCTGCGCATGCTCAACGAGCGCGACATTCCGGTCGATCTCACCCCGTTCATGGCCAAGGACGGCAACATGGCGGAGCAGGGCTTCTCGGAGAACATCCTGAAGCTCGCCCAGGTCAAGGGCAAGCAGGTCGGCCTCGCCTTCGCCACCTCCAACCCAATCATGTACTACAACGCTGATCTCGTCCGCAAAGCCGGCGGCAATCCGGATCAGCCGCCGAAGACCTGGGACGAGGTGATCGAGCTCGCGTCCAAGATCAAGGCGCTCGGCGACGGCAACGAAGGCATCGACTTCCGCTGGCAGGGTGACGACTGGATGTTCTCGGCCCTCCTGTTCGGCGCCGGCGGCAAGATGCTGAACGACGAAGAGACCGGCGTTGCCTTCAACGGCCCGGAAGGCCTGAAGGCTTTCGAAGTGGTCGACCGCATGGTCAAGGAAGGCGGCCTTCCGGTGTTCACCAAGCAGGCCGGCGAACAGGCCTTCGTCGCAGGCAAGGTCGGCTTTGCCTTCATGACCACCGGCGCGCTGCGCAACACCATCAAGAATGTCGGCGACAAGTTCGAGCTTCGCACCGGCCATATCCCGCTGATCGACCCGGTCAACGGCAAGCTGCCGACCGGCGGTAACGCCGCCGTCGTGCTGACCCGCGACGCTGACAAGCAGGAAGCCGCCTGGAAGTTCATCAAGTTCGCCGCCGGCCCGTTCGGCGCCTCGGTCGTCGTTCCCGGCACCGGCTACGTGCCGAACAACGAGCTCGCCGCCCAGTCGCCGGATTATCTCGGCAACTTCTACAAGGAGAACCCGCTGTTCCGCGCCGGCCTCGAGCAGATGCCGCTGATGCAGCCCTGGTACGCCTTCCCCGGTTCGAACGGCGTGAAGGTCACCCAGACGATCGTCGAGAACCTGTCGCGCGTGGTCGAGCAGTCGGCCAAGCCGAAGGAAGCCCTCGACGACGCAGCCGCCGAAGTCGAAGCCCTGCTGCCGCGCAGCTGAGCCCGGCGCTTCGTCACGGACGACCCGGCAAAGGACGCGTCGCTCGACCGAGCGGCGCGTCACACTGCTGACAAGCGCATGCCGGGGTTTCACCTAGCCAAGGCTGAATTGACGGCACGGGCTCCGGGATTCCCTCTTCTCCCCAGCGGGGAGAAGATGCCCAAAGGGCAGATGAGGGGGTTCCCAGGCCACGGTCGCTGGTGTTGGGTACGCTTTGGTCGGCTGTCCGCGGTAGCACACGTTATGCTTCGGTCGTTTGGTCAGGGGCTTCGCCCCCCTCATCCGGCGCTACGCGCCACCTTCTCCCCGCTGGGGAGAAGAGGATCGGCCATCGATCCGCCGCACGGTGCCGCCGGCGTCTCACCATGCCACGGCCGAGTTTGACGGCGCAGGCCCCGGGATTCCTCTTCTCCCCAGCGGGGAGAAGATGCCCGAAGGGCAGATGAGGGGGTCCCCTAGGCCACGGTCGCTGGTGTCGGTGTTGGGCACGCTTTGGTCAGCTGTCCGCGGTCGCGCACGTTATGCTCCGGTCGCATGGTCAGGGGCTTAGCCCCCCTCATCCGGCGCTACGCGCCACCTTCTCCCCGCTGGGGAGAAGAGCAACGGCCATCGACCCGCCGCACGGTGCCACCGGCGTCTCACCACGCCACGGCTGAATTGACGGCGCAGGCCCCGGGTTTCCCTCTTCTCCCCAGCGGGGAGAAGATGCCCGAAGGGCAGATGAGGGGGTCCCCTCGGCCACGGTCGCTGGTATCGGTGTTGGGCGCGCTTTGGTCAGTTGTCCGCAGTAGCGCACGTTATGCTCCGGTCGTTTGGTCAGGGCTTCGCCCCCCTCATCCGGCGCTATGCGCCACCTTCTCCCCGCTGGGGAGAAGAGGAACGGACGTCGATCCGTCGCACCGTGCCGCCGGCGTTCAGCTTGTAGCCGAGCGTGAGATGGCGGGGCGTTGCCGAGTTTTCGGCGATGTCGAGCAAGAGCGAGGCAGCCGTTGCGCCCATGCTGGCATCGGCCATCTCGATGGTCGTCAAGGGCGGATGCACCAGCCGGCCGATGGCGATGCCGTCGAAGCCCGCAACCGAGACGTCACCGGGAACCGAAAGCCCCTCGCGCCGGAGGGCGCTGATGACACCCAGTGCCAGAAGGTCGTTCGAGGCGATGATTGCGGTCGGGCGGTGAAGCGACATCGCCTGAGCGAGGTCGAGATCGTCGTAGCCGGTGGTGAACGAGATCTGCAGGGCTTCGTTGATCGGCAGTCCGCCCGCCTCCATCGCCTCGCGATAACCCTCATAGCGCAGACGCGCGCGGTCGGAGCTCTCGAAGCGGCCCGAGACGAACAGGATCTGTCGATGGCCGTGGTCGATCAGATGCGTGGTGATCTCGCGCCCGGCAAGCCGGTTGTTGGTCGTCACGGCGGCGGGAAAGCGCGAGGTCGGCAGGTTGTTGAGCAGCACGGTCGGCGGCAGGAAGGCGGGCAGGGTGGACTGGCTTTTCAGCGGGTCGCACACCGTCAGGATGAGGCCGGTCGGCTTTTCCGCCAGCAGATAGTCGACGGCATCGGCCTCGCGCGACGGATCGTAGTCGGACTGGGCGATCAGCACGCCGTGCCCCGACACCCGCATGCGATTCTGGATCCCGGACAGCGAGGCGGCAAAGACCGGATTGGTGATGCTGGGAATGAGCACGCCGATCACCGGCCGGCGGCGTCCCGGCGGGAGGCTTCGCTCGATCCGGTGATAGCCGAGATCGGAGGCCGCCTTGCGCACGCGCCGCACCATGCCCTCGCTGACCGGCCCGCTGCGGTTGAGCACGCGGCTGACCGTGGCCATCGAGCAACCCGCTCGCGATGCGATTTCCTCGAGTGTCGACATCTGGCGCTCGCTCATGTCGTTGCGAAAGTCGGGCAGGGTGGTGGTTCGGCCATCACGGCAGGCGACAATGGCCTTGCCGACTGTGCCGAAATGCGGTTGGCCGCCGTGGTTTCCACGGCGGCCATGCTTGTCGGTCCGGCCCGGCGATCACTCGGCGGCGATGGACTTCTGGCGATCGTTGATCGCCAGGAGCTTGCGGGCGCGCTCCAGGCTTTCCGGCTGTTCGGCGCGGTAGCGGGCGCCGATTTCCATCATTGCGACCGTGCCGGGCAGGAAGTCGAGTTCGCTGAAGATGTCTTCCCAGTCGATGTCGCCCCAGCCGAGCGGCATGTGCAGGTCGCCGATGCCCATCGCGGTGTTCTCCTGCGGATGGTAGCCCTTGTAGAAGCCCTGCGGGCGGCCGAAGCTGTCATGCAGGTGCAGATGGCCGGCAACCGGCGCCATGGCGGCGATCTGTTCGCGGAAGTTCAGGCCGCGATAGGTCGATTCGATATAGGCGTGGCTGAAGTCGATGAGCGCGACGACATTGGCGTGGTTGACGGCCTTCACCGTCTCGGCGACCTCGGCCGGCGTCTGGCGATACTGGCCGGGCTCGGTGGTGAAGATGTTTTCGAGCGCGATGCGCACGCCATAGGGCTTGGCGAATTCGGCGAGTTCCAGCAGCGCTTCGCGTTCGCGCAGGTCGGCCGCGGCCCGGTCGAAGATCTGCTCTGCGCGCAGGCAGCCGCCGTGCTGGACGAGGATGCGGGCATCGATCCGGTCGCAGATCTCGACCAGCGCCTTGGCGGCGTCGATCTGGTAGCGGCAGGTGGCGGGGTCCATGAAGTTGGACGAGACGAGGCCGTGGACCGTGTAGCGCAGGTCGAACTGCTTGGTGAGGGCGACGAGGCGCTCGGCGCGGTCCTTGATGATGCGGCCGCCGGCGATCAGGTCGAGGGTGGTGACGCCCAGTTCGACGGTGTCGACGCCCATGTCGGCGAGCGCCCGAAGGTCCTCGCCGAGGCTCTGCATCTCGCCGTCATTCGAGGCGGCATTGAAGCCGGTTGCGATGATATTGCTCATGTTTTCACTCCAGGTGTAGGGGTTGGGGCAAGGGGTTCAGGCGGCAGCGGAGATCCTGCCGCGCAGGTTCAGAGCGAGGTCGGGGCTGTCGGAGGTCAGGTGGCCGACGCCGCGCTCCAGCCATTTGGCGATCAGCGCCTCGTCGTTGAGCGTCCAGACGCAGAGGCGGTCAGTCGGCAGCAGGCTCGTGATCAGGTCCCATTCGGCCTCCATCAGTTCGTGATGGATGGCGACGATCTCGACGAGACCTTCGACCTGCTCGATGAAGCGCTTCAGGCCACCCTGCCTTTCGGCCCAGGCGGCATTGACCGAGACCAGCCGGGCGATGTCCGGGGCGGTGCGGCGGCAGCCTTCGAGCACGGAGACGTCGAACGAGGTCAGGTAGCTGCGATCGGCAAGGCCCTTTGCGGCGAGCTCCGCGGCGACCATCTCGACGATGCCCGGATAGGGCGCACCGGTCTCGTCGCTCTTGATCTCGACATGCAGGGGCAGGCCGTCGGCCGCCGCCAGAACTGAAAGCACCTCAGACAGCGTCGGGATAGTCTCGTCGCTGTCCTTGAGCTTGACGTTCAGGCGCGCCTCGGGCGTCAGCGCCCGGACCGGACCTTGGCCCTCCGTCGTGCGCTCGAGCGTCGCGTCATGGATGACGAGGAGTTCGCCGGCATCGGTGAGGTGGACGTCGAATTCGACTGCGTCGACGCCGAGTTCGAGCACATTGCGGAAGCCTTGAAGCGAGTTTTCGGGCCAGAGATTGCGGGCGCCGCGATGGCCGGTGATCAGTGTCATGAGCTTGGTCCTGAAGGATCTGGGGTTAAGAAGTGTCAGCGCACGGTCGGGTCGAGCTTGTCGCGCAGCCAGTCGCCGACCAGCGAGATCGACAGCGTCGTCAGCATGATGACGACGGCAGGGGCGAGCATGATCCACGGCGCGCGCGTCAGGTATTCGCGGCCGAAGCCGACCATGTTGCCGAGGCTGGTTTCGGGCGGCTGCACGCCGAGCCCGAGGAAGGACAGGCCGCTTTCCATCAGGATGATCTCGGGAAAGGTCAGCGTCATCGAAACGATCAGCGTCGAGGCGACATTGGGCAGGATGTGGCGGAAATAGACCCGGAAAGGCGTTGCACCGAGCTGCACGACGGCCGACGCATAGCCCTGGGCGCTGGCGGAAATCGCCAGGCCCCGGGCGATGCGGGCGTAGCGCTCCCAGCCGTAGAAGCCCATCAGGCAGACGATCAGAAGCATGGACGAGCCGAAGAAGGCGAGAACGGCCAACGACATGATGAGGAAGGGCAGGGCGGCCTGGAAGTCGGCAAGCACGAGCACCAGGTGTTCGACCCAGCCGCGGAACTTCGCCGCGGCAAAGCCGAGCACCGTGCCGAACACCGCCGAGAGGATGGTGGCGCTGAACGCGATGACCAGCGACACGCGGATCGACTGGATCAGGCGGGCGAGCACGTCACGGCCGAGCTCGTCGGTGCCGAGCCAGTGCTTGGCATTGCCGGGGGTGGCCAGGCGGTTGGCAAGGTCCATCGCCGTGATGCCGTAGGGGCGCAGCAGGTCGGCGAAGATCGCCACCAGCACCATGGCGATGAGCCACAGCATGCCGAGTCCGATCGAGAGGGGAACGTTGCGGCGAAGGGTGGAAAACACGCCGGTGCCGTGTCCGCTCCGTGGCTGGGCCTGTGCCATGTCTGTTGAGCTCATGACGTCCTCCTCAAAGGGCGGTTTGGGCGCGAAGGCGCGGGTCGAGCCAGCCATAGAGCAGGTCGACGATGAGATTGGAGACCACCATGGTCGCGGCGATCATCAACAGGATGCACTGGACGACGGCGAGATCGCGGTTGGCGACGGACACCACCAGCAGGCGGCCGATGCCGGGCCACGAGAAGATCGACTCCACCACGACCGCGCCGGCGATCAGCGAGCCGACCATGAAGCCGACAATGGTGACGATCGGCACGGCGGCATTCGGCAGCGCGTGTTGCCAGACCACATCAGGCCATTTCAGCCCCTTGGCGGAGGCGGTGCGGATATAGGGCTGGCCCATCACCTCGATCATGGCGCTGCGCGAGAAGCGCGCGAGGATGCCGATCCCGCCAATGCTCATGGTGATCGTCGGCAGCAGGCCGTGCATCCAGGTGTCCTGTCCGCCGGAGGGAAGGAGGCCGAGGCTGACGGAAAAGATCAGCACCAGAAGCAGGCCCATGACGAAGGACGGGATGGTGAAGCCGAGGATGGAGAGCATGATCACGCCGCGATCGATGATGCTCTGGCGGTGAAGTGCTGCATAGACGCCGGCCGGAATGCCGATCAGCAGTTTCAGAACGAGCGCCGGAATGGTGAGCTGCAGCGTCGCGGGAATGCGTTCCAGCACTAGCTGCAGGGCGGACGCCTTGTCGCGCATCGAAACGCCGAAATCGCCGCTGAAGATCGATCTGATGTAGGCGAGGTACTGGATCCAAAGCGGCTGATCGAGGCCCCAGGCCTTGCGGAAGGCGTCGACCGCATCCTGCGGCACGTCGGGGCCGAGCATGACCTGGGCGGGATCGCCCGACATGCGCAGCACGACGAAGGCGAAGGTGACGACGGCCAGGATGGTGATGAAGGCGCGCAGCAGGCGGGTGAAGACGAAGCGGATCATGGTCGTCTCCTTACGCGGCGAGCGGCGCGTCGGCGCCTTCGACGAGATGGCAGGCGGCGGTTCGCTGGACGCCGATGGTGCGCAGCGCCGGCACGGTGGTGCGGCAGATGTCGGCTGCCAGCGGACAGCGGGGATGGAAGGCGCAGCCGGACGGCCGGTTGGCCGGGTTCGGCGGCTCGCCCTGCAGGATCGTCCGGCCGATGAGCGGTTTGCCCGGAACCGGCACGCTGGAGACAAGCGCCTGGGTATAGGGATGCTTCGGCGCGGCGAAGATCACGTCGGAGGAGGCCTCCTCGACGATCCGGCCGAGATACATGACGGCGACGCGGTCGGCGATGTTGCGCACGACCTTCAGGTCATGACTGATGAACACCATGGCGATGCCGTTGTCTTCCTGCAGGTCGCGCAGCATGTTGACCACCTGCGCCTGGATCGAGACGTCGAGCGCCGAGACCGGCTCGTCGCAGACCAGCAGTTTGGGGCGGGTGGCCAGCGCCCGGGCGATGACGGCACGCTGGCGCTGCCCGCCGGACAGTTCATGCGGGTAGCGGTCGGCCTGGTCGTGCCGCAGCCCGACGGCCGCCATCAGTGCCTCGACGCGGGCCGGGCGTTCGTCCTTCGGCAAGCGGTCGTGGATGTCGAGCGGTTCGCCGATCTGGGCGGCGATGGTGAGGCGTCGGTCGAGTGCGGCCAGCGGGTCCTGGTAGACGAGCTGCATCTTGGCTCTCAGCGCGCGCCATTCGGCGGTGCCGAATTCCGGCATGGGTTTGCCCTCGAAGGTCACCCTTCCCGACTGTGCCGGGTCGATGCCGAGCAGCATGCGCCCCAGCGTGGACTTGCCGGAGCCGGATTCGCCGACGATGCCGAGCGCCTCGCCCGGCATGACGTTCAGGGAAACGCCGTCGACGGCGCGAACGGGGGTCGGCTTGCCGAACAGACCGCGCCGCAATTGGTAGACGCGGGTGAGGCTGTCGGCCTTGATGAGGGGAGCAGTCACTTATGCGCCTTCCAGGATCTTCGTCTTGACGGGGTGCGGGCGGGCGGCCGGAACGGGGCTGAAGCAGGCGAGCCGGCGGCCGTCCTCCATCGGTTCCAGCATCGGCCGCTGGTCGGTGCAGCCGTCGGTGGCGCGCGCACAGCGCGGGGCAAAGGCGCAGCCGGCCGACAGATGCTTCGGGTTGGGCACGGTGCCGGGGATCGGGATCAGCCGGTTGCGCGGGCCGTCGATGCGCGGGATCGCGTCGAACAGGCCGCGGGTATAGGGATGGCGCGGCTCGGAGAACAATTGCTCGATCGAGCCCTGCTCGACGATCCGCCCGGCATACATGACGCAGACACGCTCGCAGACCTGGGACACGGCGCCGAGGTCATGGCTGATGAACACGGTCGCCATGCCGGTCTCGGCGCGAAGGGCGATCAGCAGGTCGAGAATCTGCGCCTGGATCGTCGCGTCGAGCGCCGTGGTCGGTTCGTCGGCGATCAGAAGGTCCGGCTGTCCGGCCAGCGCCATGGCGATCATCAGCCGCTGGCACTGGCCGCCGGAGAATTCGTGCGAATAGAGATCGAAGCGCCGCCGGGCGTCGGGAATGCCGACCATGTCCAGTAGCCGAAGGGCTTCCGCCTTGGCGGCGGCCCCATGGAGCCCGCGATGAAGGACGAGCGCCTCGGTGATCTGCCTGCCGATGCGCAGCACCGGATTGAGCGAACTTGATGGATCCTGGAAGATCATCGCGACACGCCCGCCGCGCACGCTTTCCAGCGCCTGACGCGGGGCGCCGCAGACCTCGCGTCCCTCGACGCGAACCGAGCCGGAGACGCTCGCCTTGCCCGGCAGCAGGCCGAGCGCCGCAAGCCAGGTCACCGACTTCCCGCAGCCGGATTCGCCGACCAGGCCCAGCGCCTCGCCGGGTTTCACGTCGAGATCGATGCCGTGCAGGACCTGAACGCCGTCGAAGGCGACTTTCAGATTGCGAAGTTCCACGAGATTGGGGCTCATTGCGGTCACCTTCTTCAAGGCCTGATGCGGCAAGGCCCTTGGCCCGCCGCTGCGGTTGCTGGAAGGGCAAATCCGGCGGCGCGGGCGCCGCCGGATCGAGCTGGAGCGATCACATCGTCCAGTTGTTGGAGCGGAAGTCCATGGCGAAGGCGGGGGCCGCCTTCCACTTGAGCGAGGACTTCATGCCGGTGAACACGGCGTTCTGGTGCAGGACCTGATAGGCCGGGTCTTCGCGCTCGCAGATTTCCAGCATGCGGGCATAGGCCTTCTTGCGCAGCGCGCGGTCGGTCGAGGTTTCCAGCACGACCGACAACTCGTTCATCTCGGCGTTGGTCCAGTCCTTCTTCTGCTGCATCTCGCCGTTCGGGCCGAACTGCGTGACCATCGGGGTTACCGGGTCGTTGATGTTGGCCGAGGCCGACCAGTCGCGCACGCCCTTGACACCTTCCGGATCGTGGATCTGCGCCCAGTTTTCCTTCATCTGGATCTCGACGTTGAGGCCGACCTGCTTCCACATCTCGACCATGACCTGACCATTGGCGGTCTGGTTGGTGTAGTAGTTGTTGAGCAGGCGGTAGGGGATGGCGTCGCCCTTGTAACCGGCCTGCTTCAACAGGTCCTGAGCGAGCTGCGGATTGTATTCCGGTGCAGCCCAGCCGTCGATGAACATGTCCGTCGTCTTGAAGATGTCGAACTGCAGACCTGGCGGAACCACGGTCTGACCGCCCCATAGCGCGTCGACGATCGCCTTGCGATCAATCGCATGGGTCATGGCGCGACGTACCAGCGGGTTGGCGAGGATCTCGTTCTGGGTGTTGAACACCGAGATGCGGTGGTTGAGGATGGTCGAGTTCTGAACCTCGAAGCCCGAGGCGGCCTGGACGGTCGCGATCTGGTCCGGCGGCAGGTCGCAGGCGAAGTCGTACTGGCCGGAAAGCAGGCCGTTGACGCGCGAGGCGACTTCCGGAACCTCGACGAAGCGGATTTCCTCGAGCGGCGGGCGGCCACCCCAGTATTCATCGAAGGCGACGAGGGTGAGCGAAACGTCCGGCTTGTAGTCGCCGACCATGTAGGGGCCGGTGGTGATCGGCTTGCGCGCCCAGTCGGCATAGGTGGCGGCTTCGTCCCAGGCGCGGCGGTTGGCGATCTGGCTGCCGCCGGAATAGAGGCGTCCTTCCAGCGTCACGTCCGGCGTCGCGTTGTGGAAACGCACGGTGTACTTGTCGACGGCTTCGACGCCGGCAAGTGCCGGCCAAAGACGGCGGCCGATGCCCGGAACGGCAGCCGGCAGTTCCTTGACGGTGGTCGGCTTGTTGTCGGATTCGAAGATCGTCTTGCCGCCCTTCGGCTCGGTATTGCCGAACACGCGCTCCTTGGAGAAGGAGAAGACGACGTCTTCGGCGGTCAGCTCGTCGCCATTATGGAACTTGACGCCCTGGCGCAGTTTCAGCTCGAGCGTCTTGTCGTCGATGCGCTTCCACTCGGTGGCGAGGCCGGGAACCGGGCCCTGGTTGCCCATCCAGTCGCGCAGGATCAGGCCTTCCCAGAAGTTCGGGAAGAAGACGCGTTCACCGACGTTCGACTGCTCGTTCCAGATGTCGAGCGTGTTGTTGTTGGTGATCTTCTGCACGGCAATCGTGACCGAAGGGCGCTTGCCCTGGGCGAAGCTCATGCGCGGCAGGATCAGGCTGCCGGTGGCTGCGCCGATCAGTCCAAGCGCGCCGCGTCGATTGATGGAAAGCATCGAAATCCTCCTTTTGGGATGGGTTCACTCGAAAACAGAGACCTTCCTCTTGCGCGTCTCGAGTGTCGGTTTGTTAATGGCATCGTGAATTTTGCATGACGGGACACGCCGCGGAGGCCGCGGCGGGCATCGCTCAGACGGGCAGGGGCAGATCCTGCGGATCGCGCACCAGATGCGGATGCGGGTCTGCCGAAAGGACGGCATCAAAAGCGCGCGAAAGTTCGTCCGCGCCGGTTACGACGAGCATCGCGCCGGCATCGGCGAGCACGGCGCGGCGCCCTTCGCGCGGATCTGCCGGATCGACGAACCCGATCGCCCGCATTCCGGCCGCCACCGCGCCGGTGATGCCGTGCGGGCTGTCGTCGACGACCAGGCAGCGGGCCGGGTCGACGCCAAGTGCTTCGGCGCAGAGCAGGAAGAGATCGGGCGCCGGCTTGGGCGCCGCCACCATTTCGGCGCTGAAGATATGCGGATCGAACGCGTCCCACAGGTCGAACAGGCCGAGGCTGTTGCGCAACCGTTCCAGCGTGCTGTTGGACGCCACGCATTTGCGCTGAGGCAGCGAGCGGATCAGCGCGTCCATGCCCGGCATCGGCTGGAGCGAGCGGGAAAACTCCGCATAGAGATGATCGCGCGATCGGGCGAAGGCCTGGTCCACGTCCACGACGCCGAGCTCGTCGAGGCAGATGCGCCGGGCGTCGCTCTCCGAATAGCCGGTGAAGCGCTGGTGGACCTCGGCATGCGAGATCGCCACGCCGGCGGACTGCAGCGACTGCCAGAAGACGCGGCTCGCGACCGGCTCGCTGTCGATCAGCACGCCGTCGCAATCGAAGATGAGGAGGTCCGCCGTCATGAAAATCCGCTGCCTGTATATGGGCGATGGCCGGTCCTTGTGGAAAATGCCGCGCCGCCGCCAAATCGATTGCCGACCGCAGGGCTTTCCGGGACATTGCCTTCGGCCCCGCGGTCATCTATGCGGAGTCTCTAGGTTACATATGTTACGTCAGTGTGACATTTGATCGAGGACGCGAATTGGACAATCAGGAACTCATGGTGCGGGCGTCGTGGCTCTACCACGTCGAGGGTTTGACCCAGGCGCAGATCGGCGAACGCATGAGCCTCACCCGGCGGCGGGTGAACGAACTCCTGGGCGAGGCGCTGGAGAAGGGTGTCGTGCGCATCAGCTTCAGTTCGCCGCTCGCCGAAAACGTCGCGCTGGAGGCGCGCCTGTGCAGCCGTTTTGGCCTGGAGGAGGCGGTGGTCGCGCCGACCCCGTCGGACCCGGCCCACATGCACGCCGTCATCGGCCGCGCCGCCGCCGCCTTCCTCGACCGTGTGGTGCAGACCCGCAAGCCGCGCGCGATCGGCGTCGGCTGGGGCGCGACCCTGCACGAGACGGTGCAGCACATGACCGGCGCGAACGAGCCGGACATGCGGATACGGTCGCTGATGGGCGGGCTGACGCGCGGTTCGGAGATCAACACCTTCGAGATCGTCCGCAGCTTCGCCAAGGTGCTGAACGCCAAATGCCACTATTTCGCAGCACCGATCTATGCCGGCAGCGAGGAGGCGCATGACGTCATCATGGCCCAGCCGGTCTTCCAGGAGTTCCTGCGCGACGGTTCGAACGTCGATCTGTCCTTCCTCAGCGTCGGCGACGTGACGGGCAAGTCATTGCAGGTCCGCTACGGTCTGCCGTCGCAGACGGATATCGGCGAACTGGTCGCGGCCGGTGCCGTCGGCGATCTGCTCGGACGTTACCTCGATGCCGAAGGGCAACCGGTCGACCATCCGCTGAACCGCCAGGTGATTTCGCCCGATCTTCAGGCCTATCGCGGCATCCCCAGCCGCATCATCGCCTCCGGCGGACCGCACAAACACGCCATCCTGCGCGCCACCGCAAGGGCAGGGTTAGCCACAGCAATCATAACCGACGCCGACAGCGCCCGCTGGCTGCTGGACGAGGGGGAGTGAGGCGGCAGAGTGATGAGGAAAGATTGGCTGGGGAACCTGGAAAGTAATCCAACTTTCATCAAGGCCTTGATGCGAAACAACCTATTGCAAGTAAACAGCTTATTTTCTACGGCTGTTCCGGTTGGATGTTCCGGAATAGTGCTGCGGATGGGTGGAAATGGCAAGGGCCACATATCTCGACCGGCGTGGTGCAACCTACTACGCGAGACTGGATGTCCCGCTTGACCTTGTGGGTCACTATGGCACCACGACACGCAAGAAGTCCCTCCGAACCAAGGACGAGAATGAGGCGAAGAAGCTGCTCTGGCCTGTCATAGAGAGCTGGCGCGCTGAGTTCGAGGAGGTTCGCGCCCGTCGGGAGATCACAGACGATGACAAGGCGCTTGCCGTCTGGCAGGACTACGAGGCGACGATTGGCGGCTACGACCGCAAGCAGCGGGCCATGCCGACGCCCGACGCCGCGGCCGCGGAATTGCAGCGCCTCTATCGGCGGATCGACATGGGGGAAATCAGCTCCGACGATTTCGTCGGCATGATCAACGCCTATACCGACTATGAGCTGATGCTTCGGGCCAGGACCGATGACGCGAACCTGCGCGGGCGCCGTCTGCATGCCCTCAAGGGTGCGCTTACGTCCGGCGATGCGAATTTGATCGAGCCGGCAGTGAAGGACTTCATTTCGCGACACCGGCTCCTTGTCGATGCCGGTTCCGACGAATATCGCGAGCTTTGCGTCCTGATGATGCGGGCGGAGATCGAGGGACTTCAGCGCACTCTTGAACGCGACACGGGCGATTTCACCGGAACCCCGAAAGACCCGATCGTCAGGCCCGCGAGCGGTAAAATCCGTGAGGCCGCGGCTCCCGGTGAGACGATCATGGAGCTCTTCGATATCTACGCCCGCGAGAACCCGAACCAGGTCAAGCCCGACACACTGGCGCAAGCGCGCCGGGACGTTGGCCTGTTCGTGGAATATGTCGGCAGCACATTTCCGGTCCACAGGATCGACAAGAAGGCTGTCCGCGAATGGAAAGCACTTCTGCTCCAGTATCCGATCAAGGCGAGCGAGACGAATGCCTTTGATGGCATGTCTCGGTCGCAGATCGTCAAGCACAACGAAACGGTGAAGAAGCCGACGATCAGCACGACCACTGTCAACCGCTACCTGTCCGGCTTCAGCGCCTTCTGCACCTGGCTGACTAACCACGGCTACCTGACGGCGAACCCGGCCGCCGACATGTTCCTCAAAAAGTCCAAGGAGAAGACGACCAAGCCCTTCACGGTGGATGAGATGAACGTCTTGTTCAAATCGCCGTTCTTCACCGGATGCCAGAATGATGATGCCCCTCGTTTCTGGAGCAAGCCAGGCAATGTCCTGATCAGAGATCACCGCTTTTGGGTGCCTCTGATCATGCTGTTTTCCGGCGCGCGCCCGGCGGAGATCGCGCAGCTTGGCATTGACGATGTTCGCCAGGACCGCGGTCACTGGATCATGCACATCACGACTGAGGGCGATGGGGACAAGTCCGTTAAGACCGCTGGCTCGATGCGTGTCGTGCCTGTTCATCCCGAATTGGTGAAGCTCGGGTTGCTGACGCATCATGCCGATCTGAAAAAACAGGGAGAGAAGCGGTTTTTCCCGCTGGCTGAACGCAACGAGCGCGGCCAGATGATTGCCACGTTTAGCCGAGACTTCCCGCGCTACCTCACGAAGATCGGGTTGAAGGAAGGCCGTGGCTTGTCGCTTTACAGTTTCCGGCATGGGGCGGCTGACGCCCTCCGTCGTGCTGGCTTTCTTGACGAGCAGTTCGGCTTCATCCTAGGGCACACGTCCGGCACGATGACGCAGCGTTATGGGACGCTGCCCCAAGGGATGCTTGAGCAGCGAGTGGAACTGGTAAACTCGATTTCTTACCCGGGATTGGTGATTGACCACTTGAAGACAGCAGATATGGAAGAGGAGGCGGCTTAGCCCGTCTTCCAGCGCTCCACTCGCATCCGTTCAATCGGACGGCCCTATCCAGAAGCGCGGCCATTAGCGCCCCTTCTTCATACTCGGGACGGGTCACGCCGGACAGCGAGGCGTGCGAGCTTTCACATAGGCGCAAGGTTATTGCCCTGACAAGGCTGCAACGTTCTTGGGTCTTCGGATGGCTCGGCTAATCCAAGAGGCCACCGTAGCCTTCTGACCGGAGCCATCACGATCCTCCCGCTCGGCGATGCCTTCAGACGATCTTGCAAACACTCGCTCAACCTCTTCCCGAAGGTTCTCCGGAGACAGGAAAGTCAGATCCACTATCTGGTTCCGCAACCTCAGGAGCTTGGTGGCGCGCCGCATGACATCTTCCATCCGTCCTCGCCCAATCCGCTCAGCGGTATCGATCCATCCCTGCGCGATTGCCCTTGCGAGCTGGGGATGGGATGCGATGGAAGCGCGCTCGAAGATCTGAACCATCGCATCCTCACTTAGGCTTTCGAGCAGATGCCATCGCTCCTCGCGAGCGGCCTCGCCCAGATCGAGGGTACGGCCGCGGATCCACAGTCTCTGGAAGGTGTTGCGGACGCCACCTGCGAAGCGGCCATGTTGTCTCGCTGAGTAGCGCCACACGACAACCTCCTGGAGCACGATGCATGACAGGAAGGCCCAAGTGTCATCACGCAGAAATTCCGGAGAGTGCATTTGCTGATGCGATGCAAGCCACTTCGCTGCTGCGACGTCGAACCCAGCCTTCTGCCTGTCTGATGCTGGAGTTGGAAATCCATGCTGCCCTGCGATCGCTATCAGCTGCACGCGGATTTCGTCGACCAGTTCGGGTGACAGGGAGCCGCCGCTCGCGGCACACCAGATCCACGCCTCATACTCGCTGCGGCGTCTTTCCAAATCCATCCGGTCGGAATGTTCTTCGGTAAGCCGATCGAGATCATCCAGGCAGCGCGTGACCCCAACATCATTCAGCCGAGGGATTAGTCTCACGTTGCTCATTCCAGATCTCCCACCTCTGCCGCGGCATGGATGCCAGCATGAAAATGACCGGGCAGATTCCGCTGCATGTTTTGTATCTCGGACAAGCCGCGCTGGGGGAAAGCAAGTTCCATCCAAGCGGAGATCTGGGCGCCCACCGAGCCCTCCTCGCATTCGCGGATTTGCTCCGCGGAATCGTTGGTGTCCAACGCAGCAGTGATCATCTGGACCATGACGTCGCCAAGGATAGCCTGCAGAGTTATGTCGTCTCCATCAACGACGCGCTGCGCAAGTTCCCGGTGATCGGAGTTGACATATAGGCGGATCGATCCGCCGAAATCCGCAGCCAGACCACCAGGCTTCCAGGCGAGATACCAAGGCGCCGTCATATGTCCATGGTTTGGGAATGTCTCCGTGAAAGAGACTACCTCAATGGGGAAACGATTCTCGCCTCCATCCTCAAGTTCGACTGATATCTCTTCAGACCAGAGGCGAGAGCCGACACAGTTCGGGGATAGTATTGAGCTGGTGGCTGGCGCCTCTGCAAGGAGAACCTCGATCCGGGCGTGGACTCGGCCGGAAAGCATGTTGCCCGGAATGATTGCACGCATCTTTATCAGTTGCTCTGCTTTCGCATCGAGAATGTAGGAGCTTATCCGCCTGGTTGTTCTGGGGAAGCGGCCTCGGCCTGTGCCGACGTTTAGGGTAACTGCGAGCTTGAGTTCCTGTTCTGGGATCGCGAGCACCTCTGCGGCGGCTCGCATATCGATCGACAGGGAGCTCTGTAGCTCCAGGTCGGTTGCGTAGTCCCATCCGTCAAGCATGGGCTTGATTGGCAGGAGCGGAGCGCCAGCTTGGCCGATCATCCAGGGTCCGAGTGCTACGACTTCGTTCGGAAGAGTGAGAAACGGAAGGGCAAACGTGGCGGTCACGCAGCATCTCCCTCGTCAAAAGTAAATCGAATGCCCACAGCGGCATCGTCCGGCATGGTAACCTGGCAGGAGATCAGGCCTTGGGTGCTCCCGATCCTCATCCCTTCAGTGGCGACAACCCTATCTCCGAGGGAAATGGAAATGAGACCGACCTTGATGTCGTCTGGCAGGTCGTCTGCCGAGGCAAAGGAACCGTCTACAACAAGATGAGGAGTGGCGTTCAGAACGAGGTTGGGACGGCTGCCATCGTTCTTGAGCTCTGCCTCGAATCTTGCCACCCGTTGCCCGTCACGATAGTCCAGACCTGCGAAGCGAGGTGCGGAAATGGCGATCTTCTTCCGGCTCCCGGAGCCCCCGGGAGAAGCGGGTCGACCGGGACCCTTTCCGGAGCTGTTGGACAGCATTCTGCCCAACTTGGCGGCTGTTCTGGCAACCGATGGCCCACGGCCCTCGCTCATCCCAAATGCCGCCTTGGGCTGCACATAAGTGGCCGCGTGATGTCTGAGCTCTCGGAGTGCCACGTTTACGTAGGTCTTGGCTCGCCCCTTGGGCAACATGTCGGGGATCCAGTCGTCGTGAGCTGGCGGTTCTGTGACAGCGAACGCTCTCTCGATCTCGTCCTTATCCGAGCAGATGAACACGCCGCCCCACTCGAAGCGCGGATCTGCAAATGGCTCCCCCGGGAGATATCTGACGACCAGTTCGACGGGGCGCATCAATGCGATGGAGTGCGCTTGTTCGCGCATCGGACTTCCCTCACGCAACGCCATGAAATTTCGTGCAGCACGCATGCCTCTGACGATCGACAGCCTGCCTAGCTCTGCGATCGGCTTGGCGCTGCGGATTGTCGTAACCTTCCCGTCTTCGTTGTCGCGCACGTTCTTGAGCGCCGCGGCGTAAAGGTCCAGCGGTGGATACTGTTCGGGCGCGGACACTTCTATCTCTTCGCCTTCGAACTCTATGTGGACGACGATCTTCCGCTCCTCAGGCGTAAAGCCGCACATCCTTGGCCAGAAGTTCCAGAGGACCGTTTCCAAAAGCTCTGCGCGCAGATCGTCACCTGGATCGATATGCGGAGCTATGATCGCGATCGTGGTGCCCGTCCGGCTTTCGTCACGTGGTGGAAGCCCGAGGAGGTCCGCGAGCTGTGCCGCTTCTTCACCCTCCAGTGGATCGACACCGCCCTCGGCGTCGTCGCGACCCCACCAGTGGCGCCCTGTGAAACGGCGACGCTCTCCGTCCTCGACCGCTTCAAACGCGTCAGCAAGGTGGCAGCCCATGACTCGCCGAACCGGGGTCCCTCCGCAGGTGGTCTGGGTATCGGCGATGATCGTGGAAGCACGGCTCAGTGCATAGAGGGAGGTCTTGCCGTATCCATACGTTCCACCTCCGTGATGCGTGTCGCGTGCGGCGCCTATGTTTCGCAGGAAGTTGACGAAGTCGAGCCTCTCATCACCCGCGGTGATATCTGCCCGGGTTGGACCGGCGAGTCCTCTTGTATTGAAATCAGCGATCTCCAGCAGGGCGACCTGTTCCTCCTTGAGAGTGCTTCGCAAGCTCGCGGTATCTTCCTCTTCCGAGGAATCAGCCTGTTCGGGAGGGAGATCCTGGAACACCAGATTTCGCAGGCGCTGAAGGTTTTCACCTTCCAGCGTCCGGTAGCGCAGCAGGATCTCGACCGGATTGCCCGTTGGCGCCGCGTCGATGGAATTCTGTAGAGCCTCTCGGATCACTGTCTGCAAGAGGCCGAGCGCCGGACGCCCCAGGAGGCGTCTAAAGCCCTCTCCGGCCATGTTGCCAGTACGAGCGAATCTCTCGCTGTGCAGCTTGAGCGGGATCATGCGCAGAATTCCAGCAGAAGTGCCTCCGCGCCAGATCGGTCCAGAACATACGCGCCGGCCATTGCAAGGTCGATCTCGTAGGTGAGATCCACCACACCCGTGGGCAGAACATGACCAGGAAAGGAAGCAGACGTTATACTCGGGAAACCAGCAGACAAAGCGTAGATGTCGAAGCCTGCAAGGGCAAAGCTCATGGTGTTCCATTCTTCGGCATTGGGATCACGACAGCCGAGCTCTGCCAATCGTTCGTCCAGCATGAGCTCGTCTGCACCATGTTCGATGATTGTGCGGTGTAGCTTGGCTACAGACAGAGAACCGTTGGCGACCGGTTCCACTCTCACGTGAGCGAGATGTAGGCGACCGTTTGGCGGAGGCAGCAACTGCTCCGGCCCATGAATGATCACACGTGACGCGTCGGAGCGTATCGAGGTCTTGACCTCGATCGCTATGTCGGAACGACGGAAGTCATGGCGCTGGCCGATAGGTCCGGTCCAAGCTTCGATCGCAGTGGGTAGCTTGGCGGTCAGTGTCTCAAGAACCACCAGCTCACCAATCAGGCCACAAAGTTTTGTGAGCGGAACATCGTCTTCGGGCGTGAGGGCGAGTAGATTTCGGAAATCTTGAATGGTCCCGTGGACGGCGGCTTCCGGACCTTCACCGCTCTCCAGTCGTTTCAGAATCTCCTCCACCAGTTCCGTGAACACACGGGTCAGCTTAGGATTCCGGAGTGTGATGTCAATGAAATGCTCGAGTTTTCCGGCAGATCTGAAGGAGGAGCGTAATAGGAGGAGGTTGTGTCCGCCGGTGGTCAGGCCCCCACCGGCCGGCCTGCCGACAGGTACAAGAAGCCGCGGCTCGCCAGATGGTCCAATTGCGATTCGGACCTGTCCGTAGCCCGTTGCGACGGTCGTCGTCCGGCTCGGGACTTCGAGGTTTCCATCGCCTCGGCCGGACGCCCGAATTTCGGCCCAGTCCCTCTCAAGCTTTCCGTGGTCAGGCATCGACACCTTCCACTTCCTCGATCTGGTCCTGGCTTTCTTCGGTTTCCTCTAGCGCGGGTGGCTCAATATCGACGGAAAAGTAGCCGCCCGACCGGTCTTTCTGACCGGGGAAGACAATGCCGAACCCGACCACATCCGCGACGGCATCGAGTGCAACACGCGATGGGAGCCGATCGCCCTCCAGCTCTTGCGTCATGGGGTCGGATCTTGCATCGATCAGGTAGAGAAGAAGCAGCGGCGTTGACGGTCTGCATGACTTGTAAGTCGTCCAGTCTTCCTTGTCCGGCTTTCGCTCTGCGTCGATCAGGATGTCGGCCTTGGACATCAGGGCTTTGATATCTGCATAACTTGGCGATGCCTCTCGCAGACGAGACCTTCTCATGGTGGGAACATGCCCAAGTCCGCCGAGCGGCTTCGCCGACTCAGTATTGGACTTCGTTTGAATGACGGCGACGTTCCAGAATCCGAGGGATCCTTCTGTCTCATCAAGATACCGAATCAGGTGGGGCTTCTTGAGGTCCATATGTTCATCCGACACCTCTGTGGCAGCCAGAAATCGTCGGACGGTTTGGAAGGGAATTTCCTTGAAAAGGAGACCCCGTTTCGTTGATTCCGGCTTCGTCTGAGCCAGCATTGTGTCCACTAGCTTCGAAGCAGCGCTCCAGTTGCTCCCCAGAATCTCGCTGTTGAAATGATCGAAGCGGATAGTCTGAACGTGTTTGCCGGAAAAGCTCATGCTCGTGCGGAAAGCGTGCTTCATCTTCGTCGCGGACGTGATGGCCATGCCCGGTATCGAACGAACCTTTACGGCGAAGTCACGCGGCGTGAGTTTGTTCTCCCGGTAGACTGCGATGTCTTGGCGGATTTCCTCCTCGATGACGGCTAGCGAGCGAAACTTGGAGGCTAGATCTTCCGTCGTCCAGAGCCGTGGGAGGTCCTCGTATCCGTGACGATAGCCAAACCAGCGCCCCATCTGGAGGAGGGTGTCATACTGTTTTGACGTGCGGAGGAAGAACGAGACACACAGCCCCTCGAGTGTCAGGCCGCGGGCAAGTACGGTCCCGCCCACTACGATACAGGTAACCGGCTCCCCTGTATAATCCAAGCGGAATGCATCATCGGTCTCGCCATTTTCGACCGGATAACAAAGCGCGTCGAGAACTGCAGGAAGGTGAGCGAGCACCACCTCGAAATCTTCGGGAATGCGTTTCTTGCCTTCAGGCGCGGTTCGCTCTCTTTCCCGTTCGAAGACTTCCTTGAGCTTGGCCGTAGGCTCTCCCGTACCTGCCAGCAGATCGGCTTTCCTCTCTTCTACCCAGTTCCGAATGAGTTCGGACATGTACTCGTGTTGACGGACGTTCGGAGAGGAGTGAACCAGCATCGACATGTGCTCTCGTTCCTGGCCGCGAGCTCGGCGGATCGCGCAGGTTGCCAGAAACCAATATGTCGCCTCCTCGAGGCTCTGGGTCATCTCTGGATGGAAACTCTCCTTGTCCTTTGGCGATCTGGGCCTTAGCCGATCCGGCTCGTTCCGGTGAAGGATGCGGATCATGTCTCGTTCATCACCATCTGCCTCTGCACTGTCGCTTCCGAAGACCTCGCGCGCTCCAAAGTATCCGATCGGTCGTTCCAGTGCTGTGATGAAATCGCGTGGGTAGAGGTCGTCGAGCTCGTCGTCCGAACCGTTCGGGTAGGGGTTGATGAAGACATTAGCGAAAGGCGTTGCGGTGTAGCCGACATAGGTGACCGCAGGTAGGGCTGCCAAGACGCGCCTTATGGACGCGTTTATCTGAGTCATCTCGTATTCGCCGCGTGCTGAATTGACGGATGCCTGATCGCACTCGTCGTCAATCAGCAGTACCTTGAGCTTTCGCAGGGTTACAGCGGGCGTTCTGGAAATCGTGCGTATCAGCTGCTTAAGGCGACTGCCCTCCTTTTTCATGACGACCAGCTGCGCGTGACCCTCTGCGGGCATCACAAAGCCGCCGTTCGGCGGCTGAACAAAATCGCCGTCAGGATCGCCGGTTGTATACAGCTGCCAGAGAGTACGATGGCGGAGAACATCCTTCTCGAAGCGGTCCTGAGTCTGCTTGCGCAGTTTGTTGGTAACGCCTCCCAATACGATGATCATGTTGTAGCCGGCATCCACAGCCTTCGCCATGACAGCTGTCATGTTTGCGGTCTTACCGGATTGAACATATCCAACCACAAGACCACGGCATGCAAAGTTGTCCCTTGCCGGGTTTCCCAACAAAGAGACAACCTCCGTTGAGGCTCGGTCGAGAGAGCTGATCGTCTCCGGGGACCAGTTCTTGGTTTTCAGATACTCGTGCAGCGCAGACCAATGGTAGCTGTTTGCGCCTGGGCCTCTGTACCAATCTTCCGGTGCGTCGACGATCGAGTGCCGCCGAAGGATTTCGACGTCCTGAATCTCCGCTCTTACGATCTCCAGAGCCGCGTCCAGGTTAACGATCATCTCTGGTGTGAAGGTAGCAGACATCAACTGCTCTATCTCGCGGCGGCAGGCCGACGCGGTTTCCTCCAGGCTACCATAATTGGCTCGTCTCTGGCGGATCTGGGTAGCGAAATTCTCGACTTGGGGAGAGGCCATTGCAATCTCGTAGGTTGAAGGCGATTCGTGCTTCAACTCTAGCCCAGATGAATTTTAAGAAAAGAGCGGGTGAAGAAATCACCCGAAGATGCTCATTGAGCCTGCGTCAAGGCACACAAAAGCAGGCTGGCAATCTGCCGAGCAAGATATGGCGGCACCGCATTTCCTACCTGGACATACTGCTGCGTACGATTGCCCAAGAAGAGGTAGTCGTCCGGGAACGTCTGCAGCCGAGCTGCCTCACGAACTGTGAGACTTCGGCACTGCATCGGGTCGGGATGAATGAAGTAGTGGCCGTCCTTGGAGATGTGGCTGGTTACTGTTGTCGATGCCTCGTTGGCGAGCTGGACCCGGAACCGGTCGTTGAAGACGCCGCTGTGCCAGTTCCGGTGCTGCGGGCTGAGCGAGAGGGGAAAGTCGCCGGCCTTGGGGCTGTACGAGCGCACAGCCCCAAACACCGCCGAGAACAAATAGCGCCCGAGATCTGAAGCCATATGGCCGCGCGTCTCGTGCTGTGCGATTCCCGTCAGTTGAGGCCGCTCGAGCCAACGGAGGAGTTCGTCGTTGGAGCAGCCATAGTCATCTCCCAGTCGTGATGCTGCACGAAGTTTAGGACCACGCTCGTTCAATAGCTCTGCTACCGACGAAAACGCTTCGTGAAGTTTGGCGTCGCCCTGCTCGGCATAGATGCCCGCGAGCAGTGACGCGGCCCCTCCGACCTCACTGCGCCATGAAGATAACTCGTCACGTCCGCGGCTGATGCCGCTGCGAAGTGCCGGCAACGCTCCAATCGCATCGTTCAAGGTTCGCGACACCCCAGAAACAGGTATCTCCGCACCGACCGAACGGGCAGCGATGTCGGACCGTATCCCGACAATGATCACCCTGTGGCGTCGCTGCGGGATTCCGAAATCCTCCGCGCGGACGATGAAGTCCGATGGCTTGAGCGCCTCCTGAAGGGTCGCCGTCCCGTTCGTCAGTCGGATCGCGCGCAGCTCGTAGTGATGGCCTCTGCCAGTTCCAAGCGACGACAGGTCCTCCATCAGCATCTCGAACACGAGCCGACTTTCGACTGTTGAGGAAAGAATCCCCTTTACGTTCTCCATTACGAAGGCAGCGGGACGGAGCCTGTCGAGAACTCGGATGTATTCCCTAAACAGGTAATGTCGCTCGTCTGCCTCCGGAACGTACCCAACCTTGCCCTTAGCCCGCGCGCGTCCAACAAGCGAGTAGGCTTGGCAGGGAGGGCCTCCTATGACGACCGTATCATCGTAGGTCGCCCTCAGCTTCACGATCGTTCGATCAATAGCCTCCGCGGCCGCCTCTGTCCCGAGTTCAAGTGCGCGTGCTTCTTCTGTGGCGGCCTGCCATGCTTGGGCATCCACGGTAGACCAGTCAGGTTCAGGTCTAAACCCAGCGTGAAATTCCACGAACTGAAACGGCAAGGATCCATGGCGGGTCCGGTATTCTCGCAGGAACGCACGCAGCGTCAACGTGCGGTGAGCGGACTGCTCCTTCTCCACCGAGATGCCGATCTGGAATGGAGAAGGTCCCTCATTAGCTATTGCAGAGAAGCCCTCCCCGAGTCCTCCCGGGCCAGCAAACAGGTCAACAACTCCAAAAGTGGCAGGCAATTCAGGCTCCACGAAAAATGCGTAGCCGGTGTATACCAGGTTCTGTGATGAAAACCAGGTGGCATGTGGCAGACATAGTAGATAAGCAGACTCGTTCGCGAATGATGGCCGGGATCAGAGGGAAGGATACGAAGCCAGAGTTGGTTCTTCGTCGGGCATTGCATGCAAGGGGTTTCCGATTCCGGCTGCACGCGAAAGATGTCCCCGGGCGGCCTGATCTTGTTTTCTCGAAACATCGAGCGGTAGTGTTCGTTCACGGTTGCTTCTGGCATCGCCATGAAGGTTGCCGTTTCGCGACAATCCCCTCTACACGTCCGGAATTTTGGCAAGAGAAGTTTGAAGCCAATGTAGCCAGAGACAGCGCAGTCGTGGAAACACTCTTGAACCGCGGATGGCGAGTTGCCACGGTTTGGGAGTGCGCGCTGCGCAAGCCGGACGCCGTCCAGGCAACAACGGAAAGCGTCGCTCTCTGGCTTGCATCGGGCGAGAGGCGGCTGGACGTCGGTGAGCAGCAGCTGAAGTTTCGATTGTATGACGAGGACAAGTGACGTTCGGCGTGTCAAGTTTTTCCCAAGCTACTGGAGTTGAGAGTAGCGGAGAGCGATCAGGAACACTCGCAACTTTGCTTCCTCAGGCGTCGATTGGCCTAATAACTTGTTTATCGACTTCGTATCACTTCTTATTTGTCTACAAGATCAACACTGATCTTGAACGCCCATCTCCCTCCTTACCTTCCTCTGAAGACCAGCCAGCGCGCGCTCGACCATCCGTGTCAGCTCCTCGTAAACAACCATCGTGCCGTATGCACCCGAACCGGTGCGCACTCTCACAGGTATCTTGGTCCCATTCCTTCGGTGCAGTTTCTTGATTGTTGGCATCTCCAGCGCGCGTAGCTCCTGTTTGGCATCTTCGCGGATCTGAAGCCCTAAAACGCCGGCCTTCAAGAACCTCTCCCTTCTATATTCCTCGACCTTGCGTTTTATTGCCATCGAAGCTGGGTGAACGGCACTCGGACGGATGACCGCGAGTGTCGGTTTCATGAACTGGAAAAAGCTCTTTTGCAGGTGCGTGACCCTCAGTGTCTCCAGATCGCTGAATTTGTGAAGACCGATCTCGCGGCACCCTTCAGACCCGAGCGTCACCTCGATGCGGACCCGCTTCTTGTCCTCCGGCAGTTCGTCTTTTGTCCCGGCCGCCTTGTTCTGCTTGTCGAGAACCTTGTTCTGTACTCGCCAGAATGCTCTCGGATCGTCGCGCTCGCCTACGTAGTAGGTAGATCCGTATAGCACGATCCGATCCAGGCCTGGTGACATCCGGTCGCCGATGTCCAGGCTGTCGTCGCTTTCGTTTCGGCTGATGGTGTAGTCGGTTGACTTGATGCTTCCCGGCGTGAACCGGGGCCACATCCTGTTGCTTCTCAGCACCCTGGTTGTTGGGAACAAGTGCCGGATCAAAACGCCATGCATCCGCGCTCTGGTTTCCTCGCTTGGCGATTTCGGATAGAAGTCGACGCTGATCTCGATCCCGACAATGCGGGGAGGAGTAGCCAAGCCATACTCGCTCTCAAGATCTTCAAGCACTTTCCGGACCGACTCCAGATCGGGCTCCTGAACCCGAAGCTTGTATCGAGACGCCGTCCTGCCTTCGCCAAGATCTAGGGCCTCAGGGAATTCCTTGCGGCCCGTCTTCTTCTCGATTCGGTCGTTCAAGTGCCAATACTGCGTGCGCCGGGAGAGCTGGAACTCGATATCGATCCAGTCGACCAAAGCAGCGCACCGGTAAGCGCCGAGGTCGATCTGAGGGGTAAGCGTCGTCCGGTTCTTGAAGCGAGTCTGTGAGCGCCCGAGAGTCTCCTCGAGGTAGATGAGGGTTACGGGATCCTTCTCGCCCTTCTCCCGATATAGAATGACTTCGTGCAGCAACTGTTGTCTTGCCCCGTTCAGACGCGCTTCGGCGAAGCCGTATGCTGATTCTTGGCTCCCGGCCAAGGTAGTTCGTCACGGAGATGTGGAAAGCTATGGGTGGCGAGTAGTCCGCCTCCCAATGTGCTGTCGCCCATTCTAAATTTTTCTCCGACTTTTTGTGCGCTCCGATGGGTGGACCGCTATAACTCCCGACATGAGCAAGGAGAGATAGTAATGGAAAGCAGCCGGACCTCGAAGACCACCTGCGCCACGTCGGCTACAATCTGCATTTCCTCAGGGAGCCAAGGTCTCCGGCATGGTGCCGGACCTTAGCCTTTGGAAGGAACCAGGAATGGAAATGGAAGTAGAAGTGCCCTCCGCACCGCCCGAACTCGACGAAAAGTTGTTGAAGGAAATGGAGATGATTGCGCTGGACTTTGAGGGGCGCCTTAAGCTCCATCAGCAGCTCTTCATCAACTTTCCGGAGCCCTATGAACATCTGACCATCGAACTCAGCACGAGGCAGATGCTCGAGGTGATCATCGAAGAGATGGAGGACAATGATGAACCCGACGCCGCCACCTATCGGATGTTGATGGAGAAGTTCTATCCTGATCCTCCGACCACTTGGGTGGATCATCAGGAGGTGACGCCGGCCTAGCGAGCAGCACTTCAGGATATCTTCACGGGGAACGCAGAGCTGGCCGATCTCTCTCGGCCAGCTCTCTGAGGAGGTGCGGTCACGGTTCCCTTGTCCAAACAAACTGAAGCCTCGGCTCCAGGCCTCCTGTGGTTCTTAAACAGCGAGGTGCTGGGTAGGGCTATATACCGACAGACAAACTGCGATTGAAGCTGGAGGGGGCATTCGAAGAGCTGTAACAGTCGCGTCCGAAGTATCTTCTCGAACAGGCAACGGAAATGTTTTCGCCATTGGCGAGCAAGGCTTCCCGCGCACTGGCCACCAGTCGGAACTTGGCCGTCTCTAGTCCCTGGCGCGGGAGTAACGGTCGCGCCTGAAGAGGCTGTAGATCCAGATCCACCTGGCACCAGTCATGAAGCGGGATCCCACCTTTACGTCGAGTGAAAATCTCCAAAGTCGGCTGTTGTTGTCAAGAAGATGGAAAGGTCTGTCAAGGTTCGGCCGGGAATGCTTGGTTTTCTGGGGCCTCCCACCTTTACATCTCTCCTGACGAAGATAGGTATTTGCGCTCAATTCGGGCGTCAAACCTCTCTTCCTGTAAAGGTTCCTTGCGTTGAATGTAAAGGTTGAACAGTGTCTATCAGCTTCTGCTCGATATGCGCCTCGGCATGGGAGGATAGGATCGCCGCGCTCAGCCAGCACAGAAGGCATTCCCATCAGAACACAGGGGTTTTCCTAGGACGTCGAGTTTCAACACACGTCACGTACATATTAACGCTGCCTAAAAGCTGTGGATAACCTGCGTAAGTAATAACTTACTTTTGTATCATTTTCCACTGCGACCGAATAGATAGATGTCCTCATCAATCGAGGACATCTATGCCAAGGTTCTCCATACGTACAATCAAGCGACATCTGCGCCATCATCACCCCAGCTGCCCGGACTTCGCTGTCGAATATTTTGCGAACGAGATCGCCAACAGAGATTGGGGACGAGCTCCTCTTGGCCAGGCCGTGGGCATCACGATGCAGACCTTTCTCCGGCACGAGATGACCGACTACGACACGCTCCTGCTATCCGGCATGGATCGCGACGAAGCGCGGCGACGTGTTCAGCCGAAGATTAACAAGATGCTTCAAAGCTGGAGAGGCATGCGGGCAGTGAAGGAACTGGAGGAGGCACCAATCAATGACAATGCTTGAAGCAAGAATGACGTTGGTGAGACTGGTCTGGGATCTGTTGAGCGAGCGGGGTCTCGAAACAAAAGAGTTCCTCGAACAGGCCGGCTCGTTCGAACCGTCCAGCCTGCAACGTTATCTCAAGGGATACGTGCGGCTACACCCAAACCAACTGGTCGACATCATCGAAATCCTTCAGCCCCACGAGGCGCTCGAACGGCATATGCTCGTGCTGTGTTTCGCGCAGTTCTACGGCGGGCATGTTGTCGAGTTGCTGGAGCGCAATCTTCGGCCCGAAGGGTGTGAATGCGAATGTTCCACGCAGGCACTCGATTCTGGATCAGATACGCCAAATCTGTCCCGCGTTCAGAACGCTATAAATGCAGTATCTGAACAAGCGCAGGAGCGACACGAGCATGACTGATCGAAACGATCTGGTAGAATTTTTGAAGGCACAGCTTGCCGCTATCGATCTCGAAGAAAAGAGTTACGGCTTTCTCGGAGGCCGGTTCCTCGAAATGGTCATCAGAGGCGAAGCAAAGCTCCCTCTGGATCGCGTCGAGGAGGTGGCGGATTTGCTCGGCTGCGACAGGCGCAAGCTCTTCCGGCTGTCGATGCGTCAGTTCTACGACGAGGACGCGATCAGTCTCTTTGAACGCATGTTCTGGGTCTCCGACGAGGAGCAAAAATGGCTTGATGCGATCAGGTCAGCGGAAGACGGTCCTGTCGCGGAACCCAACGGGACGGCCAGGCGCCTCCTTCGGGCATTGGTGAAGCCTCAGGTCCCGGCATAGCCTTGGCTTGGACGATGGTGGGGGAGAACCTGTGACTAGGATCGTGGCCATTCCTTCCCCGGCTATCCAATCTGACAAATCCTTCGGGGCCGTCGCACTTGGGTCGCGCTCTCGTCGAGAAGCGGCTGCCACTTGGAATTCGCTAAGGTTGCTCCAACGCGTACACGCAGGAAGGGCGATGCGCCATGGATTTTCTCGAAGCCCGCATGGTCACGGGCGTTATCGTCCTAGCAATGGCGCTGGCACTTCTCGTATACCAAGGGCTCCGCCGACGCCGGTAAATTGGCAGGCAGACCGCGGCAGGGTCGGCAAATCTGCTGTTGACGGACTCCCAGGAGCCCATAACACGCTGGTGCATTAGCTGTTGCGAGGTACTTCTTGAGTTTGTAACGGCCGGTCGATCCCCCTTGCGGTCATTCCCCTGGACGCGTCAGAACTAACCGAGAGGGGGACTCGATCTCTTCGGTCGGCCAGAGGCGGTTCCGCTTGCAAAGCCCTGCGAGAAGGCCAGCGGCCGATCCCCAGGGTCGCTGTCTTTCCCAACTTTGCGGCGTCGCTCTTGATGGCAAATGGAATAGTCACTGTTCCAGTGAGCCAGCCATACTCGAATCCAGTCGGTCATGGTTGCGACAACCGCCACCACCCTGAAGCGGACATTCCCGTAGCTCGGAATACGGCACTTTCGCGCCAGGCGGTCACGTCACCAACCAGCCGAAGGTTCGGCGCCTGCTGTGGACGCCAACCGATGCAATTAGTAAATTGCGACCGCATTACTTGTCGTGGCTGTCTAGGCGCCGAAAGCTTATGAAGCCGATACAGGGAACAGCCCTCGCCTGCCGGCTCTCGAGAACACAATGGTGCGGGGCATGATTTCTTTGGGCGGCGTCTTGTTCTCGATGATGTAAATCTGGCAGAAACCCGAAACCGAAGTGAGATGCTTGTAAAAGCGCTCATCGAGCGACGTCGCAGCAATCGCTCGCTCCTCGTCGGTCAGCGGCTCATCATCGTCGTTTAGCTCTTCGCGGTACGTGAGGAGCGGTGAGTCCAGTACCAAGAAACCGGGGTGAGGTAGCCTCTCGGTCTTGCAATAGATCGCGTAGGCGACCGAGAACGCGGAATGCAGCAGCGCCTTGACGCCCTTGCCGTTGCGGCCACGAGCCTTACCATTAATGGCAATGTCGAAGGTCTTGTCATTCCATGTGACCGCCTCCAGCCCAGGATACCCCCAGTCTTCCAGCACCTTCTGAACAGTCTGGGCAAACTTGTGTCCGGTCTGCCCGTCGATCCCTATCGTGAGCCCGGCCGCCTTCTGCTTGCCGTGCTTCATCGCCGAAATGGCCGCCCACTTTGCGTCGAGATCATTGCGACGAACCGACAGGGCAATGACACGATCAATTTCCTCGAGAAGCGCAACGTCGCCAGTATAGTTTGTGCGTAGGTTCGCCTCTCTCGGCCTAAGGCGCTGGATCTCGTCGAAGTGCTTACGTGCTTCGGCACCGAGTGAACGGGCGCGGTTTTCGAGTCCTTCGGCTTCAGCCGTTAGGCTCGCTAGGGTGACTTCAAGATCGCTCATATCCCGGCGGATTTTGGCGATCTCCGCCCGTGCAGCTGTAAGCTGCAGGTCCACATCTCCCAGCGGGTGAGGCTTGTGTTGCTGACCCGGCAGGGCTCCGCAGAGCGGGCATGGATGGTCTTCAAACCGCAGCAGCAGGAAGCCACCCTCCTCAATCGCCTCGAGCCGGCGAATATCCGTCTCATAAGTGCTCTTGAGGTCGAGAAACCGCTGCTGCATTGCTCTCAACTGCGCGGCGTGGGCTTCAACCTCGCCTTCGGCGTTCAAAGCATCACGTCGCAGCACAGACAGTTCGTCAATCTGATTTTGGGCGTCTGCCAAGTCCTCGCCAATTGTCTCGAGGTGCGATTGTAGGCGGTCTCGCTGTTCGATCAGTTCGGCCACCTCGCGGCTGCCTAATTCGCGGTCGAGGTCAGCGATCATCTCGTCGAGCAGCTCGAGCTTGCCCGTCTTACCCGCGTCGAGCGTCTTCTTGTCGGGGACCTTGGCGATGGCGGAATCGTCCCGGCCGGTCAGAAGGAACCTGAACGCGTTCTTGTTGAGAGTATCGCTGCTCTTGGGATTGATCTCGGTCGGCGTCTTGCCGCTGAGCATGCGGTCCTCAGTGACCAGCACGTAGGGCATGAAGAAGCGGAAGCTAAAGGTGTCGAGCTTGGCCGCCTGAGTCGAGGCGATCTTGATCGTCCCCAGACCTAGCTTGGCGAGCAGTAACTCGGATAAGCTACCATCTTTAGACTTGCCACCCTTGCCATGAACTGGATCGAGGACCCGGCTCTCCCGATCGCCGAGAACGCCATCCGGAGCAAGGCCGTCGAAGATCTCGATGTCGCCACCACGCAACGCACGTCTGAGGGTGACGCTGGTGCCGTCCGCAAACGAGATGCCGAGCAAGGCGGACTCGTACTTGTCGCCTTCGGGTGGCGTCTCAGGTGTTTCACCGCCGAACATGAAGTTGAGCGTCGCAACGGTATAGGTCTTGCCGGTATTGGAACCACCCCAAAGGACCGTCAGGTCGTTGTTGAACGCTATTCCTACTGTCGCCAAGCCGGACCCAGTGTAGATGAGGTGTTCGAGGCGCATCAATGGCGATTGATCAGCCATTTGGCAGCCCCACTTCGGTCTGGAATTCGAGGCTCCACCGATCAATCAGTTGCCGCATCGAGGCAAATGCGGCCGCGCCGTCCCCATGGACGCGGCGGGCAAGCCAGCTCGCGCGGTCTGAAAGGTCTCGATTGTAGTCCGAATTCAGGAGCCTCACAAAGGCCGGTGTGTCGTCGCCCGACACGAAGCTGATGCCGTCGGCGGCCTCAACAACCTCGATCAGGCTCACTCGCAAAAGCATGTGTAACGCTTCCTGTATTAGCGTGCGGCGAACTCGATATTCACCGACACGCTCCGGCAGCGCTGGGTGAAGGCTACCGGGACCGCCCAGATCGGCAGTGTGGACGACGAAATAATCGAGCAGCGCCAGCGCCTCGAGATCGAGCTTTTCTGGATAGAACGCTTCAAGCAAGACGAGCAGACGAAGACCAGTCTCGACCGAACCATTGAAGACCGGCGTTGGGATAGGCCTTAGCGTTTCCATGGCAGTACCCCGTCATTGGCGAGATGGTGGCACGTACCCTGCTTGACTAGAATGCTGGCCCGATTGTGCCGACCGAAGATGCCCGAGACCGGAAGCGAGCCGGCCGCATTCATGACGTTCCGCACCTGCCCGAGGCCTGTTGTCTGGGAGTGCACATCGAAAACGCCGTAGAGGACCTCGTCGGTGAATTTTTCGATGTGCTGCGGATCGATGTTGTCGCGGAAGTGGCGGCGGAAAGCATCCGCTTCGAAGTACCGCCGCCGCTGCATGGTCAGATCAGGGCCATGGCTCGCGTGGCGAAGGACGTCGGCCACATCTGCGAAAGGGCGGCCCTCGCTATCGGAATAAATGCCAATGAGTTGTTGAACGTAGCCCTCGTCGGCCGAGACATCGGTCGGAACGACGCCCGACGGGGCTTCACCTGGATCGTCTCCAAACGCGTCGGCAAGAACAAGGTTGATATCGTCCATCGTGAGAATCTTCGGCAGGTCAATGCCGGCGATGTTCTGGAAGGAATAGGTTTCGATGACTGCGCGTAGCTTATCGGTGAGGACAACCGGCGGGCCCGTTCGGATGCGTCTGGCGCACCGTGCGTCCCATTCGTCAAGCATCTGCTGCTTGAACAAGCTCGGCCTGAAGAGTAGCTTTTCAGCTTTACGGTTGAAGCCCTTCGGGGCGACTAAGAAATAGGCCGCCGGTGGCGTGAACTCTCCTTCGGACGCGTGGAACAGGATCTTGGCGATTTCCTCATGCATCATGGCGTCGTTGACGCGCTTGCTGAGCATCTTGCACTGGTAGTTGTCCCAATCGCCGTCATGCCGGTTCAGAGTGCGAAACCCTACGGCATCGCGGCCTAGGTCATTTGCATTCCCGAAAAGATGATGGTCCGGGTATTTCTTAATCTGACGGGCGACCCAGCGATGGACAAAAACCTCAAGCTCTTTGTCCTCCATCGCCAGTATATTCCGGCTGTAAGAGAGATTGCTTTTCACCGCCGGCCCCCCACCGCTCAAGCATACTCTTCAACAGCCTGTCGCATTGCAAGTCAATGCTCTGATACTATCGGCACCCCTTGATCAACAATGACCATGTTGCTGGGCAGGGCGGGCGGCCGCTTGGGCTACAAGCGGACCCTCGCGTCCATTGAGGGTATGTCCGCTTGTTGTTACGAATGACCCGATTGCCGACTTTCCGCCATCAGCCTCCCTCTGCCATGCAACGCGCCCCGATTTCGCCTTTCACCGCGTGAGGGATGCTGAAACCGATCATTCCGTTAGGGCTCTCCCGGTCCCTTTTGCCATTGGGGATCATTGCAGTCAGTTCGAGGTCCCGAGCCACATTTTTTCTCTGCACGGACTGCAAGGTCCGTAACGACATCGATTACGTCCAAAAGGCGGACATAGACGTATTCCAAAAGGAGTCGCATCTCAGTGAGTTCGAGGTTCTTGGAAGTGGTATAGAAGCTCGTTGGCGTTGCGTGGAGCAGGCGTGAGGTATACCGATAGATGTACCGATACTCTGGCTCCATGCCGACTACCCTCGCGGAATCGAACCAATTCCATTTAGATACGCCACCCGCCTCGTCGATGAGCGTTTGACCAAAACGACTGACGAAGTCCAAGCGCACCTGTCGCTTGGCTTCAAGATCCGCCTGAGCAGCTGCCACTGCTTTCTTCCTGATCAAATGAGCTTGGAACCCATAGCCGTTGACTTTGGCATCCGACGCGTAGGCGACAAAATGGCGTCGAGCCTCGAAATCAATCGCGTCCATCCGAGCCTTCTCAGCTTTCTGGACGATTTCGGCTGTCAGGTTGTCGCCATGCTCCTCTACGAGCGCCTTCATCCCTGGTATAGGATTGTCGTGCTGTGCCATCTCATCGAGGAACTGAGCTTCGGCCTCCAAGTGGGCGATATGCTGAGAGGTGTGATCCTCTCCGTCCTTCAGCGACAGCATAAGAAAACGAAGAGATTTCAGGGGTGCCTGATGAATAGTCCGAAGCCATACAAGCAACTCGAAGACATACCGAGTTAGGGAGATGACACCGAGCGTTTCCAAGACGACAACGTTGTTAGCGACCAAAATCTGACAGCGACCAAGGGCTTCCGCTCCGATTTCGCAAGGTAGCAGGGTCTCCGCTCGCTCCCGTCCTTCTAGGGTAGCTATTCGGGGTTCGATTGTGACAGCCCTGACTCGCTGCATCAGTTGCGCGATGTTCGGAGAAAGCCCCTGAATCTCAGCGGCGACTGCTGCCACTCTGTTTTCGGCGTTTGCCATCATCTCTCCAGATTTTGCTGCCGTTGCTTCCATCATCCTTGTTTGTTTTCCCAGTTTTCGCACCGGAGGCGTCGGCAAGCATGGATCGCGCGACTGTTCCTCCTTTTCAGGTGGGGATAGCGCTGGAGCAGGAAATATTCCAGGAGCACACTACGACCTCGCCTACCTGCTGGTGATCAATCCCGTCCTGCAAAGCATGACGCTGGGTAGTATAGTTCTAGTCTCTTACGCCCGAATTGGTCCGGCAGGTATTTTGCGAGGCGGAACTCGACAATCAGATCTTTGAAGCTACCGGAGATGGCGGCGAGGCCATTGTAACAGCAGAGGGCCACCTCATGGCTTGTGAGCTGGCTCCTGAGGAGATTTCCATAGCGGTACTTCTGAGGTTGAGTCAAAACTGGATCCTCCTTGATTCGGAGAAGCAGAGTATAAAGGAGACGGTAATACGGAGCGAAAGTGCTCTCATATCGAGAGTGGACGTGCTTGAGGTAGAGCTTCGCAACAGTGTCGGCGGGGACCTCATCTTCTGCCTGATGTGCTCGGCCAATCCAGTGTCGCATTTCCGTACTCGCACGTTTAAAGGCCTCAGTTCCTTCCACTCGTTCGCCAGAGTTTCGTTCAGTCGAAGCTCCTTCTTGTAGATACTCTCTGCTGTATCGAAATTCGACGTCGTTCCGCGCCTCACGGAGGAGGCGGAGAAGTTCGTAGAACGTCTGCTCAAACCGCTGAATGTGTTGATCCCTCTCAGTTCGAAAAATCTGCTCCTGCTGCCGATGAAGGTCGTCCCGTTGCTGTTTCAGGGTGAAAAGAACTGCAATGAACGCGAGGGCGGAAAATAGAGCGTTCAACGCGCCGAACGTATCCCCTAATTGGCCGAGCAGTTCGCTCTTCCATGGGATGTCAAGCCGCTGAAATATAAGCTCTTGGCTTATCCAAGCTGCCCACAAGGCGGCGACCGCAAAACTTGCGGCAATGATCGATCTTAACCCCAAGCCATCCCCCAGGCGAACTGCACGAGTGCAACGTATAGGATATCCTTCGTTATGCAATTCATCGACGCTGTGAACGTCGCGGCAACGTGCTGCAGGGGCGATGGTTGTAGTGCAACTGGCTCAGGGATCGTCTTTCGCGTTCGAATTCACATCAGCGTCACCAAGCGGAGTCTCTCTTGCATTGGTAGTCCCAAAGGTTCGTCGGTCGATCCCTAGGATTGCTGCCGTTCCCCATCCCCGTTCCGGCTCTCTGGCAAACCCTCCTTTTCTCCGAGATGGTTCGCGGTAGATAAGGATCAAGATCGTTGTTACGATCGATTATTTGTGGCAGCTACCCGAGCTGACAGGGGGCAGCGCGAACTGCAAGAGGTGACTGAGCCATGGATATCCATGACCCTTACACGTCCATTGGCTTGATGATCTTGGCCATGACCCTGGCGCTTCTCGCTTACAAGAAGCTCAACCGTCGTCGGTGATTGACGCCTCGGAGCGGCGTTCATCTGTGGGCCGCTCACCCGATGGATCCCTAGGATCGCTGCCATTCCCCGCCCTGCCGTCGATGGCAATAACCTGGGATCCGGTTAGGTGGGCCGGGCGGGGCTGAAGGCCGTGGTGGGCCAGTGCGCCTTCGTGCGCAGCCGGCCAACGTCACAGGCCCTCTTTGTCCACCGCCCGTCGGACAAGCGCGCAGCGGGTCTCGATCACCTTCCTGACGGTCTTCAGGATCGTATGATACGTGCCGGCCTCCGACATCTCCTCAGTCAAGGCGTCGGCTTGCGGCAGTATCTCATCCGCCATGCCAGTCAGCTCGGTAACGAGCATTCGCTTTGCGGCTTTTGTCGGGGGAACTAGCGAGGTCCAGTGCGCCATCTGGATGGTATCGGGCAAGGATCTGCCTCCGATCGCCATAGCCAGATTCTTGGAGAGACGAGGGTAGGCTGCCGTGCAGACAACATCGTAAATCGGAGCCAGGTCTGGCACCTGACTGCGGTAGAGCAGGGCGTTGTTTTTGGCGTGGGCGTCGGCGTTGCCGACCAGGTAGTGGAACATCAGCATTCGCTGAAAGCGCAGAGTGTCTGCCGCGGGGCTCCCCGTGGTCCTTCGGATTAGCTGCAGACATTGGCTCACGCCCGGGCCGCCTTCTTCCTCGTATTTGAGTTCCGGTGGCACGCTCAGCGCCTGGCAGAAGTCCTCCTGATGCATACGTTCAATCCGACCGTCGGCATGCACGATGCGATCGTAGCGTTCGACCAGGAAGTAGTCGATCTTGCCGGCGACGCCTTTCGATACCCGGGGGGCATCGAGATCGAGACGCCGCGCGAGTGTCATGCAGAAGACTTCATTTTCGACGGTGCCATCCAGTCCGTCGATGAAGGGCTTCAGTATATGGGTAGTCGGACGCCCACCTCGCGGCAGCGTTACCTGACCCTTGATCATAGCGACCGCGAGCTTGTCCTGGGCGCCGGCCAGCGAGAGACGCACGCCAGCTTCCCCGCCAAGCAGTGGTCGTTGCCGTAGCAGCGACAGGATCTCTTCCAGACGCTTCTCGTCAAGTGGCTCGTCATCGTCCATTGTGGAGTCCGGCGGCTTCGACCCATGCGGAAGAAGCGTCAGGGCGCCGGCGCATTCCCCTCCAATGATTTCAAGCAGTCCAAAAGCGTTGTTGGAGGAAATGCCGAGGGCCGCCGCAAGGCGACGCCTCGCGTTCTCGTCCGGGAGGAGACCGGAGAAGTAGGGGCGAACGACGCGGTCGATGAACGGTTCTTCCTGCAACGGCAGGGAGATGGAAAGCGCCATGGGATCAGTGGCGAGATAGTCGCTGTCATAGGTGAAGGTCAACGAGGCGTCGTCGTCCTGCTTGAGCTCGCCTGCCTTTCGGTCTTTGAGATAGACGTCCAGCACACGGCTCATGAGGACGCACCGCGGTTGGTGATGCTCACGGTCAAGCCGAGTGTCTGCAGGACGGTCAATGCAAGACCAAGCCTACAGCTCTCTTTGCCGCTTTCGAGCTCACGGACGAACCGAACGCCCACGCCTGCGACGCCTGCGAGCTGCTCCTGGGTGAGTTGCTGACGCTTTCGCTCAGCACGGATCAGTTGGCCGAGCGCCAAGCTGTCGGAGACTGTAACCATGTCAATCATCCCTTTCGGGATGATTGAAGCACAATCATGGGGTAATTGCATCAAAAAGAACCGAACGGGACGATTGACGCGAGAATCGTTGGGTAGGAGCGCCAATCACCCCGATCGGGACTCCCGGGTGACGACAGAGAGGGAGGTGCTGATCGAGAGACTGCCTAGCTGCTAGCTTCGGCTCGGCATGCTCCGGAAAAGTGATGCGGAAAACTGTTCCGGTCGTCTTTTCGGTCGATCGACTAAGTCTCTGAAATATAATGAAAAAGAAGGTATGGCTGGGGAACCTGGATTCGAACCAAGATTAACGGAGTCAGAGTCCGTCGTTCTACCGTTGAACTATTCCCCAGCAGTGGGCCGCGCAAGCGTGCGACCCGTCGGTGAGGCGGGCTTATAAACAAAAGCCGGCGACTTGCAAATAGCTGTTTTGAAAAAAAATCGCGCCCGCGCGAATGCGTCCCGCCCAGGCGAGCAGAGGCGCATTGCGGAGCGGGCCGGGACAGCGTCGGCACGGGTCGGCGGCGCCGGAAAACCGCGGTTTTGTCGCTGTGGAAAAACAGTTTGGCTAAAACGCCCGGCACTGATATTATTTTCCCAACGAAAATCGAACATGGCGCCAGCGGCATGCCCCCATCGGGCCTTGCGCGGTGCAACGGAAAAGTTCAGTGACAGACCCCGATCGCGGCTCAAGGCCGCCAGGCGAGGGGACGTCGACGGGTAAACGCAAAGGCGGGGGTTCCCGCCGGCGCGGCAAGGCCAGAAAGGGCGCTCCGAAGATTTCGGGCGTCGCCGGTCCGGCTTTGGAAGCGGTGGCGGCACAGCCACACGCGTCGCGACGTCCCGATATCGAGGAGGCCGAAGGTCCGGTCCGCAAGCGCAAGCGGCGGCGGCGCGGCCGATCGGCCCAGGCTCCAGCTGTTTCCCCAGACCATGTTTCGCCGGCCGTGCGGCCGCAGCCGGAAGCGCTCGTCCCCGCCGCATCGCCGGTGGGCGAGGCCAAGCCGGGCAAGAAACGTCGCCGCAACCGCGGCGGACGTGGCCCGCAGGGCCGACCGCTCGCCCCGGCCGCTCCGGCCCACACCGCGCGCTCCGCACCGGCACCCGTTCCAGCCCCCGCCGGCCACAACACCCATCATGCCCAGGGTCCGCGGCGCGGCCCGGCTTCGAACGAGCGTTTCCGCCCGTCGCCGGGCGCCGAGCCCTGGCCGGACGATCTCTATGCAGCCCTCGACCTCGGCACCAACAATTGCCGCCTGCTGATCGCCCAGCCGACCCGTCCCGGCCAGTTCCGCGTCGTCGACGCCTTTTCGCGCATCGTCAGGCTCGGCGAGGGGCTCGGCGCCCATGGCCGCCTTTCGGCCGAGGCGATGGACCGCGCCGTCGAGGCGCTGAAGGTCTGCGCCGCCAAGCTCGCGGGCCGCGACATCCGCCGCATGCGGCTGATCGCCACCGAGGCCTGCCGCGCCGCCGACAATGGCGAGGAGTTTCTTTCGCGCGTGCTGGTCGAGACCGGGCTGGAGCTGGAGATCATCAACCGCGAGACCGAGGCGCGGCTCGCCGTGTCCGGCTGCTCGTCGCTGGTCGGGCGCGAGGCGCGCTCGGTCGTGCTGTTCGACATCGGCGGCGGCTCGTCGGAGATCGCCGTGATCTCGATCGGCGAGAACCGCTCGAGCCGGCTTGCCAACCACATCACCCACTGGACCTCGCTGCCGGTCGGCGTCGTGACGCTGTCGGAGCGCCATGGCGGCCAGCATGTGACGCCGGAGATCTTCGAGGCGATGACGCAGGAGGTCGAGGGCATGCTCGCCCGTTTCGACTGCCCGCCGCTCACCGACCGAAGCGGGCGCCCGCCGGAGGATTTTCACCTGATCGGCACTTCGGGTACGGTGACGACGCTCGCCGGCGTGCATCTCGACCTGCCGCGCTATGACCGCCGCAAGGTGGACGGCCTGTGGCTGAGCGATTCGGAAGTGACCGCCATGCAGGCCAAGCTCCTCTCCTGGGACTATGCCGGCCGGGCCGCCAATCCGTGCATCGGGCCGGATCGCGCCGACCTCGTTCTCGCCGGCTGCGCCATCCTCGAGGCGATCCGTCGCCGCTGGCCGTCGAACCGCATGCGCGTCGCCGACCGGGGGCTGCGCGAGGGACTATTGACCGACATGATGGCCGACGACGGGGTCTGGCGGCGCGGCCGCCGCCGCCCGTCGCACGACAGGGAGCGCTGACCATGACCAAGCCACCGATCGGAGGCAACCGCACCGGGCGCAAGCTCGGCCAGAAGGTCAAGAAGGGCAAGCTCAAGGCCTCGTCGCGGCGCTGGCTCGAGCGCCATATCAACGACCCCTATGTCCAGCGGGCAAGGCTCGAGGGCTATCGTGCGCGCGCCGCCTTCAAGCTGCTGGAGATCGACGAGAAGCACCACATCCTGAAGGGCGCGAAACGCATCATCGACCTCGGCGCTGCCCCCGGCAGCTGGTCGCAGATCGCCGCCAATGTCACCGGCTCGACCGATGACGACATCCGCGTCGCGGCCATCGACTTCCTCGAGATGACGCAGCTGCCGGGGGTGAAGATCCTGCAGCTCGACTTCCTCGATCCGGAAGCCCCGCGCCTGCTGATCGAGGCGGTCGGCGGCACGCCGGACGTGGTGATCTCCGACATGGCGGCCCCCACCACCGGCCATCAGAAGACCGACCATATCCGCACCATGCATCTGTGCGAGGTGGCGGCCCATTTCGCCATCGAGGTCCTGGCCGAGGGTGGCCATTTCCTCGCCAAGACCTTCCAGGGCGGCACGGAGCGCGACCTGCTCAACCTCTTGAAGCAGAACTTCCGCCAGGTGGTGCACATCAAGCCCGGCTCGTCGCGCGCCGAATCGGTCGAAATGTTCCTGCTCGCCAAGGGCTTCAAGGGCCGCAAGCCGGGCGTCGCGACACCTGCCGAAGATGTCGCCGATGCCGAGGTGGAGATGGACGAGATCGAGGCCGGCGACGAATAAGCCTGACTGAGGGGCTAAACCCGAATGCTGCTCTACGTGACGCTTGGCACCAATGACCTGTCGCGCTCGATCGCCTTTTTTGACGCAGCGCTTTTGCCGCTGGGGCTGAAGCGCCAGCGCACCGAAGCCGTGGAAGCCGGCTATGGCGCGGACGGCGATGTGCGCTGCCGGCTGTGGGTGACGAAACCCTTCGATGGCAATGCGGCGACCTTCGGCAACGGATCGATGACGGCGATCGAGGCACCGAGCCGTGCTGCGGTCGACGCCTTCCATCGGGCTGCCCTCGCCCATGGCGGCTCGGACGAGGGCGCGCCGGGCCTCAGGCCCTTCCACGCGCATTTCTATGCGGCCTATGTCCGCGATCCCGACGGCAACAAGCTGTCGGCGGTCTGCGAAAGGCCCGAATAGCCCTATTTGACCGGTATATCCTCGGGGATATCGGCGCGCCGGCCATGTCCCGACACCGCCGAGCCGGCATCGCGCGCCAGGCTGAGGAAGGGGATGACGGCAATCAGCGAAAGCCCTGCCACCACCGCGAAGGCGAGGTGGAAGTCTTGAAGCGACAGCGCCCGGCCGTGAAAGGCCGTGCTGCCTTCGAGAATGGCGGCCGCCACCGCGACCCCGAGCGCCAGGCTGATCTGCTGCAGAACCGAGCTCATCGAGGTCGCCTGGCTCGCCTGGTTGTCGTCGATCTCCGAATAGCCGAGCGAGTTGATGCCGGTGAAGAAGAACGAGCGGCAGAAGCCGGCGACGAGCAGGAAGCCCATGACCACGAGGATGGGTGTCGCGGGCGTGAAGAAGGCGTTGGCCGCCGTCGTGGCCGCGCCGCTGATCGCCGCGACGATCAGCACGCTGCGGAAGCCGGCGGCGGCGAAGACCCGGCGGGCCAGAACCTTGGTGGTGATCGCGCCGATCGCGCCGATGAAGGTGGTGAGGCCGGATTCGAACGGCGTCATGCCGAAACCGAGCTGCAGCATTAGCGGCATCAGGAAGGGAATGGCGCCCGCGGCGATGCGGAAGATCGAGCCGCTGAGTGCCGAGGTGCGAAAGGCGACGTCGCGGAAGAGCGCGAGATCGAGCAGCGGTGCCGGATGACGGCGCGCATGGATCAGGTAGAGGATCGCCGCAATAAACCCGATGACGGTCGCACCGATGCCGACCTCGATCGGCAGCGCCGGTAGGCTCATCACCGACAGGCCGAACACCACGCCGGAGGCGGCGATGGCGGTGTAGAAGAAACCCTTGAGGTCGATCGGCGCGGTGGAGACCGGCGGCACGTCGGGCAGGTAGATCGTGGAGAGCCAGACGCCGATGAAGCCGATCGGCACATTGATCAGGAAGATCCAGTGCCAGGAGAAATAGGTGGTGATGAAACCGCCGACCGGCGGTCCGGTGAGCGGGCCGACCAACGCCGGTATGGTCAGGAGCGCCATCGCCGAGACGAGTTCGCTGCGCTTGGTGGTGCGCAGCAGGACCAGGCGCCCGACCGGCGTCATCATTGCGCCGCCCATGCCCTGCAGGAAGCGGGCCGTGACGAAGGCGATGAGCGAACCGGAGATCGCACAGAGGATCGACCCGGCGACGAACACCATGATGGCGATGCGGAAGATCTTCTTGGCGCCATAGCGGTCCGCCATCCAGCCGCTCACCGGAATGAAGATGGCGAGCGCCACCATGTAGGAGGTAAGGGCCAGCTTCAGCGTGATCGGTCCGACGCCGAGATCCGCGGCAATGGCGGGCAGGGCGGTGGCGATCACGGTCGAATCCATCTGCTCCATGAACAGCGCGACGGCGAGGATGAGCGGAACGATGCGGTTCATCGGAGGGTGTTGTTCCGTGCGAAAAGGGACGGAGAGGGCGTGCGCCCCTTCTAGCGGCGTGCTCTCGCCCTGCCAATGCGGATTTCGTTCATCGCGAAAATGTCATGCGGGTGAAACGAAACCGTTATTGGCAAGGCTGCAGGCGAACCGCAGGAATCGCCGCCGATGATCACGGCTGCGTGAAGCCGCTTTCCATTCGCCTCCCGCCTTCTATCTGCAACGCATGTGGACTGGAAAAGTGCCGCTGGTTTTTTGCAGGAGGAAGAGATGATCACATTGAACAGAAGATTGCTGCTCGGCGGCGGTGCGGCAGCGCTGGCGGCGCCGTCGCTGATGACGAGGGCCGCCTTCGCGCAGGCCGCCGACAAGACCATGGATATCGACCATGCCATGCCGCCGGAGACCCATCGCTTCAAGCTGGGCGGTTTCCAGGTCGTGGTGATCAAGGACGGCGCGCGCGCCTCGGACAAGCCGCAGGAGACTTTCGGCACCAACCAGCCACCGGAGACCGTGGCCGAGCTGCTGCAGGCGAACTTTCTGCCGGCCGACCAGTTCGTCAACAGTTTTGCCCCGGTTCTGGTCGATACCGGCTCCGAGGTGATCCTGTTCGACACCGGGCTCGGCGAGGCTGCGCGTGTCAATGGAATGGGGCGCTTGGTCGAGGGGCTGACGGCCGCCGGCTACAAGCGCGAGGACGTGTCGATCGTCGTCATCACCCACATGCATGGCGACCATATCGGCGGCCTCATGGAAAGCGGCAAGCCGGCCTTTCCGAACGCGCGCTATGTGGCGGGGCAGGCGGAATATGATTTCTGGGTCGATCCGGCGCGTGCAGGCACCCCGGCCGAAGGCGGCCAGAAGGGCGTGCTGGCCAATGTGAAGCCGCTGGCGGAAAAGACGACCTTCATCGCCGACGGCGCCGACGTGGTGACCGGGGTCACGGCGATGGCGGCGTTCGGTCATTCGCCGGGGCATATGATCTACCGCCTCGAATCCGAGGGGCGCCAGCTGGTGCTGGCCGCCGACACGGCGAACCATTTCGTCCTGTCGCTGCAGCGTCCGGATTGGGAAGTGAAGTTCGACATGGACAAGGCCGCGGCGGCTGCGACCCGCAAGCGGGTGTTCGACATGATCGCCACCGACAAGCTCGCCTTCCTCGGCTACCACATGCCGTTCCCGGCCGTCGGCTATGTCGAGAAGGTCGATACCGGCTATCGCTACGTGCCGAAGGCCTACCAGTTCGATCTGTGAGCCAGGCGGGGCTGTGGAATATCGCAGCCCCTCCGATCCACCGTCCAAGTCATGCGTCAGTCAGGCGATCGAGTAGAGTTCGGCGGAGGCCTGTTCGGACAAGACGTGGATGCGCTGGTCGATATCGGCGTCGCTGACCTTGACCCCTGCCTTGCAGAATTCCTGACGTAACAGGTCGAGAAGGCGATGGGGCTCTACCACCTGGCGGATGGCGAGCGTCTGGGCATAGGCTTCGACGTCGTCGAGCCCCATCGTATAGCCGGCCCATCGCCCGGCCATCCTGTTGACCCGTGCGTTCACCTTGAACTGCAGTTCGGCCTGGCGAGCGAACTGGGTTTCCATAGCCTGGGCTCGTTCTCTAAGTGCGGTCATCGTCATCCCCCGTTTCTTGTTCTTGGTGCTCCTGTTCCCCATGGAGCAAAACCGACCATACACGGGAGCTTTTCAAGCATCGTGTAGCGGTTCGCTAAAATTCGAACGAACCTGCGATTGCCGTTCTCGCGTCGTGATGGCCGAGGGCGAACGTTTTTCTATTCCCTTCCTGTCATGAACGTGTTACCTGCCCTCGCCAACTTCCAAGCATTTCATGCAGGAGCGTCCGGGGAAAATTTTCCTTTTGCCGGCGGATTCTGCCTATTCAACCGAAGGAAATTGGCAATGGCACGGATCGTAATCTCGGCAACCGGCGCAGAAGCGCTCACCTTCGACGATGTTCTGCTTCAGCCGGGGCACTCGGAAATCATGCCGGGTCAGACCAATATCTCCACCCGCATCGCCAGGGACATCGACCTTTCGCTGCCGATCCTGTCGTCCGCCATGGACACTGTCACCGAAAGTCGCCTGGCGATCGCCATGGCACAGTCGGGCGGCATGGGCGTCATCCATCGCAACCTCACCCCGATCGAGCAGGCCGAGGAAGTCCGCCAGGTCAAGAAGTTCGAAAGCGGCATGGTCGTCAACCCGGTGACCATCGGGCCTGAAGCGACGCTCGCCGAGGCCAAGGCGCTGATGAGTGCCCATGGCATTTCCGGCATTCCCGTGGTCGAGGGCACCAGCCGCCCGGGCCGCCTCGTCGGCATTCTCACGAACCGCGACGTGCGTTTTGCCTCCGATCCGGCCCAGAAGATCTACGAACTGATGACCCGCGAAAACCTGATTACGGTCCGCGATGGCGTCGATCAGCAGGAGGCCAAGCGACTGCTGCACTCGCACCGCATCGAGAAGCTGCTGGTGGTCGACAATGAAGGCCGTTGCGTCGGTCTCATCACCGTCAAGGACATCGAGAAGTCGCAGCTCAATCCGAATGCCGCGAAGGACGCCCAGGGCCGCCTGCGCGTCGCTGCCGCCATCTCGACGGGTGACGACGGCCGCGAGCGCGCCGAGCGCCTGATCGAGGCGGGCGTCGACGTGATCGTCGTCGATACCGCCCACGGCCACAGCCAGAAGGTGCTCGATGCGGTGGCCGAGGTGAAGAAGATGTCGAACGCCGTTCGCATCATCGCCGGCAATGTCGCGACCGGTGAAGGCACCCGCGCCCTGATCGATGCCGGTGCGGACTGCGTCAAGGTCGGTATCGGCCCCGGCTCCATCTGCACCACCCGTATCGTCGCCGGCGTCGGCGTTCCGCAGCTCGCAGCCGTCATGGCGGCCGTCGAGGAAGCCAACAAGCACGGCATCCCGGTCATCGCCGATGGCGGACTGAAATTCTCCGGCGACGTGGCCAAGGCGATCGCCGCCGGCGCATCGGCCGTCATGGTCGGCTCGCTGCTGGCCGGCACCGACGAAAGCCCGGGCGAGGTCTATCTCTACCAGGGCCGTTCCTTCAAGGCCTATCGCGGCATGGGTTCGGTCGGCGCCATGGCGCGCGGCTCGGCGGACCGCTACTTCCAGGCGGAAGTGCGCGACACCCTGAAGCTCGTGCCTGAGGGCATCGAAGGCCAGGTTCCCTACAAGGGACCCGTCTCGGCCGTCCTGCACCAGCTCGCCGGCGGTCTCAAGGCAGCCATGGGTTATGTCGGCGGCAAGGACATCAAGGACTTCCAGGAAAAGGCGACCTTCGTGCGCATTTCTGGCGCGGGCCTGCGCGAAAGCCATCCGCATGGCGTGACCATCACCCGCGAAAGCCCGAACTATCCGGGCGGTGCGTGAGGACTGGCTGATGCGGGGGAGCGGCACATGGGGACGAACAAGGTGATCCTGCTGCTGCTCGCCCTTTCGGGCGCCCTTCTCGCCTGGATGTTCTTCGGGCTCGATCCGGAGTTCCAGCGCCTGAGCGGGGCAGGGAGCTTTCTCGATGCCCGGCTGTCCGGCTATGAGACCGATGCGGTGCTCGGCCTTCAGTCGGCGCTTGCCGATCCGGCGCGGGCCGATGCCCGCGACCTTCTCCAACTGATGTATCTCGGCCCCGACCTCGTCCTGCCCTTGGCGCTCACGCTTTCGCTCTGCCTGCTCTTTCGTGGTTACGCCCCCGGCGCCATACTCTATGGCCGGCGCCTCGAGATCCGCCATGCCCGGCTGCTCTGCCTCTTGCCGATCGCCTATGGCATTGTCGATTATGCCGAGAATGCGAGCTTCCTTCTCTACTTCCCGCCGGCGACGCCCGGACCGACGCTGTCGGCGCTCCTTCCCGAGCTTCTTCCCTGGATGACGCGAGTGAAGCTCCTGTTCCTCGCCGTTTCCGTCATCCTCGTGCTGCGCCTCGCCCTGTTCAAACCGCCGGTCACGCGCGGGTAACGGACTTTTGTTGCCGCGCGCACGGCAAGTTGGCCTATCTTTCCTGACAGTTGCCCCGCGAGGATGCGACGGGCGCCGTATTGCGGAAGGAGGTCATCATGGAAACGCCGAAGATCACCCAGGCGATGATCAACGCCTATGACGAATACACCCACCTGACGCTCGATCGGCGTCGCTTCATGGAAAAGCTCACTTTGCTGGCCGGTTCCGGCGCGGCGGCCGCGGCGATCGCGCCGATGCTGGCGGCTAGCGGTGCGAAGGCTGCCATGGTCGAGGAAATGGATGCGCGCCTGACGGCCGAGGACATCACCTACCCGGGCGCCGGCGGCGAGATGAAGGGTTATCTCGTCGTGCCGAAGGATGCGGCGGGAAAGCTGCCCGGCGTGATCGTCATCCACGAGAACCGCGGCCTCAATCCGCATATCCGCGACGTGGCACGGCGCATGGCGCTGGAAGGATTCGTGGCGCTCGCCCCCGACTTCCTGTCGCCGCAGGGCGGAACCCCCGAAAACGAGGACAAGGCGCGGGAAATATTCTCGACCCTCGACATGGGCGCGACGGTTGCCAATGGCGAGGCGACGCGGGCCTTCCTCGCGGCGCATGAGACGGTCAACGGCAAGGTCGGCGCGATCGGCTTCTGCTGGGGCGGCGGCATGGTGAACCGCATGGCGGTCGCCTCGCCGGAGCTCGGCGCCGGCGTCGCCTATTACGGCTCCCAGGTGCCGGCCGAGGAGGTGCCGAAGATCAAGGCGCCGCTGCTGCTGCACTATGCCGGCCTCGACGAGCGCATCAATGCCGGCATCGACGCCTACAAGGCGGCGCTGGAGAAGAACGGCAAGACCTTCGAGATCTTCGTCTACGACGGCGTCAATCACGCCTTCAACAACGATACCTCCGCTGCCCGCTACGACAAGGCGGCGGCCGATCTCGCCTGGTCCCGCACGGTGGAATTCCTCAAGAAAAACCTCGGCTAAGCGCTGCGGCGCAGCATGGTCCGCCCCTGCAAGGTGTCGCAATAGTGCGACGCCCGTGGACGTATAGCGACTGTGTAATTGATGTGCGTCAAATCCGTATCGCCTCTGACGTGTATTCTGCGCGCGAAGCTGGCGATCCAGGGTGTGCACCCGTCGCCTCGCGTCTTTGGGAACCGTAGAGGAGATCAGAATGGCTGAAATGATGAAAGCCGCCGTCGTCCGGGAATTCGGCAAGCCGCTTACCATCGAGGAATGGGCTATCCCGGAACCGGGCCCCGGCCAGATTCTCGTCAAGTACGAAGCCACTGGCGTTTGCCACACCGACCTGCACGCAGCCAATGGCGACTGGCCGGTCAAGCCGAACCCGCCCTTCATTCCCGGCCATGAGGGCGTCGGTTATGTCGCCAAGCTCGGTGCTGGCGTCTCGCGCATCAAGGAAGGCGACCGGGTCGGGGTTCCGTGGCTGCACACGGCCTGCGGCTGCTGCTCGCCCTGCCGCACCGGCTGGGAAACGCTCTGCGGCAGCCAGCAGAATACCGGCTATTCTGTCAACGGCACCTTTGCCCAGTATGGTCTCGCCGATCCCGACTTCGTCGGTCGCCTGCCGGACAATCTCGAATTCGGCGCCGCCGCCCCCGTGCTCTGCGCCGGGGTCACCGTCTACAAGGGCCTGAAGGAAACCGAAGTGCGCCCCGGCGAATGGGTGGTCATCTCCGGCATCGGCGGTCTCGGCCACATGGCCGTGCAATATGCCAAGGCCATGGGCATGCATGTGGTTGCCGCCGACATCCATGAAGACAAGCTGACGCTCGCCAAGGATCTCGGCGCCGACATGGTGGTCAACGGCACCGCCAAAGACGCCATCGAACAGGTGCAGAAGGCGACCGGCGGCGTGCACGGCGCGCTCGTCACCGCCGTTTCGCCGAAGGCGATGGAACAGGCCTATGGCTTCCTGCGCTCCAAGGGCACGATGGCGCTGGTCGGCCTGCCGCCAGGCTTCATCTCGCTGCCGGTATTCGAAACCGTGCTGAAGCGCATCACCGTGCGCGGCTCGATCGTCGGCACCCGCCAGGATCTCGAGGAATCGCTGGTCTTCGCCGGCGAAGGCAAGGTCGCCGCGCACTTCTCCTGGGACAAGATCGAAAACATCAACGCCATCTTCCATCGCATGGAAGAGGGCAAGATCGACGGCCGCATCGTCCTCGATCTGGCCTGAGCCGAGCGATCATCACGTCAAGATTAAGGGCGGCGCGGATTTCCGCGTCGCCCTTTGGTATTTCGGACAGGCCGCTATTGCGCCGATCGGACGGCCAGGCGTCAAGGCGCTAGTGAGCGGAAGTGGCAGCTTCCCGCAGTCGATCTGCTCCACGAGCGGTAACGGGCGCCTTCTCGCGGCTTGCCATGATCGCTTCCGCCAGCGCCTCCATGTCCGCCCGCCGCGGGCTCGAGCGGCGCCAGACGAGGCCGATCTCGCGGGACGGGGCAGGGTCGGCGAAGGGCACAATGCGGATCGGCGTGCGCGCGGTTTCCGTCTCGATCGCCAGTTCCGGGATCAGCGTCATGCCCATGTCGTTCGACACCATCTGCAGGAGCGTGGTCATCGAGGTGGCGCCAAAATTCACCAGGCTGCGCTTGCTCGCCGCCTTGCAGACGGAGAGCGCCTGTTCGCGCAGGCAATGGCCTTCCTCCAGCAGCAGCAGCCGGTCGGGATCGACCTCGGTCTCCGTCATCGGCGAAAGCAACACGTCGCTGTCATTGGCCGACATCGCCATATAGAAGCGGTCGACGAACAGGCTCTTCGTCACCACGCTGTCCATTTCGATCGGGATGGCGGCAATGATGGCATCGAGCCGTCCCTCGGCGAGGTCGCCGAGCAGCCGGTCGGTGACCGCCTCCTTCAGCTCGATCTCGATCAGCGGATGCTCGCGCCGAAGATGCGGCACCATGCGCGGCACGAGATAGGGCGCAACGGTCGGAATGATGCCGAGCCTGAGCAGACCTTCCAGCGTTCCGGACGATCGGCGGGCAGCCTCTTCCAGGCGATCCACGGCGGCCAGAACCGTGCGCGCATGGCTGAGCACTTCCTGGCCCTTGTCGGTGAGAAGCGTGCTGGAGCGGGTGCGTTCGACCAGCTTCACGCCGAGATGTTTCTCCATCTCCATGATCTGGGCGGAGAGCGCGGGCTGGCTGATATGCACCATTTCGGCCGCCTTGCCGAAGTGCAGCGTGGTGGCGAGCGCCTCGAAATAGCGCAGTTGACGGATGCTAATCATGATAGGTTTATCCTATCGGTATTTCCAGTAAATACAATTGGAAATTATGGAACTTTTGGCCGAGTGTAACTCCACAAGATCCGCATTCCATAAACAGGAGGAAACCATGGACACGAAGCTGAAAGAGATCAACGACAGCGCAGGCAAATGTCCGGTCATGCACGGGACGACCAACATGTCGATGCGGTCGAACCGCGACTGGTGGCCGAACCAGCTCAACCTCAAGATTTTGCATCAGAATTCGGCGCTTTCCAATCCGCTGGCGCCGAGCTTCAATTATGCCGATGAATTCAAGAAGCTCGATCTCGCCGCGGTGAAGAAGGATCTCACGGCGCTGATGACCGACAGCAAGGACTGGTGGCCGGCAGACTATGGCCATTACGGCCCGCTGATGATCCGCATGGCCTGGCACAGCGCAGGCACCTACCGCACCGGTGACGGCCGCGGGGGCGCGGGCAGCGGTCAGCAGCGTTTTGCGCCGCTCAACAGCTGGCCGGACAATGTCAATCTCGACAAGGCGCGCCGCCTTCTCTGGCCGATCAAGCGGAAATACGGCAACAAGCTCTCTTGGGCCGACCTGTTCATCCTGACCGGCAATGTCGCGCTGGAATCCATGGGCTTCAAGACCTTCGGCTTCGCCGGCGGGCGCCCGGACGTGTGGGAACCGGAAGAGGACGTCTACTGGGGTTCGGAGTCCGAATGGCTGGCCACCAGCGACAAGGACAACAGCCGCTATTCCGGCGAGCGCAATCTCGAAAATCCGCTGGCGGCCGTGCAGATGGGCCTCATCTACGTCAACCCCGAAGGCCCCGACGGCAATCCGGATCCGGTGGCCTCCGGCCGTGACGTTCGCGAGACCTTTGCCCGCATGGCTATGAATGACGAGGAGACGGTCGCGCTGATCGCCGGCGGCCATACCTTCGGCAAATGCCACGGTGCCGGCGACGTAACCCTGGTCGGCCCCGAGCCGGAAGCGGCCGGCGTCGAGGAAATGGGCCTTGGCTGGATCAGCGGCTACGGCAGCGGCAGCGGCGGCGACACGATCAGCAGCGGCATCGAAGGCGCCTGGAAGGCCAACCCCACCACCTGGGACATGGGCTATCTGAAGACGCTGTTCAAATACGACTGGGAACTGGTGCGCAGCCCGGCCGGTGCCAAGCAGTGGTTGGCCAAGGATGTCGCCGAAGAGGACATGGTCGTCGACGCGCATGATCCGTCGCGGAAGCATCGCCCGATGATGACCACGGCCGATCTGTCGCTCAAGTTCGACCCGATCTACGCGCCGATTGCCCGCCGCTATCTGGAGAATCCGGCGCTCTTCGCCGACGCGTTCGGCCGAGCCTGGTTCAAGCTGACCCACCGCGACATGGGGCCGAAGTCCCGTTATCTCGGTCCGGAAGTCCCGGCCGAAGACCTGATCTGGCAGGATCCGATCCCGGCCGTCGATCATGTGCTGATCGACGAGATCGACATCGCGGCGCTGAAGGCGCAGATCCTTGCCTCGGGGCTATCTGTCTCCGAACTGGTGCAGACGGCCTGGGCTTCGGCCTCGACCTTCCGCGGTTCCGACAAGCGCGGCGGCGCCAATGGTGCGCGTATCCGTCTCGCGCCGCAGAAGGACTGGGAAGTCAACCAGCCGGCACAGCTGGCCAAGGTTCTCGGCACCCTCGAAGGTATCCAGCAAAACTTCAACGCCGCCCAGACCGGCGGCAAGAAGGTATCGCTGGCCGACCTGATCGTGCTCGGCGGCGCCGCTGCCGTCGAGGAGGCCGCCAAGGCGGCCGGTCACTTCGTCGAAGTACCGTTCACGCCGGGCCGGACCGACGCGCTCGCCGAGCAGACCGATGTTGAGGCCTTCGACGTCCTGGAGCCGGTCGTCGACGGCTTCCGCAACTACCAGAAAGCCGACTATACCGTGTCTGCCGAAGAACTGCTGGTCGACAAGGCCCAGCTTCTGACGCTGACGGCGCCGGAGATGACTGTCCTCGTCGGTGGCCTGCGCGTGCTCGGCGCCAATCACGGCCCGTCGCAGCACGGCGTCTTCACCAGGCGTCCGGGTGCGCTGACGACCGACTTCTTCGTCAACCTGCTCGACATGGACACGCAGTGGAAGCCGACCTCGCGGGCGCAGAGCACCTTCGAGGGCCGCGACCGCAAGACCGGCGAGCTGAAGTGGACGGCGACGCGCGTCGATCTCGTGTTCGGCTCGAACTCGATCCTGCGCGCGCTGGCCGAGGTCTATGCCCAGGACGACTCGCAGCGCAAGTTCGTGAACGACTTCGTCGCGGCCTGGAACAAGGTGATGAACGCCGACCGCTTCGACATCGCCTGACGGGCTAAGGCGGTCTCCCGGGTGAGATCGCCGAGAACATAAGGTAACGGGAGGGGCCGGAACGACACCAACGTTCCGGCCCCTCGGTCTTTTTTACGTATCGTTAAAAGACGATCTTTCCTTTTAAAACAAAGAAGCTAAAACAGCGTCTAGATGTACCGAGTCGGTGCACTGAAGGCTTCCACCGAGGCCTGGGACGGATGTTATGAGTACCAAGAAGTCGAATGGGCGCCTGCAATTGCGCAAGAAGCCGCAGCAGGAACGGAGCATTCAGCGTCTGGACGCGATCATGGAAGCGGCTGTCGAGCTGATTGCCCAAAACGGCGTCGCCAATCTCAAGATGACGGATCTCGCGGCCCGAGCCGGGGTGCCGATCGGCTCCCTCTATCAGTTCTTTCCCGAGCGCGCCGCCGTCGTGAGGGCGCTTCACGATCGCCATACCGAACGCGTCGAGAGCGGTGCGCAGCGCGTCTTTTCGAAGGCCACCTCGCTTGCCGAGGCGGAAGCGCTGCTCGGCAAGGCGGTCGATGACTTCTATGTCACGTTCCGCAACGACCCGATCTATCTGCCCGTCTGGCTGGCGGCGATCTCCGATCCGGACCTGCAGCGTCTGAACACCGATCATCAGACGCGGCTGACATCGGTCCTGAGCGCGCTCTTCCGTCCGCTGCTGCCCAAGGACAGCACGATCGATCTCGATCTCCGGGTGATGATGTTCGTCTACCTGACCGGGGCGGCGGTCCGCCGCGCCATGATCGAGGACGAGGAGACCGCGCGCCGCATCCTCGACGAATGGAAGAAGAACGTCCAGAAGACCATGTTCACGGAGTGAACCGCGTCCGCGAAATCTCCGGAGCCTACCAGCCCGGCATCATGTTGCCGGCCCGCAAGCGCGGATAATAGCGCGGCAGGGTCTTCACGTCGTTCTCCAGGTCGTCCTCGACGGTGTTCGGCGTGATGTTGTCCAGGCAGGCGGAGATGTGGTCGGTGATTGCGTTCATCAGCGAGGTCGAAAGGCCCGGACGCTTCATCAGGCCGATCTGCACCGGCGGCAGCGGCGGGAAGCCGTCGTTCTGCGTCAGCACTTTCATGCCGGTCCTCAGCGCCGATTCCGGCAGGACCGAGACGGCCATGCCGGCAAGCACGGCGGCCGCGACGACGGTCGACGACCAGCTGGTGAACAGGATCTGGTAGTCGCGCCCGTCGGCGTCGAGCGCCGAACAGGCCATCTGCCGCCACTGGCAATCCCGGCGACCGACCGCGAGCGGCACCGGCGCGTCGTCCTTCAGCGGATGGTTGGCCGAGCCGACCCAGCAGAGCGGTTCGGTGCGCACCACGTCGGAGGTCCGGAGCTGCGGATTATGCGTGACCAGCGCGATGTCGAGCTCACCCTTGGCCATCTTCTCCGCGAGGTCCACCGAGGGTTCGCAGACGATGTAGAGCTCGACGTTCGGATGGGTCTTGGCGAAACGACCGATGATCTCCGGCATGTAGCGGTCGGCATAATCGTCCGGCGTGCCGATCCTGAGCGTGCCTTCCAGGCGGTTGTCGTCGAAGGCGGCGATCGCCTCCGAATTCAGCCGGATGATGCGGCGCGCATAGTTGAGCAGCTTGTCGCCCTCGGCCGAGAGGCGGTTGCCGCGGCCGTCCTTGATGAACAGCTGCTTGCCGATGCGTTCTTCCAGCCTTCGCATCTGCATAGACACGGCGGACTGGGTTTTGAACACCCGTCCGGCGGCTTTGGTGAAACTGCCTGTGTCGACGATGGCGACGAAGGTCTGGAGCTGATCGATATCGAGGGGCGCCGACATGAGATACATCCATAAGAACGATTGATGCTAACTATTAGAAACATTCGTTGGACTGATCAATACCGTTTCCGCATTGTGAGTATGCAAATTAGCAGACACCGACCGTGCCCCTGGGCACTGCCGGCCAGACCTGGTTGATCCCTCTCCGTCACGCGGTAGGGGCAGCTCAGACTCGTGCCAATCGAAAGGACAAAGCCATGCGCACGACCGAACGGATGATCGAACTCGATATCGCCGAGCCGCAGCTGGGGCTTGCCACCCGCCTGGTGGCCGCGGCCACGCGTGTGAAGTCCGTCTGGCGTGCCATCCGCAACCGACGTGCCGCGAACCGCCTTGCCGATCTCGACGACTTCCAGCTCAGGGACATCGGCCTTAGCCGTATCGATGTCGAGCAGGCCCTGAAGTTGTCCGGCTTTGCGGACGATCCTTCGCAGCTTCTGTCGCGCTCTGCCCGCAACCGGTCGCGGCGCGCGCTGCGCGGACTGGCGCTCGATTGAACCGAACACCTCCCATCCCCGCAGGGTGATAGCCAATAAACCCTGCCGCTTGCCCGGTCATGGTCCGCCATGCCGGGCATTTTTTTGTCCGGACGCGCGGGAAATCGACGGCTGTCCACAGGCTTGCTACGCGTCAGTAACGGCTTGCTAACGCTGTTCTGAAACCATGGCGGGCAAAGCAGCCATTCGGATTTTCCGCGGAGCCTTTGACATGCGCATTTCCAGGAAGCTGCCGCTCGCGGCGGCCCTTTTCGCTCTCGTCTCCTTGAGCGCCTCGATGGCGATCAATTTCTATCTCGAGAGCCGCATCCTGACCGATCAGGTCTACCAGAAGCTGGAGGCGACGGCCGACGGCCGGCGCAACGAGGCGAGGGGCTATCTCGACAGCATCCGGCTCGACATGTCATCGCTCGCCTCGAGCTTCACCACGCAGCAGGCGCTGTACGGTTTCACCGGAGCGATGAACTTCCTCGGCGACGATCCCGTCAGGGAACTGCACGCCCGCTATATCGACGGCAACCCGAATGCCGAGGGCGAGAAATACAAGCTCGATACCGCCAAGAAGGACGCCTATGACCGCGCCCACAAGCAGTATCACTCCTCATTTCTTAAGCATCTGCAGGCGCAGGGCTATTACGACCTCTTCCTGATCAACCCGGCTGGCACCATCGTCTACACGGTGATGAAGGAGCGGGACTACGGCACGAACCTGCTGAACGGTCCCCACAAGGACAGCGGCCTTGGCCATGTGTTCCAGAAGGCGCTGAAGGCCGAAGGCGGCGTGGTCTCCATGTCGGAATTCGAATCCTATGCGCCGTCCAAGGGCGCCGCTGCTTCCTTCGTCGCAACGCCGATCCTGCAGAACGGCCGGACCATCGGCGTGCTCGCCTACCAGTTGCCCAACGACCGGTTCAACACGCTCTATGCGAACAAGAAGGGCCTGGGCAAAACCGGCGAGACCATTCTCGTCAGCACCACCGGCCAGGTCGTCAACGACAGCGCCCATACCGCCGAGAACGACGCGCTTGCCGCCCGGATCGACACGCCGCTGGTCGCCGAAGCGGTCGCCGGCCGCGAGGCGCTCGGCGACATTTCCGGCTATCGCGACATGAAGAGCTTTGCCGCCGCCTCGCCGCTGAGCTTCGGCGGCGCGCAATTCGCCGTCATCGCCCTGATCGGCGAGGACGAGGTCAATGCCGACCTGTTCAGCAATGCCCTGACCTCGGTCGGCTTTGGCCTGCTGCTGATCGTCATCGGCTCGGCGGTCGCCGTGGTCTACTCACGCACCCTGACCGGACCGATTTCGCGCCTGGTCAATTCGATGGAGGAGCTGGCCGGCGGCAATACCGCGATCGTGCTCGAGGGCGAGGACCGCCAGGACGAGATCGGCGACATGGCGCGTTCGGTCGCGGTGTTCCGCCGCGCCGAGATCGACAAGCGCGAGCTGGAAGCCGAAACGGAACATCGCCGTTCGGCGAGCGAGGGCGAGCGCCGCGAGCGCGACGCCGAGAAGGCCGCCGAACAGGCGCGCCTCACCGAAACGGTCGAGACCCTGGGCGCCGCCCTGCAGCGGCTGGCCAGCGGCGACCTGACGGCGACGATCGACAAGCCCTTCGCCAGCGGCCTTGACCGCCTGCGTGTCGACTTCAACGCCTCGCTCGAACGCCTGTCGCACACAATCGCCGCCGTGCACGGCAGCGTCTCCGACATCAACCAGAAGAGCGGCAAGGTCAGTTCCTCGACCTCCGATCTCTCCAAGCGTTCCGAACAGCAGGCCGCCGTCCTGGTCCAGACGTCTTCGGCCGTCCGCCAGATCATGGAGGCGATCCGTCACTCGACCGAGAGGGCGGAGACCGCATCGCAGCTGGCTCGCGAGGCGCGGATCAATTCCGACCGCTCCGGCGAAATCGTCGGCGGTGCCGTCAATGCGATGGAGCGGATCGAGAATGCCTCGAGCGAGATCTCCAAGATCATCAACGTCATCGACGAGATCGCCTTCCAGACGAACCTTTTGGCGCTCAATGCCGGCGTCGAGGCGGCCCGCGCGGGTGAAGCCGGCAAGGGTTTTGCCGTCGTCGCCCAGGAAGTGCGGGAACTCGCCCAGCGTTCGGCCAATGCCGCAAAGGACATCAAGTCGCTGATCACCAAGTCCGGCGAGGAAGTGGCGAACGGCGTCGGTCTGGTCAAGCAGACCGGCGACGTCCTCTCCTCGATCGCCGGCCAGGTGGTGCAGATCGGCGACCACATCCACTCGATCGCCGGCGCCGCCCGCGAACAGTCGACCGGCCTCAAGGAAGTGACCGCGGCGGTCGCCCGCATGGAAGACGTGACGCAACAGAACGCCCGCGCCGCCGAGCAGACCAATGCCGAAATGACGGCGCTCACCCATGATGCCGAGACGCTCGCCGGCCTCGTCGGGCAGTTCACCGTCGAAAAGGGCATGTCTTCGGTGACGGAGCGTTTTGCCGACATGCGCGACAAGAGCTTCTCCATGGCCGATCGCACCTTCGCCCCGGTCGCACCGGCAAAGCCGGTCAAGCCGCTGATCCCGCGTGTCGCCCCGGCCGGACCGGGCAACCGGGCCTTCTCCTCTCCGGCCAAGGCCCTGCTCGACAAGCTGTCGACCGGTTTCTCCAAGGCCGCGCCGCCGTCGATGGACAAGGGCGGCGAGAACTGGGAAGAGTTCTGAGGAGCCGTGGACGGTAAACGAAATAAGGGCGGCCTTGGGCCGCCCTTTCTGTATCTGCCTCGATCTGCCGGCCTTCGCTCAGGCCTTGGGCTCCGGCGGCGCGGCATCCGGTGAAGGCTCTGCCTTCTTCTGTCCATTGGCGTTGAGGTAGCTGTCGAAGATCTGTTCCATGCTCTTCTGGTAGTTCTTCTGAACCTCCAGCCCGCTGTCGAACATCACGTTCATCAGTTCAGTCACCTTGGCCGCGGGCGCAGCGTCCGCCTCCGGCTTCGGGGCATCCTTGGCGGCAGGCGCGCCTGCTGCCGGCGCTCCGTAAGTGCCGGCCATCATGTCCTGGAAGGCCTTGGCGAAGGGATTGTCGAAGAAGGGATTGCCGCCCTGCGGCGCCTGCGGCTTCTGGGCGGCGCCCATCATGTCCTGGAAAGCCTGGGTGAAAGGATTGTCGAAGAAGGTCGGCTGCTTCGGTGCCGGCTTGGGCTGGAAGCCGGTGCTCTCGAGCCACTGCTGCATCATCGCGCCCATCGGCGTTCCGGCAAAGGGATTGGCATCGGCCATCTGACCAGTCGTCTGCTTGAACAGGCCGCCCATGATCGCGTCGGCCATGACCGGCAGCATCTGCTTCAGCACTTCCTGGCCGACGCCGGTGAACTGGGCCGCCTGGGCGGCGATGGCGCGCGACACTTCCTTGGAGCCGAACAGTTTCTCCAGAACCTGGTTGCCGTCGGCAATGCCCTGCGGCGTGAAGGCCTTGTTCATATCCTCGAAATATTTAGCATAGCTGCCCGAGGCCATGGCGCCGATCAGGGCGGAGAAGTCGTAAGGATTGGCGGAGTTGCGCTTGAACCCGGAGGAAAAGGCCGGCATCAGCGCGGCCATGGCCTTCGTCGCCTGTTCCTGCGCCAGGTTGAACTGGCTGGCCATGGCTTCCATGGCCGTTCCGTTCTGTGCCCGCAGCATCATGTCAAAAAGTGGCAACATCGGCGTCCTTCCCCCGTGCTCGCAACGCAGTTCGACGCACTATAGCGGGAAAAGAGCAGGCGCAAACCGGTTTTTCCCGCGCGCCGCGAGCGAGGAGAAGGGACGCCGCGGGTTCGAGGCGGCGTCGCAGACCGTCAGTACTGGTATTCGTCGAAGACCGGGTCGACCTTGCCGTTCCACCGGCCGTGGTAGAGCGAGAGCAGATCGTCGGCCAGGGTCGTGCGCTTGGCCACCACCTCGTCGAGGGGGCCGAGGAAGACGCTCTCGTCCTGACCGTCGACGTTGAGGCGGCCGCGGCTGACCAGTCCCTGGCGGGACAGCGAGACGACGTCGCGCGCCACGTCCAGCAGGCTCCGGCCGGCGATGTCGGCCTTCAGCCCCTTGGCCGGAACGGCATCGCGAAGCGCATTGACCTCGGCGAAGCTCCAAGCGCGGGTCAACTGGTCAGCACCCTCGAGCGCCGCGTCGTCATAGAGCAGGCCGACCCAGAAGGCGGGCAGCGCGCAGATGCGCCGCCACGGCCCGCCGTCGGCGCCGCGCATTTCGAGGAAGCGCTTCAGCCTGACATCGGGGAACAGCGTCGAAAGATGGTTGGTCCAGTCGCCGAGCGTGGGTTCCCAGGCGGCGATCTCACCCTTCAGCGCGCCCGCCATGAACTGGCGGAAGGTGACATGGGTGCAGTCGTGATAACGGCCGTCCCGCACGATGAAATACATCGGTACGTCGAGCGCCCAATCGACATAGTCGGCAAAGCCGAAATCGTCATCGAGCGTGAAGGGCAGGATGCCGGCACGGGCATTATCGGTGTCGCGCCAGATCTCGCCGCGCCAGGACAGGAGGCCGTTCGGCTTGCCCTCGGTAAAGGGCGAGGCGGCGAAGAGCGCGGTAGCCAGCGGCTGCAGCTTCATGCCGACCCGCATCTTGCGGCGCATGTCGGCTTCCGAGGAAAAGTCGAGGTTCACCTGAATGGTGCAGGTGCGGTACATCATGTCGAGGCCGTGGCTGCCGACCTTCGGCATGTAGCGCGTCATGATCTCGTAGCGCGACTTCGGCATGCGCGGCGTCTCGTCCAGCGTCCATTTCGGGCTGCCGCCGATACCGAGGAAACGGATGCCCATCGGTTCCGCCACTTCGCGCACCGCCGCCAGATGCTGGTTCGATTCCCGGCAGGTGTCATGCAGCGTTTCGACCGGTGCGCCCGACAGCTCGAACTGCCCGCCCGGCTCGATCGAGATCGCGCCCATGCCGTGCGCTTCGGCAAGCCCGATGATGTTGTCGCCGTCCATGATCGGATCCCAGCCGGTCTTGGCCTGCATGCCGAGCAGCAGCGCCCGGATGCCGGCCTCGCCGAAATAGGGAACCGGGCTGTTGTCGGCGCGGAAGAAGGCGAATTTCTCGTGCTCAGTACCGATACGGAACGCCTCTTTCGGCTTGCAACCACCTGCAAGGTAGTCCGCCATCTGAGCAACGGAAGTAAGGGGCGTATCGTCGGTGGTATCACGAGCCATGGATCAAACCTTGTTTGGCGTCGCCGGCACGCGCACCGGCCCATAAGGCAAGGTGATTGGACCGGATTTTGGGGCGGCGCAAGTGAAAATCTCTTAAACTCAAGTCAAAAAAACGCCGCCTGCACGAGTCTCCGACCAATGTCTCAATGGACGGGAAGGGGCGTCTAGTGCCAGTCGCCAATCGCCGCCTGGACCACGGCGAGCGCCGCCACGGCGGCGGTGTCGGCCCTGAGGATACGGGGGCCGAGCGGGATGGCGGTGACGAAGGGCAGCGAGCGCAACAGAAGCCGTTCCTCGTCGGAAAAGCCGCCCTCGGGCCCGACCAGGAGGGCCAGCCGCCGCTCCTCGATGCGCGATAACGCCGCAAGCGGATTCTGGGTCTCGCTGTCCTCGTCGCAGAAGATGATGCGCCGCTCCGAAGACCAGCCTTCGAGCAGGTCCTTCAGCTTCTGCGGCGCCGCCACTTTCGGGATCGCCAGCACGCCGCACTGCTCCGCCGCCTCGACCGCATTGGCCTGCAGCCGCTCCAGGCTGGTGATCTTGCCCTGCACGTGCTGGGTCATCACCGGTTGCAGGAGACCCGCCCCCATCTCGACCGCCTTCTGCACCAGATAGTCCATCCGGCCGACCTTGAGCGGCGCGAACAGGAACTGCAGGTCGCAGTCATCAGGTTGCGGGCGGGTCAGTTCGACGGGTGTCAGCTGGATCTTCTTGCGGCTCGGAAAGGTAAGCGTCGCCTTCCACTCTCCGTCGCGGCCGTTGAAGAGCAGGATCTCTGCGCCCTCCTGCAGACGCAGCACGTTGGCGAGATAGTTGAACTGTTCGGGGCTGGCCTCGATACCTTTTTCCAGGCCGAGATCGGCCTCGACATAGAGCCTTTGCATCCGGTAGTTCGCGCGCATGTCCGTGTCCGCCTTAGAGGAAGAGCAGATACATAACCCAGTAGAGCAGGGCTGCAAGCCCTGCCGATGCCGGTACGGTGATGATCCAGGCCGCGACGATCGTCATGAAATGCGAACGTCGCACGAGATAGCGGCGGCGCAGTTCGTCCGGGTTGCGCTCCGGCACGTCCTCGATCTCCCAGTGATCTGCCTTCATGCGCATGTAGGCAATGCGTCGCTTGGAATTGCGCGTATACCACTCGCGGAAGAATCCGACTCCGAACACGGCGCCGACGGCGATATGGGTCGAGCTGACCGGGAGCCCGAGCCAGGAGGCGACGATCACGGTCAGGGCCGCCGAAAGCGCCACGCAGAAGGCCCGCATCGGGTTGAGCTTGGTAATCTGCTCGCCGACCAGCCGGATCAGCCTGGGGCCGAACAGCAGAAGCCCCAGCGAGATGCCGGCCGCGCCGATCACCATGACCCAGAGCGGAATCTGCACCTCCGCGGCGATCTCGTGCGCCTGAGCGGAGTGAACGATCGCAGAAAGCGGGCCAATGGCATTGGCAACGTCGTTAGCGCCGTGAGCAAAGGACAGAAGTGCAGCAGACATGATCAGCGGCAGGCGGAACAGCTTGCGCAGCGACTGGTTCCGGTTCTCCAGACCGATTGCCTGACGCCGGATGAGCGGCACGCTGGCAAGCCACGCCAGACCGCCGCAGACAAGGCCGATCAGGAGGGCGGTCAGCAGATTTATGGTGATGACCTTGTTCAACCCCTTGAGCGCCAGGTAGGCGGCGAACGAGCCGACCATCACCGCATTCAGGACCGGTACCCATCGCCTGGCCGCCCCGATCTTGTCCTGGCGGTAGATGATGAACTCCTTGATGAAGGCAAGGAACAGCGCGGCGATGACGCCGCCCAAAAGCGGCGAGATCACCCAGCTGGCAGCGATGCTGACCATCGATTCCCAGTTGATGGCGCCGAAGCCGGCGGCAACGATGCCTGATCCCATCACCCCGCCGACGACGGCATGGGTGGTCGAGACGGGTGCGCCGAGCCACGTGGCAAGGTTCACCCACAGCGCAGATGAGAGGAGCGCGGCCATCATCGCCAGGGAAAACACGGTCGGGTCTCCAACCTGGGCCGGATCGACGATGCCCTTCGAGATCGTCGAAACGACATCGCCTCCGGCGATCATCGCGCCGGCCGTCTCGAAGATTGCCGCGATGATCAGAGCGGTGGTCATCGTCATGGCGCGTGACCCGACCGCGGGGCCGACATTGTTTGTGACGTCGTTGGCGCCGATGTTCATCGCCATGTAGGCACCGATGGCGGCGGCGGAGACCACCATGATCGCGCCCGGCTGGTTCATCCCGTAAAGGCCGGCAAAGAGCGTCGCAAGGATCAGGAAGATCAGGCCGATGCCAAGTGGCGCATAGGTTCGTGAAACGTGCTGCGTCGCCTCTTCGACAAAGGTAATCTTGTCCAGGTCCTTGTCGAGGGTAGGCTTGACAAGCTTCGGCGTAGACTTGGCCATCAATAGTTCTCGCTTGCGGAGCGCCGGTCAGGCGGGTCCGAGGAATTGTCTGTGCTGCGGAGGAAGAACGACGGGCCCTCAAGGGCGTGCCGCTATGCTCCTGTCTGCCGACTGCCTAGTGGCAAATGCTCTCTGCTTCAATATGACAGTTATGTGACAGGCTAATATTCGTTGTTTTCCGTAGCGGCAGGACCGCTCTCACGGTTGAAGCGCTGCGCAAAAATATGGAAGAGGACCTTGAGCTCCGGTTCCTGCACGCGCGAGGCTGCTTCCTCGCAGCTGACCCACTCCTGCCGACGGGTTCCTTTTTCAGGAAAGTCTTTCAGCATGTCCTTCACTTCCAGTGCATGGACCTGGACGCGGCAATTGATCTTCAGCCCGTCGCTCAAGCCCTTGTGATAGGTGTAGTAGCCGAGAGGTTCGCGCGAGACATTACCCTTGACGCCAGCCTCCTCGTAGGCTTCGCGTTCCGCGACGGCATGCGACTTCTTGCCGGGCATCGGCCAGCCCTTGGGGATGACCCATCGGCCGGTATCGCGGCTGGTGACGAGCAGGACTTCCGGTGCTGCCTGTTTCTTGCGTTTTCGGAAGCACAGCGCCGCGTATTGCTGCCGCGGCGGGCGCCGCAGCATCAATTGTACGTCCGACGCGATCCGGCTGATCATGCTCAAGGTTGGAAATACCTCATTCTCTAGAATACAAGCTTACGCTGATTCGCTGGCGAACCGTCAGCTTATGCACGACAGCGCGGCATTCCCGACAATTTTGTGAGCCCCTGCCGTTCCGTCAAGCGTTTCGACAGAAATACCTAATTTTGGTCATATCGGTTCCGGTCAGCGCTCGAACCAGTGGCGCAGGCCTTCGATCACGCCGTCCGCCTCGCGTGCCTTGGCCTGATAGACGCGGTCCTTGCCGGACAGCCGCAGCCTGAGTTCGTCCCGGCCATTGGCGGGGATGATGCCGCGCACGCCGTCGAGCAGGAACATGTCCGCATCGTTGCCCGTGTCGCCCGCCACCACGACTTCGTCCAGCGCGATGCCGAGCTTGCCGCAAAGCCAGACGAGAGCATTGCCCTTGTCGGCATTGGAGGGAAGAATATCGAGATCGCGATCGCTGGAATAGACGATCTTCACCTGCATCTCGCCGCCGGCGATCCGCTGTTCCAGCGCCGAAAGCCGTTCCGTGCTGGCGCCATGCAGATACCAGCTCGACTTGTGATCGTGCTGATAGTGGTCCGGCTGCGGTTCGATCCCCGGAAAGTCGCCGACGAGCTCGGCAATGCTCGCCGCGTCGTAGCTGCCGCCGATGAAGTCGGCATATTCGGCCTGCAAACCGTCCAGGGCGTCGCCGGCCATCATCGTGCCGACCCCACCGATCACCAGGTCGGCGGGCGGTAGGCCTTCCTCGACGATGAAGGAGAGGATGTCGTCGACCAGTCGCCCGCTATTATAGACGAGCAGCGGCCGCGTTGGAGCATCCAGCCCCTGCCAGAACGCGGCGAAGCGCCGGGAGGCGTCGCGATTGCCCGCAAGCGTCCCGTCGAGATCGGAGGAAAAAAGCCGCACCGGCTTCAATCGCCGTCGTTCCATGGTTCTGCCCAATCGGCCTCCTCGAGCGCCTGAGCCGCCGGCCGGCCCTCGACCAGCGCCACGAGCTGCTGGGCGATGCCCGTCCAGGTGAAGAGGCTGCGCGCCTTGTGGGCGCCCATGCGCGACAGCCGGTCCCTGAGGCGCGGATGGCGGAAGGGCTTCATCATGGTGATGCCCAGATCCTCCTTGTCGAAAGGATCGGCATAGAGCGCGTGCCGGCCGTAGCTGACAGCCCGGAACAGTCCGCCATGGATGGTGACGATCGTCGGCGTGCCGCTCGCCATTGCCTCGATCGCGGTCATGCCGAAGGGTTCGTAGCGGCTCGACAGCACGAAGAGATCGGCGGCACGGTAGTAGTCGGGCAACTCTTCGTCCGGGATGAAACCGGTGAATTCGACGCGATCGGCAAGCCCCAGATCGGCAACCTGCTTCTTCAGCCCGTCGAGAATGCCCTGTTCCTGCGCGTCGAGGTTTTCCCCGCCAAGTGCCAGCCGGAGGCGGGCATCGGGTACGCGGCTCGCCAGCACGGAAAAGCCGTCGATCAGGAGATCATAGCCCTTGTTGGTGGCAAGCCGGCCGAGCGCCAGCACCACCTTGCCCTCGAAGCCCAGCCGCTGGCGCACCATCTGGCGCGAGGCTTCCGAAACCGGATAGAAGCGGTTGTCGTCATAGCCGGGCGGGATCATGTGCACGCGATTGCGGCTGAGGCCGTAATCTTCCAGCAGCATGTCGAGCTGGATCGGCGTCGTGGCGACCACCAGCTGGCAGCTGCGATAGACGATCAGCTCGTGCTGGATGCGTTCCTTGAAGTTGAACTCCGCCTCGAACCTGTCGGCGCGCTCCGGATAGTCGGTTTCCATCTGCCGCTTCTTCCACAGGCCGAGCGAATGCGGCGTGTGGATATGCGGGATGTTGAGCGCCTCGGAGAGCCGCTGCCCGGCGACGCCGGCGTCCCAGTAATGGCTGTTGACGAAGAGATAGGAGAGGCCTTCGCGCTTGATGTAGCGCAGGGCCTTCTCGTTCCATTCGTTGAGATGGCGGTGAAGATATTCCTTCGGGATGAAGTCCGGGCCACCGCAGGGAATGCGGATGACCCGAACGTTTGCGTCGACCTCGTCGAATTCCGGTTGGTCCTCGAAACGACGCGTATAGATATCGACCTTGTGGCCGAGCTGGGCGAGTTTTTTCGCCAGTTCAAGGACATAGACGACCTGACCGCCCGTATCAGCCGCGCCGAGAGGCGGCTGGGCAGCAACATAGCCATGGGTGGAGACGAGCGCGATACGCGGCGCTTCGTACACGTCATTGTAGCTTGTCATATCTCTCACAATAGAAAATCGGTTCGGAAAATGCAAACGGCAAACGCAAAATTCCGATTTTTGTTCCACAGTGAGGGCAATTTATTCTCCGCTTCGTCTCGCGGCGAAGGTCTCCGATACAGTCAGGGGTTGCCGACAATGACTATGTGCAGCGCCCGTGGGCCGTGGGCGCCGAGCAGCAAGGTCTGCTCGATGTCCGCCGAACGCGACGGCCCGGTGATGAAGTTGACCGTGCGCGGCATGGATGCGCCTTGCGCGGCGCGCAGCCTTTCCCAGATGGTCTCCATGTCCCCGGCGATCTCGTCGGCGGCAAGCACGACGATATGATGCTCGGGCAGGAAGTTGAGCGTCACCGGATTGTCCGGTCCGGAGAGCAGCGCGAGCGTGCCGGTCTCGGCCACGGCGCCGAAGGCATGGCTGACGGCGGCAAGATCTTCGCCATCGGATGCGCCATGACGGATATCCAGCGTCGCCTCCGTCGCCCATGGCGCGGAAGCAAGGCGGGGATCGGCGCCGATGCGGATCGCGGCGGGCAGGTTGCGGCCCATCAGATAGGCCGACACTGCGGTCGGCAGGGTCTCCATCGTCTCGACCCGTTCGGTCGTCGCGTTGTATTTCTCCGCCATGAAGCGGAACAGCTGGACATGCTCTTCCGCCGGCAACTGGCCGCGCGCCGGGATGATGCCCTTGGGCGTCTGGGCAAGCCGGGCGGAGACGGCTGCGCGTCGCTCGTCGTCGGCGGTCGGAGCCTTTAGCGAGGCACGGATCTTCGAAAGAATGGCTGTCTTGCCGTCCATGGTCATGCTCCCTGCCGCTTCGCCTGGCGCGCCGCCCAGGCCTGGGTGAAGGTCTGGCCTTCGGGCGCGGGCAGGTCGCGATACTTCGTCCAGCCGCCGGCGAGCGGCAGCGCCAGGATCCGTTTGTCGGACCCGCCGATCAGCGACAGCATCGAGGCGGCGAGCGAGGTCGCCATGCGGTAGAGCTTCGGCCGCTTGGCGAAGAAGGCCCAGACGGAGAGGCCGTAGCGGGCCGAAGCCGGCGTCAGGTGCCGCTCGAATTCCCGCTCGCGCCAGTGCCGCATCATCTTCGGCAGGGGAATGCGCATCGGACAGACGCTTTCGCAGCGGCCACAGAAGGTCGAGGCATTCGGCAGGTGGGCCGACTGCTCCACGCCGAACAGCGAGGGCGTCAGCACCGCGCCCATCGGCCCCGGATAGACCGAACCATAGGCGTGGCCGCCGACCGCGTGATAGACCGGACAATGGTTCATGCAGGCGCCGCAGCGGATGCAGCGCAGCATCTCCTGGAACTCGGTGCCGAGCATCGAGGTCCGTCCGTTGTCGAGCAGGACGACATGATATTCGTCCGGGCCGTCCGGATCTGCCGCCCGCTTCGGACCGGTCGAAAACGTCGTGTAGACCGACATGTCCTGGCCGGTCGCCGAGCGCGCCAGCAGGCGCAGGATCTGCGAACAGTCCTCCAGCGTCGGCACGATCTTCTCGATCGAGGCAACCACGACATGCACCTTGCCGAGCGTCTGGGTGAGGTCGCCATTGCCTTCGTTGGTGACGATCACCGAGGAGCCGGTTTCGGCGATCAGGAAGTTGGCGCCGGTGATCCCGACATCGGCCTGGAAGTAACGCTTGCGCAGCACTTCGCGCGCTTCCGACAGCAGCGATTCCGGTGCCGTCAGGTCACGATCGACGTCGAGATGGGTGTGGACGCGGCGAAAGTCCTCCTCCACCTGTTCCTTGTTGAGATGCACGGCGGGCGCGATGATATGGCTCGGATGCTCGCCGCGCAGCTGGATGATGTATTCGCCAAGGTCCGTCTCGACCGGCTCCACGCCCTGGGCTTCGAGGAATTCGTTTAGGTTGATCTCCTCGGTGATCATCGACTTGCCCTTGGTGACGGTCTTCGCCTTCACCCTGCGGCAGATGTCCATGACGATGCGGCGCGCGTCCTCGGCGCTTTCGGCCCAGTGAACATGCCCGCCGGCGGCCGTGACCTTCTGCTCATAGGCTTCCAGGTAAAGGTCGAGATGCGCGAGCGTATGGTTCTTGATGTCGCGGGCATTGTCGCGCAGCGCGTCGAATTCCGGCAGGGCCGCAGCCGCGGCCGCGCGCTTGGCGATGAAGCCCTTCTCGACATTCTGCAGGGCCTTCTGCAGCTGCGGGTCGTGCAGCGCGCGGGCGGCGTTGTCCTTGAACTGCGGGGAGGTCATCTGCATGGCTCTCAATCCCTCACTTGGCCGAGCCGGCGATCGGCTTGCCGTCGGTCATGCCGGCCAGCACCTCGGCGACGTGGCGGACCTCGACGGTGGAGCCCTCGCGCTTCAGCTTGCCTGCCATGTTCATCAGGCAGCCCATGTCGCCGGCGAGAAGCATGTCGGCGCCGGTCGCGGTGATGTTCGCCGTCTTCTTGGAAACGATCGTGCCCGAAATATCCGAGTACTTGACGCAGAACGTGCCGCCGAAACCGCAGCAGACGTCGCTGCCGACCATTTCCTTGAGCTCCAGTCCCTCGACGGTCGCCAGCAGCTTGCGCGGCTGCTTCTCGACGCCGAGTTCGCGAAGCCCCGAACAGCTGTCGTGATAGGTGACGCTACCGTCGAACGTCGCGTCCACCTTGGGCACGAACATTACGTCGGTCAGGAAGGAAACGAGCTCGAACACCTTGTCCGAGAAGCGCCGACAGCGCTCCTCCCATTTGACATCGCCTTTGAAGACTTCGGGATAGTGGTGCTTCAGCATGGCGGCGCACGAGCCGGACGGCGCCACGACATAGTCATAGCCCTCGAACAGTTCGATCACCTGGATCGCCAGCTCGCGGGTATCCTTGCGGTCGCCCGAATTATAGGCCGGCTGGCCGCAGCAGGTCTGCGCCATCGGCACATGCACCTCGCAGCCCGCATCCTCGATCAGCTTGGCGGCAGAAAAGCCGACATTCGGGCGGAAGAGGTCGACCAGACAGGTGGCGAACAGGCCGACGCGCGGGCGCGATCGAGGTGCAGTCATCGGGATGTCTCCGTCTTGTCCGGGCCGCTGCCGCGGGCGGTTCGTGAGCCTTGGGGATTGTTGTCGCGGCGGATGAGCCGAAGCTTCGCCACCCGGCCCCATTCGTCGGCGCGGGCAGATTCCTCGACCGCCTGCATGACGAAATCGATATGCGCCTGGGCGGCGCGCTTGGCCGCCTCGCCGTCACCGGAAAGGATCGCCGCATGGATGGCCAGATGCTGCTCCAGCAGGCGTTCGCGCGCATTGGCAAGCGCGAACACGGCCTTGCGGTTGAAGAAGATGCCCTCCGACAGAAGGCGGTAGCAGGCGCGCATGGTGTGCAGCAGGATGATGTTGTGGGCCGCTTCGCCGATCGCGTTGTGGAATTCGACGTCGGCGGCGAGTTCCTCTTCCGGATTGCCGCTCTCGTGTGCCCGCTTCATGTCGGCGACGATTCGAGTCAGCAGCGCCCGGTCGGTGTCGGTGGCGCGCTTCGCAGCCAGCTCGGAGGTCAGCCCCTCGAGCTCGCGGCGATATTCCAGATAGTCGCGGGTGGCGCGGGCATGGCGGGAGATGAGTTCCGTGATCGGCTTGGAAAACACCTGGCCGATGATGTCGGCGACATAGGTGCCGCCGCCATGATGCGACACCAGCAGGCCGCGGGCCTCGAGTTCCTTCAGCGCCTCGCGCAGGATCGGCCGGGAAACGTCGAGATCCTGGGCCAGATCGCGTTCGCCGGGCAGCCGGTCCCCGTCACGCAACACCCCGTCGAGGATCAGCAGTTCGATCTGCTGAACCACTTCGCTCGCGGTGCGGCTGTGGCTGATCTGGGCGAAAAGCCCCTCGTCCTTGTCCGTCACGACATTCTCCCTCGGCGGCTTTTTAGCAAGCCGCCGAGGGATTGGTCAATTAATTTGTCCAGTTGCGTTTCGTCAGTTGCGAAACGGGCGCGGTGCCAGGGATGAGCCGCCCCGGCCGCCGCGATCAGCCGAACTTGAGGAACAGCTTGGAATAGGGAGCCTTCAGCCCGCCGATGGCAACCTTGATCGCTGCGGCATCGCCACTCTTGGAGGCGTCTTCCAGCTTCGCAACACTTGCTTCGACGGCGCCGAGCAATTCCTTGTAGCTCGCATCGGCCTCCTTCGGCGGATGGGCGACGACGTCGCCGAGCAGGTATTTCAGCACGGCCGCCTCGGCATGGACTCCGGCGGCGTCCGCCGGGTCGAGCGCGATCACTTCTTCCATGCGGGCATGATAGGCATTCATCCGGTCGGAGAAGCTGTAGATGTCGTTGCGGATATGCAGCGCGCCGATCTCGTCGCGAATGCCTTCCAGCGTGTCGTGCGCCTTGGGAAGTTCCCCGGCCACGACCTCGGCGGTTGCGGTTTCGGTGATCTTGGTCACGGCCTCCAGCGTTTCGGCGTATTTGGCATCATCCGCATATTGCGGCGGCGCGGGCTCGGCGGAAAGTGCGGACCAGGCCACGGCGAATTTGCCGAGCGAGGCGGTGGATTCCGGAGCCTTGCCCATGTTGGTGGTGAATAGGGCCGTGCGGTAGTCGCCATAGGCGGCGCGCAGTTTCGTTTCGAAATCGCCGACCTCGCCGGCAAAGGCGGGCAGGCCGATCGAAAGGGCAAGCAGGGTTGCCGGAACAAGTCGCTTCATGGGGTCTCTCCATTGTTCGGCAGGCGGAAAGCTGCTGCCGCTATCGTGATAGGCATCGCCGCGCCGTCCGGCCCAGGATGGGGGTGGCGTGCTCGGCATTCATTCTTGTCGAGTTCATGTCCGCCAACAATAGATAAATATAAAAATTAATATGTTTTAATGCGTGACTTTTGCGCACTGGTTTCCCTCGGTGGCGCAATCGCTTTCCATCTTTGCGCCCTGCATCAACTGGCCCCCTGCCGCTGGCGCCAAGCATTTGCTAGAAGGCGGGAGTGATCCAAGGGAGACGGGCTTGATGGGGAAGGGTAGTTTCGCATTTCCGGTGTCGCCGGAGCGGGCATTGGCGCTGGGCGAGATCCATGCGCGGCCCTATGCGCTGGTGAAATCGGAACGCGTGATCGTGCAACTGGCCTTCATGATGGATGGCGGATCTGCCGTGCATCACAGCGCGCTTGCCGAACTGTCGCGATCCCGCGGCGTGGCCGTGCCCGATCGCAATGCCCGCCATCACGCCATGCCCTGGGGGCAGGGCACGCTGCGCTGGGAGCGCCACACGGAATTCTCCACCTGGTTCTGGGACGGACCGCTGCCCGATGCCTTCGGCGGCGAAATCCTCGTCCATCCCTTCGGCGACGGCTTTTCCGCGCCCGGTCCCCTGATGTCGGGCATCCGGCTGGAGATCCGCCGCGAAGGACCGGAAGTCGAGGCAGCGATGCAGCTCTTCGACCTGACGAGCCTCTGCTACAGCGACGTCAAGAACGGCCAGGCGACCGTGATCACCGATTTTCGCCAGGACGGCGACGGGCTGACCCGCATCCTCGTCGTCGACCGCAGCCTCTCCGAGGCCGGGCGCGGCGCGCTGGTGCAGCGTCTTCTCGACATCGAGACCTATCGCACGCTCGCCATGCTCGGCCTGCCGCTGGCGCAGACGCTGTCGCCGGACATCCGCCGCATCGAGGACGGTCTGACGGCCGTCACCCAGCGCATGAAGGCCCATGCGCGCGAAGAGGCGGATTCCATGCTGGCCGAACTGACCCGGCTCGCCGCCGAACTCGAGGCCAATGCGGCGCTCAGCCTCTACCGCTTCGGCGCCAGCCGCGCCTATGAGGGCATCGTGCGCGAGCGCGTGCGTGCGCTGGATGAGGCACCCAAGCCCGGCTACGAAATGCTCGGATCCTTCCTCGAACGGCGCCTCGCGCCGGCCATGCGTACCTGTCAGTCGGTCGAGGAGCGGCTGGCCAACCTGTCGCGCAAGCTGTCGCGCGCCACCAGCCTCGTTCGAAGCTGGATCGACGTCGAACTGGAACGGCAGAATTCGGCCCTGCTCGCCACCATGAACCGCCGCGCCGAAATGCAGCTGCGCCTGCAGCAGACCGTCGAAGGCCTCTCGGTCGCGGCGATCTCCTATTACATCGTCGGGTTGATCGGCTATGGCGCAAAGGCCATCAGCCACGATCTCCTGCCGGTCGACCCGGCGGTGATCACCGGGCTATCGGTGCCGCTCGCCGTGCTGGGCGTCTGGTGGGTGGTGAGGCGGATCAGGAAGAGCCACGGCGAGGGGCATTGAAGTCCTGGCGGCTTGTCGCCGGATCGCGTGCGCCATCGACAACCCTGACGACGTGGACATATCCATCGTCTGCGATGAGATAGAGAACGAGCCAGCGGTCGCAGACCAGCATCCGGGCGTTGTCCGCAATGTCCTTGCGGACTGGGCCGAGCATCGGATGGGTGGCCAGCACAGAGACCCGCTCCGCGATCCGGTCCAGTTTGTCATCTGCGATTGCCGGACTTGCGGTTTCGGCAAGCCATAGCCAGATGTCCGACACATCGCTCCGGGCTTTTGACGACCAGAGGATGCGCGTCATCGCCTAACTCTTGGATTGATGCTGTCTACGCGCGTCGGCTTTCAGCGCGGCCAGATCAAGCGGTCGGAAATCTCCGCTGGCAAGGCCTTCTGTCCACTCACGCTTGAGCGTTTCCGTCGAAAGAGCGTCCAGACTGTCGCGCTCCTGTAGCAGTCCGAGAGCCGCTGCCAGGACGTCGCCCGGCGAGGCGAACTCACCAGAGGCCACCTTCTTTGCAACGAAGTCCTCCAGTTCAGCGCTCAGCGATACGGTAACGGTCATGGTCTTTCTCCTGTCGCGCAGATTAGGGCGAGATCTTGCGGAGTGCAAATGGGGGCGCTGCTCTTAGTGGCCGGCCGCGTCCTCGATGACGTCGGAGATCCATTCATTGAGGCTCTTTTGCTCGGCGCGCGCTGCCAGGACGGCGGCCTCGTGAATCTTCGGATCGAGGCGGACGTTGAACTTTCCGGAGAACTGGCGGTAGGGAGAAATGCCTTTCTCCGCGCACATTTCCAGGAAGACCTTGAGTGAGGTAGCGCCTTCCTGCCGAAGCGCGTCGATGCTGTCGGCATAGAAATCGGCTCCTCCGTTGAGGCCCAGAAATTCGCCTCGCAGCAGTCCGAGCTCCGGATCGAGCGACACGACCGCCTTCTGGCCTTCGATCTCGATGATGTTGTTCATGGTACAATTCCATTCTCTTCAAGCCACTTGCGGATACCGGCCACCGCGCCCTTGTCGGTGTCGGGCGATGGATGGGGCCGGTGGAACACCCGGATCTGGTCGAACAGGAAGACACCGACGCGGGAGCCTTCCCGTTCGGTTACTTCGCCGCCGAGCGCAATGAACAGTGCTTCGATGTCCGCCCAACGGATGGAACCGCTGACCGGACGGGAGAAGATCTGTTCGAGTGTGGCGCGGTGCTTCCGCTTCATGATTGAATTGATACCATAATATGGTACTGTTTTCAAGGTCGTGAAAAGCCGACGCGCCTCCACATGGGGGATCTGGTCACGGGTTGCGCGAAATCCCCTTGCCCGCCGTTGCCGTCCGCCTGATATAAGCGACTGAAGGCAACGAACGGCACAAGCGAAATGGAATGAACCGGCAGAAACGTGCGAAACTCGACAAGAAAGGCTTGAGCGGCCTTGGCCTCGACAAGCTGGTCGAGATCCTGCTGGAGGAAGCCTCGGCCAACAAGGCCCTGAAGGCCAGGCTCGAGGCGGCCTTGGCCGGCGAGGCAGGCCCGGCGGAAATGGCGCGGCTGATCGACCGGCGGCTGGACACGCACGAGCAGGCGAAGACGCGGATCAACAATGCCCGCGCCAAGGATCTCGCCGTCGAATTCGCAGGGCTGGTGCGCACCATTCTCTCCGAATTGGGCGGCGTCGATGCGGCGGGCAGCGCGGAGCGCATCCTGCGTTTCCTCGCCCTGCGCTTCCCCATCTCGGCGCGGCTGGTGTCCGACAATGCCCGCCTGTGGAAGGTGTTCGACGACGCGGAAGCGGCGGCGGCCGAGCTGATCCATTCTCTGAATGCGCAGGACCAGGCGCCGCTGGTGCCGCAGTTCGAGACGCTGCGCCGGCGCGACCGTTATGGCGAGCACACGGGCTTCCTGCATGAACTGACCGGCGTGATCGGCACCCCCGCCGCGACCGCATGGAAGGCCCTGCTCGCCGAGGCCATGCCGAAGGAGCCGGGCAAGCTCGGCGCGCTCGATCTCCTCCAGGCGATCGCGCTCCGCCAGGGCGACGTCGACGCCTATATGGCGCTCGAAGAGGGCAAGGCGGAAAACCGCCGCGATACGCTGACGGTCGCGGCTCTGCTCCAGGGCGCCGGCCGCCATGAAGAGGCGCTGGAATGGGTGCGCCGCCGCCCGAGCGGCATGCGGCTTTTGCCCATCGGCGGCGAGTTGACCTCCGTCGGTCCGGAATATGGCGCCCGGGAGCGCCGCATGCTGGAAGCCGAAATCCTCGACAAGCTGAAGCGGCGTGGCGATGCCCAGGAACTGCGCTGGCGAGAATTTGCCGAGACGCTCGATCCGACGATCCTGAAGCTCTATCTGTCGAAGCTCGACGATTTCGCCGAGTTCGACGAAATGGACCGGGCCTTCGCCCTGGTCGAGGAGGCCGAGGACATCTACGGGGCGCTCGATTTCTTCGTCACCTGGCCGAGACTCGATCGCGCGGCGGCGCTTGTGCTGCGCCACCGCGACGATTGGGACGGGCGCTACTACGAGGATCTCGCGCCGGCGGCCGAGGCCCTGGCCGACCAGCAGCCGCTGGCCGCGACCGTGCTCTACCGCGTGTTGATCAGCGACATCCTGCGCCGCGGCATTGGCGTCGCCTATCCGCATGCGGCGCGCTATCTTGAGGAACTGGTCCGCCTCGTACCGCATCTGCCGACCGATGCGCGCCTCCAGCACCACGACGATTTCGTCAGCGATCTGCGGCGAAATCATCCGAAGAAATTCGGCTTCTGGAGCAATGTGCCTGAAGCCCTGCGGTGAACCGCGGGCTCAACGCTCCCAATAGGGAACGGGACCGTAGAGATCGGCGAGAAAATCGATGAACAGCCGCACCTTGGCCGGCAGGAACTGGCGGCTCGGATAGACCGCCGAGAGCGAGACATTGCGCGATCCCTCATAGGCCGGCAGCACCTGCACCAGCCTGCCCGTCTTCAGTTCGGGGCCGATGTCCCAGGTCGAGCGCAACGCGATGCCGAGCCCTGCGATGACCGCCTCGCGGATGACCTCGCTCGAATTGGTGATCAGCATGCCGTCGGGGCGGACGCTGAGCGTGCCCTGCGGTCCCTCGAGCTTCCAGGCATCGTAATTATGCGCCGGAAGGCAGTGATGCCGCTTCAGGTCTTCGATGGTTTCCGGCGCGCCGTGGCTCGCGATATAGTCGGGCGAGGCACAGAGGATGCGGCGCACAGGTGCCAGACGCCGGGCCACCAGCGTCGAATCCATCAGTTCGGCAATGCGGATGGCAAGGTCGAAGCCGCCGCCGACAATGTCGGTGAATTCGTCCGAAAGGACCAGGTGGATGGTGAGATCCGGATGGGTCTCCATGAACGTCTTCAGATGCGGCGCGATATGCAGCCGGCCAAACGAGGTGGGCGCGGAGACCTTCAATGTGCCCGCCACTTCCGAAGAGCGCCCCGAAGCATAAGCTTCCGCCTCTTCCAGCCCGGCAAGAACGGCAATCACCCGCTCGTGAAACCCCTGTCCGGCCTCGGTCAGCGAGATTTGCCGGGTGGTGCGTTGCAGGAGCCGCGTGCCGAGCCGGTCCTCCAGCCGCTTGATGCGCTTCGACACGACCGCCGGCGAGAGCCCGAGATCCCGCGCCGCCGTCGACATGCTGCCGACCGCGATCACCCGCACAAAGACTTCGAGGTCGCCGAGATTGGTCATGGGCCGAATCCACTCTTTCCGATTTTGTCATAAGTCCATAGCATTTGCGCGACTTTGGTTGAAGTGGTAAAGAAAGAATACCAATTGATGGCGAGGGCTGTGCGGTGTATGCCGAAGGGGCCTGAGCCAGGGGAGGGATCCATGTCCGAAGCCATCCAGTTTCTGGAGCCGAATGCCGCGATCCTGTCGCGCCGCAAGGAGATCGTCGCCGACCTCGCGGAACTCGTGCCGCCCGAGCGGCTGGTGCACGAACCGATCGAACTCGTGCCCTTCGAAACCGATGGCTTCATCGCCTATCGCCGCCGACCGCTCGCGGTCGTCCTGCCAGAGACCACGGCCCAGGTCGCCTCGGTGCTGAAATACTGCCACAAATACAATATCCCGGTCGTGCCGCGCGGCGCCGGAACCTCGCTGTCGGGCGGCGCCATTCCGCAGGAAGATGCGGTCGTGCTCGGCCTCTCGGCGATGACCAGGATCATCGACATCGATTATGCCAATCGTTGCGCCACGGTCCAGGCGGGTGTGACCAACCTCTCAATCTCCGATGCCGTGGGCGGCGACGGTTTCTTCTACGCGCCAGATCCGAGCTCGCAGCTTGCCTGCACGATCGGCGGCAATATCGGCATGAACTCCGGCGGCGCCCACTGCCTGAAATACGGCGTCACCACCAACAACCTGCTCGGCGTCAAGCTGGTGCTGGTCGACGGCACGGTGATCGAACTCGGCGGCAAGGCGCTCGACAGCGCCGGCTATGACCTGCTGGGTCTCGTCTGCGGCTCCGAAGGCCAGCTCGGCGTCATCACGGAGGCGACAGTGCGGCTGATCGCCAAGCCCGAGGGCGCGCGCCCCGTTCTGTTCGGCTTCGACAGCGCGGAATCGGCCGGCTCCTGCGTCGCCGACGTCATCGGCGCCGGCATCGTTCCGGTCGCCATCGAGTTCATGGACAAGCCGGCGATCGAGATCTGCGAGGCCTTTGCCCATGCGGGCTATCCGCTCGACGTCGAAGCGCTGCTCATCATCGAGGTCGAGGGCTCCGAGGCCGAGATGGAAGCCATGCTCGCCTCGATCGTCGAGATCGCCAAGCGGCATGGGGTGAAGACCGTGCGCGAAAGCCAGTCGGCAATGGAATCGGCGCTGATCTGGAAGGGCCGCAAATCAGCCTTCGGCGCGACCGGCCGCATCGCCGACTATATCTGCATGGACGGCACGGTGCCGCTGAGCCAGCTCGCCTATGTTCTGAAGAAGACCTCGGAGATCACCGACCGCTACGGCCTGCGGGTCGCCAACGTCTTCCACGCCGGCGACGGCAACATGCACCCGCTGATCCTCTACAACATCAACGACCCGGAAGATGCGGCAAGGGCGGAAGCGGCCGGCATGGAGATCCTCAAGCTCTGCGTCGACGCTGGCGGCTGCCTGACCGGCGAACACGGCGTCGGCATCGAGAAGCGCGACCTGATGCGCCATCAATATGCCGAGGCCGACCTCGCCCAGCAGATGGCCGTGCGCGCCGCCTTCGATCCGAAATGGACGCTCAATCCGTCGAAGGTGTTTCCGCTCGACGGGAGGACGGCCGCGTGACCGATTCTGCAAGCCTGCCAATGTTCTTCGTGACGACGGTTACCTACCCCCCTCTGCCCTGCCGGGCATCTCCCCCTCAAGGGGGGAGATCGAAAAGCGGCTATCGCCCGATCTCCGGCAAGCGCACGAGTGCCCCACAATCAGGGTCCGTCAGAAACGTGAAAATCAAGGCGAGAGGCCAAACGCACCCGATCTCCCCCCTTGAGGGGGAGATGCCCGGCAGGGCAGAGGGGGGTATCCAGACACGCGACGCTGGACGTATCCGGACAGCAGCAGGTGGGTGCGCCAAACTCGCCCTTCGGTTCGGGGGCGCCACATGCTGACCCCGGTAACCGAAACCGAAGCCGCGGACCTCATCCGCGATCACGCCGAGCGTTCCGCGCCGCTGGCCATCTCCGGTGGCGGGACGCGCACCGGGTTCGGCAATGCCCTGACCGCCAATGCGACCGCGCTCAGCGCCTCCGGCCTGTCCGGGATCGTCGCGTACAATCCGGCCGAAATGGTGCTGACCGCCCGCGCCGGCACGCCGGTCGCCGAGATTGCGGCGGCGGTGGCCGTCAACGGCCAGTCGCTCGCCTTCGAGCCGCCGGATCATCGCGGCATGATGGGAACCGCGGGCGAGCCGACCATCGGCGGTCTCTTTGCCGTCAACGCGTCGGGTCCGCGCCGGTTTACCGCCGGTGCCGCGCGCGATCATCTGCTCGGCGTGCGCTTCGTCAACGGCCATGGCGAGATCGTCAAGGCCGGGGGGCGGGTGATGAAGAACGTCACAGGACTCGACCTCGTCAAGGTTCTGGCCGGCTCCTATGGCACGCTCGGTTTCCTGACCGAAGTGACCTTCAAGGTCCTGCCGGCGCCGAAGACAGCGGTGACCATCGTGCTCTCCGGACTGGAGGACGAGCAGGCGGTCCGCGCCATGGCGGCCGCCATGGCCATGTCCGTCGAGGTCTCCGGCGCCGCCCACCTGCCCGAAAGCGTGCGCGGCCGGTTCATCGGCGGCAGTCTGCCGGACGGTGCTGCCACCGTGCTCCGCCTCGAGGGCCTGGAAGCTTCCGTTGCCGTGCGCGCCGAAACGCTGGCAACCACCATGGCAGTGTTCGGCCCGGTCTCCCGGCTGGAAAACGCAGAAACGCTGGCGCTCTGGCGCGAGATCCGTGATGTCCATCCTTACGCCGATGGCACGATGCGGCCGCTCTGGCGCGTCTCGGTCGCCCCGTCCGAGGGCTGGAAGCTGGTTGCCGCCCTTCGCCTCGAAGCCGGCATCGACGCCTTCTACGACTGGCAGGGCGGACTGGTGTGGATGCGCCTCGAAGGCGATCCGGAAGCCGAGCTGTTGCGGCGTTACATCAAGGCAGCAGGCGGCGGACATGCCACGCTGGTACGGGCGACGGAGGCCGTGCGGGCCCAGGTTCCGGCCTTCGAACCGCAATCGCCGGCCGTCGCCTTGCTTTCGCAGCGGGTGAAGGAGAAGTTCGATCCGCGCGGCATCTTCAATCCGGGCCGCATGGCAAAAGGAGAAATCGCATGAGTGATCCGATGATCTCGCCCGATCCGCGCCAGCCGGACAGCTGGCTGGAGCCGGGCAAGCTGAACGTCCAGCTCGTCTACGCCCTCTTTCTCCTCAGCTTCCTGATCGGCATTTCCGGCATCGTCGGCCTGGTCTTTGCCTATCTCAACCGCGGCAAGGCGGGCGGCTGGATCGACAGCCACTACACCTATGCCATCCGCACCTTCTGGATCGGACTGCTGTACGGCCTGGTCTCGGCCATCCTTTCGCTGGCCGTCATCGGCGTCTTGCTGGCCATCGGCACCGTGGTCTGGGTCGTCGTCCGCTGCATCATCGGCCTGCAGAAGGCGACCGCGGGCGAGCCGATCGCCAAGCCCGAGACGTGGTGGGTGTGAATTCCCTCGCCCCGCTTGCGGGGAGAGGGCCAGGGTGAGGGGCTGCGGGCCTCGCAAGGAGCTTATCGATGCAGACCAATTTCACCGCCGAACAGCTCGCCGATCCGCATGTGGCGGAGGCAGAGGGCATCTTGCGCAAATGCGTGCATTGCGGCTTCTGCACGGCCACCTGTCCGACCTATGTGACGCTCGGCAACGAGCTCGATAGCCCGCGCGGCCGCATCTACCTCATCAAGGACATGCTGGAGAACGGCCGCCCGGCCGACAAGCAGGTCGTCACCCATATCGACCGTTGTCTCTCCTGTCTCGCCTGCATGACGACCTGTCCGTCTGGCGTCGACTACATGCATCTGGTCGACCATGCCCGCATCCATATCGAGAAGACCTACAAGCGGCCGCTCATGAACCGGCTGACGCGCGGCATCCTGGCGATGACGCTGCCTTATCCGGCCCGCTTCCGCGCGGCGCTCGCTCTCGCCCGCTTGGGGCGTCCCTTCGCCGGCCTGTTGAAGCGCATTCCGGCCTTGCGGCCGATGGGCGCCATGCTCGATCTCGCGCCGCGCAACATTCCCGCTGCAGGCGGCAGTGCCCGCCCGGCCACCCATGCCCCGAAGGCTGCGAAGCGCGGCCGCGTGGCGATCCTCACCGGTTGCGCCCAGCCCGTGCTCGATCCGGGCATCAACGCCGCGACCATTCGGCTTCTGACCCGCCTCGGCGTCGAAGTCGTCGTGCCGGAGGGCGAGGGCTGTTGCGGGGCGCTGGTCCATCATATGGGCCGGGAGGCACAGGCGCTCGACAGCGCCCGTCGCAATGTCGACGTCTGGATCCGGGAGATCGACAGGGCCGGGCTCGACGCGATCGTCATCACCGCCTCCGGCTGCGGCACGACGATCAAGGACTATGGCCACATGCTGCGGCTCGATCCGGCCTATGCCGAGAAGGCCAGGCGCGTCTCGGCGCTCGCCAAGGACGTGACGGAATACCTCTCGACCCTCGACCTGCCCGTCCAGGACAAGAAGAACCTGACGGTCACCTATCACTCGGCCTGCTCAATGCAGCATGGCCAGAAGATCACCATGGCGCCGAAGATGCTGCTGAAGAATGCCGGCTTCACTGTGCGCGATCCGGCAGAGGGCCATCTCTGCTGCGGTTCGGCCGGCACCTACAACATCATGCAGCCGGAAATCTCCGCCACCTTGAAAGCGCGCAAGGTCAAGAACCTCGAGGCGACGAAGCCCGATGTGATCGCCGCCGGCAATATCGGCTGCATGACGCAGATCGGTTCGGGCACCGCGGTGCCGATCGTCCACACCGTCGAACTGCTCGACTGGGCCTATGGCGGCGAAAGGCCGGCAAAGCTTGGCGCCTGACGTCCCGGAAACATGAGTATGGCTCAAAATGGAGCAGAGAACCTGTGCCGACTCCGGTCAGCGGGTCGGAATCCATTAAGGCGATGCTGATAGAGTGCCTTCTGAAATGGGGCCGAAAGGTTCCGGGAGGAAGAAGCTGATGTCCATGAAGGCTATCATTGGCGGTATGCTGCTGCTGGCAAGCGCGCTGCCGGCGGTCGGGGCGACGCGGATCTACTGCGCCGCGGCCGACGACGTTGTGAAGATGTCGATCGAAAGCGCATTTGCCGCGCGGGACGGCAAGAGGCTGGTGCATTTCCGCGGGATCACCGACATCAAGAGCCCAGAGGCGCCCGCCGCCTTTCGCAATCTCAAGCTCAATTCGGCCATGCTGAAGCAGGCGTGGATGGACGGCAACGACCTGCGCCTGCAGATCTACACCGACACCCGCGACGCCAACCCCTTCGAGACCTTCGAACTGTCGGTCGTGACGAAATCGACGGCCAAGGATCCCGATCGCTTCAACGGCCGCTACATGCTGACGGTCAGCAGTGCCGACCAAAAGAAAGCGGCCCCACGAACCGTTCCGGTGTCGCACGAGGCCGCGATATTCTGCGAGATCAAATAGGCGGGCCGCCGAAAGCCGCCGGGCTTACCAGTGGAAGCTGATGCCGGCGTTGATGGCGTTGGTCATGATGTCGGTCTTCAGCGTCGCGCCGCTGTCGATGTCGACGTCGACCCAGGAATAGTTGCCCTTGTATTCCAGGAAGGTCGACCAATTGTCGTTGAACTGGTAGGCGATGCCCGCCTGCGCCTGAACGGTGGCGCCACCGAGCTGATATTCGAAGGTGGTGCCCGAGGCACGCGTCACTTCGACATGCGGCACGTTGATACCGGCGCCTATGCCGGCATAGGGCACGAACTTGGTGCCTTCGATCGGCATGCGGTAGAGCGCGTTCAGCGTCAGGAGGTTGATGCCGTCGGAAAATTCGAAGTGGTCCCAGCCGGTTTCGGCGAGCGTGTCGTCGTTCGCATAGACCTTGGCATGGGTGAAATCGAGCGAAACGCCGAGGTTCGGCTGGCCCATCTCTTCCATCCACCAGGTGCCACGCACGCCGTAATAAGGCGGCATCTCGAACGAACGGCCTTCCCAGCCGGCGGTGAAGTCCGGTTCGTCGGAAACCTCGACGTCGCTGTGCGGCGCCGACTGGAAGCCCCCATAGACGGAGATCGCCATTTCGGCATTGGCCAGGGAGGCCGACAGGGCGAGGATGCTTGCCGCGACAGTGGCGCCGAGCAGGGTGCGAAGCTTCGTGTTCATGAGTGCGATCCGCGAATCTGGTGATGGTAGATATGTTTGATAAGCGATTTTCCGCGCCAAGTCTGTTCCCAATTTGCATCACCGTTTTCGGAACGACCGAAACTGGGCGCAATTTCCTGACCTTCGTCAATTCGGCCATTGCCTGGCGGCCCGGCATGTGTCGGCGCGCGGGAGAAACGGGACGGCCGGCAACAAAGAAGGTGCGGGCAACTGCCGCTGCCCGCACCTTGTGAAATACGGCAATAGCCGATCAGCCGCCGAACATGGTCCGCAGGATGTCGATGCCCTTGTCCTGGAAGCTCACGTCGCCCTGGCGGTTGCCCGGCCCGATGACGATGACCTTGCTGCCGACGCCGGCGCGCTCGTAGAGATGCTCGACGTCCTTGTTCATCATGCGGATGCATCCGGACGACATGTTGAGGCCGATCGTCCAGGGCTGGTTGGTGCCGTGGATGCGGAAGATCGTGTCGCGGCCGCCCTTGTAGAGATACATGGCGCGGGCGCCGAGCGGGTTGTCGATGCCGCCTTCCTGCACGACCGGAAGCTTGTGGCCCTTGGCGGCCTCGCGGCGGCGCATCTCGGCCGGCGGACGCCAGCTCGGCCATTCTTCCTTGCGGCCGATCTTGACCACGCCGGACCAGCCGAAGCCTTCGCGACCGACGCCGACGCCATAGCGGGTCGCGCGGTTGTTGCCTTCGACGTAGTAGAGGAACTTGTTGTTCGTATCGATGATGATGGTGCCCGGCTTTTCGTCGGTCATCAGGCGCACGACGCGGCGCTTGAACTTTTCGGCCGGCTTCTTCTGCTGGACGACGAGCGTGACGTCGCCGGGGGCGGCCGGATGGTTGGCGCTCAGGGTGCCGGCCGAGGCCGGAACGGCGAAGCTGCCGATGGCGATCGATGCGGCCGCCACGGCGACCAAGTACTTCTTCATGGTGGAATCCCCCAAATCATAAGGGCTGGGAGACTAGCCGACTCTTGGGTCGATGCAAGTCCCCCAGCATTGTCTCATTAAAAATTGATAGATGTCGGGCTGAACTTGCTACGGCAAGAACAGGGCGGATCACTACATCACGATGACGGTCGTGCCGACGCCGACGCGTTCATAGAGATCGACGACGTCCTCGTTGCGCATGCGGATGCAGCCCGAGGATACGCCGCTGCCGATCGTCCACGGCGCATTGGTCCCGTGGATGCGGTAGAGGGTGGAGCCGAGATACATGGCGCGGGCGCCGAGCGGATTTTCCGGGCCGCCGTCCATGCGGGCGGGCAGATAGTGCCCCTTGGCGGCTTCGCGGGAGATCATCTCGCTCGGCGGCGTCCAGTCCGGCCATTCCTTCTTGGCGGTGATCTTGTGCTTGCCGGCCCATTCGAAGCCCGGCTTGCCGACGCCGACGCCGTAGCGGCGGGCCTGGCCGTTGCCGGTCACCAGGTAGAGGAAGCGGTTGTTGGTGTCGATGATGATCGTGCCCGGCTTGTGCGGGCTGTCATAGGCCACCATCTGCGGCAGGAAGATCGGGTCGATCTGCGTGCGGATCGGCTTGTTGGGCCGGGCGGCGACCGGCTGCATCAGGCTTGCCTGCGGCGCACGACGCTGAACCTGGCGCTGGTAGGTGCGAACCTGCGGCTGCACGGCACGCGGCGCATAGACGACCGGACGCGCTGCGCCACCGAGCTGCATGACCCAGGGGGCCGAAAGGTCGGGGCTGACGATCACCGGCGGTCGCGATTGGTAGCGCTCGCCGGCAAAGGCCGAAGGTGCTGAGGGAAGCGCGACGGAAAGGCCGACAAGGGCGGACAGGAAGACGGATTTCTCGAACATCGGACGACTCGCTACATGGGACCGAGGAGGCAAGCCTGTAATGGCTTTGGGTTTGATCGTGCCAGTGTCGTCGCGACAATTGGTAAATGCCCGTTCATGAAAATGCCGGCGAGCGCGTAAACCTTTCATCAGGGTTAGCGGTCCGTTTGGAAAAACGGTGAACAAATGGTAAACGGTGCGCCGGACAGCAAAGGGAATCGCGACGCATGGAAAAGACCGGCCTGATCACCGGCGAGGATGGACTGGACCGCTGCTTCTGGCACGGGGGTCTCGAGGACTACCGCCGCTACCACGACGAGGAATGGGGCCGACCGGTCACCGATGACATCAGGCTCTTCGAGAAGATCTGCCTCGAAGGCTTCCAGTCCGGGCTCTCCTGGCTGACCGTCCTGCGCAAGCGCGAGAATTTCCGCGCGGCCTTTGCCGGCTTCGATTTTCACCGGGTCGCCCGGTTCGATGACGAAGACATCGCCCGCTGCCTTGCCGATACCGGCATCGTGCGCCATCGCGGCAAGATCGTCTCGACCATCAACAATGCCCGCCACGCGGTCGATCTGAAGGCCGAGTTCAGCTCGCTTTCGCGCTATTTCTGGAGCTTCGAGCCGAAACCGGAGGAGCGCCCGGCGCGCATGGACCTTGCGACGCTCAGGGCCAATTCGACCTCGCCAACCTCCGTGCGCCTGTCCAAGGACCTGAAGAAGCGCGGCTGGACCTTTGTCGGCCCGACGACAGTCTACGCCTTCATGCAGGCCATGGGCCTGGTCAACGATCATATCGAAGGCTGTTTCTGCCGCAGCCAGGTGGAGCGGTTGAGGGCGGATTTCGTCAGGCCATAGGGCCCACACTCAGTCGATGCTGATCCCCAGCACCCGGCTGATCTCCGTCAGCGAGCGGCCCGATTGCGTCCGCCAGGTGTTGAAGGCGGCCTGGACGGCGGCCTTCTCCTTGGCCGAGGAGGGCGCCTTGTCGACCACGCCCTCGGCGATCAGGCGGTTCACCACGCTTTGCGACAGGATGAAGCTGTCGATCCCGGAAAAGCGCAGGAAATACTGGCCGGTATTGCCCCCGAGCCGCGAGCCTCGCTTCTTCAGGATGTCGAGAAGCCCCATGTAATTTTCGGTCGGCCAGTCGGCGAAGAAACGCGCGGCGCTGCCGTGCTCGCGCGCCAGTTCCGACAGAAAGACGGCGTTCTCCTGCACCGAGCGGATCTTCTGACCGTGCCGAACGATGCGGGTATCGGAAACCAGCCGTTCGAAATCCTCGTCGTGCAGCATGGCAGAGCGGCCGATGTCGAAACCGTCGAAGGCCGCCTCGAACCCCGGCCACATGGCCTCGACGACTTTCCAGTTGAATCCGGACTGGAAGATGCACCTGGTCATGGTGGCGAGGAAACGATCGTCCGGCGTCGCGGCGATCTCGTCCCGGGTCTTCGGATATTGCAGCGCCGCTTCTACAGCGGCATTCCCGCCTTTGCGATCGGCGGCAATCTTCCAGATCTCTTTAAAAGAACGCATCATCGATACCGCCCCTATTTGCCGATGTCGTGGATGAGCGGAAGCAGTTCGCCGAGATGGGCGATCTCGCGGAAGCGCGGCGCCTCGGTCGGTTTTTCCACGCGCTCCAGGATCCAGGTCAGTTCGTGCGGCACGAACACGCCCCAGGCGCCGGTGGCGATCGCCGGAACGATGTCCGATTTCAGCGAATTGCCGATCATCATCGCCCGCTCCGGTCCGTCGGCGGTCTTGCCGAAGATGCGGCGATAGGTGGTCGCCGACTTGTCCGAGACGATCTCCACCGCATCGAAATAGTCGCCGAGCCCCGACTGGGCGAGCTTGCGCTCCTGGTCGAACAGGTCGCCCTTGGTGATCAGCACCAGATAATAGTCGCCGGCCAGCGCCTCCAGCGTCTCGCGGGCATGCGGCATGGTCTCGACCGGATGGCTGAGCAGCTCGCGGCCGATCGACAGGATCTCGCCGATGATCTGCGTCGGCACGCGGCCCTCGGTTACCTCCAGGGCCGTCTCGATCATCGACAGGGTGAAGCCCTTGATGCCGAAACCATAGTGCGAAAGGTTGCGCTTTTCCGCCTCGAGCAGGCGCTGCGAAATCTGCTCCCCCTCGGCGAAGTCGGCCAGCAGGCCGCGAAAATGCTCTTCCGTCAGCCGGTAGAACTGTTCGTTCTGCCAGAGGGTGTCGTCGGCGTCGAAGCCGATCACGGTGAGGGGGCGGGTGTTCATGCACGTCTCTCTGTTGTGACCAGACGTTGGCAAAATAGCGCCTTCGTTCGGCGATGGCGAGGCCGTGGCGCGCCGTGTTCACACGATGCCGATCAGCGTGATCATCGCCATGCTGAAGCAGCAGAGCGCGAGAAGCGAGGCGAGCGCCGCCATCACCACGCGGCCGCCGGCCTGCCGCAGGCTGCGCACGTCGACCGAGAGCCCGAGACCCGCCATGGCCACTGTGGTGAGCAGGCTGGAGGTCGAGGTCAGATGCATGAGCGCGGCGGGGCCAAGCAGATCGGCCGACCGCAGCGTCGCCATGAGGGCAAAGCCGACGATGAACCAGGGCAGCACATGGGCTAGGGACAAGCGCCGGCCGCCGAGCCCGCGCGCAAGGCCGACGATGAAGAGCAGGGGCCCGAGCATCAGCACGCGAATGAGCTTCACCAGCGTTCCGGTCTGCAGGCTGACCGCGCCGATCGGTGCCGTCGCCGCCAGCACCTGCGGTACGGCATAGACCGTCAAACCGGCAAACACGCCGTATTGTAGGGCCGAGAGATGAACCACGATGCTCATTAGCGGCATGGCCAGCACGGCGAGCACGCCGAGCACGGCGGTGAAGGCGATCGACGCTGCCACATCCTCGGCGCTGGCTTCGACCACCGGTGCCGACGCGGCGATGGCGGAATTGCCGCAGATCGAATTGCCGAAGGCAATGAGGAAAGCGAGCCTGGGCGAAAGGCCGAGCAATCGGCCGATGGAAAAGCTGGTGGCGATCGACAGCAGCACGACCATGGCAATGCCGGCCACGAGTTGTGGTCCCGCCTCGCGAAGGGCCGTGAAGTCGACCGACGCACCAAGCGCGACGATGGCGCATTCCAGCAGGAATTGGGCAGAGAGCGTGATACCGGGGTTGAAGGCCGGCGACAGGCTGAACCCGGTGCGCAGCGCCGTGCCGATGACAATGGCGAGGACCAGGCTTTCGATCGGGCGTGCGCCCAAAATGGCGAGTTCAACCCTTTCGAGGATGAGGCCGGCGCCCGCGACCGCGATGGAGAGGGCAAGGCCGGGAAGATAGCAGATCAGGCGGAGCGAGGAGATCATGAGGGGAGGGACCAATGGGAGACGGCCCATTGTTCCCCGCGCAACCGTCGACTTCTATCGCATAATTGCGTATGAATCATTCGATTGAAGCGAATGATTGCCATGACGTTCGAACAGCTTTCCATCTTCGTCGCGGTCGCCGAACGCGAGCACCTGACCCGCGCCGCCGCCGCCATCGGCCTGACGCCGTCGGCGGTGAGCGCCGCGATCCGCAATCTCGAGGCCTATTACCGGGTGGCGCTCTTTCATCGCGTCGGCCGTCGTATCGAACTGACCATGGAGGGTCGGCTGTTTCTCGACGAGGCGCGCGCGACGCTCGCCCGGGCGCGGGCTGCCGAACTGATGCTGTCGGAACTGGGCGGGTTGTCGCGCGGGCGACTTGCCGTCCATGCCAGCCAGACGGTGGCCAGCTATTGGCTGCCGCCGCTCTTGATGCGGTTTCATGCGGAATATCCGGGCGTCGAACTCGAGTTGACGATCGGCAACACCCGCTCGGTCGCCCAAGCGGTGAACCTCGGCACCGCGGACATCGGCTTCGTCGAGGGGGTGGTGCCGGAGCCGGCGCTTGCCGTCACCAAAGTGGCGGGCGACGCACTTCTCATCGCAACCGCGCCGGACCATCCGTTCTCCAACGGGCGGGCGCTGTCACCCCGTCAACTGGTCGAGGACACGGGCTGGGTGATGCGCGAAGCGGGTTCCGGCACCCGGTCGACCTTCGAGGAAACCCTGCGCCGGCTCGGCGAGGATCCGGCGCGGCTGCGCACGGTGCTGACACTGCCATCCAACGAAGCGGTGCTTTCGGCCGTGGCCGCCGGCCCCTGCGCGGCGGTCGTCTCGGGGATCGCGGCTGCGGGACGGTTGCACAATGGAGAACTCGTCGCGGCGAATTTTGCTTTGCCGGCCCGGCAGTTCTCCCTGCTGCGACACAAGGAACGCCGCCCGAGCCGGGCGGCGTCCATGCTGGAGAAGATGAGTCGGGATGTGCCGTCAGTGGGGGTCAAGCGTTAGGCTTGGCCGTTCCGGCGGATCACTGGCCGTGCTTGGCCAGCCATTCCTTCATCATGGCGATCTCGCCCTCCTGGGCCTTGATCACCCCTTCGGCGAGCTTGCGGATTTCCGGATCCTTGCCGTATTTCAGCTGGATCTTGGCCATGTCGATCGCCCCCTGGTGATGGGGGATCATGCCGCGCACGAAGTCGACATCGGCATCGCCGGAAAACTCGATCGCCATGTCGGAATGCATTTTTCCGTTGGCCTCGGCGAAGGCGACGCTGGACGGGCCCTGGTCGCCGACCGGCTGGCTCATGTCCATGGTCGCGGTGTGGCCCTCGTGGCTGGTGCTGTCCTGGGCGGAAGCAACAGTGGCGAGAAGAACGGCGGATGCAGTGAAGATTGCTTTGACAAGCATGGTTTTTCCTTTGTCTTTCAGACGGAATTCAGGTTTCGGCGACAGGCGCCGTGCATTCGAAACCGGTGTCTTCAGACGCGGGGAGGGGGATCGAGCGGCGCGGCCGGCCAGGAGGAAAAGGCGATGGTGACCGACGGCGCTTCGGCAGCGCGCGGGCTCTTTCCGGAAGCGGCGATGTGGAAATCGGCCGGCAAGGTCAGACAGGCGGCGCAATGCGGCCCCCGGTCCGTCTTGCCCGGATGCGGACAATCGGCATCCGCCTGAGCGACATCCGGGATCACCTTCGCTTCGGACTGCATCGCATGGCCATGCATGGCGTGGGCATTCGCGGAGGGTTCGACGACGGCACTTGCAACGAACGCACCAGCCGGCATCGCCCCTGCCATGCCGGTGAACGGCATGGCACCATAGGCCAGGGCGGCAAGAACAAGCAGGGTGCGGACCAGCAGTTTCATGTCGCCGAAGTTAAGCGTGATTTCGTCGAAAGCAAGGCCGGTCCCGATTTCGTGATGGCCTGCCCTTCTCAAGGGGCTCAGGCGGCAATGACCTTGTGCACGATCCGGTAGTCCCGGTTTTCCTCGCCGAGCGGCACGACCGGCCAGTCCCATTCGGCGCCATGCGGGGGAACCGCGACCCCATGCAACAGGTCGATCCGTTCATGAAGGTGCCCGGTCCGGTCGATCAGCTCATAGGCGATGTCGGTGAGAAGGCAGGTCGGCGCCGGCAAGCCGGCCAGTCCGTCGAGATGGGCGCGGATCAGTCTCGGCAGCGTGTCTTGCGGCATCCGCCCCTCCATCTCCCGCTCCAGCCGCTTCCTCGCGCCAATGCCGATCTGCGACAGCAGATTGGCGGAGACGACGAAGTCGAGATAGGGCACCTGGCGCAGGAAGCCGAGCGGATCGGGCTCGCCGCCGGCCGCCAACGCGTCATAGCCGGAAAGATCCCGCTCGATCAGCCGGACATCCTTCAGGCCTTTCGACGCGAGCCACATCCGCACGCTCGCCAGATGGACGAGATCGACCAGCACGACCGTGTCGAAGGCGCGGGAAAGCGCCGCGATCGGCACGTCGCGCAACAGGCCCGAGCCGAGCACCACGGCCGTGCGGCGCTGCCTGAGCTTGCCCATCGCCTCAAGGATCGCCGCCTTGCTGTTTTCCTCATGCTCCCGCCAATCGGCGGCGCAACGCCCGGCGCGCGACCAGAGATTGACGGAATATCGGATGAAGGGACGGTGGCCGGGCGTGGTCAGCGGCCAGGTCGCGGCATAGTTCAGGGCTTCGAGGATCATGGTTTACCGGTAGATTTGCGAGCGGTTGCGCATTCAGAGCGGTCCTTCGCCGAGCAATGTTTCCTCAGCCTTGCCCGCGGTTTCCTGTCGCAAACTTGCTTCGCGCGAAATCCGGGCGATGAGGACGTCCACCAGATAAGCCTCAAGGCTCATTCCCGCCGCGGCCGCATGCCGCTCAAGCTCGGCATGCATTTCGTCCGGCATGTCGATCGTCATTTGCCTGTTCATCTGCCGACCCCTCGTTTGGCCAAGAATATACCACCCGTTCGCCCTGCCTTCCAGCCTTCGCCCTTGCCGCCAAAACCTTGATCCTCTAAGACACCGACACATTTGAAAACGAAGAAATCCGGTGCCCGCATCATGAGCGAAAAGACCAAGAAGCCGCAGAAACTGAGAGCCCGCCTGCCGCGCGGCTTCGTCGATCGCGAGGCGGCCGACATTCGTGCGGTCAACGAGATGACGGCGAAGATCCGCGAAGTCTACGAGCGCTATGGTTTCGACCCGGTCGAGACGCCGCTGTTCGAATATACCGATGCGCTCGGAAAATTCCTGCCTGATGCCGACCGGCCGAACGAGGGCGTCTTCTCGCTGATGGACGACGACGAGCAGTGGATGTCGCTGCGCTACGACCTCACCGCGCCGCTCGCCCGTCACGTCGCGGAGAATTTCAACGAGATCCAGCTGCCCTACCGCACCTATCGCGCCGGCTATGTCTTCCGCAACGAAAAGCCCGGCCCTGGCCGCTTCCGCCAGTTCATGCAGTTCGACGCGGATTCCGTCGGCGCACCGGGCGTGCAGTCGGATGCCGAAATGTGCATGATGATGGCCGACACGATGGAAGCGCTTGGCATCAAGCGCGGCGACTACGTGATCCGGGTGAACAACCGCAAGGTTCTCGACGGCGTGATGGAGGCGATCGGCGTCGGCGGCGAGGAGAATTTCAACCGTCGCCTCACCGTGCTGCGTGCGATCGACAAGCTCGACAAGTTCGGCACCGAAGGCGTGAGCCTCCTGCTCGGCGAAGGCCGCAAGGACGAGTCCGGCGACTTCACCAAGGGCGCTGGCCTCAATGCCGATCAGATCGAGAAGGTCCTATTCTTCGTCGGTATCACCGACTATGCGGAAAGCGCCGTGCATCTTGCCGAACTGGTCGCCGGCACGGAAAAGGGTGCGGAAGGCGTCGACGAACTCAACACGATCCGCAGCCTCGTGATGGGCGCCGGCTACGGTCCTGACCGTATCAAGATCGACCCTTCCGTCGTGCGCGGCCTCGAATACTACACCGGCCCCGTCTACGAAGCCGAGCTCACCTTCGACGTCACCAACGAAAAGGGCGAAAAGGTCGTCTTCGGCTCGGTCGGCGGCGGCGGGCGCTATGACGGGCTCGTCTCGCGCTTCATGGGCCAGCCGGTTCCGGCCACTGGCTTCTCGATTGGCGTCTCGCGCCTGATGACGGCGCTGAAGAACCTCGGCAAGCTCGGCACCGACGAAGTCCTGGCGCCGGTTCTCGTCACCGTCATGGACGGCGATGTCGAAAGCATGGGCCGTTACCAGCGCTTCACCCAGGCGCTGCGCAACGAAGGCATCCGCGCCGAAATGTACCAGGGCAACTGGAAGAAGTTCGGCAACCAGCTGAAATATGCCGACCGCCGCGGCGCGCCCGTCGCCATCATCCAGGGCGGCGACGAGCGCGCCCAAGGCGTGGTGCAGATCAAGGACCTGATCGAGGGCAAGCGCCTCTCCGGCGAGATCACCGACAATGCCGAATGGCGCGAGGCCCGCGTCGCGCAGGACGTCGTGCCGGAAGCGGACCTCGTCGCCAAGGTCAGGGAGATCCTCGAGGCCCAGGCGGAAGATCGACGTCGGGCGAAGCAGGCCGATGTCTGAGATTGCGGCTTTTCCCCTCCCCAACCCTCCCCACAAGGGGGAGGGGGCCGGTCGGCGCATGGCGCCTTTGTCGAGGATAATCTCCCCGTTGAGCCAGGCTGGTGGAGTGGGCATCTGCCCCGAGTTCTCTCCCCCCTTGTGGGGGAGATGGGCGGCAGCCCAGAGGGGGTCTTTTTCCTCTACTGCCGGAGCTTTCCCATGCCGCTGATCAACATGCCCGACTTCGCCGGCACCCTTCTCGACGAATTCGCCGCCCGCGCAACGGAGAGGGTCGACACGCCGGTGATCCAGCCGGCCGAGCCGTTTCTCGACATGGCCGGCGAGGACCTGCGGCGCCGCATCTTCATGACCGAGAACGAGCGTGGCGAGAGCCTGTGTCTCAGGCCCGAATTCACCATTCCCGTCTGCCTGCGCCATATCGAGACCGCGACCGGCACGCCGAAGCGCTATGCCTATCTCGGCGAAGTGTTTCGCCAGCGCCGCGACGGCGCCAATGAATTCTACCAGGCCGGCATCGAGGATCTCGGGGATACGGGCATTGCCAGCGCCGACGCCCGCGCCATCGGTGACGCTCATGCCATCCTCGCCCGCCTGCTGCCCGGCCGCACGCTCGTCGTGACGCTCGGCGACCAGGCGGTGTTCGAGGCGGTGGTCAAGGCGCTGGGGCTTCCCGCCGGCTGGCAAAAGCGGCTGATCCAGGCCTTCGGCAATCCCGAACAGATCGATCAGCTCTTGAGGAAGCTCGGCAGCCCCAATCCGGTTCCGGGCCTCGATCCTGATATCGTCGAAATGGTGTCGAGCGGCCGCGACTGGGCGCTGATCGCCCGGATCGACGAGACGATGCAGGCGACCGGCTATTCCACCAATGCCAGTCGCTCGCCCGCCGAGATCGCCCGGCGCCTGAAGGAAAAGCTGGAACTGGCCGAGACCCGGCTCGATGGCGCGGCCCTGCTGCTGCTGCGCGAGTTTCTCTCGCTCGAACTGCCGCTCTCGGAAGCCTCCGCCGCCCTTGCCGGTTTTGCCGATGCCGCCGGCCTGAAGCTCGGGCCGGCCCTGTCGCGCTTCGACGAGCGGGTGGCCGCCCTTGCCAATATCGGCCTCGACCTTACCCAGATCAACTACCGCGCCGCCTTCGGCCGTCCGCTCGACTACTATACCGGCCTCGTCTACGAGATCGGGGTCAAGGGTGAGCCGGCGGTGCTGGCCGGCGGCGGTCGTTTCGACCGTCTGCTGACCCTGCTTGGCGCGGAAAACCATATCCCGGCCGTCGGCTTCTCGCTCTGGCTTGACCGCATCGAAACGGAAAGGGCGCGCACATGATCACCATCGGGCTGCCCTCCAAGGGCCGGATGAAGGACGACTGCCAGGCGATCTTCGAGCGCGCCGGCATGAGGATCGTCGCCGTCGGCAATGACCGCTCCTATCGCGGTCGCGTCGAAGGCATGGACGATATCGAGATCGCCTTCCTCTCGGCGTCGGAAATCGCCCGCGAGATCGGCGCCGGCACGGTCGATTTCGGCGTGACCGGCGAAGACCTGATCCGCGAGGGTCTGGCGGAAGCCGACAAGCGCGTCGAGATCTGCGCCCGCCTCGGCTTTGGCCATGCCGACGTGGTCGTCGCCGTTCCGGAAATCTGGCTCGACGTCGACACCATGGCCGACCTTGGCGACGTCGCCGCCGATTTCCGCACCCGTCACGGGCGGCGGCTGACGATCGCGACGAAATACTGGCGCCTGACCCAGCAGTTCTTCTCCAGCCAGCATGGCATCCAGCTCTACCGCATCGTCGAAAGCCTCGGCGCGACGGAAGGGGCGCCTGCCGCCGGCCAGGCCGACATCATCGTCGACATCACCTCGACCGGCTCGACGCTCAAGGCCAATCACCTGAAGATCCTGTCCGATGGTGTCATCCTCAGGTCCGAGGCCTGCCTCGTGCGGGCCCGCAAGCTCGAGCATGACGGCAACCCCCGGGTGGCCGGGATCGTCGCGGCGGTTCGCGCGGCACTGTGAGGCGGCCATGAGCGAGGCGGAGCGGGTGATCGGTCTCTACGAGCGCCACGCCCGCGCCTTCGACGGCATCCGCTCGAAGCACCTGTTTGAAAAGCCCTGGCTCGACCGCTTTGCGGCAAACCTACACAGAGGGGCTTCCGTGCTCGACATCGGCTGCGGATCCGGCGAGCCGATGGCGGCCGACCTGCTGGCCCGCGGGTTCCTGGTGACGGGCGTCGATTCTTCGGAGACGCTGATCGGCCTTTGCCGCGCGCGGTTTCCCTCCGCCGACTGGCGCGTGGCCGACATGCGGAGCCTCGCGCTCGGGCGGACCTTCGATGCGCTTCTTGCCTGGCACAGCTTTTTCCATCTGACGCCCGACGAGCAGCGGGCGATGTTTCCGGTCTTCGCCGCCCACGCGGCCAAGGGCGCCATGCTGATGTTCACCTCTGGCCCGGGCGAAGGCGTGGCGATCGGCAGTTTCGAGGGCGAGCCCCTCTATCACGCGAGCCTTGACCCCGAGGAATACCGGCTTCTGCTTGGGGAGAACGGTTTTGTCGTGGTCGATCATGTCACCGACGATCCGGACTGCGGCGGCGCGACCATCTGGCTGGCCCGCAAGGACTGAGCGGGACGCAGGCCGCCTGGAACACGGAAAGAGCCCGCCGGATCGCTCCGGCGGGCTCTTCTTTGTCTTGTAGGGCAGGGATGTGGACGGCAATTGCCTCAGGCGGCGACGGCCACGCCACGGCGGGCGTCGAGCGAATAGGCGCCCGGGCCAAAGGTGGCGAGCAGGATGTAAGCGCCGGCGAGCGTGATGTTCTTCATCATCATGATCTGGTTCAGCACGGTCAGCCAGCCGTTTGCTGCAGCCGGGAAGTCCGGGACGTTGATCGCCGAGCCGTGGAAGACGACGCCGGTGAACACGCAGAACAGGGCGAGCAGCCAGCCGGTGATCTTGGTCTGGAAACCGACGAGCACGAAGAGACCGGCGACCAGTTCGAACAGGCCGGCGAGATAGGCAAGCGCCGTTGCCGCGGGCAGGCCGGCACCGGTGATCATGCCGGCCGTGCCGGCAGGGTCGATCAGCTTGCCGAAGCCGGAATAGATGAACATGAAGGAGAGGAGAACGCGGGCGATAAGGATGATGGCGTTGTTGCTGCTGGACATGTGGGGCTCCTGGGCGCCGCTCTTCTCGGGGCCGGCGCTGCTGGTTGAATTTCCTGAAGCCCTTGTCTCACCTCTCCGCTGTCGGCGATAGATAGACGATCCTTGACTAATCGTTCAATAAAAGGAAACGACCAGCGAATTCAGCCGGGAACGCCCCCGGCAAGGCGGGGACGAAAACCGCCTTGCCTGATGGGTCACGACAGGGCGCGCAGGTGCGTCGACGCAGCCAGCTTGAAACGCGGGAAGACGAACAGGCCCAGCATTCTGCCGGCGCTCGATTGCTCGAGCCCGTCGGATTCGCCGACGCAGAAGACCGGCTGGCGATGGCCGTTGGGCAGGCCGATGGTGGTCGAATAGCAAAAGTGCGAGGACGATGTCGCGGCCTGTTCGAACAGTTCGAGGATATGGGCGCGATCGTTCGGATCGTAGCAGCGCATCATGCTGAGCAGCCCGCATTCGGGCGTGTTCAGCCCATGCAGCAGGGTCGCGCGCTCGCCGAGCTTGATGACGCCATTCGACAGGTCGCCGACCCAGCCCTCTGAAACGGTGTACCGGGCGAAGGCGTCGCTTTCGCAACCCTCGAGCTCGGGAAACTCCGTGCTGAACGATTCTGCAAGACTGGCTCTGGCAATCTTAAACAAGGCTGTCCCCAGGCATGTGCCGATTTACGCGTTATTGTTCTCGGATCAGTTTCAGTTCCGGTCGCAGCGAGGCGACCGTCGTCTTCATCTGGCTTCGTGATTCCACCAACGTGAAAGCCCGCGCCAAGCGCGCGCCGTCGGCAAAAGACGCGAAGTATTATCGACTAATCATAAACGCATGCTGTAGAGTAGGCGCTTCGCGCATAGGTTACAAGCACCCCATCCCCCGTCGATGTTTGGCCTGTCGGCCATTTACCAATGGTGGTGCCACCCCCGTAGCGATCACCATGGCATTTCAATCATCCGCCGAAGCGTTATAAATATTTCACGCAGTCCGCAATGCGATTTTTCGCGTTCGCGAGTATTTTTTAAATAACGCGAATATCGACGCGATGGCCGCATACGCCCCTAGCGACCTAGGGGCATCTTTGCAGATAGCACGGTTCTCGAAATGCGAGAATGCCTCATTTTCATCTATGAGTTCAGATTTTTGGGCGTGACATACAACCTATGCGGAAAATTTCGGTGGCCGCGCACTCCGCGGACCTCGCCGGCGGAGACGGACAAGACGAAGATTCGATGACGCCGGTATAAATCGCAGGTTTCATTATCACCTCCGAATGTGAATACCAACGCATAGCCGGAAGTGACGTGAAGTTGCATGAGGCGTCGCTTGTATTCGCCGCTGCCTCGGCCCTCGGTGGGCTCAACGACGATGCCCCTGGCATCGAGACAGAAAAAAGGGCGGCCCGAAGACCGCCCTTTCTCATGACTGAACCGGTTGGATCAGTGCGACAGGCTTTCGCCTATCACATCATGTCCATGCCGCCCATGCCGCCCATGCCGCCCGGCATGCCGCCGGCCGATTCCTTCTTCGGAAGTTCGGCAATCATGGCTTCGGTGGTGATCAGCAGCGAAGCAACCGAAGCTGCGTTCTGCAGGGCGGTGCGAACAACCTTGAGCGGATCGACGATACCCATGGCGATCATGTCGCCGAATTCGCCGGTCTGGGCGTTGTAGCCGAAGTTGTCGGTGTCGCTTTCGAGGATCTTGCCAACGATGATCGAACCTTCGTCGCCAGCGTTTTCAGCGATCTGGCGAACCAGCGACTGAAGAGCCTTGCGAACGATGTTGATGCCGGCTTCCTGATCGTCGTTTGCACCCTTGACGGTGATCTTGACGGAAGAGCGCAGGAGAGCGGTACCGCCGCCGGGGACGATGCCTTCCTGAACAGCAGCGCGCGTCGCGTTCAGAGCGTCGTCGATGCGGTCCTTGCGTTCCTTGACTTCGATTTCCGTCGAGCCGCCAACGCGGATCACGGCAACGCCGCCGGCGAGCTTGGCAAGACGTTCCTGCAGCTTTTCGCGGTCGTAGTCAGAGGTGGTTTCTTCGATCTGAGCCTTGATCTGGGAAACGCGGCCTTCGATGTCCGACTTCTGGCCGGCACCATCGACGATCGTGGTGTTTTCCTTGGTGATCGAGATCTTCTTGGCGCGGCCGAGCATGTCGAGCGTGACATTTTCTAGCTTGATGCCGAGGTCTTCGGAGATGACAGTGCCGCCCGACAGGATGGCGATGTCTTCCAGCATGGCCTTGCGGCGATCGCCGAAGCCCGGAGCCTTGACGGCAGCGATCTTCAGGCCGCCACGCAGCTTGTTGACGACGAGCGTTGCAAGAGCTTCGCCTTCGACGTCTTCAGCGATGATGACGAGCGGCTTGCCCGACTGCACGACGGCTTCGAGAACCGGCAGCATCGCCTGGAGGTTCGACAGCTTCTTCTCGTGGAGGAGAATGTAAGCGTCGTCGAGATCGGCGATCATCTTTTCCGGGTTGGTGACGAAGTAGGGTGACAGGTAGCCGCGGTCGAACTGCATGCCTTCGACGACTTCGAGTTCGGTTTCAGCGGTCTTGGCTTCTTCGACGGTGATGACACCTTCGTTGCCGACCTTCTGCATGGCTTCAGCGATATCGCGGCCAACCTGTACGTCGCCGTTTGCCGAGATCGTGCCGACCTGTGCAACTTCTTCCGAAGTCGAGATCTTCTTGGCCTTGCTCTGCAGGTCCTTGACGACTTCAGTCACGGCCAGATCGATGCCGCGCTTCAGGTCCATCGGGTTCATGCCGGCAGCAACGGCCTTGTTGCCTTCGCGAACGATGGCCTGGGCCAGAACGGTCGCGGTCGTGGTGCCGTCGCCGGCGATGTCGTTGGTCTTCGAAGCAACTTCGCGGACCATCTGGGCGCCCATGTTTTCGAACTTGTCTTCAAGTTCGATTTCCTTGGCAACCGATACGCCGTCCTTGGTGATCCGCGGAGCGCCGAAGGACTTGTCGATGATGACGTTGCGGCCCTTCGGGCCGAGCGTTACCTTGACGGCGTCAGCGAGGATATCGACGCCGCGCAGCATCTTTTCGCGCGCAGTGCGGCCGAATTTGATTTCTTTAGCAGCCATTTTCAAAACTCCCGGGCATCAGCCCATTGGTGAATTGTTGATTTTGGGAAGAGGTGACCGGCTAAATCAGCCGATGACGCCCATGATGTCGGCTTCCTTCATGATCAGAAGGTCTACGCCGTCGAGCTTGACTTCGGTGCCCGACCACTTGCCGAACAGGACGCGGTCGCCGACCTTGACGTCGAGCGGAACGAGCTTGCCCTGATCGTCGCGGACGCCCGAACCGACAGCGATGATTTCGCCTTCAGCCGGCTTTTCCTTTGCGGTATCGGGAATGATGATGCCGCCCTTGGTCTTTTCTTCGGACTCGACGCGCTTGACTACAACGCGGTCGTGAAGCGGACGGAAATTGGTGCTTGCCATTGTCTAATCCCTCGATCAAATGACATGGGCAGGTCCTCAGGGGACCCGCGTGGATATTGTTAGCACTCCCCTTAGGCGAGTGCTAGCGAGCTGGAGATAAGGACGGCTCGTGATCGAGTCAAGCGCGGCCGCGAAAAAAGATCGCCATTCCTGACGGATGGCGATCGTGTCGGCGAGGGTGCTTGCGGTCAGTGGATCGAAGGTCCCTGGCTCATCCCTCGACCGGATGAAAAACGCCGAAAACGCCTGTTATGCCCCGCTCCGCCATGAATGCCGCCGGATCGAAACCCGACTTGGCATGGAAGGCGCCGACGGCGGTTTTTGCCGCGTCCAGCGCCTGGCGGTCGCGCCATTCGACGATCGTGGCGATCTTAACCATGTCGCCATTTTCACCCGCCGACAGCACGACGCGATTGTAGAGGCAGCCGGGCAGGGTGTCGAAATAGCCGTGAATGATGGCGAGCCGGTCCTCGAAAGCGGACTGGTGCACGCGGGGGCAGGCAAACGTGTCTATCCTGAAGATGCTGGAAGGGGACCGCGCCGCCATGGCCTCGTGGGCGGGGGCGGTCGTGTCGATCTGATGCTGCAGTGTCGCGTTCATCCGGGAATTCCTTTGCTGGTTGCCGATGGGCGCCCGGGAATGTAAAACCTCAACAATGGTTGAGATCAAGCGCAAAGATTCAGGAAGCTCGAGCCGCGCGGGAACGATCGCGTCGCTGAGCGTGGGCGAGGTGGCGGAACGCGCCGGCGTGGCGGTTTCCGCCCTGCATTTCTACGAGCGCGAGGGGCTGATCCGCAGCTGGCGCAGCGCCGGCAACCAGCGGCGCTATCCGCGCGGCGTGCTGCGCCGGGTCGCTCTCATCAAGACCGCGCAGCGTCTCGGCCTGCCTCTGGCGCGGATCGCCGAGGCCCTGGCGGAACTGCCCGCAGACCGGCCGCCGACCGCTGCCGACTGGCGGCGCCTGTCAGCCTCGTGGCGCGACGATCTCAATGCGCGCATCGCGACCATGGAAGCGCTGCGCGACCAGCTCGACACCTGCATCGGCTGCGGCTGCCTTTCTCTCGACGCCTGTCCCCTTCGTAATCCTGACGACGAGTTGCGCAATAGTGGCGCCGGCGCGCACCTTCTGCCTTGATTCGTCAGGGCAATGCCGCTTTGGTGGCGCGCCGGATCAGGGAGCAGCATGTGACGACCGTTGAACAGGCAACCATCCCGCAGCCGAGCTTCGGCGAATTCCTGTCCGCTTGCCTGCGCATCGGCCTGATGAGCTTCGGCGGCCCGGCGGCCCAGATCGCCCTGATGCACCGCGTCTGCGTCGACGAGAAACGCTGGATATCCGAGGACCGTTTCCTGCATGCGCTGAACTTCTGCATGCTGCTGCCCGGACCGGAAGCCCAGCAGCTCGCCACCTATATCGGCTGGCTAACGCACGGCGTGCGTGGAGGCATGGTCGCCGGCCTGCTCTTCGTCCTGCCGGGGCTCGCCGTCATTCTCGGCCTGTCGACGCTCTATGCCTATTATCACGACGTCGGCTGGGTGACCGGTCTGTTCTTCGGCCTGAAGGCGGCGATCCTCGCCATCGTCGTCGAGGCCGTGGTGCGCATCGGCCGTCGGGCGCTGAAGACGCGGTTCCACCGTGTCGTCGCCCTTTCCGCCTTCCTCGCCCTGTTCGTCTTCGCTCTGCCTTTTCCGCTCGTCGTGCTGATGGCCGGTGTCGCCGGCCTGGCCGAGGCGCGCGCGGTCGCCCGCGACGGCGAAACGCGACCCGTCGCCGACCTTGCCGACCCGGCTCCTGCAGCGCGCCGGCCGCTGGGCCGCTCGCTCGCCACGCTCGCCTTCTGGCTGATCGTCTGGCAGGCGCCGCTGCTTCCGCTCTGGCTGTTCTCCGGCGAAAGCGGCCTCGCCGAGGTCTTCGCCTTCTTTTCCCGCATGGCGCTCGTCACCTTCGGCGGCGCCTATGCGGTCCTCGCCTATGTCGCGCAGGTGGCGGTCGAGCAGTATCACTGGCTGGAACCCGGCGAGATGCTGGACGGGCTGGCGCTGGCCGAAACCACGCCCGGTCCGCTGGTGCTGGTCCTCTCCTATGTCGGCTTCCTTGCCGGCTTTCGCGATGCCGGCGGCCTGCCGCCTTTCCTCGGCGCTGTCCTGGGCGGGCTGCTCGCCGCCTGGGCGACATTCGTGCCGAGCTTCGTCTGGATCTTCGCCGGCGCCCCCTATGTCGAGCGGCTGCGCGGCAATCGTTTGATCACGGCGGCGCTTTCGGCGATCACGGCGGCCGTGGTCGGCGTCATCCTCAACCTCGCCGTCTGGTTCGCCCTGCATGTGCTGTTTGCCGAGGTCGGGCGCTGGTCCATCTGGCCGGCCGCTACCGGGGCTGCGGCGGGAACAGCCCCCGCCTTCTCCGTCTCCCTGCCATTGCCGGATATGGCGACGCTCGATCCGGCGGCGCTGATGCTCGCCCTCCTGGCGGCGGTGATGATCTTTCTTCTCAAGCAGGGCATGGGCCGTACCCTCATCGCCGCCGCCGCGCTCGGCCTCCTCTATCGCCTGGTGGTCTGAGCACGCGCTTCCCCGGCAAAAATCCGTCCGCCCCGGCAAAGGCCCTTGCCTTCCGGGCATTCCTTTGCAATGTCAGCCCTTGCATTTTTACAGTCAGGAACAGCGAATGGCCGAGCGCATTTCCACCTTGAGCGATGTCTCCGAACGTTACGACGTCATCCTTTGCGACGTCTGGGGCGTGCTGCACAACGGCATCGACGCTTTTCCGGCCGCCTCCGAGGTGCTGACCAAGGCCCGTGCCGCCGGTGTCTCCGTCGTTCTCATCACCAATTCGCCGCGCCGTTCGCAGGACGTCATCAACCAGCTGCGCATGATCGGCGTCGCCGACACGGCCTATGACCGGATCGTCACCTCGGGCGACGTGACGCGGACGCTGATCGCCGCCGGCCCGAAGAAGATCTTCTTCCTCGGCCCCGACCGCGACCTCAACCTGCTCGATGGTCTCGACGTCGTTCGCGTGCCCGCCGAGGAGGCCGACGCCATCGTCTGCACCGGCTTCTTCGACGACGAGACCGAGACGCCGGAAGATTATCACGATGTGCTGACCGCCTTTGCCGCCCGAAAGGTGCCGCTGATCTGCGCCAATCCCGACCTGATCGTCGAGCGCGGCCATCGCATGATCCCCTGCGCCGGCGCCGTTGCCGCCTATTACGAACAGCTCGGCGGCGCGACCCGCATCGCCGGCAAGCCGCACAGCCCGATCTACGAAGCCTCGCTCGTGGCCGCCGCCGAAGCCCACAAGGGCCCTGTCGACCAGCGCCGGGTGCTGGCGATCGGCGACGGCATGCCGACCGACGTGCGCGGTGCGCTCGATGCCGGCCTCGACCTTCTCTATATCTCCGGCGGCATCCATGCGGCCGAATATACGGTCAACGGCAAGCCGGACGAGGCGATCCTCAATGCCTGGCTGAAGCGCGAGAATGCCGCGCCGAGCTACTGGATGCAGAGGCTGGCCTGAGGCGAGGGCCGACATGATGAACTTGTCGCAAGCCACCCCCCTCTGCCCTGCCGGGCATCTCCCCCTCAAGGGGGGAGATCGATCTGCGGTGGCGTCCCAAGCCCACCGGGCCGCGACCCGTTCGGCCTTTCGTGCAAGACGTCGGCAGCTCCAGCCGATCTCCCCCCTTGAGGGGGAGATGGCCGGCAGGCCAGAGGGGGGTAGCCGGAGGTCTCCCGGTCTCACGTCTCGTGGAGGCAGATCATGACCGTCTTTCACCGCAACGAGAAGAAGAACCCTCTGCCGGAGAAGCTGAAGGGTGGCGTGATCGCCATCGGCAATTTCGACGGCGTGCATCGCGGCCACCAGACCGTTCTCAGCCGGGCCCTGGAGCTGGCGAAGTCCCGCGGCGTTCCGGCGCTGGTGCTGACCTTCGAGCCGCATCCGCGCACCGTCTTCAATCCCGACAAGCCGGTCTTCCGGCTGACGCCGGCGCCGGTCCGCGCCCAGGTGCTCGAGGCCATGGGCTTCCACTCGGTCATCGAATATCCCTTCGACCGGGAATTCGCCTCGCGCTCGGCCGAGGAATTCGTCCGTTCGATCCTGGTCGACTGGCTCGGCGCCACCGAGGTGGTGACCGGCTTCGACTTCCATTTCGGCAAGGGCCGCGAGGGCGGTCCGGCCTTCCTTATGGAGGCCGGCAAGCGCAACGGTTTCGGCGTGACGCTGGTCGACGCCTTCCGCGACGAGGGCGCCGAGGTCGTCTCGTCGAGCCGCATCCGCCGCCTGCTCGCCGAGGGCAATGTGTCCGAGGCCGCCGGCCTGCTCGGCTATCGCTTCACCGTCGAGGCCGAGGTCATCAAGGGCCAGCAGCTCGGCCGCACCCTGGGCTATCCGACCGCCAACATGGCGCTCGCCCCGGAGGCCGAACTCAAGCCCGGCATCTATGCGGTCCGCCTGCGCCGCGCCGACGGTAGCCTGCACGACGGCGTCGCAAGCTTCGGCTATCGCCCGACGGTCACCGACAATGGCGCGCCGCTGCTGGAGACCTTCGTCTTCGATTTTTCCGGCGACCTCTACGGCGAACACTGTCGCGTGTCCTTCTTCGGCCATCTGCGCGACGAGCTGAAATTCACCGGGCTGGAACCGCTGGTCGAACAGATCCGCAAGGACGAGGAGGAGGCGAGGGCGCTTCTCGCAGGCGTGCGGCCGCTCGGCGAACTGGATCAGAAGATCGCGTTCTGATCAGTCCAGAAGACGGGAATCGAAAGGGTACTCGAAAATTTCTGCGACCTTCATGCGCTTCGCATCTTCATGCAGTGGATTCAGAAGGTAATTCCATGCTTGCGGCATGATTGCCGAACGAACCCGTATCAATGCAAATTCGCATTTCTTAAGCAGCGAACTCCCTATCGCCTGTGAAACAGTGAGACTGAGCGACGGGTTTTTCATCAGCGCCAAAACGAGTTGGTGGTCGGTAATCTGTCTCGATACGGTGCCGAGCTTGTTCCGAATCCCTGCGAGATACGTTTCGATCGTCAGGGTCGAGATGCCTAGGTTTCGCGCGATTTGTTCCGCCGTCACTCCATCCGTCACGACATTGAGTGTTTCCACCTCGCGCTTGGTGAGTTTCAGCTCGGCTCCGTGCCTTTGATTGAAAATTGTTAAGTTATCCGGACATTCAATACGCAGCAGTTGGAAGCTCGGAGGTATTCGCGACCTGTTCATGTGCACGAGAACCTCAAGTAGCGCTGTGGAGGGATGGTCGCAGCAGTAGACCACCGGAATGCCCTTTTGGTGCCAGCGCCCCTCGGCTAGTAGTCCGCCCCGTCCCGAGAGATCTGCATATTTCGAAATACGCCAGAGGTTCATCGCTCAGAAAAAGATCCCGTGCTCGATACGATGCAATTCCTCTTCCACGAGCCGGGCTCCCGTCTCCGATTGTAGTAGGTCGATCGGCAGCACTCCGTTTAGCGCCTGGCATGGCTCTCTCAACCAGCCGTCCGCGTTCTGCCAGCTGTCGAAAATGCGTTCCGCCATCTCGCATATATTCAAAACTCTGGCCAGGCTGTCGCTTTCGGATACAGTCAATGGCTCTTGCCTTGCCGCGCGGCGGGCGAGGGTACGTCTCGGGGCGACGAAACGATAGATTTCGTCCATCGAAAAGCCATAGGCCTTCAGCCTATCGATCGAGCTCAGCTCAAACTGCTTTTTTTGGCCGGGTGACGCTCTTTCAAGTAAACTTGCGATGTCCATGCCAGGATTGGATTTTTCAGGGATTGAAGCCATAGGAATTGCCCTCTTGCCATGTGCCCTTAGAAATGGGGGCAGATGGCTCAATTGGCAAGCCGCTTCTGCAAGAAACGCCGCCCCTACCTCTTCCTTTTCCCGGTGAAAACCCTTAAACAACGCCCACAATGACCAGGGTTCGGCTGACCATATCCCTTCGAATTATGGGCCCGGCCTTCCGCGCGCTGTGAAAGCTGCCGGAGGGTCCGGGTTTTTGGCGTTTCTCCAGACGCTCTCCGTCACCGCGATTTACACGACCAATGCGCGACCCGTTCCGGGCGCCCCTCGATGGCAAGATCATGACCGATACCAATGACAAAGTAGACTATTCCTCCACCCTCTACCTGCCCCAGACCGAATTCCCGATGCGCGCCGGACTGCCGCAGAAGGAGCCGGAAATGGCGGCCAAGTGGAAGGCGATGGAGCTCTACAAGAGACTTCGCGCCTCCGCCGCCGGCCGCGAAAAATTCGTCCTGCATGACGGTCCGCCCTATGCCAACGGCAACATCCATATCGGCCATGCGCTGAACAAGGTCTTGAAGGACGTCATCACCCGCTCGTTCCAGATGCGCGGTTATGACGCCAACTATGTGCCCGGCTGGGACTGCCACGGCCTGCCGATCGAATGGAAGATCGAGGAAGCCTACCGCGCCAAGGGCAAGGACAAGAACGAAGTTCCGGTCAACGAATTCCGCAAGGAATGCCGCGAATTCGCGCAGGGCTGGATCGACATCCAGTCGGAAGAATTCCGCCGCCTCGGCATCGAGGGCGATTTCGACCGCCCCTACACGACGATGAACTTCCACGCCGAAAGCCGCATCGCCGGCGAACTCCTGAAGCTCGCCATGTCCGGCCAGCTCTACCGCGGTTCCAAGCCGATCATGTGGTCGGTCGTCGAGCGCACCGCGCTGGCGGAAGCCGAGGTGGAGTATCACGAGGTCGAGAGCGACACGATCTGGGTGAAGTTCCCGGTTAAGTATTCTGCCGGTGACATTGTTACGAGGCTCGTAGACGAAAAGACCGGTGAAGATACTGGAGGGGTGATCGTTGTTGCTCCGCCTGAGAGCCTTACCCATGCTTCGGTCGTGATCTGGACAACAACACCGTGGACCATCCCGGGCAACCGTGCGATCTCTTACTCCTCTAGGATCGAATACGGACTCTACGAGGTCACGGAAGTCACCAACGACTTCGGCCCGCAGCCCGGCGAAAAACTCATACTTGCAAAGCGATTGGCAGAAGATTGCGCCACTAAGGCCAAAGTGATCTTCAAGCTGATTCGTGACCTGACAAAGACCGATCTTGCCGGGATCACATGCAATCATCCCTTGTATGGGCTTGACGACGGCTACACCTTCGAGGTCCCCCTGCTGGATGGCGACCATGTCACCGACGATGCCGGTACCGGTTTCGTGCACACCGCGCCCGGCCATGGCCGCGAGGACTTTGACATCTGGATGCATCATGCCCGCGAACTCGAGGCGCGTGGCATCTCGTCGAAGATCCCCTTCACCGTCGACGACGCCGGTTTCTACACCGAGGATGCGCCGGGCTTCGGTCCGTCGGCGGAAGGCGGTGCCGCCCGCGTCATCGATGACAACGGCAAGAAGGGCGATGCCAACAAGCGCGTCATGGATGCCCTGATCGCGGCGAACAACCTGTTTGCCCGTGGCCGGGTGAAGCATGACTATCCGCATTCCTGGCGTTCCAAGAAGCCGGTCATCTTCCGCAATACGCCGCAATGGTTCGTCTACATGGACAAGGAGCTGGGCGACGGCACGACGCTGCGCAGCCGAGCCCTCTCGGCCATCGATGACACGCGCTTCGTGCCCGCCGCCGGCCAGAACCGGTTGCGCGCCATGATCGAAGGCCGTCCGGACTGGGTGCTGTCGCGTCAGCGCGCCTGGGGCGTGCCGATCTGCGTCTTCGCCGACGCCGCCGGCAATGTGCTGCAGGATGAAGAGGTCAACAGGCGCATCCTCGAAGCCTTCGAGAAGGAAGGCGCCGATGCCTGGTTCGCCGAAGGCGCCAAGGAACGCTTCCTCGGCAATGCCCATGACGCCGAAAAGTGGCTGATGGTCACCGACATTCTCGACGTCTGGTTCGACAGTGGCTCGACCCATACCTTCACGCTGGAAGACCGCCCGGACCTGAAATGGCCGGCCGACGTCTACCTTGAGGGCTCCGACCAGCATCGCGGCTGGTTCCATTCCTCGCTTCTGGAAAGCTGCGCCACGCGCGGCCGTGCACCGTATAACGCCGTCGTCACCCATGGTTTCATCATGGACGAGAAGGGCGAGAAGATGTCGAAGTCCAAGGGCAACGTCACCGCGCCCCAGGACATCATGAAGGATGCCGGCGCCGATATCCTGCGCCTCTGGGTCATGTCCTCGGACTATGCGGAAGACCTGCGCGTCGGCAAGACCATCATCCAGACCAATATCGACGCCTACCGCAAGATCCGCAACACGATCCGCTGGATGCTCGGCACGCTGGCCCACGACACCGGCGAGGAGATCGCCTATGCCGAGCTGCCGGAGCTCGAAAAGCTCATGCTGCATCGCCTGGCCGAACTCGACCAGCTGGTACGCAAGGCCTATGACGATTTCGACTTCAAGCGCATCACCCGTGCGCTCAACGATTTCGCCAATGTCGAGCTCTCGGCCTTCTACTTCGACATCCGCAAGGACACGCTCTACTGCGACGCGCCGTCGAGCCTGAAGCGCCGTTCCGCGCTGTTCGTCATCCGCAAGCTGTTCGACTGCCTCGTCCTGTGGTTCGCGCCGATGATGCCGTTCACCACCGAGGAAGCCTGGCTGTCGCGCGATCCGAACGCCGAGTCGGTCCATCTCGAACAGTTCCCGGCAATCCCGGCCGACTGGTCGAACGAAGCGCTGGCCGAGAAGTGGAAAAAGGTCCGCACGGTTCGCCGTGCCGTCACCGGCGCGCTGGAAATCGAGCGCAAGGACAAGCGCATCGGCTCGTCTCTGGAGGCGGCTCCCGTCGTCCATGTCGGCGATCCGGAGTTGCTGGCGGCGCTGGACGGTCTCGACTTCGCCGAGATCTGCATCACCTCGGACATCACGGTCGTGGGCGGAGAAGGCCCGGCCGAGGCCTTCTGCCTCGACGACGGCACCAAGGTCGCGGTCGAGCCGAAGCCGGCCGAGGGCACCAAATGCGCCCGTTCCTGGAAGATCACCCGGGATGTCGGTTCGGATCCGGACTATCCGGACGTCTCGGCCCGCGACGCGGCGGCTTTGCGTGAATTGGCCGCCCGCCATTAACGAAATGTTACCGGATGATTTGCGCTTTCGGCGGTCATCCGGTAAATGTGCCTGAAATTGGCCGAAATCTTCGCTCAGGCGAAGAGAGAAGACAGTCGGCGAAAGCATAACCAGCGGCGAGGCTCGAAGGCATTCATGAAATCGGCAGATTTGTTCAGAGTTGGCGTCGGTATGGCCGGCCTTTTGCTCGCATGCTCCGCATTGACCGGCTGCGTCGGGAGCCCGACCTACGGCACCGACAAGACCGCGATGGAACAGTTGGTGGACGACGTCGGTTCGGCCGTGTCGATCGGCACCGATCCGAACAAGAACAAGGGCACGAAATACAACCCGCGCCCGGCTCTGGTCATGCCGCCGGAAACCGCGAAGGCCGATCTTGCCGCTCCGCAGCAGTCGCTCGCCAGCAAGGAAAACCCGCAATGGCTGGAAAGCCCGGAAGAGACGCGTGAGCGCCTCGTCGCCGAGGCCGATGCCAATGCCGACAACCCGCGCTATCGTTCGCCGCTTCTCGCCGGTTACGGCAAGAACGGCACGATGACCGAATCCCAGAAATGGGAGGCTTTCCGCGAAGCCCGCAAGCAGCAGAAGGGCGCCTATCTCGACCAGCGCCGCTTCCTCTCCGATCCGCCGGCCGAATATCGCAAGGCCGACGAAACGGCGCTTACGGATCTCGGCGAACCGGAATCCAAGAAGGAAAAGCGCCGCAAGAAGATGGCCAAGGCCGCCAACCAGAACAACCAGTGGTGGATGCCTTTCCAGTAAGCCTCTTGCGGCTTTCATGATTTCACCAGGGCAGGCCGGAAACGACCTGCCCTTTTGCTTGCCTGCACATTTCGAGGACAAACCGATGGATTTCGCCATTCGCAACGCCACGCCGGACGATGTCGGCACCATTCTGCGCTTCATCACCGAACTGGCGGTGTTCGAGAAGGCGGGCCACGAGGTCGAGGCGACCGAGGAGAGCCTCGCCGCATCGCTGTTCGGACCGGGCGCGGTGACGGGCGCGGCGATCCTCGAAGCGGACGGGGTGCCGGCCGGCTTTGCCGTGTGGTTCTACAACTATTCCACCTGGCAGGCGAAGAACGGCCTCTATCTCGAAGACCTCTATGTCTCGCCCGACTACCGCGGCTCCGGCGCCGGCAAGCTGCTGTTGAAGCATCTGGCCAGGATCGCCGTCGACAAGGGCTGCGGCCGGTTCGAATGGAGCGTGCTCGACTGGAACGAGCCGGCCATCCGCGTTTACGATGCGATCGGCGCCGAGCCGCAGAACGAGTGGATCCGCTATCGCCTGTCCGGCGACAAGCTGAAGCAATTCGCGGCCGGGTGATCGCCGGACCGTCCGTCGTCCATTCCGCCGGCCGGTCTTCCAGGATTACGCTACGTTAACCGCAAATCGGCTAGCGTGCCGCCATGTTCGGCGTCAGCAAAAATACATGGATCAAGTCCGCGGTCGCCACGGTGGCCTCGGTGATCCTTTCCGTCTCCATCGTCTTGGCTCTGGTGCCCCTGTTGGGCGGGCATCCCGACGGGCCGGGGTTCTGGATGAGCGTGCTTTGCCCGCTGGCGATCGGCGGACCGGCCAGCCTGTGGCAGTTCCATCAGAAGGACATCATCCTGCGCCAGCGCGACGAACTGGCCCGCATGCATGTCGAGCTGGAGGACATGCATGGCGAACTGAGACGCCTGCATGAGGACCTGCGCTTCAAGGCGCGCCGCGATGCGCTGACCGGAGGCCTCAACCGCGAGGCCCTGTTTGCCGCACTTGCGCTGAGCGCTCCGGTTCACCGTGGTCCTGCTGCCTTGCTGGTCGCCGATGCCGATCATTTCAAGCGCATCAACGATGCCTTCGGCCATCTCGTCGGCGACGAGGCGCTTCGTCGGATCGCGTCCTGCATCGCCGAGGCGACCACCGGTGCCGATCTCTGGGGACGGATCGGCGGCGAGGAGTTTGTCGTCTTCCTGCATCCGGCCGAGCTGTCGCGGGCGCGCGCGGTCGCCGACGGCATCCGCCGCGCCGTGGCGGCGATCGATCTCGTGGTCGACGGCAACCGCGTGCCGGTCAGCGTCAGCATCGGCGTCGCATCCGTCGTCGACGCCTTCGATCCGGTCGATCTCTTCCGCCGCGCGGACGAATATCTCTACCGGGCCAAGGACGGCGGCCGGGATCGCATCGTCTTCGACGGCCTGGAACTCGATCCGCTCGCGGCCTGAGACCACTTCACCGCCTGTTCTGGAAGAAGTCCCGCAGCAAGGTCGCCGACTCCGTTTCCCCGAGGCCGGAATAGACCTCCGGTGCATGATGGCAAGTCGGCTGGGTGTAGAAGCGCACGCCATTGTCCACCCCGCCGCCCTTCGGGTCCTCCGCGCCGTAGTAGAGCCGGCGGATGCGGGCGAAGGAAATCGCCGCCGCGCACATGGTGCAGGGCTCCAGGGTGACATAGAGGTCGGCGCCCGAAAGCCGCTCGTCGCCGACCGCTTCGGCGGCGCGGCGGATCGCGAGAATCTCCGCATGGGCGGTGACGTCGTTGAGCGCTCGCGTCTCGTTTCCGGCGCTGGCGACGATCCGGCCATCGGCCACCACGATGGCACCGATCGGCACCTCGCCGCGTTCGCCGGCCCTTTTTGCCTCCGCGAGCGCCGCAACCATGAATCCGTCCGTCTGCGCCACGTCCACAACTTTCCTCTTAACCAACCCGCCCTGACCTGCTAGGACAGCCCAAACCACAGGCAAACAGCAAATGACATTCAAAGACAAGTCCAGGCGCCCCGGACCGAAAACGTCCGACCGCGGCGGCAAGCCGCTCACCCGTAAGCCGAGCACGGCGACCGACAAGCCTGCGCCCAAGGCAGCGAAGGCCCAGGCCTCGGTCGAGGCCGAAGACGGCGTCAAGCCGGAGCGCATTTCCAAGCTGCTCGCCCGCGCCGGCGTCGCCTCGCGGCGCGATATCGAACGCATGGTCATGGAAGGCCGCGTCACGCTCAACGGCAAGGTCCTCGACACGCCGGTCGTCAACGCCACCTTCGCCGATACGATCGAGGTCGACGGCCAGCCGATCCGCGGCATCGAGCGCACGCGCCTCTGGCTCTACCACAAGCCGGCCGGCCTGGTGACCACCAATGCCGATCCGGAAGGCCGCTCGACGGTCTTCGAAAACCTGCCGGAAGACCTGCCGCGCGTCATGTCGATCGGCCGCCTCGACATCAATACCGAGGGCCTGCTGCTGCTGACCAATGACGGCGGGCTTGCCCGCGTCCTGGAACTGCCGACCACCGGCTGGCTGCGCCGCTACCGCGTGCGCGCCTATGGCGAGATCGACCAGCCTGCGCTCGACAAGCTGAAGGAAGGCATCGCCGTCGACGGCGTGCTCTACGGCGCGATCGATGCCACGCTCGACCGCAAGCAGGGCCACAATGTCTGGATCACCATGGGTCTTCGCGAAGGCAAGAACCGCGAAATCAAGAACGTGCTCGGCGCGCTCGGTCTTGAGGTCAACCGCCTGATCCGTATTTCCTACGGTCCGTTCCAGCTCGGCGACCTGCCCGAGGGCAAGGTGGTCGAGGTGCGCGGCCGCATGCTGCGCGACCAGCTCGGTCCCCGCCTGATCGAGGAGGCCAAGGCCAATTTCGATGCGCCGATCTTCGATCACGGCGCCGGCGACGACGAAGAAGAGGCCGCTCCCGCCAAGGCGCGGCCGGCGAAGTCCGAATGGGCTCGCGAAGAAAAGCCACGCGGCGAAGGTCGGCGTGAGGGCAAGCCCGAAGACCGCCGCGAACAGGCGCTCGGCCGTCTCGACACGCGCCGCGACGAAACCCGCGGCAAGCCGCAGGGCAAGCGCGCCGGCGACGACCGCGGCAAGGGCGGCTTCGGCCCGCGTGCCGATCGCGGCGACAGCCGCGGCGACTTCGCCGACAAGCCGCGGCGCACGCCGGGTTCGTCGCGCACCGCCAATGTCTGGATGGCGCCCGGCGCACGTCCTGTTTCCGAAAAGAAGGCCGGCGAAGCCGCTGCCGCCGAGAAGCGTCCGCCGCGTGCCCGTCCTGATGGTTCGGTCGACAAGCGTTACGGCCGCAACAAGGATGGCAAGCCGACCAAGTCGCTCAACCGTTTCGATCCCGACCGCAAGGGCAAGTCCGACTACGGCCGGCCCGATCCGGGTCCGCGCGTGCTGGTCAGCCGCACCCGGGACGAAGAGGGCGAATGGATCCGCTCCGAGGAGCCCGCGCGCGGCAAGGACGATGCCGGTTTTGGCGGAAAGCGCGATTTTGGCGGCCGTTCCGATCGGGGCGACCGTTCCGAGCGTCCGTCGCGCACCGGCGACCGTCCCCGCAGCGACCGCCCGCGTGGCGATGGCCCGCGCGAAGGTCGTCCCTTCGAGGCCCGCAACCGTGACGACCGCCCGCGCGGCGACCGGCCCTTCGGCGACAAGCCGCGTGGCCCTCGCAGCGCTGACAGCCGCCCGGCCGGTGACCGTGCCTATGGTGACAAGCCCCGTGCACCGCGCAGCGCCGACAGCCGCCCCGCGGGCGATCGCCCCTTCGGTGACAAGCCGCGTGGACCCCGCAGTGCCGACAGCCGTCCGGCCGGCGACCGTCCGTTCGGCGACAAGCCGAGGGGCGGCAAGCCCTTCGCCGGCAAGCCCGGCGGAAAGCCCGGTGGTCCGAAGCCGTTTTCCGGCAAGCCGCGCGGCGATCGTCCGAGCGGCGGTAAGCCCGGTGGCAGCCGTGGCCCGGCCAAGGGCAAGAGGTAAGGCGCGGTGCGGATCGTCGGCGGTGAGTTTCGCGGCCGTGTCCTGGCTGCGCCGAAATCCAATGCGATCCGGCCCACCACGGACCGGACGCGCGAGAGCCTGTTCAACATCCTGGCGCATGCCCATCCGGGCGTGCTCGACGCGACGAGAGTGCTCGACCTGTTCGCCGGCACCGGTGCGGTCGGCATAGAGGCCCTGTCGCGCGGCGCGAAGTCCGCCTTGTTCGTCGAAAACAGCGTTGAGGGCCGCAGCCTGCTGTGGGAAAACATCGACGCACTCGGCCTGCATGGCCGTGCCCGCATCCTGCGCCGCGACGCGACCCAACTCGGGCCAGCCTCCAACATCGAGCCGTTTCAGCTGGTGTTCGCCGACCCGCCCTATGGCAAGGGGCTCGGGGAAAAGGCGCTTTTCGCCGGCCATGCCGGCGGCTGGCTGGCGCCGGGCGCCGTCGCCATTCTCGAGGAGCGGGCCGACGCCCAGGTCATCGTCGATCCCGTGTTCAAATTCATCGAGGAACGCAGCTTCGGCGACACGAAAATGTACTTCTTTTCCTATAGGCCTGCCTGACACGTCATCCAGGGAAAGTCCGCCATGCTAGATGAGAATGCCGTGACCGTCGCCGTGCCGTCCGTGCGGCCGGCAGGCGGGCCGTCGATCGGTCTCGCGCTCGGCGCCGGCGGGGCCAGGGGCTTCGCGCAGATCCCGGTGATCGAGGCATTCGACGAGCTGGGCCTCAAGCCGGCACTGATCGTCGGCTCCTCCATGGGCGCCATCCTCGGGGCCGGCATGGCCGCCGGCATGACGGGTAAGGAAATCCGCGACTACACGGTGGAAACCATCGGCCACCGCGCCACGGTGGTGAGCCGGCTGTGGGGCCTGGGGCCCTCGACCATGCGCGATGCGCTGGGCGGCTTCAAGCTCGGCCAATTCAACCTGGAGCGCATCCTCAAGGCCTTCCTTCCCAAGGAAATTCCAGGCGACTTCGCCGAGTTGAAGATCCCGTTCAAGGCGATCGCCACCGACTATTACGGGCAGTGCGAGGTGGTCTGCGACAGCGGCGACCTCTACGAGGCGCTCGCGGCCTCGGCCGCCATCCCGGCGCTGTTCATGCCGATCCATCGCGACGGACGGCTGATGGTCGACGGCGGCATCTTCAATCCCGTGCCCTATGACCACCTGAGCGGTCTCGCCGACATCATCGTCGGCGTCGACGTCATCGGAGGGCCGGACACGGCGGGCAGCTTCGTGCCGAACCGGATCGACAGCCTGCTCGGCGCCACCCAGCTGCTCATGCAGTCGAATGTCGCACTGAAGATGAAACTCTGCCAGCCGGACATCTACCTGCGGCCCGAGGTCAACGCCTTTCGCGTGCTCGATCTCCTGAAGGCCCGCCAGATCATCGAGGTCAACGAGGTGATCAAGGATCAGTTCAAGCGCGATCTCGAAGCGCGGATCGAGGATTTCATCCGCCGCTGACGTTTGGCTCAGGCGGCGTGGTCGTCGGGCGCGACCGTCTCGGCCTCCGGCAGCCATGCCGCCCGCTTCGGCTTGACCAGCGGCTCGGGCCGGACGGGGCGGTTGTGCAGCATGTGGAGACCCGCCTGCAGGCCTTCCGTCGCCTGGATCTTCAGCCGCTCTTCGTCGCGGCGGCGAATGTCCTCGCCGATCGCATAGGCCTCGTCCTCGCTGACGCCGAGCGCCTCGATCGCGCGCCGGCCGAACAGCAGGCCGGATTCCAGCGTCTCGCGCAGCTCGTACTCGACTTCCTGCTTTCTCAGCCAGATGCTGTGCACCCGGTCATAGGCGCGCACGAACAGCCGCGCCTCGGGATATTCGGCGCGGATCATCTCGACGATCCGGTCGGTGATCTCGCGTTTCTGGGTGCAGACCGCGACGATCTTCGCCCGTTCAATGCCGGCGGCGCGAAGCACGTCGAGCCGCGTGCCGTCGCCGAAATAGATGCGGAATCCGAAGGCGGCGGCCTGGCGGATACGGTCTGCCGAAGCGTCGAGGATCGTCACGTCGCGGCCGCTGGCGAGCAGGATCTGCGCCGAGATCTGGGCGAAGCGGGAGAAGCCAATGATCAGCACGTCGGACCCGGCGCCCTCGAAGTCCTCCTCGATTTCCTCGCGCTCCGTCTCGCTGGTGAGACGGCGCGTGATCAGCGAACCGAACGGCATCAGCGCCATGGAAAGCGTGACGATGGCGATCAGCAGCGACGAGGTGCTGGCGCTGATCAGCCCGCCGACGGCAGCGGTTGTGAAGAGCACGAAGCCGAACTCACCGCCCTGCGGCAGGAGCAGCGCGATGCGGATCGCGTCGGCGGGGCCGGAACCGGTCAGCCGGCAGAGCGCGTAGAGCACGGCGGCCTTGATCGCCATCAGCGCCGGCACGGCGATCAGCACGACGGCGAGATTGTCCCAGATGACGTCGAGCTGCATCGATAACCCGACCGCCATGAAGAACAGCGCCAGCAGCAGGCCGCGGAACGGTTCGATGTCGGCCTCGAGCTCATGCCGGTAGGACGATTCCGCCAGCATCACGCCCGACAGGAAGGCGCCCATGGCCATCGACAGCCCGGCTGCCTGCATCAGCATGGCCGACCCCATGACGACGAAAAGGGCGGCGGCGATCATCACCTCGCGCGCGCCGGTTCGGGCGATGATCTGGAAGAGCGGCGTCAGCAGGAAGCGTCCCGCCACCACCGTCGCTATGATCGCACCGATCGAGACTGCGATGTCGACGAGCGCGGACTGTCCGTCGCCACCGCTATCGCCGTCGAGGATCGAGACCATGGCGAGCAATGGCACGATGGCGATGTCCTGCAGCAGCAGGATCGAGAAGGCGCGCTGGCCGTGCCGGCTGTTCACCTCGCCATTGTCGTTGAGGATTTGCAGCGCGAAGGCGGTTGAGGAGAGGGCAAGACCGAAGCCGGCCACCATTGCGCCGCGCCAGTCGGCAAGGCCGGTCAGGACGCATGCGGCGGTCAGCGCGAGGCCTGTCAGCACCACCTGCGCGGTGCCGAGCCCGAATATGTCATGGCGCATGTGCCAGAGGCGCGTGGGCTTCAGTTCGAGGCCGATGATAAACAGCAGGAAGACCACCCCGAGCTCCGCCACGGCGAGGATATCCTCGGTGCCGGTAATCAGATGGGCGATCGGGCCGATCAACACGCCGGCGGCCAGATAGCCGAGCACAGTGCCCAGTCCGAGCTTGCGGAAGACCGGGGCTGCGACGATAGCGCCGCCCAGCAACAGCAGCGTTTCCGCGAAAAGCGCCTCGGCTCCGGTCGACAATCGCGTGCTCTCCTGTGTTTGTGAACGCTCTTAGGCCGGTGAATCGCCGCGGACCCTTGATGCCTTCCGTAATGCACAATAAATGGAGCGGGAATGAAAGGCCAAATCATGTCCAGCCAGATCGATTCCGCCAGCCTCCTCTCCCGTGCCGAGGAACTCGTCGCGCTTGCCCTCAAAGCCGGCGCCGACAGTGCCGACGCCGTGGTGGTGCGCTCCCGCTCGACTTCGGTCAGCGTAAGGCTCGGCAAGGTCGAGCAGACCGATGCCTCCGAAGGCGACGACTTCTCGCTTAGGGTCTTCATCGGCAAGCAGGTCGCCAGCGTCTCGGCCAATCCCGGCTTCGACCTTAAGGTACTGGCCGAACGCGCCGTCGCCATGGCGAAGGTGTCGCCGGAGGATCCCTATGCGGGTCTCGCCGACGCATCCGATCTCGCCCGTTCGATCGTCGATCTCGACCTGTTCGATCCGACCGAAGTGTCGAGCGACATGCTGCGCGAGGCCGCCCTTGCCATGGAAGCAGCAGCCCTTGGCATCGACGGCGTCAGCAATTCGGCCGGGGCGGGCGCGTCCGCCGGCATGGGCGGCATGGTGCTGGTCACCTCGCACGGCTTTTCCGGCAGCTACATGGCCTCCCGCTTCAGCCGCTCGGTCGGCGTGATCGCCGGCGAGGGCACGCGCATGGAGCGCGACCATGATTTCGACAGCCGCCTGTTTTTCGCCGAACTCGATGCGCCGGAAGCGATCGGCCGCCGCGCTGGCGAGCGCGTGGTGAAAAGGATCAACCCGCGCCAGGTGCCGACCGGCAAGGACGTGACCGTCGTGTTCGACCCGCGCGTCGCCCGCGGTTTCGTCGGCCATATCGCCGGTGCCATCAACGGCGCCTCGGTGGCCCGCAAGACGTCCTTCCTGCGTGACCGCATGGGCGAACAGGTGCTGAAAGCCGGGCTGAACATCACCGACGATCCGCTGAAGGTGCGCGGCTCCGCCTCGCGTCCATTCGACGGCGAGGGCGTGCGCGGCGAGAAGCTGACGATGATCGAGGACGGCGTGCTCAAGCACTGGTTCCTCTCGTCTTCGGCGGCCCGGGAACTCGGTCTGCACACCAACGGCCGCGGCGCGCGTGGGGGAACCTCGGTGTCGCCGACCTCCACCAACCTCGCGCTCGAGCCCGGAACGATCTCGCCCGAGGATCTGATCCGCCAGGTCGGCAACGGCTTCTACGTGACCGAACTGATCGGCCAGGGCGTCGACATGATCACCGGCGAATACAGCCGCGGCGCTACCGGCTTCTGGATCGAGAACGGCGAGCTCACCTATGCGGTCTCCGAGGTGACAATCGCCTCGAACCTCAAGGACATGTTCATGCGCGTCACGCCGGCGAGCGACATCGACCGCAAGTTCGGCGTCGCCGCCCCGACGATCGCCATCGAGGGCATGACCCTTGCCGGACGCTGAATGGCGGATGACGGAAGCGGCGGGCCGAAAGAGGTGGATATGACGGGCAGGACCTTCGACTGGCAGGCGGACATGACGCTGATTTGCACGGCTGCGCGCGAGGCAGGTGCCGTAGCGCTCAGCTATTTCGGCCAGTCGCCTGAAGTCTGGTGGAAGAACGAGGGCCATTCGCCGGTCAGCGCCGCCGACTATGCCGCCAACCGCTGTCTCGAGGAACAGCTGCGCAAGGCCCGGCCGCGTTATGGCTGGCTGTCGGAGGAAACCGACGACGATCCGGCGCGGCTCGCCTGCGACACGCTCTTCGTCGTCGATCCGATTGACGGCACGCGCGCCTTCATCAACGGCCGCAAGACCTGGTGCGTCAGCGTCGCGGTCGTGCATCGCGGCCGGCCGGTCGCCGGCGTGCTGGTCGCGCCCGCGCTCGACGAGGAATTCGCGGCCTGCTTCGGCGGCCCGGCTCTGAAGAACGGCCAGCCGATCACGGTTGCGCCGCATCGGCCGGACGAGCGCCTGCGCGTCGCCACCCCGCAGGACATCGTCGCGGCCTTCGATGCCGAGATCCGCTGCCGCATCGAGCGGGTCGAGCATATCCCGTCGCTCGCCTACCGCCTGGCCATGGTCGCCGAAGGCCGGATCGACGCAACCCTGGTCAAGCGCAACTCGCATGACTGGGATCTCGCCGCCGCCGACCTCATCCTCGAGCGCGCCGGCGGGCGGCTCGTCGATCTCGACGGCGAGCTCTTGTGCTACAATCGCGCCGACGTGAGCCACGGCGAGCTTTGCGCCGCGATCGACGCGGAACTGCCGGACCTCTTGAAACATCTCCTGCTCCTGCCGCGCGGTTGACCTTTTCTGCGAAATCGAGCAGAGGAGGGAGGGAGAAAATCCGAATGGAAAGAAACCGAGAATGACGGAATCCAGCGAAAACAAGCAGCTTCTTCATCTCGTCTTCGGCGGCGAATTGTCGAGCCTGGAAGACGTTCAATTTCGCGACCTCAGCGCGCTCGACATCGTCGGCATGTTCCCCGATTACGCGAGCGCGCTCGCGGCCTGGAAGGCCAAGGCCCAGCAGACCGTCGACAACGCGCATATGCGCTATTTCATCGTGCACATGCATCGCCTGCTCACCCCCGGCGGCAAGACGATCGAGAGCTGAGGACTTTTTTCGGTAGCGGCCTGTGGATGATCTCCCGGGCCGTTGCCGCATGTCACTTTTAAAACGTAGTTTTGAAGCATCAGAAGTTTTTGCGTAGCCACCCCCGGAAAGGGCGAAATGGCGTTCACGGTGAACAGAAACGGTTCCGAACAATGGCGCTGAGCGACGGTCTGGCATCGTTGGTCATTGCCGCCTACAGCTGGGCGGGCATTGCTGCCTATCCGCTGACGGGGCCGCTCCTGGCCTTGCGCGCTGCCAAGGGCAAGGAAGACCGTACCCGCCGCCTGGAACGCTTCGGCTACCCGGCGATCGACCGGCCCGCCGGTCCGCTGGTGTGGATGCATGCCGCGAGCGTCGGCGAAACACTCGCCATCGTGCCCTTGATGCGGGAATTGCGCCGCCGCGACATCAATGTCCTTCTGACCACCGGCACCGTCACCTCGGCCGAACTCGCGCGCTTCCGGCTCGACGGCGAGATCCTGCATCAATACGTGCCGCTCGACGTGAAGCCGGCGGTGCGCCGCTTCCTCAGCTACTGGCAGCCGGATGTCGCCATCTCGGTCGAATCCGAGATCTGGCCGACCACGCTGATGGAACTCCACAAGCGGCACATTCCGCAGATCCTGGTCAACGCCCGCATTTCCGATCGCTCCTTTGCCCGCTGGGGGCGCCATTCGTCCGTCGCCGAGGCGCTGTTCTCGCGTCTCGCGCTGGTGATCGCCCAGTCCGACCTCGATGCGGAGCGGTTCCGCGATCTCGGCGCCTGGCCGGTCAACGTCTCCGGCAATATCAAGGTCGACAGCGACGCGCCGCCTTGCGACGACGCGGTCCTGGAGCGCTACCGCCAGCAGATCGGCGACCGCAAGACCTGGGCCACCATTTCGACCTTCGACGGCGAAGAGAAGATCGCCATGATGGTGCACCGGGCGCTCAAGGCGCATACCGGCTTGCTGTCGATCGTCGTGCCGCGCCATCCTGAACGCGCCGACGAGATCGAGGCGATGATGGTGGAAAAAGGCATGAAGGTCGCGCGGCGCACCCGCGACGACGTGATCACGCCTGATGTCGACGTGCTGCTCGGCGACACGATCGGCGAAATGGGCCTCTATCTCCGCCTGACCGAGATCGCCTTCGTCGGCCGTTCGCTGACGGGCGAGGGTGGGCAGAACCCGCTGGAGCCGGCCATGCTCGGCTGCGCGGTCCTGGCTGGCCCGAAGGTCGGAAATTTCCGCGAAAGCTATCAGCGGCTGGTGCGCAGCGGCAGCGCCCGCATCGTGCGCGACGCCGAAATGCTGGCCAAGGCCGTGCATTTCCTGATGTCCAACGACCTCGCCCGCCACAAGATGATCGATGCCGGCATGGAGAGCATGCAGGAGATGCGCGGTGCGCTGATGGCGACGGTCAAGGGCCTGGAGCCCTATATCAATCCGCTGACCGTCAAGGCCAAGCTCGAACCGCGCACAGCACGCCGCGGCTGAAAATCGTTTCCTGGGGAGAGGTTCATGTCTGTGCCATCGCAGATTGCCGGCATTCTGTTCGACAAGGACGGTACGCTGCTCGATTTCGACGCGAGTTGGGAGCCGGTCAACCGTCAGGTGTCGATGGTCGCCGCGGGTGGTGACGCGGACCTCGCCGACCGGCTTCTCGCCGCCTGCGGCATGGACCCGGTCACGGGCCATATCGTGCCGGACAGCCTGCTGGCCTCCGGCAATACCCGCGAAATCGCCGAGGGGCTGATCGCCGCCGGGGCGCCCTTCGATGCCGATGCGCTGGTTCCGCTGATCGACGATCTCTTTGCCGGTGCCGCGGATCTGTCCGTGCCGGTCACCGAACTCCAGCCGCTCTTCGCCCGCCTGCGCCAGCGGGGCCTGAGACTCGGCATCGCCTCGAGCGACAACGAGCGGTCGATCCGCGTGACGGTGCGGCGCTTCGGCATCGACGACTATGTCGACTTCGTCGCCGGCTATGACAGCGGCCACGGCACCAAGCCCGGTCCGGGCATGGTGCTGGGTTTCTGCGCCGAGACCGGGCTCGCGCCGCATCAGGTGGCGGTCGTCGGCGACAGCAATCACGACCTGCACATGGGCCGCAATGCCGGCGCCGGCCTCAAGGTCGCGGTCCTGTCGGGCACCGGATCGCGCCAGTCGCTCGAAGAAGCCTGCGACGTCATTCTCAACGACATCACCGAGCTCGAAGCCGTGCTCGGCTGAGCGGTCCGTCCCGAAACGGGACAGCTTGGCTTGACGAAGGCCCGGAACTTGGGCTCTCCTGTCCGGCACGCGAGGTTGCGGGGGAGGACCCGCGGGAATAGGGAAGACTGCTCGATGGTATCGGAAGCGCCGCCGTTCTGGTGGATGAAGGCCGACTGGCGCGCCTGGAGCCTCGCGCCCTTGTCCTTCCTCTACGGCAAGGTCGCCGGCTACCGCATGGGCCGTAAGCGGCGCCACTCGCCACCCGTCCCGGTCATCTGCGTCGGCAATTTCACCGTGGGCGGCGCCGGCAAGACCCCCACCGCACTGATGATCGCCCGTGCCGCCAAGGCCAAGGGGTTCAAGCCCGGTTTTCTCAGCCGCGGCTATGGCGGTTCGCTCGATGTCACCACGGTCGTCGACCCTGCCCATCACCGTTCCGTCGATGTCGGCGACGAGCCGCTGCTGCTCGCCCGCGAGGCGCTGACCGTGATCTCGAGGCGCCGCGTCGCCGGTGCCGAACGTCTGGTCAAGGAGGGCGCCGACCTCATCATCATGGATGACGGCTTCCAGAGCGCGCGGCTCACCGTCGACTTCGCCCTTGTCGTCATCGACACCTATCGCGGCATCGGCAACGGCCATATCGTTCCCGGCGGCCCGGTGCGCGCGCCGATCGCCGTGCAGATGCGTCATCTCGATGCCATTCTCAAGATCGGTGACGGCAACGCCGCCGACCGGCTGGTGCGCCAGGCGGCAAGGGCCGGCAAGCAGGTCCTGGTGGCCAAGCTCCAGCCGCGCGGCGATTCAGGGCTGGCCGGGAGCCGCGTGCTGGGCTTTGCCGGCATCGCCGATCCGGGAAAATTCTACCGCACGCTGGAGACGATCGGCGCGGAGGTCGTCGAGAAGCGCGACTTCCCCGATCACCATCACTTAAGCGACGACGAGATCGATGACCTGATTGCCCATGCCGACGCCGGCGGCCTGACGCTTGCGACCACCGCCAAGGACATGGTGCGGCTGATCGGCGGCCATGGCCGCTCGCAGGAACTGCTGCAGCGGGTCAGCGTTGTCGATGTGGAGATGGCGTTCGATGATCCCCGTGCTCCCGATCTCGTCATCGACCGGGCGGTGGAGGTCTGCCGGGCGCGGCGGCTGAAGAAGTCCGCGCCCTGAGGGCGGTCATGTGGGTCAGCGCTTCTGGTTGGGAAGCGCACCGGCCCGCTTTTCGGCTTCCAGCGAGGCCGTGGCGTCGACATAGGGCTCCTGCCGCGCCACGCTCCAGTATTTCAGTTCATCGATCATGATCGGCTGGCCGGTGATCGCGCAGGTCACATAGGAACCAGGCGACAGGATCTGGAAGTCCGCGTCGAGGTAACGGATCTTGGCTTCCCGGCTTCCACCTTCGAAACGGTTCATGCGGCTCGGTCTCCTGCGAGTAATAAAACTGCCATAACGCGCCATCGTCGCGATTTCCAGCCTTTTCAGTAGGTGTCAGCTTCGGCCGAACAGGCGTTCGATGTCGGAAAGCTTCAGCTCGACATAGGTGGGGCGGCCGTGATTGCACTGGCCGGAGCCGGGCGTCTCCTCCATCTGGCGCAGCAGCGCGTTCATCTCCTCAACCCTGAGCTGACGCCCCGAGCGTACCGATCCGTGGCAGGCCATGGTGGCGGCGACATGCTCCAGCTTCGCCGAAAGCCCCTGCGCCGTATCCCATTCGGCGATCTCGTCGGCGAGTTCGCGCACCAGGCCCGGCACGTCCATTTCGCCGAGCATGGCCGGCGTCTCGCGCACCGCGATGGCGCCCGGTCCGAACCGCTCGATGGCGAGCCCCAGCTGCTCCAGCGCCTCGGCATGCATCATCAGGCGGTCGCAATCTTCCTCGGGCATGTCGACGATCTCCGGGATCAGCAGGCCCTGCGACGGCAGCCGCCGGCCGGAAAGCGCCTTGCGCATCTGCTCGAACACCAGCCGCTCATGGGCGGCATGCTGGTCGACGATGACGAGCCCGTCTCTGGTCTGCGAGACGATGTAGTTGGCGTGGACCTGCGCGCGGGCGGCCCCGAGCGGGAAGGAGGCCGGTTCCTGCACCACAGTCTCGCGCGGTGCGAAGCTTTCGGCGCGCGCGGTCGGCATTTCGGTCTCGCCGAAGACCGCCTGCGCCGCTTCGGCGAAGCCACTGGCCGGAGCGGCGGGCGTGGCAGGGCTTTCGAACGGCCGGTACGGCGAGGACTGGAAGCTCCAGCTGCCGCCGGGCGTGGGAGACGCCGTCGGGCGAAAGCCGGGGCGGAAGGCACGCAGCATGCCGCCGGCCCCGGTGGTCGAGGCGCGGTCGCCCTCGCGCTTCAGCGCCTCGCGGATGGCGCCGACGATCAGCCCGCGCACCAGACCCGGATCGCGGAAGCGCACATCCGATTTCGCCGGATGCACGTTGACGTCGACCAGCGCGGGATCGAGCGTCAGCGACAGCACGGCAACCGGGTAGCGGCCCTGCGGCATGGTCTCGGCATAGGCGCCGCGGATCGCCGAGAGGATCTGCTTGTCCTGCACCGGGCGGCCGTTGACGAAGGCGTATTGATGGGCCGAGTTGCCGCGATGGAAGGTTGGCAGGCCGGCAAAGCCGCCGAGATGCACGTCCTCGCGTTCGGCATCGAGCGCAATGGCATTGTCGCGGAAATCGGTGCCAAGCACCTGGGCGATGCGCGCCAGGTGGTCGTCGCCGGTCGCCGGTAGTTCCAGCGTCGAGCGGTCGCTGCCGGACAGCACGAAGCGGATCGCCGGGAAGGCGATCGCCATGCGCTTCACCACCTCGGTGATTGCTGCCGCTTCCGCTTTTTCGGTCTTGAGGAACTTCAGCCGCGCCGGCGTGGCGAAGAACAGGTCGCGCACCTCGACCGTCGTGCCGGGATTGGCCGCGGCAGGCCTCACGGGCGAGACCTTGCCGCCGGCGACGACGATCTCCGCGCCTGCCGAGCTGCCCGCCTTTCGGCTGGCAATGCTCAGCCTTGCGACCGAGCCGATCGACGGCAGCGCCTCGCCGCGAAAGCCGAGCGTGCGGATGTCGAACAGCGTGTCGCTGATCTTCGAGGTGCAATGGCGGCGGATGGCGAATTCGAGGTCGTCCGCCTCCATGCCGGAGCCGTTGTCGGCGACGCGGAGCAGGCTCTTGCCGCCGCCGGCCGTGGCGATCTCGATGCGCGTGGCGCCCGCGTCGATGGCGTTCTCGATCAGTTCCTTGGCGGCGCTGGCCGGTCGTTCGATGACCTCGCCGGCGGCGATCTGGTTGACGAGCGTTTCGGAGAGCTGCTTGATGATCATCTTTTCATTTTCGTGGATTCGGCGCTCCGAGGGAAGCGGGAACTGCGCCGGTTGGGCGAAAGCGGTACAACTTGCACTGGGTATTAAGCTCGCCTTAAGCTTAGCCCGATAGTTTCAACGCAGACTTGAAATGTTTTCCCGGCAAAGCTGGCCTGCCAGCAGGGGGAAAGACGGTGTCGAAGCGTCTTTCATTCCGCCCCTTTCGTCGAATCAAGGTTTTTCCTTCGGCATGTCGGTTGCGTTGAGAAATGCGAGTGAATTTCGGCTGGTCGGCCAACGCCCAGTGTTTCAAGACGCCAGCGCGAATGAGTTTGCACCAGTCCCTGGTGGACAGGCCGAAGAGGAATGGCGGATGGTCAGCGAGGTATCGGATGCAACGATGCAGACGACCATGCTCGACGCCGTCTCGGAAGTCCTCTCCGTGGCATTCTTCGTCTATGACCGCAACGACGAGTTGATCTACGCCAGCCGTCTCATCCGCAATTATATTCCCGTCCCGCCTCAGTACCTGACGCCCGGCACGCGCCTGCGCGACTATCTGGGCGCGCTCTACGACACAGGCTGGCGCGGGGTCGCCGCCGGCGGCAACAGCGACACGGCCCAGAGCCGGGAAGAATGGATCGCCGAGCACATCTCCGCCCATTGGCGCGAACGCTCCGAAGTGCAGCAGTGCGACGGGCAGAACCGCTGGACCCGGCTCACCAAGCGCCGGCTTCCCTCCGGCCACGGCATCTGCGTGATCACCGACATCACCGACCAGAAGAAGCGCGAAGAGCAGTGGCGCGCCGACATGGAGCGCGTGCAGCTCACCGAGGAAATCCTCGACAACCTGCCGCAGCCGGTCTTCGTCCAGGACCGCAATCTCGGCATGGTCGCGGTCAACAAGGCCTTCTGCGGTTTCATGGACATTCCGCCCGAGAGCGTGCTCGGCGGGGCGCTGGCCGGCGCCTTCCCCGACGAGATCGCCGGCAAGCTGACCGGCGTCACCCGCCACGTGCTGGAGACAGGCACCGCCTCGGCCATGGCCGTCGATCTTCCGGCCGCGCCCTCCGGTTTCCGCAGGGTCGTCCTGCGAAGCCAGCGGGTTGGCAAGCCGGGCCGCTATTTCATCGTCACCAGTTTCGCCGATGCCGTGGGCGCGGCATCCGAAGGCACGGCTACCGCCACCACAGCCGCCACGGTCTACACGCCGCTGCTGCGGGAAAAGGATCCGGCTCCGGCCGAAGTCCGTCCGGTTCATCTCGGACGCAAGGCGCTGCTCGTCACCAAAGACACCGATTTCGAGACCAAGAGCCTGAAGACGTTGCAGAAGCTCGGCTTCGACTGCTGCTGCGTGCGCGATGCGGTCGAGCAGGAAGCCTTCCTCAGCGTCGCCCGCTCGGTCGGCGTCGCGATCGACCTGATCGTGGTCGACACCGAGATGGACGTGAAATGCCTGGAGGTCGCCGACGACTACGACATCGGCACCATTACGCTCGACGGTTTCCAGCTCGATACCGAGCTTGCCTTCATGATCATGGAAAAGCTCGCCGGCCTCGAACCTCCGGCCATGGCGGACGACTGGGAGATCAACACCGGCGAAGTCGAGCATGGAGGGCGGCACCCCCACGCCCCGGCACCCCTGGTGCTTGTCGCCGAGGACAACGACATCAACCAGATCGTCTTCTCGCAGATCCTCGAAGGTCTGGGCTACGACTACCGCATCGCGGCGGACGGCGAGGCGGTCGTTCGGCTCAGCCGGGAGCTTCGGCCCGACATCGTGCTTATGGACGTCACGCTCCCGCTTCTCAACGGTTTCGAGGCCTGCCGCCGCATCCGCGAGGAGGAGCGCGGCACAGGGCGCACCACCCCGGTGATCGGCGTGCTGGTCCAGGCTTTCGAGCGCGATCGGGACGAGTGCTTCGCTGCGGGCATGAACGACGTGATCCTCAAACCGTTGAGCCCGGATGCCGTCGAGGCCGTGCTGGAGCGGGTGGCGCCGCAACTCAAGGGCGCCTCGGCCGGCTGAAGGTCCTGTCAACCCCCTAAATAGTGGGTTACAATCCATAGCCAACGCTCAGAAATTTCTATTATTTTTTAATGTTTGGAACTCATCCTGTAGGTCTGTGAGAGGATTCTATCCAGGATGTGCCGATGGGCTCTGCCGGAACCACATTGCCCCAGGTAAGCCAGAACGAGCTTCAGGCGATGGCCTATACCGACCAGTTGACCGGTCTCGGCAACCGGTACCGGCTGCGCGACAAGGTCCGGCTCCTGGCGAGCGAACGGGCCGCGGACCCGGCACCCTTCACCGTCGGCATCGTCAACCTCGACGGATTCAAGCCGATCAACGACCTCTTCGGCTCGGTCGCCGGTGACGAAATCCTTTGCCAGGTCGCCCACCGGCTCAAAGCCTGCGTGCCCGACGGTGCTACCGTCACGCGCCACGACGGCGACGAATTCGCCATCATCCTGCCGCTCGTCTTCGAACGGCTCGGTGCCGAGCGCACCGGCCAGATGATCAAGGACGTGCTGTCGGCGCCCTACGACCTCGGCGACCGCAATGTCCGCCTGTCCGCCTCGCTCGGCTTCGCCGTCTATCCCTTCGCCGGCGCCGATTTCGAGGAGCTGATGAAGAGTGCCGAGACCGCGCTCTACCGCTCCAAGCGGCGCGGCCGCGGCCAGATCACCGTCTACTCGCGCGAGATCGCCCAGGAGATGAAGCGCGCCACGCAGCTCGAACAGGCGCTGCGCCACGCCATCATCACCGACAATGTCGACGTGCACTTCCAGCCGATCGTCTCGCTCGCCGACAACCGCGTCGTCGGTTTCGAGGCGCTGGCCCGCTGGAACGATCCCGATCTCGGTTTCGTCTCGCCGGCGATCTTCGTGCCGCTCGCGGAAGAGCGCGGCTTCATCGACATGCTGTCGGAGACCCTGCTACGTAAAGCGGCGGAAGCCACGCTCGCCTGGCCGCACGAACTCTTCCTGTCCTTCAACCTGTCCTCGGCCCAGCTGATGGACCCGCGCACGACCTTCAACACGCTGTCGATCCTGTCGGCCGTCGGCTTCGATCCGCGCCGGCTCGAGCTCGAGATCACCGAAACGGCGGTGATGACCTCGGCCGATACCGCGCGCCGGATCATCGGCGAGCTGCGCGAGGCCGGTATCCGCATTTCGCTCGACGATTTCGGCACCGGCCAATCCAGTCTCGGGCGCCTGCGCGACTTCACCTTCGACAAGGTCAAGATCGACCGCGCCTTCGTCTCCGCCATCACCACCGACCGCACCTCGGAGCATATCATCAAGGCGATCGTCACGATGTGCGAAGGGCTGGATCTCGAAGTGGTGGCTGAGGGTATCGAAACGGCGTCGGAGGCGGAAAAGCTGCGCCGGCTCGGTTGCGGCATGGGGCAGGGCTATTATTTCGGCAAGCCGGCCGATGCGGCGGCCACCCTGCGTTATCTCGACGAGCACCATCACGAATTTGCGCTGGTCGAACGAGCTAGCGCCTGAAACGTTTCAGGTCATTTTGTCATAAGCAGAAACGAAGAAAGGGCGATGCCGAAGCATCGCCCTCAATCTTGTCAACACGTCCCACGTTCCAGGTTACTTGGTAACCGTCGACGAGGTGGTGGTGTTGTCGGTCGGCGTCATGGTCGAGCTCGCGTCAGCGCGGGCGTCGAGCTTCTTGAACTCCGGAGCGGACTTCAGCGTTTCAGCCGTTTCCATCGTGGTCAGACGGAGCTCGTTGGCATCGTCGGCGTCACGGGTAACGGTGATCTTGCTCATCGGAACCGCGACGTCCTTTTCGCCGATGCCGAGGAAGCCGCCGACGCCGATCACGGCAGCGACTACGTCGCCCTTTTCTTCGATGATCAGGTCGTTGATCTCGCCGATCGAGTCATCGCCGGTGTAGACGGACTGGCCGATGAAGTTGTTGGCGCTGATCTGGGTCGTGCTCTGCTCGGTCATATACGTGTCGCTCGAAGCGGCCATGGTCGAGTTGGCAGCAGCCGGATCGGTCGTGGTCGTCGCTGCGGCGTTCGGAGCGGTGTCGGTCATCGGAGCGACGGCCGGAGCTTCGGTACCAGCGGCGGGAGCCTCGGTGCCGGCGGCAGGAGCGGTGGCATCCTGTGCATAGGCGAACGGCGCGATTGCGGTCGAGCCGAGCAGTACGGCGGCGGCGAAAGCATTGAGGGTCTTCTTCATGGTGGACCTACCTTTCCTCGAGATGGTCTTGCGGAAGACGCGATCCGCTTGGCCCGTTCTTTACGGTGCGGAGCCGATCACGTCGGTTCGAGAGGAAAATGCATGTCGCCGTTATTCGTTCCCGTCATCGTGCCGGGTAAATTTTTGCCTTTGAAGGGAACAATTTTGCGTCTGGCCGTCGCGGGCCGGATATTGGGGCCGGCCCAAGGGGGTCAGAGTTTGAAGGCGGGCTCGATGCGGCCTTCGACGGCGACGCCCAGTTCGAAGGTGGCGCCGGCCAGCGGATCCGCCGCGCGGGCGTCCGCGTCGAGCCCCTCCCAGCACGAGGTCACCATCAACCGGTCGGCCTGACGCCCGAAGAAGGCAGGGCAGGTGACGCGCTCCGCTGGCATATCGTAGCGGGCGAGATGACGGCCCTCGGCATCATACCGATCGACGCCACCGCCGCCCCACCGCGCGTTCCAGATGTCGCCCTTGGCGTCGCAGACCGAGCCGTCGAACACCCCCGGCTGATCCCGCCCGTCGACCAGCACGCTTGCCGCCCCGGTCGGAAGCCCGGTCGCCGGATCGAGCTGCACGCGCATTAGCGTGTTGACCTTGGAATCGACGAAATAGCCGGTGGCACCGTCCGGGGAAAAGCAGATGGAGTTGGGAATGCTGACCTTGTCGAACAGCGTCGTCACCGTCTTGCCGGCGACATGATAGATCGCGCCGGCGCCGCTTGCCGCCGTCTTGCCCATCGTGCCGATCCACAGCGCGCCGCAGGGGTGCATCCGGCCGTCATTGGAGCGGTTGCCGCGGCTTTCCGGTTCCAGCTCGCAGTGATGGCTGAGTTCGCCCGAGGCGAGGTCGCGCAGGAAGAGGCCCTGGTCGGAGGCGATCAGGTGCCGGCTGCCGTCGACCCGTGCGATCACGCTGCCGAGGAAGGGCAGGGCATGGGCGCTCGCCGCCCCGGTCGCAAGGTCGAGACGGCGCAGGCTGCGGCCGAGAATGTCGAACCACCAGAGGCAATCGAGGTCAGGATCGTAGACCGGCCCTTCGCCGAGTTCCAGCCGGGTCTCATCGAGGATCGATCCAACAAACGAATGGTGTGACGGCACGCAGTCTCCTCCCTGGTTTTTGCCGGCGGCAAGTCGGTATCATCCCCCTCATGGACGAGGGTTTACCGTAAAATAAAGTTAGTTGCTGGACTGCGCCATGGTTCTGCGGCTATGGTCCGAAGCGTCGGCAGGCTGGATTCGCGGGCGATCCGGCATGTTGGTCTACCGCAATCGATATAACTCTTCCATGTGTGTCAACAAAGATTGGTCGCGACGCTTTCACGCGACATGCGGAAGAGTTGTTTGACGATTGTCATATGTGGTTGGATTGTGTTTCAGGGGAAGCGGCCCCGCAGCGACGGACACGTCTTCGACTACGGTCGAGTCCGGGCCTGCTGTCTTTAGGAACTGCCGCTTGTCGATTCTGGGGCTTTGCGAAGAAAAAACTATACGATGAGCGTGATTGAGACTGACGGCACCAACCGCATTGCGGACTACGTCGCCGACATTGGTGGATTCAAGACCCAGTTCGATGTCTTCCGTTTCATGAAGCGGCTGACAGAGCATTATGGCGCGCGTGCGTTCATGGTGCTGAACCTGCCGTCGGCGACATCGCTCGATCTGTCGAGCAACTCGATCATCACCAACTGGCCGGCCGACCTGATCGCCGAGTATGACCAGGTCGCTCTCCTCGCTTCCAGCCCCATCCTGATCCGCCTGCGGACGGCGACGGCGCCGTTCACCTTCGACATCGAGCATGTCGCCAAGGAACGCGACGCGCGTACGACCGAGCTCTCGAAGTCGATGTTCGAGCGTTACCGCATGCCGCGCGGCGCCTATTTCCCGGTGCACGATGCCTCCGGCATGCGCGGCGCCGTCTCTTTTGCCGGCGACCGTGCGGCGTTCTCGCCGACCGAGATGATGGAGCTGATGTATCTGTCGATCCATGTCTACAATCGCCTGGCCGAGATCCGCGAGCTCGACAACCGTGCGACGGACATGCTGACCGAACGGGAGATCGACTGCCTCAACTGGACCGCCGCCGGCAAGACCAGCGTCGAGATCGCCGAGATCCTCGGGCTCTCCGAGCACACCATCAACCACTACCTCAACCGCGCCACCAAGAAGCTCGACACCGTGAACCGCACGCAGGCGGTCGCGAAGGCATTGCGGCTCGGTCTGATCAAGTAGCATCACCTGTGCGAGACCACGGGGCGCTTCAATCTGAGCGCCCGCCTGCCGCTCGGTGCGCCGGCTCCTCTGCCTCAAATTTGCTCTTCTCACCGCGGCGCCGCACAAAAGGCGGGCAAAGCCGCCGCGACCTTCGGCGCGCATCGTCTCTCCTGTTCGGCTATCCCCCTGGAATCCGGCCTCAGTGGCCGCGCAAACGAGTCTGGCACGGTTTCTGCATTGATGGAAATAAGTCCAGAGGGGACGTTGCAAGTCACCTGAAAAAGGTGCGGCAAGGGAAGCCGTCGTCGAAAGTGTCTGCCACTCCGGACATGATTAAGCGGCGGTTTTCTTTTTTAGGCCGATCTCCGACGGCTCGACGACGCTCCTGCCGGGTCCTTCCGCCGCAGGCCGCGCCCTCTCTCTGCGCGCTTTTCCGGTTGGCGAACCCGTCCCCGTCCACTATCTAGGGCACAGCCGGCTCCCGGGCGGAGCGAAACGCTGAGAGGGTGGAATGAGCGCAGTCACGAGAGAGCAGGTTCTGGAGACGCTGAGGGCCGTTCGCGGTCCCGATTTCGAGGGCGACATCGTCGCCCGCGGCATGGTCTCCGATGTCTTCATCTCCGACGGAAAGGTGTATTTCTCCATCACCGTTCCCGCCGATCGCGCCAATGAACTCGAACCGCTGCGTCAGGCCGCGGAGCGCGCCGTCAAGGCGATGCCCGGCGTCAAGGGCGCCCTGGTCAGCCTGACCGCCGAGCGCAAGGCAGACGCGGCACCCGCGGCAAAGCCACAGCCGGCAGCGCAGGGCCACTCGCATTCGCATTCTCATGCGCCGGCCCAGGCGCCCTCGGGGCAGCGTCCGGCCAAGCAGAACATTCCGGGCATCGGAGCGATCATCGCGGTCGCGTCCGGCAAGGGTGGCGTCGGCAAGTCGACGACCGCGGTGAACCTCGCACTGGCCATGAAGGCCAACGGCCTCAGGGTCGGCATTCTCGACGCCGACGTCTACGGCCCCTCCTTGCCGCGCCTGATGGGCATTTCCGGCCGGCCCCAGCAGATCGAGAACCGCATCATCGTGCCGATGGAAAACTACGGCATCAAGGTCATGTCGATGGGCTTCCTGGTCGACGAGGGCACGGCGATGATCTGGCGCGGTCCGATGGTCCAGTCGGCACTGATGCAGATGCTGCGCGAAGTCGCCTGGGGCGATCTCGACGTGCTGGTGGTCGACATGCCCCCGGGCACCGGCGACGCGCAGTTGACCATGGCCCAGCAGGTACCGCTGTCCGGTGCCGTCATCGTCTCGACGCCGCAGGATCTCGCCCTGATCGACGCGCGCAAGGGACTCAACATGTTCAACAAGGTCGAGGTGCCCGTCCTCGGCATCGTCGAGAACATGAGCTATTTTATCGCCCCCGACACCGGCAACCGCTACGACATCTTCGGCCATGGCGGGGCGCGGGATGAAGCGGAGCGGATCGGCGTGCCCTTCCTTGGTGAAGTGCCGTTGACCATCGCCATTCGCGAGACGTCGGATGCCGGTACGCCGGTCGTGGTCTCCGATCCGGAGGGTCCGCAGGCTCGGGTTTACCGCGAGATTGCCGGCAATGTGTGGGAGCAGGTGCAGGCCCGCTCGGGCCGCGCGGCGCCTTCGATCGTCTTCGAGTAGCAAAGTCGGCGGAAGATCGACCGCCGCCCCGGGGCGGACGGGGGCGGCGGGATGGCGCGATCTCTTATTGTTTTTCGATCGCGATCTTGCGTTCGACCGGGGCGGTGCCCGGCTTCTTGGGCATGATGACGGTGAGCACGCCCTTGTCGAACTTGGCGGAGACCGCCGCTTCGTCGACGCTGGAGGGCAGGGTCATGGAGCGCTGGAAGCTGCCATAGCGCCGCTCGACGACATGGTAGTTGTCCTTGTCGTCCTTCTTTTCCATCTTCTTCTCGCCTTTGAGGCTCAGCACGCCGTTCTGGATCGAGATGTCGATGTCGCTTTCGGCGATGCCGGGAAGTTCTGCAGTGAGCAAGATCTGGTCGTCCTTCTCGACGACGTCGATCGACGGCGCAAGAAAGCCCTCGCCTTCGGATGCGGAGAGCAGCTTGTTCTTACCGAAGAAGTTTTCAACGACCTGGTCCATTTCCTTGCGAAGGTCGGCGAAGGGATTGTCGGACCAGAGGCTGGGAAGAATACTTGGTGACTTGTCTGCCATGTTATCCTCACAGATGTTGCATTCCGATGTCCGGAATGGTCCGGATGCTAGCGCCGTCGGCCGACCTCGCCTTGATTCAAGTCAACCCTTGCTGTTGGTCGGGACGATTTGCGCGCGCCGGAGGATGGCGAAAATACGCCCGTATGCGCCTGGTGAGCACCTGCAACAAGGCTCTTGCATTTTTCCGCGGCGGGGTGTTTGGTCGCCGGCTGTGAGCAGCAGCGGCCGTGACACGGGGCGCCATGAGAGTGTTTCGAATTTGATCAAGGCCTACCGACCCGACGGAACGGCGGAACTCATCCTCGCGAGTGATCCGCGCGCCTCGCTCGATTCCACCATTCTCTGGCTCGATCTCGTCGATCCCGACAGGGCCGAAGAAACGCTGGCGGAGCGGCTTCTCGGAATCCCGCTGCCGACCCGCGACGACCTGAAGGACATCGAACCGTCGAGCCGACTCTATGTCGAGGATTCTGTCGTATTCATGACCGGCTCGCTGGTCTACCACGTCGAGACCGACCTTCCGGAACTGACCGACGTCGCCTTCATTCTGAGCGGCAACCGGCTCGTGACGATCCGTTATGCCGAACCGAGAGCATTCTCCTTGTTCAGCGCGGCCCTTCTGCGGGTCCCCGGCAAGTACCAGACCGGCGCCGAACTCATGGCCCGCCTGCTCGAAACCGTCGTCGACCGGACGGCGGAGGTGCTGGAGATCGCCGTCGCCCGCCTCGACGCGCTCTCGGCCGAGGTCTTCGTCGACAACAAGGCGGCGAAGCGCCGGCCGCCCCGTTTCCTCGAGGACAAGCTGCTCGACATTGCCAGCCATCATCGGCTCGTCAGCAAGGCGCGCGACAGCCTGATGTCGCTGTCGCGCCTGGTCACGTTCCTGCGCTCGCTGCCGCTGATCCGCAAGGACCACGAGGCGGACGAACTGTGCCGGATCGTCGCCCACGACATTCAGTCGCTGTCCGAACATGCCGGCTTCGTCTCGAACAACATCACTTTCCTGCTCGACGCCTCGCTCGGGCTGATCAATGTCGAGCAGAATGCCATCATCAAGATCTTCTCGATCGCGTCGGTCGTCTTCCTGCCGCCGACCCTGGTCGCCTCGATCTACGGGATGAACTTCGAGTTCATGCCGGAACTGCACTGGCAGTTCGGCTACGCGCTTGCCATCGGCGCGATGCTGCTGTCGGCGATCATTCCGTTTCTCTTCTTTCGTTGGAAAGGCTGGCTCTGAGAAGCCAGATGCCCCATGGCCCAAGAAACCTCTGAAATTCCGGAAGCACCCAAGGATTTCCGCAGTCTGTTCTGGCTGAGCCTCGGCTCGGTCGGCGTCGTCTACGGCGACATCGGCACCAGCCCGCTCTACGCCTTCCGCGAGGCGCTGAAGCCGATCGCCGACGGCGGCATCGAGCGCGAGGAGATCATCGGCCTGATCTCGCTGATCATCTGGACGCTCACCATCATCGTGACGCTGAAATATGTGCTCTTCCTTCTCAGGGCCGACAACGACGGGGAGGGCGGCACGCTCTCGCTGCTGGCGCTTCTGTCGAAGAAGGTCGGCAGCCACGGCTCGGTGCTGATGATCCTCGGATTGATCGGCGCGGCGCTGTTCCTCGGCGATTCGATGATCACCCCGGCGCTGTCAGTTCTCTCGGCGGTCGAGGGTCTGAAACTCGTGACGCCGGATCTGGAGAGCTTCATCGTGCCGATTTCGGTCGGCATCCTGATCGGCATCTTCGCCGTTCAGTCGCATGGAACGGGGGCCGTCGCGAAGTTCTTCGGGCCGGTCACCGCCGTATGGTTCATCGTCATCGCGCTTGGCGGCGTCGTCCACATCGCCGACGACTTCGGCATTCTTGCCGCCTTCAACCCCTGGCATGCCGTCAGCTTTCTGTTGCGCGAGGGCTTCCTCGGCATCGTCGTGCTCGGCGCCGTCTTCCTGACGGTGACCGGAGCCGAGGCGCTTTATGCCGACCTTGGCCATTTCGGCCGCCGGCCGATCCAGTGGGCCTGGTTCGCCCTGGTGTTTCCCGCCCTCGTGCTCAACTATCTGGGGCAAGGCGCGCTGGTGATGAAACATCCCGAGGCCGCTTCCGATCCGTTCTTCCTGATGTTTCCGGAATGGGCGCTGCTGCCGGTCGTCGTCCTGGCGACGGCTGCCACCATCATCGCCAGCCAGGCGGTGATCACCGGTGCCTTCTCGCTGGTGCGCCAGGCGATCCATCTCGGCTTCCTGCCGCGCATGCAGATCCTCTTCACCTCGGAGACCCATACCGGGCAGATCTACCTGCCGACCGTGAATGCCCTTCTGCTGTTCGGTGTCCTGGCGCTCGTTCTGCTGTTCCAGAGTTCCGAGGCGCTGGCGACGGCCTATGGCATCTCCGTCACCGGGGCCATGGTGGTGACCACGATCATGGCCTTCAGCTTCGTCCGCACTCGCTGGAACTGGAGCATCACGACCTCGATCGTACTGCTTCTGCCACTCTTCCTGCTCGAGCTGGTGTTCCTCGGCGCCAACATGTTGAAGGTGCATGATGGTGGCTATGTGCCTGTGCTGTTCGCCGGCGGCTTCACCGTGGTGATGTGGACCTGGCGCCGCGGCACCGCGATCCTGTTTGCCAAGACCCGCCATGCCGACGTGCCGCTGGCCTCCTTCATCGCCTCGATCGAGAAGAAGAGCGAGCACGCGCCGGTGAGCGTCGCCGGCACGGCGATCTTCCTGACCAGCGATCCGGAAACGGCCCCGGCCGCCCTGCTGCACAATCTCAAGCACAACCACGTCATCCACGAGCGCAACATCATCCTCACCATCAAGACGGTGAACCGGCCGCGGGCAACCGAGGCGGAGCGTTTCGTGGTGGAACAGCTGTCGGAGCGCTTCTCGCGCGTCGAGATCCGCTTCGGCTTCATGGAGAACCAGAACGTCTCCAAGGCGCTGGCCAATCTGCGGCGCGGCGGCCTGAAGTTCGACATCATGTCGACCTCCTTCTATCTCGGCCGGCGCAAGCTGGTTCCGGATGCGAAATCCGGCATGCCCTATTGGCAGGATCGGCTCTACATCACGCTCGCCAACACGGCGACCGACCCGTCGGACTATTTCCGCCTGCCCGCCAATCGCGTCGTCGAGCTGGGCTCTCACGTCATCATCTGAAGGGGCAATCCCCGACGAGCCGAAAAGCCGCCGCATCCCGGCGGCTTTTTTGTGCCCGGTTGGATGACAGACAGCATGCGCATTAACCAAGCATCAAGGTTAATGCCGGATATTTCTCTAATATAGCCGTTGTAACGTATGGAGTACCGGTTTGCGTCCGAGAAGCCGTCTGCTGAAGCTGTCCGTCTTGCGTCTGGAAAGGTGGACATCGCCCGTGGTCTTTGGCCTCGTGTCCTGGCTTGCCTTTCCGTCCGTCGCCGCCCAGGCGGACCTCGCGGGCCTGATCACCGGCAACGACCGGGGCAGCAGCAACTGGCGCATGGTGCTGACCGCCTCTCCGGCAGGCTCCATCCATCAGGCGCAGCTCGCCTTTTCCGACACCGAAGCCTCATCCGCGCTCAGCAAGGACAGCGGCATCCTGCTTCCCGACGGTCGTAAGATCGCCTTCGACGGCGGCAAGGCCGAAGCCGATCCGGTGCCCGACGAGGACCGCGTCACCCGCAGCCTGAAGAAGGGCAGGGTGATCGCCGTGGAGACCATGCAGCCGCCCAAGGCCTTCTCGGCCGGTTCCGTGCTGAAGCGCACTTCCTCGCTGATGGATCCGAAGGAGACGCCGGCCGAACTCACCGCCTTCGTCCGTTCCAAGGCCAAGCCCGTCGAACTCGCGGCCTTCTATTTCAAGAAGCCGGAACCGGCCGCGGATATCGGCGTGCCGCCCATGCTCGCCTCGCTCGTCACCAACCGCCAGGCGGATGTGCTGGCGACCGCATATGCGCCCGCCGAACCCGACTTCGCCAGCGTGTCGCCCTTTGATGCTGTCCTCACCAAGAAGCCCGAAGCCGGCCGCTTCGTCCCGAGCATCGGTCCGAACGACCACGCCTGGGCGGCGAGCGTGCTGCCGCCGTCGGTCTTCTCCGCCCGCGAGCAGCAGTGCCTCGCCTCGGGCATCTATTTCGAATCGCGCGGCGAATCGGTCAAGGGCCAGGCCGCCGTCGCCCAGGTCATCCTCAATCGCGTGCGCAATCCGGCCTATCCCGACACGATCTGCGGCGTGGTCTACCAGAATGAGGATTGGCGCAACCGCTGCCAGTTCTCCTTCGCCTGCGACAACATCAAGGACCGGGTGAACTCCCAGTACCACTGGAAGGTCGCCCGCGAAGTGGCGCTCGCGGTCACCGCCGGCAAGATCTGGCTTAAGGAAGTCGGCTCCTCCACCCACTATCATGCCATCTATGTCCGCCCGGGCTGGGCCCGCACGATGAAGAAGGTCGGCCGCATCGGCCTGCACGTCTTCTATCGCACCTATGGCGGCGGCTGGAGCTGATCCCCGGCCAAATGGCGGCGCTCCCTGCGACCATTGGCGGGGTTTTGTCGCCGAGTGCTCCCCAAGATTCGGCACTTTCAACTTAAGTCTATGATTTTCCCCGGTTAATTTGTGGTGAAACTTGCCCTTGGTATGCCTTGACTATGGGGGCTCTCAAAATTATGGTGCGCGCGACTTCAAGACGGGCTGGAAGGGTTCAAATCCTGCCGTATCTACATTGCTGTCGGGTCAGATGCGGCCCGGAGAAACGCAGAACGGACGGAGGCGATCATGACCGATAACCGCGAAGAGGGTCTGGAAGAGCGTCGCAGGCGCCTTGCTGCCGAACTGGCGGTGAAGGGTGTCGAGACGAATGGTGAGAAAGCCGCCGACGAGCGGGCCGAGCGAAACCGCAAAGGTTACGCCGAGGCCATGAAGCTCTCGAGCGAATTTATCTCCGCCGTCGTCGTTGGTGCGATCCTGGGCTATCTTTTCGACCGTTTTGTCGGTACTGCGCCCTGGGGCATGATCGTGCTCCTGTTACTCGGGTTCTGTGCCGGTGTTTTGAACGTGCTGAGGACTGCGGGCAAGGTGGCCTCGCCCCATCCGGCGGACCGCGGCACGAAGGCAGAGAATAAGCGCGACGCCGGCTGATCAGGGCCGCGAAGCGCTACACAGGCAGACCTCCGCTCGCGGGCGGACTAAAAGCGAAAGAGACCAGACGGTGTCAAACGATCCGACTCATCAGTTCCAGATCCAGAAGATTGTTCCGATCGAGATCGGCGGGATTGATTTTTCGTTCACCAACGCTTCGCTGTTCATGGTCGCGACGGTCGCCTGCGCTTCCGCCTTTCTCTACTTCTCGACCTCGAGCCGCGGCCTGATCCCGACCCGCGCCCAGTCGGTCGCCGAAATGTCCTATGAATTCATCGCCTCGATGCTGCGCGAAGGCGCCGGCAGCCACGGCATGAAGTTCTTCCCCATGGTCTTCTCGCTGTTCATGTTCGTGCTGACCGCGAACCTGCTCGGCATGATGCCCTACTTCTTCACCATCACCAGCCAGATCGTCGTCACCTTTGCGCTGGCGATCTTCGTCATCGGCACCGTGCTGGTCTATGGTTTCATGAAGCACGGCTTCGGCTTCCTCAAGCTGTTCGTGCCCTCGGGCGTGCCGGGAGCCCTGCTGCTTCTCGTCGTGCCGATCGAGGTGATCTCGTTCCTGTCGCGTCCGATTTCGCTCTCCATTCGTCTGTTCGCCAACATGCTGGCCGGACATATTACGCTCAAGGTGTTCGCAGGCTTCGTCGCCTCGCTCGGAACCCTGGGCGCGCTGGGCATTGGCGGCGCCATTCTGCCCCTGATCATGACCGTCGCTCTGACGGGTCTCGAGTTCCTCGTCGCCTTCCTGCAGGCTTATGTCTTTGCGGTACTGACTTGCATGTACCTCAACGACGCAATTCACCCTGGCGGGCACTAAGGATCACCGACATTGACGTCTGAAGACGTCAGTCATTCGCCGCAACAACCATTCTAAGGAGATCAATCATGGAAGCGGAAGCAGCAAAGTACATCGGCGCAGGTCTGGCTTGCTTTGGTATGGCCGGCACGGCTCTCGGCCTCGGCAACATCTTCGGCAACTACCTGTCCGGCGCACTGCGCAATCCGTCTGCCGCTGACAGCCAGTTCGGCCGTCTGGTATTCGGCTTCGCCGTTACGGAAGCTCTGGGCATCTTCTCGCTGCTCATCGCTCTCCTCCTCCTGTTCGCCGTCTAATACCGGCCGGGTTCTGGGGTCACGGCTCGCCCTGAGGCGGCCGTGATCCTTCGCATTTGAGAATACACCTGGAGGTGAGCATGTTTGTGACCCCCGCCTTTGCCGAGGAAACTCCGGCGCAGGGCCAGACCCATACGGGAGAGGCTCCGGCACAGGGCCAGATCCACACGGAAGAGGCTCCGGCACAGGGCCAAGTCCACACGGAGACCGGCGTCGCCGAAGACGCAGGACATGGTGGCGGCGTTTTTCCGCCGTTCGACCAGTCTACCTATGCATCCCAGCTGCTCTGGCTGGTGATCACGTTCGGTCTTTTCTACGTGCTCATGCAGAAGGTCATCGTGCCGCGCGTCGGTGGCATCCTGGAAAACCGGCATGACCGGATCGCCCAGGACCTCGATGAGGCCGCTCGGCTGAAGTCCGAGGCCGATGCCGCCATTGAAACATACGAGCGCGAGCTCGCTGCTGCCAGGTCCAAGGCCGGGCAGATCGCAGCGACCGCGCGCGACAGCGCCAAGGCCAAGGCCGACGCCGAGCGGACCGCCGTCGAAGCGGAACTCTCCGGCAAGGTCGCAGCGGCCGAAGCCCGCATCGCCGAGATCAAGGCGAAGGCCTTCGCCGAAGTCGACACCATCGCCGTCGACACGGTCGGTTCGATCGTCGAGCAGCTGATCGGCACCAAGGCAACCGCCGCCGACATCAAGGCCGCCGTCAGCGGCGTCGCCGGCAAGCAGGGGGCTTGAACATGCAATTCGACGCAACATTCTTTGCCTTCGTCGGCCTTCTCCTGTTCTTTGCCCTGGTCGTCTATCTCAAGGTTCCGGGCATGGTGGCGAAGTCGCTCGACGCCCGCGCCGACAAGATCCGTGACGAACTGGCGGAAGCCAAGCGCCTGCGCGAGGAAGCCCAGCACGTTCTGGCAGAATACCAGCGCAAGCGTAAGGAAGCCGAGGCGGAAGCAGCAGGCATCGTCGCCGCGGCCGAACGCGAGGCCGCCATGCTGACGGCTGAAGCCAAGCAGAAGACCGAAGAGTTCGTGGCGCGCCGCAATGCGCTCTCCGAGCAGAAGATCAAGCAGGCCGAGACGGAAGCCGTTAACGCCGTGCGCTCGGCAGCCGTCGACCTGGCGATTGCCGCGGCCGAAGCTGTGCTTGCCAAGAAGACCGATGCGGCCGTGCAGGACAGCCTGTTCAAGGGCGCGCTTGGCGAGGTCAAAGGCCGCCTCAACTGAGGAGCCGATCATCGTGAGTGTTTGAAGAGCCGGGCCTTAACGCCCGGCTTTTTCTTTGCCCGATGAAGGAAGGGCGAGGCATCGCTAGCATCGGGCGCCGCGTGCCAGGCCGGACATCGTTGGATCGATCGGCGGCGAGATAGGCACGCAGGCAGGCGCGAAGCGATATGTCAGGAAAGCGGCTCGTCGAGGATGTCCTCGCCATCGCTGCGCAGCGGTCTGAAGCTCATGCGGTGCAGGATGCAGGGCCCATGCACGGCGATCGCCGCGCGGTGGCGGTCGGTGCCGTAGCCGGCGTGGCTGTCGAAACCGTAGGGGGGATAGACGAGGCCGGCGCGGGCCATCATGCGGTCGCGCGTGACCTTGGCGATGATCGAAGCGGCGGCGATCGACAGCGACCGCGAATCGCCCTTGACCACGGCCCGTCCCGAGCAGATCAGCCCGTCCGGCACGTCGCGCCCGTCGGCCAGCACATGCCGTGGTGGCAGGGCAAGGCCCGCCACGGCCCGGCGCATCGCGTCGAGGCTCGCCTTGCGGATGTCGCGCGCATCGATGTGGCGGGGCGAGGAGGAGGCGATGGAGACCGTGGCCGTGGCGAGGATCGCCTCGAACAGGCGCTCGCGGTGCGCGGCGGTCAGCTTCTTCGAATCGTTCAGCCCTTCGGGGATGTCCGCTTCGTCGAGAATGACGGCCGCGGCAACGACGGGACCGGCGAGCGGCCCCCGCCCGGCCTCATCCGTGCCGGCGACGGGGAAGAAGCCGCGCCTGGCCGCCAGCCTCTCGAACTCGAAATCGGGGCCGGCCGGCAGGTCGGCGAAAAAACTCGGAGAATCGGGTGGCGTGCGAGATTTCATGCGGCAGAAATCGCACGCGCACCCGATCTCCTGCAAGTCCCCGGCATCGATGACCGGCAGGGGAAGCGGCCGTCGGGGCGGCAGCCAGGGACTTAACTTCCGGCGCAAGGCGGCGGACCGCACCGGAAACTGGAGGGGAGGGCGAACCGACCCCTAAGACGAGCAGGCGAGACAGGCCCGCCTGGAAATGGAATGCGTCCAGATGCGTCCACAGGGACGCATCCCTACGGTGTCAGAGCAGCGACAGCTGAACGCCGCTGCCGTCCGGCGGCACGAACAGGTCGTCGCGCAGATGGGCGCTGCGGCGAACCATGCCGAGCCGCTTGGTCGCCATCTCGAAGCGCCGGCTGATCTGCCAGGCATAGGGACCGGCGCCCTTCATGCGCTTGCCGAACTCGGCGTCATAGTCCTTGCCGCCACGCATCGAGCGCACCAGCGACATGACGTGGCGATAGCGGTCCGGATAGTGCTGCAGCAGCCAGTCGCGAAACAGCGGGCTCACTTCCAGCGGCAGGCGCAAAAGCACGTAGCCCGCCTCCCGGGCACCGGCGGCCTTGGCCGAATCCAGAACCCGTTCGATCTCGTGGTCGTTGAGCGCCGGGATCACAGGCGCCATCATCACGCCCGTCGGCACGCCGGCCTCCGTCAGCGCCTTGATCGCCTCCAGCCGCTTGGCCGGCGTCGAGGCGCGCGGTTCCATGGTGCGGGCCAGCTTGCGGTCGAGCGTGGTGACCGAGATCGCCACCTTGGCCAGGCCGCGTTCGGCCATCGACGACAGGATGTCGAGATCGCGCAGCACGAGCACCGACTTGGTGACCACGGTCACCGGATGATTGGCCCGGTCCAGGACTTCGAGGATCTGCCGCATGATGCGCCATTCCCGCTCGATCGGCTGGTAGGGATCGGTATTGGTGCCGATCGCGATGGTGCGCGGCTTGTAGCCGGCCTTGGCGAGCTCCCGCTCCAGCAGCTTCGGCGCATCCGGCTTGGCGAACAGCTTGGCCTCGAAGTCGAGCCCGGCCGAGAGGCCCATGAAACCATGGGTCGGGCGGGCGAAACAATAAATGCAGCCATGCTCGCAGCCACGATAGGGGTTGATCGAGCGGTCGAACGGAATGTCGGGGGAATCGTTGCGGGTGATGATGGTGCGCGGTCGCTCGACCTGCACCTCGGTGCGGAAGGGCGGCATGTCCTCGAGGCTTTCCCAGCCGTCGTCGAAGGTGACGCGTTCATGCGGCTCGAAACGGCCGGACGGGTTCATGCCGGCGGCACGGCCGCGGCGGCGGTTCACCTCGATCCTGAGGCCCGAGGAGGCGACCAGTGCGTCGGCAATATCTGCCGTATTGGCGGGCTGGAAGGCAGCCCGCGCCACAAGAGACAGCTCGTTCATGTTTGCTCCTCGCGGGGCCATCATCCCCGTCTCGATGATTAAATTCCTAGCGCGGAAATGAGAACATTGCAAGAACAAAAATGCGAAAGTGGCGGTGGCAATCGTTTGTGCAATGCGATAAAGATAGGCAATGTTGACAGTGATGATGGAATGCCGCGATCAGGAGCCGGAGCTTGCCCAGACGCTTTCCGTTCTTGTTGCCGGTGCGGTCGAGGGACTGGTGAGCGACGTGATCGTGCTCGATCACGGTTCGTCGGACGGCTCGTCACGCGTCGCGGATGCCGCCGGTTGCCGCTTTTATGCGCAGTGGGACATCAAGGACGTGCTGCGCGCGGCGCGCGGCGAATGGCTGTTGCTAGTCGAGGCCGGCGCCCGTCCGCTGCATGGCTGGATCGACGAGATCGGCGAGTATGTCGCGCTCAACACTGCGCCGGCGCGCTTCTCGCAGTCACGCAATCATCGGCAGCCGTTCTTCCGGCGTATTGCCAGAAGCACTCCGCCACTGGAACATGGCCTGCTGCTGCCCAAGGGGCAGGCGATCGCCGTCGCCCGGTCCGGGATGGCGCTGGGCCAACTGGCGATGGGACACAAACCGCGTCGCCTGTCGAGCGAGCTCGTGCCGTCCTGGGTGGCGCGCCAGGGCCGCGTTTGAGGGCGTCGGCTGCCCGCGTGATCTAGCCGATTGTCTTTCCGGCCGTTTCCGTCGCCTGAAAATACCAGTCGGGCCGCAGTCGCGCCAACTGCCGCTCCGCTGCGTTGGCGTGGGCCTGATCGTCGAATAAACCAAAGCAGGTCGCCCCCGAACCGGACATGCGCACGAGGCGCGCGCCGGCAGTGCGCAGCATGTCCGACATCTCGGCGATCTCGGGCAGGAGCGCGCGGGCAGGAACTTCGAGATCGTTGCGCTGGCCGGCCAGAAAGCGGATCCATGCCTCGCGGTCGCTATTGGCCGGTGGTTCGTCGATCGGCGGATGGTCCTTGTGTGTCAGGCGCCGAAAGATGTCGGGCGTCGAAACCGCCTTCAGCGGATTGGCGAGCACCAGGGCAAAGTCCGGCATGGTGTCCAGCATGTCGATCTGCTCGCCGATACCGCGGGCCCTCAGCGGCCGGCTCTCCAGGCACATCGGCACGTCGGCGCCGAGCTTCAGCGCGATTTCCGCGAGCCTGTCGGAGGATAGCGAAGCCTGCCAGAAGCGCAGCAGCCCGCGCAGCGTCGCTGCGGCATCCGCCGAGCCGCCACCGATGCCAGAGGCGACGGGCAGGTTCTTCTCCAGTTCGATTGCCACCGGTCCCGCCGTGCGCCCCTGAGCGCCCAGTGCGTCCCGCAGCAGGTCGCGGGTCTTGAGTACGAGATTGCCGTCCTTGCCCTCGGCCTTGTCCGACAGAAGCGGGCCGAAGCGGCCGGCAAGGCTGAACGAATCGTGCTCCGCCCGCGAGAAGCTCAGCCGGTCGCCATGGCTGGCAAAGGCGACGATGCTGTCGAGCAGGTGGTAACCGTCGGCCCGCTGGCCGGTGACGTGCAGCGCCAGGTTGATCTTGGCCGGCGCTGCTTCGCTCGTCGCATGGGCAGGCATGACGTCAGTTGCCGTTCTTCGGCATCTTCAGCTGCTGGCCGGGATAGATGCGGTCCGGATTGCGCTTGAGGCCCGGATTGGCATTGATCAGGTCGATGAAGCGCTGCCCGTCGCCATAGGCCTCGGTGGCGATATCCCACAGGGAATCGCCGGCCTTGACCGTGTAGCCGTCTTCGCTCGCCGCAGCCTGGCTTTTTTCGGCGTCGGTCATGGCGCCGGTCTGGGCCGGCGTACCACCCTTGGCGGCAACTTCCGGAGCGATCTCCGGCAGGCCGTCGCGAAGCTTAGCCTCGATCTTCGGGATTTCGGCGAGGTCCGGCTTGGAAATCAGCGACCGCTTCCACTGGAAAGTGGCTTCCAGCTTGCGGCCGACGCGCCAGTAGGCGTCGCCGAGGTGGTCGTTGATCGTCGCGTCGCCGGCTTTCAGCTCGATCGCGCGCTCCAGTTCGCGGACTGCCTCGTCGAAACGGCCGAGACGGAAATAGGCCCAGCCGAGCGAGTCGACGATATAGCCGTCGTCCGGGCGAAGCTCGACCGCCTTGCGGATCATGTCGAGGCCTTCTTCCAGGTTGCGGTTCATGTCGACCCAGGAATAGCCGAGATAGTTGAGGACCTGCGGCTGCTCCGGATTGAGTTCCAGCGCCTTGCGGAAATTCGGCTCCGCCTGGTCCCACTTCTTCAGGCGCTCATAGGCGATGCCGCGCTGGAAGAAGATCGACCAGTGGCCCTTGGCCGGCTTCGAACCGATGACCTCGACGGCCTTGTCGTAGTTCGCCGCCATGGCCGGATAGTCCTTGGCGTCGGAGAGCACGCTGCCATAGGCGAGATAGCTGCGGATATCGGCCGGATCGGAATCGATCAGCGATTTCAGATGGGCGCGCGCCTCGTCGACCTTTCCGGTCTCGGCAAGCGTCAGGCCGAGCTGCAGTTCGGAAATGCGGCGCATCGGCGAGGTAGCCGGAACCTGGCCGTAGAGCTTGATGGCGCGATCCGGCTGCTTGGCGGCCTCGGCCAGCCCGCCGAGCATGATCAGCGTATCGGCGCTGTTCGGGTCGAGGGCGCGGGCCAGCTGCAGATAGAGCATAACGGTGTCTTCGGCGCCGTCGCGGTTGAGCGCGCCGCCGATCGAGAACAGCACGCCGGCCGCACCCTGGGCGGCGGTCTTGGCGAGCGGTTCCGGCTTGTCTCCGGCTTCGATGTGCTCGCGCAGCGCCTTGAACGGGGCGAAGTTCGAGATCAGCTCGTCGCCGGCCGAAATGGCATCCAGCGCCTTCTGCTTGTTGCCGAGCTGCGCTTCGAGCGTCGCCAGCGAAATGACCGTGCGGGTAAAGGTGTCGGGCGCGGTCGCGGCGCCGGACTTGTCGGTCAGCGCATCGACGAAGTTGCGGCGCGCCGCATCGGCATCGCCGATCATGGCAGCGATGGCCCCGGCATTGTAGTGCTGGAAGATGCCGTACCATTCCGGACCCTTCAGCCCCTCGACCAGGCTTAGCGCTTCCTTGCCCTGGCCGGCACCGACCTTGGTCCAGGCGACGAGCAGCTGGTTCATCAGCCGGTCGAGGTCGTTCGGTCCGCTATAGGTGAGGATCTTCTCGGCGCCGGCAAAGTCGCCCTTGCGAACGGCTTCGAGCGCCCGCGCCACGGAGGTGACGCGCTCGACGGCCTCGTCGCTCTTCAATTCCTCGGCCAGCACGACGCCTTCATCGAAATTGCCGTTCATGAACAGCGCGATCATCAGCCGTTCCTGGATGTCCAGTTCGTTCGGCGAGAAGGACAGGGCCTTCTTGTAGAGCGCGATGGCGTTCTCGTAGTCGCGGTCGGCATCGGCCGTGCGGGCGGCGAGGAAAGCACCCGAAAACGTGTCGACACTGTCGAGATCGAAGGTCTGCGTCTCGGCAGGCTTTGCCGTGTCGGCGGCCTGGGCATGCACGAGGCCGGAAGGGAAAACGCCGACCAGGAAGGCGAGCGCCGTACCGGCGAGCAGACGGATGGCAAGACTTTGCCGCATGAAAGAGCCTTTCAAGAATCGATGACCAGCCGTCACGGGCTGTTGGTACCCCAGAATGCGGGAATGATTCCTGCACAGAATGGCTTTTTTGAAGCAGCCCCGCAAGGCGACCCCCGGTGACGCGTCAGTTGACGCGGGCAATGCAGAAATCGATGACGTCCATGAGAGCCGACTTCCACTCCGTCTCCGGCAGCGGCGCCAGCGCATCGCGGGCGATGGTGCCGTAGTGCAGGGCACGGGCGATCGTGTCGTTCAGCGCGCCGTATTTGGTGATGAGGCCGAGCGCCTTGTCCAGCCGGGCGTCGTCATTCTGCCCCTGTTCGATCGCTTCGCGCCAGAATTCGCGCTCTTCCTTGGTGCCGCGCCGATAGGCGAGGATGACGGGAAGGGTGATCTTGCCTTCGCGGAAATCGTCGCCGACATTCTTGCCGAGATCGGCCGCCTTGCCGCCGTAGTCGAGCGCGTCGTCGACCAGCTGGAAGGCCAGCCCGAGATTCATGCCGTAGGACTTGAGCGCATTGCGGCCGGCCTTGTCGGCGCCGGCGATGATCGGGCCGACCTCGGCCGCGGCGGCAAAGAGCGCCGCCGTCTTGGCGCGGATCACCGACAGATAGTCGTCCTCGGTGGTTTCCATGTTCTTCGCAACGGAAAGCTGCAGTACCTCGCCCTCAGCGATCACCGATGCGGCGGCCGAGAGAACGTCAAGCGCTTCGAGCGATCCGACCTCGACCATCATGCGGAAGGCCTGGCCGAGCAGGAAGTCGCCGACCAGCACGCTCGCCTGGTTGCCCCAGATCATGCGGGCGGTCGACTTGCCGCGCCGCAGATCGCTCTCGTCGACCACGTCGTCGTGCAGCAGGGTCGCGGTGTGCATGAATTCCACGCTGGTCGCGAGCTTCACGTCGCCATCGCCCTGGTAGCCGAACAGCGCGGCGGAGGCGAGCGTCAGCATCGGCCGCAGCCGCTTGCCGCCGGACGAGATCAGGTGGTTCGCCACTTCGGGAATCATCTGTACGTCGGAGCCGGCCTTCGACAGAATGAGCTGGTTCACCCGTTCCATGCCCGGCTTGGCCAGGTCCACCAGAGGCTGGATGGAAGCCTGTTTGTTTTTGTTTTCCTCAAGCGGTATGACTACGCCCAACGCACCGGACTCCTATTGCATTCTCGGCGCGACAATAAAAAGCGGCCGCATGATGGGCAAGCCCGAATCGGCCGCATAGACCTTTTTAGGGAGGGTTTTGAGGCGCCATGCACGAGATAATCCGCAGCAACGACGTCGTTCTCCTGTCCTTTGCCGAGAGTCTGATGAAAGACGCGGGAATTTCCTGCATGATCGCCGATCAGTCCATGAGCATTCTCGAGGGTTCGCTGGGCATGCTGGCCCGCCGCCTGCTCGTGGAAAGCGATCGGGCCGACGAGGCGCGCGCCATTCTCACCGATGCCGGTCTCGGCGACGAGCTGCGTGATCCGGTGAACTGACTCGTGCCGGCCTTCGAACAGACTGCCGAGACCATCGACGCCTTTCACCGCGGGCGCTTCCATCTGGTCCAGCCGAAGGGCCGGGGGCATCGCGCCGGCATGGACGCCATGCTGCTGGCGTCTCTGGTGGATGCCGAAGGTGCCGTGTCGGTCGCCGATCTCGGCGCCGGTGCCGGGGCCGCGGGGCTCGCCGTCGCCGCCCGGCTCGCGGATGCCAGGGTGACCCTGGTCGAGCGCTCTCCCGAGATGATCGCCTATGCGGCAAGAAGCCTGGGGCTGGCCGAGAATGCCACGCTGGCCGGCCGCATTTCGCTGATCGAGGCGGATGTCATGCTCACGGGCCGGGCGCGGGTCGCCGCTGGCCTCGTTGACGACGTGTTCGACCACGTCATCATGAACCCGCCCTTCAACGATGCCGGCGATCGCAAGACGCCGGACGCCCTGAAGGCCGAGGCCCATGCGATGACCGAGGATCTGTTCGAAAGCTGGATCCGCACGGCAGGCGCCATCATGGTACCGGGGGGACAACTGTCGCTGATCGCCCGGCCGCAATCGATCGCCGAGATCATCGACGCCTGCGGCCGGCGTTTCGGCGGGCTCGAGGTAACGCCGGTCTATCCGCGGGCCGGCGAGAACGCCGTGCGCATCCTGGTGACGGCGATCAAGGGCTCGCGGGCAAGGCTCAACCTGCGCGCGCCGCTCCTCATGCACGACGATCCTGCAAGCCACAAGTTCTCCGCTTTTGTCGACGATCTCAACAACGGCCGCGCCTCCTATCCCCGCCGCGGGCGATGATTTTCCAAGCTCCGCCATTGTGTTTGTGGCCCCGCATCTTACATCTCGGTGCGACATGAACGACAATGCGAGGTAAGCGATCGATGGCGGGTTTGTTGAAGCGTCTGGTGCCGAAGCGGTTCCGCAATGACGGGCTGGTGATTCCGGTCGTGCGTCTGCACGGCGCAATCATGAGCGGGGGCAGCCGTTTCAAGCAGCAGCTCAATCTCGCAACCGTCGCGCCGGCCCTCGAAAAGGCCTTCTCGAAGAAAGAGAGCCCCGCCGTCGTGCTGTCGATCAATTCGCCCGGCGGCTCGCCGGTGCAGTCGCGCATGATCTTCGACCGCATCCGCGCGCTTGCCGAGGAAAAGAACAAGCGGGTGCTGGTCTTCGTCGAGGACGTGGCGGCTTCGGGCGGTTTCATGATCGCGCTCGCCGGCGACGAGATCTTTGCCGATGCCACCTCGATCGTCGGCTCGATCGGCGTCGTCTCCGGCGGCTTCGGTTTCCCTGAACTGCTGAAGAAGATCGGTGTCGAACGCCGCGTCTACACCGCCGGCGAAAACAAGGTCATCCTCGATCCCTTCCAGCCGGAGAAGGAAAGCGACATCGACTACCTGAAGTCGCTTCAGCTGGAGATCCACGAGATCTTCATCGACATGGTCAAATCCCGCCGCGGCAGTGCGCTGGCCGACGATCCCGATCTTTTCTCCGGCCTGTTCTGGACCGGACGCCGCGGTCTGCAATTGGGTCTCGTCGACAGCCTGGGCGACATGCGCGAGGAGATCAAGAAACGCTACGGCCGCGATGCCAAGCTGGAACTGGTCTCCGGCTCCAGGGATTTCTTCGGTCGCAAGCTCCCGGGCGTCGGTACCGGTGGTGCCGGCATGGAACAGATGGCCGCAGCCGCCGTGTCCGGGCTTGCCGACACGCTGGAAGAAAAGGCATTGTGGAGCCGTTACGGGCTCTGACAGCGCGAGGGGACATGTCGCGGATCATCTTTTTCGTCGTTCTGATCGGAGGAGCCTATTTCCTCTATCGCCGCTTCGTGTCCGACGCCGAGAAGCTTCGGGCCAAGTCCAGGGTCGAGGAAAAGGAACGCCAGACCGGCGCCATGGGCACGCTGGTCAAGGACGAGGTGACCGGCGAGTATCGCGTGAAACGCGAGGGGGAGTGACGGCGGCGATCACCGTGTTGCTACAATGTTGATACGCAGCTCAGCGCATGCTATGGTCCCACCGAGATTGGGGTTGGAAAATGCGATCGACGGTTAAAAAATGGGGTAATAGCGCATCTATCCGCATCCCCGTGGCTGTTTTGGAGGCGGCAAACCTCCAGTTGGACAGCGAGGTCGATATCCGCGAAGAAGCCGGAAAGATCGTCATAGAGGCTTATCGTCCCAGAACCTATGACATCGAAGCCCTCCTCGGCGGAATAACGACGCAAAATCTGCATGACGAAGAAGGGTTTGGAGCGCCGGTAGGCAAGGAAACTCTGTGATGGCCGGGCCTTACGTACCTGAGGCCGGCGATATCGTCTGGCTGCATTTCGACCCTCAGGCGGGGCACGAGCAGGCCGGCCATCGACCGGCTGTCGTCATCAGCCCGTCGGCCTACAACAGCAAGACCGGCCTGATGCTCTGCTGCCCGATGACCACGCGGATCAAGGGATATCCATTCGAGGTCGAGCTCTCCGGGACCCGAACGAGCGTGGCGCTTGCTGATCAGATCAAGAGCCTTGATTGGCGGGCGCGGAAGGCCATCCGAAAAGGCCAGGTCGAGCCGTCCGAACTGGCCGAGATTCGCGCCAAAGCACGGGCTTTGATCGGGCTATAGTGGGTGCCAGCCGCCGATCTTGCGAACTCAGTCTCTCCTACCAGGCAGCAGGCAGCAGAAGAATGTGAGCGCCGCCCCTAATCCCGCTCCGCCACACGGCTCGTCCAATCGGCTCCGGCATAGGTGATCGCAATGATCAGCACGGTTCGGCTTTCGTCGTCGACGGTGAAGCAGATCACGCCCTTGCCCGCGGCGGGGATGGCGCGCAGATTTGCACGAATGTCGTGTCGCAAAGTGCCGATGTGGGGAAAGTCTTCGAACTGACTGATCGCTTGTCTGAACTGGGCCATCTTGCGTCGAGATACGTCATATCCAGCATACTCGCCGACCAGACGTGTAATCTCCATGAGGTCGCGTCGCACGAGAGGGTGACGATCGACCTTGTAGCGCACAGCTAACCCTTGGCGAGCTTTGTGTGAATATAGGCTTCGATATCGTCGAACATCGTATCGCCCTCCATCGAAATCCACTGGTCGCGCGGCAGTTCCATCCGGCGGTTGATCTCGTCGGCCATTGCCGAGACCGGATCCTGTTCGCTCTCGGCAGCCATCATCTGTTCGAGGCCCGCCTCGATCACGCTGGAGATCGACGGATACTGTCCTTCCGCCACCAGCTTTTCAGCGTAGCGCAAATGGTCTTCAGAGAGGGCGATCGTGGTCTTGATGGTCATGGGGGTTCTCCCGCAGTGGGCACAGAAATAGCATTTGTCCCCGCTGCAAACAATGTCGCGGCAAGAGCGCATCCGTCACGCATGACTTGACCGTCCGCCCCCGCCGTGGCACCAGACGGACCACCCTCGAAGACAAGTTCCGGACGACAGATCCCATGACCGAGACCAGCCTCGCCCCGCATATGGACCCCAAGCGCTCGTTCCAGGCCCTGATCCTGACGCTGCACAACTATTGGGCCGACAAGGGCTGCGCCGTTCTCCAGCCCTATGACATGGAAGTGGGCGCCGGCACCTTCCATCCGGCAACCACGCTGCGCGCGCTCGGCCCCAAGCCGTGGAAGGCCGCGTATGTGCAGCCCTCTCGCCGCCCGTCCGACGGCCGCTATGGCGAAAATCCCAACCGTCTTCAGCACTATTACCAATACCAGGTTATCCTGAAGCCGAACCCGTCCAACCTGCAGGAGCTTTATCTCGGCTCGCTCGCCGCCATCGGCCTCGACCCGCTGCTGCACGACATCCGCTTCGTCGAAGACGACTGGGAAAGCCCGACGCTCGGCGCCTGGGGTCTCGGGTGGGAATGCTGGTGCGACGGGATGGAAGTCTCGCAGTTCACCTATTTCCAGCAGGTCTGCGGCATCGAATGCGCGCCGGTGTCCGGCGAACTGACCTACGGCCTCGAGCGCCTGGCCATGTATGTCCAGGGCGTCGACAACGTCTACGACCTCAACTTCAACGGCCGCGAAGGCGATGAGAAGATCTCCTATGGCGACGTCTTCCTGCAGGCCGAGCAGGAATATTCGCGGCACAATTTCGAATTCGCCAATACCGAGATGCTGCACCGCCATTTCTTCGACGCCGAGAAGGAATGCCAGGCGCTGCTCGCGGCCGGCGCACCCGGCGAGAACGACAATCAGCGCCTGCACAAATGCGTCTTCCCGGCCTATGACCAGTGCATCAAGGCATCCCACGTCTTCAACCTCTTGGACGCCCGAGGCGTCATTTCGGTGACCGAGCGGCAGAGCTACATCCTGCGTGTCCGCACCCTGGCCAAGGCCTGCGGCGAAGCCTTCCTGCTGACCGATGCGGGCGGGGTCAATCTCGGCAAGGCTGCATGAGGGAACGCCGGATCACTCCGGCAAAATCCCTGGCCGCCGGTCTCACCTGGGCCCGCCGCGCCTGGGTCCTGACGGCCTGCGTTAGCGGCGCGATGCTGGCCCTGTCGACGGTCTTCTATCTCTACCTCGCCTTCGTCAGCTACGTCGTGGAAAAGACCGGTTCGGCCTTTCGCACCGGTGCCGAAAGCCCGGCCTTCCAGGCGCTGCTCGACCTATCGGGCTCCTTCGATCTTGGCCTGACGGTGTTCCAGCTGCTGGCGATCCTGTTCTTCCTGCGCTGGATCTGGCTTTCCGTCACACTGGCGCGCGCCGTGCGCCAAGGCAGCGTGCGCTATGCCCCGTGGATGGCCGTCGCCGGCTTTCTCGTGCCGATCGTCAACCTGTGGATGCCGCTGCTGACCATGGTGGATATCGAAGAATTTGCCGCTGCCCAGGAGACACGGCCGACCGGCGTCCTGCCGTGGTATCCGGCCGGCATGGTTCTGACGGGCATCCTTGTCTATGGCCTCTGGCAGATCGTCAGCGCCGCCCCCGTCGATGGCTTCTCCGATCCGTCCGCAAGCCAGAGGCTTATGCAGGTCGCCGCTCTGGGCGCTATCGCCAACATGGTCCTGCTGATGCTGACCTATGCCTATATGCACGCGGTAACGCCGGGGCTGGAACTGGCGCTGCGCGAACTTGCCGAAGCCGAAGGCCTGGTATCCACGGCATCGCTTCCGGATGACTCGGCACTCTCGCGATCGGCTGATGACTTTTCCGGAGCGAACCCCTAAGGTCCGCCTATCCTCGCATAGGCCGGAGCATTGCCATGTATATCACGCTTGCTGTTCTCGTTATCGTCGCTCTCTATGCCGTTATGATCTACAACGGCCTGGTCAAATCCCGGCAGATGACCGAGGAAGCCTGGTCCGGCATCGACGTGCAGCTGAAGCGCCGCGCCGACCTCATTCCCAACCTGATCGAGACCGTGAAGGGCTATGCCGCGCACGAGAAGTCGACCTTCGAGGAAGTGGTCGAACTACGCAACCGCGCCCAGGCCGTGCCGGCCGGGGACGTTGCGGGGCGTGCCGCCGCGGAAGGTCTGCTCGGCCAGGCGCTCGGCAAGATCGTCGCGCTCGCCGAAGCCTATCCGGAACTCCAGGCCAACGAGAACTTCATGGAACTGCATCGTTCGCTCGATACGATCGAAGGCGAGATCCAGATGTCGCGCCGATACTATAACGGTGCCGCGCGCGACCTGAACGTCAAGGTCGACAGCTTCCCGTCCAACCTCGTCGCCAGCCAGTTCGGATTCTCCAAGGCCGGCTATTTCGAGATCGCCAACGATGCTGATCGCGCGGTCCCCACGGTGAAATTCTAAGCGCGGTCGATTTCCGGCCGCTTCGAGACACAGCATGAAAACCGAAAAACTGACCATCATTCCGCCCGGCCGTCCGCTTTCCGGGCGCGTCAGCCCGCCCGGCTCGAAATCGATCACCAATCGCGCGCTTCTGCTGGCTGGCCTCGCCAGGGGCACGAGCCGGCTGACGGGTGCGCTGAAGAGCGACGACACGCGCTACATGGCGGACGCCCTGCGTGCCATGGGCGTGACCGTCGAGGAGCCGGACGCCACCACCTTCGTCGTCACCGGAACGGGCGAGCTCAAGCCCCCAGCCGCGCCGCTCTTCCTCGGCAATGCCGGCACCGCCACGCGCTTTCTCACCGCGGCGCTGGCGCTCGGCAAGGGCCGCTATGTGGTCGACGGCGACGAGCATATGCGCAAGCGGCCGATCAAGCCGCTGGTCGAGGCCCTGCAGTCGCTCGGCGTGTCGATCGAGGCGCCGACCGGCTGCCCGCCGGTGACGATCGACGCGACCGGAGCCTTTGCGCACAACAAGGTGGTGATCGATGCGGGGTTGTCCAGCCAGTATGTCTCGGCCCTGCTGATGGCCGCCGCCTGCGCCGCCGAACCCTTCGAGATCGAACTGGCCGGCGCCGATATCGGCGCGCGCGGCTATATCGACCTGACGCTGTCTGCCATGCGGGTCTTCGGAGCGGTGGTCACCCAACCGACCCCGGCGTCGTGGCGCATCGAGCCGACGGGTTACACGGCGACCGACTTCCATATCGAACCCGACGCCTCCGCCGCCACCTATCTCTGGGGCGCAGAGGTCGTGACCGGCGGTTCGATCGACATCGGCACGCCGTCGGGCGATTTCACCCAGCCGGATGCGAGAGCCCATGAGGTGATCGCCGCCTTCCCGCGCATGCCCGCCGTCATCGACGGATCGCAGATGCAGGACGCGATCCCGACGATCGCCGTGCTCGCCGCCTTCAACGAGACGCCGGTGCGCTTCGTCGGCATTGCCAATCTGCGTGTCAAGGAATGCGACCGCATCCGTGCCCTGTCGATCGGCCTCAACAATATTCGTGAGGGGCTGGCGGAGGAGCAGGGCGACGACCTGATCGTTCATTCTGATCCGACGCTCGCCGGCCAGAGCCTGCCGGCCGACATCGATACTTTCGCCGATCATCGCATAGCCATGAGCTTTGCGCTTGCCGGCCTGAAAATCCGCGACATCACCATTCTCGACCCCGGCTGCGTCGCCAAGACCTATCCCGGCTACTGGGATGCGCTGGCCTCGCTCGGCGTTCAGTTCACCCAGGGATAGCCACGATGAACAAGGTGCTCGGCCTCCTGACAGCAGTCCTGGTCCTTCTTGCTGCGGCCGGGCAGGCTATAGCCGCCGAGGTCATCCGCGACTATCACGCGGACATAACGGTTGCTCCCGATGCGACGCTCAGCGTGACCGAGACGATCACGGTCCGCGCCGAGGGCCAGGACATCAAGCGCGGCATCTTCCGCGACTTTCCCCTCTACGCCGAGGATGCCGACGGCCGGCGCATCAAGGTCGATTTCGACCTCGTCTCGGTGGAACGCGACGGCGAGCCGGAGGATTACCACACCGAGAGCATTTCCGGCGGCATCCGCATCTATGCCGGTTCCGCCGACGTCTTCCTCGATCCGGGCGACTATACCTACACCGTCACCTACACGACCGGCCGGCAGATCCGCTATTTCGACGATCACGACGAGCTCTACTGGAACGTCACCGGCAATGGCTGGAAGTTCCCGATCCTGAAGGCGTCGGCCAACGTGGTCCTGCCGGATGGCGTGACGGCCACGCGGACGGCCTATTACACCGGTCCTCTCGGTTCCACCGAGACCAATGCCCGCTACCAGCGCGCCGATGACGGGGCGTATTTCGAAACCACGGCGCCGCTCGGCATCGGCGAGGGGCTGACGATCGTCGTCGGACTGCCCAAGGGGGCCGTTCTTGCGCCGTCGAGCGAGACGAGCACCTGGTGGTGGCTGCGCGACAACATCAATGCGATCATCGGCTATGGCGGCCTCGGCCTCGTCTTCTTCTACTATCTGCGCTCGTGGATCGCGGTCGGCCGTGACCCGGAGGCCGGCATCATGGTGCCGCGCTGGGATCCGCCGGAGGGCCTGTCCCCCGCATTGGTCAACTACATCGACAACAAGGGCTTTTCCGGCGAAGGCTGGACGGCGCTGTCCGCCTCGCTGCTCGATCTCGCGGTCAAGGGCTATGTGGTGCTCGACGATCTGGAGAATTCGATCGTCGTCAACCGCACCGACAAGCCGGTCACCGGCAAGCTGCAGGCCGGCCTGGCAAGCCTGATCGAGGCGATAGGTGGGCCGGGCGAAAGCCTCACCATCGACAAGGCCAACGGCAAGCGGGTTCAGAGCGTCGGCAAGAAGTTCCGTGACGCGATCGAGAAGGAGCATCGCGGCAAGTACTATCGCGGCAATGGCGGCTATATCTTCGGTGGCCTTGCGCTGAGCATCGCTGCGCTCGCAGCACTGCTGATCTTCGGTTCGCTGACCGAGGACACGATAGGGCTCCTCTTTGCGCCCGTCGTCGTCGCGGTCTTCCTCGGCAGCTTTGCGGTGCGGCTCGGCCGCGGCGTGCGGAGGGGGGCACCGCTTGCCGTACGCATCATCTCCATCGTCGGCATGGCGATCCTCGGTTTCGTCGCCGTCGCCATGTCGCTCGTGTCGGTTCTGGCGATCTTCATCGACCTGTCGGAGGTTCACCAGATCTCCGTGCTCATCGCGGTGGGCGGCATCGTGCTGCTCAACGCGCTGTTCTTCTTCCTGATGGGCGCCCCCACGCCGGTCGGGCGCAAGCTGATGGACGGCATCGAGGGCCTGCGTACCTACCTGACGCTCGCCGAAAAGGACCGGCTCAACATGCAAGGCGCGCCGAAAATGTCGCCGCAGCATTTCGAGACGCTTCTTCCCTACGCCGTGGCGCTCGGCGTCGAAAAGCCGTGGACCGAGACCTTCGAAACCTGGCTCGCCTCGGCCGCCGCCGGTGCGGCCGCTGCCAGCTATCAGCCGGCCTGGTATCACGGCGCCCATCCCGGCGATTTCGGCGGCCGGATCGGCGGCTTCTCGTCCGCCATGGCCTCGACCATCGCCTCCACCATCCCAGCCCCGCCCAAGAGCTCATCCTCCGGCTTCTCCTCCGGCGGCGGCTCCTCGGGCGGCGGCGGTGGCGGTGGCGGCGGGGGAGGCTGGTAGAAGCCACCACCTCCCCCTAGAGGGGGGAGGTCGCTGGGGGGATGCCGGCACCTCGCTCCCCTGTTCTCTCCCTTGCCATGCCAAATTCACGATTGTACGGACCGGGCAAATTTTGCTAGCAGGGTCTAGCTTTTTGTCACCCCACCCCGGACCTGCGGTCCGACCCTCCCCCTCAAAGGGAGGGTGAGGAAAGAGAACATGCCCGATCTTCTGCTCGAACTCCGCTCCGAAGAGATTCCCGCCCGCATGCAGCGCAAGGCGGCCGGCGATCTGAAGAAGCTCGTCACCGACGCGCTGGTGGAGGCCGGCCTCAATTATGAGGGTGCGCGGGAATACTGGACGCCGCGGCGCCTGACGCTGGACATTCGCGGCCTCTCGGCCCGGTCGGCAGATATTCGCGAGGAGAAAAAGGGCCCGAGCGTCAGCGCGCCTCAAGCGGCGATCGACGGCTTCCTGCGCGGCGCGGGGCTTTCCTCGATCGACCAGGCGATCGTCAAGACCGATCCGAAGAAGGGCGATTTTTATGTCGCCTATCTCGACAAGCCGGGCCGCGCGGCCCAGGACATCATCGCCGACGTCATGCCCGGCATCGTCAGAACCTTCCCCTGGCCGAAGCCGATGCGCTCGGGCGCCGCTTCCATGCCGAAGGGCATGACCTATGCCGGCGTCGAGGGCAGGGGGCCGGAAGTGCTGCGCTGGGTCCGCCCGCTACAGTCGATCGTCTGCACCTTCGGCACCGATCACGACGAGACCGTCGTCATCCCCTTCGAGATCGACGGCATCATCGCCAGCAACGTCACCTACGGCCATCGTTTCCACGCGCCGGATGCCATCACCGTGCGCCGCTTCGACGACTACGCCGCGAGCCTGGAAAAGGCCAAGGTCATTCTCGACGCCGAGCGCCGCAAGCAGATCATCGCCCAGGACGCCGCCAATCTCGCCTTTGCCAACGGGCTTGATCTGGTCGAAGACGAGGGCCTGCTGGAGGAAGTCTCCGGCCTCGTCGAATATCCGCACGTCCTGCTCGGCACCTTCGAACAGGATTACCTGGCGATCCCGGCCGAAATCATCCGGCTGACCATCAAGACCAACCAGAAGTGCTTCGTCACCCGCCCGCATGGCGCAACCGAGGGCCTGTCCAACCACTTTGTCCTCGTCTCCAACATCGAGGCGAAGGATGGGGGCAAGGAAATCATGCACGGCAACGGCAAGGTCGTGCGCGCCCGCCTGTCCGACGCCAAGCATTTCTGGACCCGCGACCAGGGCGATCTGCCGGACCTCGAGACGCTGAAGGCCTCGGCCGAAAAGTTCGGCCTCGACCTGAAAAAGCCGCTCGACCAGCGCATGGCCAAGCTCGACGCGCTGAACGTCACCTTCCACGCCAAGCTCGGCACGCAAGGCGAGCGCGTCGCCCGCATCCGTGCATTGGCGAAGGAACTGGCGCCGATCGTTGGTGCCGACGCGGCGCTGGTCGACCGCGCCGTGGTTCTGGCCAAGGCCGATCTTCGCACCGAAGCCGTCGGCGAGTTCCCGGAACTCCAGGGCCTGATGGGCCGCCGCTATGCCCTGCTGCAGGGCGAAGACGCCGCCGTCGCCGCCGCCATCGAGGACCACTGGAAGCCGAACGGCCCTTCCGATCGCTTGCCCGAAGACAAGGTCGGCCTGACGGTCGCGCTCGCCGACAAGCTCGATACGCTCGTCGGTTTCTGGGCGATCGACGAAAAGCCGACTGGCTCGAAGGACCCTTATGCGCTGCGCCGTGCGGCACTGGGCGTGGTGCGGATGATCTTGGAGCGCAATGTTCGGTTGGCTTTACTTAAGGAGCTGAACTCCGCAGGAGCGATAGTTGCTCATGGCCGGTGGGTCGCTCCCGTAAACGAAAAGGTTGACCTTGAGGTCGAGGCAGAGTTTTCGGGCCTGTCGTCAGAAAAACGAAACCGTCTCGCGGAACTCGAAGAGCGGGACCTCACAAAGGATCCTGCTGGCTTCGACGTCGGATCTATTGCGACAGTGGTCATCGACCTCCTCTCCTTCTTCCACGACCGCCTCAAAGTCTACCTGCGCGACCAGGGTGCCCGCCACGACATCATCGATGCGGTGCTGACGCCTGAGTCCGACGACCTGCTGATGGTCGCCCGTCGCGCCGAGGCACTGACCGCCTTCATCATTTCGGAGGACGGCAAGAACCTGCTCGCCGGCACCAAGCGCGCCACCCAGCTTTTGGCCGCGGAAGAGAAGAAGGGCACCGTGGTTGCCGATGGTGTGTCGGAAGCCCTGCTGACGCTCGATGCGGAAAAGGCGCTTTACGCAGCCGTCACCGAGGCGACCAAGACGGCTGCTGCCGCGGTTGCGAGCGAAGACTTCCGCTCTGCCATGCAGTCGCTGTCGAAGCTGCGCGGCCCGGTCGATACCTTCTTCCAGGACGTACTGGTCAATGACGAGGACGCCGCCATCCGCGCCAATCGCCTTGCCCTGCTCAAGGCGATCCGCGAGGCCACGGCCACGGTTGCGGATTTCTCCAAGATCACGGGGTGAGCACAAACCCGTGTCAAGATCTGCAAGGCGGCTCCCGCCTGAAAGCGGGAGCCGCTTTGTTCATGCTGTGGCCGCAGGCGACGGAAGGAGCGCCGAGATGCGCGCCTTCCAATCTTCGATCATCGCCGGAAATGCCGCGCCGTTCATCTTGCGCACCAGCCCATTGCCGCCTTCGTCAAGGCCGACCTGGCGATAGCGAACCGTCACCTTGCTGCCGCCGGCGTCGGCCTCGCAGCACACATCGACGATGGCCGCGCGGCTGCCCGGCGTCAGCCGGCTATACCGTACGGTCAACAGTTGCGGATCATGGGCGACGACGATCCACCATGTGGTGACGCCGTCATGGCTTGTCGAGAACACGCTGCCCTCCAGCTTGTCCTGGGATGGCTGGTGATAATAAACCGGCGCCCAGTCGGTTACCCACTGTCTTTCTCCCTCGGGCGTGAAGAATTCGAAGCAGCGGTCAGGCGGCAAGGCAATGTGAATCGAATGCTTTTGGTCGTCATGCTCAGGTATAAACATATCCTGTCCTTTCAATTGCGATGTTGAGGAAACAGGACTGACCTTGGCGCTATTCTCCCCTGCGGTCCGCGAGACGGTGGCTGTCTCCTGCCGAAAGTTCCAGGCCGTAGATCTCCCGCAACCGTCTGATCACGTCGATCGTGTCGTCGGAGAACGGGCTCCTGCCTTCGAAGGCGTGAAGCACGATTCCTTCCACCAGATCGCCGAGCGTCATGTCCTTGTGCTCTGCGAGAGCCTTGAGAACTTTCACAAGACGCTTCTCCAGCCGGATGCCGGTCTGGATGCGCTCCACCTGTATTTCGGGGTTTGGGGGCATGATAGGCTCATTGTCATCAATGTACCAAGGTACATAGGTGCAAAATTGAATAAGAGTCAATATTCGATATTCCCGATGGTTTTCGCTACCCTTCAGGCATAAGAGGGCCCATGGTCTCAAAGATCCTCATCAGCGCATGCCTCCTGGGTCGCCCTGTGCGATATGATGGTAAGGGCAAGCCACTTCTCCATCCGGCCGTCGAGCGCTGGAAGATGGAAAGTCGCCTTGTGGGATTCTGTCCCGAGCAGGCAGGAGGATTGCCCACACCGCGCCCGCCGGCGGAGATCGAAAGCGGCATGACCGGCGAGGATGTGCTGGCGGGCCGCGCGCGGGTGCTTGAGGTTACCGGTGGTGACGTGACGGCGGAGTTCGTGACCGGTGGCGAGAGGGCCGTGGCCTTCGCCCGTGCCCACGATTGCCGCTTTGCCCTGCTGGTCGACGGCAGCCCCTCCTGTGGCTCCGGCTTCATCTATGACGGAAGTTTTTCAGGACAGCGCCATCCCGGCTTTGGTGTCACGGCGGCGCTGATGCGGGCGGCCGGTATCGCGGTCTACTCCGATCGCGAAGTCGATGAGCTCGCCGCCTTACTGGAGCCCTGAGGTCGCAGCGCGAGCCGCGTTGTCCACCAACGACGAACGCCGGGCTTTCGCCCGGCGTTCTGTTTTCAGCGAGGTCTAGAAGGCGTTCAGCCGGCCATGCGCATCGGCTGGGCCACGCCGCCCGGCTGACCCGAACGGGCGCCGTTGGAAACCTTGAAGCCCCGGATCAGTTCCAGGAGATCGCCGGTGTCATTGGCCAGGACTTCGGCCGAGGCCGTCGTTTCCTCGGCCATGGCGGCATTCTGCTGCGTGGCGGTATCGAGCAGGTTGACGGCGCTGGAAATGCTGCGGAGCGTGGTGTCCTGTTCCTGGGCGCTGTGGGCGATCTTCGAGACGACGTCATTGGCGCGCTCGATCTGCCCGGAAATCCGCTTCAGCGCCTCGCCGGTCTGGGCGACGAGCTGAACGCCCTGGCTGACCTGCTCGGAGGAGCGGGAAATCTGCGTCTTGATCTCCTTGGCGGCTGCCGCCGAGCGCTGGGCGAGCTCGCGCACTTCCTGGGCGACGACGGCAAAACCCTTGCCGCTTTCGCCGGCGCGGGCCGCCTCGACGCCGGCATTCAGCGCCAGCAGGTTGGTCTGGAAGGCGATCTCGTCGATCACGCCGATGATCTTGGTGATTTCGGCCGACGAGTTCTCGATGCCGCTCATCGCGGCGATGGCGTGTTCAACGATCACATCGCTCTGGCGGGCTTCGTCGCTCACCGACTTGACCTGGCCGGCCGCCTCGCGCGCTCCGTCCGCGGTCTGGCGAACGGCAACCGTCAGCTCGTCGAGCGCCGCCGAGGTTTCTTCGAGGTTCGCGGCCTGGCGTTCGGTGCGCTGGGCGAGTTCGCCGGACGCGCGACGGATTTCTTCCTTGCTCACCGCGATGTCGTTGCCCTTGAGATTGACCCGACCCATGGCCTCTTCAAGCCGGCCCAGCGCCTCGTTGAAGTTGTCGCGCAGTTCGGCATATTTCGGTCCGAGATCGGCGCAGCGGACCGTCAGGTCGCCATGCGCCAGCTGTTCCAGCGAGGCGCCGATCGTGGCGACGACGCGGGCCTGCTGGGCCGCCTCGGCCTGCTGCATCTCGACATTCTGCAGGCGCTCGGCGCCGATGGCCGCTTCCTGCAGGGCCTGGCGTTCGGCCATGGCATGGCGTTCGCGGATCTTCTCCTGTAGGGCCTTGGTGGCCGTCGCCATCATGCCGACTTCGTTGCGCATGTCGGTATGCGGAATGGCAATGCTGACATTTTCGTCCGCCACGGCCTCGAGGGCGTCGTGGATGGCCTTGAGCGGTTGCGTGATGCCGCGGATGATGAACCAGGCGACCCCCAGGCCGATGGCGAAGATCACCAGGCCGACCGACAGTACGCCGATCACATCCGCCATGATGGTGGCGTTGAGGTCATCGAGATAGGCACCTGTTCCGACCGTCATAGCCCAAGGCTCGAAGGCCAGAGCATAGGCAACCTTCGGAAAGAGCTGGTCTTCCGCAAGGCCCGGCTTCGGCCACTCATATTCGGTCCAGCCGCCGCCGGCCCGGGCCTTCTTGATGATCTCGACGAGAAACAGGTTGCCCGCCTTGTCCGCGACCTTGGAGAAGTTCTTGCCGACGCCCTTCTTCTCCGGATAGATGACCCGGTTGGCGTCATAGTCATAGCCAAAATAATAGCCGTCCGGAACGAAGCGCATGTCGTTGATGACATCATAGGCGGCGGTCTGGGCCTGCTCCCGGGTCATCTCGCCCTTGATTTCGAGCGCGTGGAAGCGGGCCAGCACCGAGATCGCGGTCTCGGTCTGGGTGCGCAACATGTCGTAGCGCTCCTTGTAGACGGCCGAGGCCGAAGCCCTGATCTGGAACGTGGTGGCGACGGCGAAGGCTGCCAGAAGCAGGCCTATGAGCACCATCAACTGTACGGAAATCCTGAGGTTCTTCATCGATTTGTCCATGACTGGATAAAAGGCTTGGCCGGCTCGGAACGGCGCGCGGCCACGCGGACGGAAAAGTGGCGCTTCATGCCCAGGCTATTGCTGCATCGCAATATGGAGATTGATGGTTCTACGAAAACCCATAAAGAAATACTAAAATTGAATATATTACTGCGAAATCTTCTGGTTGATCGGTCCGCAAAATGACAAAGGCCGCCGGAGTTTCCTCCGGCGGCCTTTGTTGTTTGGTATCGTTTGCCTCAGCTGGCGCGACGCATCTGCTGGGCCATGCCGCCGAGCGAAGAGGCGGACTGCGATGCGCCCGAGACGCGGAAGCTGCGGATCAGGTTCAGCAGTTCTTCGGTGTCGCTGGCGAGCGCCTCGGCCGAAGCCGTGGTCTCCTCGGCCATGGCCGCATTGTGCTGGGTCGCCGCGTCGAGCTGGTTCATCGACGACGAGATCGAGCGCAGCGTGGTGTCCTGTTCGGAAGCCGAGTGGGCGATCTTGGTGACGATGTCGCTCGCCGCCTTGATCTGGTCGGAGATGCGCTTCAGCGCCTCGCCGGCTTCGCCGACCAGCTGCACGCCGTTCTGCACCTGCGAGGACGACTTGGAGATCTGTTCCTTGATCTCCTTGGCGGCTGCGGCCGAACGCTGGGCGAGTTCGCGCACTTCCTGGGCGACGACGGCAAAGCCCTTGCCGCTTTCGCCGGCGCGTGCCGCCTCGACGCCTGCATTCAGCGCCAGCAGGTTGGTCTGGAAGGCGATCTCGTCGATCACGCCGATGATCTTGGTGATCTCGGCCGAGGACTGCTCGATGCCGCTCATGGCGCCGATCGCCTGGGCGACGACGGCGTCGGAACGCGAGGCTTCGGTGCTGACCGAGGTGACGCGCTTGGCGGCTTCATGGGCGCCTTCCGCCGTCTGGCGGACTGCGACGGTCAGCTCGTCGAGAGCCGCCGAGGTTTCCTCCAGGTTGGCCGCCTGGCGCTCGGTGCGCTGCGACAGTTCGTTGGAGGCGCGGCGGATCTCTTCCTTCGAGCCCGAAATGTCGACGCCCTTGGCATTGACCTTGGCCATGGCGGCCTCGAGATGGGACAGCGCATCGTTGAAGTTGTCGCGAAGTGCTGCATATTTCGGGCCGAGTTCGCCGCAACGTACGGTCAGGTCGCCGCGGGCCAGTTCTTCGAGGGCGGCACCGATGGTGGTGACGACGCGAGCCTGCTGGGCGGCTTCCGCCTGCTGCATCTCGGCATTCTGGTTGCGCTCGGCATCCAGCTCGCGGGACTGCTCTTCCTGGCGGCGTGCCATGGCATGGCGTTCGCGCACCTTCTCCTGCAGCGCCTTGGTGGCCTTGGCCATCATGCCGACTTCGTTGCTCATGTCGGTGTGCGGAATGGCGATCGCCACGTTCTCTTCGGCAACGGCCTCGAGCGCGTCGTGGATGGCGGTGAGCGGCTTGGTGATGCCGTTGATGATGAAGTAGGCGGCGATCAGGCCAAGCACGACGACGGCGCCGCCGATCATCACGGCCTTCCAGATCATCGCATTGATCTTCAGCTGCAGGTCGTCGATGTAGACGCCGGTGCCGACCACGATCTTCCAGGGTTCATAGGCCTGGCTGTAGGCTGCCTTGAGGAAGACGTCGCCGCCCGGGTTGGTCGGCTTTTCCCAGTAGTATTCGGTAATGCCGCCGCCCTTCTGCGCCTTCTCGATCATCTCTTCGCGGAAGAGGTTGCCCATCTTGTCGGGCTGGCCCTTCTGCGCAAGGCCGACCTGCTTCTGCACGGGGTGGAAGACCATGGTGACGTCATAGTCGAGACCGAACAGATAGCCGTTCGGCTCGTACTTGATCGAGGTGAGAGTCTTGAAGGCCTGTGCCTTGGCCTCCTCCTGGCTCATCTCGCCCGCCTTCACCCGTTCCTCATAGCCCTTGATGATGGCGATGCCGGATTCCACCTGCGAACGCAGCATGTCGTAGCGCTCGGCATAGATGGAGTCGGATGCGGTCTTGATCTGGAAGTAGGTTGCTACGCCGAAGGCGACCATCAAGGCGCCGATCAGCAGAAAGAGTTGGTGGGAAATACGCAGATTCTTCATAGGTCCTCGCTCAATCGAATGATCCGGTCGGTGTCCTACCGATCCTGCGAGGTGGAGTTGCGCTCGCGAGCGTATGCATCATGCTGCTACCGGGGTTATATCGGCACATTGCGATGAAACCCGTAAAATTTGATTTATTGACCGGCGACTACAAATGAACCCCAATAATTTATAGTAAAATAGTATCAACTGGTACCGCGCGGAAAGCGCGTAAGAACATGCGTATTTACGGATAAATCGCAGGGTTGCGGCGGGTGCGCTCGGCAATCGATTTGATGCCCCTGCTCGCGCCCAAGTGCCCGCTGTCTCTGCACCCCTTATTCGCGAGTTTGCCCTCTTTCAACGCAAACGCCCCGGCATGGCCGAGGCGTTTGTCCCGCTTTCCAGCGGAAGGCCCGCGCAGCCCGGATCGTATGGCTGGGTTGGGGCAGGGAAGGGGCGCGCGTGCTCAGTTGAGGCGCAGTTCGTAGGTCGTCACATCGAGCGGCTTTGCGGCCGTGGGGTCGGTCAGCATCGCCTTGACCGGTGCGCCGGCCGTGCCGCCGGAGACCGCAGCCGTGGTGGCTTGGACGTCGATGCCGTCGTCAGGCACCGACGCTGCCGCGGCGATCACGCTGCCATCGGTGCTCCAGCCCTCGGCCTTGCTGATGAAGACGACCGGCGAGCCGCCGAGCCAGGATTCGGTCCGCCGCAACTTGCTCTCCCCGTCGATCTCGACGATCTCGGCGGCCTGAGTTCCCGGCGCGATCTGCGGCACCTTGTAGGCCTTCTTGTCCTCAACCACCTTGAGCGGCGGGCAGGTGGTGCAGTTCACGACGAGAATGCTGGCGCCCCTCGCCGGCGCGGAGCCGACGATCTCGATCGACGAGGCAAGAGCCGGGCCGGTCACGGCCAGGAATGCTGCAGTGAGAAGTAGGTGGCGCATCGCGAACTCTCCGAATTGCTTTCACGCAGAGTTTTACCCGCGGAGTCTTGCGATCCGGTCAGATCGATCGGTCAAATTTTACCGATCTCGGCCTTTTTTGTCGGTTTTCGGGACGTTTACGGCGTCAATCGCGGCCGATGGCGCGCCAGCCGATGTCGCGGCGGCAGAAGCCGTTGTCCCATTCGACCTGGTCGACCAGCCGATAGGCGGCCGCCTGGGCTTCCGCCACGCTTGAACCGAGCGCGGTGGCGTTGAGCACGCGCCCGCCGGTCGCCACCAGCTGGTGATCCTTCTGCGCCGTGCCGGCGTGAAAGACCTTGGCCTTGTCCGTCGCATCCGGCAGCGAACGGATCGGCGTGTTCTTGTCGTAAGCGCCGGGATAGCCCTTGGAGGCCAGCACCACGGTCAGCGCCGTCTCGTCGCGCCATTCCGCCGAAACCCGGTCCAGCGTGCCGGTCGCGGTCGCATGCAGCAGCGCCAGCAGGTCGCTTTCCAGCCGCATCATCAGCACCTGGCATTCCGGATCGCCGAAGCGGACATTGTATTCGATCAGTTCCGGACCCTTCTGCGTGATCATCAGGCCGGCGAAGAACACGCCGGAAAAGGGCGTGCCCATCTCCGCCATGCCGCGCATGGTCGGCTCGATGATCTCCTTCATCGTGCGCTCGACCAGTTCCGGGGTCATCACCGGCGCCGGTGAATAGGCGCCCATGCCGCCGGTGTTCGGGCCCGTGTCGCCGTCGCCGACGCGCTTGTGGTCCTGGGCGGTCGCGAGCGGCAGAAGCGTCTTGCCGTCGCACAGGCAGAAGAAGCTAGCTTCCTCGCCGTCGAGAAAGGCCTCGACCACGACCTCGGCGCCGGCTTCGCCAAACGCGCCCTCGAAGCAGTCATCGATGGCGGAAAGCGCCTCCTCGACGGTCATCGCCACGGTCACGCCCTTGCCGGCGGCAAGTCCGTCGGCCTTGATGACGATCGGCGCGCCCTGGGCGCGGACATAGGCCTTGGCCTTCGGCGCATTGTTGAAGCGCTGGTAGGCGCCGGTCGGGATGTCGTAGCGGGCGCAGAGATCCTTGGTGAAGCCCTTGGAACCCTCGAGCTGGGCGGCGGCGGCCGACGGGCCGAACACGGCAAAGCCCTCGGCACGCAGCCGGTCGGCGAGGCCGGCGACGAGCGGCGCTTCCGGCCCGACGACGACGAATTCGATGTCGTGGCCGCGACAGAAAGCGAGGATCGCCTCGTGGTCGTCGCCGCTGATCGGAACGAGTTCGGCATGATCGGCAATGCCGGGATTGCCCGGCGCGGCGTAGAGCGTCGTCAGCCAGGGCGATTGGGCGATTTTCCAGGCCAGTGCGTGCTCGCGTCCGCCCGAACCGATCAACAGAACCTTCATAGCCCGACCTCCGAATGCCTTGGGATTAGCTGCGCGGTTAAGGGCAGGGGCCGGAAAGGTCAAGAAAAAACCCGGAACCTCTGCATTCCTGTGGAGCGGCGGCGCGATTTCTTGCCTTCGGCGCAGCCGCCGCTATGGTCGCCGCTCGCAAATCTGGAGATTACCCATGGCCGACGACATCAAATCCATCGCCGCGATCATCGCCTCCGAGGTCAATGCCCGCCATGAGCAGGTGATCGCCGCCGTGGAACTGCTGGACGGCGGTGCGACCGTGCCCTTCATCGCCCGTTACCGCAAGGAAGTGACCGGCGGCCTCGATGACACCCAACTGCGCAATCTCGCCGAACGCCTGACCTATCTGCGCGAGCTCGGCGCCCGCCGCAAGGCGATCGTGGAATCGATCACCTCGCAGGGCAAGATGACCGACGAGCTGATGGGCAAGATCTTCAAGGTCGCCACCAAGGCCGAGCTCGAAGACATCTACCTGCCCTTCAAGCCGAAGCGCCGTACCCGCGCCGAGATCGCCCGCGAAAAGGGATTGCAGCCGCTGGCCGATGCGATCTGGGCCAATCGGACTGCCGATCCGGCCAAGCTTGCCGAAGCGTACATCAGCTCCGAGGTGCCGGACGTGAAGGCAGCACTCGAAGGCGCCCGCGACATCGTCGCCGAGGCGATCTCGGAAAATGCCGACCTGATCGGCCGGCTGCGCAACGACATGAAGGACCGCGCCATTCTCTATTCCAAGGTGGTCGACGGCAAGGAGCAGGCAGGCGAGAAGTTCGCCGACTATTTCGCCCATTCCGAACGCTGGGCGACCGTTCCCGGCCACCGGGCGCTGGCCATGCTGCGCGGTTGGAACGAGGAGATGCTGACGCTGTCGATCGAGGTCGACAAGGACGATCCGTCGCCGGTCAAGCCGGCCCAGCGCACCATCGCGCTCGCTTACGACATCTCCGGCAAGGGACCGGCCGACCAGTGGCTCATGGAAGTGGCCGGCTGGACCTGGCGTGTGAAGCTTTCCGTATCGCTGTCGCTCGACCTGATGCGCGACCTGCGTGAGCGGGCCGAGGAAGAAGCCATCCACGTCTTCGCCCGCAATCTGAAGGACTTGCTGCTCGCGGCCCCCGCCGGCTCGCGCCCGACCATGGGGCTCGATCCGGGCATCCGCACCGGCGTCAAGGTCGCGGTGGTCGACGGCACCGGCAAGGTGCTGGAGACCACCACCGTCTATCCCTTCCCGCCGAAGAACGACATTCGCGGCACCCAGGCCGAGCTTGCCGCGCTGATCCGCAAGCACAAGATCGAGCTGGTCTCCATCGGTAACGGCACCGGCAGCCGCGAGACCGAACGACTGGTCGCCGACATGCTGGCACAGTTTCCGGCAACGGCCCCGAAGCCGACCAAGGTCATCGTCTCGGAAGCCGGCGCCTCGGTCTATTCGGCCTCGGAAACCGCCGCCAAGGAGTTTCCCGGCCTCGACGTGTCGCTGCGCGGCGCCGTCTCGATCGCCCGCCGCCTGCAGGATCCGCTCGCCGAACTGGTCAAGATCGAGCCGAAGTCGATCGGCGTCGGCCAGTACCAGCATGACGTCGACCAGGGCCGGCTCGGCCGCTCGCTCGATGCCGTGGTCGAAGACGCGGTGAACGCCGTCGGCGTCGATCTCAACACGGCTTCGGTCCCCCTTCTCGCCCGCGTCTCCGGCCTTGGCAGCTCGATCGCCGAAGCCATCGTCACGCACCGCGACGAGACCGGCCCCTTCCAGAGCCGCAAGGATCTCCTCAAGGTTCCGCGGCTTGGCGCCCGCACTTTCGAGCAATGCGCCGGCTTCCTGCGCATCCCGAACGGCAAGGAGCCGCTTGACGCCTCCTCGGTTCACCCCGAGGCCTATGGCGTGGCGAAGAAGATCGTCGCCGCCTGCGGTCGCGACCTGCGGACGCTGATGGGCGATAGCGCCACCCTGAAGGGCCTCGATCCGAAAAGGTTCATCGACGAGCAGTTCGGCCTGCCGACCGTCAAGGACATCATCGCCGAGCTGGAAAAGCCCGGCCGCGACCCGCGCCCGAGCTTCAAGACCGCCACCTTCGCCGACGGCGTGGACGAGATCACCGACCTGAAGCCCGGCATGCTGCTCGAAGGAACTGTCACCAACGTCGCCGCCTTCGGCGCCTTCGTCGATATCGGCGTGCATCAGGACGGCCTCGTGCACGTCTCCCAGCTCGCCGATCGTTTCGTCAAGGATCCGCATGAAGTGGTGAAGGCCGGCGACGTGGTGAAGGTTCGCGTGGTCGAAGTCGACGTGAAGCGCAAGCGCATCGCGCTGACCATGCGCAAGGACGGCGGCGAGGCGCCCCAGCCGTCGATGCGCGACGCGCGCGGCTCGGCGGGTGCCATGCGCCATGCCAATGCCAAGCCCCCGGCCAAGTCGGAAGCACCGGCCATGGGCGGCCTCGGCGCCGCATTGGCCGAGGCGATGCGCAAGAAATAAGGTCGCCGGGGAGCGGCCGATCAGTCTTCTCCCCGGGCCCATGCCTCAATAAATGTGAAGCTTCTATAACAAACTGGCGCTTGTCACCGGTCAAGAACGCGTTAAGTTTTGCCGCATTCGTGGAAGCTAGTCGTATTTCGGGGGTGTGCATGGCCTCTTCACTACGCAGTCTGCTCAAAAGAGTCGTCCGCAAGGGCACGCTGCAGATCACCGGCGCGGATGGCCGAAGCGAGGTTTTCGGCGACGGCGGCGGCGACCTGATCGCCCTGCGGTTCACCGATGCGGAAGCCGAGCCGCAGCTTTATGCCGACCCCCAGCTCAAGCTCGCCGAGCTCTACATGGACGGGCGCATGCTCGTCGAGGCCGGCGACATCTACCAATTGCTGGCTCTGATCAAGTCGAACACGCTCTCCGAGGACCTGACCTTCGGCATGATCTGGCGCGGGCTAGCCCGCTATGCGGCGTCCGAGCTGCGCAAGCTCCTGCCGATCAACCGCAATCGCCAGAACGTCGCCCATCATTACGATCTGTCGGCCAAGCTCTTCGATCTCTTCCTCGATGCCGACTGGCAATATTCCTGCGCCTATTTCCGTCCCGAAGGCATCTCGCTCGATGAGGCGCAGGTCGCCAAGAAGCGTCACATTGCCGCCAAGCTGCTGCTCGAAGAGGGCCAGCGCGTGCTCGAAGTCGGCTCCGGCTGGGGCGGCATGGCGATGTATCTGGCGGAATCCTCCAAGGTTACCGTCGACGGCATCACTCTTTCGACCGAGCAGTTGCGGGTCTCGCGCGGACGCGTGGACAAGCGCGGGCTCGCCGATCGCGTCCGCTTCGAACTGCAGGACTACCGCACCATGAAGGCGGCGCCCTATGACCGGATCGTCTCGGTCGGCATGTTCGAGCATGTCGGCCGCGGCAACTACGCCGCCTTCTTCCGCAAGGCCGCCGAACTGCTGAAGGACGACGGCGTGATGGTGCTGCATTCGATCGGCCAGCCCTATCCCTCGCGCTTCAACAATCCCTTCATCGAACGTTACATCTTCCCCGGCGGTTACATTCCCTCGCTCGCCGAAGTGATGCCGGCGGTGGAAAAGGCGGGCCTCCTGGTGCGCGACATCGAGATCCTGCCGCATCACTACGCGCGGACGCTGCGCCTGTGGCGCGAGCGCTTCCTCGCTAGGCGGGCGGAGGCGGCGGCGCTCTATGACGAGCGCTTCGTGCGCATGTGGGAGTTCTATCTCGCCGGCTCGGAAATGGCCTTCACCCACGAGAACTTCTTCATCTTCCAGATGCAGCTGTCGAAGAGCAATCTGGCCGTGCCCGACAACCGCGACTACATCGCCGAGCGGGAAAGGGCGCTTGCCGCCTTCGACGCCAGCCGGCCGCCGCTGGAAAAGGTGATTTTCTGAACAGGGCTGACCGGCCTTTGCGGGGAACCGGGCCATTCCCCCGGTTCCCTTGATCGCGACTTTGTTCTATCAATCCGCCCATGAACACCGCCGCCGATCAGAACGGGCGCGTTGCCGACGCGCCATCCGACAACTGGGTCTACCGGGTCCTGCCGCCCGCCGCCTGGCCCTATGCGCAACTGGCGCGCTGGGACCGGCCGATCGGCTGGCAACTGCTGATGTGGCCGTGCTTCTGGTCGTCGGCGCTGGCGGCCAATGTGCTGGCGGAGCGGGGACAGCTGAGCGTCCTGCTTTTTGTCTTCCATCTCTTCCTGTTCTTCGTCGGTTCGGTCGCCATGCGCGGCGCAGGCTGCACCTATAACGATCTCGTCGACGAGGAGATCGACATGGCGGTAGCGCGCACGCGCTCGCGCCCGCTGCCCTCCGGTCGCGTGACGCGGCGTGACGCCAAGCTTTTCCTCGTGGCGCAGGCGCTGGTCGGCCTTGTGGTCCTTCTCTGCCTCAACCGTTTTGCCGTGGTTCTCGGCATCACCTCGCTGCTGATCGTCGCCATCTACCCGTTTGCCAAGCGCTTCACCGACTGGCCGCAATTCTTCCTCGGGCTTGCCTTTTCCTGGGGGGCGCTGATGGGCTGGGCGGCGCTGGCCGGCTGGCTGTCGGTTGCCAGCCTGTTCCTTTATGGGGCAGCGGTCGCCTGGACGATCGGCTACGACACGATCTACGCGCATCAGGACAAGGAGGACGACGCGCTTGTCGGCGTGCGTTCCACCGCCCGCCTGTTCGGCGAGGATACGCGCCGCTGGCTGGTCGGCCTCTACGGCCTGACGCTCTTCCTGCTGTTCGTCGCCTTTGCCTTTGCCGGCGTCGGCTTCCTCGCCTATGTCGGCCTGGCGATCGCCGGCGGCATGTTCGCCTACCAGATCCGCGTGCTGAACATCGACGATCCGGCCCAGTGCCTGGCGCTGTTCAAGTTCAACAACAAGGTCGGCGCGATCCTCTTCCTCGGCCTGCTGGCGGCGCTGCCCTTCGCCTGATCGCTCTGTCCCGATGTGAAACACGAAAACGGCCCGGATCTGCATCCGGGCCGTTTCGTCATCAGCTCAAATTAACGGGTCAGGCCAGCCGGCGCGGCCAGGCCTCAGTTGCGGGCGATGATTTCCTTGCCGGAAATCTTCATCGTCACGCCGAGCTTGCCGGTCGTGCGGCGCACCAGGAAGCGCGGGCGGCGCTCGGCGAAATAGGAATGGCGGCGGCGCGGCTGCGTTTCGCGGGCCCGGACGTCGCCGAGATGTTCTTCGAGCGGGCGGGCGACGCCGTCGGCCTCGACCATCAGCATGGGAATGCGGAAGGCATCCGACCAGCCGCGCCAGTCGGCGGCGATGTCGCAAAGGTCATGGGCGACAAGAAGCGGGATGCACAGCTCCGGATCCTCGTGATGCAGTTCCAGCGTAACGGTCACTTCCCCGTCTCCATGATCGATCGCCCGTGCGGCCACACCCTTGAAGGCGCGCGCCGGCAAGGCGAATGAAAGGGGCAGGCCGCTCGAGGCCAGGATCTTGCGCAGCACGGCACCACGTTCGTCGATGGTTATCGTCACATCGCCGGAAGCACCCCGCGCTGCGTAGGTGACCTGTTGCGGAAACCGAGTCGGATCCAGTCGCAACGTTGCGCCTGCCCATGCGGGCTTCATAACCGTGTTCGTCATCTTCATGCTACCCTTGTTTTACCCGAGAGCGCTTCATGCGTTCATCTGACTGGGACTTTTCGTCCTCTATGGCGTGAAGGTAGCGCCTCCCCCTGAGAGACAGCTTAAAAATCGCGGTTAAAAAAACTTTGCCGGCTCAAATGGTTAGCGTTTTCGAATGTGGCACGGTTTCGAAAATGTGAATATGCCGGCCCCGTGTCAGGCCGGGACAAGCCTCGCTCGCCACACTCTGCGAAAATTGCAATGCTTCGTTCGCAAGAGAGCCGCTTCCATGGTTTCGACCTATCTGAGCTACGACCTCGTCGTGCGCGATATCAAATCCAGCCTCAACCGTACCGCCAGCGACGCGCAGGTCGCGCGCGAATCGGCCTATTACGAAGAGAATATCGGCAAGGTGACCTCGGTCGACGAGTTCCTCGACGATTACCGTCTTTACTCCTTCGCCATGAAGGCGCATGGCCTGGAAGACATGACCTATGCCAAGGCCTTCATGCGCAAGGTCCTGGAAAGCGACCTGACGGACGACAACAGCTATGCCAACAAGCTGACCGACGACCGCTACCGCAATTTCGCCGCCGCCTTCTCGTTTTCCTCGTCGACCAAGATCCCGCAGACCGAAGCCCAGACCGACGAGGTGATCGGGCTCTACAACGCGACCATCGTCAACAGGGACGAACGGCTCGCCGAGGATACCCGCTACTACGAGATCATGGTCGACCGGACGACCAATGTGGATGTCTTTCTGCACGACGACCGGCTGCGCGACTATGTGCTGACCGCCTACGGCATCGACCGGAAGAACTACAACTACGACATGGTCCGCGGCGCGATGTCGAGCAATGTCAGCGATCCGACCAGCTACTACAATACGGTGATCCTGCCCCAGGCGAACGCGGCCTCCACCCAGATCGCCAACAACAACACCATCCTGACTGCCGTCAACGGCCGCGTGACGGCCATGACACTGGCCGCGACCATGCAGAGCGTGATCGACCAGCAACCGGTGATCCAGGGGCAGATCGACGATCTGGAGCTGCAGAAGCTCGAACCGGCCGCCGACATCCCGGCGCTCGATGCGCAGATCGCCACCCTGCAGGCGCAAATCCAGGCGATGTACACCGCCGTCGGCGTCACCGACGTCAGCGAAGTGCCGCCGCTTCTCTCGGCCCAGCAGACCATCATCGACAACTACAACGCCATCCTGCCGCCGATCGGCACGGAGACGACGGCGCTGGTCAACAAACTCAAGGCGGACAACAAGCGGCTGCAGAGCGTCGTCTCGGGCTTCTCCGCCTATGAACAGCTGGCCAACGCCTTCGGCTTCGCCAGCGACGGAACCGTGGCCGCCGGCTCGGCCCAGACCGCCGAGAACAAGAAGGCGACCACCAATCTCTATGTCTTCGGCCAGGATCGGCTCACCCGGACCGGGGCCATGCTGAACGACGAATACTACAAGTCGAAGATCGGCAGCATGACGACCGTCGACGACCTTCTGGCCGACGGCCGGCTGGTCTCCTACCTCCGGACCGCCTTCGGGTTGACCAGCGCCGCCATCGTCTCCTCCACGCTCAAATTCGTCATCACCAGCGACCCGGACGATCCGGCGAGCTATCTCAACCAGCAGTACAAGACGAACAAGAACTACGACAATTTCGTCGCGCTGGCCCGGGCGACCAACTACCAGGCGGACGGCACGCTCGCCTCTGGTGACGTACCGCAGACCCCGCAGCAGCTGTTGCAGACTTCGAGCCGCTATTTCTCGGGCTATGACGATACCTTCGAGGAAGCCGACGACCGGGCGATCAAGGCCTACAAGAATGCGCTGGCGGCGTTCAACACCGACAGCGGCAGCATCCGCTCGGTCGACGAACTGGTGAACACCAAGGCCGTCTATACCTTCGCCATGCAGGCCGTCGGCCTCGACCCGGACGAGATCTCCAAGCGGACGATGAAGAAGGTCCTGATGAGCGATCTCGACGATCCGAAGAGCTTTGCCAATTCGCTGAAGGATGATCGCTACGTCAAGTTCGCCCGTCTGTTCAACTTCGACGAAAAAGGCGAGCTGAGCTGGCCCGCCATGGCCCAGGACGAAGGCACGATCAAGAAATACGCCAAGAACTACATCGTCCAGAAGACCCGTTTCGCCGACGAGGCGCAGAAGGAAAAGATCAAGAAGGACGCTGAAACCGAGGCCGAGTACTACCAGGACAAGATTTCCAGCCTGAAGACGCTCGACGAATTCCTCGGCGACAAGCGGCTGGTCGACGTGGCGCTCGTCGCCAAGGGGATCGCGCCGGAAAACGTTACCCCCGAGTTCATGAAGAAGGTCTTCGCCTCCGATCTCGGCGATCCCAAGAGCTTCGTCCACCAGCAGCCGGACAGCCGCTTCGCCGAACTTCTGGCCTCGTTCAATTTCAACGAGAACGGCAAGGTTGCCAGCACGCCGAACGATGGCATCCAGACTCCGGGCGAAGTGCGCGAGGAGCTCAACCTGTTCCTGCGCCAGACGCTCGAGACCGAGGAAGGCAACAACAATGCCGGCGTCCGGCTCGCGCTCTATTTCGAGCGCATGGCCGGGTCGATCACCTCCGCCTACGACATTCTCGGCGACACGGCGCTGCTCGAATTCTTCCGCACCACCTACAGCCTGCCGGCCGAGCTCTCGAGCATGGACATCGACCAGCAGGCGCGGATCGTCGAGAAGAACCTCAAGCTTTCCGATCTGGCCGATACCGAGAAGCTCTCCAAGCTCGTCCGGCGCTTCACCATCATGTACGACATGGAGAATGGCGGCGGTTCTTCGCCCTCCCTGTCGATCCTGATGGGCGGCGGCAGTGTCGGCATCAGTGCCGACCTGCTGATGTCGATTTCGCAGCTGCGCGCAGGTTGAAGGCCGCCGTCGCGGCCGCCCTGACCTCTGCCGGATGCCGATAAGCCCGAAGCTGGTTTCGGGTCGCATATTGATTGTCATATTTCATTTCGTTTTCTCGGAAGGACCCCGCATGGTCTCGACCTATCTCAGCTACGACCTCGTCGTGCGTGACATGAAGGCCAGCCTCGATCGCACCGCGTCCGACGCCCAGGTGGCGCGGGAGGCGGCCTATTACGAAGAGAATATCGGCAAGGTGACCTCGGTCGACGAGTTCCTCGACGACTACCGGCTCTATTCCTACGCGATGAAGGCCTACGGGCTGGAAGACATGACCTATGCCACCGCCTTCATGAAGAAGGTGCTGGAAAGCGACCTGACCGTTGAGGACAGCTACGCCAACAAGCTGACCGACGATCGCTACCGCAACTTCGCCACCGCCTTCCAGTTCACCGCCGCCACCAAGGACGCCCAATCGGACGCGCAGGAGACGGCGGTCTTCGATCTCTATGCTCTGGCCCAGCTGGAGGAGACCGCGGACATCGAGGAGGCGACCGATTATTACGAGTCGGTGATCGACAATATCTCCTCGGCCGAGGAACTGGTCGGCACCAACAAGCTGTTCGGCTACATCCTCGACGCCTACGGGATCGACCGCACCTATTATACCGACGAGCATTTCATCAAGGTGCTGACCAGCGATCTCGACGACGAGAACAGCTACGTCAACCAGCTGGTCGCCACCGACGAGGCGTCCGACAACGACTATAATTCCGCCGCCTTCCTGGCGCTCGCGCAGGCCTTCAGCTTCAACACCGACGGCTCGCTGTCGGGCGACAGCGCCCAGACCGATGCGCAGAAGGAAGCGACCATCTCGGCCTATGTCGCGGCCAACTCGACCTATGCCTCGGAATACACGCTGGAACGCGAGCAGGCCTATTTCGAATCGAAGATCGCCACGATCACGACGGTCGACGAGATCACCGAAGACGAACGGCTGTTCGAATATGTCAAGGCGGCCTTCCAGCTGGATTCTGACCTCCTGAAGTCGGAGTTCTACAACATCGTCACCAGCGACCTCGAAGACGAGAACAACTACGCCGCGATCAACGGCGGCTCGGCCTGGACCAGCGTCGCCGCCATGTTCAATTTCGGCGAGGACGGCAACGTCAAGGCCGGCATGTCGGCCCAGGGCGAGGACCAGCTGGCAACCACGCAGTCGGCCTATGAGAACCATTACGACGATGCCGACACCGAGGACCTGCAGACGCTTCTCGACTACTATTCCGGCGCCATGGCCGACATCACCTCGGTCGACGACCTGCTGGACAACAGCTCGATCCGCGCCGTCCTGTTCAAGGCCTTCGGCATCGAGGAGGGCGAGTATACCGATGCGCAGCTGAAGAAGGCGCTGACCAGCGATCTCACCGATCCGAAGAGCTATGCCAACAAGACGCGCGACGACCGCCTGATCAATCTGGCGAGCGCCTTCAACTTCGATTCCGACGGCGAGTCGGAAGCGCCTTTGCTGGCGCAGAACGAGATCACCATCACGACGATGGCCAAGGCCTATATCATCAACCAGGTGCGTTATCTGGAGGATGCCGCGCTCGAAACGGCGCAGGCGGATGCCGAGGCGGAAGCCGAATACTACCAGGAGACGATCCTCGGCATCACCAGCGCCTCGGAACTCCTGGCGGACCGCCGCCTGGTCGACGTGGTGCTGATCGCCAAGGGGTTCGACCCGGAGGAGGTGACGGACGACTTCCTCAAGCAGATCTTCCAGTCCGATCTCTCGGACGAGAAGAGCTTCGTCAATCAGCAGGAGGACGAATCCTGGGCCGAACTGCTCTCATCCTTCAATTTCGACGGTGACGGCCTCCTGACCCGCGACGCGGTGGGCACGGTCCAGCAGCGTGGGGCGGTGCTTGAAACGCAGAACCTCTACCTGCACCAGGTCCTCGAGGAGGACCAGGGCAACAGCAATGCCGGCGTGCGCCTGGCGCTCTATTTCGAGCGGGTCGCTCCGACCTTGACCGACGCCTACGACCTGCTCGGCGACGACGCCCTGCTCGAGACCTTCCGGGTCGCCTTCGGCTTCACCGAAGACTTCTCCAACATGGACATCGACATGCAGGCGGCGCTGGTCGAGAAGAACCTCAATCTCGCCGACATGCAGGATCCGGAGAAGGTCAAGAAGTTCCTGCAGCGCTTCACGGCGATGTACGACACGGAAAACGCCGACTATTCCTCCTCCGCGCTGTCCATCCTGACGGGCAGCAGCGGCGGCGGCATCAGCGCCGATCTCCTGCTGTCGATCGCCACCCTCAAGAGCTGACGCGGAATCCCTTGGGCCTCCCTTGTCGAGGCCCTTGCTTTCGGTTATCGATATATCCATTGAGATATATCGATTCCGTGGGAGATTTTCATGCTTGTTTCGTTTCGCTCGCTGCGTGGCCTGGCAAAGGCCGCGATCGTTGCCGCAGCAATTCTCGCGCAGCCGGCAGGATCGGTCTTCGCCGACGACGGCGTGACGGTCTTTGCCGCCGCCAGCCTGAAGGACGTGCTGGGCGAGATCTCCACGGCCTGGAAGGCCGAGACCGGCAAGGAGACGACGCTGTCGTTCGCCGGCAGTTCGGCGCTTGCCAAGCAGATCGAGGAGGGCGCGCCGGCCGACCTGTTCATTTCCGCCGATCTGAAATGGATGGATCACATTGCCAAGGCCGACCTGATCCGCACCGACAGCCGCGTCAATCTGCTCGGCAACCGCATCGTGCTCGTCGCGCCGAAGGATGCGGCGACCACGGCGACGATCGCCGACGGTTTCCCGCTCGCGGATCTGCTGGCCGGCGGGCATCTCGCCATGGCCAATACCGATTCCGTACCGGCCGGCACCTATGGCAAGGCGGCGCTGCAGACGCTCGGCGTCTGGGACAGCGTGAAGGACCATGTGGCGCAGGCGGAGAACGTGCGCGCCGCGCTGCTGCTCGTCTCGCGGGGCGAAGCGCCACTCGGCATCGTCTACGAGACCGACGCCAGGGCGGATGTCGGCGTCAAGGTCGTGGACCGCTTCCCCGAATCGAGCCATCCTGCCATCGTCTATCCCGCTGCCGTGCTGAAGGAGGCGAAGAATGCCGATGACGCCGCCGCCTTCCTCGCTTATCTGCAGGGAGCCAAGGCGCATGCCATCTTCACCGCCGCCGGCTTCACCGTGCTTGCCAAGACCAACTAGGATCGACCGGGCGTGGCGCTGACCGCGGAAGAACTGACAGCCATGCTTCTCAGCCTGAAGGTCGCGGCAACCGCCGTGGCCTTCTCGCTGCCTTTCGGGATCGCCATGGCCTGGGCTCTGTCGCGCCGCGACTTCTGGGGCAAGACCCTGCTCAACGGCCTCGTGCACCTGCCACTGATCATGCCGCCGGTGGTGACCGGTTATCTCCTGCTGCTGACCTTTGGCCGCCGCGGCGCCGTCGGCGCCTTCCTCGACCAATGGTTCGGCCTGGTCTTTTCCTTCCGCTGGACCGGTGCGGCGCTGGCCGCCGCAGTCATGGGTTTTCCCCTTCTGGTGCGCTCGATCCGCCTGTCGCTCGACGCGGTCGACCGAAGGCTGGAAACGGCGGCCTCCACCCTCGGCGCAAATCCGGCCTGGGTCTTCGCCACTGTCACCCTGCCGCTGATCCTGCCGGGCATCGTCGCCGGTTCGGTCCTGGCCTTCGCCAAGGCCATGGGCGAGTTCGGCGCGACGATCACCTTCGTCTCCAATATCCCTGGCGAAACACAGACGCTGGCTTCCGCCATCTACACCTATACCCAGGTGCCGGGCGGCGATCTCGCGGCCATGCGGCTGACGCTAATCTCGATCGTCATTTCGCTGGCCGCCGTCATCGCCTCCGAGGTGCTGTCGCGCCGCATGGCCGCAAGGATGGGTGCGGCATGACGCTCACGATCGATGTCATGCACAGGCAGGGTGCCTTCGACCTCACGGTCGATCTTGCCATCGGCGGTGGCCTGACGGCGCTGTTCGGGCCTTCCGGCTCCGGCAAAACCACGCTGGTCAATCTGGTGGCGGGGCTCATCCGCCCGGACAGCGGCAGTATCGCCTTCGACGGCGAGGCCTGGGTGGACGGCCCGGGCCGGCGCTTCCTGCCGCCGCATCGGCGGCGCATCGGTTACGTCTTCCAGGAGGCGCGGCTCTTCCCGCACATGACGGTGCGCGGCAATCTGCGTTACGGCGCCCGATTTGCCCCGCGCGGCGAACCGGGCGAGACACTGGACAGGGTCGTCGAACTGCTGCGCATCGGCCACCTGCTCGACCGACGCCCGGCGCTTCTCTCCGGCGGCGAGAAGCAGCGCGTCGCCCTTGGGCGTGCCCTCATGGCCAAGCCGCGCCTGCTCCTGATGGACGAACCGCTGTCCGCCCTCGACAACGACCTCAAGGCGGCGATCCTGCCGGACATCGAGCGCATGCGCGACGAGGCAGCCATCCCGATCCTCTATGTCAGCCATTCCATCGAGGAGGTCACGCGGCTGGCGACGCGGGTGGTGGTCATGGCCGCCGGCAAGTCGGTCGCCATCGGCCGGCCCGACGAGGTGCTGAACGTGGTGCCGACGTCCGCGGGCGCCATGAAGGCAGGCAGCTTCCTGCATGCGGTGGTCACCGGACACAGTTCGGACGAAGGCCTCACCTTCGCCGGATCCCGGGCCGGCCCACTCTTCCTGCGCGCCACCGACATTCCGGTCGGCACTCATATCCGGGCCTTCGTTCCGACCAGCGAGGTCGTGCTCGCGACGTCTCTGCCGGACGGCATTTCGACGCTCAACCGGCTGAAGGGCAGGGTGGAGGAAATCGGCGACGCCGGCAGCGTCATCATGGTGTCGATCGACTGCAATGGTGACCGGGTGCTGGCCGAGATCACCCGGCGCTCTGCCGCCAATCTCGGCCTGGTGCAGGACATGCCGATCAATCTTCTGTTCAAGACGGTTTCGATCGCCGCCGAGGGTATTTATCGCACGGCCTGAAACGGCTCGTCCGAGGTCCGGAACTCAGTCCTCGTCAGCGGCTTTTGCCGTTGCCCTCTGTGCGACGAAGCCGGCGTCCGCCATCGATTCCAGCCAGCGGATGTCTTCGGAGAGAAGCCGCCGGGCCTCCGCTTCCATCTGCCGGCAGCGGCTGAGCAAGGCCTCGCCAAACGGCGTCAATCCCGCACCGCCGCCACTCTTTCCACCGTGCCGGGTGAAGATCGACGGTTCCCTAAACATCCGGTTGATCTCGTCTGCCAGCAGCCAGGCACGGCGATAGGACATGCCCATTGTGGCACCGGCGGCCCGGATCGAGCCGTGTTCGGCAATGCCCGACAGAAGGCGGACCTTGCCGGGGCCAAGTCGGACGCCGTTGGCGAGGTCGATGCGCAACGTCAGCCGTGCCGCCTTGTCGCTCATCGGGTGGAGACCATCTTGCCGGGGTTCATGATGCCGGCCGGGTCGAAGACCTGCTTGATTCGGTTCATCAACTCGGTCTCGATCGCCGGGCGGCTGGCGATCAGTTCGTCGCGCTTCAGCTGGCCGACGCCGTGCTCGGCGGAAATCGAGCCGCCATGGGCGTGCACGACCGCATGCACCACGGCGTTGACCTCGCGCCAGCGGGCGATGAAGGCCGCCTTGTCGGCGCCCACCGGCTGGCTGATATTATAGTGGATATTGCCGTCGCCGAGATGGCCGAAGGCGCAGATTCGGGCATCGGGGATGAGAGCCATCACCGCCGCATCGGCCTCGGCGAGGAAGCGCGGCACGCGCGACACCGGCACCGACACGTCATGCTTGATCGACCCGCCCTCGGGCTTCTGCGCCTCCGACATGCTTTCGCGCAGGTGCCAGAAGGCCTTCTGCTGGGCGAGCGAAGAGGCGATCGCCGCATCCTCGATCAGCCCTGCCTCTAGGGCCTCCTCCAGCAGCGTGTCGATCATCCTCTCCGCGGTCGCCGCCGAATCCGAAGTGGAGATGTCGATCAGCGCATACCAGGGATGGGGCGAAGACAGCGGATCGCGCACGCCCGGAATGTGGCGCGTGGTGAAGTCGATGCCGATGCGCGGCATCAGCTCGAAGCCGGTGAGCGCCGTGCCACACAGCAGCGAGGCGCGCTCGAACAGCGCCAGCGCGTCCTGCGGCGAGCTGACGGCGGCAAAGGCCACCTGCCGGCCGCGCGGCTGGGGATGAAGCTTCAGCACCGCGCCGGTAATGATGCCGAGCGTGCCTTCCGCGCCGATGAACAGGTCGCGTAGATCGTAGCCGGAATTGTCTTTCTTGAGGCGCCGCAGGCCGTCCCAGATCTCGCCGGTCGGCAGCACCACTTCCAGGCCGAGGCAGAGCTGGCGGGCATTGCCATAGGCGAGCACGGCCGTGCCGCCGGCATTGGTCGACAGGTTGCCACCGATCCGGCACGAACCTTCCGAACCGAGCGACAGCGGGAAGAGCCGTCCGTTCTCCTCGGCCGCCTTCTGGATATCGGCAAGGATCGTGCCGCCATCGGCGACGATGACGTCGGCCACCGTGTCGATCTCGCGGATACGGTTCATGCGTTCGAGCGAGAGGACGACGTCCGAGCCGCCCTCGCGCGGCACATGGCCACCGACATGGCCGGTGCGGCCGCCGGCCGGCACGATCGGCGTGCCGGTCTCGCTGGCGAGCTTCAGGATGGCGGAAACCTCCTGCGTCGAGCCGGGCTTGAGCACCAGCGGCGAGGTGCCGTGATAGAGGCCTCGGCTCTCGACCAAATAGGGTGCGATGTCGGTGGCCGCCATCAGCGCATTCGCTTCACCGACGATCGCAACGAAGGCTCTCAACGTATCGGGCAGGTTGTCGCTCACGGTCACCTCGAAACTCCTATGCATTCCTCGGGGCGGCGGCCCGCTTCAGCCGGTCGTTGATCGCCTCGCCAAGTCCATGGTCCGGGATCGGCGTCACCGCAATGCCGGCGGCGCCGGTCTGATCGGCTTTCTTCAGCAAACCGAAGAGGTTGGCCGCAGCCTCGCCCAGATCGCCCGCCGGGCTGAGCTCGAATACGGCGGCTGCCTCCGCCATGCCGTCGACCGACCGGTCGCCGAAGCGGATCAGCGTCTCGCCCGGCATCACGCTCGTGGCGCCGAGCCGCACGGGAGCGTTCGGCGCGTAATGCGAGGCGAGCATGCCCGGCGCCTCGATCGCTGCCGTGCCGGCCGCCTTGGTCCGCTCGACGGTAAGCCCGGTGGCCTCCTCGATCGCCTCGGCCGGCACGCCGCCCGGGCGCAACAGCCGGATGCAGCCATCCTCGACCTTGAGAATGGTCGATTCGACGCCGACCGGGCAGGGGCCGCCGTCGATGATGAGATCGATGCGGGCGCCGAGGTCGGCCTCGACGTGCTGCGCTGTCGTCGGGCTGATCCGGCCGGAAGAGTTGGCGCTCGGCGCCGCGAGCGGACGCTCGAAGGCGCGGATCAGTTCGCCGGCAAAGCCCTTCGGTACGCGAATGCCGACCGTATCGAGGCCGGCGGTCGCCAGCGGGTGGATGGCGCTTTCGGGCCTGAGCGCCAGGACCAGCGTCAGCGGCCCGGGCCAGAAACGCTCGGCAAGGCGGCGCGAGATCGGGTCGAAGATCGCATAGCGCTCGGCCATGTCCAGGTCGGCCATGTGGCAGATCAGCGGATTGAAGCGCGGCCGGCCCTTGGTCTCGTAGATGCTGGTAATGGCCGCCGGATCGGTCGCATCAGCGGCAAGCCCGTAGACCGTCTCGGTCGGGATCGCCACGGGGCGCGCCTTCGACAGGACGCCGATCGCGGCATCGACGGCCTCGCGTCTTTCGCCATCGATCGAAATGATCCGCGCCATGGGTGAAAGCCTTCCTGCTCTTTGTTTTCCGTCCATAGCGCGACAGCACCGGGTCGATCAAATCCTCATTTGACGGAGGTTCCGCGTTTTAGTTTCGGCTTAAGGAAACCCCTTGAATCTACTGATCTTGGCATCGCTAAAACTTTATCCATCGGCGTAACTGAAAGAAAGAAATCTTGCGCCTATAGTCCCGCCACATCGAGCCTTTCGCCTTCTCTGTCGGGAAACGAACCATGCAGCAAGTCAAGAACCCAGCCTCGAGCATCGCACTCCGTGTCGCCACGGCCATGCATCAGATGGGAATAGAGGGCCTGCCGCGAAACTACGAACTGGTCTACGAGGCCTATGCCGGCAGCAATCCGGAACTGGTGCGCGAATTCATCGCGCTCGGCAAGAACAAGACCCAGGAAGCACTCGACGCGCTCGGCCGTAAATATCTCCCGCACCACCATGAGGATGGCCTGCTCGGCCGGCAGAACGGCCAGGTGCGGGCCGAGATGAGCAATTTCATCAGCCTGCTGAACCAGGAGAAGGTCTCGCTGACCGACTACGGTCGGCTGATCGGCCACGCCTCCAAGGCGATCATGACCGAGGATATCGACCATGTCGAACTCGGTCATTCGATCAAGGCGCTGAAGGTCGCGACCGAGCAGCGCGCCAGCCAGAACAGCAATGTCGTGCGCGCCGTGGTCGACAAGACCGCCGCGCTGGCCGACCTGCAGCGCGAGGCGGAGGATGCGGAGGCGACGAAATTCGTCGACCCGCTGACCGGTCTGGCCAGCCGCCGCGCCTTCAACAAGGCGCTCGCCAAGGTCTATGCCAATCCGGAAATGCCCGTGCTGTGCAGTATGGTGATCGGCGAGATCGACGATTTCTCCAGGCTTTCCGAGCTTATGGGCCCAGCCGTCGCCGAACGATTCCTCAAGCAGGTCGCCAAGGTGGTGGAAGCCGTCGCCGGCACCGAGGATCTCGCCTGCCGCTTCGACGGCGGGCGCTTCGGCATCCTGCTCTACACCTCCGAACAGGATGAGGTGAGCCGCATCGTCGACCTGGTCCGCGCCAAGCTCAGCACGACCGTGGTCAATTTCGGCAATGGCCGCGCGCTCGGCCAGGTGCCGATGTCCTTCGGTATCTGCTTCTCGGAACAGGCGCCCAACGCCTTCGACTTCACCAATTTTACCGAGAAGGCGCTTGCCGCCTCCAAGGCCGCCGGCGGCAATACCGTCACCATCTACGGCGCAAACGATTATGCGCCGAAGGACTGGCTGATCTACAAGAAACAGCCGGTCGGCGGCTTCTGAGGCAGACGGCGCGTCCGACCTGACAAGTCCCGCACCGTTCTGCGATGCCCGGTTCGAAGCCGCTCCCGGCGCCGAAATATTCGTCGAAAGTCAGAGCTTGGCGATGATCTTGCGCAGTTCGGCGTCGCGGGCGCCCAGCATCAGCACGTTCTTCAGCGCTTCCTTCGGATCATGGGTGCGGAACAGCAGCCCGTTCTCGCGGATCGTGCGATCGATCGCCATGGACCGCGTTTCCTTGTCCGGATGGATCGCGACGGCAAAATACATGCGCGAATAGTTCGGCCGGATGTGCTTGAAGAACTGGTCCGCGTCGCCCACCTCGGCAAAGAAGTTGGCGATGTAGAAGGCCCATTTGACGTCGGCATATTTGGCGAAATTGGTTCGCGCCGCGGTCACGTGGCAATAGCCTAGATGCGGGCTGTTCTCGAGCGTCTTGTGGAAGATCTGCTTGGGAAACTGGATCGAGCGGTGGAAGCCGTTGATGTGCTTGTGGGTGGTTTCACCCGCCGCCTCGAGCTTGCGCCCCGTGCGCTCCGCCACTTCCTCATAGGTGAGGTAGCGCTTCTCTTCCTGCAGCCAGTCCTCGCGGTGGCGCGAAATGCGGCCGGTGCGCAGGAATTCGGTGTGCACGGCCCTAACCGGCAGACCCGGCTTGGGCCCCGACTTCGGCGCGGCGAAATATCTCAGCTTCTGCATATGGTGGCTCTGTTCCTAAGGCCGATGCGCCGATGATACGGCACCGAGATTAATGACAATTTGCCGCATCCTGACGTCCTTCGGTTTCGCGAGGCTTGCGCGGGCGATGTCGCAATCGGCGCAGGACCGTCTGCTTGTCTCTTTGCGCCACCGCGAACGCGTGCGCCGCCCGAGGTGAATATTACAATATTGAAAATACGAGATATTTTCCATCGGATGATTGACCGTCGTCAATTTTTACGATGTCGCAAATTTCTGTGGCGGTGTCGTTTCGCAGTGCATCAACAAATCTGCGACTGTGGTTAGATGGGTCCGAACTCGAGGTGCCACCCGGCTAGGGAAGGGTGGGAAATCGGGAAGCCGGTCGAATTCCGGCGCTGCCCCCGCAACGGTAGTGGAGAATGCGTGACGGCCAAAGACCACTGGGGCATCTGCCCTGGGAAGGTGCCGAACGCGGTCCGCAAGGATCATCTCCAGAGCCCGGAAACCAGCCTTTGAGAAGGAAATGGATTGACGGTCGCGGCGGGCGGCCCGAGACGGCTTTGTCCGGTGTCATGCGACGCCGCGGCCTTGCATGGTCTCGATCTCCGTCACGGCAGAACGGAGATGAGGACGACAATGGACTTGCAGAGCACGGTATTGCGGCAGTTGAAGAATCGCCGGGAAGGCTTCAGCCTCGAGCAGCCCTTCTACATCGACCAGGATTATTTCAAGCTCGACATGGAGACGATCTGGTATCGCGACTGGCTGTTCGTCGGCCATGATTGCGAGATCCCGCGCGCCGGCAATTACTTCACCGCCCAGATCGGCGACTACCCGGTGGTGATCGTGCGCGGCAAGGATCAGGTGATCCGCGCCTTCCACAACACCTGCCGCCATCGCGGCCACCGCGTCTGCACCCAGGATCGCGGCGCCTCGGCCAAGCTGGTCTGCCCCTACCATCAGTGGACCTACGATCTCGACGGCTCGCTGGTCTTTGCCCGCCAGATGGGCGAAACCTTCGACAAGTCCGAATTCGGCCTGAAGCCGGTGCATTGCGAGAGCGTCGCCGGCTATATCTTCATCTGTCTCGCCAACGAGGCCGCCGATTTCGCCCCGGTGCGTGCGACGATCGAACCCTTCATGGCGCCGCATCGCCTGGCGGAAGCCAAGGTCGCCCACCGCAACACCATCATTGAGAAGGGCAACTGGAAGCTCGTCTGGGAAAACAACCGGGAGTGCTATCACTGCGCCGGCAACCATCCGGAACTCTGCCGCACCTATCCGGAAGCGCCGTCGGCCACCGGCGTGCAGGGCGCCCAGGACGATCCTGTCATCACCGAACACTGGGCGCGCTGCGAGGCCGCCGGCCTGCCGTCGGAATTCACCATGGATCCGTCGGGCCAGTTCCGCGTCGCCCGCATGCCGCTGATCCAGGATGCCGAGAGCTACACCCTGTCCGGCAAGCGCGCCGTGCGCCGGCCGCTCTCCGACGACGTCAACATCTCGCATATCGGCACCATGCTGCTGTTCCACTACCCAACCACCTGGAACCATATCCTGGTCGACCACGCGATCTCCTTCCGCGTCCTGCCGATCTCGGCCGAGGAAACCGCGGTCACCACCACCTGGCTGGTGCACAAGGATGCGGTCGAAGGCGTCGACTACAATCTCGACGAACTCACCCATGTGTGGAACATGACCAATGACCAGGACCGATCGATCGTCGAGGAAAACGCCTTCGGCATCCGTTCGCCGGCCTACGAGCCCGGCCCCTATTCCGTCGACCACGAGGGCGGCGTGATGCAGTTCGTCGAATGGTATGCGAGTTTCATGACGAGCCGCCTGCAGGGCGACAAGGCCCGTCTGTCGGCGGTGGCGTGAGATGAACATCGCTCTGCCCAGCTACCGCCACGTCGACGAGATGCGCCCCTGGTCCGACCGGGAGCACAGGCTCGAATGCGTCGCCGTCACGCCCGAAGCGCCTGACGTGATGACCTTCACCTTCCGCCCGGACAGGCCGGGCCACTGGTTCCGCTACCAGCCGGGCCAGTTCGTCACGCTGGAGATCCCGGTCGGGCCGGAGCCGGTGATGCGCACCTACACGCTCTCGTCCAGCCCCTCGCGCCCCTATACGGTGGCCGTCACCGTCAAGGCGCAGAAGGATTCGGTCGGCACCCGCTGGATGTTCGATCATCTGAAGCCCGGCATGCAGCTGAAGGCGATCGGCCCGCTCGGCGACTTCTCCTACGCCCGGCATCCGGGCAGCAAATACCTGTTCGTCTCGGCCGGTTCGGGCATCACGCCGATGGTGTCGATGACGCGCGATCTCTCCGACCGCCAGCCGGATTCGGACATCGCCTTCCTGCACTGTGCCCGCTCGCCCGACGACATCATCTTCCGCTGGGAGCTCGAGGCCAAGGCACGGGAAATGCCGAAGTTCACGCTCGGCTTCATCATCGAGCAGTTGGCGCAAGGCCAGTTGTGGTCCGGTCTCAAGGGCCGGATCGACAAGGCGAAGATCGCTCTGCTCGCGCCCGATTTCCTCGATCGCACGGTGTTCTGCTGCGGGCCTGAGCCGTTCATGGCGACGGTGCGGGAATCGCTCGCCAGCGCCGGCTTCGACATGGCGAACCACCACGAGGAAACCTTCCAGCCCGCCAAGCCGCAGCCGCCGGTGGTGGTTGCCGATCACGGCGGCGAGGCCAAGGCGACGAAGGTCGTCTTCGCCATGTCCGGCAAGGACGGCTTCTGCGAGCCCGGCCACACCATCCTGCAGGCGGCCCGCGCCTCCGGCGTGCGCATCGGGGCTGCCTGCGAATCCGGCCTGTGCGGCACCTGCAAGGTGATGAAGCTCTCCGGCGAGGTCGAGATGGACCACAATGGCGGCATCCTCGACGACGAGATCGACGAGGGCTACATCCTCGCCTGCTGTTCGCGGCCGAAGGGTGATGTCGAGATCGAGGCCTGACATCGACAAAGCGCAGCGCGGCGTGCCGCGCTGCCATCATGCTGACAAATCCACCGGCGATTGTAGATCGATGGGTCTTGGACCGGTCGAAAGCTGTCGGGAGCATGCGATGAATATCAGCTGGGCGCTTACATCTCTGTTGGCGGTGACGCTTGTGTCGTCGCATGCGCAGGCGGCCATGCCCGCGCTCGCCTCCCACCAGCCGGCCGTGACTTTGCAGCTGGTCACCGAGACGAACAAGCCGAAGCCCGTCTATCGCAAGTCGGCCCCGCGCGGGGCGACTTACCAGGGCTATCCCTGCTCGCAGACCCGCAAGACGGGCTACGTGATGTACAACGGCTGCTGGTATCCGCGCGAGGTCATCCGCAATGGCCGTCTCGTGGTGCCGCAGGGCAACTGACCGCACAGCGCCTGCGCGACACGTTCTTGACCAGCCGATGGAACCGGAGAGCCGCTTCAGCGTTGTCCGCCGAGGCTTCGGCGCGGGCGACGACTGATGGAGACGTCAACCGCTCCCCGAATTCGTTAATGCCCGGTTCAGGCAGATTTTTCTACTGTCATTCCAGGCTATCGCATATCATGCCCGGGTCGGCCGATGGCCGTAAGGACGATGAGTATGCGAAGCGCATTTCGGCAGAAGACTTGCCCGATCAACGCAAGGAGTGGAGAAGCGAAATGAACAATATGATGAAGCGTTGGGGCGCGCTTGCCCTGGCCTCCGTACTCGCCATGGCGAGCTTCGTGCCGACGCAGGCGGCGATGCCGCTGCCGGCTCCGGTGGTCAATGCACCGTCGGACGTGGTCAACGTTCGCCACCATCGCCCCTACTATTATCACGGCCACCGCGGTTATCGCTATCACCGCCCGGGTTATCGCTATCACAACGGCTACTGGTTCCCGCTGGCCGCCTTTGCGACCGGCGCCATCATTGGCGGCGCCCTTGCGACCCCGTCCGCGCCCCGCCGCGCCGGCATCAATCCGAAGCACTACCAGTGGTGCGCCAACCGTTACCGGTCGTACGACTCCTACAGCAACACGTTCCAGCCGTATAACGGCCCGCGCCAGCGTTGCTACTCGCCGTACTATTGATCGGCTGAGACCATCGACAGACGAAAATGCCCGGTCCTCGACCGGGCATTTCTTTGTTCGGGAGCCAAGCTTAGAGAATGCCCGCGCGTCGGAGGAGCCACCATGCCGCGAGGATCGACAGCACGATTGCTGTCAGCGCATAGGCCGTGCCGCCAATGCCTCCGGCGAAGGGCAGCGACGAGGTGTTCATGCCGAAGAAGCCGGTCACCAGCGAGGGCGGCAACAGAAAGGCGGTCATCAGCGACAGGATGTAGAGGTGGCGGTTGGTCTCCGACGACAGTTTCGAGTCGATTTCCTCATGCAGCAGGCGCGCCCGTTCCTGCAGCGCATAGACGTCGTTGTCGGCTGCCTCCAACCGGTTGGCGAGGCGGTCGACGACATCGTCGAAGTCGGCCGGCTTGTCCTCGTCGTCGGCCGCCGCTGCCCGGCGCATCAGGGCGAGCATGGTGCGCAGGTGCCGGTGCAGCCTGACGACCACCCGCCGGACCGGTGCCAGCCGCCGCCGCTCGTCGCGCAATTCGCTGTCGTAGACGATATCTTCGATGACATTCAGCTCATCGGTCAGTTCGAGCACCGTCGACATGATGCCGCGCTGGAACTCGGCCACCAGTGCCTCGAAGATCTGCATCGGCCGGGCATATCTTGCCGCATTCTTCTCGATGGCGGTGCGCACCGGGTCGATGGAGCGGATCGGCTGCAACCGTGTGGTGATGATGATGCGGTCCGAGAGGGCGAAATGCAGCCAGCCGATATCGCGGGTCGCCGCGTCGAACTCGCGCTGGAAATCGACCAGAGTCCCGAACAGCAGCCGGTCGTCGGCAGCCAGCGTCGCATGGGTCTCGTGGGTCGTCAGCGCGGCGCGGGCGGCGTCCGTGAGGCCGGGGAAGCTTTCGAGAAAGGCGCCGACATGCACGTCCGCCAGGTTGAGATGCAGCCAGATGAAACCTGCGCCGTCCTTCAGCGCGGCCGGTGCGCAGTCGACCGGCAGCCGCTCCGCGCGGCCGGTCTCCGGCATGATGCGATAGGCCCAGACGAGGCCGGGGACGGCATTGATCAGTGGAAGCATGGGCGGCGATCCTCCTGCGACTGCGGTCCGGCGGATCTTTGACGGAAGCGCCGATCGGATCAGGCGCGGGCTCGATCATCAAGGGCGCTCGGAAATATGCGAAGAGGCGCCGGGCTGGCCGGCGCCTCCAGGTCGACCGAGAAAGCTCGATCAGCCGATCATGGCGTTGTCGTCGCGCTTGACGGCGACGACGGTCGAGCGCGGCAGCTTGCCTTCGCCGTCCGGGAACGGCGCGTCGGGATGCTGGATGCCGACGAAGTGGGTGCGCTTGTCGGCCGACCAGGTCTGGCCGGTGACTTCCGCGCCCTTCGGGGCGGTGAGGAAGCGTTCGATGCGGCCGGTGACCGGATCGCCGGCGAGCATCTGGTTGTTGCCCTGGCCGAGGAAGTCGCCCTCGTTGCTGTCTTCGCCGTCGGTCTGGATCCACAGAAGACCGGTCGAATCGAACATCATGCCGTCCGGCGAGTTGAACATATTGCCGGAGTTGATGTTGGACGAGCCGGCATAGGCGTCGCCTTTGTGCACGTCCGGATTGCCGGCCATGACGAATAGGTCCCACTTGAACTTGCCATCGGCATGGTCGTCGTTTTCCGGATACCAGCGCACGATCTGGCCGTACTCGTTCTTTTCGCGCGGGTTGACGGCGCTGACTTCCATCACGTCGCCGCCGGCATTGGTGCGCATCTTGCCGTCCTTCAGAACGCCGCGATTGCTGTTGTTGGTCAGCGCGCAATAGGCTTCGATGGCGACCGGGTTGATGGCGACCCATTCCGGGCGGTCCATGGTGGTGGCGCCGACCTTGGAGGCGGCCTGGCGGGTGAAGACGCAGATCTCGTCCATCTTCATGCCGGTCGATTCCGGCGTCAGCGCGACCCATTCGCCGGTGCCGTCGTCGGAGAACTTGGCGACGAAGAGCGTGCCTTCGTCGAGCAGCTTCGAGGTGTCGCCGCCCGGCACGTAGATGCCGTTGGAGACATACTTGTAGAGGAACTCGCCACGCTCGTCGTCGCCCATATAGACGACCACGCGGCCGTCGCGTGCGATGACGACGGCGGCGTTTTCATGCTTGATACGGCCGAGTGCTGTGCGCTTGACCGGGGTCGAGGACGCATCCGACGGGTCGATCTCGACGATGTAACCGGCGCGGCGCGGTTCGTTCGGGTTCTTCGCCACGTCGAAGCGCTCGTCGAACTTCTCATAGGCATAACGGGTTTCGGCGACGATGCCGTAGCGCTTGTAGTCGTCCGGCAGCTTGAACTCGGCATTGGTGGTGCCGAAATAGCCGTTGAAATTCTCTTCGCAGGTGAGATAGGTGCCCCACGGTGTGCGGCCGGCGCCGCAATTGTTGAAGGTCCCGAGACAGTCGGTGCCGTTCGGGTCGGCTGCGGTCTTGATGAGGTCCGAGCCGGCGGCCGGGCCGGAGAGCTTCATCGGCGTGTTGTGATGGATGCGGCGGTTGAACGGGCTGTCGAGCAGGATCTCCCAGCCGTTGTCTCCCTCGGCCACTTCCATGACGGTGACGCCCTGCATGTTCTGCAGGATCTTGACGTCGTCGGCGCTCGCGGGAACGCCCTTCTCGGTGTGCGGCAGGTTGATCTCGGGATTCACATATTCATGGTTGATGGTGATGATCTGGTGGTCGCCGACCACGAACAGCTCCATGCCGTCGGTGTTTTCGCCGAAGACCTTGTCGGAATGCTCGACCGAAACGCCCTTGGCCGGATCGACGTCCGGAACGTTCGAGAACAGCGGCTGGCCCCATTTGGCAAGCGGCTTCCAGCTGTAGCCTTCCGGAACATGCACGGTGTTGTCGGTGAAGACCGGGATCGGCTTGAAGGAGAAGCGGGAGGCGGCGGCGTCCTGCGCCTGGGCCGAGGTCGAGGACATCAGGTTGGCGGCGGTGCCGAGCGTGCCCATGGCGGCCGCAGCCGAGCCGAGCGCCAGGACGCCACCGAGAAAGCCGCGGCGGGAAAGGGCGGTCTCGACGATGCGGTCAAAATCGGTTTCTGCCGGGGGCGGGTTCTGCAGTTCGTCCCATTCGTCCCAGGACAGTTTGCTCTTGTTCAGATCGGTCATGGATGTGCTCCGCGGTTGGTCAGGGGTGGACTTTCCAACTTGCGGTTAGCGGGCCTGCGTTACAGTCCTATGACGGAGGGAGCGTTTGCGCAGGGGCTAATCAAGGCACCGCTCAAAGGAGCGATCGTGCAACCGAGCAGATGCAGATCAGCACGAAGCTGGTCGGCACGCTGTAACGGATATTGTCGCGGATGGCGGCCTCGAGATGCGGGTAACGAAGTTTGCCCGGGAAGTTCGAGTAGACCAGGATGATGTTCAACAGCAGCACGAAGACGAGATAGAAATAACCGAGCGAAACCATGAAGGCGACCGGCGAATTCATCGAGATCGAGCCGGGAAAGCTCGATTCGTAGGTAAAGCTCAATGCCGCGAGCGCAAGCAGCGCCGAATAGGTCATCGGCGCCTTGTCGCCGAGAAGCTTTTCCGGTGCCCACAGGATGAACAGCGACACCGAGAGCACGGCGACGAAGGGAATGAAGATCGGCAGCAGATAATAAGGCCATTGCCGTTCGATCACGGTTGCGGCCTTGATGCGCACGAAGGGCTTGGCGTTCCAGCCATGGAAGCGCTCCATGACGAACTGCAGCGACCGCGCCGTCCAGTTGGTGGCGGACAGCTCTCTCGCGACCGACGACAGTTCCCGGTCGATATCGTTCATCACGAAGATCACCTCGTCGGCCGAGTGACGCGGCGTCACGAAAGAGAGCGTCAGCTTCTGCCGGTCGAAGGGGAAGGTGGTCATGTCCACGTCGACGCGAAAATCGGCGTCGAGCCGGCGAATGCGCGTGACGGTGCCGTCGGAGCGTAGCGACAGCGATACCGAGGCCGAGCGCGGTTCGCTGATCTGGTTCTCGATCTCGGTTCCCGGCGTCCACATGCCGGCGAGCTTCGCCTCGGCATCGGCGCCGACATGGTCGAAGCGGCCGAAGCCGGTCACCTTCGGGTCGAAGGCCTGGCCCGGATCGGCCCAGCGCTCGGTGATCTCCACCATCATCGAAGCTTCCCCGGCGGTTTCGCTGAGCCTCGAGAGGCTGAGCACCCGCATGGAAAAATGCACGGGCAGGGGAAGATGGATGCCGGACGGCAGCGGCCGCGCGGTCTCCTCGGCGCGAGCGGAACCCGCGATCCCCAGCCACCCGGACAGGAGAAGCAGGCCGAGCGCTCGGACGAACCGCGCCGTCACGCGGCACCTCCGTCTGGCGTCCGTGTCGATGCCCCGTCCGACAACGCGCCGATGGCGCGGCGCAGGCGCCTGTAGTCGGCCAGCCCATCCTCTGCGGGCGATGCATCGACGCCTGTGCCCGCAGCCCGGGCCTCGGCATAGTCCGCAAGATCGGCAAGAGGCCGGATGACCATGGCGCGAATGGCGATCGTCACCACGGAGAAAGCGGCGATCATGCCGACGATCGTCACGATGGCGGCGGTGGCGACGGCGCGCCGGAAGCCGCTGTCCAGGTCGGAGAAGTCGCGCGCGATCAGGATTGTGCCGATCATGCGGCCGGAATAGTCGAGCAGCGGCTGGGCAAATGTGCCGAAACTCTTGCCCTCGACCTCGGCCATGCCCTGCACCGGCTCCCGCGACAGGCCAATCTCGCGCCGGTCGTAGAGCGTCTGGAACAGCGCGGTGTCGGTCGCGGCCTCGATCGCAAGGCCGGCGAGATCCTTCGGCTGGGTCGCACCCTGCGGCGAGAGCCCGGTCATCGCCGGGCTGAGAAACAGCGCGAAATCGGCGCCGGATGCCGATTTCGCCAATTCGATCAGGGATTTGAGCTCGACGCCGACTTCCACCGTGCCGATCAGGGTCTCGCCCTCGACGATCGGCGCGACGGCGCGCAGGCTGAGGCCCGCCAGCCCCACTTCCAGCCCCTTTTGCAGCACGCGGCTGCGATTGGCGGCGAGGATCATCGGGCGGATCGAGGAGAGGTCCTGGCCGAAATTTTTCGGATCCTGGACGCGCAGGAAGCTCTTGATGTCGGCCGTGTGGAAATGCAGCATGTTGACGCCGGCTTCGCTGGCGAGCGCCGCGTAGGCCGGCTGCAGCAGCCGGGTCAGGCCCTCCCGGTCGCCGGCCTTCATCAGGGAAATCACCAGCGGGTCCCGCGCCATGCGGTCGGCATGGGTCGCCGAGAGGCTTGCTGCCTGCGCCATGGACGAGGTGAGCAGCAGCGCGGTGGCCTGCATCTCGTTCATCTTGCTGGTGGATAATTGCCTGTTGCCGCCGCCGACCACCACCAGGGCGCCGGCCGACAAGATGAGGCCGAACAGCACCGCGATGACGAGGGCGAGCGATCTGTCGAGTGTCATGGATTTCCGTTCCGCTTCAGCTTCGCTGACGCCGTTGGTAGGCCAGATGCGGCGGGCGGGTAACGTCCAACTTTGGGCGTATCCGGGCCTGTCGGGTCTATTCCCCGCGGAAGCGATGCGATAGCCTTTCGCAGGCGAGCCGACCCTTGGTCTGATCGCAAAACGGTTTGACGTTTACGTAAAAATCAATTAGCCAAATCGACACGTTTCCGCCGCCGCCGCAAGGCCGGACGTGCGGCAAACCGCCAGTCGCAAGCAGGAGGAGCATGCCCATGTACAAGGCGCCGGTAGACGAAATCGCGTTCACCCTCAAGCATGTCGCCGGAATGGCCGAAGCGCTCGAACAGGGCCGGCTCGGCGATCTGAGCGACGATCTCGTCGATGCCATCCTGGCGGAAGCCGGCCGTTTTGCCTCGGACGAAGTGGCACCGCTCGCCGAGATCGGCGACAAGCAGGGCGCCCGCATGGTCGACGGCAAGGTGCTGGTGCCGGACGGCTGGGCCGACCTCTATCGCCACTGGGCCGAAGGCGGCTGGAACGCCCTTGTCGCGCCGGAAGAATTCGGCGGGCAGGCCCTGCCGCACATGCTCAACGTCGCGGCGCTGGAAATGTGGAATTCCGGCTCCATGGCCTTCGCGCTCGGCCCGACGCTCACCATGGGCGCCTCGGAAGCTTTGGCCACGCACGGCAGCGCCGCCCTCAAGGAAAAATTCCTGCACAAGATGGTGTCCGGCGAGTGGACCGCGTCGATGAACCTGACAGAGCCGCATGCCGGCTCGGACCTCGGCGTGATGAAGTCGCGCGCCGAGCGCCGCGACGACGGCAGCTACCGCATTTTCGGCCAGAAGATCTTCATCACCTGGGGCGAGCACGAGATCACCGAGAACATCGTCCACCTGGTTCTTGCCCGTCTGCCCGACGCGCCGGCCGGCACGCGCGGCATCTCGCTCTTCCTCGTGCCCAAGTTCCTGGTGAACGACGACGGTTCGATCGGCGCCCGCAACGACCTGCATTGCCATTCGCTCGAGCACAAGCTCGGCATCCACGGCTCGCCGACCTGCACGATGATCTACGGCGACGGCAAGTTCGGCGACGAGCCGGGCGCCATCGGCTACCTGATCGGCGAGGAGAACAAGGGTCTCGCCTGCATGTTCACCATGATGAACAATGCCCGGCTTGCGGTCGGCATGCAGGGCGTGGCGATCTGCGAAGCCGCCACCCAGAAGGCGGTCGAGTACGCCAGGGAGCGCACCCAGGGCAAGGCGCCGGGCTGGACCGGTTCGGGCATGAGCCCGATCATCGAGCATCCGGATGTCGCCCGCACGCTGATCACCATGAAGGCGCTGACGCAAGGCTCGCGCGCCATCTGCTATTCCTGCGCCCATGCGATCGACATGTCGCACCACACGGACGGCGCTGAAGCGAAGAAGTGGGCCGAGCGCGGCGCGCTTCTGACCCCGATAGCCAAGTCCTTCGCCACCGATGCCGGCGTCGACGTCGCGTCCATGGGTATCCAGGTGCATGGCGGCATGGGCTTCATCGAGGAGACCGGTGCCGCCCGCTACCTGCGCGACGCCCGCATCGCCCCGATCTATGAAGGCACCAACGGCATCCAGGCCGCCGACCTCGTCACCCGCAAGCTTCCCCTGTCGGACGGCGCTCAGGTGCGCGGCTTCATCGCCGAGCTGAAGGAGATCGCCAAGGCCGTGCGCGGCTCCAACCTCGAAGGCTTCGGCACCACCGCCGACCGCCTCGACGCGAGCCTCGCTGACCTCGAGGACACCACGGAATGGCTGCTCGCCCGCCTGGCCGAAGGCAATGTGGCCGCGGCCCTCGCCGGCGCCACCCCTTACCAGCGGCTGTTCGGCCTGGCGCTGACCGGAACCTATCTCGCCAAGGGCGCGCTCGCCGACGAGGACCACGGCCGCGACAACCGCATCGCGCTGTGCCGCTTCGCCGCCGAGAACCTCATCGCCGAGACCGCGGCCCTCAAGGACCGTGTCGTCAACGGCGAAGCGAGCCTGACTGCGGCGCGTGTGCTTTTCGCTTGAGGCCCCTCCCCAACCGCTCCCCACAAGGGGGAGGGGCTTAACGTGCCGCTGCCGTTTGAGGGGTGCGGAAAGCTCGCCCCGGATTTTCTCCCCCTTGTGGGGGAGATGGCCGGCAGGCCAGAGGGGGAATTCGTTTGAACCGGCCTCCCTCATCGGGAGTGCGACACCAACTGGGAACATACCCATGACCGACCATATCCTGATCGAACGGCCACAAGCCTATCCCGGCGTGCTGGTGATCCGCTTCAACCGTCCGGAAAAGAAGAACGCCATCACGCAAGCCATGTATGGGCGCATGACCGAAGGTCTGCTGGAGGCCGAGGATGATGCGGGCATCCGCGCCGTCGCTTTCCTCGGCACCGAGGGCTGTTTCTCGGCCGGCAACGACATGGCCGACTTCCTCGCCTTCGCCATGGCCGGCGCCGTCGGCGAGCCCGCCGCCTTCGGTTTCCTGAAAGCCCTGTGGAGCGTGTCGAAGCCCGTCGTCTCCGGCGTCGACGGCCTTGCCATCGGCATCGGCACGACGATCCAGATGCATTGCGACCTGACCATCGCCTCCGACCGCAGCCTGTTCAAGACGCCCTTCGTCGACCTGGCGCTGGTTCCGGAAGCCGGCTCCAGCCTGCTGGCACCGAAGATGATGGGCCATCAGCGCGCCTTTGCCATGCTGGCCGCCAGCGAAGGCTTCTCTGCCGAGCAGGCGAGGGAAGCCGGCCTGATCTGGAAGGTCGTCGCCCCGGCCGAGGTCGAGTCCGAGACGCTGAAGCTTGCCGCCTCGCTCGCCGCCAAGCCGCCGGAAGCCATGCGCATCGCCCGCGACCTGATCCGCGGTGATCGCGGCGAACTCGCCGCCCGCATGGACGAGGAGCTGAAGTTCTTCGTCGAGCGGCTGAAGAGCGCCGAGGCCCGCACCGCCTTCGAGGCATTCATGACGAAGGGGCGTGGCTGACCACATTCTTGCCCTTTCGCGCTTCTTTAATGCTTTCGCGGTCTCTTGTTGGAAACCGACCGAGGAGAAGGAGCGGACGATGCGCAAAAGGATGAGGGGCCTTGCCCTGGTGCTGGTGGCCATTCTGGCGGGAGCGGCCGAGCCTGTGCTGTCAGGCGCGGCGGTGGCGCTGGCCGACAGCGACGACGTGATCGTCGAGAGCCAGTCGAACCGTCCGCGACCCGCGCCCGGCGTCAGGCCGCAGCGCTTCTTCTGCGTGATCCAGCCGCCGGACAGCGCCGAGACCTCGATGATGTATTCCTGCCCCGCCAGTCCCGGCCGGGTCGGCGGCCGTTGCCGCTGCTCGGGCATGGTCGGCAGCGGCACGCTCTACGCGCGCTGAGACGGCCTGACCTCAGCCCTTGACGAGGGTTGCCACCACTTCGACATGTGACGTCCAGAGGAACTGGTCGATGGGCGTCACGGAAGTGACGCGGTAGCCGGCGCCGGTCAGGATCGACAGGTCGCGGGCCAGCGTCAGCGGATTGCAGCTGACGGCGACGATCTTCTTCACCACCGAGCGGGCCAGTTCCTTGCACTGCTCTTCCGCGCCTGCCCGCGGCGGGTCGAAGACGACGGCGTCGAAGGTCTTCAGCTCCGAGACCATCAGCGGACGGCGGAAGAGGTCGCGCCGCTCGATGGAGACGGGTTTCAGCCCCTGCGCATTGCGCGCCGCGTGGTCGAGCGCCTTGATCGCCTTTTCGTCGCTCTCGACGGCATGCACCTGGGCGACGCGTGCGAGCCTGAGCGCAAACGTGCCGACGCCGGCGAACAGGTCGGCGACCCGCTTGGCTTTGCCGATATGTTCGAGCGTCAGGCGCACCATGGCCTCCTCGGCGGGAACCGTCGCTTGGGCAAAGGCGCCCGGCGGCGGTGCCAGGTTGACGCCGGACATGTCGATCAGCGGCCGGCGCTGCTCGATGACGATCTCACCGTTGAACGAGACGCGGGCAATGCTGCGCATCGCCAGCACGGTCTCCGTGATGGCCCGGCGTTCCCTGTCGGCCAGCGTCTTGATGCCGTCGATCGCCACGTCGAGGCCGGAGAGCGTCTCCATCACCGTCATGCGGAACGGCTCGGCCGTGGTGGCCGCGGCACTGCCGATTTTCTTCAGCGCATCGAGACTGGCCAGGATGCCGGGCGCGGCGATCGGACATTCCTCGATCGCGACGATATGGTGGCTTTCGGCCTGATTGTAGCCGATCAGCAGTTCCTTCTCGGTGCGCCGCGCGGCAAACACCACCCGCCGGCGCTCGCCGGGATGGGCCTCGATCAGCTCGCCGACGGGCACGTCGATGCCCTTGGACTTCAGCGCCGCGATGACCAGCGACCGCTTGAAGGCGTTGTAGGCGGGTTTCGCCATGTGCTGCAGCGAACAGCCGCCGCAGCTGCCGCCCTTGCCGTCCGGGCCGAAATGCCGGCATGCGGGGGCGATACGGTCGGGCGAGGTCTCGCCATAGGAGATGATCGTGCCGTGGTTCTTCACCCGCGCGATGGCGAGCGTTTCTCCGGGCAGCGAGAAGGGAACGTAGACCGGGCCGTTCGAGGCATGGAAGATGCCGTCGCCCTGGGCGCCGAGCGTGTCGATGGTGACGGTGTCCGTGCTCATTCGTTGTCCTCGGACTTCTTGCCGGCCAACAGGAATTCCTCGTTTCCGTCGCCGCCGGCAATCGGCGAGGGGATGAGCCCGAGGCTTTCCCAGCCCATATCCTCGACCAGCCAGCGCTCCAGTTCGGCGGCGACGAGGGGTGCGGTTTCCGGCTCCTTCAGCAGACCCGCCTTGCTGATCGCATCGCGTCCCGCCTCGAACTGCGGCTTGACCAGCAGCAGGCAATGGCTGCCGGGTTCGGCCATGTCGAGGGCCGGGACCAGGGCCAGCTTCAGCGAGATGAAGGAGACGTCGGAGACGATGAAATCGATCGGCCGGTCGTCGATGTCTTCGGGCTCGAGATAACGGGCGTTCAGCCCCTCGATATTGGTGACGCGCGGATCGGCGGCGAGCCGCGGATGGAACTGCCCATGGCCGACGTCGATCGAGGTGACGTGCGCCGCCCCACACTTCAACAGTACTTCGGTGAAGCCGCCGGTCGAAGCTCCGACGTCGAGACATTCACGACCCTCGGGGCTAAGTCCGAAATGGTCGAGCCCCGCCACGAGTTTCAGCGCCGCGCGCGAGACGTAGTCCTGCGCAGGATCGTCGATGGTGAATGTGTGCTCGGCGGAAAAGACGAGGCTCGCCTTGGTGACGACCTTGCCGTCGACCTTGACGGTGCCGCGCTGGATCGCGTCGCGCGCGCGCGAGCGGCTGGCGAAAAGGTCGAGGGCGACCAGGAGCTGGTCGAGACGCTGGGGTTCGGGATGTGATGACATAGCCTGTCAATGGCGGTCTAGGCGCACAAGTGCAAGCCTTTTGTTGGTTAAGAGCAGGGAGGGACGTGGCTCACCGCCACCTGTGATTTGTTTATCGTCAAATTATAAATTAGCAATGCTTTAACAAGCCTCAGCTAGAATTAGCCTCACAACTCCATGAGAGCCGCCATGAGAGCGGCATTCCAGCTGACACGAGGGCCATGAGGGCACGTCCGTGATGCTCCTGCCCATCTCCCGGGATGGCGAACCGAGGATCAAACGCCTATGCGGCGCCCAAGCATCAAGACATCTCTCATTGCCATCTTCGTGACGATTGCCGTGGTCTCGTCCGGCTATGCGTTTCTGACGATCCGTTCGCTCGGATCGATCGACAGCGCCGCCGGCGACGTGGCGCACAACTGGCTGCCGAGCGTGAAGACAGTCAAGGATCTCGAGACGGAGATCTTCAACTTGCGCATTTCCTACCTCAATCACATCACGGTCCGCACGCCGGAGGCGATCGCCGCCGCCGACAAGGCCGTTGCCGATGAACAGGGCAAGGTCGAGGAAGCCGCCAAGCGCTACGAGCCGCTGATCTCCTCCCCCCGCGAGGCCGAACTGCTGAAGCGGATCGTCGACGGCGTGCACGCCTACGAGAAGCGGGGCGCCGACATGCTCGAGCTTTCGCGCGTCAACCGCAACGAGGAAGCAGTCCTTATCCTTGACGAAATGCGCGGCCTGATGAAACCCGTGCTGGCGCTGGTGGAGGAACTGGTTCAGGTCAATGTCGATGGCGCCGCCAAGTCAGTCGCGTTTGCCGAAGGGTCCTACCATTCGGCGCTCACGGAGACGTATGTAACGGTCGCCGTCCTGATACTGATCATCATAGGCGCCTCTGTCTTCGCCATCATTGGCGTCGCTCAGCCGGTCCAGAAGATCACCGGCGCCATGCGCAGGCTTGCCGATGGCGACACCGCGTCTGACGTCCCCTTCGCCGGACGCGAGGACGAGATCGGCGCCATGGCTGCCGCTGTCCAGGTGTTCCGCGATGCTGCCATTGCCAATATCCGCATGACCCAGGAAGCCGAGGAAAGCCGCCGCTCCAACGAGGAACAGCGTATTGCCCTCCAGCGTCGCGCCGAGGAAGAGGCCCGCCGCAAGCTGATCGAGGCGACCAGCGCGCTTGCGGTCGGCATGAAGGCGCTCGCCGCCGGCGACCTGACCTACCAGATCAACGAACCGGTTTCGGAAGACTTCGAGGCCCTGCGCGACGACTTCAACTCGGCCGTCAAGCAGCTCGGCGACACGCTCGCCTCCGTTGCCTCCGCCACGCGCACCATTGACGGCGGCACGCGGGAGATCTCCGCCGGCACCGAGGACCTGTCGAAGCGCACCGAACAGCAGGCGGCTTCGCTTGAGGAAACCGCAGCGGCGCTCGACCAGATCACCGTCAACGTCACCAATTCCACGCAGCGCGCCGAAGAGGCCCGCGAAATCGCGACACGGGCGAAGTCCAGCGCCGCGAAGTCCGGGGAAGTCGTTGCCCAGGCGGTCGATGCCATGAGCCGGATCGAGGGATCTTCCAACCAGATCTCCAACATCATCGGCGTCATCGACGAAATCGCCTTCCAGACCAACCTGCTGGCGCTCAATGCCGGCGTCGAGGCGGCCCGTGCGGGTGAAGCCGGCAAGGGATTTGCCGTCGTCGCCCAGGAAGTCCGCGAACTGGCCCAGCGCTCGGCGCAGGCCGCCAAGGAGATCAAGGGCCTGATCCAGAACTCGGCCGGCGAGGTCGGGAATGGCGTGAAACTCGTGCGCGAGACCGGCGAGGCGCTGAAGGGCATCGAAAACCTCATCCTCTCGATCAACGACCACATGAACGCCATCGCCACCTCGGCGCGGGAACAGTCCAGCGGGCTGAGCGAGGTCAACACCGCCGTCAACCAGATGGACCAGGTGACCCAGCAGAATGCCGCGATGGTCGAGGAATCCAATGCCGCGAGCGCCAGCCTGGCCATGGAAAGCGAGCGCCTGAGCGACCTGATTGCCCGCTTCAAGCTCGCCCAGGGCTGGGCACCGTCAGCAGCGGCCCCGGCGCCGCGCGCCGCCTCGCATGCCAGCGCGCCGAGGGCTGCCATGCCGGCTCGCCGCGCCACGCCGGCGAGCCACGGCAATGCGGCCCTGAAAACCGAGGAATGGACCGAGTTTTGAAGGCGGATCTGTCCTCCCGGATCCGCTGACAAGCAAAGGCCCTCCGGAAATCGGCGCCGGGGGGCTTTTGCTTGTCCGGGCCACAGGATGACGAAGCCGGCGACCCGCCCAGATCAGGCCGTTTCGGCCCGATTGACTTGCCGTGGGTTTGCCGCCTAACTGCGGCAAAGGCCGCTTCGGCCGTTCCTTACTTCGGGGAAAGCGCGATGAAGAAAACGATGCTTGGGGGGCTTGCCGCCCTGACGATGGCGGCCTCGGCCATGGCCAACGACACCTCCGCCGTGCTCGAGGCGGGCGGGCTGGTCTACACCCGCCAGGATTCCGTCGACATGCTGAGCGAGGACCTGTTCATCTCCCAGGAGGAGATCACGGTCGACTACGTCTTCAAGAACCAGGCGGACACCGATCTCGAAACGCTCGTCGCCTTTCCGATGCCGGCGATCGGCGGCTTCCTGGAGTTCAATGCGGCGCTCGACGACTACGAGCACGACAATTTCATGGGCTTCACCGTCTCGCAGGATGGAAAGGAGATCGAACCCCAGCTGCAGCAGCGGGTCACCGTCAACGGCATCGACATGACCGACGAAGTGAAGAGCAAAGGCGTGTCGCTCCTGCCGCTCAGCGAAACCACCCGCGCGGCGATCGCCAAGCTGCCGGAAGACGTGCTGAAGGACTGGGAGACGCGCGGCCTGATCCTCAACACCGCCTATGATCCGGAAAAGCCGGTGGCGCCGGACTATTATCCGCTGTGGAAACTGGAAACCGTTTACTGGTGGCGCACGACTTTCCCGGCCGGCAAGGAGGTCAAGGTCCACCACAGCTACAAGCCGAGCGTCGGCGGTACGGTGGCGATGACCTTCGTGCGCGACGGTGCGCCGACCCCGGAACTTGAGGATTACCGCGAGCGCTATTGCGTCGACGATGCCTTCGTCAAGACGGCGATCAAGCTCGAGAAGCAGCAGAACTACGATGCCGGCATCTATTTCTACGAGAAGTGGATGTCCTATATCCTGACGACCGGCGCCAACTGGGGCGGCACGATCGGCAAGTTCAAGCTGACCGTCGACAAAGGCGACACCAAGAACTACGTCAGCTTCTGCGGCCAGAACGTGCGCAAGGTCGGCCCGACCACCTTCGAGATGACCGCCACGGACTACTATCCGGAGAAGGATCTGCACATTTTGCTGGTGGTTCCGAGCCAGTAAATTCCGGCATGCAAGAATTCGCACTGCGGTATAACGGAATTCTAACAGCATTTGTGCAAGTTCGGTACGATTGTACGAACTCCGCGACCAAGGGCGCACCATGACGGGCAGCGCTGCGGCAGGACGCAATCATGCGTCAGTCCCCGCGTGCCCGCATGCTCGACCACGAGTCCTTCGGGACGAGCGTCCGCGAGAGAGTAATCCCGCATGTCCCTCAAGAACATTTCCCTGAACAAGAAGCTGATCCTCACCTTCCTCGGCATCATGGCCAGCTGCTTTCTCGCGACGGCGGTTGTTTTCGTCGAGGCCTATCGCGCCAAGCTCGCCTCGGTGGAGCAGCAGCGCTCCGAACAGATACTCTCCCTTTCCGACCGCGCGCTGGAATCCATGCTCGAGCAGGCCGTGAACCAGCGCGGGTTCCTGCTGTTCCGAAGCGACAGCACCTACAAGGATGTCTTCGCCCAGCGCGAAAAGATGCTCGGCTATATCGAGGAAGCGAAGAAGGCCTCCGCCGGCGATGCCGCGATCGTCGCCTCGCTCGACGCGATGAAGGCTGCCGCCGACGTCTTCCACACCCAGCTGACCGAGCCGCAGCTTGCCGCCCGCAAGAACACCGAGGCGCCGATCGCCGAGATCATCGAGATCGGCCGCAACGCTTCCAAGGGTCAGCTCGACGCCTTCCGCGAGGAAGCGACCAAGATCAAGGACCAGCTCGCTGCCATGTCGGCCAAGAACCAGGCAGCGCTGGCCAATGCCCATCTCACGCTTGAACTCGCCCTCCTGATCGGCGGCTCGATCGCCGGCGTCGTCGCCGTCGCCCTGATCTGGCTCCTGTCGCGCTCCATCGTCACGCCGATCGTCGGCATGACCAGTGCCATGTCGCGGCTGGCCGATGGCGATCATGACGTCGAAGTGCCCGCTCTCGACCGCCAGGACGAGGTCGGCCAGATGGCCAAGGCCGTCGTCGTGTTCAAGGATGCCGCCGTCGAAAAGCAGCGTCTGGCCGGCGAAACGGAAGCCATGCGCGCCAGCGCCGAGCAGGAACGCCGCCGCGCCGAGGCCGACAAGGCCCGCGAGGCCGAAGAGATCGCCTTTGCCGTCGAGCAGCTGGCGACCGGCCTGTCGGCGCTTGCCGACGGCAATGTTGCCTACCGCATCGACACCGGCTTTGCCGAGCGCCTCGACACGCTGAGGCTGAACTTCAACGCCTCGCTGGAGAAGCTGCAGGACGCGCTTCGTTCGGTCGGCGCCAATGCCGCCGCAATCAATGCCGGTGCCTCCGAAATCCGCGCCTCGGCTGACGATCTCGCCCGCCGCACCGAACAGCAGGCAGCCTCCGTCGAGCAGACCGCAGCTGCGCTCGAGCAGGTGACCACCACCGTCAAGGACACCGCGCGCCGCGCCGAGGATGTCGGCCAGCTGGTCGCCAGCACCCGCACCGGCGCCGAGCGCTCCGGACAGGTGGTCCGCAATGCCGTCACGGCCATGACCCAGATCGAGAAGTCGTCCGGCGAGATCGGCAGCATCATCGGCGTTATCGAGGACATCGCCTTCCAGACCAATCTTCTGGCGCTGAACGCAGGCGTCGAAGCGGCCCGCGCCGGTGAAGCCGGCAAGGGCTTTGCCGTCGTCGCCCAGGAAGTGCGCGAACTGGCACAGCGCTCGGCCAATGCCGCCAAGGAGATCAAGGCGCTCATCTCGACCTCGTCGACCCAGGTCGGCAACGGCGTGGCACTGGTCGGCGAAACCGGCTCGGAGCTGGAAAAGATCGTCTTTGCGGTCGAGGAAATCAGCGCCCATGTCTCGGCTATCGTCACCGCCAGCCGCGAACAGTCGACCGGCCTGCAGGAGATCAACACCGCGGTCAACACCATGGACCAAGGTACCCAGCAGAATGCCGCCATGGTGGAAGAGCAGACGGCAGCCAGCCATTCGCTGGCAACCGAGGCAGCATCGCTGAACGCGCTTCTGGCGCAGTTCCAGCTTGGTCAGGCTCAGCCGGCGGCACCTGTGCGCTCAACCCGCTCCGCTGCGCCGTCCGCGGCCGATCGCAACGCCAAGCCTGCCGCCTCGCCGGCCCGTGCGCTTGCCGGCCGCATCTCCCAGGCCTTTGCCAGGGGCAATGCTGCGGTCAAGCAGGAATGGTCGGAATTCTGACCGCGATCCGCGGATAAGGACAACATGAAAACACCCGGCTCTCTTGCGAGGGCCGGGTGTTCTTTCGATTTCTGGACCTGTGTCCCGAGGGCTTAGAGCCAGCGGCGCGGCGAATAGCTCGGCGTCTGCGACGAAGTCGCGAGGAAATAGCCGATCAGACCGCCGACGAGACCCGCGGTGAGAAGTGCGGTCGAGGTTGCCGTCGGATGTTCGCGGGCAACGGCGCCGATGGTGACGGCCTCGTCCTTGGCATAGCTCGCAACGTCCTGAGCCTTGCGGCCCGCACCGTTCAGCAGCGTCGCGGCCCGGCCGCGCGCCTCCCCGGCGACCTTTTCGCCTTCTTCCGAAAGCAGGTCCTTGAAGTGCATGACCTGGGCCTGGAGGCTGCGCAGTTCGTTCATCATGTCGCTGTTGTTGCTGGCCATGAGGGATCCTTTCCTGTTGAGGGCATTGTTCCCCGATGAAACGCGGTGCCGCGGGTAAGGTTCCGTGAAGCCCCAAGAAGAGCAGCCCCGTGCTTCAGCTGGGAAGGGTCGCCACCCGCTCCAAGGCGGTGAAGATTGGTGGGGCCAGCGCCCCGCCGGAAGCCATGGTCCCGGGAACCTCCGGATCGGCGCGGAAGGCGGCAAAGGCCGCCTCGCTCGGCCAGTCGATCAGCACGAAGACGCGACCGGGTTCGGCCGTGGCAAGCACGCTTGCACCGAGGCTGCCGTGCCTGGCGCGCATTTTCGCGCCGGCGGTGGCAAAGATGGATATGAAACGAGCGAGATCCTCGATCCGGACCTCTGCGAGTGTGGTGTACATGTCGTCTCTCCTCACAGCGGCGCGCGGGTGATCGCCGAGAGGTCTGCATTGACGGCGAAGGACCGTGCGACGATGCCGGTCACGCCAAAGCCCTCCAGCCTTGCCTTGTGCTTGTTTGCATAGCGGGCGGCCGAGGCCGGGTCGGCAAACAGGTAGATGCCGCCGGCGCGGCGCTCGGCCTCGTTTTCGGTCCAGATCTTCCAGATCAGTCCGTCCTCGGCGGCGATGTCGTGAGCCAGACCCGAAAAGGCGGCGGTCATCTCGGCGCCGAAGGGCCCGTCGAAAGGAAAATCGAATTGCAGCAACGTCGTCATTCTGGTCATCCGCGAAAGAGTTTGATGGAATGGCGCGGTTGTATCGGAGTGCATCCTGCGGCAGAAGCGTGCGGCGGGTAAACGCACCCGTTACTGCCAGTGAACGGTGGGGGAGCATGGACACACTGGAGAGCATGCGGGTCTTCGTGCGGGTCGTGGAGCTTGGCAGCTTTGCGGCGGCGGCGCGCGGCTTCGATCTGTCACCCGCCATGGTGAGCAAGCATATCGGGCATCTGGAGAAGAGGACCGGTGCGCGGCTGTTGAACCGCACGACGCGGCAGGTGCGGCCAACCGAGGCTGGCGCCACCTATTTCGATCAATGCACCGCAATCCTGCGCAGCATCGATGCGGCCGAGGCGGAGGCGGGCGCAGATACGAGCGCGCCGCGCGGCACGCTGCGGATCACGGCACCCACCGAGTTTGGCAACCTTCATCTCCCCCTGGTGATCGCGTCCTTTCTTGAACGGCACCCGGCGATCGACATTGCGCTCGATCTTACCAATCGCAGCGTCGACATCGTGCAGGAGGGCTATGATCTGGCGATCCGCATCGCCCGCGATCTCGACACCAGCCTCGTCGGCCGGCGCATCGCCCTGTCGCGTTTCCACATCGTCGCGAGCCCGGCCTATCTGGCGCGGGAGGGCCATCCGGAGGAGCCGGCGGAACTGGCCCGCCGACATTGTCTGACCTTTGCCGTTCCACAGCCCTGGACCACCTGGGCGTTCAGGCATGGCGGCGAGGCGCGGCAGGTAAAGATCACCCCGCGCATGCTATCCACCAGCGCCGAAGCCCTGCTTCAGGCCGCACGCGCCGGCGTCGGCATCGGGCTCCTGCCGACCTTCGTCTGTGGCGAGGCACTGGCGCGCGGCGAACTCGTATCGCTCTTTCCGGATTGCGAATGCGGCGTCCTGGGTATCTACATACTCTTTCCCCACCGCAGCTTGCTGCCGGCGCGCGTGCGCCTGTTCATCGATTTCCTCGTCCAGGCGATCGGTGGCGGTGTGGACCGCGATCCGTGGGAATTCAGGGCGGAGAGATGACGAGGCGAAGGCGGGCGCACCGGCAGGCGCGCCCCAGCCCCTCGGCCAAGCGTCAATACCAGCGGCGGTGCGGATGGTGCGGGGCCTGCGAGGCACCGATGAGATAGCCGAGCAATCCGCCGATCAGCCCGGCGGTCAAAAGCGCCGTCGAAGTTGCGGCCGGATGCTCGCGCACGATGCCCGCGACGCTCTCTGCCTCCGACCTGGCATAGTCTGCGACTTCCTCGGCGGTGCGGGACGCGTCGCGCATGGCGGCAGAGGTGCGCTTGCGCAGCCGTCCGGCCGCCGCGTCGCCCTGTTCCGCCAGGCTCTCCGTCAGCGCGGTCACCTGTGCCTGAAGTTCGCGCAATTGTGTCTGCAGGGAATTGTCGGCCATGGATGGCTCCTTCTGGTCTGGTGAAATCCGAACCGTTCTGCGACCCCGACTGTTTCACTCAACCGCCGTCCCCGCAAGCGGCTTCACGCCAAAAGAAAACCCGGCGCCTTTCGGCACCGGGTTCCCTGCTTGGTTACGACAGGACGAAGCTTACTTCGATGCGGCTTCGTACATCTCCAGGACGTAGTCCCAGTTGATCAGGCTGTCGACGAAGGCTTCGAGGTACTTCGGGCGGGCATTGCGGTAGTCGATGTAGTAGGAGTGTTCCCACACGTCGACGCCGAGGATCGGCGAGGCGCCGTGGACCAGCGGGTTTTCGCCGTTCGGGGTCTTGGAGATGGCGAGCTTGCCATCCTTGACCGAGAGCCAGGCCCAGCCGGAGCCGAACTGGGTGGTGCCGGCGGCGATGAAGTCGGCCTTGAACTTGTCGTAGCCGCCGAGATCCGAAGCGATCGCTGCTTCGAGCTTGCCCGGAAGCTTGGTGCCGCCGCCGTCCTTCTTCATCCACTTCCAGAAATGGATGTGGTTGTAGTGCTGGGCGGCGTTGTTGAAGAGGCCCTGGTTGGTGCCGAAGGACTTCTTGACGACTTCCTCGACCGAGAGATCACCCATGCCGGCTTCGGCAGCGAGCTTGTTGCCGTTGTCGACATAGGCCTTGTGGTGCTTGTCGTGGTGATACTCGAGAGTCTCCGCCGACATGAAGGGCTGGAGCGAGTCGTAGGCGTAGGGAAGTTCGGGCAATTCGAAAGCCATGGTGAAATCTCCTTTTGGCAACTGAATGCGGAAATCGGTGATCGGGAACATAGGAGCGGAACCCTACCGAGGCAACCTGCTAAAGGTCAAAATCGTTCCCTGCGGGGGAAGATTTATCTTCTCGGGTGCACTAGAAAGGGATCGGTTTTCTGCGGCCGCGGACGCGGCCCCTCTCGTCGAAAGGATGTCTTCATGCCACGTCTCGCTCCCGCCCTTTTCCTGTTCCTCGCTGCCGCCCTCCCGGCTTTGGCCTCTTCCGACGACGCCTGGCAGGAATTCGCCAAGGAGGTCGGCGACAAGTGCCTCGAAGCCGCGGCACCGATGATGGAGGGCGCGCGCGTCGCCGTCGATCCGTTCGGCAGCGAACGTTTTGGGCTTGCCGTCCTGTCGGGCAAGGCGAAGGGCGCGGATGCTGCGGTCTCCTATGTCTGCGTCATGGACAAGCAGACCCGCGCCGTCGAACTCGGCAGCGAACTGCCGGCCGAGACGTTGGGCGTCACCATCCCCTGACGGGTTCTATAGAAAGCGGTCGGGGTCGGGCAGCGCCTCGGTGCCGAAGCCGAACTCGGCGCGGGCGATTCTGCACTCTTCGTCGCCCGGCATGCAGGTCCGGCACACCTGTGGCCGGTCGGCATAGACAGCGCAGCCCACATACTTGCCCACTTCGCCGGTCAGCGCCGCGCAGCGCCCTGCCTCGAATTTCATGCCCGACAGGTCGGCGGCGATGAACTTGTCGGGGATCCTGGCGATCTCCTCGTCGGTCTCCAGCGAGAAGCGCGGCCACTCCGCCGAATAGGCGCAGCAGGCGCCGCAGGTCTGGCAGTCGAAGATGTCGGGTGGCGAGGTTTCCAGCATGGGCCGGTCAAAGCAGATCGGGCCGGCAAAATCCAGCACGATCTGCCGGGTCGCTCAAGCGCGAGGCACTCGGCGCGTCAGGCCGGTGGCGAAAACGGCGGCGAAGACCAGCATGATCGCACCGACCGAAATAGGCCCGGCGCTCAGCGACACATCCATGATGACCCCGGTTGCGCCGGAGCCGGCGGCACTGCCGATCGCATAGGCCAGGCCATAGGCCGCGGCACCCGAGACCAGCAGCCCGCCGCGGAACTGGTCGCCCAGCAGGGTGAGCGCGCAGGTGTAGAGCGAGAAGCTCGCCGCCCCGAGCAGCGAGACGGTGGCGAGCAGCGCATATTCCGACGACAGGAAGGGAAGGAGCAGGAAGCTCGCGCCGCAGGCGACCGCCGAGCCGACCGCGATCAGCGGGCGCAACGCATGGTCGAGCAGCCAGCCGACCAGCGGCTGGGCAAGCGCCGTCGGCAGCGCCACCATGGTGACCACCAGGGCGGCAAAATTCTCCGAATAGCCGCGCTCGACGAAATAGAGCGGAATGGTCGAGATCGCCGCGATGTCGGAAAAGCCGAAGGCGACCACCATCAGGGCGAGAACCGGCGCGGCGCGCACGAACTGCATCAGGCCGCCGGCGCTCGACGCCGCCGGCCGTGTGCGGGCAAAGCGTCCGAGCATGACCGTGGCGAAGGCGACGAAGGCGACATAGACGGCAATCAGCGCGAAGGCGAAACCGTCTTCCGTGCCGACGAAGGGAATGGCGAGCGGACCTGCGGCAAAGCCGGCGCACATGCTGGCGCCATAGATGCCCGACACCCGGCCGCGCAGGCGGTCCGGGCAGGCGGTGTTGAGCCAGGCCTCGCTGACGGTGAAGATGATGCTGGTCGAAAAGCCGAGCAGGTAGCGGGCGACGAACCAGACGGCGAGATTGTCGAACAGGGCAAAGGCCGAAAGCGACAGCGAGGCACCCACCAGCCCCGCGACAATCAGCCGGTCGCCGCGCAACATCGCCGTCAGCCGGGTGATCATCAGCGTCGACGTGGCAAGCCCTGCCGCAAAGACCGAGGCGTTGAGACCGGCAAGGCTCGACGAAACGCCGCGGCTGTCCATCACCAGCGCGATCAGCGGATAGGTCAGCCCCTGGCCGACGGAAAAGGCCGTGACGCCGAGAATGACCACGGCGATCGCCGCCCAGTCGGGCGCGAAATCCTCGGCGATGGCATGCGACGACATGGCGGCCTCCCTCAAGGCGCAAGTGCCCTTGGGTTCGGGCTTTTCGTCCGGTCTATCCGGGGGAGGGGCGGAAGTCCAGCCGGGGGCGTCAAGGGACGATGTCCCTCTTCTCCCCAACGGGGAGAAAGTGGCGCGCAGCGCCGGATGAGGGTGTGCCGAAGGCGCACTTGGCCCCCTCATCGCCTCGTCCTGAGCCTGTCGAAGGGCGCTCGGCACTTCTCCCCGCGGGGGAGAAGTGCGAGACGACAGACACCTGTCGCTACTCTTCGTTCTGCCGGGTGCAGACATAGTCCTTCTTGATGCACGCCGTCGACGGGGTCGAACATATCGCCTTGCCGTCTACAACCCTGCAGACGCTGCACTGGTCGGTGAATTCTGCACAGTCAGGAGTTTCTTGCAAGAATGCCCGCATGCTCTGCAGGTTGGCAGCGGTGTCATCGGCCGATACCGGGCGCACTGCGCATGGAAGCGACAATGCGAAGATGCAGGCTATCGCTGCAACGGGTCTCCGTGCCATCTCTATAGCTTGTCCGTCAGCGCAAAATCGGGTGCTCACCCTGCCGCGTTTACCCCGACGCCGGGCTGGCCGAGCGCCTTGAACACGGTCTGGGTGATGCCGTGGCAGTCGAGGCCGGCCTTGGCATACATCGCCTCGGGCTTGGCCTGGTCCATCCAGAAATCCGGCAGGACCAGCGAGCGGAATTTCAGGCCGTTGTCGAGCAGTCCCTCGCTGGCGAGCAACTGAACGACCTGGCTGCCGAAGCCGCCGACCGCGCCTTCCTCGACGGTCACCAGCACTGCGTGGTGGCGGGCGAGCTGGCGGATGAGATCGCGATCGAGGGGCTTGGCGAAGCGCGCATCGACGACGGTGGTCGAGAGCCCGGCGGCATCGAGGTCTTCGGCCGCCAGCAGGCAGTCGGCCAGCCGGGTGCCGAAGGAGAGAAGGGCGACCTTGGTGCCCTGCTTCATCACCCGGCCCTTGCCGATCTCAAGGATTTCGCCGCGCTCCGGCAGCTGCACGCCCACACCCTCGCCGCGCGGATAGCGGAACGAGATTGGGCCGGCGTCATAGGCCGCGGCCGTGCGCACCATGTGCTTCAGCTCCGCCTCGTCGGCGGCCGCCATCACGACGAAGCCGGGAAGCGAGGCGAGGAAGCCGGTGTCGAACGAGCCGGCATGGGTCGGGCCGTCGGCACCGACGAAACCGGCGCGGTCGATCGGGAAGCGAACGGGCAGGCCCTGGATCGCCACGTCGTGGACCACCTGGTCATAGCCGCGCTGCAGGAAGGTCGAATAGAGCGCGCAGAACGGCTTGAAACCTTCGGCCGCGAGGCCTGCCGCGAAGGTGACGGCATGCTGTTCGGCAATGCCGACGTCGAAGGTGCGCTTGGGGAAGATCTCCGCCAGCTTGTCGAGCCCGGTGCCGGACGGCATGGCGGCGGTAATGCCGACGATCTTTTCGTCCAGCGTCGCCTCCTGCACCAGCGCCTCGCCGAAGACGGCGGTATAGCTCGGCGCGTTTGGCTTGGCCTTGGCCTGCGTGCCGGTGATGACGTCGAACTTGTTGACGCCGTGATATTTGTCGGCGGCGGCCTCGGCCGGAGCATAGCCCTTGCCCTTCTGCGTCACCACATGGATCAGCACAGGCCCCTTGCCGTTGTCGCGCACATTGCGCAGCACCGGCAGAAGATGCTCGAACGAGTGCCCGTCGATCGGGCCGATATGGTAGAAGCCCATTTCCTCGAACATGGTGCCGCCGGTCACATAGCCGCGCGCATGCTCGACCGCCCGGGTGATCGCCCGGTCGATATTCTTGCCGAGATAGGCCGTCAGTTTCTTGCCGAGGTCGCGGAAGCCCATATATGTGCGTCCGGACGCGAGCCGTGCCAGATAGGCGCTCATCGCCCCGGTCGGCGGGGCGATCGACATGTCGTTGTCGTTGAGGATGACGATCAGCCGTGCGTCGAGCGCGCCGGCATTGTTCAAGGCCTCATAGGCCATGCCGGCCGACATCGCGCCGTCGCCGATCACGGCAATGACTTTGCGGTCGGTGCCGGAGAGATCGGCCGCGACCGCCATGCCGAGGCCAGCGGAGATGGACGTCGAGGAATGCGCCGCGCCGAAGGGGTCGTAGAGGCTTTCGGTGCGCTTGGTGAAGCCGGAAAGCCCGCCTTCCTGGCGAAGCGTGCGGATGCGGTCGCGCCGGCCGGTCAGGATCTTGTGCGGATAACACTGGTGCCCGACGTCGAAGATCAGCCGGTCGTTCGGCGTGTCGAACACCTTGTGGATGGCGATGGTCAGTTCGACGACGCCAAGCCCCGCGCCGAGATGCCCGCCGGTCTTCGACACCGCGTCGATCATCTCGTCGCGCAGTTCGCGTGCGAGCTGCGGCAAGTCGCGATCATCGAGCTGGCGCAGGTCTGCAGGATAGCTGACCTTGTCCAGCAAGGGCGTCAGGGGCTGGGATGTCACGGGGCTCTTGCCTCTTGTCGTTGTCGTCTTTTCGGCGTGTCGCTCGCCTTATAGAGGATTTGCCGCTCAGGCAAAAGCTCGCGTGCAGCGCGGATGGCCAGCCTTCTATATAGAGTTCAAATGCCCTGCGGCAAAGGGACAAACTCCTCCTCGTCCCCGGGCACGATGTCGAAGCGGCCGGTTCTCCACTCTTCCTTGGCCTGTTCGATGCGCTCCTTCGAGGAGGAGACGAAGTTCCACCAGATGTGCCGCTTCGAGGCCATAGCCGCGCCGCCGAACAGCATGACATGCGCACCTTGGGCGCCGCCGACAAGCGTCAGCGCGTCGCCGGGGCGGAAAACCAGAAGCTGGTCGGGGGCAAAGCGGTCGCCGGCGATCTCCAGTTCTCCGGAGAGCAGATAGGCCGCACGCTCCTCATGGTCGGCCTCGAAATGGAACCGGCCGCCCGGCGCCAGCGTGACGTCGACATAGAGCGTGTCGGAAAACACCCTGACCGGGGAGCTAAGCCCGGCGGTCGAGCCGATCACCACCCGGCCGGACGCACCGTCCGCCTCGAACATCGGCATGGCGCTCTTCGAGGTATGGGCAAAAGCCGGGTCGATCTCCTCCATCTGGTCCGGCAGCGCCAGCCAGGTCTGCAGGCCGGAGATCGACAGGGGCTTGCCGCGCAGCTTTTCCGGCGTGCGCTCGGAATGCACGATGCCGCGCCCCGCCGTCATCAGGTTGATGTCGCCGGGTTCGATCACGAGTTCCGTGCCGAGGCTGTCGCGGTGCTTGATCTCGCCGTCAAACAGGTAGGTGACGGTGGAAAGGCCGATATGCGGATGCGGCTTGACGTCCAGCGCCTCGCCGGCCCGCAGCAGCGCCGGTCCCATGCGGTCGAAGAAGATGAACGGCCCGACCAGCCGCCGGCGAATGGTCGGCAGGGCCCGCCGGACCGCAAAGCCACCGATGTCGCTGGAACGCGGAATGATCAGCTGCTCGATGGCATCGCTGGCGAAGGCATCGCCGGGCAGGGGGTCTGTGCCGGGAAAGAAGGACATGAAACCTCCACTGATGTTGAAATGTTGCGGAACGTTACCGTCGGCCCGGTTTCAGCGATAGTGGCGAATGAAGAACGCTGTGTCGCTGAAAGCGCGTTGGCAGACGTTCAAAGATCGTCCTGGTCTTCCGGGTATCGGGAGAGGATCTGATCGACGTCGGCCAGAAGGGGAGGCAATCGATCTCTGACTATTTCCCACACGACGTCCTTCGATACGCCGTCATAATCATGGCGCAGAATATTGCCGAGATTGCGCATGCCGAGCCAGTCGTGCCCGGGCAAAATCTCCGCTGCCAGCGAGCCGAGTTTGACGGCTGCCTCCGACACGCGCGAGAGACAGCGTTCGGTTGCATCGTAGACGAGACGATTGTTCTGAAACGCATCCCGATCGAGGCCGCTGACGTATCCGAGTATCGCTTCCGCATTCTCCCGAATATCACGCAACCGCGAAAGAGGACGCTTAGTAGGCAACGGTGCGATCCCTGTCTACGTTCCGTCTCGTGCGCTCCTTCTCGATGGGCTCTGGAAGCACATCGACAGCAGGGTAGCCCGTGATGGCCATGACTTTCGCCCGCACGTCCTCTATGGCGCTGAAATAGCCGAAGCCGGAATGCAGCACAGGTTCGGAGAACTTGACCAGGACGTCGAGGTCGGATTCTTCGGTATTGTCTCCCCGAGCGACAGAACCGAACAAGGCAATATGCTCCACCCCCAACGCCGCGAGTTCCTCGCGATGTTCCCTCAGCTTGGCGATGACGGTGTCCTTGTCCATGACCGGTAAGATAGGCGCTTTCGGCTCTTTGGTCGAGAGGCACCGCTCCGTGGCAAAGGCCGGTTCAGGGGTCGCACGTACTCAGCACCACATCATCGCCGGCCTCAGCGCCCAACTCCACGCATCCTCCCGCATGGCAGAACCTCCAGCCTCCGCCGGTCGCGCCGGAGGCGGCGAGGTGCAGTTCGGCGATCGGCGGGTTCGTCGGTTGCCATTCCCACCAGCCGTCCTTCCGCACAGCGCCGTCGCCGGGCTCCATGCCGGCGCCCGAGCCCTTGACGCGGGCCTTGGTCAGGTGGAGGCCGGCCGGCGTCACGGCCCAGTCCTCCTGCCATTCCGTCTTCTGCACCGAATGGGTCCAGGCGAGCGAGAAGAGCGAGACGGCAAAACTCATCGCCTTGGCGCCGGCGAGGATGCAGACGCTCATGGAGTAGCGGCCGCCTGGCTTCCCTTGCGGGCGCGCCACCAATGGAATGTCAGAAGCAGGCCGCCGAGCGCGAAGCCGAATTCGTCGGTCCAGGGCAGGGCGAGCACGACGCTGAAACCGGCGACGAAGGCGAGCAGGCGTTCAAGCGGCGAGAGCCGCGCGAAGAGGTATCCGACCACCGCTATGCCCCAAAGCGCGATGCCGAAGCAGGCCTTGAAGAAGACATAGGCGACCTCGACCGGATAACCCCAGGCGGCGGCAATCGGGCCGGCATCCTGCAGCATCAGCGCCGGTGTATAGACCGCCATGAAGGGCACGACGAAGCCGGCGGTCGCCAGCTTGGTCGCCTGCAGCGAAATCTTCAGGCCGGAGGTCTTGGCCATGGGGGCTGCGGCAAAGCAGGCGAGCGCCACCGGCGGCGTCAGGTCCGCCATGATGCCGAAATAGAAGACGAACATGTGGCTGACGAGCAGCGGCACGCCGAGTTCCAAAAGCGCCGGGCCTGCCAGGGACGAGGTGATGATGTAGTTCGGGATGGTCGGAATGCCCATGCCGAGGATCAGGCAGGTGATCATGGTGAGGATGAGCGACAGGAACAGGTTGTCGCGGCCGATCTCGATCACTGCGCCGATGAAGGTGGAGGCGATGCCGGTCAGCGTCAGCGTGCCGATGACGATGCCGACGATGGCGCAGGCGATACCGACGGGCAGGGCGTTCTTCGCCCCCTCGGCGAGCGAATCCCGGCAGATGGCGAGCGTCTCCCGGCCGCCCTTGAAGAGGGCGCAGGCGACGACCAGCGTGCCGATCACCAGGAGCAGGATGTTGACGCCGAACTTGAGGAAGGCGGCGGCGGCGAGCCCCAGCGCCAGCCAGAAAACCAGGCGGAAAGCGAAGGGACCGATCAGCGCTGCGAGCGGCGTGCCGAGGATCAGCACGACGACCAGGGCCAGGCCCATCGTGCCGGCGAAGATCGGCGTGAAGCCGGCAAACAGCAGATAGACGAGGGCCGCCAGTGGCAGGACCAGCGGCCAGTGTTCCTTCACCGCCGACCAGGGATTGGGCAGTTCGGCCTTGGACATGCCCTTGAGGCCCGCCTTGCCGGCTTCGAGATAGACCATCCAGAAACAGACGCCGAAATAGAGGATGGCCGGGATCAGCGCCGCCTTGACGATGTCGGCGTAAGGAACATTGAGCGTCTCGGCCATGATGAAAGCGACGGCGCCCATGACCGGCGGCATGATCTGCCCGCCCATGGAGGAGGTCGCCTCGACCCCGCCGGCGAAGGCGGAGCGGAAGCCGAACTTCTTCATCAGCGGAATGGTGAACTGGCCGCTCGCCACCACATTGGCGACGCCCGAACCGGAGATCGTCCCCATCAGCGCGGAGGAGAGAATGCAGACCTGCGCTGGCCCGCCCCGCCAGGTCCCGACGAGACCCAGGGCAAAATCGTTAAACAGCGCCAGCATGCCGGCCCGTTCGAGGAAGGCGGCAAAGACGACGAAGATGAAGATATAGGCGGCCGAGACATAGATCGGCGTGCCGTAAATGCCCTCCGTGCCGAAGGCGAAATGCTCGACGATCAGCTCGAAGTCATAGCCGCGATGGGCCAGGGGCGAGGGCAGGTAATGCCCGAAGAAACAATAGGCGAGGAACAGCCCGGCAATGATGGTGAGCGGCAGGCCCATGAGGCGGCGCGCGCCCTCGAAGACGAGCATGACCATGATCGTGCCGACGGCAAGGTCGAGGGAGTTCAAGAAGCCGGACCGCTCGATCAGGCCCTCGTAGAAGACCCAGTTGTAGAGGCCGGTGAGGAAGCCGAGAATGCCGAGCGTCCAGAACCAGATGCGCCCGGCCGTGCTGCGGGCGACTAGGTTGCCGAACAGCGAAAAACCCAGCAGCAGCAGGAAGCCGACATGCATGGCCCGCACCACCTGGCTCGGCAGGGTGCCGTAGGCGGCGGTCCACAGCTGGAAGAGAGCAAAGGCAAAGGCGATCCAGAAGGCCGCCTTGCCGGCCAGACCGGTGCCGAACCCGGACGGCAGCCCCTCGATCGCTTCCTCGGCCGAGTGCGGTGCGTGGTGGCCTGGCATGGTCGTATCGGTCATCATTCCTCCCGAAAGAAATTGCCCTGCTCTGACGTGCGTTCAGGCCGCGGTCCAGCCATAGGACGGAAACCCTCCCAAACCCTCCCCACAAGGGGAGGGCTTAACCAGGTCGCACCGGTTGCGGACAAAGCCCAGACGTATCCCCGGATCTTCTCCCCCCTTGTGGGGGAGATGGCCGGCAGGCCAGAGGGGGTGTCGCGTCAGCAATCCGCCTTACTTCAGGACACCGATTTCCTTGTAATACCGCTCCGCACCGGGATGCAGCGGGATCGGCATGCCGTCGAGCGCCTTCTTGACGTCGATCGCCTTGGCGGCGGCATGGGCGGCCGACAGGGACGGCAGGTTGTCGAACAGAAGCTTGGTCATCTGGTAGGCGGTCTCGTCGGAGACGCCCTCATGGGTGATGAGGAAATTGCCGACGGCGGCCGTCGGTACGTCTTCGGTCTGGCCCTCATAGGTGCCGGCCGGAATGACGGCCGCCATGTAGGGCGCGCCGATCTTTTCGACATCGGCGGCCGGAACCGCGACGACGTTGATCTTCACCGAGGTGGCGAGGTCGCGGATCGAGGCGACGCCCATACCGGCGGACTGCAGCGTGGCGTCGAGCTGGCGGTTCTTGATGAGTTCCACCGATTCGGCAAAGGGCAGGTACTCGGTCTTGCCGAGTGCGTCATAGCCCATGCCGGCCGCCTTGAGGATGGCGCGCGCATTGAGCTCGGTGCCGGACTTCGGTGCGCCGACCGACAGGCTCTTGCCCTTGAGGTCGGCCAGGGTCTTCACGCCGGAATCCTGCGATGCGACGATCTGGATATAGTTCGGATAGATCGCGGCGATGCCGCGCAGTTTGTCGAGCTTGCCGGGGAAGCCGGCCTCCTTATTGCCGTCCCAGGCCATCTGCACGGAATCGCCGAGCGAGAAACCGATCTCGCCACGTCCGGCCTGCAGCAGGTTGAGGTTTTCGACCGAAGCCTTGGTGGCCTGCACCTGGGTGCGGGCGCCGGCGATGTTGTCGCCGTAGATCTTCGACAAGGCCACGCCGAGCGGGTAGTAGACCCCCGAAGTGCCGCCCGTCAGAACGTTGATGAACTCCTCGGCCTTGGTCGAGTTGGCGGCGAGCGCGGTCGAAAGCGCAAGTGCGCCGGCAAGCATTCTGGCGATTTTGGTGATCTTCATAATGGTCCTCCCAAACCGTTCTGATGAGGGGCCATCATGGGGAGGCGGCATGCCCCCGTCAATCGTTAGCATGCTCTTTTGCAGATCAGTCCCAGTTAGACCCGGCCCGTTGCACGGGAATTCAGGGCGTCTCCGCCCTGATCTGCCGGTCTATTGCGGGTCGAGCGGCTCGGTTCCAGCGGGCTTTCCGGCCCTGTCGAGACGGATCTTTTCGATGCGGCTTTCGGCGGCGTTGAGCAGTGTTTCGCAATGTTTCTTCAGCAGTTCGCCGCGTTCGTAGATGGAAATCGACTCGTCGAGCGCCACGTCGCCGCGCTCCAGCCGCGCCACGATGCTTTCGAGTTCGGCGACCGCCTTCTCGAAGGAATAGCTGGAAATCTCGGCGGAAACGGCGTTCTCGGTCATACTCAACCCTTCATCAGTCGCAGGATGTGCAGGCCGGCCGATTCGGCCAGACCTTCCAGATCATAGCCGCCTTCGAGAATGCTGACGACCCGGTTATGGGCAAAACGGTCGGCCACTTCCATCAGCCGCCCCGTCGCCCAGTCGAAATCCTCGCCTATCAGGTTGATCTGCGCCAGCGGATCGCGGTGGTGCGCGTCGAAGCCGGCCGAGATCAGGATCAGGTCGGGCGAGAAGTCATTGAGCGCCGGCAGCACGCGGCTCTTGAACGCTTCGCGGAAATGATCCGAACCGACATTGGGCGAGAGCGGCGCATTGACCACGTTGTTTTTCGTGCCCGTCTCGTCCCTCGCGCCGGTGCCGGGATAGAGCGGCATCTGGTGGGTCGAACAGAACAGCACGGACGGATCGTCCCAGAAAATGTCCTGCGTGCCGTTGCCGTGGTGCACGTCCCAGTCGACGATCGCCACCCGCTCTGCACCGAATTTCTTCTGCGCATGGCGCGCCGCGATCGCCACCGTGTTGAACAGGCAGAAACCCATGGCCTTGGATTTTTCCGCATGGTGGCCGGGCGGGCGCCCGGCGACGAAGGCATTGGAGATCTCGCCGGCCATCACCGCATCGACGGCGGCCATCGCCCCGCCGATTGCGGTGAGCGCCGCCTGCAGGCTCTTCGGCGATGCATAGGTGTCGGCCTCGATCTGGTTGATCTCGCCCTCTTCCTCGGGGATCTGCCGCATGACGGCGAAGAGATGTTCTTCCGGATGGGCGAGCAGGACGGCGTCCTCATTGGCGATCTTCGCCTCGACGCGCTCGAGCGGCGCAAAATTGGGGTGCTCCAGCGCAATGTTGAGGGAGCGCAGCCGGCCGGCCCTTTCCGGATGGCCGGCTGGGGTCTCGTGCTCGAGAAAAACGGCGTTCTCGTAGAGGCGTGTGGTCATCGCTCATTCTCCTCGAAGGTCGAGGTCAACATAGTGCGCCCGGCCGTCATGTTCCACCGGCGCGCGCGAGACTTGGGCCGGTGAGCTGTGGACAGCGCGGCGGAGGGCCGCAGATGCTGCCACACCGGTCGGCATGGCCATTTTTGACCGCGCCTTGTGATTGGCGGGAAAATGCCCTTGAATGTCAGGGGCGATTGTAATCGAGGGGAGATCCATGGATGACACCGAACGCGTCGAGGTGACGGACATCCGCGTGCCCTTTCGCGACATCGACATGACCGGCCGGCTGCACAATGCCGCCTATCTCGCCTATGCCGAAACCGCGCTCTCCCATTTCTGGCGCTACCGTCCGCCGCTGGAAGACGAACCGTTTTTCCATGCCACCAAGATCGAACTGCGCCTGCACGAGGCGCTGAGGCTCGACGACGAGGCGCGGCTGACCGTGCGCATCGACAAGATCGGCGGCAAGTCGATCGGCTTCAACGTGGCGATCGAGAGGGACAGGACGCTGTGCGCCGAGGTCGAGATCATCTGGGTGGCCAACGACCGGGAAACTGCCGACCCGGTGGGGTTGCCGGAGGATATCCGCGACTGGCTGTATGGCTATCTGAAATAGGCACGGGGATCGGGCCATGGCGGCCCGAAGAGATCGCGGCCGCGGACAGCCAGGCTGCCGCGGACGCGGGGATCGATCAAAGGCTGATGCGACGGCCTTCCTTGTCGGCCGACTTGCGGTCCGCGCCGTGCCTTTCGATGATGGCCTTGGCATCCTCGACGGAGATGCGGTGCTTCTTGGCGAACTGAACGGGCTCGTAGGGCAGGTTCTTCGTCGACTCGGTGGTCTTGATATCGGACATGAAATGTCTCCTGTTGTGTCGGCCACGGCGGGATACCGGGGCCATGGATGGGAATGAGGGTGAGAGGATAAGGACGCGCCGATCGTCTTGCGCTGTCCTCGGGGCCGTCAGTCGGCCTGAGCGGCGGGTATCCGGTCTGGCAAGGGCCGGTCAGTATTTGTTGCGGCGCACGACCTTGTTGCCGCGTGGTCCGGTCTTGACCGGCGTGCGGCTGCGGCTTTCCTCGATCAGGATGCGCCAGCGTCCCAGCCGGTCCGCATCGAGTTGGCCCGAGGCGACCGCCGCCTGCACGGCACAGCCCGGTTCGTGGACATGCGTGCAGTCGCGGAACCGGCATTTCTCCGCCAGATCGGCGATGTCACCGAACAGCGTGTCGATGCCGTCGGTCACGTCGCTGACATAGAGCGTCCGAATCCCCGGCGTGTCGATCACCCAGCCCCCGCCGGCAATGGCATGCAGCGAGCGGGCCGTTGTCGTGTGTCGTCCCTGGGCGTCATGTTCGCGGATCGTGCCGGTCTTCTGCACCTCTCCGGCCTCCGATGCCGCCAGGGTGTTGACCAGCGTCGATTTGCCGACCCCTGAGGAGCCCACCAGCGCCACGGTCTGCCCGGCGCCGCACCACGGCTTCAGGATGTCGATCGCGTCCGCCGAGCGGGCGTTCAGGATGACCACCGGCAATTCCCGCTGCAGCGCTAAGGCCTGGCGAAAATAGTCTTCCGCGTCGGCGGTCGTGTCCGCCTTGGTGAGTACGATCACCGGCGAGGTCCCCGCCTGGTGGGCCATGATCAAGTAGCGTTCCAGCCGGCCGGGATTGAAGTCGGCATTGCAGGACGTCGTGATGAACAGCGTGTCGACATTGGCGGCCGCCAGCTGTTGGCCGTTGCGAGCCTCCGTGTGACGCTGCAGCAGGGTCTTGCGGTCGAGACGGCGCACAACCATGTCCGTCTGCGGATCGGCCAGAACCCAGTCGCCGACGGCATAGTCGGCGGTATTGGCATTGGCGGCAAGCTCAAGCCCGACCGGACCTTTTGTATCGATCGCCTCGAGGCGGGCCCGGTGAACCGAGGCAATGCGCCGCGGTGCAAGATGGGCCTCGCCCGGCTCCACCTGAGCGGCAAAGAAATCCGACCAGCCGAGCCGTTCCAGCGATGAGGACGTGTCCGACCCGCTCAAGGTTTGATCCGCGCACTGGCAAGGTTGGTCATCGGTCAGCTTTCCGTCGAATGGAGAAGATGCGGTCCGTCGCATGGCTGTCTTGCCGCGACCGCCACGCATGCTGCTGTTCGTTGAACGACCCCGTCAAGCTTGGCAATGCCCGCCAGAATTACGCGCGGTCAAAGGTAAACGAGGTCAAGAGACTGGTGACGAAGTTGCTGGCCTTTTCCTTCACCAGAACCTCCGTCCATTCATTTGTACCGCGAAGCATCAGGCCGGTATAGATGCTGTCGACGGCGGCCTCTTCAATTCGCTTGATATGCGCCTTGAACTCGGCCTCGCTGCCGGTCCTGTAGATGTCGCGCACGACGATCCTGAGGATTTCCTGGATGGCGATCTGCCAGGCGGTGGTGGTCGCCTGGAGTTCCTTCTCCGCTGCTGTCATGGGTCACTCCGATCGCGCGGCCCGGACCATGTCGGCCGGCGGCAATCTTGCCCGGACAACCCTCAGACGAACCGAAAAGCATAAAAAAAGGCCAGGCAATTTGCCTGACCTCGCTTGGTAACTTGGCTTTCGACAGTGCCAGTACATCCGTGGTCAAAGGAAAGCCGTTACCGATTATACGGCCTGCAGGTTGCAGGCAGACATCTTGCCCGACTTGCTGTCGCGCTCCATGTCGTAGCCGATCTTCTGGCCTTCGACGATTTCGCGCATTCCGGCGCGTTCGACGGCCGAGATGTGAACGAAGGCGTCCTGGCCGCCGTCGTCAGGCTGAATGAAGCCGAAGCCCTTGGTGGAATTGAACCATTTTACTGTGCCAGTGGTCATGATGAACCCTTTCATAGCATATTGAATGACCACAGCGCTGATGCGCCGCGGATGGTGATAGCGATTTTTGAAAGGAAGGTTCGTTCAGGGCGCGGTGCTAAACGCGCGGTAACCAAAGCTCAGCAAGCAAATCTCGATAAGCTTCATATAGAGAGCCCCGCCCGGCTTGTCAACTTTTAGTTTATGAAGATTGTCGGATTCGAACTTTGGTTGCATATAGTCCGTGATGCAATCGCGCTGAAAATGCGTGGCGAGGCGACCGCCTCAGAAGCTCCCCGGCGGATTTTCGTCGCAGTCGTAAAGCACGCCTTCGGGCTTGGGGCCGCCCATGGTGCAGAAGATGCCGCCCCAGTGATAGCCGGTGCCGGAGGCGGTCTTGACCTTGAACCACTGGTATTCGTCGGTCCAGATGCCGGTCGCCTCGAGCAGTTCGATCGGCTGGCCGAGCCGGATGCTGGCCTTCTTCTTGGAATCCATGCTCGGGCCCGAGCGCAGGATGCCGCCATAGGAAAGTGCCGAGAGATCTTCGATCGGGGTGGACGCCTGCGCGTCGGCGGGATCAGCACCCTCCGCCGCGGCGGAATCGTTTTCCGCCTCGAACATGCTCTGCACGTCGCCGTGGCAGCGCTCCGGAATCTTGCTCCATTGGGCGTCGTCGGAGAAACACTGCATCACCGGCGTCTTGCCGCAGAGATCTTCGACCGCCTGCATGCAGGCCTCGTCATAGCCCTGTGCAAGGGACGGGGTGGACAGGCCGCCGGCGAGGAGCCAGGGGAAAAGGGCGAAGAGAACGGTCTGTGTCTGACGCATGAAGGTCCCGAGAACGCTGGAGGCGGCGGGCATCGTGCCGGCCGCGATGAAAATCCATGCTAACGCAGTGCGTCGGAGAAGCACGGGTTATTTTGGGGTTTTGGCTGCACGGTGATGGACGCGCGCCACCGGGGTGACCGCGATTGCGCAGTGCGTGATCTTGACGTTCTCTCAGTTACCTCCCACCAATTGAAAGGCGAGACTGGAGGAATATAGGTGCATGCGCAGGAGATTGCAGGGAGCTTTCTGGGCGTCGATCCTGATGGCCACTGGCGCCGGGGCGGCGGAATGGCGGGCCTATGAAAATCCGCGCTTCGGCACCTACGCCGAAGTGCCGGCGAGTTTCGAGTCAGAACCACCGCCAGAGAACGGCGACGGCCAACGTTTCAGCACGCCGGACGGAGGAACGATCGCCGTCTACGGTTCACTCGATTTCACCGGCGGCGGGCTCGCTGTCTACCGCGCCTTTCTGATGGAGACCTTGCGGGGCGAAGGCTGGAACCTGAGCTACACGCCCTCCGGCGATGGCTGGTTCGTTTTGTCCGGGGTTCGTGGCGCAGAGATCCTCTACCAACGCGTCGAACAGCCGCCTGGCTGCGGCGGCGATCTTTTCCATCATATCGAGTTTCGCTATCCGACGCGCGACAAGGCGCTTTGGGCGCCGCTGGTCAAGCATGGGGCGGACTCGCTCGGTGGGCCTTGCGGCTGACGGCATGGAGCCGTGCTGGCCGAAATGAAAACGCCCGGCTCATGACCGGGCGTTCTGCTTTGACATTCTTCTCTGCGCTCAGGCGCCGGTCACGCGCCAGATAACGTCGCCGACATCGTCGGCGATCAGCAATGAACCATCCGGCCCGATGGTCACGCCGACCGGGCGGCCGTAGGAGTATTTCTCGTCCGGCGCGAGGAAGTCGGTGAGGATGTCGCGCGGCGGGCCGGACGGGCGGCCGTTCTCGAAGGGCACGAAGATGACCTTGTAGCCGGCGAGGTTGGAGCGGTTCCACGAGCCGTGCTGGCCGATGACCATGCCGTCGGGGAAGCCGGGCAGCGTGCCGGCGGGCAGCCAGCAGAGGCCGAGCGAAGCCGTGTGGCCGCCGAGCGCATAGTCGGGACGGATGGCGGTCGCGACCTTGGCCGGGTCCTGCGGCACGCGGTCGTCGACCGTCTTGCCCCAGTAGCAGAAGGGCCAGCCGTAGAAGCCGCCGTCCTTGACCGAGGTGAGATAGTCGGGCGGCGTCTCGTCGCCGAGCCCGTCGCGCTCGTTGACCACGGTGAAGAGGTCGCCGGTCGTCGGCTCGAAGGCAAGGCCGACGGGGTTGCGCAGGCCGCCGGCGAAGATTCTCTGCGTGCCGGTCTCGAGGTTCACCTCATAGATGCAGGCGCGGCCTTCCTCCTGGTCCATGACGTCTTCGCCGATATTGCTGAGCGAGCCGACGCCGACATAGAGCTTCTTGCCGTCGCGGCTCGGCAGGATGCTGCGCGTCCAGTGGCCGGCCGGCTTGTAGTCGGCGATCTTGCGGCCCTGCGCCTGGATCTTGGTTGCGCCCTCGGCATAGGGAAAGGCCATGATGCCGTCGGTATTGCCGACATAGAAGGTGCCGTCGAGCATGGCCATGCCGAAGGGATGGTTGAGGCCCTCCATGAAGGTATGGCGCACTTCGGCCACCCCGTCGCCGTCGGCGTCGCGCAAGAGCGTGATGCGGTTCGGGCTGTTGCCGACGGCCGCCGCGCGCTTCATCGTCGAATACATGGCATAGTCGAACGGGGTCCTGATCCGCCCGCCGTCGACGCCCAGTGCCTCGGCCGTCAGCACGTCGCCGTTCGGCAGCACATGGATCCAGCGCGGATGCTTGAGGCCTTTGGCAAAGGCATTGACCTTGAGGCCGGGGGCGGCGGTCGGCGCATGGCCGTCCCCCCAGCCCTTGGCGGTCGGCATCTTGAGCGTCGGGATGCGCTGCGGCCGGGCTTCGGGAATGATCGGCGCACCGCCGAGAGCCGGCTTTTCCGGGCTCTTGCCCCAGCGCCGCATCAGGATCATCGCCGCGCCGATCATGGCGACAAGGCGAGCGAAAAGGGCGGTCATGTCAGTCTCCTTCAGGGTTTCGCCGGAACCATAGCCGAAGCCCGAAGCGCTTGGAACTGACGATCGGCAAAATCAGCGCAGATCCTCGATCAACTCCGGATGCCGGTCGAGCAGCCGCAGCAGCTGGCTGGTCGGCCCACTGGGCTCAATCAGGCCGCGCTCATACTTGTCGAAGGCACTTTCCCCGACCTTCAGCAATGTCCCGGCTTCCCGTTGCGAAAGCCCGAGCTTTTTTCTCAGACTACGGATCGTCTTTGGCGAAGGGATGCCGTCGATCTTTTCCTTCAGGCCGCGCAAGGCTTCGTCCGCGACGGCCATGTCGTCACCGACATGCACGCCGTCGCCGTCACCCTCGGGATAATAGCCGGGGAGGTCGATCGTCATGGTTTCACCCTTGTAGCGAAGCTCGAACGGGCGACTGTCGCGCCGCAGGATCGCTCCGGTCTCAGGCGAGGTCATCGTATCCGGCAGTGTCCGCGCGGCGGAGGTCATGGTCACTTCTCCTTGAACGACATCACGGTGAATTCGGTGACGACGTCGGCCTGGAATTTCACGTAGAGCAGAAGATCGGCCGCCGGCACGTGATAGACGTCCTGCCAGACCCGGTGGTCGGCCAACGTCGTCATCGACTTGTAGAACATGCGCCCTTCCATGCTTGCGATCGTCGCCACGATGCCACTTCGGTCGAAGCCGAGCGCCATGGCGTCCCGCAGCGCCGACGAGGTGATCGCCAACGTGCTGACGGAGCCGAGCGCAGCCTTGATCGCCGCGAGATCATAGGTCGGGCGTAACTTTTCCACGGAGAGAGGATGCCACCATTAAGGTGTCATTTCAAGGGGCGTGTATTGCCGTGATGTGATGCGGATCTCACCGTCCCCGATAGACGAACGGCCCGGGTTCGGCTTCGCCATCCTCTTCAGCTGCGGCGGCAAGGGCGGCGTGGAGCGGCGAGCGGATGCAGACCGGGTCGGTGGCGGCAGCGTCGCCGGCGAGCGCCATCGCCTGGCAGCGGCAGCCGCCGAAGTCGATGTGCTTGCGCTCGCAGCTGCGACAGGGCTCGGCCATCCAGTCGTCGCCGCGATAGGCCTTGAAGGCCGCCCCCTCGAGCCAGATCGCGGAGAGCTTCGTCGCGCGGACATTGTCGAAGGTAAGCCCCGGTATGGTCTCGGCCGCATGGCAGGGCAAGACGCGCCCCGCCGGATTGACGTTGAGCCCTGTGCGGCCCCAGCCGCCCATGCAGGCCTTCGGATAGCGCGAATGGTGGTCGGCCGGCACATAGTCGATCACCAGCGTTCCGGCGAGCCGCTTCCGCGCCTCCGCGACGAAGGCGGTGGTCGCTTCCACCTGCGCCCGCGTCGGCATGAGCGAGGCCCGGTTGCGCTCGGCCCAGCCGTGGAACTGCACGGTGGCGATCTCGATCCGCCGCGCGCCAAGCTCGATGGCAAGCCCCACCATGTCCTCGATTTCGTCCATGTTCTGCTTGTGGCAGACGGCATTGACGGTCAGCGGAATGCCGGCCGCGTGGGTCCAGCCGGCCACTGCGATCTTGCGGGCATAGCCGCCCGCATAGCCGCCGACCAGATCGGCCTTTTCCGGCGTGACCCCCTGGATCGACAGTTGCAGATGGTCGAGCCCGGCCTCCGAAAGCTCTGCGATCCGCGTCTCGGTCAGCCCGACGCCTGACGTGATGAGGTTGGTATAGAGCCCGAAGCCGGAGGCGGCCCTGGTCAATGCCACCAGATCGCGGCGCGAGGCGGGTTCGCCGCCGGAGAGATGCAGGTGCAGCACGCCGAGATCGGCCGCCTGGCGGAAGACCTCGATCCATTCCTCGGTCGAAAGCTCTTCCGAGGCGCGGGAAAGCTCCAGCGGGTTCGAGCAATAGGGACAGGCGAGTGGACAGCGATGGGTGAGTTCCGCCAGCATGGCGATCGGCGGTGGCGGGCGCTGGGCGGCGAAACGGACGGGCGAGGGGTGTTCGTTCATCGGACGATCTCCAGCAGGCGCCGGTCGGAAAACTCGCGGATGAAGGCGATGACGTCGGCGAGCACCTGACCCTGCGGCGCCTCGAACTGACGGGCAAAATCCGCAGCGATCGTGTCGAGGTCGCGGGTCCCGTCCAGCGCCTTGACGATGGCGACCGCGATCTCATCGAGCGCCAGTGCCCGTTCGGGCGCGAGCAGGACAGTCTGGCCGCGCACAGGATCCTCGCGCAGTCGCACGCCGCGCGCCAGCCGGGCCACGGTTGCGCCGGTGACCGCGACGCCGGTGCCGCCGGCGGCCGCGTTTTCTCCGCTGATGGGGATCGTCCCTTCGCCGCTCATTCCGCCGCCCCGCGCAAGGGGTTCTCGTCGAGCGCGCCGGTCACGCCCTCGCGCCCGTCCCAGCCGCCTGGCGGAAGGCGCGCCGGCGCCACATAGGCCGAATGCAGCGTATCGAGCTGCGACCACAGCACATCGGTCTTGAAGGTGAGCGCGGCGGCCGCCGCATCCTGTTTCTCCAGCGTGTCGGCATGGTCGAGCACGAAGGCGAGGCCGAACTTGACGTCCTGCGGCGCCTCGTTCAACCGCTGGCGGAAATAGGAGAGCGCGCTGTCGTCGGCGAAGGCATAGTGCTTGAGCAGCCCGGCAATGCGGTTCTCGTGGATCGCCGGGGCGAAGAGCTCGGTGAGTGACGAGGCGACCGCTTCGAGCAGCGGCTTTTCGCGGACGAAATGCACATAGGCATCGACGGCAAAGCGCGTGCCCGGCAGCACGCCGCGGGTCGAGGCGACGAAATCGGGATCGAGCCCGACCGCCTCGGCAAGCTTCAGCCAGCGGCGGATGCCGCCACCCTCGTCCACACCGCCGTCATGATCCTCGATGCGGCTGCGCCAGATGCGGCGCAATTGCGGATCCTCGCAGCGCGACAGGAAGGCCGCGTCCTTCATCGGGATGCGGCTCTGATAGTAGTAGCGGTTGATCACCCAGGCGCGCACCTGGATCATCGAAAAGCCGCCGCCATGCAGCATCTGGTGAAACGGATGCTTGTCGTGATAGCGCGACGCGCCGATCGCCCGCAGGCGCGCCTCGAACTGCTCTCTGTCAGGCGTGGGCAACAAGTGTGACCTCCATTCCGTCATGGCCGATTTCGAAACCTTGCGCCTCGACCTGATCGCGCTCCGGCCCGGCGCGCCAGATCGGGTTCGTATTGTTGATGTGGACATAGACCTTGCGGCCGATCGACAGGGCCGACAGCGCCGCGAGGCTTCCGCCTTCGCCATGGATCGGGATGTGCCCCATGCGCCGTCCGGTCTTGCTGCCGACGCCGGTAACGATCATCTCGTCGTCCTCGAACACGGTGCCGTCGAAGAAGACGAGGTCGGCACCTTCAAGCCGCTGGGCAAGCGCCGCCGGCATCGAGCCGCAGCCAGGAATGTAATAGGCGCGCTTGTCGCCGATCCTGAATTCGACGCCGACGGTGTCGTCGGTTTCCTGTCCGAGCTTCAGGTCTGCCCCTTCGAGATAGAGCGGCACCTTGCCGGGCACGGCGAACAACCGGATCTCGAGGCCGTCAAGCGGCGAGAACGACGTGTCGAGACCGACGGTCCGCTGCTGCACGAGCGCGGGATCGAGCACCTGGAAGACCGGGTTCTGCCCGAGCGTCTCCATCAGCGCCGCCGTGGCAAAAAGCGTGAAGCTCTGCTTTTCCCGCAGCGTCAGGAGCCCGGTGACGTGGTCGATGTCGCCATTGGTGACCACCACGCTTCTGATCGGGCTGTCGCGTAGCGCGTGCGGATGAAGGCAGGCATTGTGCTCGATCTGGGCGCGGATGTCGGGCGAGGCGTTGAACACGACCCAACGTTCGCCGCCCGGGCTGACCGCCAGCGACGATTGCGTCTGGGGTTTGAGGCCCGACGCCGGTTCACGCGCCGCGCGACAGTTCGGACAGCCGCAGTTCCACTGGGGCAGGCCTCCGCCGGCCGCGGCACCGAGCACGAGGAAACGAACTTGCGCCATCGCCTCGTGCCCCGTCACCGTTCAATCAGAACAGCACAGGTTCGTCGCCGTCCGCAGGGGCGTAACGGTTGATTTCCATGCCGCAGCTGACCTCGACGAATTTAGGGGCATTCCATTTCATGGTACTTCCTCCCAAGGTTGAAGAGCGCGCTTGTCGTCCTTTGCAAGAGCAAAACGCCGATTTTCCGACGGGTCGGAAGGCTGCCGGCTGGACACTCCTCCAAGCCTTGCGATCTTAGGGGCGCGGGTCCGACGCCCGCAATACAGCGAAACGTATCGGTTTTGGGCAAGCGCCGGCCGCATCCCCCTGAGCGCGCCAAGGCGGCAGATCCCGCTCGCGCCGGTCGACGATTTCGCTATGATCCGGCGTCGGGTACATGCCGCGGGCCTTGCCGGTGCGGGTGGTGGCTCGTGGCGAGGGGGCGGCGAACAGCCGGGATCGCATGGCTTCAAGAATGCTGAAGACAGTACTGGTGGCCCTTGCGGCTCTGGTTGTCGGATATCTCGCGGCCCTCGGCGTCGGGCTGGTCGCCTTCGATGTTTTCGAGGTGTCGCAGCGCGAGGGGGCCGCTGCCATGGGGCTGGCCTTCGTCATCGGCCCCGCCGCGGCAATGGCCTGCGCCCTCGCGGCATCAATCTGGTACTGGATCGTTTCCGGAAGGCGGAACCCGCAGATACGGGCGCCGCGCGGATCGGTGGCTCGCCTGGCATGGACCGCTGCCGCCGCCTTCGGCGGCTGGCTCGCCGGCCTCTTCCTCCAGTGGATGCTCGAAGGCCGGTCCTACGAGACCTTCATCGTCGCGCTCGCCGTTTCGCTGGCGCCTTGGCTCGGCGCGCTAGGCCTTGCCGCCGCAACATGGATCCTGCTGCGGCGGCGAGAGAGCTGAGCGTGAGGCGCTGGTGTAAATGGGCCGCTCAGACGCGCTCGGTCAGCAGCGGATAGCCGACCATGACGGCGCGGCCGGCAAGGCCGGCGATCGCGGCCTTCAACAGGTCGCCCGGGATGAAGGCCGTCGAGCCGAGGAAGGCCTTCTCGAGGCCAAGGCCGGCGCCGAAGGCGAGGTAGCCGATGCCGAAGAGATAGAGCACGACGACGCCGCCCAGTGCCGCCGCGGCGAAGAAGCCGAGCGTCTGGGAAAGGGCGGACAGGCCGGTGCGGGCGAAGCGCTCGGCGATCAGGCCGGTGACGAAGGCCGCCGGCACCCAGCCGATCAGGAAGCCGACGGTCGGGCCTGCAAACACGGCAAGGCCGCCACGGCCGCCGGACAGCACCGGCAGGCCGATCGCCACCAGGAGGATGACCAGCACGGCGGCGAGCGCCCCGCGCCTTGCGCCGAGAATGACGCCGGCCAGCATGACGCCGAGCGACTGCGCGGTGATCGGCACGGGAATGAAGCCGAGCGTGATCGGCGGAACGAAGCCGAGCGCGACGATGATCGCGGCAAACAGCGAGATGAGTACGAGGTCACGGGTCTGCATGATGTCTCCCTTGGGCCTGTCGGGCAAAGCCGTGAAGCGGCCTTGCGAAAGCGACAGATGTGAAACAGGAATTCTCCCCAACGGAAAACGTCACTGCCCGCGAATGCCCCGGGCGTCAATGGCCTCGGCGATATTATCCGCATCCTTCAAGGTGGCGATGATCAGCGGCCCGAGCATGGTGGTGATCTTCGGACGGATGCCGCGCGCCCGGTGCGCCTCGCGGATCGCTTCGTAGCGCGACAGGATTTCCGGCACGAACCGCACCACCAGCCCGACCGCAAGCCCGATGTCCGAGGCCTTGACGAGGCCGATCCGCTCGAGCGGCGAAGCGGCCCTGGTGATCGTCTCGATGAAGGCCGAGACCGTGGTCGTCGCGGTCACGGCCGCCCCCAGCAGCATCAGCGTCGAAAGGCGAAGCACGGTGACCATCGCCTCCTCGGCGCTGGTCAGCAGCAGATGGAAGAGCCCGACGATGGCGATGGTGAGGAAGACGGGCTTGAGCGGCGACAGCGCCGCACGCAGCGGCTGGCCGAGGGTGAAATAGAGCATAGCCGCGGCGACCAGCACCGGCACCAGAAGACGCGGATCGCGGGTCAGGAAGATCAGCACGGCAATCAGCGCCAGCCCGGCGATCTTCACCGCCGGCTTCGTCCGGTGCATCAGGCTGTGGCCGGCGACATGCAGGCTTCTCATGAAAGGGCGATCTCCCGGTAGCGGGCGATGGCCTGGCCGGCCTTGCCGTCGAAGGCGATCCGCCCCTGATGGAAGACCAGCACGCGTTCGAAATCGGCGACCAGATCGAGATCATGGCTGATGACGATCGCCTGCTGCGCAAGCCCCTCGATCGCCGCCTTGACCATGGCGCGGTTCTTCAGGTCCAGCTGGTTGGTCGGCTCGTCAAAGATGACAAGCTCCGGCTCGGTGACGACGACGGCGGCGAGCGCCGCGAGCTGCAATTCGCCGCCGGACAGCTCGTGCGGCCGCCGGCCGGCGAGCTGGGTGATGCCGAAACGGTCCAGCACCGCATCGACCGCCCGGTCGAGCGCGCCGCCCTTCAGCCCCCGGCTCTTCGGTCCAAAGGCGATGTCGTCGCGGATGATCGGCAGGATGATCTGGTTGGCCGGGTTCTGGAAGATGAAGCCGGCCTTGGACAGCACCGCCTTGTCGTCCTTCACCGTGTCGAGCCCGTCGAGCGAAACCGTGCCGGCCGACGGCTTGACCAGCCCGTTGATCAGCCGCGCAAACGTCGTCTTGCCCGACCCGTTGAGCCCGATCGCCCCGATGCGGCGCTCGGCGAGTGTGAGCGACAGCGGATGAAGCGCCGTCTGCGTGCCATAGCGCACCTCTGCCCGGTCGAATGTGATCTGCAAGCCTAGTGATCCCCGCCGATATCCTGGGCGTCTCTATAGACCGGGGGAGGGGCGAGGGGAATATGCCCCAGGACTACGGAGCAAGCGCATATGAAGGCATGGGGCGGCAGGTGGAACCCCTCCCCTTTGTGGGGAGGGGTTGGGGAGGGGTCTTGCCTCCGCAACAAAACCCCTCCGCCTGCCGGCCACCCTCCCTACAAGGGGGAGGGTTAAGAATGCCGCGCCGCCTTAGGCTCCATATCCGATGGCCCTGCCGGAGCTGGGGAAAAGGAACTTGCTGCAACGTTTCGTCCCCTCTCCCCGCTTGCGGGGAGAGGGTTAGGGTGAGGGGCAATTCTCCGCTCGCCCTCGTGTCGTTGAGGGTGAGGGGCAGTTCTCCATCCGCCCCCGCCCTTCGAGGGTCGCTGACGCTCCCGCCTCAGGGTGAGGGCTACCGTTGTGCCGCTGGCGCTACCAGGCAGCCCCCCGTCTCATCTGTCGCCCATCTGCACCGCCACCCCGACCTGCCCGTCGCTCGTTGGCGCGGCCACCCCGATCGCCCCTCATGCTGAGGTGCCCGAGCACAGCGAGGGCCTCGAAGCATCCGGCCTCATGCTCAACCCCGCCAACCGCCAACACTCCACCCCATTGAACATATCATGAACATCCTCTACCCTCCCTCCCATGGCGATTCCCCTCTCCAACACCCAGGCGCGAAAAATCTTCCTCGAGCGGCAGGGTCTGTCCCGTCCGCCGCATCGGACGCTCGGCAAGGCCGGGCTTTACGACCTGATCCACGATCTCGGCTTCGTCCAGGTCGACAGCATCGCGACCGTCGAGCGCGCCCATCACCAGGTCCTCTTCTCGCGCAACCAGACCTACCGGCCGGAACACCTGACGGCACTTCTGGAAAAGGACCGGTCGCTGTTCGAGCACTGGACGCACGACGCCTCGATCATCCCCTCCGCCTTCTTCCCCTATTGGAAGCACCGCTTCGTCCGCCGCGAGGCCCGCATCCTGGAAAACTGGGCGAAATGGCAGGGCGAAGGGTTCGACCAGGCCTTCGACGAGACCTATGAAAAGATCCGCGAACGCGGCCCGATCATGGCGCGCGAGGTCAAGGCCGAGGACCACAAGTCGGGCGGCTGGTGGAACTGGCATCCGTCGAAGACCGCGCTCGAATTCCTCTGGCACACCGGCAAGCTGGCGATCGCCGGCCGCGACAATTTCCAGAAGATCTATGATCTGTCCGAGCGCGTCATCCCGCCCGAGCATTTCTTAGCCGAGGTCGATCACGACGCCTTCGTCGACTGGGCCTGCCGGCAGGCGCTGACGCGGCTCGGCTTCGCCACCCATGGCGAAATCGCCGCCTTCTTCGATCTGGTCACCCCACAGGAGGCGAAGGCCTGGGTGGAGGGCCACCGCGAGGAACTGGAGGAGGTTTCGATCGAAACCGTCGACGGCAAGCCGCGCGCCTCCTTCGCCTTTGCCGAAAACCTGCCGGCGCTGCTCAATCCGCCCGAGCCGCCGGCCCGCATCCGCACCTTGAGCCCCTTCGACCCGCTAATCCGCGACCGCAACCGCACCGAACGCCTGTTCGGTTTCTTCTACCGCATCGAGATTTTTGTCCCCGAACCGAAGCGCGAATACGGCTACTACGTCTTTCCGCTCCTGGAATCCGACCGCCTGATCGGCCGCATCGACATGAAGGCCGACCGCAAGGCCGGCATCCTCGACGTGAAGCGGCTCTGGCTGGAAAAGGGCGTCAAACCGTCCGCCGGGCGGCTGGAGAGGCTGGAGGCGGAGCTGGTCCGGCTGGCGAGGTTCGCCGGCGTGGAGCGGGTGGAATACCGCGACGGGTGGCTGGGGTGAGAAGAGGAGTGGAAATGTCGGAGAAAAACAACAGCGACTATCGCATCGAGGCCCGCGTGCCGGGCATTGAGGATTACCTGCGTCTGCGCCGGGTCGCCGGCCTCGGCCCCTTTTCCCGCGAAGCGGCGGAGAAAGGCCTGCCGAACTCGGTCTTCGGCGTCTGCCTGATGCGGGGCGAGCAGGTGGTCGGCATGGGCCGGATCATCGGCGACGGCGGCTGCTTCTTCCAGGTGACGGACATCGCCATCGAGCCCGCCCATCAGGGCAGGGGGCTCGCGAAATGGATCATGCAGGCGCTCGCGGATTTCATCGCGACTCTGCCGAAGTCTGCCTATGTCAGCCTGATCGCCGACGTGCCGGCGAACCGCCTCTATGCCCAGTTCGGCTTCGAAGAGACCGCCCCCCGATCCGTCGGCATGGCTCGCGAAGTGGTGTGAACCGCAGGCGGATCGGAGAACTATAAGTTGAACTCTCCCTCTTTGTCGGTGCAGAAACGGTGGTTCAGCTGGCTGGCTGGCGTGAGTGAGGCGCGCCCTGTGCTCGACCGCTTTGCGCCAATAGCGGACGACAGACTTCGTCAGGTCGACAATCTAACTCCTGCGTCGAACAGAGGAATTCCTTATAAGGTGACGCAGTGTTGGGCACGGTCGGCGTGGTGCCGTAGGTTGATTGGCAAAAGCTAGATAGGATTCAATTCGAATGGGCGCAGAGCGGAAACAACCTTCAACTGAAGTAAGGCGTGCAATATGGGAGGTCTGGGACAAGAAGTCAGCGTATACTGGTGAGCCCGTGACGTGGACACAGTTGCACATCGATCACGTTATTCCAATTGCCAAGCCGGAACTGCTACACGCGCTTCAGGCCAAGGGGCTAGTCCCAGCCGATTTTGAAATCGACGGCTTCGAGAACCTGTTGCCATCTATTAACTTTCAAAATCAGGGCAAATCTGCCAAGCAGATGCAAGAATCCGCCCTTATTTATTATCTTGAACTGGCCCGGCAAAAAAAGCCAGATATTGTGAAGCGACTGGCTGGACGACTCAAGTCTAATGATGAGATCAAGTCCTATCTGGCTTTGAAGGCAGCATCCGAGAAAAATGATGTGTCTCCAGAGGAGATGGTCAGTGTCTTCGCTCATCAGTTCGATGGCACTGTGACTTTGCGTATCACGCCCGAGATCGAAGGGGCACAGTCCGCCACCGCCAATTCGTCTGTAGCTGCGACACTTATGGATAAGCCGTTTGCCTTGGGCCGCGGTACCGTTAGCGAAGTCATTTTACATTCCTCGAACGGCAATTCAGCCACCTGCAGGACGAGCAATGAGTTTATTCGTGCTCAAGAGCTAGGCTACTTCGCGCATACACAGACGGAGATGAAAATAGCCAGCATGGCCAATGAGACGACTGAAGCGTTGCGGGCCATCCGCGACTCGTCGTTCGCCGAAGAGTCCGCATTGCGTGAGCCAATCATAAAGCTGAAGCATTTTGATCGCTGGGCGGCAGAATGGGTGACAAACGGTCTTTTTGAGCCTGAAGACGTGGAGGGAGCTGCGGGCCTGCTAACCGTCGCCGATGTGGTGAACGCCGGCATCTGCGAAGTCGAAAGTCTTGGAGACCACGAAGTCAGGTTCATCGTTCACAATGGCCTAGACGTGATGATGCGGGAGTCCATGCGGGCCGATCTCGACGGCGATCGATGGGAAGAGATATTGGTATTTCATTATCTATCGGCTGCTCGAGCAGGTGGTTCTTTTGGCGGGGGACAAGCAGTTATGGCAAAGATTGCGGATGACGGGCTACTTCACATGAAGGCGTACCCACCACCGAAGACAGCGTAACGCGGTCTGAACGATGGTCCGCTATGGGCCGATATCGTTGAAAAACTCGACGTACTGGCCGCTCATCCCCTCGTTTCGGTCTTTGGGGCGAGTAGTTGTCCATTTCTGCCCCGCGCCTCGGCGCAGGGTGCTGGTCGATGCCGTCCTCAGGCGGCAATGGGACCGCATGGCGGTATCTGAGGCCTGAGTTTGGCCAGTCTCCTCAGGTTCTGTGCCGTTGCGGCAAGCAGGAATTCGTCTCTCGCGCCACATGGTCCCCGAAGCCTAAGACGCGCCATCCGTAGAATGCGCTTGAGATGCGCGAAGAGCATCTCGACTTTCTTTCGGCGATGCCGCGACAGTTCGTATTCTGGTGTGGCCGCAATCGCTCTGGCGACATCGCGCGCGTCCTCATTGAGATCGCGCGGCACCTTGCGCATAGGCGCGTTAGGGCAACAACGCTGCTTCAATTCACAGGCATCGCAGTCCTTTTTGCTGGCACGATAGAGCCGCGTCCCCTCGGCAGTGATCCCCGATCTGGGCGTATCGTACGTCCGATGGAATTGCTTCAACTCCTTGCCTGCCGGGCAGATGTAGCGCTCGTTCTCTGCTTCCCAGGTGAAGTCCGAACGTGAGAAGGTACCGTCCGTCCGGTTCGATTTGTCGAAGACCGGAATGTGCGGCGCAATCTTCTTCTCCTTGACCAGCCATGCCAAGTTGTCGGCTGAACCGTAAGCGCTGTCAGCAGCCAGATAATCCGGCTTCAAGCCGAAGCGGTTCTCGGTCCTTTCGAGCATTGTGCGGGATGCTCCGACTTCTGCCTGGCGGATTGCACGTGTCGCCTCCACATCGAGAATGACGCCATGATCGGTGTCGATCAGATAATTGGTGGCGTAGGCGAAGAAGGCATGACCTTTGTGGGCACCCGTCCATTGCGCTGCTGGATCGGAAGGCGAGATGAACTTCGGCGTCACCGGCGACGCAGCACCAAAAGCAGCGTCATCCAGAACTGCAAGGTATTCCTGGACCGATCGGCTGGCATCGTCTTTGACTTGCCACTCCGCGCCGGGCACCGAACGCTGTTTGTTGGCGTCTGCGGCGATCAAGCTGGCATCCACTGCAAATCCTTCCGCGCCAACCAACCCTTGAGTGAGGCAGCGTTCCACTACCGTCTCGAACAAATGCCGCAGGATATCGCTTTGCCGGAACCGGCCATGGCGGTTCTTCGAGAAACTGGAATGATCCGGGACCTTCCCGTCCAGACCGAGGCGGCAGAACCAGCGATAGGCGAGATTGAGATGGACCTCCTCGCACAGTCGGCGTTCCGAGCGGATACCCATGGAATAGCCGATGATCAGCATTCGCATCATAAGCTCGGGATCAATGGAGGGGCGACCAGTGGCGCTGTAGAAAGGCTTAAACTGTGCCCGGACACTGTCGAGTTGGAGATGGCGGTCAATCCCGCGCAGCATGTGGTCGGCAGGAACGTGATCATCAAGGCTGAAGTCGTAGAAGAGCTGCGCTGGAGCTGCCTGATATCCCATCATCGCTCAATCCTCCGCAAATCAATGCGACGATTGAATCACGCCTATCGTGAAAAGAAAATTCGATATTATATTCATTCAGCAAAGGCCTCGAAACAAACCGGTTTTGCCATGACGCAAGAAAAAGCCACAGCCATGCGGCGCATGGTCTCGCTCATCAAGATCGTATGGTCAGTGTCGATCATCGTCGCAGCTACTGCGGTGGGAGCTTTGATCGGCTGGGAGAACCATGGACTTGTCGGAGCGGTAGCTCTTGGATTCGTTGGCCTCGTTGTTGGCAGCTTCCTGACTTCGCCTTTGCTACTTCTGCAACTCATTACTTGATATCTCGCCAACGATGAGCCACCTCACATCGCGGGTGTTTTTCAACGATATCGGCCGAAAGCTGACCCGCGCAGGACCTTAAAGCATCGAAACGTCAGCCCCACCCCCCCATTCACTGGCTGGCTTGCGCCGCCTCCTGGATCCCAGGTGTGTTTTTCGTGGCCCGGCCTGTAAACTGATCGCCATCAAGTCAGGAGGAGGTAGTGCCGATGCCCCGGTTTCTTGCCGTTTACACCATGAGGCCCGAAGACCTCGCGTGGTTTCGAAGCCTGCCGAAGGCCGAGCAGGATGCCATCGATGCGCAGGGTGTACGACAATGGGCGGCGTGGGAGGAGCGCAATGCCGCATTCATCCTCGACCGCGGTGGCATGGTGGGCAAGACGACGCGTGTGACGAAGCACGGCGTGACCGAAGCCCGCAATCCGTTCTGCGGCTATTTGGTGGTCGAAGCCGAAACCGCCGATGCCGCCGCCCGCCTGTTCCTCGACCACCCGCATCTCACCGTCTTTCCGGGTGACGGCGTGGACGTCATGCCTTTCGTTACGTGAATGCCGTCCATTGGTCCCATCCCGCTGCGGTCAAAGAGAGAGAGCCGATGAACGTAGTTCAATCATCAGAAGCAGCCAGGATACTCTCTGTGGGGGTCTGGCTTGGTCCGGAACATCGAAACTGGGCCCTCAGCAAGGAGCAGGCCCTTATTGCGATTGATCGCTTACGTGACGCCGGCATCACAGTGCTTGGCGGAGACGTTCTCGGCGGGCCGGAGGACAACTATCGCCCCACATACGATAACTGGTATTTCGAGCCTCAAAGCTCTGGAGCTGAGAGCGATGCGGTGTCTTCCGGTGCTCTAAAGGCAAGCGCCTACCTGAGTGCCTATCCCGTTGCTGACGTCTACTTTGCGCTTGTTACGGCGGTTATGGATTGACCAAGAGACCGATATACAGCAACTTCCCTTTTGCCACCTGCCCCACCCCCCCCATCACCCCCGCATCGCCCTCTCGACCGCCGCAAACACCCGCGGATCGCTCGACTGCGCCACATTGAACCTGAGAAACCGCGTCGCCGTCTGCGAGACGCTGAAGACGTTGCCGGGGGCAAGAACGATCTTGTCGGCGAGCGCGCGGCGCGCCACGTCGGCGGCGTCGAGGCCGTCCGGCAGCTGGCACCAGAGGAACATGCCGCCGCGCGGTTCGAGCCAGGGTTTCAGCCCGAGCGCCCTTAGCTTCTTGTTGGTCTCGCCCGTGGCGCGCGACAGGCGGTCGCGCAAGGTCGCGATGTGCTTGCGATAGGTCCCGTCCTTCAGGATGTTCAGCACCAGTTCGGCGGAGACGGGATTGCCGCCAAAACTCGTGGCGATCTTCAGGTCGATCAGCCCCTCGATCCAGTCGGGCCGGGCGGCGATGAAGCCGCAGCGCGCCGCCGCCGAGAGCGTCTTGGAAAAACTGCCGATATGGATCACCCGGTCGAGCCCGTCGAAGGCCGAAAGCCGCGGCGCCGGCTCGGGCTCGAAATCGGCGAAGATGTCGTCCTCGATGATGGTGAGGCCGGATTGCTCGGCGAGCTTGAGCAGCCGGTGGGCGGTCGCCGGCGAAAGCGTGGCACCTGTCGGGTTGTGCAGCGCCGAATTGGTGATGTAGAGGCGCGGCCGGTGTTCGGTGAGTGCTTCGGCAAACAGCGCGATGTCCGGGCCGGTCGCGGTATAGGGCACGCTGACGACCTTGACACGGTGGGCGCGGAGCAGCGCCAGGAAGTTGAAATAGCAGGGGTCGTCGACCAGCACGGTGTCGCCCGGCTCGATCAGGAAACGGCAGAGCAGGTCGATCGCCTGCGTGCCCGATTCCGTCAGCATGATCTGGTCGGGCGCGGCCTGGATGCCGCGCTCGGCCATGCGCCGCGACAGAAGCTGGCGGAGCGGCGGCAGGCCGAGCGGCGTGCCGTAGTCGGCCAGCACCGCGTCGGCGGCCCGGGTCAGCTGGCGCAGCGACCGGCGCAGCTCGTCCTGCGGCATCCATGCCGCCGGCAGCCAGCCGCAGCCGGGTGTCAGCGTGTCCGCGCCGGCCTCCAGCGACTGCCGCGACACCCAGAAGGGGTCGACGGCGCGATCGAGCCTGGGGCCGATCTCGGCCAGCACCAGCGGCGGCAGGTGGCCGGCGACATAGAAGCCGGAGCCCGGCCGCGACTGGATCAGCCCCTCGGCCGCCAGCCGGTCATAGGCCTCGACCACGGTCGAGGTGGAGACCGCCATGACCTTGGCAAAGCCGCGGATCGACGGCAGCTTCGCGCCCGGCGCCAGCGTGCGCCCGCCGATCCTCTGGCGGATGGCGCCCATGACGCGGCTAACCCGCGTGCCGTCCTCGCCGTCGCTTGTGACTTTGTTCAGCATGTGTACTGCTCTCGTGACCATTACAGTTCGGCAAAACTGTAATGCACTGTCTCTCAAGAATCCATCCGTGATCGCCTATCCTCGGAGCCAATCGACGAGGATGGATTTTTGATGGACAAGACGACGAGCGGCTGGATCAACGGTTTTCTGGGTGTGCTGATCTTCAGCGGCTCGCTCCCCGCCACGCGGGTGGCGGTGGCCGATTTCGACCCGGTGTTCCTGACCGTGGCGCGGGCCGCCATCGCCGGCGCGCTGGCGCTCGGTCTGCTGCTGCTGTTCCGGCAGAAATGGCCGAAGCCGGGCGAGATGGTGTCCCTGGTGGTCGTCGCGCTGGGCGTCGTCGTCGGCTTTCCGCTCTTGACCGCGCTGGCGCTCAAGCACGTCACTTCGGCGCATTCGATCGTCTTCGTCGGACTGCTGCCACTCGCCACCGCCAGCTTCGCCGTGCTGCGCGGCGGCGAGCGGCCGAGACCGGCCTTCTGGCTGTTTTCCGGCCTCGGCAGCCTGCTGGTCGCCGGCTTCGCCCTGCTGCAGGGCGTGACGGCCGCCCCGGTCGGCGATCTGCTGATGCTCGGCGCCATCATCGTCTGCGGGCTGGGTTATGCCGAGGGGGCAAAACTGTCGCGCACGCTCGGCGGCTGGCAGGTGATCTCCTGGGCGCTGGTGCTCTCGCTGCCGGTCATGGTGGTGCTGGCGCTCGCCACCATGCCGCCGTCCTTTGCGGGAACCGGCCAGCCGGCCTGGCTCGGCCTTGCCTATGTCTCTGTCTTCAGCATGCTGATCGGCTTCGTCTTCTGGTATCGCGGGCTGGCCCAGGGCGGCATCGCCGCCGTCGGCCAGCTGCAACTGCTACAGCCTTTCTTCGGCCTCGTCCTGGCGGCCGGCCTGCTCGGCGAGGCGGTGAGCGGATCCATGATCGCCGTCACCGCCGCCGTGGTGGCCTGCGTCGCCGGCGCCAAACGCTTCGCCCGTTAGGGTCTTTTTGCGGCGCGCGGTGCGGCCGCGGGAAAAGCCATATGTACCCCCGGCGAACCGGGGGCATCTTCAATGGCCGAAGTCATTTGGGATCAGACGATCTCCGTCCCGCTGATGCGGATGCCAAAGCCTTCGAGGCCGACATAGTGGCGTTCGCGCGAGGCCAGCAACCGGATCGAGCTGACGCCGAGGTCTTTGAGGATCTGCGCGCCAAGGCCGATTTCCAGCCATTCGCTGTCGCGGGCCTGCGCCTGTTCATGGGCTTCGCGCTCGTGCAGGCCGGTGCGGGCCGTGGTCGAGACGCCGACGCCGACCGAGCCTTCGCGCAGGTAGACGACGACGCCGCGGCCCTTGGCGGCGATCTTCTTCATGATCTCGTCGATCTGGCGGTCCTTGCCGAACACGTCCGTGCCGACATGCTCGAGATGCAGGCGCACCGGAATGTCGACACCGTCGCGGATATCGCCGAAGACGACGGCGAGATGCTGCATCGGGTCCCAGGGCAGGGAATAGGCATGCGCCTTGGCCGGGCCATAGGGCGTCTCGATGCTGAAGCTCGAGGCGAGCTGGATCAAGGTCTCCTTGCGCTGGCGATAGGCGATGAGATCGGCGACCGAAACGCGCTTCAGCCCGTGTTCCTCGGCGAAGGCAAAAACCTCCGGCCCGTGCTTGACCGTGCCGTTGTCGTTGACCAGCTCGCCGATCACGCCGACCGGCGGAAGCCCTGCAAGCTTGCAGAGATCGACGGCGGCTTCGGTGTGGCCCGAACGCATGAGAACGCCGCCTTCGCGGGCGACCAGCGGGAAGATGTGGCCGGGACGGACGAAATCGGCCGGACCGACATTCGGGTTGGCGAGGTTGCGCACGGTGAGCGTGCGGTCCTCGGCGGAAATCCCGGTCGTCGTGCCGTGCTTGAAGTCGACGGTCACGGTGAAGGCCGTGGTGTGGGCGCTGTCGTTTTCCGCGACCATGGCGTTGAGGTTCAGGCGCTTGGCCTCCTCCTTCGGCATGGGGGCGCAGACGATGCCCGAGGTGTGGCGCACGATGAAGGCCATCTTCTCGGCGGTGCAATGCACGGCGGCGACGATCAGGTCGCCCTCGTTCTCGCGGTCGTCGTCATCGGTGACGACGACGATTTCGCCGGCCTCGAAGGCGCGGATGGCGTCGACGACGCGGCTCTGGTCATAGCTCATGGAAAGTCCTCGTCACTTCAGTCGGCCGGTCTGGCCGCGGTCTCGCAAATAATGATCGGCAATGGCGCAGGCGAGCATCGCCTCGCCGACAGGAACCGCCCGGATTCCGACGCAAGGGTCGTGGCGGCCCTTGGTGCGCACATCCACCTCGTTCATGTCGGCATCGATCGAGCGCCGCTCGGTGAGGATCGACGAGGTCGGCTTGATGGCAAAGCGCGCGACGATCGGCTCGCCGGTCGAAATCCCGCCGAGAATGCCGCCGGCATGGTTGGAAAGAAACACCGGCTTGCCGTCGGCCCCGATGCGCATCTCGTCGGCGTTTTCCTCGCCGGTGATCTCGGCCGCGCCGAAGCCGTTGCCGATCTCGACGCCCTTGACCGCATTGATCGACATCAGCAGGCTGGCAATGTCCTGGTCGAGCTTGCCGTAGACCGGTGCGCCGATGCCGGCGGGCACGCCCTCGGCGACCACTTCGATCACTGCGCCGACCGAGGAGCCGGCCTTGCGGATCTCGTCGAGATAGGCCTCCCAGACGGGCACGATTTCCGGATCGGGGGCGAAAAACGGGTTTTCGCTCACCTGGGCCCAGTCCCAGTTGGTCCGGTTGATCTTGTGTTTGCCGATCTGCACCAGCGCGCCGCGAATGGTGACGCCGGGCACGACGAGGCGGGCAAGCGCGCCTGCGGCGACGCGGGCCGCCGTTTCGCGCGCCGAGGAGCGGCCGCCGCCGCGATAGTCGCGAATGCCGTATTTGACGTCATAGGTGTAGTCGGCATGGCCCGGTCTATAGCGCTTGGCGATGTCGCCATAGTCCTTGGAGCGCTGGTCGGTGTTCTCGATCATCAGCGAGATCGGCGTGCCGGTCGAAATCATCGATCCGTCGTCCTGCGGCATGACGCCGGAGAGCACCTTGACGAGGTCCTCCTCGCGGCGCTGCGTCACGAAGCGCGACTGGCCGGGCTTGCGCTTGTCGAGGAAGGACTGCAGGTCGTCCAGGGTGAAACGGATGCCCGGAGGGCAGCCGTCGACCACCGCGCCGAGCGCCGGCCCGTGGCTTTCGCCCCAGGTGGTGACGCGGAACAGGTGACCGAAGGTATTGTGCGACATGGCTAAGCACCGGAACGTTCGGGCGGCACTGGGGTCTCACCATGCCGCCGCGGCTTTTGTTGGGGCTCACTCATAGTGGAAAAGCCCCAAGCGCGACAAGCCTTTCTTGGAAACGCTGCGTTCGGGATCTGACGTCGCTTCACGACGCCTTGCGCTGCGGAAAACCCTTGGTGAAGCGGCTGAACTCGTCGAAGGGCAGGGGCTTGGCGAAGGCATAGCCCTGCAGGAAGTCGCAGCCGAGCTGGCGTAGAAGGCCCGCATGGTCGAGGCTTTCGACGCCCTCGGCCACCGTCTCGACGCCGAGCGAACGGGCGATCTCGATGATCGAGCGCACCAGGGCGCGTTCCTGCGGCGAGTTGACGATCGGCATGACCAGCTGGCGGTCGATCTTCAGCCGCTTGGGTTTCAGCCGCAGCAGGCTGAGGATCGAGGTATGGCCCGTGCCGAAGTCGTCGATCTCGATGTCGATGCCGAGCGCCTTGATCTTCTCGATGTTCTCGGTGACCACGTCGTCGCTCTCGTCGAGGAAGATCGACTCCACCAGTTCGAAACAGATGGCGCCGGGGTCGATGGCCAGGCCGTGCAACTGGTCGACGAGCGTGGCGTCGTGCAGGCGCTTCGACGAGACGTTGACCGAAATGCGCGGCACCTTCACGCCGAGTGCCGTCCAGCGCATCTGGTCGCGCAGCGCCTTTTCCAGCACCAGCTGGTCGATCCGGGCCATGACGTTCAGCTCTTCGGCGACCTTGATGAAATGGTTGGAGGCTATCACGCCCTTGTCCGGGTGGTTCCACCGCACCAGCGCTTCCGCACCGGAAAGCTGCATGGTCGAGGTCTCGAACTGCGGCTGGTACCAGACGGTGAACTCGTCGCGTTCGAGGCCGGTCAGGATCTCGTCAGCCATGCGCTTCTTGGAGACGATGTTGGCCTGCAGGTCGGGGGTGAAGAACTCGTAGCCGTTGCGGCCCTTTTCCTTGGCCTGGTAGAGCGCGATGTCGGCATTGACCAGGATGCGGCGCGCGTCGGGCGAAATGCCGGAGGCCTGGGCGATGCCGATCGAGATGCCGCAGCGGCAGGAGAAGCCCTCGAAGTCGATCGGCTTGTTCATCTCGACGATGATGCGTTCGCACAGTTCCGAGATCTCTGCGGCCGGCACGGCGCGTCGGGCGAGAATGACGAATTCGTCGCCGCCGATGCGCGCCACGAGGTCGCCGCGCGGCACGTTGCGCGACAGCACCCGGGAGGCATGCACCAGCATGGCGTCGCCGGCCGCATGGCCGAGCGTGTCGTTGATTTCCTTGAAGCGGTCGAGGTCGAGATGCAGGATGGTGAACCGGGTTCGATGGTGCTGGCCGGACTGGCTCAGTTCGTCGAGCTCCATGTCGAGCTTGCGGCGGTTGGCGAGCGCCGTCAGCGGATCGTGCAGGGCGTTGAACTCGATGCGGTTCTTGGCGAGTTCCAGTTCGAGGTTGCGGCTGTCGGCGTCCGACTTCGCGGCCCTCAGCTGTTCGGCGAGCAGGGCGTCGGCGGTCACGTCGAAGGCGATGCCGATGATCTTCTTCTTTCCGTCCTTGCCGACATGCACCTGGCCCACCGAGCGCACATAGCGCATCTCGTTGTTGGGCAGGACGATGCGCTGGGTGGTGTTGACGGTCGTGCCGGACGCGATGGCCCGGTTGGTGGCCAGTTGCACCGGCTGCCGGTCGTCCTGGTGGATGGACGACAGCCATTCGTGCCGGGTCACAGGCCGGTTCCTGTTCGGCACGTTGTAGAGCTGGTGCATCCGGTCGTCCCAGATGGCGGTGGTCGTCACCGGGTCGCCTTCCCAGATGCCGCAATTATAGGAAGCGAGCGCCAGGTCCAGCTTGTGCGACAGTTCGGACAGCTCGTGCTCGCGGCTCGAAAGCTCGTCGAGCGCCAGCTCCAGTTCGGCATTCTTGATGTCGCTGGTCGCCTTGGCCTCGCGCAGCGCCTGGGTGAACAGCGTATCGTTGGTGACGTCCCACACGATGCCGGTCAGCCGCGTCGGGCCGTTCTCGCCGTTCGAATGGGCGCCGACCGAGCGCAGATGGCGCGTCGTTCCGTCGGACAGCGTGATGCGATAGCTGATGTCCCAGCTTTCGGTCGAGCCGCCATGGAGCCGTTCTGTGAAGGCGGCCTCGACTCCCTCGGCATCCTCGGGATGGATGATCTTGTACCAATGGGCGATGCGGTTGCAGCCCTCGGCGGCGGCAAAGCCGTGCAGGGCGGCGGCACGCGCGTCCCAGGACAGCACGTCGTCGACCTCGTCGATCTCCCATATGCCGATATTGGCAGTCTCCATGGCCAGGTCGAAACGGCGCGACAGCTCGAGCAGCTTTTCTTCACGGGCCTTCAGCTGGGCAATGTTGCGGTTGCGCTCGCGCAGCAGGTGGAGGCTGAAGAGAACCGGCACGATCATGGCTAGGCCGGCGACGATGCTGCTGCGCATATCGATCACGAGACCGGCGATGACGATCGTCAGGCCGATGAGCGCACCGCCGACGGGAAGGACGAGCGCACCGGGCGTCTGGTTCCCGTTGCGTTGCCGGAATCGATCTAAGAAACTCAATGCAGGATATTCCCCAGGTTTGTGAGTCAATCCTAAAGGGCGTCGGTTAATATAGAATTGAATCGCCGATAGTATTGGTGCGCCAATACGTTCGCGCCAGAGGTGGATGATTGTGGCAATGCCCGCCTCAGGCGAGAAATTCCGGAAAAATGGGGCAAAGCTTGCGATGCGCCTCGCGGGTGCTTGAACCGCGTCGTATTTCCGTTCATCAATCGCACGGAAAATGTCATTGTTACGGGCGATTTTTGCCACATTCTGGAGGCCTATTTTGAGACACATCCTCAATCCGTCGAGACTGGCAAAGGTAACCCGCATGCGTATGATGATTTCAGTGCTTCTGGCGACTGCGAGCTTCCTCTCGCCGCTCAGCGTGCTGGCGGGAAGCGACGATGTCGAAGCGACCATTCAGGCGGTCAATGTCGACGGCCTGAGCCTGGTGCTGGACGACGGGAAGACCTATTCTCTTCCCGAGGAATTCAACTTCGATGGCCTGCAGAGCGGCGTGAAGGTGATCGTGTTCTTCACCGAGGTCGACGGCAAGCGTGTGGTCGACGATCTGGAAATCGTGCAGTAAGGGCTTGAGGAAGCTTTCGTCCGGCGGCTCTCAGAGCCAGCCGATCAGGCCGCCGTCGCGGTCGATCTTGAGAATGCGGTCCTGCGGCACGTTCATGTCGCAGGCCTTGTCGCCGCTCCAGCCGCCGACGATGCGGAAGACGCTGCGCACGATGCCGCCATGGCTGACGCAGACGGTCGGCCGGTCCACGGCGGTGAGCCAGGCGCCCACCCTCCAGGACAGAATTTCATAGCTTTCGGCATCCTGGCCCGGCGGGATGAAATCCCATTTGTGCTGCGCGCGCGCCTCGACCCGGTCGGGCATGACGCGTTGCAGTTCCGGAATGGTCGATCCTTCCCAGTCGCCGAAGGACAATTCGATCAGGCGGGGATCGGTGCGGTAGTCGTGCGGGTCGAGGCCCATGGCGGCGCGCACCCGTTCCATGGTCTCGCGCGTGCGGCCGAGCGGGGAGGCGACATAGTCGAAGGCGGTAGCCCGATCGCCGAGTTCCTCCGCCAGACGCCTGCCGTTCTCGCTCGCCTGGCGCCGCCCGTTCTCGTTGAGCCCGATGTCCTTCTGCCCTTGCAGCCGGCCCTCGGCATTCCAGTCGGTCTGGCCGTGACGGATCAGATAGATGAGCACGGCATGCGACCTCGAACTGGAGACTATTCCTTGGCGACGGTGATATCCGGCGCATCCACCGCCTTCATGCCGACGGTGTGATAGCCGGAATCCACATGGTGGACCTCGCCGGTCACGCCGGTCGACAGATCCGACAGGAGATACATGCCCGACTTGCCGACTTCATCGGTCGTCACGTTGCGCTTCAGCGGCGAATTGTACTCGTTCCACTTCAGGATGTAGCGGAAGTCGCCGATGCCGGAGGCGGCCAGCGTCTTGATCGGGCCGGCCGAAATGGCGTTGACGCGAATACCGCGGCCGCCCATGTCGACGGCGAGGTAGCGCACGGAAGCCTCGAGCGCTGCCTTGGCGACGCCCATGACGTTATAATGCGGCATGACCTTCTCGGCACCGTAATAGGTGAGCGTCAGGATCGAGCCGCCGTCGTTCATGATCTTTTCGGCGCGTGCGGCAACCGCGGTGAACGAGTAGACGGAAATGTCCATCGTGCGCTGGAAGTTGTCGCGCGTCGTCTCGATGTAGCGGCCGGTCAGTTCGTCCTTGTCGGAAAACGCGATGGCATGCACGACGAAGTCGATCTTGCCCCACTTGTCTTCCAGGTTCTTGAACACGGCGTCGACACTGTCGAGATTGGTCACGTCGCAGTCGCCCGCCATGAAGGCGTCGAGTTCCTGCGCCAGCGGTTCGACGCGCTTCTTCAGCGCTTCGCCTTGCCAGGTGAAAGCGATTTCGGCTCCCTGTTCATGACAGGCCTTGGCGATGCCCCACGCGATCGAGCGATTGTTTGCGACGCCCATGATGATGCCGCGCTTGCCTGCCATAAGGCCGGAACCTTGAGCCATGTTTTGCTCCCTAAGACTTTCGATTGACCCTGCCTATGGCATAGCCGGCATCACGGTTCAAGATTGCACCGGATCATCAACTGTAAGGCAGCGTAACAAAGGGTGTGATCGTTACAAATACTTCATAAAAACAGGCCTTCGCGCATGACGCGCATCAAATCGGTGACTTTGTCGTCCGGCTTTTCCCACAGCATGACGCGCAGTTCCACGGCCAGCGCGCCGCGGCCGCCCTCGTCGTTGTAGAGGCCGAGGTCGTCGAGGCGGATCACCTGGTCGGAGCTCGACCAGGCCGGAATGGTGACGCTGAGCGGCCCGTTGGGCGTCTCGACCGAAGCCTCGCAACCCAGCACCGCATCCTCGAGCGTGATCGGCAGGACCGTCTTCAGGTCGTAGCCATCGACGGTGAACTTCTCGTTCTTGGCCACGCGCAAGGTGACCGCCACGTCGCCGCGGCCCATGCCCTGCAACTTCAGGCCCTGGCCCTTGAGCCGAACCACATGTCCCTGGGTGACGCCGCTTTCGAGCGGAACGCGCAGCTCGCGGCCGTCGGAGAGCGTGATCGGCACCGGCTTCTGCGCCAGCAGGTCGTCGATGGTGACGGTCGCCTCGACCACCAGGTCGGGGGCCTTTTCCGGCGGCGGCTGGATGCCGCGAATGCGGCGGACGAAGGAACTCAGCAGTTCAATCGGCGCGAGGATGGAGACCGGCTTGGGCGCGCCCGACGGCTCGCTGTTCTCGGCGCGTTCGGCTTCTGCCTCGGTTTCGCGTTTCAGCGTTTCGGCAGCCGCCGCCGCCTCCGGCGTGTCGCCGAAGATGCGCGAGACGACGGCCTCGGGGCTTTCGCCCGCGCCGTCGGTCTTCGCCTGGCTCTGTGTCTGGGCCTGGGCTTGAGGTTGCGCCTGAGACTGGGATTGCGCCTGGGCGCCGCCGGTCTGGGCCTGGGGCTTTTCCGCCTTGGCCTGAGCGGCCTGCGCTGGCTGCGCCTGCTTGTCGGCTTTCGCCTTCTCGGCTTCGGCGCGTGCGAGCTCGGCGAGGATCCGTTCGGCATTCGCCTTGGCGATCTTGGCCTTCTCGGCCGCCTCACGGGCCGCCTGGCGCTGCTGCATGATCGTCTGCTCCCGCTCGAGAGCTTCGACCTTGTCGCGCTGCTGGTCATAGCGGCTGCGCTTGGCCGGGTCTTTCAGGACCTCGTAGGCGCGGCCGACTTCGGTGAAGCGGCGATTGGCGTCCGGGTCGTCACGGTTCTGGTCGGGATGCACGCTTTTCGCCTTCGTCCGCCAGGCCGACTTGATCTCATCGGCTCCCGCATCGCGCTTTACGCCGAGCACTGAATAGAAATCGCGCATCTAGGCCACCAATTAAGAATAGACCGGCACTGCCATTCTTGGCCATCCGCCGGCAAGAAACACCTCCCGATCCGCAGTCTTCATGGCGGCCGGATTTACAATTGCCAGAGTATGACAAGAAGATGCTAATCAGTGGTTACGTGAAAAGCCGGCGATCCGGGCCGGACGTCGGCCAGGAGGGATGTCAGGGCTGCCGGTTGAAGCTCATCAGCTGCCACTGGCCGGAGCCCGCGGTGCAGGTCTTGCCGGAGAAATAGGCGATGCCTTCGTAGGAATGACGCGTGGTGGAGAAGTTGCGGCAAACCACGCCGTTCGACTTCTGCTCCTCGATCGCCGTGACCACGCCGGCGCTGCCGGTCGTTGCATTGGCCCAGGGCAGGGGGCTGCCGATGCGCGACAGATCGGCTGAGGATACGGCGTTCTGCACGGTCAGCTCGTCGGAGCGGCCTTCCGCGGTGTTCTTCTTCGCCACGGTGCTGGTGGAGATCGATCGATCCACATCCGAGCCGAAGAGGTCCATGCTGCCACCGAAGCAACCGCTCATCGGCAGCGTCGCGGCAAGAACGATGAGTAAACTGCTTTTACCCAACGGCCCGCCCTTTTTGCGCTCGTTCGACTTTGCTATGTCTCTCAATGGGCGTCCTGTCCAGTGTTAAGACCCTGGGCAATGCTGATGAAATTCGGGAGCATTCGAATCAATATGTCAGAGACTGGGTTAACAAGCAGTGACTTTACCGAGGAAAACGAACCTTTCGCACTGTTCGGTGCGTGGCTGAAGGACGCAGAGGCCTCGGAGATCAACGATCCCAACGCCGTAGCGGTTGCAACCGTGGATGAGAACGGCCTGCCGAATGTGCGCATGGTCCTGCTCAAGGAATTCGATTCCCGGGGTTTTGTCTTCTACACGAATTTCGAGAGCCAGAAGGGACAGGAAATTCTCGGCCAGAAAAAGGCAGCCATGTGCTTCCACTGGAAAACGCTGCGGCGTCAGGTCCGTCTGCGCGGCGAGGTCGAGGTGGTTTCCGACGAGGAAGCCGACGCCTACTACCGCTCCCGGCCGCTCGGCAGCCGCATCGGCGCCTGGGCGTCGAAGCAGTCGCGCCCGCTGGAAGGCCGGTTCGCGCTGGAAAAGGCCGTCGCCGAATATACCGCCCGCTATGCCTTCGGCGAGGTGCCGCGGCCGGCCCACTGGTCCGGTTTCCGCATCAAGCCGGTGTCGATCGAGTTCTGGCACGATCGCAAGTTCCGGCTGCACGACCGCATCGAGTTTCGCCGCGAGACGCCGGATGCGCCCTGGCACAAGGTGCGGATGTATCCCTGATCGTCATGCCGGGCCGGCGGCTTTGTCGCCGGCCTCGATCGTCCGGACGGATCAGCCCGTGAGGCGGAAGGGAATGCCGGAGGCGAGGGCCGCGACATAGCGCGGCTTCTGGAAATAGCCGTTGAGCGAAATGCGCGGCAGAAGCATGGGCTGGTCGAGCGCCGAAGCGTCGATCGTCGCTGCCCGGGTCGTCACGGCAAGGGTGAAGCCGGCCTGAGCGGCGAGGTCCGCGATTCGCTTCGTGGCGCTGCGCGCATCGCCGTAGGGGTAGGCGAAACTGGCCGGTCGCCGTCCCGTCAGCGTCTCGACATAGTCGGCGCTGCCCGAAAGCTCGTCGAGCGCTTCCGCATCGGTGAGAAAGTCCAGCGCGCGGTGGCTGAGGGTGTGGGCGCCGAGACTGGCGAGCGGATGGCGGGCAAATGTCCGCAGCTCGTCGGCCGTCATCACCAGTTGCGCGACCATTGCCGTCGGGTCGATGCCGACGCTGCGCGCCGCCGCATCGAGCCGGGCGATCGCCAGGCTCTCCGCAGGTCCGCAGATCGCGTCGCAGATGAGATCGCAGACCGCCCGCTTCGCCGCGATCGAGGTGACGACGTGGGTCTTCGGGCCGCCGTCGGTTTCGATGGTGAAGCGGTCTGTGGCGTTGAGCAGGGCTTCCGCGGTCTCCCACCACAGGGTGTGGCTGCGTTCGCTGAATCCCTTGGTGACGAAGACGGTGAAGGGTACGCCGTGCCGCTCGAAGACGGGCAGGGCATGTTCGGCATTGTCACGATAGCCGTCGTCGAGCGTAAAGACGGCAAAGGGCGGCCCGTCCGGCGAGCCTTCGAGCAGGCGCGGCACGTCGTCGAGCGCCACGAACCGGTAACCCTCGGCCTTCAGCTGCCGGATGGCCGCGTCCAGGAAGACCGGCGTTATCTCGAGATGTCCGTTCGCATCGAGCGGCCGGGGCCGGTGCGGTCGCACGTGATGCAGGGTGAAGATCGCGCCGCGGCCGCGCGCCGCGCGCATGGCGCCGAGACGGCTGATAAGCCGGGACGCTTCCAGCCCGCCGGTGATCGCGGCCCTGCGCACGTAGCTTTTCAGGATGGCCTTCATTGTCCTTGCCCGGTTTGCGTCGCAACATTGCCCTCCAGACTATGCGGCCGGCGTTAAGCCTTGTTGAATGGCTTCTGCCTGTTTTTGGCGTGCCGGCGTTTCCGATGCGACCGGCGGTGGTCATCGCATCAGCGTGACTGCACGGCGCGCCGCCAGCGAGGCAGGGATTGCCCAGACGAGCGCGATGGCGAAGGTGAGCGTCAGCACGCCGCGCATCGCCTCCGCCGATTGCGCCACGGCCAGCCCCGCGCCATTGGCGCTGATGCCCGCAAGCGCGGCACCGAGCGCGAAGCCGGCTGATTGCAGCGTCGGCAGCAGGGCCGAGGTCTTGTCGCGCTCATGACCCGGCGTCGCCTCCATCAGCATCTGGCTGAGATAGCCCCAGCTCAGACCGAAGGCCGCGCCGATGGCGACCTGCGCGGCCGCCAGCATGGCGATGTTCACGGTCCCGATCGCGCCGGCGAGGGTGGCAAAGCCGAGGACCAGCAGCAGGGGGCCGAGCCAGATCGCCGTCTGCCGCGACCGCTCCGTCCTGAGGTTGGCGACGCCGATCGCCGTGAGGCTCCAGCTGATCGCCATCAGCGCACCGAGCGCGCCGGCAAGCGTCGGGCGATAGCCGAACAGATATTGCAGCGAATAGACGAGATAGACGCTGCTGGTCGCCTGCGACAGCGGCATGAGCAGGATGACCCAGAGCCCGAGGCCGAGCGGCGAGCGGGTGGAAAACGCGCCCTGCGGAAGGATCGAATCCTCCGCGCCCCGGTCGAGGCGGACCGCGCCGAGCACCAGGACCAGGGCTCCCCCGATCAGGGCCGTGGTGGCGACGACGGAACCGGCAAGCCCCGCTACCAGCATGGCGACGAGGCCGGCCGACAGCAGGGCGAGCCTGAGGGTCGGAAATTGCAGCCGCCGGCCGGCTTCCCGACCGGACGGCACGAGGATCAGCGCGAGCAGCAGGAAGAGGGCGATGAGCGGCGCGTTGACGAGAAAGGCGACCCGCCAGGAAAAGGCTTCCGTCAGCGAGCCGGCCAGCACCGGCCCGCCGAAGGCGGCGATGGCCCACACGCTCGCTTCCGCGCCGAACACTTTCGGAACCAGCGCGGGCGGGAACATTTCGGGGATCAGCGCGTAGCAGATGGCGGCGATGATGCCTTCGCCGATGCCCTGGCAGATCCGTCCGAAGAGCACGGTATTCATGTCCGAGGCGAAGGCGGCCGCCAGCGTTCCGGCCAGGAAGAGCAGGGCGGCGGCGAAGAGCACAGTCCTTGCCCCGTAGCGCTGCTTGAGCAGCGCGGCACTCGCGCCGGCGACGATCGACGCGACCAGATAGAGCGTCATCGACCACGGCAGGAGTTCCGCACCGCCGATCTCGCCGACCGCCGTCGGCAGCACCGTGCTGACCAGGAAGCCGTTGAAGGCATAGAGCGCCACGCCCATGCACAGCATCGTCGTCGTCGCGAGATAGCGCGGGGCGAGAAGCTCGGCCCAGCGCCCGCTCGCCTCTTTCTCCGGCGCAAGACCGGACGCGGCGGCAGCCGGCGATCCCGCGACGTTCGGCACTTCTGTCTCTGGGTGCATGAGTCCTGTTTCCTCGTCCTGGATTGCGCGTCGGACCGGAACCTACAATCTCAACTTAGGTTGAGGTAAAGAGGCAAGTTGAAAAAATTGCAGAGGCACCTCGACGGACAAGAACAGCAAGGGCAGCACCCGTTCAATCCATCCGCGTCTATAGCATAGGACTGGCCGCCACAGGATGGGCATCCACGCCAGCCTCTTCCGTCCGCCTCCCGAAGGACGGCGGGAGAAAATTACTGGACTCAGTCAAGTAAATATCTAGACTGCCGTGGCACGCCACAGGAGGTCCGACACGCATGACGTCTGCACGCCGCATGGACGGAAAGATCTGCCTAGTCACGGGCGGCGGAACCGGCATCGGCAGGGCCGCGGCGCTGCAGATGGCGCGCGAAGGGGCCAAGGCCGTGGTGATTGCCGGCCGGCGCGAACAGGAGGGCGAGGCGGTGGCCGCCGCCTGCCGGGACCTGGGTTCGCAGGCGATCTTCCTGATGACCGACGTGACGCGGGAAGCGGAGGTCGAGGCGATGGTGTCCGGCACGCTGGACCGTTTCGGCCGGCTGGATGTGGCCTTCGACAATGCCGGCTTTCAGGAACGCCGTGGACCGATCGAAGGCCAGGACGACGCCACCTATGCCGCCGTCTTCGACACCAATGTGCGCGGCGTCTTTCATTGCCTTCGATATCAGATCCCCGCGATGCGGCAAGCCGGCGGCGGCGCGATCGTCATCAACGCCTCGGTCAGCGGCATCCGTAATCCCAATCCGGGCTTCGCCCTCTACAATGCCTCGAAGGCCGCCGTGATTGCGATGATGCGCACAGCCGCCATCGAGAACGCCGCCCAGGGCGTGCGCATCAACGCCGTGGCGCCGGGGAGGGTGGTCACCGACATGATGCTGGCGGCCGGCGTCGGCGATGTGGCGACCGTAGCCGCCGGTCTGCCGCTGCGCCGCATGGGTGAGCCCGAGGAAGTGGCGGAAGCCGTCCTGTGGCTTGCCTCTGACGCGGCCTCCTATATTGTCGGCCACGTGCTGGCGGCCGATGGCGGTTTTCTTGCCGCATGAGGCCTTCTTCCGTCGGCAGATCCAGCCTCGCGTCATTTACCCTTTGTTTACTCACTTCATGAAACTTTTAGTTAACTTTCGGACTGAGGGCGCTGCGCCGCAAAATTCTCGCCCCAATTCTGCTTTAGTGAGGCCATCGTCTACCGGGCGGCGAATCTCGTCGTCGATTTTCGACCTTCCGCCAAAATAAGCCTGCCCCTGGAGGATTCATGAACAAGCTGTTGATCGCGTTGACGTTCCTTGTTGCGATCGCTTCATCGTCAACCTCCGCGACAGCCGGAAGCGCCCAGCTTCTCCTCGATGCCCGCACCGGCGAAGTCTTGGCCTCGGAAAACCCCGACAGCCTCAATCACCCGGCCTCGCTGACGAAAATGATGACGCTGTACATGACGTTCGACGCGATTCGTCGCGGCGAATTGTCCTGGGACAGCAAGGTGCCTTTCTCCAAATATGCAGCCTCCCGGCCGCCGACCAAGCTTCGCGTGAAGGCAGGCGATGCCATCACCGTGAAGGAAGCCGTGCTCGGCATGATCGTGCAGTCGGCCAATGATGCCGCGGCCGCCATGGCGGAAAGGCTCGGCGGCACCGAAAGCCAGTTCTCCGCGATTATGACGGCAAAGGCCCGTTCGCTCGGCATGTCGAAGACCACTTTCGTCAATGCCTCCGGCCTTCCCGACGACCGGCAGATCACCACGGCACGCGACATGTCGACTCTCGGCATCGCGCTGCTGCGCGACTTCCCGCAGGAATACAAGCTGTTCAACACCAAGAGCTTTGCCTTCCGCGGCCGCACGATCAACGGCCACAACAATCTGATGTACCGCTACAAGGGCATGGACGGCATCAAGACCGGCTATACCAACGCGTCCGGCTTCAATCTCGTCAGCGCCGTGAGAGACGGCGACCGCCGGGTGATCGGCGTGGTCATGGGCGGCCGCTCGGCGGCAAGCCGCGACAAGGTCATGGAAAAGCTGATCGCCGGCAACATCGCTAAGGCGTCGCGCGGATCGCAGCTCCTGGCCAGCAACTCGACCCGCGTCGGCATGGACCTGGCGCGCCTGGGCGACGATGTACCGGTTCCGGCACCCCGCCAGGATGCGGTAGCCGCCGTCATCGGCATGGCCAATGCCAGCCCGGTCGCCGCCTCCATGCTCGGCACCGCCTATGCCAATCCGGTGGAAATGGCTTCCGCCGAGGTTTCGAGCGACGTCCCAGCCTTGACGCCTGAGGCGGAAATCCCGCTCGCGGCGCCGAAGGCTGCGGCCCAGAAGGTTGGCGGATGGCAGATCCAGATCGCCGCCGCCGCCAGCGCCAAGGCCGCCATGGAGCTTCTCGCCGACGCCAAAGCCAAGATCGGCGGCCCGCTGAACGATCGCGACACCTATACCGAAGCCGTGACCCGCGGCGGCGCGACCTTCTACCGCGCCCGCTTCACCGGCTTTGCCAGCAAGACCGAGGCCCGCTCGGCCTGCGACAAGTTGGTCAAGAACCGCTATGATTGCGTGCTGATGCCTGCGAGGGGCTGATCGAGGCTCAGGCTGCTGACCTGCCTCGCTAATTCGCGTCTTCGCCGGCGAGGTCGCCGGCTAGCTTTCCAAGCTCTTCGACAAGCCTTGCCGGTATGTCCATTCGTTCGTGCAGAATGCTCATAACCCCGATCTTGCCGCTCTCAAACTCCCTGAAGAACAGATAGTGCCGGCGATAGCGGCTGACATCGATGTAGCCGTCGATGCCTGACGGAAGAACGAACTCGGACGGAAGCGCCCAGGTGTCAACAATTCCGCGAGTCGCGGCAGGTGCGGCAGACAGATGCCCGCCGCGGGCCGTTACGCCCGCGTTCCGCCCACCGTCACCTGGTCCATCCGCAGATGCGGCTGGCCGACGCCGACCGGGACCCATTGGCCGGCCTTGCCGCAATTGCCGATACCCTTGTCGAGCGCCATGTCGTTGCCGACCATGGAAATACGCTTCATCGCTTCCGGCCCGTTGCCGATCAGCATGGCGCCCTTGACCGGCGCGCCGATCTTGCCGTTCTCGATCATGTAGGCCTCGGTGCAGCCAAAGACGAACTTGCCGGACGTGATGTCGACCTGGCCGCCGCCGAAGGAGACGGCATAGATGCCGTTCTTGACGGACGAGATGATTTCTTCCGGGCTCTTGTCGCCGCCGAGCATGTAGGTGTTGGTCATGCGCGGCATGGGCTGGTGCGAGTAGCCCTGGCGGCGTCCGTTGCCGGTCGCCTTCATGCCCATCAGCCGGGCATTCTGCCGGTCCTGCATGTAGCCGACCAGCCGGCCGTTCTCGATCAGCACGTTGTAGGCCGAGGGCGTGCCTTCGTCGTCGATGGTGATCGAGCCGCGCCGCGCGTCGATCGTGCCATCGTCGACGACGGTCACGCCGGGAGCGGCGACCATCTCGCCCATCAAGCCGGCGAAGGCCGAGGTCTTCTTGCGGTTGAAGTCGCCTTCGAGCCCGTGGCCGACCGCCTCGTGCAGCATGACGCCCGGCCAGCCATTGCCGAGCACCACGTCCATGGTGCCGGCCGGCGCGTCGATCGCCTCGAGATTGATCAGCGCCTGGCGCAGCGCCTCGTCGGCGCCATGCTGCCAGCTCTCCTGCGTGAGGAAGTCGGAAAAGGCCATGCGCCCGCCCGTGCCATAGGAGCCACTTTCCTGCCGGTCGCCCTTGCCGGCGATGACGGAAATGTTGATCCGCGTCATCGGCCGGATGTCGCGCACGCGGTGGCCATCGGCGCGCAGGATCTCCACCACCTGCCAGCTCGCGGCGATCGAGGCGGTGACCTGGCGCACGGTGTCGCCCTTGCCGCGCAGATAGGCGTCGATCTCGGCAAGCAGCTTGACCTTCTCCTCGAAGGAGGGCGCGCCGATCGGATTGCCTTCGCCATAGAGCTTGGCATTGGTGCGCTGGGGTGCGCTGGCATAGGAGCCGGAATAGCCATGGGTGACGGCGCCGACGGCATCGGCGGCGCGCGTCAGTGCGGAGAGCGAAAGCTCCCCCGCATGGGCGTAGCCGACGGCTTCGCCGGCGACGGCGCGCAGGCCGAAGCCCTGGTCGGTGTTGAAACTGCCCCCCTTCAGGCGGCCGTTGTCGAAGGTCAGTGATTCTGCCTGGGCATGTTCGACGAACAGCTCCCCGTCATCGGCGCCGGCGAGTGCTTTCGACACATGCTGACGCAGCGTCATTTCGTCGCAGTCGAAGAGGCCGAGAAGGTCGGTGGTCATGCATATCTCCTTGCAGTGCTCGCTCCGATGTAGGCGCATTGCGCCCTGCGAACAAGGTTCGACCGGAGCCATGGCCCCGGTCGCGCGTTACTTTATGATGATGAAGGCAGCGGATATTCTCAGGGAAGCTTGTCGTAGCCTTCGCCGAAGCCGGCAAGCTCGATCGGAATGCCGACCCGGTCCTGGTCGGCAGACTCGCGCAGCGCGAACACGGCATTCTTGCCGGCCCGCAGGATCTTCATCAGTTCCTCGTCTATCTCGACCTCGACATAGCAGCCTTCGGAGAAGCAGCGGGTGAAATAGGCGCGGCCGATATTGTTGCCGTCGACGTAAAGCTCCATGCCGTCCTTCAGCAGGACGCCGAGCGGGGCGAGGATGCGCAGGATCTTCGCCTTGCGGTCCGCAGTCTTCAGCACCACCACCGAAAGGCCCACTTCGGGGCGGTCCTCGGCGATGACGTTCTGCATCAGCGCACATTGTTCTGTGGAGGCGCCGGCCGGCGTATCGCAGATCACCGACCACGCGCCGTGATTGGAACGGATCGTTCCGGGCTGCTGTTGCTGGGCCTCGACCGGAGCGACGAGCGCGGCAACGGCGATGGCGCTTGCGATCAGGCCGGACCGGTAAAGTCTAGGAAGACCCATGGGTACCTCTGGAAATCGAATCATCCCTGACATTCATGGCGTCCGGGCGGGCAAAATGAAAGCCCCGACCCGTGTTTTCCAAGGGAGTGAGGCTTAATTGCGACCGCTGTTGCAGCCGCATCGGCCGCCGCGGGCGGTGCGGGCCGAATTGCCGGTGGATGGCTCGGGAGCGGAATTGATGAACGGCAAAAATGCAACGCTGGCATTTGGCCGGGCGTATTGCGAATGCGGCCAATCTGTGATTTTAAACGCTGATGATAGCATGAATTTTGCGTATTGATTTGATGTGGATCAAACGCTTGTGGGAGAGACATCGTGATGAAGAGAGCTTTTGCAGCATTGGCCGCCCTGGCCTGTCTGCTTTTCGCCTCCGGCAGCTTTGCAGACCAGCCGACCGAGTGGCAGATGGACTTGCAGCAGGCGGCGACGCCGATCATGGAGCAGATTCGCTGGTTTGAGAACTACACCCTGTGGTTCATTGTTCCGATCACGGTCTTCGTCCTCCTCCTTATCATCGTGGTCGTCGTGCGCTTCCGCGCCTCCGCCAACCCGGTTCCCTCGAAGACCAGCCACAACACCGCGATCGAAATCGTCTGGACCGTCGGTCCGGTGCTGATCCTGCTGTTCTTCGCGATCCCGTCCTTCAATCTGCTTTCCGCCCAGCTCACCCAGCCGGAAAATCCCGACCTGACGGTCAAGGCGACCGCCACCCAGTGGCAGTGGAACTACGAATACCAGGGCGGCACGGAACTGGCCTTCGACAGCTACATGCTGAAGGACGAAGACCGCGCTGCCGCCGGCAAGGAAGACAAGAGCGTCTATCCGCGCCTGCTCGCCGTCGACAACGAGATGGTCATCCCGGTCGGCAAGACCGTGCGCATGCTCGTCACCGCCGCGCCGACCGACGTCATCCATGCCTTCGCCATGCCGGCCTTCGGCGTCAAGATCGATGCCGTCCCGGGTCGTCTGAACGAAACCTGGTTCCGCGCCGATCGCGAAGGCCTCTACTACGGCCAGTGTTCGGAACTCTGCGGCAAGGACCATGCCTTCATGCCGATCGCCATCCGCGTCGTGTCGGATGACAAGTATGCCGCCTGGATCCAGGCTGCTGCGTCGGATCTCGCCGGTGCCAACAAGGCGCTCATGGCTGCGGTGGACGGTGCGGACAAATCCGTGCAGCTCGCCGACAACGTTTCGAATTAAGGAAGAGGAGTGCGGACAATGGCAGGACCTGTTGCCCACGACGATCACGCCCACGGTCACGGCGCGCATCACGACAATCATGACCATAAGCCCGGTTTCTTCACCCGTTGGTTCTTCTCGACCAACCACAAGGACATCGGCACCCTCTACCTGATCTTCGCGATCTTCGCCGGCCTCATCGGCGGCGCGCTCTCGGTCGCCATGCGCATGGAGCTGCAGGAACCGGGCATCCAGATCTTCCACGGTCTGGCCTCGATCGTTTACGGCTTCGAGGGCGATGCGGCCATCGACGGCGGCAAGCACATGTACAACGTGTTCACCACCGCGCACGCGCTGATCATGATCTTCTTCATGGTTATGCCGGCTCTCATCGGCGGTTTCGCCAACTGGATGATCCCGATCATGATCGGCGCTCCGGACATGGCTTTCCCGCGCCTCAACAACATCTCCTTCTGGCTGGTCATTCCGGCCTTCCTGCTGCTGGTGTTGTCGATGTTCGTCGAAGGCCCGGCCGGCGCCTATGGTGTCGGTGGCGGCTGGACGCTTTATCCGCCGCTTGCGACCTCCGGCCAACCCGGCCCGGCCGTGGACCTGGCGATCTTCGCGATCCACATCTCCGGTGCCTCGTCGATCCTCGGTGCGATCAACTTCATCACCACCATCCTCAACATGCGCGCCCCGGGCATGACGCTGCACAAGATGCCGCTGTTCGCCTGGTCCGTGCTCGTCACCGCCTTCCTGCTGCTGCTCTCACTGCCGGTTCTGGCAGGTGGCATCACCATGCTTCTGACCGACCGCAACTTCGGCACGACCTTCTTCGCGCCGGAAGGTGGCGGTGATCCGATCCTGTTCCAGCACCTGTTCTGGTTCTTCGGTCACCCGGAAGTGTACATCCTGATCCTGCCCGGCTTCGGCATCATCAGCCACATCATCTCGACCTTCTCGAAGAAGCCGGTCTTCGGCTATCTCGGCATGGCCTACGCCATGGTCGCCATCGGTGCCGTCGGCTTCATCGTCTGGGCCCACCACATGTACACGGTCGGCCTGTCGCTCGCCGCACAGCGCTACTTCCTCTTCGCCACCATGGTCATCGCGGTGCCGACCGGCATCAAGATCTTCTCGTGGATCGCGACGATGTGGGGCGGTTCGCTGACCTTCCGCACGCCCATGGTCTGGGCGATCGGCTTCATCTTCCTGTTCACCGTCGGTGGCGTCACCGGCGTACAGCTGGCCAATGCCGGTCTCGACCGCTCGCTGCACGACACCTACTACGTGGTCGCCCACTTCCACTATGTTCTGTCGCTCGGCGCCGTGTTCGCCATCTTCGCCGCCTGGTACTACTGGTTCCCGAAGATGACCGGCTACATGTACTCGGAATTCCTCGGCAAGCTGCACTTCTGGGTGATGTTCGTCGGCGTCAACATGGTGTTCTTCCCGCAGCACTTCCTCGGCCTCGCCGGCATGCCGCGCCGTTACATCGACTATCCGGACGCTTTCGCCGGCTGGAACTATGTCTCGTCGATCGGCTCCTACATCTCGGCCTTCGCCGTGCTGGTCTTCCTGGTCGGCGTCTTCGAAGCCTTCGCCAAGAAGCGCGTCGCCGGCAACAATCCGTGGGGTGAAGGTGCGACCACGCTCGAGTGGCAGCTGTCGTCGCCGCCGCCGTTCCACCAGTGGGAACAGCTGCCGCGCATCAAGTAAGCGGGCAGTTTGGCCTCTCAACGCATAGCGGGTGCCGCGCCTTTCAGGGGCGCGGCACCCAAAAAGAACAGACAAGCATGGGACGGAGACAATGACGGTAATTGATAGTCGCGACATCGCGGGGCTCGAGGGCGAAGTGCGCCTTTCCGAAGCCACTGCGCGCGATTTCTTCGCGCTTCTGAAGCCGCGCGTCATGTCGCTCGTCGTATTCACCGCCTTTGCCGGCCTGGTGCTGGCGCCGGGCGACATCAATCCCTTTCTCGGCTTCATCGCCATCCTGTGCATCGCCGTCGGTGCCGGCGCCTCCGGCGCGCTCAACATGTGGTACGACGCCGACATCGACGCCGTGATGACCCGAACCGCCTCGCGACCGATCCCGGCCGGCCGCATCGCTCCTACCGAAGCGCTCGCCTTCGGCCTGATCCTCTCGGTGTTCTCGGTCTCGATCCTCGGCCTCACCGTCAATTGGTTCTCGGCCGGCCTGCTCGCCTTCACCATCTTCTTCTATGCCGTCGTCTATACGATGTGGCTGAAGCGCTCGACGCCGCAGAACATCGTCATCGGCGGTGCTGCCGGCGCCTTCCCGCCCATGGTCGGCTGGGCTTGCGTCACCGGCGGCGTGTCGCTCGACAGCATCGTGCTGTTCATGATCATCTTCCTCTGGACGCCGGCCCATTTCTGGGCGCTGGCGCTGTTCAAGATGCGCGATTACGGCTCCGTCGGCGTGCCGATGCTGCCGAACGTGTCGGGCGAACGCGTCACCAAGCACCAGATCGCGCTCTACGCGGTGCTGACCGCTGTGACTGCCGTCATCCCGACCTTCACCGGTCTCACATCGATCTATTACGGCCTGTTTGCCGGGGCTCTCGGCCTCTATCTCGTCATCTGTTCCATCGCCGTCTGGCGCATGCCGGACGGCGACGAGAAGATGGTGCCGGCCAAGAAGCTGTTTGCCTATTCGATCGTCTATCTGTTCGCGATCTTCTCGGCCCTGTTGGTCGATCATTACGTCGCGACCCTCGCGACGCTTTTCGGAGGTGCCGCCTGATGGAAACCATCAAGCTGAATGAAGCGCAGAAGAAGTCGCGCCGCGGACGCAATATCGCGCTCGGCGTCGTGCTCGCCGCGCTTGTCGCCATTTTCTACGTCGTGACGCTGATCAAGTTCGGCGCTGTCGGCAATTGAGAGCAGGGAGGCGCGCGTGGCGATGACAGGCAACGAAACGACGGCTAAACCGCGCGGCAACGCGAGGATCCTGCTGGCCTGCGTCGTTTTCGTCGGCTGCATGCTCGGCGTGTCCTTCGCGTCGGTTCCGCTTTATCGGCTGTTCTGCCAGGTGACCGGCTACAACGGCACGACGAAGCGCGTCGAACAGGTCTCCGACGTGGTGCTCGACAAGACCATCAAGGTGACCTTCGACGCCAACGTGTCCTCGGGGCTCAACTGGGAATTCAAGCCGGTCGACCGGTCGATCACGCCGAAGATCGGCGAGACGGTGCAGATCAACTATACCGCGACCAACCGTTCGCCGGTTGCGACCACGGGTCAGGCGATCTTCAACGTGACGCCGATGGAGGCGGCGGCCTATTTCAACAAGGTCGAATGCTTCTGCTTCACCGAAACCGAGCTGAAGCCGGGCGAGAGCCTGGAAATGCCGGTGGTCTTCTTCATCGATCCGGCCATCGTCGAGGCCGCCGAGACGAAGGACATCGGAACGATTACGCTGTCCTACACCTTCTATCCGCATGAGGGGGAGAAGCCCGTGGCATCGCTGCCGCAGCAGGGTGACAAGGGACAGCCGAAACTGTGAGAGGAGGGGTCCGGTCCGCCGGGCTCTAAGGAAATTTGACATTCGGGGATTGCTGACATGGCCGAAGCGCATCAGAAGAATCACGACTACCACATCATCGATCCGAGCCCCTGGCCGCTTCTGGCCTCGATCGGCGCCTTCATCCTTACCTTCGGTGGCGTGTCCTACATGCGCTATCTGTCGGGCGGATCGTTCAAGATGTTCGGTCTCGAACTGGCCAATCCTTGGCTGTTCTACATCGGCCTGGCCATCGTCCTCTACACGATGATCGGCTGGTGGTCTGACACCATCAAGGAAGCCCACGAAGGCGCCCATACCCGCGTCGTGTCGCTGCACCTGCGCTATGGCATGATCATGTTCATCGCTTCGGAAGTGATGTTCTTCGTCGCCTGGTTCTGGGCCTTCTTCGATGCCAGCCTGTTCGCCAACGAAGCGATCCAGGCGAGCCGCGTCGAGTTCACCGGCGGCCAGTGGCCGCCGCAGGGCATCGAGGTTCTCGATCCCTGGCACCTGCCGCTCTACAACACCATCATCCTGCTGCTGTCGGGCACGACGCTCACCTGGGCCCACCACGCTATGCTGCACAATGACCGCAAGGGTTTGGTCAGCGGTCTGCTGCTCACGGTCGTGCTCGGCGTCCTGTTCTCCGCCGTTCAGGCCTACGAATATGCCCACGCGCCGTTCGGCTTCAAGGAAAGCATCTATGGTGCGACCTTCTTCATGGCTACGGGTTTCCACGGCTTCCACGTGCTCGTCGGCACGATCTTCCTGACCGTCTGCCTGCTGCGCGCGATGAAGGGCGATTTCACCCCGAAGCAGCATTTCGGCCTCGAAGCAGCTGCCTGGTACTGGCACTTCGTCGACGTGGTCTGGCTCTTCCTGTTCTTCACCATCTATGTCTGGGGTGGCTGGGGCGCACCGCTCGCCCACGGCTGATCCGGCCGAGACGGCAAGAAACACAAGCGGCACCTGCGGGTGCCGCTTTTTTTGTGGCCGGCGCAGCCAGCCTCCGCGGCGAGGCAAAGGCAAGGCGCATTTGCGGTTTGTCTATCGGGGCGTATAAGCCAAGGTAGGAATACCGTGGCCGGCAGCGGCAAGGCCGGCCCGCGCGCAGCTGAAAGGAAGATCATGAACGAGGACAACGCCCATTTCGCACCGGTCGATCCGGTCAAGGCCGGGCTGACCGCGTCCTGCCCGCGCTGCGGCCAGGGCCGGCTGTTCGACGGCTATTCGAAGGTCAAGCCACGCTGCAGCAATTGCGGCCTCGACTATTCCTTCGCCGATTCCGGCGACGGTCCGGCGATCTTCGTCATCCTGCTCGCCGATTTCCTCGTGGTCGGCCTCGCGGTCTGGACCGAGCTGACCTATCAGCCGCCGGTCTGGCTGCATTTTGTCCTGTTCGGGCCCCTGGCGATCATCGTTTCGCTCTGGCTGCTGCGCACCATCAAGGCGATGCTGATCGCCCTGCAGTACCGCAACAAGGCATCTCAGGGGGTGATCGATCGTGGCTGAGACGACGCGCCGCGGCCCTGTCCGGCTCGTCGTCACCGTCGTGGCGGTCGCCGTCGCGATGGCGATCCTGCTGTCGCTCGGCACCTGGCAGGTGAAGCGGCTCCATTGGAAGGAGGCTCTGATCGCCGACATCGAGGCGCGGCGCAACGCGGCCCCCCTCGATCTGGCCGGCATCGAGGCGATCCTGGCCAAGGGCGGCGACGTCGACTATCGCGCAGCCGCGGCCGAAGGCACCTACCTCAACGACAAGGAACGGCATTTTCTTGCCACCTTCCGCGGCCGCGCCGGCTTCTACGTCTACACGCCGCTCCAGCTTGCCGACGGCCGCTACCTGTTCATCAACCGCGGCTTCGTGCCCTATGAACTGAAGGAGCCGGCAAAGCGTCCGCAAGGGCTGCTGGCCGGCCCGCAATCGGTCGAGGGGCTGGCCCGCGCCCGGCTGAGCGAAAAGCCGTCCTCGCTGGTGCCGGACAATGACGAGGGCAAGAACGTCTTCTACTGGAAGGATCTCGACCGCATGGCGGCGAGCACCGGGCTTGCGGCCGACAAGGTGCTGCCCTTCTTCCTCGATGCCGACGCGACTCCGGTCCCGGGCGGCATGCCGGAAGGCGGGGTCACCGAGATCGACCTGCCCAACAGCCACCTGCAATATGCGATCACCTGGTACGGCTTGGCGCTGGCGCTGGCCGGCGTGGTGATCTACGGCGTGTTTCGCCGCAAGACTTGAACCTGGAGGACGGAGGGCGGCAAACGCCTCGCCGGCCTGTTCTGACGTACAAAGCGCCCGACGCGCCGAGGAGGACTGATGAATCTCGTTGCCGATCTGCTGGTCGCCCTAGTGGCGCTTGAGCATGTCTATATCCTGGTGCTGGAAATGTTCCTGTGGACCAGGCCCGCGGGCCTCAAAGCCTTCGCCATGAAGCCGCCGCAGGCCGAGGCAACCAAGGTGCTCGCCGCCAACCAGGGCCTCTACAACGGCTTTCTGGCGCTCGGCCTGTTCTGGGCGCTCGCCCAGCCGAACCCCGATTTCGCTTTCCAGCTGAAGCTGTTTTTCCTTGGCTGCGTCTTCGTCGCCGGCCTATATGGAAGCGTGACGGCATCGCGGAAGATCCTGTACATCCAGGCGCTTCCAGCCGTGCTCGCCCTGATCCTTGTCCTGCTGGCTGCCTGATGATGAATGAAATTGTGTCCCGACCGCCCCTGACGATCCGCCTGTGCGGCCCGCGCGGCTTCTGCGCCGGCGTCGACCGCGCCATCCAGATCGTCGTCCTGGCGCTCAAGGGCTTCGGTGCCCCCGTCTATGTGCGCCACGAGATCGTCCACAACCGCTATGTGGTCGAGGGGCTGGAGGCCAAGGGTGCGGTCTTCGTCGAGGAACTCGACGAGATCCCCGCCGAGCACCGCGAAAAGCCGGTCGTCTTCTCCGCCCATGGCGTGCCGAAATCCGTGCCGGCTGACGCCCAGGCGCGCAATCTCTTCTATCTCGACGCGACCTGCCCGCTGGTCTCCAAGGTGCACAAACAGGCGATGCGCCACCAGCGCCTCGGCCGCCATGTCGTGCTGATCGGCCATGCCGGCCATCCGGAAGTGATCGGCACCATGGGGCAATTGCCGGAGGGCTCGGTGTCGCTGATCGAGACGATCGAGGACGCCGACCGCTACCAGCCGGTCGATGCCGACAATCTCGGCTACGTCACCCAGACCACGCTCTCGGTCGACGACACCGCCGGCGTCATCAATCGGCTGCAGGAGCGCTTTCCCAATCTGACCGCGCCCTCGGCCGACAGCATCTGCTATGCCACGACCAACCGCCAGGAGGCGGTCAAGCAGGCGGCGCCCGGCTGCGACCTGTTCATCATCGTCGGCGCGCCCAATTCGTCCAACTCCAAGCGTCTGGTTGAAGTGGCGCTAAAGGCCGGCGCCAGGCGCTCGCTGCTGGTGCAGCGCGCCGCCGAAATCGACTGGGACGACATCGGCCCGATCGGCACGCTCGGCCTGTCTGCCGGCGCGTCCGCCCCGGAAGTGATCGTCAACGAGATCATCGAGGCCTTCAAGGCTCGCTACGCCGCGACTATCGAGCTTGCCGAATTCTCGATCGAGAACGAGCATTTCCTCGTCAACCGCGAACTGCGCGACATCGAACTCACCCACGACGACATGGCCTGGGTGAATGGGTGAGACGCGTCCGAGCGCGCCAAGCGCGCTCGGAGAAACGATCCGGGGAATCGTTTCTAGCGTCGAACGCCCGGAGCCCAAAGCGACGGGCCGGGATACGTTTCCGCATATCCCATTCGCCGAAATCCGTGCAATCGATCCGGTGAGTCGCCTCCAGCGCCGCGTCTTAGCGGCACGCTGCAAATCATTGTTCTCTCGTGCAGCCTTGCAATATACACACGAAATGTGTATTATCCCGGCATGAGAAGCGCGGACGTGATCTCGGCTTTGCAACGTGACGGCTGGCTCCTGGTCGCGACCCGGGGAAGCCATCACCAGTTCAAGCATCCTGAAAAGCCTGGCCGCGTAACCGTTCCGCACCCCAAGCGCGATATCCCGCCCGGTACGCTGAAGAGCATCGAGAAGCAGTCCGGCTTGAAATTGAGGTGAAACATGCAGCATTACATCGGCTTGATCCACAAGGATGCAGACAGCGATTTCGGCGTCTCCTTTCCCGATTTTCCCGGAGTGGTGACGGCTGGGACAGATCTCGATGATGCGCGACGGATGGCTGAGGAGGCTTTGGCTCTGCATGCCGAAGGCATGATCGAGGATGGCGAGGCGATTCCGGAGGCCTCCTCGCTCGAGGCGATCATGAGCGATCCGGCAAACCGGGAGGCCGTCGCGGTGCTCATCCCCTTGAAGTCTGCGGCAAGGAAGGCCGTGCGGTTGAATATCACGCTGCCGGAAGATGTCTTGCGGGAAATCGACGCCTATGCGGAAGCGCATGGGCTGACCCGATCGGGATTTCTCGCCCAGGCAGCGCTGCGTCAGACGCGAGGCGACGACAATTCCGGCAGCATTCGCGGCTATGCTCTTTCGGCCTAGCCCAGACCGTCAAGCACGCCCCTCGGCCAGTCCTCCCATTTCCTGTGCCATTTCTTCCTCGGCACTGGCACTCCGTTTTCCCCCGCTGTATGGCTTGCGCTATCATCGGCGGCACAGAGAACGCAGCGCGGGAATTTTTGACGTGGCAGTCTACACCGACATCAACGAAATCGACCTCAAGGCCTTTCTCCAGCAGTATGACGCCGGTGAACTCCTGTCCTACAAGGGCATTGCCGAAGGGGTCGAGAACTCCAACTTCCTGTTGCACACGTCGAAGGCGCCGCTGATCCTGACGCTCTATGAGAAGCGGGTGGAGAAGAATGACCTGCCGTTTTTCCTCGGACTCATGCACCATCTCGCCGATCGCGGCCTGTCCTGCCCGCTGCCGCTGCCGCGCAGGGACGGCGCGCTGCTGGGCGAGCTGTCCGGCCGCCCGGCGGCGCTCATTTCCTTCCTGGAAGGCATGTGGCTGCGCAAGCCCGAGGCGAAGCACTGCCGGGAAGTGGGCAGGGCGCTTGCCGCCATGCATGTGGCCGGCGAAGGTTTTGACCTCAAGCGCCCCAATGCGCTGTCGCTCGAGGGATGGAATACGCTCTGGGCGAAGTCGAAGGACCGCGCCGACGAGGTCGAGACCGGGCTCGAGGCGGAGGTTGGCAATGAACTGGCCTTTCTGGCGGCCCACTGGCCGACGGACCTGCCGGAGGGCGTCATCCATGCCGACCTCTTCCCCGACAACGTCTTCTTCCTCGGTGACGACCTGTCCGGTCTGATCGACTTCTATTTCGCCTGCAACGACTTCCTCGTCTACGACCTGTCGATCTGCCTCAATGCCTGGTGCTTCGAGAAGGACGGCGCCTACAACATCACCAAGGGCATGGCGATGATCGAGGGCTATCAGTCCGTGCGTCCGCTCTCCGCGGCGGAGATCGAAGCCCTGCCCATCCTGTCGCGCGGCTCGGCCCTGCGCTTCTTCCTCACCCGGCTCTACGACTGGCTGACCACGCCGGCCGGCGCCCTGGTGGTCAAGAAGGACCCGCTCGAATATCTGAAGAAATTGCGCTTCCACCAGAAGGTGGCGACCAGCGCCGAATACGGGCTCAAATCATGAAGCATGTCGATATTTTCACTGATGGCGCCTGTTCGGGAAATCCCGGCCCGGGCGGCTGGGGCGCCGTCCTGCGCTATGGCGAGACGGAAAAGGAGCTGTTCGGCGGCGAGGCCGACACGACCAACAACCGCATGGAACTAATGGCGGCGATCTCCGCGCTGTCGGCCCTCAAGACCCCGTGCGAGATCGACCTCTACACCGACAGCAAATATGTGATGGACGGCATCTCCAAGTGGATCTTCGGCTGGAAGAAGAACGGCTGGAGGACGGCCGACAAGAAGCCCGTCAAGAATGGCGAGCTCTGGCAACAGCTCGACGTCGCCAACCAGAGCCATAAGGTCAAGTGGCACTGGGTCAAGGGCCATGCCGGCCATCCGGAGAACGAGCGCGCCGACGAGCTCGCCCGCAAGGGCATGGAACCCTTCAAGAAACCCAATCTCGGGCGCGCCTTGATGCAGGGCCGGTGAGGGCAGGCGTTGTTGCCCGGTCTTGAGTGACGAGCGGTCGCCTGGATCGGCACCTTCTCCCGTGTTCGGGCATAGCCTCGCTTTCCCTCCTTGCCATCTCGCCCGTTGGCCCTATCCTGCCTTGGCAAAAGACCACACAGGGAGAGACACACCATGATCCAGCACTGCGTGTTCCTGCGCTTCAAGGCGGCGACGCAAGAGGCCGAGAAGCAGGCGATCTATGAAGGCATTGCGGCGCTGAAGGGCGTCGTTCCGGGCATGCTGGACGTCAAGTTCGGCCCGAATGTCTCGCCGGAGGGCCTGAACGGCGGCTATCTCGACGGCTTCATCATCACCTTCGAGGACGCTATGGTGCGGGACTATTATCTCAAGCACCCCGACCACGTCGTCGTCGGCGACCGCATCGTCAAGGCGACCGACGGCGGACTGTCCGGCGTGCTCGTTTTCGACATGGAGATCTAACCGGGATCACCGTCCAAATCGGCGCGGCGCCTGGCATGCCCCGGATCCTTCCGCAGCCTGTCCATGAACAGGTCGAGCGAACGCACCATCTGCTCTTCTGGCGGTCGGCGCACCTGCCATTCGGGATAGTGGCCGTCGATCCACAGCCGGGCAAGGCCGTAGGCGAAGCCGCGCAATGTCACCATCAGATCGTCGGCGTGGATGTCGGCGGACAACTCGCCGCAACTGCGGGCCCGCTCGATCAGGTCGACCATCAGCCGGCGGATGGCCTCGTTTTCGTCGACAAGCCGCGCCGACGACTGGAAGTCGATCAGTGTCCGTGAACTGACGATCTGGAAATGCGTCGGGTTTTCCGTCGCCCAGCGCAGATAGCCGCGCCCGATGGCGCGCAATTGTTCCAGCGGGGAGCGCTCGCCAGCCTCAGCCAAGGCATCCGCCACGGCTGCGGTCAGTCGCGAGATGGCCTGCTCGGCGACGGCCGTGAGCAGCGCGCTCTTGCTGGCGAAATGTCGGAACGGCGCACCGGATGACACACCAGCCTTTCGGGCGACGTCGCGGACGGAGACATTCTCGACGCCTTTTTCCTCGATCAGTGCAATCGTGGCTGCAATCAGCGCCTCGACCAGATTGCCGTGGTGATAGCGCCCGGACGGTCCAGTCTGGCGTGGAGAAGCATTGCGATTCGTCATGATTTCATCCTAGCACGTGATCACGATTGCGTAAGCGGTGCTTACATCCCTTGATGAACGAGAATTCGCATGTAATCATTGCTTACATTCACTGAGCCACGGAGCGCGGAAAACATGCGATATCTTCTCGAAGGAGGGCGTCTGACCCTCACTGTCACCATCATTCTTCTCGCCGCGGTGCTGGTGCCGTTTTTCCTTCTGGATGATGTGGTGGCGAGCACGCGCATGATCATCCGTGGGACGGCCCGAACCTCACTGCTGCTGTTCCTGATGGCATTCGTGGCCTCGGCCATGGTCCGGGTGTTTCCGGGCTGGCTAACCAACTGGCAAAGGCGGAACCGCCGCTATCTCGGACTGGCTTTTGCCGTGTCGCACGGCCTGCACCTTGTGGCAATCATCGCCTTTGCTCGGCTGGATCCGGTTGCCTTCTGGCAGGTGACGAACACGTCCATGGTGGTGACCGGCGGTCTCGCCTACCTGTTCATCGCCGCCATGGCGGCCACCTCGCTCGACCGCGCCCCGGCCTTGATCGGCATGCGTGCCTGGTCGCTGCTGCATCGGATGGGCGCCTGGTACATCTGGCTTTCCTTTGCCGTCGCCTTCGGCCGGCGCGCGGCAATCGACCCGGCCTATTGGCCGGCCATGCTGCTGATCGCCGCTGCCCTTGTCATTCGCATCCTGGCCTGGGTTCGGATGCGGCGGCAGGTGCTTCGGGCGTGACGCCCCGCAGCTGCGGCGGGGCGTTTTGCGGCTTCGGCTGCCTCAGCCGTTCAGCTGTTCCAGCATCGCCGCGGCACCCGAGACGGTGGCCTGGCCGGGGTTTTCCTCGACGTTCAGGGACTTCACCACACCGTCGTCCACCAGCATGGAATAGCGCTTCGAGCGCACGCCGAGGCCGCCGCCGGACAGGTCGGCATCAAGGCCGAGCGCCTTGGTGAAGGCGGCGTTCCAGTCGGCGAGGAAGTGGATCTTGCCCATGCCGCCGCTCTGCTGCGCCCAGGCGCCCATGACGTGCCAGTCGTTGACCGAGATGACGGCGATGTCGTCGACGCCGCGGGCGAGGATAGCGTCGCGGTTTTCCAGGTATCCGGGAAGGTGGTTGAGCGTGCATGTGGGGGTGAAAGCGCCGGGCACGGCGAACAGCACGACCCGTTTGCCCTTGAACAGATCGTCGGTCGAAAGCTCGACCGCGCCGTCGACCGTCTTCTCCTTGAAGGTGGCCTGCGGCAGGCGGTCGCCGATTGCGATGGTCATGAAAGTCTCCTCGCTGGTTTCGGGCAGGCCGGGTTCGGTCCGCCGTTCGCCGCGAAATATAGATTGACGCTAGTCAAAGGCAAGCGTGGTTTCCATGGCCCGCCCGCCGGTCTTGATCAGCAGACCCCAGTGCTTGCCGTGGATGTCGTATTTGCGCGGCAGGCCGCTGATCGGCAGGGCGACGGTGAGCGCATTGCCGTCCAGCCGGCGCTCGCCGTCGGCAAAGAAGACATGCCCGCTCGGACCCGTGACGAAGATCTCGGCTTCGTCCGGTGCGGTGCCTTCGGGCACGTTCAGCGTCAGAGACAGCTGCTTGCCGTCACTCGACAACGCATGCGACTTCACCGCCAGATCCGGGGAGGGGGGCTCGGGTAAGGTTTTGAGTGCCGCGGCCACGATCTCCGCCTCCTCGGCCTTTGCCGTTTCGCTGAGCGTCAGCGAGAGCTGGAATTCGGCCTGGAAGGGAATGCAGATATTGCGGCAGAGGCCGATGAAGACGGAGGCCTTCAGTTCTCCGGAGGACGAACTGCCCGCGGGGCCGGACAGAACCAGCGGCAGGGTCACGGGCGCGTCATAACCAATGTCGCGCAGGTCGCCATTGTCGATCCGTTTCGGCACGGGATAGCCGATGTCGTTCAGCGTATAGCCGCTGCCCGGGGCAAGCGTGATCGAGGGCGGTATGCCGGCATCGCCGGGCTCGCGCCAATAGGTGATCCAGCCGGGCGACGGTTCGATCTGCAGGGCGGCGGCGCGCTTGCCGTCGGCATCCGCCGGCAGCACGACGAGACGCATGCGGCCGCCTTCGTTCAGCGCCCATTCGCTGCTCTCCGCCCTTGCGGCGGCAACGAGGCCGAGCAGGGTTCCGCTCAGTGCAATCAGGGCGAGGAAAGGTCGGCGCATTTTCGCGGGCTCGAGACACATCATGGACCAGCCGTTTAGCCCAAGCCTCGCCGCTCCACCAGTAACGCTTGCGGGACCGGGATCATTTTTAGTTGATTGATCGGCCATCCTGCCCCATCTTCCTCTAATAGACGGGATCCGCGCAGGACCATCCGGTCTCGAACCAGCACCCCGGCAGGGGCCAGTGGAGGGTGGAATATGGCTTTCTCGACGCTGAAGAAGGATCGCGAACGGGGCTTTCTCGACGGCCAGCTTCTGATCGCCATGCCGGGCATCGCCGATGGCAATTTTGCCCGCTCGGTCGTCTACATCTGCGCCCATTCGCCGGCCGGCGCCATGGGCTTCATCATCAATCGGTCGCAGCCGGTGACCTTTGCCGACGTGCTTCTGCATCTCGGCCTGATCGACAAGACCGACGCGATCATGCTGCCCCAGCACGCCCGCGATTTCCCCATCCAGAACGGCGGCCCGGTCGAGACCGGGCGCGGTTTCGTGCTGCACAGCGACGACTATACCAGCGACAGCAGCATTCCGGTGAGCGACGACATTTCGCTGACCGCGACGCTCGACATCGTCCGGGCGATCTCCGAGGGCCGCAGCCCGCGCCGCGCCACCATGCTGCTCGGTTATGCCGGCTGGGGTCCTGGCCAGCTCGAATTCGAACTGGCCAATAATGGCTGGCTGAATTGCGGAGCAACCGAGGACCTGATCTTCGACCGCTCGCTCGACAACAAGTATGATCGCGCGCTCGCCCTGATGGGCGTCAGCCCCGCCATGCTGTCGATGGAAGCCGGCCACGCCTGAGCGAAAAGACCGATAGGCTGCAATCATCCGCGCTTGCACGCCTTGGCTCGCGCGGTCATTGTCGGTGACACGGACGCTCGTGGTCCGACACTCCCACCGAGGTCCATCCCATGCCCTCTGTCGACATCCTCATCGCCTTCTTCGTCACCACCGCGGTCTTCGCCTTCATTCCGGGTCCGGCCATGCTGTATGTCGCGGCCCGCACGCTGGCGGCGGATCGCCGGGCGGGGCTGATGGCGGTGTTCGGCATCCATGTCGGCTGCTATGTGCATGTGGTCGCGGCGGCCGCAGGGCTGTCGATCCTCTTCCACCTAGTGCCGACGCTCTATCTGGCGGTGAAGCTCGCGGGCGCGGCTTACTTGATCTATCTCGGCTCTCGCATGTTTCTCGCTGCCCGGACGGCCACCGGCGCGAGCGAGGTTGTGCAGGCGCGGAAATCGGCCCGCCGCGCCTTTGTCGAAAGCATGCTGGTCGAAGTGCTCAATCCGAAGACGGCGATCTTCTTCTTGGCCTTCCTGCCGCAATTCATCGATGCGAAGGCAGGTTTTCCCGTCTGGCTGCAGTTCCTGATTCTCGGCATGGTGGTCAATGCGATGTTCACGATCGCAGACATCGCCTGCGTCATGGCCGCCGGTGCGATCACAAAGAGACTGTCGCGGGTCTCCTCATTGCAGCGCAATCTGCAAAGGGCAGGCGGCGCGGTCCTGGTGAGCCTTGGCCTGCATGTCGCCTTCCAGCGCACCTGAAGGGCAGCGCACATAAGGGCCAGCGCAGTTGAGCGCTTAGCCCCTCAAGCCCGCTTGGTCAGCGGAAACCGTTCCTTGAGCAGCCTCTGCACCGATTCCGCGCCGAGCGGCGCGCCGAACAGATAGCTCTGACCGAAATCGCAGCCGAGCTTGGCGAGTTCCTCGGCATCCGCATCGCTCTCTATGCCCTCCGCCACAACCTGCATCTCCAGGCCGCAGGCCATGGCGATCACCGACTTGAGCAGCACGGCGCGCTTGTCGGAGCGGTCGTTGACCAGCGCCTTGTCGAGCTTGATGGTGTCGAAGGGGAAGCGGGTCAGGTAGGCGAGCGAGGAATAGCCGGTGCCGAAGTCGTCGAGCGCCAGCGAGATACCGGTCTCCTTCAGTTTGGCGAGCACCAGGCGCGCCTGTTCCGGGTTTTCCATCACCACGCTTTCGGTGAGCTCCAGCTTGATGCGGTGCGGATCGCACTGCGTCTTGGTCAGCATGGCACGCACATCGGTATAGAGTTCACTCGACAAAAGCTGCGCGCTCGACAGGTTGACCGAGACGAAGACCGGGATCTCGCCCGTCTGCCGTTCCCAGTCCATCAGGTCGGTCGTCGCCTTTTCCAGTGCGAACATGCCGAGGGGCTCGATCAGGTCCGACATTTCCGCAATCGGGATGAATTCCGATGGCGGCACGTTGCCGCGCTTGGGATGGTCCCAGCGCATCAGCGCCTCGAAGCCTGCCACCTCGCCGTCGGCGAGACGCACGATCGGCTGGTAGACCATCGACAGTTCCTTGCGCTCGATGGCGCGGCGAAGGTCGGTCTCGAGTTGCAGGCGGTCGGTGCCGGCGCCGCGGAAGGCGGGGCGGAAAGGCTCGACCCGGTTCCCGCCCGAGCGCTTGGCGCGGTACATGGCAAGCTCGGCGTCGGAGAGAAGCCCGGCGGCGTTTTCCTGCTGGTCGACCCAGGAGACCAGGCCGATCGAGGCGGTCAGGATGATCTCGCGATTGGCGAAGTTGATCGGCACCATGATCGCCTTCGACACGGCGTCGGCGAAGTCGGCGATCTTGGCCGGATCGCGTTCCGAAACTAGGATCAGGCCGAACTCGTCGCCGGAGAGCCGCGCCAGCGTGTCCTGCGGCTTCATCAGGCGGCGCAGCCGTCGCGTCAGCGCGATCAGGATATTGTCGCCGGCGGCGATGCCGAGGCTGTCGTTCACCTGCTTATAGCGGTCGATGTCGATCGCCATGACGGTCGGCCGCACGCTCTCCGCCCCGCCTGTCAGCGTCAGCACCGACTGTAGCCGGTCGAGGAAGACCTCGCGATTGGGCAGGCCGGTCAGGTTGTCGTGCATGGCATCGACCAGCAGCCGGTCGATCGAGTTCTTCTGCTCGGTGACGTCGATGATCGTGCCGACGCAGCGGATGACCTCGCCGTTCGAGCCGAGCACGGGCCTGGCGCGGATCTTCAGCCAATGGAAATGGCCGTCCTCGGCGCGGATGCGGAATTCGTGGTTGAGGCGGCCCTTGCGATGTTCCAGCAGCACGTCGAGCGTGGCGCGGAAGCGGTCGCGGTCGTCCGGGTGCAGCCTCGGCAGCCAGTTGCGCGCCGGGCCGTGCATGGTGCCCGGCTGCAGGCCGAGGCGGAAGGAGATGTCGGGGCTGGTGACGACCCGGTCGCGGGCCACGTCCCAGTCCCAGACCGTATCGCCCGAACCGGTCAGCGCCAGCGACTGGCGTTCGAGGTCCGAGAACAGGCCCTGCTGGTAGGCGCCGCCGGCAAAGGCGTGCTGCATGACGGTGAAGCCGATCAGCAGCACGATCAGCACCAGTCCGCCGCCGAGCGCCGGCTGGATGATGTCGTTGTCGAGTCGGCCGGTGACCGTCAGCCAGCCGCCGAACAGCCAGACGAGGATCAGCGCCCAGGTCGGGATCAGCAGGATGGCGCGGTCGTAGCGGTTGAAGCCGAGGTAGAAGATCAGCACGATGCCGGCCGTCGCGGTCAGCGCGAAGGAAAGGCGGGCGATGCCGGCGGCGATCGAGGGATCGTAGATCGCCACGCCGAACAGCAGGGCAAGGCCGAGGATCCAGGCGAAGGTCGCATAGCCGAGATGCACGTGCCAGCGGTTGAGGTTGAGATAGGTGAAGAGGAAGATGACGAGGCTCGAGGCGAGCGCCACTTCCGCGCCCGCTCGCCACATGCGCTGGTCGCTCGAGGTGATGCTGATCAGCTTTTCGAGGAAGCCGAAGTCGACGCAGATATAGGCAAGCACCGCCCAGGCGAGCGCCGCCGCGGCCGGCAGCATGGACGTGCCCTTGACGACGAACAGGATGGTCAGGAACACCGCGAGCAGGCCGGCAATGCCGAGCACGATGCCGCGATAGAGGGTAAACGCGTTGACCGTGTCCTTGTAGGCATCCGGCTCCCACAGATAGATCTGCGGCAGGTTCGGGGTTGCGAGCTCGGCGACGAAGGTGATGACGGAGCCCGGGTTGAGCGTGATGCGGAAGACGTCGGCGTCCGGGCTCGGCACGCGGTCGAGGGCGAAGCCTTCCGACGGCGTGATGGAGATGATGCGCTGCGAGCCGAGGTCGGGCCAGAACATGCGCGAGCCGGCCAGGCGGAAATGCGGGGCGACGATGACGCGCTCCAGCTGCTCTTCCGAGACGTTGGCCAGCGCGAAGACGGCCCAGTCGCCCTGATGCTCGGGCGAGGAGGCGCGCACCTCGATGCGGCGGCGGATGCCGTCGGTGCCGGCCGCGGTCGAAACCTGGAAGGCATTGCCCTGGTTGGCATAGATTTCGGTCGTGGCGGTCAGGTCGAGCGCCGTGTCGTCGCGGGCGATCTTCACCGGCTCGGCGGCGAGCGCCAGCGACGAGAAGAGACCGACGAACGCAAGCATCGCCGTGGCCAATACGGCCGCCAGCCACTGGCCGGCCGCCGCTTGCCTGTTCCGGTCGGACGTCATGAGTTCTCTTTGTTCCCGTTCCCCGAGGCGCGATCGCTCAACCGCGAAAACATCGCGTGGTCGCGCCACTGCCCGTTGATTTTCAGATATTCCCGCAAGAGACCTTCTCGCTCAAAGCCGGCCTTCTCGAGGAGCCGGATGCTTTTCTCGTTGTCTGGAATACAGGCTGCTTCGATCCGGTGCAACTCGAGCCCCCTGAAGATGTAGGGAATAGCCAATTGAAGTGCGGCAAACATATGACCTTTCCCGGCATGCCGCTCCCCCATCCAGTATCCGATCATGCAGCTCTGCGACGCACCGCGGCGGATCAGCCCGATGGTCAGGCCGCCCAGGAGAGCGTGATCGGTCTGGGAAAACAGGAAGAACGGAACCGCCAGACCGGAATGATATTCCTGGCCGTTGCGCACCACCCGGGCGCGAAAGGCGCGCTCGGTCAATTCGTCCGGCCGCCAGGTCGGTTCCCAGGGTTGCAGAAAGGCCCGGCTGTCGCGGCGCAGCGCGTGCCATTGCTCGAAATCGTCGTAGCGCGGCAGGCGCAGGCGATGCGATGCACTGTTGAGGTCCGGTGTTTCCGGCTGCCGCGACAGAAACCGAAAGACCGAACGTGTCATCGAACCCCCTGAAGCCTCAGCCGGCGGGACCTTGCCCGCTGGCGATATTCTAGTTCAATCCCGGCGCGACGTCAGCCGGCGGCCTTGAACGACGTGGTGCGGCCGGCCGAAAGCGCGCCGGAAATCTCGTGCATCGGGGCCAGGTGCTCGAGCGGACCGATGGCCGAAATCGTCGGTGCCGTCTCGAAGAACAGCCGGCCGGCGAGGTCGGTCAGCCGCTGCGGGGTGATGCCGGCAAGCCGTTCCATCATCTCCGGATTGGAGATCGGGCGGCCGTAGAGCATCATCTGGCGGGCGATCTGGCCGGCGCGGGCCGCCGGGCTTTCCTGGCCCATCAGCAGTTGGGCGCGCACCTGGGCACGCGAGCGGTCGATCTCCTGCATGTCGATCGACTGCGATGCCTTGCGCAGCTCCTCGATGATGACAGGCACCAGTTCCGGTAGGTTTTCCCCGCCGGTCGCGGCATGGATGCCGAAGATGCCGCTGTCGGAAAAGCCCCAGTGGAAGGCATAGATCGAATAGCACAGGCCGCGGATCTCGCGCACTTCCTGGAACAGCCGCGAGGACATGCCGCCGCCGAGGATGTTGGCCAGGATCTGCGAGGCGTAGAAGTCGCGCGCATGGTAGGCGCGGCCCTCGAAGCCGATCAGCACCTGCGCGTCCATCAGGTCGCGTTCCTCGCGGGCTTCGCCGCCGGTATAGCGGGCGGCCTGCGTGACGGGGCTCACTTCCGGCTGGGTGCGGAGCGACGAGAAGCGGTCTTCGACCTGCTTGACGAAAGAGTCGTGGTCGACGGCACCGGCCGCGACGACGAACATGCGGTCGGTCGTGTAGTTGCGGTCGAGATAGGCGCGGATTTCCGCGCTGCTGAAGGACTGCACCGTGTCCGGCGTGCCGAGGATCGGCCGGCCGAGCGGCTGGCCGGCATAGGCCAGTTCGGAGAAGCGGTCGAAAACCACGTCGTCCGGCGTGTCGTTCGCCGCGCCGATTTCCTGCAGGATGACATGCTTTTCGCGCGTCAGTTCCTCTTCGTCGAAGACGGAATCGGTCAGGATGTCGGCGAGGATGTCGACGGCGAGCGGAACGTCGTCCTTGAGGATGCGCGCGTAGTAGGAGGTCGTCTCGGTCGAGGTGGCGGCATTGAGTTCGCCGCCCACATTCTCGATTTCCTCGGCAATCTGGCGCGCGCTGCGGCGGGTGGTGCCTTTGAAAGCCATGTGCTCGAGCAGGTGGGCGATGCCATGCTCGCCCTCCGTCTCGTCTCGGGCTCCGGACTTGATCCAGGTCCCGAGCGCCACGCTCTCGAGGTGCGGCATGGTCTCGGTTACGACCGTCAACCCGGAGGGCAGCCGGGTACACTCAACATTCATAGATCTGTCTTTCTGCACTTCTTAATTTTCCCGTCGGGCATGCTCGCCGACAAAGGTTTCGACGGCTTTAAGCTCGGCGTCCAGGATATCGAAGTGCTCCTCCCTGTCCATCAGGTCAGCAAGCCACGCCGGAAGCGCGGGGTCAATACCGCTTGCCGATTTTACCGCAGCGGGGAATTTCGCCGGATGGGCGGTGGCGAGCGTCACCATGGGGGTGGACGGCTTCTCGAACTTCTGCGCGACGAACACGCCGACGGCGGTGTGCGGATCGAGCAGATAGCCGGTCTCAGCCAGCGTGTCGCGGATGGTCGAGGCGACCTGCTTCTCGCTGGCGCGGCCGGCGCGGAACTCCTTGCGGATCGCCTTCAGCGCATCGGGCTTGATCTCGAAACCGCCGGATTGCTTGAGGCTTTCCATCGCCGCGCGGATGGCGCTGTCGTCGCGGTCATAGGCTTCGAACAGCAGGCGTTCGAAGTTGGACGAGATCTGGATGTCCATCGACGGCGAGGAGGTCGCCGACACGCCCTTCATTTCGTAGCGGCCGGTCTTCAGCGTGCGGGCGAGAATGTCGTTCTCGTTGGTAGCGATCACCAGCTTGTCGATCGGCAGGCCCATCTTCTTGGCGACGTAGCCGGCGAAGATGTCGCCGAAATTACCGGTCGGCACGGTGAACGACACCTTGCGGTCCGGGCTGCCGAGCGAGATCGCGGCGGTGAAATAATAGACCACCTGCGCCATGATGCGCGCCCAGTTGATCGAATTGACGCCGGAAACCTTCAGCCGGTCGCGGAATTCGATGTCGTTGAACATCGCCTTCACCAGGTTCTGGCAGTCGTCGAAATTGCCCCGGACGGCGATGGCGTGCACGTTCTCCGCCTTGGACGTCGTCATCTGCCGCTGCTGGACGGGCGAGACCTTCTCGTGCGGGAAGAGGATGAAGACGTCGGTTCGGGCCCGGCCGGCAAAGGCGTCGATCGCCGCCCCGCCGGTGTCGCCCGAGGTGGCGCCGACGATGGTCGCCCTTTCGCCACGCTGGGCAAGCGCATGGTCCATCAACCGTGCCAGCAGCTGCATGGCGACGTCCTTGAAGGCGAGCGTCGTGCCGTGGAACAGTTCCAGGATGAAGGAATTTGGCCCGGTCTGCACGAGCGGTGCGACGGCCGGATGGCGGAAGGTGGCATAGGCCTCGTCGATCATGGCGCGGAACAGGTCGGCCTCGATCTCGCCGCCGGTGAACCGGTAGAGCACCTCGAAGGCGATGTCCTGGTAGCTCTTGCCGCGCAGCGCCCGGATTTCCTTCTTGCTCATATGCGGCCACTTGCGCGGCACGTAGAGGCCGCCGTCGCGGGCGAGGCCGGCGAGAAGCGCGTCACAGAAACCGAGGCTTTTTGCCTCTCCGCGGGTCGAGATGTAGTCCACGATGCTTGTCCTTGGTCTTGAAGAGGAAGGCCTGTTTCAGGCCGAAGACTACGCCGTTCCGGGCGCCGTCGCTCGTCTTTTGATGCCGGTCGTCATGGTTGATTGGTGGCTGTGCACCGTTGAGGCTTGGGCGTCGACCGGCAAGGCGGGGGCACTGCCACCCCGGAGGCGTTGAAAATTAAACCAAAACACCGGCGACCCAATCGATTTTTCGCTGCGCCGCTGGTATAGACCATCGACAAGGGGCATGAAAAGCCTCAATTCGAATGGCTTTTGGCTTCCTCGAAGCCAGCAATGCGGAAGGTGTGAGTATCGTGTCTGTAATGGTATCGCGCGGGGTCTTGGCCGCATCCTTGTTGATGGTTCTTTCCGGCTGCAATGCCGGCAATCCCGGAGGGGTGCTCGGCTCGGCCGCGGACAAGCCCGCCGCCACCCCGGCCGCAGACCCCGCCGCCAACGTGGCGGCAGCCGTTCAGGGCTTCTGCCCGCCGATCACGCTGAGAGACGGAACGGCCTATCATCGCGTCTATGCCAAGGGCGCCAAGGACGATGCGACGAAGATCGTCTACCAGGCATCGCTCGCCGACACGACCCGCTCCTGCACGCGCTCCGAAACCGGCATGACGATCACCGCCATGGTCCAGGGCCGGCTGGTTGCCGGTCCCGAAGGCAAGGCCGGCCAGGTCATGCTGCCGATCCGCGTCGCGGTCACGGACGGCGACAAGGTCATCTATTCCGAACTGACGCAATTCCCCGTGACGCTGGCCGACGTGGCCCAGGCAAGCCAGTTCGTCTTCACCAAGGATGTGCCGGTTCCGCAGGATGTCGGCGGCCTCACCAAGGTCCATATCGGTTTCGACGAGGGCCCGGTCAAGAAGAAGAAGTAACCAGCCGGATCGGCACAAATCAGCAAAGGGGGCGACCGCCGGGCGCCGCGTTCCGCAAAGGCTTTTCAGGAACGTTGCCACTCGGTCGTTGATCTCACCGGATGCCGGGGGGCATGGGTGAAAGTCGGAATTGTCAGAAATCCCGTCTCGGGTGGCCGGTCAGGCCACGCGCGGTGGCGGGACATCAGCAAGGCTTTGGCCGAACACTTTCCCGGCTGCGAGGTTCGCGAAACTGCGCGCGCCGGCGACGCGGGGCCACTCACGCTCGAACTGATCGCATCGGGCTGCGACCTGATCATCGCCGTCGGGGGCGACGGCACGATCGGCGAGGTGGTCGACGGCATCATGCGCTCGGCCAGGCCGCAGACAGCCTTTTCTTTCATGCCGACCGGCACCGGATGCGACTTCGCGCGCAATTTCTCCTTGCCGAGCGAACCGGAAGCCCTGGTGCGCCGCATCGCCGAGGCGTCCGTCCGGCAGATCGACATAGCCCGTATCACCGGACGGTCGGCCGGCGGCACGGTGCTTGAGCGCCACTTCGCCAACATCGCCAGCGTCGGCGTTTCGGGCCGCATCGTGCAGGCGGTGAACGGCCGCGGCCGGCGCGTGGCGAGCGGCTCGCTGCGCTTCCTCTTGTGCTCGGTGCGCGAGATCCTGCGCTACAGGCCGGAAGGCGTACGGGTCGTGGTCGACGGCAAGCAGGTCTTCAGCGGCCCGGTGACCGTCGCGGCCGTGGCGAATGGCTCCTGGTTCGGCGGTGGCATGCATGTCGTGCCCTTCGCCGATCTGGCCGACGGCCTGCTCGACATCGGCATCCTGCGCGGCGCGAGCAAGACCGGCGTGCTCGGCATCCTGGCGCGGCTCTATTCAGCCTCTCATGTCGGTCACCCGCTGATCAGCTTCCATCGCGGACGTGTCGTCGACGTGGAGCCGTATGGCGGCGCCATGCTTTCGATCGAGGCCGACGGCGAGACGCTGCCCTTCGACCGGCTGCATGTCGAGGTCATGCCTTCCGCGCTCAGCCTGAAGATCTGAGATTTCTTCTCTTGGGGGGAGGGGTCTTGGACGGGGCCTTCTTGGCCCGGCGACCGGTTCAGAATGCGCCGGCCCATTCTTCCATGGCGGCGATCACCGCCGGCAGGTCGACCATGCGGGAAATCACCGTCTCGGCGCCGGCATCGGTCAGCCGGTCTGCATGCGACGGATAGGTGTGCGAGGCGCCGGTAAAGCCGATCACCCGCATGCCAGCGGCGCGCGCCGCATGCACGCCGTGCACGCTGTCCTCGATCACCACGACCTTGTCCGGCGAAACGCCGAACTGGGCGGCGCCATGCAGGAAGATGTCCGGCTTCGGCTTGACCCGGTCGGCGCCGAGATCCTTGGCGGAATAGATATGCGGCGCGAAGAAATCCTTGAGGCCGACCTTGGTCAGCATCATGTCGAGCCGCGCCGGCGAGGAATTGGAGCAGATGCAGCGCGGTCCCTTGAGGCGGGCCAGCGCGAACTGCACGCCCTCGATGATCTTGACCTCGCGGGCGAGCCGCTGGTCGAGCAGCGCTTCCGACTTGTCGAGCAGGCTTGCCGACAGCGGAATGTCGACTTCCTTTTCGACCGCGAGCAGGATGTTCTTCCAGGTCATGCCGGCAAAGCGCTCGCCCATTTCCTCGACCGAGATCGGATAGCCGGCCTCGGCGAGCAGCTTGGATTCGACCTTGGCCGCGATGATTTCGGAATCGACGAGCACGCCGTCGCAATCGAAGATGGTGAGGTCGAAGCCGCTCATGGGGGAGATCCGTCTAATCGTCTTGGGAAGGCGCTTCACCTACACGATGATCCGGCAAAGGACAATCCGCGAGTTGATTTCAGCCGGCCGTGCCGGGGGAGGCGAGCGCCAGCAATTGCGGCTCGAGGGCCGACAGGTCGCGCGGATGTGCACGGTCCTGCCCCATCATGTCGGCCATCCACACCCCGTCGGCGGCGAGCCGGACGATCTCCATATGCACTGTGCCGTCGGTCTCCCGATGCGCCTCCAGCCGGTCGTCGAGCCAGTCCGACCAGAGCCGGCGCATGCCGGGATCGGCGACCATCGTCACCGAAAGCGCTGCCCAGGGGCTGCGCATGCCGAGCTTGTGATCGGCAAAGGCGGCCCGCACATAGGCGCGGGTGAAGCGTCCGACCGGTTGTGGATCCTCGGCCATGTAGCGGTCGATCTCGTCGCCGAGCTGCTGCAGCAGATCGGCGAACACCGCCTCGATCAGTGCCTGCTTGCTGGCAAAGTGATGCAGCAGCCCGCCCTTGGTCACGCCGGCCGCCTCGGCGACCGCCTGGATGGTGATCGCCGACGGGCCCTGGTCGACGGCGAGCTTCGCGGTTCGGTCGAGCAGCGAGCGGCGGACCTTGTCCGGCTCCTTCTTGCGCATATGGGCGTTGGTCATCAGCCGTGCGAAACCGAGTTCGAGAAGACATTCATGACGATGACGCCGGCGACGATCATTCCGATTCCGGCCATGGCGGGCAGGTCGAGCGACTGCTTGAGCAGCAGCACCGAGATCATCGCTGTCAGCACGATGCCCAGCCCGCCCCAAACCGCATAGGCAATGCCGAGCGGCACGCCCTTCAGCGCCTGCGAGAGCAGGTAGAACGACACGAGATAGAACAACACCATCGCCGCCGTCGGCAACGGCTTCGAGAACTGCTCCGATTTCTGCAACAGGGTGGTGGCGATCACTTCGCAGACAATGGCGCCGCCCAGCGAACCATAGGCAAGAAACAGAGGATTCATCGAAAATCTCGCAACGGGGAAGGTCAGGCGACAAACATACCGTCTGGACGGTTTCTTTGCAAGTCTTCGAAATATCGGAGGCAACCGTTTCAAGGAGCGCCCGCCGATTAAGGACAAGGGGCAGGGGAGCGGGCTATAGGCGAGGCGATGGGTGAAGCCGTCTATGTGCGGGCAAAAATCAGCCGGCGAGCGGGAACATCGCCGCAAAGCGCCGCTCGCCCTCGGGTGAAAAGACGATGGCCCGGCTGCCGGGCGCACGCCGCGCATGGCCGTGGGTAAGGAAATGGTCGAGCAGCGCCTTGCCGAGCGCGCCGGAGAGGTGGATGCGCCGCTCGCTCCAGTCGAGGCAGGCGCGGCAGAGAGGGCGGCGCTGCGCCTTCAGGCCGGCGAGGTCGATGCCATTGTCGCAGACCAGCGCCTCGCCTGCGGGCGTCAGTTGCGGATGCTCCTCCTCGCCGATAATGGCGCCGCGGTTCCGCAGGCTGTCGAGCATGCGCACGCCGTAATCGCCGGCGAGATGGTCGTAGCAGATCCGCGCCTTGCGCAGCGCCGGCTCCTTCGGCCCTACCTTGTGGCGCACATGGCCGCGGGCGGCGGCAAAGCCCATCAGGCCCTCGATCATGCGGCCCACCGCCGGGTCGGCGAGCGTGAAATAGCGGTGCCGCCCCTGCTTGCGCTGGGCCAGGAGCCCGCCCTCCTCGAGCTTGGCGAGGTGCGAGCTGGCCGTCGGCAGGCCTATGCCGGCCGCGCCGGCAAGCTCGGTGGCGGTCAGCGCACGCCCGTCCATCAGCGCCAGCAGCATGTTGGCGCGGGCGGGATCGCCGATCAGGGCGGCGAGGCGGGCAATGTCGGGTCCTTCACTCATGCTTCGATCGTAATCGAAGCATTGCCGTCGGGCAATATGCGAGGAGGGGACATCGATTTGACCACAGCATGAAAGGAAACCCCATGATCACCTGCGTCATCCGCTACGAGATAGACCCCTTCGCCAAGGACGCCTTCACCACCTATGCCCGCAACTGGGGTGAGGCGATCCCGCGCTGCGGCGCCGATCTCGTCGGCTATTTCGCCCCGCACGAAGGCTCCGCCACCACGGCCTACGGCATCTACCACGTCAAGGACCTCGCGGCCTACGAAGCCTACCGCGCCCGGCTCGCGGCAGACCCGCTCGGCAAGGCCAATTACGAGTTTGCCCGCAATGCCCGCTTCATCCTCAAGGAGGACCGGCTCTTCCTCAAATGCGTGTCGGAACTGCCCGCGCTCATGGTGCAGCCATGATCGCCGTCATCTTCGAGGTCACGCCCTTTGTCGGCGAGCGGCACCGCTATCTCGACCTCGCCGGCGAGCTGCGGGCAAAACTGGAGGCGATGGACGGCTTCATTTCCGTCGAACGCTTCGAAAGCCTCACCGTGCGCGGCAAGCTTCTGTCGCTGTCCTTCTGGCGCGACGAAGACGCGGTGCGCCACTGGCGCGAGACGGAGGAACACCGGGCGGCGCAACAGGCGGGACGCGGCGGCGTGTTCGCCGACTATCGCCTGCGCGTAGCCCACGTGCTGCGCGACTACGGTCTTCATCAACGGGAGGAGGCGCCGCCCGACAGCCGGGCCATCCATGGATGACCTCCCGCCGGCGGTCGATGGGGGGCTCGTCTCGACAATCCGCCGGCTGCTGACTATGCAGGTGGCATGGAGAAAGAACACGACGACACCATCGCCAGCCGCATCAGCCGCGCCCTCGCGGAGCGCATCATCCATGGCGAATTGGCGCCCGGCTCGCGGCTCGCCCAGGACCATATCGCCGAGGAATTCGGTGCGAGCCACGTGCCGGTCCGCGAGGCGTTCCGGCGTCTCGAAGCGCAGGGCCTTGTCGTCAGCATTCCCCGCCGCGGCGTGCGCGTCGCCTCGTTCGACCTCCGGCAGGTGCGGGAGGTCGCCGAAATGCGCGCAGCGCTCGAGGTGCTGGCGCTGCGCCATGCCGCGCCCCATCTGACCGGCGCGGTGCTCGACGCGGCCGAGCAGGCGGCGACCGATGCCGACGACGCCAAGGACGTCCGCGCCTGGGAGGAGGCCAACCGTCGCTTCCATCGCCTGATCGTCTCGACCTGCGGCATGCCGCGCCTGCTCTCCGTCATCGACGACCTGCATGCCGTCAGCGCCCGCTTTCTCTTCGTCGCCTGGCGCGCCACCTGGGAAGCGCGCACCGACCACGACCATCGCGCCATCCTTACCTCGCTGAGGCAGGGGGATGTCGGCGAAGCCTGCCGCATCCTTGAGCGGCACGTCCAGTGGATCGGTCGTGCGCCGGTGCCGCTTCCCGGCCGCCCCGAGACTGAAGGTTTTGCCATCGTCGGCTGAATTTCCCCAATTTATAGATTAAATCGCTCTCCTGCGGAAAAGCCTGTCAGGTATGGATTCTTGTGTCCATCGCTTGGGTGCGCTTCCGCGAGTCTGCGGATTTCCGCTCCGACCTCGGTTCACTTGTCTTGGCAACACTCAAAATAATAGATAAAAGATTCGGCGTGCATCAAACTATCTATAAAATGGAGATTGCAATGATGTCTGTCCTCGCTCCCGCCGCTCGCGGCTTCGATCCGCTCGGCATCGGCCGCCGCTCGCTGGCCACCCAGTCCGTGCTCCTGGTCTTCGGCACGGCCGTGCTGGCGCTCGCCTCGCAGGTGAGCGTGCCCATGGTGCCGGTGCCGATCACCCTGCAGACCTTCGCGCTGACCATGATCGGCGTGCTCTACGGCTGGCGTCTTGGCGCCCTGACGGTTCTCGCCTGGCTCGGCGAGGCGATGGTGGGGCTGCCGGTTCTCGCCAACGGCAGCGGTGGCCTGGCGCCCTTCGTCGGCCCGACCGCCGGCTATCTCGTCTCCTTCCCGATCATCGCGGCCCTGGCCGGCCTGCTGGCGGAAAAGGGCTGGACCGGCGAGCGGGTGGTGCTGAGCTTCTCGGCGCATCTGCTGTCCAACCTGCTGTGCCTGGCCATCGGCGGCGCATGGCTTGCCTATCTGCTGGGCGTGGAGAAAGGTCTAGCCCTCGGCGTCATGCCGTTCATCCTGGGCGCAGTCATCAAGTCCGCGCTCGCCGCCGCCCTGCTGATGGCGCTCGATCGCCGGACGGGCAAGCCGCTCGACCTCTAAGACAAGGCTTGGCGACCCCGTGACCGTCCGGCTCCGTGCCCACCATCTGCTCTGTATGCTGACCTATGTCGGCAAGGGCTATTCCCCCGCCTTCGTCGAGAACTACGAGGCGATCGCCGCCCGTCTTTCGGCCGGTGAGGAGATCGAACTGGTAGCGGGGCCGGACGACATTTGCGGGCCGCTCACCGCAGACCCCGATGCCCATTGCCATGGCGAAAGCGTCGTGGAGCGGGATCGGGCGGCGACGGAGGCCGTCGCCCGCCTGCTCGGCAGCCCCCTTCGCCCTGGCGCCCGCATCACGCCGGGCGCCAGCCTCCTCGCCCGCCTGCGAAAAACCTTCGCGACCGGCGAGATCCGCACCGCCTGTTCCGGCTGCGAATGGTCCGGCCTTTGTGAAAGCGTTGCGGACGGCGGCTATGTCGGCGTCCGGGTGGTGCCTTAGAGCGGCGGCTGCCCTTCTCCCCGCCTGCGACGAGACGGTGGCGCGAAAGCGCCGGATGAGCGGCAGAGCCGGAGGCAGATGACACGTCCCGCGACCTCTGGCAGACTGGCCGCCGGGAGGCACCGCCATGATCACCCTCGACACCCTGCGCGACATCATTCTCGCCCTGCCGGGCACCGAGGAGACCACCTCCTGGGGTTCGCCTTCCTTCAAGGTCAACGGAAAGGCCATGCTCTTCTGGAACCCGACGCATGACTGCCCTGTGTTCAAGGTGCCCTTCGAGGAGCGCGACCATCTGATCGAAGTGGAGCCCGACACCTTCTTCACCACCGACCACCACCGCCCCCATCCGCTGGTGCTCGCCCGCCCGGACCGCGTCGACATCGAATGGGTGCGCGCCAACCTTACCCGCGTCTGGCGCGCGCAGGCGAAGAGGGCCGTGGTCAGGGCTTGGGATGCGGAGAACTAGGTTCCGCGGCGGGGAAAGCTTGACGCGCTGGACGAACGTCAGCGCCGGGGGACCGGTGTCGGATCCAGGAACACACCCCCTCTGGTCTGCCGGCCATCTCCCCCCACAAGGGGGGAGAAGTCGCGTGGCGGCGCCTTGGCTCATGGGCAGACGGAGCAAAGCCCCTCCCCCTTGTGGGGAGGGGTTGGGGAGGGGATTTCGTGCGGTGCCGGGGAGGCGACGCCCTACTCAGGGGTGAGTGGACGCATCTCTCGGCGCACAAGCAGTTGGGCCAATTTCCGCCAGACACTGACGTGAGGCTTTTGGGCGCCGCGACCTACCCGCGCGCAGCCCAATTCGGCGTACCGCTCCGCTCAGCTGATCTTGTCGATGAATTCCACTTCACCGGTGGCGATGTCGTAGACCGCGGCGACGATCTTCACATGGCCCTCGTCGACGAGATGCGACACGATGTGGCTTTCCTCGACGATGCGCTTGGCGCCCGACACCGCGTTGTTGCGCACCGTCTGTCCGACGAAATCCTCCGATTTGAACAGGGCGGCCAGCGCGACGGGCAGGATCGGCTGCACCATCTTGCCGATCGATCCTTCAAGCTCGACGCCCTTTTTCACCACGTCGCAGGCGGCTGAAACCGCGCCGCATTTCTTGTGCCCCATCACGACGATCAAGGGCGCATGCAGATGCTCGGCGCCATATTCGATGGTGCCGAGCGCGCCGGTATCCAGAACGTTGCCGGCATTGCGGATGACGAAGAGCTCACCGAGCGTGACCCCGCCGAAGATCAGCTCCGGGGTCACCCGGCTGTCCGAACAGGTGAGCACGATCGCCCAGGGGTGCTGGCCGCCCGCCAGTTCCTCACGGCGCTGGGCAAGGTCCGCGGCGCAGGCATTGGCATCCTCGACGAAGCGGCGATTGCCTTCCTTGAGTTTGGCCAGCGCCTGCTTGGGCGAAAGTGCCGGGGCCTCGGCCGTATGCGGGTCGGCGGCCGGAGCTTCGGCGGTTGAAGCATGGGCGGCCGGCGCTTCTGCAGCATGTGGGTCCGCAGCCGCCGCAGGGGCGGCCTTCTTGTCGGAGGCGAGGGCCGGCAGGGCCACCGTCGAGGCGGCAAGGCCGATGCCGGCGAGTTTCATCAGGTTGCGGCGATTGAGGCGCTGGTTATCACAGTCGAGGCACATCTGGGCAGACTCATATCTATCGTTGGTACGCCGCCGCGATGGCGCAGGCCCGTCCCTGGGGACTTGGGGTTTGCTTCGTCATGCAATGGCGCTTGGCGGACCAACGATCGAGGATATTTGTAAATTATGTTTTGCTGAAATTCGTGGCTTGCGAATGATCGCTGACTGTTTTTGGACTCTCGCGCCGTCGTGCCACCGGTGAGGGGACGTCGCACCGCCCGGAAAGGTTACCGCGCCCGAGCGACGGATGCAGCTGCAAGCCCCCGCCGCAGGTGCCGTAGTCCCGGGCGCATCGTGCCTTGCTGACCTCTTTCGGCACGCTTGCACGGCATGCAATGGAATTTCTCCGCCGCCCTTCAGCCTTTGGTAACCAAGATCAGTAACCATAAGCCTCGTTATCCCGTGCTGCGTCAGCGTAAGAGTGAGTAACCGATGGCTTCCGTATTCCCGCTCGCCGATCTCCGCCGTTCCACCGACCCCTTCTCCTGGGTCAATTCGATCATCAAGGGCGACTGCGTCGCGGCGCTGGAAGCGCTGCCCGACAAGTCTGTCGACGCGATCTTCGCCGATCCGCCGTATAATCTGCAGCTCGGCGGCGCCTTGCACCGCCCGGACCAGAGCCTTGTCGATGCCTGCGACGACGAATGGGACCAGTTCGCCTCGTTCGAGGCCTATGACGCCTTTACCCGCGCCTGGCTTCTGGCCTGCCGCCGCGTGCTGAAGCCCACTGGCACGATCTGGGTGATCGGCTCCTATCACAACATCTTCCGCGTCGGCGCCACGCTGCAGGATCTCAACTTCTGGATCCTCAACGACATCGTCTGGCGCAAGACCAACCCGATGCCGAACTTCAAGGGCCGGCGGTTCCAGAACGCCCACGAGACGATGATCTGGGCCTCGCCCGACGCCAAGTCCAAGGGCTATACCTTCAACTACGATGCGCTGAAGGCCTCGAACGACGACGTGCAGATGCGCTCCGACTGGCTCTTCCCGATCTGCTCGGGCGGCGAGCGCCTGAAGGGCGACGACGGCAAGAAGGTCCATCCGACCCAGAAGCCGGAAGCGCTGCTCGCGCGTATCATCATGGCCTCAACCAAGCCGGGCGACATCGTGCTCGACCCGTTCTTCGGCTCCGGCACCACCGGTGCGGTGGCCAAGCGTCTCGGCCGCAATTTCGTCGGCATCGAGCGCGAGCAGGACTACATCGACGCGGCATCGGCCCGCATCGCGGCCGTCACCCCGCTCGGCAAGACTGAACTCACCGTGCTGACCGGCAAGAAGGCCGAGCCGCGCGTCGCCTTCAACACCCTGGTCGAGAGCGGCATGGTCAAGCCGGGCCAGGTGCTCACCTGCTCCAGGCGCCGCCATTCGGCGGTCGTGCGCGCCGACGGCACGCTCGCTTCAGGCAGCGATGCCGGCTCCATTCACCGTCTGGGCGCCAAGGTGCAGGGCGTTGATGCATGTAACGGATGGACCTTCTGGCACATCGATGACGGGCAGTCCCTGCGTCCGATCGATGAACTCCGGACGATCATCCGCAGTGGGCTGGCAAAGCTGGACTGACGATCCGCCCAGCTTTGCCAGTCCGGAGTTTCTCCGGCCGGTCTTGTACCTCTAGTCCCGGCAGGAGAGCCTTGACGCCCGGTGCGAAAGCGCCGGGCGTCATCCGTTTCGGGCGTGCCTGTCCTAGACCTTGTAGTCGGTGACCACGACCGAGACGATCTTGCCGTCCTCATTGAAGGTGATGGTCTCTTCGCCGAAGCGGATCAGCGGCTCGCCGGTCTCGGCATTCGTCGCCTTCAGCCGCCAGACGGAGCGGGCGGCGAGCGGCGAGACCGCCTCGATCAGTTCGTCGACCGCCTGCTGGTCGGGATAGGTTTTGAAATACTGGCGGAACGCCTTGAGGATCGCGTCGCGGCCCTCGAGCCCTCCGACCTTCACCGAGCCATAAACGGCGTCCTCCGCGTAGAAGTCCTCGATGACGGCGAAGTCGAGATCGTTGACGGCGTCGAGATAGCGCTTGGCGGCGGCGACGGGATCGAAGGTCATGAAGGCTCCAGGAGGCACGGGGAGAGTGTCAAAGGCTGCCGGCGGATCGCGGCCGGATGCCACCTTCGCCCAGCCGACAGTTTCGGACAAGTCGGTCCGCCTAACCATTGCGGCGAAACATGGGGATGACGAAGACGTGACGGCATTGCTGGATCAGGCGAAGCAGCAGTTCAACGAGGGCGATCTCAAATCCGCCCTCGCGACGCTCTATTCGCTGTTCGAGACCGAGCGCGGCGATCCGCAGCCGATGATTCTGGCCGCCACCATCCACGAAAGGCTGGGCGACCGGGCCATGGCCGCCACCTTCTATGCCGGCGCCATCGATCTCACCCCGAACCTCAAGCGCGAGGTCGCCTTCCGCGCCGCCTCCCACTATTTGGCCGTGGGCGACGGCGATGCGGCGCTCTCCGCCATGCTGATGCTGGAAAAGCATCTGCCGGACGATCTCGATCTGGTCCATTCGATCTGCAGCCTTCATCGCGAGGCCGGCCGCTATGCCGATGCGCTGCCGTACGCGCGCACCTTGGCTGTGAAGGGCCAGAACTTCGGCAATTTCCTCAATGCTGGCATCGTGCTCTCCGGCCTCGGCCTCTACGAGGAAGCCTATCCGCCGCTGCTTCAGGCCTATGCGGCGAACCCTCAGGAGCGGCTGGCGCTGTCGGAACTCTTCTGGTGCGCCGGAAATCTCTGCGACTTCCCGCTGGCCGACCGTCTACAAAGCGAGCTTCAGGCGGCCTATGCCCGCGAAGGCGTCACCGCCGACATCCGCGAAAACGCCTTCCGCGCGCTGGTCTGGTCCGGCGACGAGGAATACCACGCCCGCTGCGCCCGCCGCACGGCCGAAGCGGTCTTTCCCTCCGTCGCACCGAAATGGTCGCGCGCCGAACGCGCGCTCGGCCCGATCCGCATCGGCTATCTCTCGTCCGATTTCTGCGACCACGCCACGATGGCGCTGTTTGCCGGCGTGCTGGAAGCGCATGACCGCGACCGCTTCGCCGTCTACGGCATCTGCCACACGGCGGAAGACCAGCGCAAAGGCCCGGTGCGCGAACGTTTCCTCGAGGCAATCGATTTCTATATCGACATCCTCGCCCTCGACGACGATGCCGCCGCCGAACTGGTGCGCTCGCTCGACCTCGATATCCTCGTCGATCTAAAGGGCTTCACCCAGGGCAACCGGCTCGGCATCTTCTGCCGCCGTCCGGCGCCGGTGCAGGTCACCTATCTCGGTTTTCCGGGCTCGGTCTCGGGTGTCGGCATCGACTATGCCGTCACCGACCGCATCGTCACGCCCGACCGCTCGATCCCCTTCTACCAGGAAAAGCTGCTGCGTCTCGACGGCAGCTACCAGGCGAACGACCGCAGCCGCGAGGCGGTGGAGCGGGCGCCCGACCGCGCCGCCGCCCGCCGCGACCATGGCCTGCCGGTCGATGGCGTCGTGTTCTGCTCCTTCAACCAGCCGCAGAAGATCCGCGGCACCGTCCTTGCCGCCTGGATGCAGGTGCTGGCTGCCGTCGACGGTTCGGTGCTGTGGCTCTCGGACCAGTCGCCGCTGATCCGGGCAAACCTGCAGAAGGCGGCTAAAGCCCACGGCATCGACCCGGCCCGGCTGGTCTTCGCGCCGAAAAAGCCGCTGGCCGAGCATCTGCGCCGCCTCACCGAGGCCGACATCGCCCTCGATACCGCGCCCTATAACGGCCACACCACCACCTCGGACGCGCTGTGGTGCGGCGTGCCGGTGGTGACCGTCAAGGGCACGAGCTTTGCCAGCCGCGTGTCGGAAAGCCTGCTTTCCGCCGTCGGACAGCCGCAGCTCGTTGCAGAGGATCTTTCACAATTCGTCCGCCTGGCGGTCGAACTGGCGCAGGACGGGGACCGCCATCTCCGCCTGCGCCAGAACTTGATCGAGGCGCGCACCACCGCACCGCTGTTCGACACGGAACGCTTCACCCGCCGCCTCGAGGAGAAGTTCCTCGAGGTTGTGGCGGGGTGATCGGTTCTACAGGTTGCCCGCTCGTTTCGGCTTGTCCTCGCCGCCGTTTTCGGAAGCGAAGATACTCGTGAGAACGGCGGGTTTCCTGTCCGGAAAGCGCGCGATGATCTCGAGGTCGCCTCCCATCGCCGTGATGTAGTCGCGCAAGGTCGATAGCAGCAGATCGCTACGACGCTCCATGCGCGAAACGTTTTCCTGATTGACGCCCAGCATTTCGGCCACCTTTTCCTGCGTCAAGTCGCGTGCCTTGCGCAGGTCCTGCAGGGTCCTGTACTCATCGAGCCGTTCCTGGCCGCGCTTTTCCAGTTCCCTGCGCTTTTCCTCAGGCAGGGCGGCCAAGGCCTCGTCAAGCGTTCTTGCCATCGTTTTTTCCTTCCAGATCCTTCAGATGCTGAGTGAAGCGCCGGTCCGCCTTGTCGATCAGCTGTTTGTAGAAGCGCTTTTCGCTGCCGCCGGACTTGTCCGCAGCGACAAGCAGCACGGCCTGCCGCTCCGGGTCGAACGCATAGGCGACCCGCCAGACGCCGTCGTCGGCCTTAAAGCGCAGTTCCTTCATATTCGAATGGCGAGAGCCCTTTAGTGTGTCGGCCCATGGGCGCCCGAGCTTCGGGCCATAGGTCTTGAGCAGCGGCAGGCTCGCGAAGATTTCGTCCCTGACCGACTCGGGCAGGGCCTCGAATTCCGGATCGAAGGCTTCATGCAGCAATACGCTCCAGGTCATGCAAAAATATGACATGGAGCGCATATGATTTCAATGGCATTTTTACCGGATTGACCCGCCCCCGGTTCTAGACCTCGACGCCCAGATCCTTCAGATCGGCGCGCAGCTTGTCGGCGCCGAGGAACTGCACCGCCTGCCAGCCGGCGGCACGGGCGCCTTCGACATTGACGGTCGCGTCGTCGATGAACAGGCAGGCGGCCGGGTCAAGGCCGAAATCAGCGGCGTGGCGCTGGTAGATCGCCACATCCGGCTTCAGCAGGCCGACCTCGCCGGACACGGTCACGCCGCGCGGCAGGTCGAGAAACGGATACATTTCCCGCGCCTCCCGGAACGTGTCGGCGGCGAAATTGGTCAGCATGGTGACGTCGCGCCCTGCGTCGATCAGGCCGGTCATCAGCGTCACGCTGTCCTCATAGGCATGCGGCACCATCTCGCGCCAGTTCAGCCGGAAGGCGCGGATCTGCTCTTGGCGCTCGGGATAGCGGGCGATGACCTCCGCTTCGGCCTCGGCCCAGCCGCGTCCGCGGTCCTGCTCCATGTTCCATTCATGGGTGCAGACATTGTCGAAGAACCAACGACGCTCCGCCTCGTCGGGAATGATGCGGGAATAGGGCAGATTGGGATCGTAATGGATCAGCACCTTGCCGATGTCGAAGACGATATGGCGGATGGGCTCTGGCATGTCTTATCCTTTGCTGGTCGAAAACGCGGTCGGAATAGCGGCGGCAATTGCTTTTTTCATGACGGTCGGCAGCGCCTCGCCGTCAAGATTTGTGACCGGCGCCCAGAAGCCGTGAACCGCGCCGGCATCCGCGCGGGAAACCTGCACCCGGTAGACTCCGAGCCGGAGCTCGAAATGGGTAAACACATGGGTGACGGTGCCGCAGGCCTGCCAGCCGGCGGCAAAGGGCGCGGCCTCCACGCCGGTCTCACCATCGATCCGCGACGTCCAGGCGGTCGTCGGCACCTCGGTCATGCCGCCGAGCAGGCCGCTGTCCGGCCGGCGCCTTAAGAGCAGGTGCCCGTCGGTATCCACCGCGACGAAGGCGGCGCCGAGCCGCACCGGCTTGTCCTTCTTCGCCGCCTTGACGGGAAACCGCTCCGGATCGTCGGTGGCCAGGGCGATGCAGACATCGTTGAACGGACAGAGCGCGCAGGCGGGCCGCTTTGGCGTGCAGATCGTCGCGCCGAGATCCATCATCGCCTGGGCGAAATCGCCCGGCCGGTCCTGCGGCGTCATCGCCGCGACGCGGGCCTTCATCTGCGGTTTGGAACCGGGCAGGGGGGCGTCGATGGCAAATAGCCGCGAGATCACCCGCTCGACATTGCCGTCCATCACCGCCGCCAGGCGGTTGAAGGCGATCGCCGCGACGGCGGCTGCCGTATAATCTCCGATGCCGGGAAGCGCCTTCAGCCCTTCTTCCGTGTCGGGAAAGCGTCCGCCATGCGCAGCCGCCACCGCCTCGGCGCATTTCTTCAGGTTGCGGGCCCGCGCGTAATAGCCAAGCCCCGCCCAGGCGACCATCACGTCTTCGGAAGGAGCGGCGGCCAGATCGGCGACTGTCGGCCAGAGGTCGACGAACTTGGCAAAATAGGCCCGTACCGCCGCAACCGTGGTCTGCTGCAGCATCACCTCGGACAGCCAGATATGATAGGGATCGGGCGTCACGCCCTGCCTGGCCATGGCGGGCGATATGCGCCAGGGCAGGTCGCGGTGGTGGCGATCATACCAGGCGAGCAGGGGCGCGGCCGCGGGTTTCTTCTGGATTGTCACGCTCGTCATTTGCCGCTGAAGGGAGAAGTGCCCTATATCTGGCCAAATCACCCGGCCGTTCAAGGGGTGATGTGAAAGGCTCAGACGGTTTCCATGCGTGCTCCCAGAAAAGGCGTGATCCAGATCTCCGAGGTGGCGAACGGCATCATCGATCCGATGCTGGCCCGCCGCGCCGGCATTAACACGGCGCTGCTGGGCTCCTGGGACGAGATCGCCGGCGAGAATTTCGCCGATTGCACAAGGCCGGAAAAGATCGCCTGGCCGCGCCACGGCGACTTAGGCGACGAGGGCGGCCACAGGCCCGGCGTGCTGACCATCGCCTGCGAGGGCGCCCGCGCGCTCTTTCTCTCCCACGCCCAGGGCGAACTGATCGCCCGTATCAACGGCTTCTTCGGCTATCCGGCGATCGGCCAGATCCGCATCGTCCAGAAGCCGGTCTCCACCGCGACGCTGAAGCGCCCGCGGCCGCGCAAGCTGGAGGGCGAAAAGGCGAAAAAACTCGCCGGCATGATGGAAGGCATCACCGACGACAAGCTGCGCCTGGCGATCGAGCGTCTCGGCACGGGCGTCATGTCGCAGCGGCGCAAATAGCGCCGGCGCATCTCAGATGGTACGCGCCCCTAGTTCTAGTTCACCTTGTGCTGGAATTCATCTCTCAAATCCTAATTCTTCTGGTGCCCTCCAGGAAAGATCCACCAAGGAAGACCGCGAAGGGGAGTATGGGGACATAATACAAGTAGCTTTGGTCTTGGCTCTCTTTGATTGTCTGGGAGAAAATTTGGGAGCAAACCACCAAAGGAAAACAAACAGTCAAAGCCCATTTTGGTTCCGTCTTGTGGTCTCTTACTAAATCTTCATCGTTAGGTCCGGTTATTCGCTGTATTGATTTAAGATTTAGGAATCTGAAATAGAAGAAAAGAGCGTAGTGAAAGCTGACGTAAGTCGGGAAAAACAATCCGCGATAGCCTGTCAGAAACATCGTCACTATTGGGATGTTCGACAGGAGCAATATCTTTATATGTCTAATCATCTTTGTCGTAACTTCACTGAATTGAGATATGCGGGTCTATGAACTTCACGCCACGATGCGCGGACCGCCAGCTTCCATCGAAACGTGTTTTGCCTCAGCAACTGACCAGATCCAAAGGGTCAGCCGCTAACAGCTGCGCAAACTCCTGATGCCGCCGGACCAGTTTTTCATCCTCGGTCGCTCGCGGCGAAGCGAGACATCGCGGCCAATACCGACACTGTATCCGCCCAGCCGCGAACATGAAGAAGATTTAATGCGTTAGGCCTCCTGAAGTCACGATTCTTTGATGCATCGGGCCGGTGCCTGCCTTGTTTGCTGCCGATTGCCGCGATAACGGTTGGCAACGTCAAAAACAGTCATCAGGGTGCATTGATGCCGAAACTCGATCCGATCCTCTCCAAGAGCCGCCTGCTCGGCGGCGCCGCCGTCATCGCCATGGCCGCCGTGCTCGCGTCCTGCAGCGACGACACCGAAAAGAAGGCTGCCGACGCGGCGCCGAAGCCAGCCGAAACCAGCACGGCGGCGCCTGCCGCTCCTGCGACGCCCGCAGCTCCGGCCGAAACGGCAACGGCGCCTGCGGCCACGCCTGCACCGGCTCCCGCCGCCACCGAGACCGCCCAGGCACCGGTGCCCGCAGCCGAACCGGCCGCTCCGGCGGCCAAGGTCGAACTGCCGACCTCTGATCGCGACATCGACATGGCCGAGGCGCTGAAGCCGGGCCCGATGAAGGAAATGGCGCTCGGCGATCCGAACGCACCGGTCAAGATCATCGAATACATGTCGATGACCTGCTCGCACTGCGCCAATTTCCACACCAAGACCTTCGACGCGATCAAGGCCAAGTATGTCGACAGCGGCAAGGCCTACTTCGTCGTCCGCGAGTTCCCCTTCCCGGGCGACACCGCATCGCTCGCCGCATTCATGCTGGCGCGCTGCACGCCGGAAGAGCGCTTCTTCCCCTTCGTCTCCATGTTCATGAAGCAGCAGGCCTCCTGGGCCGCCCCGGCGGACAACGATGTGCGCGGCGCCATGCTGCAATTGTCGAAACTCGGCGGTTTTACACAGGAGAGCTTCGACGCCTGCTTGACGAACCAGAAACTTGCCGGTGATGTGACGGCAGTCCGCGATCGCGGGGCCAAGGATTTCGGCGTTCAGTCGACACCGACCTTCCTGATCAACGGCAAGAGCTATTCGGGGGACATGTCGGTTGATACCATGTCGGCGCTCATCGACAGCATGCTCTGATCGGCGCTCCGGCATTCTGGCGGGCGGCGGGCAAACCCGCGCGCCAGTTTCTTACCTCCCCCTTGAGGGGGGAGGTCGCGCGAATGCGCGGGTGGGGGTGACACTCTTGACGATCACCCCACCCCGGAGCTTTGCTCCGACCCTCCCCCTCAAGGGGATGGTGAAGTCATGAAGTTCAACCGCCTGCGCCTGCTCGGCTTCAAGTCCTTCGTCGAACCGACCGAATTCATCATCGAGCGAGGCCTGACCGGCGTCGTCGGCCCGAACGGTTGTGGCAAGTCGAACCTTGTCGAGGCGCTGCGCTGGGTGATGGGGGAGAACTCCTACAAGAACATGCGCGCGTCCGGCATGGACGACGTGATCTTTTCCGGTTCCGGCAACCGGCCGGCCCGCAACACCGCCGAAGTCGGCCTTTATCTCGACAATTCCGACCGCACCGCGCCCGCCGCCTTCAACGATGCCGACGAAATCCAGGTGACGCGCCGCATCGAGCGCGGCGAGGGCTCGGTCTATCGCATCAACGGCAAGGAAGCCCGCGCCAAGGACGTGCAGCTCCTGTTCGCCGACGCCTCGACCGGCGCCCGTTCGCCCTCGATGGTCGGCCAGGGCCGCATCGGCGAGCTGATCCAGGCCAAGCCCCAGGCCCGCCGCCAGCTGCTCGAAGAGGCGGCCGGCATTTCCGGCCTGCATTCGCGCCGCCATGAGGCGGAACTCAGACTGCGCGCCGCCGAGACCAATCTCGAGCGCCTGGAAGACATCACCGCCCAGCTCGAGACGCAGATCGAAAGCCTGAAGCGCCAGGCTCGCCAGGCCAACCGCTTCAAGATGCTCTCCGCCGATATCCGGGCGCATGAGGCCATGCTGCTGCATATCCGCTGGAGCCAGGCCAAGCAGGCCGAGGGCGAGGCGGAAAGCGCGCTCAACCAGGCGACCTCGATCGTCGCCGAGAAGGCGCAGGCGCAGATGGAGGCGGCCAAGGCGCAAGGCATCGCCAGCCTGAAGATGCCGGAACTGCGCGAGGAGGAGGCCCGCTGCGCCGCCGCGCTGCAGCGCCTGCAGATCGCCCGCACCCAGCTCGACGAGGAGGCCGGCCGCCTGCTGCGCCGCCGCGACGAACTCACCCGCCGGCTTGCCCAGCTCTCCGAGGACATCCGCCGCGAGGAACGTCTGGTCGCCGAGAATGCCGAAGTGCTGGAGCGGCTGACGGCGGAGGAAGCGGAACTCGAAGACATCCTTGCCGATTCCGGCCGCACCGGCGAAGAAGCCCGCATCACCTTCGAGGCCGCCGCAGCAACCCTTTCCGACAGCGAGAAGCGCTTTGCCGCGCTGACCGCCGAGCGCGCCGAGGCCGCTGCCGGCCGCAACCAGCTGGAACGCCTGATCCGCGACCTCGCTGACCGCCGCCAGCGGCTGGAGCGTCAGGTGGCGGAGGCGAACGGAGAGCTGGAACAGATCGCCGCCCGCATCGCAGCCCTTCCCGATCCTGACGAAAAGCGCGAAATGGTCGAGGCCGCCGAACAGGCGCTGGCCGACAGCGAGGCCGCAACCGCCGGGATCGAAGACCGCCTGGCCGAGGCCCGCCGCGCCGAGAGCCTGACGCGTGCGCCGCTTGAGGCCGCCCGTTCCAAACTCAATGCGCTCGAAACCGAGGCGCGCACGATTTCCCGCATGCTGGCCTCGGCCGTTTCGGGCGATTTCACCCCCGTGGCGGAAGAACTGACCGTCACTCGCGGCTACGAGACGGCGCTCGGTGCAGCCTTTGGCGACGATCTCGACAGCCCGCTCGATGCGGCGGCACCCGCCCACTGGATGCTGAACGGCGACGGTGCCGGCGATCCGGCTCTGCCGGCGGGAATCGCCTCGCTGGTCGATCATGTCCGCGCGCCGCCGGCGCTGACCCGGCGCCTGCGCCAGATCGGCATCGTCGACGAGGCGACGGCGCTTCGCCTGATGCCGGAACTTCGTCCCGGCCAGCGCCTCGTCACCCGTGAAGGCGCCGTCTATCGCTGGGATGGCCATGTGGCCGGCTCCGAAGCCCCGAGCGCGGCCGCTTTGCGACTTGCCCAGAAGAACCGCCTGGCCGAGATCGAAGCCGAGGTCGAGGAGGCGCAATATGCGCTCACCGACGCCGAGGAGCGTCTGGCCGAGGCGGTCGACGCGATCCGCAGCGAGGAGTCCCGGCTGGCCGAGGCGCGCGACAGGCAGCGCCTGTCGATCCGCCACCTCGCCGATGCGCGCGAGGCGTTGACCCAGGCGGAACGCGCCTCGGGCGATCTCATCCGCCGGCGTGTCGTCATCGAGGAGGCGGTGAACGGCCTGAAGGCGCAGATCGAGGAAGCGCTGGAACAGGAGGAAAACGCCCGCATCGAGATCGAGGAAACGCCTGATCTCTCCGCCCTCGACGTCAGGCTGCGCGAGGCCGAGGCCGAGGTCGCGACCGATCGCGGCCGGCTTGCCGAGGCGCGCGCCCGCTTCGAGGGCCTTGCCCGCGAGGACGAGAGCCGTCGGCGTCGTATCCTCGCCATCCGCCAGGAGCGCTCGACCTGGCAGGCGCGGGCGAGAAACGCCGAGGAGCATATCGCCACCCTGCGCGACCGCGTGGCTGAGGCCGAAGACGAGATGATCGGGCTCGAAATGGCGCCCGACGAGGTCGAGGAAAAGCGCCGAGCCCTGATGAACGAGCTGGAAAAGGCCGAAGCCGCACGCCGCGCCGCCGCCGACCGGCTGGTCGAGGCCGAGACGCGCCAGCGTGACGCGGACCAGAAGGCCGCCGCGGCGCTGGCCGAACTCGCCGAAAGCCGCGAGAAGCGCGGCCGCGCCGAAGAGCGCCTGGTCTCCGCCCGCGACTGGCGCAAGGAAGCCGAAACCCGCATCCACGAGGCGCTCGCCGTTCCGCCGCACGAGGCCTTCCGCCTGACGGGGCTCAAGGATCCGTCGGAAATCCCCGACCTGCGTGAGGTCGAACGCGATCTCGACCGCCTGCGCATCGAGCGCGAACGCCTCGGTGCGGTGAACCTGAGGGCAGACGAGGAGCAGAAGGAGCTGTCGGAGCGGCTCGCTGCCCTCATCAAGGAGCGCGACGACATCATCGACGCGATCAAGAAGCTGCGCGGCGCGATCCAGAGCCTCAACCGCGAGGGTCGCGAGCGCCTGCTCGCCGCCTTCGATGTGGTCAATGCCCAGTTCCAGCGCCTCTTCACCCACCTGTTCAATGGCGGCACGGCCGAGCTGCAGCTGATCGAAAGCGACGACCCGCTCGAAGCCGGCCTGGAAATCCTCGCCAGGCCGCCGGGCAAGAAGCCGCAGACCATGACGCTTCTGTCGGGTGGCGAGCAGGCCTTGACGGCCATGGCGCTGATCTTTGCGGTCTTCCTCACCAACCCTGCGCCGATCTGCGTGCTGGACGAAGTGGACGCGCCGCTCGACGACCACAATGTCGAGCGCTACTGCAACCTGATGGACGAAATGGCTGCCTCGACCGAGACGCGCTTCGTCATCATCACCCACAATCCGATCACCATGGCCCGCATGAACCGCCTGTTCGGCGTCACCATGGCCGAGCAGGGCGTCAGCCAACTGGTATCGGTCGACCTCGAGACGGCAGAAGCGCTGCGCGAGCGCGACGCGGTCTAGATCGACCCCATACGTCCACAGATTTCAGACGAACGGGGTTTTACGCCGCCAGGGTCAGGCGATCGCGGCCTTCGTGTTTGGCCTGGTAGAGCGCCTGGTCGGCGCGCGAGTAGACGGCCTGCGGCGTGTCGCCGGCCTTGATCTCGGCGAGGCCTGCGGAGAAGGTATAGGCGAAATCCTGATCGTCCGGCAGCGGCCGGCGCTCGTGGATGGCGCCGAACACCCGGTCGACGATCTTCTTGGCATGGAGGATCGAGGTGTCGGGCATGAGCAGCATGAATTCCTCGCCGCCGATCCGGCCAAAGCCGTCCCGCAGACGGATATTGCCCTGAACGGTGCGGGCGAAGTCGACGAGCACCATGTCGCCGGCCTGGTGGCCGAAGCGATCGTTGATCTGCTTGAAGAGGTCGAGATCGAACAGGCACAGGCAGCCCTGCCGCGTGCCGGAGGGATGCGTGCCGACCAGCAGATTCTCCAGCAGCGACCACATATGGCGGCGATTGGAAATGTCGGTGAGTTCGTCGGTCTCGGAGGCGCGCGTGGCGAGGTCGCGCAACTGCCGCAGTTCCCGCTCCTCGCGCCGAAGCTCGGTGATGTCGGTGGCGATGAACAGCATCCAGCCGTCGGGCTGCACCGTCTCGACGATCCACAGCCAGCGCCCGTCGACGAGATCGCTTTCGAACGCGCGGCGCGGCACCTTGCCCCGACGCGATATGGCCGAGGCGAGCCAGGCGTCGATGTCGGGATGGGCGATGATCGCGCCGCGGCCGGCCTGCCAGTTGCGGCGCATCAACTCCGGCCAGAGCGGCGTTTCGTCGGGTTCGACGGAATAGGTCTTGCGGAAGGCGGCATTGGCGTAACGCAGCCGGTCTTCCGGATCGTAGACGGCAATCAGCGCCGCCGATTCTTCGCGGAGTGAGGCCAGTTTTTCCGAAACCTGTTCTGCATACACGGGCGATCGGTTCCCATCGTTCACGCTAGTTCGACGGGCAGTATGGGCGGCAACTGTGAAATATGAATAAATAGTGGAATTCAAACATGTCCGATTCCCGCCTTTTGCCGCGAAAGGGCGGAGGTCGAGACCTCCGGTTCTACGCTTTCTTGATCGCCGAGATGGCGTAGCGGTGCTGCGTTGCTCGCTCCAGACCCTTGAGCAGAGAGAAGTTCTTGCGTTGCTGGCGATGGATGGCCTTCAGGTCGAAATCCACGCGGATGTCGGTGAAGCCGGCCTCGGTCAGCAGGCGCGCGACCTCGTCGGCCCGCGCGCCGTTGGAGAAATAGACGCGCGACAGGATGCTGCGATGAGTTTCGCCCAGCGCGCCGGGACCATGCCGTTTGTCCGGCGCCATCAGGCCGATCTTCTGGGCAAGCCCGGACAGCCGAGAGAACAGGCGCGACAGCGGCCCCGGATTGACGAAATCGCCATCGACGATCAGCAGCTTGCCGCCGGGCTTCAGGATGCGGTGCCATTCGCGAAAGGCGGCGGCCGGATCGACCAGCGTCCAGACCAGATGGCGGTTGGTCACCACGTCGGCGGAATTGTCCGGCTCCATCGTCACTTCGGCGTCGCCAAGCAGGAATTCGATCGGCCGCTTGCGCGCCGCGGCCTTGCGCCTTGCGCGCTCCAGCATGGGTTCGGCCCAATCGATGCCGGTGACCCGGAAGCCGATATCGTCGAGCAGATGGGAGATGACCGCCGTGCCGCAGGCGAGGTCGACGGCGCGCCGCCCTTCGCCGCGGCCCAGATGCTTGAGAAACAGCGCCTGCCATGCGGCGCGTTCGCCCTCGGAAAAGATCTCGTGGCCGGGCTGCTCGTCGAAGGTCGCCGCGCGCTCCGACCAATAGGCCTTGATCTCGTCTTTCAGGCTGTAATTGCTCGCCAGGTTCATGCTTTCGGCTCCGACACGTATCGAGTTTGGAAGCGTTATAAAAGATAAATCTTGACTGTAAAGATCATGAAAACTATTCCAACGATAAATTAGTGCTGGAGAGAAAAATGAATATCTTCAATAAGGTGGCATCCGCCGCCCTGGGCCTCGCTGTGCTCTTTTCCGGAGCGGCCTCGGCAAAGGACAAGGTGAAGCTCACCGATATTACCGGCCGTGAGGTCGAGGTCGCCGTGCCGGTCGAGCACGTGATCCTCGGCGAGGGCAGGCAGATGTATTTCGTCGCCGCCCTCGATACGGAAGCGCCCTTCAGCCGCGTCGTCGGCTGGCGCGACGACTTCAAGAAGGCCGATCTCGACGGCTACAATGCCTATCTGGAAAAATTCCCGGAAATGGAAAAGCTGCCGACCTTCGGCGGCATGAAGGACGGCACCTTCGACATCGAGCAGGCCGTGGCGCTGAAGCCCGACGTCATCATCATGAACATCGACGCCAAGACTGCCACCGAGGAAGCCGGCTATATCGAAAAGCTCGGCAAGGTCGGCATTCCGCTGGTCTATGTCGACTTCCGTGAGAAGCCGATGCTCCACACCGAGCCGTCGATGCGCCTGATGGGCGAACTGTTCGGCAAGCAGGACCGGGCCGAGGACTTCATCGCCTTCCGCGCCGCCGAGATCGCCAGGGTCACCGACGTGCTCGCCAAGGTCGCCGATCTCAAGCGTCCGAACGTCTTCATGGAACGCGCCGGCGGCTATTCCGACGATTGCTGCATGTCCTTCGGCAACGAGAACTTCGGCCAGATGGTCGCGCTCGCCGGCGGCACCAACATGGCCTCGGACTTCATCCCCGGCACCTTCGGCACGGTCAATCCCGAGCAGATCATCGCCTCCAACCCTGACCAGGTCATCATCACCGGTGCCAACTGGGAGCTCTATGTGCCCGGCGGTGCATGGGTCGGCGTCGGCCCGGGTGCCGATGCCGCCAAGAGCGCCGAAAAGCTCGCCAAGCTGATGGAACGCCCGGCCTTCACCGGCATCAAGGCGGTCAAGGACGGCAATGTCCATGCCATCTGGCACCAGTTCTACAACAACCCCTACCAGTTCGTCGCCATCCAGCAGATCGCCAAGTGGCTGCATCCCGACCTGTTCAAGGATCTCGATCCGGACCAGACCTTCCGCACCCTGCACGAACGCTTCCTGCCCGTCGATTACCGGCCCGGTTACTGGGTCTCGCTGAACGCCGGAAACTGATATGGCCGCGGCTGTCGAAACCGTCACGATCAAGGAAGGGCGCGGTCTTTACCGCGCCCTGTCCTTCAGGCGCATCCTGCTGATCGCTTTCCTGTGCTGTCTGCTGTTCCTGTCGGTCGCCGCCGACATGGCGGTCGGGCCGGCCAACTACACCATCGCCGAAGTGCTGAAGGCGCTCTTTTACAGGGACAGCGTCGACATCCAGCGCCAGGTGGTGATCTGGGACATCCGCATGCCGATCGCGCTGATGGCGGTGACGGTCGGCGCCTCGCTGTCGCTTGCCGGCGCGCAGATGCAAACCATCCTCGCCAATCCGCTGGCGAGCCCGTTCACCCTCGGCATTTCCGCCGCCGCGAGCTTCGGCGCCGCCCTCGGCCTCGTCGCCGGCGTCTCGCTCGTGCCGATCGCCGTGCACCTGATGGTGCCGATCAATGCCTTCATCATGGCCATGCTCGCGGCCCTCTTCATTCATTTCGCCTCGACGCTGCGCGGCGTGACCGTCGAGACCATCGTGCTGCTCGGCATCGCCCTGGTCTTCACCTTCAACGCGGCGCTGTCGCTGCTCGAATATCTCGCCTCCGAACAGGCACTCGCCGCCGTCGTCTTCTGGACCATGGGCAGCTTGACCAAGGCGACCTGGGTCAAGGTCGCGGTCACTGGCTTGATGCTCGTCATCGCAATCCCGCTCTTTGCCCGCAATGCCTGGCAGCTGACCGCGCTCCGGATGGGAGACGAGAAGGCCGCCAGCCTCGGCGTCAATGTCAAAAGGCTTCGGCTCACCACGCTGATGGTGGTCGCGCTGCTGGCGGCGATCCCCGTCTCCTTCGTCGGCACGATCGGTTTCATCGGTCTGGTCGGTCCGCATATCGCCCGCATGCTCGTCGGCGAGGACCAACGCTTCTTCCTGCCCGCCTCGGTGGTTTGCGGCGCGCTGCTGCTCTCGGCCACCTCGGTGGTCAGCAAGTCGATCATCCCGGGCGCCATCCTGCCGATCGGGGTGATCACCGCGCTGGTCGGCGTGCCCTTCTTCTTCGTCCTCATTTTCACCCAGCGGAGGCGCGCATGGTAGGCCTGGCAATGCAGGATCTCTCCGTCCGTTACGGACGCACCGAGATCGTCTCCGGCATCAGCGCCGAAATCCCCTCTCCGGGCGGGCTGACGGCGGTCATCGGTCCGAACGCCGCCGGCAAGTCGAGCTTCCTGAAACGGATCGCCGGGCTTGCCAAGGGCGCGGGCACGGTCGTCGTCGTGGACGGTCAGAAGGGCGATTCCGGCATTTCCTACATGCCGCAGGACACCGCCTGCAATGCCGTGCTCTCGGTGTACGAATCGGTGCTGATGGCGGCCAAGCAGGGCTCCGGCTGGCAGGTCGAGGACCATGAACTGGCCGATATCGACCGGGTGCTCGCCTCGCTCAAGATCACCCCCTGGGCCTTCCGCAACCTCGGCGAACTCTCGGGCGGCCAGCGCCAGCTGGTGGCGATCGCCCAGGCGCTGATCCGCAAGCCGGAAATCCTGCTGATGGACGAGCCGACCTCGGCGCTCGACCTCTACCGCCAGATCGAGGTGCTCACCTACATGTCGGGGCTCGCCCGGCGCACCGGCATGGCGGTGGTGATCGCGCTGCACGACTTGAACCACGCCCTGCGCTATTGCGAGCGCACGCTGGTGATCGCCGAGGGCAAGCTGGTCGCCAGCGGCCCGTCGGAAGAGGTCATCACCCGCGACATGCTGCACGACATCTACCGCGTCGACGCCCGCGTCGAGCGCTGCTCGCTCAGCCGCCCCATGGTGATCGTCGACAGTTCCATCCTCTGAGCAGCGGCCGCGCTTCGGCGCGGTCCGCACTGCTCCTATTGGCGCGCGGCGCGGTCTCCAATTCCGGCCTTCCCATCGGTCGCGCATCGCGGAAGGATGCAGGCGCGCCTTGACCTGCGATTCGGGCGTGGGAGGATGAAGATCCATGAAAGGAAAAGCACGCGGAACGGCCTTTCGGGTCCTAATGCTGGGCTTGAGCCTGACCTTCGCCGGCTTGTCGGCTGTGGCCGCCGCCGAACCGTCCCTATCCGGCAATTTCCTGCCCGCCGTGATTGCCACCTCCGAGCCGCATCGCAACGCGCTGGTCGACCTGATCCGCGGCAAGCCCGGCCTGCCGGCCTGGGTGCGCAACATGGTGAGCCGCGACCGTTATGTGGCGCTCGCATCCAGCCGGGTGGAGGTCGGGGGCAGGGCGATGCAGCTCTTTGCCGCCTGCCAGCCGGGCAACTGTGCCGAAAGCGCGATCCGCCTGCTCTTCTCCGAAGACGGCAAGCGGGTGGTGATGCGGATTGCCGACCTCAAGCTCGGCACGGTCGTGCTCGGCGAACCCTCGCCGGAGGAGCTCGCGGTGCTGGCCGCGCAATGAGCCGGCGCCCCTTGATGCTCTTCGCATTAACTCTCTGCCGCAATTATGATGCAATGCAACATAATCATGAGCGCCCGGCGTTTTCATTCCGTCACATATGCTGTAAACCGTCGGGAAAAGCCTGCTTGGGTGGAGATGAGGCATGAGGAAATGGGTTTACACCTTCGGCAACGGAGCGGCCGAGGGTAGTGCTGCCGATCGCGACCATCTGGGTGGCAAGGGCGCCAATCTGGCCGAGATGGCCAGTCTCGGCCTGCCCGTTCCTCCCGGCCTCACCATCGTCACCGACGCCTGCTCCTTCTACTACGAAAACGGCCGAAGCCTGCCCAACGATCTGAAGACCCAGGTGCTCGAAGGCATCAAGGGCATGGAGGCCGTCACCGGCCGCGGCTTCGGCGATACCTCTCTGCCGCTCCTTCTGTCCGTCCGCTCCGGCGCCCGCACCTCCATGCCGGGCATGATGGATACCGTCCTCAATCTCGGTCTCAACGACCGCACCGTCGAGGCGCTCGGCCACAATTCAGGCGATGCACGCTTTGCCTGGGACAGTTATCGCCGCTTCATCCAGATGTATGGCGACGTCGTCATGGGCATCGACCACGAAGTCTTCGAGGAGATCCTCGAAGACGAGAAGGCTCGCTTCGGCCATGAACTCGACACCGATCTCTCGGCCGTCGAGTGGCAGCATGTCACCGGCCTTTACAAGGAAGTGATCGAGGAGTCTCTCGGCGAACCCTTCCCGCAGGACCCGCATGTCCAGCTCTGGGGCGCGATCGGCGCAGTCTTTGCCAGCTGGATGAACCCGCGCGCCGTAACCTACCGCATGCTGCACGCCATTCCCGCCGAATGGGGCACGGCCGTCACGGTCCAGGCCATGGTCTTCGGCAATCTCGGCTCGTCGTCGGCGACCGGCGTCGCCTTCACCCGCAATCCCTCGACCGGCGAAAAGTCGCTCTACGGCGAGTTCCTCGTCAATGCGCAGGGCGAGGACGTCGTCGCCGGCATCCGCACGCCGCAATCGATCACCGAAGCGGCCCGCATCGAGAGCGGCTCCGACAAGCCGTCGCTGGAAAAGGTCATGCCCGAGGCCTTCGCCGAGTTCGGCCGCATCTGCGACCGGCTGGAAGCGCATTACCGCGACATGCAGGACCTCGAATTCACCATCGAGCGAGGCAAGCTGTGGATGCTGCAGGCCCGCTCCGGCAAGCGCACCACCAAGGCGGCGATGAAGATCGCCGTCGACATGGTCGCCGAAGGCCTGATCACCGAGAAAGAGGCGGTGCTACGCATCGAGCCGTCCTCGCTCGATCAGTTGCTGCACCCGACCATCGATCCCAAGGTCCAGCGCCATGTCATCGGCTCCGGCCTGCCGGCATCGCCCGGGGCGGCGACCGGCGCCATCGTCTTCACCGCCGAAGAGGCTGTCATGGCGGAGGAAGAGGGCCGCAAGGTCATCCTCGTGCGTGTCGAAACCAGCCCGGAAGACATTCACGGCATGCACGCGGCCCAGGGCATCCTGACCACCCGCGGCGGCATGACCAGCCACGCCGCCGTCGTCGCGCGAGGCATGGGCATCCCCTGCGTTTCCGGCGCCGGCACCATGCGCGTCGATTTGAGGAACGAACTGCTGATCGGCACGGGCGTAACGCTGAAGAAGGGCGATGTCATCACCATCGACGGCTCCACCGGACAGGTGTTGAAGGGCGAGGTGCCCATGCTCCAGCCCGAGCTTTCCGGCGATTTCGCCCAGTTGATGGTGTGGGCCGACAAGGCACGCCGCATGACGGTGCGCACCAATGCCGACACCCCGGTCGATGCGCGCGCCGCGCGCTCCTTCGGCGCCGAAGGCATCGGCCTTTGCCGCACCGAGCACATGTTCTTCGAGGGCGAGCGCATCCAGGTGATGCGCGAGATGATCCTCGCCGAGGACGAGACCGGCCGCCGCCTGGCCCTCGGCAAGCTCCTGCCGATGCAGCGCTCCGATTTCACCGAACTCTTCGCCATCATGCACGGCCTGCCGGTGACCATCCGCCTGCTCGATCCGCCGCTGCATGAATTCCTGCCGAAGACGGAAGAAGAGATCGCCGAAGTGGCGACCGCCATGGGCATGGACCCGCAGCTGCTCAGCCAGCGGGTCGACGCGCTGCACGAGTTCAACCCCATGCTCGGCCATCGCGGCTGCCGTCTCGCCATCTCCTATCCCGAGATTGCCGAGATGCAGGCCCGCGCCATCTTCGAGGCGGCCGTCGCCGCCGCCCGCGAGACGGGCGCTGCGGTCGTTCCGGAAATCATGGTTCCGCTGGTCGGCCTGAAAGCCGAGCTCGACTACGTCAAGGCGCTGATCGACAAGGTGGCGAAGGACGTCATGACCGAGGCGGGACTGGATATCTCCTACCTCGTCGGCACGATGATCGAGCTGCCGCGCGCGGCCCTGCGCGCCCATGTCATCGCCGAGGCCGCCGAATTCTTCTCCTTCGGCACCAACGACCTGACGCAGACCACCTTCGGCATCTCCCGCGACGATGCGTCGGCCTTCATCCCGACCTATCAGCGCAAGGGCATCATCGAGCACGATCCCTTCATCTCGCTCGATTTCGACGGCGTGGGCGAGCTGATCCGCATCGCCGCCGAGCGCGGCCGAAGGACCCGGCCAGACATGAAACTCGGCATCTGCGGCGAACATGGCGGCGATCCGGCCTCGATCCACTTCTGCGAAAGCGCCGGCCTCGACTACGTGTCCTGCTCGCCCTTCCGCGTGCCGATCGCACGGCTTTCGGCCGCGCAGGCGGCGATCGGCAGCGCCGCGAAGGCCGACCCCTGAGGCGTTCCGCCGATCAATAACCCGGCACGGCCGGTATCTCGCGCTTCATGTCCGGCTCGTCGTGGATGAAGGTGATCTGCAGCGTCGCCATGCGTTCGACGGCGGATTTGGCGCCGGCAAGGTCCTCACCTGGCTCGTCGACTGCGATGCCGCCCTCGCGCAGCGCGGCGATCAGGGCAGGGTAGGTGCCGGCGGACAGCGTCAGGCGGATCGTGTTCATCAGGTTGGAATACATCTGCACGTCGTCGATCCAGCCGCCGAGGTCGTTGACGGTGTCGAAGACGAAGCTGGTGGCGTCCTTGCGCTCGCGCCGCGTCACGGCGTTCAGCATCAGAATCCGCATCAAACCGGCCATCCCCGCACCTAGTTGCCTTCAGGGCGATTCTCGACACGGCGGATGACAAAGCAAGCCGTTTGTGGAATAGGCGATGCCTAGCCTTTCAATCGAGACAGCAGAAAGACCGGACGACCGATGAGCAAGCGCCGCCAGAGCCAGAGATCCCGTCCGAAGGCAAGGGTAAGGGCCGACGGCAGCACGGCGAACGGCCAGCGTCCGCGTCCCGAGGCGGCCGCCTCCGCGCCGAAGGGACAGGTAGAAGCCAGGGTCAAGACGAGGGCCATGGCGAGCGCCGGCGGAAAGTCAGCGGCCGCTGCTGCAGCCTCCGCCCAGTCCGCCGCGTCGGCGGCAAGCCCGGTTCCTTCCGGCAATCGGCCCGATTTCGCCCAGATCTTCGCCAACCCGTCGTTTCGCCGCTCGCTCTGGCTGCTCAATGCCGGCGTCATCGGCCTGCTTCTGTCGCAGGGCATTCCGCACGACTACGGCTTCCTCGAACTCGGCGCGCTGTTCACCCTGTCGGTCTACGATCTGGCGCTCGCCATGCTGGGCCTGGCGCTCGGCGCCGCCATGGCCGAGACCCGCCGCGACTTCGCCACCGTGATCGCCATCTTCCTCGGCGTGCTGGTCATCATGCTGACCTTCTTCGATCCGATCTTCAGGCTTATCCTGTCGTCGCCGCTGGGCGAGGTGCTCTACCTGATCGCACCGACGGCCGTCATGCTGACCGGCGCCTCTCTCTGGCTGACGGGCCGCTACCGGCAATGGGCCGTCATGCTCGCCGCGGGCGTCGTCGCCTTTGCCTTCTCGCTGTTCGTCGGCCTCGACGATATCGGCGTGGGCCTGCTCGATTTCGCCTTCGGCACGGTTATGAGCGCTCTCTGGCTGGTGCTGGCGCCCGCCCTCATGCTGCGCCATTTCCGCGGTCCGTGGCTAAAGATCCCGTCGCGCATCGTCGGCAGCTGGCTGGTCGTCATCGGCATCATCGTGCTGGTGTCGCTCTATGTGCCCATGCCGCTGAAGGCGCCGGCGCTGCCCGATCCCTCGCAGCCGGACGGCGGCGCGATCGAGCTGCAGATCCCCGACGACGGCTCTGCCCCGACGCTCAACGGCGAAACGCTGGATCTGGACGGCACCGGCGAGCCCGATGAGCCCGCGGTCGATCCCGTTTCGCCCGAACCGCCCGCGGCAACGGAAGCGGCTCCGGACACGACGACGCCGCCCAAGCCCTGAGCCCCCCGCAGCCGCCGGAGAGGTACGGTCCCTGACAGAGAATCTCGCGCGGCGGGAGCGAGGCCCGCCCGTCGGCGAACTGTGGGAGGGCAGGGGGCGACTACGCCCCACGCCGCCGCCTGGCGCACATATCTCCCGCAATCCCCCCGCCCGCTTGTCGCCCCTGCGGCCAGACGATAAACAGGAAGGGACTGCTTCGCTTGTCCCTCCGCCTGACCCGGTGCCGCACCCGATGACCATCCGCTACGACAGACCCGTTTCGCGCTCGGCCTTCCTCGCCCGGCGGCTCGGGTTCTTCGCCGCCGGCATGCTGGCGATCGTCATCCTCGCCCACCGCTTCGGCCCGCTGACCACACCCGACTTCGTCGCGCTGGTGGCGATCTCCACAGTGCCCGCGGCGCTCGCCGTGCCGCTCGCCCTGATCGGCCTTGCCCGGCTCTGGCAGGTCGGCGCGCTCGGCGGCGTGGCCGCGGCCTGGGCGCTGTTCTATGCCACGCTGCCGCTCGGGCTCACCGGCTGGGCCGCCATGCGTTATCTCGACCGCCCGCCGATCTACGACGTTTCGAGCGATCTTGTCGATCCGCCGCAGTGGCTGCGTCCGCCGGCCGCCAGGCAGCAATGGATGGAGCGGCCGCCCGTCACGCAGGCGACCCGCGAGGCGCAGTACGGCGCCTATCCCGGGCTGACCGGGCGGCGCTACGAAGGCGCGCTCGACCGCGTCTACGAGGCGGTCCGCAAGGTCGCCGACGCCAACGGGATCCGGATCATCGCCGAGCGCGGCCAGGAATTCGCCGTGCCGGAGTTCCAGCCGCTGGCGCCCGCCGCACCGACGGGCGCCGCCGACCCCAATGCGGAACCTCTGAGCGTGCCCGTGCCGTCGCCGCGCCCCGAGCCTCAGCTTGCGGCACCGTCGCTGCCGCCCGAACCGGTCGGCACGGTGCGCCTCCAGGCGACCACCCGCACCTTCGCGCTTGGCCTGCCCTTCGACGTCGTCATCCGCTTGCGCGAGGAGGCCGAGACGACGCTGGTCGACCTGCGCGTCGCCAGCCGCTACGGCCCGCATGATCTCGGCATCGGCGCGGAGATCGCCGAGCACTACATGCATGCGCTCGACGCCGAGCTTCTGGGGATTGCCGGGGACTGACCGTTCAGGCGGGCCGGTAGATGCCGGCCAGCCGGGCCGGGCCGTCGGTCGTCACCTGACCCTTCTCGACCAGGTCTTCCAGATGTGCGAGCACGGAGAGCGCGGCTGCGCCATGCAGCCGCGGGTCGGTGCTGGCATAGATCACTTTGACCATGTCGGGGATCAGCCGGTCGCCGGCGCGGATGCGTTCCAGCACGGCGCGCTCACGCATGCGGCGATGAGTCCGAAGCCCGCGCAGGAAAGCCGCCGGCTCCTTCACCGGTCCGCCGTGGCCGGGAAAATAGATGCGGTCGTCACGGGTGAGCAGCCGCTCCAGCGAGGCCATGTAGTCGCCCATGGCGCCGTCCGGCGGCGCGACGATCGAGGTCGCCCAGGCCATGACATGGTCGGCGGAAAAGACGATGCCGTCTTCATCGAGCGCGAAGGCGGCATGGTTGGCCGTGTGTCCCGGGGTGAGGATGGTGGTGAGCCGCCAGCCGTCGCCCTGCACCACGTCGCCGTCAGCCAGCGCTATGTCGGGCATGAAATCGAGATCCGAGCTTTCGGCAAAGGGATTGGCTTCACCCTCATGCAGCGGCCGGGCCGGGCGATAGGGACCCTCGGCGACGATCAAGGCACCCGTTTCCGCCTTCAGCCGGCGGGCGAGCGGCGAATGGTCCTTGTGGGTGTGGCTGACGGCGATATGCGTCACCTCGCGGCCGGCAAGCGCTGTCATTAGCGCGCAGAAATGCGCCTCGTCTTCCGGCCCCGGATCGATCACGCAGACGGAGGCACCGCCGACGATATAGCTGTTGGTGCCGTGGAAGGTGAAGGGGCCGGGATTGTTGACGGTGATGCGCTGGACATGCTCGGCCACCGGCACGGCCTCGCCATGGGCGGGCTGGAAGGCCAGGTCGAAATCCGGGCTCTCCGGCGCGTCGCGGGGGTCGCTCATTTATACTCGATCTCGATGAAGGACATCGGCTTCTTGCCGCCGTTGACGACATTGTGCTCGACGCCCGCGTCGCGGCGATAGGCTTCTCCCATCGGTCGCGCCAGCCGATGTTCGCCGGTCGCATCCTCGATCAGGAAATCGCATTCCGTCATGGTGACGACGACATAGCCCATGCCGTGCACGTGATGCCCGGTCGCCGCCCCCGGCTCGAAATCCCAGCGCGTGATGCGCACCACCTGGTCGTCGACCAGGACGGTGGGAATGGCGGGCGGGCGGGCGGAATATCCGGGCATGGTGGCTCCTGTTGGCATGCGACACTCGGTCAGAGGTATCGCACCGCAAAAGGGTCGGCGTAAAGGGCGAAGACGATGTGCGGCTTCCGTGATCGTGCATGGGCGGCGCCGGCTGTACGCTGGGGCGTGGGTATGGATCCTCGGGTCAAGCCCGAGGATGACGGAGTTTCAAGGGACGCAAGGCACCTGGCCCATGAACTCTGCAATGGAATGTGGAAGACGAGGAAGCTTGCGATAAATGTGGAAGACGAGGAGCCCTGCAATGAATGTGCAAGACAAGGAAGCCCCTAGCAAACCCCTTACGACGTCGTCATCCTCGGCCTTGACCCGAGGATCCACGCCCAAGCCTCAGAGACCGACGAGTCAACGCCGCTGCGCGCTCCCAGCCAAGACGCGCTCCGGCCACGTCGCCAAAAAGGGCAAAGAAAAACCCCGGCCCGTATCAGGGGCCGGGGCAATACCGTCGCTCGATCAGGCAGCGCGGCGCTCGTGGCGGCCTTCCTCGACCTCCTCGACGATCTTCTTGACGAAGGCATCGAGGTCGTTCGGGCTGCGCGAGGTGATGATGCCCTGGTCGGTGACCACGGCCTCGTCTCGCCAGGCGGCGCCGGCGTTCATCATGTCGGTCTTGATCGACGCATAGGACGTGGCCTTGCGGCCCTGCAGGGCGCCGGCTTCGACCAGCAGCCAAGGGCCGTGGCAGATTGCGGCGACCGGCTTGCCGGACTGGACGAAGCGCTTCACCAGGTCGACCGCGCCGGCGTCGGCGCGCAGGATGTCGGGGTTGATCTGGCCGCCGGGGATGACCAGCGCGTCATAGTCTTCGACCGAGACGTCGGCGACGACGAGATCGACGTCGACCGTGTCGCCCCAGTTCTTTTCGTCCCAGCTCTTGATCGGTGCCTTTTCGAGCGAGGCGATCTCGACCTTGGCGCCATGGGCCTTCAGCTTGTCGAGCGGGAACCGGAGTTCCGAGCGCTCATAGCCGTCGGTGGCGAGGATGAGGATACGTGCCGAATTGATGGAGGGCATGGAGATCTCCTTGTCTGTGCTTGGTTTCGCTTGGGGCGGATGCAACATAAAACCCGCGAAAACCGGGATCGTTCCCCGCAAGCCCTGCTTCCGGGGAAAAGAATGGCGCGCCGCGCCTCCTTCTGTTCCGCGATCTCACGATTGACCGCGTGATGCGCCCGGTCTGGCCGCCCGGAAAAAATCCGTCATTAGGTCATTGCCGCTCGGGCCGGCCTTTGCTAATCAGGCGGCCATCCGCGAGCGGCATCTTCACCGCCGCTCTGTTGGGGCGTCGCCAAGCGGTAAGGCACCGGTTTTTGGTACCGGCATTCCCAGGTTCGAATCCTGGCGCCCCAGCCATTTTTCCAAAACACCTTCCGAGCCGGAGCCGCCGCCACAACTGCGGCCCCATATTGCGCCGCCCGCACGTCCGCCGGCTGATACAAAACTCTACAAATCGCAACGCGCGGGAAAGACGCCAGCCAAGTCCGGCACGCACTCTCCAGCCATTCCCGCTGCCCCGGCGGGATTGGAGATGAGGAGAGAAACATGCTGAAGAAACTGCTGTTGGCGCTTGCCATCCTGGCCGGCGCCTCGACGGTTGCAGCGGCGGCGACCGTTGCCGTGGCGACCGGAAACGTCAATCTGCGGGCCGGTCCGTCCACGGCCTATCCCGTCGTCACCGTGGTGCCGGTCGGTGCTAGCATCGTCACCCATGGCTGTGTCGCCGGCTATAGCTGGTGCGACATCGCCTATGGATCCTATCGCGGCTGGGTGGCCGCCAGCTATGTCCAGGTCGTCTACCAGGGCGCTCCGGTCGTGCTGACGCCCGCGGTCGCCCCGGTCGTCGGCGTCACCGTCGTCACCTATAACCGGGTCTATTGGGACACCTATTATGCCGCCTACCCTTGGTACCGGAACTGGGGCGTCTATGCCCGCTATCCGGCCGGCCGGGTGACCAGCTACGACCGCTCCGTCGACTGCGCCGACGGGAGTTGCACGGCAAAGCGCTCGACCACCGGCGTCTATGGCGGCACCGCCGACCATACCCGCACCTGCTCCGGCGGCGAGTGCACGGCAACCCGCAACGTGGTCGGTCCTTCCGGCAACAGCGCGTCGCGGGTGCGAAACTGCAGCGCCAACGACCGCAGTTGCACGGTGACGAGGACCGGCCCGCGCGGCGGCACCGGGACCGGCACCCGCGTCTTCCGGCCCTGATGGATGGAGGCGAAATCATGCGATCGACCACACGCACCACCCTGATGGCGCTTTGCGCCGTTCTGGTCCTGCCCCTGTCCGCGCAGGCGCAGATGCCGGCGGCGCTGGAGACCGGCGACAGCGACGTCTACCCAATGGCGGAAATCTGCCTCCTGCCGGACGGCATGGAAGGCAATACCTGCGCGGCCTTCTTCCTCGAGGAGAACGGCTACGAGATCTGCCTGCGCGACGACATGAGCGGCCGGATGCGCTGCTCCAGCAGCCACAGCACCAAGGACGACCCCGGCCCGGAGGCGCCGGCGTCCAGCCCCTCGGGTATGTTCGGCATCTAGACGGTGGCCACGGGCGGCTTCGGCCGGACGCTCCGCGAAAGCCGAACCGGTCGTCGCCCGCTCAGGATATGTCCGGCGGTGGCAGGCGGACATCATCCCCAGGCGAGGTGCACCCCGTCGTCTCGCCCCGGCGGTTCCTTACTCACATTTGCCCGGAATATCGAGCTTGTAGGTGGTCTTGCCTGGACCGTCCGGCAGGACGGGGATCAGGTAGACCAGGAGGTCGCATTCCTGGGTTCTGACCTGCCATTCGCTGGCGCCGTCCTTGCGCGTGCCGGTGTTGGAGACGGAGCCGACCGGCGCCTGGCGCACGGCATCCGCAACAGCGCCGCTGGCAAGGATCGTGGTGATCTTCTCCACACTGTCGTAATAGCCCGAAAGGGCGGCGGCGGCCGGCGTGGCAAGAGCGGCGCAGGCGAGTGTGGCGGCGATGAGGAGCTTCATGCGTTCTTCCCTTGAGAGCGCCCAAACCTCCCACGGGTCTGCCGATTTCGCAAGATGCAGCAGTGCCTAGCCGGTCTGGTAGTCCGGATCTGCGGAAGAAAGCCGGTCGTGGGCGAGTAGGCCCCGGATCCGAAGGATTACCCCGCGGGGCGCCGGGATGAGTCCGCCGGTCACCGCCGGCGGACTCATCCCGGCTGGGAAGAAGGGCAGGGATGAGGCGGCGGGACAATGTCGCCGCCGTCTCTCGGACCGCTCGCTTTCCGCTCAGATCACCGAGAAGTCGAGCGCGGTGAGCCCCAGGCCGGCATCGAGGTCGGCGATCAGCACGCGGCCTCCTGCGGCGCTGCCGTTGCTGTCGTAGTACAGCATGCCGGTATCGGTCTCGTAGATCACCCGGTCACTGGCATCGGCCGCGAGCCCACTCGCATTGGCGACGAACGCCGTGGAGGCGAGCGCGCCGGTCGTCGTCAGCGCCGTGAAAATCGCGTTCTCCAGCCAGATCGTGTCGTCGGCCACGGAAAAATCGTCGATCAGGTCGACATTGGTGGTGGCGTTGAGAGCGGAATTGAGGACGAAGATGTCGCGGCCGGCGCCGCCGATCAGCGTGTCGTTGCCGGCCCCGCCGATCAGCCGGTCGTTTCCCGCCCCGCCGTTCAGCTCGTCATTGCCGGCCCGGCCGTCGAGAATGTCGTTGCCGCCTTCGCCGCGCAGACGGTTTGCCACCGCGCTGCCCGTCAGGCGGTCGACATAGTCGGTGCCGCGTACCGCCTCTATGCTGATCAGCGTGTCGGTCCGTCCAAAACCGTCGATCGCCGTGCCGGCCGTCAGGTCGACGGTGACGCCGGCCAATCCGCCGTGATTGTTGTCGCGGTGGAAGCGAACCTCGTCGAAGCCGCCGCCGCCGTCGATGCGGTCGCGGCCGCCGAGCCCCATGAACTGCTCGTTGAGCGACGAACCGGTCATGACGTCAGCAAACTGGGTGCCGCGGAAGGATTCGAAGCTGGTGAAAGTCTCGGCATTGCCATAGGCGTCGGTAACCGTGCCGGCCGCGGCGTTGAGCACGATGCCGCGAAAGGCATTGGGGTCCTGGTAGGCCTTCGCAAAGCTCAGCTGGTCGAAACCGGCACCGCCGTTGAACACGTCGCGCCCCGCGCCGCCGTCGATGTAGTCGTCGCCGCCGCCGCCGTTGATGGTGTCATTGCCGCCGTAGCCGTACATGTCGTCCGAGCCGGCCGATCCGTTCAGGGTATCGTTGCCGCGCAGCAGCCACTCCCCGAGCCGATCCAGGCCGAAGGCGTCGAGTGCATCGTTGAACAGCTGGGCCGTCAGGCTGACGCTCATCGTCCGCAGCACCGTCGTCCCGTTGGTGTCGAGGATCTGCAGGCTGGTGATGGTGCCGGTGTCGCCCAGCTGGCCGCCGGCGGAGGTGAAGCCCGTACCGACCAGCTTCACGTAGAAGCCGTTGTCGAGCCGGTAGCGGACCGAAGTCGCAGCGACGGCGCCGACCTGCGTCGCGTTTTCTCCGTCGCCCAGAAAGTCGTCAAACGAAGGATTGTAATCCAGGCCGGCAGGATAAACGCTGCCCGGAAAGAAATAACTGACGGTTGCCATAGATGTCTCGCCCCATGCATCAAGAAAAGGTTGCATCGCGAGACTTTACGTTGCCGGGGTTGGCTGCTGCAATATGAAATAAAAGACAGTTCAAATATTCATGGATGGCGCGGGGCCATGATTAAAAATGATAGTTGTCAATATTGATCAGAGTACTTCATGTCTCCGTCCCGCCCGGATTTTGGGGCCCGCGGGCGGCAGCAAAAAGGCCCGCCGGGTTTCCCCGGCGGGCCTTGTCGCATTTAGATGGAGCATTGGGAGAGGCCGCCGCAGCGGACCGCTCGCTTTCCGCTCAGATGACCGTGAAGTCGGCCGCGGTGAGGATGAGCCAGGCATCGAGATGGGCTACCGCCACACGGCCTCCTGCGGCGCTGCCATTGCTGTCATAGTACAGCATGCCGGTATCCCGCTCGTAGATCACCCGGTCGCTGGAATCGGCCGCGAGCCCGCTGGTATTGGAGACGAAGGCCGTGGAGGCGAGAGCGCCGGTGGTCGGGAGCGCCGTGAATATGGCGTTCTCCAGCCAGATCGTGTCGTCGGCCGCGGAAAAATCGTCGATGATGTCGACATTGGTGGTGGCGCTGAGCGGAGCGTTGAAGACGAAGATGTCGCGGCCGTCGCCGCCGATCAGTGTGTCATTTCCGCCCCGGCCGTTGAGCATGTCATTGCCGTCTTCGCCGCGCAGCCTGTTTGCCACTGCGCTGCCGGTCAGGCGGTCGGCAAAGTCGGAGCCGACCACCGCTTCGATATTGATCAGGGTGTCGGTCCTTCCGAAACCGTCGATCGCGGTGCCGGCAGTCAGATTGACGGTAACGCCCTCAAAGCGGGCTCCGTAATAGATATCACGATTGAATTGTACCTCATCGAACCCGCCACCGCCGTCGATGCGATCGCGACCTCCCAGGCCCGTGAACACTTCATTGATCGACGAACCGGTCATGACGTCGCCAAACTGGGTGCCGCGGAAGGATTCGAAACCGGTAAAGGTCTCGGCATTGCCATAGGCGTCGGTGACCGTACCGGCCGCAGCGTTCAGCACAATACCGCGAACGGCGTTGACGTCATCATGGGCCAGCGAGAAGCTCAACAGATCGAATCCCGCGCCGCCGTTGAAGGCGTCGCGCCCCGCTCCGCCATCAATGTAGTCGTCACCGGCTCCGCCACTGATCCTGTCGGCGCCGCCATAGCCAATGATGGAGTCGCCGGCGGCAGAGCCGGTCAGCGTGTCGTTGCCGCTCAGCAGCCACTCGCCAAGTCGATACATGGTGAAATACGAAAGCGCATCGTTGAAAACGTGGGTCGCCAGGCTCAAGCTCATGGTCCGGAGAACCGTGGTCCCGTCTGTGCCGAGAATCTGCAGGCTGGTGATGGTGCCGGTGTCGCCCAACTGGCCGCCAGCGGAGGTGAAGCCCGTGCCGACGAGCTTCACGTGGAAGCCATTTTCGAGACTGTACCGCGCCGAGGTCGGCGAGATGGTTTCGATGTGGAAATCATGGTCCTCCCAGCTCAGCAAAGTCTCGATGCCGAGATTTCTCACCGAAAATGTCGGATCGACGTCACTCCGGGAAAAATAGGTAACGGTTGCCATAGATCTTCACCCCATGCTCAAGAAGGTTGCATAGAGTGTCCTTATGTCGTTCAGGTTGGTTGAGGCAATATCAGGCAAGAGACTTTTTCGACATTCCGGCACGATATTAATTCAATATTAAATGCCTAATATTCGATGTTCCCTGCGAAGCTTCGGATTCGCGTTGCGTTGGGTTGATCAGGCTCCGAATGATTGGTCGGTGCTTTGCAGAAGAAGCAGCCGTAGGCGGACTTCGCTGGATATGAACGGATGGGATGGGCCGCAACCCGAGCCCTCGCGCGCGTGTCGCTTCGCAAGGTCCGCCGGGTTTCCCCGGCGGACGCGATGGAACCGGCAAGAAAGGCCGGGGCTTATTCCTGGATCGTGTATTCGCCCATTTCGCACAGGTTCTGCGTGTCGGTCGTGGTTTCGAGTTCGTCGCCCTGGAACTCGAAGCGCATGTCGTAGTCGCACTTGTCGCGGCCGTCGGCGATGGTGATCTGCATGCTCTCGCCCGGCTCCAGAACGTCCTGGCCGAAGATGTCGTCTTCCCACTTGTCGACGCCGACCGGCGAGGCGTGGAAATTGTTCAAGACCGACTTCGTGCCGTTCTTCAGCGTGAAGACGAGATCTTCCGCCTGCGAGGCGCCGGCCGACAGAACCAGCGTCGAGGCGATCAGGGCGAGTTTCAGTTTATGCATGTGAGACAATCCTTTGACACCCAATATCGGGCGAGGGGGATCTATCGCGATCGCCGCTGAACCCCCGGTGAATGGATCGTTATCCTTTCATTCACCATGCGGGGGAGGGCGATGAGCCGCGGGCGAAAATCATCACCCGACGGCTCAGTTGAATGCCTTGCGCCATCCTGCGGCACGGGCTTCGGCTTCGGAGCAGAACCAGCGCTCACCGTGCGTGAGCGAGATGCGCGTTTCGCCGTAGTGCTCCTGGCCGGGCACGTGAAAGATCCGCTCGCCGGTATTCATGCTGATATTGCCCTTGATGTTACAGCCCGGCGCAGAGGCGGCCGAAAGGGCGGGAAGATTTCCGACCGCCGAATATCCGAGCAAGCCCGCTACGATCGCCGTGGCGGCGAACTTGCGCAGGACCGCGAAGGGGGAGGCTTCGCGGTGGCTGTGCCTGCGCCTGGAATGATTGCGTGGGTTGTGCATGGCAGGTCCTCGCTTTCCCGCCATGGTGGCAAGGGCCTGTTTCGAAAGAATTGAAGAATTCGTTAAAAGGTGAGGTAACGCTTCGAATTCCTGGCCTGTTAATGCAAGGACGCCTCGTCAGCGAGATCTGTTTCAGGCCTTCACCCGCGAATCTTCACCGGCCGCCAGACGATCGTCTCGGGGGTGCGGTCGAAGGGCGGTTCCATCAGGGTCACCCGGCAGTCTCGCATATCGCACACGCTGCAGCGGAAGGGCAGGCTGCGCGGGTCTCGCCCGTGGCCGTACATGCCGCCGAGGTCGCTGGCGAGAAAGCGCGCCTGGCGCTCGCAACGGCGACAGGTCGCCACCACGAACATGTGGTGTCGGATTGCCTTGCCGAGGGTGTCGATGCTGACGGCCATGACAAGCAAATGAAACAAAACGGGAACGTCGTCAAGGCCGCGCGAAATCCGGCACGATGCCGTCGGCTCCGGCGCTTGCGGGGGAGAGGGGGCGCATTTCGCGGCCAGCCAGTCACGCCATGTAATATACTGAATATTAACCATAAAATCCGAGGCGCGTAAGGCAAGTGTTAACCCTAACGCATGTATAAACACTTTGCTTCCAGTAGGTAGTGCGTTCGTGAGGCGTGTTGGTTTTGAGTTTCTTATAGGAGGGCGTCATCCACGGCGCCCTCCGCAAGAGACCAAGTATTGCGTAGGTGTTGTATGTTGAGTTTTAACACGAATAACGGCGCTATTCTTGCGCTGGACGTCCTCCGGTCTACGACTGGCAGTCGCGACGACACTTTGTCCCGGGTCACGTCCGGCCAGCGCGTCGCCACCGCGGCCGACAACGCCGCCTACTGGTCGATCGCCACGACCATGCGCTCCGACAACAAGATGCTGTCTGCCGTCGAGGATGCCCTCGGCCTTGCGGGCGGGATCGTCGACAGCGCCACCAACGGCTACTCGGCCGCCACCGACGTACTGGTCGAGTTCAAGAAGCTGCTGGTCCTGTCGCGCGAGGCGGGGGTCGATCGGGACAAGATCAATACCGATCTCGACCAGTTGAAGGACCAGCTGAAGAACATCGCCAATTCCTCCAGCTTCGCCGAACAGAACTGGCTGAAGCGCACCGATGTCGCCGACGACGTCGACCGCCAGCTGGTCGGCTCCTTCCGGCGCGATGCCGACGGCGGCGTGACGGTGACGAACATCACCTACGAGATCGCCGGAACACCCGGCACCTCCGACGTCAATTTCCTCGTCGACGACCTCTCCGGCGACGGCGGCATCCTGACGGGTTCCGGCTTTGCCGCCGAGCTCGGCACCTCCAAGGACTGGGTGTTGTTCAACGGCGAGAACGGCGGCGCCTATGACGAGATCACCCTGACCGACACGACGACCAGCGCCGAGATCGAGGAAATGATCAGCGTCGTCGACGCGATGGCCGAGCGCACCATCGATGTGGCGACCATGCTCGGCGCCATCGGCACCCGCATCGAGTTGCAAACCGAATTCACCAAGGACCTGCAGGATTCGATCGAGTTCGGCGTGGGCAAGATGGTCGATGCCGACCTCAATGCCGAATCCACCCGGCTGAGGGCGCTGCAGACTCAGGAACAGCTCGGCATCCAGGCCCTGCAGATCGCCAATTCCGGAACCGAACGTTTCCTCGACCTGCTGCTCTGACGCGCCGCGTTGGCAATCCGACAAAAAGAAAGCGCTCCGGTCCCCGACCGGAGCGCTTCTTCATTGTCGCGCGCCTATGGGCAGGTGGTGATCACGCGCCGGCGAGGAATTCCTCGCAATAGCTCTTGCCGCCGGTACGCTTGTCGACGACCGTGCGGATGCCGCGGATCACATAGTCAGGCGAAACCGTCAGCTGCACTTCGCAACGCAGATATTCGGTGCGGGCCGGCGTCAGGATCTTGCCCTTCTTGCCGTTGCCGAGATCTTCGTAGACGGCCGGCACCGTGCGGTTCTTGTAGCCCCCGCGCCAGGTGTAGAGCGTCGTGCCGCCGGTCTCGGTATCGGTGGTGGGCGGGCCGAACCTGGCGAAGAAGGCGCCGGCCTGCTGGCCGTTCCAGCGCGCTTCGATCGGGTTCTTGGCGACACCCGTTGTGGTGCATCCGGCAAGCGCCAGCGCAAGGCTGGCCATGGTGATCACGCGGAAATTCATTTCTCTGTCCCTTGAGCTCATGTCGGCGAGCGCCTGCCCGGAGACCCCTGATTCTCCGCCCGTCGGCGACGCTTCGCATCTCGGGCTTTAGCCCCAATCCGGGTTCATGGAAATCGCCTCCTTTGGCTGTATCGCGCGAATTTTCGCCATTGATGCGAAGCGGCCACGTTCCTGCGCCGCGACAGGGGCGTGCGGCCGTTCCGGCGAGCGGCGCGGGCGGGGCACTTGTCACGAAATTTTCGCCTTTCGACGGAAATCTTCAAATCACCGCTTGTGCATAAAAAAAGGCTGGTCTATAGAGGCGCCGCTGGCACGGAGTGTAGCGCAGTCTGGTAGCGCACCACGTTCGGGACGTGGGGGTCGAGTGTTCGAATCACTCCACTCCGACCAGCTGGAAAAGCCCGCTTTTGCGGGCTTTTTTCTTTTCTGACCCATATGCGTCGCTCACGCCTTCGCGGCGTTCGCCAAGCTGGTTTTGATCCCTGTCCCTCTCTGTCGCTTGACCTGCCGCCGAACGCATGGCGTTGTGGCGGCATGGCCGCGAACGTCTCACGCGCGGCGGGGAGCGACCAGTCATGCAGATCGAACGCGACGGCAATGGCGACTTCATTCTCGATCCGGCCGAGATCGCCCAGCGTTTCGGCCTGGCGCCCGGGGATTTCCGCCGCCAGCAGGAGCAGGGCCTGGTCAAGAGCACGGTCGAGGTGGGCGAGGGCGAGGATGCCGGCACGAGCCGCCTCAGCCTGCGCATCGGCAATCGCATATGGCGCGCCGTCCTCGACGAAAACGGGCAAGTGGTTCGCGAGGAGCTGAACATCGCCCGCGGCGCTCCGGTCCGCCGCGACGGCAAGGCCTGATCCAATCCCTCGGAAACGAAAAAAGCCCGCTCCGGGTGAGGGAGCGGGCATGCGGGACGCTCGGCGTCCGGGGAGAATTTCGTCTCAGCCGTCGATGCCGTCGAACAGGTCGCGGGCGGCGGCATTGGTGATGCGGCGGGATTCCACCTCGTCGCGGCGGCTGGCGAGCAGTTCGGTCGCCAGGATCTGCTCGGCGAGATCGGCCGGCAACGACAGGATCACCCGGCCGTCATTGGCGTTCAGCCCGCCGAGATCGGCCCGCTTGGCCGTGATCATGCCGCCGGCCACCGTATTGTTGGTGTCCGGATCGATCAGGATGAAGGCGCCGGTCGAGCGGTTCTGCTCGTAGGGGTCGAAGATCGCCGCCTCGTCGAAGGCGAGATGCACCTTGCCGATGGCGTTCATGGCGAGCGCCTCGGCCGGGTTCCACTTGCCCGACTTCAGGTCGAGCTGGGAGACCGGATTGACCTGCGCGCGCTGACGGCGCGAGCCCGACTTCAGCCAGTAGCGCTTGCCCGGCTGGATGCCGTCCGGCTGCAGCGCGACGAGATGCGCGTCGAAGGACAGGCCCGTCTGCGGCTGGCTGTCGAGCGAGACGATCATGTCGCCGCGCGACACGTCGACCTGTCGGTCGAGCACCAGGGTGATGGCATCGCCGGCGACCGCCGCGTTGCGCACCAGGTCGAAGGTGACGATCTGCTTGACGTTGGCGATCTGGCCGGACGGCAGGATCACCACGCCGTCGCCGGGCTTCACCGCGCCGCCGGCAACCGTACCCTGATAGCCGCGGAAGCTCTCGCCCGGACGGCAGACGCGCTGCACCGGCAGGCGGAAGCCCGTGGTCTGGGCAGACCGCAGCGTGGCAAGTTCGAGTGCCTCGACCAGCGTCGGGCCGTCGTACCACGGCATGACGGCCGCGCCGGAATAGACGACATTCTCGCCCTTCAGCGCCGACATTGGGATCGCGGTCACCTGGCGCACGCCGAGCGTCAGCGCCAGTTCCTTGAAATCATGGGAAATCCGGTCGAACACGGCACGGTCGTAGCCAACCAGGTCGAACTTGTTGACCGCGAGCACGAACTGCTTGATGCCCATCAGCGACGCGATGGTGGCGTGGCGGCGGGTCTGTTCCAGCAGGCCAGCGCGCGCATCGACCAGCAGGATGGCGAGATCGGCCGTCGAGGCGCCGGTCGCCATGTTGCGGGTATACTGCTCGTGGCCGGGCGTGTCGGCGACGATGAAGGAGCGCTTGTCCGAGGCGAAGTAGCGATAGGCGACGTCGATGGTGATGCCCTGTTCGCGTTCGGCCTGCAGGCCGTCGAGCAGCAGCGCGAAGTCGGGCAGGCCGAGATCGTTCTGCTTGCCCGAATCGCGGTGGAGCGTCGCGGCCTGGTCTTCCTTGACGGCCTTGGTGTCCCACAGCAGGCGGCCGATCAGCGTCGACTTGCCGTCGTCAACCGAGCCGCAGGTGATGAGGCGCAGCGGGCGCGAATCGCGGGTCACGAAGGCCGGATGGACGTCCGGAAGCTCGGCGGCGAGGGCGGTAATGGCGGCGGTCATCTCAGAAATATCCTTCGCGTTTCTTCTTCTCCATCGATCCCGACTGGTCGCGGTCGATGGCCCGGCCCTGGCGCTCGGACACGGTGGCGATTTCAAGCTCGGCGATCACCTCGTCCAGCGTCGTGGCGGTGGACCGGATGGCGCCGGTGAGCGGGAAGCAGCCGAGTGTGCGGAAGCGGATCATGCCTTCCTGCTTGACCTCTCCGGGCAGCAGTTCGAGGCGTGGATCCTCGGCGAGGATCATCATGCCGTCGCGCTCCACGTAAGGCCGCTTCTTGGCGTAGTAGAGCGGTACCAGCGGAATGTCCTCGGCCTGGATGTAGCGCCAGATGTCGACCTCGGTCCAGTTCGACAGCGGGAAGGCGCGCACGCTCTCGCCGCGGCGGATCTGGCCGTTGTAGATATTCCACAGTTCGGGTCGCTGGTTGCGCGGATCCCAGCGATGGTCGGGCGTGCGGAAGGAGTAGATGCGTTCCTTGGCGCGGCTCGCCTCCTCGTCGCGGCGCGCACCGCCGAAGGCGGCGTCGAACTGGCCGGCGTCCAGCGCCTGGCGCAGGCTCTCCGTCTTCATGATGTCGGTATAGAGCGCCGAGCCGTGGCTGAACGGGGTGACGCCTTCGGCAGCGCCGCGCGGATTGATGTGCTCGATCAGGTCGAGGTCGTAGCGTTCGACGATCTCGTCGCGAAAGGCGATCATCTCGGCGAACTTCCAGCCGGTGTTCACATGCAGCAGCGGGAAGGGCACCCGGCCGGGATAGAAGGCCTTGCGCGCCAGGTGCAGCAGCACGGACGAATCCTTGCCGATCGAATAGAGCATGACCGGCTTCTCGAACTCGGCGGCCACTTCGCGGAAGATGTGGATCGCCTCGTTCTCGAGCGCCTTCAGATGCGGATCAAGCGGCGGCTTGGCCGGCTGGTCCTTGGAATGGGGATCGAATTCCGAATGATGCATTGTCTCTTGTCCTTGGCGCCCGGTGATGCCGGGTATCATTTGGTCGGGCCTTGCCCCTCATCCGGCTGCCGCCACCCTCTCCCCGTGAACGGGGAGAAGGGACTTGCTGCGCCGTCTCCGTCCCCTCTCCCCGTTCACGGGGAGAGGGTCAGGGTGAGGGGCAAAAGTCGCTAAAATCAGGCCGGCGTGCGTTCCAGCGGCGTCGCTGCCGCCTCCGGCACATGCAGGCCGCATTCGCGCTTCTCGTCGTTCTCCCACCACCAGCGGCCGGCGCGCTCCGGCTCGCCGGGCTTGATCGCCCGGGTGCACGGCTCGCAGCCGATCGAGGGATAGCCGCGCTTGTGCATCGGATTGGTCGGTACCGCCTCGGCCTCGACATAGGCGTCGATGTCGGCGAGCGACCAGTCGGCCAGCGGGTTCACCTTGATGAGATCGCGTTCCGCGTCGTATTCCGCAAAGGGTGTGGCCGCCCGATTGCCCGACTGGCCGCGGCGAAGGCCGGTGACCCAGATCGCGGCGCCGGAAAGGGCCTTGGCGAGCGGCACCAGCTTGCGCACATGACAGCAGGCGTGGCGCGCCTCGACGCTTTCATAGAAGCCGTTCAGGCCATATTTCGCCGCATAGGCGTCGATGTCGTCCTGTTCGGGACGGAAGCGCTTGATCGACAGGCCGAAGCGTTCCTCGGTCTCGCCGATCAGGTCGACGGTTTCCTTGAAAAGCCGGCCGGTCTCGAGCGTCGAGACTTCGATCGGCAGCCGTGCCAGGCCGATCGCGGCGGTGATCACCTGATCCTCGATGCCGAGGCTGGTGGTGAAGACGGCGCGGCCGCCGAACGCGGCGACCAGGGCCAGCCGACCGGAAAGGTCGAGGCTGGCCAGTTCGGCATCGAGCCGTGCCGCGCGCATCTGCTGGTCTTGGGAGGTCATGTGTCGATCCTGCTAGCTGAGCTGTATGAAAGTATCGCAACAAAATGCCGGCAGGACGAGAAACAGCCATTCCCAAACAGCTGGGCCGGCGAGCAAATATCTCTCTCGCGGGCGGATTCGGAAGAAAAGCCGCCGCGGCGCCCGCTTTCTCGTCCATCTGCCACAATAGCCGGCGCCAATTTGTTTTTCCATGCGAATTGGGCTAAACGCTGCGAAACAGGCGGTCGCCGGACCGCACCGGCCAGCAATCGGTTCCTCGATGATTTCGCAGAAAGCCAAATACGCCTTGCGAGCGCTTTCGGCCCTGGCACGCGCCGAGGCCGGCGAACCCTTGCAGATTTCCGACATCGCCGATCGCCAGACCATCCCGAAGAAGTTCCTCGAGCAGATCCTGTTGGACCTGAAGCGCAGCGGCCTGGTCACCAGCCGCCGCGGCAAGCAGGGCGGCTACCTCCTGCTGCGGCCCGCGGACGAGATCACCTATGGAGAGGTGCTACGCCTGATCGACGGGCCGATCGCGCCGCTGCCTTGCCTGTCGCTCACCGCCTATCGCCGCTGCGAGGACTGCAACGGCGAAAGCGATTGCGAGGTCCGCCATGTCTTCGCCCGCGTCGCCGACGAGACCCGCGCCGTGCTGTTTTCCACGACGATCGCTGATGCCCTCAACGGCCAGCAAGCCCCGATGGCGATCGGCGAACTCGCCTGACACGGCCGCTGGCGCCGCAAATAGTTCGCGTCGGCGCCTCCGGCCCGCGCTTTTCGCCGACGTGACTTTTCTGTGACATCGCCGTTTGGCGAACGAAATTACCTGCCGTCTTCCATAGAGGGCGGCCCGGCGTTTTCCCGCGCCCTGCGGCTCAGGGTACTGTTTTGCTATTTTTCCCGCCGCGTTGACTAAGACGACCTGTCCAGTAGTCTTAACCTCAGGAATTGAGGAAAGGAGAGGTTGCGATGAACAGCTTTACGAAACAGTTGGGCAGGTTCCTTGTCGGGCTATCGCTGTCCGCAGGTCTCGTCGTATCGGCTCATGCCGAGACGAGCTTGCTGAATGTCTCCTATGATCCCACCCGGGAACTCTACAAGGAGTATAACGCCGCCTTTGCCAAGCATTGGCAGGCCGAGACTGGCGAGCAGGTTTCCATCCAGCAGTCGCACGGCGGTTCCGGCAAACAGGCCCGTTCCGTCATTGACGGCCTCGACGCGGACGTCGTCACCCTGGCGCTCGAAGGCGACATCGACGCCATCGCCGAAAAGACCGGCAAGATCGCCAAGGACTGGCGCGCCCGCCTGGAAAACAACTCCTCGCCCTACACCTCGACCATCGTCTTCCTGGTGCGCAAGGGCAATCCCAAGGGCATCCACGACTGGGGCGACCTGGTGAAGGGCGACGTGCAGATCGTCACCCCCAACCCGAAGACCTCCGGCGGCGCCCGCTGGAACTATCTCGCCGCCTGGGCCTGGGCCCACAAGCAGTATGGCGGCGACGAGGCCAAGATCCGCGAATATATCGCCGAACTCTTCAAGCGCGCCCCCGTGCTCGATACCGGCGCACGCGGTGCCCTGACCACCTTTGCCCAGCGCCAGATCGGCGACGTATTGCTCGCCTGGGAAAACGAGGCCTATCTGGCCGGTGCCGAATTCGGTGAAGACGCCTTCGAGATCGTCGCACCGCCGCAGTCGATCCTCGCCGAACCGCCGGTTGCCGTGGTCGATGGCAATGTCGACGCAAAGGGCACCCGCAAGGTCGCCGAGGCCTATCTTCAGTACCTCTATTCGGAGGAAGGCCAGAAGATCGCGGTCAAGCACTTCTACCGTCCCTCCAAGCCGGAACTCGTGGCGGCGGAAGACCTGGCGAAATTCGCCAAGATCGATCTCGTCACGATCGACGATCCGATCTTCGGCGGCTGGGCCAAGGTGCAGCCCGCCCACTTCGCCGATGGCGGCATCTTCGACCAGATCTACAAGCCGGCCCGATAGCCGACCGTCCATCCGCCGGACAAGCCCCGACCTCGCGATGAGGCCGGGGCTTGTCGCTGGCGCAATTCACGGCATTATGGACTACGGGACACGGGAATGACGACAGGACGAACCATGAAGAACTGGCGCCAGCCGAGCATCCTGCCGGGCTTCGGGCTGACGCTCGGCTACACGATCTTCTACCTGACGGTGATCATCCTGATCCCGCTGGTGGGTCTGGTCTGGCGCTCCGCCTCGCTCGGCTGGGAGGAGTTCTTCGCCATCGCCACCGACGAGCGCACCATGCTCGCCCTGAAGGTAAGCTTCGGCTCGGCGTTGGTGGCCGGCGCCATCAATGCCGTGTTCGGCGTTATCGTCGCCTGGGTGCTGGTGCGCTATGATTTCCCCGGCCGCCGCCTGCTCGACGCGGTGGTCGATCTGCCCTTCGCCCTGCCGACCGCCGTCGCCGGTATCTCGCTGGCCGCGCTCTACGCGCCGAACGGCTGGATCGGCTCGCTCCTTGCGCCGCTCGGTATCAAGATCGCCTTCACACCAGTCGGCATCGTCGTGGCGCTCGTCTTCGTCGGCCTGCCCTTCGTCGTGCGCACGGTCCAGCCGGTGATGGAGGAGCTCGACCGCGAGGTCGAGGAGGCATCCGCCACGCTCGGCGCCACCCGTTTCCAGACGCTGCGGCTCGTCGTCCTTCCGGCGCTTACCCCGGCGATCCTTACCGGTTTCGCGCTGGCTTTTGCCCGCGGCGTCGGCGAATACGGCTCGGTCATCTTCATCGCCGGCAACATTCCTTATGTCTCCGAGATCGCGCCGCTTTTGATCGTCATCCGGCTGGAGGAGTTCAACTATGCCGGCGCCACGGCGATCGCCTGCATCATGCTGGTGATCTCGTTCGCCATGCTGCTGTTCATCAACCTGCTGCAGATGTGGAGCCGGAGGAGATATGCCAATGTCCGCTAAGTCCGCCTCCATGGCCAAGCCCCGTTTCCGCGACGCCTCGACCGAAAGCCCGCTCGCGCGCTTCTCGCTGATGGCCGTGGCGCTCGCCTTCATGGCCTTCGTGCTGCTCCTGCCGCTCCTCCTGGTGTTCATCGAAGCCTTCCGCGAGGGCGTGCCCGCCTTCTTCGAGGCGCTCGGCGACCCCGACACCACATCTGCGATCCGGCTGACCCTGACGGTCGCGGCGATCGCCGTGCCGCTCAACCTGGTCTTCGGCGTGGCCGCCGCCTGGGCGATCGCCAAGTTCGAGTTCAGGGGCAAGACCTTCCTGATCACCCTGATCGACCTGCCGTTCTCGATCTCGCCGGTCATTTCCGGCCTGGTCTATGTGCTGCTGTTCGGCTCGCAGAGCCTGCTCGGCCCGTTCCTCAAGAGCTACGGCATCGAGATCCTGTTTGCCGTGCCGGGCATCGTGCTCGCCACCGTCTTCGTCACCTTCCCCTTCGTCGCTCGCGAACTGATCCCGCTGATGCAGGAACAGGGCACCGGCGACGAGGAGGCGGCGCTGTCGCTCGGGGCCAGCGGCTGGCAGACCTTCTGGTACGTGACGCTGCCCAACATCAAATGGGGCCTGCTTTACGGCGTGCTGCTCTGCAACGCCCGCGCCATGGGCGAGTTCGGCGCCGTCTCGGTGGTGTCCGGCCATGTGCGGGGGCTGACAGAAACCATGCCGCTGCATGTCGAGGTCCTCTACAACGAATACAACTTCGTCGCGGCCTTCGCCGTCTCGACGCTCCTTGCTCTCCTTGCCCTCGTGACGCTGGCGCTGAAGACCGTCCTGGAACTTCGCTACGGCCACGCGATCGCCGGCAGCCGCAAACACTGAAAGGTCCTCCCGATGGATGTCACGATCACCAATATCCGCAAGGAGTTCGGCCAGTTTCCGGCACTCTACGACCTGTCGCTGTCGATCCGCTCCGGCGAGCTGATCGCGCTGCTCGGCCCCTCCGGCTCAGGCAAGACGACGCTTCTGCGTCTGATCGCCGGGCTCGAACAGCCGACCGCCGGCAAGATCTTCTTCGGCGAGGAGGATGCCTCGGAAAAGAGCGTGCAGGAGCGCCATATCGGCTTCGTCTTCCAGCACTACGCGCTGTTTCGCCACATGACGGTCGCCGAGAACATCGCCTTCGGCCTGAAGGTCCGCCCCAAGGCCAACCGTCCGCCGGCCCATGAGATCCGCAAGCGCGTCTCCGACCTGCTCGACATGGTGCACCTGTCGGGTCTGGAGAAGCGCTATCCGGCGCAGCTCTCCGGCGGCCAGCGCCAGCGGGTGGCGCTCGCCCGCGCCATGGCGATCGAGCCGACCGTGCTGCTTCTCGACGAGCCCTTCGGCGCGCTCGATGCCAAGGTGCGCAAGGAACTGCGCCGCTGGTTGAAGGAATTCCACGACCGCACCGGCCACACGACCTTCTTCGTCACCCACGACCAGGAAGAGGCACTGGAACTCGCCGACCGCGTCGTGGTGATGAGCCAGGGCCGGGTCGAGCAGGTCGGCACCGCCGACGACGTCTACGACACGCCCAATTCACCCTTCGTCTTCTCGTTCATCGGCGAGTCCTCGCATGTGCCCGTGACGGTTCGCGACAGGACCGTGCTGTTCCAGGGCGAACCGATCTGCACCACCGAGAACGGCGAGGGCCCGGGCGAACTGTTCTTCCGCCCGCAGGATGTCGTCGTCACCACCGACAGCCACTCGCTCTACGGCAAGGTCACCGCCTGCCGCCGCCTCGCCGGCACCCGCATCGCCGAAATCGACGTCGCCAATGACGGCCACGAGCCCTACCATCTCGAGATCGAAGTGCCCCTCGACGCCCCCGTCGCCGTCGGCGCCGACATCCGTTTCCGGCCGACACGGTGGAAGCTGTTCGGGCAATAAAGGCCCGGCGGATTGATTCTCATGACGGCCGGCGGCGGGCTTTAAATCGAGCCGCTTCGGATGTATATCATGGTGCGATATCAGATGGGAAGTTCGCCATGCGCACACTTGTGGACATTGATGACAAGGCCCTGACTGCACTGGACCAGATCGCGCGGCGCCAACGTGTTTCGCGTGCGTCCCTGATCCGTGAGGCGGTCAGCGACCTCCTGGCCAAGAAACAGCGTCCGGAGGAGGAGGCCGCCTTTGGTCTTTGGGGTGAGGCGGGTGTAGACGGCTTGGCCTACCAGAAGGCACTGCGGGAAGAATGGTAGCGGCGCTGTTCGATACCAATGTCCTGATCGATTATCTGAACGGCATTCCGCAGGCGAGGGAAGAACTCGGCCTCTATGAGGAGAGGGCGATCAGCATCGTCACCTGGATGGAAGTCATGGTCGGCGCGTCGGCACCGCTCGCCGACGCGACCCGGTCTTTTCTCGCCGGTTTCGAGGTGATCCAGCTGAACGAAACGGTGGCGGAAAAGGCGGTCGAACTCCGGCGCATGCACCGCATCAAGCTGCCCGATGCGATCATCTGGGCCAGCGCCGACATTCGCGGTGCGATCCTGGTAACGCGCAACAGCAAGGATTTTCCTCCGGACAATCCCGGAATGCGCATACCCTACCAGTTGTGAGAGCGGCGGAACCGATTGAGGTAACCTTCGCCCTAAGGTTGACGGTCTTCGCGCCCGATTGTACAATGCATCGCATTTGCAACGCAGGAGGTTTCCATGAAGACCGCAACGCTTCCCTCTCTCCGCGTCGATCCCGAGTTGCGGGCCGCCGCCGAAAGCGTGCTCGAGGAGGGCGAAAGCCTTTCAGCCTTTGTCGAGAATTCGGTGAAGGCGCAGATCCATTTTCGCAAGACCCAGGCCGAATTCATTGCCAGGGGACTGGCGTCGCTGGCGGAATCGGAGCGGACGGGGATCTATTTCACGTCGGAAGAGGTGTTGAGCGAACTGAAGGGTATGCTGGACGCCAAGCGCGCGGAAGGCGCCGTGAAATGATCTACGCGGTCAAGTGGTCGGTAAAGGGGCGCGAAGATGTGCGGCGGCTCTACGCCTACCTGCTTGATCGAGATGAAGAGACGGCGGTACACGCCTATGAGGCGATTGCAAAAGCCGTGACGTTCTTGGAACGATTTCCCTTCAGTTGTCGAAAGGCTCGCGGAGGAGATCCGTTCTTGCGTGAACTCGTCATTCCTTTCGGCTCGAGCGGCTATGTGGTGCTTTTTCGCGTGGACGACGGCGGAACGGTGACGATCGCCGCCGTCCGCCACCAGCGCGAGGACGATTACCACTGAGCCTTAGCGGTCGCTGGTCTGCCAGCGCGGATTGGTCCACGGTTCCTGGTTGGAGCGGGGCAGGGGCTGCTTGCCCAGGATATGGTCGGCGGCCTTCTCGCCGGTCATGATCGACGGGCCGTTGAGGTTGCCGTAGGTCACGTGCGGGAAGATCGAACTGTCGGCCACCCGCAGTCCCTCGACGCCGATTACCCGGCATTCCGGATCGACCACCGCCATCGGATCGTCGGCGCGGCCCATTCTGGCGGTGCCGCAGGGGTGATAGGCGCTTTCCAGGTGTTCGCGCAGAAAGGCGTCGATCTGTTCGTCATTCTGCACGCCTTCGCCCGGCTGGATTTCCGGCCCCCGGAAATCGTCAAATGCCTTCTGGCCAAAGATCTCGCGGGTGAGCCGCACGCAGTGGCGGAACTTCTCCCAGTCTTCCGGATGGCTCATATAGTTGAAGCGGATCACCGGATCGGCCATCGGGTCGGGCGAACGCAACGTGACGGCACCGCGCGACTTCGACAGGTTGTAGCCGACATGCACCTGGAAGCCGTGGCTCTTCGCCGCCGCCTTGCCGTCATAGGAGATGGCAACCGGCAGGAAGTGATACTGGATGTCCGGCTGCTTCAGCCCGGGCGCGGAGCGCAGGAAGGCGCAGGCCTCGAACTGATTGGAGGCGCCAAGCCCGCCCTTGGACAACAGCCATTGCGCGCCCGCCACCCCCTGCCAGAACCACGGCAGCCAGGAATAGAGCGAGACCGGCTTGGTCGAGACCTGCTGGAAATAGAACTCCATATGGTCCTGCAGATTGGCGCCGACGCCGGGGCGGTCGGCGACCACCTCGATCCCCATCTCCTTCAGATGCGCCGCCGGTCCGATGCCCGACAGCATCAGCAGCTTCGGCGAATTGAACGACGAGGCCGAGACGATCACCTCGCGATTGGCGCGCACCACCTCGATCTTTCCGTTGCGCTCGATCTCCACGCCGACGGCGCGGCCGTTCTCGATGATGACGCGGCGCGCGAAGCAGCGGGTGAGCGACACGTTCGGCCGCTTCAGTGCCGGTTTCAGATAGGCATTGGCCGCCGACCAGCGCCGACCCTTGTAGATCGTCTGCTCCATCAGGCCGAAACCCTCCTGCTTGGAGCCGTTATAGTCCTCGGTCAGTTCGAAGCCGGCCTGCTCGCCGGCCTTGATGAAGGCATGGAAGAGGGGGTTGTTGACCGGCCCGCGCCGCACATGCAGCGGCCCGTCGGTGCCGCGCCATCCGGCCTCGCCGCCGTCGGATGTCTCCATGCGCTTGAAATAGGGCAGCACGTCGGCATAGGCCCAGCCGCGTGCGCCGAGCTCTTCCCAGCGGTTATAGTCCTCGGCATGTCCGCGCACATAAACCAGCCCGTTGATCGACGACGATCCGCCGATCACCTTGCCGCGCGGCGCGGTGATCCGCCGGTTGTTGAGGTTCGGTTCGGGCTCTGACAGGTAACCCCAGTTGTAGCGCTTCATGCTCATCGGCCAGGCCAGCGCCGCCGGCATCTGGATGAACGGCCCGACATCCGACCCGCCATATTCCAGCACCAGCACGGTGTGCTTGCCGTCCTCCGACAGGCGATAGGCGATGGCGGACCCCGCCGAGCCGGAACCGATGATGATGTAATCTGCGTTCTGCATGGTGTTGGCCCGCTCAAGCTCTTTTAAGCATGGTTGAAGTTTGTGCCGCTAATCCGCACGTACCGGTTGATTTCACTCCCGACGACGCGTTCTCTTGGCGTGAAAAGACAATGACTGATTGGCAGGTTGCATGGCCACGAATGGCTTTCACGACAGGTTGGTGCGGAAGCTGAGCGTGATCGAGCATGCCCGGCTGGCCAATGAGGACAAGCGCAGGCGAGATCGGAGGCCTGTCCGTGGCGGATCTTTGCGTGAATTTTGGAGGGACTTCTCGCGAGAGATGCAACGGGGATTTGGCACGAGTCTTCGCGCCGCCACGGTGATTTGTGCATTCGTCCTGCTTGGTGTGCTGGCTGGTCACGTATCCGGCCTGTTGTTCGTCCTCTGGCTGGCTGTGACCTGCGGTCTGTTGGTCTATGTCGCCGGCAAGACCCTGCACATCTTCTATGTGTTGATCGCTGCCTTGGTGACGTTCGTCACTTGGAAGGGCACACGGTGACGCAACAATCATCAGACTGTCGCTCGATTTTCTGAAGACGGCGCTGTCTGTCATGAGGTCAGACCGAGAGTTGCTTGGTGAGACGCGAGTTGGCGATTGGAAAGGGACGGATGGCGAAAGAGCGCTTCACCAGCAAGCTCACCAATCGCTTGCTGAGTATCACGGTCGCCGAGAGCGAAGCGTCGCGCCGTCGCGAGCAGGCAGCCGCTGGCCTGAGCATCTACCGTGACCGCCGCGATGTGCGCCTGCCGTTCTACCGGATGCGCATCAATCAGAAGCGCAAGCTCTATATTGCCTTCGGGTTGCTTTGGGCCATCGTTGTCCACGCCGTGTTTGGTATAAATCTGACCTTCTGCGCGATTGCCTTTGGAGCATCTGGCTTCCTCATTTTTGAATGGAAGCGTCGGCAGCGAGAAAAATGGGAGCAGCATTTCGATTGAGCTGGAGCCGATGATGAAGTCTGCGTTTTGCATCAGACGTTAGCTCCTCGGAAGTGCGGCAGGGCAGAGGCGGGTGGAGTTGACCTGGCAGGGTCTGACGATCTACGAATCTGAGACGGATTGGAGTGCTGAGAATGGGTGAACAGAAGTCTCGTGAAGCCAGATCGCCACAGCGCGACAAAACTCTCTCTTTGGAGCGCGATTGCCGGGACGACTATGGCGAGAACAACAAGTCGCGCCGCAAGAATATTCCACTCTTTAAGGCCCAGTCGAACCGGCGGGCACGTCATGCCGCGAAGGTCGCGATTGAAATGGTGGATGACCGGCCGGATGCGCTGGACACCCGCCTGGCGAACGCAGACTGGAAGGCCTCTCATCCGTTCAAGACAAAGCATCCGGATCGTCCCCTCGGAGAATGTCTCGAACGGCGCAAGCCTCGCTGATCGGTTGGCGCATCACATCGCACCTCAATACGGCGCCTCGCACTTGCCCATGCCGACATAGACCGTCTTCAGCTCGGTATAGTGCTCCAGCGCGGCGGCGGAATTCTCACGCCCGAAGCCGGATTGCTTCGAACCGCCGAACGGCATCTCCACCGGGCAGAGATTGTAGGTGTTGATCCACAGCGTGCCGGCTTCGAGCTCGTCGACCACGCGGTGGGCGCGGGTGATGTCGGCGGTGAAGACGCCGCCGGCCAGACCGAATTCGGTGGCGTTGGCCCGCGCGATCACGTCCGCCTCTTCCTCGAAGTCGAGCACGCACATGACCGGGCCGAAGATCTCTTCGCGGGCGATGGTCATGTCATCGGTCACGTCGGAAAACACGGTCGGCTGGACAAAGTAACCTTCGCCCGAGACATTGTTGGGAATGCCGCCGCCGGTCAAAAGCGTGGCACCCTCGGCCTTGCCCTTGGCGATGTAGCCGAGCACCTTCTCGCGCTGCGCCCAGGAGACGAGCGGCCCCATCTGGGTCGCCTCGTCCTGCGGGTCGCCGATCAGGATCGCCTCGGTGCGTTCCTTGAGGCGGGCGAGGAACTGGTCCTTGATCCCCTTGTGCACGAAGACGCGGGTGCCGTTCGAGCAGACCTGGCCGGTCGAATAGAAATTGGCGAGCATGGCGCCCGAGATCGCGCTCTCGACATCGGCGTCGTCGAAGATGATCAGCGGCGACTTGCCGCCGAGCTCCATGGTCACGTGCTTCAGCTGGGAGGCAGCGGCGCCCGCGACCTTGCGTCCGGTCGGCACCGAGCCGGTGAGCGACACCTTGGCGACGTCGGGGTGCGAAACCAGCAGGGGGCCGGTGTCGCGGTCGCCCTGGATGACGTTGTAGACGCCCTTCGGAAGTCCCGCCTCGATCAGGATTTCGGCGATCTTCAAGGCGCCGAGCGGGGTCACTTCCGAGGGCTTGAACACCATGGCGTTTCCGGCGGCAAGGGCCGGCGCGCCCTTCCAGCAGGCGATCTGCTGCGGATAATTCCACGCGCCGATGCCGACCACGACGCCGAGCGGCACACGCTTGGTATAGGCCCAGTCGCCGCCGAGCGGGATCTGGCTGCCGTTGAGCGCGGTCGGCGCGATGCCGCCGAAGAATTCGAAGCTGTCGGCGCCCGAGGTCGGGTCGGCGACAACAGTCTCCTGGATCGGCTTGCCGGTGTCGAGCGTTTCCAGTTCCGAAAGCGCGCGGTTGCGCGTCCGCATGATCTCGGCGGCGCGCTTGAGGATGCGGCCGCGCGCCATGGGGCTCATCGCCGCCCATTCCTTCTGCGCCCGCTTGGCCGAGGCGATCGCCTTCTCGACGATGGCCGGGGTCGCGGCATGCAGCTTGGCGATCACTTCGCCGGTGGCGGGATAGATGCTCTCGATGACGGTGCCGTCGGTATCCTCGACATACTCCCCGTTGATGAAGTGAGAGGCTTTCGGCTGTGCGCGCATGATCGACCCCGGTCTGGCAATGGCTCGGTAATTCTTCGGTGAGCCAAGCATATAAGCGGGCCTTGGGCCAGAGTCCCCTTTTACCGGGGTCACATTCCGTTCCGTTTGCGACACATCCCGGTCACTTGCAAACGCCGGCCGTCGGCATGTGGCGATTTAAACATAGATTGACAATCTATCTTTTGCGGCGCAGGTTCAAGCCCACGCAACAAACGACAGCAGGCGGACAGACGGGTGATCGAAGAGAGCCGGATCGACAGGACCATCGTCATTGACGGCATTCCCTTGCCCGAACTCCTGGACGAGCCGATGGTGCGCGCCGTGGTTCACGGTTTCTACGACGAGATCCTGCGCGACGATCTGCTGGGTCCGGTCTTCTCGGAGGCGATAGCCGCCGAGGCCTGGCCGCGGCATCTCGAGAAGATGTGCGATTTCTGGTCGGCGACGCTTCTGCGCACATCGCGTTATGACGGCCGGCCGCTGCCGCCGCATCTGGCGATCCAGGGTCTCGACGAACGGCATTTTCGCCGCTGGCTGTCGCTGTTTCGCGCCACCGTGCGGCGGCTCTGTCCGCCCGAGGTGGCGCAGTTGTTCATGAGCAGGGCCCTGCGCATCGCCCATAGCTTCCGCCTGGCGATCGCGTTCCATCGTGGTGAAAACGCCATCCACATTCAGCCGATCGCCGAGGACGCGCTGTGACCGGCGCTGGACGTTACCGGAGAGCCCGACCATGCGTCTGACGAGTTTTTCCGACTATGCCCTGCGCATGCTGATGTTCGCCGCCTCCAGCGGCGAGAAGACATTCACGATCGAGGCGGCCTCGCGCGCCTTCGGCGTCTCGCGGACCCATCTCAACAAGGTCGCCAACACGCTGACACGCGGCGGTTTCCTCACCGCCCTGCGCGGACGCTCGGGAGGCCTGGTCCTCGCCCGCTCCGCCGAAACGATCCGCATCGGCGATGTCGTGCGGCTGACGGAGCCGGATTTTGCCGTCGTCGAATGTTTTGCCACGGGCAATCAGTGTGTGTTGACGCGGGCCTGCAAGCTTTCGGGCATGATGGGCGAGGCGATCGGCTCCTTCCTGTCGACGCTGGATCGCTACATGCTCGCCGACATCGTCCTCGCACCCACGGCCTTCGCCGCCATCCTGCCAGACGCACCGCCGAGGCCGCGCCGATCCTATCGCCGCAAGACGGTGGCGGTCACTGCGGCCGGTGACGCCGCGCCGCTTTCGCGGGACAGCCTGCCTGACCCATCCACGCCCTGACCCAAGGAGAACAACCATGGTCGAGACCCCGAAGAACGACGCCCCGAAGACCCTGACGGCCCAGCCGATCGACGGCGGCAGTTCGCTTTTGCCGATGCTGGTGGTCGGCCTGGTCATGGTCACCGTCGGCTATGCCGTGCTGATGATGTTCGTCTGAGAGCAGCGTTCAGCAGCTTGGTCCTCCTGGCCCATACGGACAGCCGCGGGCGCCGCGGCGGTCACGGCCGCGCCTCCGGTGCATGACACACAACCTTCATCAAACCTTCACACTGCAGAAAGGTTTTCTTGACGAATTGCAAGGCAACCTCGCCGGCATAAAAAACAATGGATTTTGGAGAAAGATCATGGTTCCGGGCGCCGCGGTGGAGACGGGCATCTTGCGCCGCTTTGCCAATGACCAGTTGCTGACCCTCGCCAAGCTCGTCGTCGAAAATGCCCTGCAGCCGATCGTCGAGGTCGGCACCGGCGCCGTGTTCGGCTATGAGAGCCTGATGCGCGGTCACGACCGGATCGGTTTCGACAGTCCCCTCGATCTGCTCGACCAGGCCGCCGCCGCCGGCCATCTGATGGCGCTGGAGCAGATGGTGGCGAGCCGGGCGCTCGCCAAGTTCGCGACCCTGCCCAATTTTTCCGACACGACGCTCTTTCTCAATCTCGACGTCCGCCTGATCGCCCGCGGCGACGAGCTGATCGACAGCGTGCTGCAGCACCTGCGCCAGGCCAATATTCCGCCCTCGTCGATCTGCTTCGAGCTGTCGGAGCGCTTCGACAACACCAGCGTGCCGGAATTTGCCGGCCTCGTGGCGCGGCTGCGGAAATCCGGCTTCAAGCTCGCGATCGACGATTTCGGCGTCGGCCACGGCGAGATGAAGCTGCTGTGCGACTATCCGCTCGACTATGTGAAGATCGACCGCCATTTCATCGCCGGTCTCGACGGCAATCCGCGCAAGCGCCACCTGGTCAAGAACATCGTCAACTTCTGCCATGTGCTCGGCGTTCGGGTGATTGCCGAGGGCATCGAGACCGAGGCCGAATTCATCGCCTGCCGCGAATTCGGCGTCGACCTCGTGCAGGGCTGGTTCATCGCCCGCCCGACCACGCTGATGAACGAGCTGAAGCCCTCCTTTCCGCATCTGCAGGAGATCGGCAAGGTGCGCCGCAGCGCCCAGTCGCTCGACGAGATCCTCATCCGCCGGCAGATCGAGCACATGCCGACCGTGTTCGAGCACGAGAGCATCGACAGCGTCTTCGATCTCTTCCGCCGCAATCCGCGCCAGTCCTTCTTCCCCGTGCTCAACGCCAATGGCGAGCCGCGCGGCATCATCAACGAGTTCCATCTGAAGGAATTCATCTACCAGCCCTTCGGCCGCGACCTGTTGAAGAACAAGGTCTACGAGCGGTCGATCTCGCATTTCGTCGAGCGTGCGCCGATCGTCGGCCTCGACGCCGATGCAGAACGGCTGATGTCGATCTTCGCCAACATGGACGGTTCCGACTGCGTGATCCTGACCGAGAACATGCGCTATGCCGGCGTCGTCTCGGCCGCCTCGCTGATCCGCATCATCAACGAGAAACAGCTGAAGACCGCGCAGGACCAGAACCCGCTGACCGGGCTGCCCGGCAACCGCGCCATTCGCGACCTCATGCAGGATTTCGCCCGCGACGGCGATGATACCCGCTTCTTCTGCTATTGCGACTTCGACCACTTCAAGCCGTTCAACGACCATTACGGCTTCCAGAGCGGTGACCACGCCATCTCGCTGTTCGCCGCCCTGCTCAGGCGCTATTTCTTCGCCGAGGGCGATTTCCTCGGCCATGTCGGTGGTGACGATTTCTTCATCGGTCTGCGCGACTGGACGCGCGGCGAACTGACCGAAATCCTCGACCGCCTTCTGTCCGATTTCCACGACGACGTGGTCGAGCTCTATTCCGAGGACGATCGCGCGCTGGGCCGCATCCAGGGCCAGGATCGCCACGGCCGCGACCGTGAATTCCCGCTGATGCGCTGCTCGATCGGCGTGCTGGAACTGCCGCAGGGCCTGGTGATCGACGACGTCAATCGGGTGTCGTCGGAGATCGCCGAGCTGAAGAAGAAGGCGAAGAGCAGCGACAGCGGCCTGGTGATCGACCTCTATTCGGGGCGCTAGGGGCACTGCCTCAAAGCGCCGCAAAAGGCCACCGCGTCAATGAGCCTCCTTTCCAGATCGCGGGCCATGCCCTATGTCGGAAGCCTCCGACGCGAGTGATAGGAGTTCCGCCATGCCGCTTCCCGCCTCCATGCGTTTCGTCGACCTGCCGTCCTTCGGTGCGGCCGAGGTCATGACCCTTGCCACCGGTCCGCTGCCTTTGCCGAGGCCCGGCGAGATCCTGGTCCGGGTCGAAGCCGCCGGCGTCAACCGCCCGGATGTCGCCCAGCGCCAGGGCACCTATCCGCCGCCGAAGGATGCAAGCCCCGTGCTCGGGCTGGAGATTGCCGGCGAGGTGGTGGCGCTCGGCGAGGGCGTCACCGAATTCGCCATCGGCGACAAGGTCTGCGCGCTCGCCAATGGCGGCGGCTATGCCGAATACTGCGTGGTTCCGGCCGGCCAGGCGCTGCCCTGGCCGAACGGTTTTGACGCGGTGAAGGCCGCGGCCCTGCCGGAAACCTTTTTCACCGTCTGGGCCAATCTCTTCCAGATGGCGGGGCTCACCGAAGGCGAGACTGTGCTGATCCACGGCGGCACGTCGGGCATCGGCACCACCGCGATCCAACTGGCCAAGGCCTTCGGTGCCGACGTCTTCGCCACCGCAGGCTCGGACGATAAGTGCAGGGCCTGCGTCGATCTCGGCGCCAGGCGCGCGATCAACTACAAGACCGAGGATTTCGTCGAAGTCATCAAGGCCGAGACGGATCGGCGTGGCGTGGATGCCGTGCTCGACATGATCGGCGCCGCCTATTTCCAGAAGAACCTCTCCTGCCTCGCCAAGGACGGCTGCCTGTCGATCATCGCCTTCCTCGGCGGCGCCGTCGCCGACAAGGTCGATCTCTCGCCCATCATGGTCAAGCGCCTGACCGTCACCGGCTCCACCATGCGCCCGCGCACCGCCGAGGAGAAACGCGGCATCCGCGACGAACTCGTCGCCGAGGTCTGGCCCCTGCTCGAAGCCGGCACCGTCGCCCCCGTCATCCACACCGTCCTGCCCTTCGACGACGTCGTCGAGGCGCATCGGCTGATGGAGAGCTCGCAGCATATCGGTAAGATCGTGATGACCTTGGGGTGAGGGCGGGGAGACTCCCCGGCGCGGTCGCACTATAACGGACCCTGTACGTCTTCCGTTGGGGGCCGCATTGCTGTGGTCACGAAGTGTCAACTGGTAAACCGGTGCCGATGTCTGCGATACGAAAAGGGAAATCGACAAGCCTGCCGGCCCCGTATCTGAAGCGCCTTTGGGTGCGGGAGGATGCTCGGTTGGGCGAGAAGTATCCGTTCGACCTGCCCTGGCTCGACCAGGATTTTGCTGTCGATTTCGCGACACCGGTGACGATCATCGTGGGTGAGAACGGCACCGGAAAATCCACCCTCATCGAGGCCGTGGCTGCGTTGTGCGGCTATGACGAGGCCGGGGGCGGCAAGGGTTACAGGCCGGTGGACCACTCCCGTGCGCTGGACCGCAGCGGAGCCCTGCTTGCCGGCGCGCTGCGTGCGGCCTGGTTGCCGAAGGTGACGGCCGGCTGGTTCTTTCGCGCCGAATCCTTCTTCTCCGTGGCGCGCTTTCTCGACGAAGCGGCCCGCGACGCCAATGCTGCGCCGCCCGACTTCTTGTCCTTTAGCCATGGCGAAGGCTTCGTGCGTTTTTTTGAAGAGCGCATGAGCAAGCAGGGAATATACTTCCTCGACGAACCGGAAAGCGCGCTTTCCCCGAAGCGCCAGCTGGAACTGCTGCGCCTTCTCCATGAGATTCAGGGATCGGCCAATGCGCAGGTCATGATGGCGACGCATTCGCCCATCCTCATGGCGGTCCCCGGTGCCCGGCTGCTGGAAATTACCCGCGCCGGCATTGCGGACATCGAGCTGCGCGATACGCGGCATTTCAAGCTCTACAAGGACTTCACCAGCGACCCGGACGATTTTGTCGACCGTGCGCTGCGCGACGTGATTTGAACGCCAGAGGAGCGCGCCGAGGGCACGGTCCTATGCCGCCAAGCGGCCAACGCTGCGCCGGTAGCGCTTGGTTACATTCTGCCGCCAGTTCGCATTTTCTGCCCCTCACCCTGACCCGACCGGGGTCGAGCTGCGTGTCTCGACCCGTCCTTCGGACCGCCGTAAACGGGGAGAGGGGACGGTCACCGCCGTGCCCCTTGTTCCTTCTCCCCGTAAGCGGGGGTGAGGAATGGTCGGCGCAGCCGACGAAACGATCCAGTGAATCGTTTCGAATGACGAACGCCTTGAGCCCCGGCGAAGGGCCGGCAGAGATGCCGGCAGGCGGATGAGGGGTAGCCGCTCCAAACGCAGCGCTGCCCACCCCCATCCCCTGCGCCAGTTTCGTGCAACCGTCGGTCCGTAAGCCTGCCGGCGACGGATGGAGGCGAAAGCCATGAAGAAGAGCTTTGAGCAGGCGCTGAAGGAATATCAGGCCGGGCGGCTGCCCGCGGCGCTGAAATTCGCCGAAAGGGCCGTGGCCGAAGGCGGCGCCGGCCATCCCGGCCTGCTGGCGCTGATCGGCAATATCCAGTTCAAGTCCGGCAATCGCACCGCCGCCGCCGAGGCCTTTGCCCGCGCGGCGGAGAAGGCCGACGACAAGGCGGCCGCCGGTTATCTGAAGCTTGCCGTGACGCTCGCCCAGGCGGCCGGCCTGACCGATCTGCTGCTTGCCGTCGGCGTCCGGGCTGTGAAGCTCAACCCCGCAGAACCGGAACTGGCCTTCACCGTCGCCAGCGCCTTCTTCACCCGCGGCCGCTGGGGCGACATGGATCCGATGCTGGAACGGCTCGACCGCGACAACGACCGCCACATGGCGCTGATCGTCAATCATCACCGGCTGATGAGCCGGTTCGACGCGCTCTATGCCGAACTCGACCGGGCGCTCGCCAACCGCCCCGACGACCTGTTCCTCAATGTCTCTAAATTCGCCGTCGCCCGCGAGGTTCTCGATTTCCCCACCATCGAGCGCCACGAGGCACTGATGCGCCAGCCGGACGCGCCCTTTGCCGCCGGCCTGATGGCGCGCGAGCCGGCGCTTGGCCGCATCCTGTGGTGCGACGACGAGGCGCTCAACGCCCGCCCGAGCCAGGAAGCGTCGAGCTATGCCGCGACCCTGCCGTCGGCCACCGGCCGCACCCGCCGGGCCTTCTCCCCAGCCGGCGAAAAGATCCGCATCGGTTACCTCTCCAACGATTTCCACGGCCATGCGACGATGACGCTGTTCCTCGAGGCCATGGCCGCGCACGACCTGGAGCGGTTCGACGTCACCCTGTTCTGCTATACCGAGCGCCATTCCGCCGCCCAGCAGGCCGCCTGGCCGGAGCACCTTCGCGCCCGGATCGTTCCGGTCGGTCACCTCTCAGACGAGGCGGCGGCGGCCCTGATCTCCGAACGCCGGACAGACATCCTGGTCGACCTCAAGGGCCACACGATGGGGGCCCGTCTCGGCATCGTCAATCTCTCCGACGCCCCATTGAAGGTCACCTATCTCGGCTTCCCCGGCTCCGTCACCGGCGTCGACCTCGATTATGCGATCACCGATCCGATCATCACCCCCGACAGCTCCAAACCCTTCTATGCGGAAGAGCTCTGCCGCCTGCCGGAGACCTACCAGGCCAACAACTGGCGCACCCGCCCGCGGCCGCAGCCGATGGAGCGGGCCGATGCCGGCCTGCCGGAGGACGCCTTCGTCTTCGCCTCGTTCAACGCCAGCTACAAGATCACGCCGTCCACGCTGTCGCTCTGGGTCGCGGTGCTGTCCGCCGTGCCGGGCTCGCTCCTGTGGATCCTCTGCCGCTCGCCCGAGGCGAAGCGCAACTTCACCGCCGCCATGCAGGCCCGCGGCATCGATCCGGCGCGCCTGATCTTTGCCGAGAACCGGCCCTATGCCGAGCATGTCAGCCGCATCCCGCTCGCCGACCTCGCGCTCGACACCCGGCCGTGGAACGGCCATACGACCACCTCCGACATGCTGTGGGCGGGCCTGCCGGTCCTCTGCACTCGCGGCAGGACCTTCGCCAGCCGGGTATCGGCCAGCCTTCTGACCGCGATCGGCCTGCCGGAGCTGATTGCCGAGAGCGACCGCGACTTCGTCGACAAGGCGGTGATGCTGGCCCGCGACCCTTACGCGCTGACCGTCCTCAGGTCGCGCCTCGACGAGGCCCGCTTCACCGCGCCGCTGTTCGACAACGAGCGCTTCTGCCGCCATCTGGAGCGCGCATACGACGCCATGGCCGCGCGGGCGAGGGCGGGTCTGCCGCCCGACCATCTCGACGTCGAGGCGCTGCCGCCGCGCACCGCCCCTTTCTCCAGCGAAGCGTTCTGATCGACACCCCTTGAAACCATGGTCCCCGACGCCCATCTCCCGTTCAGTGTTAACGAACGAAAGGGAGGTGATCGAATGTCTAATGAGATTTCGGTTTGCATGACGGGCTTGGCGAAGACGATGGTCTCGACGGGGCAGCCCTCGGCCTGACCTCGCCTTGCTACGGATCAGCCGCGTGATCCGGGTCCGGAATGGGACCAAACTCATGGAAGGGCCGCCTCGCGCGGCCCTTTTTTGTTGTCGATCCCCAGGCGGTCCCTTGCCGATCGCGCCCCGGTTTGGTCTATGGATGGGAACGAAACGCAACCTGTCGAGACCCGCCATGGAAAATCCCGTCACCGTCGAAGTCACCCGCGGCAAGCTGGTCGAAAGCCGCCATCGCGGTCTGGCCGTGGTGGTGGATGGCGACGGCGCCATCGTCTATGCCGCCGGCGATGTCGATGCGCCGACCTTCCCTCGCTCGGCCTGCAAGGCGATGCAGGCCCTGCCGCTCATCGAAAGCGGCGCGGCCGATGCCTATGGCTTCGGGATGAAGGAACTGGCGCTGTCCTGCTCCTCCCATTCCGGCGAAGACGAGCACGCGGCGCTCGCCGCCTCGATGCTGAAGGCCGCCGGGCGCGATGAAAGCGTGCTCGAATGCGGCGCCCACTGGTCGTTCGAACAGCCGGTGCTGATCCATCAGGCCCGCACGCTGGAAAAACCGACCGCGCTTCACAACAACTGCTCGGGCAAGCATTCCGGCTTCGTCTGCGCCTGCTGCCATTCGGGCGAGGATCCGCGCGGCTATGCCGGCTACGACCACCCGCTGCAGGCGGAAATCCGCGGCATCATGGAGAACCTGACCGGCTCGACCCTCAGCCGCGACAATTGCGGCACCGACGGCTGCTCGATCCCGACCTATGCCGTGCCGCTCGTGGCCCTTGCCCGCGGCTTCGGCAAGATGGCGACCGGCAAGGGCCTGGAGCCGGTGCGGGCCGCCGCGTCGAAGCGCCTGATCGCAGCCTGCATGGCCGAGCCCTTCTACGTCGCCGGCACGAAACGATTCTGCACCCGGCTGATGCAGGTGGCGCCGGGCAAAATCTTCGCCAAGACCGGCGCCGAGGGCGTGTTCTGCGCCATCCTGCCGGAAAAGGGCCTGTCCTTCGCCGTCAAATGCGAGGACGGCTCCAGCCGCGCCGCCGAATCCATGATCGCTGCCCTTCTGGCCCGCCATTTCGACAAGGACACGGCCGAGCACGCCGCCCTGATGGCGCTTGCCAACCACTCCATGCGCAACTGGAACGGCCTGCATGTGGGGGATGTGCGGGTGACGGATGTGCTGTTTGGGTGAGGCTGGTTGTCGTCCGGGACAAGAGCAACCCGGCCTCACGCTCTTTCGAAGTGCGTTTGCCCCTCACCCTGACCTGACCGGGGTCGAGCCGCGTGTGTCGCCCCGTCCTTCGGACCCCCGCAAGCGGGGAGAGGGGACGGCCAGGGCGGCGGCGCTTGTCCCTTCTCCCCGTCAAAACGGGGAGAAGGTGCCGGCAGGCGGATGAGGGGGCAGGTCACGGATGTGATGTTCGGTTGAGGCGAGGGGGCGAATGCTTCAAGAACAGATCCACCGCCTATCATCTTTGAAGGGTCGTCGTCCTGAGCGCCGACAACCTACGAGATCGCGATGACGAATTCGTTCCAAACGCCGAGGCATGTCATGAACATCGATTACGAGCTTGTCCTCAACACGGTTGGCTGGGCATCGTGCGAGGTGGCCATTGCGTCGTCGTCAGCCACGATCACGGCTTCTTACTTGGGACATGCTCTCGAAGAGCTTGTCGAGGCCGCATGTCTCATCATGTCAGGGGAAACGTGCTCGGAGGCGCATTTCTGGGAAGAACCAGGGGAGTATCGGTGGGTTATCGATAGGACAGGAGAAAGTTGCAGAGTTCGCATAATTGAATTCGGCAGGCTCTGGTCGAATGATCCGATCGAAGCCGGAACGGTCCTGATTGACGAAATATGCGATGTTGCAGTCTTTGGAAATGCCGTTCTACGAGCTGCCGACCGAGTCCTTGATGAACATGGTCTGGCAGGATACGCAGCCATATGGGGCGAAGGAGAGTTTCCCATAGGGTCTGTTGGGCGCCTTCGAGAGCTTGTGCAAACTTCGATATGACTCTGATCTTGCGAACGGCGGCATCAATAGTCGCAACGGGCCGAGAGTCCGCTTTTTGTGGCATCGGCCGCGTCATTCCGCTGCCTTCCGGATCCCCTTTGGCCTGTCGGGCATCTCCCTTCCAGAGGGGAAGATCGAATGGCGCCCTGATGCCCATGGCCAACCATGCCATGCGCAACTGAAAAGGCCTGCATGTCGGCGACGTGCGGGCGACGGACGTTTTGTTCGGCTGAGGCTGGTTGGAGCGCGGTGAACTCGGCCCCGCAACGGACGGAATGCGCCAGTTGCGAACGTTGCCACGTCTTTCCCTAAGCAATAAGTTGATTCGCCGACTGCTTTGCTGCTGAGGATGAGGACAAGCATGCGTTTCCCGGAAGAGTTACTTTGGGACCATATCAATGATGGCTGGAGCCGTATGTCTTTCAGACAGCGTAAACTGTGGGACGTTATCAAACGGATGCCGGAAGAATGGGAACTGAGTGGCTACGGCCCTTGCTGGGTCGTGGCACTGATTGGCGAAGTTGTAATCTACTACAATCACTTCGAGAGTGGGTTCAATCGCTCACGATGGTCGCAATTCGGTGTTGTCGAACGATATCAGTCCTTGCAGGATGGACTGGAGGATGCCGTTCAGAGGCAGCTCAACGAGATTGATGCGGGTTGCGGCCTTGGTCCTTGGACGAGCGGGCCAATCGCTGGCGAGTACGTCGTGAAATACAGCCGATAACCGCAAAGGGCTGAAAGTCGCCAGGCGACGCGCGGGTGACGGATGTAGTGTTTCGGTGAGGCTTCTTGTCGTTCGGGACGACTTCGACGTACCCTTGCCCCTCGCCCTGACCCTCTCCCGCATGCGGGGAGAGGGGACGGCCACGGCGGTGCCTTTGGTTCCTTCTCCCCGTTTACGGGGAGAAGGTGGCGGCAGCCGGATGAGGGGCGGGTCTGGGAAGTGATGTCGCGGAGGCGACGAGGGCGTCCTGAGGGGCGGCGGCGCAAGGAATAGCAGTGCTGCATTCGCCCCAGAGTCGATCCAGAAAAGGCGATGGACGCAGTCTGGCCGGATAAGTGGTGGGGGTGCCGAGCCGACGTTTGAGAGAGTAGGCTTTCTGAAGACCTTGGTGCGGTTTCCTGTGGGCAGATCGCATCGAACAGCTTCAGGTTACAGCCAGCTGTGGCTTTAGGAATTGGTAACTGCCTCTACTTATGCGTGTTGCATCGGGTTGTGCATTTGGCCACTGTGTGGATGCAAACGTTGACGAGGATCGTGATGTCGGCCGAAAATCGAGGTAGCTGGAAGGCCGACCTGTCATGGTCTTTGGTGCTCTTCATCCTTTTGTGTTTCGTCACACCTATGCTCTCCGCGATGGGGATGCCGAGGTTGTTTTGGCTTGGCTTCGGACTGTTGTCGGCATTCGCCTTGGCGCGTCGAACTCGGCGGCTGTTTCGCAGGATTGAGCGGCGAATGGTCGAACGAATTCAGACCAAGCTGCCGAACCGGCAAGGTTATGTTCGAGAGACCACCGTCTGGGAACGGTTGATTAGCTCCTTGTGCGTGACGGCGATTGCTGCAGCGGTGATGGGACTGACGTACAAATTCGGATGGAACAGCCGTTGGTATCCCATATCGATTTTGAGCTGGATTGCGGCGGTTTGGGTGGCTTGGTTTGCCAACCGCAAGGCAGCCCCTGATCAGCAGTCGGGCTGACAAGACGTCGTCGTCGGTCGGAGCTTATGGTGCCGCCTGCTGCGGCCCCTCTGGCCTGCCGGCCATCTCCCCCCCCAAGGGGAGACCGAATGCTACGCCGGCCGATACCCGGACAGACTACGCAGGCGGCAAATCGAGGCTGTTTGGCAGCGAGATCCAGATGACAGTCTGCGCCTCTGGGGAATGGCGTGACAGGTGGCCCTTGCCGTGCGTGTCTTCGACGAGCACGAAGCTGCCCGCCTGAACCTGGCGCACCTCTCCGTCGCTCGTCTCGTATTCCACCGAGCCATCGAGCCTGACCGTAAGCACCGACTCGGGAACCGTATGCCAGGCAACCTCGCGCATGCCCGCCGGGATATGGGTGAACCGGACGCGCGACGCCGGATAGCTGGCCGTAACGTCGAACGACACGGCGTCGGGGTGCACCGAAATCTTGGTCGTCGGCAATTCAACTTCGTCGAAATGCGACTCGCCATCCGGGCTGGCATAGATGCGCAGGCATTTCATTGCGACTGGCTCCTTCTGGTTCGCCATGCTGAAACGAAGCGTTCCTACCATGAAGAAGCGGAGGGAACATCACTCGTCTCGTGCGAGAGCCCGGCGGGCCCGAAATCCGCCGTTGCCGACCTCCGCACCATCATTCCCCTATACGCCCGAGAAAAGACCCCCTCTGGCCTGCCGGCCATCTCCCCCACAAGGGGGGAGAAGACTCGCCGCGGGCGCCGCGGCGAGCCCCTCCCCCTTGTGGGGAGGGGTTGGGGAGGGGAGGCCAAGAGTGGGAGGGGAGGCCGGGGACAGGATGCCTGCGACGATGGCGGGGAAACGAGAACCGCGCTCCCCAAGCCAACACGCAGCCTCCCGCCACCCAGACAGGATACCTCGCCTGCGCCCAACAGCTCCCCCGCACCCGTCAGTAGGCAGTCCAACCGCCATCGGTGGCGTAGATGCCGCCGGTGAAGTTGGAGGCTTCGTCGGAGAGCAGGAAGAGCATCATGCCGACCTGCTCGGCAACGGTCGCCGGCCGGTGCTTCTTGTCGGTATAGGCAAGGATGCTGTCGATCTTCAGGCGTCCCATGACCGGCCCCGAGGTTGCCTGGGCGGACAGCGCCACGAGTTCGCCGGCCCGGGCGACCATCGGCGTATCCGTCGCCGCCATGTTGACGGAGTTCACCCGGATGCCATAGGGCGCATAGTCGATCGCCGCGTTGCGGGTCAGCCCCGTGACGGCATGCTTGCTGGCGACATAAGCGGGATTGCCGGCAAGGCCGGTCATGCCGGCGATCGAGCCGACATTGACGATCGCCCCGCCGCTGCCCTGGCTGACCAGTTGCCGCAATTGCGCACGCATGCAGTAGAACATGCCGGTGGCGTTGGTCTTGAACACGTTTTCCCAATAGGCGTCGCTTGCCTCGTGGATGCGGGCGAAGATCAGGTCGCGCTGCTTGTCGAAGTCGATGGGGTCGCCGGAATAGACGCCGTCCATGACGCCGGCATTGTTCAAGGCGCCGTCGAGCCTGCCGAACTCGGCGACCGCGGCCGCCACCGCCTGGTCGGCAACGGTGGGGTCGCCGACATCGCCGTAGACGAAGGCCGCCTTGCCGCCGCCGGCGAGGATGGCGGCGTTGGTCTCCTCGCCGAGATCCTTGATCCAGTCGACGCCGACGACATTGGCGCCCTCCCGCGCCAGCCGGATCGCTGCCGCCTTGCCCATGCCCCGCGCAGAGCCGGTCACGATGAAGGTCCTGCCGGCGAAACGGTCGGAGATGAAGAATGCGCTGTCCACCGGCTTGATGTCGACGACCGCATTGCCCTCGGGCCGCCCCGCCGCCTGTTGCGCATTGGCCGCCGTCTCGGCGACGCCGTCGATGGTGGTGCTCGCGGCGACCGCGCCTGCCGCAAGCGTCATTCCCTTCAGCAGATCCCGTCTGTCCATGTCACTTCCTCCTTGCGGAACCAGGTTGAAATCAGAATGCGACGCGCAGGAACGCCATGGCGCTCCACCACGGATCGAGATCGCCGGAGGCGGCGTCGCGCGCCGCCTCGCCGGGAAAGGTCGCGGCCACATGCCCCTGCAGCATCACTTGCGGCGAAATGAACCACTTGGCGGTCAGGTTGGCCTCGTAGCCGAGCTCGTCGGAGCCGAGAAAGGAGAGCGCCGGATTGCCGCCGAGATTGGTCGCGCTGTCGGCTGTGAATATCCAGAACTGCGGAACCAGTTCGACCTTGGGGTTCGGGCGCAGGCGCATCTGGAACCGATGCGTCACCAGGTTGCTGTCCTGAAACAGCTTGAAATGGTTGATGCCCTGGACCCACTGCTCCCCGTTGCCGCCCGACAGCAGGGGATCCCATCGCTCGAAGCGCGCGGTCGCGGGGTCGTCGCCGGAAAACTGCGCGTAGCGATAGCTGATCACCGGCGTCCAGGGCAGTTCCTGGAATTGGTATCCGACCTCGCCTGCCAGCGCCGTTGCGAACATGTCGAAATTGTCGTTGCGCTGCACGGCGAATTCCGCGCTGGCGAAGAATTGTCCGTTCGGCTGTTTCCACCGCAGCCGCGCATCATAGACTTGCAAGCCGTCGCGCCCGAGCGTCGCGGAGGCCGGGTCCGGCGCGGTAAGGGCATAATAGGCATAGTCGGATTCGAGAACCTTGATGAACGAGCCGCCGAGATTGAAGCCTCCGCCGATGTCGGTCTCAAGGTTTATCCCTGCCATCCGCGTACGGGAATCGACCTCCGGCAATTCGTCCGGATCGAGGTAGAACAGTTCCGCCAGGCTGGCGTTGTAGCGCAGCTGGCCGAGCACCAGCATGTCTGCGGCCCAGCGCGGATTGGACTGAAGCGCGGCCCGCTCGTCGCCGTTCGAGGCAGTGTTGCCGATGATCATGCTGTCGCCGATCGCATAACGTTTGCGACCGGCCGACACGTTCCACAACAGGCGGTCGCCGGTCTCGAACGTCTCGCCGCCGACCAGGCCGAGATAGGCATCCTCGATCGCCAGATGGTACCGGCTTTCGTCGGTGAAGAGCTCGGTGCCGGCCGAGGCGCTGAGAATGGTGCTCAGTCCGCCATAGGCGTAGAGGTCTTCGCCAAGCGGAGTCAGCCCGTAGAGGCCGGTGTGAACGAAGCCTTCGCCCCATCCGCTGGCGCCCTGTCCGGCCGTCTCGCCGGAGACGAGCGGGTTACCCGCCAGGTACAGGTCAGGCCGGCCATACCAGGCGTCGACATTGCCATAGAGCATGGTCAAGGCTTCGAGCTTGCCGACGATGATGGTCCCGTCCCGGTCGAACAGTACGGGCAGGTCGCCGGTTTCGCCCGTGAGAAGGTAGCCGCGATCCTCGCGCGAGACCTTGTCTCCCAGCTGCGCGCTGATCGTGACGATCACGCCGCCGGCAGAGCCCGGCGTCACTTCCATTTGCGCGTCGGCGATGGCCGCCTGACGGGTGGTTCTGGAGAGGGCCAGCTGAACTTCCGTCCGGTTGAACGTCATACCGGGAAACAGGTTTATGCTCCTGCGGATCAGGTCCGAAACCCGCTGGTTGACGCTTGCGTCCGGCGACGGATTGAGCAGAATGACCTCGATCTTCTCGACGATCTGGCTGTCATCGGCGCGCGCCGATTGCGCGAGGACAGGGGCAGGCGAATTGACGAGTACGCATGTCAGGGTGAGAATGGCGGCCAGGAGCAATGGGAGGCGGGGCAGGGCCCGGATGCCGACCGGGTGCTGCGGGAAAAATGATACGCCTGCTGATCCCCGAGTCTGCCGCATCCCTTGTCCTCGTCAAAAATGCGCGTCTCATGGTTGGTCAGGCGTCGGCTACTGTCAATAAGCCAATATGCTAAATCCCGCACAGGTTGTTTTCTGTGGAGCATGGGAAGGCGGGAGCAGAACAGGCCGAGGGCGATTGATCCCGATGGCACTCACTCCGTTATCACCGCCGCCCCGGCCTCCCGATAGGGTGCCAGCCTCTCCGCCGCGATCCCGTCCGGCACGATCAGCCCGGTGATGGCGTCGAGCGGGGCGATGCGGCAGGGGGAGACGGCGTCGAGTTTCTCCTCCGTCACCGCCACATAGGTTTTCGCGCTGGCATCGAGGATGTGGCGCTTGATCGCCGCCTCCTCGAAATCGCCGGTCGACAGGCCGTGGCGTGGGTGCGCGGCGGTGACGCCGAGGAAGAAGATGTCGGGGCGGATCGCATCGATCGCCGCCATCGCCCGGGCGCCGACCGAAACCATCGAATGTTTGTAGAGCCGCCCGCCGATCAGGATCACCTCGACCTTGGCGTGGTGCTCGAACTCGGCGGCGATCGTCGGCGAATGGGTGGCGACGACAAGCGGCATGTCGCGCGGCAGATGCCGGGCGATCTCCGCCGTCGTCGTGCCGCCGTCGAGGAACACCATCTGCCCCGGCGCAACGAGGGCCGCCGCCCGCGCGCCAAGCGCCGCCTTTTCCGCATTTGCCACGCTGCGTCGGGCGGTGAGGTCCGGCAGGTCGGGGACGGCCGGCAGCGCCCCGCCATGCACCCGCTTCAGCAGTCCCTGCGCCGCCATCTCGTTCATGTCGCGCCGGATCGTGTCCTCCGAGACATTGAGTTGCCGCGCCAGCGCGCCCGCCAGCGCCTGGCCCTCGGTCCGCAGGGTTTCGAGGATATGCGTCCTGCGCTGGCTGCTGAGCATTGCGTGTTCCTGCGTTTGTACTCCGGATTGTTCACGATAATACGCGAATGAATTCGACAATCCAGCAGAATCACGCAAGATCGTGCAAGCCTGCAGGATGCAGGTGAGACAACCATGGGAGATGAACGCATGCTGATTTTGATTGCCGGCCCCTATCGCTCCGGCACCGGCGACGATCCGGTGAAGATGGCGGAGAACCTCAAGCGGCTGGAGGCGCCGTCGCACGCGCTGTTCAAGGCGGGGCATGTGCCGATGATCGGCGAATGGGTGGCGCTGCCGGTCTGGCATGCGGCGGGGGGAAAGACGATCGGCGACGATCTCTACGAGCAGATCTTCCACCCGGTGGCGGGCCGCCTGCTGCAATTGTGCGAGGGCGTGCTGCGCCTGCCGGGCGCTTCGAAGGGGGCGGACAACGACGTGCGCATCGCCACGGAACGCGGAATTCCCGTCTGGTATCGGCTGGAGGACGTGCCCGGCTGCGCCTGAGACGGATGGCCGTGATCATCGGCGCGCCCCTCCGTGTCGGGGGGCGCCCCTCAGGGGATCGCCCAACCGCCAGCGATCCGCCGGGCAGAGGGCGTCAGACGGCGAAGATCGCCGCGTCGTCGTTGAAGGCCTTGAACTCCAGCGCATTGCCGGAGGGATCGAAGATGAACATGGTGCGCTGCTCGCCGGCCTGTCCCTCGAAGCGCAGCTTCGGCTTCAGCCCCCAGCGCGTGTCCGGGTCGGCTTCGAGCCGCTCGACCAGCGCCAGGAAATCGCCCATGGCGAGGATCACGCCGAAATGCGGGATCGGCACTGTATCGCCGTCGACCGCGCCGCTGGCCGTGTCCTTCGGCATTTCCGACCTCAGATGCGCCGACATCTGGTGCCCGAACAGGTCGAAATCGATCCACTTGCCGGGGCTTTCGCGGCCGATGCGGCAGCCGAGCACCGTGCCGTAGAAATGCCGCGTCGCCTCGATGTCGTTGATGGGAAAGGCCAGGTGGAACGGGCGCATGGGGTCTCCTCCATTTTGTTATGCGCCCAGCCTAGCGCGATCCCGCCAGCGCGCAAGCCGCCAAACCGGCCGCCCTCATGTCGCTTTGTAATTGACAATTGAATGTTGCAATGCACAATCGTTTGCGTCGACTGCAATGATCATCACCGCAAGACCGTTCCGGATGTGCATGAGGTGCGTGTATGAGCAGGATTACGCTTTCGTCGCGCGAGATCGCGGCGGTGGACTATGATCCGGAAGCGTTGCGGCTCGAAGTGGAGCTGCGCAAGGGCGGCGTCTACGAGATCGACGGTGTTCCGGAGACCATCTACCAGACCCTGATCACTTGCGAATCGCCCGGCACCTATTACCACCTGCATATCCGCAAGGGCGACTACAAGATGACGCGGCTGCGCTGAGCCGGCGCACGGCCGCGGGCGCTGGCCGTAGCCGCGCCCGCGTCCTGCTCATTCCTGCTCCTCGAGACGCGTCTGCCACATCGCCTTGAAGGCCGGGCGCTCCTGGCAGCGCTTCAGCCAGGCGGCGGTGTGCGGATGCTCGTCCATCAGCGGCTGGTAGGGCTGGCCGTAGCGCACCACTTCGGCGAGGTTGAGATCGGCGACGGTGAAGCGTCCGCCCACCGCATAATCATTGGCGGCGAAATGCTTTTCCAGCACGCCGAACGGCCGCTTCAGCAGGCGCGAAACGACTTCGGCCTCGGCCTGTCCGGCCTCGGTGGCCAGCCGCCCCTGCGCATTGGCCATGGAGATCTTCAGCGCATTGGCCTCGATCTCCGTCACGGCGAAGAACGTCCACTGGGTGATCAGCGCGTCCTCGGCGAGATCCTTCGGCGCCAGCGGCCCGCCGTGCTTCTTGGCCAGATAGAGGTTGATCGCCATGCTCTCATAGAGCCTCAGCCCGTCGTCGTCGATCGCGGGGATCGCCCCCATCGGATTAACGGCCATGTATTCCGGCGAGCGGGTATTGGTTCTCACCCCCGGCGCCATCGGGTCGGCGAGCTTGTAGGCCTGGATGACCGGCACATGCTCGAACGCCAGCCCGAGTTCGCCGGCGAGCCAGAAGGTGCGCGTCGCCCGCGATTTGTAGACGCCATAGATCTTCAGCATGAAAGGGATCCTCCGATTGATTTGCCGGAAGGCTATCGGTCGCAGGCACCGATGAAAAGCCGGGGATCGGTGATCCGGCCATGAATTTCCATGATGGCAGCTGGCGGCAATGTTGACTTCGCGGCGGCGAAATCTTAACGCATAGGCATGGGTCCGCAGTTCACCCAGGCGTCACCGCCCCGCAAGGGGAGCTAAACCTGACTTTCTCGGAAGAAAACCGACAGCCACTTTTCCCGTGCCTGGTCGGAAGACGGTGACCACCGGCTTTTCTGGTTCGCCAGGGCACGATATCGAGGAAGTGACGATGTCGCGTATAATCCATACCTATGAGGCGCCCGATCTGTCGGCGCTTGCCAGGACCATCAAGCGGGAACTCGAAGCGCGGAGCGAAACGCCCGGCCATGTCGAGATCCTCAACATCCTGTCGCGCGCGGCGGGCTTTCGCAATTACCAGCACCTGAAGGCCTCGCGCGCCGCCGAAACCCGGCTCGCCACGGCCCCGGAGCCGCAGCCGGAAGTCGACTACCGGCGCGTCGAGACCGCGGCGCGCTGCTTCGACATGGCTGACGTCCTGCTGCGCTGGCCGGGCAAGACCAATCTTCAGGCGCTCTGCCTGTGGAAGCTGTGGTCCTTCTTCCCCGCCGAAGTGGAGATGACCGAGCGCCAGGTCAACGACCTGTTGAAGCGTCATCACGCCTTCGGCGACCACGCGCTCGTTCGCCGCGAGATGGTCAATATGAGGCTCCTGTCGCGCACGGCCGACTGCCGCAGCTATCGGCGCGTCGAACGCCGCCCGCCGCCCGATGCGCTGGCGCTGATCCGGGGTGGCAGGGCACAGGCAACGGCGGCTGCCGCCGATCGTTCCGTCCCGTCTTCGGTCGAGGGCTAACAGCATGCCGCACAATCCAATGTCCGCCTTGCCGGTCCAGGCACGGCTCGATGCCGTGCGCCCCGAGATCTGCGAGCTGTCGGCCGGTCCGCTCGAATATGTCGACACGGGCAAGGGAGATGCCGTCCTTTCCCTGCATGGCGCCATGGGCGGTTACGACCAGGCGCTGCTGCTCGCCATGGCCGGGCTTCCCGACTGGGCCGGGCGGCGCATCGTGGCGCCGTCGCGCCCCGGCTATCTCGGCACGCCGCTCGAAACGGCGAAGACGGCGGAGGCTCAGGCCGACCTCTTTGCCGCGCTGCTCGACCGGCTGGGCATCGCCGCCGCCGATGTCATCGCCGTGTCCGGCGGCGGCCCCTCGGCCATTCATTTCGCCGCGCGCCATCCGCAGAAGTGCCGCTCGCTGATCCTCGTTTCGGCCTGCAGCGGAACGCTGACCATCCCGCCGGAGTATCTGGACAGGTTCGAGGGCATGGTGAAGATGACGCGCCTTGCTCCGGTTCGCTGGATCATGGCGGTCATGGGCCGTTTCGCGCCGGAACGGGCGATCCGCCAGTCGATCCTCGACGCAGACATGAGCCGCCGCACGCTCGCCGATCCCGAGGCTGGACCGCTGATCCGCGCCCTGCAGCGCTCGACCATGACCCGGTTGAACAATCGCATGCCCGGCCTGCTGAACGACACCGCCAGCTGCGCGGCGATTGACAGGTTGCCTATCGAGGCGGTGAAGGCTCCGGTCCTGGTGATCCACGGCCAGGCCGACCGCGTTGTGCCCTTTGCCCATGCGGAACGGGTCGGTCGGATCTTGCCGCAGGCGCATCTGCTGGCAATCCCGGAAGGAGAGCACGTCGCGCTCTTCACCCATCTCGGTGATGTCCGGGCGGCAACGGGGGAGCTGCTGGTTAACCGCCGATAGGGATGGCGCAGTTCCGGACGGTCCTGGCCCGTCCGCTGGGTCGCGCCTTAGCCGGCGATGCTCAGCGTGGCATCGGGCACGCCGAGCGGCGTGCCGATGATGCGGCGCTCCTTGATCAGCGCCGAAATGGCCGAGCGGTCGATCGCCCGCGAATAGAGATAGCCCTGGGCATTGGCACAGCCGAGGCGGTAGAGCGATTCGGCCTGTTCCGCCGTCTCCACGCCCTCGGCGACGACGCCGATGCCGAGGCCCTTGGCGATGTCGATCAGGCCCTTGATGATGACGGCGCCGGCCCGGTCGTTGACCATGCGCTGCACGAAGCACTTGTCGATCTTGATGACGTCGACGGGAACGGTGAGCAGATGGGTGAGCGAGGCAAAACCGGTGCCGAAGTCGTCGAGCGCGACGCTCATGCCGGCGGTCCTGAGATCCTGGATCTGTTCGGCGACGATCTGGTCGCGCTGGTCGAGATAGACGCTTTCGGTCACTTCGATGGTGACCTTCTTCAACGGTACGCCCACCTCGGCGAAACAGGAGGCGACCCGGTCGGCGAGGCCCGCGCGGTAGAAGTCCGCGGCGGACAGATTGACGCTGACCCGGCCGAAGTCGATGCCGGCGTCCAGCCAGCGGCGCGTGTCGGCCGCGACCCGGCCGAGCATGCGTCGCGTCAGTTCGAAGGCGATGTTGGCGTCCTTGGTCGCCTCGTGGAAATGCGCCGCCGAGATCATCTCGCCCTTGCGGGTCTTCATCCGGCAGAGCGCCTCGAGGCTGGCGATGCGGCCGGTCGCCAGTTCGACGATCGGCTGGTAATAGGCCTCGATGCGGTCCTCGCGCAGCGCCTCGGTCACGTCCTGGATCGCGCGGAATCGCTTGACGATCGCGGTGCCGAGCCCCGGCACATATTCGATATAGTTGCCGCGCGCCCGTTCCTTGGCATGATAGAGCGCATAGTCGGCGTTCTGGCGCACCTGTTCGGCGCTGTCGCCGTCCATCGCCACGGCGCCGCCGAGCGTGACCGACGGATAGATCACATGGTCGGAGCAGGTGCAGGGCACTCGGATCGCGTCCAGCACCCGCGCGGCGATCGCGGAAAGGTCCTTGCTGTCGTCGCCGTTGACGATGATGGCGAATTCGTCGCCGCCGAGGCGGAAACTCATGCCGGCCTCGCCGACGGAGGCGATGCGGGCCGCGACATTGCGGATGAGGTCGTCGCCGGCCCGGTGGCCGAAGGTGTCGTTGACCAGCTTGAGATTGTCGACGTCGGCGAGCAGCACACCCCAGGGACAGTCGCTCTGGTCCTGCGACACCACCACGTCGTTGAACCGGCCGCGATTGGGCAGTTGCGTCAGCGCATCGGTCTCGGCAAGCCGGCGGCGTTCGGTGACGCGCTGGTCGCGCTCGATGGCGATGGCGCAGAGATGCACGCAGGCCTCGACGATCTTCTGCTCGATGTCGGAGGGACCGCGCGGCGTGTGGAAATAGAAGGCGAAGGTGCCGAGCACCTTGCCGGAACCGATGATCGGCGTCGACCAGCAGGCGGCAAGCCCGAGCGGAAGGGCGAGTTGCTTGAAGTCGGCCCAGAAGGGATGGGTGGCGATGTCGGTGACCGTCACCGGCCTGCCGGTAAAGGCGGCCGTGCCGCAGGATCCGACGCCCGGCCCGATCTGGACGCCGTCGATCGCGGCGGCGTAATGGGCGGGAAGCGAGGGGCCGGCGAGATGGCGGAGCCGGTTCTGCTGATCCAGTGCCAGCACCGAACAGACGATGCCGGGGACGATCTCCTCGACGGTGCGGCACAAGAGGTCGACCGTCTCCCCGAGCGGAACGCCCGTGGCAATCATCTCGAGAATCTTGTTCTGCAGCTTTGTCAGCATGGCCATGCGCGAGGTTGTCCGTCGGTGAATACAACCACGTCGGCCTTAAGCAGTTGTTACGAGGACTCTAAAATAGCGATGTAACGTCGTTTTCGCCGGCGCGCTGCATCGCAGGCCGAGCCGCGGACCGCCGCAGCCTCAGCCGCGCCGGTTGCCTTCGATCGTCAGGTGGTCATGGCTGCCCGCCCCGTCGATCAGTTCGCCGCCGGCCTTGTCGTTCCAGCGATAGCCGAGGATGGCGCCGTCGCTCGCCCCGGCGATTACATTGCCGGAAATCAACGTCGTGCCGCTGCCTTCGACGACCGACACCGCAATGCCGACCGGGCAATTGCGGATGATATTGGCGCTGGCCACGACATCGCGCAGATAGGGGCCCCAGCCGAGCACCAGCCCCCATTTCGGCGCGTTCTCTATGACGTTGCCGCTCACCACCGTGTCCGCTTCCACCGCGATGCCGAAACCGAAGCCGGCGCCGTCATGGCTGTAGGGGCCTTCGAGCTTCAGGTTGCGCACGATATTGCCGGAAACCGTCGACAGGCGGCCGCCCTGGTCGAGGTTGACGACGAGGATGCCGTTGGCCGCGCCATCGACCAGATTGTCGGCGATCAGCGCGCCCTCGAAGGAGAACTCGGCATAGATCGCCGTCTCGCCCGAGCGCAGGCATTGGTTGGTGGCGATCGTGACGTTCGACGCCGAATTGGCCCGGATCGCCGAGAAGGCGCAGTCGGAAACGTGATTGCCCGAGACCATCACATTGTCGGCGCGGAACAGGTTGATGCCGTTGCCGTTCTGCCCGGTGCCGCCGGCGCGGGCGCCGATCCGGGCGATGCGGTTGCCGCTCACCATGGCGCCGTCTTCGCCCTTGGTCCAGCGATGCACGAGGATGCCGCCATTGCCGCAGTCGGAGACGTCGTTGTCCTTGATCGTCAGCGCCTTGGTCTCGATCGCCAGCAGCCCGGCATCGGCCGCACCGGTGATGCGGCAGTCGCTGATCTTTCCGCCGCAACGCTCCAGTTGCAGGCCGTGCTTGCGGCTGCCGACGATCTCGCAATCGACAATCTCCACCGCATCGACCGCGCGAAAGGAAACGAGCGCATCGGCATAATCGGCGAGCCAGCGATTGGCGCCGTCGAGCGTGATGCCGGACAGCGCCACATGGCGCACGTCCCGCGCGGTCAGCAGATGGCCGTCGCCGCTGTAGGAGAGCCGGGTGGCACCCGGCACGCCGATCAGCCGCGTGCCGTCGGGCAGGTCGAGATTGGAGACCTCGTAGGCGCCGGCCGGCAGGAAGACCGGCTGGCCGCTCGCCGCCGCAGCATTGAGCAGCGCCTGCAGCTTGCGGCTTTGATTGTCGGCCGCGCCCGGCACGATCCCGGCTTCCGCCGCGTCCAGCGCCCCGCGCAGGTCGGCGGCGATCGGCTGCGCCTGGGCGGACGCGTGGTGGGCGGAAAGCCCGAGCCGCAGGGCCGGCAGGCTCGCCAGACCACCCAGAATCACACGCCTTTTCAGCATTATCGCTCCCCGTGGAAGACAGGCCCCGTGTGGCGCCGGACAAACGTCCGCGCTGCCGTTCGGCCAGAACTTGGCCGAAAGCGTCTGGCACGGCAAGCAGGGATGCGACAAATCATCCATCGCCCGTTCGGCCGCAACAGTTTGCGCCAGATCAATGCCGAGGCTTCAGCGAGGTCTATTCTTCCCTTCAGAAAGTAAATCGATGGAGGGCTTGATGCTTCGTCTTTCTGCAGTGCTCTATATTCTCGTCGCAACGGTGCTGGCCGGCGGAGCAGTGACGGCCGTGCTCGCCATGAACATGATGGAACGCTGGCAGATTGCCGGTGCCTTCGCAGCCGGCTGTGTCGTCGCCCTGCCGATCGCCGCCATCCTCGGTCGCAAGATGTACAATGCGATGAATTCGCCCTCGACGCCGGCCTGACGGCAGGCGTTTGAACGCGCGCTGCGCCAGCCGGCGTCCCCTGGGGCGGACTGACGCCGGCGGATCGTGGCTGCATGCGCGCACCGAACGACCGGTCCCGTCCTTCTAGCGGACGGGGCCGGTCGGATCGGTTTTTTACCCCCGGCAATACTTTGCGTTCGTCTTCGCGACGACTTGGCCTAGCCTTCGGCTGCACCCGGCTTATTCTGCGATTCCATCTCGAACTCCTGCCGGCGCCGGTCGAAGCCGGAAATGAAGCGGTCGTAGAGCTCGGCGAAGCGTTCGACGTCTTCGGCCGGCCAGTCCGCCACGATCTCGCGGATCGTCTCGCGCTTCACCTCGTCCGCCTTCTTCAGCATCTCTTGGCAGACCGGCGTGATCACCACGATGGTCCGCCGCGCGTCCTCCTGCGAAACCTCCCTTTTCAGCAATCCCTGGCGCACCAGATCGGCGACGATGCGGCTCGATCGCGATGGATCGACGCGCAGCTCCTCGGCGATCGCCCCGACGGTCGCCTCCTGCGTCGCCTGCAGCCGCCGTACCGTGCCCACCACATCGAGATGCGAAAGCTCCATGCCGCCGCCGACGCGGCTGAGCACGAGATTGCCGATGAAGCGCCGGCCGATCATCAGCCGCATGCGCGCCATGGCGCTGCCGATGCTGGCGATGGTGTCAGGGCCGGGCGCGGTGCCGGTCGAGGAGGGCGATGGTGTCGTTTCGTCTGTCATGGCCCTTGATAACAGATGTTCGGCGGCGTTCCAACAAATTTCATGCGTGCGTCATGTAAGTGCGATTGACAATTGCATGCGAAAGTCACATAAATTGGCGAACTTCAAACCTGGACCCCCGCCATGGACATGAAATCGCCTTCGCACGCGGCCGCGCCGGCCGTTCCCGCTCCGCCTCAGGCGCCGCCCTTCGTATCGCTCGTCGCCGACCCCCGCCGGCGAGTCGTCGTCTTCGTCCTGCTGCTGACGGCACTGTTCATGGCGACGCTCGACAACCAGATCGTCTCGACCGCACTGCCGACCATCGTTGGTGAATTCGGCGAGCTCGAACGCTTCGGCTGGATCGGCTCGGCCTATCTGCTCGCCTCGAGCGCCGTCATGCCGCTCTACGGCAAGCTCGGCGACCTGTTCGGCCGCAAATACGTGATCATGGCGGCGGTCGCCATCTTCACGCTGGGCTCGCTGGTGTGCGGCCTGGCCATCTCCATGGACACGCTGATTGCCGCCCGCGTGCTGCAGGCGCTCGGCGGCGGTGGCATCATGGTGTCGATCTTCTCGATCAATGCCGACCTGTTCGAGGCCCGCGAACGGGCGCGCTACCAGAGTTATGCCAGCCTGGCGCTGATGGCCTCGGGCGCGGTCGGTCCGGTGCTGGGCGGCACGCTGAGTGACCTGTTCGGCTGGCGCTCCATCTTCCTGGTCAATCTGCCGATCGGCATCCTGGTGCTGGCCGGCCTTGCTTTCCTCTTGCCCTACCGCAAGCCGCACCGCCGGCCGAAGATCGACTATGCCGGCGCGATCCTGCTGGCGGGTGCGGTCGCCAGCGTCGTGCTGTGGGCCGACAGCGCCCAGATCTTCGGCTCGCTGGTCGCCACGCAAAGCCTCGTCGTGATCGCCTTCGGCCTTGTCTGCGCCCTTGGCTGGGTCGCCGTCGAGCAGCGGGTCGCCGAACCCGTCGTGCCGCTGTCGCTGTTTTCCCACCGCACCATCAATCTCATGCTGGTTATCTCGCTGGTCTCCGGCGCGATCGGCATCGGCTCGGTCAACTATGTGGCCCTGTTCCTGCAGACGACGACGGGTCTCACCCCGACCTTTGCCGGCCTGCTGTTCATCGCCATGACCGGCGGCATCGCCGCGGGCTCGCTCTGGGCCGGGCGGCGCATTTCGAAGAGCGGCCTCTACAAGCCCTATTCGATCGCCTCTACGGCCGTCGGCGTCGTCAGCCTGGCGATCTTCAGCCAGATGCATGCGGGAACGCCGGTCTTTGTCATCGCCGCCGTCATGCTGCTGCACGGCATCGGCATCGGCATCGGCCAGCAGGTGCCGGTGCTCGGCGTGCAGAACGCCGCCTCACGCGACGATGTCGGCGCCGCCACCGGCACGGTGACGCTCGCCCGCATGTCGGGCGCGGCGATCGCCATCTCGATCTACGGTGCCATCATCGGTTCCGGCCTGTCGCATCTGACCAGCCAGATTCCGGGCGTCGCCGACTTCCAGCAGCTCACCCCGCAAATGCTGGGCGCCCTGCCGGAGGCAAGCCGCGCCGCCGTCGCCGAAGCCTATGCCGGGGCCTTCTTCCCGCTCTTCGTCACGGCCTCGGGCATCGTCTCGCTCGGCCTCGTCGCCGCGCTGATGCTGAAGAACGTGCGCCTACCGGTCGCTGGCAAGGGGAGGTAGGGGAAAAGGCAGACAAGTTCCGGCTGGCGCGAGGCCTGCACGACAGCCTCGCGCCAGCCGCGTTTGCCAGACTGCCGGCAAATCTCGGCATGAAGCGGTGAACGATGTTGTCCAAGCGATTTTCTCAGCAAACCCTTTCGACCGGCGCGCGCGCGCGCCGCCTGCTCGGTCTCCTCTCCGGTACGGCCCTGTTGTCGGTGCTGTCCGGCTGCCTGTTCGTCACCGATACCAGTCGCATGAACATCGACGTATTCCAGGACGAGGTTGCGCCGGTCTACTACGATCCGGCCCGCGTCCAGCCGGCCGATCCGCAGCCGGTGCCGCAGAAGCGTGAGCTCTACACCACCCAGTTTCACCAGACCTACGGCCTGCCGGTCAGCAATCCGCTGCATCGCGTGATGTACGGCACGATTCGCGACGACGGCCATACGTTGCCGGCCATTCCGCTCGACCGCGTCGACCGCAGCTATCTGCGCCAGGAGATCGACTATTCGACCAATGAGGCGCCCGGCACGATCGTCGTCGATACCAAGGCGCGTTATCTTTATCTCGTGCAGGCGGGTGGCAAGGCGATCCGCTACGGCGTCGGCATCGGCCGCGACGGTTTCTCGTGGTCCGGCCGGGGCACGATCCAGACGAAGCAGAAATGGCCGCACTGGACCCCGTCCAACGAGATGGTGGCACGCCAGCCCGATTTGCGCCCGGTCTCGGCGGAAGAGGGCGGCCTCGAAGCCGGCCTCAACAATCCGCTCGGCGCCCGCGCGCTCTATATCTATCAGGACGGCAAGGACACGCTCTATCGCGTCCACGGCACGCCCGACTGGCAGTCTGTCGGCAAGGCGACATCGTCCGGCTGCGTGCGTATGTTCAACCAGGATGTCATCGACCTTTACGATCGCGTCGGCGCCAAGGCGCCGATCGTGGTCATCTGACGGCGAGTGTAGACGGTCTGCCACGGGTGTCGCATTAACGACAGCCTCGCAAAGAGTTGACCGGACTTGGCGGTTGCATCCCGTCCGCTTTCCTGTTGCATTGCGCAAAAATCGGGAACAAAGCTGATCCTCGCGATTTAAGCTGCGTTCCTCTTGCCGTGCCGTTCACAGGAAGCTTCTTCATCCATGTCTTCATCGGATCAATTCTCGCGCCGCACCTTTCTCTCCCTATCGGCTGTCGGCGCCGCCAGCCTGCTCGCGAGCTGTGCCTCGACCCGTCCCGTCGGTCGCGACATGGCCACCACCATCACCTATCGCGACGGCCGCAGCGTGGTTGACCGGCCGCTGGCCGGCGGTTCCGCCGAGCTCGATGCCATGTATGGCGAGGTCTATGACGGCGGCTATGTCATTCCGGCCGTGCCCTACCAGAAGATCCCCGCACGCTTCTATCGCCAGCGCGTTGTCGACCCGACCGGCCAGCCGCCGGGCACCATCGTCGTCGATACGCCCTCGCGTTTCCTTTATCTGGTGGAATCGGGCGGCACGGCCATGCGCTATGGCGTCGGCATCGGCCGCGAGGGCTTTGCCTGGCAGGGTACCGGCGTCATCCAGTGGCGGCAGAAATGGCCGAAATGGACCCCGCCGGACGAGATGATCGCCCGCAAGCCGGAACTGGCCCAATATTCGGCCGACAATGGCGGCATGTCGCCGGGTCTCGACAATCCGCTCGGCGCTCGCGCCCTCTATATCTTCCAGAATGGCGAGGACACGCTCTATCGCCTGCATGGTTCGCCGGAATGGAACTCGATCGGCAAGGCCGTCTCTTCGGGCTGCGTGCGCCTGCTCAACCAGGACATCATCGACCTCTACGAGCGCGTGCCGAACAAGGCGCGGGTTCTCGTCTGGCAGTAAACCTGCACTCTACGCCTTGAAGTCTCGGCGCCCCGGCCTCGGCCTCGGGCGCCGATCTGGTTTGATGGAGGTCGCAAGCGCCGTCGCCGGCAAATCCAGCTGCGGCCGCACACAGGCAAGCTGCTGCATAGGTGGGTAGGCAGGGGTGATCTGCCCTATTCCAGCGCGCTCAGCCGCTTCTTCAATATATTGAGGCTGTCGCGCAGCGTGGCCAGTTCGCCCATTGTGCAGCCGGTCTGTTCGCCGATCGCCCGCATGACCTTGACCGCGTGGGATTTCATCGCCCGCCCGGGTTCGGTCAGCGTGATGAACACCTGCCGCTCGTCGGCCGTGTCGCGCCGGCGCTCGACATAGCCGGCCTGCTCCAGCCGTTTCAACAGCGGCGACAGCGTGCCCGAATCGAGCCCGAGCTTTTCGCCCAGCATCTTGACCTGCTGGCCGTCCTCTTCCCACAGGGCCATCATCACCAGATATTGCGGATAGGTGAGGCCGAACGGTTCGAGCAGCGGCTTGTAGGCGCGATTGAACGCATGCGCCGCGCCGTAGAGCGCAAAGCACAGCTGGCGGTCGAGCGTGAGTTCCTTTTCCAGATCCGCATCATTCATGTCGGTCGACGAAGCCCCTTTCAACATCCCCGGGAGAACTGTCGCCAATTCTCGGCGCGGGGGCAATGCGCAAAAAATAGATTGCGCGCGATTGAATTGTGCAATATATAGCACTCATAGTAACCCGAAACAAGGAGCTTCCCCATGGCAATCCTCTACACCGCCCAGGCATCCGCAACCGGTGGCCGCGCCGGCCGTGCCGTATCAGACAATGGCGTGCTCGATGTGACGCTGACCGTTCCGAAGGAACTCGGCGGCGACGGCGCCACCGGCACCAATCCCGAGCAGATGTTCGCCGCCGGCTATTCCGCCTGCTTCCTCGGTGCGCTGAAATTCGTCGCCGGCAAGGAAAAGGTGAAGATCCCGGACGACGCCAAGATCACCACCCGCGTCGGCATCGGCCCGCGCGAAGACGGCACCGGCTTCGGCATCGAAGTGGCGATCACCGCCGAACTTCCGGGCATCGAGCGCGAACTGGCCGAAAAGCTGGTCGCCGCTGCCCACATCGTCTGCCCCTACAGCCACGCCATGCGCACCTCGACCGAGGTTCCGGTCAGCGTCGCCTGAGGAGGAGGGCAGTGGCCGGTAGGCAGTAGGATTGCCGCCCGGCCTCATCGCCTTCCTTGCATTTTCAAACCGATCCACCGCCAGAAGGCCGGCCCCGTGCCGGCCTTCAGACTGCCGGAAAAGGTTATCTCTCCATCAGATTTGAACCGCGGCAGGCCATTTCTTGGCTTGGCGAGCGGTGTCCGTTCCTCTTCTCCCCAGCGGGGAGAAGGTGGCGCGTCGCGCCGGATGAGGGGGAGCGAAGCTCATGAGGGCTTGGGGCACTTGCCCCCTCATCGTCTCGCTCGCCCTCGGTACTTCTGCCCCCTGGGCACAAGAGGCAATTCATGGAAGTTCGCGTTTCCATCTTTGCCCTCAGACAAAAATGCACTATATTCTTTCCAAGGAAAGGATCGTGCCGTGCTGCATCAACCGCTCGACTATGCAAAACCGCCCGTCTCGGAAGCCGCGACCGTCACCAAGGCGGTGATCGCCGCCGCCGATCGGCTGGGGCTGTCGGCGCGCCAGCTATCGGCCGTGATCGGGGTGTCGGAGGCCAGCATATCGCGCATGAAGCGGCTGGATTTCCGTCTCGAACGCGGCACCAAGTCCTTCGAGCTGTCGCTGCTGTTCATCCGCCTGTTCCGCTCGCTGGATGCCATCACCGGCGGTGACGAGGCCGTCGCGCGCGCCTGGCTGAAGGCCGAGAACACAGTGCTCGGCGGCGCGCCCCTCACCAAGATCGCAACCGTTTCGGGCCTCGTCGATGTCCTTTCCTACCTGGACGCCCGCCGCGCTCTCGTCTGAGGCTGCCGCCATCGCCGGCGCCTTCTGGCGGCTGGTCGAGGCGCAGCATCAGGTCTCGACCATGAAGCTGGTCGACAGCGTCGAGGAGCAGACCCTGCTCGAAAGCCTGCTGGAAGAGACCAAGCCGGCCTTTCCGCCCGAATGCGCCGGGCTCGACTATCTGCTGGCGACCCCGTTCCGTTATGGCGGCGTCTATCCGCACGGTTCCCGCTTTCGCCGCGCCGGCCGCACGCTCGGGGTCTATTATGCGGCAGAAAAGGTCGATACGGCACTCGCCGAAATGGCCTTCTACCGCCTGCTGTTCTACGCCGAATCGCCGGCGACGCCGCTGCCCGCCAATGCCAGCGACTACACCGCCTTCTCCGCCCGGATCACCACCGAGCGCGCCATCGACCTCACCCTGCCGCCCTTGGTCGCGGACGAGCGCGCCTGGACCGATCCCGCCGACTACACCGCCTGCCAAGCGCTCGCCGACCATGCGCGGGCGGGTGGAATCGAGGCGATCCTCTATCGCTCGGTCCGCGATCCGAAGGGCGGCAGGAACATCGCGCTGCTGACCGCAAGCGCCTTCGCCGCCCGCGAGCCTGTCGAACGCCAGACCTGGCGCATTCGCCTCTCGTCTTCCGGCGTCCAGGCCCTCTGCGACTTCCCCCGCCGCCTCGTCGGCTTCGCGATCGCCGATTTTGCCGGAGATGCGAGGTTGAAGGCACGGTTCGGCTGAGGATCTTGCGTCCTTCTCCCCGCCCGCGGGATGAGGAATGGTCGGCGAAGCCGACGAAACGATCCGGTGAATCGTTTCGAATGACGAGCGCCCTGAACCCAAGCGAAGGGCTGGCAGAGGTGCCGGCAGGCGGATGAGGGGGATGACACCCTCCCCTTGAGGGGGAGGGTCGGACCGAAGGTCCCGGGGTGGGGTGATACCCTGGCGGACAAGAGTCACCCCCCCCCTCAAGGGGGAGGTGGCAAAATCATCGCGCGATCTCCAGAAGGTCCCGCCGCAGGCCGTCCGCGTCGCCCGAGGACAGCTCGGCCTCGATGGCGGCGTGGGTGTCGCGCCAGATCGGCACGGCGGCGGAGAGGACGGCGGCGCCGTCGGCGGTCAGGCGCAGGCGCTTGCCGCGCCGGTCCTTCGGATCGGTCTCGATCGACACCCAGCCTCGCCGCGTCAGCGGCTTCAGCGCCGCCGTCAGCGTCGTGCGGTCCATGGCGAGCAGCTGCGCCACCGGCCCCATCGGCGGCGGCTCCGGGCGGTTGAGCGACATCATCAGGGAGAACTGGCCGTTGGTCAGCCCGAGAGCCTTGAGCGCGGTATCGAAGCGGCGCGCTAGCGCCCGGGCGGCCCGCTGGACATGCAGGCACAGGCACGTATCGCGCACATGGATGGTGGTGGAATACGGAATCAGGGGCTCGGTTGACATGTGTTAAATATGTTGATATCAACCCAAAAGTCAAGATGAAACCGGTCCTGGAGGAGGGAAGAATGGAACATTCTGTCGTATCCCATGATGAATGGCTGGAGGCTCGCCGCGCACTTCTCGCGAAGGAAAAGGAAATGACCCGGATGCGCGACCGGATCAATGCCGAGCGCCTGGCGCTGCCCTGGGTCAAGGTCGACAAGGACTACGTCTTCACCACGCCCGACGGCCGCAAGACCCTGTCCGAGCTGTTCGACGGTCGCAGCCAGCTGGTGATCTACCATTTCATGTTCGGACCCGACTGGGAGGCCGGCTGCCCCGGTTGCTCCTTCCTCGCCGACCACCTGGACGGCGCCATCGTCCATCTCAACAACCACGACGTTTCGTTCATCTGCGTGTCGCGTGCGCCGCTCGACAAGATCGAGGCCTACAAGCGCCGCATGGGCTGGCATTTCCCCTGGGTGTCATCCTTCGGCTCGGACTTCAATTTCGACTACCACGTCTCCTTCACCAAGGAAGAGCTCGCCGCCGGGCCGGTCAATTACAATTTTCGCGAGACGCCGCCCGAACAGGCACATGACGAACTGCCGGGCCTGTCGTCCTTCTACCGCGACGCCGACGGCACCGTGTTCCACACCTATTCCAACTATGCCCGCGGCGGTGAGGAAATGCTCGGCACGATGATGATCCTCGACTGCGCCCCGCTCGGTCGCAACGAGGGCTCAACCATGGATTTCGTCAAGCGTCACGACGAGTACGAGACCCAGCCGAAGGCGTCGGCCTGCTGCCACTGAAGTCCGCCCGTCTCGAGAGGAGGAGAAGTCATGGAATTCGCCAAACCCCGCGAGGAGCACCGCTTTCTCGAAAAACTCGTCGGCAACTGGGTCATCACCTCAAGCACGGGCCACGAAAACTACGACAAGGGCGATCCGGCGAAGGTCTGGACTGAGACGGTGCGCTCGGTCGGCGGGCTATGGTTTCTCGCCGAGGGCAGGGGCACCATGCCCGACGGCAATCCCGGCGAAATGATCATGACGCTCGGCTATGAGGCGGCGCTCGGCCATTATGTCGGCACCTGGGTCGGCTCGATGATGGACAAGCTGTGGATCTACAAGGGCTGGATCGAGCCGGACGGCAAGACCCTGACGCTCGAAGCCGAAGGCCCGAGCTTCGAGGATCCGCAGAAGACCGCCATTTATCATGATGTCATCCATTTCATAGATGATGATCATCGCACCTTCTCCGGCAGCGTGCGTCTGCCGGACGGCTCGTTCAAGACCTTCATGACCAGCGAGATGCAGCGCCGGGCGTGAAATTCGGACAAATGCCGGATACCGCGCGACAGCGCGGTCGTCCGCCCGCGCTATGCCCGACCTGCCCAACCGACGCAGGTGTACTGCGGGCCCGACCGCCAGGAACCAAGAAGAGGAACGCATGATGAAGGTCTCCCAGCATCTCTGGTTCGAGAAGGACATGGAAGAAGCCGTGCGCTTCTATACCTCGCTGATCCCCGGCTCCGCGGTCGAATGGGTCTCCACCATTCCCGCCGATACGCCGAGCGGGCCTGCCGGCAGCGTCAAGCTCGCCGGCTTCACCCTCGGCGACCAGCGCTACATGGCCATCGAGGCCGGGCCGCTCGATCCGTTCAATCACAGCTTCTCGATCATCGTCGGTTGCGACAACCAGGCGGAGATCGATCGCCTGTGGAGCGCGCTGAGCGAGGGCGGTTCGACCGAGCAGTGCGGCTGGCTCAGGGACCGCTGGGGCCTGTGCTGGCAGATCACCCCGACCCGGCTCGGCGAACTGATGTCGGACCCGGATCCGGCCAAGGCAAAGCGCGTCACCGAGGCCATGCTGAAGATGGTGAAATTCGACATTGCCGGGCTAGAGGCCGCCGCCCGGGGCTGACGCCCGACCCACACGGCTGCTGCAACGAACCGAGGACGAGGTCCACGGCCTGCCGCTGGCCCCCAATTCCCGCAACAGAGACGAAAGGAACCGCCATGCAAGGCAGCTTCATCTGGTACGAACTGATGCCCTCCAACGCGGCATCCGCCGCTGAATTCTACACCAAGGTTGTCGGCTGGACGGCCAAGGACAGCGGCATGCCCGGTTACGACTACACCGTCTTCAACGTTCCCGGCTTTGAGATGGGCGTCGCCGGGATGATGCAGCTCACCGAGGAGATGAAGGCTCGGGGCATTCCGCCGAACTGGGCCGGTTACGTCGCCGTCGACGACGTCGACGCCATGGCGAAGAAGTTCGCCGACAATGGCGGCATGGTCCACCACGCGCCGGAGGACATTCCGGGCGTCGGGCGCTTCGCTGTCGTTGCCGATCCGCATGGCGCGGTCATCAGCCTGCTCAAGGTGATCATGCCGGAAGGCCCGATGCCGCCGGAACCGGAGCGCGGCACGCCCGGCACCTTCGGCTGGGTCGAACTGATGGCCGGAAACGGCGAGGAGGCCTTTGCCTTCTATCAGAAGATGTTCGGCTGGGAGAAGGACATGGCCGTCGACATGGGCGCGATGGGCACCTACCAGTGCTTCGCCAAGGACGGCAAGGTGCTGGGCGGCATGATGACCAAGCCGCCCATGGTGACCGCACCCTTCTGGGGCTACTACATCACGGTCGAGGCCATCGACGCGGCCGCCCAGCGGGTCAAACAGGGCGGCGGCAAGGTCATCTTCGGGCCGGAAGCCGTGCCCGGCGGCAGCTTCATCCTGCAATGCGAGGATCCGCAGGGCGCCTATTTCGCCCTGACCGCAGCCAAGCGCTGACGATCCGCGCCGCAGCCGCCTTTCCGTGACTTCGTTTCGCCCGGTCCAATTCTGGTTGGATCGGGCGAATCCATATCGCCCTTACCCGATTTTCAACGAAGTCCTGCTATGGCGCTGGAGCCGGATGCGGCGAACACCCTTCGTCCAATCCGCGATCGTTCTGGCCCAACCATGGATATGTTCATGAAATCGACCCTTATCGCCGCCTTCCTCGCCTTTGCCCTGCCGGCCGCAGCCTTCGCGGCCGACATCCAGCTGCCCGCCGACGCACCCGTCGCCAGCGTCACCATTCCCGACAGCTGGAACCCGACCGAGATCGACCATGGCGTCGAAGCCGTCTCCGCCGACGATGCCGTCTATCTGTCGATCGAAGTGGCGGACGAAAAGACCACCGACAAGATCATCGAGGACATCTTCGCCTTTCTCGAGGAGAACGGCGTGAAGGTCGATCCGGCCACGCAGACCGAGGCCGACAACAAGCTGAACGGCATGGATGTCTCGACCATCGAATGGGAAGGCGAGGACGAGGACGGCCCGGTTTCGGTCGGCGTGACGCTTCTGTCGCCCCGCCCAGGCAAGCTGCTCTTGATGACTTACTGGGGATCGAAGGGCGACCAGGAAAAGCATCTCAACGATTTCGTCGGCATCATCGCGTCGATCACGCCGGTGAAGTGACGGATCCGGGCGGTCGCCGGCCTTGGGCCGCGGCCGCCCGCTATGCTTTGGCTGCGATGCGCTGCCGATAGAGATGCGCGAGCATCGCGCAGGCGAGCGCCCAGCCGGAGCCGATCGACCAGCCGGCCAGCACGTCGGTGGGATAATGCACGCCCAGATAGATGCGGCTGAGCCCGACCATGACGGTGAGCAGCACGGCCGATCCGAGATAGAGAATCTTCTGGCCGCGGCTCTCCGCCATTTCCGAAAGCAAAGCGCCGAGCGTCAGGTAGACGACTGCCGAAACGGTCGCGTGACCGCTGGGGAAACTGGTGGTGAAGACGCGCGCGACGCCGGTGAGGTCAGGGCGAGGGCGGTCGTACAGCGATTTGAGGCCACTGCTCAGAAGCGTGCCGCCGATCACCGAGACCGTGAGGAACCAGGCCGTACGCGTCCGCCCGATGAGGAAGAGATGCAGGACGACCACGGTAATGAGGATGGTGAGCACCGAGAAGCTGCCGAGCGCCGTGATGTCGCGGGCCGCTTCCTCAACCCAGGCCGGGCCGATCGGGTCGCTGGTATCGCCGGGCGTGCGCAGCGCCAGAAGCACGGACTGATCGATCTTCATCGTCTCGCCCTCGCTCACCTCGTCGGCGATCAGGCCGAAGCCGCCGAGCAGGGCTGCAAGTGCGGCACCGCCGGCATAGGAGGAAATCGAACCGCCGCGTTTGTCCCAGATCATCTGTCGTGCTTTTCCGTTTCCACCATCGGCCAACCGCTCACCCGAAGGCACGGAAGGTCGCGTGGCTCATCTTTAAACCGCAGCCGACCGCGTCCGCAACGCCCGTGGAGCGTCGGTGAGGTCTTGAGGCCAGTCTGGCAATGGGGGAAACGGTACTGCTGCCGCAGAAAGGGCGCGTCGAGCCGTCACTCGGCCTTCGGCGCGGCCTTCTTGGTCGCCCGCTTGGCTGGCTTTGCCGGCACGTCCGGGCTTGCCTCGGCTTCGCGCAGCATGCGCATGGCCTTCAGCTTTTCGGTCTTCTTGTCGCGTGCGGTCGATTCCGCTGCGATGATGGCACGGGCGGTATGGTCGGTCGTTGCCGCCTTGTCGCGGGCATCGACTTTGCCGGGCTTGAAGAATTTGTCTTTGGTCGCGGTCATGGGATCAGCCTTCCGAAAGGGGACGGAGGACGGCTTGCGCCCGAATTCGGGCGCAGGCCGCGGGTGAGGCCATTAGCGGGTGCGGACAGCAGCCTTCTTCGGCATCGGGAGCAGGCCTTCGCGCTGCATCTTCTTGCGAGCCAGCTTGCGCAGGCGGCGAACGGCTTCGGCCTTTTCGCGAACGCGCTTCTCAGAAGGCTTTTCGAAGGCGCTGCGGGCCTTCATTTCGCGGAAGAGACCTTCGCGCTGCATCTTCTTCTTCAGTACCCGGAGTGCCTGGTCGACATTGTTGTCTCGAACGAGAACCTGCAAGGGATTTCCTTTCCATCGGCGCCCGAGCGCCGTTTAGTGGTTGAGGGTTGAAAGACTAGCGCCCGACGCGGATCGAGGAGGGCTTCAGCCAGGGTTCGGCCTTGACCGTCGCCTGCTGCTGCTTCTCCACTGTTCCCGACGACGTTTCAATGCCGTCGATGTCGGACAGGGTGACGCGGCGTTCGAAATTCTCCGCGTCGAAACGGACGCGGTATTCCGGCTCGCCATGTTCGGCGGGCAAAACCGTAACGATGCGACAGGCCAGCCTGTTCCTGCTGGTGCCGGAGATGCCGTCCCGAAGCAGGACCCGATCGCCCACGCGGGGATACGATTTGCGCATGATAGGGTCCTTTCACGACCTGTCCCGCGGAACACGAGAACCTGGGACAAATCAAAAAGGCCGGGCGTTACCCCGACCTCTTCCTGTCACTCAAAGCCTTGACTGCCAGTACATCCGTGGTCAGCTTTGGCGAATGACAATTACGCAGCCCGGAGGTTGTCCGCCGAGTTCTTGCCCGACTTCTTGTCGCGCACGATGTCGTAGGAGACCTTCTGGCCTTCGACGAGTTCGCGCATGCCCGACCGTTCAACGGCGGAGATGTGAACGAATACGTCGGTCGAGCCTTCGTCAGGCTGAATGAAGCCGAAGCCCTTGGTGCTGTTGAACCACTTTACGGTGCCAGTATTCATAACGATATCCTTTCAATCGTTGGGTTCGCCGGTGAGATATTCGTCCGGCTTGATCGACGTTGAGAGGAAATCTGACGGTGCGCCAAGGCGCGTAGACAAACACACTAGCAATCTTCGATGCTTGCAATATAGGCCATTTGCCACGGATTGCAATGAAGGAATGAAGATTCTTCGGCATTTCGATTTCTGCGGGTATGGCAGAATCGCCCGAATACCGGCCTTTTGCAAGCGAAATGCCGACCCTGCGGCAGAAATCTTTGAGCCCGCACGCCGCCCTCCATTCACGCGCTCCGCGGCGCCGATTTCCCCCATGCCTGCGAATGGCGTATGATTCTCCATTCGGGGAACGACGGACCTGGCCGGGGAGGGCGCGATGGTTTGGACGGTGGTGAGGGCATTGATCTTTGGACTGGTCGGGCTGATCGGCGTGCCGATCGTCACGACGCTTCTGTCGCTGGCGCTTTTCCATCTGTTCGATCCGCGCTGCGGAACGCCGGGGGACTCCGGCGGCTGCGAAATGGGCGCCGCCTCGCTCGGCATCGCCGCAGCGCTGCCGGGCTTCGCTCTCGGCGTGGCGCTGGCCGTCTTCCAGGCCTGGCGCAGGCAAAGGCGCGGTCAGGATCCCGGTGCGTGATAGCGCAGCGCCTCGACCAGCAGCGAAAAGGCCGGCGAGGCGTGGCGGCGGCTCGGGTAGTAGAGGTGATAGCCGGCAAAGGGCGGCGTCCAGTCGTCGAGCAGCTGGACCAGCCGGCCGTCCGCCAGATGGTCGCGCACCATGTCCTCGAAAAGGAAGGCCAGGCCATAGCCGTCCAGCGTCGCCGACAGCACCTGCCTGATATCGTTGAACACCAGCTGGCCGTCGACCCGGACGCGGATCTCCTGGCCATCCTTCTCGAATTCCCAGGCGTAGAAACCGCCATAGGTCGGCAGGCGGGTGTTGATGCAGTCGTGCTGCGTCAGTTCGCGCGGGGTAAGCGGCGTCGGGCGGCCCGCCAGATAGGCCGGCGCGCCGACCACGACGAGGCGGGCATCCGGAGCGATGCGCACCGCGACCATGTCCTTCTCCACCTGCTCGCCGAAGCGCACGCCGGCGTCGAAGCGCTCCGCCACGATGTCGGTCAGCGCCAGGTCGGAGAACAGCTCGACCTTGATGTCGGGATAGCGCCTGAGTACCTTCGACAGCGCCGGCCACAGCACGGTGTCGATCGCGTGCTGGGTGGCGGTGATCCTGAAATTGCCGGCCGGCCTCTCGCGATACTGGCCCAGTGCCTCCAGCTCCTGCTCGATGCTGCCGAAGGCGGGGCTAAGCGCCGCCAGGAGGCGCTCGCCTGCCTCGGTCGGCGCCAGGCTGCGGGTCGTGCGGGTTAGGAGACGCACGCCGAGGCGCTCCTCGAGGCGGCGCACGATCAGGCTGAGCGAGGACTGCGAGGTTCCGAGCCGTGCCGCCGCCCGGGTGAAGCTGCGTTCCTCCGCAACGCTCTGGAAAGCCATCAGGTCGCCCAGGTCTTCGCGCCGCATTCATTGATCCTCGGTATAAGTTCAATCTTTCTATAGGGTCTAATTGAAATAAATCTTGTCGGCTATAGTTGTTGGGTGGGTGTGGTCGCACGTCTGCGATCACATGGCCCGCGGGAGCACATCATGGACATCAAGAGAGTTGGATCGCGGCCCTCCAGCAAGGGACCGTCGGACTGGTTTACCGGCACCGTGCGCATCGACCCGCTGTTCCAGGCGCCGTCTCCGGCCCGCGCGGCCGGCGCTGCCGTCACCTTCGAACCCGGCGCCCGCACGGCCTGGCACACCCATCCGCTCGGCCAGACCCTGATCGTCACGGCAGGCCTCGGCCTCGTCCAGCGCGAGGGCGGTCCGATCGAGGAGATCCGCCCCGGCGACGTGATCTGGTTCGAGCCGGGCGAAAAGCACTGGCACGGCGCATCGGCGACCGTCGCCATGACCCATATCGCCATCCACGAGGCTCTCGACGGCAAGACCGTCGACTGGCACGAACAGGTCAGCGACGACCAGTATTCCGGCCGCTGATCCTCCCCGCGGCCGGCTTCGCCCCGGATCGTCCGGGGTCCTTTCATTCCTCAACATCACTGGAGACTGCCATGCTGACCAAGGCCTTCGGCGCCTATGCCGCCGACAAATCGCTTGAACCGATGGAAATCCCCCGCCGCGACGTCGGACCGAACGACGTGCAGATCGCCATCGCCTATTGCGGCGTCTGCCATTCCGACCTGCACACCGTGCGTTCCGAATGGGCCGGCACGCAGTACCCCTGCGTGCCCGGCCATGAGATCGTCGGCCATGTCAGCGCCGTCGGCTCCGCCGTCACCGGCTTTGCCGTCGGCGATACGGTCGGCGTCGGCTGCATGGTCGACAGCTGCCAGAGCTGCTACGCCTGCGACGACGGTCTGGAACAGTATTGCGAACACGGCTTCACCGGCACCTATAACGGCACGACCCCGGACAAGCCGGGCCACACGCTCGGCGGCTATTCGCAGTCGATCACGGTCAAGGACAAGTTCGTCGTCAAGGTCCGCCATCCGGCCGAAAACCTCGCCGCCGTGGCGCCGCTGCTCTGCGCCGGCATCACACTGTGGTCGCCGCTGCGACACTGGAAGGCCGGCCCGGGCAAGAAGGTCGGCATTGTTGGCATCGGCGGCCTGGGCCACATGGGCGTGAAGCTCGCCCGCGCGCTCGGTGCCCATGTCGTCGCCTTCACCACCTCGGAGAACAAGCGCCAGGCGGCCCTCGATCTCGGCGCCCACGAGGTCGTCGTGTCGCGCAATGCCGACGAGATGAAGGCGCAGGCCAACTCGTTCGACCTGATCGTCGACACGGTGGCCGCAAGCCACGATCTGGATGCCTTCGTCAATCTGCTGAAGCGCGACGGCACGCTGACGTTGGTCGGTGCACCGGAGCATCCGCATCCGTCGCCGGCCGTGTTCCCGCTGATCATGAAGCGTCGCTCGATCGCCGGTTCGACGATCGGCGGCATTGCCGAGACCCAGGAGATGATGGATTTCTGTGCCGAGCACGGCATCGTCGCCGACATCGAGATGATCGCGGCAGCAGAGATCGAAGAGGCCTATGCCCGGATGCTGAAGAGCGACGTGAAATACCGCTTCGTCATCGACAGCGCGACGCTCTGAGGGGGGATGCCCTCTTCTCCCCAGCGGGGAGAAGTGCCGAGCGTGAGCGAGGCGATGAGGGGGCCAAATGCGCAGCCATCACATGGCTTCGCCCCCCTCATCCGGCGCTACGCGCCACCTTCTCCCCGATGGGGAGAAGCTGAACGACACCGCTCGCCTGGCCAAGAACCGGTGACGGATGGCCGGAGGGTGAGCCTTCGAGGCGGCCCAAAAGGGCTCGCCGCTTGCTTACTTGTTACGCAGCAGCCACATCTTGCCGGCCATGGTTATGCCATGGGCGGATTCCTCGACGTCGACGTCGGGGTTGAGGGTCTGCAGCAGGCCGAAGTCGCGCAATTCGTTGAGCGTCGCGGTCTTCAGGAACTTGATCTTCTGCGGGCGCTCCTTGAAGCGGTCGCTGCGGGCATAGGTGATCTCGGCGTTGAGATGTGTCCATTTCTTGCCCTCGGCGGGGAAGAGATCCCCGTCCTTGGCAAGCTTCAGGCCGCGGATCTGGGTGGGGGTGAGTTCGTGCATGGTCGTTCCTTGAAAAGGTAGGGTCGTGTCGGGGTGGCGCGGCGGCCGGCCTGGTGCCGGCCACGGGCAGCAATCAGGCGGTGGCGCCGGCGCCTTCGGCTTCGCGGAAGGAGAGGAGCTTGCCGCTCTTCTCGTCCCACAGGGCGAGCCTTACGCATTGCAGGCTCTGCCACAGGGTGATGCGGCCGATGCCGGCGAGTTCCGGATGGTCGCGCAGGACTTCCGGCAGGCGGTAATAGGGAATGCGGCTGGCCAGGTGATGCACATGGTGGATGCCGATATTGCCGGTCATCCAGCGCAGCGCGAGCGGCAGGTCGTAATGCGAGGCGCCGTGGAGCGCCGCCTGCGGGAACTTCCATTCGTCGCCCTTCGACCAGTGCGTCTCCTCGAACTGGTGCTGGACGTAGAACAGCCAGATGCCGGTGGCGCCGGCGATCAGCACGACCGGCAGGTGGATGACGAGGAAGGGAACGAGGCCGACGGTCCAGATCATCAGCGCCGAAAAGACGAGAATGCCGAGATTGGTGCCCATGGTGGAGATCCACGGCAGCTTGCCGTCGTTCATCATGCCGAAGGGCAGGCGCTGCTTGAACAGGAAGAGCCAGGCCGGGCCGATGCCGAACATCACCGCCGGATGGCGGTAGAGGCGATAGGCGAGGCGGCCGCGCGGCGAAAGCGCATGGTATTCGTCGACCGTCAGCGTGGTGATGTCGCCGACGCCGCGTTCGTCGAGATTGCCGGCCGTGGCGTGGTGGGCGGCATGCGCCTGACGCCAGTAGTCATAAGGGGTGAGCGTCAGAATGCCGATCAGGCGGCCGGTCCAGTCGTCGAGCCGGCGGCGGGCGAAGAACGAGCCGTGGCCGCAATCGTGCTGGATCATGAACAGCCGCAGCAGGAAGGCGCCGGCCGGAAGGATGGCGAGGAGGCCGATCCACACGCCGTTGATGAACGAGACATAGGCGATGGCCCAGAACAGGGCGAGCGGCACCAGGGTGACGACCAGTTCGAAGGCGCTGCGCGCCAGACGCGGCTGTCGGTAGCGCGCCAGGATCTTCAACCACGCTCCGACATTGTCGTCGGCAGGTGCAGCAGGTGCGTGGATGTTGATATTGGCGTTCATGTAGTCCGATCCGTTTCTGTCGGCGTGGCAAGCCGTCGCTTGGCTTGACCCGCCGCCGTGCGCATCATTGCGCGAGCTTGAGATATACAATCTTCTGGTGTGTTTTGTTTCGTCTGCATCCCTAGCGTTCAAGGTCCTGCAAACGCAAAAAGGCCAGACATCCGCCTGGCCTTCTCAACTTCTTATGCCTGCCACGCCAGTACATCCGTGGTCGCGGCTAGCTGAAGATTAGGCGGCCTGCAGCTGGCCGGCGGACATCTTGCCCGACTTGTTGTCGCGTTCCAGCTCGAAGGAGATCTTCTGGCCTTCGACGAGATCGCGCATGCCAGCGCGTTCGACGGCCGAGATGTGGACGAATACGTCCGCGCCGCCATTGTCAGGCTGAATGAAGCCGAAGCCCTTGGTGGAATTGAACCATTTAACTGTGCCGGTGGTCATGACGAACCCTTTCATAGCAACATTGTGTTCCGTCGAACGACGCCCGACGGTTGTTTCGACTTTTGAGAGGGGGAAGTTCGTCCAGAGGCGCCAGGCGCCATAAACAAATATCGGCAAACAAAGTATCGATGAGCCTTGATACACGCCCGGCTGTCTCGCGTCAACTTTTTGTTTGTGTTCTTTTTGTGTGCGTCCTTTGGTTGTGTTTGTCGGCGGGGCACTTCTACGGCGAGGTTTTGGTCGTCGGGCGGGCCGGGGCAGGGGGGCGGGGCCTCTTCGACGCTTGAGGATGCAAAGAGGACACGGCCGACAGCCTAGTCCAGGGCGTCTGCATCCGCCTTCATGCCAAAGAGAATGTGAGGCTTGTCCGCCGCCCCAGGAGCGCGCCCCTCACCCTCACCCTGACCCGTCCTTCGGACCCCCGCAGGCGGGGAGAGGGGATGGCCGCGCGGTGCCGCTTGTCCCTTCTCCCCGTTCACGGGGAGAAGGTGCCGGCAGGCGGATGAGGGATCATCGGCGAGCGGCACAGGGCTGTGCCGAGGAGGGCGAACGGCAAGAAAGCCAGGGAGCCAGGAAGCCAGGAAGCCAGGAAGCCAGGAAGCCAGGAAGCCCTACCGCTTCAAACTCCCCAAAATCCCGCGCACGATCGCTCGGCCGACCGAGGTGGCGACCGAGCGGGCGACGCTCTTCATCGCCGCCTCGATCACCGTTTCGCGCTGATAGCCCGAGGTCCGGCGCGTCGTGGTCTTCGTCGTGCGGCGGTCGTCGTCCTCTTCCTTGTCGCCGAAGCCCGGCAGCGACCAGCGGCCGGCGGCCGAATCCTTTTCCTCGCCGCGGGCCTCGCGTTCCTCTTCGGCGCGCCTTGCGGCCTCGGCCTCGGCCGCCTTCTGCTCGCGGGCAGCGAGGATCTCATAGGCCGATTCCCGGTCGACATCCTTGTCGTAGACGCCGGCGACCGGGCTCACATTGATCACCGCGCGGCGCTCGGCCTCGCTGATCGGGCCGGGGCGGCTGGCCGGCGGACGCACCAGCGTGCGCTCGACGATCGAGGGGATGCCCTTGGCCTGCAGCGTCGAGACCAGCGCCTCGCCGGTGCCGAGCATGGTGATCGCGGTTTCGCAGTCGAAGGCCGGGTTGGGGCGAAACGTGGTCGCCGCCGTCTTCACCGCCTTCTGCTCGCGCGGCGTATAGGCGCGCAGCGCATGCTGGATGCGGTTGCCCATCTGCGCCAGCACGGTGTCGGGCACGTCGAGCGGGTTCTGCGTGACGAAATAGACGCCGACGCCCTTGGAGCGGATGAGGCGCACGACCTGCTCGATGCGCTCGATCAGAACCTTGGGCGCGTCGTTGAACAAAAGATGCGCCTCGTCGAAGAAGAAGACCAGCTTCGGCTTGTCCGGATCGCCCACCTCAGGCAGTTCCTCGAACAGCTCCGACAGCAGCCAGAGAAGGAAGGTCGAATAGAGCCGCGGGTTCATCATCAGCTTGTCGGCGGCCAGCACCGAGATCGCCCCGCGCCCGTCATTGGTGGTGCGCATGATGTCGGTGACGGCGAGCGCCGGCTCGCCGAAGAAATGTTCCGCGCCCTGCTGTTCCAAGACCAGCAGCCCGCGTTGCAGCGAGCCGACCGAGGACTTGGAAATGAGGCCGAACTGGTTGGACAGCTCACTCGCGTGTTCGCCCATATAGTTCAAGAGCGCCTGCAGGTCTTTCAGGTCGAGCAGCGGCAGGCCGCCCTGGTCGGCGATCTTGAAGGCGATGTTAAGCACGCCCTCCTGCGCCTCCGACGCATCCATAAGCCGCGACAGCAAAAGCGGGCCCATCTCGGCGACGGTGGTGCGTACGCGGTGGCCCTGCTCGCCGTAGAGATCCCAGAAGATCACCGGGAATTCCTGGTAGGCGAAATCGTCAAAACCGATCTGCTTGGCCCGCTGGTCGACCCAGTCCTTCGGCTGTCCCATCGCGGCGATGCCGGAGAGATCGCCCTTGATGTCGGCGCAGAACACCGGCACGCCGGCATTGGAAAAGCTCTCGGCGAGCACCTGCAGCGTCACCGTCTTGCCGGTGCCGGTGGCGCCGGTGACGATGCCGTGGCGGTTGCCGTATTTGAGATCGAGATATTCGCCCTTGTTCAGGCTGTCGTCGGGATTGCGGCTGGTGCCGATATAGAGCTTTCCGTCTTCGAGCATGCGCCTCGTTCCCGTCCCATGTTTCGGCGACCGGGCCGATCGGCAAATTGCGCGCGCCCCGTCATTCCCTGAATCGTCACCTTGCTGTTATAAGGATAGTGTGAAACATCGACAACAGCCCGCGGGCTGCGCGGCCGGCTTCGGACCTCGACCCTTCGGCCGCGGACAAATTCGGCCGGCGGCGGCCTTGGCCGCTTGAGTTCGGCAAAAACTTGAATTACGTTGACGTTAACGTCAAATTTCACGCCAGGAGGCTCCTAATGAACGAACTCGTAACCCGCATCGCCGACAAGGTCGGCATCGAACCGGCCCTCGCTGAAAAGTCCGTCGGCATGATGCTGGGCTTCCTGCAGCGCGAAGCGGCCGACGGCCCGGTCGCCAAGATGATCGAATCGGTTCCCGGCGCGCTCGACCTCGTCGCCAAGTACAATGGCGAAGGCGAAGGCAAGGGCCTGCTCGGCGGCCTGATGAGCGCGCTCGGCGGCGGCGGCATCATGGGGCTTGGCCAGCAGCTGATGGCCCAGGGCCTCGGCATGGGCGAAATCTCCAAGCTCGCCAAGGAAACCATGGCGGCCGCCCGCGAATATGCCGGCGACGAAGTCGTCGACGAAGTGGTGGCCTCAGTCCCGGGCTTGAGCCAGTTCGTCTGAGACGGGCGCAGGATTGGATTTGAAGAAGCCGCCGGAGCGATCCGGCGGTTTTTTTGTGCGTGGGGGCGAAGAACGGACGCTAACCGGTGTCCTGCAGCTACCCCTGCGTGTCTTAGGAGGCAATGATCGGCCAAAATTCGCGGAGGCCAGATGTCATGTGACCAGTGGCCGAATGGCCGCTGAGATGCTCGGCGCGTGGGGGGGACGCAAACGGGAACCGGCCAACATCAAGCCAGTAGACGCGCAGGAAGTTTGGGCACATGTCGAGTGTCTCGTCGTTCTTTCGCAAAAGCGGCTTAAATTGACCCGCAAATGCAATCGAAACTCCATTCCTCAAAGCTAAGCGTCTCAAATCACTCAACGACTGAAGCAGATTTCGAATCGCAACCTGCGATCGCATTTCTTACTTTAAAATTGCAGTATTTGATGATACTACTGCTGGCGGCAAATTGACGCATTGGGAGGATGAGTTTGCGAGCCGGCATTCTATTTTAAGTGTTCGAGTCGCGGTTGTCTTACCGTTCTTGAGCGCCCTGGTAGCTACCGCGCGGTCAGACCCGAGCAAAAATGCTTCTGGACTCAACAAAAAAGCATATCGATCGCGATAGTTTGCCCCCGGGCCACCGACAGAGTTGCCGGGTTAAGATTTTCGGACGCGGACTTTCTCCACAGGCTCACTGTTTCTGTGTTTTGTTGTGGATCTAAGCGAGTATCGGAGTGCACCGCTCAGTCCCGGTGCTCACAGATATCAGAGTTGGCGGGCAATGCCTGTAATAACATTTCAGCTGGGCACATCATCTATTACGATAAAGATGTCAGCGGAAAGTACTGAAAATGTAACTGTTGATTCAATCCAGTGCAATAATGGCAAAGTAAGGGGGGAATTGAAATGGCAATCAGACAGTGTTCAGCCGCCCATTGCAGTATAGCTGATCCAGAAATCTATGCGGTTTGCGTTCAGAACGGATTACCCGCTGGCTATCCAGTTCTGACAAAGGATCCGAACGGTCCATGTACCTGTTCATGCTCCTGCCTTGCTTTTGGCACGCCGGTTCAAATTGGCAACAATGATTTCGAAGTAATCGAAAAAATTGAGACCGGCAGTAAGGTTCTCGCTGCAGGCCTAGACTTACAGTGGTCGGAACATGTGGTTGAGTTCAGTCAAGGGACGGCGGGGTCATCGACACAACCTTACACAGTGCTCATCACCTACGAAGACCGGTTTCTAGCCGTGACCAGCGACCATGTATTCCTGCTTGCGGACAAGAGCCTGAAACGAGCCGATCGGCTTATCGTTGGCGATGAACTGACTTCACCAGACGGTAGTCCAATACCTGTCCGTTCCGTTCATATTGGCGAATACACGGCGGGGTTTCATCATATTGCGACGCGCAAAGCTCTTCCGGATGAACAACTTTCAGGGCATCTTCTTAACACGAACGGTGTCGTTAGCGCCGATTACGTTGTACAGATTTCGTACGCGAGTGGCGAACGTCGATCTCAATTCATCGCGAATCACGATGAACTTCCGGTTGTGGGGTCTCCAGAGTATGTTGCAGCGTACGGCGACGATTGCCTGAATGCGCCCGCCAACATTGCCGGCTTGACATTGCCTTCGTTCATCGCGCGCGACATGCCGGATTCGGGTCAACCGGCATTTGTCGCAGCCAACAACATTCGGCTCTCAATACCGGTTGACGCTCATGGTTTCGTGTCCGACGAGGAGGCTGAGCGACTTGCGCAGGATCCGAAACGGGCTTGGAATGATCCGGCGGCCAAGGCTTGGACTGAATACCTTCTCTCTCACTACAAGATTTTTTTCCCAGAAGTAACTTATCATTTCGACTGGGCGGACAACACAGTCAATGCATATGCCTGGGTTCAAAATGGTGTTCGAAATGTCGCCATACTTGGCGGCCTCGTGCGCCATATGGCCCTCGAACTGGAGGGCGTTTCGATTGTGACAGCGCACGAATTGGCTCACCATTATGGCGGTCCTCCCACCCATCCTGGCAGCCTCAGTTGCGAAGGACAGTCCGACTACTACGGTGTCAGAACGATCATGAGGCGAGCTTGGTTCGGTCAGTATTACCTCGATATGACCGACCGGGGCATTGCGCAAATGGCTGGATTCTTTGGAGTGGCGAACAGCCCAACGGCACCCGGGGGTAATGCTGGTTGCACTCATCCAGCAGGCGCCTGCAGGATCGCAACATATCACGCGGCGGTTTCCTTGACGGGCAAACCCGGCTGTGCAGGCTGACGTGCCCGATAAAGACAGCGCCTTGATCGAGCTTCGCGATAGTATCGCGGAGCGATGCAACTTGGCCACTGATGCGCTTCCGATGCATGTTGTGCAGCGAGCAGCCACAGACCCACTATTCCTACATCACTTGCTGACGGTCGGGGGCGACACTATGCTTCTCGGTATCCTGCTTGGCGCTCGCGGAGAGATCCGACCTGTCGAAAAGGCCGATTCAACGGAGACTGAATTGCTTTGGGGTGCTGCCAAGGCCACCATTCGATGGCTGACCGCGGGTGCCAGGTTTGCGGATCAGAAAACGATTGCAGCGCGGCTCGAAGCCTGCGTTAGTTGCGAACACAGAAAGCCAGCGTCTCATTCCAGGCTCTACGTGATGTTGAAGACCAAGCATGTTTGCGGACTCTGCGGCTGCGACATAGACATGAAAGTGCGCTTAGCTCACGAAACTTGTCCCGACACGACGAGCTCGGATCATGGAAGATGGTGAGCAAGTCTGGAACGTCCGAATAAGGGACAACGGTATTCGCACGTTTGTTCCGCCTTGTTATTGTTACGAATTAGTCGCTGCTGATTCGACCGTCGTGGGTGTCGTTTCTAAGATAGACCTGTTTCCGATCTTATCGCTTAGCGGTCTTACGATCGAAAAAATCATTGCCGGACGCCTAAAAGTTTCGGGCATCGTCAGCCGATATGCCGCTGACGCTACGGATGTTGCCCTCCGTGATCCTGGAACAGGCTTTCTTGTTTCCGAAGTGTCGCCTTGAAGCGCGCCGGGTTCGCCGGAGCCGCTTAAGTTATGAGCTGACGCTGTTTCGTCGAGCGTGGCGTAATATCGCTCTTCGGCTCAGGCCGGCATGGTCCAAATCGCCTACGAATTATTCAGTGCCTGTCAGTGAAAGTTGTTGGGTCTGCTAATTTAATCAAGAGTTGCGACCCGCCGAGGGATCAAAGCTCGTGATTGAGTATCTCGGCCGACACCCTCTGCCTCCACCTCCTGTCAGTGACCAAGGTACCGACTCGATGCGGTCGTTCGGTCTCGGCTCCACTCCGCCAGTCATCGAACCGAACCGCTGTCCCTTCTCTCCGCCAGCCAGTTATGCAACACCGCATCGGTAAGAGACACGGCCAGCCGGGGCCGGCCCGGCGGAAGCCCCAGCCCACCCGGATCGAGCCGAATGGTCAGTCCTTCCTGCCCGCCCCCTTCGGTCGCCCAACCCGCACCGCCGCCGCGTTCAGTCTCTCGCGCCACGGCGCCACGCTGAGGTCAAGCGCGTCGTCCGGGTCCTGCCCGGCACTCGGTTGAGGTTTGCTGTTCTCGGCCATCGGCGTCTCCCGCTCCCAACACCAGAATGACAACCTTCCCCGCCGCGTTCTAGCCCTCCCCCTCAATCCCACTCCGGCGCCAGATGCCCCGGGTTGACGATCCGGCCGTCCGGCCTTGCGAGCGCCGAAATGGCGTCCATTTCCTCGGCGTCGAGCGAGAAGTCGAAGACCGCAAAGTTTTCCGCCAGCCGGCTTTCGGTCGCGGTCTTGGTCAGCGCCGCCACGCTCTGCTGCTGGATCAGCCAACGGAGCGTCACCTGGGCCGCCGTCTTGCCGTGGCGGGCGCCGATGTCCTGCAGCAGCTCGTCCTTCGGCACGCGGCCGTCGGCCATGGCGTAATAGGCGGTCACAGACATGCCGTAGGAGCGGGCGGCGGAAAGCACCGCCGTCTGATCGAGATAGGGATGATATTCGATCTGGTTGGTGACGATCGGGGCCTTTGACAGGCGCACGGCCTCGCCCATCAGCGCGCAATTATAGTTCGACACGCCGATATGGCGCACCTTGCCGGCATCGACCAGCGCGTTCAGGCCGTCGATCTGCTCTGCGAGCGGCACCGGGCTTTGCGGCCAGTGCAGGAGAAGCAGGTCGACATGGTCGGTCTCCAGCTTCTTCAGGCTCTCGTCGACCGAAGGTCCCATGGCGCCCCGGGAAAACTTGTCGACCCACACCTTGGTGGTGAGGAAGATGTCGCCGCGCGCAAGCCCTGAGCGGGCGATCGCCTCGCCGACCGCGGCCTCGTTGCCGTAGATCTGCGCGGTGTCGATATGGCGAAAGCCGGTCTTCAAGGCGAGCGGCAGGATTCTGAGCACGTCGGCGCCTGGCATGCGGAAGGTGCCGAAGCCGAGCGCCGGGATATGCGCGCCGTTGGCGGTGACATATTTCATGGGAGAACTCCTTTTCTGCGCGGGCGCGGCGGCGGGGCCTAGAAGCCGCGTCCACGATCGATACCCCTCTAACATGACCCTTTTGCCGCCCGCTTCAAGCCGGCGGATCGTCACGCCGGTCGATTGCCGCCGCCGGCCCTGGCTGCTAGCGTGGCCCCGCAAAAACGAGGCACCCATGCGCAGCACCAAGGTCATCCACGTCGTCAATTGCCATGCCGAAGGGGAGGTGGGCGACGTCATCGTCGGCGGCGTCGCACCCCCGCCGGGCGAAACCCTGTGGGAGCAGTCGCGCTTCATCGCGAGCGATCAGACCTTGCGCAATTTCGTGCTGAACGAGCCGCGCGGCGGCGTCTTTCGCCATGTGAACCTTTTGGTGCCGGCGAAGAATCCGCGCGCCCAGATGGGCTGGATCATCATGGAGCCGGAAGACACCCCGCCCATGTCCGGCTCCAATTCCATCTGCGTCGCCACCGTGCTGCTCGACTCAGGCATCCTGCCAATGACCGAGCCGGTAACGAAACTGGTGCTGGAGGCGCCGGGCGGCGTGGTGGAAGTAACCGCTGAGTGCCGCAACGGCAAGGCCGAGCGCATCACGGTGCGCAACCTGCCGTCCTTCGCCGACAGACTCGGCGCCGTGATCGAGGTGGAAGGGGTCGGCACGCTCACCGTCGACACCGCATTCGGCGGCGACAGCTTCGTCATTGCCGACGGACGCGCCCTTGGCTTCTCGATCGCCCCCGACGAGGCGCGCGACATTGCGGTGATGGGCATGAAGATCACCGACGCCGCCAACCGGCAGCTCGGCTTTTCCCATCCCGATCCCGATCGCAACTGGAACCACATCTCGTTTTGCCAGATCACCGCGCCGGTGTTGATGGAAAACGGGGTGGCGACCGGCGCCAATGCGGTGGCCATCAAGCCCGGCAAGATCGACCGCTCGCCGACCGGCACCGGCTGTTCGGCCCGCATGGCGGTGCTCCATGCCCGCGGCGAACTGAAGGTCGGCGATCGCTTCGTCGGCCGCTCGATCATGGGCTCCGAATTCCACTGTGCCATCGAGGCGGAAACCGAGATCGGCGGCCGGGCGGCGATCGTGCCGACCATTTCCGGCCGCGCCTGGATCACCGGTACCCAGCAGCTGATGCTCGACCCGGACGATCCGTGGCCGGCCGGCTACCGCCTGTCGGACACCTGGCCGAAGCTTTGAAGGTTGAACCCGAAACGGGAGGCATGGGCATGACGAAGCAAGAACGGCCGGCCTGCATTGCCCATTGGCGCGAGGTCGAGGGGCCGGACGATGGGCATTACGACGGTGACGACGAACTGATGGCGATCGGCGCGCCGCTGGCTCGCCATTTCGGCCTGACCCGGCTCGGCATCCACCACGAGCGCCTGCCGCCCGGCCGCCGCACCTCCTATCCCCATGCCGAAAGCGCCGAGGAGGAGTTCGTCTATGTGCTGACCGGCACGCCGGATGTCTGGCTCGACGGCGAACTGCATCGGCTGAAACCCGGCGATGCCGTCGGCTTCCCGGCCGGCACCGGCCAGTGCCACAGCTTTCTCAACAATACGGAGGAAGAAGTGACGCTGCTGGTAGTCGGCGAGACGGCCAAGCCGGAAAACCGCATCTACTATCCGAAGAACCGCGACCTCGAGACGAAGCGCCGCGACTGGTGGCACGGCTGGCCGGAGCGAGATATCGGCGACCACGACGGATTGCCGGATGCGCGAAGGGCCGAGCGGGCGAAACAGACGGACGACTGACGGGTAGCGGGCATTGCTGGACGGGTTGTGGTGCGCGGGCTGGCGGCGTCCACCCTCAGTCGCGGATGACGATCCCGGCCTCGATTGCCGCGGCAATGAAAGCCTTGCGCGCATCCTCGTCCTTCTTCTTGCCGGCGACCACGTCCATGCAGACGAGCAGCGCCTTGTCGAGCGCCGGGCCGTCCTCGGTCGGCCAGTCCTCGATCATCGCCCAGGAGGCGGCTTCGGTGCTGTCGATCGTCACGTCCTCGCCCTCTTCGCCGAGCGCGAGGGTGACGGGCTTTGTCCAAAGTGTGCTCATCGGCGGAAGCTTTCAAAAATTCGGTTGGCGTCGGCGCGCCGTCATGGGTCGGGATTGCCTTCTAGCGAAGTTACGCCTTCACCGCCACGACAAACAGACGGGGAAACCGAAGCAGCACCCGCCCGTCGGCCATCGGCGGATAGGCCTTTGCGATGCGGGTGGTGTAGTCGGTCAGGAAGGCCGGCGTATGGTCTTTTCCCGCGGCGTCGAGATAGGGGCGAAGGCCGGTGCCCTTTACCCATTCGACGATCGCCTCGGGATTGGCCATCGGATGATAGTACACCGTGTGCCAGACATCGACGCGCGCGGCCTTCGGCGACAAGCGTTCGAGATAGGCGGCGGGCGAGGGGAGGCGCGCGCGCCTCAGCTTTCCGCCGGCAAAGGCCGGCGCCCAGGGGGCCGCTGCCCCGGTCTCCTCCATCAGCAGATGCGTCGGCTCGTCGAGATTGTCGGGCATCTGCACGGCCAGCACCCCGCCCGGCGCCAGATGGTCGATCAGGCTCTCCATCAGGGTCAGGTGATCCGGCAGCCATTGCAGCACCGCATTGGCATAGAGCAGATCGGCCGGCACCTCGGGCCGCCAGGTGGAAAGGTCGGCCCTGACGAAGGGCGTGCCCGGCAGGCGCGCCCGCGCCTTGTCCAGCATGTCCGCATCGCTGTCGAGGCCGGTCACGGCCCCCGTGCCGAAGCGCTCGATCAGCAGTTCGGTCGAATTGCCCGGCCCGCAGCCGAGATCGTAGGCGCGCTCTGCGCTTTGAAGCGGCACCTGCGCCAGGATATCGCGCGCCGGCCGCGTCCGCTCTTCCTCGAATTTCAGATATTGCGTCGCCGACCAGGCCATGGGGTCGTCCTTCCTCAGAGACTTTCGAGACTGCGCAGGATCAGGTCCGGACCGTGATCGGCATATTCGTCCGGCAGGTCGAGCCGGTTGATCCACACCGTGCGGAAGCCGAATTTCTGTGCGCCGGCCACGTCCCAGCGGTTCGACGACTGGAAGGACACCGCATCCGGATAGAGCCGATAGGCGGTCGTCACCATGTCGTAGACTTGCGGCGCCGTTTTGTAGGCGCGGATCGCGTCGACGGAAAACACGTCGTCGAGGATCACGTCGAGCGCCGCGTTCTTCACCGCCGCCTTCAGCATGTCGGGCGAACCGTTGGAGAGGATGGCCAGTTTCGCGCCGCGGCTCTTCAGCTCCTTCAGCACGGCCGGCACTTCCGGATAGCAGTCGAGCGTCCAGTAGGCGGAAAGCAAATCGGGGCGCAGGCTCCGGTCGACGCTGGGGAACCGGGCGAGCGTGTAGTCGAGCGCTTCTTCGGTCAGCTGCCAGAAGTCGCGATAGCTGCCCATCAGCGTGCGCACCCAGGAATATTCGAGCTGCTTGGCCCGCCACATCTCGGAAAAGCGCTGATGCTCGGCCCCCGCCCGCTCGGCATGACGGCGCACCGCCGCATGCACGTCGAACAGCGTGCCATAGGCATCAAAGACATAAGCTGCGGTGGACATCGCGCCTCCCTTAATCGCATTCCCCGCAGTGATAGGACGCGGGCGGCGGCGCGGCAAGGGCGCCCTTCGGCTCGGTTCAGCGCGCAGCTGCCTCTTCGGCCCTCAGCCCCGCCACGTCGTGGTCGATCTCGGTCAGCGCCCGGTCGAGATGGCCCTCGAACACCAGCGTCGCCTCTTCCGGCACGATGGTGATATCAGGCGCGCCGTAGATGCGGACATGCAGCGATTGCGACAGCCCTTCGTCGAGGCCGCGGCGTAAGAGGTCGATATAGCGCGTGCCGTGGCCGGTGATGACGATCGGCATGTTCTCGTAGAGGCTCAGCACCCGCGAGAGCCCCTGGCCGAGCGCCAGGCCGGCCTGGCGGAAGGCATATTCCGACATGCGGTGACCCTGGCGGGCGCGGTTGGCGATCTTGTCCATTTCGGCCAGCGGCACGAACTTCGCCGGGATCGTGTCGGGCGGCACTTCGAAGGCGGTCCTGAGGATGCCGTAGAAGCCGGCCGAGGCCTCGACGCAGCCGATCGAGCCGCAGCGACACAGCTTGCCGTCGGAGGCGTTGAGCATATGGCCGAAGTTCGGCGCGCTGACCTCGAGCTCGCCCGAATGCCCGCGCCGGGCGATCCCGAGCCCGATGGAATGGCCGAGCGACAGGGTGGCGAGCGCATGGAACGGCCGGTCCTCATCCTTGTCGGCGCGAAGCCCGAGCGCGTGGGCGACCAGCAGCGTCTCGTTGTTGAGGCGGATGCGGGTCTGCGGCGAGACGGCAAGCGCGGTGGAGAAATCGATCTCCTCGCGGCCGAACACCGGCGACCAGAGGAGGCGTGATCCGCCGGCATCGACCATGCCCTTGGAACTGATCGACACCGCGGCGATGCGCTCGGGGGAAAGCCGCGAGCGGCTCGCCATGCGCGTCAGCGCCTCGCGGAAGCCCGCAATGAAACCCTGGCCCGAAGCGGCGGCATGGTCGCGCGGTTCCTCGAACCGGTCGATCAGCGTGCCGGTATAGTCGGCCAGCGAATATTGAACGCTGTCGGACGAGATGCGCGCCGCGATCAGATAGCTGAAATCGCGCCGGCGCCCGAACAGCACGCGGGGCCGTCCGCGCCCGCCCGTCGCCGGCTGCTCGTGCCGTTCCAGCGCGCCGATGCGCTCCAGCTCGGCGGTGATAGCCGAGACGGTGGCGGAGGCCAGTCCGGTGGCGGCGGCGATGTCGGTATGGGCAAGGGACCCCTGGCGGCGAAGGGCGGACAGCACCAGCGCGCTGTTTTGCTGACGCACCATTTCGGTGCTCGATTTCGTCAGCATGGCAGGCGTCCGTTCATCGTGGTCCTTCTCGATATGCCCTTCACAAAGATCACCGGATCGGCAGCTTTGCAAGCCGCGCGGAGCCATGTTGACAGCCCCGGATTCTTCTGACATTTATTTTCTCGACTGTCGAGAAAAACCATCGGCCACTCGGTCGGGGCAAGACAGTATTCTTCGACGGGCCGCTTTAGGGGGTGAACGGGAGGTTCGCCGGCGTGCCGCGTCTTTCAAAGGGAGGCTTTTATGAAATCCGTCTTGAAGCTGATGGCGTGCGCCGCCGTCATCACCAGCCTGCATACCGTCGCCAACGCCAAGGACCTCGTGGTCGGCGTGTCCTGGTCGAATTTCCAGGAAGAGCGCTGGAAGACCGACGAAGCCGCCATCAAGAAGGCGCTCGAGGCTTCCGGCGACAAGTATATTTCCGCCGATGCCCAGTCTTCTGCCGCCAAGCAGCTGACCGACGTCGAGAGCCTGATCGCCCAGGGCGCCAATGCCATCATCGTTCTGGCCCAGGATTCCGACGCGATCGGACCGGCTGTTGAAAAGGCTGCCGCCGAAGGCATCCCGGTCGTCGGCTATGACCGCCTGATCGAAAACCCGGCCGCCTTCTACATCACCTTCGACAACAAGGAAGTCGGCCGCATGCAGGCCCGCGAAGTGTTCAAGGCCAAGCCGGAAGGCAACTATGTCTTCATCAAGGGCTCGTCCTCTGACCCGAACGCGGACTTCCTGTTCGCCGGCCAGATGGAAGTGCTGAAGGAAGCCATCGACGCGGGCAAGATCAAGAATGTCGGCGAAGCCTATACCGACGGCTGGAAGCCGGAAAATGCCCAGAAGAACATGGAGCAGTTCCTGACCGCCAACGACAACAAGGTCGACGCGGTCGTCGCCTCCAACGACGGCACCGCCGGCGGCGTGGTCGCGGCTCTCACCGCCCAGGGCCTTGCCGGCTCCGTTCCGGTCTCCGGCCAGGATGCCGACTTTGCGGCCCTGAACCGCGTGGCGCTCGGCACCCAGACCGTATCGGTCTGGAAGGACAGCCGTGAACTCGGCAAGCGTGCAGCCGAAATCGCCGTCGAACTCGCCGGCGGCAAGAAGCTGAACGAGATCGAAGGCGTGACCACCTTTGCCGGCGGTCCGAAGGGCGTCGAAATGCAGTCGGTCTTCCTCGCACCGCTGCCGATCACCAAGGACAACCTGAACGTCGTCATCGATGCCGGCTGGATCACCAAGGAAGCCGCCTGCCAGGGCGTCACCGCGGGTTCCGTTGCAGCCTGCAATTGACACGGGCCTGACCTGACGGCCTCATGAACCTTTGAAGCGTCGCGATCCGGAGTGGGTCGCGGCGTCTCTTCGGATCGGAGGGAGGCCCGGCCGCCATTGCCGCATGACCTGCGGCGGCGCGCCATCGCAAGGGATTACGAAAAGTGGGAGAACGGCACGGCATGGCCGATATCACGAATACCACGCAGGCCGCGCGCGCCGGCGCGGGCGAAAACCCGGTAAAGCGCTTTTTCCGCGCCACCGAGATCGACACCCGCCTGCTCGGCATGATCGGCGCCATGCTGATCATCTGGATCGGCTTCAACATCATTTCCGGCGGTCTGTTCCTGACCCCGCGCAACCTGTGGAACCTGTCGGTGCAGACCGCTTCCGTCGCCGTAATGGCGACCGGCATGGTGCTGGTCATCGTCACCCGCAACATCGATCTCTCGGTCGGTTCGGTGCTCGGTTTCGTCGGCATGTTCATGGGCGTGCTGCAGGCCGAACTCCTGCCGCAGATCCTCGGCTTCGACCATCCGCTGACCTGGGTCATCGCGCTTGCCGCCGGCCTGATCCTCGGCGCGTCGATCGGCGCGCTGCATGGTATCATCATCGCCTTCCTCAACGTGCCGTCCTTCATCGTCACGCTCGGCGGCCTGCTGGTCTGGCGCGGCGCCACCTGGTTCGTCACCTCGGGCCGCACGGTCGCCCCGATGGATGCCACCTTCCGCCTGATGGGCGGCGGCACCGACGGCTCGATCGGCGCGACCGCCAGCTGGATCGTCGGCGTCATCGCCTGCCTCGCCATCGTCGCGACGCTCGTCAATTCGCGCAAGCAGCGCCGCCGCTTCGGCTTTCCGCTGCGCCCGCTCTGGGCCGAATATTTCCTCACCGGCGTCAGCTGCTTCCTGGTCCTGGCGACCGTCTATGTCTTCAACAACTATCCGTGGCCGGTGGCGATCGCCCGCAAGTTCGCCGACGCCAACGGCATTGCCTGGCCCGACGGCGGCCTGTTCATCTCGCACGGCATCGCCATTCCGGTGCTGATCGCCATCGGCGTCGGCATCGTCATGACCTTCATCTCGACCCGCCTGCGCTTCGGCCGCTATGTCTTCGCCATCGGCGGCAATCCGGAAGCCGCCGAGCTCGCCGGCATCAAGACCCGCTGGGTCACCGTCAAGATCTTCGCGCTGATGGGCATGCTCTGCGCCATCGCCGCCGCGATCTCCACCGCCCGCCTCAACGCCGCAACCAATGCGCAGGGCGAACTCGACGAACTCTACACCATCGCCGCGGCCGTCATCGGCGGCACCTCGCTCTCGGGCGGCATGGGCACGGTCGCCGGCGCCATGCTCGGCGCGCTCGTCATGCAGTCGCTGCAGTCGGGCATGGTCCTGGTCGGCATCGACACGCCGTTCCAGCGCATCGTCGTCGGCGTCGTTCTCGTCGTCGCCGTCTGGCTCGACACGATCTACCGCGCGCGGGCGAGATAAGAGGATTTCATCATGACTGACAAACTCACTCCGCTCGTGGAAATGCACAATGTTTCCATCTCGTTCGGCGGCATCCATGCGGTCGAGAACGCCTCGGTCGATCTCTATCCCGGCGAAGTCGTGGCGCTGCTCGGCCACAACGGCGCCGGCAAGTCGACGCTGATCAAGATCCTGTCGGGCGCCTACCGCCGCGACGCGGGCGAGATCCTGATCGACGGCGCACCGGCCGATATCGCCAATCCGCGCGACGCCAAGAAATACGGCATCGAGACGATCTACCAGACGCTCGCCGTCGCCGACAATGTCGACGCCGCCGCCAACCTCTATCTCGGCCGGGAACTGCGCACCCCCTGGGGCACGCTCGACGACGTCGCGATGGAGGCCAAGGCCCGCGAGGTCATGGGGCGCCTCAACCCCAACTTCCGCCGTTTCAAGGAGCCGGTGAAGGCGCTTTCCGGCGGTCAGCGCCAGTCGGTGGCGATCGCCCGCGCTATCCTGTTCGACGCCCGCATCCTGATCATGGACGAGCCGACGGCAGCGCTCGGCCCCCAGGAGACCGCCCAGGTCGGCGAGCTGATCCAGCAGCTGAAGCGCGAAGGCATCGGCATCTTCCTCATCAGCCACGACATCCACGACGTCTTCGACCTCGCCGACCGCGTCTTCGTCATGAAGAACGGCAAGGTGGTCGGCCAGGCGCGAACCCAGGATGTCACCAAGGACGAGGTCCTCGGCATGATCATCCTCGGCAAATGCCCCCCCGGCGCGATCCCGGGACCAGGGGCGATGCAGGTGGCGTGAGGACGAGCGAGGCTGCTCCTCTCCCCCTTGAGGGAGAGGAAGAAATTTCAGCATCTTAGCGCCAGCTAAGTGCTAGAAATTGCAGGTGAGGGGGATACGTGGTGTTCGCGAACGGATTCCTACCCCCTCACCAACAAAATCTACGACTTGGCTCACGCCAAGACCGTGATTTTGTAACCTCTCCCACAAGGGGAGAGGCGGGGTGTCGCGTGACGGGCCAGGCCCCTCAGAACCGCGTGATCACGCTGATCCCGAGATCCGTCGAGCGGTCCATGGCAACCAGTGCCGGCACCGCCTCATCCAGCGAGATCTCCCGCCCGATCAGCCGTTTCGGGTCGAGTTTGCCGGCGGCCATCATCGACAGCATGGCGTCGTAGCGCCAGGCCTGCATGCCGTGGCTGCCGTAGATCTCCAGCTCGTGGCCGATCACCTGCGCCATCGGGATTTGTGGCGTCGCATGCGCGCCGAGCATCAGCCCGACCTGCACGTGGCGGCCGCGGCGGCGGAGGTTCTTGATCGAGTTGAAGCAGGTGACGGGCGAGCCGAGCGCGTCGATCGAGACATGGGCGCCGCCTTTCGTGATCTCGCGCACCGCGCCGGCGACGTCGTCGGTCTCTCGCGCATTGATCGCGGCGACGGCGCCGAGTGTGCGGGCGAAGGCGAGCTTCTCCTCCGATATGTCGATGGCGATCGGGTTGGCCCCGAGGGCTGCGGCAATCATGATCGCCGAAAGCCCGACGCCGCCGCAGCCGTGCACCGCCACCCATTCGCCGCCCTTTACGCGTGCCTGGTCGGCGACCGCGCGGAAGGAGGTGGCGAAACGGCAGCCGAGGCTGGCGGCGGTGGCGAAATCCATGCTCTCCGGCAAATGCACGAGGTTCTGGTCGGCAAAGTCGATCGCCACATATTCGGCGAACGAGCCCCAATGGGTGAAGCCCGGCTGGAACTGCGCCTCGCAGACCTGCTGGTTGCCGGAGCGGCATTCGCCGCAGCGGCCGCAGCCGGAAACGAACGGCACGGTCACCCGGTCCCCGACCTTGTATCGCATCACCCCGCGGCCGGTGGCCGCGATCACGCCGGCGAGTTCGTGACCCGGCACATGCGGTAGGCGGATGTCGGGATCGTGGCCCATCCAGCCGTGCCAGTCGCTGCGGCAGAGCCCGCTCGCCTCGACCTTGACGACCACGCCGTTTTCCGACGGCGTCGGATCGGCGACGACCCGGATCTCCGGCGTCTTTTCGAAGGCTTCGTAATACATGGCTCTCATCGGTGGTCTCCTCGCGGCGCGTTCCGGCGAAACCTAGCGCAGCGTGCGGCTCTTGGGGCATGAGTATTTTTGATCGATTTATTCACCCCAGTGCTGCTTTTTCCGGATAAAGCGGAGGGAGCGAAAGACAAGAAACGAGGACGAACCAATGGCTGTCGATACTTCCGCCCGCACCACCACCTGGACCTATGTCGATGGAGAATGGGTTTCCGGCAATCCGCCACTGATCGGTCCGGTGTCCCATGCGATGTGGCTCGGCTCGACCGTGTTCGACGGCGCGCGCTGGTTCGACGGCATCGCCCCGGATCTCGACGCCCATTGCCGCCGCGTCAACCGCTCGGCGGTGAGCATGGGCATGAAGGCGACCGTTTCGGCCGAGGAGATCGAGCGCCTGGCCTGGGAAGGCATCAAGAAGTTCGACGGCAAGACGGCGATCTACATCAAGCCGATGTACTGGGCCGAACATGGCATGCCCGGCTCCGTCGTCGCCGCCGATCCGGAATCGACGCGTTTTGCCCTTTGCCTGTTCGAGGCGCCGATGCACACGGCCCAGCCGCATTCGCTGACGCTGTCGCCCTTCCGTCGCCCGACGCCGGAATGCGCCATGACCGACGCCAAGACCGGCAGCCTCTATCCCAATTCCGGCCGCATGATCGTCGAGGCGCGCGCCCGCGGCTTCGACAATGCGCTGGTGCGCGACATGAACGGCAACATCGTTGAAACGGCGTCATCCAACGTCTTCCTGGTCAAGGACGGCGTGGTCTTCACGCCCGCCGCCAACCGCACCTTCCTCGCCGGTATCACCCGCGCTCGCGTCATCGGGCTTCTGCGCGAGGCGGGCCACGAGGTGCGCGAAGTCACGTTGTCGATCGAGGACTTCATGGACGCCGACGAAATCTTCACCTCGGGCAATTATTCCAAGGTCGCCCCGGTCAACCGGCTCGACAGCCGCGAACTGCAGGAAGGCCCGGTCGCCCGTAAGGCGCTGGAACTCTACATGGACTGGGCACGCGGCACGCGGGTCGGCTGACGCTCCGTCTGCCGATGTTCCCTTACAATACGATTGCCGGGTGTCGCGGCGTCGGTCGCGCACCACTTCTCCCCAACGGGGAGAAGTGCCGAGCGTAGGCGAGGCGATGAGGGGGCCGGTTGCGCGGTGTTCAATAGGCTTCGCCCCCCTCATCCGGCGCTACGCGCCACCTTCTCCCCGCTGGGGAGAAGAGGAGCCGCCGCCTGCACCTTCCCATCTCCCGCGCCTGCGGCGAAGCGCCTCTTCCCAAAACAGTGAAATATTCATATATATGAAGAAACGATATTTCGCTGGAGGCCGCCATGGCCAATATCACCGTACTCGGCTCCGGTTTCGGGGCGTTGACCACCATCCGTGAACTGCGTCGCAACGGCGTCGAGGATGAAATCACGGTGATCTCGCCACGCGACGAGCTGCATTACCTGCCGAGCTCGATCTGGCTGCCGGCTGGCTTGCGCAAGGACGCCGAGCTGAAGATCCCGCTGGCCAATTTCTTCGCGGAACATCGCGTGCGCCACGTCAAGGCCGCGGTGACCGGGCTCTCCGCCGATGGCCGGGTGGTGAAGACCGATGCCGGTGACTATCCCAACGACCAGCTGGTGATCGCCACCGGCGCACGCTTCATCCGCAAGCTGCCCGGTATCGAGCATGGGCTCATCCCCTGCGAGGGCATTGCCGTCGGCGAGGAGATCGCCCGTCGGCTCGAGGGCATGGCGGGCGGCACGATCGCCGTCGGTTTCGCCACCAACCCCAACGAACAGGGCGCCGTGCGCGGCGGGCCGATGTTCGAATTCCTCTTCATCATCGACAGCCTCTTGCGCCGCCAGGGAAGGCGCGAGCGCTTCAAGCTGGTCTTCTTCAATCCGTCGCCGAGGCCCGGCCAGCGGCTGGGCGACAAGGCGGTCGACGGTTTGTTGCAGGAAATGACCAAGCGCGGCATCGAGACGAAGCTCGGTCACAAGATGGTCCGGCTCGAGGCCGACAAGGTGGTGACCGAGGGCGGCGAGTTTTCCGCCGACCTCATCCTTTTCATGCCGGGCCTGACCGGCCCGGACTGGCTTGCCAATGCCGACCTGCCGCTGTCGCCGGGCGGCATGATCGCGGCGGACGAGAAATGCCGGGTCAAGGATCGCGACGGCGTCTGGGTGGTCGGCGACAGCGGCAGCTTCCCCGGCCCTGAATGGCTGCCGAAGCAGGCGCATCAGGCCGATCTTCAGGCCAAGGCCGCCGCGCAAAACATCGCCGCGGTGCTTTCGGGCAGGGTTCCTGCGGCCGATTTCAAGCCGGAACTGATCTGCATCGTCGACATGCTGGACACCGCCATGCTCGTCTATCGCAGCGAGACGCGCAGTTTCGTCGGCCCGAAGATGAAGATCTTCCATTGGCTGAAACGTTATTTCGAACGGCACTATCTGCGCGTCTACCGCTGAGGGCCGGGCGCGATTGCGCCTTGATCCCTGGGCTCGGCCTCTCTATCTCTCGAAGGATCATTTCTGATTTCCTCGAAGAAGGAAGGCCTCCCCCTTGTCCGTTTTCGCCAATCTGCCGAAGCCCGCCGTCGCGCCGAAAAAGCCCGTCTCCGACACCCGCCACGGCATCACCCGCACCGACGACTATGCCTGGATGCGGGCCGAGAACTGGCAGGCCATGTTCAAGGATCCGACCCTGCTCGACGCCGAGCTGCGCCGCCATTTGGAGGCCGAGAACGCCTATATGGACGCGGCCATGGCCGACACGAAGGCGCTGCAGAAACAGCTCTTCGCCGAGATGAAGGGCCGCATCAAGGAAGACGACAGTTCGATCCCGATGAAGGACGGCCCCTTCGCCTATGGCACCGCCTTCGTCACCGGCGGCGAGCAGCCGCGCTATTTCCGCATTCCCCGCGATGCCGACCACAAGGACGAGAGCCAGCGCCATCTGCTGCTTGACGGCGACAAGGAAGCCACCGGCAAGGACTATTTCCGCCTCGCCGGCATCGACCACACGACCGACCATGCCTTCGGCCTCTGGGGCTATGACGACAAGGGCTCCGAATACTTCACCCTGCGCATCCGCGATCTCGCGACCGGCGAGGATCTTGCCGACGTGATCGAGAATACCGGCGGCGGCGGCGCCTGGGCGCCGGACGGCCGGAGCTTCTTCTATACGCTGCAGGACGAGAACCACCGCCCCTCCAAGGTCTTCCACCACGTCGTCGGGCAGCCGCAATCGGAAGACCGGCTGGTCTATGAGGAGAAGGACCCGGGCTATTTCATGGGCGTCGGCGGCTCGCTGCTCGACGACTTCATCTATCTCGACATCCACGATCACGAGACCTCGGAATACCGCATTCTTTCGACGAAGGATTTGACCGCCGAGCCCATGCTGGTTGCCGAGCGGGTCGAGGGCATCGAATATTCGCTGACCGAGGGCGGCGACGTCTTCTACATCCTCACCAATGACGGCGACGCCAAGGACTTCAAGATCGTCGAAGCCCCGGTGACCGCGCCTGGCAAGGAAAACTGGAAGGAAGTGGTCGCCCATGTTCCGGGCCGCCTGATCCTCAACCACATGGCCTTCGCCCGCCATCTCATCTGGCTGCAGCGCCGCAACGGCCTGCCGGAAATCATGATCCGCGACCGGTTGAGCGGCGAGGAGCATTCGATCGCCTTTGCCGAGGAGGCCTATGCGCTCGGCCTGCAGGGTGCTGCCGAATACGACACCGACGTCATCCGCTTCTCCTATTCGTCGATGACGACGCCCACCCAGCTGTTCGACTACAACATGGCGACCCGCGAGCGCGTTCTCCTGAAGACCCAGGAAGTGCCGTCGGGCCACAATCCCGACGACTATGTCACCCGCCGCGTGCTTGCGCCGTCCCATGACGGCATCGACGTGCCGGTGACGCTGCTCTACCGCAAGGATACGCCCCTCGACGGCTCCGCCCCCTGCCTGCTCTATGGCTATGGTGCCTACGGCATCTCGATTGCCGCCGGCTTCAACACCAATTGCCTGTCGCTCGCCGACCGCGGCTTCGTCTATGCCATCGCCCATATCCGCGGCGGCAAGGACAAGGGTTTTGCATGGTACGAAGACGGCAAGATGGAAAAGAAGGAAAACACCTTCAAGGACTTCATCGCCGCCGCCGACCATCTGGTGAAGCAAGGCTTCACGTCTTACGACCGGATCATCGCCGAGGGCGGCTCGGCCGGCGGCATGCTGATGGGCGCGATCGCCAACATGGCACCGGAGAAATTCGCCGGCATCATCGCCGCCGTGCCCTTCGTCGACGTCTTGAACACAATGCTCGACGACACCCTGCCGCTCACCCCGCCGGAATGGGGCGAATGGGGCAATCCGATCGAGTCGCTCGAGGAGTACAACTGGATCGCCGCCTACAGCCCTTACGACAATGTCGGGCAAAAACCCTATCCGCCGATCCTCGCGCTCTCCGGCCTCACCGACCCGCGGGTGACCTATTGGGAACCGACCAAGTGGATCGCCAAACTGCGCGAAAAGGCCCCCGACGCCGGCCCCTATCTGCTCAAGACCAACATGGCTGCCGGCCACGGCGGCAAGTCCGGCCGCTTCCAGCGCCTGGAGGAGATCGCCTTCGAATATGCCTTCGCGGTGAAGGTGGCGGGCAAGATGTGAGCTTGACCCACCCGGCCAGAAAACCCTGAAGGGGGCTCAGGCTCCTAGGGTCGCAATTGGAGTTACCCGATGCCCGTCTACGTCGCCCTCCTGCGCGCCATCAATGTCGGCGGTACCGGCAAGCTGCCGATGGCCGAGCTGAAGAGCCTGTGCGAGGGCCTCGGCTTTGCCGATGTCTCGACCTTCATCCAGAGCGGCAATGTGATCTTTCGCGACGGCGGCGATGAGGACGAGATCGCCGCCCGCCTCGACGCCGCGCTGGCGGAAAGGCTCGGCAAGCCGCCGGGCGTCTTCCTGCGCCGGCCCGGCGAATTGGCCGCGATCGCTAAGGCCAATCCCTTCGCCGCCATGGAGCCGAACCGTGTGCTGGTCAATTTCTTCGCCGAACCGGTTTCCGAGGATGCGCTCTACGGCCTCGTCGCCCCTGATGGCGAGGAGGTGGTGGCGCTCGGCCGCGAGATCTTCGTCCACTATCCGATCGGCTCCGGCCGCTCGAAGATCAAGCTGCCGATCCTGAAAACCGGCACGTCGCGCAACATCAATACCATTGTGAAACTGGCTGCACTGGCCGCCGAGCTGGAGAATCGACGATGAGCCGAACCTGGTGGCTGGCCCTTCAGATGATGAAGCGGTTATGGTTCCGCGCCACCTTGTTCGCGATCATGGCGGTGGTGACCGCCGTCGTCGGAATCGCCATTGGTCCCTATATTCCGGACCGCCTGTCCGACGTGATCGGCGCCAAGGCGGTCGATGCCATCCTGACCATTCTTGCGTCGAGCATGCTGGCGGTCACCACCTTCTCGCTCTCGACGCTTGTCTCGGCCACGAACGCGGCGGCCAATAGCGGGACCCCGCGTGCCATCAGCCTGATCCTTCAGGACCGCACCGCCCAGACGGCGCTCTCGACCTTTCTCGGCGCCTTTCTCTTTTCCCTTGTCGGACTGATCGCGCTCAATACCGGTCTCTATGGCGGCGGTGGCCGGCTGGTTCTGTTCGCGGCGACACTCGCGGTGATCCTGCTGATCGTCACCATGCTGCTGCGCTGGATCGACCATCTCGCAGGCCTTGGCAATGTCAGCGAGACGATCCGCAGGGCGGCGGAGAAGGCCGCCGACGGGATGGCCTTGAACAGCGAACAGCCGGCGCTGGGCGGCGAAGTCCTGGTGCGGGTTCCGCAAGGCGCCGTTCCCCTCCACCACGATGAGATCGGCTATCTGCGCCATCTGGACATGGGCCGATTGCAGCGGCTCGCGGAGGAGCTCGAGGCGAAGCTCCATGTGGTCCAGCGTCCCGGCGATTTCTGTTCGCCCGCGAGGCCGGTGCTCTATGTTGAAGCGACCGCCGGCTTCGGCGATGATCCGGAGGCCACACAGGCCGCCCTCAGACGGGCTTTCACCATCGGCGATTCCCGCAGCTATGATCAGGATCCGCTGTTCGGATTGACCGTGCTTTCAGAGGTTGCCTCGCGGGCCCTGTCCCCTGGCATCAACGATCCCGGCACCGCGATCGATGTCATCGCGCAACTCACCCGGCTCCTGTCTCAGGCTGTACCCGGATCGCCTTCCGAGCCGAAGGCGGAAAAGGAAGACGCGGAACCGCAATATCCGCGCGTCTTCGTGAGGGCGATCGATCCGACCGCCCTCACGGAAGTTGCCTTCCTGGCCATTTCGCGGGACGGCGCCGGCATGATCGAGGTGGTTCTCGCGATGCTGACGGCGCTCGATGCCTTGACCGCGACATCGGGCCCGGCGCTTTCCAGCGCGGCGCAAACCATGGCGCAGACCGCCTATGATCGCGCGATGGCCACGCTCGCCTTCGAGGACGACCGCGCGCGGTTAGACGCGGTCCATCACGACAGTCCGCCCCGACGGCATTAAAGAGATTTCAGTCTATGTAATCAATCTCCGGTAGCGGGCATATGGGAACGCCTGCCCCTGCCGGTCGGGTCGCCGATCTGGCATGATTGGCGGCAGGACAAGAGCCCAGGGGAGGGGCCGGGCATGTCGACAATCATTCCACTGCTGGCTCTGGCGGCGATCGTCACGGTGCTCGTCACCGCCCTCCGATCGATGCGCCGGCCAAAGGCCTGGAAACCGCCTTACAAGCTCATCAAGGCGAGCCCCGAAGAGATGGAGCGCCGTGCGGTGGATCTCCGCGACCGGCTGTCGCGAAAACCCTTCGGCGATGCGCGCGCAACGGCGCTCTGGCGCAGGCTGGCCTCGGTCGGCGAGGGCGAAGGGCTGATCGTCGAATTCCACCGCGACTTCTGCGGCCATGGCCTCGTCCGCCGCGCCGACCGGGTGGTGCTCTGCGACATCTTCGACGGCGGCGGATATACCGGCGATCCGATCGCCGCCTGGGACGACGAAACCGACTTCGTCGACTTCTTCGCCCGCCAGTCTGATTTTTCCTGCAGCGGCTGGGACGAGCGCGAGCCGGTCTTTTACGCCAGCGATCCCTGGTATCGCAACAATCAGCGGCTTACCGGTGCGGCGATCGATGCCTGGCTCGGCGGTGCGCGCCGCCGATGAGGGCCAGACTGCCCGCTACCCGACGTCCACCCACCCTCAGAGACCCCCGCCCGCATGCGTCCCGATCATACCCGCAAGTCCCGGCGCGATGAGTTGCGTTGCCGACATCGTCGGGTGGTAACTGTCGAAAAAGAGCGACATGCCGTCCCGGATGAAGGCGCAGCTGCCGTCCTGGCAGAGCGTGCGGTCGGGATAGTAGACCTCGGCGCCGGTGCGGCCGGCGATCGCGGCGAGCGCGGTCTTGATTTCATCGAGCGACTGGGCCGGCGCGCCGGCAAGGGCCGGGACCGCCGCCAGCCGGCCGAACATCGTCGCCCGGGCGAGCATCAAGGGATGGTCGACGCCCGGAACAAGAATGGGTCCCTCGATGATCACCCGCTTGCCCGCCTTCGTGAGCGCCGACACGGCGCGCTCCAGCGCGGCGTAGTAGCGCTCGGCGCCGATCTTGCCGATGACGCTCTGGTAATAGCCGACCAGCACGACATCCCGGATGCGCGGATTGTCGATGACGTAGCGGAAGCGTTCGTCGTTCTGTGCCAGGCATTTGACGACTCGCGGCACTTCCTCGCCGAGCATGGCGGGACAGGCGGAGGAGGAGAGCTGCGCCACCCCGATGTCACGTGTGGCGAGCGCCTGCGACAGGGCATAGCTCAGTTCGACCGCATGGCTGTCGCCGATCACGGCGACGATCGGGCGGTCCGGCGAGAGGCCGTCGGGGAAGACGCAGACCTCGCTGGGTGCGAAGCGCCGCGCCTCCTTCACATGGCATTTCTGGCGGAAGGGGCTGGTGTCGTCGGCCCCTGCTGCAATGGCGATCACCTGCGGGGAGACGCGGCCGGGAAAACCGGAATTGAGCCACAGCACCAGCGACCCGCCGATCAGCAGCGCACCGCCCGCCCAGGCGAGCGCGAAGATCGTGCGCCGGCTGGCCAGGCGCGAGCCCTTCGGCGGGCGGCGGAACGGCGCCTCGACAAAGCGCCAGGAGAGATAGCCGGCCAGAAGCGAGGCGACGACGACGGCCGCGCCCTGAACCGGCGTCATCGGCTCGATCAGGTAATAATTGGAGAAGACGATCAGCGGCCAGTGCCAGAGATAGAGCGAATAGGAGATGAGCCCGATGCCGACGAAGGGGCGGGTCGAGAGCAGCCGCGATGCGAGTGGCCGCGCCGGCCCGGCATAGATCAGGAGTGCCGAGCCCAGCACCGGAAGCACGGCGGCAGGCCCCGGAAAGACTGTCTCGTGGTCATAGGCGAAGATGGCATAGAGGATGAGCCCGAGCCCGAGCAGCGACAGGCCCTCGGCGACCGCACGGTTGCGGATCACCGGCAGTCCGCCGACGGCGACGAGCGAGCCGGCCAGCAGCTCCCAGGCCCGGGTCGGCAGGAGGTAGAAGGTCGCGGTCGCATAGTCCTCGACGCTGTAGGCGCTGAGCGCGAGGCTCGCCACCAGGCCTGCGGCAATGACGATGCGCCAGCCGAGTCTCAGGCGGAAGGACACGGCCAGCACGATCGGCGCGACGATGTAGAACTGCTCCTCGACCGCCAGCGACCAGGTGTGCAGCAGCGGCATGAGTTCCGCATTGGGCGAGAAATAGCCGCTGATCTTGTAGAAGAAGATGTTGGAGGCGAAGACCACGGTCGCCAGCAGGCTCTTGCCGAACAGAGCCAGGTCGTCGGGCAGCAGGAGCACGGCTGCGAGCACTGCGGTGAACAGCGAGACGGCGAACAGCGCCGGGAAGATGCGCCGGATCCGCCGCTCGTAGAACACCGCATAGGAGAACCTGCCGCCCGAAATGTCGTCGCAGATCACCTTGGTGATGAGATAGCCGGATATGACGAAGAAGATGTCGACCCCGACATAGCCGCCGGAGAATAAGTCGAATCCCGCATGAAACAGAACCACGGGAATGATCGCAATGGCGCGCAGGCCGTCAATATCGGGTCTATACTTCAAGTGTCACCACAGTGCGGTCCGGCGGAATAGTCGGAAATATTGACCCACACTACTGGCGGCGCGTCCCGTCCGCAAGTTGCTGCACTGCGATCAGCTTACCCGATCAGGTCGAAATTTGCCGTTGCACGGCTCCCGCGTTCGCGGATGGTCGCGCGTCTCTCCCCGAGGTGGCGTGTGTTTATGCTGCGATGCAACGAAAAAGGTTCCGGACGCAAGCTTCGCGCAAGCTTCAATGGTTAACAAAGCGTTAATTATTGGAACGAGAGTGTCTGCCATGAGGATCGATAGCGGCCTTAGCAGTTATTCATATCAGAGCCGGTACATACCGAGCACGACGGAAAACGAAGACGCATCGGCCGATGCCGCAGCGACGGCCAAGCCACGCGCCTCGACCAATGGCGCCTTCAGCAGCACGCTCCTGTCGTCCAACCTCGCAACCGCCCTGTGGATCGTCGAAGGCGGCCGCAAGGCTTCGGCAAGCCTGCAGCCCGATCTGACCACGGTTGCCGAAGAAGCGGCCGCACCCTCGGTCGCCGAGAAGGTCGAAGCCCTCTACCGCGAATACGAACTGCCGGGCGACGACGGCTGAGCTGGAGACACCGCTGCTGCCGGAATGAAGAAGGGCGCCGCGGGCGCCCATTTTTGTTTCCGAAGACGAACCAATCCGCTGATCCGGTGTCCCGGCCGTCGCTCTCCTTCTTCTCCCCATCGGGGAGAAGGTGGCCCGAAGGGCCGGATGAGGGGGAGCGAAGCTCGCAGGCCTTGCTCCACCACCCAGCGCCGGACTGTGGTCGTCAATGGGCGTGGTCGTGCCGGTCGGTCTTGCCATGGTCGTGGGCTTGGCCGTGTGCATGGCTCGCCTCGTGCCCGTCGTCATGGCTGCAGCCGCAGACGCTCTGGCTCGCCGCCTTGACGAAGGCCTCGGCGCCGCCGGCCTTCCATTCGTGCCAGGACTGCCAGAGGATCTGCGCCGAGGAATTGAGGAACAGGCCGGCCATGATGAAGGCGACGGCAAGGTCGGGCCAGGCGGTCGCCGTGCCCCAGACGCCGAGTGCTGCGATCATCACGATGACATTGCCGATCGCGTCATTGCGCGAGCACAGCCAGACGGAGCGCACATTGGCATCGCCGTCCTTGTAGTTCATCAGCAGCAGCACGCTCGCCACATTGGCGGCCAGCGCCATGAAGCCGATCGCGCCCATCACCGGCGCCTCGGGCATGCCGTCGTAGAACACCCGCCAGACGGTCGAGCCGAACACCCAGAAGCCCATCAGGAACAGGCTGATGCCCTTGGCGGCGGCGGCCATGCTGCGCACCTTGAGCGAGGCGCCGATCACGGCAAAGGAAATCCCGTAGGTCACGGCGTCGGCGAAGAAGTCGAGCGCGTCGGCCTGCAGCGCCTGCGAGCGGGCGAGCTGACCCGCCGTCATCTCGACCAAAAACATCGCCGCGTTGATGAAGATCACCATCCAGAGGCGGCGCTTGTAGGTATCCGACATGCCGTCGAAGGGGGCGTGCTCGTGGCCGTGGCTGGCGCTCATTTGGTCTTTTCCTTTTCGTCTTGCTCTCGTTCGACGTCTTTCCTAATCTCTATAGCGACTAGAGGTTCAAGAGGGTTTTTGACAAAATGTACTCGATCGGCGAACTTTCCCGCCGCGCCGGCGTCAAGGTGCCGACCATCCGCTATTACGAACAGATGGGGCTGATCGCCGCGCCGGACAGGTCGGAGGGCAATCAGCGGCGCTACGAGCGCGCCGAGCTGGAGCGCCTGACCTTCATCCGCCATGCTCGCGATCTTGGCTTCCCGATCGAGGCGATCCGCGAGCTTCTGGCGCTGAGCCGCCATCCCGACGAACCCTGTGCACGCGCCGACCATATCGCCCGCGAGCAGCTGGTCGAGGTGCGCGAAAAGATCGGCCGGCTGCAGAAGCTGGAGCACGAGCTCGACCGCATCGTCTCCCATTGCGGCAGCCACACCGTCGGCGACTGCTATGTCATCCGGGCGCTCTCCGACCACGGCCTGTGCGACCACGAGCATTGAGGGGAGAACGGCGATGCCGGTCATCAGGCAGCAGGACGCGCCGCTGGAAGAAGGCAAGGCCGAAGGGGTCAATGCCGAGCTAGGCGCCTATACGGCACGGCTCCTCTCCGATGCCGGCGGGCTTACCCAGTTCGGCGCCTTCGTCGAGACCCTGCCGCCCGGCTCCTTCTCCGCGCACAAGCACTGGCACGAGCGCGAGGACGAATTCGTCTATGTTCTCTCCGGTACCGTGACGCTGAACGAGGGCGACAGGCTGACCGAGATGCGGCCCGGCGATGCCGCGACCTTCAAGGCCGGCGTTCCGGTCGGCCACCGGCTGGAAAACCGCTCCGACGCCGATACCACCTATCTCGTGGTCGGCACCCGCTCGCCGGACGACGTGGTGCATTACACCGACAGGGATATTCTGCTCACCAAGGTGAACTTTGAAAAGACCCTGACTGACCGGGCCGGCAATCCGGTCAGCCGTTAGGCCGGTGGAAAACGGTCCTACAACGTGTCCTTCTCCAGCAGTGCGAGACAGTCTTTGGCTCGCTTCAGCAGAGCCGTCTTCTTGCCCTCGTCCATCCGCCGCCAGCCGGCGAGGATATTGGCCATGCGATGATTGCCGCGGAGCCTGTCCTCGTTGGCGGCGATGAAGCGCCAGTAAAGCGAGTTGAACGGGCATCCGTTTTCGCCGGTGCTGTCCTTAACGTCATAGGAACAGCCGCTGCAGAAATTGCTCATCCGGTCGATATATTTGCCGCTTGCCGCATAGGGCTTGCTCGCCATCAGCCCGCCGTCGGCGTAGAGCGCCATGCCCAGCGTATTGGGCAGCTCCACCCATTCATAGGCATCGGCATAGACGGCGAGATACCATTCGCACACCGCCTCGACCGACAGTCCGGCGATCAGGGCGAAATTGCCGGTCACCATGAGCCGCTGGATATGGTGGGAATAGGCATGCTCGATCGTGTCGCCGACGGCCGACGCCATGCAGCGCATCTTCGTCTCGCCGCTCCAGTAGAGGGCCGGTAAGGGACGATGCGCATCGAGCGCGTTGCGGCCGGCATAGTCGGGCATGAAGCGCCAGTAGATGCCGCGCACATATTCCCGCCAGCCGAGGATCTGGCGGATGAAGCCCTCGACCGCGTTGAGCGGTGCCGTGCCCTCGTGATAGGCGCGCTCGGCCCGGCGGATTACGTCGATCGGCAGGAGCAGGCCGGCATTGAGATAGGCGGCGATCATCGAGTGGAAGAGATAGGGCTCGCCCGCCACCATGGCGTCCTGCCAGTCGCCGAAGGACGGCAGGATGTCCGTGACGAACTGCTCGAACTCTGCCTCGGCCTGTCTCGCCGTCACCGCGAAATGAAAGGGCCGCAACCGGCCGATGTGGTGGGAAAAACGCGCCTCGACCAGATCCAGCACATCGCTTGTGATCGCATCATGTCGCCATGACGGGCGTCGCGGGCCTTTCAGCCCCTTGGGCGGCGATTTGCGGTTCTCCTTGTCGAAGTTCCACTGTCCGCCCTCGGGCTCGTCGCCCCGCATCAGCACGCCGAAATGCCGGCGCATGTCCCGGTAGAAATACTCCATGCGCAGTTCCCGCCGGCGATCGGCCCAGCGCCCGAAGCCGGCCCGGCTGATCAGGAAGCGGTCGTCCTCGCGGATTTCGACCGGCACGCCGAGCCTTGCCTGCCAGCTGCGCATCTCCTCCATCAGCCGCCACTCGCCGGGCTCGGTGACCACCAGGCCTTCCGCGCCGGTTTCGGCCAGTGCACGTTCGACTTCGCCGAGCAGCGACTGGCTGTTGTCGGGATCATCGAGCCTGACATAGCGCACGGCAAATCCGCGCCCCCGCAATTCCTCGGCGAAGTGCCGCATCGCGGAAAACAGGAAGGCGATCTTCTTCTGGTGGTGGCGCACATAGCTTGCCTCCGCCATGACCTCGGCCATCAGCACGACGGAACCTTGCGGATTGGCGTCCCGCAGGGTGGCGAGGGAATGGGAAAGCTGGTCGCCGAGAACGAGGTGAAGCAGGGTCATGAGCGGGAAACGTCATGCGCGAGCCGCCGGATCACTCCGCCTTGACAATCGATTGAAATCGGCGCATTGAAGCCGCCATGATCATCGCACGCGCACCCATCTCCTGCACGTATTTTTGGGCCTACCGGTAACCGGCGGCTCGACAGATCACCATGTCAACAGGCCGCCGTCAGGCGGCCTTGTTGTTTTCCAGGACAAAAGCTCTCCCTGACGGCGCAAACGAAAAGGGAAGCGAAAATGACCGAAGATACCGATATCACCCTGCCGCGACCGCCCGTCGTGGTCATCCGGGCCGCCAAGCCCCATGACCTGCCGGAACTCAACGCCATGATCACGGCGCTCGCCCTGCACCATGGCGACGCCTCGGCGATGACGCCGGAAAAGCTCGAGCGCGATCTGTTCGGCCCGCTGCCGTGGATCACCGCGCTGGTCGCCGACGGTGGCGAAGGCCTGATCGGCTACGCCATCCTCGTGCCGCTCTACAGGGCCGAGGAAGGCAAGCGCGGCATGGACCTGCATCATCTCTACGTGCGCGACGGCCAGCGCGGCAACGGCATCGGCCAGCACCTCGTCGCCCGTGCCCGGGAGCTTGCCCGCCAGTCCGGTTGCGACTACCTTTCGGTCAGTGCCGCGACCGGCAATTTCGCCGCCCATCGCTTCTACGAACACATGGATTTCGTGCCGCGTCCGGTCACCGGCATGCGCTACATGCAGGCGCTGTCCTGAGCGCGGCCACGCTTGGCTTTTTCGTTTCCAAGGAGAATTGCCCATGCCCCGTATCGCCGTCGCCCTGCAATCCGATTTCGCCGACTGGGAGCCCGCGCTCCTGATGGCCGCCGCCCGCTACTATCTCGGCTGTGAGGTGCTGACCGCCTCGCCGGACGGCCAGCCCGTCGTCTCGATGGGTGGCCTCAAGGTCACGCCGGACATCGGCTTTGCCGAGATCGACCCCGAGCGCTTCGACGCCCTGGTGATCCCCGGCGGCTATGCCTGGGAAAAGGGCCAGGCCTTCGATTTCACTGATCTGGCAAGGGGTTTCCGGGCCGAGAACAAGGTCGTCGCCGGCATCTGCGCCGCGGCCAGCGCCCTTGCCGCCACCGGCCTGCTCGACGACGTCGCCCATACCGGCAATTCGCTCGCCTCGCATGGCAAGTATCCGGGCTATCACGGGGCGGACCACTATCGCGACCAGCCGCAGGCCGTCTCCGATAGGGGCATCGTCACCGCGCCCGGTTCGGCGCCCGATACCTTTGCGACCGAGGTCCTGAAGGCGCTCGACCTGTGGACGCCGGAGGCCGAAGCCGAACTCTCGGCCTTTGCCGCCGAGCACCGCTGATCTCGGGTCTCAAGGCTTCAGCGCCCGGCGGATGTCGCGGCTGTTGAGGTTGAAGGCCTGGCCGGCGGCCGGACCGCGCGCCGCTTTTGCGGCAGCGGCCGCGTCAAAGGCGGCGTGATGGCTGGAAAACCACGCGAGGCAGTCTTCGACGCTCGGCGTGGGATTTTCGGTCAGGCTGCGAAAGGCGAGCCGGTGGACGAAGCATTGGCTGCCGGACGGCCGGTGGAAAAAGACCAGCGCATCGAGATCGATGCGCCAGTCGAATTTGGGGCAGGGGGTGCCTGCCATGGGGCCTCAGGCTTCGAAACGGCGGCGCAGGTGGCCGCTGAGCGAACCGAGCAGCGCCCAGAACAGCAGGCTGGTCAGCGTCGCGATGACGACGAAGCGATGCGACATCGCCTCTGGCGCCAGGGCCTGTTCGCCCTCCGGCGGAACCGGTGCGCCGATGACGTGCGGCAGCGCGATCAGCACGATCGCCACGGCCGCAGCCCAAGGCTTGCGCTGGAAGAACAGCAGCGCCAGACCGGCCGCCGTCGAGAGCGCCGTTCCCACCCACCAGACCTGACGCTCGAAGAGCGGTGCGGCGGGCGTACCCGGAAGTTCCGGATGCAGGCCGAAGCCCGGTGCGAGCATCACCACGACGAAGCCGCACAGGCCCCAGATGAGGCCGCTCCTCCAGTCGCTGTGGCGACCGGAGATCTGCATCAGCCCGTTCAGCACCAGCGCAAAGCCGATGGCCGTCAGGATATTGGCGGCGAGCGTATAGGCGGTGCGTTCGATGCCGTCGGCGGGTGCCCAGGCGTCGGCGCTGTGATGGTCGTGCGCTTCGGTGGCGGCTGCCGCGTCATGGTCGTGGGCGACGCCCGCGTCATGATCATGGGTAGCCCCCGCAGCCGCGCCGGGGTCGTGGCTTTCTGCCGTTTCCCCGGTTTCATAGACTTCGGCCGCCAGGATGAGCGGCGTCGTTCCGAGAAATTGCGCGAGCGTCACCACCGTCCCGACGATCAGCCCGACCAGCACCGAAGTGAAGACGAGCGAGCGAAAGAGAGACATCGGTGCTCCCCTCAATGGCAGGGGAAGGCGTTGGCGTGGCGCGCGTCGTGGGCGGCGTTGTGCACCACTTCCATCGGCGAGAAGCCGACGAAACCGACGACGAAGAGGCCGAAGAAGACGCTGAGCAGCGCCGGCGCGATGCGGCCGGCGACGGACGAGGTGGATGCGGTGACGGTGTTGACGGACATGGTTCCCTCCGAACAAGTGACGATGGATATCGACGGCCGGAGGAGAAGAAAACGGGGACAAAGGGACGGCTGCGGATCGACGATCCAGGCCGCACAATCTCCCTGTCTTCCGGACAACCCCGCCCGGCAGGCGACGACAGATGATGGCAGGTCTCCTGGCTTGCGGGTCATGACACCTTGGACAGCCTTCCCGGATCGTCTCCAGTGGCCATGTCGTCCAGGCGTTCGCCGCTCACAGTTGCGGGGGCAGCCACGAATCGAGCCCCGTCAGGGTCGTCCCTATCGTGTTCCCTATTAATCCCCGAAGCGCCGCTTCTGGGGAACCATCGCGGCCACTATCGCGGCGGCGGCCGGCCATGTCAATGTCGGCGGACGGACCGCGGCGGGAGAATTCGTCGTCCTGGCTGGTGCCGGCTCAGTGCCGGACCGGCGGATGCTGCGACCATTGCTGCAGCGTCGTCTTGATCAGCACCAAGGCGGCCTGCTGCGCATGATCGCGCTCGCGCGGATCGACGATATTGGAAAGCCGCTTCTCGAAGGCCTGCACCGTCTCGTCCACCCAGCGATGCAGGGCAGGATCCGGATAACTGTCGAGCAGCGAGCGGAGCGCGCTTTCCATTCGCCGGCGTTCGATGCTCATGCTGCAGTCCTTGACTGTTGTGACGAAACGCACTCTGGCCCGGCAGCCTTGCGCGATGCTGGAGGGGCGGGGGGCGAACTGAGGCTGCCGTGCGGCATGGCCCTCTAGATAGCCGACACTCGCCCCTCACCCTGACCCCACACTCCACTCGAAACTCACTCCACCGCCGGCACGGCCTTCAGATAGGCGGCGATCGCCTCGCGGTCGGCGGGCGTCAGTTCCGCCATGTTCTTCTGCACCTCCACCATCGAGCCGCCGACGCTGTCGAAGTCGGGGGTGAAGCCGGTTTCCAGATAGCTGGCGATATCACCGGCCGACCAAGCGCCGACGCTCTTCGAGCCGGGTGTGATGTTGGGGATGGTGCCCTGACCTTCCGGGTTCGGCCCGCCGGCGAGCCACCGGCCGGTCTTGAAGCCGCCGAGCATGTCGCGCGGCGTGTGGCATTCGCCGCAATGGCCGGGGCCCTCGACCAGATACTGGCCGAGTTTCACCTGGTCGTCGGCATTGGCGAGTTCGACGCGCGGCGCATCGTTGAAATAGAGGAATTTCCAGCCGCCGAGCGCATAGCGGATGTTGAACGGGAAGGGCAGTTCGTGCGCGGGCGCCACCGTCTCGCTTGCCGGCAGCGTCTTCAGGAAGCCGAAGAGGTCGTTGATGTCCTTCGGGGCCATGCGGGCATAGGAGCCATAGGGGAAGGACGGGTAGAGATGCTTGCCGTCGCGGCCGACCCCGCGTGTCATCGCATCGCCGAATTCCGCCAGCGTCCAGGCGCCGATGCCGGCGGTGGGCGAAGAGGAGATATTCGGCGCATGGAACGTGCCGAACGGGCTTCTCAGCGGCGCGCCGCCGGACAGGACCAGCCGGGCGTCACCCTCGGATTTCGCCGCCGCATGACAGCTGGTGCAGCCGCCGGCAAAGAAGATGCGCCGGCCGTTGTCGAGGTCCGCCGCGCCGAGATCGGCCCAGACGGAAGCGTCCTGGCGCTGAGGCGCCGTGACGATGAGGAAGCCCGCGCCGCCGACCACGCCGAGCGCCACCAGCGCGCCCAGCCGTTTCAGCCATTTCGATGCCATGGCGGCCTCCAACCTCGATGTCTTTTGCTTGCGGATACGCGGCGCCGGCTCGCCTCACGAAAAATGCGAGGGGCCGGCGCCGGTGGATCGTCCCGTCGGTCTTACTTCTTCAGGCGGTAGGTCTCGTGACAGCTCGAACAGGTCGCGCCGACGGCCTTCATCACGGCGCCGGTGCTGGCCTGGTCGGTCGGCATTGCAGCGAGCTGGGCTTCGGCCACCTTGGTCAGTTCCGCGGCCTTGGCCTTGAAGTCATCCATGTTTTCCCAGATCTTCGGGCTTGCTTCGGAGTCCATGCCGACTTCCGAGCCGGCCGGGAAATGGTTGGGGAAGTCCTTGCCGGCTTCCGCCATGGTGGTGAGCGAAGCCTTGACGACCTCCGCGTCGAAGGGCTTTTCGCCCTTGACGATCGCGCCGATGGCGCCCATCGCGCCGCCGACCTTCTTCATCATCTCCTGGCGAACGACCTGCGGCTCGTCGGCGGCGATCGCGGCGGTCAGGCCCAGTCCGGTGACGATGGCGGCAGCCAGGACAAGTTTGAGCTTCATCGGGTATCTCCATTATGGCGGGCCGGACGGACCGGCGGTTGGATGGCAAGAATGCGCCCGACGATGTTTGCAAAATTGTGCGACAGGAATGAAGTCACATTCAGGTGAAGTTGCGGTCTTCGTCCAAAGTTTTGATAAATATCACGAATTGCCGGGCGGCCCTGATGTTTCAGCCAGCGGCGAGCCCCTGCCACAGCGTGAGCGCGGCTGCGGCGATCAGGAGCCCGCCCGCCGCCCGTCCGACCCAGATCGTCGCCGTCGGATTGCCGGTGAGCGTCGCCCGCGCCCGATCGGCGGCCAGCGCCACGCCGCCATAGACGAGCGCCTGCGTGACGATGGTCATCAATCCCAGAACCAGCCCCTGCAGCCAGATCGGCCCGTAGACGGGTTTGAGGAACTGCGGATAGACGGCAATGACGAACAGATAGGCCTTGGGGTTCAACAGGCAGGTGGCGACGGCGCGGCGGAAGGTCTGCCACAGCGCGCCCTTGTCCATGCGCTCGACCGTATCGACGGTGATCGCGCTCCGGACCAGCGTGTAACCGATCCAGATCATGTAGAGCGCTCCGGCAATCAGGATCGGGGTGAAGAGCCTTGGCGCCAGCGCCAGCAGAAGCCCGGTGCCGAGCGTGCCGTAGAGCGTGTGCACCACGCCGCCCGTCATCATGCCGGAGGTTGCCACCAGCCCGGCGCGCCGCCCGCCCGACAGCGAACTCACCAGGACATAGAGCATGTCCATGCCGGGAACGATGATGATGCCGGCGATCAGCACCAGGAAAAGCCAGAGATTGTCGGCATAGCTCATGTCAGTATCCTTCGTCGTCGTGAAAAGCCGATTGCGCAATTTCCGGCGGAAAATCAGCCGGTTTGATCTTTCCTTAGACGAGGCCAACTGACATGCTTGTGTCAGTAGGGTTTCCGGCGGGAGGCAAATATGCGCAAGGCGTCGCGGCTCTTCGAGATCATCCAGATCCTCAGGCTGTCGCGCCGCGTCGTCACCGCAGCCGAGATCGCCGGGCAGCTGGAGGTAACGCCGCGCTCGATCTATCGCGACATCGCAGCGCTCCAGGCCATGCGCGTGCCGATCGAGGGGGAACGCGGCCTGGGCTATATCCTGCGGCCCGGCTTCGACCTGCCGCCGCTGATGTTTTCGGTGGAGGAGACCGAGGCGATCGTGCTCGGCCTGGCCCTCTTGGAGCGCACGGCCGATACCGGGCTGAAACAGGCGGCCCGGCGGGTCAATGCCAAGATCGCCGCGGCCGTCCCGGAGCCGCTGCGCCACGTGCTGCAAGGCAATGCGCTGCAGGCCTGGGGCTCGGTCGCGCCGGCGCCGGAAGGGGTTGATCTCGCCATGGTGCGCGCCGCCATCCGCGACGAGCGCAAGCTCTTGATCGACTATCGCGACGAACTGGCCAATGCGACGGAGCGCACGGTGCGGCCGCTGGCGCTGGTCTATTATTCGGCCACCGCCGTCATCGTCGCCTGGTGCGAGCTGCGTAAGGCGATCCGCAACTTCCGCGCCGACCGGGTCGAGGACTGCCAGCCGCTCGAGGATTTCTTCCTGGGCGAAGGCAATGCCTTGCGCGAACTCTGGACCGCGGGGTGGACGGGCAGCACCGTCGCCGCGCCCGCCCAATAAGCATGGTGCCTGCAGTGGTCAGTGCGCAAACACGGGACCGTTGTGATGTCGCGCGATAGGGCGTTGCCGAGCGAACCGGGATCGCGCGTCCTAGAGGGCCAGAACCCGGCTCTCCTCGCGGCCGAAGCCGGTGACCTCCATGCGGTCGGCATGGACCGCGACCATGGCGAAGGCGTTCTCCTCGGCGGTGTCGACCATGCCCTTGATGTTGACGAAATGCGTGCCGTTCAGCCGGCCGTAATTGCCGGCATGGTTATGGCCGGAGAAATAGCCGATGGCGGCGGGCGAGGCGGCGATCAGCGTGGATACCTCTTCTGCGCCCCACAGATTGTGGTCGCTCGCCGGGTGGAGCGGATAGTGCCCAAACACGATCGCCCGCTCGCCGGCCGCTTCCGCGCGCCGCAGCCGTTCGCTGAGCCACTCGACCTGCGCAGCGCTCATGCCGGCATTCCACGTCTGCGCATTGGCAGCACCCGCGGCGGTCAGCAAGGCCAGCCGCTGGGCGGCCTCGGCCCGGCGTGGATCGTCGAGCGGCGGGGCGAACAGCGAGACCTCGTTGCCATCGGTGATGATCAGCCTGACCCCGTTGACGGCGAAGTCGTGGTAGGGCGCCGGCATGCCGAGCCGGGCGTGCACGTCCGCCAGCCGGTCGGCGGCGACGGCAAAATCGTGATTGCCCGGCAGGAAATGATGCGGATGGCGCAGCGTCTCGTAGAGCGGCAGCACGCGGTCGAAATTCTCCCAGTCCCGGTCGATCACGTCGCCGAGCGTCACGACGAAATCGAGATCCTCCCCGTTGAACCGCCCGATCGCCGCCTCGAGCTTGCCGAGGCTTTGCGCGTAGTGGCGGTCGAGCCGCTCATTCGGCGCGATCGGCGCATATTGCGGATCGGCGATCAGGCCGAAGCGGAGGAGGGGAGCGGACATTTGGGAGGGCACAATCGACACGTCATGAAAGGGATGGCCGGACATAGGCGCGGGTCGTGACAGTCGTGTGACAGGGGAGGTTGGTCTTCTCCCCTTGTGGGAGAAGAAGCGAAATCGGCATCTTAGCGCCAGCTAAGTGCCAGATTTCGCAGATGAGGGGGAGGGAAGGTGGGCGGATCGCAAGCCCCCTCACCGACAAAATCTACGACTTAGCTGTCGCTAAGATCGTGATTTTGTATCCTCTCCCACCAGGGGAGAGGACGCGGTGCCTCAGATCACCCTGACCGCATAAACCTCGCCACCCGCGAGCGGCAGCAGGCGGTTGGCCATTTCGGCTTTCAGCTCCTCGTGGCGGGCGATCTCCTCGGGCGTCTTGTCGGCCTTGGCGCTGAGCGTGACGAATTCGGCGTGCACATGGCCGGGCTTGATCACCGCCTCGACCGTCCTGCCGCGATAGCTGAAGCGGAAGACGTAGGGGCCCGGCGGGTCGTTGATGACGTGGGTGCCGCCGATCGACTTGTCGATGGTGAGCCGCCCCTCGGTCAGGGCGCGGGTGACCATTTCCAGCGCATCGCGGCCGCCGGGTCCGGAAAAGGCGGTGAGGATCGTCACCTCGCGCCGCTCCAGCGGCGTATCCGACAAAAGCGGAAAGGCCGCCTGCATGGCTTTCAACGCATGCGCGACGCCGCCGGGGAAACCGCCGCCGTGATAGGCGTTGATGCTGTCGAAGGTGAAGCTGATCGGGTGTCCGTTGTCGAGGACGGTGATCTCGTTAGACATGGGCATAGGCCTTCAGATTGGGAACGAACCGGTCGAGGAAGCGCGTCGTCGCCGGCATGAAATGCGAGCCGTGGTGGAACATCGGATCGAGCGAGGAGACGATCATCGTGCCGGCCGTCGAGACCCTGTCCTCATAGAGGATCGGCCGACCTTCGCCGTCGCGGGCGAGAACCGTGGCGCCCTTCGGCGGAACGAACCAGCCGTGCAGATGCCAAGTGACCTCCCTGTCGCCGATGCCCTGCATCAGCGGATGGGAGGCTGCGGACTCGCTCACTCTGACGCCGAGATCGGCCGACGGATCGAGCCACCACCACCAGTTCGTCGGCGTCTCGGTGAAGTCCACCGCCGCCAGCCAGAGGTCCGAGCGGCTCTCGCCGAGCGCGACGACGGTGCCGCCGCTCTCGAGATGGCGGGCAACGACTTGCCTCTGCGCGATCATGCGCTGCGCCGGCGTGCGGCACGGCACCCAGAGAATGTCGTCCGGCCGCAGCACTTCGCCCAACTGCTCCGGTCTGCAGATCACGTCGAAGGCCTGGGTATAGCGCGGGCCTTCCAGGCTGCGGATATGGTAGTAGGTGCCCGACGAGGGGGCGACAATGCGGCGGCCGGAGCGGGTCGAGGTGCGATGGCCGCCATAGAATTCCGGTTCCGCCAACGGTAGCACCTCCGCCGGTTTGGCCGGGTCTTTCGGCCACTCGTCGAAGCACAGCGCGCCATTGGCCCAGGCGAGGATACGGGCGGAAAGCTCCGGCGCCAGCCCCCATTCCAGCCCCATGCCGGCGAGATCGTTGCCGGAATGCGAGAAGATGCGCCCGCCCTTCGGCCGTGCCCAGACCCAGTCGACCGGGACCTTGGCAGCGCCGAGACCGTTGACAGCGACGGCGCCCTCGGGCAGCGGGTTGCAACCGCGGCCGTAAAAGCCGGCGACGCCCTTGTTGGTCTCCAGCTTGTTGAGATCGATGCCGTCATAGATCGGGTGCGGATTGACCACGGATAGGTCGAAGTCGGCGCGCTTCGGCTCGGCGATCGGACGGTATTGCCCCATGCCGTCGACGAGCGGTCGCACCATGTGGCCGTTGAAGAACCAGCGGCCGCCCCGATCGAGAAAGGCCGCGAGCGCCGGCTTGAGGGCGAGCATGGCGTCCTGGTCGAGCTGCTGTCCGGTGATCAGGCCGCCATGGCTGCCCAGGGTCTCCGCCGTGAGGTCGCTCTGCTCGACGATCACGGCCTCGCCGCGCGCGACGGCCTCGACAATGCCCGGCGACGGTTTGCCATAGGCGGATTTCACATAGATGGTGCTCATGCTGCTTCTGTTCCGGAAAAAGCGGGCAGGATCGCCCGGCGTGTGCCGCCCGTGGGTCCCTTGACCTCGACCCAGCGCATCGGCACGCCATAGAGCTCGGAGAGCCTGTCCGGCTCGATCATCTGCGAGACCGGGCCGTGGATCTCGCCGCCGCCCGGCATCATCAGCAGAACGTCGTCGGCGGCCGCCAGCGCGTGGTTGGGATCGTGGGTGGTGAAGATGATGGCGAAGTCGCGCCTAAGCCTCAGCGTGTCGAGAAGCTCCAGCGTCTTCGCTTGGTTGCCGAGGTCGAGCGCCGAGGTCGGCTCGTCGAACACCAGCACCGGCGATCCGGTGGCGAGCGCCCGGGCGATCAGCACCATCTGCCGCTGGCCGCCCGACATGCGGTCGTAGCGGAGATTGGCAAGCCCGCAGGCACCGACCTGCACGAGGGCTGCTTCGGCCGCCTCGCGATCGGCGGCGGACGGCTGGCCGAACAGGCCGAGCCGCACGGCACGCCCCATGACGACGACGTCCAGGCCGGAGAGCTTGGCCTGCGAGGCGCCGTGCTGCGGCACATAGCCGGCGACCTTGGGCGCGTGCCGAGTGCCCGAGGCGAGCGGCTGGAAGCCGAGCAGCGCGCGCAACAGCGTAGTCTTGCCACGGCCGTTCGGGCCGAGGATCGCCATGGATCGGCCGACCGGCACGGAAAAGCTGATATCCTTGAACAGCGTTCGGGATCCGAAGGCAACGGATGCCCTGTCGAGGCCGATCATGGGCGGTTCGCCTCCTTGAAATGCTTGCGCAAGAGCACGGCGAAAACCGGCGCGCCGATGAGGGCGGTCAGCACGCCGAGCGGAATTTCGGCCGCCGTCAGCGTGCGCGCCAACGTGTCGATGAAGGTGAGATAGGCAGCGCCAATGATCGCCGAGGCGGGGATCAGCGCGCGGTGGTCCTCGCCGACGAGAATGCGCGCCGCATGCGGAACGACGAGGCCGATCCAGCCGACGATGCCGGCGACCGCGACCGAGGTTCCGGTCATCAGGGATATGGCGATGAAGATGTACCAGCGTTCGCGGTCGGGATTGACGCCGAGCGAGCGCGCCTCGCTGTCTTCGAGCGCGAGCAGGTTCAGCCGGTAGCGCAGCGCAAAGACGATGATGAGCCCGATCGCCATGCCGGGAATGGCAAGGCCGAGTCTGGCCCAGGTGGCGGTGGCAAACGAGCCCATCAGCCAGTAGACGATGGCCGGCAACGAGGTATTGGGGTCGGCGATGAACTGGATGATCGAAACCAGCGCCCCGAACAGCGCGCCGATCACCATGCCCGACAAAATGACGGTGATGACTTCGGTGCGCCCTTTGATGCGGGCGAGCGCGCCGACCAGGATCAGCGCCGACAGGCCGAAGACGAAGGCAAGCCCCAGAAGCACCACGCCGGAATAGCCGAACAGCAGTGCCATCGCGCCCCCGAAAGCCGCGCCCTGGCTGATGCCGAGCACCTGCGGCGAGACAAGCGGATTGCGGAACACGCCCTGCAGCGCCGCCCCGCCGACGGCGAGTGCTGCGCCTGAAAGCGCGGCGAGCAGCACGCGCGGCAGGCGCACCAGAAGCACGATGCGTTCGTCCATCTGGGCCGGTGCGAGGCCGGGGTTCATCGCCCCGGCCATCAGGATGTCGATGATGCGCGGCACGCTGACGGAGAACCGGCCGGCGCCGATGGCAAACAGCATCGAGGCCACCAGCGCGATGAGGAGGGCGCCGAACACGCCGATCCGCATCACCGAGACGCCGCGCCGAACCGGCTCCGCCACCACCGCGCTCATCACTTGGCCTTGAACTGGGCGTAGTTGGTGGCGTCGCCCTGCATCTGCGTCCACAGGATGCCGTCGATGTCGTCCTCGCCGAGGTCGTAGTTGTAGAGGGCCTTGTAGGCCCTCTTCATCTCGGCCCGCAGGTCGTACTGGAAGACGTCCGGATGCAGCAGATTGGCGAGCCACATCCAGGTCAGCGGGCTTTCCTGGCTCGGCGGATCCCAGCGATAGCCGCCGAGCGGCATCTTGTAGACCTTCTTTTCCTGCGCGGCCTTGGTCAGAGACAGGATCGGGTCGTTGTAGATCCGGTCGATGCCGAGCTTGGCCTCGAAGCTATTGAGCAGGATGACGTCCGGGTTCCATTCGGCGATCTGCTCGGGGCTGATGGTCGTGCCGTTGCCCTCGACATCGGCCGAGGCGTTCACGCCGCCGACCAGGTCGATATACCAGGCATTGTAGTTGCCCTTGTTGCCGGAGGCGGTCATGTTCTCGAGCGCGCGACCGAGATAGAGTACCTTCGGACGCTTGTCGGCGGGGATGGCCTTGGTCTTTTCGGCAAGCTCCTGGGCGACCGTGTCGCGCCAGCCGTTGATCGCGACGGCGCGCTCCGGCTTGCCCATCGCGGTTGCGACCATCTCGTGGTAATAGCGGGTCTTCTCCTCCGTGCCGTAGGAAATGAGCGCGACGTTGAGCCCGGCATTGCTGATCGGGTCGACGAGATCGGCGCCGTAATCGGCCCACTGGATCACCAGTTCCGGATTGGTCGCCGCCAGTTCCTCGACATTCGGGATGAAGTTCGGCGCGGTGATGTCGGAGGGAATGTCCTTGGCTTCCGGGAAGATCTTGCCGAGCACCCCTTCTACGATCGCGCTCTTGGCGGTCGGGTTCATGCCGACCAGCTTCGACGTGCCGCCGTCCATGGCGATGATGGTCGAGGCCATCGGGATCGGGATCGAGGCGATGCGCTCGGCCGCCTTCGGCAGCGTAACGGTGCGGCCGGCCTGGTCGGTGAGGGTGATCGGATCGGCAAAAGCCGCGCCGGCAAGGCCGAAAGCGGCCGCCAGGCTGAGGGGAAGACGATGAAGCATCATCGGGCCTTTCACAAAGTGGAGTAAGAAAGTCATAATTCGATATGCTCAGATCGCAAACATGAACATTCGTGTCAAGATATAAGCGGGATGAAGAACCCTGTGAATTTGTGGGTATCGGCCTCACGACTTCCGGCCCGCCCGGTCGGGGCTTCTGTCGTTTGACGATGGACGGGGCGGAAAAATCGCCTATGAAGGCGCTCTCGCAAATTGACATTTCGCAACAGGTCTTCCGCCATGATCGTCCGCGACCGCCCGAGTCTTCTCGTCCTGTTCTTCATCCTGCGCGGATCCGTCCTGCCGATGATCTTCCCGCAGGTGCTGTTCGTGCTGATCCTGTCGGCATTCGTCGTGTGGGGGCACAATTTCTGGCCGGTGCTGGTGCCCGGCTTCAACAGCGCGCCGCTGGCGCTGGTCGGAATCGCGCTGTCGATCTTCCTCGGCTTCCGCAACAATGCCTGCTACGACCGCTGGTGGGAGGCGCGCAAGGATTGGGGCCTGCTGATCGTCGCCTCGCGCTGCCTGGCGCGCCAGTCGCTGATCCTTGAGGGCAGGGGAGACACGGTGGAGCCGGCGCCGCGCCGCCGGCTGGTCGAACTGACGATCGCCTATGCCTATGCGCTGCTCATGCATCTGCGCTCGGGCGGCGACGAGGTCCGCATCCTCGCCCGGCTCACGCCGGACCGGCATGAGGCATTCCTCGAAAGCCGCAATCGGCCGGATTTCGTCCTGCGCGAAATGGGGGCACTGCTCGCCGGACTGAAGGGCCGCGGTCACCTCAGCGACATCGAGTTTGGCCTGCTGGACGCCACGATCGGGCAGATGTCGGGCGTGCTGTCGGCCTGCGAGCGCATCCGGCTGACCCCCGTGCCCTTCGGCTATACGCTGCTGCTGCATCGCACGGCCTATATCTTCTGCTTCCTTCTGCCCTTCGGTTTTGCCGACATGCTGGGCTGGCTCACCCCGTTCGCCACAGCACTCGTCGCCTACACCTTCTTCGGCCTCGATGCGCTCGGCAACGAGCTGGAAGAGCCCTTCGGCGACCTGCCCAACGACCTGCCGATCGGCGCGCTGGCCGAAACGATCGAGATCAACATGCGCGAAGCGCTCGGCGAGCGCGACCTGCCGGCTCTGCCGGAGGCCAGGGACTACATCCTGATGTGACGCCGCGCGGGCGTCATTCGTTGGAATCGGTAATACAGGTTTTCCTTATGCGTTTATGATTGCTAAACGCATCACTGCTATATCTGGCCGGTCTGAATGGATCCGGTTGCGATCCCGCGTGGCATGAGGGCTGGTTCAGGACACGGTGCTTTCGACTATCCTGACACCCTGTGGACCGCCCATGACCCTCTTGCCCCATGACGGCCGCCCGATAGCGGCAGCGATCCTCGAATCGGATGCCGAGACCGTCGAGCTTGCGCCGGAGGCGATCCGCGACGCGACGGCGCGCACTTTCGCGCCGATCATCCGCGGCTTCCTCGTTCCGGTCCTCATCTTCTATGTGCTGATCGGCATCCCGCATGTCGTGCTGCGCGCGCCGGCCGACGCCGCACTGCTGTTCTCGCTGTCGGCGTCGACGGCGGTGGCGACCTTCCTGCTGCGGCGGTCGCTGCGCCTCAACGACGCGAGCTTCCTGCGGCTCGAGCTGGTCGGCTCGGCCGTGCTGATGATGATCTATGTGAACACCTGCGCCGTGCTCTATGTCGATTTTCATCCGGCCAACCTGATCTATCTCCTGCTGCTGATGATGCTGGCCTCGACGGTCGGCATCAGCATGCGGGTGGTGGCGGGGGTAAGCGGCATAACGCTGGCGACGATGCTCGTGCTCGCCTTCATCCACGGCCGCGAGACCTTCTTCTACTATTCCTTCGTCGGCCTCGCCGGCGCCTTCAGCGCGATCGGCCTTGCCATCCTGATGCGTGGCGCGATCCTCAAGGCCGTGCGGTCGCGCCTGCTCGCCGAAAGCCTGCGGGAACGCGCCGAGCGGCAGGCCGATTTCGACGCGCTGAGCGGCCTGCCCAACCGCCGCAGCTATTTCGCCAATCTCGAGCAGATGATGGTGGCCCCGGGCGCCAGCGTCCATGTCGGCATCATCGACCTCGACGGCTTCAAGCCGGTCAACGATCTCTACGGCCATGCCGTCGGCGACGACCTGCTGGTCGAGGTGGCCGCCCGCATCCGCAATGCCTGCCCTCCCGCCTATCTGGTGGCGCGTCTCGGCGGCGACGAATTCGCGCTGGCGATCGACCGCACGCTTTCCCCCGATACCCTGACCCATCTCGGTGCCGCCATCTGCGAGGCGCTGCGCCGGCCCTTCACCATTTCCGGCATCTCGATCGCCATCTCCGGATCGATCGGGTTTGCCCATTTCCCCTCGAACGGCACCACGGCGCGGGAAATCTACGAGCGGGCCGACCATGCCCTCTATTGCGCCAAGCGCGCGACGCGCGGCGACGTGGTGATCTTCACCGATCGCCACGAGGCCGAGATGAACGATTACGGCCTGATCGAGCAGACGCTGCGCAATGCAGACCTGATGAAGGAGCTCTATCTCGATTTCCAGCCGCAGTTCGACATCCTCACCGAGCGCACCTCCGGCTTCGAGGCGCTGGCCCGCTGGGCGAGCCCGACGCTCGGCACGGTCAATCCGGGCCTGTTCATCGCCGCGGCCGAACGCACCGGCATGATCGAGCGCATCACCGGCATCCTGCTGCAGAAGGCGATCACCGCGGCGCTGACCTGGCCGCCCAAGGTCTCGCTCTCGTTCAACCTCTCGCCGATGGACCTGGTTTCGCCGCGCTCGATCGCCAATGTCACGCGCATCGTCCGCGAAAGCGGCATCGCGCCCGAGCGGCTGACCTTCGAGATCACCGAAACCATGGTGATGAGCGACTTCGAATGCGCCCGCGAATCTCTGGTGGCGCTGGCCGACATGGGCTGCCGCATCGCGCTCGACGACTTCGGCTCCGGCTATTCGAGCTTCGCCTATATCCACCGCTTCCCGCTGCACCGGCTGAAGACCGACCGCTGCTTCGTCACGCAGCTGGCCGACGAAAGCGCATCCGGCTTCGGCATCCTGCTCGCCATTGCCGAACTCTGCGCCAATCTCGGGCTGGAATGCCTGGCCGAAGGGGTGGAGACGGAGGAGGAGATGCGCTCCGTCCGGCAGGCCGGCGTGCGCTTCGTCCAGGGCTATCTCTACGGCCGGCCGATGAATGCCGCGGCCGCCGCCGCCCACGCCGCGGCCCAGCACGACCGGAACGCACTGTCGGCCACCGGCTGAGCTTGAGCCGGTGGCCGACAGTGCGTTGTCGGTCACGGCCGGTGAAGCCGCTTCAATTCCGCGCGAAGCAAATGAGCCTTTTCACTGTCCGCCTCGAACAGAAAGGGTCGGGCGCAGGGCGCCTGCAGCAAGGTCAGTGTGCCGGGTTCAGGCGCCGGACCGACCACGGCGGATGGACCGCGCAGCGGAGGCGTGCCCGACTGCGGGTTTCTGAGGGCGATGACATAGGGGCCGGGCGCCAGGCTGTCGGGCTCTGCGAAGGTGGAATTGTCCCAGGTCGCGACAAGCATATCCGGCGCCTCGCCGTACAGTACTTCATCGACCTCGATCCGGAAGCGGGCATAGTCCGAGAGGAAGTCCGTTTGATCCCCGAAAATCTTCCAGAATTCCGGGTCCCGGGCAATATCAGCCTTGCTGCGCTCGCGGGCCACGGGATCGAGCACGAGTCGGTAGTCCGTAATCCTCCCGACGACCACGACGTCGGCATGACGGACGTCCTCGATATGCAGCCGGACGGAAACCATGCAGGCCTTCGCCCCTGTGCTCAAACCGGAGATGAGCAAGGCGACCGCGGACAGGAACAGGGCAAACCGCACGAGACACTCCGTAACTGCAAGGCCTGCAGTCAGCCTATGGTCCCGATCGCGCATTGGCAATGGTCCGGGCGTCCGTACATCGCAGGGTTGCGGTTTTGTCTGTGCCTGGCAGGGGACATCCGGCGCACCGAGGCGGCGCGCCGGATCTCTCTCTCTGAGCGGTCAGTCGTCGAACTTGACGGCCTTCAGCTTGTCGATGCCGAGCACCTGCAGGGCGAGCTTCTCGTAGAAGGGCTCGGCCATGCCGCTCTTGATCTTGTGCAGGAAGTATTTCTCGAAGCCGATCTTGGCGGCATGCACCCACTTGCCCTGCGACGACCAGTTGACGTTGCGCGGCGGGATCTGCGGCTGGGCCACGAAGGCGATGCCCCCGTCACCGAAGTCGGCGAGGCAGACCGCGTTCCAGCTGCCCTCGGCATTCGGCTTTTCGCCGCGCACCAGCTTGGCGATGTTCTTGGCGGTCGCCGTCACCATGCTCTCGATCATGAAGCCGGTCTTCGGCACGCCGACCGGAACCGGCGTCTTGCCGGTGGGGGCGATCGCCACGCAGACGCCGACGGCGAACACGTTCGGATACTTGCCGTTCTGCTGGTGCCGGTCGACCAGGATGAAGCCGCGCGGATTGGTCAGTCCCTCGATGTCGCGTACCGCCTCGACGCCGCGGAAAGCCGGCAGCATCATCGTGTAGGCGGAGGAGACCTCGTGAATGGTCTTGGTCGAGCCGTCCTCGTTGACCTCCTCGACCGTCACCTTGTCGGCTTCGAACTTCTGGACCTTGGAATTGCAGATCCACTTGATGTGCTTGGAGCGCATGGCGCTTTCGAGCAGGCCCTTGGTGTCGCCCACCCCGTCGAGGCCGAGATGGCCGATATAGGGCTCGGAGGTGACGAAGGTCATCGGCACCTTGTCGCGCACCTTGGCGTCGCGCAGGGCCTTTTCGAGGATGAAGGCGAACTCATAGGCCGGGCCGTAGCAGGATGCGCCCTGCACCGCGCCGATCACCACCGGGCCGGGCTTGGCGACCAGCTTGTCGAAGGCGTCCTTGGCGGAGAGGGCATGGTCGATATGGCAGACCGACTGGGTATTGGCCTCAGGGCCGAAGCCGGGGATCTCGTCGAAGGCGAGTTCCGGGCCGGTGGCGATGACCAGATAGTCATAGTCGACGAACGTGCCGTCCGTGAGTTCGATGCGGTTTTCGGCGGCATGCAGGCGCTTGGCGCCCTGCGGATAAAGGCCGATGTCGCGCTTCTTGCAGGCCGGCTCGAGATCCACCTCGATGCTGGCGCGGTCACGCCAGCCGACGGCCACCCACGGATTGGATGGGACGAAGGAATATTTCGAGCCCTTGTTGATGATGCTGATCCGGTCGCCTTGCGACAGGTTGTCTCTCAATTCGTAAGCCATGATGGTGCCGCCAAGACCGGCACCGAGAACGACGACATGCGCCATGAAGCAACCTCCCGTTTGCTGCAGAAAAATATATATTAAACAGTATATACGAAGCTTCGTAGATATAATTTGATCTTGGTCAATTCCGGCAAAAAAAATTATGCCCCGCGGTGAGGCGGGGCAAATGGGTTCAAGACGGGAAGTCAAAAGGAGGTGCGGGAGGCGCCCCTAGCCGGGAAGCTTCGGCTGGATGCGGCTCTGCGGCAGCATCTCGTTGGCAATGGTCATGGCGATCAGCGACAGCGGTACGGCAAGCACCGCGCCGACGGCGCCCCACATCCAGGTCCAGAAGATGATGGCGACGAACACCATGAAGGGATTGATCTCCAGCCGGCGCCCCATGACCGCCGGCGTCACCAGGTTTTCCATGACGGCGTGCACGGTGAAGAAGGCAAGCGCGGGCGCCAGCGCCACCAGCAGACCATCATGGGTGAGCAGGCCCGAGATCGCCAACGACAGCGTCATCAGCGCGATGCCGAGATAGGGCACGAAGCTCGAGAGGAAGGCGAACAGGCCCCAGAGCCCCGGCATCGGCAGGCCGCCGGCCCAGGCGATCACCGTCATCACCACGCCGGCCGCTGCATAGAGCAGGGTGGCGGTGGCAAAGTAGAAGCCGAGCGCCTGTTCGATCGAATTGAGGATGCGGATCGCCGACAGGCGCCGGGCGCGATCGTTGAAGGCGATGATCAGGGCGCGGCGCAGCGCCAGCCGGCTGCCGAGGAAGAAGACCAGCGCGCCGAAGAAGATCAGCGCCTGCACCAGGGCCGGCGTGACCCGGGTGGCGAGCGTCGAAAGCACGGCGCCCATGTTCTCGATCAGCGCTTCCGGGGTGAGCGGGCCTGAGCGGAAGGTGGCGGCGGTAACGTTCAGCCACTTGACGCGCTCCAGATAGGGCAACATGCGCTCGATCGTACGCTCGAGCATGGCCGGCGCCTCGGCTGCCAGCTCGGCCATCGGCGTCGCCAGCGTATTGATGATGAAGAACAGCAGGAAGGCGAAGAGCGAGGTGAGGATGACGGCGGTCGCCATCGGCGGAATGCCGAGCTTGCCGAGCCGGTCGGCCGCGACCCCGAGGATCAGGCCGACGACGATGGCGAGCGTGATCGGCATCAGCACGCTGGAGGCGAGATAGACGACGGCGGTGGCCATGATGGCGAAGATGCCGAGCACCGCCCAGATCAGCGCCAGGTCAAGCGCGGTCTTGCGCACCTTCACCCGGTGGGGCGTCTTGCGGCGCGCGCGCTCGGCGGCCCAGGCGGCGTTCTCCATCGCCTCTCGGCCGTTTCCCGGTCCGTGCGCCCTGTCGTTCATTTCGTAAATCCCCGATGCATCTGCGCCACAACGCGGCACTGGGCGGAGTGTTCCATCGGGGTGAGGGCGAGGGCGAGGCGTTCATCAAAGTAACCGTCTTGGCCTCTTTGAGACGATCGGGGCTTGGACAAACGCTTCGGTCAAAAACCGCCGGGCGTCACATGGATCAGGCAATCCCGAACTCGGATTTCAATGTCTGCAGATCGGCCAGAAATTGGTCTCTCATCTTTGTTGTATAGATGCGAGTGATCTTCCCATGGTTTTGTCGTTGGACGATCTTGCGCAGATCGGACAGGCGGGCATTCCATGTCAGGCCATCTGTCAGGAAGAGCAATGGCGTGTCGTGCCTTTTCGCCGCGATGATGGCGTCGAGGTCGCCGATGATGTCGGTCATCTTGGAACCGGTCGCGCCGTAGGCCTTCGATTCAATCAGGATCCGCGGCCTGTGCCTGTCAGGTATGGCAATATCGCATTTGGCGGTTGTTCCATCCGCGCCGGTAAAGGTACAACGGGTTTCGTAGCCTCGCTCACCGAAAACCGCAGCCACAAGTGCCTCGGCGAAGTCTTCCAGTCCTCTTCCCCGGCGTTGGCCTTGTATGGCTGACCCGCGGCCAGCGCGCAGGCGCTCAACGAGGATGTCGCTCCAAACCGGTTGATAGTTGATCGTCGTCGTCATGGCGTCAAGAACGCCCATGCTTTCCAGCACAGAGAGGAAATTTTGCGGATCGGCGGCGTATCGTCTGGCGCCAATGCCTCCGGCGCCTAACCTGCCTCGCAGTTCGGTCTCCATGCTGTCCTTGGACAAGATGAGAAAAAGCCTGGCGCACAGCAAGCCCTCTTCAAAATCCTCGTCGAAGATCTTCCGAAGATCGGCGCGGTCATAATGGGGCTTGATAGGAAAGGTCGAGAGCTTGGCGATTGCCGACGCGGCGACGTCATCCATCCAATCAACCGCCAGGGGGCTCAGGTTCGCGACAACGTCGGCGAGGTCTTGCTCGAGGACTTGCACTATCTACCTACAATCAAATATTCGGTTACCGACGAGCGCTCCACGCCACTATGTGTTCCGAAGTGATATCTGTGGTCCTTGGTGTAAACGTGAACGCGTGATTTGTATTTCTTCATAAGCTCTTCCAGAATCTGAAGGTCCGGATAGCCGTTGGAGCTGTAGGAAAGTACAATTGTGCTTTTCCTGAATTTTTCAAACAGTTTGTCAAAGGCTTCCACTGCCGTCTTGCGGTAGCTGAACGGAGTGTGCCGCTTGGCGATTTTTTTGACCTTGGTTTTCTCGTCGATCGGAAGGTCCTGCCAATAACACGAGAGGCCTTCGAGAAAATGGTAACGCTTTATATAGCAGTTGTCATCCGAACGAGGAACGTATGGCGGGTCAAGATAGACCAGATCGACTTGGTGTTCCGGCAATTCGAAGACCCCGCTACGAAACGCAAAATTGTCGCGGCCGTTGCTGAATACTGAGTTGTTGTAGACTTGAATTTGTTCGAGAAAATGCTCCTGGATTGACAGCTGCAAATCGCGCCGGCCGTCATCGTAGCGATCGAGGTTGCCGGAGATCGTGAATACGCCCCTGGGCTGCCTCTTTAGGCACGATCGAAACAGCGCGGCATAGGCCAGCGCCTGCTCGTGGGTGTCTTCCAGCCGCCGGATGTTGGACGAAATGCGGTCGAGGAACTTCAGATCTTCCTGTGTGTAGAAGACGTTCTTGAACGTCCGCTCGACAAAATCCTCTGAACCCGTTCTGCGATTGATCAGTGCGTCGATCTTTCGATCATCCAGCCTCACATTGTCGTTCTCGATTGTCGCGCGCGCTACCAGGCTGGAAAAGTTCAAGAAATCGGAGGAGATGACGCGCCGACCCATCGATTTCATGAGATAGCCGACACTGCCCGTTCCCGAAAAAGGATCCATCGCGCTTTCGAAATCAAGGCCGCTCAATACCTGATGAATCCAGGGCAACAGCCGCTTCTTCGAGCCCATGTAGCGAAGTTCGGGATATCGGGCCGCCTGTGTTGGCATATCAGCCACCGCTGGCGCCGAGGCTATCGGCGCAGCGTTCTCGGTCTCGGAAAGGTTGGCGATAGAATCTAGCATTGCCGCATCTTAGTTAACCGTCGTCTCCGCGGCAAAGCAATTCGAGGGCCATAGTGCAGGAAGATCCTGCTGGCGCGCTTGATCGCGGCTGTACAATGCCCCAATCGCCAGGGCGTCGCCTTTCTTCCTATCGCCGAAGTTTGATCCCCCCAAGACCAGAAGAAGCGACCGCAATCCCGGTCGCTACCCTTGCATCCTTCCTTCTCGCCAATCTCCTCACGCCGCCTTGAGCGTCAGCCCGATGCCCCACCGGACCTTCAGCGCATGCCATATGCCGCGCGGTGGCGATATGGCGCTGGCAGGCGCTTGTGCCGTAGACGTTCTGACCGGTCGTCGGCAGCGATCGGGGATGCCGGACAAATACCGGCATCCTCAGCCGTCCTCAATCCACGTCGATCACCAGCTTTCCCTCGGCCCCACGGGTCTCGATCAGTGCGTGTGCCTCCGCGGCGGTCGACAGGTCGAACGTCCTTGGATCGAGCTTCGGCATCAGCTGGCCGGCCTCGGCGAGCCTCGTGGCCTCGCGCAGGATCGCGCCGTGATGCTCGCGGCCTTCGCCGGTCAGGAGCGGCAGGAGCGTGAAGACGCCGGAATAGGTCGCCGCCTTGAAGGACAGCGGCGCCAGCGCATGCGTGCCCCAACCGAGGCTGCTGACCACATGGCCGAAGCGCTTCACCGCCTTGAACGCCGCATCGAGCGAGGCCCCGCCGACCGTGTCGTAGACGACGTCGAAACCCTGTCCGCCGGTATGTTTCGCCACATAGGCCTCGACGTCTTCGGAGGCATAGTCGATCGGCACGACACCGAGGCTTCTGAGATAGTCGGCCTTGCCGGCGGCATCGACGCCGTAGACGGTCGCGCCGAAGGCCCGGGCGATCTGCACGGCGATGTGGCCGACCCCGCCGCCCGCCCCGAGCACGAGCACGCTCTGGCCGGCCCTGACGCCGACGCGGTCGACCAGGCCCTCCCAGGCGGTGATGAAAATCAGCGGCAGGGCGGCTGCCTCGCGCAGGCTGAGCGTCGCGGGCTTCACGGCCAGAAGCCGGGCATCGACGGCGGCATACTGAGCCAGCGATCCCTGGTTTCCCCCGACCCCGCCGGTCATGCCATAGACCTCCTCGCCGCGGCGAAAGCCGGTGACGTCAGGCCCGACCTCCTCGACCGTGCCGGCGAGGTCGATGCCGAGGATCGCCGGCAGCGGCTGGCGGGCATGGGCCGCCTGGCCGGCGCGGATCTTGGTGTCGAGCGGGTTCACGCCGCTCGCCCGGATGCGCACGAGCACCTGGCCCGGGCCTGCCACCGGCCGGGCGACCTCGGTCAGGCGGAAGGGTCCGCCATGGGTTTCGAGAACAAGCGCTGTCATCTGGGTCATTGCCATCACTCCTTTGGATTTGCGATGGGCAAAGAGTGCGGCCGAACGCATTGAATGGAAATCATAGAGATGGCATGATCCTCATGCAGTTTTGTATGAGGATCCCATGACGCCGGAATGGAGCGATTTTCGTATCTTCCTCGCCATCGCCCGGGAGGGCACGCTCGGCGCCGGCGCCCGGAGGCTCGGGCTGACGCAGCCGACCATGGGCCGGCGGCTGAAGGCGCTGGAAGGCGCGCTCGGCACGGTGCTGTTCCAGCGAACCGCCGACGGCTTCGTGCTGACCGACGAGGGCCGGCTGCTTCTGACCCATGCCGAGCGCATGGAGGAGGAGGCGATCGCCGTCGAGCGCGGTCTCGCCGGCAGCGCCAAGGAGCTTGACGGGCTGGTCCGGATCTCCAGCTCGGACTGGTTCGGGGTCCATGTGCTTTCGCCGCTCTTGGCCGGCTTCTCGCTGCGGCATCCGAAGGTGGTGGTCGAGCTGCTGACGGATTCCCGCCTGCTGAACCTCTCGCGGCGCGAGGCCGATCTCGTCTTCCGCATCCGCCCCTTCACCGAGGCGGACGTCGTCTCCCGCAAGTTCATGCATGTCGACTATGCGCTTTACGTCCCGGAGCACTCTCCCGATCCGCGCGTCGGCGATGGCGCGGGCCTGAGTCTTGTGACGATGGACGAGGCCTTCGGCGACATGCCGGATGTCGCCTGGCTCCGCGACACCTTCCCCAATGCCGTCGTCGCCCTGCGCAGCAACAGCCGCGACGTGCAGGCAAGACTCTGCGCCGGCGGAGCCGGCATGGCGGTCCTGCCGGTGCCGCTCGGCGACAACACGCCCGGCATCCGCCGCGTCGCCCTGCCGTCGCCCCCACCCGGCCGCGATACCTGGCTCGGCTACCACCGCGACATGCGCCGGCTACCGCGACTGCGCGCCCTCATCGACCACCTGATCGCCGCTGGCTGAGTGAGGGTAAGCCGGCGGCGGCCCTGGGCGGTTCGAACCCCGGTCTCATGCCTTCTCGCGCCATGCGGTCTGGCCGGTCAGCGCCCGCATGCCCGCCAGATACTGTTCTTCCGAGGTCGACCAGCGCAGCCGGGCATATTCCTCCACGTCCGGCCCGACCACGTAGCGCAGGCGGTCCGACTGATCCCCGGCGGCCTCGAAGATCGCCTCGACCACCGACTGCTCGGCGGTTGAGGGAAAGGGATAGTCGATCATCGACTGCAGGGCGTGGTCGAAATAGGTCTGGTACCCCGCTGGCACCGGTGCCGCCTGCGATGCCGCCATGCCGGTGCCGACGAAGTTGGTGGCGAGCATTGCCCCGGGCTCGATCAGCTTGACGCGCACATTCTGCGATTCCAGCTCGTAGGACAGCGATTCCGTCAGGCCTTCCATGGCCTGTTTCGAAGCGACATAGATCGACAGCAGCGGCACGGCGGCAATGCCCACGCCGGAGCTGACATTGACGATCGTGCCGCCGCCGCGCCGGCGCAGATGCGGCAGGGCCGAGCGGATCACGTTCATCGTGCCGAAGACATTGGTCTCGAAGATGCGGCGGATCGCTTCGTCCGGCGTCGCCTCGAAGACCGAGACCATGGTGATGCCGGCATTGTTGACGACGGCGTCGAGTCCGCCGAAACGCGCCACGCCGGCCTTGATCGCCGCCTCGATGCCGGCAGGGTCGGCGACGTCGAGCGCGGCTTCCAGGATCTGTTCGGGATATTCGCTCGCCAGCGCGCCGTCCGGGTTGCGCATGGTGGCGATCACGTTCCAGCCGTTGGCGGCGAAATGCCGGGCGGTCATCTGGCCGAGGCCCGACGAGCAGCCGGTAATGAGAATGGTCTTGGTCATGTGCTTGGCTCCTTTTTGGTTGCCAGGCTTGACTACCGCGCCAGGATGCCGCTTTCTATAATGCCAAGTCCGAATATCATTATGGATCGTCCCGATGGATGCGTTGACCGATGTGATTGGCCTGCTGCGCCCGGAGACCGTGCTGCTCGGCGGCATGGCCGGCGCCGGCCGCTGGGGCGTGCGCGTGCCAGAACAGCCAGGCCCCACCTTCTACCTCGTCACCGAAGGCCGCTGCTGGTTTGAGGCGGAGGAGGGCGGCCCGCTCGAGCTTGGCGCGGGCGACTACGTGCTCTCGTCCCGCCCGCGCCAGGACTCCTTCGTCAGCGTGCCGGGCGTCCCGACCGAACTCTCCGACGACGCCTTCAAGGCGGCCCATTGGGTGGATGGCGAAGTGCGGGTCGGCGATCCCGGCCTTGCCCCGCAGACCCGCATCCTCGGCGGCCTCATCCGCTGCGATCCGGCCAATGCCGACCTGCTCATCGGTCTGCTTCCGCGCCTGGTCTGTGTGAGAGCCACCGAGCAGGCGGCTTCCCGGCTGCACACGCTCGTCGCCATCGTGCGCGAGGAGGCGGCCGACGGCCGGCCGGGCCGCGATGCGATCCTCTGCCGTCTCATCGAGGTGATGCTGATCGAGATCCTGCGGCGCGAAGCGGCCGCCTTTTCGCCGCCGGTCGGATTGCTCGGCGGCCTGGCCCAGCCGCAGCTCGCCCAGGCGCTCGGCCACATCCATGCGGACGTCGCCCGAGGCTGGACGGTCGGCGAACTGGCACGCCGTGTCGGCATGTCGCGCTCGGTCTTCGCCCGGCGTTTCTGCGAAGCGGTCGGCGTCGCGCCGGTCGAATATCTGCTGGACTGGCGCATGGCGCTGGCCAAGGACGCGCTGCTGCGGCGCGGCGGATCGCTGGACGAGATCGCCGAAGCGGTCGGCTACAGGTCGGCCAGCGCGTTCAGCACCGCCTTCAGCCGACGCGTCGGCTGCCCGCCCAGCGAATATGTCTCGGCCTCGGCCGCCCTCACGCCGCCTTGAGCGTGAGCCCGATGCCCCAGGGATCCTTCAGCGCATGGCCTTCCGCCGTGCGGGTGACCGGAATCTCCAGGCTCTCCAGCGTCGTCAGCGCCGTGTCGAGCGCCGTCTGGTCGTTGAAGGTCAGCGAATAGTCGGAGAGGCCCGACATCGTCCCTTCGCGGGCCGTGGCGCCGCGGCTGTTCCAGATATTGGCGGCGATATGGTGGTGGTAGGTGCCGGCGCCGAAGAAGCTGGCGCCCGGATAGGTCGCCATCTTCTTGAGGCCGAGCACGCCTTCGTAGAAGCGGTCGGCTTCGGGGATGTTGCCCACCTGCAGATGCATGTGCCCGATCGCCGCCTTGTCGCTCATGCCGCCCCAGGCGGTCTTCGGCGCGCTGTCGTAGAGGCCCTGAAGGTCGAGGCCGAGCGTCGCCATCTCCACCGTGCCGTCGGCGCGGAAATCCCAGTCTTCCGGCGCACGGTCGCGGTAGACTTCGATGCCGTTGCCTTCCGGGTCGCTGAGATAGATCGCCTCGGACACCAGATGGTCGGAGGCGCCGTCGAGCCGCACGCCGCGGGCCACGGCATGGGCCAGCCAATGGCCGAGCTCGGTGCGGTCGGGCATCAGGAAGGCGGTGTGGAACAGGCCGGCTGCATTGCGCGGCGCCGGCCGCACGTCGGCCCGGGTCGTCAGCGTGAGGAGCGGGCGGTCGCCGGCCCCCAGCACCACGCCGCTCATGCCCTGCTCGATCACGCTGAGGCCGAGCATGGTCTCGTAGAACTGCCGCACCTTGTCGATGTCGGAGACCACCAGATGGGCGGTGCCGACATGGATCGGCCGGGTCAGCGCAAAGCTCTGCGCCGTATCTGTCTTGCCGTTGGAATTCATCGCATGGGCTCCTGTGGCCGAGCGGGCCGGCGACGCGCCGGCAGCGAGGCTGGCGCCAAGCGCGAGCATGGTGCGGCGGCTGATCCGGGTCATCGTCGGTCCTTGTGGGTTTCTGTCTTCAGTCAGAATATGGGCCGTTCGCATCGTTCACGAAAGATCGGCTCTTGAAGATGAATCGTTCGCTGATCGTTGACGGTCCACGCCGCCAAAATTGATCCTGATCAATGCGGGGCGCCCGCCGAGGATCGATTGTGAGGCCATGGAATAGGGAGGCGGGTCCGCAAGGGCCGCGTCACAAGGAGAGCAAGATGTACAAGAAAATCGTGGTTCCGGTCGATTGCGGCGCGCTCGACAAGGGCGAGAAGATCCTGCGCAAGGCCGCCCAGCTGCTCGATGCCGGCGGCGAGATCATCCTGATGACTGTTATCGAGGACATGCCGGGCTACATCACCATCGAACTGCCGGTCAACCTCGTCGAGGACGCGATCAGGGACGGCAAGGCCAAGCTGGTCGAGCTCAAGGAAAAGACCGGCATCGCCGCCCGCGTCGAATTGCGCACCGGTGCGCCGGCCCGCGAGATCCTCGCTGCTGCCAACGAGCACGGCGCCGACCTCATCCTCGTCGCATCGCATATCCCCGACCTCGGCAATTACCTGATCGGCGCCACCGCCGACCGCGTCGTGCGCCATGCCAAGTGCTCGGTTCTCGTTGACCGCTGAGCCGGCGTGGACCACACTGCAGGGTCAGACAGAAGAAACAACGAGGATACACCCCGGATGAACACTGAAAAATACGAGCAGATCCTCAGGGATCGCCAGCGCGAGCTTTTCGCCCGTCTGCACAAGATCAATGCCGACATCGCCACCGGCCGCGACGCCGACAGCGAAGAGCAGGCGACCGAGGCGGAGAACGACGAGGTGCTCGACGAACTGGGCGAAGTCGGCGAGAAGGAGCTGAAGGCGATCGACGCCGCCCTCGACCGCATCTCCAAGGGCACCTACGGCACCTGCGCCAAATGCGGCCAGCCGATCTCCGAGGCGCGGCTGGCGGCAGTGCCCTACGCTCCGCTCTGCCAGGAATGCGCCACCGGCCTCTGAACGCTCGCTAAGCAGATCTTCGGCCCCCTTTCCGGATGCGGAGAGGGGGCTTTTTGTTGTCCGGACTTCGGCTTGATGCATCAATAGGTGACCCTATTGACACGTGACAAAAGAGTCACCTATTCTTCGGCTCATGGACGACATTTTCGATGCCCTGGCGCATCCCATTCGACGCGGAATCCTTGACCGCCTGCGGCAACGCGACGGCCAGACGCTGAGCGAGCTTGAGCGCGATCAGCCGGTGACCCGCTTCGGCGTGATGAAGCATCTCGGCGTGCTGGAAGGCGCCCATCTCATCGTGACCCGCAAGGTCGGACGGGAAAAGCTGCATTATCTCAATCCGCTGCCCCTGCAGGACGTGGCGGATCGCTGGATCTCGCGCTTTGCCGCCCCCTTCGCCCGCACGTTGAGCGATCTCGCAAGCGTCGCCGAAGGAAGGAACGACAAGATGAGCAATGCCGCGCCGAAACATGTCTGGGAAACCTATATCCGCGCCACGCCCGACGCGGTCTGGGCGATCCTCACCGACGACGAGAAGACGCCGCTCTGGCAGCATTTCAACATGACGTCGCGCACCGAATGGCGGAAGGACGGGGCGATCACCTTCTTCGTCGGCGACACGTCGATGATCGTCGGCAAGGTGCTGGAGATCGAGCCTCCGCATCGTTTCGTCCATTCCTTCAGTGCGCAGTGGTCGCCCGATGTCGCCGTCGATCCGGCCTCGCGCGTCACCTGGAGCCTCGAGCCGGTCGGCGAGGGCGCCTGCAAGCTGACCCTGACCCACGACGATTTCGGCGGCGACACGGCGACCAGCCGCGCGGTCGGCGGCGGCTGGCCGGAGGCGCTGTCGCGCCTGAAGACGCTCGCCGAGACCGGTGAACCCTTCTACATCGCGGCACCCGGCCGCTGAACCTTCGCCAGAGGAGCAAGGCGCATGGTTCTACCTGTTCACACGATGCAGTACGCCGCGATCCTCGCGCTGATCTTTGTCGCCTTGTCCCTCTGGGTCTCCATGGGGCGGGCGAAGATGCGGGTGCACCACGGCGATGGCGGTCACGTCGCGCTCAATCGCCGCATCCGCACCCACGCCAACTTCGCCGAATACGTGCCCTTCGCGCTGCTGCTGATCGGCCTTGGCGAAATGGCGGGCGTGGGCGGCACGACCGTTCAGGCCCTGCTGGCCGTTCTGGTCGCCGCCCGTCTCGCCCATCCCCTCGGCATGACCGCGCCGGAGGGATCGGTCCGGCAATATGCGCTGCGGGCACCGGCCATGCTCGCCACCTGGGCCGTCATCGCGGTGGCGGCCGTCCTGCTTTTGGTCCGCTGACGGGCCTTCGGACGGCGGGGTATTGTTCCGCCCGATTGCCCCGCCGCGGGGAATTGGATAAACATCGTCCCTTACGGATCGCGCTGCAGCATTGCGGCGGTTGAAGGCGGAGTGCGACACATGGCGATTGCAGATGCGGCCGGCCAGACGGCACGGTGGAAGGATGCAGCCCCCGGTTCCGACGACGAGGAGATCATCCCCCGCGACATCCGTTTCGGCATCCTCGAAAACCCCACCCGCCACTGGCTCGGCGGCGATTTCCACAAGACGGCCCTGATCGACGGCCTTTCCATCTTCCTGCCGGAAGGCGAGCGCTACTTTATCCGCTCGCTGAAATATTACGCGCCGAAGCTCAAGGACAAGCATCTCGCCGACGAGATCAACGGCTATTCGGTGCAGGAGGCTTTTCACACCCGCGAGCACGAGGACTACAACCGCGCGCTGGCCAAGCTCGGTTATGACGTCGAGGCGATGGAAGCGCCGGTGATCAAGACGCTGCGCTCCGACAAGATCCCGATCTTCCGCCTCGCCGTCACCTGCGCCATCGAGCACCTGACCGCGACGCTGTCGTCGGTGACGCTGCGCAACCCGCAATTCCTCGACGATGCCTCGCCGGCCTATCGCCGCCTGTGGATGTGGCATGCGCTGGAGGAGCTGGAACACAAGGCGGTCGCGCTCGACGTCTTCGACGCGGCGACGACGAAATATTCCCCCTTCAAGCGCTACATGCTGCGCACCATGGCCTTCAACGCGGTGGCCTGGACCTTCCTCAAGATCGTGCTGGCCAACCTGGTGCGCTTTGCCCGGACCGACGGCGTCAAGACCGGTCCGCGCTTCTGGGCGCGCCTCGTCTGGGTGCTGTTCGGCAATCCCGGTTACTGGCGCAAATGCGCGCCGCTGGTGCTGAAATATTACCTTCCCGGCTTCAACCCGGTGAACAAGGACGATCACGACCTGATCCACAAGGGCCGCGCCTGGCTCTACGATGAATTCATGGCGCTAGACGCCGCCAGGGCGGCCCCGGCCGCCGAATGAAAGTGCCCCGATGAGCAGCCGCCTGTTTTCCAACGTCCTGGACGTCGCCACGCTCGGCAAGTTTCCGCGCACCCAGAAATGGGTCTGGCGGCGCATCTACAACATGCTGTCGCGCTTCTGGGGCGACAAGGACTGGCGCTTCATGAACTACGGCTATGTGCCGAGCGGCGTGCCGTTTGCGCTGAAAGCCGAGGACGAGGCCGAGCGTGCCTTCATCGGCCTCTACCAGCAGGCGGTCGAGGGCCTTGCCGTCGAGGGCGCCCGCGTGCTGGAAGTGGGCTCCGGCCGCGGCGGCGGCTCGCGCTACATCGCCCGCTATCACGCGCCCGCGGCCGTCACCGGCCTCGACTATTCGCCGGAAACCGTGCGCCGGGCGCAGAAGCTCAATGCCGACACGCCGGCGCTGTCCTTCGTCCAGGGCGACGCCGAGAACCTGCCCTTTCCCGAGGCCTCCTTCGACATCGTCGTCAACATCGAGTCTTCGCATTGCTACGGCGACGTGCCGGCCTTTGCCCGCGAGGTCGCCCGCGTTCTGAAACCCGGCGGCATCTTCACCTTCGCCGACATGCGGCCGAAGAGCCAGCTGGCCGCCCTCGACGACCAGCTCGGCGCACCCGGCCTCGAACTGATTGACAAGCGCAATATTTCTGAAAACGTCGTCGCCGCCTTGAACGCCGCCGAAGCCCGCAAGCAGGCCCGCATCGGCAAGGCCTTCCTGCTGCGCCGCTTCATGACCGAATTCTCCGGCTCCAAGGGCTCGGTGCTCTACAAGGCGCTGACGGGCGGCAGCGTGGTCTATCAGGCGCGGCGGTATCGGAAGATGTGATCCTCGTCCTTTCTCCCCGCTCACGGGGGGGGAGGAATGTTCGGCGCAGCCGATGAAACGATCCAGTGAATCGTTTCGAATGACGAACGCCCTGAGCCCAGGCGAAGGGCCGGCAGAGGTGCCGGCAGGCGGATGAGGGGCAGCAGCCGTCGAACGCGACCAGGCGCCGGAGGGCATCGACCCGCCCAGCGGAATCATCCACTGAGAGTCGGGCGATCCCACGCATCTTCCAGCCGGCTTTGCGCCTGTTCAAGAAGCCTCCTGTAGTCTGGAGAGAACGGGGCAACCAGCTGCTTCTCCAGATGACCGAGCAACAAGTGGAGAACGGCACATTCGGCGGTGCTTTCGAAACACGTTGCGCTTGGAGCGCGGGCTTGATCCGGTTCGCTCCATCGTGAAAGAAGCTCGAACAGGACCAAAGCCTCGTCCGGCTCAAGGTGTATTTCGGCTCCGCCAGGAACAGTTTTCGCTTCGTTTGTCATGCCTTCAGTCAGCCATGTGCCGCCCGGCTTTGCAAGCCGGTTGAGCCGGCCGACGCACCTTGCATGGTGACTGGCTAGGCAAGGCCTGAGGGCTGCCGTCAAAATGCTTTGGCAAACTTTGCCAAATTATGCCATTTTCATCCCGACGAGGTGACCGATATGGCGACGATGAATGTTTCCCTGCCTGATCCGATGAAGGAATGGGTGGACGCCCAGACGAAGACGGGGCGCTACAGCAATGCCAGCGACTATGTGCGCGCCCTGATCCGCCGCGATCAGGAGCGCGCCGACGCGCTGGAACAATTGCAAGGCCTCGTCACCGAGGGCCTCGACAGCGGCGTCAGCGAGCGCTCCAAGGAGGATATCCTACGGGCCGCCCGGGAACGGCTTGCCGCCACCCGGAGATGACTTACCGCACGACCGTCGAGGCCGACCGCGACATCATCGAGATCTATGTTCTCGGAGCGCAGCAATTCGGCGTGGCCCAATCCGAGCGATATGTCGATGAGTTGTTCAACACCTTTGTACTGCTGGCCGAAAACCCCAACATGGCGCGCGAACGCCGCGAACTGAATCCGCCCATGCGGCTCCATCCCTATCACGCACACCTGATCGCCTATCTGGTTCGGGACGGTGACATTCTGATCGTGCGCGTCCTTCATGGCCGGCAGGATTGGCAAGGCCTGTTCGGCTAGGCGGGAGCGACCGGCCCCAAGTCGGCCCAAATCCAATCCACCGCGCCCTCACGACCTCCCGTCAAAACGCGCCTGCGCCGCCGACAGATCGCTTTGGTGGTCCACCGCCCAGTCATAGAGCGCCAGAAACGGGTCCTGCAGTGTCCGCCCCAGGGGCGTGATGGAATATTCCACGGCGATGGGTGAGGTCACCGTGACGGTTCGCTCGACCAGGCCGTTTCGCTCCAGCCTTCGCAGCGTCTCCGTCAGCGCCTTCTGGGTGATCCCGTCCATGCGCCGCTTCAGCGCGTTGAAGCGCTTCGGCTCCTCGCAGAGAAAGGTGAGAATCAGGATCGACCATTTGTGCGCGATCTGTTCGAGAACCGGTCTCACCCCCGGCAGCGTTTCGATCACTTGTTGTTCCGTGTAGGCCATCTGGTCTCCTCGGCGATACCTGGGATATGTCCGGTGCGTAATTGACACCTAGTACACAATATATACCTGTGTCCATGCTGTCCGTCATCATTTGTACAGGAGATCGTCTTGACACAGTCCCACACCACAAAGCCCGGCACGGCCGTCGTGACCGGCGCATCTTCCGGCATCGGCAAGGTCTATGCCGAACGGCTCGCCGCGCGCGGCTACGACCTGGTCCTCGTCGCGCGCCGAAAGGAGCGGCTGAAGGAAATCGCCGACGAACTGCGGGAGCGCCATCCGGTCAAGGCGGAAGCGCTGGTTGCCGATCTCTCTACGCCGGACGGTCTTTCGGCAGTCAGGGAGCGCCTGTCGACCGACGCCTCCGTCTCCCTGCTCGTCAACAATGCCGGCTTTTCCGCCCTCAAGCCGCTGACCCAGACGCCGGATGAGACGGTCGCCAGCATGATCGCCCTTAACGTCACGGCCCTGACGGCGCTGTCCAGGGCGGCGCTGATCGCCTTCAAGGGACGCAATGCCGGAACCATCGTCAATATCGGCTCGGGCGCCGGCTTCAGCCCCTATCCCGACATTCCCGTCTACGGCGCCACCAAGGCCTATGTGTTTCTCTTCACCCAGAGCCTGCAGCATGAGGTGGAGGGCACGGCGGTCCGCATTCAGCTCGTCCTGCCCGGCGCGGTCGTCTCCGAGGGTTGGGATGTCGCCGGCGGCGCCGCGCTCGAACCGCTGCCGGAGAGCATCGTCATGACCACGGAGGATTGTGTCGACGCAGCGCTCTCCGGCCTCGACCAGGGCGAAACGATCACCGCCCCCTCGCTCCACGACGCCTCCCTGCTGTCGGACTATGTCGATCGGTCGGGGCAGCTGCTGCAGGCGATGTTCGACGCAAAGCCGGCAGAGCGTTACCGGTCCGGCCGATAGAAGCCCGCCCGATGCACCGACCTTCTCCCGCCTGCGGGGGTAGGAATGGTCGGCGCAAGCGACGAGACGATCCGGTGGATCGTCTCGAATGACAACGCCCTGAGCTTGAGCGAAGGGCCGGAAAAGGTGCCGGCAGGCGAATGGGGCGGCGTGCCGAACGATCATCGCCCTCGCAAGCCCGCTTCGAGCGCACCCTTAAGCGCGCCTCGCCCCGCCGTCTGAGCGATCCGGCAGGATCGCGCGCAGCATGATGCCGACAGGAAATCGGTTCAAGCATGATGGGTGCCTCAATCCCATGCGGCCGGATGGCCGGAGGGCCGGCTCAGCACGGGTAGTCTTCCAGCTGCGGCACGGGGCCGGGTTTGCCGGACTTGATCCAGTCGACCTTGCCGCGAAGGAAGCTCAGGGCAGCATCCAGGGCCTCCTTGCGTTGCTGCAGCCTTTCGATCTGCAGTTCGAGGACCTCGACGGTCCGTTCCGGGGAATGCTCCCCTGCGCGATACTCTTCGTTGAGAGCAAGGATTTCGCCAAGCGTATAACCGAGCGCCTGCTGCAGCCGGATCATCCGGGCGGCGGTCACATCCTCGGGCTTGAACAGCTGATACGGATTGGAGCCGCCCTTGAGCCCGCGGTCGGGCTTCAGGAGACCCTTGGCGATGTAGAACCGGATCGTGTCGACGGGAAGTCCCGTGACCCGTGCGAATTCCGAAATGAGCATTTTCAACCCTTGACCATGGAGCGTACTCCACACTTATAGACGATGCTTGTCGAAACTTGGAGACCCGATATGACAAGCGAAAAAACCATACTGCCTCAGGTCCAGCTCGGCCAGGACGGCCCCATGATCGGCGCTCAGGGCCTCGGTTGCATGGGCATGAGCGAATTCTATGGTGAGACGGACGATGCCGAGTCGCGATTGACGCTGGAAAAGGCGATCGATCTCGGGATTAACCTGTTCGATACCGCCGACATGTACGGCCTCGGTGCCAACGAGGCGTTCCTGGCGCCCTTCATCGCCGCCAACCGCGCGCGCGTCGTCATCGCGACGAAGTTCGACTACAGCCGCACGGCGGAGAAACCCGACGACTGGAGCATCGACAATCGGCCGGACTTCATCCGGGCGGCCGTCGATCGGTCTCTCAAGCGCCTCGGCGTCGACGTCATCGACCTCTACTACATGCATCGCCGGACCGACAGCGTGCCGCTGGAGGATTCCATCGGTGCCATGGCCGAGCTAGTGAAAGTGGGAAAGGTGAAGTGGCTCGGTCTGTCCGCCGTCAGCGCGTCGGAGCTGCGCGCCGCGCATGCCATTCATCCCATCGCCGCTCTTCAGTCGGAATGGTCGATCTTCACCCGCGACATCGAACAGGAGGTGGTCCCGACCGCAGCCGAACTCGGGGTGACGGTGGTGCCCTACGCCCCGCTGGGGCGTGGCATGCTGGCGGGCCGGACCGTTGCCGCATCGATTACGGACACCGATGCGCGCCGGCATTTCCCGCGGTTCTCGGCAGAGAACCGCGCAGCAAACATGCAGCTGGTCGAAAGAATCGAGGAACTCGCCTCGGCCCGCGGCGCGTCGCCGGCGCAAATAGCGCTTGCCTGGCTTTATGCCCAGGGTCGCAGCCTCCAGGTCAAGACCGTGCCCATCCCGGGAACGCGCAAGCGCGAACGTCTCCTGCAGAACGTCGCGGCGGCGTCAATCATGCTGACTTCGGCAGAGATGGAGGCCCTCGCGCCACTCGCCTCCGAAGTCCAGGGGGTGACCGTATAGCAGACGGGCAACCGGGGCAGGGCAGCCGCCCATCGCCCTTCTTCCCGCCTGCGGGGGTGAGGAATGGTCGGCGCAGCCGACGAGACGATCCGGTGGATCGTTTCGATTGACGAACGCCCTGAGCCAAAGCGAAGGGCCGGCTGAGGTGCCGGCAGGCGGATGAGGGGCAGGGGGTGCGGGAAGAGACCGTCCCACCGAAAGCCCACCCCTCAACCCCGTGCGACGCCGCCGTCTCGCGAATCCGTCAGGATCGCGCTGACCATGATGTCGAACAGGTGATCGGCGCGGGGCACGAGCGGGGGTTGTTCGGCGAGCCAGGCGAGCGCGCTGATCAGGGCGAACAGGTCGTTGCCGTCCATGTCGGGCCGGGCAGCCCCTTCCGCCTGGGCGCGGGCCAGCAGCCGCGTGCCGGCCGAGCGCAGGCTGACGCAGGAGCCGTGCAGCGCGGAATCCTCGTCGGCGATCGCCGCCACCATGGGCGCGATGACGCCGCTGTAGGAATGCGTCATGGCGACCGCCTCCTTCAGCCACAGGACGAGCGCGCGCCCGGCGTCCTCCTCCCGTTCCAGGGCGCTCGCCCGTTCGGCCATGTCCTCGAAATTGGTGCGCAGCAGGGCTTCGAGCAGCGCCTCGCGCGTCGGAAAATGCCGGTGCAGCGTACCGTCGCCCACGCCCGCCTTGCGGGCGATGTCGCGCAGGGAGGCGTCGGCGCCGCCGCCGGTGAGCAGGTCGCGCGCAACGGTCAGGATGTGGTCGTAGTTCTTTTTCGCGTCTGATCTCATGTTGTCTCTTGACAAATGGAGCACTGCGCCGTTTAAGCGGGGCAGTGCTCCACATAATGTGGGGCAGTGCTCCGAATTGGATAGCACATCCGTTACAAGGGAGAAAGCGATGTTGATCGAAACCATGAAAGCCGTTCGCATCCACGCGTTCGGCGGCCCCGAAGTCCTCGTCTACGAGGATGCGCCGAAGCCCGAACCGAAGCCCGGCGAGGTGCTCGTCCGCGTCCACGCCGTCGGCATCAACCCGCCCGACTGGTACCTGCGCGACGGCTATCGCGCGCTGCCGCCGGAATGGCGTCCGCAGGTGCCTTTCCCGATCATCCTGGGCACCGACATTTCCGGCGTCGTCGAGGCGGTCGCCGGGGATGTGACGGGCTTTTCCGTCGGCGACGCGGTCTATTCCATGGTGCGCTTCTTCAGCGTCGGCGAGAGCAAGGCCTATGCCGACTATGTCAGCGTGCCGGCCGCGGAGCTGGCGCTGAAGCCGAAGGGCATCGATCACCTGCATGCCGCAGCCGCGCCGATGTCGCTGCTGACCGCCTGGCAGTTCATGGTCGAGCTTGGCCACGACGAAGCAAACCCGCTGCAGCCGCACCGCCACGCGCCGGTACCGCTCGAAGGCCGGACGGTGCTGGTCAACGGGGCGGCCGGCGGCGTCGGGCATTTCGCCGTGCAGGTCGCCAAGCTGAAGGGCGCGCATGTCGTCGCCGTGGCGTCGGGCAGGCACGAGCCGATGCTGCGCGAGCTCGGCGCCGACGAGTTCATCGACTACACAAAAACGCCGCCCGAGGACGTGGCAGACGACGTCGACCTCGTCGTCGATGCGCTCGGCGGCCCGACCACCGGCCGGTTCCTCAGTGTGCTGAAGCGCGGCGGGGCCTTGTTCCCGGTCTATCCCCTGGGCTTTTCCGGAGCCGAGGAGGCCGAGAAGCTGGGCATCACGGTGTCGGCCACCCAGGTCCGCTCCAGCGGGGCGCAACTGGCGGAATTCGCGCCGCTGCTGAACGACGGCACGATCCGCGTCGTCATCGACAGCACCTATCCGCTCGCCGAAGCCCGCGCCGCCCACGAACGCGCGGCGAGGGGACATATCCAGGGCAAGATCGTGCTGACCACCGGCGCGTGACGGCGACCACCCCACGGGGCAGGCCTCGCTTTTGCGGGGCCTGACTCTTCACGGCCGCCCACGGCGCAAGCGGTCCGCGGCGATTCTGCGACCTTTTCCCGGCTTGGACAGGAAGGCACGGCACCAATGCTGATACTCATGGGTTACATCCACCTCGATCCCTCCGACGCCGAGGCGTTCGCCGCCGACATCGAGGCGACCGGCAGCAGCACGAGAAGGGAAGAGGGATGCCTGTTCTACGGCGTCGCACCGGATGACGCGTCCGCCGGACGCTTCCTGGTCGCCGAGCGCTGGCAGGACCAGGCGTCGCTTGACGCCCATCTCGAAAGGCCCGAGACCCGGGCCTTCCTGCAGACCTGGACGGAGAGGATGAAGGGCGAGCTTCAATTCTACGAGGCTTCGGAGCAGAAGCCGCTCGGCGACTGACGGCGGCCCCTGTCTGAAAAAAACTGCCGTATTACGCCCGGCCGTCCGTGCGAACGCCGCCTCCGGGCCTAGAACTCGATCTTGACCGACGGTGCGCTGCGCCGTGCCTCGCCGTGGTAGACGGCCTCGATATTGTTGCCTTCGGGATCGAGCACGAAGGCCGCGTAATATCCGGGGTGATAGGCCCGCTCGCCCGGCGCGCCGTTGTCGCGCCCGCCATGGGCAAGCGCCGCGCGGTAGAATTCATCCACCGTGGCACGGTCCTTGGCCTGGAAGGCGAGATGGTGGCGCCCCGTCACCACGCCGGTCGCCGCCGGGCTGTCCGCCGACGACACGACGAGTTCGTCGGCCCAGAAGAAACCGTCGGACGTATCGTTGACGGGAATGTCCAGCACGGCCAGTACCGCCGTGTAGAAGGCGCGGCTGGCGTCGAGGTCGCGCACGACGAGCTGGATATGGTCGAACAGCCGACCCCGATGCAGCAGATTGGTCTCCATGGTCTCTTTCCCTTCAAACCGGCTTGCTCAAGGCGGGCTTTCCTTCCGTCGAAAGACCGAAAAAGCTCGCAGCGTGAGGCCCCAGAATAGCCAGAGCATGCAGGCGCCGGAAGACCTGAATTCGACTGGTTTCCGCTGGCCGATCCCTGAACCGCCTCAAGGGCGACAGATTTGATCATCTGAAACCATATACCAGCCGGCCCCTCTCGAGGCCGGCCGGCGCAACTGTGTCTCGGGAGCTCATTTCGTGCGGTAGAAGATCATCCCCGCATGGTGGAGAACGCCATCTCTGAATTCGCCATCGGCGGTGAAGCCGGTGTCGTCCCAATAGTCGATGTGGTCGCCCGTCACCGCGTAGCGCCCCTGGTAGGCGCTTTCGCGTCGGCCGCGGGCTTCGTCATAGCGGCCGTTCGGCAGAAGGGTGTGCCTGATATGGCCGTCGCCCGTGGCCCAGGTGCCGACATAGGGGTTGGAAGGACTGCCCACGGTCATTGCTTTCCCAGCAGCGGCTCGATCGTCTTCGGATCGACCGTCCAGGCATAATTCATCTCGTGACGGATCTTCCAGCTCCCCTCGACGCATATCCAGCCCAGCTGGCTGCGGGCGTCGAAGGCGATGACCTCGCCGGTCAGGCGCTCGAGCCGGCCGACGAAGCCGAGCGTTGTCGATGCCACGCCGTCTGCGACGATGACGTCGCCGTCGCGGATCCCGTGAAGGACGGAACGCGCGGCGTCCTGCAGACCCTTCCAGTTGTCGCCGTAGCGCACCGCGTCGTCGAAGAGCTGCGTCTCGCCGGGCGCGAAATTGTCCCAGAAGACGCCTTTCGTCTCCTTCAGGTCGTAAAATTTCCCGAGCTTCCGGGCAAAGTCGTATTCCGCATCGCCTTCATGGCGTTCCCAGCCCTTCATGATCCACTCCCTGTGGAGTGCCAGAGGGCCGTCTGCCCCGTCCTGCGGGCACGACGCCGCATGGGCGGACAGGGGCAGGGCGAGAGCGCCAAGGACGAGGCAGGTCATCTGAAGTCTTGTGTGGAGGGTCATGATTGTCATCCTTCGTTGTCTGGTGTCGACATCCACTGAGATAGACAAAGGCGATTGTTGCTTGTATCCCCTCAAGACTGACTGCGTTGGTTAGCCAGGCTGTACAATGAAGCTCGATCTCAACTTGCTGCCCTTGTTTCTTGCCGTTGCGGAGGAAAGGAATTTCCGTGCGGCGGCCGACCGTCTCGGCGTGACCCGATCGGCCATCAGCCAGGGTATCCGGAGGCTGGAAGATGCGTGCGGCATGGCCCTGGTGTCGCGCACCACACGCTCCGTCCATCTGACGGAAGCCGGGGAGCGGCTGCTGAATGCCCTCGACCGTCCGCTGTCGGAGATCGCCGATGCGCTCGAGTTCGCAACGGCGGAGAGCGAGCCGCGCGGGCATTTGCGCATCGCGGTGACCTCGATTGCCGAGGAATTCCTCTCCGGGCCGCTGATCGCGTCCTTCGCCGCGGCCTATCCGCTTATCACGATCGATGTGACCGTCACGGACGAGGAATTCGATATCGTGGCGCAGGGGTTCGATGCCGGCGTGCGGCTGGGCGAGGTGATCGAGAAGGACATGATCGCCGTGGCCCTGACGGCCGAGCAGCGCGAGGCGGCGGTCGCGTCACCGGCCTATCTGGCCGCGCACGGCGTGCCTCGGCATCCGCGGGACCTGATGCATCATCGCTGCATAAACTGGCGGCGCACGCCGAATGTCGCGCCTCACCGCTGGCAGTTCGAGGAAAACGGCGTCCCGTTCGACATCGCCATTCCGCCGCACATCACCACGAACGACTTGCGGCTGATGCTCCGGCTCGCTCTGAGCGGCGCCGGGATTACGTTTGCCGTCGAGGATAGTTTGAGGCCGTATATCGAAACCGGAGAACTGGTCCCGATCCTCCAGGACTATCTGCCGCCGTTCCCTGGATTCTTTCTCTATTTCCCCCAGCGTCGCAACATGGCTCCGAAGCTGCGTGCGCTGATCGATCACGTGCGACGGCGGCGACCGTCGTCTTGAGCCGAAGCGATCGCTTCAGTTCGTCGTCATTTCGCGGATGGAGAGGATGACGGCATCGAGATCATAGGGCTTGGCCATGAAGCGCGCTTCGACCGGCAGCGCGTCGACGTCGACGCTGCGATGCCCCGAAGTCACGATGATCTTGATCGGCGGCCAGCGGTCGCGAACCGATGCGGCCAGTTTCAGGCCGTCGACACCGCCGGGCATGTCGACGTCGGTGAACATCAGCTGGATCCGGTTGTTGGCGATGAGAACCTCGATCGCCTCGACGGCGTTCGATGCTTCGAACACCTCGAAGCCGGCGTCCTCCAGTTCCGCGACGATACTCATCCGGATGAGGACTTCATCTTCGACGACCAGAACTGCGATAGGTTCATTTTCCATGAAAACTGCATTCTTTTGTTGAGGTCATGCTGCATTCCTGGCGTTTTGCCGATGCAAAACCCGTGGCAGCGCGTGCCTTCGTAAAATTCTTGGCCAGAACAGGGAGAACTCGCAGAAGCTCCGATTGATCCGGAACTTTCTCATCAATCGCTGCGGGTGGTAAATTTGGAGGATTGGCCGCGGCTCATGCGGCTTCCGGCTTGTCGGTCGGGATGGCATCGTCGCGGTGGGAAATCGACACCTTCGTGCCCGGATTGGCGTCCGCAACGGTGATGTCGGCCTCCAGCTGATTGCTGAGCGCCTCGACGATCCCGGTGCCGAGGCCGGGTTTCGCCCCGTCGGCATGCGTCGCCATTCCCACCCCGTCATCGCTGACGGCGAGCGTCCAGTCCTTGCCTTCGGTGTGGTAGTCGACGGTGATCTTGCCCTTGCGCTGGTCGGGGAAGGCGTGCTTCAGCGCATTGATGACGAGTTCGGTGACGACCAGGCCGAGACTGACGGAAATGTTCGCATGGGTCACCGTCTTGTCGACATTGACGACGATCGACAGCTGGTCGGGATCGTAGATCATCGATGCGCCGAGGCTCTTGCACAGCTGCTCGAAATAGCTGCGCAGCTCGACATCGCCGGCGCTGGACGCCGAAAGCTGCTGCTGTACGGCGGCGACAGACATGACCCGGCTGTGGGCCGATTTCAGTTGCGTGCGGGTTTCTTCCGACTGCACCTTGCGCGCGCTCTGCATGAGAATGCTGGCGATGATCTGCAGGCTGTTGGCCACCCGGTGCTGAACCTCCTGCAGCAGGTTCGCCTTGTCCCGCAGCAGGTCGTCCTTCACCTTCTCGGCGATCCGCGCATCGGTCACGTCGGCGACCGTGAGCAGGAGCCGCACGGCGCCGCTGTCGGTATAGTCGAGCTTCTGTGCCGAGAGCACCAGGCGTCGGGTGCCTTGCCCCGGCCGCTTCAGATCCATCTCGTAGCCATGGACATCCGCCATGCCCGCCGCCGTCGCCTCGAGCAGGACCGAAAGCTGCGGCACGTTCCAGGCGCCGTCGCCGATCTGCGCGAACGGCCGGGCCACCGCCGCCTCGGGCGCGATCAGGAAGGCATCGCAGAAGGAGACGCTGGCGGCGATCACCGAAAGATTGCCGTCCAGCAGCACGATCGGCGCGCTGGAAGATGCAATGACCGCAAGCGCCAGGCTGAGCGAGGCTTCGGGATGGAGAGGCGTGACGATTGTCATTGATGGTCCTTTCGGCCGGAGGCTCGCGGTGCGAAAGCCAGCCCCGGCATGGACGCAGGACCGGTTCGCTGTGGCAGCAGAACCGCTCTTCAGGACAAACTAGCACAAATAACCCCGCCGCGACGAAAAAGCAGCGCAGACCGCCGGGGGCCGGCGAAAACGCCCGGCGCTTGGACCTGCTTGGGTCAGCCCATCTTCAGCAGCGCCCCGATCGTGCCGCCCACCAGCAGCACGATGCCGATCAGGAAGGTGAGCGCCGCGCCGGGGCCGCGTTTCTTGGCGTCGGCATAATATTCCGAGGCGTAGAGCACGCGCGACGCCGTCCAGCACAGGCCGAGCAGGCCGGCGATCGCGTCGGAGACGTAAAATCCGAACAGCCAGAGCGAGGGCAGGAACAGCACCAGCTGTTCGACGGTGTTCTGCTGCACGCGAAAAATCCGCTCGAAATCGGCATTGCCGGTGGTCTTCGGTGCCTCGACGCCGAACTGCTGGCGGGCGCGGCCGACCTTCAGCAGAAACCAGACATAGGCGATCAGCGCCGAGAAGGTGGCTAGGACGGTAAAGCGCATCGGAAAGTTCCTCGGGGACAAATGGCATTGGCCGGCAATGGCGCGATGCTAGGCGAAGGCTTCTCGCGGCGCAAGACGAGCGCTCCGTCACCCCGCCGCCCTACATTCGCCATTCCCGCCCTTGAAGGTAACGGCAAATTTGCACATGATGTGCAGGATCGCCGAGACGATCATCTTCCAGGGGTTTTCGACCGACATGACCGACCAGTTCCGCTTCGGGCGGCCTTACGATTTCCATGAACTGGTGGCCGATGGCATCGTCCACGGCATCGGCGTGGTCTTCGCCCTGATCGGCGCCACTGCGCTGATCTTCTACGCGACGGTCTGGACGACCTATGCTGAAATGGCCGCCGCCTGGATCTACGGTCTCGGCCTCGTCATCGCGCTCGCCGTGTCGTTCACCTACAATATGTGGCCGCATTCGCGCACCAAGTGGATTTTGCGCCGTTTCGACCATTCGGCGATCTTCGTGCTGATCGCCGCCACCTACACGCCCTTCCTGGTCAAGGGCGCGCATGACTGGACGATCTTCGCCCTTCTGATCGGCATCTGGCTGACCGCTGCCGTCGGCATCACGCTCAAATGCCGCTATCCCGGCCGCTACGACCGGCTGGCCATCCTGCTCTATCTCGCCATGGGCTGGAGCGGCGCGCTGGCGCTCGGGCCGATCTCGCAGACCCTGCCGAGCATCACCCTGCTTCTGATCATCGTCGGTGGCTGCATCTATTCGGCCGGCGTGGTCTTCCATGTGTGGGAACGCCTACGCTTCCAGAACGCCATCTGGCACGGCTTCGTCGTCACCGCCGCCGCAGTACACTATTCGGCCGTCGTCACCGCCATCGGCCACTGACGCTCCGCGAGGACAGGGCAGGGAGGCCGGATCGCAGATCCAGCGCCGCCGCTTTACATCGTCCCCGGCCAGGGTCTAAGCAGGCGGTCCGAAACGAGGCCGGGACCCGATCCATGACAGAGACCATCACCATCCGCGACGCCGGCGAGGCCGATCTCGAAGCCATCCGCGACATCTACAACCACGCCGTCGAGCATACGACGGCGATCTGGAACGAGGTGCTGATCGACGTCGACAACCGCCGTGCCTGGTTGGAACTGCGCCGCGCCAAGGGCTTTCCGGTGCTGGTCGCCGAACGCGCCGGCACGGTGGCGGGATATTCCTCCTACGGCGACTGGCGCGCCTTCGACGGCTATCGCCACACGGTCGAGCATTCCGTCTATGTCGACAAGGACTGCCGCGGTGCCGGCATCGGCAAGCTTCTGATGCAGGCGCTGGTCGACCATGCGCGCGGCAACGACAAGCATGTGATGATCGCCGCGATCGAGGCCGAAAACCAGCCGTCGATCGCGCTGCACGAGCGCCTCGGCTTCCGCCTCGTCGGCATCCACCGCGAGGTGGGCATCAAGTTCGGACGCTGGCTCGATCTGGCGATGATGGAATTGAAGCTCTGAGGCCGTCAAAGTTGGCGGTTTCGGGCGGCTCGTCGTGGCGCCGCAGCGCCGGCGGCTTTCCCTTGTTCTTCCGGTAGTGGATCTGCGCCAGCACCAGCATCGCCGGCAGTGTCGCCGGCCACAGCAGGCAGGCGACCAGCCCGACAATCCGCCCGCCGTCCCAGCGGTTGCCGTCGGCCATGCCCTCGACGAAGCTCGCCCCCATGAAGAGCGAAGCCGGCAGCAGCCAGAGCGCAAGCAGCAGAAGGACCATGGGCGAACCGCGGGGCAAAACGAATCAAATCGTTTTAACTGTAACTCACACCGGGCGGGTCTTCATAACCCCGAGATTTAACAGCTCCGCGCGCCGCGTACCGGCGCTCGCAAGTTCGGCCTGTTGCCTCACTCGAAGAAGTCCAGCTCGGGCCGCAGCTGCTCCGCGCATTCCTCCGTTGCCGCCGCGACGAAATCCGCGTCCAGCGGGCCGGAAACCTCCCTCAACCAGTCCCATTCCATGGCCTGTTGCCTCTCTCTCTCAGATCGCCTCGACAGCCTTCCGCAGCATGTCGCGCACCTCGCCGGCCACCGATTTCAGTCGATCGTTCGGGATGGCTTCCATCGAGGCTTGCGGGTCGATGGCGCTGACCATGACGGAATGGCCGCCGGTCCGGCGGACGATGACATTGCAGGGCAACATGGCGCCCACCTTCGGCTCGATGCCGATCGCCTGGTGCGCCATTTTCGGGTTGCAGGCGCCGAGGATCAGGTAATCGTCGATATCCTGGTCGATCTTCTTCTTCAGCGTCGCCTTGACGTCGATCTCGGTCAAGACACCGAAACCGTTGGCGGCGAGTGCTGCGCGGGTCCTTTCGACAACGCTGCCGAAATCCGTGCCCTCGAACGTCCTGTCGATCGTGTAGCTCATGTCCCGTTCTCCTGTTTTCGAGGCCGCCCTGCGTTCGGTCGGTGACTTACTGCAAGCTTCTCGGTCCGTCCCTCCAGTGGATACGCCAAACCCGGCTTCCGTGTGGCGCGGCCCGGATCGTCGCGACCCGGGAGGGACAAATGCGCGCGTTCGCAGTGGTGCCTGCAGCAGACAGGCCCCTCGAGGGCCTGTCCCCACGCAGCTGGCGTCTCACTCGATCCGCGTGCGCACCATCTCGCCGCGAATGGTGATCACCGGTTTGGCGCCCGGCGTGTTGGGCAGGGCGCTGTCGACATAGGAGGCGACCGCCTCGACGAGGTAGCTGACCGGCGTCGGCACCAGAAACTTGACCGAGGCGTCGAGCATCCGCCCGGCGATGGCGATGGTTTCGTCGTGCATCACGCGGTCATAGACCAGCCGGGCGCGCAGTGCCGCGCCCGAGAGCGAGATGTCCGTCGCATGGCCCTCGAAGGAAAGGTCGCCGGCATCGCTGCGGATCTCGACCGCAGAGAAGTCGCCGGCAAGCCGGGCGCGCGCCGCCTTCTGGTTGATGACCACGGCGGCCTCGGGCTTCAGATTGGCGGAAAGCTCCATCGTGCAGTCCGACCAGTCGAAGAAGCGTGCGGGCCGGCCGACGTCGACGACCAGCGTATCGCCGTCGACACGCATGCTGCCCTGGGCCGGGCAGCCGCCGGAGAACCATCCGGAATGCCACACCGCACCCCAGCCGCGCCGCTCGCCCTTCATCTCGGCGACCAGCGGCGCGTCGGCGCGGGCGGTGATGACGATGTCGCTCGCCGCCCCCTCGACCCTGATCCGGGCGACATGGCTCAAATCGAGCGGCCCCGCCACGCTGTCGCGGGTGGCGACGAAGGCGACGGCGGCGTCGAGGAAGCCGAGCGCCAGGATTGTGCCGGCGATGGAAAGAAGGATAGTGCGGGTCTTCATGGGGGGTGCTCCAGGTGTTGGATGACGATGGCCCCATCCAGCACCGGCGCATGGTTACCCGCGACCTTGAACGCGTTTCAGGTCGACCTCGAACGCGCTTGCGGTCATGGTGGCGCAACACGCTCACCAGTCCCTGGCTAAAAATACCCGCCCATGATCTTCATTCCGCTGTCCTTCGCCGTCTCGCTGTTTCTCATCGCCTTCCTGCTGCGGCTCTTGCTGCAGGGGCGCGAGAGCCTGGTGCGCAACCACCTGTTCGTGCTGCTGATCGCGCTCTATGCGGCGCAGACCACGCTGGTCGGCCTGCGCTGGGGCTACGGTGTGACGGCGGTCCTTCCGCTTCTGTCGCTGCTGGCGACCGCCATCCCGCCACTCACCTATCTCGCCTTTCGCGACCTCGCCCGCGAAGAGGGCGCCGGGCTGTCGCTCGGCGACTGGCCGCATCTTTTGCCGACCGCAGCCCTCGTTCTCATGCATTTCGTCTGGCGCGATCCGATCGACCTCCTGATCATCGCCGAGTTCCTGGCCTATGGATTGTGGCTGCTGTGGTTGGCCCGGCTGGGGCCGGACGGGCTGGTCGCCGCGCGCCTCGACGGCACATTGCGGTCCCACCGCTCGCTGCTGCTGTCGGCTCTCACGCTGGTCGCCTCGGCCTTAACCGACATCGCCATCAGCCTCGATCTTCTGTGGGGCGAGGGGCGCCATTCGGCCCTGATGGTCTCGGCCGCCACCACCCTGATCCTGCTGCTGCTCGGCATTGCCGCGGTGGTGGCCGGCGCCGAGGAGGGGGACGGCGAGCCGGACGGCGATGCCGACGACGAACAGCGGAGCTCGGGCGCACCGTCGGCCACGCGCCAGCCCGTGCCGCAGCCCCTGTCCGGCGAGCACGAGGCGGTGGCGGCCAGTCTCGACAGGCTGATGGCTGAGCGCCGGCTCTATGGCGATGCCGGCCTCAATCTCGGCAAGCTGGCGCGGCGCCTCGGCCTGCCGGCGCGCACCGTCTCGCAGGCCGTCAACCGCGTGCACGGCACGAGCGTTTCGCAATATGTCAACAATTTCAGGGTGGCCGAGGCCTGCCGGCTGCTCTCGACGACCGACATGCCGGTGACCCGCATCGTCTTCGAGGCGGGCTTCATGACCAAGTCGAATTTCAACCGGGAATTCCTGCGGGTGACGGGCACGAGCCCAACCGCCTTCCGCGCGGCGCGCCGCGCGGCCGTGTTAGCGCCCGCGCCCGCCGGCTGAAGGCCCGAGGGTTCTTCAAGCCTGCAAGGCGCGCCGCCTTCGCCTCAGGGCGTCGGGATCTCCTCCGTCACCACCTCGAACTTCGCGAGAAGCGCCGGGCCGAACGCGGTCGACAGCGCCACGTCGGTGGCGTCGCGGCCCGTTGCCATCAGGATGCGGCCGATGCGCGGCTTGTTGTGGCGGGCGTCGACCGTGTGCCAGTGGCCGCCGAGATAGACCTGCATCCAGGCGCTGAAATCCATCGGATTGACGTCCGTGGGCACACCGATATCGCCGAGATAACCGGTGCAGTAGCGCGCCGGAATGTTCATGCAGCGGCAGAGCGTGATGGCGAGATGGGCGAAGTCGCGGCAGACCCCGGTGCGGGCGATATAGCCGTCATGGGCCGAGCGCGTCGAATCCGCCTTCATGTAGTCGAACTTGATGTGGTTGTGCACGAAGGTGAGGATCGCCTGCACCCGCGGCCAGCCGAGCGGCGTGTCGGAGAAGGTTGCCCAGGCGAAATCGGCGAGGCGATCGGTGTCGCAGTAGCGGCTGCCGAGCAGGAAGACCAGGACGTCGTTCGGCAGGTCCTTGATGTCGTGCTGGAAGGCACCCTCCGGCAGCACGTCGGGCTGGCCGTTGTCGTATATCTCGAACTGCGTGGAAATGGTGGTGAGCCCGGCGGGGGCGATGATCCGGCTGCAGGCATTGCCGAAGCCGTCGATATAGTCGCGCGCCTCGATCGGCCGGTCGAAGCTCAGCACCTGCTCGGTCAGGAGATCGGGCCGGCGCGAGGGGTGGATGTTGAGAACGAGCAGCATCGCGGTATCGCGCTCGCACTGATAGCCAATCTGGAAGCCGGCACGTATCTTCATCTCAAATCCTTCAAGGGGGGAGCCTCATCGCCGGAGCGTCGGCATCTTGTGAACGCACGGGAGCCATCGGGGTTCCGGGCCGCTCGTCAGGAGGGCTTTTCCCGCACATCCTCGGAGGTGACGTTGACCTGAACGGTCAACGATTTGAAGTCGGAGGCGCGGCCGTCATAGCTGCCCGACAGCGGCACGGCCTGGCGCGGATCGCGCGCCACGCCCACCCGGATCAGGTCGCGATTGCCGACGATGCCGTTGGTCGGGTCGAATTCCACCCAGCCGGCGCCCGGCACATAGATCTGGCACCAGGCATGGGTCGAACCGCCGCCGAGCGTGGTCGAGCCGTCCCGGGTGGGCACATAGATGTAGCCGGTGACGAAGCGGGCGGCGAGGCCGAGCGAGCGGGCCGCCTCCATCATCAGCAGGGCGAAATCGCGGCAGGTGCCGCTCTTCAGCTCCAGCGTCTGAAGCGGCGTCTGCACCCCGTGTTCGGAGCGGCGCACATAGGCGAAGCTGTCGTGGATCATGTAGCACAGGCTCATCAGCATGCTGCTGGTGCGCGTCGGGCGGCCGCTGTGCAGGAACTGCCGGGCGAAGCTGCCGACGACGTCGTTCGGATCCGGATAGTGCCGGGCGATGGTCGGCGCGAGATCGGGCAGTTCCTCACCGTCATAGGCGAAGGGATAGTCGACCGCGGTGGTGTCGATCGGAAAGTCGAGCGCCGCATGCGGCGTGTGGTCGAGCCGGATATTGCTTTCGAAGCGCAGCGTCCGGGTCGGCTTGGTGAAGCTCAACAGCGCCACGCAATTGCCGAACGGGTCGTGGATCCAGCGGATCCGGTCGTGCGGCGGCTCCACCGCCAGGCTGACACTGAGCAGCGTCTGGTCGAAACTGTCGCGCGGACGGAACATCATCCGGTGCTCGCCGAGCTTCACCGGGCGCTTGTACTGATAGTCCGTGATGTGGCGAACCGAGAATATGGTCACGATGTTTCCCACTCCCGGCTCGCGGGAATACGCCTGCACCCGCACGGGCGCCGCGGTGAGCGGGCCGTCCGGGTGCAGGATTGTCTTGGGATCAGAGCCGGCCGGTGAGAACCAGGATCAGAAGGACGATCAGCACGACGCCGAGCACGCCGACGCCGCCATGGCCGAAGCCGTAGCCATAACCGCCGAAGCGACCGCTGAAACCACCGAGCAGGGCAATGATGAGGATGATGATGAGAATTGTTCCGAGCGACATGCAGTTGATCTCCATTGCTATTCGCGAGGACCTGCGCATTCGCGCTGCAGGCCAGAGTTTGATCGATGAGGCACGGCAGGGAGGCCAGATCGGCCTCCGAACCCATTAACTACAGGGGTGGCTCGTCTTTGTACAGTTGTCGATACGGTTCAGCATGCAACGAAAGGGCGAAAGACCCGCTTGTGAGGCAGCTTCCCGATCGGTGCGGCACGGCCGAGCCGCCGGGCGCGCCTTGCGGGCGGTGCCGATTCTCCCTAGTCTCGCCCCTTGTTCGGGAGGATGCCACCATGGCGCAATCGCACACCCATCTCTGGCCCGGCGTGCCGCTGGCGCTCGGATCGGCCGTCCTCTTCGGGCTTTCCGCGCCGCTGTCGAAACTGCTGGTCGGCGCGATCGACCCCTGGCTGCTGGCCGGCATCCTCTATCTCGGGGCAGGGGCGGGGCTGGGACTAATCCACGCGGGCCGCGCCCTGTTCGGCCTGCCCAATGCGGAAGCGCCGCTGACGCGGGCCGATCTCCCCTGGCTTGCCGCCGTCGTCGCCTTCGGCGGCGTGCTCGGACCGCTCTTTCTCATGCTCGGCCTGTCGCTGACCTCCGCCTCGTCCGCCTCGCTGCTGCTCAATCTCGAGGGCCTCGCCACCATGGCGATCGCCTGGCTGGTGTTTCGCGAGAACGTCGACCGGCGCCTGCTGCTCGGCGCCGCCGCCATTTTGGCCGGTGCCGTCCTGCTCTCGTGGAACGGCGCGGGCCTCAGTCTCGATGCGGGCGGCCTCTTCGTCGCCGCCGCCTGCCTCTGCTGGGGTATCGACAACAACCTGACTCGCAAGCTCTCGTCTGCCGATCCGGTGCAGATCGCCATGATCAAGGGCCTCGTCGCCGGCTGCACCAATCTGGCGCTGGCGCTCGCCTTCGGCGCCGCCTGGCCGGGTGCCGCCCTCGTCACCTCCGGCGCCGTCGTAGGCTTCCTCGGCATCGGCGTCAGCCTGGTGATGTTCATGCTGGGGCTTCGCCATCTCGGCACGGCGCGCACGGGCGCCTACTTCTCGCTTGCCCCGTTCATCGGCGCGGTGCTGGCCGTGGTGATTTTCCGCGAGGCGGTGACGCTGCAGCTGGTTCTCTCCGGCCTGTTGATGGCGCTCGGCCTCTGGCTGCATCTGAGCGAACGCCACGAGCACGAGCACAGCCACGACGTGCTGGAACACGACCATGTCCATGTACATGACGAGCACCACCGCCACGGCCACGACGGCCCGGTCACCGAACCGCATTCCCACTGGCACCGCCACGAGCCCTTGCGCCACAAGCACCCGCACTACCCCGACCTGCACCACGGCCACAGCCACGGGTGACGGGTTGCCGGGGGCCACAGCGACGGGTGACAGGTTGCCCGAGCAATCCCGCCTTGCCGCCGGCGGGTCGGGCCGCCGCCTTGGCGAAACCGCCTGGCCAAACGCGCGTGTGTTAGTAATCTCCCCCCATGAGGGGAGAGCCCGCCGTTTGATGAACTCAGGAGGGCAAAGGGGGAACGCCACCCGGAAAGTGTCGGGGCGTGCACGCAAGGGCGGAGATGGTCTTGGGAAGAGCGGAGGCCTCAGCCGCCGATGAACTGGAAATAGACCCAGGCGAGGCCGAAGGCGGCGATCACGCCAAGCACGATCAGCGCGGTGCGCAGCCCTGGATTCGGCTTCTTCGGCTCGGGCGCCTTCGGCGGCTTCTTGAATTCGACGACATTGCTCATGGGGCCGCTCCTGATCGGTTTTGCCCGACCTTATAGTCGAGGAGGTTGAGAAAGTCCTGATGGTGGCGGATGGGATATGCGGTCGGGAGGCGGGGGCGCAGCGAAACTGCGTTCCTTCGTTGCACGGGACCAAGACTTGCCCCTCACCCTGACCCTCTCCCCGCAGGCGGGGAGAGGGGATAGACGCGGCGGTGCCCCCTGGTCCCTTCTCCCCGCTCGCGGGGAGAAGGTGGCGGCAGCCGGATGAGGGGCAGCCGCCACGCCAGGACGGTCGCCGATCCTAAGGCCGGTTCCCCAGCCCTCACTCCACCGGTTCGAATACCATCGAGTGCCCGTTGATGCAGTAGCGCAGGCCGGTCGGTTTCGGACCGTCGGGGAAGACGTGGCCGAGATGGCCGCCGCAATTGGCGCAGCGGATTTCCGTGCGGACCATGCCGAGCGACGCGTCGCGGTGCTCGGTCACGGCGCCGGGCGTCACCGGCTCGAAATAGCTCGGCCAGCCGCAGCCGGCGTCGAACTTGGTGTCGGAATAGAACAGCGGCGTCTCGCAGGCGGCGCAGCGATAGAGGCCCTTTTCGAAATTGTCCCAGTAGGGGCCGGTGAACGGCCGCTCGGTGCCGTGCTCGCGCAGGATGCGGTACTGCTCCGCCGTCAGCTGCTCGCGCCACTCGGCATCGGTCTTCTCGATCTTCGACTTGACGGGATCTGCCATGGTCACCTCCTTGTTTGTTATCCTAGATAGGACGCCGATCGATCCTCGGCAATGTCGGAAACACGCGATGGCGACGCCCCTTGGACCCTGCACGGTCCCCGCGTCAGCGATCGGTCGATGGGCCATGCCGTTGGCCGGCGCAAAGGTGTTTTCGGCATCGGGATTGACAGCCTACCTATTGGTAGGTAGATAAGCTGTATGAGCAATTTTTCAACCACGTCCGACGACATTCTCCGCTGTGCCAGAACGCTGATCATCGCGGGCGGCTACAATGGCTTCAGTTATGCCGACATCGCCGAGGTGGTTGGCATCCGCAAGGCCAGCATCCATCATCACTTCCCGGCAAAATCCGATCTGGTCCGTACCCTGGTCGCGCGCTACCGCGAGGAAGCGGAAGCCGGCATCGCAGCGCTCGAGCGTGAGGTCGCGGAGCCCGCCGCCCAGTTGAGCGCCTATGCTGGATACTGGCGGGCCTGCATCGTCGACGACAGCGAGCCTTTCTGCGTCTGCGCCCTGCTGGCGTCCCAGATCCCGGTGCTCCCCGAGGATGTCGTCGTCGAGGTGAGGGCGCATTTCCGCACCCTGTCGCGCTGGCTGGCTTCGGTGCTGCGGCGAGGCGGCGAGCAGGGTGTCTTCGTGTTATCCGGCTCCGCCGAAGAAGAAGCCGAGGTCTTCATGGCGACGGTTCACGGGGCCATGCTCTCGGCGCGCGCCTATGGCGACCCGGCCATGTTCGGCTCGATCATCGACCCCTTGCTTCTTCGCCTTGGTGCTCGCGGCTGATGCCGGGCGCCGAGGCAATGTTTCGTCTCAATAGCCTACCAACTGATAGGTAGGCATTCTTGACGTCCAGAAATCACGAAAGGATCTGTCTATGTTTGGTATTTCCCCTCTGGGCTGGCTGCACACGCTCGGCAGCCTGCCCGCCATTCCCGTTGCCGTCTATATGTTTGCCCGACATGGGCGCATCGTGCCGCGCTCCTTTGCGGGCGCCATCTATTTCGTGTCGATGCTGGTCGGCGCCGCCACGGTCTTCCTCGTCGCCCACCAGCCGGTGAGCTATGTCGTCGGCCTGGCCACCTTGTTGTTGGTGCTCGGCGGCTACGCAGTAGGGCGGTTGCCGCTTCCTCCGCGATTGGCACGCTATGCCGAGACAATCTGCCTGAGCCTCTCCGCCTTTCTCCTGATGCTGCCCACCGTGACCGAAATCCTGCGGCGGGTACCCGATGGGCATCCTTTCGTCACCGAACTCGACGCGCCGCTCCTGGTCGGCTTCCAGGCGGGCTTGCTCGTCATCCTCGTGGTGGGGCTGTCGGCACAGATCGTCCATCTGCGCCGACGGTAACGGAACGGTAGTGCGGCGCGCCCACTGACAACGTCCTCAAGCAAACTTGAAGACGTTGTCAGTGGGTTTTTTCCTGTCTTTCTACGAACTTGCTTGAGACGCTCGGCCATTTATCCTAACAACGGACACTCAAAAAGGTTTCGGGGGACAAGGCTGCCGGAAGCAGCAAGGGAGTGTAGATGATAGGAGACGGGGCTGCCCTGACTTTTCTTGCCATGGCCCTGCCGTTTATGGCTGCGCTTCTTGCTCCGCTTCTCGTGCGACGCCTCGGCGCCAATGCCGCCTGGATCCTGGCCCTCGTGCCGGCCTTCGCCTTCGCCCATTTCGCCGGCTTCCTGCCGGAGATCGCCGCCGGCGAAGTCGTCACCGGCGGCTATGCCTGGGTGCCGAGCCTGAACCTCTCCTTTTCCTGGTTCCTCGACGGCCTGTCGCTCACCTTCGCCCTGCTGATCACCGGCATCGGCACGCTGATCGTGCTCTATTCGGGCGGCTACATGAAGGGCCATCCGCAGCAGGGCCGCTTCTTCTCCTTCATCCTGATGTTCATGGGCTCGATGCTCGGCGTCGTGGTGTCCGACAGCTTCCTCATGCTCTTCGTCTTCTGGGAGCTGACCTCGATCACCTCCTTCCTGCTGATCGGCTTCGACCATTCCCGCCAAGCCTCGCGCCGCGCCGCACTCCAGGCGCTGGTCGTCACCGGCGGGGGAGGGCTGCTGCTGCTCGCCGGCCTGATCTTCATCTGGAACATGACAGGCCTGACCCAGCTGTCGCTGCTCGTGCATTCCGGCGATCTCCTGCGCGAAAGCCCGTTCTACATGGCGGCGCTGTTGCTGGTGCTCGGCGGCGCCTTCACCAAGTCGGCGCAGTTCCCCTTCCATTTCTGGCTGCCCAACGCCATGGAGGCGCCGACCCCGGTCTCGGCCTATCTGCATTCGGCGACCATGGTGAAGGCCGGCGTCTATCTGCTGATGCGGCTCAATCCTGTCATGGGCGACACACCCGCCTGGGAAATCCTTTTGCCCTTCTTCGGCGGCATCACGCTTCTGGTCGGCGCCGTGCTTGCCATCCGCCAGAGCGATCTGAAGCTGATGCTCGCCTATACGACGGTCGCCTCGCTCGGGCTGCTGGTCATGCTGACCGGCTTCGGCTCGCCCTATGCCATCGAGGCGGCGGTGCTCTATCTCGTCGCCCATTCGCTGTTCAAGGGCGCGCTGTTCATGGTCGCCGGCATCATCGACCACGAGGCCGGCACGCGCGACGTCACCAAGCTCGGCGGCCTCAGATTCGCCATGCCGATCACCTTCGTCGCCGCACTCTTCGCCGCGATCTCCATGGCCGGTCTGCCGCCCTTCTTCGGCTTCCTCGCCAAGGAGGAGATCTATGCCGCGCTCGCCGGCCCCGATCCGCGCTCGGTCGTCTTCACCATCGTCGCCATTATCGGCAATGCGCTGATGTTCGTCATCGCCTTTGCCGTGGCGCTCAAACCCTTCGTCGGCGCCAAGGTCGAGACGCCGAAGCACGCGCATGAAGGGCCGGCCCTGCTCTGGCTCGGGCCGCTGGTGCTGTCGCTTCTCGGCCTTACCGCAGCCCTGTTCTCTGCTGTCGCCCATGCCTATGTCACCTCGCCGATGGCGAGCGCCGTCGCCGGCGAGGCGGAAGCCGTGACGGTCAGCCTCGTGCCGCATATCGGCTTGCCGCTCGCACTTTCAGTTCTGACGGTTGTGCTCGGCATCCTCATCTTCCTCGGCCTCGACCGCGCCCGCTCAGCCGTGACCCGCCTCATCGACGCGCTCGGTCCAGGCCCCGATCGTGGCTTCGACCATTTCATCGCCGGCCTGGTGCGTCTCTCCTGGCGCGTGACGAAGGTGATCCAGAACGGCCGGCTCGAGGTCTATGTGACGGTCACCTTCCTGCTGCTCGCCTTCGTGCTGCTGGTGCCGCCGGTGCTGAACGGCGAACTGCCCGAAATGCCGGCCTGGCCCTCCGACGTGCGTTTCCACGAGCTCGCCTTCTTCGTCATCGCCATTGTCGGGCTGATCGCCGTGCTCGCCGCCCGGGACCGCCTGACCGCCATCGTCTCGCTCGGCATCCAGGGCTTTGCCGTCGCCGTCATCTTCCTGTTGTTCGGCGCGCCGGACCTGTCGTTTACCCAGTTCATGGTCGAGACGCTGTCGGTCGTCATCCTGGCGCTGGTGATGACGCGGCTGCGGCTTTCGCCCTCCGACCACCGCACCTTCGGCGAGTTCCTGCTGGATGCCGCGATCGCCATCGCCGGCGGCCTCGGCTTCGCGCTCCTGCTGCTCAAGTCCACCCAGGCGCCGTTCAGCACCACGCTCACCGATTTCTTCAACGCCTATTCCAAGGTCATCGCCCACGGCGCCAATGTGGTGAACGTCATCATCGTCGACTTCCGCGGCACGGATACGCTGGGCGAAATCTCGGTGGTGATGATCACCGGCCTGGCCATCCTCGCGCTGATCCGCATTCGGGTGGTTTCGGTCGCCGCCGCCCAGACACCGGTCGCCAGGCTCGAGGGCCGCAATGCCGAGAAGGAGTTGCGCAAATGAACACGCTGATTTTCCGCACGGTCGCACCCTTCCTCACCGCGCTGATGCTGCTGTTTTCGATCTTCGTTCTGCTGCGCGGCCATAACGAGCCGGGCGGCGGCTTCATCGGCGGACTGATCGCCGCCTCCGCCTTCGCCATCTACGGCATCGCCTTCGGGGTGCAGGCCGTGCGCCGGGCGCTGTGGTTCCATCCGATGTCGATCGCCGGCGCCGGCCTGCTGCTCGCCACCCTGTCCGGGCTGCTCTCGGCGATCTTCGGCCTGCCCTTCATGACCGGGCTTTGGGTCTATCCCGAGTTCTTCGGCGTCGAGGTGCCGCTCGCCACCGTCATGTCCTTCGACGTCGGCGTCTATCTCGTCGTGGTGGGCGCCATCACCTCGATCGCCCTGGCGCTCGAAGAAAGGGAGAGCGACTGATGGAAGTGCTGTTTTCCGGCCTCGTCGGCATCTTCTTCGCCGCCGCCCTCTACCTGATGATGTCGAAGCACATCGTCCGCGTCCTGCTCGGCATCGTCATCCTCGGCAATGCCGTCAACCTGTTGCTGTTCACCACCGGCCGCCTGACGCGCGAGGTCCCGCCGATCATCGCCCAAGGCTCCGACACGCTGTCGGCCGGCGCCGCCAATCCGCTGCCGCAGGCCCTCATCCTCACCGCCATCGTCATTTCCTTCTCCTTCTTCTGCTTCCTGCTGGTGCTCACCTACCGCGCCTACCAGGACCTCGGGACCGACGACACCGGCGAGATGCGCGTCGCCGAGCCGAAGGGCGAGCCCCTGCCGCCGATGGGATATTGAGCGCATGATGATGTCCGTGCCTGACGTGAACCCCCTCTGGCCTGCCGGCCATCTCCCCCACAAGGGGGGAGACCGCCCCGCCGCCGGCGCTGCGTTCGGAATTCATGCCGTGAACACTCGGCCTTCTTTGGGCCTTGGAAGCTTGTCCGGGACCGTGCCCCACGGTCTCTCCCCCCTTGTGGGGGAGATGGCCGGCAGGCCAGAGGGGGTCTTCTCCTGATGGCCGCCTCCACTTCCCCCCTCGACCTTTCGCTCGCCCTCGTCATGGGACCGTCCTCGGCCGGCCAGTGGTTGACCATTTTGCCGGTGGCGATCGGGCTTGGCTGCGGCGCCGTGCTGATGATGCTGCGCCATTCGACGCGCGCCCATCCGTTCATCGCCATTCCGGGCCTTGCCCTGATGGTGCTGGTCGATTTGCTGCTGCTCGGCCGCGTCGTGCTCTACGGTCCGGTGACGATGATGATGGGCCGCTGGCTGCCGCCCTTCGGCATCGCCTTTACCGTCGACCTCACCGGCGCGCTGCTGGCGCTCGCCGCCGCCATCGTGGCCCTGGCCGGCAGCATCTATGCGCTCGGCGACATCAGCCAGAGCGGCCGCCGCTACGGCTTCTATCCCTTCCTCATGGTGCTGATGGCCGGCGTCTCGGGCGCCTTCCTGACCGGCGACATCTTCAACCTCTATGTCTGGTTCGAGGTTCTGCTGATCTCGTCCTTCGGCCTGCTGATCCTCGGCTCCGAGCGCGAGCAGATCGACGGGGCGCTGAAATATGCCGTGCTGAACCTGATCGGCACGACGCTCTTCCTCGTCGCCGTCGGCTATCTCTATGCCATCTTCGGCACGCTCAACATGGCCGACATCGCCACCAAGGCCGGCGAACTGCGCGAGACCGCGCCGCTGATGACGCTGGGCGCGCTGTTCGTCTTCGCCTTCGGCATGAAGGCCGCCGCCTTCCCGGTCAATTTCTGGCTGCCGGCCTCCTACCACACGCCGCGGATCGTCGTCTCGGCGCTGTTTGCCGGCCTGCTCACCAAGGTCGGCGTCTATGCCCTTTTGCGCGTCATGGTCATGCTGTTGCCGGTCGAGCGCGAGGCGCTCAGCCTCGTCATCGCCATTGCCGCGGCGCTCACCATGGTGCTCGGCGCCATGGGCGCGCTGGCCCAGTCCGACATCCGCCGCTTCCTCGGCTTCGTCGTCGTCTCCGGCATCGGTTACATGCTGGCGGGCGCGGCGATCGCCGGAACGGCGGGGCTCTCGGCGGCGATCTTCTATGCCCTGCATTCGATCGTGCTGATGACCGCGCTCTACCTTCTGGCGGGCGAGGCGGCGCGCCGCGGCGGCTCCTACCGCCTCGAAAGCCTGTCGGGTCTCTGGGCGGCCGCGCCCGCCTTTGCCGGCCTGTCGCTCGCCCTGTTCTTCGCCGGCTCCGGCCTGCCGCCGTTTTCCGGCTTCTGGCCCAAGGCCATGCTGGTCAAGGCCTCGCTCGACATCGGCGCCTGGTGGCTGGCGGGCGCCATCCTGCTCTCCGGCTTCCTCACCACCATCGCTTTCGGCCGGCTCTTCCTGCTCGCCTACTGGCGCCCCGCGCCGGTGGTTGCCAGCAAGGGCGGTGAAGCGGCAATCCAGCCCGCCGCGCCCCGCGCCAGTCTCTCGGCCATGCTGCCGATCCTGACGCTGACCGCGCTGATCGTCTGGTTCGGCCTCTTCCCCGAGCCGCTGATCGACCTCAGCCAGCGGGCGGCGATCGGGCTTGCCGATCCCGCCGCCTATCTCCAGTCCGTCTTTCCGGTGGGAGGCCAGCCATGATCCTCTATGCCATCAATCTGCTCATGGCGATCGTCTGGGCGGCGATCACCGGCAGCGCCTCGCTGCACAACCTGATCTTCGGCTTCGTGCTGTCGACCCTGGCGCTCGGCCTGATCCGCGAACAGATCAACGGCACCGGCTATATCCGCCGGGTGATCCGCATCGCCTCGCTCGCCTGGCTGTTCTTCGTCGAGCTGGCCAAATCGGCCTGGAAGGTCGCCGTCATGGTGGTGAGCCCGAGGCTCGACATCAAGCCGGGCATCTTCGCCTTTCCGCTGACGGTGACGCGCGACTTCGAGATTACCCTGCTCGCCAACCTCATCACGCTCACCCCCGGCACGCTGTCGGTCGACGTCTCCGACGACAAGAAGACGCTCTACGTGCATGCCATCGACTGCGCCGACCCGGACGCCGCGCGCCGCGACATCGCCGAGGGCTTCGAGCGCAAGATCCGCGAGGCCTTCGCATGATCGCGCCCGAAACCATCATCCAGGCCGCCTGCAACTTCGCCCTCGTCGTGCTCGGTATCGCCTTCTTCCTCACCGTCTACCGCGTGGTGAAGGGGCCGACGCTGCCCGACCGGGTGCTGTCGCTCGACATGCTGGTCGGCATCGCCATCGGCTTCATCGCCGTGATCGCCATCCGCACCGGCTACACGCTCTATATCGACATCGCCATCTCGCTCGGTCTGGTGGGCTTTCTCGCCACCGTCGCCTTCGCCCGCTTCATCCTGGCGCGCGGCCTGGTGGCCGAGCGTCCGCTGGAAGACGGCCCGGTGCTGCGCACCGAAAAGCACAAGGTCAAGGGCGGCAAGAAGGCGAAGGCCGCTGCGGCGGGAGGCAAGGGAAAATCCGGCGGCCCGGCCGGGGCCGGGGGAGGGCGCAGGAAATGATCGCTTACGGCATTGCCCTCTTCACCGCGCTGCTGATCGTCGCCGGCGCCCTCTTCGCGCTGATCGCCGCCATCGGCATCAACCGCCTGCCGGACCTTTACACCCGCATGCATGCCGCCTCGAAGGCCGGCACGGTCGGCTCCGGCCTGATGCTGATTGCCGTCGGCCTGCATGCCGGCGACCTTGCCACCTTCAGCCGGGCGATCGCCGGCTTCTTCTTCTTCATCCTGACCGCGCCGGTCTCGGCCCACCTGCTCGCCAAGGCGGCGCATCAGGTCGGCTACAAGCTCTCGCCGGTCTCGGTTCTCGACGAATTGAAGGGCAAGGACGGCCCGGCGCCCTAGCGCGCCCGGCAAGTACATCTGAGCTGGAACCCCTGATTTCCCGGCATTCTGCGGCTCGTTCGCAGTTGCAGCAAGTCATGTCCGTGTCTTCGCCGAACTAAAGACGCACGCGGCACCCCATATTTGGGGAAAAATATTACGTGGATTTTTGACGGATTGATGATAACGAATTGACACAGAGCACTGATGCTGGAGACTTGGTTTCTCGCGCGCTCGAATCCCGAACGAAAGTTGTATCCGCAACTGTTTCAATGTCTCGGGGTTTGGCCGGGTCGAAACAGGACTGCAGCATCTGCCGGAACAGAATCCAGAGCGTACTGCCGGGATCTAGGGGTGGATCCCACGTCGGCGACGACAAGGCTTGCGCAAAGGTCTTTGTTCCTTGGCTTTTTCGATTGGTGCCGGCCGTTCAGCCGGCGCCTGGCAAGCACATTGGAACAGGAGTCACGAAATGACAGAAACCGTCAACGGCGCCGGCCATGATCTACTGGTCGAATTGACCGCGGACATTGTCGCAGCCTATGTCAGCCATCATGTAGTGCCGGTCGGCGACCTCGCCGCGCTCATCTCCGACGTACACTCGGCCCTGAGCAACACCTCTTCGCCGGCCCCGGTCGTCTCGGTTGTGGAAAAGCAGAAGCCGGCTGTCGCCGTGCGCAAGTCCGTGCAGGACGACCACATCGTCTGTCTGGAATGCGGCGGTGCCTTCAAGTCGCTCAAGCGTCACCTGATGACGCACCACACCCTCGGTCCGGAAGAATACCGCGACAAGTGGGACCTGCCGATGGACTATCCGATGGTCGCGCCCGCCTATGCCGAAGCGCGCTCGCGCCTCGCCAAGGAAATGGGCCTCGGCCAGCGCCGCAAGCGCAGCGGCAAGTGAACCGCACCTGACGCCTCGACCGAACCACGGTCACGGCACTCCGACGAAACCGGGCCTCGCGCCCGGTTTTTTGTTGCGCGGAGACAGCAGGCCCGTTGTGCGGCGATCATGGGGCCAAGGTCTTCGAACTCTGGCAGAAAGCAGATCGCGGAGTTTCTCGCTGACGTCTACAGATCAATGTACGCGGCTAACGAAGCGTCTCCCAAAGCAAGACAACTAGCGCCTTAGATCGCGTAATCTCTGCATCAAGTCTCGAGTGATCGATCAGATCCCATAGCGGCTTTCTTCGACCATCGGTGAAGAAAGCGATTCGATATAGGTTGAATGTACCGTCCTGAGGAATGCCGTACTGCGCGTGTGCGTACTTGTTTCTCTCGGAGGCTACCCACTTCATTTCTGTTAGTGTGGAGGGCAATTCCGCGGTCATAGGAGAGGCGGAGGTAGACGCAATTCGGGCTAGCAAGTCTAGCCGGAGCCCTTGGCTTTGTATGGGGGAAAGAATTTCTTGGGCGGCTTCTTGTGATATCCGTAAAACTTTGGCGAGTAGGTCGCGGGTGCACAGCTCGGCCTGAGCTGCGTATGCTATGAAAATGGATATTTTCGCCGCTAAGTCTGGGTGCGCTTCGAGAGCGGACACGCACGTAAGCAGACCGTCGTCAGTACGAACTATTCTTACGTGGTCTAAGGTTTCTTCCATGGCAGGCACCAAAAGGAGTGTTGGCAAAGAGTGGGGCGGCGACGTTTGGAAGCGTATGCTCAAGACGACGCCAAGCTCGAAGACCCCTCCCAAGCAGAAGCCTGGAGAGAAGGAACAAGATGAAACCTAATGCCGGCTCTGGGCTATTGGAAAATGAACTTCGGGGCCTTTGCGAACGTGAAACTGCCGTCGCTGTTGCCGCGACGCTGAACCGTCAAACAGCGATTTGGGCATTGGATCGTTTACGAGATACTTCACTGGCGCAGTGCCATTATCAGCAACCTGATGGCGCACCGACTTTAGAGGAATAACGAACTCTGGTCGTCGCACCCCTTCGCCTTGGTTGGCAAACCAAAGCGCCACGATCAATGCTCCAGTTTCGCACTCTATGGCGTCAAATGCACAAAGCTTGTCGGAAACGAAAATGCCGACAGACAGAGGGTTAAGGATCACCGTTCTTCCTCCTGCGTTCAAACAGAGGTTTACGCGCTTTTTGTTTAAGCGTGAACGCATTCGTAAAGCAGCCGACAGGTAATACACCTGTCGCGAGGCATGCGATGCTGGGCTTCTTGGTGCTTTCGCGCCGAGCTTCTTCGCGGCGCGGCAATCTCCACAGGGTCATCCCTGAGAGGAAAGGTGAAGATGATCTCATCCGATTCTCCGCTATGCACCCGTGGGCCGCGTGCGCGGCTTCTGCATTGCCACGGAACGAGGAAATAAATCCCATAAATATCTAGTGTCAAAAGCCAATAACAAAACAAAAACAATCAAACATCGAAAACTTGCGCTTTCCAACGTCCCCGTGTTCTCGTTAGGGTGTATGAATTAATTCCTATCTATCGGGAGTGATCATATGCCATCAGAGACAGCCAATTCCCCCGTTGCGGATCCGGGAAGCACAGCGCCCGCTCCGGCCGTCCTGCGCTCTTCGGCCGCCTCCTCGGGCCTCAGCGAACGCCGCATCGTCTGCATGGTGGTGCGCCAGCTGACCGCCGAGCTGCTCGGCGTCGTCGGTGATCGCGCCGAGGCGCGGCGCGCGCGGCGCCGTGCCAGTTGCCATGTGCGGCAGATCTCCATGTATGTCTGCCATGTCGCGCTCTCCATGCCCTATGGCGAGATCGCCGAGGCTTTCGGCGTCGACCGCACCACGGTCAGCCACGCCTGCCACGTCGTCGAGGACCGTCGCGACGATGCCGCCTTCGACACCTTCGTCAGCACCGTCGAGCGGCTGGCCGAGTCGGTCTGCATGGTCGCCGGGAGGCCGGCATGACGGCAGCGCGGGCCGCGCCCGCCGAGCGACGGCTGCTGCTGCGGCTTTTGCGGCTTGCCCTGCGCGGCCCGCTCGAGCTTTCGGCCGGGACGGGCGGCGGGATTTGCTTCAAGGGCGCCGATGCAGAGATCGCCGACGTGCCGGCAAGCCTGCTGCGCGAGGCCGTAGCGCGCGGCCTGATCCTGCGCGACGGTCCACGGATCCGGGCGGGCGAGGGCACGCGCACCTATCTGCGCCGCGCCATGGCCGAGCCGGGCGACGAGGCTTTTCTCGAGCAGCACCGCGACATCGCGGTGGAGATGCTGGTAGAGGAGGGCGTGCGCCGCCCGGTGCGGCGCAATCTGACGGAATCGCCGCTCGGCGGGCTTGCCCGGCTGAAGGACCGCGCGGGCACCGCCTATTACGATGCCGAGGCGATCGCCGCCGGCGAGCGGCTGGCGGCCGATTTCGAGCGCGCCGGCCTGCAGCCGCGCATCACCGCCGCCTGGGAGCCACGACTGGCGAGCCGGATGAAGGGAGCGGCCCCCGCGGCAGTCGAGATCGCCGATTCGGCGCTCGGTGCCCGCGCCCGGCTCAATGCGGCGATCGAGGCGATCGGCCCGGAACTGTCCGGCGTGGCGCTCGACGTCTGCTGCTTCATGAAGGGCCTGGAAACGGTTGAGCGCGAACGCCAGTGGCCGGCCCGCTCCGCCAAGCTGATGCTGCGCACCGCGCTTAATGCGCTCGCCCGCCACTACGCCCCACCGCCGCCCCATCAGCGCCGCCGCCGCCATCACTGGGGCACGGAAGACTTTCGCCCGGAGATCGGGTGAGGGGGCGTTCGAGGTGGGCGGCCGGCGAACTTGTCGTCCGTGTGCCCGGCAGGGCGGAGGGAGTGTTCCGCGCCCGTCTACACCAGATGCCGCGCCGCCTCCTCGCGGATCCGCTGGATCATCGAGCGCAGGCCGTTGGCGCGCTGGGCGGAGAGATGCTCGATCAGGCCGAGGCGGGAGAAGAGCTCGATGGCGTCGAAGGCGACGATGTCAGAGGCGCGCTTGCCGGAATAGGCGGCGAGCACGATCGCGACGAGCCCGCGCACGATATGCGCGTCCGAATCGCCGGTCAGGTCGATGACCGGGTCGGGACCCTCATGCGGATGGGTCGAAAGCCAGACCTGGCTGGCGCAGCCCTTGACCTTGTTCTCCGGCGTTCTCTCCGCCTCCGGCAGGTCGGGAAGCGCCTTGCCGAGCTCCATCACGTAACGCATCCGGTCTTCCCAGTCGTCCAGGAAGGCAAAATCCTCGGTCATCTGCGCAAGCGTCGTCATGGGGCGTCTTATCCGGTTTCTGCAACGGTCCCCGGTATAGGCGATCCCGGCGGCCATTTGAACCTTTGACCGCGGCGAAAGTGCCGGGAAAAAAGAAAAGCCGCGAGGACAAGGGGTTCCTCGCGGCTCGGCAGTATGGCCGAAATTTCCTGTGGGACAGGCAGACAGGCAACCGAGCGCCGGGCCGCAGAGGCGGACAGGGTGGCGCTCCGATGCAAGCGGTGGTCCGGGGCGGGCGTGGTGCCCCGGGGAATTCTTTTGATGCCGCGCCGGGCCTTGTCGGCTCAGGCGGGCGTGAAGGCCTCGTTCAGGACTTCGGCGGCGTATAGGGTTTCGGGCCGTTGCCGGTCCGCGGCTTGGGCTGCGGCACGACCGTGCCGGTGGTGACCACGTCGGTGACCGGCTCGGCCTTGACCGGCACGGCCTCGGCGGTCAGCGACGGGCGGGCGGGCTTGTTCTCGGCCACCGCCTCGTCGCCACCGTCGGCAAACTGGGCGTCGAGCAGCTGGTAGGCGACGAGCGCACCTTCGCGGGCCCGCTCTCCCAGCGCCTGGAACGTCTCGGCGCCCTTCTCGCAGACATCAGGCTTTTCCGTGCAGATGGCGGAGAGATACTGATAGGCATCGGTTGCCGCCGCGATCGCGTCGCTCATTTCAAGGCGCGGTCCGCCGGCGGTGTCTTCCTGAGGCTGGCTGCTGAAGAACGACAGCACCACCAGCGTCATCGAGCACCAGAAAGCTCCCTTGATCAGAAACCACATCGTCTTCACCAATCCCGTTTTGCCCGTCCCAATCCCGTTTCTCCGGTCATTGTCGGGTCGTGCCGGGTTGTCTCCCGGACTTGTGAGGGCAAGCTATCGGCGGGGTGCAAAGATCGCTTTGCAAAACCCGCTCGGATTTGTCTCAAATTTGAACGAACGGCGTGTCCGCGGCCGCTCGTTTGGCATTTCAGTCAAACTTTAGGGACTGGCGTTAAGCATAATTGTGGCGGCGGCCCGGCAATCCACCGCTTCTTGGCCCGGGGCTTCGACACAAATCTTAACGCAATCGGGAAAACACAGACAAATCCGCTGCTTACGCCCCATTAACCACGTTTGAGAAAGCCCGGCGGAAGTGTCCCAAACTGGGCCTTCGCCGGCCTTTCCGGGGCTCCGGAAGGCCTTGCCTTATCTTTTCCTTAAGCGCATCGGCCCTAAGGTCGGGCTCTCGAAATCGAACCGTTTCGCGGGTTTTGGCGTGCAGGTATTGCGTAACATGGCTGACAGAGCGAAAGCGATTCTCGATCGCGCGGCCGACCGCTGCCTGGCGTCGAACGGCGGCGGGGAACCGGCCGATCCGCGCGAGATCGCGGTGGTGCGCCACCTCGCCGCCGGCTTTGCCGTGATGCTGTTTGCCGTGCCCCTGACGCTCTCCTTCTATTATGGCCCGGCCGTGGCGCTGCCGCTCGGCTTTGCCGCCGTCGTCTCGCTCTTTCTTCTCTGCGCCGTCGCCCTGATCGCCCTTCGCCGCGCCACCTATCCGGCCGCCGTGAATGATGGTGCCGACAACGAGTTCTGCTCGCCCTTCGATGTCTGCCCGGGCCTGCTGCTCGGTCTCGACACCGCCGGCAATGTGCGCGAGGCCGCCGGCCGCGACCGCGAAATGTTCCTGTCCTTCCTGCGTGATCCCTTCGGCCGTCCCTTCGCCGACCAGGTCCATGTCTCCGACCGCATCGCCTTCGTTCAGGCGCTCGATGCCCTGCGCCAGGGCGCCGATGCCGTGGTCATCGACCTGCGCCTCGACCGCCCGGTCATCGGCATCGACCAGGCGCAGTTCATGAACGTGCGCATGGACATGACCGCGACGCGAAAGGCCGACGGCCAGCTCGCCTTCGTCTATGCCCAGCTGCTCGACATTGCCGGCGAGATGCAGATCCGTAATGCCGCGCTCGCCAAGGAAGACGAGGCGGTTGCCGCCCATGAGGCGAAGTCGCGCTTCCTCGCCGCCGTCAGCCACGAGCTGCGCACCCCGCTCAACGCCATTCTCGGCTTTTCCGACATTCTCGCCGGCGAATATTTCGGCAAGCTCGAAAACGACCGCCAGCGCGAATATGTCCAGCTGATCCGCCAGTCGGGCGCCCATCTGCTCTCCGTCGTCAACGCGATGCTCGACATGTCGAAGATCGAGGCCGGCCGCTACGAACTGATGCTCGAGCATTTCGTCATCGGCGAGGCCGTGTCCGAATGCGAGCAGATGCTGTCGCTGCAGGCCGCCAGCAAGGGCGTGACGCTCACCAGCCGCATTGCCCGCGGGCTCGGCGAGGTCGTCGCCGACGAACGCGCCGTGCGCCAGGTCTTGATCAATCTCGTCGGCAATGCCATCAAGTTCACGGAAAGTGGCGGCTCGGTCATCGTCGACGCCAGCCGCGACGGGCGCGACCTGAAGATCGTCGTCTCCGACACCGGCATCGGCATCGCGCCGGAAAAAATGGCCCTGATCGGCCGGCCCTTCACCCAGGTCCACAGCGACCTGAGCCGCGCCTACGAAGGCTCCGGTCTCGGCCTGTCGCTGGTCAAGGGCTTGACGGCGTTGCATGGCGGGACTTTCCTGATGGAAAGCCGGCCGGGCGAGGGCACCGTGGTCACCGTGCGCCTGCCGGCCGATGGCTCGGGCGTCGAGGCCGAGGCTGTGGACGGGCACAATACGGTCGAGTTTCCGCCGCGGTTGAAGGCCATGGACAGGCCGGACGCGATGGAGAGCGAAAGAAAGACTGGGTATGACGAAGCCAAAGCGAAAATCGCCTGAGAAGAAGAAGGCCCCCCCGCGGGTGGCCGGCCTTCTGCTCGCCGGCGCCGGCGCGCTGGCACGCCTCGTCGGCCGCCATCCGCGGCCGGTGGGCGGGCTCGCCGCCTTTTCCGTCGCCTTCGGTTTCATCGCCGCCAATGCGCTCTGGTACCAGCCGGGCCAGCATCCCTCGCCGATCTTCTCGACCCGCGATACGAGCGATTTCAACGCGCTCGCCGGCGTCACCCGCAATGCCCGCCTCGAGCAGGACCCGGCGACCGTCACCACCTTCAAGATCGAGCGCGAGGATGCCAGCGCCCCGGCCTCGGCATCTCCGGCCGGCGATCCGGCGGCAACCGCAGCCGACACCGCGACACCGGCACCGGCACCGGACACCGTCGCCGTGCCCGACAATTCGCCGCTCGTGGTCTCCGTTCAGGGCGAGCTTGCCCGGCTCGGCCTTTATGACGGCGTCGCAGACGGCGTGATCGGCCCGCGCACCGAGGCCGCCATCGCCGTCTTCCAGCGCTCGATCGGGGTCGAGGCGAACGGCCTCGTCAGCCCGGAACTGCTGGCCGCGCTGAAGGTCGACAGCCGCGTCACCGCCGCCGTGCCGAAGAGCCGCCCGGCCGAGGACCTGAGCGCGCCTGCCGCGGTCGCCGACCCGGTCGCCGCCGCCATCCGCAATGCGCAGAAGGTTGTCGTCACCGCTCCGACCAAGCCGCAGGTCACCCGCAATGCCGCCCGGCCCGCCGTCGCGCCGCCCGCCGCCCTGCCGGTCTCGCTGCGCGGCACGGCTGAAGATGCGGCGCTGATCATGGAAATCCAGCGCGGCCTTGCCAACATCGCCTATACCGATGTCAGCGTCGACGGCGTCGCCGGCGAACAGACCCGCGCCGCCATCCGCCGCTTCGAGCGCCACTACCGCCTGCCGGAAACCGGCGAGCCGAGCGAGACTGTGCTGAAGAAACTCCGCGACATCGGCGCGCTTTAAGGCCCATTGCCAGAAGTTTTCCGGCGCATTCATCCTGTGGCATGGAGCGTCACAACGTTGGAAATGCTGTCTTGACCGATCCGGCTCATCGGTGCCCGTGCTGCTGCTTCCGCACGCTGCAGGAACGCGGCGTCTGTGAAATATGCCCGGTGGCTCCGGGAAGATGACGGACAGGACGTTCTGGATGCCGCCGCGCGGGCACAAATCGCGCCTAGACCTTGATAGCCGTCGATTTTTCAACTGGATGCTCCGGCGTCACCTTCCGCACCAAGCCAGAATAGCTTGCGAATTTCGCCACGCATCCACTAGACTTGTGCACATACCTAGTGAAACATGTGGGCGGGGTATATGCAGGTCAGATGTCACGAAGGGGTTGGGCCAATATGCTTTGGCATGAGCCCCGACGACTTGCGGGCGGTCCTGGGCGCCGAGTTCACCAGCTTCAAGCGCGGCCCGGACAGTGTCCACCCGTGTGACCATTTCGGCGAACTTGAGTGCTTTGTGTACTATGATGATGCCAATTGTCTGGTCGAGGCGATTGAGTTCGCAGCGCCCGCCGCACCCAAGCTTGACGGCCTGGATCTGCTCGGCCTGGGTTTTGCAGACTTGATTGAAATTATCAGGCAAACGGATCCGAATGTTTCCGTGGAAAGCGACGGGTTCATTTCGTTGCGGCTTGGTATAGGCGGCTGGGCTCCCTCTGCGCAGGAGCAACCGGACGATCCGGCGGAATCGATAATAGTCTTTGCTCCCGGCTACTATGACTGATTGACGATCGGCCGGCAGAAGTGGCGCCCCGTATCGTTAATCCCGCATATGCGTACATTTGCAAATCCTTAACCGTGATGCGCCACAATCGCGCATTCCCCGGGAGAGGAACTGCAATGAGTGCACAGACAAGCCTGGCGTCGCCAGAGGAATTCATCGAAGAGCCGCCGGCCGCAGAGGCCGAGCGGGCGCGTAGCGCCGACGCCGAGACGCTGCGCCGGATCGTCAGCAAGCTCGCCGACGAGGCCTCGACGCTCGGCATCGACCTGGTCGACATCGCCGGCGCCATCCAGGACGTCGCCGCCATGTCGAAGCGCCATGCCTCGACCTTCGACCAGGTGACCCGCACCGCGCTCTCCATCGCCGAAACCAACAAGACCGTTGCCTCCTCGCTGCGCGCCACCGACGAGACCGCGGTCGAGGCCCGCCGCATGCTCGGCGAATCCTCCGCACGGCTTTCCGGCGCGGTCGGCAAGATCGACCTGATGGTCGCCGCCTCCCAGGAAATCTCGACCGAGATCGGCTCCTTCTCGATCTCGCTCGGCAATGTCGACAAGGTCGCCGAGGAGATCGGCTCGATCGCCCGCCAGACCAATCTTCTCGCCCTCAACGCCGCGATCGAGGCCGCCCGCGCCGGCGAGGCCGGCAAGGGCTTTGCCGTCGTCGCCGCCGAAATTCGCGCGTTGTCGCTGCAGACCTCGCAGGCCACCGGCTCGATCCAGCAGACGCTGAACGAGATCCGCGGCAAGATCGGCCGCCTGTCGGAGGCCGGCCGCGGCGCCAGCGAAAGCGCGCTCAACGTGCGCGAGACCTCGCAGGCGATGAACAGCTCGTTCGGCTCGATGGAGCAGGTCATCACCCGCATCCTCGACGGCTCCTCCGTCATGGCCCGCACCACCGACACCGTCGACCAGCAATGCGCCGAATTCGTCGGCACGCTCAATGTCATGGCCGGCGAGGTGCTGGAATCCGACAACGCCCTGCAGAATGCCGCGACCCGCGTCGACCGGGTCGTGGCGCTCTCCGAAACGCTGATCCAGCTCACCGCCTCGGCCGGCATCGAGACCGCCGACAGCCCGTGGATCAACGCCGCCCGCGATGTGGCAGAGCAGATCTCGGCCACCTTCCAGCGCGCCGTCGACGGCGGCCGCATCGGTTTGAGCGCGCTGTTCGACCGCAATTACCGGCCGATCGCCGGCACCGACCCGGTGCAGATGATGGCGGCGTTTACCGAATTCACCGACCAGGTCCTGCCGGGCATTCTCGAGCCGGTGCTGACGCTCTCCGACCGCATCGGCTTCTGCGCCGCGGTCGACACCAACGGCTACCTGCCGACCCACAACAAGAAGTTCTCCGCCCCCCAGCGCCCCGGCGATGCGGTGTGGAACACCGCCAACTGCCGCAACCGCCGCATCTTCGCCGATCGCGTCGGGCTGGCCGCCGGCCGCTCCACCGCGCCCTTCCTCGTCCAGACCTACCGGCGCGACATGGGCGGCGGCAATTTCGTCGTGATGAAGGACATTTCCGCCCCGATCACCGTCGGCGGCCGCCACTGGGGCGGCCTGCGCCTGGCGATCCGCGTCTGAGGCTGACCGCCATCGGCGCCCGGCGCTTCACCGTCCGCCGATACACGCCATGCCCTTGGCCGTCAGCCGCGCGAACAGGCGCGGCAGCGGCCGTGTGCCCATGGCCGGGGCAGTGGGGCAGGGGGGGCAACGCCGCGCAACTTCCTTGGTCCGGCCACGATCTGTAAAGATTGCATTCAGCTTTTTCCGGTAAGTTTCCGTTAGCAATTCGCGCGCCAGCCCAAAGCGGCGCGCAGACTGGCGTCCCTGTTGTCTCGCGTTTCGGGTTCACAATGCGTTTTTCGGCTGCACCAGCACTCCTCCTCGCCTGCCTGACCGTGGCCGGCTGCGTCTCCGGCTCCGAGCCGGAAAGCGTCCTGGACGGCATATCGCCGCAGCAGACGAGTTCGGCTTCGCCGACTCCGTCGGGCCCCGTGCCCTCGGCGTCGATCGGCAAGAGCGGCCGGCTCGCCCCCATGGCCGCCCAGCAATCGGCCCCCGACGCCATGCTGCAGGCGGCAGCCGCCCCCGCAGCCCCGATGGCCGCGCCGTCCGCACCGCTTGCCGCCGCAGCCCCGCACGAGCTCGCCTGGGCCGGCCAGGTGCCTCAGCCCCAGGCCTTCGAGCCGGCGCAGGAAACGCTCGGCATGGCCGTGCCGACCGAGCGCCCGGTGGCAGCCCTGATGACGCCCGAGCCGCCGCTCGCCGCCGATCCGTCGCAGAAGAGGTCGCGCATCTACAGCCGCCAGTTCCGCGACGCCAAGCCGATCAATTTCGGCAAGCAGTCGCCGAAGAAGCTCGCCGTGCACGGCGTCGACGTGTCGCGCTGGCAGGGCGACATCGACTGGGCGAAGCTCAGGACCCAAGGGGCCAACTTCGCCTATATCAAGGCGACCGACGGCGGCGACCATCTCGACCCGATGTTCAAGAAGAACTGGCGGCGCGCCAAGGAGGCCGGCATCAAGCGCGGCGCCTACCACTTCTTCTACTGGTGCCGCACGGCGAGCGAACAGGCCGACTGGTTCATCCGCAACGTGCCGCGCGAGGCGGGCGCCCTGCCGCCGGTCATCGACGTCGAATACAACGGCGAATCCAGCTGCAAGCGCCGTCTGTCGCGCGCCAAGGTGTTGGAAAAGATGCAGGTCTTCATGGACAAGCTGGAGCGCCACTACGGCCAGCGCCCGATCATCTACACCGCGCCCGACTTCTACCGCGACAACCTCAAGGGCGAATTCGCCGACTACCCCTTCTGGCTCCGCTCCGTCGCCGCCCACCCCTCCAAGGTCTATCCCGGCCGCAAATGGCTCTTCTGGCAATATTCCGGCTCTGGCCTGTCGCACGGCGTCAACGAGAAGATCGACCTCAACGTCTTCCACGGCTCGGAAGGCGAGTGGCACAACTGGGTGCAGGCGCGGGCGAGCTGAGTTGGGGCGTAAGCCGATCGTCCAGCCACAAGCCGACATGGGTCTTCACGTCAGGTAACGTGGACTTTGATTTGGTAACCTAAGGCGGAAGCTACACCTTTTAGTTTGGTAGCAATAGAAATTGCGTCAAGAAATCCCTTGCGGCACTTCCGAATCTTTTCAGCTGCTTGCTTAGCATTCTTCGGTGGATGGCTCGCTGTGTTCCTGAATTCTTTTATGAAGTCTCTCGCCCCACCTAGTGCCGCGCGATGGTTCTTAAAGGTGTCCGCCGCATATAGATCGTCAATCTGCGAGGCTAGCGCCTTCCCGAGTGTCGCGTTGCTGATGACGTTTCTCTTCTCCGCTTGACTCGCGATCGAAGAAATCATCGCTTCGATAATTTGGCCAGCCTCCTGCAATCCCTGACCCTCGTTCGCATGGTAGACCTCATGTGCCGCCCGGAAAGCGACTTTGAGGGGCTTGCTTAGATCGCGAATGTCGCGTTCGAGGACGTCAGGTGAAATGTGCTGTGCAAGTGGGACGCAAGTGTGCTGGATTGCCACAACACCGTCATCGTCCACAGTGATAATGCCAAAACCGTGAGATTTTAGGAGATTTACCTTGGTGTGCTTGGGGTCATTCTGATAGGCTTCTAAAGTACAGGCCTGAAATACAGAAACAGCAGAATCGAAGTGGCTGATTTCGTGCGCCGCGCCTTTCAGACTTTCCGGATAGAGATTGTCTTCCACCTCAACTGCAACAATTTTATATTTTCCTGCCTTAAGGTAATAGGAAGGGCGCCACATAATCGCGTCGGAAATACCTTCTTCGATTTTTACGCCATTCCCACCAAATCGCGCTTTGCAGTGATTTAGCGATCTCTCGGCAACGAGCTTTAATCGAGCACTTAGGGTATCAAACGCCATCGTTTTCCTCAAGAATTCTCTCAATGATATCCCTGAGTCTGTTTAAGCGGCTAATTAGCTCCTTTCCAATTTCAACATGATCGTCACTCTCTAGTGTTGCGTCCAAGTATTCGTAAACGGAATCAATGCTTAGTTTAATTTTGCGCTCATCGTAGCGCATCTCGAATTGCTCCGTCCAAACGTCATGAATGCTTATTTTTTTGCCAAGGTCGAATATATCGGTGATCGCTTTTTTGGCCTTGTTCTCGCGCACTCCAACATTACTGATTGACGTCGCAATTTTTGACAGCTTGCGAAAATCTGTAATATTATTAATTGTCCCTTCCCGGAATTTCGCGATCAGAGCATCTCGTGCTGCGTTCAAATTCGTAACGGCAGACGGAACTCGCTTCTGTACCGTCTTCAGCGCGCGCTCCATCTCAATAAAGAAGTCTTCAGAAAGCCGCTGCAAATGCTTCGGCAGGGAGAGTTCTTCCTCCAGTTGTTTCCGATAGATTGCAGGCAAGTCAAACAGCAAGCGGCAGCGGCGAATCTGGCCCCGGGTCAAGCCCGTTATTTCGCTAAGTTCCTGTTCATTCGGGGACTTCCCACCGTTTTCGGCTGCAAAAAGTTCGATGACATTCGGAAGTTTGTTAGCTATGGTCAAGTAGTCCCATTGCTCGCGAAGGGCATGGATATTGAACATAAGCAAGAGGTTGTTAAGTTCTGTTGGTTTTGGCTGAACTAATGCCGGGATGCGTTTGAGATTCAATTTTAGAGAGCTTCGCCAACGGCGCTCGCCATCGATGAGGATATACTCGTCTCCCTCCTCGTAGACGGTAATTGGTACTTGAATACCATAGCGTCGAATAGACGCCATTAGTGTGTCCATTTCTTCGGGCCGAAAAAACAGTCGAGGGTTCTCCGGATTCCGGCGAATTTTGTCCGGGGATAGGTCTTTTAACTGACCGTGCGGCTGTCTTTCCGTATTCATACCCGACCCAAGAAAATTTGCTCAGTGACTGCCGACTTGGCCAAGCCTTTTGAAGCTCCGAAAGTAGAATGATCGTGCGAAATTGCATAGCACCGCTCAACAGAACGAAAGTGCTTTTTCATGATTAGGAGTGGGTCGTGACCAGCCTCGTAGATAAGCCCGTTGGTGGGATAGCTTAGAACCAGGTCTGCACCAGTGTTGGAGATGGCCGTAACCATTTGTTCGAGCGCGGCTCCTGCCAGAGACTTGACAGAAAATGGCGTCCTGAATCGATCTATTCGATAGATGCCGGCACCATCCACCTTTGGGTAGTCATATAGCAGGAGCGTCTCCAGAAGATGGTAGAAGCGCGAGTATTGATCGTCCGTGTACGGTGGATCGGCGTAAATGACGGAAGGGCGCTGGTCAGAACCTGCGAGTGAAGGCAGCAGTTCCAAGCAATCCATGTTGAAACTTCTATTCCCTTTGCGCCAGTCGCTGGTTCCGACGGGCTGCATCTCGTCCGCTGAATTTAACCATTCTCCCCACATCCCGCGCCGACGTTGGCGAAGAAATGTCCGAAAGGAGCCGGCTTTTGGCTTCAAAAACTGCGCAAAATGTCCAGTGGAGTTAGCCGTTCGAAGCATTGCCCTGCCCAACGAAATACGAAGCCATCTTCTATGGTCAGGACTTGTTTCGCCTGTTCTACAGGTTGCTTCGATCGCGGCTACGACGGAGTCAATTTCGATCGCTTGGCCCAGTCCAAAATACGTGTCGGGATACAGCCTGGTAAAAAGGGCATATAGGTCATCAGATGCGAAGCTAACTCTCTCTACCGCAAGCTTATTCTTGAACGTAGAATAGCGCGCTTCGAATTGCTCGAAAGTCTCTGATTCGAGCAGATCGGCTTCCGCGGCGAGAGACGTTGCGAACGCACCCGAAATTCGCGTTCTATGTGAATGATATTTTTCGTAGTGCAGGTCGGAAATTTGGATACGGCTCAGCGGCAAATCACATTCAGTAAAAACGGCCTTGGCTACCTCGTAAGCGAACGCTTGGACGTCATTCGTCCACACTTGACGATAAGGAGCCAGAGCTTCACCTACCGAACACATGCCGGCGAAAACATCGAGGGCCACTCCCTTCGCCGCGGCACTAATCACGTCGACAACCGCTGGCGCGATTTCACGTTTAGTTCCCATGTAGCTGATGTTTACACCCATGCTCCGATGCCATCCCCATGCTCAGTCGGAGTTCCTCAACCCTAGCACGTACGATAAACGTCAAAAGCGTAAACGCAAGACCTTAGTTTCTGACTTTCGTTTGACGGCGGGCCTCCAACGACGAATTTTACCTAGGGTAAATATATGAATTACAACCGATAACTTTCGATGAATATTTGAGGAGACCGAGAAAATCGTTCTGGTGGGGCTTTCTGGTGCTGGATCATTCTGCAACGCCGCCTTGTATTCCGACCGGAGAGTTAGCGAGATCCATCAAATTCTTCCTCTCGACAGGTACTCGATCAGTTCCACCCTCCACTCCCGCCATGCCCCACCCCATCATGCCCGATCCCCATCGCCCGTTCTCGTCGGCCGCACCCTCGACGGCGGCGCCTGTCGGAAACATTGGTGGTGGCGGATCCGGTTGCGCTCAAAAGCGCCGCCGGGCCGATGGCCGCGCCGCGCTGGCTGCTGGTCTTCGGGCTCTTGGCCGGCGTCTATTTCTTCCACGGCTTTGTCGTGCCGGGGCTTGCGGCGCTGGCCCTCAACCAATCCTCGTCTTGACGCGACCGGCGACAGTCACCACCGCAGCAGTCTTCGTCCGGCGACATAGCCGACGGCCGTGACCAGCGTGATCGCCAGCGTGTACCAGGTGGCGACGAAGAGCGGGCTGTCGTCCGGGCAGTGCCAGGCATAGAGCGCCGCGCCGATGGCGCTGGCCGCAAGACCCGCAGCCGCACCGGCGCGTCCGGGATCTTCGGGCGCACCTTCGCGAAGGGCGGCGAGGAAGGCCGCAAGCGGCGCAAGCGACAGCACCGGAATGAAGAACAGGCAGAAGGCGGCGTGCTGGCCGCTGAGGTTCGCGCCCCAGGCGGCCTGCGGCACCGTCAGGAGTTCGGCGGTGACGGCAACAGCGACGGTCGCGAGCACACCGGCCAAGGCGGCGATCCAGGAGCCGATGACGGCACCTGGCCTGCCGATCCGCATGAGCAGCCCGAAGCCGATAATGGCAAGCGCCAGCGTCACGCCGATCTTGAAGGCCACGCGCAGGGTTTCGACCGCGCTGACGAGGTTGTGCCGCAACCCGACGGAGGCGAGGAAGAGCGTGCCGGAGAAGAGGATGCCGACGCACAGCGCCAGCACCAGCATGCGGCCAAGACGCAGCCTGACGGGCGCATCCTCGGAAAGCAGTCTGATCAGCTCGTCGGTCTTCACGTCTCACTCCGATAGAGGGTGGCGAGCGATTTCAGCGCCCGGTGCAGCGCCACCCGGACCGCACCTTCGCTCATCTTCAGCCTGACCGCGGTTTCGCGCACGCCGGCACCTTCAATCGAGATCGACCGCACGATGTCGCGCTGGGGATCCTTGAGGCGCTGAAGGAGGGTCAAGGCATCCTGCCGGTCGAAATTGTCGGTATCCGACGGCGCCTCGAGCGTCTCGACCACGTCCTCGATCGGCACGTCGATGCGGCGTCCGCGCCGCCTCAGGCTGTCGATCAGCTTGTTGCGGACGATCGTCGAGAGCCAGGGACCGATCGGTCGGGCCGGATCCCAGCTGCCGCGCTTGAGATGAACGGCCAGCAGCACCTCCTGCACGATGTCCTCGGCCTCTCCGGCCGGCGCGCCGAACTGCTCGCACCGGCGCCGTGCCATCATCCTGAGGCGCGGCGTCACCGCCAGCAGGAAACGGTTATAGGCTTGCGCATCGCCGTCGATGGCGCTGCGCATCCAGTCCGCCCATTGCTGCTCCCGCACCGATTGCTTCACATTGACCTCTACGGACGCCCACACGTTTTTGTTACCAGATATTTTGTTCTTCGCCGAAATGGCTGTCAACCATATGAATTGAAAGAACAATTTCAGAGCGGAAGACGGGGTCGCTTCCGTCGTCCGCCACATCTCCGGCAAATCGGCCTGTAACGTCCGAACGGTCGGCCGCGTAGCTCCCGGTACCAGACCAATCCCGGTCTGGGATCTGAGGAGAACCCATCATGAAGAACAGTCTCGCCACCCTCGCGCTTGCCAGCTCGCTTGCCTCGGCCCTTGCCGCCATCGCTGCCCCGGCCTTTGCCGAGGATGCCAAGGAAAAATGCTACGGCATCGCGATGAAGGGCCAGAACGACTGCGCCGCCGGCAAGCATGACTGCGCCGGTCATTCGACCATGGACTACGACAAGCAGTCCTTCAAGCTGGTGCCCGCCGGAACCTGCGCCACCATGATGACGCCCGATGGCGGCCACGGATCGCTGACGCCGGCCTGATCCCCAGGCGATCCCGTCCTCCCCATCCGTCCAGAAGGAAAACAACCATGAACAAGACCTGTAACGTGCTGGCCGCCTCGCTTGCCGCCGCCCTGAGCCTCGCTGCAAGCCATCCGGCCGCCGCCCAGGATGCTTCGAAGGAGAAATGCTACGGGGTCGCCCTCAAGGGCCAGAACGATTGCGCCGCCGGCCCCGGCACGACCTGTGCCGGAACCTCCAAGATCGACTACCAGAAGAATGCCTGGAAGCTCGTCCCGGCCGGCACCTGCGAGACGATGATGACGCCGCAGGGGCACGGCTCGCTGATGCAGGGCCCGGCGCCCGTCTGAGGTCGGCCGAACTCAAGGGGGCGGCGCGGCATGATCCGCGCCCCCTCGATTTCCATTCCATCCGGAGAGATGACATGCAGGCCTCAACGCTTCCGCGCCGGACCGGCGTCGGCTTCAAGCCCGAGCATTTTGCCGAGATCGATGCCGGCCCCCAGCCGCTCGGCTTCTTCGAGATCCATGCCGAAAACTACATGGGGGCGGGTGGTCCGCCGCATGCGCGCCTGTCCCGGCTGCGCGAGGACTATGCGCTCTCGGTCCATGGTGTCGGCCTGTCGATCGGGGCCATGCAGCCGCTCGACCGCGAACACCTGCAGCGCCTGAAAGTCCTCTGCGACCGCTATCAGCCGGAGAGCTTTTCCGAACATCTCGCCTGGTCGAGCCACGGCGAAGTCTTCCTCAACGACCTGCTGCCGCTTCCCTATACCCAGGCGACGCTCGATTGCGTGGTCGCCCATATCGACGAGGTGCAGACGCTCCTGAAGCGGCAGATGCTGCTGGAAAACCCGGCCACCTATCTGACCTTCCGGGAGAGCACCTTCGAGGAGACCGACTTCCTCGCCGAGGTGGTGCGGCGCACCGGCTGCGGGCTGCTGCTCGACGTCAACAACGTCTTCGTCGCCTCGACCAATCACGGCATCGATCCGCGCGCCTATCTCGCGCGCTTTCCCCTTGCCCATGTCGGCGAGACCCACCTCGGCGGCCATTCGGAGGCGACCGACGATGCCGGCGCGGCCCTGCTGATCGACAGCCATGACACGGCGGTGAAGGATCCCGTCTGGGCGCTCTACGAGGAGGTGATCGAACGGACCGGTCCGGTCGCAACCCTGATCGAGTGGGACAATGACGTGCCCGACTGGCCGGTCCTGCTCGACGAGGCGCGCGCCGCCGAAGACATCCTCGAAGGCGTCGCCCGACGCCGTGCCGCGTGAGGCCACCCATGTCCATTTCAGCACCCGCCGCGTTCCAGCCGGATTTTGCCGCCGCGCTCACCGATTCTTCGCTGCCGGTGCCGGCGGGGCTCACATCCTGGACGATGGACCGCCCGCCGCGCCGTTTCGCCGTCTACCGCAACAATGTCCGCTCCGGTCTCGTGGCGGCGCTGGCTTCGCGGTTTCCGGTGACGGAACGGATCGTCGGCGCGGACTTCTTCTCCGCCATGGCCGCGGCGTTCGCGGCACGCCACCCGCCGCGCTCGCCGCTTCTCCTGACCTATGGCGACGACCTTGCCGATTTCGTCGCGACCTTCGAACCGGCACGGGATCTGGTCTACCTGCCCGACGTCATCAGGCTCGAGGTCGCCCGGGGCAGGGCCTATCACGCCGCGGACGCGGCCCCGCTTGCGGCAAGCGACCTGAACGGGCTCGATCCGGAAAAGACCGGCGGCCTGCGCTTCGTTGCCCATCCGTCCCTGTCGATCCTGCGTTCCGACCATCCGGTGGTGACGATCTGGGCGATGAATGCCGGTGAGATGCCGCTGCAACCGCTGACCGACTGGAGCGGCGAGGACGCCCTCGTGGTGCGCCCGGCCATGATCGTCGAGGTGCACCGGCTCCCGCCCGGGGCAGCCGTCTTCCTGTCCGGCCTTTCGGCGGGCCTCCCGCTTGCCGAGGCCGCCGGGCGCGCGCTCGGCGACGCTCCCCAATTCGACCTCGTCACCAATCTTGTCGGCCTGCTTACCAGCGGGGCCTTCTCGAAAATCCACACACCGGAGGAAGCATGATGTCGCATCAAGCCAAACTCGCCGCCGATGGCCGGCCGTCGGCAATCGGCCTCATCGCCACCGCTCGAAATCTCGCCGAGCGCATCCCGCATGACCTGATCGCGCTCGTCGCGCGGCTCGGCATCGCCGGCGTCTTCTGGCAGTCGGGCCAGACCAAGATCGAGGGTTGGCATGTGTCGGACAGCGCCATCTATCTCTTCGAGAACGAATACCGCCTGCCGCTGGTCGATCCGTGGCTTGCTGCCCATATGGCCGCCTTTGCCGAACATCTGTTCCCGGTCCTCCTGGTCCTCGGGCTGTTCAGCCGCCTTGCAGCGCTCGCCCTGCTCGGCATGACGCTGGTCATCCAGATATTCGTCTATCCCGGTGCCTGGCCGACGCACGGTACCTGGGCCGCCTGTCTGCTGCTCCTCGTTGCCCGCGGGCCGGGGCGGCTGTCGATCGATCACTGGCTCGCGGCGGCCCTCGGTCACTCTCATTTGGACCTTGAACGTACAGATTGAGGCACACTGCGTCCGCAGTCTGCCACATCAATTCCGAACGATCACGCCAGCACCCGCCGCAACGGCGATAGACAGTGCCAGCCTTGCCCTCCTCAGGCGAGACGGACGAGCCTCAGGCTGTTGCACAGTTCATATCGATCGCCGCTCTGAAGTTCTTCACTAAGCTCATTGCCGGCCCAGGCGGGCGTCATCAGGTGCAGGTGGTCGGGCCGGTCACGAAGTCTCGTGAGCTTCGAAATCAGGAACTCCAGCCCTTCTTTATCGAAGCAAATGGCAATCTCGCCTTGATCCGATTTTTGTTTCTCGACTGTCAGCAGCATGGGGCATCCTCCGGCCGGGGCATCGTATGGCAAACTTTGGGCATGCCAACTCAAAAAATGCGGCCCGCGTCGCCGGAACTGGCGACCGCCTTGGTTGCCCCCGTCTTCCCCCCGTCATGCCCCATCCCCATATAGATCCCCATCGTCCATTTTCGCCGGCCGCGCCCTTGACGGCGGGGCCTCGTGGAAACATTGGTGGTGGCAGATTCGGTTGCGCTCAAAAACGCTGCCGGGCCGGTGCAGCAAGGGGAGTGTCGGGGTGCAGTCTTTGAAGGGCAAGGCAAGTGACGGCGTGAGCGCGGCGGAGCCGTCAGGTCCGCCGGAGGACGAGCGCACCTTTCTCGTCGGGCCGATGGCCGCGGCGCGCTGGCTGCTGGTCTTCGTGCTGATCGCCGGCGTCTATTTCTTCCACGGCTTTCTCGTGCCGGGGCTGGCGGCCCTGGTCATCGGCTTTGCCTCCTGGCCGATCTACCGGCGGCTCCTCGCCGCCGTCAACGGCAACCGCACGCTCGCCGCCACCTTCGCCATCCTGCTCGTCATCTCCTTCATCGTCGTGCCGATCTCGCTGGCCGCGGCTTACGCGGTGCAGGAGGTGAAGATCTGGGCGGTCTGGGCGATCGCCGCCAATGCCGCCGGCGCACCGGTACCCTCTTGGCTCGCCGGCATCCCGATCATCGGCCAGTCGCTCGCCGAACAGTGGACGCGCTACTTGAGCCATCCCGGCGGGCTCGGCGAAGTGGTCCAGCTCACCAGCGGCTCGAATATCGGCAGCATCTATCGCGGCCTGCTGGTCGTCGGCGCCTCGGCTTTCCAGTGGTTCCTGACCCTTCTGTTCATGCTGATCTCGCTGTTCTTCGTCTATCGCGACGGCGAGCAGCTGGTTGCCCAGCTCGACCGGCTGGGCGAGCGCATCCTGCCGAAACGCTGGGAGCGGGTGTCGCGCATCGTGCCGCTCACCATTTCGTCGACCGTCACCGGCATGACCATCATCGCCATCGGCGAGGGCATCGTGCTCGGCACGGCCTACTGGCTGGCCGGCGTGCCCTCGGCCGTCACGCTCGGCCTCATTTCCGGCGTCATGGCGCTCATCCCCGGCGGCGCGCCGCTCGCCTTTTCGTTGGTCTCCTTCTACCTCATGGCCAGCGGCTCGCTGGTCGCCGGCATCGCGCTCTTCGCCTGGGGCACGATCGAGCTTTTCATCGTCGACAAGACGCTGCGGCCGCGCCTCGTTGGCGGACCGATCAAGCTGCCCTTCCTGCCGACCTTCTTCGGTCTGATCGGCGGGGTGAAGACCATGGGCTTCCTCGGCCTGTTCGTCGGCCCGGTGCTGATGGCGCTGCTCGTCGCCATCTGGCGCGAATGGATGCGCGAGGTGAGCGTCGAGGAGGCCGGCCCCGAGGGGCTGGCGCCCGGGACCATCGAGGTAACCGTCGCCGCCGAACCCGTCGAGCCGGCCGGCATCGCCGCGCCGGCCCCCGCCGCACGCCTGGCCGGCAAGCGCGAAAGCGCCTGAGCGGGCAGGGGTGCTTGGGCCGGTCGCGGTTCGCCCCCCGACCGCGCGCATCGCTACGCTTAGGTCCGGCGCCTCGCAACGCTTAAGGCCTGGCGGCTCGCAACACTTTGACTCAGGACACGGCGCCCCGCATCGGGCTGCTCATAGGGACAGGACGCGTACGGCCCATTCCCATGCCTGCCCGGTTCGGCTAAGACACGCCCCATGCGTGTCCGTTCCGATCTTTTCGTCTCCGCCCTTGTCCGCCGCGTCTTTTCCGCCGGCGGCTTTGCCGCGGTCACCAGGAAGGGTATCGAGGAGGCCGGCGCCATCTATGTGCGCCAGCGCTTTCGCGACGGCAGCGAAACCCTCTACGGCCCGGCCCCCCAGGCGCTGGTGATCGACGAGGACCGCGACAGCCGCCTCTTCGAGATCCGCCTCGCCCGCGGCGAACCGCAGGCGATCGACACCCTGCTCGAGCGCGAACGCCGCTTCGATTCCGACTTCTGGGTGCTGGAAATCGAACTCGACGACCTCGGCACCCTCCTGCCCATGGCAGCCGCCTGAGCGGGGGGCTGGCACTTTCCTCTCCCCAGGGAGGGAGAGGATACAATTTCAGCACCTTAGCTTCAGCTAAGTGCTAGAAATCGTTGGTGAGGGGGCTGCTGCTTAGCCCCGCGCCCAACCCCCTCATCTGCGAAATCTGAGGTTTGGCCTTCGGCTAAGCCCTCGATTTCGCTTCTTCTCCCACAAGGGGAGAAGAGGGCCGCCGCGCCCGGGGCCATCTCCTCTCTCCTAGTGGGAGAGGATACAAAATCACGACCTTAGCTTTAGCTAAGTCGTAGATTTTGTTGGTGAGGGGGTGTTTTCCGCCCCATCACCGCATCCTGTGCCGCAGGACCGGGCGGCTGCGGGTGTCGCTGGAAGGAACGAGGGTCGGGGCGGGGCGGGGGGTCGGCGTGTTGGCGGGCGCAAGGGTGGCCGGCTCCTGCTCGGGCTGGAAGGTATAGCTGTCGGCGCGCCGCCAGGTCTCGATGCGTTCCTCGCAGTCGACGGCGACGAGCCCGTTCCACAGCTGCTCGGCGCGGGTTGCGCCCGGCGCCGGCTTGGCGAGATGCGGATAGAGCCTCTCCAGCACGAACACCGCCTCGGCGGCTTCCATGCCCACGCCCAGAAGCGTGGTCGCCAGCTGCCGGCCGGAGAGATCGAGCAGGATGCGCTCGGCCAGCCACCGGCTGGAGGACAGGATGTCGGCGAGCGTGGTGGCGAAATGCGCGCCCTCGCGGTTGCGGGCGAAGCGCACCAGAAGCGCGGCCTGCATGGCGGTGATGGTGCGAAGCCCCAGCCGGTCGCTGCTCGGGCGGTTGACATGGGCGGCGAGCCTACGGATCTGGTCGCGCAATTGCTCCTCGCGCTCGGCGGAGCTGATGGCGACGGCGCCTGCGGCGGTCTCGGCCTCGGAAGAAGCGGCTGCGGCGGCGGATTTTTCCGTCCTGGCAGACCTGGCCGTCTTGGAGGATTTGGATGTTGTGGCTGGGGCGGCGACGGTCTCCGCTGCGGCACCTGCGGCGGATAGGTCCTTGGCTGCTCCGGCGGTCGTACCCGTCGCTGCCATCGCGGCCCGGTCGGATGCAGCGGTTCTGGCCGTCGTCCGGGCCATGGCGTCGGCCTTCAGCTCGGCTTCGGCGGCGGGTGCTGCGCTCCGGGTGGGCTCGCTGTGGCGCAGGCCGACCAGCGCGTCGATCACGGTGGGCGACAGCTGATCGCGCCGCACGATGGCGCGGGCGTGGTCGGCGCCTTGCGTGCGGGCGATCATGATCAAAAGGTCGTCGGAGAGGCAGGGCGAGGAGACGAGGAAGGGCGCGGCGATCGAGATCGGCTGCGAGGCGATGAAGAGCGCGACGGCGCCCGGAACGTTCGGGCATTGCGACAGCGCCGCCACGGCCTGGCGGCGGGCCTCTTCGGTCGAGGCGTGGAACAGCGGCGTGAACAGTTCGGCGAATTGCCGGAGTTCGGATTTTGACGGGAAGGCAAGGGCTTCGAAACTCGTGACGGTCGCCATCAACACAACGTCCCTTTTCCTCACGCTCACCGGCTTTTCCAGCTCTCGAAACTGATCGATCACGACAAGACCCACACCTACGCAATACCTGATTGGCACACTGTAGAGGCAATTTGTTAGCAACCTGTTAACTAAGCTATGGCTCAATCGTCCGGTAGCGAGGTGGCGTGGCGGTGATTCGCGTCGACCCCGCAAGAACCGCAGTTTGCGTGCCCTCGGAGGGCCGGACCCGACCCCCTCTTTGAGCGCGCAAGAGAAAGGCGCAGAATGGCTTCGGCCGGCGCCGGCCGCACGGTATCGCGGTTCGGCGGTCGGAGATTGCGCTGGCTCTTCCAGGCGAAGGGCAGGGTGAGATCGCTAGAAACTTCATCCGTCTCGATTTTCAATCATGGAGACGAGAATGGCGGACATTATCAAAATTACGGACAGGCTTTCGCTGGGCGCGCGCGCCGTGCGCAGCGATGGTGCGGCGGCAAAGGTGCTGCTGTTCACCGGCATCCGCTACGAGCGGCGCGAGCCGCCGGCGAAGGCCGAGCCGCGGCTTCCGGCGCTGCCGCGCCCGCAGGGCGGCAAGGGACAGGACAGCCTCGGCCGCTGAGGCGGTCAGATCAGAGAGTATCGCCGACGGCAGGCGCGGGCCTTCCTGGCCTCAGTCGCCGGAGAGCGGCGCGCACACCGCCTCGTCGAGGAAGGTCTCGGCCTGTGCGGCAAAGCTCGGCGCCGGCACCATGGTGCGCAGCACGATATAGCCCGTCGTGCCCTTGTGCTCGACGATGATCGACTGGGTCAGCGCCGCCCCCGGCGCCTTGCGGATCTGCGCCACCTGCACCGGGCTTGCCACCAGCGCATCGAGATCGCCGCCGACCGAGGTGCGGTCGTTCATCGAGAACACCTCGTTGGAATCCTGGTCGTAGACCGCCATGGACCAGAAGCTCGGGCCTGCCGGCGCCAGAAGCCGGATCGGCGCCAGCGTCAGGTCGAAATGGCAGACCGCCACCTTCAGGAACGGATCGACATTGGAAAGCCCGCCCGCATCGGCCCGCGTGTCGGCCCTGGCATCGGAGAGATCCGGCAGGCTGATGAAGCGATGCGACGGCCCCGTCATCTTCACCCGGGTAAAGGCGTCCCGGCCGGTGAAATGCGGCAGCGACAGGATGATGATGATGTGCAGCAGGGCCGCGCCGATCAGGCCGGTCAGCACCGCATAGGTCAGCCGGTTCATTGGCCGCACCCCAGGCTCTCCACCTTCGGCATTTCCAGCCCGATCAGTCCCGAACTGCCGGCCGCCGGCGTGTCGAGCAGGGTCAGCACCAGCGAAAACGCCCCGGCATCGGGCAGCGCCAGCCAGTTCATCGGCTTGGCCGTCGGCGAAACCGTGATCTCGAACGAGCCGTCGCGATTGCGCAGGATGCCTTGTGAATTCTGCGCGAAGGGCAGCTCCGCCCGCGTCTCGAGCGGCCGCCCGTCCGGATTGGCGGCATAGAGCGTCCAGAGCCTCGCCGTCGGCGTGCGCCCGATGATCCTGTAGCTGCAATTGCCGGTGAGCTGCTGTCCGCTCTCGTCGGTCGAGGCGGTGAATGTCAGCCCCTCGGCCGACCCATAGAGCAGCCGCCCGGCCTTGGCCCGGTGCGACTTGGCATAGGGATCGGCCCCGGCCGTCTGCACGTCGGGAAAGGCGCTCCACACGCCGAGCCTGATGGCACCGAACCCGGCCGACGCGTTGAGCGCCGAAAGCGTCGTCAATATCCCCCCGCCAAAGGCGATGAAAAGCGAAATGGCGATGAGAAGGGGAACCCGAAACACGTGATGCCTTGAACCAGATTGCACGGTCAAACGGGTAGCACTGATTCCGGGGAAGGTGAAGGGTGAGGAATGGTCGGCGCAGCCGACGAAACGATCCAGCGAATCGTTTCGAATGACGAACGCCCTGAGCCCAAGCGAAGGGCCGGGGGTGGCGGCAGGCGGATGAGGGGCAGCAGAAGACACAACGCCAAAAGCACACCTCCTTGATCACCATGCCATCATTGACTACATTGCAATCATTGATGACAGGGGTCAAAAATGGCGAGCATCACCATTCGCAATGTCGATGACGGGCTGAAGCACCGGCTGCGGCTGCGCGCCGCGACCCATGGGCGTTCCATGGAGGACGAGGCGCGCGACATTCTGCGTTCGACGCTCTCGGCGGAAGGCCCACGGCCCGGCAATCTGGCCGAGACGATCCGGCAAAGGGTCGCCGCGCTGGGCGGCGTCGAGCTCGAGATCGCCCCTCGCGAACCGATCCGGGAAGCCCCGGTCCTGGGCGAATGATCGTCCTCGACACCAATGTCCTGTCGGAGCTTCTGGCGCCGAGCCCTTCGCCGGCGGTTGTCGCCTGGCTTGCCGCACAGCCTGCCGCAGCGGTCTTCACCACGGCCGTGACCGAGGCGGAGATCCTCTACGGATTAGCGCTCCTGCCCGAAGGCCGCAGGCGTCAGGCGCTCGAGACGGCCGTGCGACCGATCTTCTCCGAGGACCTCGCTGGCCGCGTGCTCGCCTTCGATCGCGAGGCGGCCGAAAGCTATGCCGCGATTGCCGCCCGTCGCCGCGCCATCGGTCGGCCGATCAGCCAGTTCGACGCGCAGATCGCCGCCATCGCCGTCTCGCGCGGCGCCTCGATCGCCACCCGCAATGTCGCCGATTTCGCCGAGACCGGCGCACCCGTCAACAACCCCTGGGAGTTTCGCGCACTCGAATAGGCTATTCTAGCGGGCGAGACAGTCACGTTGACCGGCATGGCCCACGAGGCTGCACCCGGTCAAAGCAACGCGGCTCGGTAGAAAGACGCTCGGTTTCGTCCCAACGCCGCTGCACCCTCTCACTCCCCGCCGAAATCCAGCGGCCCGACGTCCTGCGCGCCGTGCAGCACGCGCAGGATCACGATGCGGTCGGGATAGGTGCGGAAATAGATGCAGCGGTCGCGGTAGGGCAGGCCCCGCAGGCCTTCGAGAATGTGGTCCCGGGGCGATCCGGTGAAGCCGGCCTCGGCAATCCATGCGATCTTGGCGGTCAGGTCCGCCAGAAATGCGCGGGCATAGTGCGGGCTGGCCCGGGCGATGTAGCGCCGAATGCCCCGCAGATCTTCAATCGCCAGCGGCGCGATGATCAGGCATTTCGGTTCGATGGCTCTGGCTCTCCTCCATCACCTCGTCAAGGATCTCGGCACTCGAAGAATATGCCTTGCCGTGCCCTGCCGCAATCTCCGCATCGGCGGCGCCGATGTCCTGTCGCAGCGAGCGCATCTTCACTTCGTAGTCCGCCAGCATGCGGATTCCGGCTCGAACCACTTCGGTTTCCGTGCCGAACCGGCCGCTCCGCACCAGATCGGCCAGGATGCCGTCATAGGCGTCACCGAGAGAAAAGGTCTTTGCGCGTGCCATGGGTGGGGCTCCTCTGCTCCTCGCAATATATGGAAAAAACCAATACTATTGCAATATCCATCGCATGTGCGCTTCCGCGCGTCCCCCCCCATCACCCCACCGCGACGATCTCCAGTTCCTGCTCGCCCATCGAGACGACGTCGCCGACCTCCTTGCCGATCAGAAGCCGGGCGACCGGGGAGACGTAGGAGATCGAGCCGGTCTTCGGGTCGGCCTCGTCCTCGCCGACGATGCGGTAGGTCTGCACCCGGCCGTCGCTGCGCGAGAAGGTGACGGTGCCGCCGAACGCGACGCGGTCGTGGGTTTCCGGCGGGGGAACGAGCTGGGCGGAGTGGACGCGTTCGGCAAAATAGCGCAGGTCGCGCAAGGGGCCGGCCGCCTGGCGCCGGCGTTCGTTGACGTCCTCGATGCCCGTCGTCGCCTCATAGGCCGCGCGCGCCGCCTCGAGCTGCTGCTCGAGCGCTTTCAGGCCCGCTTCGGTGACGAGATTGGGGTGGGGCGAGACCGGGCGGTCGGGCAGCAGAGTTTCCGCCGCCGCTTCGGCACTCTCTTCCTTGACGAAGGCAACGCTCACGACTCAAACTCCTCTTGCCATGCTGAAGGCCCAGCGGGGCGCGGGGTGAAACCCGCGGCCGCTTGGGCGCATCGAACGAGCATAGACCAAGCGCCCGCCGTGATCCATGGCCGCGATCCGTCACAGCGATCCGAGGCCGGACCGATCGCTCGCCTCGGCTGGCGGGAATCGGTCGCCGCGTGTCGCCCGTCTGCCTCCGGCCGCCGCGGCGCGATCGCTCGGGGCGGATTGCTGGACCGCCCGATCTCCGGGCACCGGGGAAGGGGCAGAGCATTCCGCCCTCGAAAACGTGATTTAGCGTGGCCTGAAGGATGCGGTATCCTCGGCCGCGTGAACCAACGGAGGAATGAGCCATGAAGACTCTTGCCTTGAGTGCCGCCGTGCTGTCGCTGTCGGCGGGCTGGGCCCTGGCCGATTGCGCCTATCACAACACCAGCGCCGCGGCGGATGTCGACCGGCAGATGACGACGGCCAGCATCGTGCCCGACGAACAGGCGGCGAAAGAGACCGTTCTGCTCAAGCAGTCGCGCCTGCCGGCGGAAGAAAAAACCGTCAGCGAATAAAACCTGCAGGCGGAAGCGCAAGCGCCGGCGGCGACCTCCGGCGGCCTCAGGCCGCGTCGGTCCGCGCCGGCTCCGTGCCTGCCGGCTCGGCTGCGGGAGCGGCGAGCCGCCAGCCGTTGCGGCCGGCCGCCTTGACGGCGTAGAGCGCCTCGTCGGCGGATTGCAGCAGCTGCGCCAGCGCCGCGTCGGTGGCGATCGAGCCGCAGGCGACGCCGAGGCTGATGGTGACGCGGCGGTTGCGATCGCCGGTGTGGTCGTGGCGGATGGACAGCGCGCTCACCGCCCGGCGCAACCGCTCGGCCAGCATTTCGGCCCGCGCCGGCACGGCCTGCGGCAACACGACGAGAAACTCCTCGCCGCCCAGCCGGGCGATGTGCACCGCGTCCGGCAGCTCGCGCCGCATGGCCTGCGCCACCCGTTTCAGGCAGGCGTCGCCGGCACCGTGGCCATAGGTGTCGTTGAACGCCTTGAAGTGGTCGATGTCGACGATCAGGACGGCGCTGGCCGAAAGCTCGGCCGGCGTCAGCAGCCGGCGCAGCCGCGCGATCTCGGCCTCTGTGCCGCGCCGGTTGGGCAGCTGCGTCAGCGGATCGGTGGAGGACAGCCGCTCCAGTTCGTCGTTCTGCCGCGACAGCTCGCGCTTCAGCGCCTCGTTCTCGTGCAGCTGCAGGAAGGCGCACTGCCGCTCGACTTCCAGCTGGTGGCTGGCGACCACCGTCAGCACCAGCGTCGGCACATAGATCGCCAGGTGATAGAACAGGTAGTCGGGCGTCACGCCCTCGAGAAAGCCGATCATCGCATAGTTGATGACCGTCGTGCCGAGGCTCGCCCAGACCGCGAGGTCGAAGGTCGGGCGGATGGCGATGGTGACCACCATCTGGAAGATCGCCGCGGCATAGAAATAGTGCAGCGCCGCCGGGTTGTGGCTCGAGACGAGCACGACGCACCAGACGAGGTTCGCCGCCAGGCTGACGCCGAGCGTAGCGATCTCGCGCGAACGGATCGAGCGCGCCGGGCCGGACTGGTACCAGCCGAGCGCCAGTGCCAGCGGCAGGATGACGCCGAAGCGCAGCGACAGCGACAGCCAGACGATGTCGCCAAGGATCAGCACGTCGACCAGCGCGTAGAACAGGTAGAAGGCGGCGATGGTCACGGTCATGCGCGACAGGGCATGGCCGCGGGCTGCCGCGCGCGATATCTCGTAGGCCGCCATCTGCTCGTCCGTCAGACGCGGAAGCGCGGCAAGGCCGAGCCAGTGGTTCATGCTTGGTCCTGTGATCAAAATCGGGTCAAACCTGACCGCCGGGTGATGCGGCACGCCCGAATCGGGCGGCTGGCGCCCCTAGCAATAGACGGGTTTTCCGGCCGTGCCCATGAAGACCGGCGGACGCGGTTAACCGCGTGTTAGCAGACCAGGGCAAGATCTGGCATGGCGCTCAGTCGATGCTCGCCACCTTCTGCGGGTCGAGCGCCAAAGGCTTCGCCTCCTTCAGGCGGCGGGCGATGTCGCGGATCATTCGGGTCGTTTCGGACGACAGCGAGCGGGCCCGGATCATCGGCGCGACAGTGTCGGTGCCGGCCGCAGGCTTTGCCACCTTGGCCGCGGCGATCGCCTTCTCCGCCTCCGGCGTCGGGGTCTCGACGCCGGGAATGGGCCTGAGGTCGATGCCCTGGTGGGCATAGTCCATCAGCGTCTTGAAGGTCATCGCCGGCAGCGAGCCGCCGGTCATGTTGTTGGTCGAGGTATAGTCGTCATTGCCGAACCAGACGGCGGTCGTGTAGTTGCCGGTATAGCCGCAGAACCAGGCGTCGCGGTAGGCCTGGGTCGTGCCGGTCTTGCCGCCGGTCAGCACGCCGTCGACGGCGGAACGTCTGGCCGTGCCGACATAGGGAACACGGGTCAGCATCTGGTTCATGTAGGCGGCGGCGGTTTCCGAGAGCACCCGGGTCGCCGGCGGCGCGTCGCGCTCGAAGTCATAGAGCACGTCGCCACCATAGTTCATGATCTGCGCGATGCCGTGGCGGCGCGACTGGTAGCCTCCGGCGGGGAAGACGGCATAGGCGGTCGCCTGGTCGAGCACGGTCACTTCCGAGGTGCCGATCGGGATCGTCACGTCCTTGCGGATCGGCGTCTCGACGCCGAATTTCTTCGCCTCCGCCATGATCTGGTCGATGGCGTTGGGGCCGAGCTTTTCCTTGGCGAGGCGGACCGGGATGGTGTTGATCGATTTCGCCAGCGCCGTCTTGATGTCGATGCGGCCGGCATAGGAATTGCCGTAATTGTGTGGGCTCCAGTTTCCCCAGGAGATCGGCGCGTCGGTGATCGGCGAGTCCGGCGTCAGCCCCTTCTCCATCGCCAGCGAATAGGTATAGATCTTGAACGACGAGCCCGGCTGGCGCAGCGCCCGCGAGGCGCGGTTGAACTGGCTTTCGCCGTAGTCGCGGCCGCCGACCATGGCGCGCACCGCCCCGCCGTTCTCGATCATCACCAGGGCGGCCTGCTTGACGTGGTAGCTCTCGCCATATTCGCGCAGGCTTGCCGCCACCGCCTCTTCCGCCGCCTTCTGCAGGCCGGTGTCGATCGTGGTGCGCACCACCAGCGTGTGGTCCTTGAATTTCGCGGCGATCTTTTGCACCTCCTCGAAGGCCCAGTCGAGGAAGAAGTCGGGCGCCTCGGCCTCGTCGCGGTCGATGACGGTGGCCGGATTGCGCCTTGCGGCGATCACCTGGCCCTCGGTCATCATGCCGCCCTGCACCATATTGGACAGGACGACGTTCGCCCGCGCGCGGGCCGCCGGCAGGTTGACATGCGGCGCATATTTGGCGGGCGCCTTGAACAGGCCGGCCAGCATGGCGGATTCGGCGAGGTTGACCTCGGTCAGCGGCTTGCCGAAATAGAATTGCGAGGCCGCCGCCGCTCCGAACGTGCCGCCGCCCATATAGGCGCGGTCGAGATAGAGCGACAGGATCTCCTTCTTCGTCAGGTTGGCTTCCAGCCACAGCGCCAGATAGGCCTCCTTGATCTTGCGCTCGATCGACCGCTCATTGGTGAGGAAGAGGTTCTTCGCCAACTGCTGCGTCAGCGTCGAGCCGCCCTGGACGACGCCGCCGGCGCGGGCGTTTTCGTTCATGGCGCGGGCCAGGCCAAGGAAATCGATGCCGAAATGCTCGAAGAAGCGCCGGTCCTCGGTCGCCAGCACCGCCTTGATCAGGTGGTCCGGCAATTCGTCGATCGGCACGGAATTTTCATGGATGATGCCGCGATGGCCGATCAGGTTGCCGTAGCGGTCGAGAAAGGTGACGGCGAAATCGCCATGGTTGCGCCAGTCCTTCTTGGTCTCCTCGAAGGCCGGCTGGGCGAGCGCCAGCATCAGTACGGCGCCCGCCGTGCCGAGCGTCATGCCTTCGCCAAGCACTTCGAAGAACAGCTTTTTCCAGCCGCGCACGCGGAAGCGGCGGAAGAAGATGGTGATCTCCTCCCAGATCTCCGACAGGCGGAAACCGGCATTCCACATCGACGAATCGATCCAGCTGTCGATCTTCAGCAGGATATGGCGCTTGAGGCGCGGCTTCTTCTCGGCTGGCGGGCGTTCGTCGGCCACTTCACTTGATCCCTGAACGAGAGAGGGGCCTCTCGGCCCTTGACGCGCGTGCCGACAGGGCTCAAGAGCAAGCCCTGGCGCCGGCAAATCGGCCTTCTCCACACTGTGCTGATAGATTGTCGATTTGCCGGCAAAGAACAAGAAAAAAGCGAGGCGCCGTCAGATACGGCCCGCCTTCGCCATGGCCCGGCGCCTGGCCGGTGACGACGGATGACCGATTTACCCTACTGGAAGACCAAGAGCCTGGCCGAGATGAGCCTTTCCGAATGGGAAGGCCTGTGCGACGGCTGCGGCCTGTGCTGTCTCAACAAGCTCGAGGACTGGGACACCGGCGACGTGGTGTTCACGTCGGTCGCCTGTCGCCTGCTCGACGGGGAGAGCTGTCGCTGCAAGGATTATGAAAACCGCCAGGCGACCGTGCCGGACTGCATCCAGCTGACCGTCGAGGGCGTCGACGAGATCGCCTGGCTGCCGCCGACCTGCGCCTACCGCCTGGTCGCCGAGGGCCGTGACCTGTACTGGTGGCACTATCTGGTCTCCGGCGACCGCGAAACCGTGCACGAAGCCGGCATCTCGGCCCGCGGCCGCACCGTCTCTGAAGACGACGTGCCGGTCGAGGATTTCGAGGATTATGTGGTGGACTGGCCGCTGACGGTGGGCGGCAAGGCGGAGTAGGGGGCGGACCATTTATGTCGCCCTTCACCCTGTTCCACCGCCGTCGCGATAGCCTGAGGGCGGTCGTGAACATGGGCGCCGCCGCTTCAGCTAGGCGATCCCGAGAAACACCGCGAGCGAGCGCGTGACCGACAGCATGGTCTCTTCATCAAGGTGACCGATGACCGGGCCGATCCGTTCGCGGCGCACGGACATTGCCTTGTCCACCATGATTTGCGAAGCCCGGGTCAGCCCGTTCTCCGGTCCGGGATCGATCCCCGGCCGGATGAGCGGTGCATCTGCCAGAGTGCTGGTGATGAGCAGGACGGTGACCGTGCCGATGGCGTCGAAGGCATCGGCCTGGATGACCACCGCCGGGCGTGGCTTGCCGAAGTCGCCGGAAATCGCCACGGTGACGACGTCGCCGCGTTTCAATCCGCATCCTCCGCGAGATCGGCCAGTGCCGCATCGAGCAGGACCTGAAGGTCATGGTCGACCCTGTCGGAATGAGCGACCGCCAGCGACTGACGACGGCATTCCTCCGCGAAACCCGGCCGACGCGTATCGGGCAGCCAGATCTGCACCGGTCTGAGGCCCATGGCCCTCAGGGCCTGCCGCCGCTTTTCGACCCGCTTATTCACGGATGTTGCCATGATTTGCCTCCAGTCAGGCGTTACATGTAACATTTTGCCCGGCCGGCGGCAAGGATGTGTCCCATTCTGCCCGTGCTGATCCAAAGGGGAGAGGGGACAAGCGGCTGTCACTGTCGTCTCTTCTACCGTTCAGGACGGGATGGGGCGGTTGTCGCCCCGTCTTAGAACTCTTCCCAGCCCGGACCCGCTCCGCCACCGCCACCACCGCTGCCGCTCGGGCCGTTGGCGGAGAACAGTTCTTCGAGGTTTAGGAAGCAGATCATCTGGTCCTGGTGGGCGAGGATGCCGTCGATGAACTGGGTCGCCTGGCCGGCATTCTGCGGTACGGGCTGGAGGCTGTCGGCGGGAACGGTCAGGATGTCGGATACGCCCTCGACCAGGAGGCCCATGGTCATGTCGTTGACGTCGGTGACGATGATGGCGCTGCGCTCCGAGGCTTCGGTGCCCTGCATGCCGAGCTTGGCGGCGAGGTCGATGATCGGGATCACCATGCCGCGCAGGTTGATGACACCCAGCACCTCATAGGGCGCATGCGGCATCGGCGTCACGGGCACCCAGCCGCGGATCTCGCGGATCGACCGTGTCCTGACGCAGAACGACTGGTCGTTCAGCCGGAACGCGATGATTTCCAGGGAAGCATTGGTCAGCGCATTGATGTTCACGCCAGTGTCCTCGCGACAGGGGAGAATGTGAATTCCCTTCCTACCGGTCAAAGCTGGCGCCGGGCTGGCTTGATCTCGTTCCCTGAAAGCCGCCGCTCACCCTGACCCTCTCTCCGTCGTGACGGGGAGAGCGGACGACCGGGGCGGCGTCGCTTGTTTCTCCTTCCCGTGGGGGGAGATGCCCGGCAGGGCAAAGGGGCGTAGGGCAGCGCGAGGGCAGAGGGCTAGAGGTATGCGGACGCAAAATCGCCTCAGTCTTGTCGCTGTCATGCAGATGAATTACATTTCACGGGTAGCAATGGAGATGAGATCATGACCGCCAATGCGATCGTACAGGCGCGCATTGATGCCGATATTCGGGATCGCGCGGCCATCGTGCTCGAGCGGATGGGCCTGACAGTGTCCGATGCCGTCCGCATCCTCTTGACGCGTACCGCCAACGAAGGCGCCTTGCCGATCGATCTGATCGTCGGCGATACCGAGCACGACGCTTGGTTCAGGGCCAAGGTGCTGCAAGCCCTCGATGATGATCGCGAGGACGTCATGAATGATGAGGCCGAGGCGCATTTTGCGCGCCGTCGTGCCGCGGCCGCGCGCAAGGTCAAGGCAGAAGCGCCGTGAAACTCGTCTGGTCGGCTCACGCTCTGGCTGACCGAAACCTGATCTTCGATTACATCGAGGCGGAAAATCCGAGTGCGGCGATTGCTGTCGATGAGCGTATCGCGTCCGCCGTTGCCCAACTGCGCGACTTTCCAGACAGTGGGCGTAAGGGCCGGGTGGAGGGAACGCGCGAGCTGGTCATCGCGGGCACACCCTACATCGCGGTCTATCTGGTGTCGTCGGATCGCGTCCGAATTCTGCGTGTGCTTCATGGTGCGCAACGCTGGCCTGACGACCTGAGCGACGACCGGGGCTGAGCCCGGCAGAAAATATTCCGTAAAATCCCTTGACCCTCCCATTATGGGAAGGTGCATGTAGGGGGAGACGCGTCGGGACCGGTCGGGTTCGGGCGCTTTTGAAACCGTTTTCCGTGCAGTGGACGCGGGCGTTTCCTGTTTCGGCGCCTTATATGGGTGTCCTGGATCGTAGGGAAGGCTGGCGCACGCCCGAGAGGTGAAAAGATGAACGAACGTAAGACGATCAATCCGCCCGAAGCATCGACGAAAGTGCCGGCCAAGGACGCCACCAAAACGGCCGCTCTCCGGCCCATCATCCTGCCGGTCGAGGGCATGACCTGTGCCTCCTGCGTCAAGCGGGTGGAGAAGGCCGCGGCCAAGGTGCCGGGCGTCGAGGCGAGCGCGGTCAATTTCGCCACCGAGGCGCTGTCGGTGACGCCGGGGCCGGGCTTTTCGGCGGAAGCGCTGGTCAAAGCCGTCAAGGATGCCGGCTATGAGGCGAAGGCCGAAACCGTGATCCTCGACATCGAGGAGATGACCTGCGCGTCCTGCGTGTCGCGGGTGGAAAAGGCGCTGAAGAGCGTACCCGCCGTCGAGACCGCTTCGGTCAATCTCGCCACCGCCAAGGCCGTGGTGACCGTGCTCGGCGGCAAGGCGGCCGTGCCGGCCATGGTGAAGGCGGTCGAGAAGGCCGGCTACAAGGCGAAGCTGGAGGCCGAGGCCGGCGAGACGGACACGCATGAAGAGGCCAAGGAACGCGAGATCGGCCGGCTGACCCGCAATTTCTGGATCGCGCTGGTCCTGACCCTGCCGCTTTTCGTCATGGAGATGGGCAGCCATCTCTATCCGCCGCTGCACCATACGCTGATGGATCTCTTTCCCGGCAACCTGTTGAATTACATCCAGTTCGCGCTGGCGACCGGCGTGCTTGCCGGCCCCGGCCGGCGGTTCTTCATCAAGGGCGTTCCGGCGCTCCTGCGCGGCGGGCCGGACATGAATTCGCTGGTGGCGATCGGCACCGGCGCCGCCTATCTCTACTCGCTGGTGACGACCTTTGCGCCGGCGGTGCTGCCGGCCGAAGCGCGCTATGTCTATTACGAAGCCGCGACCGTCATCGTCACGCTGATCCTGCTCGGCCGGCTCTTGGAAGCCCGCGCCAAGGGGCGCACCGGCGCGGCGATCAGGAAGCTTGCCGGGCTGCAGGCCAAGACCGCCCGCGTCGAGCGCGACGGGCGGACGCTGGACATTGCCGCCGCCGACGTGGTGGTCGGCGATGTGGTGGTGATCCGTCCGGGCGAGCGCATTCCGGTCGACGGAACCGTGATCGACGGCGCCTCGCATGTCGACGAGGCGATGATATCAGGCGAACCGCTGCCGGTCGAGAAGGGCGAGGGCGCCATCGTCATCGGCGGCACGATCAACGGCAAGGGCTCGTTCCGCTTCCGGGCCGACAAGGTCGGCGCCGACATGATGCTCTCGCAGATCATCCGCATGGTCGGCGAGGCGCAAGGCGCCAAGCTGCCGATCCAGATGATGGTCGACAGGGTAACGGCCTGGTTCGTGCCGGCGGTGATGGCAGTGGCCGCGGTTACCTTCCTGATCTGGCTCTTCTTCGGGCCGGATCCGGCCTATACCTATGGCCTGGTCAATGCCGTCGCCGTGCTGATCATCGCCTGCCCCTGCGCCATGGGACTTGCCACTCCGACCTCGATCATGGTCGGCACGGGGCGGGCCGCCGAACTCGGCGTGCTGTTCCGCAAGGGCGAGGCGCTGCAGACGCTGCGCGACGTCGACACCGTGGTGATGGACAAGACCGGCACGATCACCAAGGGCCGGCCGGAACTAACCGACATCGCGGTGGCCGACGGCTTTGCCGAGGCCGAGGTGCTGGCGCTCGCCGCGAGCCTCGAAGCCCGTTCGGAACATCCGGTCGGCGAGGCGATCGTCAAAGGCGCCGAGGCGCGGGGACTGACCATAGCCATGGCGGAAGGCGTCGAGGCTTTGGCCGGCTACGGCATCACCGGCACGGTCTCCGGCCGCACGATTGCGGCCGGCGCCAACCGCTACATGGCCAAGCTCGGGCTCGACGTTTCGCCCTTTGCGACGGTTGCAGGGCGGCTGGCGGGCGAGGGCAAGACGCCGCTCTACGTGGCGATCGACGGCAAGCTCGCCGCGGCTCTCGCCGTCTCCGATCCGCTGAAGGAAACCAGCGTCGCGGCGATCAAGGCCTTGAAGGATCTGGGGCTATCCGTCGTCATGGTGACGGGCGACAACCGCGCGACGGCGGAGGCGATCGGCCGGGCGACCGGCATCGACGAAGTGGTGGCCGAGGTTCTGCCGGACGGCAAGGTGGCAGCGATCAACGCGCTGAAGGAAAAGGGCCGCAAGGTCGCCTTCATAGGCGACGGCATCAACGACGCGCCGGCGCTCGCCACCGCCGATACCGGCATTGCCATCGGCACCGGCACGGACGTGGCAATCGAAAGCGCCGACGTGGTGCTGGTCGGCGGCGATCTCGGCTCGGCGCTGCATGCGATCGAGCTCAGCCGCGCGGTGATCCGCAATATCGGCCAGAACCTTTTTTGGGCATTCGGCTACAACGTCTTGCTGATCCCGGTTGCGGCGGGCATCCTTTACCCGAGTTTCGGCATACTGCTGTCGCCCATGGTCGGCGCGGGTGCCATGGGCCTTTCGAGCGTCTTCGTGCTGACCAATGCGCTCCGCCTGAAACGGGCTCGGGTGACCGAGCTTGGCGGGCAGGGCAGAAGCGCCGGGGCCGCAACGAGGCCAGGTGAAGAGGCCATAGGATGAAGACTGACGGCATGAACATCGGCGAGGCCTCGGAGGCCTCGGGCGTTTCGTCGAAGATGATCCGCTATTACGAGGAGATCGGTCTGGTGCGCCCGGCGCACCGCACCGCGAGCAACTACCGCGTCTATGGCGCGGACGAGGTGCATCGGCTGCGATTCGTCCGGCGTGCCCGTTCGCTCGGCTTCTCGCTCGAGGAGACCGAGCAGCTTTTGACGCTGTGGGCCGACAAGGCGCGCACCAGCGCCGAGGTGAAGAAGCTGGCGCTCGATCATATCGCCGAGCTGGAGGAGAAGATCGCCGGGCTGCAGGCCATGGTCGGCACGCTGCGCGAACTGGCGGACTGCTGCCATGGCGACGAACGGCCGAACTGCCCGATTCTCGCCGATCTCTCCGGCGGCAAGACGGCGCGCGAGCCCGAGGCTTCGCCGCCCCGGGCGCTGCGGCGGGTGGCGGGCCGGGCCTGAGCAGGGGCATGCGTTTTACCCCTTGACCTTCCCACGGTGGAAAGGTGCATGAAGGGGAAGACGCAAACGTCTGCCAGGAAAGGAATTGAAATGAGCGTGACCCATCTGTTTCAGGTCGAGGACATGACCTGCGGCCACTGCGAGAAGGCGATCACCAGGGCGCTCGGCGAGGCGCTGCCGGGAGCGGCGGTGAAGATCGACCTCAACGTGCATGAAGTGGCGGTCGAGGGGGATGCGGCGAAAGCCGAGGAAGCGATACGCGAGGCCGGCTATACGCCGGTCCGGAAAAGCGCCTGACGGCGTGGGGCCCCGGGGGGTAAGGGGCCGGCGGCCGGGAGGAAACTCCCGGCCGCTGTTTTTTGGGTAGAGCCGCAGCGTGAGCGGCCAAAAGTCTCCTCGTAGGTCCCCCTTTTGTGCCCGTCGCCTGCGAATGGCCGCGCGTTGTGGTGCTCGAATCCCAGGATCAACGTCAGACGAGCGAACTGCTTCTGGCTTTCAACCTACTTGCTCGCTCTATTGCGAATAGTGTCTTCCAACCAGAAACGATGGCGTAGAAGAGATCGGCGTCTATCCACGCTTCGCTGATCGTTCCTGACAATTCGTCAGGTGATTCTGTATTCGAGAAGGCGAGGATGCGCACGCGACACCCCACGTCGAACTGCAAGATGTGGCTTCCGTCACCGAAAGCCTGGTCACCATCCGGAGCCCATATCGACCCGCTCGACTGTAAAGCGTCGGCGAACTGCTGCGGTGACAAACCGAAGTAATCCGTTCGCGGACTGTCACGATAGATAGCATTAAGGTAGGCTGCAGCCACGTCGGCGGCCGCGACATCGGCCAGCGCAGGGAACTGATGCGTTCCCCGCCGCTGCAATCTATGCTCCACTTCATTGAAAGAACATCCAAGCATGGACGCGTCAGGCTCCCTGCTTCCGTACGTTCGTCCACCAACATGGATGAAAAAGGAACCCAGCGCCAACTGGGAAAGGCTTTCCACCGCATCGGTAATCCTGCTTTCGATTGCGAAAACGCGGCAATCGCCCACTATCATCCGCTATCCTCGCTGTCTCGGGCATTACAATAGGGCGATGAAGCCTGCTCACCGCAGACTTTGTCAACGGGCCATGGTTCAGGCCTGTCCGCGGTCGGGCGGTTCCAACCGGCCCTTTTGCTTTGGAGGGCAGGCCCTATCCGGTCCTCTTCTCCCCATCGGGGAGAAGGTGGCGCGGAGCGCCGGATGAGGGGGGCGAAGCCGAAGGTGTCGTAGCACTCGGCCCCCTCATCGCCTCGTTTCACTCGGCACTTCTCCCCGCTGGGGAGAAGAGGGTGTCCCATGCCGGCGCCGCACGTGGATCCAATCAGGCAATTGTCGAACGCCGAGCATTCGATTTTCACCGCCATGGTTCTTGCGTATCTACGGAGTGTCGTACATATAGGAGGATATATGTATGCTTGAACCGCGAAAGGTTTTCCCATGTCCAAGAACTATCACGACATCACCAAGCAGATCTCCAGCGGTATCAGGACCTTGCGCAAGGATATCCCTGACGTGATGGCCGGCTTCTCGGCCATGGCGCAGGCGGCCGGCAAGGATGGGGCGCTCGACAAGAAGACGAAGGAACTGGTGGCGCTCGGCATTGCCATTTCCACCCGCTGCGACGGATGCATCGGTTTTCACACCGAAGCGCTGGTCAAGCTCGGCTGCACCCGCGCCGAATTCGAGGAGACGCTTGGCATGGCGGTCTACATGGGCGGCGGCCCGTCGCTGATGTATGCCGGTGACGCCATGACCGCCTGGGAACAGTATGGCGGGGCGGCCGAGTAAGAACGGTCCTTTGCTTTCTGCTCCAGGACCTCTCCCCGCCTGAGGGGAGAGGCTGACGTGCCGATCGGCATGGATCGGACCGGATTTGGCGGTATCGCGGCACGCCCGCCGGCGCTAGACTGTGGCTCGACGAATCCCATGGAGTTGCTCCGATGCGCCGACTGATCCTGATTTCACTTGGCCTTCTTTGCCTGCCGGCGATGGCCTTGGCCGGCGAACCGACCTTCTACCAGAAGGCGGCAAGCTCGCTCAGTGAATGCGAGAAGGCCTTTTCCGACACCATGCCGGACTTCAAGCGCCGCCGCGATTTCTTCATCCGCCGCACCACCGACGGCCGCGAACGGGTGATCCACTGCTTGCCCGACGGGGTGGTCGAACTGTTCTGCGACCCCGAGGCCAACCGCTCGATCGTCGCGGTGCTGGAGGGCGAAACCCTGCCGATCTGCGCCAAGCTTTCCATGGGCTTGAAGGTGCGCAAGGAGAAGACCTTGATCGCCGATTGAGGGGGCCGGTTGCGGACGTTGCAGCCGTCAGGGGAAAAAATTCAGGACAATAGGAAAATAATCCTTGACGGCGTGACGGTCGTTTGATAGGGTTCAGGCACAATCGGAAAACTGCGCGCGGGGCGAGGGTTTCGGCGGGTGGGACCGGCACAGGGATTTTGGTCAAGGCTCGGGAAACCGGGCCTTTTTTGTTGGGTATGGGGCGGGACGCTTCGGGGCTCGCGGGGCCGGGCGCCTCAGGGTGCGGGGCCATCCGGACGATGATGGGTATGCCCTCGGCGAACCCTCAAGACCCCCTCACTGGCAAAATCTGAGGTTTGGCCTGTCGGCCAAGCCCTCGATTTTGCTGTCTCTCCCTCCAGGGGAGAGACGAAGCGGCAGCCTCAAGGCGAGGAGATTGTCATGGATGACGAACAGGATTTGGACCTTGCGCTGCTGGGCTTTTCGCCCGGCGGGGACGGGTGGCGTGGGCCGCAGCGCGTGGGCGCGGCGGATGCGGCGGGGCTTGAGGTGAAATCCACCGACGCGCTGTCGCCGCTCGACCGGCTGGCGGCGCTGCTCGACGACCTGACGACCGAAATGCGCGAGCAGTTCGAGCTGTTTCGCAAGCTGCGGGCAACGGCCGAAAAGCTGATCGACGGCGCCGATGAGGCCGCCGCCAAGGCGGCGCGCGCCGATGCCAAGGCGGCCACCGACGCAATCGCGCTGATCGTGCGCACGCTGGAAAAGATCGACAGCCTGCAGCGCCAGCTGGCGCGCGACCGCGAGGACGCGGCCTTGGCAAGCGGCGAGGGCGAGGATGAAGACGCGATCACGGCAGAACTGCTCCGCATCATCGAAACCCAGGCCGAAGCCCGGGCGAAAGCCCGCCTCGCCGCCTGGCAAAACGCCACCGAAGGGTCCGCCGCCGAGGGGATCGGCGGGGCAATCGAGCCGGCATCGACGCCGGATGCGGGAGGCGGCTGAGGCAAAGATCGTCGTGTGCCGGGGCAGACAGGCCCGCCGGGCTTTCGGTGAGCTCGGGGACGGCATGCAGACCGTGCTGGCCGATGTCGCGGGCGATGCGCTTGCTCGCGGGAGCGAGTTGATCGGCGCGGTCAGTGCCCGCCTCCCGGAGGCCGAGACGATGGCGGCCGGAGAATGCGTCGCCCCGCCGATGGCCGCAGCCATAGCCCCGCTCACGACCGATGGAGCCGCACCGTTTCGGCTACCCACACCCGCCGCCCATGGCCGCGGAGACGGGATGCAGAGCACGGCGCCATGCCGGCCAGGCAACGAAGCGTCGGCCCGGCACGGGGAGATGCAAGCCGCTCCGATGAGTGGTGCGCCGATCGGATCGCCGGACGAGACGGTTTGCGGTATCGGCGCCGCGGCGGATGACAGGCGCTGTGAAGTCGCCGTTGGCGACGATGGGCCTGCTGGAATTTTGACAGAGGCCGGGGCCGGTGGTGTGGGGCCGCTCATCGCACAGGCTGTTGCCGAGTGTGCGGTCACGGCCGGAGATGCGGAGCCGTTGATTGTAACGGCTGATGCCGAATCTCAGATCGCCGAGGCAGCGGAAACGGTCGATCCGGCTTGCGCTGCACTGGAGAAAGACCTTGCCGCGCTGGTCGCCGAACGCGGTCTTCGGGCCAGCCGGCGGAGCGGGCGCAGCTGGGCGATCACCGGCCGCGAAGAGCAGAGGCCTCCTGCGGGCGACTGGTCGACCTGGCTCGTCATGGGCGGGCGCGGATCGGGCAAGACCCGGGCCGGGGCCGAATGGGTGCACGGGCTGGCGCTTTCCGCCGGAGCGCGCACGGATCTGCGGATCGCGCTCGTCGCCGAAACGCTGGGCGATGCCCGGGAGGTGATGATCGACGGGGCCTCGGGGATCGCAAGGATCGCCCGGCGCCTGCGGCCGGAGGTGGAGATTTCCAGGCGCCGGATCGTCTGGCCGAACGGGGCGATCGCCCAGATCTTTTCGTCGGAGGACCCGGAGAGCCTGCGCGGGCCGCAGTTTCACTATGCCTGGTGCGACGAGCTGGCCAAATGGAAACACGCCGAGGAGACCTTCGACATGCTGCAGTTCGGCCTTCGGCTCGGCGAGCAGCCGCGCCAGCTAGTGACCACCACGCCCCGCGCCGTGCCGCTGCTGAAGCGGCTGATCGGCGATGCCGACACGGCGGTGACGCGGCTGTCGACCGCCGACAATGCCGCCCATCTGGCGCCCGGTTTCATCACCGCGCTGGAGCGGCGCTATGGCGGCACGCGGCTGGGGCGCCAGGAACTCGGCGGCGAGCTGATCGAGGACCGCGAGGACGCGCTGTGGAAACGCGACCGGCTGGAGGCGCTGACCGTCAGGCTGATCGAGCCGCTGCGGCGCATCGTCGTGGCGGTCGACCCGCCGGCCGGCAGCGGCCCGGCCTCGGTCTGCGGCATCGTCGTGGCCGGCCTGATGGAAAACGGCCGCGCCGCGGTGCTCGCCGACTGTTCGGTCGAGGGTCGCAGCCCCGCCGATTGGGCACGCGCGGTGGTGAATGCCTATCGCCGCTTCGAGGCGGACCGGGTGGTGGCCGAGGTCAACCAGGGCGGCGACATGGTGGCGGCCATGCTGAAGAGCGTCGAGGCCAACCTGCCGGTCGCCCTGGTGCGGGCGACGCGCGGCAAATACCTGCGCGCCGAACCGGTGGCGGCGCTCTACGAGCAGGGCCGGGTGGTGCATGGCGCGCGCTTCGTCGAATTGGAGGACCAGATGTGCGATTTCGGCCCGGACGGGCTGTCGGGCGGCCGCTCGCCGGACCGGCTGGACGCGCTCGTCTGGGCGCTGACGGCGCTGATGCTGGAAGGGACGGGCGTGCCGCGCATTCGCGGGATGTGAGGCCTCGATCCTTCGAGGCCCCTGCGGGGCACCTCAGGATGAGGGGTGATGTTGGGGGCTTGGCGCCGACGGCAGCCCCCACCATGAGATGCCCGCCGACGATAGCCCTCACCCTGAGGTGGGAGCGTAAGCGACCCTCGAAGGGCGGGGGCGGGTGGTGTTTGCTGGCGGGTGTCGGTGAGCGGGTGGCTTTGATCCTTCGAGGCCCCTTTGGGGCACCTCAGGATGAGGGGAGAGGTTGGGGCTGGATTGGCTTCGTCGTAAGCGGGTTCCCCCTCACTTGGAATTTCTGGCACTTGGCTGAAGCCAAGATGCTGAAAATCCTTTCTCTCCCACGAGGGGAGAGAAGGGGCCGCCGAGCCAGCGGTAGCGCCCACCCTGAGGTGCGCGCCAACGGTAGCCCTCACCCTGAGGTGGGAGCGTAAGCGACCCTCGAAGGGCGGGGGCGGGTGGTATGCGCGGCGACTGATGGTGAGCGGGTGGCCTTGATCCTTCGAGGCCCCTGCGGGGCACCTCGGGATGAGGGGAAGAGCGCAAAACAAAACCGGCGCCAGGGGCGCCGGTCGGAAGGGTGGGCAGAGAAGTTTACTTGGAGGCGGAGGCCGGCTGGGGGGATGCCTGTCGCATCTGCCGCCATTCGTTTTCCAGGCGCTCCAGCACATGGGCCGGGATGGTGGCGGCGGGAGCCTTGGTCTGGGTCGTGCTGTTGATCTGCATCGCGCTACTCCTCACGGGGTTCATCTCGGTACTCAAACTCGGAATGCGGCGGAAAGTTCCACAGTGTTAACTCTTTGTAAATACGACCTTACGCCCCTCTAAACGATTGAAATTCCTTCAAACGATTTAAATCGCCCAAGAAAATTCGGTGGTGGTTAACGCCAGGCCGGGCGGCGGACGCCTTCTCCGGCGGGCGGTGCCGCGGGCGGGCGGAAACGCGGGTTGCGACAGGAGACCTTCATGACCTTCGACGAGCAGCGATTCTTCAAGACGGCGCGGCGCGACCTGTTTTCCGGGCGGCTGAGCACCGCCCAGGTCTCCGGCATGACGGCGCTGATCGCCGGCTGGCGGGGGCTGACCGACGCCGAGGATCCGCGGCGCCTAGCCTACTGCCTGGCGACCGCCTTTCACGAGACGGGCGGGCGCATGCAGCCGGTGCGCGAGACCTTTGCGCCGAGCGACCGGGCGGCGATGCTGAGGCTTGAGCGGGCTTATGCGGCGGGCCGCCTGCCTCAGGTGCGCACGCCTTACTGGCGGGCGGATGCCGAGGGCCGGAGCTGGTTCGGCCGCGGGCTGGTGCAGATCACCCACAGGCGCAATTACGAGAGGCTGTCGGCGGCGACCGGCATCGACCTGGTCGGCGATCCTGGTCGGGCGATGGAACTCGACGCGGCGGTGAGGATCCTGGTGATCGGCATGCGCGACGGGTTGTTCAGCGGGGTGACGCTGGCCGACGCCTTCGGCCGCGGCACGGCCGACTGGATCGGCGCCCGGCGCATCGTCAACGGCCGCGACCGGGCAGCCCTGGTGGCGGGCTACGGTCAGGCCTTTCTCGCGGCGATCACCGGGGAGGGGCCGGGCGGATGACCGGGGAGAGATCCGCCGACGCATTGAGCGCCGCGGCCGGCCATGCTATCGCCGCTCGCCGGCGCGTCTGCGCCGCACCTGAACGTCCAACCGGAACGCAAGGCCCGTGATCCGCCACATCGTTTTCTTCACCGTGCCTGAACGGGCCAATCTCGAAGCCGTGATCGAGGGCCTGTCGCTGCTGACCGGCATTCCGCATGCGCGGCGGCTGGAGGTCGGCACCAATATCCGCGCCGACCGTTTCGACGGGCGAATCGACGTGGTGGTGCATGGCGAATTCGACGACGAGGCGGCGCTCGCCGCCTATCACGCCCATCCGCTCTACCAGCAGTCGATCGACCAGGTGAAGCCGCTGCGCGGCGAGCGCTATGCGGCGGATTACGTGGTGGAGGATGCGGTGGGGAGTGGCGTCGTCCCCCTCACCGACAAGATCTGAGGTTTGGCCTTCGGCTAAGCCCTCGATCTTGTCTCCTCTCCCTCGCTGGGGAGAGGAGGGGCACCGGCGTTACCCCAACCTCGAAACAACAGGAAAAATCCGATGAGATTGCCGTTTCGTCTGCCGTGGGTATTCCCGGCGGAGCAAGGAACAGTGTCCGAAGCTAAGGCGGCGGCGGGCGGGGTGTCGCTGGTGGCGGGCGAGGGGGAGGCGCGGTGGACCGGGCGGTCCTATGCTGCGCTGTCGCGCGAGGGCTTCATGAAGAACCCGGTGGCCCACCGCACGGTGCGGCTGGTGGCGGAAGCCGCGGCCGCCATTCCCTGGCTGGCCTACCGCGACGCGCAGGAGCTCGACGGGCATCCGGCGCTATCACTGATCGGGCAGCCCAATGCCCGGATGGGCGGGGCCGATTTCTTCGAGGCGCTCTACGGCCACCTGCTGCTCTCCGGCAATGCCTATGTCGAGCCACTGGCGATCGGCCCGCGGCCGGCCGAACTACATCTGCTGCGGCCCGACCGGGTGGTGGTGGTGGCGGGCGCCGACGGCTGGCCGGAGGCCTATGACTATCGGGCAGGCTCCGCCCGCCGGCGGATTGCGGCGGGCGGCGGGCTTCTGCATTTGAAACTCTTCCACCCGCTCGACGACCACCAAGGCTTTCCCCCGCTCGCAGCCGCGCAAGTTGCGCTCGATCTGCACAATGCGGCGGCACGCTGGAACAAGGCGCTGCTCGACAATTCGGCACGGCCGTCGGGCGCGCTGGTCTACCAGCCGAAGGAGGGCGGCAATCTCTCGGCCGACCAGTATGAGCGGCTGAAGGTGGAACTGGACGAGGGCTATTCCGGGCCGATGCGGGCCGGCCGGCCGCTGCTGCTGGAGGGCGGACTCGACTGGAAATCCATGGGGCTGTCGCCCAAGGACATGGATTTCGTCGAGGCGCGCAACGGGGCGGCGCGCGACGTGGCGCTCGCCTTCGGCGTGCCGCCCATGCTGCTCGGCATACCCGGCGACAACACCTATGCCAACTACCAGGAGGCGAACCGGGCCTTTTACCGGTTGACCGTTCTGCCGCTCGTGTCGCGCACCGCGGCGAGCTTTTCCGGCTTCCTTTCGGGGCTCTATGGCGAGCCGCTGCGGCTGGTGCCGGACCTCGACCAGGTGGCCGGACTGGCGGCCGAGCGCGACGCGCTGTGGGCAAGGCTGGGCGCGGCGGATTTCCTCACCGAGGAGGAGAAGCGGCAGGCGGTGGGGTATTGAGGGGGCTGATTGCGCGTCGCCCTGGGTGGGAGTGGCGCCCGCATCGAGGGGCTTGGCGGCGTCGCGGCCTCTGTCCTTCGAGGCCCCTGCGGGGCACCTCAGGATGAGGGGAGGCGTGGGCGTGGGCGCGGTGTCGGTTTGCGATCTCCCCCCTTGAGGGGGAGATCGGCGGGGGAAGGCAAGCGCCCGGCGACTTCAAGCCGAATCGGAAGATGAGGTCGTTGAAGCGACACATGCAGGGCTTGAATCGGGCTCTGAGCAACGCGCTGCAAGCGATTCAATCGACTCGGGAAAACGCGGCCACTTGAAGTGCTGCGTGAAGCGGGTCGCGCAGGGGAAACTGCCCTGTTTGCGGGCCGGACCGCGCGTCCGACTGCGACGATCGAGACGGTCTCGAACTGGTCGAGGCGTCAGGGCCGGCGATCCGCGCGGGCCTTCGACTGATCACTATTTTAGCGATGAGAGATTAACAAATGACTGACTTCAGCCATGACGGCGGTCTGTGGAGCGCGCGCGTGATCGGGGCGGCGGCGGGGTCGGCGATCTCGCTCGTCTACCTCCTGCCCAAGGGCAGGCGCGAGGCGGCGATCCGGTTTCTGACCGGGGTCTGCTGCGGCATGATCTTCGGCGGGCCGGCGGGCTTGTGGATCGTGCGCAAGCTCGACGTCGCGGCCGAACTCTCGCCCCAGGAGATCATGCTCGCCGGCGCGACGGCGGCAAGCCTCACCGCCTGGTGGGGGCTCGGACTGCTGGTCCGCCTCTTCGCCCGCTACGGCCAGCGGCCGGGCGGGTGAGGCATCCTCTTCTCTCCAGCGGGGAGAAGGGAGGCCGTGGCCCCCGCCAGAAAACCATCATTCATCACGAGGAGAATGCCATGCACGCGCAGCGCGGGCCTGTTTCGCTGACGGAAAAATTCGTCAACCTGACGTTGAAGGGTGTGGAGGGCGACGGGTCGTTCTCGGGCTATGCCAGCCTGTTCGGCGAGGTCGATCTCGGGCGCGATGCGATCGAGCCGGGGGCCTTCGAGAAGTCGCTGGCAAAGCGCGGCGCCAAGGGGGTGCGTATGCTGTTCCAGCACGACCCGGCCGAGCCGATCGGCGCCTGGCGCGTGATCCGCGAGGATGCCCGCGGGCTCTATGTCGAGGGGCAGCTGTCGCCCGGCGTGGCGCGGGCCCGCGAGGTGCATGCGCTGATGAAGTCGGGCGCGCTCGACGGGCTGTCGATCGGCTTTCGCACCGTGCGCTCAAGGAGCGACCGCAAGAGCGGTGTCCGCCGCATCCTCGAGGCCGACCTCTGGGAGATCTCGGTGGTGACCTTCCCGATGCTGCCGGCGGCGCGGGTTTCGAACGTCAAGCATGCGCGGTTCTTCCGCGACAAGGAAACCGAGCTCGTCCGCGCCATGCGCCGGGCGGCGCGGACAATGGCCATGGATGTCTTCAGGAAAGGATGACAGATGAGCGATGCAGCGATGGAAAAGCAGACGGCCGATGCCCCGCGCAAGCGGACGGCACCGGAGGTCAAGGCCGTGCCCGACAGCGTGACGGCGGCGTTCGAGGACTTCATGGGCGCCTTCGAGGCGTTCAAGGGCGTCAACGACCGGCGGCTTGCCGAGATCGAGCAGAAGCTTTCCGCCGACGTGGTGACCCGCGACAAGATGGAGCGGATCAACAAGGCGATGGACGAGCAGGGCCGGATGCTCGACGAACTGGTGCTGAAGAAGATGCGCCCGCCGCTTGGCCGCGGCGGGGAGGCGGACGGGCCGGAGGCGGCCGAGCACAAGGCGGCCTTCGAGGCCTATATCCGCCGCGGCGACGAGGCGGCCCTGCGCGAGCTGGAGGCGAAGGCGATGAGCGCGGGCACGCCAGCCGACGGCGGCTATCTCGTGCCGCCGGAAACCGACACCGAGATCGGCCGCAGGCTCTCCGTCGTCTCGCCGATCCGGGCGCTGGCGACGGTCCGGCAGGTCTCGGGCTCGGTGCTGAAGAAGCCGTTCTCGCCGGCCGGCATGACCGCCGGCTGGGTGGCCGAGACCGCGGCGCGGCCGCAGACGGGAACCGCCCAGCTTGCCGAACTCTCCTTCCCGACGATGGAACTCTATGCCATGCCGGCGGCAAGCCAGGCGCTGCTCGACGATGCGGCGGTCGATATCGAGGCCTGGATCGCCTCGGAAGTGGACATCGCCTTTGCCGAGCAGGAAGGCACGGCCTTCGTCTCCGGCGACGGGGTGAACAAGCCGAAGGGCTTTTTGAGCTACGACCAGGTGGCGGACGGCGCCTGGGAATGGGGCAAGATCGGCTATCTTGCGACCGGCGTGGCGGGCGGCTTTGCCGCCTCGGGGCCGTCGGACGTGCTGGTCGACCTGGTCTATGCGCTGAAAGCGGGGCACCGGCAGAATGCCAGCTTCGTCATGAGCCGCAAGACGCAAGGCGAGATCCGCAAGTTCAAGGATGCCGACGGCAACTATCTCTGGCAGCCGCCGGCCCGGCCGGGCGAGGCCGCCTCGCTGATCGGCTTTCCGGTGGCGGAAGCGGAAGACATGCCGGCGATCGCCGCAGGTGCGGCCGCGATCGCCTTTGGCGACTTCCGCTCGGGCTATCTGGTGGTCGACCGGGTCGGCGTCAGGGTGCTGCGCGATCCCTATTCGGCCAAGCCCTATGTGCTGTTCTACACCACCAAGCGCGTCGGCGGCGGGGTGCAGAACTTCGAGGCGATCAAGCTGGTGAAGTTTGCGGCGAGCTGAGGGGGGGGGCTTGCGGCTTTGTCCCCCCTCACCAAGAAAATCTGCGACTTGAGCCCTTCGGGCTAAGCTCGCGATTTTCTATCCTCTCCCTCGCTGGGGAGAGGAGATGGCGCTGCGGCCGAGACTCCTCTTCTCCCCAGCGGGGAGAAGGTGGCGCGGAGCGCCGGATGAGGGGGGGCGAAGCCACATGATGTCGGCGCACTCGGCCCCCTCATCGCC
>PEKW01000026.1 GCA_002796995.1 Rhizobium sp.
CGCCCGAGTATTTTGCCACCACCGCCGACGGGCGGCTCATCCCGCTGGTCCCGATCAGCGAGCCGTATGTCCCGCAAGAGGTCTTACTGACCTGGGCGGCGCAAGCCGTGACAACGGCGTATACCCTCGATTACGTTCACCAGAAGGAACAGCTCTCGCGGATGCGGGATTTGTTCACCGCCCAAGGGTTCAATAGCCATCGGAACGCGTTGGAGACCTCGGGATTGTGGACCGCCGTGGCTGAGCGGCGGCTGGTGACCCAAGTCGTGCCGACGGCGCCACCGCTGGTCACCAATCAAGGGGTGATCGGGGGTCGCTATGCCTGGAAATTGGAAGTGCCCATCAAGATCACTTATCAGGGGGCCTCCAGCGTGAGTTTGCCCCAAGACAACATCGCGGAAGTCCTGATCGTCCGCATGCCGACCCACGAGTTGCCTCGGGGATACGCGATTCACCAACTGGTGACGCGACCGGGGAAGACCCCATCAGGAGGTAGGTCATGATGGGTCGATCTTTGCGCCTTGACGGTGTTCTGACCGCGATAGGGCTCATCGGTCTCTCCACCACGGCGTGGGCGATGGGGGGGCCGAACCCGCGCCTGCCCGCCGTGCCGGACGCCGCGCCGCCCGTCGTCGAGTCGCCCTCCACCGTGCCTGAGCCCAAAACCGCGCGCGGGCCGGACGCCGCGCCGCCCGTTGTCGAGTCGCCACCGCCACCGCCGAATCCACCGGTTGAACGCGGCCATCAGGCCCGCCGCGAGCGGGCGCGGGACCGGGCGTTCGAGCAGACCGAGGACACGATCACGCCGATGACGCCGGACCAGTTGCAAAGCCTGATGCAGTCCCTGGAGATCACCGAGGCGGTGGCGTCGGACTCGCGACCGCCCGAAGCCGTGATGACCGCCGAGGCGCTGAATTTGAGCGCGACGCGGCCGCCCGTGGTCCGGGTGGCCCAAGGCTTCGGCACCAGCATCGTCTTTACCGACCGCACCGGCGCCATTTGGCCGATCACGGCCTATCAGGGGTTCAACGATAAGCTGTTCACCGTGTCCGCCAGCACCACCAGCGGCAACAAAGACGATCTCCCCACCATTTTGGTGGTGCAACCGGTCGCCGGCGCGGGGGCGGGCAACCTGGTCGTGACGCTCCAGGATCTGCAAACGCCGGTGGTGTTGAGCCTGGCGCTCGGTCAGAAAACCATCGATGCCCGCAAGGAGTTCAAGCTACCTCGGGCCGGACCCAACGCCGCGACGGAGTATCACGCGGCCAGTCCCACCGGCATCGACGCGGCGCTGCTCAATGTCTTGAACGGATTGCCGCCCTCGGCGTCGGCGATCCGTGTCCAAATCGGCGGCGTGGAACCGGACGCGATGGCGTGGCGGGACGGGGACGCGCTGTATCTGCGGACGGTCGCCGAACTGTACAGCCCCGAATACCGTCAGCGAGCGAGCCATCCGAGCGGACTCCACGCCTACCAGCTACCGGATGTCCCGGTGCTGCTGGTGAGCTTCGACGGCACGATGACCGAAGTGATGGTGAAGGAGTAAGCGATGACGTTTTCCCTGAGAAACAAATCCGCGCTCGGGCTTTTTTTGGGCGGCGTGGTCGCCGTGGTGGCCACCCTGTGGGCCACCTGGGAATCCCCGATGCCTGTGCCGGCCGCCGCCCATGNNCAGATGGCCGACGAACACCGCGCCCATCGCGCCCGCGAACGGGGCGGTAGCGCGGTGCCGTCGCCGCCCGAACTGCAACCGCGCGCGGGCGATCCCCCCGCCGCCACGCCACCCCCACCGCGAACCGCCGCGCCACCCGCCCCCACCGCATCCTCGACGCCGCGCGCCGCGCCACCGGACGAAACCGACCGACTGACGGCGGCGTTCGCTCGCGCCATGCACAACCAGGCCAAGGATCTGATGGCGTATCGGGAACGGTTCGAGCCGCCGCCGACGCGGATGGTGGCCTTCGAGGATGTCCAGGGTCAGCGGGCGCGCGCCGAAGCGGAAAAGCGCGCCGAGGGGCTTCGGGCCGAATCACGCGCGACACATCCACGGGATAGGCGGGGTCTCCTTCAGCCGGGCGATCTCCTCTTTGCCGTCCTGCAAACGGCCATCAACAGCGACGAGCCGGGTCCGGTGCGCGCCCAGGTGGTGGGCGAACGCTTCAAGGACGCGATTTTGTTGGGGACGCTCACCGCATTTCCGCCCGTCGCGGGCAGTCGCCCGGAGCGCGTCCAGGTCGCGTTCAACACCCTGACCACCCCCGACCGCCACGCCTATGCCATCCGCGCGTATGCCATCGACACCGAGAGCGCCCGCACGGCGCTGGCCACCGGCGTCGATCATCACACTCTGGAACGTTGGGGGTCGCTGCTGGCGTCGAGTTTCCTGGAAGGCTATGGCCAGGCCGTCCGTAACAGCAACAGTATCTCAACGGTGTCCGCCTTGGGCAGTGTCGTCACCGTGCCGAAGGACGGGATCGATCACGGCGACATCGCGCGCGAGGCCCTGGGTACTGTCGGTCAGCGGATGAGCTCGGCGGTGGCCGAGAACTTCCAGCGGCCCAATACCATCGTCGTCGCCGCCGGTACGGGCATCGGCGTGCTGATGGTCGCGCCGACGGAATCCCGCCAGGACACCGGAGAACCGTCGACCGTTACTGCTGCGTCCCCGACCCCGCGAACCGCGTGGCCGGACCGCTGGCCGCCGGCGCCCGGCCCCGTCAGGTCGTCCGCACCGCCGACCGCTTCCCGGTAATCCACGGCCAAAGGAGCCCCGCCATGTCCGAGTTATCACCGCTGGACGAGGAGGCCCGCCATGACGCGCCGCCCGCCGCCGATTGCCCATCGGCCGTCAAACCGCCGCGTCGGTGGCCCGGCTTCGGGATGAGCGTCGTCCTGGTCGCGGTGGGCGCGGCCATTTTGTACGGCGCGACGGGTGTCCTGCGCGAAACCGGCTTGTACGATGTGTCGCGGTGGGGGTCTCCATCGAACGATACGCCTAACCTGTCGGCCCTGTCGGCCCTGTCGGCTCGGTCGCCCGCCACCGCCGCCGCGCCGGTCGCCTCGATGCCCGTTCGGAAGGCGCCCGCTTCCTCGGTGTTGTCCGCGACCCAGGGGGCCTCGCTCCGCGACCAGCCGCCCCGGACGCCGCCCGCCGAACTGCCGCGATTCACCGTGCGTGACGGCGAGCAGTACGATTTTCTGACCGATCTGGACGCCGAGACCCTGAAGCGGTTGGCGGAGATCCAGGGTCAGTTGGACGGCCTGGGCCAACAAGTCATCGCTCTGCGCCAGATGATGCAAGGGCTGGTGGGCGAGGCCGGTCAACAACGTCTCCGGGACGACGCCCGCCAGACCCGGCTCCAGGCGGATCTGACCGCCGCCCGGCGGGCCATCGCCACTTTGCAAACCACCGTTGAGGATGTGGAGGCCCGGCTCAAGCGAGCCGGTGGCAGCGTGCTGGCCGGGCCGTTCAGCACCGGTTTCGCCGCCTCGGCGGGCGGTCGGACCGTCCCCGGCTGGTCAGTACGGGCGGTCAGCGGCCACCGCGCCTGGTTGCGCACGCCGAAAGGCGGGGAGGTGACCGTGGTCGCCGGCNNCGGTCGACGCCCGCCAGGGCATCGTGGTGATGAGCGACGGGCGGGTGGTGCGGTAGGTAGCGCGCGGCGGCCGGTCTCTCTCGCCGAGCGGCGGTGGGTAGCCGGTATCGCGCGACAAACCGGGGTCAAGTTCAAATGAGGCACTCCATGGAAATCCGTTATCCCGCTGTGCTGGAACCCGAAGCGGGCGGCGATTGCTTCATGCGCTTCGTCAATGTCGAAGGGGCCATGACCGACGATGAAACGCTGGATGAGGCATTGTTCAACGCCAGCGAAGCGGCCCGATTCCAATTCCCTCGAAATGGGGGGGATCGAAAAGGGTGGGGAAAATCGGGAAGCGAGTGTCAGGTACGGGTGCCGGGTCCATCGGGCAAAGCGCTTTTTGTCCCCTATCGGCACGATCGCTCGCGGATG
>PEKW01000027.1 GCA_002796995.1 Rhizobium sp.
TACGCCACTGGCCAACGCGCTCTGGCGAGCGGGTGGTGAACTGCTCCGGCGACCGGAACCGCGCCGGTTGATCCTGGTGGCCACGGATGGCGAACCCGATAACCCCGATGGCGTGGGCGACATCCTCGCCCGCTGTCGGGCCAGCGGCATCGAAGTCGTCGGGCTCGGGATCGGCCAAAGCCTGGACCACGTTCAGGCGGTATTCGGCGTCCGGCACGCCGTCTCGATCGCCACGATCGAGGCGCTGGCTCCGGCGCTGTTCGCGGTCTTGGAACGGCAACTCCTGACGTAGTGGCGTCCGGGCGGCCCAACGCCGCCCAGACGCCGGATTGAAAGCGTTTTAACCCAACCTGTCCGGGGGGCGTGGCTTCCACCCCGACGGGGGGGCGCGCCGCTCGGACGATCGTTGCGCAAGTGGAGGAGAGCAGATGAGCAAGATCGTCGAGTTTTTCACGCCCGAGGGCGAGGTGACGCAATACCGCCCGCTGTCGGCCCGGCTGCCGACCTTCCTGGCCGTGTACGGCCCGGAGCGGGGCTTCTCGGTGGACACCGAGATCGTGGACAGCCTCAGTCTGAAGCCGGGGCTGTTGAAACTGTACGAGATCGTTCTGCACGCCGGGCGCAAGCCCGAGGAGGCCGGATTGCCGCCGCTGAATGGGACCGGTCAGACCCTGGTCGGTCGCGCCACCTTGCGCGATCGCGAAGGACGGGTCCTGGCCACCGCCACGGCGGCCAAACCCATCCAGTCCTACAAGGACCTGGAGGTGCTGGAAACCGCCGCGCGTCAGCGCTTGCTGGCGGCCTTGGGCTTCGGTGGCGAGGTCCTGGACACGGACGAGATCCTGGATCAGACCGATCAGGGCTGGGTATCCCGGCCGATTGTTCCAGCCGTTCCAGCCACCAGAGCCGTGGGGGCGACGCCGATCGTCCCCCCGCCGTCCATCCAGGACACGGCGGGGACTCCAGCGTCCATCCAGGATGCGGCGGAGGCCCCGGCATCCAGCCAGGACGCTCCGGTGGCCGAGGTCGCCGAGGGGGTGATGCCGTTGGCTGTGGCGGCCGGGATTCCCCCGGTCGCTTCGCCGCCCGCCGCTCCGGCTCCGGTCGCGGCGCCGCCCGTGTCCGACCGCGACGCCCGTGCCCTGACGGCCCTGATCCGCCAGATCGAGCAGCAGGCGAGGGTGCGCGGCATTGAGCCGCCGGTGGTCACCACCCGGCAAGAAGCCCAGGTCGCGCTCCAGCGCTTGCTGCGCCACGTCTGAGGGTCCTGACCCTGGCCCCCGCGAGGGGGCGGGGGTTGGGCGCATGGAAAAAACGATCCGGGCTGGCCCGACCGTTGTTCCCCGCGACGCTGAAATCCGAACCGAGTTGGCCCTTCGGTTCGCCATCGCTTCCGCCTTGAGGCGGA
>PEKW01000028.1 GCA_002796995.1 Rhizobium sp.
GTCCGTTGGCCCGCCTCGCCCTCCGGCGCCGCGCGATTCAAGATTTGGGGGTTTTTCCTGAGCGCTGTCTACAGTTCCGTGTGGGTCCGGACGAGCCTGATGCTCGACAGCGCGCAATTGCAGAGGACTCACCCCGCGGGCCGAAGAAGTCACGGTGGGCCTTCCTCTATTTTCAGCGACAGGGTGCGAGTCGCGCCGCGCCGCGCCGCGCCGCGCCACCACGCCGCTGCCGCCTGCTTGCGTTCGGTGATGTTCTCGTGCGCGATCAGCACGACCGGGCGGGCGCCGCCCAGATGGAAAACGCGCATTTCGAACCAGCGCGGCTCGGTGGGCGAATGACAGGGGTATTCCATGCTGAAATACCGTTGCGTGCCGTCGAGCACATGGCAGAGACCGCGCAGCGCGGCTTGCGCGTCGGCGCGGTCCCGGGCGGTCAGCGCCTTGCGACAGACCACCAGATAGTCGGCCCCGACTTGGCACCCCACGCCCCCGCCATTCCGCGCGGCAAAGCGCCGCCACGCCGCGTTGACCCGGATCATCATACCCTGCGCGTCCAACAGGGCAGTATGCGCGGTGAGCGCGTCCAAAGCATCCTGGAGCGAGATTTCGCTCTGGCGGAGCGCCGCTTCCGCCCGCTGGCGGGCGGTGAGGTCCAGCGCCACGATCCGCCAACCCCGACCGGCGGCGAAGGCCACGCTCACGCCCTCAAGATACACGTGGCGGCATGGCGCGCCCGCCGGGGCGAAAGCGGCTTCACCCCTGGCCCCGGACGCACTTACCCGTACCGCGTCGAGAAAGGCATGGAAGGCCGGCCGGGTTTGATCGGACACGAAGGTCTCCAACCGCTGGCCGAGCAGGCGGGCGCGCTCCTGGCCCAGCAGGGCCGCGCCGGCTGGATTGGCCGCATGGATCGTCCCGTCAGCGGCGAGCACGAAAGCGCCCACCAGCGTCACATGGCCACCGTCGTGGTGCTCCAAGCGCCCTTCGTTCTGGGCGCGCGCCGCCAACAGGGCATGGTCGTGCGCGTCCAGCGCGGTCTGGTGGACGTGTAATGCGTGAACCCGTCGCCTGATCTCCGCCACGGTCAGCGGGGGTCGGCCGGCCCGAGTGGGCAGTCGATCGGATGGCATCGGCAAGGCCTTCAATTGATCTAACGGGACCCCGTCGCGGTCTAACCCTCCGCGGGATCGTTTCACGGCGTCGACCGATTCGGGTGGGCGTTCATCCTCACCGCTGCAACCGCACTGCAATATCGGCCGGTGAGGATGAGTCCGGCTCGAAGCGCATCAGCGTATAGCGACCCTCCGGGCCGGACCGTTACCCCCTATCGCCGACGCCCGCCAGCGGCCGGCCCAGCCACGTCGGCGTCATCACCCAAACCGAGGCGCGGGGACTCGCGCGCAACGCGGCGGCCGGCCTGTCGCTGATGGTGGATGAGCTCGCCGCGCTGAAAGGGAAACCTCGTCCGCCCAAGGCGAAGCCGGCGCGGGAACCGGAAGCAGTGGGCGCTGGTGCACCGTTCGACGACCTAACCGACTGGCGACCATGACCCAAACCACCCCTTCGACTCCCCAGTTCCTGGTCTTCCGTGGTCCTCACCGTGGAACCGTGGTCACGATAGCCCCCGGACAACGATTCGAGGGCCTTCAGCCGATCACGGCGCGGCTGCCGGACGGTGGGGAAATCCTCATTCCCCGCGCCGACCTGAGGCGGTTGGGAGCGCGGCCACCGGTTGATGGACGAGTGAGCCGTGCGCGCCCGAGAACGGCACAGACTGGAGTAATGAAGATGAGCACGAGTGTAACCATCCACGCCCAGCTCCCTTGCGGAAAGGAAGTCCGCGTGAAGATCGTCGAGAACGGCAACACGGTCGAAGAATTCACGCTGCAAGACGGAGAGCGGGCAATACGCTACCTCCATGACGGACGCGAGATCCGCGTCCTCGAAGCGGTGCAGTTAAAGGCGACGCCGTCACTCGATCAGACGGGTGACGGATAACGCCAAGGTCAGGGGCGCGCCGCTCGCGGACCTCGAACGAAACCGCTGAACCCGAGTTTATCCCGGATCTTGCAAACCGGTAAAGGAAAGGGCGGCGCGTCCGCTTGACCGTTGTGTTGGCATTGGCTTTTGTCTACTTCCACTTGTAGGTAGCACCCAGTCCGACGGACCAGCCGTCTGGGATCGGAATGCCAAAGTCCTCTTCCACGTTCCTGCAGTAGCCGCATTTGGCGGTGAACTTCGCGGAGACCTTCAGGTTCGAGGTGGGGGTGACGGAAACTCCCACTCTCTTGCGGCACAACCCCCCACTACACGTTTGCCCGTCCCGTGGGCCAAGACCTCGGGGGCTTGGGCGATCCACAACGCTGAGCTTGGCCTGGCGCCATCACTCTCTCTGTCGCGATTCCAGGCGTGCCGCGGACGGTTTATCCAACACCCGGGGCCGTTCCGGTGTCATGCTCGCAGCAGCCCCTCTAAACACGAATACGCCGCCGCCTGTATCCCCAGCCGCTGGCTCTCGCGCGGACCGGCCACGTTCAGCACCGCAATCCGATGCTCGTTCAACCCGTCCCGGAACGCCGCCGGCTCGATTCCTTCTTCCAGCGCCACGATCAGGCACGGCTTGCCGATCTGGCGGGCGTGAGCCGCGGTCAAGGCCGTACCACCGTCCAACTTGCCCCAATTCAGAATCAGCGTCCCGTCCGAATCCTCGACGTTACGGCGGGTGCGGGTTTCGTCGTCCGGTTCCACGGTTTCCCGCAACGGATACCGGTCGGGGATGATCCCGTCCTCGGCTCGCCGCCCCTGGGGGCACCAGCCACCGCTGGGCAGGCCCAGCGCCAGGGCGACATCGAGGGCCGCCCGATCGACGCCGGTCTGGCCGCCGCTCACGATCTTGGGGAGTTTCACGGTCGAGAGCCTCAAGAGCGATTGAGGAGCAATGGAATAGGCCCTATGTTTAAGCGTACAGAAATCATGGCATCGGTACTTGGCAGGCCCTTAGGGCGAATGATCATCCCTTGTTTGCTGCTTTCAGCGGGATGCAGCCCGCAGGTGTGGTACGCAGGGTTTCGGGAGAGCGGACGACAGAAGTGTGATGAATCCCTCTCCCGGAGCACCGTCCAGCAGTGCATGGACCATGTCCATCGTCTGAGTGATCCCCGGTATCAAAGGGAACGAGAGGGATTGCTCAAGAATTCGCACGAGTAGCGCGGTCCTGGGCGACCTTCTCGCTTAATTCCGAGCAGAAAAAGGGGGATGATGGCGAGCGGCGACCGGTCGGGCCGCGTGAGCGGTTCATTCACCGCTGGGAGTGGCTCACGAACGAAAACCCCGGTCTCCGCCGGGGCTACTGACCGTCGCGGCGATCGATCGCCGTCAACCCGCAATTAAAGAGGTCAGACAGAGTGGATGTTCGCAACTACGCCGTCGAGGAACCGCTGAAAAACGGCTTATTGGTCACCGTCAGGGCGATTCGCCCGGATGACAAGAGCCGGATCGTCGCCGCCTTCGAGGCCCTGGAACCGCAATCCATCTATACCCGCTTCTTCCAATACAAACAAGCCCTGAGCAAGGCGGAACTCCAACGCGCCACCGAGGTGGATTTTGAGAACGAGGTCGCGTTAGTGGCGACGATCCAGCAGGGAACGCGGGAAACGATCATCGGATCCGCCCGCTCTATCGTCTACATGACCCCGGAGGCCGTCCGCAGCGCGGAGATCGCCTTTATTGTCGAGGAGGACTACCAGGGTCAAGGCCTCGCTAGCCACTTGCTGAGGCATCTCACTCGCATCGCCCGCGAACAGGGGGTGCCGCAGTTTACCGCGGACGTGTTGCCCGGCAATCCGGCGATGCTGGCCGTGTTCTCCCGGTGCGGATGGCCCATGACCACGAAACGACGGGGCGATATCGTGCAGGTCATCTTGAAGTTGGACGAATGAACCGTTGATCGTCATCCGCCCGTGCTCGATCTGGATCGTACCGGAAAAATTACGGTGACTGCTCGATCCAGAGTGGATGGCCACCCTGGGGACCGGTCTTGATCTTCTTCGCGGCCTTCATCAAGGAAACTCAGGTGATCGTCGGACCCGGCGGTCCTGGAAACCCCATCATGTCAGAAAACGCCACCCTCGACCGCGCCGGCCCAGCCGACGCCCCGGACCTGCCCCTCACGACCGAAACCCTGGTCGCGCTGGCCCACGCCCACCGCCAGGGCATCCCCTACGAGACCCGGGAACAACTGCTCCAGCGCCTACCGGAGCGGCTACGCACCTTGGCCGATCGGGTGCTGGGTGGCAAGATGAACGCGGAGGAGATCGCCTACGCGCTGGCCGCATTGATCGATGGGTTGAAAAACATGCCGGGCGCCACCGGTTCGCACCGGCACTGATGTTCGACGGTGATCGGGTTATGGTCAGATTCAGAGGCCCTGGAGGAAACCCTATCATGTCC
>PEKW01000029.1 GCA_002796995.1 Rhizobium sp.
CATCCATTCATACCCGGCTTGTCAAGCTGTTTTTTCCACCGGCACCTGGGCAGTTACAAAATATGCTCTAGTGATCCACTGCCAGCGACATAGAGCCTAGACTAACAAAATGGAGGTCATCTTAGATGAATATTGACTACAACAATGGTTCGGACAGTTTTGAAAGCGACAATCAAACGGTTAGCTCCAGCAGGGCGGATTAAATCAAACTCAGGACAATCCCTGAGTTTTATAAAATAACCTGTTGATTTTGCTTGGCCTATGGGGGCTGCTCGAAGATCTGGATTTTCAGAGAGTTCCATCACCCGATGTGACCAAGATGAAACCCAAAACTGTCCGAACCATTGCTACAAAATAAACTGAAAAATATAGCCAATATCAGGTAAATAAAATTGCCTTTATGCCTTTCCGTAGCCATTACCTAGCTTAGAGCATATTTTTACACGAATCTGGTCGGTACCCTATGTTGCCTTATCCAACGCCCATCGGCTGGAATTCATTCTGCCGCTGCTCGCCGAGCAGGCGGCCTATCACTCCGCCTATGTCGGCACGTTCGAAGGTCGGCCGGCCATTGGCGAGATGATGGCCGGCTTCTTCGCGCGCTTTCCCGATGGGTACTGGACGGTTCCCGAGTATCGGTGGGTCGGCGACAACACCGTGGAGTTTGCGTTCGTCATGACCGCCACCGAGGCGTCGACCGGACAAGCGATTGAACGGCGGGGCATCGAGACCCTCGCCTTCACCGACGACGGCCGGATGGCGCGCTTGGAGGTGAGAGACCCCTAAAAAATGCGGAGGGCCGCGTTCTCAATGGGGATATAAGGCCCTACCCGGTTTGGATGATATCCAGTTTGTTCAGGTCGCTATCCCGATCCAAGCCTCACCGACCCCGGCAAGACCTGCCGCAATTTGCTGGCCACGGTTTGCCTTTGCAGCGCCGGTCCGGCGGTCGCGGTCCGGTCGAGGTCAGGACCCTTCGCAAACTTGGGGGCTGGAGCCGGGTCTATAGTCTGCTGTTAACCCATTTACCATCAAAGCCAACGCGGGAGGGCGCCGCCATGAATCCCAATCCCCATCGCCGCCGAGTGCTGCTGGCCACGGCGGCCTGGCTGTTGGCGCGCGGCGCGCGGGCGACGGCGCGACTGGACCCTACGCCAGCCCAAAGCGCCGGCCCGTTCTATCCCACCGAACCGCCGCTCGAGGCCGACGCCGACCTGACCCGGGTGCGCGGCGCGGGCGGCATCGCCCAAGGGCGCGTCACCGACCTGAGCGGGCGGCTGCTCGACCGCAACGGCCAGCCGATCCCCCATACCCGCATCGAAATTTGGCAATGCGACGCCACCGGGCGCTACCATCACCCCCTCGATTCGGGCGGCGCGCGCGACCCGAATTTCCAGGGCTTCGGCCGCACGGTCACCGACGCCGAAGGCCGCTACCGCTTTCGCACCATCCGGCCGGTCCCCTATCCGGGTCGTACCCCCCACATTCACCTNNTTTGACCGGATTCCCCCGGAACGGCGACCGCTGGTGCTGGCCGACTTCGACCCTGTTCAGCGAGACGGGGTCGAACTGGCGGCGAACTTCGATCTGATCCTGGCGGTCACGCCGCGCGGCTGAAGGGTGACCCGCCGATGCTGAAGACCCGCATCGGTGGGGGCCAGACCGGCGTCGACCGGGCCGGCCTTGATGTCGCTTGGGCGCCCGGTCTGGCGCTCGGCGGTGGGTGCCCACGCGGCCGGCGGGCCGAGGACGGAAGCCTCCCCGACCGTGATCCGTTGCGGGAAACCGGCGGGTCAGCACGCTAAGCTGGAATACGGGGGTGGAGGATCCGGCCCGGAGGGTCGCTATACGCTGATGCGCTCCGAGCCGGACTCATCCTCACCGGCCGATGTTGCAGTGCGGTTGGAGCGGTGAGGATGAACGCCCACCCGAATCGGTCGACGCCGTAGCCATCCTGTTTTCTGATCCATGACTTCCTCGTTGCGCATCACCCATGACCTGTTTGGGCAAACACATTTTTCATTGCGGAAATGTCTCGAACGCGCGGGCCTCGATGGTCGACGCCAGAAACTGGGGCATGGCGATCCTCCACAAGTCCTCGCAGGCGTTTTGTACGTCCGCGCACTCCGGCGCGGAGAGGGCTTGGTATTGCAGTAGATACGCCGCAAACCAATAAATCGCGTTGAGCGCTCCCAGGGTTTGGGTGGCATCCAGGGAGAAGAACTTCCGCGCCATCCGGCTAATGGTGGCATCGAGCAGCGTTCTGCTGAATACGAACGGCCGCTTCGGGCGTTTGCCCTCAGGAATGACCGACACCAGATAGCGCCACACCTGGTCCCGGTAGAACTGGGCCTTCATCCAGCTCAAGTGGTGTTCCTTGCGCAACCAGCCCATGAAATGGTCGGTGACTGTCCGATAATACCCATGGAGATCCCGGGTGTCGTGGAAGGTGGCGAAGAAAGCGGTCTCCAGATCCCCGCGAATTTCCGCGAACCAGCGGTCGAGAAACTCAGGTCGATACATCTGATCGTTCAAGGGGATGCGGATCGCCTGAAGGTGCTCGACCAAGCGGTCGAGATCCGGCCGGGTCCAGCCGTGGTCCAGATAGGGCGCGCAATAGGACAGGATCAAGGGCGCGAGAATCGCATCGCCGCCGATGACGCGCTTGGAACGACAAATGGGATCATAGGTCGCCTCCAGCAGGCCGATCAGCGGTGGATCGCACGCGGTGGCCCTGAGAAAGTCGATGAGACTGAAAAGGTTATCGGCATCGTGATCCGGGTATTCCTTGAACCTGCTCAAAGAGTCTTCGATGCCTTCAAGATCCTGGTGGGCGATCTGGTAATAGATAATATCGCGGTCGTAATAGCCAAAGCTCTTCAGGTAGGCGTCCGGGAACTCACGACGCACGCGTTTCAACAACGCGATGTAGTCGGACGCACGCCCCGCCTTGACCAAGTCGGCGCCCAACTCGAACAAAACCTCATGGTGCAGTTCAAGATTCGTCACGAGACCGGGATGCGCTTGAAAGAAATCGTCCAGATGCCGAAGAATCTCGTCCGGATCCTTCATGCGCTGGTAGGCGGTCCACCACGCGTCGACGAGGGCGTTCTCTTCTTCACTGATGTCCGGCACTTCGTCACCGAGGGCGCGGGACAAGAAGGGCTCGTCTTCGAACGCCAATCCAGACGAGGCGCTGGCCCTCATCGCTTCGTGTTCATCCCGGAGCCCGGCGGATTCGACCGGCCGGTCTTCGAAGACGTCGTCCGTGTCGGCGTTCCGCCGAACCGCGACCGACTGTTGCCGCGCCTTCGGGAGACAGCACTGCTTGTATTTCTTGCCGCTGCCACACGGACAGGGATCATTTCTTCCTATTTTGCGCTTCATGGGCATCGAACGAGCCATCGGGGAGGTCGGCCGGAACCCGCGATTTTTACGGCGCGGTCCACTTGGGGTACGACAACGATTCCTTCATTTTAGGTCGTTGGGTCATGCGCCATCGTCCCGAGTGGGCGGGACGGGACAGGCTCTTGCCGGTGTTCATCGTAACGCCGGCTTTTTCTTTTCAGTCGGAGCGGTGCTGGATAACGTCCGTCCCCCGTCGGAAAGCGGGGGAACGAACGAGTAGGGTCGAATCGAGGAATGCAGCCGATCCCCTGGAGGACCGACCACGGAAAAGTGTAGCTGAAAACGGCTCTGTTTCATTAATCGCATTGAACACAATCCATAGTAGCCATCATGGAGTCATAGCCACTACAAGTGGTGTTCTTGGAAATTAATGCAACATAAACCGTACATCCGCACGCCCCGACCCGACCGGAGACGTGAACCGGCAACCCCCGGCAAGACCTCGGATCGCCCGGCCCCTGCGGGGAAAGCGTGCCGGAAAGCTCAGGAAAAACCCCCAAATCTTGAATCGCGCGGCGCCGGAGGGCGAGGCGGGCCAACGGAC
>PEKW01000030.1 GCA_002796995.1 Rhizobium sp.
CAGGCAGGCGCCCAAGGCGGACCGCGGGGTCTGTTGGATCAGGCGCCACAGGGCGTGGTTCACCGCCGGCAGGCGGTAGCGAGTCTGCAAGTCGGTTTCCATCCGCAATAGCAGGTGCGCGGTCCTCTCGGCGTCGGCCAGCGCCCGGTGGGCGCGGCCGGTGACCGGTAGCCCGGCGTATTCGACCAGGGTACCGAGCTGGTGGTTGGGGGCATCGGGGTACAGGCGCCGGGCCAGCCGCACCGTGCAAGCAAATTCCTGGCGCCGGGACTGGTGGATGCGGGCCAGTTCGGCGTCCAGGACCTTGCGGTCGAACGAAGCGTTGTGGGCGATCAGCGGACAGTCGCCGATGAACTCGGCGGCTTGGCGCATCACCTCGGCCGCCGGCGGGGCATGGCGGATCATGGCGGGGGTGATGCCGGTAAGCTGGACGATGAACGGCGGGATCGGGACCTTCGCGTTCATCAGGCTTTGGTAGCGGTCCACGATCCGCCCCGCGCGAACCAGCACCACGGCGATCTCGGTGGCCCGCGCCCCGTCCTCGGGCGAGAGGCCCGTGGTTTCAAAGTCGATCACCGCAAGGGTTTCCGTCATGCTCGGTGCCGCCTCCGGTATCGGTCGATTTTCCACCAGCACCCGCTTCACCGTCTGTTCGCGGAGTTCTCGGGTATACACCCTTCTCGGAACCCTTTGCATCGGGCACCTCCATTTTCATCTTACAAAACGTTGGCGTCCATTTTTTTCCAGCCTACCTCATGAACCTTGGGGCCGGACACCCCGCACGTCTTCAGGATCGAGGTGTGTTCCTCGGTCAACAAGGCCAGCAGGTTGCCCGCGCGCCTGGGCCGCCGCTTCGACCCGGACCGCGACAAAATCGAGCCACGGCGCGAGTTCCTGGGCGCCGGCGTAGCAGAATGAAAATCCTGCTCCACACCGGGAACTGGCATTGCTCGTTTTTCGCGCACCCCCACCGCGCCGCTTAACCCCTTGCTCCGGTTGACCGCCGTGCTCGGTTGAGCGGGGCTTATCCACAATAACTGTGGACAATTCGCGCGTGTACCGTTCTCCACGAGGGCATCTGGCGGGAGAAAACCCGCGATGATCCCCTGCCCCACCCCGCGTCCGTTGGCCCGCCTCGCCCTCCGGCGCCGCGCGATTCAAGATTTGGGGGTTTTTCCTGAGC
>PEKW01000031.1:0-1571 GCA_002796995.1 Rhizobium sp.
GTCGGCGCGAGTGCGCGGCATACCGAATGCCATTGGTCGCCACCTGCTCGCCCTTCCACGCTCAGGTATGCCGCCCGCTCCCGACCAATGGCATCCCGTGTGCTGCCGCCTGGCCGCTGACCGGCGGGGCAACGCGGACCCTCGCGTGTGCGATCGACGGGCCTAAGGGTGTGGGAAGACGGCCACGGCCCAACGTCGGGCGGACACGGTGGTGCGTCTCGACGAGGAGCCGGTGCGTCAGTTGGTTTTGGCGGATCCGGCCCGGGTTCTGGCAGCGCCGGGCGTGACTCTCATCGACGAGTGGCAGCACCTGCCGATGGCGTGGGACCGGGTGCGCCGCCGCGTCGATGAGGCCAGCGACCCGGCATACCTGTTGACCGGCAGTGCAACCCCATCCGCGGCGAGGGACACCCACTCGGGCGCGGGCCGGATCCTGTCGCTTCGGCTGCGGCCGATGGCGCTGCCGGAACGCGGCGGCACCGCGCCCACCGTGACTCTGGCCGAACTGCTCGACGGCACCGCGAAGATCACCGGGAGCACCTCGTGGGGGGTGGCGGACTACGCGCGCGAGATCTGCGCCTCCGGTCTGCCCGCCATCCACGCCCTGCCACCGAGACGGCAGCGGGCGCAGCTCGACGGCTACCTGACCCGCATCATCGACCGAGACATCCCCGATCAAGGCGTCCACGTGCGTCGGCCCGAGACGCTCCGGCGGTGGATGGCGGCGTATGCCGCGGCCAGCTCGACGTCCGCGAGCTACACGACCCTCCTCGATGCGGCCAGCGCCGGTGAGGCCGACAAGCCGGCCAAGACCACGACGATTGCGTACCGCGACCTGCTGACCCAGATCCGGATCCTCGACCCGGTCCCAGCCTGGCTGCCGCAGGGCAGTGAGCACTCCCGTCTCAAGGTGGCGCCCAAGCACCAGCTCGCTGACCCGGCGCTGGCCGCGCGGCTGCTCAATCACACGCCGGAGACGTTGATCCAACCTCGGGCCGGATCCGCCGAGCTGCTCGGGCAGCTCTTCGAGTCCCTCGCCACCTTGACGGTCAGAGCCGCCGCTCAGGCCAAGGAGTCCTCCGTCGTCCCCCTTGCGCTGCTTGGCTGACAGACGTGGTCGGGTCGAATCGATCGGGTTGCGGCGCGGTGGGGCCCGGCTGAGAACTCATTGCTTCGACCCCGGCGTGGGCAGGGCGGCATACCAACGTCCACAGTGACTATCGACTGCGGACTCACTCCCACCCAGGAACTCAGCGCCGCGGTGCTCGAAGAGGGCTAAATCGCCTCCCGCAGGAACTCGTGCCATATGTTTTCGTCATGACAACTAGCCTCGCCAATATCCCTTGGCACGATCCGGCCTGGCGGGTTGGCTCTGACAACCCCCTGCAAGCGGGGCTGAGACTTCAGCAGGGTTGGTGGCGTCAGGTATGCCGCGAAATCCCTGATGCGGGGCGGCTGCACCTGCCGCCCAAGCCGGCGGGACCCCGCAATCCGCTGGTGGTCTCGATGCTGCCGGAGACCACCGTTGGTTTCACGCCCAACCTGATGTGGCCTGCGGCCGTCAAGGCCTA
>PEKW01000031.1:1631-2515 GCA_002796995.1 Rhizobium sp.
TCGTCGCAACCCCTGTGCTTCAACCTCTTCGGGTACCTCAGCAAGGTGGACAAGAACGCGCTCCTGCCCTGGGTGCGCACCTACGCGCCGCGAGCCACGTCCATCTCCCGAATCTGGTTGGAATACGCCCCCACAGCGGAGGACCTGGGTGGCGACCCGCTGGGCGGCTCGGCCTTCGACGCCTTCGTCGAGTACCTGCTGCCAGATGAGTCAAGAGGTTTCATCGGCATCGAAACCAAGTACCACGAGAACCTCGCCAAGGGCCTGAACATCCCCCCAGAGGGAAGCCGTACCCGTGAAAAATACGCGAAAGCGACACAGCTCCGCGGAGCCTGGCGGGTGGGCGCCGCGGTAGAGCTGGTCTCGCATCGAAAGAACCTGCAGTTCTGGTACAACCAGCTCCTCGCCCAGCGGACCTGCGAGTTCGTCAGGGACGCCAACGGCGCGCCCTGCACGGAGTTCACCCAAGTGGTCGTCGCCTGCCGGCAAGATGAGAGCGCCAAGGCGGTGGTTCGCGCCGTCGCCGACCAGCTGGCCGAGGGGCACGAAGGAACTCTTCGTTTCTGTGCCATCGATGACGTTCTCGACTCTGTCACGGGTCACGACGACTGGAAGCGCGAGTTCCGGCAACGCTACACAGACTTCACACCCATTCAAGAGCACCTCGCGCCAGGCTCGCCCCTCAAGACGGGGTAGGGGCGGCACTCTGCCGCATACGCGGCCCTGGCCCGGGCGAACCCCAACCCGTGTAGACGGAATAGTCTACACGACGTACCGTTGGCACATGGCTGACAGCACGACGATACGGATCAGCAGGGACACGCATGCGCAGGTGACCCGGTTGGCGGCCGAGCGCCACGAAACGATCGACGAGACGGTCCGCA
>PEKW01000032.1 GCA_002796995.1 Rhizobium sp.
GCGATCACGCGTGCTGGTCACGCACAGCTCGTGACCGCGATGGGGAGGGCCTGACATGGCTGTTGGCCTCCGCGGATATACCCAGGGATCGATTGCCAACATTGGCACGTCGGTCTCCTGGCCCGCAGGGTCGGCAGCCGGCGATCTCGCGCTCGTCCACTGCGACGGGAGCTATCCCAACAACGGCCCCCAGACCAGCGGCTGGACGCCCTGCGGGCGCAAGTCCCACTGGAAGATCCTCACCTCAACGGACATCGCGACGGCCCTCGTCGTCAACGCGAGCCACGTCAAGCTCCAGGTTTTCACTGGCGCGCGTGGCATCGGCCGGACGTCGACCCAGAATGGCTTGACGATCCAGGGCGCGGGGTCGTATCTCTACGTCGAGTCGGACGACTTGGCGTCGTCTATCGCTCCGGCGACGTACCGCCTCGGCACCGAGTGGCAGGATGAAAACGGTTACTACCAGGCCGCGTACGCTCTCGCGTCCGGTGCTGGCTGGGCTGCCATCCCATCGATGGGGTCGCGTGCGTACAGCTACTCCTACGAGGTGCTTCCGGTCACTGCTCCCGCCGCCCCGATCCTGACAGCCCCTGAGGCTGGCGCGTCGGTGGACCGGACGCTGTCCGTCACCTTCGGGTGGGAGCACCAGTCCTCGTTTGCGCAGACCGGCCGCCGCGTGCGGCTCACGACTGGCGCGACCGTCCGATGGATCGACGGTGCCGGGGCCCTGCAGACGACCGAACAGTCCGTCTCCACAGCCTCCACGACCGCCACTCTCAACGCTGCCGCGCTCACCGCTGGAGCGCCATACACCTGGGCCGTGGCAACCCAGGACACCAACGGCTGGGGCGGTTACTCGGCCGAGCGGGCGCTCAATCCCACCGCGCCGCCGACTGTTTCGTCGGTGACGGTCTCATCGCCGGCGGGTGACCTGTCGCCCACCGTGACGTGGGCCGCGACCGCCGGGTCTGGTGTGCTCACCGCGCATCAGGTCTGGATCTGCGCGGCGGCCGACACGGACCCCACCGTCGCCCCGCTGTGGACCTCGGGAGTGCTCGCCAACACGGTTAGCCCCGACACGGCGCCCGCGACGGTGGCGTGGACCAACGGGCAGAGCCTCAAAGCTTGGGTGCGGGCGTGGCAGACGGGTGGGGTCTATCGGACCCTCTCGTCGGCGGCGTTCACCGTCTCGTGGACTCCGCCGGCGACCCCGACCATCACCGCGTCAGCCGCGACATCACCCCCCACCGTCACCGTGAGCGGGCTCACGGCGGGGAACGTGGTCGAGGTCGAGCAGCGGCTCGACGGCATCAACTGGACGCAGCTGACGACGCGGGTCGCCGCTGGGGCCTCGCTCGCGGGCATCCCGTCGCCGCTTGCTGCGACCGGGACCAGCGTCTCGTTCCGTGCCCGTCGGGCGACCACTGTCGACGGTGTGCTGATGCAGTCGGCATGGTCGGCGCTCGCGTCGATCACCGCGACCCCCGCCGGGTGCTACGTCGTGGACGACGGCGACAGGTCCGTCTACCTGGATGCCTCCTTGGAGAGCGACGGCCCCCGCGAGATCGTCCAATCCATCTCTGTCACCTACGGGCT
>PEKW01000033.1 GCA_002796995.1 Rhizobium sp.
GCGGGTGGTGACCATTGGCATTCGGTATGCCGCGTCGCCCACCGACCGCGGCTGAGTTGGGTCGGCGTGGGCCTGGTTGGCGGAGTGTTGGCTACCTCCCGATGTGGCCAGCACGCTGCGAATCTGCCCCTGGCCGGCGGCAACTAGCGTTGGGCGAGTGGACGATGAGACCAAGCCCGCGGCTGACCTGACGGCCAACGCTGCCGGGCTGCGCCGGGTCGTCCTGACCGTGGCGCTGCTGAACTTCGCCTACTTCTTCGTGGAGTTCACGGTCGCGCTGGCGGCCGGGTCGGTGTCGCTGCTGGCCGACGGTGTCGACTTCCTTGAGGACACGTCGATCAACCTGCTGATCTTTATCGCCCTCGGTTGGCCGCTCGCTCGCCGCGCCGTCATGGGCAAGGCGATGGCGCTGCTCATCCTGGGGCCGGCGACGATCGCCGGGTGGGAGGCGTTCGAGCGCTTCTCCGACCCGGTCGCGCCTGCGGTCGTGCCCGTCGTGCTGGCCTCGCTCGGGGCGATCGTCGTCAACGGCACGAGCGCGTGGCTGCTGGCCCGCTACCGATCACACGGCGGGAGCCTGAGCCGAGCGGCTTTCCTGTCGGCGCGCAACGACGTGGTGATCAACGTGTCGATCATCGCCATGGCCGCGCTGACCGCGGCCACCGGGTCCGGCTGGCCCGACCTGGTGCTCGGCTGCTTCATCATCGCGCTGGCGCTGCACGCGGCATACGAGGTGTGGGAAGTCCGCGAGGAGGAGCGCCTGGCTGCCAAAGCGCTCGCGGGTGAAGACCTCGACTGACTGCGCCGTCGGCCGCTCCGGGGCCTGCACACGGAAGGCCATTGGTCGGGAGCAGGCGGCATACCTGAGCGTGGGAGGGGGCGCGGGTGGCGACCATTGGCCTTCGGTGTGCCGCCCACGCACCGACCGGAGCGCGATCAGGCACCCGCGTCGGCGTGATTGCGGAAGTACGCGGCGAGGGCGGTGGCGCGGGGCAGGAGGGTCGTGGCCGATGGTCCCGGAGTCCAAGCGGACCGAACGCCGGGGCCCGGGTCGATGAGATCCAGGCCGACCATGAGCGAGGCGGAGCGCCACAACTGGGCTTGGATGTCTTCGGTGGCGATCCGACGCCCACCGATGGTCCACCGGTCCAGCCACGGCAGGAGCGCCTCGGCGAGGTCGATGCTGCTGGCCGGTCCCGCACCGGCGAGCCGGGCTGCGGTGACGCCGATGAGCACGTCAAGGAAGCTGTCCGCCGTGAGCGCCGCGCGGAGCCTGCGGATGACCTGCTGGTCGTCGGCGGCGGCCTTGGTCGACGTGAGAACGCCGCGAGAGAGTCGGAGCAGTCCGGCGGTGCGCAGCAAGTGGTGCAGTTGCAGCAGCGGCTGCAGGTCGTCCTCGATGGACGCTGGCTTCCCCCACGGATCCCACTCCGGGCGTTCAGCCTGGACGGCTCGCACGACCACGCGAGGGAGCCGTCCACCGGGCGTGAGGCGCACTCCGCCCTCAAGCAGGTTCAACACCATTCTGACGCTGGCGGGGACGCTCCCGGCGGTGGCGTGGACAAGGGCGTTGGTGGCCTCAAGATCGAAAGTGTCGCTCCACGGGCCAGCCCACGCACGCAGGTGTTCGTGGTCCGGGTGCGCGGGGTCGGCGATCGCCGTGCGGAACTCGGCATAGCCGCCGGGGCCGCCACAGTCCTCCGGCGGGCAGGCGCCGTGGCCCTCGATGCAGCCCGGCTCGGGTCCACCCGCGCCGAGGGCCTCGATGTCGTGTTCCCAGCCATCGCCGAAGTCGTAGTGGTAGACGAACGCCGGCGGCAGGTCCCGCAACGTGGCGGAGCGCTCGTCGCGCAGGTTCGGATCGTCGTCGGCGAAGTCCGGATCCGGTATGCCGTAGCGCGCTGAGTCGGCCTCGAACAGGTGCAGGTGGATGTCAGTCCAACCGATCCCGGCCTGGAGCAGGTCGTGCACCTCCGGCAGGGTCGCGCCACCGGGGATGTCGAGCACTCGCACAACCGGCGGCTCCACCTCCCGCATGGTCACCCGCAGCCGTGTCGTCCTCACGGCTCCAAACCCTACGGCGTCACCAAGGTGCCACCTGGTTGCGAGGGCTCGCCAGCACAAGGAATGCCATTGGTCGGGAGCGGGCGGCATACCTGAGCGTGGGAGGGGCGCAGGTGGCGACCATTGGCATTCGGTATGCCGCGCTGACCCTCTTCCCGCAGGGCTCGGAGGTGCTCACGGTCGAATACAAGATCA
>PEKW01000011.1 GCA_002796995.1 Rhizobium sp.
GTCGGAATAGTTGAGGCCGATGCAGATGAACTTGCCGGTGCCGGCGACGCAGGCGCCGATGCGGCCGTCCGCCGACAGTTCCGGCAGCGTGCTCAAGTCGAGGGCGGCGATCTTCGCCAAGCCCTCGGGCGAGATCGTCGCGCCGCCGATATCGGCCACATGGGCGGAGAGATCGCGGATCCTGCCGTCCCGGTCGAGAATGGCGGGCTTTTCCTGGCCGGGCTGGCCGACGCGCATCAGTTTCATGGGGGTGTCCTTTCGAAAGAGGATTAGATGGTCCAGCCGCCGTCGATGGCGAAGGCCTGGCCGGAGGTATAGGTGGCGCCGGCGATGTAGACGGCGAGATCGGCGATCTCGTCTGGCGTTCCCAGCCTGCCCATGGGCTGGCGGGCGATGAAGGCGGCACGTGCCGCGTCATAGTCGCCCTGGGCGCGCATGCGGTCCTGCAGCGACGGGCTTTCCACCGTGCCGGGGCAGATGGCGTTCACGCGGATGCCTTGCGTCACATAGTCGGCGGCGACCGACTTGGTCAGCCCGATCACGGCGGCCTTGGTGACGGTATAGGCGCAGCGGTTGGGCACGCCCTTCACGCTGGATGCGACCGAGGCCATGTTGATGATCGAGCCGTCGCCGCGCTCCAGCATGGCGGGCAGGACTGCGCGGATGGTGCGGATCATGGCGCGCACATTGAGGTCGAAGGCGAAGTCGAGATCGGCGGCGGTCATGTCCATCACCGTGCCGCCATGGACGACGCCGGCGCAATTGAACAGGATGTCGAAGGGCCCGGTCTCGGCGACGATCGCCTCCACCGCCGCATCCTTCAGCACGTCGAGCACGCGGGTCTCGACGAGAAGCCCCTCGGCCTTGGCTTCGGCAGACAGGCTGTCGAGCGCTTCCGCATTGATGTCGGTCGCGACCACGCTCGCACCGGCGCGGGCAAAGGCCAGCGCACTCGCCCGCCCGATCCCCTGGCCCGAGGCCGTGATCAGGGTGCGTTTGTCTTTGAGGGAAAGCGACATGGGATCTTCCTTTCTGGATGCGGCGCGGTCAGGCGGCCGTGGGCCGGCGTTCGACGATATGGATGTGGTCGGCGGCGAGCACGACCTCGCCCTTCTGGTTGACGACTTCGGTGCGCTCGACGACGCGGCCGACCTCGGCGCGCTTCGGATCGTCCTCCTTGGCGTGGATCGTCACCCGGGTATGGATCGTGTCGCCGATGAAGACGGGCCGGATGAAGCGCATCCGGTCGTAGCCATACGAGAAGGCCGCCGGATTGATGACCGACGCGGTCAGCCCGATGCCGATCGAGAACACCATGGTGCCGTGGGCGATGCGCTGGCCGAAGGGCGTCGTCTTGGCGAATTCCGCATCCATGTGATGCGGGAAGAAATCGCCGGTATGGCCGGCATGCACGATGAAATCGGTCTCGGTAATGGTGCGGCCCGTGGTCTGGCGCTGTTCACCGAGCTGGTAGTCCTCGTAGTATTTCAGCTGTTCCATTGCGGTCTTCCTTGTCAGGGCATTTCGGCGAGCGGCGTGGCGGGGGCGGCGTTAGAGGCATAGAGCGCCTCGACCAGCGCCATGGTGTTCCAGGCGTCCTCGACCGATGAAACCAGTTCGGCATCCTCGCCGGCGGCAAAGCGCTGCAGGTTGGCCATGCGGCCGACAAAGGCGTCGGGGAACCAGGTGCCCTCCAGCGGCACGCTTACCCATTCGCTGCCGCCCTTCGGATATATCTCCAGAATGTCCGGCTCGCCGCGCGGATAGTCGAGGTTGACGCCGAGCTGAATGTAAGCGGCGCCTTGCGTTCCGCAGACGCGGAACTCGCAGGCCTGATGCTTCCGGCCGAACTTGTGGTCGTGGTTGATCGACAGCGCGCAGCGCACGCGATCACCATAGTCCAGGATCGCGGTGGTGCGGGTCTGGGCCATGCGGTGGTTGGGATGGCCGATCGACTTCGCATGCACGCCCTTGGGGTCGCCGAGCACCTGACGGATCAGGTCGAGGTAGTGGATCGAGTGCATGGCGATCTCGATGCGCGGCAGGCCTTCGAGAAAGGCCCAGAGTTCCCAGGGCGTATCGAGGGCCAGAGTGACGTCGAAGTCGACGACTTCACCGAGCAAGCCCTTGGCAATCGCATCCTTGAGCGCCAGCATCATCGGGGCAAAGCGCAGCTGGAAATTGACCGCGGCCTTGAGCTTCTTGTCCCGGCAGATCTTGAGGATCTCGGTCGCCGCGGCAAGGTCGGCCCCCATGGGTTTCTGGATCAGCACCGCAGCGCCGTCGGGGAGAGCTGCGAGAACCCTGGCATGGGCGCCCGGCGGGGTCGCGAGGTCGAAGATGGCATTCTCGACGGCGGCTGCCTCTTCCACGGTCGCATAGGCCTTCACGCCCCATTTGCCGGCGAGCGCCCTGGCCTTGTCCTGATCCGGATCGTAGAGGCCGGCAATCGGAAAGCCGCCCTTGGCATAGGCGGGGAAATGCGCATCGCTGACGATCGAGCCGGCGCCGAAGGTGACGATCGGGCGGGGATTGGAGGGCATCGGCCAGGACTGGGCGAGGGAGTGGGGGGCGAAGGTCATCGGGTCTCTTCTCCCATTGGCGTCGTGGTCGGAAGCCCCCCCTCTGCCCTGCCGGGCATCTCCCCCTCAAGGGGGGAGATCGGCGAGACGTGCCGGATTGCCACACCTGCACCGTCTCCACCATTGCCACTTAGGCGGTGGAGCGGGCGCAATGCCGCGCCTGATCTCCCCCCTTGAGGGGGAGATGCCCGGCAGGGCAGAGGGGGGTGCCTGACAACCTCAATGCTAAGCATGGAAGAACACCTCTTCCATTTCCGCCCACCACTCGCCCTCCTTGCGGGTGTCGAGCGCTGACTGGCAGGGGATACAGACGGACCACCATTCCTGCGTCTTCGGGTCGGCGGCCATCTTGGCCATGTCGGCGGCGAAATCGGTGCCGTGGTATTCGAAGAAGGAGAAGAGAAGGTTCTCCGGCTCCTTCAGGAAGATGGAGTAGTTCTTGATGTTGCAGGCCGAGATCATCGCCAGCACGTCCGGCCAGACTGCGGCGTGCAGGCGCTTGTATTCCTCGATCTTCTCAGGCCTGACGCCGATCACCATTCCCTTGCGTTGCATGATGTCCTCCTCGTTTAGCGGATGTCCCGGTCGAATTCCGTAATCCGGCGGCCCTCGATTGCATCCCAGTCCCATTCGATGCCGAGGCCCGGGGTCGCCGGTGCCAGCGCCTGGCCGTCCTCGATCACCAGGCGTGACGTGGTGATGTCGTCGAGCTGGGGAATATATTCGACATATTTTCCGTTCTGCACGGCACAGGTCAGGCTGACATGCAGTTCCATCAGGAAATGCGGGCAGACCGGCATGTCGAAGGCCTCCGCCGCATGGGCGACCTTGAGCCACGGCGTGATGCCGCCGATCCGGCCGGCATCGACCTGGACGATGGAGCAGCCGCCCTTCTGCATATATTCGCGGAAATGGCGGATCGAATAAAGGGACTCGCCGACCGCGATCGGGGTCGATGTCGAACGGTTCAGCCGCACGTGGCCATCGATGTCGTCGGCCGGCAAAGGTTCTTCCAGCCAGGCGAGGTCGAGCTCGCGCAGGCGCTCGGCCCTGCGGATCACTTCGTCGACGGCAAAGCCCTGATTGGCGTCCGTCATAATCTCGTAGCCATCGCCGACCGCCTTGCGCACGGCGGAAAGCCGGGCAAAGTCCTCCGAACCATGCGGCTTGCCGATCTTGACCTTCGAACCGCGAAAGCCCTTGGCCTTGGCGTCGAGCGCGTCTTCGACCAGCGCTTCGGCCGGCAGGTGCAGCCAGCCGCCCTCGGTGGTGTAGAGCGGGCAGCGATCCTTGGCGCCGCCGGCAAGCTTCCACAGCGGCAGGTTCTGCTTGCGGGCGCGCAGGTCCCAGAGCGCGGTGTCGATGGCGGCGAGCGCGATCGCTGTGATCGCGCCGATGGTCGTGGCGTGGGTGGCGAATTCGAGATCGTGCCAGATGGCTTCGATCTGGTCTGCGTCGCGGCCGATCAGGCGCGGCGCCAGATGGTCAGCGAGAAGCCTCATCACCGACGAGCCGCCGGTGCCGATCGTGTAGCTGTAGCCGGTGCCGGTTGCGCCGTCGCTGTCGGTGATGATGACCAGCGGCGTTTCCTGGCTGACGAAGCTCTGAATGGCGTCCGTGCGCTCGACCTTCGGGCGAAGATCGACCATTCTCAGTTCGATGCGTTCGATCCGTGCCATTGATCAGCCCCTCAGCGTCTTGCCGCTGTCGCGGTCGAACAGATGCGCCTGGGACAGGTCGAAGCAAAAGCCCAGCATTTGACCCATCTTGAGCGGGCGCGGATTGAGCATGCGGCCGACCCACTCATGGTCGCCGAATTCGGAGAAGACCAGGGTCTCGTTGCCCAGCGGCTCGGTGATGCTGACCTTCAGGTCCTGGACATGCACATCGGTCTCGTGGCCGGAATGGATGCCGTGCCCGGTCGGGTAGAGGTCGTCGGGGCGCAGGCCAAACGTCACCTTCTGCCCGGCGGAAACGCGGTCGGCGAACTGCTTCGGCAGCGGCAGGCTCTCGCCATTGGCGAAGACGATCCGGCCACCATCGATCTCGGCATCCTTGAGGTTCATCGGCGGTGAGCCGATGAAGCCGGCGACGAATTTGGAATTGGGGCGCTGGAACACTTCCTCGGGCGAGCCGACCTGCTCGATATAGCCGTCGCGCATGATGACGATGCGGTCGGCGAGGGTCATCGCCTCGACCTGGTCATGGGTGACATAGATGACGGTCGACTGGACCTTGGCATGCAGCTTCTTGATCTCGGTGCGCATCTGGGTGCGCAGCTTGGCGTCGAGGTTCGACAGCGGCTCGTCGAAGAGGAAAACTTCCGGATCGCGCACGATGGCGCGGCCCATGGCGACGCGCTGGCGCTGGCCGCCGGAAAGCTGAGAGGGGCGGCGGTCGAGAAGGGCGGTGAGGTCCAGGGTGCGGGCTGCTTCCTCAACACGGGGGCCGATTTCCTCCGGCTTCATGCCTGCGATCTTCAGCGAAAAGCCCATGTTCTCGCGCACGGTCATGTGCGGATAGAGCGCATAGGACTGGAACACCATGGCGAGGTTGCGGGCCCGCGGCGGCAGGTCATTGACGATTCGGCCGCCGATCTTCAGGTTGCCGCCGGAGATCGGCTCCAGCCCGGCGATCATTCTGAGCGTCGTCGACTTGCCGCAGCCGGAGGGGCCGACAAGGGCGATGAATTCGCGGTCGGCCACTTCGAGGTCGATGCCGTGGACCACTTCGAGGGCGCCATAGCGCTTGACCAGCTTTTCGAGGGTGACGGTTGCCATGGTCTATCCTTTGACTGCGCCGGAGGTGAGGCCGGAAACGAGATGCTTCTGCACGATGAAGGTGAGCACGAGGGCCGGGATGATCATCACCACGGCGAGCGCGCACATGCCGCGCCAGTCGATGGTGAATTCCGCGGTATAGTCGAGCAGGCCGACCGGCAGGGTCTTGGAGGTGACGGAACGGGTGAGCTGCGAGGCGAGCGCGAACTCGTTCCACGAGGTGAGGAAGGCGAAGATGCCGGCCGACGCTATACCGGGGCCGGCGAGCGGAAATTCGACCTGCCAGAAGGCCTGCCAGCGCGTGCAGCCGTCGATCTGGGCGGCTTCGGCGAGATCCTTCGGCACCTGGCGGAAGAAGCCGTCGATCAGCCAGATGGTGAAGGGCACGTTGAGCGCCACATAGACGAGGATCAGGCCGAAATGGGTGTCGATGATGCCGAGGCGGGCATAGACGAAGAACAGCGGCAGCGACAGCGCGATGCCGGGAACCGTGCGGGTCAGCATCAGGCCGAGGAAGATCGCCGATTTCGCCTTGAAGCGATAGCGGGCAAAGGCATAGCCGCCGGCCATGCCGATGGCGAGGGAGATCACGGTCGAGGTGACCGAGATGATCAGCGAATTGCGGAAATATTCAATAACCGGAATGCCGCCCTGGCCGATGCCGGAGAACATCGCGACATAGGCGTCGAGCGACAGGTCCTCAGGGATCCACACCGGGGGCTTGGCCATGATCTCCACCGTCGGACGGAAGGAGGAGAGCACGATCCAGAGACCCGGCAGGCAGATGATGGTCATCGCCACGAAGAGCGTGATCTTGTGCACCGCCGAGAGGGCCAGCGATTTCAGGCGGGCGGTCGAGTTCTCGCTCATCTCACCACTCCGCGGCGATCTGGGTGCGGGCTGCCGCCAGCTTCCGGTAGAAATAGACGGTGAAGAGGATCGACAAGAGGATGGCGAAATAGGCCATGGCATTGGCGAGCCCCATGCGGGCGTCGGAATAGGCGGTGCGCGAGACCAGCGTCCAGAGAAGCTCGGTGCGCTTGGCCGGGCCGCCATCCGTCATGATCTTGACGATGTCGTAGGCCCTGGCGACGTCGAGGGAGCGGATGGTCATGGCGATGTAGGCAAAGGGCATGATGAAGGGCCAGGTGACGTAGCGAAAGGTCTGGAAGGGCGTGCAGCCGTCGACGCGGGCCGCCTCCAGCGGTTCCTTCGGCATGGCGAGCAGGCCGGCGAGGATCAGGATGGCGAAGACCGAGGTGGACGACCAGATCTCGGCCACCAGGATCGCCCAGAAGGCAAGCTTGCCGTCGATCAGCCACGGGATCGCCTGATCGGTGAGGCCGAGCGACTGCAGGGCATTGTTGATCAGGCCGATATTGTCGTTGAACATGAACTTGAACTGGAAGCCGACCAGGATGGGCGAGAACATCATCGGGAACATCATGATGGTCCTGAGCACCCGCTGGCCCTTCGTCGCCTTCTCGACCAGCATGGCGAGGCCGAGGCCGAGCAGCATCTCGACGTTGAGCGCCACGGTGAGCAGCAGAACCGTGCGGCCGAAGGCCGTCCAGAATTCCCAGTCAGTCAGGATGCGCTGGTAGTTGCGAAAGCCGACCAGCGTGTAGAGCGACGCCGGCTGCGTCAGCCGGAAGGCGGTGAAGCTCGAATACAGCGACAGGAGGAGAGGGACAATGACGACGGCTGCCAGGATGACGAATGCGGGCAGCAGAAGCAGGACGGGTGCCGGGATTTTCCAGCCTTTCATGAAATGCCTCTCCTGTATGCTTTTGTTCTGATCTGTTTCGTGGTCACGGAGTGCTCAGCAAGGGTTGCGAAATGCCCCTCACCCTAACCCTCTCCCCGCAAGCGGGGAGAGGGGACGACCACGACGATGCCTGTTTCGCGGTAAGGGTACTGCATATCCCTTCTCCCCGTCAGAACGGGGAGAAGGTGCCGGCAGGCGGATGAGGGGCGGACTCTGCCTTACAGCTCGCCCGCTTCTTCCAGAATCTCGGTTGCCTTCTGCGCCGCGGCGTCGAGGGCCTCCTTCGAGGTCTTGTCGCCGAGGATGGCGGCCTGGAGTTCCGGGTAGACGGCGTTCGAGATCTCGATCCAGGACGGGGTCTGCGGAACCGGGAAGGCGTGCTGGGCGGCTTCCTGGAAGGCGCTCAGGACTTCCTTCTTGTAGGGATCATCAGCCGCTTCGGCGATATCCCATTCCCAGACGGCGGTGCGGGTCGGCAGCGGGCCGGCGGCGGCTTCGAGCTTCTGGCTGTCCTCGTTGGTGAGGAACCAGACGAGCGAGGCGGCGGCGTCCTTGCTGGCGCAGCTTTCCGTGACCGAGAAGCCGTGGTGACCGGACCAGCCGGTACGCTTGCCGGACGAACCGGCCGGCTGCACCTTCACTCCGACATTGCCGGCGACCTTGGAGGACTTCGGGTCGTTGAAGAAGGTCGCCCAGCCAGGCCAGTCGAGGTTGACCGCGATGGTGCCGGAGGCAAAGCCCTGGCCGAGATCGTCCCAGAGATAGTTGGTCGTGCCGGCCGGAACGGCCTTGGCCTTGTAGAGATTGACGAACCAGTCGAGGGCGCGAATGCCGGCTTCGGAGTTGAAGGCGGGCTTGCCGTCGGCGTCGAGATATTCGCCGCCTTCGGCCACGACCATTTCATAGAAGCGGCCGTTGATGGCCTCTTCCTTGCCGGCGAACTGCGTGCCGTAGAAATCCGGCGGGCTGGAGAAGAAGGTCGCCTGGTCGGTCACCTGGGCCCAGGTATCCGGCGGAGCGAGGTCATAGCCGAACTTGGCCTTGAAGGCGGTCTTCTTGGCTTCGTCCTGGTAGAGGCTCTTCTGGTAGTAGAGAGCGGACACGTCGAACTGCGCGCGCGGCAACATGACCAGCTTGCCGTCGAGCGTCGAGGCCTTGATGTTGGCCGGCACGAAGGCATCGACTTCTTCCTTCGGCACGAGAACCGAGAGGTCGGTATAGATGTCCGGGTACTGCGGGGCAAACGAGGAGTGGTTGGAACCGACGCACCAGGAAATGCTGCCCGTGGCGATGTCCGACTTGATCTCCTTGTCGAGTTCGAAATGGTTTTTCTTGGAAATGACGTTGACCTTGGCGCCCGTCGCCTTCTCCCATTCGGCGATGCGGGCGTAGAGGGCCTCGTACTGCTGTCCACCGATCAGCTTGGCGTCGATGGTCACGCCGTCAAACTTGCCAGGCAGATCGGCCGCGCCGACCGTTCCCGCCCAAGCACACATCAATGCGCCGGCTGCTACGCCGGTCAAAAGCTTTGGCATTTTCTCCTCCCAAGTGGCTTTCGCCTCAGCTCTCACCAATAAGAGCTTCATTCATATACAAACCATTTATTCATCTAGCGTCAAGCGCAAAGTATTGCGAGGCGTTAATTCTGCGTATATGAAGGGAACGCTTCACTGAAGGGGATCGCAGCGTGACCGAAGACGAGAATGACCGCTATCGCGCGCCGGCGCTCGACAAGGGCCTGGACATTCTCGAGCTGCTGGCGGCGGTGGATGGTGGGCTGACCCAGGCGGAAATCGCCAAGCGGCTGGATCGCAGCACCAATGAATTCTATCGCATGCTCGACCGCCTGGTGAAGCGTGGCTACGTCACCCGCATCGACGGTGACCGCTTTGCGCTGACCCTCAAGCTGTTCGGCCTCGCGCAGTTGCACGCCCCGGTGCGCCGGCTGGCGTCCTTCGCCATTCCGCTGATGCGGGAGCTGGCCGAGGCCACCCGCCAGGCCAACCAGCTCGTGGTGTTCGATCGGGGCTATCCGGTGGTCATCGCCCAGCAGGAAGCGCCCGGCTACTGGGGGATCTCCATCCGCGTCGGCTCGCGGATCAGCCTGTTCGACACCGGTTCCGGCCATGTGCTGCTCGCCTTCCGCACCAAGGAGGAGCGCGAGATGATGATCGCCGAAAACCTCGGCAGCAGCGGCGACCAGGCCAAGGTCACCCCGGAATTCATGGCCCGTCTCGATCAGATCCGCAGTCGTGGCTACGAGATGATGCCGAGCGCCCAGACGGCGGGCGTCATCAACCTTTCGGCGCCTGTTCTCGGAGCCGACGGCAAGGCGATCGCGGCGCTGACCGTGCCCTATATCACGCTGATCAACGCGCCCGGCGCTCCCGACATCACCAACACGATTCACCTCGTGGTGGAGACGACGCGCAAGCTGTCGGAAATGGCCGGTTCCGACTTCACGACCGAGGCCCGCTAGGGCTGAAAATTCGTATTTGAATAGATCGTTCTTCTGTGGCACCTTTCCGCCGGTTTCGAGGAGGAGGCCCCAATGATCGTCGATACCCATCTGCACCTGATCTACCGCAGCCGGCTTGCCTATCCCTGGCTCTCGTCCGTGCCTCCGCTCGACGCCGACTTCACCTACGACCTCTATGAGCGCGAAGCGCGCCGGCTCGGCATCGTCTCGGCTCTGCACATGGAGGTGGATGTGGCGCCGGACCAGATCGAACGGGAGACGGATTTCGTCGCCGAACTCGGCGGCCACGAGGGCAACCTGCTGGCCGGCGCCATCGCCTCGTGCCGACCGGAAGATCCGGACTTTGCCACCTATCTCGAGCGTGCGCGCGCCAATCCTTTTGTGAAGGGCTTTCGTCGTGTGCTGCACGTGATGCCGGACGATCTGTCCGAGGGGACGCTGTTTCGCGAGAACATCAAACGTCTTGCCGGTACCGGCCTGACCTTCGACCTCTGCGTCCTGCCGCATCAGATCGGCAAGGCGATGGCGCTCGCCGATCTGGCACCGGATGTGTCCTTCGTGCTCGACCATTGCGGGGTGCCGGACGTCAAGGGCGGCGGGTTCGACGTGTGGAAGGGGCCGATCGCCGAGATCGCCCGACGCCCCAATGTCACGGTCAAGCTCTCCGGACTGCCTGCCTATGGCGCGGAGAACTGGACGCTGGAAGACCTGAAGCCCTATTTCGACCAGGTGGCGGAGAGCTTCGGCTTTGCCCGCATGGTCTGGGGTAGCGACTGGCCGGTCTGCACGCTGGGTGGCGGGCTGTCCACCTGGATCGGTGCCACGCATGCGCTGCTGTCGGGCGTGCGCCTGGAGGAACGAAGCCGCGTTCTCTCCGGCAATGCCCGGGCGCTCTGGAAGCTCTGACGGTTGTTCCTTGGCAGAACCCGCTAGTCGCGAAAGCTCGCCCGAAATCCGTCGTTCAAGCGATCGATTGCGGTGCGCACCGAGATCGCGCCGGTGACCGCGTCGTTGACGATGTGCGAGGCCGCCTCCTGGAAGGGCATGTAGCCATTGTGCCGGGGGCGCAGCCAGGCGCCTTCGAGCGTCGCCCGCGTGCCGCGATAGAAGTCGAGCGTCGCGGCATTGGCGTCCGCGCTCTCCCACCCGGCAGCGTGTCCGGGCTGGCCACCGGAGCGCCAGTAGAGGTCGGCCTGAACCGCTCCGCCGGCAATCCAGTAGGCAAAGTCGATCGCCGCCTCGCGCTCCTTGGAAAGGGTTGACACCGCAATGCCGGTGCCGCCCAGCGCCGAGCCGACGGGGCCATTCCTGCCGGCCGCCGCCATGTCGGTGAAGGCGATGCGCCGGTCGCGGAACCCGTCCAGCGAATAGCTGACATAGCCGTAGATCAGCGGTGAGACCGCAATTGCCGAATGGCGCTCGCCCATCCGGTCCAGCACGGCGATCGGGTCCATGGTCAGGCAGGCCGGATCGATCAGGGCGGCAAGCTCCCGGATCATTTCGAGCGCAGAGGTTGCTGCCTCTTCGTCGACGAAGGGTCTGTCCCTTTCGACCGCGCAGGGGTGGCCGAGATTGCCGGTCAGCGTGAACAGCGTCATCAGCGAATGCGGGGGGCGAAGCGGCAGCAGGACAAGGCCGGCCCGCGCCAGATCCAACACCTCGGCCCAGCGGGCCGGAGCCGTGCTGATCAGGTCGGGTCGATAGGCGAGAACCTGTGTCGCCGCGTCGATCGGGAAGGCCCACTGGCGACCCTGCCAGTTGTAGCTCGGGAAGGATGCGCCAACGGAGCCCGCCGCGAGGTCGGCGAAAGCCTCAGCGCGTTCGGGCAGGTCGAGGGGAGCGAGGCAGCCCTCCGCGGTGATCTGACCGACATGGGGGTGGTCGATGACGATCAGATCATACCGGCGCGCCAGTTCTTCGACGGGAAAGCTCTCGAAATCCTGGAGCGAGCGCTTGTCCCATTCGATTTCGACGCCTGTCTTTTCGCGCCAGTCGGCCGAGCAGGCGACCATCGGGTCATAGCCGCGCGGATGGCTCCAGGTCATGCCCTTCAGGCGGATCCGGCTCATTGGGCAAACTCCGCCCTGATCCGGGCCGTGTGCTCGCCGACCAGCGGCGCAGCACGGCCGCCCTTCGGCCGTTCGCCGTTGACCCGGACCGGACAGCAGGTGGTCCCGATCGAGACATCGTCCTCGCGGGTCACGGTCTGCAGCATGTCCAGCAGCTTGAAGCCCTCGCTGTCGAGCAGTTCCGGCCAGTCGAGGACCTTGGAGCACCAGATGTCGGCCGGTTCGAGGATCGAAAGCCAGTGGTCGACGGTGTCGGTGGCGATGTGGTCCGCAATGATCCTCTTGATGTCGTCGCGGCGGGTGAACCAGGACTTGGCGTCGTCGCGGAAGGGTGCAAGCGCCTCGATGCCGAGCAGGTCCTGCAGACGGCCGATCGGGGTCATCGCAATTGCCAGATAGCCGTCGGCCGTGGGATAGACGCCGTAGGGCGCGGACAGGTAGGCATTGGCGTTGCGGAAGGTCGATCGCTTGGGAAGCCGCCTGCCGTCGTTCAGATGCGTGGTCAGCAGTTCGAACTGCAGGTCGACCAGGCTTTCGAGCAGGCTCGTCTGCACATGCGCGCCCCTGCCGGAAATGCCGCGGCGGACGAGGGCGGCCAGAATGCCCTGGCAGGCATTGGCACCGGCCAGCATGTCGGCGATCGACAGGCCGAGCGGCACCGGCCCCTCGCCCTCGTCGCCGTTCAACCACATGACCCCGGAGCGGGCCTGCGCCAGCAGGTCCTGGCCGGGGCGCATGACCCAGGGGCCTTCCTCGCCGTAGCCGCTGATCGAGGCGTAGACGATCTTCGGATTGATGGCTTTCACCGCTTCGTAGTCCAGCCCTAGCCGCTCGATGACGCCGGGGCGGAAATTCTGGATCAGCACGTCGGCGTGCGCCAGAAGTGAGCGCAGAAAGGCGAGGTCTTCCGCGTTCTTCAGGTCGATGCCGAGGCTCTCCTTGCCCCGGTTGATCGCGTGGAAGATGGTCGAGTCGCCGCCGACTTCGGTGTCGCTGAGATAAAGCCGACGGGACAGGTCGCCGCCATCCGGGCGCTCGATCTTGATCACTCTGGCGCCGAGATCCAGCAGCCGCAGCGAACAATAGGGGCCCGACAGAAACTGGCTCATGTCTACCACCGTCAGACCTTCAAGCGGCAGGCCGCCTTCTTCCTGCATGTCTCATATCCTCCCATAGCGCCGACCGCCGGCGGACCCCGCGCATTCCCGAGCGCATGAGGGTCTGAATTCTTATTTGAATTTATCTTTCACATATGGGTGGTCAATTCAAGCGTAAAGTGTGCTCGCGCCGCGCCTGGCGCCGCGGGCGTTCAATTGAGAAAGTTGGGGCGTAATAAGAGAACTAGTCGGCCAGCAATCCGTCGAACACTTCCAGCATGGCGTCGGCAATGGCCTGCCCGAGTTCTGCAGCCGAGGTCGCCAGCGCTTCCTCGTTCATGTCCCGTGCCGCCATGGCGAAGGCGGCACCTTCGATCGTCACGATCTCCTGGGCGCGCTGGATCGCCCACAGGGCAAAGTCGCTACGGTTGCTGATCTCAGTGGTTTCCACGGCTGCTCTCCTGATCGCTCTTGGTGCCGAGCTTTATAGCGGATGTGAGCCGGAGCGACAGCCACGAAACATATGCATTTAGAAGTTGCTGTGCAATGCATATACACGTTTTTGGCATGAATATTTACATATAATAGTACTATTGATAGCGTCCCTTCATGCCGGACCTGCGGAGGGCGGGAACGGCTCTTTGGGAGGAAATCAATGTCTATACTATCCAGGCTCGCGCTCGTCGCGGGCATGACCGCGATGCTGTCTTCAACGGCGCTCGCGGCAGGTCTGACCGTCGGCTTCTCGCAGATCGGTTCCGAATCCGGCTGGCGCGCCGCGGAAACCTCCGTCACCAAGATGGAAGCCGAAAAGCGAGGCATCGACCTCAAGTTCGCCGATGCCCAGCAGAAGCAGGAAAACCAGATCAAGGCGATCCGCGGCTTCATCGCTCAGGGCGTCGATGCCATTCTGGTGGCGCCTGTCGTCGCGACCGGCTGGGATGCCGTTCTCGGCGAAGCCAAGGACGCCAAGATCCCGGTCATCCTGCTCGACCGCGGCGTCGATGCCGCCGAGGACCTCTACCTGACCTCGGTCGCGTCGGACCAGGTCGAGGAAGGCCGCGTTGCCGGGCGGTTCCTGGCCGACAGCGTCAAGGACAAGGACTGCAAGGTCGTCGAACTTCAGGGCACCGTCGGCTCCACGCCGGCGATCAACCGCAAGAAGGGCTTCGAAGAGGCCATTGCCGGCAAGGCGAACATCTCGATCGTTCGCAGCCAGACCGGCGACTTCACCCGCGCCAAGGGCAAGGAAGTCATGGAAGGCTTCATCAAGGCCGAAAACGGCGGCAAGGACATCTGCGCCGTCTACGCCCACAACGACGACATGGCGGTCGGTGCCATCCAGGCGATCAAGGATGCCGGCCTGAAACCCGGCTCGGACATCCTCGTCGTTTCGATCGACGCCGTTCCGGACATCTTCTCGGCCATGGCCGCCGGCGAGGCGAATGCCACGGTCGAGCTGACGCCGAACATGGCAGGCCCGGCCTTCGACGCGCTCGAAGCCTATCTCAAGGACGGCAAGGCTCCGGAGAAGTTCATCATCACCGAGTCCAAGCTCTATACGCCGGCCGACAATCCCCAGGGCGAGTACGAAGCCCGCAAGGGTCTCGGTTACTGACCGCACGCAGCAGAGAAGGGGGCCGCCGGCATTGCCGGCGACCCCCTTGCATTGCGTTGTGGGACGGCGAATTATCGCGATCAGCGGAGGGGAGCATATGGACAATGAAGGCTCGGGCACGGAATTCGTGCTGGAGGCGCGAGGCGTCAGCAAGATTTTCGGCCAGAACCGCGCGCTGAACGACGTGAACTTCGGGCTGAGGCCCGGCGAAGTCCATGCGCTTCTCGGCGAGAATGGCGCCGGCAAATCGACGCTCATCAAGATTCTGACGGGAGCCTATCAGCCGGATGCCGGCGACGTGATGCTCGACGGGGAACGCGTGCAGTTTCGCGATCCGCTCGACGCGCAGTCCTACGGCATCGGCACCGTCTATCAGGAGGTCAACCTCCTGCCCAACCGCTCGGTGGCGGAAAATCTCTATCTCGGGCACCAGCCGACGCGCTTCGGCTTCGTGCGCAAATCACTGATCGCGCGCAACGCCCGGATCCTGCTTGCCCGCTATGGTCTCGACATCGACGTGGAGGCCGAACTCGGCAGCTATTCCGTCGCCGTCCAGCAGATCGTCGCCATCTGCCGCGCCGTCGAGCTCTCCGGCAAGGTTCTCGTTCTCGACGAGCCCACCGCCAGCCTCGACAAGCAGGAGGTCGACCGGCTGTTCGAAGTGATCGCCACGCTCAAGGCCGAAGGCCTGGCGATCGTCTTCATCACCCATTTCCTTGACCAGGTCTTTGCGATCTCCGACCGGGTGACAATCTTGAGGAACGGCAAGCTCATCGGAACCCGCCCGCTCGCCGGTCTGACGCGGACCGATGTGGTGCGCATGATGCTGGGCAAGGACGTGACTTTCGTGCCGGCCGTCACCGGCATCGAGGAACGGGAAGCCGGTCCTCCCATGGTCGAGTTCGACGCTTGCGGCAAGGTCGGCAAGGTGAAGCCGTTCTCCGTCCGAATCCACAAGGGCGAGGTGGTCGGCGTGGCCGGGTTGCTCGGCTCAGGGCGCACCGAAATGGCGCGCGTGATGTTCGGCATTGACCAGACGGACAGCGGCGAAATCCGCGTCGACAAGAAACGGGTCGACTTGAAAAGCCCCGCCCAGGCGATCGCCCATGGCTTCGGATTCTGTCCAGAGGACCGCAAGGCGGAGGGCATCCTCGGCGACCTGTCGGTGAGGGAGAACATCATCATCGCCCTTCAGGGCAAGCTCGGCTGGTTCCGCACGCTTAATCGCGACGAACAGATGGAAATCGCCGGCAAATTCGCCGAGGATCTCGATATTCGTGCCCATTCCTACGACATGCCGGTGAAGCTTCTCTCCGGCGGCAACCAGCAGAAGGTGATTCTCGCCCGCTGGCTGGCGACGGATCCGTCCTTCCTCATTCTCGACGAACCGACCCGGGGTATCGATGTGGGCGCCCATGCCGAGATCGTGCGCACCATCAGCCGGCTGCGCGAGGACGGCCTGGCGCTGATGGTCATTTCATCCGAACTCGACGAGATCGTCGCCTATTCCTCGCGCGTCGTCGTCATGCGCGACCGGGAAATGGTCGCGGAGCTGCGCGGCGACGAGATCACGCCTTCCGTCATCGTCCAGGCGATCGCCGCCCAACCCGAGGGAGAAACGGCATGAGGTCCATGCGCCTGACGCGGGCACTCAATCCGCAGACCATTGCGCTGCTCGGCGTGCTGTTCATCAACTGGCTGCTGTTCCCGGGTTTCTTTGACGTCACCTGGCAGGACGGACGTCTGTTCGGCAGCGTGATCGACGTTCTCAATCGCGGCGTGCCGGTTGCCATTCTCGCCATCGGCATGACCGCGGTCATCGCCACGAAGGGCGTCGACCTTTCCGTCGGCGCGGTGATGGCCATTGCCGGCGCGGTGGCGGCAACCATGGTGACGGAAGGCTATCCGACCTATGTGGCGGTGCCGGCCGCGCTTGCGGCAGCGCTCGCATGCGGGTTGTGGAACGGTATCCTCGTCACCTATTTCGCCATCCAGCCGATCGTCGCCACCCTTGTGCTTATGGTGGCGGGGCGGGGAATTGCGCAGCTGATCACCGAGGGTTCGATCGTCACCTTCTCGGACCCGGCGCTGATCTTCATCGGCACCGGCTCCTTCCTCGGCATGCCCATGCCGGTCATCATCGCGGCGGTGCTCCTGGTCGCCAGCGTCGTGGCCGTGCGGTCCACCGCGATCGGGTTGTTCATCGAGGCCGTCGGCGTCAATCGCGTCGCCGCCAGCCTGGCGGGCATTCGCAGCCGCCTGCTGCTGGTGTCGATCTACACTTTCTCGGGGCTCTGCGCCGGGATTTCCGGCATCATCATCGCCGGCGACATTCGCGGCGCCGACGCCAACAATGCCGGCCTCTGGCTTGAGCTCGACGCGATCCTTGCCGTGGTGATCGGCGGGACGTCGCTGCTCGGCGGACGGTTCTCGATCGCCATGTCGGTCATGGGCGCGATCATCATCCAGGCGATGAACACGGGTATTCTGGTCTCGGGCTTCCCGCCGGAATTCAACCTCGTGGTCAAGGCCGGCGTCATCATTCTCATCCTCCTGATGCAGTCTCCGCTCGCAGGCAGGCTCATCGAGGCTCGGCGCAACAGCCGCCTCCTTTCGGGAAAATCTTCATGAACCGCAGTCTCAGACCCCTTATGGCCACCGCCGTGATCTTCGCGCTCGCCTATGCGGCCAGCGTCCTGCAATACCCCGGCATGTTCTCGACCCGCGTTCTGGGCAATTTCCTCACCGACAACGCCTTTCTCGGCATTGCGGCGGTCGGCATGACCTTCGTCATCCTGGCGGGCGGCATCGATCTTTCGGTCGGCGCGGTGATCGGTTTCACCGGCGTGATGATCGCGGTGCTGGTGTCCTGGTATGGCTTTCATCCGTTGGCCGCCTTTGTCGTCGTGCTGGCGATCTCGGCCGCGTTTGGCGCCGCGATGGGGGCCGCGGTCCACTATCTGCAGGTGCCATCCTTCATCGTGACGCTCGCCGGCATGTTCCTCGCACGCGGCGTCGCCTCCGTCATCACGCAGGATTCGATCCCGGTTACCCACGAATTTTACACGACCGTCTCGTCGACCTATTTCCTGATGCCGGGCGGGGGACGCATCAGCCTCATTGGCGGCCTGATGATCCTCGTCTTCATCGCCGGCGCGCTGCTGGCACACCGTACGCGCTTCGGCTCGTACGTCTACGCGCTCGGCGGCAATGCCACGTCCGCCCAGCTGATGGGCGTACCGGTGGCGCGCACCACCATCCTGATCTATACGCTGTCGGCCGTCCTGTCGGGTCTCGCGGGCATCGTTTTTTCGCTGTATACGTCGGCCGGCTATCCGCTGGCGGCGGTCGGCGTAGAGCTCGATGCGATCGGCGCGGTGGTGATCGGCGGCACGCTGCTGACCGGCGGCTACGGCTTCGTCTTCGGGACCTTCATCGGCGTCATGCTGCAGGGGCTGGTGCAGACCTACATCATCTTCGACGGGACGCTGTCCAGCTGGTGGACGAAGATCGTCATCGGCGCGCTGCTGTTCGTCTTCATCGTATTGCAGCGGCTGGTCTTCTCAGCATCTTCGGTGCGCGCAAGGGGTTTTTGGAAGTTGAAACATGAGTGAACCTGGCAGTCTGATCCGCGCGCGCTCCGGGCGGTCGGCTGCAGCCAATTTTCATTCCTTCATCATCAACGAGATCGGGGCCGGCATCGTCTCCGGCCGCTTTCCCGTGGGCTCCATCCTGCCGCGCGACGCCGAACTCATGGACATGTACGGCGTTTCGAGGACGGTGCTGCGGGAGGCGCTGAAGACGCTAGAAGCCAAGGGCCTGGTCGAGGCGCGGCCGAAGGTGGGCACGCGCGTTTCGCCGAGAAGCCGCTGGGCGCTGTTCGATCACCAGGTGCTGCTCTGGCATTTCGAGGCCGGGCTCGATCCGGTCTTCGTCGGCTATCTCTTCGACGTGCGGCGCCTGCTCGAGCTCGAGACAGTGCGGCTCGCGGCGAAGCTTCGCACCGCCGATCATATCCGCATGCTCTACTACTGGCTCCAGCAGATGAGCGTCTCGCGCGGCATGGCCGATTCCTTCGCGCTCGCCACCCTCGAACTGCATCGTGTGCTTGCCGATGCGGCGCAGAACCCGATGCTGCGCGCCGCCCTGGGCGTCACCGAATTCACGCTTGCGGCCGCGATGCCGGAAGGGGAGGGCCGCGACGACGACAGCTCCTACGAGACCGCCGTTCTCAAGCGGCGCAACCTGGTGCAGTCAGTGGAAGCCGGCAGTGTCGCGGACGCGCAGGCTTGTATGATCGAGGCGATCGAGATCGATTTCGACAGTGCCCAGGCCCGGATGGCAGGGGCGTCGTCAGCGGACGCAGGGTGAGGAGAGGGCTATCAGCCCAGAGGCAATGGTCTGCCAGCCAGAGTCGTGTCCGCTCAGGCGACCGCGCGCAGTGAGGCGGCCTTGCCGAGTTGCAGCTTGCGGCAGCGCAGCGCCTCGTGCATCAGCACCTCGTCTGCGAAGGCGCGGGCATTTTCCCGGGCCTTTTCGAGATTGCTGACGCGACCGGCGGTCAACGTATGGAGCGTACCGCCGCAGTCGAACACATCACGGAAGGCCGACCGTTCGATGATCGGCGTGTCCATCACGTTGACGCGGCGCTCGGCCAGCAGGGTCTTCACGGTCTGCAGCGCGCGCGTCGTGACCATCGAGTTGACTCGGGTGAGGACGACCGAGAACGGGATGTGGATATTACCCTTGTCGGCCAGATACTGCATCAGCTCGATCACATGCGCGCCGCCCTGGGCGTCCATCGAACAGCCCTGGATCGGGATCAGCACGTGGTTCGAATAGCCGATCGCCTTGGCGAGCAGCGGCGTGCGTGCGCCGGGCAGGTCGATCAGCACGTAGTCGGATTCGCTGCGGCTTTCCTGGATGTGCTTTTCAAGAGAGGCAAGGGTGACATAGGGGACGACCTTGACCGTCGTCTTGTCCGCGGAATTCTCGCGCCAGCGGGTGATCCAGTATTGCGGGTCGGCGTCGAGCACGGTGACGCGGAAGCCCATCTGCTCGAGCTCGGTCGCCAGCAGGAGAACCGCGGTGGTCTTTCCCGCGCCGCCCTTGGTATTGGCAAAGGTGATGACCGGCATTGTCGATACTCCGGGTGTCAGAACGAATCGCAGCCCGTACAAGAGGGATGCTTCTCAAGCTGAATGTTCGGCCATTTATGGTTAACGGATCTTGAAGGCCGCCAGCGAATTGTCGGCTTCTGGCGGCTAGCGGCGACGGTCCGCCGAAAGGATCTCATGGGCGATCTGGTCGAGCGGCACGATCTTGTCGACGCCGCCGCGCGCCACGGCCTCCTTGGGCATGCCGTAGACGACCGAGGTCGCCTCGTCCTGGGCGATGGTATAGGCGCCAGCGTCGTGCATTTCCGCCATGCCGCGCGCGCCGTCATCGCCCATGCCGGTCATGATGACGCCCATGGCGTTCGCCCCGGCGCCCCGTGCGGCCGACCGGAACAGCACGTCGACCGATGGCCGGTGCCGCGACACCAGCGGACCGGAGCGCACCGAGACGTGGTAGCGTGCGCCCTGCCGTTCCAGCAGCATGTGGTGGTCGCCGGGGGCGATCAGGACGTGGCCGCGCAAGACGGGATCGCCGTCGACGGCTTCCTTGACCTCCATCTCGCACAACGTGTTCAGCCGCTTGGCGAAGGCGGCGGTGAATTTCTCCGGCATGTGCTGGACGATGACGATGCCGGGCGCATTTGCCGGTAGCTGTTCGAGGAAGTCGCGCAGCGCTTCCGTGCCGCCGGTCGATGCCCCGACGCAGACCACCATTTCCGTGGTCTTGGCCATGGCCCGGCCGGTGGGCGGCGGCAGGACCGCATCGGCCGTCAGCTTTGCCGCCGGTCCGCTCATCGCGGCGCTGCGCCTCGTTCGGCCGACGACGCGGGCATGGGCGGCGCTCTTCACCACCTCGCAGATCCGCATTCCGGCTTCCGCCAGGTGGTCGGCAGCACCGATCTTCGGCTTAAGGATCACGTCGACGGCGCCGGCTTCCAGAGCCTGGAGCAGCGTTTCCGATCCCTGCTCGGTGAGCGACGAGCACATCACGACGGGGATGGGACGCTGCGCCATGAGCTTGCGCAGGAAGGTGATGCCGTCCATGCGCGGCATCTCGACGTCGAGGGTGATGACGTCGGGGATCTCCTCCTGGATCTTGCGGGCCGCCATGAACGGGTCCGTCGCCGTGCCGATGACTTCGATGTCCGGGTCGGCCTCGAGAACGCGGCTCAGCGTTTGGCGGACGCTGGCGGAATCATCGATGATGAGGACTCGGACTTTCTTGGCCATCAAACTGCGTCAGACCTTTTCGAAGACGGTGTTGGCCACCTGGCGGATCGGAAGGTCGAAACCCGATACCGTCTCGGAATGCCCGATGAACAGATAGCCTCCCGGCACCAGGCAATCGATGAGGCGGGAGAGAACGCGGTGCTGGGTGGGCTTGTCGAAGTAGATCAGTACATTGCGGCAGAAGATGATGTGCATGGGGTCGCCGACGCCATAGCTCGGATCCATCAGGTTGAGGCGGGCGAAGCCGACCTTGGATCGCAGAGCGGGATGGATGCGAACCTCGCGGCGATGCGCATCGAGCGGAGTCATCACATAACGCCCGCGCAGTTCCGGCGGAACCGGGGCGACCATGTCGGCGCTGTAGATGCCGCGACGCGCGGTCTGCAGCACGTCGGTGCTGAGGTCGGTCGCAAGGATCGCGTAGTCCTGCTGCGGGCTGTCGCGGGTGAAGTCGTCGAGGATCATGGCGATCGTATAGGGCTCTGCGCCCGTCGAGCACGCCGAACTCCAGATCCGGAAACGGCGCCGGTCCCTGGCTGCCAGTTTCGGCAGGGCTTGATCGCGCAGGTACGCGAAGTGGTTCGGCTCGCGGAAGAAGTCCGTCTTGTTGGTGGTGACGGCGTCGATCAGGAAGACCTTCTCCTGTTCGAGCCCGTCGTGCTTGAACAGGTAGTCGCAATAGTCGTCGAAGCTGGAAATGCCGGTCGCCCGCAGGCGGCGACGCAGCCGGCCTTCCAGCATGGTCAGTTTGGTCGGCGGCATCTTGATGCCGCTATAGTCATAGATGAAACGCGCGAGCTGATCGAAATTGCGTTTGCTGATGTGGTCTTCGACGCAGGCAACGGTGGCGACTGCAGACATGCATGGGTTCCAGTCAGGTCAGGCGGCGTTACGGGCGGAGAGCAGGGCGGTATCGCCGCTCGACAGAAGCCGGGCGAGATCGACGATGACGACGAAGCCCTCATCGCGGCGCACGACGCCGGCGATGTAGTCCGAGCTCCAGCGAACGCCGATCTCCGGTGCCGCCTCGATCTGGCTCTTGCGGAACGGGATGACCTCGAACACCCGGTCGGCGACCATGCCGAGCGAAAGCGTGCGGGATTCGAGCGGGATGTCGAGCACCAGGACGCGGGTGTTGGGGGTGGGCTCGGTCTTGGGAAGACCGAGCTTGAGCCTCAGATCGATGGTCGGCACGCCCTGGCCGCGCACGTCGCGCAGCCCGAGCAGATAGTCCGGACCGTTGGGGATGCGGAACAGTTCCTCGTAGTCGAGAATTTCGCGCACCACCTGGACCGGCACGGCAAAGACTTCCTTGCCGAGCGCGAAGGTCACGAACTGGGCTTCATCGGACATGCCGGCCATCATGCGCTCTCCTTGAATTCGCTGTCGGTTGCGTCAGGACCACCCATGCTGAGGTCGAGGGCGAAGCCCTTGACCCGTGCCTGCTGCGCGGCAACGCTGGTCGAAGGCTTCTGCACGGGGCGAACCGGCGCCTTGGCGACGGGGGCGGGGCGGCCGCCTGCGGCCTTCTTCGGCTGGATGCCGCGGGCGGCATTGTCGACCTTGAAGAAGGCGATCGAGCTCTGCAGCTCTTCCGCCTGGGCGGCCAGTTCTTCCGAGGTCGCCGACATTTCTTCCGAGGCGCCGGCATTCTGCTGGGTCACCTTGTCGAGCTGCTGGATCGCCTCGTTGATCTGGGCGGCACCGATGTCCTGCTCGCGGCAGGCGGCGGAGATTTCAGCCACCAGTTCGGCGGTCTTGCGGATATCCGGCACCAGACGGTTCAGCATCTCGCCGGCATTCTGGGCCGACTGTACGGTCTCGCCCGACATGGCGCTGATCTCGGCTGCGGCCGACTGCGAGCGCTCGGCCAGCTTGCGCACCTCGGAGGCGACGACGGCAAAGCCCTTGCCGTGTTCGCCGGCACGGGCGGCCTCGACCGCGGCGTTGAGGGCGAGAAGGTCGGTCTGGCGGGCGATTTCCTGGACGATCGAGATCTTTTCGGCGATCGTGCGCATGGCGGCCACGGCGCGGTTGACGGCATCGCCAGAGGTTTCGGCATCCTTGGCCGACTGGCGGGCGATCTTTTCCGTCTGGGCGGCGTTGTCGGCGTTCTGCTTGATGTTGGCGGCCATCTGCTCCATCGAGGCGGAGGCCTCTTCGGCCGAAGCGGCCTGTTCGGTAGCACCCTGGCTCAGCTGCTCGGAGCTGGCCGAGAGTTCCTGGCTGCCCGAGGAGACGTTGTCGGAGGCCGACAGCGCATCGGCAACGACGCCCCGCAGGCGCTCCACCATGCTGGCCAAGGCCAGACCCAGCGTGTCCTTCTCGGACTGCGGTTTCGGCGTGACCATCAGATCGCCCTCGGCGATCTTCTCGGCAACGTTCGCCATTTCCTTCAGGTTGGAGGTCATGCGATTGATCGTGTCGACGAGGTCCTTGATCTCGTCATTGGTCTTCATCTCGACGTTCTGGTCGAGATCGCCAATCGCGACCGCTTCGGCCACCGCCATGATCTTGCGCAGGCCGGCGCTGATGCCGAGCGCGATCCAAAGAGCCGTACCGGCAGCCACCAGGGTGGCGATGACGGAGATCGAGATCAGCAGGGTGCGGGTGGTGTTGTAGGCGGAGTCGGTCGTCGCTTTGGCCTGCTGCAGGCGATCGCGGTTGATCTGCACGCCTTCTTCGAGCTTCTTGGTCAGCGCGTTGGCGTCGTCGCGGCCTTCATTGGAGGATACCTGCGATGCACCGGCGGTGTTGCCGCTGGCGACGAGTTCGTGGATGCGGCTGTCGCTGGCCTCGAACTTGTCGATGATGGTGCGCAGTTCCTGCCAGAAGTCGCGGGTCGCGGCGCTTGCCGTCGATGCCATTTCCTCGAAGATCTGACGGAATTCCGCCCGGCTCTCATTGCTGGCGTCGATGAAGCGCTGCGCTTCCTGCGGCGTAGCCGCTAGGATCATGTTCTTCTGCGCGCGCACCGTCGTCAGGGAAATGGCGTTCATCTGCTGCATGCGGTCGAGCCGCATGACGGTGACATCGATCACCTCGTCCATGTCCGCCTTGGAATTGGCCAGGCTGAAAATGCCGTAGCCGGCCGTGCCGACAAGCATGAGGATGAGAAAGCCGAAGGCGATCGCAAGCTTGAGTTTGATGGTGAAACGCATGTTCCTGGATCCCGGATGTGTGTCGGTGGATGGAGCGACGGATGTCTGTCGCAGTGCTGGTGGCAAGCCGGCGCTTCAAGGAAGGGAGGCGATCCATTCACCTCTTGCTTCGATGGCTTTCCGGCACTTGCGGTCCCAGCGCATACACACGCGGGTCCTGGCTACGGCGCCCCCCTCAAGGGCGCCGCACAGTCTCACTCCTCCCAGAGAACGCCTAGGCGCTCTCCTTAAATTCCCGGTCCGTGGCGTCCGGCCCGCCCATGCTGAGGTCGAGAGCAAAGCCCTTGACCCGGGCCTGCTGGGCCGCGACGGTAGAGGTAGCCTGCCGCGGTGCCGGGCGGGCCTGGGCCTTTGCCGCGGGTGCGGATCGTGCGGCGGCAGCAACCGGCTTCGGCTGAATGCCGCGGGCGGCACTGTCGACCTTGAAGAAGGCGATCGAGCTCTGCAGCTCTTCGGCCTGGGCAGCCAGTTCTTCCGAGGTCGCCGACATTTCTTCCGAGGCGCCGGCATTCTGCTGGGTCACCTTGTCGAGTTGCTGGATCGCCTCGTTGATCTGGGCAGCGCCGATGTCCTGCTCGCGGCAGGCAGCCGAGATCTCGGCCACCAGTTCGGCGGTCTTGCGGATATCCGGCACCAGACGGTTCAGCATCTCGCCGGCATTCTGTGCCGACTGCACCGTTTCGCCCGACATGGCGCTGATCTCGGCTGCGGCCGACTGCGAGCGTTCGGCCAGCTTGCGCACTTCGGAGGCGACGACAGCAAAGCCCTTGCCGTGTTCGCCGGCACGGGCGGCCTCGACGGCGGCGTTGAGCGCCAGCAGGTCGGTCTGGCGGGCGATTTCCTGGACGATCGAGATCTTCTCGGCAATCGTGCGCATGGCGGCCACGGCGCGGTTGACGGCATCGCCGCTCGTCTCGGCGTCCTTGGCCGACTGGCGGGCGATCTTTTCCGTCTGGGCGGCGTTGTCGGCGTTCTGCTTGATGTTGGCGGCCATCTGCTCCATCGAGGCGGAGGCCTCTTCGGCCGAGGCTGCCTGTTCGGTCGCACCCTGGCTCAGCTGCTCGGAGCTGGCCGAGAGTTCCTGGCTGCCCGACGAGACGTTGTCGGAGGCCGACAGCGCATCGGCGACCACGCCACGCAGGCGCTCCACCATGCTGTTGACGTAACCCAGCAGTTCGCCGATTTCGTCGCGGCTGGTGATTGCCGCTGTCTTGGTCAGGTCACCTTCGGCAACATCGCGAACGACGTTGACGGCGCGACCGAGGCCGCGGCTGATCGAGAGCGAGAGCCAGATTGCAGCACCGAGGGCCAGCACGACAGCCAAGCCAGCAACCCCCACAAGCAATGTACGGGTGTCCTCGTAGAGGCTCTGATTGGTCTCCACAGCCGTCGCGAGCGCCGTCGCGTTGCGGTCCACGCTTGCATAGGCCAGCTCGGAGATTTCCGGCAACATCTTACGCAGTTCGCCTGTCGAAATTTCCTTGGCTGCGAGCATGTTACCGGCCAGATGCAAGTCAGCCATCTTTCCGTTAAGAGACTTGAGCGTTTCGCCAAGCTCGATCGTGCGCTGCCAACTCGGTCGTCCGGCGTCGGACGATACCGCCAGCGATTCGCGGGCGTAATTGAGAAGCGCGTCGATATGGACGTCCGCCTTCTTGTAGTAGTCCTCGACTTCCTCGCGGGTTTCGGCGAGAAGCGCATTCTTCTGGGCGCGAACGGTTTCGGCCTGTTCCGTCGTCACGCGCAAGGCATATTCCAGGCGCTTGACGTTGCCTGTGACGAGCTGTTCAGCCGACGAATTGATCGTGCTCAGGCTCGTGATCCCATAGAGCGTGATGCCCACCAGCATCAGGATGATCGCCGCAAAGGCGATCGAGAGTTTCAATTTGATAGTCACGCGCATCTTACCCCTCTGAAGATCCGTTGGCTCAAGCCGCCGCTGAGACGTCTCGCTTTGCCGAGAAAATTTCGTTCAAGTTTGGAATGATCACGAAGTCCGCGCCCCGCTTGACGAGGCAGTCGATGTAGTCCGCGCGCCAGCGCATGCCGATGCTCGGAGGATTTTCCCGCGATGCCCGGTTGAGCGTCGTCACTTCATGCACTTTGTCGGTACGCACGCCGACCAGGGTGGACTCGCCCTCGATGTCCAACTCCGCGACGATGATCCGGCTGTCGATGGTCGCCTTCGTCGCCTCCATGCCGAAGGCCAGCCGGATGTCGGCGAGCGGAATGACCTTGCCGCGGAAATTGATGACGCTGCCGACGAAGGGACGGGCGCCGGGAACCGCGGTCTCCGGCAAGAGATCGAGGATCTCCTGGACCATCGTGGCGTCGAGGGCAAAGGTCTCGCCGGCGAGGTCGAAGGTCAGAACCTCGCGCTCATCATTGGCACCCCATTGTTCAGTCGTCTGCTGAGCTGCTGTTTTCATCATCCGGCCGCGCGCAACTGCGCCTCCTGTTGTTGGCCGGCGGCCACGAGGTGGGCGACGTCCAGAATGAGTGCCACGCTACCATCGCCGAGGATGGTGGCGCCCGAGAAGGTCGCGACATCATGGTGAAGCTTCGAGAGCGATTTGATCACCGTCTGGTGATCGCCGATGATCTGGTCGACGACGAGGCCGACCCGCTCCGACCCGGTGGAGATCACGACGATCTTCTGGAACGGATCCGGTTGAGTCCGGGTGTTGAAGAGTTCTCTCAGGCGAATGAAAGGCACGAGGCTGTCACGCAGCGAGATGAAACTGCGGCCGCGCGAGCGCAGGTCGCCTTCCGGTGAAAGTTCCAGGCATTCCTCCACCGCCGAGAGCGGGATGACGTAGGCGCCGGTGCCGACGCGCACCAGCAAGCCGTCGATGATGGCGAGCGTCAGCGGGATGCGAAGGGCGATTTCCGAGCCGTTGCCCGGCGTGCTGGTGACTTCGATCGCGCCGCGCAGGGCCTCTACGGTCTTCTTGACGACGTCCATGCCGACGCCGCGGCCGGAAAGATTAGTGATCTGCTGGGCGGTGGAAAAGCCCGGCTGGAAGATCAGTTGCAGTAGTTCCTGGTCGCTGAGCGACGCGCCCGACTGTATGAGGCCGGAGGATTCGGCCTTGGCGCGCACCCTTTCCCGATTGATGCCGCGGCCATCGTCCTTGACGGTGATGATCACTTCGCCGCCAGACTGGCGCGCCGATAGACGGACATGGCCCGCTTCCGGCTTGCCGGCGGCGCGGCGCTCGTCCGGCGTTTCCAGGCCATGGTCGATCGAGTTGCGCACCAGATGAACCAGCGGATCGGCGAGGCGGTCGATGACGGTCTTGTCGACTTCGGTGGTTTCGCCTTCGGTCTCCAGCTCGATCACCTTGCCCGTCTCGCGCGACAGGTCGTGCACCAGGCGGCGGAAGCGGCCGAACAGGCTGGCGACCGGCATCATGCGCAGGACCATCATGGTGTCGCGCAATTCACCCGACAGCCGCTCGATGTCTTCCGAGACGGCACGCAGCTGGATCTCGATGCTGGCATCGGCCAGCTGCGAGAGCCGCGACTGGGCAATGACAAGTTCGCCGACACGGTCCATCAGTTCGTCCAGGCGCTCGGCCGGAACGCGGACGTTTTCGGCGGCCTTTGCCTGCTTGTGGTCGGCCGCTGCGGCCTGGGGCGCCGGTGCTACGGCCGGGGTCGTGGCCTTCGTCGCGGCTTCCACGGCTGGTGCGGTTACGGTCTCGGCAGGAATTTCGGCCGGCGTCGTCTCACGAAGGATTGGTTCGATCGTCAGTTCCATCTCGTCCATGACGAAGATGAACACGTCCTCGATGGCTGCGCGGTCGGCATCGGTCAGCAGTTCGACGGTCCATCCGAGATGGATGTCAGAGGGATTGAGACTGTCGAGCAGCGGCAGCTTGCTCTTGTCGACGGTGATGCGGCATTCGCCGAGGTCGCGCAACTCGTCGAGCAGGCCGAGGGGATTGGTGCCGTTGGCCATTGCATTGGCCGGAAGCCGGAAGCGGATGGTCCAGCCGGCGCGGTCGCCGCCGTCCTGATCGACCGGTGCGGTTGTCTCCGGCGCAGGCGAGGCCACGGCAGGGGCTCCGGCGCTGCCGTTGACGGCGGCGTGCAGCGAGCTCAGCAGGGTGCTGCTCTTGTCTTCATGGTCGCCATGCGGTGTCTCGATCAGGGCCCGCATATGGTCCTGGGCCGCCAGCACGGCTGCGACCAGTTCCTGGCTTGCCGGTACGTCGCCCTTGCGGACGCGATCGAAGGCCGTCTCGCAGTGGTGCGTAAACGCGGCAAGGGCATCGAAGCCGAACATGGCGCCGGAGCCCTTGAGGGTGTGAAGGCCGCGGAAGACCGCGTCGATCTGATCCTTGTCGTCGAGCCTGTGGGTCAGGTCGAGAAGGCCGATCTCGATCTGCTCGAGAAGTTCGGCGGCCTCCGTGAGAAAGACGGCAATTGGATCAGTGTCGCTCATTTGCCGAGGACTTTCCTGGTGATCTTGACGAGGTTTTCCGGGTCGAAAGGTTTGGTCAGCCAGCCGGTGGCGCCGGCCGCCTTGGCCTGGCTCTTGATCTCGCCGTCGGATTCGGTGGTGAGGAAGATGACCGGCACGCCGGTATGGGCCGGCATCTTGCGCAGTTCGCGGATCATCGTCAGCCCGTCCATGTTCGGCATGTTCAGGTCGGTGACGATCAGGTCGAAAGCGCCGGTTGACAGCTTGGCAATGCCATCGGCGCCGTCGACGGCTTCGGTCACGGTGTAACCCGCATTCGACAGCGCGATCTTCGTGGTCATGCGAATGCTGGCCGAATCGTCAACGGTCAGGATGTGTGCGCTCATTGGACGGATCCCTTGTGAAGCCAGAACTGTGCGTCCTCGGGCGACGCGTTTTCGATGAAGCCGGCCCGCCCGAGTACGCCGAGCAGCGGGCCGCTGGCCGGCTGCGCCAGCGTCAATGCCTTGCCGTGTGCGCCGGCATGAAGACGCGCCGATTCCACCAGCTGGACGAAACTGAGGTCCACCTCGGGTTCTTCGGCGAGGTCGAGCGTGACAGGTTTTGAGCCGGACAATGCTGTCAGTAATTCAGAATAAAAACCGGAAATATTTCTAATATTGGTAGCGGCTTCTAATTTAACTACAATAGAGCCGAGGTCGCCATTTGACATTACTTCGAATCATCCACAGAGAAGCCGATATATGGCAAAATATTGGCGTTTGCAGATTAATGGATCGTAAAAATATGTGGCGACTTTGTGCACCCCATAACGGGTGGGTGAGAGCGATACTCGCATCGGTGGCATTCCGTTAACTAAGTGAGCGCCAATTTTCGCATTTTTATCATGCTGTTAATGGCCATCGCGCTAGGTCTGCTGCGAACGCGATTGCTGAGCGGTAGACCAGATGCCCCCTTCAATATTGAGGGGAAAATTAAAGGCGTCCCGGAGATCGAAAGTAAAACGTTTCGAAAAGATAATTTAGATAAAGACAAAAAGACTCTCGAAAACGGAGAAAAAAGTGTCGAGGAATCAAGCAGCGGCCTTCGCCACAAGCCTCACACCCGCAGACGGTCTCGCCGCGGGGCTCGAGAATGCCCGGTCGCGGATCGAGACGCGCTTCCTCGAAGGAGGTACCGTTCTACTCGGCGTCCTGGACTCCGTTTCGAAGATGATCGACACGCTGGATGCCATGATGGTTTCGCTGAACGGCGAGGCGGCAGAGCGCACCCGGGCCGACCTTGCACGGATCATGGAAAAGCTCACCGAGTTGCCCCGCCTCGAAGAGGATCGCCAGCATAGCCTGTCGAAGATCGCCGACATCGAGCATTCGCTCGTCGAAGAGGTCGGACGCATGCGCGAGACGCTGCGTTATCTGCGCACCTTCGCGCTGACGGCGAAGATCACCGGGGCCGGCGTCAGCGAATTTGCCGGTTTTGCCGAAGAGATCATCGACCGCATCCGCTACGGCAGCGATCAGGTCGAGAGCTTTGCGGCAAAACTCCTCGAGCTCTCGGTCCAGCTCAAGCCGGCGGCGGCGCGCGGCCAGCAGATCCTCACGAGCTACCGCGAACTTGTTCCGAAGATCGCCGCAGAACTCGCGCGGGGAGCCGGTCAGCTGACCGAGCACCACAACCAGCTTGCCGTTGCGGCAAAGTCGGTGCGGAAGCTTGCCGGCGCGGTCCAGGCGAAACTGGCGACCGTTCTTTCGGCCATGCAGGTCGGGGACATTACCCGCCAGCGCATCGAACACTGCCAGTCGAGCCTTTCCCTCATCGACGACTATCTCGACAGCGCCGCAGGCCAGGCGCTCGACGCCGGGCAGCGTTCGCGTCTTCGCGCCTGCGTGCTGACGCTGGTGCATCGCCAGCTCGACCAGACGCGCGCCGACTTCCGCCGGGATACCGCCAAGATCGTTTCCACGGTCGGCAGTTTCAACAAGGATATTTCGGCAATCCTGTCCTTGCGGCAGGGCATGAACGATGACGAGGGGACCGGCAACAGCCTGATCCGCCAGCTGGAAAGCAATATCGCCAGCGCCCAGGGCGTGGTGCAGACGGTGACCGCGACCGCCACCGAATCCGATGCGCTGAGCCGCAGCACCGGCCGGATCGTGCGCGAACTGCTCGACGGGATCGAGATCGTCCGGGTGGTGCGGACCGACATCCAGTACATGGCGCTCAACACGAACCTGCGCTGCAGCCGCATCGGCGAGGAAGGCCGGGCGATCAATGTCGTGACCGCCGAGCTTCGCGTCTTCGCCGGCCAGATGGACGACAGCGCGGAGAGCATTCTCGGACGGCTGCAGGAACTCGGCGTGTGCGCCGAGGCGCTGGCCGGCGGAGCGGACGTCGCGGGAGATACGGAAATCGGCCTTTACCAGCAGCTGGCGGTGGCGCTCGACGAGATCCGCCAGGCGGCGGACCGGATGGAGGCAAGCCTGACGGCGGTCGACCAGCAGGGCCGCGCCGCGGTCCAGCACATGGAGACGACCATCGCCAAGCTCGACTTCCAGGCGGAGCTGGGCGACATCCTCGACCACTGTGCCGAACTCATTGCCGAACAGAAGCCGGCCAACCTGCCTGATACCTCCGACCTGCACGGGCCGATGGGCGAGGTCGGCTCCGGCATCGGGCGGCTCTATACCATGGCCGCCGAGCGGGAACTGCATGCCAAGATCTTCGGGGCTTCGCCGGCACCTGCTGTCAGCCTGGCCGCGGCCGGGAGCCTGGCGGCACCGGCATCCGATGAAGAACTATTCGACGAAGCGCTGTTTTAGGGCGCTGCGCCGACCCGACGCATGACAGGAAATTCCCGAGCAGTCCGCGACAGGGTCACCGGCTGCGACATCGTCTCTGGACGTGGCGGCGGCATATCCGTTGCGCGGGCGGCCTAATCGCCTGTATGGGTCAGCGAGTTCCGCCGATGGCGCGCGTCGCGTCTGAGCGGCAGCGCACCCGATCTCGGCTATGGGAGGACAGAATGCAGATTGCCATCGTTACCGTCTCGGACCGCGCCAGCCGCGGGCAGTACGAGGATCTGAGCGGACCGGCGATCGAGGACTGGCTGAAGGAGGTCGTCACCTCGCCCTACCAGACCATCAAGCGGATCATCCCGGATGGGCTGGTCTCGGTGCGCGACGAACTGATCGCGCTCTGCGACGAAAGCCAGGTCGACCTGATCCTCACCACCGGCGGAACCGGACCTGCGCCCCGCGACGAGACGCCGGAGGCCATGCGTGAGGTGCTCGTCAAGGAATTGCCGGGTTTCGGCGAACAGCTCCGGCGCGCCAGCCTCGAACAGACGCCGACCGCCATCCTGTCGCGCCAGACGGCCGGCACGCGTGGCAAGACGCTGATCATCAACCTGCCGGGCAAGCCGATCTCGATCCGTTTCAGCCTCGACACGATCTTCGCCGCCGTGCCCTATTGCCTCGACCTGATCGGCGCCGGCCGCATCGAGACCGATCCGGCCCGCATCAAGGCTTTCCGCCCGGCTTCCTGACATTGCAGGCCAAAGGAGGGCGACCCATCGCCGTCGTTATCCGGCCAGGCTTTGCATATAGGCGCGCCAGCCGCGATGGACGGTGATGTCCTCGGCGCCGGCGAGGGCGACGGGTTCGACGAGAAAACCCTTGGCCGAGGTGCCGTCCGAAAGCTCGATCGTGCCGATGCCGAGCGGCGCGGGGATGGCGGCGACGAAGCGGCCGAAGGCATCCGGCGTCAGTTGCCAGACCTCGACCTCGATCATCGCTCCATCGTCGCCTGAACTGCGGATCAGGCCCGGCTTCGGCGGCCTGGTGCCGGCGAGCGCATGCAGCCGGTAGGTCTCGGCAGTCCGTGCCGCGCGCGAAAACCGCGCATCGAGATCGCGAAGCTGGCTGTTGAGCGGCATGCCGGAGAGATGCGCGCCGACCACGACGAGATCGATCAGATCCTCATCGGCAGCCATCATCGGGGTCGCGCGTTCCGGAAGCATCCAGTTCGTCGCGCCGAGCGTCAGCCCGCTGGCGCCATGCAAGTCGGCGGCGAGCGAGGCCGTCAGTCCGTCCTTGCCGAAGCCGGCGAGCAGCGTCACGCTGGCCGGCAATCCGTCGCTGCGCTTTCCGGTCGGCACGGCGATGCCGCACATGTCGAGCAGGTTGACGGAATTGGTGTAGGTGCCGAGGCGCGAGTTTTCGCGGATCGGTTCGGCTTCCAGGTCCTCGACCGTGTAGTGGGTCGGGGCGGTCGGCACGCAAATCAGATCGACCGAAGCGATCACCGGGGCGAGCTTTCGCTTCAACGCCTGCAGGGCATAGAGACCGTTGAAGGCATCGGCTGCCGAGAGGTTCTTCGCCCCGCCATAGATCTTGCGCGTCACGGGATGGAAACTTGCCTCATGGGCGTCGAAGAAATCCCTGACCGCCGCATAGCGCTCCGCCACCCAGGCGCCCTCGTAGAGCAGGTTGGCGGTCGCGTAGAAATCGGCAAAGGGCAGTTCGACGAGCTTGTGGCCCATGCCGGCCAGTGTGGAGAGCGCCGCGTCATAGGACGCTTCCATGACGACATCGCCGAAGAACTGGCGGTCGGCCTTTGCCGGAACCCCGATCGTCAGCACGGGCGGGGCGGTACCGTATCCCTCGGCACCCACTGAGCGGGAATAGGCATCGCTCTCGTCGGGTTTGGCTGCGACGGAAAAGACCCGCCAGGCGTCATCGACGGTCAGCGCGAAGATCGAGACGCAGTCGAGCGTGCGGCAGGCGGGAATGACGCCGGTCGTCGACAGAGCGCCGACGCTGGGTTTCAGCCCGACGATGTTGTTGAGCCCGGCCGGAATGCGGCCCGAACCGGCCGTATCGGTGCCGAGCGCGAAGCTGACGATGCCCTGGGCGGTCGCGACTGCCGAGCCGGAACTCGATCCGCCCGGCACCAGCCTCGGGTCGATGGCATTGCGCGGTACCGGAAAAGGCGTGCGCACGCCAACAAGGCCGGTCGCGAACTGGTCGAGATTCGTCTTGCCGATCACCAGCGCGCCGGCCGCCTTCAACAGCCGCACGACCGTTGCGTCCTTGTCCGGCATGTAGGCATAGTCCGGGCAGGCGGCGGTGGTCGGCATGCCCGCAACGTCGATATTGTCCTTCACGGCGAAGGGAATGCCCCAGAGCGGCCTTGCGATCGGATCGAACGCGCCTAGCGCATCCGCCTCCGCCAGCAGCGAGGTCTTGTCGGCCAGATGCAGGAAAATGCCGGGGTCGTCGACGGCCTCGATCCGGGCGAAGACGCGGTCGATCATGGCCTCCACCGTCCAGCCCGTGCGGTAGGCCGCGTGCAGCGAGGCGATATCGAAAGCCTGGGCATCGGTCATCACAAATCCCCCTCGAGTATGGTCACGGGCCGGTCCCATTGGATCAGCACGACGCAGCCGGTCTCGCTCCACACGGAGTGCTCGGTGCCGGCGGCGTTGACGACAAACGAGCCGGTGCCGTAGTCGCCAGCCTCGTCGGACTGGCTGCCGTCCAGGACGAAGATGGTCTCTAAGCCCTCATGCCGGTGAAGCGGCACGGAAGCCCCGGCATCGTATTTGAGAAGCGCGACGCCCGGCTGATCGTCGTCGAAGGGTCTGATCCAGTGGATCGTGACACCGTCACGAAAGGGTCTGAAGTCCAGCTCTTTCCAGCCGCCGGACGTCAGGTTTTCACGCATTGCATCAGGCACAGGCTATTCCTTCCAGTAGATCGTCGAGATGGGCGGTCCAGCCGACGATCGCGCCCTGGGCGCGAATCATCTCGATGGCTGCGGCCTTGAATTGGGGAAAATAGCTCTCGGTCGCTTCCTCGACGAGCAGGCATTCGTAACCGCGATCGTTTGCCTCACGCATGGTCGTCTGCACGCAGACCTCGGTGGTGACGCCGGCGAAGACGAGTTGGCTGATGCCGCGCTCCTTCAGGATCGCGCCGAGCGGCGTGGCGTAGAAGGCGCCCTTGCCGGGTTTCTCAATGACGATCTCGCCGTCGGCCGGGGCCAGTTCGGCAAGGATCGCCGTGCCGGGCTCGCCGGCGATCAGGATCCGGCCCATGGGTCCTTCGTCGCCGATCCTGAGCGCAGGATTGCCACGGTTGCGCTTGGCGGGCGGCAGGTCGGTGAGGTCCGGCCGGTGGCACTCCATGGTGTGGATCACCGGCAGGCCCGCCTCGCGAAAGCCCTCGATCAGCCGCTTGACGTCGGGCACGATGTTGCTCACCCGGGCAACGTCGTTGCCGAGGCTCGCACCGAAACCGCCGGCCTCGGCAAAATCGCGTTGCATGTCGATGACGATCAGCGCGACGGCATGTCGCCTCAAGGGAAAGGCAAAGGGTTGTGCGACGATGTCGGTCATCAGTGATGCCCTGCCATATGGGCGCCGATGACGGAAATATCCGCCTCGCGCGCCGGTGTATCGTAGACCAGCTTGCCGTCCGACATCACCATGATGCGGTCGGACATTTCCATCAGTTCGTCGAGGTCTTCCGAGATCAGCAGGACGGCCGTGCCGGCATTGCGCGCCTTCATGATGCGGGCACGGATTTCCGCCACGGCGGAGAAATCGAGGCCGAAGCAGGGATTGGCGACGATCAGCAGGTCGACCTCGCCTGTCAGTTCGCGGGCCAGCACGGCGCGCTGCACATTGCCGCCGGAGAGCGATGCGATCGGCGAGGCGGGGGATGCGGTCTTGACCTTGAAGTCGGAAATCAGCGCAGCACCCCGCTTGCGCATGGATCTGCCGTCGAGCCAGGTGGCATTGCCGCCGGCCTTCTTCACGTCGAAGGTGCGGAAAGCAAGGTTTTCCGTCACCGTCATGCGCGGCGCGCAGGCATTGGCGAGCGGTTCCTCGGGGATGAAGCGCACATTGTTCTCCCGCGTCTCGACCCGCGTCGCGCCATAGCGTTTTCCCTTGATGATGACTTCGCCCGCCTCGGTCGGCCGCTGGCCGGCCAGCACCTCGGCGAGTTCCTTCTGCCCGTTGCCGGAAATGCCGGCAATGCCGACGATTTCACCGGCATGCACGACGAGATTGTCGATGTCGATCGTCTTTAGGCCAGTGCGGTCCGGCGCGCGGACATTCTCGATGGCGAGGATGGGAGCCGCATCGTTAGCGACCGGGAGGCGCGTGTCGAGTTCGGCCAGCTTGACGTCGCCGATCATCATCGCCGCCATTTCCTTCGTCGAAAGATCGGACACCTTGCCTCCGCCCATCAGCCTGCCGCGCCGGAGAACGGAGACTGCATCGGCGAACTTCGTCACCTCGTGGAACTTGTGGCTGATCATCAGCACGGTGAGTTCGCCGCGCTCCGTCATGGCGCGCACGAGGCCGAGCATGTCGTCAGCCTCTGCCGGCGTGAGCACCGATGTCGGTTCGTCGAGGACGAGGAAGCGGCGGCCGAGATAGAGCTGCTTGATGATTTCGAGCTTCTGCTTTTCGCCGGCCGCAAGCTCGCTGACGGGCCGGTTGAGCGGAATGTCGAAGGGCATGGTGTCCATGAAGGCGGACAGCCCCTGGCGCTCCTTCGCCCAGTTGATCACCGAGGGCACCTCGGTCCGGCTGATCACCAGGTTCTCCGCGCCGGTGAGCGATGGGACGAGGGTAAAGTGCTGGTAGACCATGCCGAGACCGTGGGCGGCTGCATCGCGAGGCGAGGTGATTGCCACTTCCCGGTCGTCCACCTGCAATTGGCCGGATGTCTGGCGGTAGAAGCCCATGATGCATTTGACCAGCGTCGACTTGCCGGCGCCGTTCTCGCCGAGAAGGGCATGGAACGAGCCCGGCGCGACCTTGATCGACACCTGGTCGAGCGCGGTGAAGGATCCGAAGCGCATGGTCATGTCCACCGTCTCGATGCCGACGGCGGGGATGGTCTTGTGTGGGGGGATATCGCCGATGATCATGGCAATTGCCTCACAAGCGTTCCGGAGTTGGAGACGGAGCCGAATACGCCGCCCTGCATCTTGACCATCTTGATCGCCGCGAGGTGATTGCCGTAGTCGGTCGCGCCGCAGCAGTCCTCGAGCAGCAGGCATTCGAAACCGCGATCGTTGGCCTCGCGCATGGTGGTGGACACGCAGACATCGGTGGTGATGCCGGTCAGGATGATATTCTCGATGCGCTTCTGGTTGAGGATCAGTTCGAGATCGGTGGCGCAGAACGAGCCCTTGCCCGGCTTGTCGATGATGACCTCGCCGTCGATCGGATAGAGTTCCTCGATGATGTCCCAGCCGGGCTCGCCACGCACGAGGATGCGGCCGCAGGGGCCCGCATCGCCGATGCCGGCATTTATGCGCTGGGAACGCCAGCGCTTGTTGGCCGGCAGGTCGGCTAGGTCCGGCCGGTGGCCCTCTCGCGTGTGGATGATGTGGTAGCCCTTGGCCCGCATGGCGGCCAGCACACGCTTGATCGGCTCGATCGGCGCCCGCACCAGCGCGAGGTCGTAGCCCATGTGATCGACATAACCGCCGGGACCGCAGAAATCCGTCTGCATGTCGATGATGATGAGGGCCGTATTGTCCGGCTGGAGCTTGCCGTTATAGGGCCAGTTGTAGGGGTCGGCGTCGATGTAGCTGAGGTCGGACGCGGTCGGAGTGATGGAGGCGAGGCTGTTCACGTCGATGCTCCTATTTGACGAGGGAGAGGGCGCCGGGCATGCCGGCAAGCGGGTGGGTCGGGGAGGAGGTGGCGATCATGATGATCAGCGTCATCACGTAGGGCGCGGCGTAGAAGAGATAGTAGCCCTGGCTGACACCGACCGACTGCAGGGCAGGGCCGAGCGCGCCGGCGCCGCCGAACAGGAGCGAGGCGAGGAAGCAGCCGATCGGATTCCAGCGGGCGAAGATGACCAGCGCCACGGCCATCAGGCCTTGCCCTGAGGAAATGCCTTCGTTCCACGAGCCGGGATAGAAAAGCGACAGATAGGCGCCGCCGATGGCGGCCAGCGCGCCGCCGGCGGCGGTGGCGACGAGGCGGATCGTGTCGGGGTTGAGCCCCATGGCACGCGCCGCATCCGAGCTGTCGCCGACCACCCGGAGGATCAGGCCGGGGCGGGTGTTCTTCAGCGCCCACCAGAGGAAGACGGCAAGCGCTGCGCCGATCAGGAAGAGCACGTTGATGTTCAGCGCTGACTGCACCTGCGGCAGGCTCGACCAGTTGCCAAGCGCAATGGAGGGCAGCTTGGGTGCCGAGGGCTGGATGAAGGGCTTGCCGAGGAAGAAGGCGAGGCCCAGGCCGAACTGCATCATGGCGATGCCGATGGCAATGTCGTTGACCTTCGGAAACTTGCAGATGAAGCCGTGGATGAGGCCGAAAACGGCGCCGGTCGCCATGGCCGCAAGGACACCGAGCCATGGCGAACCGGTCATGACGGCGACCGCATAGGCGCTCATCGCACCGAAGACCAGCGTGCCCTCGAGGCCGAGATTGATGCGGCCCGAACGCTCGGTGATGGTCTCGCCGAGGCTGACGAAGATGAACGGGGTGGAGACGCGGATCGCGCCGGCGAGGACCGCGAGGGGCACGCCCCAGAAGCCCAAAGCTGTGTCGTCCATCATGCGCTCCTTTTCCACAGATCGGGGTTGAAGGCCTTGAAGCGGCCGTAGAGCGTTTCGCAGAACAGGATGACGACGAAGAGCGTGCCCTGAAGCACGAGAACCGTCGCATCCGGCAGGCCCATGCGCCGCTGGATCAGCCCGCCCGAGGCATCAATCCCGCCGAGCAGGATGGCGACCGGAATGATCGCCAGCGGATTGTGGCGGGCGAGGAATGCGACGAGGATGCCGGCATAGCCATAGCCGGCGATCAGCGCGCCGTTGGCGCTGCCCTGCACCGCGGCGACCTCGATCGTGCCGGCAAGCCCGGCAAAGGCGCCGGCGAGTGCCGTCAGCCCGACCACCAGCCGGCCGACCGGCAGGCCCTGGATCTGGGCGGCGCGGACATTGCCGCCGGCCACCCGGGCGGCAAAGCCGAAGCTCGTCCGCTCGATCAGGATCCACGAGCCGATGCAGGCCAAAACGCCGATCACCAGACCCCAATGCACGTCCATGCCGGGGATCTTGCCGAGCATGAATTCCGGCGGAAGCTGTGCCGTCGAGGGCTTATTGAGGCTCGCCGGGTCGCGCAGCGGGCCTTCGATCAGGTGGTTCATCAGGGCGATGGCGATGTAGGAGAGCAGCAGCGAGGCGATGGTCTCGTTGACGCCGCGATAGTGGCGCAGGAAACCTGTGAGCCCGATCCAGATGCCGCCGACCACCATGCCGGCAAGGGCCATCAGCAACCACGCGAGGAGCGGCGGCGCGGCTCCGATCAGCGGAACGGCGATTGCGGCGCCTGCCAGGCCGCCGAGCACGACCGCCCCTTCCGCGCCGATGACGACGAGGCCGAGACGGGCGGGGAGCGCGACGCAAAGGGCCGTCAGCAGGAGCGGCGCTGCCCGGCTCAGCGAGTTCTGAATGGAGAACCAGCTGCCGAAGCCGCCGGCATACATCAGCTGGAAAAGCTGCATCGGGGACTTGCCGATCGCCGCGATGAACACGGAAAACAGCGCCAGTCCGACGACGACGGCGAAAAGCGCGATCGCCACCGGCTCGGTCCTGCGCGCCAGCCCTTCGAGGAGGGGCCGGAAGTTTTTGGCCCGCCCGGTGAGCGGCGGCAGTGTTGGCATGTTGGCTTCGATGGTCATGACACCGCCGCTCCGTTCAGGTTACGAGGTCGAGCCGACGACGCCTTCGACGAGATAGTCCATGCTTTCGAGTTCGATCGCATCCTCGGGGAAGGACTTGCCCTCGGCGACGACGACATTGCCCTTGTTGTCCTTGATGCCGCCCTTGAACACCGAGAAGCCGCCGGCCATGATTTCGCCGAGCGTCGTGTCGAACCGCTTGCGGCCGGCTTCGGGAATGGCCGGGCCGAGCGGGCTCATCTTGACGAAACCGTCCTTCAGTCCGCCGCGCACGAAATTGCCGAGCTTTTCGCCGGCCTGGGCTTTCTTCACGAAGTCGCTGTAGACATTGCCCCAGGCCCATTCGGCGCCCGTCAAGTATTTCTCCGGTGCGAGCGGGCTCTGGTTGGCGTGATAGCCGCAGACGAAGGCGCCGCGGCCAGCGGCCGTCTCGACCACGACCTTCGGGCTGTCGACATGGCAGGTGATGACATCGGCGCCCTGGTCGACAAGGGCGTTCGTCGCTTCGGCTTCCTTGACGGCGAGCGACCATTCGCCGGTGAAGATCACCTGGCAGGTGATGGCTGGGTCGACGGAACGGGCGCCGAGCAGGAAGGAGTTGATGTTCTGCAGCACCTGCGGAATGGGCTTGGCGGCGACGAAGCCGATCTTCTTGCTCTTGGTGGCGTGGCCGGCGGCGATGCCGTTCAGGTACTGGCCCTGGCCAATGTAGCCGAAATAGGAACCGGTATTGCCCGGGTGGACGCCTTCCTTCCACATGCCGCCGCAATGGCGGAACTGCACGTCGGGGTACTTCTTCGCCATCTCCAGCATGTGGGGGTCGAAATAGCCGAACGAGGTCGGGAAGATCAGCGAGGCGCCGTCGAGGTTGATCATCGATTCCATGGTCTTCTGGACGTCGACGGTCTCGGGCACGTTCTCTTCCTCGATCACGGTCACGCCCGGCATGGCCTTGATGACGGCTGCGCCTTCGGCATGGGCCTGGTTGTAGCCGTAGTCGTCCTTCGGGCCGACATAGATGAAGCCGACGGTAAGCGCCGCTTGTGCGGCGGCGGTCGAGCCGAGGAGACCGGGCGCAAAACCGGCCAGGGCGACGCCCGTGGCGGAGGATTTCAGAAAACTGCGGCGGTTCATGCGAAGGAGTTTGGTCATGGGAATGCTCCTTGTGGCGGCAAAGGCCTGGTTCAAATGATCACAAGGAAAGTGTATGCAATCACCGTGCCAGAAATTATGCTATTGAAACGTATAGATAAAATTCCGGAACAAGTGTCAGTACGCGCAAAGTGTATGCAGTTTTATGGAGGATATGGTCAATAAATCATCAGTGTCATAAAAATATGCTCGATACTGAGATGACTCTGGCGAATTGGCGTCCATTGAGAGCTCCGGCGAGCCTAAGGAAGCCGAAAAGATAAGTAAATCCAGTGTTTCTCGTGCCTTGTTTGACTTGCCGGGCATTGCCATGCATCTGTATGCAGACGAGAAGAAGATCGAGTCGCGCGTGAACACACCGAAGAAGAGAGAGATCGTCCGCACCGGCACCACCGTCGAGCAGATGGTGCGCGCCATCGCCGACATGATCGTGACCGGGCAGATGAAGCCGGGCGACAAGCTGGACGAAATCTCTCTGGCGGGGCGTTTCGAGGTGTCGCGGACACCGGTGCGGGAGGCTCTTCGCGAGCTTTGCGCCATGGGGCTCGTCGACCGGCAGCCGAACCGTAGCGCGGAAGTCACCAATGTGACCGGCCACTACCTCTCCTCCATGTTCGAGGCCATGGCGGAACTCGAAGGCATCTGTGCGCGGCTTGCCGCAGCACGCATGACGGTCGACGAACGCCATGCGCTCGAGACCATGCACCGGGCCTCCATGCGTCTCGTTCATTCAGGCAATGAAGAAGCCTATGCGGCACACAATACGGAATTCCACACGCTGCTGTATCGCGGCGCCCACAATGATCACATCTATGATCTCGTGACCCAGACCCGGGCCAGGCTTGCCCCGTTCCGCCGCGCGCAGTTTCGCCTGCCGGGGCGGCTTGGCCGGTCCTTTGAGGAGCACCAGGCGATCGTCGCGGCGATCCTCAAGGGCGATGCAGTGACCGCCGGCAAGGCGGCTTATTCCCACGTTTCCATCGTGCGGGACGCCAGCACGGTCTTTGCCTCCGAGGCAAAGGCCGTGTGAGCGGGATGCACCTCAGATATTGTACCAGATGCGGGGATTATCACCGGACTGGATCTTGACCCAGCGCAGGTCGGTGTTCTTCCAGTTGCGGATGGCGGTGGTGCGGTTGTCGAGCACGAGGTCGCCGCGGCTGGTCTTGACGACGAGCACGGCATGGCCTTCGCCGGAGCCGGTGCGGGCCACCGCGATGCGCAGGGCGCGCGGCGACCAGCCCATGGCGATCAGGCGCTTGCGCTTGATCAGTGCGAAATCCTCGCAGTCGCCGCTGCCGCCGGAGACCTGCCAGACGTCGCCGCCGTCGGTCGCCGAGGAGTCGTTGACGGCGCGCACCGAGCGGTTGACGCTGGAATTGACGCGCTTCAGCTGGTTCTCGCGGTAGGAGGTCATGGCGATGACCGAGGAGCCGCTGCTCTTCTTGCATTCGGCCGGGTTCTGCATGCAGAACTTGACGTGGGCGAAGGGCGCCAGGGTCGGCGTCCTTGCGGCGATGAAGCTGACGGTCGGCGTGTCGCGCAGATTGCGGGCGAAGCCGCCCGGGCCGGCTGCGGCCGCAGGATTGGCACCCGTGAAGGCCGTCATGGCGACGACGGCAGTAGCAAGAAGTGTCTTCAGCATGTCTTCAATCCCCGTTCTAACCATTGCCGCCTGCTTGCATGCAGGCTGTCCTTTGCGGAATTCATCCGTTGGGACAGAGATTAGCCGGGGTGTTTTGCAGTGCGCTTAAACAGATGCCGACAATTTTAGCGAATTGCCGGTTTTTCCCGTTTCGGGACGCAGTATTGTTCGATGTCGGCGGAATGGGACGATCTCAAGCGGGAAAGGAGACGGCCGATCTCACATGAGCAGATCCGGAATCGCCCTCACAATTCTTCGATCTTGCCGCCTGAAATCTTCAGCACAGCCAGATGACCGGTGGCGAAGGCTCCGGTGTCGATGCAGATGCGGCCTCTTCCATAGGTGACCTGCGGCGCCGGCGTGTGACCGTGCACCACGACCAGCGGCAGTTCCGGGCCGCGGCTGAGGAAGGGTTCGCGGATCCACATGAGATCCTCGTCGCTCTGTTCCTCCAGCGGCAGTCCGGGCCTGAGGCCGGCATGGACAAAGGCGATGCGGCCGACCGTCAGCAGGCAGGGCAGCGACTTCAGATAATCCACCTGGTCCGAGGGGACCGTCTGCCGCGCCAGCTCGGCCAGGCGCTCCAGGCCGCGCGGACGGTCCAGGATGTGGCTGGCATCGATGCCGTAGGAAAACAGCGTGGAATGGCCGCCGAGCTGCAGCCAGCTGACATGCGCCGTCGGATCGGCCAGGAAACGCAGGAACAGCTCGTCATGGTTGCCGCAAAGGCTGATGCGTTCGAAGCCTGTGGGCGGCGGTGCGATCAGGTGTTCGAGGACCTGCCGCGAATTGGGCCCGCGATCGATATAGTCGCCGAGCATGACGATGAGCTTCTTGCCGTCGACGCCTGTGGCGTCGCGCAGGATGCGTGCTTCGGCCTCGAGCAGTTCCGTCCGGCAGCCATGGACGTCGCCAATGGCATAGATGGCGGCAAATTCGGCCTCGCGCTCGAAAGACAGTCTGCTACGCCCCTCGATCGCGGCCGTTTGACCGTTGCCGAACAGTCTCCGCAGCAATCCTCTCATTCCGGCTCCGTTCCGTAACCTGGCTCTTCCGGCGACCAGAATAGGCGGTCGATGCCGGGTGAGCTACCCCGGACCCCGCGAGCAGATCGCGTGCCGAAGGCGCATCCGTCACTACAGGAAGCAAAGAGACGGCGCTAGCCGGGACTTAGCCTTCGTTGGTCCTATCCAGCCGGCTTGCGGCTGCCCGGCCGGTGCGCGTTGTGCGGTGCCGTCTGTTCCCGGTCTATATACAAAGTGGCCGGGGGATGATCGCGGCGAAGTCATGCACCGATCATCCCGCCGGCCCTCTCAGGGGAGCGGAAGGCTCAAATATTGTACCAGATGCGGGGGTTGTCACCGGACTGGATTTTTACCCAGCGCAGGTCGGTGTTCTTCCAGTTGCGGATGGCGGCGGTGCGGTTGTCGAGCACGAGGTCGCCGCGGCTGGTCTTGACGACGAGCACGGCATGGCCTTCGCCGGAGCCGGTGCGGGCGACCGCGATGCGCAGGGCGCGCGGCGACCAGCCCATGGCGATCAGGCGCTTGCGCTTGATCAGGGCGAAATCCTCGCAGTCGCCGCTGCCGCCGGAGACCTGCCAGACGTCGCCGCCGTCGGTCGCCGAGGAGTCGTTGACGGCGCGCACCGAGCGGTTGACGCTGGAATTGACGCGCTTCAACTGGCTCTCGCGGTAGGAGGTCATGGCGATGACCGACGAGCCGCTGCTCTTCTTGCATTCGGCCGGGTTCTGCATGCAGAACTTGACGTGGGCGAAGGGCGCCAGGGTCGGCGCCCTTGCGGCGATGAAGCTGACGGTCGGCGTATCGCGCAGATTGCGGGCAAAGCCGCCCGGGCCGGCTGCGGCCGCAGGATTGGCACCCGTGAAGGCCGTCATGGCGACGACGGCAGTAGCAAGAAGTGTCTTCAGCATGTCTTCAATCCCCGTTCTAACCATAGCCGCCTGCTTGCATGCAGGCTGTCCTTTGCGGAATTCATCCGTTGGGACAGAGATTAGCCGGGGTGTTTTGCAGTGCGCTTAAACAGATGCCGACAATTTTAGCGAATTGCCGGTTTTTCCCGTTTCGGGATCGGAAGGCGGTTGAAGAGGAGGGCGGAGGTGTGGGCCGAAGCGTCCGACGGTCGCCCGACGCCGCCCCTCGCGGGCAGGGTGCCGCTAGAACCTGTTCGCGCCCGCAGCACAAAGCATGAGCAGGGGGAGGAAAATTTCGGCGGCCTTTTTTGGTTGAACTCGCAATTTCTGTCGAGTAATGCACGGAAATGATGCAGATAGCGAATAATAGACTCCTGTGAGTAGGAGTCTTTCCAAGGTGCTCAACCTTGGATATGTGACAGTTTCAAACATCTCTCATATAGATAAAGTCATATTCAAGTCGATCGTTGTCGGCATGGTAAATCGTGACTTGGGTCGTGGAGTTTATGTTGTATCACGGTCACAGTATTGTACTGTTATTGTGAAGTGCGGTCGAATCGTGGCACAAAAGGGTTGCGCTTTGCGTGTTGATGATAGTTACATCAATTCAAATTTTAGGATGATCATATGCGCCCCTTGTCGTCTAAGCTGACTGTCGTTGTAATATCATCTCTCCTGGCGAGCTGTGCCGCGGTTCCGAATGCCGGTCCGTCCTACCACGCCATCG
>PEKW01000034.1 GCA_002796995.1 Rhizobium sp.
GGTCTGGACCCGGCTTACGCCGACCGGTGGTCGTGGTTCAGGGCAATCCACTGAACCGGAGCCGTATCGCCACGGTCGTCTGCGTGCCGTTGACCAGCAATCGGGTCTGGGCCGATGCGCCGGGGAACACGTTGATCCCCGCCAAGACCGCCGGCCTGCCCAAAGACTCGGTGGCCAACGCCTCACAGATCATTGCCCTCGATCGGACCTTTCTGACCGACCGGGCTGGGCGGCTCCCACCAAAACTGTTCGCGCGGATTCTCCAAGGCATCGATATCGTGCTGGGTCGATGATCCGGTACGGATGGCGAGTCGGGTACGGTTTCGCCAAGCGGTGTGCGCCGCATCGAGATGAGACCCAAAGCGGCATGGCAACACCGTGGGGTTGCGTAAAGCCGTGTTGGGCCGTGTTCCCGATAGGCTAGCTCCATACTGATGGCGTTGTCGTCGTTCCGTGGCGGAAGCCAGTGGCGGGAACCGAAACAGGTGATGCGCGCGCGTAAACGCCAGGGGCGGGCAAGCCCGAAGTCATGCCTGGGAGATCGCGATAAGCCGCCGCCGTGGCAACACGGCGACGCGCACGATGAACCAGAAAACCTCCGCTACAACCCCGTGGGTTGAGCGGCGAAAAATGTCATCAACTCCGAGACCGCAATCATGGCCGTGGTGATACCCGACGAAACCCTCTACGCCGCACGCCTGACGGCGGCGGAACTCAAACAGGAATTGGCGGTGCTGCTGTTCGAGCGAGACCGTCTGACCTTGATGCAGGCCGCCAAACTCGCCGAAATGCCGCCCATCCCGTTCCAGCACCTATTGGCCAGCCGGGGTATTGCCCCGCATTACGACGTGCCGGAATTCGAACAGGACATGGCCACCCTGAAGCCATTGGGAATGCTCTAAGTGATCGTCAGCAACACCTCGCCGATCATCAATTGAGCCTGCATTGGCCGACTCGACCTATGGCCCGCCCTGTTCGGCGAGATCACGATTCCTAATGAATCGATCCGAGGGCCTAACCAACCGCCGACAAATCCGCCTCGTCCCGCGCCATCCGCTTGAACGGCCACCCCGCCAGTATCCGGCCGACCTCGGCCAGCACCGCCCACAGCGAGCGGTCATCCTCGTCGGACCACCCCGCGCCCAGTTCGGCGGTGGCCAGCCTCAAGGGCGCGCGCGGCGGATCGTTCAAGGGTCGCGGCGCCTCGCCGTCCGGCCCGTCCAGCACGAAATCGAGGCTGGCGATCACCGCGCGGTCGGTCCCGAAATCCTCGCCGTTCGGACCGATGATCCGGGCTTCCTCATA
>PEKW01000012.1:2500-5226 GCA_002796995.1 Rhizobium sp.
ATAGCGAACAAGTACCGTGAGGGAAAGGTGAAAAGCACCCCGACAAGGGGAGTGAAATAGAACCTGAAACCGGTTGCCTACAAACAGTCGGAGGGCGCAAGCCTGACGGCGTACCTTTTGTATAATGGGTCAACGACTTAGTGTAACTAGCAAGCTTAAGCCGGTAGGTGTAGGCGCAGCGAAAGCGAGTCTGAATAGGGCGATTGAGTTAGTTGCATTAGACCCGAAACCGAGTGATCTAGCCATGAGCAGGTTGAAGGTTGGGTAACACCAACTGGAGGACCGAACCCGCATCTGTTGCAATAGATTGGGATGACTTGTGGCTAGGGGTGAAAGGCCAATCAAACTCGGAAATAGCTGGTTCTCCGCGAAANNAGGGCAACAACCCTGACCTCCAGCTAAGGTCCCCAAGTCATGGCTAAGTGGGAAAGGATGTGAGGATCCCAAAACAACCAGGATGTTGGCTTAGAAGCAGCCATCATTTAAAGAAAGCGTAACAGCTCACTGGTCTAAATAAGGGTCTTTGCGCCGAAAATGTAACGGGGCTAAAGCCATGCACCGAAGCTGAGGATACGTCGCAAGACGTGTGGTAGCGGAGCGTTCCGTAAGCCTGTGAAGGGGTACCTGTGAGGGGCCCTGGAGGTATCGGAAGTGCGAATGTTGACATGAGTAACGATAAAGGGAGTGAGAGACTCCCTCGCCGAAAGACCAAGGGTTCCTGCTTAAAGTTAATCTGAGCAGGGTTAGCCGGCCCCTAAGATGAGGCAGAAATGCGTAGTCGATGGGAACCACGTTAATATTCGTGGGCCTGGTGGTAGTGACGGATCGCACAAATCGTACATTCTTATTGGATTGAATGTGCGGTGGAGCGGTTCCAGGAAATAGCTCCACCCTATAGACCGTACCCGAAACCGACACAGGTGGTCAGGTAGAGTATACCAAGGCGCTTGAGAGAACTATGCTGAAGGAACTCGGCAAATTGCACGCGTAACTTCGGAAGAAGCGTGACCCTTATGTACGCAAGTATGTGAGGGTGGCACAGACCAGGGGGTAGCGACTGTTTATCAAAAACACAGGGCTCTGCGAAGTCGCAAGACGACGTATAGGGTCTGACGCCTGCCCGGTGCTGGAAGGTTAAGAGGAGAGGTGCAAGCTTTGAATCGAAGCCCCAGTAAACGGCGGCCGTAACTATAACGGTCCTAAGGTAGCGAAATTCCTTGTCGGGTAAGTTCCGACCTGCACGAATGGCGTAACGACTTCCCCGCTGTCTCCAGCATAGACTCAGTGAAATTGAATTCCCCGTGAAGATGCGGGGTTCCTGCGGTCAGACGGAAAGACCCCGTGCACCTTTACTATAGCTTTACACTGGCATTCGTGTCGGCATGTGTAGGATAGGTGGTAGGCTTTGAAGCAGGGACGCCAGTTTCTGTGGAGCCATCCTTGAAATACCACCCTTATCGTCATGGATGTCTAACCGCGGTCCGTTATCCGGATCCGGGACAGTGTATGGTGGGTAGTTTGACTGGGGCGGTCGCCTCCGAAAGAGTAACGGAGGCGCGCGATGGTGGGCTCAGACCGGTCGGAAATCGGTCGTCGAGTGCAATGGCATAAGCCCGCCTGACTGCGAGACTGACAAGTCGAGCAGAGACGAAAGTCGGTCATAGTGATCCGGTGGTCCCGCGTGGAAGGGCCATCGCTCAACGGATAAAAGGTACGCCGGGGATAACAGGCTGATGACCCCCAAGAGTCCATATCGACGGGGTTGTTTGGCACCTCGATGTCGGCTCATCGCATCCTGGGGCTGGAGCAGGTCCCAAGGGTTTGGCTGTTCGCCAATTAAAGCGGTACGTGAGCTGGGTTCAGAACGTCGTGAGACAGTTCGGTCCCTATCTGCCGTGGGTGTAGGAATATTGACAGGATCTGTCCCTAGTACGAGAGGACCGGGATGGACATATCTCTGGTGGACCTGTTGTCGTGCCAACGGCATAGCAGGGTAGCTATATATGGAATGGATAACCGCTGAAGGCATCTAAGCGGGAAACCAACCTGAAAACGAGTGTTCCCTATCAGAGCCGTGGAAGACTACCACGTTGATAGGCCGGGTGTGGAAGTGCAGTAATGCATGAAGCTTACCGGTACTAATAGCTCGATTGGCTTGATCGTTCTCATTGACCATGCTCATCAAAGATGAGCCAGTAGGATACAGGCAGTCGCCAATGGTGGCTGCCGACATCCAGACGTGTTCACAAATAAAACTATTGGCTATTGCCTATTGGCGAATGCCCAATATACCAGCTTCTCAATGTTTTGCCCTTAGCCGACCTGGTGGTCATGGCGGGGCGGCCGCACCCGTTCCCATTCCGAACACGGCCGTGAAACGCCCCAGCGCCAATGGTACTTCGTCTCAAGACGCGGGAGAGTAGGTCGCTGCCAGGTCTGCTAAGTGCAAAACAAATCTTCTCAATCCACAAACAAACGGCCCAAAGCCGATCAAGGGCCGCTTAAAAGCGGCCTTTCTGCTTTGAAGAATACGCATAATTCCTACGGTATTTTGCCTTCGGCAAAAATCTGGTAACGCGGGGTGGAGCAGCCCGGTAGCTCGTCAGGCTCATAACCTGAAGGCCGCAGGTTCAAATCCTGCCCCCGCAACCAATCATACCAACACCAGCCATAAAACACCCAAAGCCCCGATCGGTACCACCGACGGGGCCGATTGCGTTTACGGC
>PEKW01000035.1 GCA_002796995.1 Rhizobium sp.
CGAGTTCCGGCGAATTGGCGCCGGCAACCTTTTCCTGGATCAGGGCTGCATATTCCGGATTGGCAGCCGCGCAAGCGCGGGCCGCACGAGCAAGACCGGAGCCGATCGCGGCCTTCTGGTCCGCATTGGCTCCGGAAACCAGAGCCAGGATCGCATCGATCGTAGCCGAGCTGGAACCGGCGAGAGCGCGAACGCGGCTCGACAGCGGCAGACCACCATTCGGGTTCTCCGTCAGCAGGGAGGCCGGCGTGGCGAGGAATGCGGCGATGTCGCCCTCGCTGAGCTTGGCCGGCGACTGGAAGCAAGCCACAGGAGTCATGGTCTCCTGAGCCGAGGCGCCGGACACGAATGCACTCGAGGCAAGCATAGCGAAAGCAAAGCTCGCAGCGAACTTGCAGGTTACCTTAGACACCGTCATCTCGATCTTCCTTCAGAAACGCAGTTAATGTACTTTTAACGACCATAGTCCCATCGGACGGCTTTTGCAATGCAATGTAGAATAACGAGCGAAATTAAGCTTAACCTCACTCGATATTCTTAGCTCTCAATCAATCCGCAATTTCCCGAACCGCGTCGCGGGTCGCCACGACATCGGACGATACGCCGGATGCGGTGGAGGATACGGAGTTGACGATGTCGAGGAACTTGATCAGCTCGACCGAGTCATGGTTCGAGATGTAGAGAATGTCCTTGTCCTGCATCGCGAACTTCTGGACCGCGAAGAAGGAGGCCGGGTCGCGCATGTTGGCGCGGAAGATGACCGGGATCTCGTCCGTCTGGAACGACGAGGTGTCGATATTCAGCTTGTGCAGCGTCTTGGCATCGACCGTGCGGTAAAGCACGACCTGCGCCGGCTCGGCCCGATTATCCAGGAGACCGCCCGACTTGGCGAGTGCTTCGCCCAGCGACAGTGCCGATTCTTCGAAGTCGAAGCGACCGTTTGCGCCCGAAGCGCCGAAGGCTAGGAATGTGCGGCGCTCGCGGTTGACGAAGATCGTGTCGCCCGGGGCGACATAGATGTTCTCGGCCGGCGAGTTGGACAGCTTGTTGTAGGAAATTGTCGCCGTGCGGCCGTTGCGCTGCAGGGTGATGTAGGTCTCGATGCCCGGAGCGCTGATGCCGCCAGCCGTCGATATGACGTCGAGCACGCGCTCGCCGCCTGAGGAAATCTCGACCTTCTGCGGATCATTGACGTCGCCGAGAACGGCGACCTGGCTCGACTTGCGCTCCGTGACGGTGATCACGACCTGAGGCTCAATGGCACGATTGGCCAGAAGATCCTCGATCTCGCGCTCGACCTGCTCCTTGGCACGCCCCGCGGCGCGGATACGGCCGGCATAGGGAACCGAAATGCTGCCATTGCTGTCAATCTGCTGCGCCGGCAGGGTGATGAAGTTGCCGGGACGACTGCCCGCATCGCTCGGGATGAAGAGACCGCCGGCCTGGGCTTCGAAGATCGAGACCTCGACGGCATCGCCGACACCGAGCGGAATGGTCGGAGCGCCACCGCGTCCGCCGCCGAAACCGTCCTTCAGCGACGAAACCGTCTCGGACTGGAAGTAGCCAAGAATGCTCTTGTTGATGTCGATCAGCACGTAGTCGATGCCGACCTTCTTGTCCTTTGTCGACAGCTTGACTGCCGCTTGCCCCTCGATGGCGTGGTAGGACGGACCGGCATTCGGAACCGCGGCACAGCTCGCCAGGAGAGATGATA
>PEKW01000036.1 GCA_002796995.1 Rhizobium sp.
TCCTCAACCCACTCGCGGGCGGCGGTGAGCTGGTCGAAGCGTCGCTTGTGCTGGGGTCGCTTACCGTCGGCCCCGGCGGTCCCACGGACGACCGCGACAAATCTGCCCGAGGCCTCGCGGCGGATCGGCTCGGAGGCGGCGGGGCACGAGGCGCACGTCCACCCGACCACCGCTCCGTCACGGGTGATCTGGTGCCAGCTCTGGCGAGTGTTGCCGCGAGCGGCACCACACGATGCGCACACCTTGAGCGCGTTGGTCGGCAGGGCTATCCGGCTGCCGCTCCGGGTGGTTGTGGTCACGTCTCCTGTCCTTCCTTAGCCTCGATCCACCGACCGATGAGAGCCTGTGTGCTGCGTGACGGGTTTTCGACTGTGCCCGTGCGGTTCTGGCTGGTGGTGCCGGGTTTCTGGTGTGAGGGTGTGAAGGGGCATCGGACCTTGCTGTCCGTGGTGTCCAGGGTTCCTTGGGGTTGCGCAGGGGTGGCTGCTGGGGTGGTCAGGCCGTTGCTGGGGCGGGTGGGTCGTTGACCCGGTTGAACAGGTCAGTCCAGGCGGCTTCCCAGGGCCAGGCTGTTGGTAGATGCAGCACGAGCCGGCGGGCTGAGGATGCGATCCTGGCTGGGACGGTGATCAGTGTGCGGCGGATGGTGGCGGTGGTGGCCTTTGCCAGTCCAGTCCCGGTCAGGGTGGCTGCGGCGCGTGTGAGGTTGAAGGCCATGACGGCCAGCACCAGCCAGGCGGCGTTGGCCGTGAACACCCCCGAGGGTAGGTGAGCCAGGGCGGAGGCTTTCAGGTCGGCGTTGACCTGCTCGATCACCGCGTGGCCGCGGTGGGTTGTGTCCGCCGTGATGGTGTTGAACACCGTCGGGTCGGTGGTGGTGAAGAAGGCGTGGAACCGCCACGTGTCGAAGAGTCCGTCCTGCCCGGCGGCGGCCTTGGTGGCGGCGTTGAAGTCCGGGATCCGGCGCACCACCAACCGTCCAGGGATCTGCTCAGCCTTCTTCTGCGAGGAGAACGCGGTGAAGGCGACCTCGGCGACTTCTGCGGTCGAGATCCACTGTTGGGTGTCGGGGTTGAAGATGGCGTCGGTGTACTTGATCGTGGTCCAGGCCTGCTCATCAATGGTCGCGATGGCGGTTTTGATGGTGGGGCTCATCTTGACGGTCACTGACACNNAGGAGACGGCGGGCCTGTTTCACCGCGTCGGCGATCAACCGGTTCGCCCCGCGCGGGGACCCGCAGGCCCCTTTGCGTAGCCGCTGGGCCACGATGATCGGGGCCGTGGTCGCGGTGGCCAAGGTGGCGATCAGGGCGTTGAGCCCACGCACCCGGGAGTAGCCGAACCCTGCGCCCTGTTTCTGGTGGCCGTGGACCTCGATGATGGTGTCATCAACATCCAGCAACGCGACCCCGGGAGTCCTGGAAGCCTGCTGCGGGTTGCCCAGCAGCCAGGTCAGCCCGGTCAGTGCGGCCAGGAACCGGGACGCGACGGCGTCGAGTTGGCGGACATGCCCGAAGGTGAACTTCCGCAGGAACGACCCCAACGTGGAGGGGGCATAGATGCTGGAGAAGAGCTTCTTCATGCCGCCGTGGCGCAGCAGGGCCATGTCATCGATGGAGTCTGCTCCGGCAACCATCCCGGCCACCAACGATGTGACCTTCGCGCCGGCGTTGGCGCCCTTGTCGGTGGGGACACTCAAGTGCGCATCGCCCAGGTCCTGCAGCCCCGCAGCTTGGGCCAGTCTCATCGTCGGGACCAGCCCAGCGGCCGACACAAGATTCGGGTCATCGAAGCTGACAGAAACAGCGTGAGGAGTATGAGAGAGTTGCATCTGACGGATGCTCTTCCTACTTGGTGATTTTTGACTCTAGACAAGTCCCAATATCCCAGTAGCAAGGGCATTCGTTCGTCACGGCACGCTCAACCCACCCAACCCATCGGTGGATCGAGG
>PEKW01000037.1:0-2391 GCA_002796995.1 Rhizobium sp.
CGGCACGCCCTTGGCCAACGCCCTGTGGCGGACCGGTCACGAACTGCTCCAGCGGCCGGAACCGCGCCGCTTGGTCGTGGTGGCCACCGATGGCGAACCCGACGACCTCTCTGGCGTTGACAACATCCTCGTCCGCTGTCGCGCCAGCGGCATCGAGATCGTCGGACTCGGGATCGGCCAAAGCCTGGACCACGTTCAGGCGGTATTCGGCGTTCGGCACGCCGTCTCGATCGCCACGATCGAGGCGCTGGCCCCGGCGCTGTTCGCGGTCTTGGAACGGCAACTCGTGGCGTAGTGGCGTCCGGGCGGCCCAAAGCCGCCCAGACGCCGGATTGAAAGCGTTTTGTCCCACCCGTCCGGGGTGCGCGTCTCCACCCTGGCGGGGGAGACGCGCGCCGCTCGGACGACCGTTGCGGCATGTGGAGGAAAGAGATGAGCAAGATCGTCGAGTGGTTTACGGCCGAGGGTGAAGTGGTGCAATACCGCCCGCTGTCGGCCCGGCTCCCCGCGTTCCTGGCCGTGTACGGCCCGGAGCGGGGCTTTTCGGTGGACACCGAGATCCAAGACAGCCTCAGTCTGAAGCCGGGGTTGTTGAAGTTATATGCGGTCGCCCTGCAAGCCGGGCGCAAGCCCGAGGAGGCCGGGTTGCCGCCGCTGAGCGCGGCCGGTCAGACCCTGGTGTGCCGGGCGACCCTGCGCGATCCGGCGGGGCGCGTCCTGGCCACCGCCACGGCGGCGAAGGTCATCCAGTCCTACAAGGATCTGGAGGTGCTGGAAACCGCCGCCCGGCAGCGTTTGCTGGCGGCGCTGGGTTTCGGCGGCGACGCCTTCGACCGGGACGAAGACCAGGATCGGGCCGATCAGGGCTGGGTGCCTCGGTCGCCGGTGCCGGTCCAGGCGGTCGTTCCAGCCGCCGAGGCCGTGCGGGCGGTACCGATCGTGGCGCCAGCGCCCATCCAGGATCCGGTGGAGGCTCCAGTGTCCATCCAGGATCCGGCGGAGGCTCCGGCGTCCAGCCAGGACGCTCCGGCTTCGGTGGCTCCACCTCCAGTGGCTTCGCCTTCGGTCGCGGCGCCGCCCGCGTCCGACCGGGATGCCCGCGCCTTGACGGCCCTGATCCGCCAGATCGAGCAACAGGCGAGGGTGCGCGGCATCGAGTCGCCGGTGGTGACCACCCGTCAAGAAGCTCAGGTCGCGCTCCAGCGCTTGCTGCGTCGCGCCTGAACGGGTCCTGACCCCGGCCCCCGAAAGGGGGCGGGGGTTTGGGCGTTGCGGTTCTGGCTGGCCCGAAGGTTTTTCCGTGCGAGGCTGGAATCGTGACCGAATCGGCCCTTCGGTTCAAAACGCCTTCCGCCTTGGGCGGACCGGGAGGGGAACCCGGTCCTTGTTCCCCGTGACACCCCGGAGGCGAGCGCCTGGGCCACGCTCGCTCATCCGGTTTTTTCAAAGTGGCCATGAGTACCTATCCCCATGATCGATCCCTTCCCCCGTCTGAAGCGAGCCGCGATCCCGCTGGTTTTTCTATGGGGCGCCGTGATCGCGGGCGGCGCCGCGCGCGCCCAACCCGCCGATTCGGGAACGCGCTACGACACCCCGACCCTGATCGTCGATACCGTCAAGGCCTTGCCCGAATGTCTGCGCTATTGCCTGTTGGGCTTTGAGATCCGGGTCCGTTATACCGGCGTCAGCGTCGAGGTCTATGTCGTGCCCCGGGTCGAACACTACATGACCGCGTTGCAGGTGATGACCTCGGACCGTTTCCCCAAGGAAGCGTATATCGAGTGGGCGGCCACCGTCGGCGCGCTGCAAAAAAAACTGCTCGATGCCCTGGCCCGCGTCGTGCCCCCGCTGCTGGGCGGTACCCCGATCTCGGAAAGCAGTGGCGGCCGTACCCGTTATGGCCAGTACGGCCATCATCAAAGCACCAATTTCAAGGAGGCCGAGTTCGTGGGACATCCCGTGGCGATCCTGCCCGCCCTGGTCGATAAAAACGGCGATATGACCGGCGATACCTATACCGAGGGCGAAACCGGCGGCGCTGATTTCGGCGTCTGGAACGCCGATGTGACGAATTTCTTCAATCAGTGGGTGGCCTGGTCGCGGGGCTGTTTCGTGGACCCCAATGCCTGTGCGGCGCCGCCGCTGTTTCCCGGGGACTGGGCGATGGATCAGTTCGACATGGAAAAGATCATTCCGATGATTATCCAGGCGGTGGAGGCGAGCAAGGTCAATTTCAAGGGCATCTCCAAGACCTTGCACGACATCGGCACGATCGTGGCCGATCAAGTCGGCGCGGGCGGTGGCGTCAAGATCGATCGCCTGCTGTGTCCGAATGACGTGGACTATTTCTTTCCCTATTACCTGTCCGGGGTGGACGCGCTGTTCTGGCGC
>PEKW01000037.1:2467-2834 GCA_002796995.1 Rhizobium sp.
CAATATCGCCGATTTGCCCACGCCGATCGATGCCGAGGGCGGTTACGCCCATAACATTTGGCCGAAGTTCACCTGTCCGTTGAGCGAGATCGGGGTGATGATCGGCTTCATTCCCTATTACTATTGTTTTTAGTCGAGAGGGTTCGTGGGGCGGCTTTCCGCCGCTGGTTGAGCGCTTAGGCGGACTGGGCCGGGGACTGCATCCGCTGCACGGTCAACTTCAGCAAGGTCAGCACCCCCTGATCGCTGAGCCAGGGCGAGGTCTTGCGCAGTTGGCGCAGGCACAAGGCGCCCAGCGCGTAGTTATCGGCGGCGGTCACCGGGACGGCCACCACGCCGCGATCCTTCTGAAACACGCGCACGAACA
>PEKW01000038.1 GCA_002796995.1 Rhizobium sp.
TCGGTGCGGTTGGTGGGGTTGCCCTGGCGACTGGGCTCGCGTTGCAGCAGATGGCCTCTGGCGACGTGGAGGCGCAGAACAAGCTGGAGAACGCGATCTCCAACACCGGCAAGGCGTATGACGANNGACGGCGAGGTCAAGGACGCGTTGACGCGTTTGACCGACGCGACGAAGGACCCAGCGAAGGCCCTGGATGACCTGGCGATGGCGCAGGATCTCGCGGCTGCCAAGGGTGTCAGCCTGTCGGACGCGGCCACGATGATCGGGAAAGCCCACAACGGGTCAGCCAAGGTTTTCAAGGAGTTCGGGATCGAGGTCGGCAAGAACGCTGACGGGACCGCCGACTATGAGGGCGCCCTCGGCAATCTAGCCGACACCCTCAAGGGTCGCGCTGAGGCGAACGCGGATTCCTTCGGCGGCAAGATGCGCGAGATCCGGGCGTGGACTGACAACGCGGCGTCATCCCTAGCGGAGCAGTACGGGCCGGCCATCACGATGGCAGGCGCCGCGTTGACCGGGCTGGCCGCGATCACCGAGATCGCGTCGGCAGCGAACGTGAAGAACGCCGCGTCGACGGTCGCCGCGAAGGCTGCTCAGATTGGCAGCGCTGTCGCAACGGGCGTTGCCACCGCCGCCCAATGGGCGTGGAACGTGGCCCTGAATGCGAACCCCATCGGCCTGATCATCATCGCCATTGCCGCGTTCGTCGGCGCGATCCTGTGGTTGTGGAACAACGTCGACTGGTTCCGCAACGGTGTCACGGCCGCGTGGGAGGCCATCAAGACGGGCTGGACGTGGCTGTGGGACAACGCGATCAAGCCAGGCATTGACGCGTTCGGGGCGGCGTTCCGCTGGTTGTGGAACTCGGTCCTGGCCCCGGTGACGCGGTTCATCCTTGACGGGTTCGCCAACTTGACTGATGGCATCGCCAGCTTCTTGGACGCGTTGTCCAACATCCCCGGCTTCGAGTGGGCGGGGGACGCGGCGGACAAGATGCGCGCGGCAGCGACGCAGGCGCGGACCCTTGGGAGCAATCTCAACGACATCCCGGACAACGTGCCCGTGACGATCTCCATGTCGATTGTCGGTGTGCAGGCGGTCAAGAACGCGATCAACGGCATCGGT
>PEKW01000039.1:0-1122 GCA_002796995.1 Rhizobium sp.
GACCACGGGCGGCCGCGTCGCGCTCAAATTCAGCGCCTCGGCGGTCATCACGGCTTCGGGCGGCCGCGAGTCCGACGCCACCGCCTCGGTGATCTCCAGGGACTGCATCAGGCTTTGCAACTGGTCCGGCGTCATCGGCGTGATCGTGTCCTCGGTCTGCTCGAACGCCCGGTCCCGTGCCCGCTCGCGGCGGGCCTGATGGCCGCGTTCAACCGGTGGATTCGGCGGTGGCGGTGGCGACTCGACGACGGGCGGCGCGGCGTCCGGCACGCGCGCGGTTTCGGGCTCAGGCACGGTGGAGGGCGACTCGACGACGGGCGGCGCGGCGTCCGGCACGGCGGGCAGGCGCGGGTTCGGCCCCCCCATCGCCCACGCCGTGGTGGAGAGACCGACGAGCCCTATCGCGGTCAGAACACCGTCAAGGCGCAAAGATCGACCCATCACGACCTACCTCCTGATGGGGTCTTCCCCGGTCGCGTCACCAATTGGTGAATCGCGTATCCCCGAGGCCGTTCGTGGGTTGGCAGGCGGACGATCAGGACTTCCGCGATGTTGTCTTGGGGCAAGCTCACGCTGGAGGCCCCCTGGTAGGTGATCTTGATGGGCACTTCCAATTTCCAGGCATAGCGCCCCCCGATCACCCCCTGATTGGTGACCAGCGGTGGCGCGGTCGGCACGACTTGGGTCACCAGCCGCCGCTCGGCCACGGCGGTCCACAATCCCGAGGTCTCCAACGCGTTCCGATGGCTGTTGAAACCTTGGGCGGTGAACAAATCCCGCATCCGCGAGAGCTGTTCCTTCTGGTGCACGTAATCGAGGGTGTACGCCGTCGTCACGGCTTGCGCCGCCCAGGTCAGCAACACCTCTTGCGGGACATACGGCTCGCTGATTGGAATCAACGGGATGAGTCGCCCGTCGGCGGTGGTGGCGAAATACTCGGGCGCGGGGGGATGGGTCAGCGTCCACAGATGACCCACCGCGCTGATCGTCAGCGCGGTGGCCAGCAGCGCATTCCCCAGCAAGGACCAACGCAATTTCAGATCGAGCGACCCCAACAGGTCGTGAACCGGGGCGGTGCCTTGCAGGCCCGGTTCGGTCGCCGGGTCGCGGCCTTTTTCCAAC
>PEKW01000039.1:1150-1739 GCA_002796995.1 Rhizobium sp.
GTCGTCTCGGTCGTCTCGGTCGTCTCGGTCATCACTCCCCCGGGTTCCGATGGCGGGTCGCCAACAAAATCGAAAAACTCGCAACACCGAAAAACTCGGCAGGGTTTTCGGCCACCTGCTATGATTATAGCGGCGTATTTTTTATAAATAAACATATCAAAAATATGAACGACGAATGAACGACGAAGTGGACGCGGTTCCCAGCGCGCTGCGGGCCTTACCTCAGGCGCGCCACCTCGATGCGGAACGAATGGCCACCTGGTGGCGAGCGGTGCGGGCACTCGCCACCACGGACGCTTTCGGAAGCAGTCTCACGCCCGCCCAACAGCTCCGGCGGCTGGGTGGCTTCGGCGCCAGCGAGATTGGGGTGTTGGTCGGCGAGCAACGGGGCTTGTATTCCCCTTTCGCCACCGCCCGCGAGGTGGTGGCCCGCAAGCTGCTGCTGGACCCCCCCTCGCCCCCCGACGGCCATCAACGGCGGGGGATTCTGCTGGAGCCGCTGATTCGCGAGACGTTCTTGCGCCAAAGCGGCGCGGTTCGGCAACCGGCGTGGACGCAACGCATCGCGACCCACCGTCCCGCCCGCTGG
>PEKW01000013.1 GCA_002796995.1 Rhizobium sp.
TTCGCGATCCGCGAAGGCGGCCGTACCGTCGGCGCCGGCATCGTCGCCTCGATCATCGAGTAATCGATTGACGAATAGCCGGCGGCGGTGTATGTCGCCGGCCAGAACAGAGTCGGATGGTGATTTCCATCATCCGATTCTTGCGCTGCATTTTCCGATCAGCTCTTGCGATCGGTGCGGGCAGGGCACCTCATGCTCTATAAGTGACAGGGACACCCCGCGGTGTCCCTGTGATTTTTGAAAATCAGGGGCCGGCCAGCAATTCGTAATTCACTGTCTCTGCGCATGCGAGACGCAAGAAAAGAAACAAGGATAAGTCGAATGAACGGCCAGAATATCCGTATCCGCCTCAAGGCGTTTGATCACCGGGTTCTCGATGCCTCTACGCGGGAGATCGTCTCGACCGCAAAGCGCACTGGTGCAAGCGTTCGCGGCCCGGTACCGCTCCCGACCCGCATTGAAAAGTTCACCGTCAACCGGTCGCCCCACGTCGACAAGAAGAGCCGTGAACAGTTCGAAATGCGCACGCACAAGCGTCTGCTCGACATTGTTGATCCGACCCCGCAGACCGTCGACGCTCTGATGAAGCTCGACCTGGCTGCCGGCGTTGACGTCGAGATCAAGCTCTAAGAAGAATTCCGGCGAGAGCCGAAATAACAAGGAAGGTACGTGGCAAGTCCTGCCAACGACTTCTCGAAACGGGAAACCTGATAGTCCGGAAGGGCTTGAATGGAATCCTTAAACAAAGAGGCAAGCTTCGGGTTCTTCGGAACCTGGTGCGACTCTCAAGAGGAATGAACCAATGCGTTCAGGTGTGATTGCACAGAAAGTGGGAATGACGCGCGTCTACAATGACGCCGGCGAGCATATCCCGGTAACAGTTCTGCGTCTGGATAACGTACAAGTCGTTGCCCAGCGTACGACCGAGAAGAACGGCTACGTCGCCGTCCAGCTCGGCGCCGGCCAGGCGAAGGTCAAGAATACCTCGAAGGGCCTGCGCGGCCATTTCGCCGCCGCAAGCGTCGAGCCGAAGGCGAAGCTCGTCGAGTTCCGCGTCTCGGAAGACAACCTCATCGACGTCGGCACCCAGCTCACCGCTGGCCACTTCACCGCCGGTCAGCTGGTCGACGTGACCGGCACGACCATCGGTAAGGGTTTTGCCGGTGCCATCAAGCGCCACAACTTCGGCGGTCTCCGTGCAACGCACGGTGTGTCGGTTTCCCACCGTTCGCACGGTTCTACCGGTTCCAACCAGGATCCGGGCCGCGTATGGAAGGGCAAGCGCATGGCTGGCCACATGGGTCAGACCCGCGTCACCACCCAGAATCTGGAAGTCGTTTCGACCGATGAAGATCGCGGTCTGATCCTTGTGAAGGGTGCCGTTCCCGGCTCCAAGGGTTCCTGGATCATCGTGCGCGACGCCGTCAAGTCGGCAGCGAAGTAAGGGAGCCACACCATGGAATTGAACGTCACAACCCTCGAGGGCAAAGACGCCGGCAAGGTTTCCCTGTCGGATGCGATCTTCGGTCTCGACCCGCGCGAGGACATCCTCGCCCGCATGATCCGCTACCAGCTTGCCAACAAGCGTCAGGGCACCCACAAGACCAAGACCCGCGCGGAAGTTTCGCGCACGGGCGCCAAGATGTACAAGCAGAAGGGCACCGGTCGCGCTCGTCACCATTCGGCACGCGCTCCGCAGTTCCGCGGCGGTGGTAAGGCTCACGGTCCGGTTGTTCGCAGCCACGCCCATGACCTGCCGAAGAAGGTTCGCGCTCTCGCCCTGCGTCACGCGCTCTCGGCCAAGCTGAAGTCGGAAGACCTGATCATCGTCGATCAGCTCGTTTCCGCCGAAGCAAAGACCAAGGCGCTCGTCGGCAACTTCGAGACCCTCGGCCTCACCAATGCTCTGGTCATCGGCGGTGCCGAGATCGACAGCAACTTCAAGCTCGCAGCCGCAAACATCCCGAACATCGATGTTCTGCCGGTTCAGGGCATCAACGTTTACGACATCCTGCGTCGCGGCAAGCTCGTGCTTTCCAAGGCTGCGGTTGAAGCTCTGGAGGAGCGGTTCAAATGACTGATCTTCGCCACTACGACGTGATCGTCTCTCCGTCGATCACTGAAAAGTCGACCATGGTATCCGAACAGAACCAGGTCGTCTTCAACGTCGCCAAGGGTGCCAGCAAGCCGGAAATCAAGGCTGCTGTCGAAGCGCTCTTCGGTGTCAAGGTCACCGCTGTGAACACGCTCGTCCGCAAGGGCAAGGTAAAGCGTTTCCGCGGCTTCGCCGGCAAGCAGAAGGACGTCAAGAAGGCGATCGTCACGCTCGCCGAAGGTCAGTCCATCGACGTGTCGACGGGCGTCTGAGGTAGGGAACAAGAACAATGGCATTGAAACATTTCAATCCGACCACGCCGAGCCAGCGTCAGCTCGTCATCGTCGACCGCTCCAGCCTCTACAAGGGCAAGCCGGTCAAGGCTCTGACGGAAGGTCTGTCCAAGAGCGGTGGCCGTAACAACCTGGGTCGCATCACCGCCCGCTTCATCGGCGGTGGTCACAAGCGCACCTACCGTCTGGTCGACTTCAAGCGTCGCAAGTTCGACGTCGAAGGCACCGTCGTGCGCCTGGAATACGACCCGAACCGTACCGCCTTCATCGCTCTGGTGAGCTATGCCGACGGCGAACAGGCCTACATCCTGGCTCCGCAGCGTCTGGCTGCCGGCGACAAGGTGATCTCGTCCGAGAAGGCTGTCGACGTGAAGCCCGGCAACACCATGCCGCTGCAGTCGATCCCGGTTGGTTCGATCATCCACAACGTCGAAATGAAGCCGGGCAAGGGCGGTCAGATCGCTCGTTCGGCCGGCACCTATGTGCAGCTGGTCGGCCGCGATGCCGGCATGGCCATCCTGCGCCTGAACTCGGGCGAACAGCGCCTGGTTCCGGGCTCGTGCCTTGCCACCATTGGTGCCGTATCCAACCCGGACCATGGCAACATCAACGACGGCAAGGCCGGTCGTACCCGTTGGCGCGGCAAGACCCCGCATAACCGCGGTGTCGTCATGAACCCCGTCGACCACCCGCACGGTGGTGGTGAAGGTCGCACGTCCGGTGGTCGCCACCCGGTTTCCCCGTGGGGCAAGCCGACCAAGGGCAAGCGGACTCGCTCGAACAAGTCGACCGACAAGTTCATCATGCGCTCCCGCCACCTGAAGAAGAAGTAAGAGAGGTTAGTCAGAAATGGCTCGTTCAGTATGGAAAGGCCCGTTTGTTGACGGCTATCTTCTCAAGAAGGCTGAGAAGGTTCGTGAAGGCGGTCGTAGCGAAGTGATCAAGATCTGGAGCCGTCGCTCCACGATCCTGCCGCAGTTCGTCGGCCTCACCTTCGGCGTCTACAACGGCAGCAAGCATGTTCCGGTCAGCGTCAACGAAGACATGGTCGGCCACAAGTTCGGTGAATTCTCTCCGACCCGGACCTATTACGGTCACGGTGCGGACAAGAAGGCGAAGAGGAAGTAACGATGGGCAAGGCAAAAGCCGAACGTCGGCTGAAGGACAACGAGGCGCAAGCTGTTGCGCGCACGATCCGCGTCAGCCCCCAGAAGCTCAACCTGGTTGCTGCGCTCATCCGCGGCAAGAAGGTCGAGCGGGCGCTCGCCGATCTGGAATTCTCGCGCAAGCGTATCGCTGGCACCGTTCGCAAGACCCTGGAATCGGCGATCGCTAACGCCGAGAACAACCATGATCTCGACGTCGACCAGTTGATCGTGGCGGAAGCCTATGTTGGCAAGTCGATCACCATGAAGCGTTTCCACGCTCGTGGCCGTGGCCGCGCATCGCGCATCGAAAAGCCGTTCTCGCACCTCACCATCGTTGTGCGCGAAGTCGAAGCCAATGGGGAGGCCGCATAATGGGTCAGAAAATCAATCCAATCGGTTTCCGTCTGGGCATCAACCGCACCTGGGACAGCCGTTGGTTCGCCGACAACGCCGAATACGGCAAGCTGCTCCATGAGGATCTCAAGATCCGCGCTTACCTGATGGAAGAGCTGAAGCAGGCCGGCATCGCCAAGGTGGTCATCGAGCGTCCGCACAAGAAGTGCCGCGTCACGATCCACTCGGCTCGTCCGGGTCTGATCATCGGCAAGAAGGGTGCTGACATCGAGAAGCTTCGCAAGAAGCTTTCGGAGATGACGAACTCCGAAACGCACCTCAACATCGTTGAAGTGCGCAAGCCGGAAATCGACGCAACGCTCGTTGCCCAGTCGATCACCCAGCAGCTGGAGCGTCGTATCGCTTTCCGTCGCGCCATGAAGCGCGCCGTTCAGTCGGCCATGCGTCTCGGTGCCGAAGGCATCAAGATCACCTGCGCCGGCCGTCTCGGCGGTGCGGAAATCGCGCGTACGGAATGGTACCGCGAAGGCCGCGTGCCGCTTCACACCCTGCGCGCTGACATCGACTACGGCGTTGCCGAAGCCGAAACCGCGTACGGCATCTGCGGCGTCAAGGTCTGGATCTTCAAGGGCGAAATCCTTGAGCACGATCCGATGGCTTCCGAGCGTCGCGGCATGGAAGGCGATGCGCAGGGTCCTGCAAGCCGTGGTGATCGTGATCGGGGCGACCGTCGCCGCGAAAACGCTTGATTAGCGCTGGCGAAAGATAAGTTCGGAGAATAAGAAAATGTTGCAGCCAAAGCGTACTAAGTACCGCAAGCAGTTCAAGGGCCGCATCAAGGGTGTTGCCAAGGGCGGTTTCGACCTGGCATTCGGCGAGTTCGGTCTCAAGTCTCTTGAGCCGAACCGCGTCAACGCCCGCGAGATTGAAGCTGCTCGTCGTGCGATCACCCGCTACATGAAGCGTGCGGGCCGTGTCTGGATCCGGGTATTCCCCGACGTTCCGGTCACCGCCAAGCCGACAGAAGTGCGTATGGGTAAGGGCAAGGGTTCGGTCGAGTACTGGGCCTGCAAGGTCAAGCCCGGCCGTATGATGTTCGAGATTGATGGTGTGTCCGAGGAAATCGCCCGCGAGGCGCTCCGTCTCGGTTCGGCCAAGCTCTCGGTCAAGACGCGCTTCGTTCAGCGCATTGCAGAGTAAGGATCAAGCCCATGAAAGCCGCAGACGTTCGCGCCATGAGCGCCGATCAGTTGAATGACGAGCTTGCCAAGCTGAAGAAGGAGCAGTTCAACCTGCGCTTCCAGAAGGCGACCGGCCAGCTTGAAAAGTCTTCGCGTATCCAGGAAGTCCGTCGTGACATCGCGCGCGTGAAAACCATTGCCCGCCAGAAGGCGGCAGAAGCCAAGGCCTAAAGGACCAGAATAATATGCCTAAACGCATTCTGCAGGGCGTCGTTGTCAGCGACAAGAACGAAAAGACTGTCGTGGTCCGGGTCGAGCGCCGATTCGCTCACCCGCTTCTTCAGAAGACGGTTCGTCGTTCGAAGAAGTACAAGGCACACGACGAGAACAACCAGTACAAGGTTGGTGACGTGGTTTCCATCGAGGAATGCGCACCGATCTCCAAGGACAAGCGCTGGACGGTCATCTCCGCCCACGCTTAATTCGCAGAGTTTTGCGCCTGGCCCTTGCGCCAAGCGCAGAAATCTGTATGAAGCAGGCCATTGGCGCAGGAACGCTCCGGCAACGGGCGTTCTTTTGCTTTGAGCGCACGGAAGGTCCTTAACCGGAAACCACCCTGGCAAGATCTTCTCGCGCGACGATAGAAATTACACATAAGCCGGAATAGGGGGCTTTTGAGCCCAACCGTTTCGGTACAACAAGAAGGCGACCTGACATGATTCAGATGCAGACTAACCTCGACGTGGCGGATAATTCCGGCGCACGTCGTGTCATGTGCATCAAGGTGCTGGGCGGCTCCAAGCGTAAATATGCTTCTGTCGGCGACATCATCGTCGTCTCGATCAAGGAAGCTATTCCGCGCGGCCGCGTAAAGAAGGGTGACGTGATGAAGGCGGTTGTCGTGCGCACCGCCAAGGACATCCGTCGCGCCGACGGCAGCGTCATCCGCTTCGATAACAACGCTGCCGTTCTTATCGACAACAAGAAAGAGCCGATCGGCACCCGTATCTTCGGACCGGTTCCGCGCGAACTTCGCGCCAAGAACCACATGAAGATCATCTCGCTGGCTCCGGAAGTACTGTAAGGAGCCATGGCGATGCAAAAGATCCGTAAAGGCGACAAGGTCGTCGTATTGACCGGTAAGGACAAGGGCCGTACCGGTGAAGTCATTCAAGTGATGCCGAAGGAAGACCGCGCGGTCGTGCGTGGCGTGAACATGGTGAAGCGTCACCAGCGCCAGACCCAGACCGCAGAAGCCGGCATCATCAACAAGGAAGCTTCCATTCACCTTTCCAACCTCGCTGTCGCTGACAAGGACGGCAAGCCGACCCGCGTCGGTTTCCAGGTCATCGAAGGTAAGAAGGTGCGTGTGGCCAAGCGTTCGGGAGAAGTGATCGATGGCTGAGGCAAAGTATGAGCCGCGGCTCAAGCAGGAATATGTCACCCGCATCCGCAAGGCGCTGCAGGAACAGTTCTCGTTCGCAAACGAAATGCAGATCCCGAAGCTCGACAAGATCGTGATCAACATGGGCGTTGGCGAAGCGACTGCTGACTCGAAGAAGCCCACCGTTGCAGCAGCCGACCTGGCTGCCATCGCTGGTCAGAAGCCGGTCATCACCCGCGCCCGCAATTCGATCGCCGGCTTCAAGCTGCGCGAAAACATGCCGATCGGCGCAAAGGTCACCCTGCGCGGCGCTCGCATGTACGAATTCCTGGACCGCCTGATCAACATCGCGCTTCCGCGCGTTCGCGACTTTCGTGGTCTGAACCCGAAGTCCTTCGATGGCCGTGGCAATTTCGCCATGGGCATCAAGGAACACATTGTGTTCCCTGAGGTCAACTACGACAAGGTTGATCAGATGTGGGGCATGGACATCATCGTTTGCACGACGGCAAACTCGGACGACGAAGCACGGGCTCTTTTGAAAGAGTTCAACTTCCCGTTCCGTCAGTAACCGTAACGACGAGCGTAGAAGAGGAACTTCGATATGGCGAAAACAAGCGCAGTTGAAAAGAACAAGCGCCGCCGCAAGACAGTTGCGCAGCATGCTGTGAAGCGCGCTGCCCTCAAGGCAACTATCATGAACCAGTCGCTTCCGATCGAAGAGCGGTTCAAGGCAACCCTGAAGCTGGCAGAACTGCCGCGCGATGGCTCCAAGACCCGCATTCGCAACCGTTGCGAAGTGACCGGTCGTCCGCGCGCATTCTACCGCAAGCTCAAGATGTCGCGTATCGCGCTTCGCGAGCTGGGCAATTCCGGCAAGGTGCCGGGCATTGTCAAGTCGAGCTGGTAAGGAGACGGGCAAATGACGATGACTGATCCGTTGGGCGATATGCTCACCCGTATCCGCAATGGCGCTGCACGCCGCAAGAGCTCGGTTTCGACGCCGGCTTCCAATCTTCGTGCACGCGTTCTCGATGTCCTTCAGGCTGAAGGCTACATCCGCGGTTATTCCGAAGTTAAGTTTGACAATGGCAAGGCCGAACTGCAGATCGAACTGAAGTACTACGAAGGTGCTTCGGTCATCCGCGAAATCGGCCGCGTCTCCAAGCCGGGCCGCCGAGTTTATGTCTCGGTTAAGTCCATCCCGCAGGTCGCGAACGGCCTCGGCATTACGATCCTTTCGACTCCGAAGGGTGTAATGGCCGATCACCAGGCTCGCGAACAGAATGTTGGTGGCGAGGTTCTTTGCTCGGTCTTCTAAGACTGAGCAAGGATCTCCCTAGCGAACAGACAGGATCAAAACATGTCTCGTATCGGTAAAAAGCCCGTTCCGGTTCCTGCAGGGATCACGGCCGTCGTCGACGGTCAGAAGGTGACTGCAAAGGGCCCCAAGGGCGAATTGTTCTTCGTCGCGAATGACGAAATCTCCGTAGCGCTGGAAGACAACGCCGTTGTTGTCATGCCGCGCAACGACTCCAAGGATGCTCGTTCCAAGTGGGGCATGTCCCGCACCATGGTCGAGAACATCTTCAAGGGCGTCAAGGACGGTTACGAGCGCAAGCTCGAAATCAACGGCGTCGGTTACCGCGCTTCTCTGCAGGGCAAGAACCTGCAGCTGGCTCTCGGCTTCAGCCACGATGTGGTCTATGAGCCGCCGGTCGGTATCTCGATCGCGGTTCCGAAGCCGACTGAAATCGTCGTCTCCGGCATCAACAAGCAGCAGGTCGGCCAGGTCGCTGCTGAAATCCGCGAATATCGCGGCCCCGAGCCCTACAAGGGCAAGGGTGTCAAGTATGCCGAAGAGCGGATCGTCCGCAAAGAAGGCAAGAAGAAGTAAGGAACGCGCGAAATGGCAAGCAGGAAAGAAGCACTTGTACGTCGTGCCAATCGCGTGCGACGTCAGATCAAGGCGGTGGCCAATGGCCGTCCGCGTCTGTCGGTACATCGCTCGTCGAAGAACATCTACGCTCAGATCATCGACGATGTCGCAGGCCGCACGCTGGCCGCAGCATCGACCCTCGATACCGATCTGCGCTCGGGCCTGAAGACCGGCGCCGACACGGCTGCAGCTGCAGCCGTCGGCAAGCTGGTCGCCGAGCGGGCCGTCAAGGCTGGCGTCAAGGACGTTGTATTCGACCGTGGCGCCTTCATCTACCACGGCCGCATCAAGGCCCTGGCGGAAGCAGCCCGCGAAGGCGGTCTGAACTTCTAAGACATTCCGCCCGGGCTTGCGCTCGGGCGGTTTTCCGGCTTATTGCCGGACACTCCCGGATTCGCGTCCATGCCCGAAGGGCAGGGCGGAATTATAAGTAATCTGCCGATTGCACCCGGAAAAGAAAAAGGAAAAGGACAATGGCACAAGAAAAGCGTGGTTCGCGGGACGACCGTCAGAACCGTGAAGAGCGTGACAGCGAATTCGTCGACAAGCTGGTCGCGATCAACCGCGTCGCCAAGGTGGTGAAGGGTGGCCGTCGCTTCGGCTTCGCAGCCCTCGTCGTCGTCGGCGACCAGAAGGGCCGCGTTGGTTTCGGCCACGGCAAGGCACGTGAAGTGCCGGAAGCCATCCGCAAGGCAACGGAAGCTGCCAAGCGCGAACTGATCTTCGTACCGCTGCGCGACGGCCGTACGCTCCACCATGACGTCAACGGTCGCCACGGCGCCGGCAAGGTTCTGCTGCGCTCGGCCAAGGCCGGTACCGGCATCATCGCAGGCGGCCCGATGCGCGCCGTCTTCGAAACGCTCGGCATGCACGACGTTGTCGCCAAGTCGACCGGCTCTTCGAACCCGTACAACATGGTTCGCGCCACGTTCGACGCCCTGAAGCATCAGGTGCATCCGAAGGACATCGCAGCTCAGCGCGGCATCAAGTATGCTACGCTTCAGTCTCGCCGTGCCGCTTCCGGCAATGCGTCTGAAGAATAAGAGGAGTCTGATCCATGGCTAAGGCTACGAAGAAGACTGAAGCAAAGACGGTTACGGTCGAACAGATCGGCAGCCCCATTCGCCGTCCGGCGGTGCAGCGTTCGACGCTCATCGGTCTGGGCCTCAACAAGATGCACCGGGTCCGCACCCTGGAGGACACTCCTTCGGTTCGCGGCATGATCCGTGCTGTCCAGCATCTCGTTCGCGTCGTCGACGAGAAGTGAGACGGGGGAAATCATCATGAAACTGAATGAAATCAAAGACAACGAAGGCTCCAGCAAGGACCGTATGCGCGTAGGTCGCGGTATCGGTTCGGGCAAGGGCAAGACCGGTGGTCGCGGTGTCAAGGGTCAGAAGGCTCGTTCGGGCGTTGCGATCAACGGCTTCGAAGGCGGCCAGATGCCGATCTATCGTCGCCTGCCGAAGCGCGGCTTCACCAACATCTTCAAGACTGACTACGCCACCGTTTCGCTCGGCCGTATTCAGATCGCGATCGATGCCAAGAAGCTCGACCCGAAGGCAACGATCGATGCCGCTGCCCTCAAGGCAGCCGGCGTGATCCGTCGCGCCAAGGACGGCGTTCGTGTTCTCTCCGACGGCGAACTGACCGCCAAGGTGACCCTCGAGGTTGCCGGCGCGTCGAAGGCCGCTCTCGAGAAGCTCGAAAAGGCTGGCAGCACCGTGAAGCTGCTCGCCGCAGCGGCCGAAGTCGCTGAATAAGTCATGAATAGATCGCCCGGGGTGCTTCACACCGGGCGATTTTGCTCCCATATGTGAGCCTCACGATCCCAGGACGGAGTGACGTCGTTTCGTCTTCCGGGATATTCTGGAAAACAAGGGTGAGGCATGCGATTGCTCAGCAATCCCTCCGACGCCCGGTTTTCTTAAAAACATTGGACGATAGCCTCCGGCTCTGGTGTATGCACGCCGCCGGTTTTGGTTTTGCGGAGAATTTTATGGCTTCTGCAGCGGAACAATTGGCCTCGAACCTCAACTTCTCGACCTTCGCCAAGGCGGAGGATCTGAAGAAGCGTCTGTGGTTCACGCTGGCCGCCTTGCTTGTCTATCGCTTGGGCACTCACATTCCGCTGCCCGGCCTCAACCCCGAAGCCTATGCGGCGGCCTTCAAGGGCCAGTCCGGCGGCATTCTGGGCCTCTTCAACATGTTTTCCGGCGGTGCCGTCGAGCGCATGGCGATCTTTGCCCTCGGCATCATGCCTTATATCTCTGCCTCGATCATCGTGCAGCTGATGACCTCGGTCGTTCCGGCGCTCGAGAACCTCAAGAAAGAGGGCGAGCAGGGCCGCAAGATCATCAATCAGTACACCCGCTACGGCACCGTGCTGCTCGGCACGCTCCAGGCCTACGGCATCGCCGTCGGCCTCGAAAGCGGGCAGGGCATGGTGGTGGATCCGGGCTGGTTCTTCCGTATTTCGACCGTCGTCACGCTGCTCGGCGGCACCATGTTCCTGATGTGGCTCGGTGAGCAGATCACCTCGCGCGGCATCGGCAACGGCATCTCGCTGATCATCTTCGCCGGCATTGCCGCAGGCCTGCCGACGGCGCTTGCCCACACGCTCGAACTCGGCCGTACCGGCGCGCTTTCGACCGTGCTGATCCTGCTGGTCATCGTCGTCGCCATCGCCGTCATCGCGCTGATCGTCTTCGTCGAACGCGCCCAGCGCCGGCTGCTGATCCAGTATCCGAAGCGCCAGGTCGGCAACCGCATGTTCCAGGGCGACACCTCGCATCTGCCGCTGAAGCTGAACACCTCGGGCGTCATCCCGGCGATCTTCGCCTCGTCGCTGCTGCTTCTGCCGGCGACGGCTGCGGGCTTTGCCGGCACCTCGACGCTGCCCGGCTGGGCGACCATGATCGTCTCGGCGCTTGGCCACGGCCAGCCGCTCTACATGGCGCTCTATGGCGCGCTGATCGCCTTCTTCGCCTTCTTCTACACGGCCATCGTCTTCAATCCGAAGGACACGGCCGACAACCTGAAGAAGCACGGTGGCTTCATTCCGGGCATCCGTCCCGGCGAGCGTACCGCCGAGTACATCGACTACGTGCTGACCCGCATCACCGTGATCGGCGCGCTCTACCTCGTCTTCGTCTGTATCCTCCCCGAGATCCTGGTGTCCCAGACGGGCATACCATTAGCCCTTGGTGGTACTTCGCTTTTGATTGTTGTCAGCGTCACCCTTGATACTGTAGCACAGATCCAGGGTCACCTGATTGCCCAGCAATATGAGGGCCTGATCAAGAAGTCGAAGTTGCGTGGAGGAAAGAGGGGACGATGAGACTTATCCTTTTGGGGCCGCCGGGTGCGGGGAAGGGCACCCAGGCCCAGCGTATAGTCGAGAAGTACGGCATCCCGCAGCTTTCGACCGGAGACATGCTGCGTGCAGCGGTGACCGCCGGTACCGAAGTGGGCAAGCGGGCCAAGGCGGTCATGGATGCCGGCAACCTGGTGTCCGACGATATCGTCAACGCCATCGTCTCGGAACGCATCGATGCGCCGGACTGTGCCAACGGCTTCATTCTCGACGGCTATCCGCGCACGCTCGTTCAGGCCGATTCGGTCGAGGCGATGCTTGCCGCCAAATCGATGCAGCTGGATGTCGTCATCGAGCTGCAGGTGAATGATTCGGTCCTCGTCGATCGCGTCTCGGGCCGCTACACATGCGCCAAGTGCGGCACGGGTTACCACGACCGGCTGCAGAAGCCGAAGGTCGAGGGCGTCTGCGACAAGTGCGGCTCGACCGAGTTCAAGCGTCGTCCCGACGACAACGCTGAGACGATGACCACGCGGCTTCAGGACTACTACAAGAAGACCTCGCCGCTGATCGGCTACTACTACGCCAAGGGCATTCTGAAGTCGGTGGACGGCATGGCCGAGATCGATGCCGTCACGGCGGACATAGAAGGGATACTCGCCGGGCTCTGAGCCTGGCGGGATCTTAAGAATCTTCGCGGAACCGGTTGCTTTCGGCAACTGATTCCGCTAAATAGCGCGCCAACTCGCGGCAATTATGCGATCGGCGCGTTCTTCCCCAGGGAAGACCGGGTTCGATCGTTTTGACTTGTTGAGAACCTTATATGTAATTGCGGCCCCCAAAGGCCGTGTAACGAGACACCACTTGCCGGATGGCAACTGGAAGCAAGGAGAATAGGCGTGGCACGTATCGCTGGCGTCAACATCCCGACCGCGAAGCGCGTAGTAATTGCGCTCCGCTACATTCACGGGATCGGTCCGAAATTCGCGCAGGAGATCATCGAAAAGGTCGGTATTCCGGCTGATCGCCGCGTACATCAGCTGACGGATGCCGAGGTTCTGGCGATCCGCGAAGCCATCGACCGCGACTATCAGGTCGAGGGCGATCTTCGTCGCGAGACCGCGATGAACATCAAGCGCCTCATGGACCTGGGTTGCTACCGCGGCCTGCGTCACCGTCGCGGCCTTCCGGTCCACGGTCAGCGCACGCACACCAATGCCCGCACCCGCAAGGGTCCGGCAAAGGCGATCGCTGGTAAGAAGAAGTAATTTTTCGAGGCAGTAGCCAATAGGCGGTAGGCGGTAGTTACAGACTACCGCCTACCGCCTGAATGCTATTGCCTCGAATGGTGTAGCCGCTGGAACTACGGCGGTGTTCAGATCAACGAAAGGGAAGTCATGGCCAAGGAAGCCACCCGCGTACGCCGTCGCGAACGCAAAAATATCTCGTCGGGCGTTGCCCACGTCAACTCGACGTTCAACAACACGATGATCACCATCACCGACGCACAGGGCAACGCGATTGCCTGGTCGTCCGCTGGTGCCAAGGGCTTCAAGGGTTCGCGTAAGTCGACCCCGTTCGCCGCCCAGATCGCCGCTGAAGATGCTGCCAAGAAGGCCCAGGAACACGGCATGAAGTCGCTCGAAGTGGAAGTCTGCGGCCCGGGTTCGGGTCGTGAATCCGCTCTGCGCGCTCTGCAGGCTGCGGGTTTCATGATCACCTCGATCCGCGACGTGACCCCGATCCCGCACAATGGTTGCCGCCCGCGCAAGAAGCGTCGCGTCTGATCATCTTTCATCCCGCCGATGAGCGCTGAGGCGCTCCTCTCGGTGTTAGCTCGGTAGCCACGATTGGATGGTGGCGACGAACGGAAGGTAAAATAATGATTCAGAAGAATTGGCAGGAACTGATCAAGCCGAACAAGGTCGAGTTCACCTCGTCCGGCCGCACCAAGGCGACCCTCGTCGCCGAGCCGCTGGAACGCGGTTTCGGCCTGACGCTCGGCAACGCGCTGCGTCGCGTGCTCTTGTCGTCGCTGCGTGGTGGTGCCGTCACCGCCGTCCAGATCGACGGCGTGCTGCATGAGTTCTCGTCGATCCCGGGCGTCCGGGAAGACGTGACCGACATCGTGCTCAACATCAAGGAAATCGCCATCAAGATGGACGGCGATGATCCGAAGCGCATGGTCGTGCGCAAGCAGGGTCCGGGCGTCGTGACCGCCGGTGACATTCAGACGGTTGGCGATATCGAAATCCTCAACCCGAACCATGTGATCTGCACCCTCGACGAGGGCGCCGAGATCCGCATGGAATTCACCGTCGCCAACGGCAAGGGCTATGTGCCGGCCGATCGTAACCGCGCTGAAGATGCTCCGATCGGTCTCATCCCGGTCGACAGCCTCTACTCGCCGGTCAAGAAGGTGTCCTACAAGGTGGAAAACACCCGCGAAGGACAGGTTCTCGACTACGACAAGCTGACCATGACCATCGAGACCGACGGTTCGATCACCGGTGAAGATGCTGTCGCTTTCGCGGCCCGCATTCTCCAGGACCAGCTCGGCGTCTTCGTCAATTTCGACGAGCCGCAGAAGGAAGTCGAAGAGGAAGCCGTCACCGAACTCGCGTTCAACCCGGCCCTCCTCAAGAAGGTCGACGAGCTCGAGCTTTCGGTCCGTTCGGCCAACTGCCTGAAGAACGACAACATCGTCTACATCGGCGACCTCATTCAGAAGACCGAAGCAGAAATGCTCCGCACTCCGAACTTTGGCCGCAAGTCGCTGAACGAAATCAAGGAAGTTCTCGCTTCCATGGGCCTGCACCTCGGCATGGAAGTGCCGGCATGGCCGCCCGAGAACATCGAAGATCTCGCCAAGCGCTACGAAGACCAATACTAAGAAACAAAAAGGCAGGTTCACCTCTGCCTTTCCAGTCAAACTGCAGGCGGATGCCTGTATGTGTCAGGAAACGGCAGGGCCGCCGCATAGAGCGGGAGCCTGCGTAGAAGGAGAATAGCAATGCGCCACCAGAAAGCCGGTCGCAAGCTGAACCGTACCGCCAGCCATCGTAAGGCGATGTTCGCCAACATGGCTGCTTCGCTCATCACCCATGAGCAGATCGTCACCACCCTGCCGAAGGCGAAGGAAATTCGCCCGATCGTCGAAAAGCTGGTCACGCTGGGCAAGCGCGGCGACCTGCACGCTCGTCGTCAGGCCATCTCGCAGATCCGCGACCTTGACGCCGTCAAGAAGCTGTTCGACGCCATCGCTTCGCGCTACGCCACCCGCAACGGCGGCTACCTGCGTATCATGAAGGCCGGCTTCCGCCAGGGCGACAATGCCGCCATGGCCGTCATCGAATTCGTCGAACGCGACGTCGATGCCAAGGGCGCAGCCGACAAGGCCCGCGTCGCCGCCGAAGCCGAAGCTGAAGCAGCGTAAGGTTCTTCCCCTTAGGGAATGCCATTGAAAAGCCGGGTGAGCGATCACCCGGTTTTTTTCGTTAAGGTGTGTTGGTTTGCACGCAGGACTGAGCCGGTTGGACGCATAATTTCCATTGAGAATTGAGCGATGTGAACCTTCCCCCAACGACCTGGTTGGCGCGGCTCGACGCCCAGTCTTTGGGCTGCCTGAGCCAAGATAGGAGAAAGCGGCCCCATGGGAATACAGGCAGAAGTTGGGGACGTGTTCCTCGTTCCGCTCGACGGCAAGGGCTGGGCGCTTGGCCAGCTTGTCAGCGCCTGGAACCATGAACTTTATGTAGCGGTCTTCGGCCATAAAGTGGAAACACGGGATGTGAACCCTCACTGTGTCGTCGATCAGGAGCCAGTCTTTCTGGCGCTCACTCTCGATGCCAAATTGTTCCACGGCGATTGGCCGATCCTTGGCAATGTGCGGGAAAATCTGGCGAGCTTTCCGCAACCGGCATTCAAGGTGCGGCGGTCGGGCGTGTTGCATATCGAATCGCGGGATCGCACCGTCAGTCGGCCGGCGTCTCCGGCGGAGGCTGAGATACTGCGATACCGTAGCGTGTCGTCCCCGGCGGTGATCGAAAAGGCCATCCAAGCACATTTCGGCATTGGTGAATGGAGCCCGCACTACGACGACTTCCCTGCCGCCTATGCGTTCGAATCTGCCCGACTGCTGGTTGCTTTAGGGAAAACAAGATGAAAGGAGTGGCTCCCCCTGCGGGGTAAGCTGTTGTCTGCGCACCGTTCTAGCGAGACAAGCGTCGCCGTCATGGAGGAAGTCTGCGCCGAAGCCGAAGCCGAAGCAGCGTAAGGTTCTTCCCGCAAGGGAATGCGACTAAGAAGCCGGGTGAGCGATCACCCGGCTTTTTTGCGTCTGTGGCGTTGCTGACGGGTCGTCAGAACGTGGTCGATCGCTGCGGCGACGGCGATCCCGGTCAGATAGGCGACGATGTTCCAGACGGAGAAGATTCGCCCGAGCAGCAGCGCCCCGGCGAGCGTCAGGCGGAATTCGTCGAGCCATGGCGTGTGGTAGAGCCTCAGAAGTTCGGCCGCGACCGCGACGACGACGGAACACAGCACCTGCAATCCGGGCCGCGCCGGCAGCGCCACGGTAACCAGCAGGTAGACCATCACGCCCCAGAGCAGAGATCCGCCGTATTTCACGAAACCATAGGGCAGGCCGGCTTCATAGCCGGTGAGACGCAGGGTGACGCCGATCACGATCACCGCCATCGCGGCGGCAATTCGTTTCCATCGGTCTGGGGATATTGCCTTCATTTTGTCCATCCGCTCCTTCTAACTGGGGTATAGGGACAGGCAAGTGCGGAGCGAGTGGACCGACAATGAGCATGACAACCTTGCCGATCCGGCGGCTCTCTGGGCTGGAGAGCCTCGACCGCGCGCTGATCGATTCGCGGCCGGCGCCCTCTCTTTCCGATTTCCGCCGTTTCGTCGTCGAGTTCCTGATGTTCGGCATCAAGGAGGCGCGGGCCTGTCTCTTTGCCGGTCTGTTCTTCGTGTCGATCTTCGTCACCCCGCGCGAGGGGCTGTTCGGCATCCCGCGCTATGATCTCCTGCTGATCATCGCGATTGTCATACAGGTCTGGATGGTCTGGGCGAAGCTCGAAACGCTGGATGAATTGAAGGCGATCTGTCTCTTCCATGTCGTCGGCTTCGCGCTCGAAGTGTTCAAGACCTCCGGCGCGATCCAGTCCTGGTCCTATCCGGATTTCGCCTATACCAAGGTGCTGGGTGTGCCGCTTTTCTCCGGTTTCATGTATGCGGCGGTCGGCAGCTACATCATCCAGGCCTGGCGGTTGCTGCATGTCCGGATCCGCCATCACCCGCCTTACTGGATGGCGGCGGCGGTCGCGCTCGCGATCTATGTGAACTTCTTCACCCATCATTTCATCGGCGACTACCGTTGGTACATTGCCGCCCTGGCGATCGGCCTCTACGCGCGGGCGACCGTGATCTTCCGGCCCTTGGACAGGGACAGGAAGATGCCGATGATCCTGTCGTTCATCCTGATCGGTTTCTTCATCTGGCTGGCGGAGAATATCTCGACCTTCTTTGCGGTCTGGCACTATCCGAACCAGCTCGGCGCGTGGTCGACCGTGCACCTCGGCAAATGGAGCTCCTGGACGCTTCTGGTGATCATGACCTTCACCATCGTCGCCTCGCTGAAGCACATTCGCGAGAAGATCCACATTCCGCAGTAACGGGCGCTGCCTTTCCGGTCTTGCGCGGCGATCAGCACGCGGCGCACTGTTCCGCACGCCGCGTCAGGAACGCCCGTTCGCTCTCATTGCCGCTGAGTTCCGCCGCCCGCTCGAAGCAGGTCCGCGCTTCCGCCCGCCGGCCGGCCCGCAGCAGGAAGTCTCCGCGCGCAGCCGCCATCGGTGCGTAGCCCTTGAGCGCCGGATCGCCCTCCAGCGCGTCCAGCAGCGCCAGTCCCTTTTCCGGCCCGAACGCCATCGCATGGGCGACGGCCCGGTTGAGCGCCACCACGGGGGAGGGCAGGACGGTGAGCAGCCGGTCGTAGAGCCCGGCGATCATCCGCCAGTCCGTGTCCTCGAAGCGCCGGGCGCGGGCGTGGCAGGCCGCCAGCGCCGCCTGCAGGGCGTAAGCGCCGTCTTCACCGCCGAGTGCACGAACGCGCTCCAGCGCCGCGAACCCCCGATGAATGAGCAACCGGTCCCAACGCGCCCGGTTCTGCGTCTCCAGCGTCAGCGGCACGCCGTCCGGGCCATTGCGGGCGATTAGACGCGACGACTGGATTTCCATGAGCGCCAGCAGCCCGTGCACTTCCGGATCGTCGGGGGCAAGACGCACGAGAATGCGGCCAAGGCGCATGGCCTCGGCGCAGAGTTGCGGGCGGATCGCGTCTTCGCCGGCGCTCGCCGCATAACCCTCGTTGAAGATCAGGTAGACCACTTCCAGCACCGAGGCGAGACGCGCGTCGCGCTCGGCCCCGCGCGGCACCTCGTAGGCGATGCCGGCCCCGCCGAGGCTCTTCTTTGCTCGGACGATCCGCTGGGCGATCGTCGTCTCGCTCGACAGGAAGGCGCGGGCGATCTCGTCCGTCGTCAACCCGCCGATCAGCCTGAGCGTCAGCGCCACCCGTGCATCGGTCGAAAGCACCGGATGGCAGGCGGTGAAGATCAGGCTCAGGCGTTCGTCGCCGATGTCGTCGTCCATGCTCGCCTCGATCGCTTCGATCGTGCTGTCCTGTGCGAGTTCCAGATCGCGGCCGATTTCGTCATGCTTGCGTTCCATCATGCGGGCGCGGCGCAGCGCGTCGATGGCGCGTCGCTTGGCGGTCGCCATCAGCCAGGCGGCGGGATTGTCGGGAATGCCGCTCGTCGGCCAGCGGTCGAGCGCTACGACCAGCGCGTCCTGCGCCAGTTCCTCGGCCCGGCCGACATCGCGCACGATCCGGGCGAGCCCGGCGATCAGCCGGGCCCGTTCCATGCGAAAGACGGTCTCCGCCGTCCGGTGCGCTTCGGATGTCTCCATGCGGCGGCAGTATGCGGGCTCGGCGGGTTCAGTCAACGGCCGGCGGTGACCGTGACCAGAGCCGCAATCCTGCCTGCCGCACGGATCCGTCTAGGCGTCCGGCGGTCCGCCGGCCGCAGCCGCCGGATCCATCCACAGGATCTCCCAGACATTGCCGTCCGGATCCTCGACCGAGCGGCCATACATGAAGCCGAGATCCTGGGCCGGGTTGGGGTCGGCGCTGCCGCCGGCGGCCACGGCTGCGCCGAGGACCGCATCGACGCTGTCGCGCGTCTCGACGCTGAGCGCCAGCAGCGCCTGGCTCCGGGCCCTGGCGTCGCCGATCGGCCGACTGGTGAACTGCCCGTAGCGCTCATGCGTCAGCAGCATCACGCCGATCGCCTCGGAGAACAGCAGGCACTTGGCCTGTGCGTCGGAGAACATCGGGTTCAGCGTGCCGCCGAGGCCTTCATAGAAGGCCTGCGACGCGGCAAGGTCGCGCACCGGCAGGTTGACGAAGATCATCCTGGTCATGACGGTTTCCTTCTGCCGAGCCGGGCTCAGCCGGCCTTGCCGTCGCGCGCCGCCAGCATCTCGCCGGCGCGGTCATGGCTTGCCTGTCCCTCGGGCGAGGCGATCTCGGCGAAATCCGCCATCTCGTAGAACGGTCGGATCTCGATTTCGCTCGGCCCGGGCATCGGATTGGGGCAGCGCTTGACCCATTCCACCGCCTCGGCCATGTCCTTGACCTCCCAGATCCAGTAGCCGGCGACCAGTTCCCGCGTCTCGGCGAAGGGACCGTCGATCACCCGGCGGCTGGCGCCGTCGAACGCAACCCGCTTGCCGAGCTTGGACGGCTTCAAACCGTCGCCCGACAGCATGATGCCGGCATTGGCCAGCTCTTCGTTGAACTTGCCCATCGCCTCGAACAGTTCGGTCTTGGGCATGATGCCTTCTTCGCTGTCTTCCGTTGCCTTCACCATCACCATTACACGCATTTCTCATTCTCCTCTTTTTTGAAACAGCGCTCCCAAGGGGTGCGTAATGTCATGACGAACGGCCGCGGATGGATTCGACATCGCGCCGAACATTTTTCTTCACATAGCGCGTCCGGCCGCCATGACACCCCATGGCTCTGCCGGGCGCAAGGCTTGGCGCTTGATTTGCCCCTCGGGCGTGCTAGTCGATGAATCGGTCATCGGGGAAGGGAAGCACATGTCAGTCGAATCCGGGGGAGCGCCGTTCGCCGCGCCCGCACGCCTGCTGATCGACGGGACGGCCGAAGGACCGCTGCTCTTTTCCGATACGGCGCTCAGCTTCTGGGGCGGGGTCGATCCCGAGACCGGCCTGGTGATCGATCAGGCGCATCCGCTGCATGGCCGCTGCCTCGAGGGCACTATCCTGGCGATCCCCGGCGGCCGCGGATCCTGCACCGGCAGCGCCGTGCTGATGCAGCTCATCCTCAACGGCAAGGCGCCGGCCGGCATGGTCTTTTCCCAGACTGAGGAGATCCTGACGCTCGGCGTCATGGTCGCCGAGGAAATGTACGGCCGCTCGCTGCCGATCGCGGTGATCGCGCCGCAGGCTTTCGCCCGCCTCGAAGGGCTGGACAGGATTCGCATCGAGGCCGGTCTTGTGTCTGCGCCGGGCGCCAGCCACGGGCTGAACGACGCGACCCCGCCCGCCGGCTTGCCGAAACTCGTCTTGAGTGACAAGGACCAACACCTTCTGTCGGACGCCGTGCCGCAGGCGACGCGCACCGCCATGCGGATCGTCGTGCGCATGGCTGAACTGCTCGGCGCTGAGAGCCTGATCGACGTCTCCCAGGTCCATGTCGACGGCTGCATCTATACCGGTCCGGCGAGCCTCGATTTCGCCGAAAAGCTCGCAGACTGGGGCGGCAAGGTCGTCGTTCCGACATCGCTCAATGCGATCTCCGCCGACCAGGCGCGCTGGCGCGAGCAGGGCACCGACCCGGCTCTGTCGATGGCGGCAAGCGCGCTGGCCGATGCCTATGTCCGCATGGGCGCCCGGCCGACCTTCACCTGCGCCCCGTACCAGCTGGAGGGTGCGCCGGCCGAAGGCGAGAACATCGCCTGGGCCGAATCGAACGCCGTCGTCTATGCCAACAGCGTGCTCGGCGCCCGCACGATGAAATACCCTGACTTCCTCGACATCTGCATCGCGCTCACCGGCCGGGCGCCCGAGGCCGGCTGTCATCTGGACGAGAACCGCAAGGCGCGGCTGGTGGTCGAGGTGGAGGCGATGGAGGGCCGCGAAGACAGCTTCTGGCCGCTGCTCGGCTATCGGGTTGGCACGCTGGCGCCGAACGCCATCCCCGCCGTCACAGGCCTGGAGCAGGCTCACCCGACGGCCGACGACCTCAAGGCCTTCGGCGCCGCCTTCGCCACGACCTCGGCCGCACCGATGTTCCACATTGTCAGCGTCACGCCGGAGGCGCCGACGCTGTCCGCAGCGACGGGCGGCCAGGCGCTTCAGATCGTCAAAGTCAGCCGCAGCGACCTGGCCGCCGACTGGCAGCACTTCAACCCGACGATGGGTGAGACGATTGATCTCGTCGCGCTCGGCAATCCGCATTTCTCCTTCGACGAGTGTCAGGCGCTGGCCAATCTCTGTGCCGGCCGGACGAAGCATGCGGACGTGGCGCTAACCGTCACCCTGAGCCGTGCCACTTATGCCCGCATCGTCGAGGCCGGCATCGCCGCCGCCCTCGAGGCCTTCGGCACCACCTTCGTGCGAGACGCCTGCTGGTGCACGGTCATGCAGCCGATCGTCCCGCCGGCAGCCCGCACCATCCTCACCAATTCCGGCAAATACGCCCACTACGGCCCGGGGCTCAGCGGCAAGCAGGTCCGCTTCGCCGCCCTTGCCGATTGCGTCGCGGCGGCCGTGACGGGCCGCGCGCCTGCCGCCCCGCCGGCCTGGTTGGACTGAACGGCACGCCGCGATCGGCGGCTTGGCGGTCGGTTTATCGTCAAGTAATCACGGACGTGCCTTGGCAACACGGCCCCGGACGTCTGGCGCCGGCATTGGATCTCCCTCTTCTCCCCAGCGGGGAGAAGTGCCGAGCGCATGCGAGGCGATGAGGGGGGCGAAGCCACCATCCTCTCAGCGAGAAGCCCCCTCATCCGGCGCTACGCGCCACCTTCTCCCCGCTGGGGAGAAGAGGGACGGCCACCGCTCGCCATGCAGTGTCTTTAGCTTCGGCTAGCGCAATAGCCCGGCAGGCGCCCGGCTATGGCTGCGCGTTGCAACTCGGATAGGGCGGCTCCTCGCCGGCGACGGCGTCGCAGAGGCGGATCGGCAGGAGCTGGGCGAGACGCGGTTTCCAGGTGTCGATGTCGTATTCCGGCCGGGCGGCCACGGGCGGGCCGCGCTCGGCCCATTGCACGGTGACATAGCCGAAGGCCGATTTGACGTAGACGATGACAGCGGTCTCGCTCCGCGCCTCCTTTCCCTCTTCGGACGGTGCGACCGTGCCGCAGCCGAGAAAGACCACCAGTCCGGTAAGACCATTGATCTCGGTCGCCCCGAACGAGGCTCCGGTGAAGGTCTCCGCACAGGCCTGCTGGAAATGTCCGGCCAGCACCTGGGCGGCGCCCTCCAGCATGTCGGCCTGTCCCTCGGCGTCCTTGATGCCCGTCATGGTGATCATCTGCGACCAGTCGTTGACGGTCTCGCCCGCCGGCACGGCTTCCTGGATATAGCCGTCCGTGCCGGCCTCCTCGTAAATCGGCTGAAAGCCCGCCGGCAGCTTGTAGGAGACGATCTGGCCGAATACCGGCGTCGTCATCGTCATGCCGCCTTCGGGGCGGGCCGGCAGCGCGGCCGCCAGGGAGGTCATCGCCAATAACAGAACCGCGACCTTCGCCTTCATGGACGTCTCCGCACGTGATTGCCGCCGGCATTCCGGGGACTGGTGCGGAGTCTATCGCATGGATGGACCGCCTCTGTCGTGCCGCGGCCGCGATTGTGCTGACTTTGATTGGTACGGGCAGGGCGCCGCGGCGCGCGCGCCTGTCAGTCGCCGGTGCTTGCCACCGGCGCGCGCACGGCTCTGTTGCCCGGCTTGTTGGCCCGCTTCCACGCCATGATCTTCGGCCGCACCAGCCGGTAGGCAAGAAGGACGATCACCACGGCGATGTAGAAGGCCGGTTCGGCGGTGATCGCCTTCAGCGACAGCGCGTAATGCAGGACGGCGGCCGCCGCGATCGCATAGACCAGCTTGTGCAGCCTGTTCCACTTTTGCCCAAGCCTGCGGATCGACCAGCGGTTGGAGGTTGCTGCCAGCGGGATCAGCATCAGAAGCCCGGCCATGCCGAGCATGATGTAGGGCCGCTTGAGAATGTCACCGGCGATCGACGACAGGATCAGCCCGCGGTCTAGGGTCAGATAGACGGCGAAATGGGCGAGCACGTAATAGAAGGCGAGAAGGCCGAGCGCACGCTGGTAGCTAATTAGGTTAATGCCTAACAGGTCGCGCGCCGGCGTGACCGTGAGCCCGAGGCAGAGGAACCTCAGCGCCCAGAGCCCGAGCAGGTGTTCGAAGGTCCGCACCGGATCGGCGCCCAGCCCGCCGAAAATGCCGAGATAGAAGGCGTAGAGCCCCGGCAGAAGGCCGATCGCATAGAGCGCCCAGATCGAGGCCGGTTTATAGCGGGCGGGCAGGGCAGGCATGGCCATCGTCATTCTCCGGTATCGGTGTGGCGCGCCCTCCGCGCCCCGTGCCCGCAGGGGCAGGGCAGCGGCGTCACCTCTTCTCCCCATCGGGGAGAAGGTGGCGCGCAGCGCCGGATGAGGGGGCGAAGCATCATTCTGAGTTTCGTCAGTAGAACTTCGTCAGGTCCATGCCGGTATAGAGGCTCGCCACCTCGTCGGCATAACCGTTGAAGGGCAGGGTATCGATGCGCTTCCCGCCGAACAGGCCGGTCTCCTCGCCGATGCGCCGTTCGGTCGCCTGGCTCCAGCGCGGATGGTCGACCGCCGGATTGACGTTGGCATAGAAGCCGTATTCGCCAGGCTGCATGGCGTTCCAGCTCGCCGGCGGTTCTTTCTCGGTGAGCGTGATGCGTACGATCGACTTGATGCCCTTGAAGCCGTATTTCCACGGCACGACAAGCCTCAGCGGCGCGCCGTTCTGGTTGGGCAGGGTCTCGCCGTAGAGGCCGGTCGCCAGGATGGTCAGCGGGTGGCGCGCCTCGTCGAGGCGCAGGCCCTCGACATAGGGCCACTTCATCGGCTGGAACAGGCCGCTCTGCCCCGGCATCTCCTCGGGCCGTACCACGGTCTCGAAGGCGACATACTTGGCCGAGCCGAGCGGTTCGACCCGGTCGAGCAGGCTGGCCAGCGGAAAGCCGACCCAGGGGATGACCATCGACCAGGCCTCGACGCAGCGCATGCGGTAGACGCGCTCTTCCATCGGGAAATCCTTGAGGATCGCTTCGATGTCGATCACCTGGGGCTTGGCCACCAGTCCGCCGACCTCGACCGTCCAGGGCCGCGTCTTGAAGGACCCGGAATTGTTGATCGGGTCGATCTTGTCGGTGCCGAACTCGTAGAAATTGTTGTAGCTGGTGACATCCTGCTTGGACGTCGGCTTTTCGGTCAGCACATAGACGCTCGGCTTGGCGGCGATCGCCGCGGCAAAGGCCCTGGGCGCCGCCGCAAGCGCCAGTCCGCCCGCGGCCGCGCCGATCAGGCTGCGGCGGTTGAGGTAAAGCGATTGCGGCGTGATCTCGCTCGAGGCGATCTTCGGCGGACGGTAGCGGGACATGGGTCTGCTCTTTCGCTGTGGATGCGGTCTGTCTCTTTGAATACGTAGCAAATCTCGCGAAAGTTTCATCGTAACGAAAAGAAACTCCCGACCACATTTTCGTGTAGCCGCCTTGATCGGCCGGTTCGGTCTGGCCGGCATGCCCCGGCGGGCTGCGCCGGATGAAGCGGCCGGGATGCCAAGCGTACCGTTTTACGCTATGCTGATAGTGACACAATGGGGCCCTTGCCCTATCACAAGGTCAAATTCCGGTGCGCAAACGCGTGCAGCCGATGCTTTTCGGCCAGCCCCAAGCCCGGCAAGAACCAAGAGAAGATCCGAGGTAACACCGATGCCAGCCTATCGTTCGAGAACCACGACCCACGGCCGCAACATGGCGGGTGCGCGCGGCCTTTGGCGCGCCACCGGCATGAAGGACAGCGATTTCGGCAAGCCGATCATCGCCGTGGTCAACTCGTTCACCCAGTTCGTCCCCGGCCACGTGCACCTCAAGGACCTCGGCCAGCTGGTCGCCCGCGAGATCGAGGCTTCCGGCGGCGTCGCCAAGGAATTCAACACGATCGCCGTCGACGACGGCATCGCCATGGGCCATGACGGCATGCTCTATTCGCTGCCGTCGCGCGAACTGATCGCCGACAGCGTCGAATACATGGTCAACGCCCATTGCGCCGACGCCATGGTCTGCATCTCCAACTGCGACAAGATCACCCCCGGCATGCTGATGGCCTCGCTGCGCCTCAACATCCCGACGATCTTCGTCTCGGGCGGCCCGATGGAGGCCGGCAAGGTCGTCATGCACGGCAAGAAGGTCGCGCTCGACCTGGTCGACGCCATGGTCGCCGCCGCCGACGACAAGATCTCCGACGAGGACGTCGCCACCATCGAGCGCTCGGCCTGTCCGACCTGCGGCTCGTGCTCCGGCATGTTCACCGCCAATTCGATGAACTGCCTGACCGAGGCGCTGGGCCTGTCGCTGCCCGGCAACGGCTCGACGCTCGCCACCCATGCCGACCGCAAGGAACTCTTCCTCGAGGCCGGCCGCAGCATCGTCGGGCTCGCCAAGCGCTATTACGAGAAGGACGACGCGACCGCACTGCCGCGCGTCATCGCCTCCAAGGGCGCCTTCGAGAACGCCATGGCGCTCGACATCGCCATGGGCGGGTCGACCAACACCGTCCTGCACATTCTCGCCGCCGCCCACGAGGCCGAGGTCGACTTCACCATGGACGACATCGACCGCCTGTCGCGCAAGGTTCCGTGCCTGTCCAAGGTCGCGCCGGCCAAGGCCGACGTGCACATGGAAGACGTGCACCGGGCAGGGGGCATCATGTCCATCCTCGGCGAACTGAACCGCGCCGGCCTGCTCAATGCCGAGCTGCCGACCGTTCACGCCAAGACGCTCGGCGACGCGCTGGCCAAGTGGGACATTTCCGTCTCCGAGGACCCGGCAGCCCTCAAGCTGTTCAGCGCCGCCCCGGGCGGCATCCCGACCCAGGTCGCCTTCAGCCAGGCGGCCCGCTGGGAAGACCTCGACCTCGACCGCGAAAACGGCGTCATCCGCGATGCCCAGCATCCCTTCTCGAAGGATGGCGGCCTGGCCGTGCTCAAGGGCAATCTGGCGCTCGACGGCTGCATCGTGAAGACCGCCGGCGTCGACGAGTCGATCCTGAAGTTCACCGGCCCGGCCAAGGTCTATGAAAGCCAGGATGCGGCGGTCAAGGCGATCCTGTCCAACGAGGTCGTTGCCGGCGACGTCGTCGTGATCCGCTACGAAGGCCCCAAGGGCGGTCCGGGCATGCAGGAAATGCTCTATCCGACCAGCTATCTGAAGTCGAAGGGCCTCGGCAAGGTTTGCGCGCTGATCACCGACGGCCGCTTCTCCGGCGGCACGTCCGGCCTTTCCATCGGCCACGCTTCGCCCGAAGCGGCGAACGGCGGCACGATCGGCCTGGTGCGCGAAGGCGACACGATCGAGATCGACATCCCGAACCGCACGATCAACCTGGCCGTTGCCGAGGACGAACTGGCCCGCCGCCGCGCCGAGCAGGACGCCCTCGGCTGGAAGCCGGCGCACCCCCGCAAGCGCAATGTCACCACCGCGCTCAAGGCCTATGCCGCCTTCGCCAGCAGCGCCGACCGCGGTGCGGTGCGGATCCTGCCGGAATAAGGACGCATCCTTTCTTCGAGTCCACAACCAGCGCATCGGCGGATGAAACCGCCGGTGCGCTGTGTTATTGTCGGTGTCTCGCGACAGGCTTGAGGGAAGAACATGTCTGAACTGCGTCGGATTACGGTGGACCCGGAACTGTGCGGCGGCCGGCCCACACTGCGCCGAATGCGTATTCGTGTGAAGGACGTGTTGGATCTTCTCGCTTCGGGCGCCAGCCAGGAGGAGATTCTGGCGGATTATCCCCTTCTGGAGGCTGGCGACATTGTTGCCGCGCTGGAGTTCGCGGCGCGCCAGAGTGACCATCCCGTCCTCCGCGTCGCCTGATGCTTTTCCTGGTTGACGCGCAACTTCCCCCTGCGCTCGCGCGCTGGCTATCAGAGTGTGGCCATGATGCGCGTCACGTCATCGACCGCGACATGCAATCCGCGACCGATCGCGAGATCTGGGATCTTGCGATGAGCAGAAGTGCAGTCATTGTGACGAAGGACGAAGACTTCGCCCAACGCAAGGTGCTGACCGGACAGGGACCATCGATTGTCTGGGTTCGCCTCCCGAACGCGCGCCGCAGGGATCTGCTCGTATGGTTCGAAAGGGCGCTGCCGTCGATCTTGCTCGCATTGGGGAAGGGCGAGACGCTGATCGAGGTTGTCTAGCTCTGCGGGCGGTAGAAGATGCGGCCGAATTCATTGTCGATTTCGGCAAAGCGCGACGGCGAATGGCCGGTGAAGCGCTTGAAGGCGTGGATGAAATGCGCCTGATCGTAGAAGTGCTCCAGCGCGTCGTCCCTGAGCAGCCGGTGGTCGCGATGGACCGAATAGCGCCGGTACAACCGCTCGAAGGCGAGGATCGCCTGCAGTCTCTTGGGCGTCGTGCCGACGCGGCGCTGGAAGAGCGTCTGCAGGTGGCGGCGCGAGCAGTCCAGCCTGTCGGCCAGTTCATGGATCGGCAGAGTGAAGTTCGACGCAGACATCGCCGCGACGGCGGCGGTGACCAGCCTGTCCTGCGACGCCATGCCCTCGCGGACCCGCTCCACGAGGAAACGGTGAACGAGCTCGACCGCCTCGCCCAGCGTTCCGGCCTCCGCCACGCGCGCGGCGAGCGTCGCGCCGATCCGGCCGAGTAGCGCATCGACCGGGGCGATCTCGAGAAAAATCTCGTCGAGGTCCTGGCGGACGAATTGCGCAAGGCCGGTCGGGGTGAATTCGACGCCGATCGTGACGGTCCTTTCGGCGGTCGACGAGAGCGTCGTCGGTTGATCCCACAACCCGACCAGCACGATTTCCCCCTCCGGCGAATGCCGGCCCCTGGACGAGCCGCGCGCGGTCAGGCCGTTGCGCCAGGGCACGATCAGCTTGGCCCGGCCATTGGGGACGACGACGCGCGCATCGGCGACCGGCAATCCCGCCTGCGCCTCGAACACCCAGAACTGATGTATGTAGGGCGCGATCTCCGCTGCGGGTGTCACGATCTTCAGAAGCATGGCTCGGCTCCGGTTTCGCCGAAAGCTACCAGCGCTTCCCATTTTTACAATACGGGGATCCCTGGGTGGCCGTAAGGATCGGCAGGGCCGGGCAGACCTTGCCGCCTCGCACCACTGCCAAGGGAGAAGATGCAATGATGATCGCCGAAATGGTCCTGTCCGCCATCCTGTTCGTGGGCGCCCTGCTGCACGCCTACGGCTCGTTTGTCACCTTCGCCTGGGCGAGCCCGGAACTGGTCTGGTCGATCGGCTCGAGCGGCCTTGCCATGCTTCTTGCGGCGCTCGCCGTCCTGCGCAGCCGCCGCCCGGGGGATCGCGCGCTGTCCGCGATCGTACTGTCCGGCTGCGTCGGCTGGGCGGCCATCGTCCTTGCCTTCGGCCTGGTGATCGGCAACCCCGCCGATCCGCGCGTGCTCTATCATCTTGTGGTCAGCTTGGCCCTTGCCGCCTTCGCCTTGCGAGGCGCGGTAGCTACGAACCGGCAGCAGTAAGCTGGGTAGAGAATTAGCAAATAAGCGAAATATACTATGGCCATCCTGTTTCGCCGCGGCGAGCAAATGTCATGCCCGAACTGGCCGCGGTATCCGGAGGGCGCACGATACGAAGGCGATAAACCACTATTCGGAGAGACGCCCGAGGTGGGGCCTTTTCGCGCATGAGACGCTCCCATGCGCGAAAGGCAAACGGCGGATACGAGCGCCGGCGGCGCCCGGCTGCTTCACCATGAGGTGACCTGGAACGACGAGATCGTATCGTTCGGAATCCCGACATCGACCACCCATGGATAGTAGCCGGGTCCGAGGTCCCAAAACAGACCTTCGTAGTGCCAGTGCTGGTAGAACCGCCAGGTGCCGGAAATGACGATGATCGAGGAGATCTTGTCGTTCCACCAGTCGCCGACATAGTACCAGTTGAGGCTTGTGGTCTCCCGCCAGCCACCGAAGTTGATGTGTTGGAAGATCTGGACTTGGGGGAGCTGGTTGAAGCGAGCCGTCGCATTCGCTTCGAGCAGCTTGGAAGCCTCGCGGCCCGTTGTCGAGCCGCTAGCCTTGAGCGGGGTGTCAGAAATATTGGAAAGGTCGGGTACGCATCCGTTACCGGAAGTCAAAATCCAAGGAGCATTCTCTGCCATGATAACCTCCCATGAGTGCGTTGATGCATTTATGCACGGAGAGAGTGTATTTGGCGATTAAAAATTGTCAAGATTCCAGTATTCACGCAAAGGTTGTTGCACGGCGTGGTGTCAGTCGTCCGGCCGGGCGCCAAGTGCGAAGCTGCCTGGGAAGTTAGGAATTGAGCAAAATACCTGTGCCTGACGCTATTTCGGCCGCTCGATCATGTCGTAGACGGTTTTCAGCTGGGCCAGGCGCTCCGTATAGGACGTCCTGAGGCAGGCGAGGTCCGCGTTGCAGGCCTGGCGCTTCGACAGCCAGGCCACCTGCTCGTCCTGCACCACGCCGCGATTGCCCATCGGCAAGAGGCCGGTGATCAGCTCGAAGGTGGTGACCATCTTCACGTCCATGTCGTTGAGGTCGCGATTGGCGCAGATCGCGGTCTCGTCGGCGGCGAGGTCCGGCTTGTCGCAGTCGAAGCTGGCGGCATCAGCGGGCAGGGGCATGCCGACACCGAGACCGCACAGGATCGCAAGGGCGGTGGCGGTCCGGGACAGGCGGGCGAACGGGCTTTTCGGCATGGCGGGAACTCCTTGATCATTTCGTCTGGCCCAACGCCCCCGCCTTGGAAAAGTTCAATTCGCGATTACCTTTGGGGAACGCGCCGTCCGGTGCGGCGCCGGCGCTTTTCTTTTGCCCGTCCGGCGCCTATTGATCCTTGGAAACAATGAGGAGTACCCCATGCAGGGCATCGTTCGTGGTTTGGCTGTCTCGGCGCTTGCGCTTCTCGTCGCGCTGCCGGCGCCGACCTTCGCGCAGGAGCTTCGCGTTCCCCAGTCGGCTTCCGAGATGCAGATGTCGTTCGCGCCCCTGGTCAAGCAGACCCATGGCGCCGTCGTCAACGTCTATGCCGAGCGCATGGTGCAGCGACGCGTCTCGCCCTTCGCCGGCGATCCCTTCTTCGAGCAGTTCTTCGGCCAGCGCATGCCGAACCGCACGGAGAAGCAGTCCTCGCTCGGCTCCGGCGTCATCGTCGGCGCGAACGGCATGGTGGTCACCAACAACCACGTGATCGACGGTGCCGACGACATCAAGGTGGCGCTCTCCGACGGTCGCGAATTCCCGGTCAAGGTCGTGCTGAAGGACGAGCGCATCGACCTTGCGGTGCTCAAGATCGACGCCAAGGAGGCGCTGCCCGCGCTCGTCATCGGCGACAGCGACAAGGTCGAGGTCGGCGATCTGGTGCTGGCCATCGGCAATCCCTTCGGCGTCGGCCAGACGGTCACCAGCGGCATCGTATCGGCGCTCGCCCGCAACCGGGTGACGGAGGGCGATTTCGGCTTCTTCATCCAGACCGACGCCTCGATCAATCCGGGCAATTCCGGCGGCGCGCTGATGAACATGCGGGGCGAACTGCTCGGTATCAACACCGCGATCTTCTCCAAGGGCGGCGGCTCGAACGGCATCGGCTTTGCCATCCCGGCCAATCTGGTCAAGGTCTTCCTCGCCGCGGCCGAGCGGGGCGACGTCACCTTCGAGCGGCCCTATGTCGGCGCGAGCTTCGAGCCTGTGACCTCTGACGTGGCCGAGGCACTCGGCCTCGACAAGGTGCGCGGCGCGCTGGTCGTGCGGGTGGCCGAAGACGGACCGGCGGCCAAGGCCGGGCTCAAGGCCGGACAGGTCGTGGTCGCCATCGACGGTATCCCGGTCGAGCATCCCGATGCGCTGGGCTACCGCCTGACGACCGCCGGTCTCGGCAAGAAGGTGACGCTCTCCATCCGCGAGAACGGCCGGGAATCGCAGATCGCCATGACGCTGGCCGGCGCACCGGAGACCACGCCACGCGACGAGCGGCTGATCGAGGGCGCGAGCCCGTTCGCCGGGGCCAAGGTCGCCAATCTTTCGCCGAGGCTCGCCTACGAGCTGCGCATGCCGTCCGAAGTCACCGGCGTGGTGATCACCGATATCATCGCCGGTTCCCCGGCCGCGCGCCTCGGCTTTGCCCCGCATGACATCGTCATCTCGGTCAACGGCGTCAACGTCACCTCGACCGAAGCCATGGCCGAGGCCGTTGCCGACGATCCGGGCTTCTGGCGCGTCGAGATCGAACGCGAGGGCCAGCGCATCCGGCAGATCTTCCGATGAGCGACCTCTTCGCGCCGCATGTTCCCAAGGATGTGGAGGCCCGCCGGCCGCTCGCCGACCGGCTGCGGCCGAAGACGCTGGCCGAGGTCACCGGCCAGGAGCACCTGACCGGTGAGGACGGCGTGCTCGCCCGCATGATCGCCTCCGGCTCGCTCGGCTCGATGATCTTCTGGGGGCCGCCCGGCACCGGCAAGACGACGGTTGCGCGGCTGCTCTCCGGCGAGGCGGGTCTGGCCTTCGAACAGATCTCGGCGATATTCTCCGGCGTTGCGGACCTCAAGAAGGTCTTCGAGGCCGCCCGCATGCGCCGCATGGACGGCCGCCAGACGCTGCTCTTCGTCGACGAGATCCATCGTTTCAACCGCGCCCAGCAGGACGGTTTCCTGCCGGTCATGGAGGACGGCACCGTGATCCTCGTCGGGGCGACGACGGAGAACCCGTCCTTCGAACTCAACGCCGCGCTTCTGTCGCGCGCCAGGGTCCTGACCTTCAAGCCGCATGACGAGGAAAGCCTCGGTACGCTCCTGAAGCGGGCCGAAGAGGTGGAAGGCAAGCCGCTGCCGCTCGATGCCGACGCGCGTGCAAGCCTGATCCGCATGGCCGATGGCGACGGCCGCGCCGTGCTGACGCTGGCGGAGGAAGTCTGGCGGGCGGCGAGGGAGGGCGAGGTGTTCGACACCGAGGGGCTGACCCGCATCGTCCAGCGCCGCGCCCCCGTCTACGACAAGGGCCAGGACGGCCACTACAACCTGATCTCGGCGCTGCACAAGTCGGTGCGCGGCTCGGACCCGGATGCCGCGCTCTACTATCTCTGCCGCATGTTCGATGCCGGCGAGGATCCGCTCTATCTCGGGCGGCGGCTGGTGCGCATGGCGGTCGAGGACATCGGGCTGGCCGATCCGCAGGCGCTGGTGATCTGCAACGCGGCGAAGGACGCCTATGACTATCTGGGCTCCCCGGAGGGCGAACTGGCGCTGGCCCAGGCCTGCGTCTATCTCGCCACCGCGCCGAAGTCGAACGGCGTCTACATGGCCTACAAGTCGGCTATGCGCGCCGCCAAGGAGAACGGCTCGCTGCTGCCGCCGAAGCACATCCTCAATGCGCCAACCAAGCTGATGAAGGCGGAAGGCTACAACGACGGCTATCGCTACGACCACGACGAGCCGGACGCCTTTTCCGGCCAGGACTATTTTCCCGAGAAGATGGGCCGCAAGACCTTCTACGATCCTCCGGAGCGGGGCTTCGAGCGCGAAATCCGCAAGCGGCTGGACTGGTGGGCGAAGCTCAGGCGCGAGCGGGGCGGCTGACGCCCCGGCTCAGGACGCCTTGGCCGCTGCCGGCGCGGCGATCATCTTGACCGCGGAATCGGCAAGGCCGTGATGGCCTTCCATGTCGACGATCAGGTGCCAGTGGCCGCTTTCCGGAATGGTGAGCTTGATCGGCGACTTCTTCGCCACGCCGCCGAGATACTTGAAGTCGAGGGCTTCCTTGAAGCGCTGGAAGTTGCCGGGCGTCATCAGCCGCACATTGTTGACGGCGGAAAGCGTCACCTCGATGATGGCACCGGCGCGCTGTTCCTTGAGATCGTAGTGGGTAAAGCGGAAGGTCGGCTTGGCCATCTGCTCCTCATCTGTCCATTGAAAATCGCGAACGGCAGTCTAGCGCCTCCGCGGTTAAGGAAGCGTTTGCCGCGGCCCGCACAGGGCCTCCCGCATCGGACCCGATCGCCATCGCGGAACAATCCGTCTGACTCCGCGTTGACAGTCAACAGTTCACACTCAGGAGCAATCCGATGAAGACCGACACCTATCTGACCTTCTTCGTTTCGATGATGGTGAATGCCGTCGTCTTCGGGACGGGCGCGATCACCGTCCTGTCCATCCCGGCACTGGCCGAGAACGCCAAATACCTGCTGCCGCTGGTCGTCGTCATCTCGTTCGTGGTGGCTCCGTTCATCGCCAAGCTGATCGCGCCGCGCATGCGACTGCGCAACTGGCGCCGCCGCGATCCGATGCAGGGTTGATCCACACCCTCACGTGCATTCCCTCCAGAAACTCCACTCCCCACTCCACTTGAACCCCGGTCATCTCCACCGGGGTTCTTTTTTGTCTGCGGCCGCCCGTGACTTCATCCTCCGTCAAGCATATCGATCCAGGGCGATCTTCCGCCTCCCCAATTTAAGCGGGTCTTAAGCGCTCGCCGGCATACTGCGCGGACCGACAAACAACGGGCGCGACGAGATGACGGCAGCAAGCGGATCCGAGGGAGAAGGCACGCAGGTATCGCCGCGGCGGCTGTCACGGCTGGTGCTCGCCTTCGCGGCGACGCTGATCGGCCTGTCGACGCTGTCGCTGCTCTATGTCGGCCGGATCGCCTCCGAGGAGGCCGACCAGCAGGCCGCCGTCACCGAACGTACGCTGTTCGTCAATGCCCTCAAGGACCGCCAGAGCCTGATCGCCCGCGACCAGCTGAGCGTGTCGCGCTGGGACCGCTCGGTCAAATACATCACGCTGAAATTCCGCGAGGCCTTCATCGAGGAGGAGTTCGTCGGCTCGCTCTGGTTCGATTTCGGCCACGACCGCACCTTCCTCTTCGATCCCGGCGGCGAGATCGTCATGTCGGCCCACGAGGATCGCGTCGACTTCACCCGCCGCACCGTCGACCCGGCCGGCGATCTGGCGCTGATCGCCAAGCGCGCCGTCGAGCGCCACAATGCCAATCGCATCGCCATTGCCGGAGGCTACGGCCAGAAGCAGGTGACGAGCAGCGAGGTCGGCCGGATCGCCGAATTCGCCATTGCCGAGATCGACGGCGAGCCGATGATCGCCACCGCCATGGCGGTGGTTCCCGACGACGAGGAGGTGGCGCTGCCCGACGGCGCGCCGTTCATCGTCATCTCGGCCAAGCCGATCGACGGCGATCTGGTGCGTGACCTCAATTCGCAGCTCGACTTCGCCGACCTGACCTTCAGCTCGGGCGCCGGCGGCAAGGTGCCGCTGATCTCCGCCTCCGGCCGGGCGCTCGGCAGCTTCGACTGGAAGGGTGCTGCTCCCGGCTCGCATATCTGGCAGGTGGTGGTGCCGGTCAGCATCCTGCTCTCCTCGCTTCTGGCGCTCGCCAGCCTGTTCATCGTCCACCATATCCGCCGGCTGTCGCTCAGGCTCGAGGAGAGCGAGCAGCGCAACCGGGCGCTCGCCCTTCGCGACCCCTTGAGCGGCCTTGCCAACCGGCTGAGCTTCGGCCATGCGCTGGAGGCGGCCGCCGAGAAGGCCCAAGGCTCGCGCTTCGCCGTCATCGCCGGCGACCTCGACCGCTTCAAGGCGATCAACGACAGCTGGGGCCACGCCGCCGGCGACCTGGTGATCCGCACCGTGGCAGCCCGGCTGACCGAAGTCGTCGGCACGAGCGGCCTCGTCGGCAGGATCGGCGGCGACGAATTCGTCATCCTGGTCGACGCCTTCAGCGACCGTGTCCGTCTTTCCCTGCTCGCCAGCCAGATCATGACTGCCGTCGGTCAGCCGATCACGCTCGACAACGGCATCACCACCGATGTCGGTATCAGCCTCGGCATTGCGATCGCCCCGGACGATGCAGCGGGCGCCAATGCCATCATGGCGACCGCTGACCGGGCGCTCTATGCCTCGAAGGACGGCGGCCGCGGCCGGGCCTGCTTCGCCGGCGACGAGGGCGCTGAGTCGCACACCCATGCCCACGGAGCAAGCCATGCCGCCTGAGCTGACGCGGCGACGCCTGCTCGCCCTGTCGGCCGGCACGTTGCTTGCGAGCCCAGCGCTCAAGCCCGTCTTCGCCGCTGCGGCGGGCAAGCCGAAGGTCATCGTCGTCGGCGCCGGGGTCGCCGGACTGTCCGCTGCCCGCACGCTGACGAGGCACGGCATCGAAGTCATCGTCGTCGAAGCCCGCGACCGCATCGGCGGCCGGATCAGCACCGACCGCAGCCTCGGGACCGCGGTCGAGCGCGGCGCGAGCTGGCTGCACGGCCTGAACGGCAATCCGCTCGCCGGCCTGGTGCGCGACCAGAAGCTCGCCACCTATTTCAGCGATTACGACGATTACGAGGTCTGGCTGCCGGGCGGGGAGCGTCCGGAGGACTGGGAGCTGGAGGACGCGATCGACGCCTTCGACTCCGTTCTCGAAAAGGCCGCCGACGAGGCGGACGAGGGCAGCGACCTGTCGCTGCTGGAGGCGATCGACCAGCTCGATCCGGGCATGCTCAAGGACCCGCTCTCCGGCTGGATGCTGTCGAGCGAGATCGAGGACGATGGCGGCGCGCCGCTGTCGCGCATCTCCGCCCTGCAATATGGCGAGGACCGCAGCTTCGACGGCCCGGAAGCCCTGTTGCCGGACGGGTTCGGCCGCGTCGTCGAAGGGCTGGCCAGGGGGCTCGACATCCGGCTCGGCGAGCCGGTCCGCCGCATTTCCCATGGCGCCGGCCAGGTCGTGGTCGAGACCGCCAAAGAGCGCCACAGCGGCACGCATGTCATCTCGACCCTGCCGCTCGGCGTGCTGAAGGCCGGCCATGTGGTCTTCGATCCGCCGCTGCCGGAAAGCCATGCAGGCGCGATCGCCAGCCTCGGCTTCGGCGCGGTCACCAAGGTGTCGGTGAAGTTCGACCGCTGCTTCTGGCCGGAAGAGACGCAGTTCCTGAGCTATGCGGCGAAGGAGCGCGGCCGCTGGCCGACCATGATCAACCTCATGCCGGTGAGCGGCGCCAGCATCCTCACCCTGGTCTCGACCGGCGATTATGCGCTGAAGTCCGAAGCCATGAGCGAGGCCGAGCTTCAGGCCGACATCAGCGCGGTGCTGGGCGAAATGTTCGGGGCCGATGCACGGCCGCCGCAGAAGATCGTCGCCGCGCAATGGTCGCGCGATCCGTTCGCGCTCGGCGTCTATTCCTATCCGGCGGTCGGCAACACGCCCGCCGATTTCGACGGGCTGGCCGAACCGGTTGCCGACCGGCTGTTCCTCGCCGGCGAACACACGATCTTCGAACATCACGGCACGGCGCATGGCGCCTTCATCAGCGGCGAACGCGCCGCCGGAAAGCTGATCGCCGCGCTCGGCGGCTGACCGAGGCTGCGGCCGGCCGGCTGTCCGTTTGGCGCGGTGGGCTGTGTTATGGCCGGGACGACGCGACCGCCGCGATCAGAAGCGCTTCTTCAGGAAGAACTGGCCGTGGGCGCCATTGCCGCCTTCGAGCTCGCCGAAGACATGATAGCCGAGCTTCTCGTAGAACGGCCGGGCCTGGAACTCGTAGGTGTCGAGCCAGATGCCGACATAGCCGCGATCCCGGGCGATCTTCTCCGCCTCCGCCATCAGTCGGCTGCCGATGCCCTGGCCGCGATAGGCCTCCGGCACGACGAGATAGCGGACGAAGGCCCAGCCGAAGCTTTCCTCGCCATAGAGCCCGCCCTCGACGGCGCGGGTTTCCGGATGGCGCACCAGCACGGCGAAATCCGGCCGGTCGGTCTTTCCGGTCTGGGCGGTGTTGTAGGCCCTCAGCGCCGTGTAGACGGCATGGCGGTCTTCCTCGGCCGGGTGATCGGGCACCGCTTCGATGATGGGGCTCGGCATAGGCTTATCCTTCCTGCAGACCGACTCGCGGTTCGGTAATGCTGGTGGCCTTGATGGCCGGACGGGACGCGGCTGTCCAGTCGCGCAGGCGGTGAATACGGCTATTCCTTCACGCGGGCGTTTCCGCCCCGTGGTTTGGCTTCATTGCGGTGGCCTCCCTTTTTGGGGGAGGGGTAGTCAGCCGGGACACGATCGCGTGCCGCGACTAAGTTAAATTACATGACACCCGATCGTGTCCCGTTCGGTGTCTTTTGCCGGGCAAACTCGGTCTCTCTGC
>PEKW01000040.1 GCA_002796995.1 Rhizobium sp.
CGCGCCACGTTACCCCGCGTGGCGGTGGACCGATTGGAGGAGCTGGCCGCGCCGGACTTCTCGACTTTTTGCCTGGATGTGCGTGAGATTCATCCCGTTGTGGAGCGGGATAAGACCTAAGCGTTTGGTACGAGGTATATACCCCAACGTGACAGGCGGCCTGTCATGCTTGCCATGCAAAGATGGGCCGCGCGGGAATAAAAAGCCTATTTCCATGACGGAAGCGGCCCCAACCTTAGCGCATCGCCGCTCGCGCCGCCTCCGCCAGAAAGCCGGAGCGGGTTTCACCCCGCGCGCGGACGTAGTCATCGATTTTCGCCAGCAGCAGGCGGGGCAAGGTGATGTTGATCTTCTCCGCCGGACCGAAATACCGCTCCACCGGCACTTCGACCACCGCCCAAATCCAGCCGGCGAAGTCGGGATCGGCCTGATGCTCGGCAAGCGGGCGCGCCAGCGGAATTGCCCCGCCATCCTCGATCACGATCCGGCAGTGGAAATCGATGGCGTCCTTGGCGGAATCGATGGCCTCGTCCAGGGTGTCGCCCGCCGAGAAACAACCCGGCAGGTCGGGCACCACGACCCCGAAAGCGTGGGTGGCGTCACCCGGTTCAATGGCGATGACAAATTTCATGGTCGTGGTCCTCGTTTCAAATCAAACCGGCTTGCTTACGTAGCTTGCGCACGAGTCCGGTGCCCAAGTCTTTTTTCGGGTGCGGCACGCTGAGGTGCCCGCCGCGCGTCGGATGGGTGTAGATATGGTGCGAACCCTTGACACCTCGCAGCGTCCAGCCCGCTTTTTCCAGTTCCTTGATGAGGTCCGCACTGTTCATGGTGGTTATTATAACCACCGCTAGAATTGGAATATACACAACACCGTCAACGCCGAGCCGTCTGACCGAAATGGGTTCGGGCGGATTGGGCACCTCGCAACAGGCCGTACAAAAGGGTATTGCGGCGCTGCGGCCCGGCGCGGTGCTTCTTGGGGGCATCGCCTTCGGCGCGGACGAGAATCAGCAGTGCATCGGCGATGTCCTGGTCTCACAACAACTTCAACTCTACAACGTGCAGCGGGTCGGCGCGGATCGCATCGTCTTATGCGGCGACCCACCCCATGGGTCCGCGCGGCTGATCGACGGCGCGCCACGTTGCCCCACGTGGCGGTGGACCGACTGGAGGAGCTGGCCGCCCGCTCGACGGTTTTTCCGAGCAGATCAGGTGGCGGCAGCGTTAGTGTGTGGGGAACGCTCGCAACCTGGCTGTTACGGATTCTTGTGAAACGGTGTCATCGTGGTCATACTTTTGGTATGAAAACGGCGATCTCCCTACCCGACGACCTCTTTCTCGCCGCGGAGCGGCAGGCGAAGCGGACGCGGAAGACCCGCAGCCAGCTCTATGCCGAAGCCCTGGCCGAATACCTGGCGCGACATGCCCCGGACGAGGTGACCGAGGCGATGAACCGGGTCGTCGAACGGCTCGGCGAACCCCGACCCGATCCGTTGCTGGCGGCGGTGGCACGCCGGACGTTCGAGCACACCGAGTGGTAGAGGTTCGGCAAGGGGAAGTCTGGTGGGCGGAGTGACCGGAGCCCGCCGGGTCTGGACCCGGCTTACGCCGACCGGTGGTCGTGGTTCAGGGCAATCCACTGAACCGGAGCC
>PEKW01000041.1:0-401 GCA_002796995.1 Rhizobium sp.
GCCTTTCGAAGCGAAGGCCCGGAGGTGTTCGATTTCTCTTTTTTCGCGAACGACAGGATCTATGTGTCCTTCCGGCAAGCCTGCGTGACGTGCTCTGGTTTTCTTGAGTAAGGTTCCTTTCCGATCAGGTTGATCCGAGGGGGAAGAACCGATGGCTCATGAACCGCCACAGCAAGCCGAAGCCGCGCTCGCCGATTTGGCCGAGCAATTTGACCACTGGCGCCAGACCCGCACCACGGCTCAGGAACGGATTCCACCGGCCTTATGGGATCAGGCCGTGGCGTTAACGGTCGTGCTGCCCTGTGCCCAGGTGGCCCGACGCCTCCGTCTCCGTTCGACCGATTTGAGGCGGCGCGCCCTGGCGGGGCCGACGTCGGTGGCGACCGAAGCCACCGCGCCGA
>PEKW01000041.1:413-2280 GCA_002796995.1 Rhizobium sp.
GCGGCGCCCTGATCGAGATTGAACGCCCGGATGGGGTGCGGTTACGCTTGCGGTATCGGGATTCGGCGCCAGCGCTGGCTGCGGTGCTGGGGGCGTTTCTGGGGTCACCCTGATGTTGCAACTCGCGCCCCAGAGCCGCATTTGGCTGGCCCTGGCCCCGGTGGATTTCCGCAAGGGGATCGACGGGCTGGCCGGCGTTTGCCGGGGGCGGTTCGCACAAAATCCGCTGGACGGGGCGATCTACGTGTTCCGCAACCGCGCCGGCACCACCCTCAAACTGCTGTGTTACGACGGCCAGGGGTTCTGGCTGTGCACCAAGCGGCTCTCCGCCGGACGACTGCAGTGGTGGCCGCGCGCGGACGGGGCCTCGGTGCGGCTGGCGGCCCGCGAACTGCAGGTGCTGCTCTGGAACGGTTGCCCCGAGCGGGCCGCGATGGCGGACGACTGGCGCCAGGTGGCCTAAGCCGGCGTCAGGTTCTCCTGATAATTCCAGGGCAGCCACGCCGCCGGCTGGCGGAACACGGCGTGGCGATGGATCTGCAGCGCCACCAAATAGTCCAAGGCGTTCACTCCGGCCTGCACGCAGGTGGCAATCAGGCTGGTCAGGATGCCGGCGACATAGGCACCGTGCGCGGTGGCGTGGAACAGACTGTTTTTACGTTGGCGGATGATTAGTTTCAGGGCTCGCTCGACGGCGTTGCTGTCCACGGGCGCCCCCTCGACGCGCAGAAATTGGGTCAAGGTTTCCCAGCGGGCCAGCAGATAGGTGAAGGCTTTGCCCAAACTACTGTTGGGTTCCACCCGGCGGTCCTGGAATTGCTGTTCCAGCCAATCGTGGAGCCCTTCCAGCAGAGGGCCACTGCGGGTCTGATGGTACGCCAGTCGCTCGGCCGCCGACAGCGCCCGATCACGGGTGACCGCCTCGTGTGCAAACACCTGATTCAGGACCGCAATGACGTGATGGGCTTCCGCCGGGAAGACCTCGTCCAAGTCGGCGAATTGCCGCCGGCCGTGGGCCAGGCAGTGGCAGCGGATCAAGGTGTCGTCGTCATCGCGCTGATTGGCCGCCAGCGCATCCGACATCACGATCGGTTTCGCCAACTCGGGCTCTCGCCGGGCCAATAACGCGGTGAGGTTATCACCGGCGTGCGCCCGGCCCGAGCGGTAGAGACAGATCACCCGTTTTTCAACCCGCACCACCAGCCCGGTGGTAAACATCCCGCGCCGCTCCAGAGTCTCGCCGGTGGCGTCGGCGCGCCGGTTCTCGGCCAGCAGCGCCAGAATCCGCACGTGGGTGTCGTCCTGAAAGATCACCTCGCCTTGGGCGGCCAGCTCCCAAAGCCGGTCGAAGACCGGGTAAGCGCAATCGGCCACCCGCTCCGCCAGATCCCACTGGGTGGCGTCGGCCACCGGCACCCCGACCAGGGCTTGGTATTGTTCCAGCCGGTAAAACGGTAATCCCAGGTAGTAACGGCCCAGGGCGATCACCGCCTTGGCGCGGGGGCTGTATTTCTCGGCGCCGGCCGGCGCCGGCGCGGTGAACACCGCGCCGCAGGCCGAGCAGCGCAACTTCTCCAACTCGTAGCGCACCGCCGACAGCAAGGCATGGCCGTCGATCCGAATCTCGACGCCGGCCGGCAGCGGATATAACGTCCCCCGGCCACAGGCCGGACAGCGCTGCCCCGCCGCCAAGGTCTCGTGCCGGCACACCACCCGCTCGGCGCCCGGATAGGCGTCCGCACCCCGCCGTCCGTGACCCCGGCGGCGCTTCGTCCCCTCCTCGGCTGGCGCCGGGGTCGATGGCGCGTCCGGCGGCGACGGGACCGGCGTCGTGCCCTCCGCCGCGGCACCGTCCACCGCCGCGGCG
>PEKW01000041.1:2350-2889 GCA_002796995.1 Rhizobium sp.
CGATCCTCGCTCGTCAAGGCGTTCGCTCGCAGGCGTGCGATCAACGCCTCGCCTTCTTCGCGGCTCAGTTTCACTTCGTCCGGCGGCGCTTTCATCGGAATGGCGGCCAGGAATCCATCCAGTATTGAAGAGGGCGTCATGCTACCGGCTGGATGGGATTCGGTTCAACCGTAAGTTTCTTGTAGTCAAGCAGGCTTGCCGGAAGGACACAGAACATCGTGTCGGTGGCATCTGGATACAGCCAGCCGATCCGAACCGCGCCCGCCGTCACGACGGTCATCACGGCGCAACAGATCAAAGAGATTGGCGCACGCGACCTATGGGATGTGCTGAAAACCGTACCCGGCTTTTTCTTGGGCGAAAACACGATTCAAATAGAACCCATCATTTCCGTGCGTGGATTCAAGTCCTCGTTTAACCAGACCATCCTGTTTCTGCTTGATGGAATACCGCAGACCAACCCAGTGACCGGAGACCGGGCGGCGGTATTGGGTGTCGTGCCGCTGGACATCATCGAGCGGGTGGAGATCATGCGCGGT
>PEKW01000014.1:0-281 GCA_002796995.1 Rhizobium sp.
ATCGGTTACGCCCGTGTCAGCAGCCAGGGTCAGAATCTCGACTCGCAGATGGATGCGCTGCGCGAGGCCGGTTGCGAGAAGATCTTTACCGACCGGATGACCGGATCGCGGTTAGACCGGCCCGGCTGGGAACAGATGATGGCTTACCTGCGTTCCGGCGATACCCTGGTGGTCACCGAGCTCAGCCGCATGACGCGCTCGCTGCTGGATCTGCTGGAAACGGCCAAGACACTCCAGCAACGCCGGATCGATTGGGTGTCATTGCGCGAGCGCATCGATAC
>PEKW01000014.1:294-1155 GCA_002796995.1 Rhizobium sp.
GCGGGTCGCGCCTCGGCGAGGGCCCGAGGAAAGACCGGCGGGCGACCGCGGACCGATGCGAAAAAGCTCGAGAACGCCAGAATCCTGTATGAGAACTCGGGGAAGACCGCCGCCGAGGCCTGCGCGGTTGCCGGCGTCGGACGACGGACTTTCTTCTCTTACCTGGCCAAGCACAAGAAGGCCCATGCCGGTGGGAGCGAGCGCATCGCATGAACTATTCCCAGATCCTCGAAGCGCTGAACAGGGCTTCCCTGTTCGAGCTCTATCGCCTGCAGCAAGCCATTCGCCGCAGTCTGGAAGATCCCGCCAGAACCAGGCAGATCAAGAATTCGTTGAGGGTGGGGCAGGATATCGAGTACTTCGAGGCGGATGAGAACCGACTGATCGAGGCGGCCATTGTCGAGCTGAAAAGGACGAAGGTCTTGGTCAAGAATCGTCACGACGGGGAACTCTGGAACATCCCCTTTTACCTCATCAACCTTGATCGCGCTGATGTCGCGATCTCGAATTCGAGCGGCAAGTTCGACCGAAACAGCCTGAAGGTTGGCGACAAAGTGGCCTTCAAGGATCGCAAGGGCAACGAGCAATTCGGCGAGGTGATCAAACTGGACCAGAAAACAGCGGGTGTGCTGGTCGGCGCGATGCGATGGAAAGTCAGTTACGGTCTCCTGTCCTCGATCATCGAAGGCGAGTTGAGAAGGGAGCCGAACTTGATCGAGAGTCAACCGATCCAAGGGGAGCTGCTGGGCAAGGAGTAGTCTCCAGAGACTCCGATCTCTGGATTCCGGAGGGCCAGAGAGGCACCTGGAATATTAGCAAGAGCTAATTTTTACCTTTTCGAGGGGATGGGCTTAGATAGCC
>PEKW01000015.1 GCA_002796995.1 Rhizobium sp.
AGCCATAAAACACCCAAAGCCCCGATCGGTACCACCGACGGGGCCGATTGCGTTTACGGCCGGGGCCCCGGACAGCCGGAGGTGATGCTTGCGTCAGAGATGCGCCTCGTCCTTCGTGCTGCGGCAGCTCTTTACCGCGGCGCCGTGAGGATTTCGCGGACCTTGTGGGCGAGGTCGTCGATGGCGAAGGGCTTGGTGATCATTTCCATGCCGGGCGCCAGGAAGTCGGCGCGGGATGCGGCGGCGGCGGCGTAGCCGGTGATGAAAAGGACCTTCAGGGCCGGGCGGGCGGTTATGGCGATTTCCGCCAGCTGGCGGCCGTTGAGGCCGGGCAGACCGACGTCGGAGATCAGAAGATCGATCCGTGCCTTGCCTTCGATGACCGGAAGGGCGTGTGCGCCGTCGCCGGCCTCGATGACCCGATAGCCCAGTTCCTTCAGCACGTCGACGACGAGCATGCGCACCGAATCGTCGTCCTCGACCACCAGCACGGTCTCGCCTTCGCCGCGCGGCGGGACCACTTCCCGCTCGGACGCGGCGGTCTTCGCCACCACGTCTTCGAGGCTCGCCGGCAGATAGAGCTTGATCGTGGTTCCGACGCCGACCTGGCTGTGGATCCGCACATGCCCGCCGGACTGCTGCACGAAGCCGTAGATCATCGATAGGCCGAGGCCCGTGCCCTGTCCGATCGGCTTCGTCGTGAAGAAAGGTTCGAAGGCCTTGTCGATCGTCGCCTGCGACATGCCGAAGCCGGTGTCGCTGACGGCGAGCACCGCGTAATTGCCCGGTTGCAGCGTCTCGCCCTGGACGAGGTCCGCCTGGGAGACGACGACATTGGTCGCTTCGATGGTCAGCCTGCCGCCGTTCGGCATGGCGTCGCGCGCATTGATCACCAGGTTGAGCACAGCGCTTTCGAGCTGGTTGGCATCGGTCATGGCTTTCCAGCTGTCCGGCGGGATGTTGACCAGCATCTCCACGTCCTCGCCCAGCGTCCGGCGAAACAGGTCCTCCATGGAGCCGACAAGATGCTTCAGGTCGACCGGCTGGCGATCCAGCGACTGCCGGCGGGAGAAGGCGAGCAGCCGGTGGGTCAGGGCGGCGGCGCGGTGCGCCGACAGGGTCGCCGCATCGATGAACTTGTCGAGGTCGTCCAGCCGGTTGGCCGCGACCCTGCGCTTGATCACCGACAGCCCGCCGATCACGCCCGTCAGCATGTTGTTGAAGTCGTGGGCAATCCCGCCGGTCAGCTGGCCGACGGCCTCCATCTTCTGGGATTGCCGCAGCTGCGCCTCGGTCTCTTCGAGCACCTGCTTCTGCCGCTTCTCGGCGGTGACGTCGCGGCCATAGGCGTAGACGCGGTCGGCCTCCCGCGAGGTCATCCAGGAAATGATGCGTGCCGTGCCGTCGCTGTGGGTCAGGCGCATCTCGAGATCGGTATGGGTATTGTCGATCGCCTTCCGCAGCTCGCGCTGCACCCGGTCGCGATCGTCGACCCAGACGAAGTCGATCACGTTTCTGCCGATCACGTCTGCGGAAGAATGCCCGAGGATTTCGGCCCAGGCGGGATTGACGTCGCGGAACATGCCGTCCGTGCCGAGGACGACCAGAAGGTCGCGCGAATTCTTCCAGACGCGGTTGCGCTCGCGCAGGCTTTCGCGGGCGATTTCCGACAGGGCTTGGTTGGCTTCGCGCAGTCTTTCCTGGGTGTGCTTGGCATCGGTGATGTCGAAGATCACGCCCATGTAACGCCGGCCGTTGGTCTTGATGTCATCCACATATTCGCCCCGGCGGGCGAGCCAGCGTTCCTCGCCGTCATCCGCGCGCCTGACGCGAAATTCGGTGCTGCTCTGGTTCTGCACGCCATCGGGATTGCGCAGGTCGATGATCGGTTCGTCGTCGGGATGGATGAGGTCGTTCAGCGTGCGGACGGGAAGCACCTTCGTCGTGTGCAGGCCGAACAGCCGGCAGAATTTCTCCGATACCGCAATGGTCCCGTATCCCACGATATATTCGAAGGTGCCGATACCGCCGGCGAACTGGGCGATGCGCAGCTCTTCGCTGGCCCGCTTCTGGTCGGTGATGTCGACCAGCATGCCGACGAACTTGACGGGCCTGTCGTCGGAATCGAGGATGGCCCTGCCGCTGGCGTGAACCCAACGATAGCCACCGTCGCTGCGAAGCAGCCGATATTCCTTGGAGAAGGTTTCGGCGCCGGCCAGAATGCCGGCGACCGCCAGTTTCACCCGCTTGAGGTCGTCAGGATGAATGGCGGCGAAGAAATGATTGGTGGAGACGCCATCGGCAAGGGCGACGGGATCCTGGTGCGTGATGGCGGCAAAGCGCGCATCCGCCACCAGCGTCTTTTCGACGATGTCCCATTCCCAGCCGCAACTCGCGCCGGCCGCATCCAGGGTCAGCTGCAGCCTCCGCTGGGCGAGATCGAGCGCGGACCGCGCGCGTTCCAGCTCGCGTGAGATGTCGCCGATGTCCTCAGTCATCTTTGCCGCCCGTACTCAACACGTTAGTCGATCTCCGTCATGACACGGTCGATGAAGTTCGAGATGAGCAGCTTCAGCTTCTCGAGCGAGGGCAGATCCATGATCATCGCAATGTATCCACGTATGTCTCGTTCATGCACGGAGAAATTGATGTAGAGGAACAATACGAAGCTGTCCTCGCGCGCGCTGCCGGGCACTTCGAAAAGCAGATCGCTGTCGCCGCGGCGCACGTCCGGTAGGGACATGTTGAGCGTATGCTGCAGCATGTTGGCCATGGAGCCGAGGCAGCCGTTGAGAATGACATTTCCGGTCTCCGCCAGCGCCTCGTCCTTCATGTCGATGAGATCGGCTTCGCCCATGTCCTCGCCGACGATGGCACGCACCAGCGACAGTCCGTTGCTCTCGGGAAAGATCAGCAGGGCACGGCCGGAGAAGGGACCTTCGAACTGCTGCTGCACGGCGATGAGCAGTTCGCTCTCGCGCTGGCCGATCAGGGTGGCCGCGGACTTGCGTGTGATGATTTCCACCGACGGGACCGACAGGGTGACCTGGCGGTTGACCATTTTCCGCAGACTGGCGGCGGCGCGGCTGACGCCGATATTTACCAGTTCGGTGAGCGCATCGAGCTCGAGTTCGTCCAGTTCTATTGAATGGGCGTTCATACGTCGGCCTTTTTCAGTCGAAGCGCTGCACCTGAGATGAAGCCGCTGATTCCCTCCTTGGTGACCGGCTTGGCCACGAAGGTCGCATTGAGCGCGCGCACCCTTGCGATGATCTCGTCCTGCACATTGGCGGTGATCACGGCAATCGGCATGCGCGGGTGCATCTCGCGCAGCTCGGAGGCCAGTTCGAGGCCATCCTTGTCGGGCATGTTGAAGTCGACGATCGCCAGGTCGACATGCTGCGTGCCGATGATGGACAAGGCTTCCGCGGCATTGGCCGCCTCGATGCGCTGCCAGTCGGGCTGAAGCGCGGCGATCGCCTTGCCGGCCACGATCCGAGCCAGTTTGCTGTCGTCAATCAGAAGGACAGTCACCGTCATTTTCTACTCCACATCGTCGTTATCGTGCCGTCATCATGTTCAAAAGAAACTGTTCCGGCCGATGAATTATTGTCAATTCTGTCGTTCCCCGTCCTGGGTGTCGGGGGCAAAAGTGGCCTGTAGCGCAGAGAGGACCTTGTCCGCCATTAAGGATGACATGGGGGCGCCGATTATGTTCCGCCGAAAGACCATCAAAGTCTGCCAGAGGCTGGTGTGGATCGCCGTCGCCGCGCTGATATCGACCGGCAGATCGGCGTGGCCTTCGAGATAGCTGACCAGCACGTCGACCTCTTCCACGCCGCATTGGTCGATCAGGCGGATCGAATTGTCGTCCAGGCGAACGGTCATTGCACCAGTTCCTCCAAGTTCAGCACTAGCAGGACTTTTCCGTCTCCGAGCAATGTCGTTCCCAATATACCCGAAACCCCCTGCAGCAGGCCGTCAAGGGGGCGGGTCAGGGTCTCCGCGCGTTCAGCGATCGCATCGACCGCGACGCCGATCAGCTCTTCGCCGACCCGGACGATCAGGACCTTGATGTCCTCGGCCGGCAATCGGGCTTCTGGCAATTGCAGCAGTTCTGCGAGGTAGAGCAGCGGTATCGTCCTGTCGCGCAGGATATAGGCTTTTCCGGCGCGCACCGGCTGGACGGCGCCGGCCGGGAGCTTGTGGGTCTCGACGACATCGGAGATCGGGATTCCGTAGCGCTCGCCGCCGGCCTCGACGACCATCAGCTGGGCCATCGAGACGCTGACAGGCAATCGCAGCGTGAATGTCGTTCCTGAACCCGGCGTGCTTTGAAGCTCGATCGTGCCGCCGAGCCGCTGGATGGAGCGGTTGACGACGTCGAGGCCCACGCCTCTGCCGGAGAGATCGGACACGGTCGCGGCGGTGGAAAACCCCGGTGCGAAGACGAGTTGCAGCATCTCCTTGTGGGAAAGGCCGGATGCGCGGCTTGTGGATATCAGGCCGCGGTCGACGGCCGTCGTGCCGACGCGATCCGGGTCTATGCCACGCCCGTCATCCTTTATCTCGATTTCCACGTGATCGCCGCTTTGACGCGCGCGCAGCTGGATGCGGCCCCTTGGCGGCTTCGACAGCCGGATACGGTCGGCCTCCGGCTCGATGCCGTGGTCGAGGCTGTTGCGAATGAGGTGAAGCAGCGGCTCGAACACATCCTCGACGATCTCGCGGTCGGCCTCCACCGTTTCGCCCTCGATGATCAGGTCGACGGCCTTGCCGAGCTTTGGCGCGGTTTCCCGTACCAGCCGGGAAAACCGGCGGAAGGTCTGCTCGAGCGGGATGAGCCTCGCCCGTGTCACCGCCGTGTAGAGCGACGCGACGAGCTGTTCGATTTCATGGTGGCTGGACAGAATGCGTCGCGACAGGGCGGCATTGCCCAGACTGCGCGCCTCGAAGGCGAGGGGTGCGAGGCCGTTCTTCGCCGTCACCAGTTCGCCGGCGATTTCGATCAGTTTGTCGATCCGTGCGGAATCCACTCGGAGCGTGGTTCGCTGACGGGCAGAGGAAGGGGCCGCCGCTGCCTGCCATGCCGGCGCCATGCGCTCGGTCAGGGGTTTCGGCAGCGGAATGAGCTTGACCTGGTCCGGGATCAGGCGGAACGCGGCTTGCACGTCTGCGAGCGGGGCGCCCGAGACCGCCTCTATGACCAGCATGCAGCGGAACGGATCATAGTCTTCCGGCGAAGGCGCCGGGCCGTTCAGGGACAGCGTCAGATGCCGCACATCCGCAAGCTTGGATATCGTCGCCAGCGGGTCGTCGCCATTGAAGAAGCACTCGGAATGGGGCTCGTAGCGGATGGCGATCAAGGTCTCGTCCGTCTCGGACTGGACCACGGCCTGCTGAAGCGCGAGCGCCCATTCGGGGACCTGGGCCGCGGACGCCGCCGCCGGTTCGGCCGTGCCCTCCGTCAGTTCGATGTCGAGGAGACCCAGGAGCCTTGCGGCCTGCTTGTCCTGCGCTTCGAGCAAATGCCCGGTCCGGGAGATGCCGTCGATGCTGACCTCGACCCATTCGATCACTTCCATCAGCGGATCGATCAGGGCGGCACTGACATCGATCCGGCCAGAGCGCGCCTGGGACAGGAGATCTTCCGCACGATGCAGCACGTCCTGCATCAAGCCGAAATCGAAGAGGGCCACGGATCCCTTGAGGGTGTGGATGGCGCGGAAGGCGCTTTCCAGGCTTTCGCGATCGCCGGGATTGTCCTCCAGCGACAGAAGGTCCTTGGAGGACTGCTGGACAAGCTCCCGCGCCTCAATGGCGAACTGGACCATCAACTCATCCATTCACTTGTCTCTCGTCTCTCGGTAAACGATCGCGTCGGGGTAGCGGACAGGCTCGAAGGTCTCCGTAATTCGAGACATGGATTCGGTGTGCCCAAGGCAGATATAGCCGCCAGGATACAGCATTTCGTGGATATTATGCACCGCCGTCTCGCGCGCCACGTCATCGAAATAGATCAGCAGGTTGCGGCAGAAGATGACGTCGAAACCGCCGAGCGCGGCGAGGCTCTGCCGGTCGACGATGTTGCCCTTCACAAAGGAGACGGATTCGCGGATGTCCTTGATCAGGCGGCGCTGCTGAAGATCCACCGGCTCGAAGTAGCGGTCGATGATGTCGGCCGAAAGCCTCGAGACGGAGCGGTCGCCGTAGATACCCTCGACCGCCTGCCGCAGGATGGAGGTGTCGATATCGGAGCCGACGATCTCGATATTATAGGCATCGACCAGCGGCCAGTTCTCAAGCAGCCAGATGGCGATCGAATAGGGCTCCTCGCCGCTCGAACAGGGCATCGACCAGATGCGAATGCGATCGCCCGGCTTCTTGGTCCGGATGATCTCGGGCAGGATCGAATTGCCGAGGCAGGCGAGCTGGTGCAGTTCGCGGTAGAAATAGGTCTCGTTGACCGTGAAGCTGTTGATCAGCAGTTCGGTCTCGCGAGCGTCGGCGCGCAGGATGGAGATATAGTGGCGGGCGGACTGCGCCTGCCTCTGGCTGATCAGATCGGCGACGCGGCGCTCGATGTAGTAGCGCTTGGTCTCGCCGAAGACCATGCCGCTGCGTCTGTAGATGATGGCGCAGATTTCCTCGAGATCTGCCGCCGACAGCGGCACGGTCGCCGGATCCTCGGAACCTGCCGGACCATTGCCCATCAGTTTACCCGATCCACGAGATGACGGCCGATCTCTTCGACCCGTTTGACGACGGTCGCGCCGTTCAGGCGGACCAGCTCGCCCGGCATGCCCCAGACGACGGCCGTCTCTTCGGCCTCCGCGATCGTCTGCCCGCCGGCGGCCTGGAGGTCGCTCATCGCGGCTGCGCCATCATTGCCCATGCCGGTCATCAATACGCCAATCAGTTGCTGCGCCGGCACGTGCTGCATGGCCGATCGAACCATGCGATCGACGCTCGGATGCCAGCGATACTGGGGATCGAGGGGGGCGGCCATCGCCACCAGGGACCCGGCGCGCGATGAGATCAGGATGTCGGCGTCCCCCTTGGCGATGTAGATATGTCCGGGTTCGAGCTTGGTCTGGCGGGTCACCTCGGTCACCGACATGGCGCAGATCTTGTCGAGACGGCGCGCGAGCGGACCGGTGAACGAGGCCGGCATGTGCTGGGCGACGACCACCGGGCAGGGAAAGTCCGCCGGCAATGCGCCGAGCACCGTATCCAGGGCGGGCGGTCCGCCCGTCGATGTTCCGATGAGCACGAGCCCGGTCCTCTCGTCACCCTCCCGGCCTGGGCGGGGGACGATCGTTCGAGGACCGGAGTTGGTCGATGATTTCGGCGCAAGCGTCTGCGCCAGGCGGACACGTTCGGCAAGGCGGCGGCTGCGCCGGATGCGGACGGATGCGGCGGTGCGGACCTTCTCCACCAGTCGGGGCGTCAGTTCGTCGATCCTGAGCGAGATCGCACCGCTGGGCTTGGCGATGAAATCGACCGCGCCGATCTCCAGTGCGGCGAGCGTCTCTTCCGCCCCTTCCGCCGTCAGCGACGAGACCATGACGACGGGACAGGGATGTTCCAGCATGATGCGGTCGAGGCAGGTCAGCCCGTCCATCAGGGGCATGTGGATGTCGAGGGTCACGACATCGGGACGGTAGCTGCCGATCACCTCCAGCGCTTCGGCGCCGTCGCGGGCAAAGGCGATCTCGAAGTCCGGCTCGGCCCCGAAGATCTGGCCCAGCAGTTTCCGCATCAGGGCGGAATCCTCGACGATCAGCAGCCGTATCACGTGTGCGGACCCGCCGTGCCGGCGTCGGCGATCGCGGCGACGACGTCGCGCTCGGCCCGGGACAAGAGCTCGCGGGGATCGATGATCAGGGTCACCGTTCCATCGGATTCGGTGTGGGCGATGCGATCGAAGACTTCGGCGCGATCGGAGGAAAAGGCGGGCGCTGCGGACAGGGCTGCGGACGGGATCGCCTTGACCTCGGACACGCCATCGACGACGAAGCCGGCCTGAAGATTGCCGAGGGTCACGATTATCGCCCGCGCCTTCGCCGTCTGCTGTGCCATCGGCGTGTCGAAACGGGCGCGCTGATCGATCAGCGGGATGACCTTGCTGCGCAGGTTGGCGACGCCGAGCACAAAATCGGGTGCGCCCGGAACGCGGGTGATGTCCTGGGGAACCCGGACGACCTCGTCTACCGAGGCAATGGGCAAGCCATAGGTCTCTTCGCCGAGCTGGAACAGCAGGAACTGTTCGACGTTGTCGCGCGTCTGACCGGTCGTCTCCACTGGCTTTGCTCCCGTGTTCTGGCTTGCCGCCTGGGTGACGGCGTCGTGGCGGAACAGCCGTTCCGGCGACAGGATCGACACCAGCCGCCCGATCTCCGATATCCGCCCGATGGCGTCGATCTGCGCCTCGCCGCGGCCGCGTTTCAGGAGAGACGGCAGCGCGTCCATCGCGCTGTCCGGCAACCGGCGGATGGCATCCAGCTCATCGACGACGAGGCCGATCAGGTCCCCGTCATGCTCGACGACCACCGTTCTCGACGCAGCGCCCATCGGCCGGGCGTCGTCCAGTCCCAGGAGCGATGCGAGAGAGAACAGCGGCAGGACGGCGCCGCGCAATTCGACGAGACCGACCAGGGCATCTTCGGAACTCGGAACGGTGGATATCCCGTCGAGCGTGGCGAGGACTTCGCGGACGTGGTCGAGCGGCAAGGCGTAAAGCTGACCTGCAACCCGGAAGGACAGAAGCGCGGTCAGCTTGACGGCCGCCTGAACGTTTCTTTCCGGCGCGGCCTGCGAGGGTCGCTCGCTCGGCTTTTGTCGCGCGCTTTTGAACGCGGTATCGATGAGGTCGTGGAGGCCGACGAGCTGGTCCGCCGTGCCGTCGCTCGAGTGGCGAAGCACATCGTCGACCAGCAGGCCGATGGCGCCGCCGTGCTCGTAGACGATGATCTTGCCATCCTGTCCCGCCGTGGCGGACGCACTGCTGAGGATCCTCGCCATGGACAGGACCGGCACGGGCCTGCCGCGATGGTTGACGATGCCAGCCAGCGCGTCGGGGCCGTTGGGGACGCGGGTAATGTGGGGGACCCGCAGGACCTCCAGCACGGATCCGGCGTCGATCTGATGACGCCGCTCTCCCACCCGAAAAACCAGCCGGCTTCGATCCGTGTCGATCGTGTGGGCGGAACCCGTCATAGGCTCAGTTTCCGGAGAGCTGGAGTTCGTCCGCCAGGGACGCGATCTCCTCGACGGCCGCAGCCAGCTCCTCGGCGCCGCGCGACTGTTCGCGCGCAGCGCTGGCCGCCTGCACCGCGGCGGAGCTCGCCTGGTGGGCGACCGAGGCGATCTGCTGGGTGCCGATCTGAACCTGCTTGATCGCCGTCAGGATCGATTTCGACGCCTCGATGACGGAGGCGTTGCCGCGGCCGATCAGCTCCATGTCCGCTTCGGCGGCGACCAGACGGTCGACAATGCGCTTGTTCTTGACGATCTCGGCTTCCGACCCGGCGATCGTCAGCTCGAAATCCCTCTGAACGGAGGTGATCTGTAGCTGGATCTGGCGCACGACATCCTTGATGCCGTCAATGTTCTCGGCGGCGTCCTGGGCGAGTTTTCGTATGTCGGTCGAGACGATGGCAAAACCGCCGCCCGCATCGCCGGCCCGGGCCGCCTCGACCGAGCCGCTGACGGCCAGCATGTTGGTCTGCACGGCGACGAGCACGATGCGGTCGACGGTTCGGCCGATCTGGAAACCGATCTCTCCCAGCAGATTGAGTTCCGCCAGGGCCTGGCGCGTTTCCGCAAGCGTGTCGGAAATGCTGGAGGCGATGGCATCAAGGCCGGCCTTGTTCTTGGCGATCAGCGCCCTGATCTCTTCGGCCCGCAGGCCCGCCTGTTCGGCGCTGCCCTGCGTATTGAGGGCATTCTTCTCGATCTGCCCCATGGCCGCATTGGCTTCGAGGGTCGCGGAGGCCTGGATTTCGGCGCCGCGGCTGATCTGCTCGATCGCGATGAGGATTTCGCCGGCGGCTCCGGAAAGCTCCTGGACGGTGGCGGACAACTGCTCGGCGGCGGAGCTGAGTTCTTCCGTCCTGGAGGCGCGGCCGGTCTCGTTCATGAGTTCGTCGGCGAGAATGGCCAAAGCCTGCGCGGTCTGCTGGCTCTGGTCGAGGGCAGCGCTCTGCTGCTGGACGGCGCGCTGCGCCTCGGCGGCTGCGGCCGATTGTTCCTCGGCTGCCGCTGCGACCGCTTCAGACCCCTTCTGGGCTTCGCGGGTGGCGACCTCGGCTTCGATGGCGGCAATGAGGATCGCCTGGCTGTTGCGTGAAAGTTCCGTCAGGCCGGCTCGGATGGCATGCAGGTCTTCCGACACCGCCCGTCCCCACACCGTCTGGTCCTGCGCCTTGGCGGCTGCGGAGCGGATGCTGTCGGCAATGCGGCGAACGCCGCTGACGATCGTTTCGGCATGCTCGTTGACATCGCGCGAGCTTCGCTCGGCAATCTCGGCCAGGGAGCGGACCTCGTCGGCGACGACGGCGAAACCGCGGCCATGTTCACCCGCGCGCGCCGCCTCGATTGCGGCGTTGAGGGCGAGCAGGTTGGTGCGGTCCGAAAGATCGGCCACCGCAACCGTGGTCGCGCCGATGCTCTGTGCCTGGGCCTGCAACGCGTCGATCACGCCGACGGATGCGATCTGCCGAAGGGCATTGGCTTCGATGGCGACGATCGATGCATCGATCTGCGCCGCGGCGTCCAGGACAGAGCCCTGCAATTCCTCGGTGCGGGTGCGGGTGGTTTCCGCTTCGCCGCGGGCTTCGGTAAACCGCGATGCGAGATGGGTCGTGGCGGACAGCGATTCATGCGCCGCACCCGCTGCCTCTTCGGCGCCGCTGGCGATCTGTTCCAGCGCGCGGCGGAGTTCCTCGGCCGCTGCCGCAGCCTCGCCGACGCCGGTCGCCAGCTCTTCGGTGGCAGCACCGATGCGTTCCGCCGCCTTCTGCTGGCGAACGCGGGAGCGATCCTGGGACCGCCGCGCCGCGGTATGGGTTTCGACGCTTTTCGCTGCCGGCTCCATCGCGACGTTTTTGCTTGCAGTCGTTCTGCCGCCTAGCTGGGAAGTCTTGACCAATGCCATGATGTATCCGTGCGTCGATGAGCCTGAGAGTGAATGGCACCAAGCAAAGCCTTGCGGACCCAGGCAGGTTAAAGTCTTCGAATTTATCGCGTAAATGGCGAGGCTGCGCAATCAGCGCCCCGCTCGGAAGTTCCAATCCCGCGCAGATGATCGATAATGCGATTCACGTCATAGGGTTTGGAGAAGAAATGGGCTTTTCCCGGCAGTTCGTTGCGCGGGATCTTGAGGTAGCCGGAAGTCAGCAGGACGGCCAGTTCAGGCCTCGACTGGGAGACAAGCCGTGCCAGCTTCAGCCCGTCCATCGAACCGGGCATGTCGATATCGGTGAAAAGCGCATCGATTTCGGGGTGATCGGCCATCACGCTCAGCGCTTCGTCCGCCGTGCCGGCTTCCAATACCCGAAAGCCCGCGTCCTCCAGTTGATCGACGAGGCTCATGCGGATCAAAACTTCGTCCTCAACAACGAGGACGAAAACAGCGGCATAGGCCATGCCGGTGTCTACCAGGTGGGAGAAATACAGATCGGTGCTACACAATGCGGCAAAACGGGAAAGGTTCCGCGGTTCCATGCGCCGAGCGCATTTTTTTATTTGCCGCGCATTCCGGCTTTCCTGAGCATCCAATCCGCCATGGCTGGCCCAGCTGAGACCCTGGACCTCGCTTAGATCAGGCGGTGGCCTTGCGGATGGCGCCGATCAACTCTTCTTCGGTATAGGGCTTGGCCAGGATCGTTATGTTGGTGAGGGCTTCCGCGCCGGCGATCGTCGTTGCACCGGTCGAAAAGATGACGGGAAGTTCGGGGAGCCGTTTGCGGGTCTCGATTACCAGTTCGAGTCCGGAAATGCCCGGCAGGCCCATGTCGGTCACCATGACGTCAATGCGGGACGCTGCAAGCTGCTTCAGCGCCTCCTCGCCCGAGCCCGCTTCGATGACCGTCATCCCGGCGTCCTGCAGCATGTCGACCGAGGTCATCATGATGATCGGTTCGTCCTCGCAGAACAGGACGGTCAAGCTTTCTCTGTCAGTCATCGCTTTTCCAAACTGATAATTGTCGGTGCCTCGGCCCGATTTCGACGCGTCGCTCAGCCCGATATAGTTTGCCCGCCGCATGGACGCAAAAACTTTCGCTCACGTCCTGAAGGAATGCCCGGTCGATGCAGCGACGCCCGGACAAGCCGATCTTTTTTTGACGCGCTGAGAGGCTGGTATGGGAGGGCCATGTTCCCTTGAGGGACGGGTGTTCGGTCGATTGCGACGGCGCGATCGTCCGCTAGCAGGATGCTGAAGCGACGGAACATTTGTCTTGCTGGCTGGTTCACTCACCGCCGGATCACTTCCGATCCCGAAAGGAAACACATGAAGAAGATGCTCGTCACCGCGGCGATTTTCGCCCTTTCCTCTTCGGTCTTTGCGCAGACCACCACGCCCGCCGCCAACCCGACCGGTGAGACACCGGCAGTCGCGACCCCCGCCGACACGAACCCCACCGCTCCGGTCGAAGGCGCAAACAGCTTCACCGAAGAACAGGCCATGGAACGCTTCACCGAAGCCGGCTACGCCGAGGTTTCCGACCTGAAGCTCGACGACAAGGGCATCTGGCAGGCCAAGGCGACCAAGGATGGTAAGCCGGTGATGGTCTCCATGGATTACCAGGGCAACATCGTCGCCAAGTAAGACCGCCTTTTCAAAAAAATAATCTCGAGGAGAGACATCATGACCACTGTTACCGGACTATTCGATCACTATTCGGACGCTGCCACCGCCGTCGCCCAGCTCAAGGCTGCCGGCGTCCCGGAAAACGACATCAGCATTGTCTCGAACAATTCCGATGGGCGCTATGAGGACGACGACAACGGCGCGGCCGAAGGTGCAGGCACCGGTGCAGGCGTCGGGGCGGCCCTCGGCGGCGGTGCCGGCCTTCTGACAGGCCTCGGCATGATGGCAATTCCCGGCGTGGGCCCGGTTGTCGCTGCCGGCTGGCTGGCTGCGACCGCTGCCGGTGCATTGGCCGGTGCCGTGGTCGGCGGAGCCGCCGGTGGCCTGATCGGCGCTCTGACCGATTCCGGCGTCGATGAGAATGATGCCCATGTCTATGCTGAAGGCGTCCGCCGCGGCGGCACGCTCGTGACCGCAAAGGTCGACGATGCCCGTGCCGGCGAAGCCGAAGCCATTCTCCAGCGTTCGAACTGGGTCGACCTTTCGGAACGTCGCTCGACCTACGAAAAAGAGGGCTGGAGCCGTTTCGACGACGCTTCGAATCCCTATTCGCGCGAAGAGATCGCTGCTGAGCGGGCTCGCTACGGCACCCGCGACTCTTCGATCTAAAGGTGGAATTTCAGGGCCGTGTCCGCACGGCCCTGAAGCCTTTTCTGCAGTCCAGAGAAGGTGCCTCAGGCTCTCTTCTTAGGTTTATTCGGCGATTATCCCTTCCGCCGCCCGGCATGCGCGAGACGAAAAGCGTGATCAACTGCCGGAAGATCCGACATTCCCGTTGACGGCCGCTGCCTTGCACCGTCTCATGGACGCGATCGCAGGACAGGGGACTTCATTTTGGCTTTCCAGTATTTCGATGACGACAAAAGCATCGGCCCGGCGGAGCTGGACCTTTTGCAAGAGGTATTCCTCGAGCTGTGCCGAAATGCCTCCGTCGATCCCCAGGGTCCGGAGGGGATGACGCTGGCCCAGTCTCTCATCAGCCTGTTCAAGTCAGGGTTCCGCTCGAAGCAGGAACTGATCTACATGTCGCAGGAAGCGCCGGTTTCCGAAGCGGCTGGCGACGAAGAGTAGGGGGACCGGCCAGCGCAGCCGGCCGCCTCAGGCGGGCGGATATCGATTCGGACGGGCTCAGTCCGGGCGATCGGCCAGCACGGGATTGGCGATCTTGCCTTCGAGCACGCCGCGGGGCCCATGCCGTGCATGGCGCGAGTTCTCCTCCATCACCACCGTGTAGAGTTTTTCGTCGGTGAAGGCCGAGCCGTTGGTGGTGGAAACACCTTCCGCGGGCTTGGCGTCGCTTTGCAAGAAGTCGCCTTCCGCTTCCATGGCGACGACGCGCGCATCGCCGGTGGTTCTCGCCCTGACGAGCACTTCGCCCTGGTAGGGGCTGTTCTGCCAGTTGGGATCGTCCGGCTCCGCCAGGGGGACCAGGCGATAGATGTTGAGTTCGTCCTGCATATCTTCGGCCTCCGATTGACGCGTCTCGGTCCCAACGTCTGCATCGGCAGGTGGTTCCGTGACGCGCCCTGTCGGCCCCAATTGCCTGCGCTGTTCGGCGCTTCGGTTCGAAACGGCGTCACAAGGTCTGGGCGGCGCTGATGGAGGAGACGAAGCGGCGCGTGCGATCCTGCTCGGGCGCTCCGAAGATGCGCTCGGCGGTGCCGGTCTCGATCACCCGCCCGGCTTCGAGGAAGACGACATTGTTGGCGATGCGCGAAGCGAGGCGCAGATCATGCGTCGCCATCACCATCGTCGTTCCCTCGGTCGCGAGCTGGCCCAGAACCTCGACCACTTCGGCCGACAGTTCCGGATCGAGCGCCGAGGTCGGCTCGTCGCAGAGCAGAACCTTCGGCGAGGGGGCGAGGGCTCTTGCAATGGCGACGCGTTGCTGCTGGCCGCCCGAAAGATTGGCCGGCCACGCATCCGCCTTGTGCAGCATGCCGACCTTGGTAAGCAGCTCCGTGGCGCGGGCGCGTGCCTTTTCGCGCGACCACTTCTGCACGACGAGCAGCCCCTCCATGACGTTCTCGATCGCGGTCCGGTGAGGGAAGAGCTGAAAGTTCTGAAACACCATGCCGGTCTCGCAGCGGATCTTCTGGATCGCCGGCCAGGGCGTCTTTCGGCCAGGCGAGAATTCCACCGTGTCGTCGGCGACCCGGACCGTTCCGGAATTGGGCAGTTCCAGCAGGTTGATGGTGCGAAGCAGCGTGCTCTTGCCGCCGCCGGAGGGGCCGACCAGCGCCGTGACGCTGCCTTCGGCGAAGGTCAGCGAGATGTCGTCGAGGATGAGCGCCTCGCCGAAGCGCTTTTCGATGTGGGACAGTTCGATCACGGGTTTGCCTCCAGCATGCCGCCATAGCGTCCGAAACGAACCTCCAGGCGCGCCTGCAGAGACGACAGGACGGAGCTGATGGCGAGATAGATGAGCGCCGCTTCGATATAGAGTATCAGCGGCTCATAGGTGGTCGCGACGATGCGCTGGGCCGACTGGAAGAGCTCCGGAACGGTGATCGCGGCGGCGAGAGACGTGTCCTTGACGAGCGAAATGAAGGTATTGGCGAGCGACGGCACCGCCACCCGGCCCGCCTGGGGCAGGATGGTGCGGGTCATCGCCTGACGCCACGTCATGCCGGTCGAATAGGCGGCTTCCCATTGGCCCTTGGGCACCGAGGAGATGGCCGCGCGGATGATTTCCGAGGTGTAGGCCCCGATGTTCAGGGTGAAGCCGATCAGCGCCGCGGGAAAGGCGTCGAGCAGGATGCCGAGGCTCGGCAGGCCGTAGAAGATGACGAAGAGCTGGACCAGGAGAGGCGTGCCGCGGATGACCCAGACATAGAACCGGGCCACCAGGACCAGCGGTCTTGCGCCGAAGAGCCTGGCCACCGCCGTGCCGAGCCCGAGGGCAAGCCCCAGGGCAAAGGACAGGAGGGTCAGCGGGATGGTGAAACGGATGCCGGCCCACAAGAGCGTGGGCAGGGAGTCATACATCAGTTGAAGCCAGTGCGGCACGCCATATCCCCAAAAAATGCGACGGCCGGCGGGAGGGCCGGTCCGTCTATGCCGTCAGTCGAGCGGATGGGTCGGATGCGCGGAACGCGCATCGATCAATCGCTATTTGGAAACGTCCTGGCCGAAATACTTGGCCGAGATCGTCTCATAGGTGCCGTCGGCCTTGATGTCGGCCAACGCCTTGTTGATCGCTGCGACCAGTTCGTCGTCGCCCTTGCGCACGATGATGCCGGAGGCTTCGGCCTCGGCCTTTTCGGCGGCGATCTTCACCGGTGCATCGGCCTTCTGCTTCTTGAAGTCGAGGAAGGACAGGCTGTCGTTGATCGTCGCATCGGCGCGGCCGGTCAGGACGAGCTGGATCGCCTGGTCGAAACCGTCCGTGCCGACCAGTTCCGCCCCTGCCGCTTCGGCGAGCTTGCCGAAATTGCTGGTGAGGGACTGGGCGGACTTCTTGCCCTTGAGGTCCTCGAAGCCGGCGATCTCGGTATTGTCGTCGCGGACGATCAGGACGGCCTTGGAGACGATGTAGGGATCGGAGAAATTGTACTTCTGCTTGCGAGCCTCGGTGATGCCGACCTGGTTGATCACGGCGTCATAACGCTTGGCATCGAGGCCGGCGATCAGTCCGTCCCACTTGCCTTCGACGAATTCCGGCTTGACGCCGAGCTTGGCTGCAACCGCGCGGCCGATCTCGACATCGAAGCCGACGAGTTCGTTCGACGAATCATGGAAGGTGAAGGGAGCGTAGGTGCCTTCCGTTCCAATCTTGAGGACACCGCTCGACTTGATCTGGTCGAGGTCCTCGCCGGCCAGCGCCGGGGTGAAGACGAGGGTCTGAAGGGTTGCCAGTGCAACGAAGGTCTTGAGCCAGCTCATTCCGTTTCCTTTTTGGATCAGCGATTTGATCTTGATAAATGGCAGAATGCGAAGGGGCAGGGAGGGGACAAAACCGCAATTTCGACCGTGATCGGAGAATATTTTGCTCCCTGCGTTTCCTCAATAGCATTGGCAGCCGCGAGGGCACACTACGCCCACGCGGCTGGAACGGCATAACGGGCCTAAAGTTCCCGAGAGGTGGACTGACGAACCGTTCGGGCCGGCGATCTACTCATCCCGACATATTCTGCGAGGTGTGCCAGCGCCAGGCGGAGCGGGCGATCTCCTCGAGGGAGAATTGCGGCTGCCAGCCGAGCACTTCCTGCGCCATGTCGTTGTTGGCCACCAGCACCGGCGAATCGCCCTGGCGCCGGGCGCTGAAGCTGACCGGAAAGCTCTGGCCGGAGACCGTGCTGATCGTCTCGAGGAGTTCGTTCACCGTCGTCCCGGTGCCGGTGCCGAGATTGAGCGCAAGCGAAGTGCCGCCGTCGAGCAGGTACTCGACCGAGCGCACATGGGCGTCCGCCAGATCGATGACATGGACGTAGTCTCTGACGCAGGTTCCGTCGCGGGTATCGTAGTCCGATCCGAACACTTCGAATTTCGGCCGGCGGCCGAGTGCGGCCTCGATCGCCAGCGGAATGGCATGGGTTTCGGGCGTATGCCATTCGCCGATGCGTCCTTCAAAATCGGCGCCGGCGGCATTGAAATAGCGCAGCGTCACGGAGCGCAGCTCGGTATAGCTGTCATAGTCCTTCAGGGCCTGTTCGACGACCCATTTCGTCCGCCCGTAGGGGTTGATCGGTGCCTGCGGATGGCTCTCGTCCATCGGCACCAGTTCCGGCAGGCCGTAGGTGGCGCAGGTCGAGGAAAAGACGATCGCGTCGATGCTGGCCGCCTGGGCCGCTGAAAGCAGCGTCAGCGATCCGATCACGTTGTTCTCGTAGAAGGACACCGGGTCCCTGACGCTTTCGCCGACCTCGATGAGCGCGGCGAAATGGATGATGGCGACGGGCGCATAGTGCTGGAGCACCTCGTCGAGCCGCGCCCGGTCGCGGATGTCGCCGACGACCAGCGGCCCCCACCGGACGAACTCGTCGTGACCGTTGGACAGGTTGTCGTAGACCACGGGCAGAAAGCCCGATTGCGCGAGCTTGAGGCAGGTGTGGGAACCGATATAGCCGGCGCCGCCGACCACGAGAACAGGTATATCCGTCATCGATGGGATTCCTTGCTGTTGATGTTCCATGACTGTCCGTTCCGAAGGTCCGCGCTGCGCACCGCCGGTTGATGATTAAGCAGATCGTTATTCGCCGGCTCAGGCCTGCGAAGGGGAAGCCGCGGCTGCTTGTTCCTCTGCAGCCGGCGACGCCGCAGGGCGCGGTCTTGCGGCCTTCGCCAAAGGCGACTGGTAGTAGGCCTCGTACTGGCTGCGGAATTTTTCCTGTCCGCCGAACTCGCTGTATCTCGGCAGCTCAGTCATGTCGGTCTTGTTGAGCAGCACGCCGAGGATCTTCGAGGCGATCAGCGGTTCGGATTCCAGGAGGTCGGAGACGAGGCGCGTCGGCGTCTTGCCCCATTCGACGACGAAGACGAAGCCGTCGACCTGGGCCGAAAACGCCTTGGCGTCGACCACGGGGCCGAGCGGCGCGAGATCGACGATGATATAGTCGAAATGCTGGCGGGCGCTCTCGATCAGGCTCGCCATGCGGGGCGAAGCCAGCAGTTCGTTGGTGTGCGGCAGCTGTTCGCCATGGGACCGGGGCTGGATCGGCAGGATGGCGAGCTTCGACTGCGGATCGACCCGTATGAGGCTCGTCCAGGCGACGTCGCCGATCACGGCCTCGACCAGGCCGGCCTTGGGCGCGGGCTTCAGCATGCGGCTCAGTCTCGGATTGCGAAGGTCGGCGTCGATCAACAATGTGCGCTTGCCGCTGGCGGCCAGCAACATGGCGAAATTGGCGGCCACCGTGGTCTTGCCTTCGCCCGGCAGCGAGGAGACGATGCCGATGACGCGGCTCGGGCGTCCCTGCAGGACGATGTCGCTTGCCAGCTTCACGTTGCGCAGGGTTTCGGCAAAGGCCGATCGCGGGGCTTCAAGCACCAGCCGTGTCATCCGCTCGAGCGGCAGTTCCGGCGGCGGTTCGGCGGAAGGTTTGCCACCGCGCCGGAAGAAGCCGTTGACGCGATCGATCGGCCGATTGGCGGTTGCGCCAACAAGCGGGAGATAGCCGAGCGAGGTCAACCCGAGAATTGAACGAACCTCGCTTCCGAGGCGGAAGTAGCGCTCCTGCATTTCCTGCGCGAAGGCGAGCGCGCCGCCCGCCATCAGGCCGAGAATGGCCGAGAGGGCCAGCACCATGGTCTTCTTCGGGCTGGACGGCGAGACGGGAACGCCGGCATCCGAGATCACGCGGGCCTGGGCAATCGGGAAGGTCTGCTTCTGGTTCGCCTGCTCGTAGCGGTCGAGATAGGACTGGTAGAGCGTCTTGAGCGCGGTCGCCTTCTGCTCCAGCTCGCGCAAGTGGACGAGCGATTTCGTCGCCTGCGAATTCTTGCCGGTGACCCCCGCTATGCTTTCGCGCAGCGACGTCTCGCGCGACCGCGTCACTTCATACTCGTTGCGATAGCTGTCGGTCAGCCGCTGCAGTTCCTGGAAGATCTGCTGGGAGATCTCACCCTTTTCGCCCTTCAGGGCGATCGCCTGCGGATGATCGGCGCCGAAGCTTTCGGTCACCTCGCGCTCGCGCTGCTCGATCGCCAGATAGCGGCCGCGTAGCTGCTGGATGACCGAATTCTCGCTGCCGCCGGCACCGATCATCGCATTCTTGACCGCATTGTCGGGCCCCTGGTCGAGGATCGACTTGAACTGGTCGTAGCGGGCCGAGGCCTTGGCCACGTCCGCCTGGGCGATGATCAGCTGGCTGTTGAGGTCGGTCAGCTGCTGTTCCGACATCAGTTCGCCGCGCGTCGAGGTCAGGCCGTTCTCGGTCTTGTAACGCTCCGCCTCGAGCGAGGCGGCCTGGGCGCGCTGCCTCAAATCGTCCAGGCGTTCCTGCAGCCAGACGGAAGCCCGCTCGGCCGCATCGAAATTGGCGTTCAGCTGGTCGGCGAGATAGGCATCGGCATAGGCGTCGGCGACCTTGGCGGCCAGCTGCGGATCCGGCGAACGATAGGACAGCGCCACGACGGCGCTCCGCCCGACCCGTTCGACGGCGATGCCCTGCTGCAGCATGGCGGCAGCCTTTTGCCGTTGGCCTTCGAGCACGGCCTCGTCGGAGACGGCATCGGCGAAGAGGCTGAGCATGCCGCGTAGCCAGGACTTGGCGGTCGAGACGAGCGATTTCGGCGGGTTGAGGATCGTGTCATTGTCCGCGAGCCCCGCCTCGTCGACGACCCTCAGGGCCATCTTGTTCGATTTCAGGATCTCGACGGCGCTCGAAATCTGGGTGTCGGCCTGCTGCTTGCTCTGCGGCGAGGCGAGCTCCTCCTCGGCGTAGCGCGCAAGGTTCTCGTCGAGCAGGATCTGCGTCATCGAGGTATAGACCGGGGTCGTGAAGACGAGATAGGCGACGCCGAGCATCACGAAGAGAGCGGTCGCAAGGCCGATGGTCATTGCGCGCCGGAGGACCGAGGCGAAGAGGCGGTCGAGGTCGATGAAGGAATCGCCATCGTCCTTTTCCGGACGCAAGACGCCGTTCAGGGGCAGGGCTCTGTGGTTCATGGACGCGTTCCGTTTCCAAAGGGGGCCCGGGCGAGGCGATCGGGGGCCGTCGAGCGTTCTTTGTTCGTGTGAGGGGCCGGTGCGGGGGCGTCCCGCCCGGCTGAATGTTCCGGCGGCCGAACCGTCGAGGGCCGTTCCTTGAGGCGCCGCAACCGGGCGGCGATCGGCATGGAAAGGTGGCGCAGCGCCGCCGGGTCGCGAAGGGCGGTGGCAAGGGCGCCGGCCAGCGACCGGCGCTTCAGGTGCCCGATCAGCGTCAGGAAGGAGTGTGCCTCGGTGAGGTTCCGGCGGCGGCGGCGCTGGGCGGCAAGCGCCTCGGCGTCGAGCCGGTAGCGGCGCAGGAATCCGGCATCGGCTGTCAGCATCGCCTCGACATGCTCGAGCTTCAGCACGCGCGAGATCGATCCGTCGGTGATGTGGTAGAGATAGCCGACCGTCGGATCGACCACGCATTTCGCGCCCGCCGCCAGCGCGGACGCGAGCAGCAGATAGTCCTCGCCGATCCTCAGGCCCTCGTCGAAGCGCAGGTCGTGCTCCGTCAGGAACCGCCGCTCGAAGACCGGCTTCATGTAGCCGAAATTGTGCTGCGAGTGGAAAAGCATGTTGGATTCGATGAAGGCCGGGAGCGTGAGTTCATAGCGGAACGCGAGTTCGTGTGCGTCGAACATGGTCTGCGTGCTGCCGTCGGCTGAGACGACCGCGAGGTTGTCGACGACGATCTGGGCGCCTTCGGCTTCGGCCTTTGCGATCATGCGCTTCAGGCGATCCGGATGCAGCGTGTCGTCGGCATCGAGCACCGCGATCCAGCGGCCGCGTGCGGCGTCGACCGCGACATTGCGCGCGCCGCCCGGGCCGCGGTTTTGTGGCAGGGCGACGAGCCGCAGGCGCGGATCGACGATCGCGGCAACGATCTGGCGCGTGGCGTCGGTGGAGCAATCGTCGGCGACGATCACCTCCAGCACGACACCTTGCTGCGCAAGCGCACCGGCGATCGCGCGGCCGATCGTGTCCGCGGCGTTGAAGGCGGCGATGACGATGCTGACGTCGGGGGTTGGCTGCATCATGGTGAAGTCGCTCCCAGTTCGCCGTATTGGCGGATTTCCCGCACACCGATCAGGCCACTGACGACGCCGATGTGCAGCACGGCGCGAAGCCCGTAGCGGTTGCGCTGGATGGCGAAGGGCGCACAGGCCAGTCCTGCCAGCAGACAAAAACTGGCCTTCATCGCGGCGAGTGCCAGCTGTGCCGGCCGCTTCGTCACGGGCGCTTGCCCGGCCAGCAGCCGGCCATGGGTCTGCCCCATGCGAAAGCGCCGCCTGGCGAGCCAGGATAGCCGCGCGCGTGCCGGCGGCACCGGTTCTTCGACGAAGGCATCGGCAGCATAGGCGATCTTGCCGCCGGAGCGATGCAGGTGGGTGAAATAATCGGTGTCCTCGCCGCCGCTCCTGCCGAGCGCAAGGTTGAAGCGGCGGCCCGCGACCGCCGGGGAGGCGCGGCGCAGGAGGACGTTGCAGGTGTAGCCGGTGCGGATCTCGTCCCCGACCCAGACCGGGGCCGTCGAATGAAAATCGCCGCGGCGCATCCAGCCCGGCGCATCCGCGCCGTAGCGCGCCCGAACCGGCCCCAGCACGGCATCCGCGCCTGTGGCCTCGGCGATCATCAGCAACAGCAGCAACCACTCGGTGGAGGCCACTTCGTCATCGTCGATGAAGGCGAGGAAATCGCCGTTGCTGTTTTGAAGGCAGGCATTGCGGGCGATCGATATGTTGCCGACCGGGCAGTGCACATAGAGAAGGTCGAAGGGCAAGGACGGGCGCAAGCCGTCGACCAGGGGACGGGCCGAAGGCGACGCGTCGTTGTCGGCGACGATGACGCGGACCGAAACCCCGTCCGGCAGGGCAAGGGCGGCGAGCGAGCGCAATGTCTGCTCCAGTTCCGGGCGGCGGAAGGTGCACACGCCGATGTCGATGCGGGTCGAGGGGAGGCTGAGGGGCGCGCTCATAGCGATGGCTCCCGGCGGGGCACGTAGACGGGGTCCCGCCAGCCCCCGGCGAGGACTTCACGCCAGAAACCGGCTGACCAGGCGAAGTGCATCACCATGGCCGAAACGGCGGCGAGCGGCCCGTGTGGGTTGCGCTGCTTGACCGCAAGCCACACGCCGTAGCCGATGCAGGCGCCGGCCCAGACGATGAAGGGGATCGCCGCCGCCCAGTTGAGCATGGCCAGCAGCGCGCCGACGGTCACGGGGGCGACCGCAAGCGGGATCATCTGGCGCAGGCTGGGCAGGGCGCGATGCTTGAGGAAGTTGCGCGCCCGGCCACGCCCATAGCCGAAATACTGACGAAACAGCGGTCTCACGCTGGCGCGCGGATAGTAGACCATCCTGGTCCTGTCGGTCATCCAGATGCGATAGCCGGCCTTGACCAGCCGATAGTCCAGCTCGGCGTCTTCGTTGTGCTGGAAGCTCTCGTCATAGCCGCCCATCTGGCGGAAGGCGGCGATGCGCATCAGGGCGTGATGGCCGTGGTCGGTCCAGTGGCTGGCGGCGCCGATGCGATGTCGCGAGCCGCCATTGCCGAGCTTGGAATTCTGCGCGAGCGCCGTCGCCTTCTGGAACAGCCCGAAGCCGACCGTCTGCATGCCGACCACGACGGAATCGGCGCCGGTCTCGAGCGCCTCGTCCACCAGGTTCTGGCAGTAGTCGAGCGGATAGTCGCCATGGGCGTCGATGCGGATCAGATATTCGCAATCGCCGCCATGGGTGGCGACGGCCAGATTGACGGCGGCGCTCTGGATGCGCTTCGGGTTGTCGAGGAGCGCAACCTTCGGGTTCCCGCCTGCGATCTGCGTAACGATGGCGCGCGTGCCGTCGGTGCTGCCTCCGTCGGACACCACGATCCGGGCGTCCAGGTCGGACAGCGCCCCTTCAAGATTGGCGATCACCGCCGCGATGTGCGTCGCCTCGTTGAGGCAGGGAATGACGATCAGGCACCGGACGGACTTGCGTCTTTCATTCGTCATGGGAGGTCTCCTTGGCGGCAAGAGGCTGGGCGAGCGGACGGGCCGAACGCACCGCCGGCTGGCCGGCGGCCAGCGTCGAGAGGCGCTTCACCAGCCGCTGGCAATCGGCACGGTTGATGGTCCACGGCCCCGGTCCGAGCGTGCGGATGCGCGCGGACGCCTCGCGGTAGGTCCGCTCGGTCATGGTCTCGAACAGCTCGGTCAGCCGTTTCGGTGCTGCGTCGGGCAGGATAACGCCGAGGCCCCGTTCCTTGAGGAAGCGGGCGGTTTCGGTGCCTGCGAGGGCGATCGGGACCGTGCCGTGGCGGCAGCTTTCGTAGAGCCGGTTCGGCAGCAGCCAGGACGAATTCTGGCCTTCCTCGAAGAAGTCGATCGCCCAGGAAAAATGGACGCCGGAATAGATGCGGGCCAGATCCTCCGGGTTGCGGTAGGAGCCGTGGAAGGACATGAAGGGCTCGTTGCGCACGAGACCGTCGAAATCGTCGAACTCCGAATAGGCGGGCCGCCCGCGCAGCACGATCTCGGCGCGGCCGGCCATGGCATGGGAGAAGGTCGTCAGCAGGTCGAGCGATTTGGCGCAGCGGAGCGCGCCGAACCAGCCGATGCGCCAGGGCTGTGCCGGTGCCGGTGGGGCCGTCGCGGCCGCCTCGGTCCCGTCGTCATCGTCGAGGTCGAGAACCTGGTTCTGCAGCAGCAGGGACGGCAGGTCGAGGCCCGAGAGCGGGCGGAAATAGTGTTCGATGAAGGCGGGAGAGCTGGTGATCAGCAGCCCCGCCTTGCGGCCGAGCCTCGCTTCGGCCCCGCGCAGCGCCTTGCCGACCATGTCGTCGCGTAGCAGCAGGCGATGGATGTCCAGGCACTCATAGGCGATCGGCACGTCACCGCCCAAGACAGACGTGGCCCGATTGGCGAGGGCCAGCATTTCGAGGTTGCGCGCCACGATGACATCCGGCCTTGCCACGCCGCGGAGCCTGGCGCCGATCGCCAGGCATGCCTTCGAGACCGCGCCGATGCGCTGGGCGAAGCGCCCATCGGCCGTCACGCCGAGTTCGATCGGTGCGACGCCTTCGACCGCGGCGAGAGCGTTGTCGCTGCGGCGAAAGCCGGCGAGCGTCACCTGGGCCCCGCCGCTCTGAAGCATCAGCACGCGGCGCCTGACGGCGGGATCGGCGAGATCGTGGACCAGATAGAGTATCTTCAGCATAAGGACATCCGTTCTCGGGGGGCGGAATGCGACGTCATTTCAGCTTGCAGACCAGCGACTGCTCGAACTGGCAGGCGTCGCCGGAGGCGGTGAAAGCGAGGCGTTCGACCTGCATTTTCGACGGAGAGGAGTAGGAGAAGGCGCCCATCCAGTCCTTGAGCGTGTCGGTTCCCCAGAGGCTCAGGAAGATCTTCTGGGCGTTGGTCGGGATCTTGGCCGGGTCGGTCACCTCGTGGACCATCCGGCCGTTGACGAAGTAGCGCAGCCGGTTCTTTTCCCAGACGAAGGCGTAGTCGTTGAAGGCCGTGCTGGCCCCGCCCGGCACATCGGCGAGCGCCTCGTTGCCGCCCTTGCCGGCGATATACTGGTTGAGCTGGACCCGGGAGGTGTCCTTGCCCAGGACCTCGAAGTCGATCTCGTCATGCGGCTTCTTGTCGGTGGGGCCGATATAGGTGAAGAAGGCGGAGTTCAGGCCCGAGGGCTCGGCACTCTTCATCCGCACTTCGTAGGTGCCGTAGCCGAAGCGGCTGCGGGTCTGGATCTCGCCGCAGACATGCTCGCGTTCGCCCATCTGGCGCTTGTCGAAGGTGAGTTCGAGCGCGCCGTTGGCGACGGCGACCTGAGTCTTCGACCAGGTGCAGTTCTGGTGCGGCCCGTTGTTCCAGCCGTCCGAGACGTACCAGAGGGCGGTGTCGAGCTTGTCGAACTCCTCGACGAAGGACTTTCCGTTGGCGCCGTCCTGGGCGCTGGCGGATGTGGCCAGGCTCAGGGCAAGACCGGTCAGAAGGCCGAGACGATGCGTTCGTGTCATGGGGTGCGCGTTCATCGGGCGGTCACCTTTTCTGGGAGGAGAATTCGGGGGACGACCCGGCGCCGGCGATGGCGCCAAGAGGCTTGTTGCGCGCGGAATCGACGCGGTTGCCGGTCAGCACGGCGAGAAGGCCGGGCGCCAGCTGCTTCATCACGGCATGCGAGGCAACAAGAGCTGCAATCGTCAGAACCGGCGCGACGAAATAGAAAAGGGGATAGGGGAGCGTGCCGGCGCGGTTCCAGATCATCCAGAGGGCGATCAGCAGTGGATAGTGGGCACAGAAGATCCAGAAGCTGAGGCCGCTGCCGGTGCCGAGCCGGGCGCCCAAACGCGTGCGGACCAAAAGGCTGGACAGCGCCCAGGCGCCGAAAATGCCGGAAATCGCGACGAGTCCGCGCAGCACGTCGATCCACTGCGGATATTGCGGGCCGGTGGCATAGAGCCCGGCGGCGAGCAGCAGCGACGCCAGGCCGACTGCCAGGATGACCGGCCGGGCATGGGCGTCGAGACGCTTCACGTCGACGCGATGCAGCGCGACATAGGCGCCGAGGCTGAAGCCGAAGAGGATCGACTTCTTGAGGAATATGCCGTTCGGGACGGGCAGGATCGCATAGGCGAGGAAAAGCAGCAGGGTAGCCAGCGGATAGCGCATCACCAGATGCCCGATCAGCGGCGACAGGACGAGGCAGAGCAGCAGGTCGCGCAGGAAATAGAGCGGCAGGTTGACCGGCCATGCCTCGAGCGCCAGAGCGTGGCTTGCCAGCTCGCGCGGCGTGGCGCCGGCCACGTCGGGCAGATACCCCTGGCCCATTCCGAGCTTCTGCGCGATCAGGACCAGCAGCAGGAAGGTCAAATTCCACAGCAGGAAGGGCAAAAGCACGGTCTTCGCCTTGCTGCGCATCACCTTGGGATAGTCAAAACCCGAGAGACCCCGGCGAAAAAGCAGGTAGCCGGAAATGGCGCTCAGGCACGGAACGCCGATGCGGAACAGGCTGTCGCCGAGATAGACCCGGATCCAGTCCACGACGCCATAGGTGCCGAGATAGGGGCTTCTTGGCGGATCGAAGGGGATGTGTACGAACACGATCCCGGCGATGAGCAGAATGCGCATCAGGTTGATCCGCGATGATACGTTCGCGTCCACGTTCACGATGTCAGTCACTCCTATTGTGGACGCGACAAATCGCGGCCGTTCAAACCAGAGCAGACTTCAGCCCGCACCCTTAGGCTAGGTTCGGGAGGGGGCGTAAAATGTGGCGCCGCAGCGAAAAACACGGTGCGGTCTGTTGCATCGCAGCAAATGGACTACGAGGAAGCGGGCCGTGGTCCGGCTCGATCCGTGCCGGCGGCGAGCGAAAAGAGCCACGCTTCCGGTGCCTTATGAAAAATTGCGATGCGTCAATTGACGACCGCGCACGGCACCGGATTTTCGTGCGATTTTTTTCTCGCGAAAGTAGCTGAGAGGGCGGGTTGCATGCTCAAGCAGTGGTTTTGTGGTCGAAATGGGGCAGCTTTTCCGTCCATTTCGGGGTTTAATCGGTAACGATCGGCCGTCACGATTCTCCCGCCAGAATCGGAGCGGGGGTCCGCTTGCGCATCAGATCCTTGAGGGTCTGCAGCAGCCGGCGTTCGAGCAATAGGGTCAATGCACCGTAGATGACACCGCCGATGGCGATGCCGACGACCAGCTGGAGAGCAGGATTGGGCAGGAGGTGCCCGTAGGCATCGAGCAGACAGCGCACGACCAGCGCCATGGCGATCGCGGAGAGCATGGGGCGGGCTGTGAGGAGAAAGCCGGTGAGCGGGGCGCGGTCCGCCTGATGCACCACCCAGGAATAGCCGACCAGGACGACGGCATTGACGATGCAAAGGGCGATCATCGCGTCGATCAGGCCGCCATGCATGGCCGCATAGGCGACCGCGCCCGTCGTGGCGATCGCGCGAAACAGGGCCCAGGCGAACAGCATGCCGCCGCGGCCAATACCCTTCAGATAGGGGATATAGGTGCTGCAGGGGGTGAGGATGCCCTTCGACAGGGACAGCAGGGCCAGCACCGGCCAGGCATGGGCCCATTGCTGGCCGAAGAGAACACGCATGCCGGGTTCGGCCAGCGCCCACAGCCCGAACATCATCGGCGCCAGCAGCACGGTCGTAACCTGGGTGCTCAGCGTCAGCGCCTGCAGGCGCCGCTGGCGATCATGCATCATGCTGCTGAAGGCGGGGAAGAGCACGCCCATGACGGCGGACAGGACAACCTGGTTGGGGATGCTGGAAAAGCGGTTGGCCGCCGAATAGGCGCCGGCGTCTGAGAGGCCGAGATAGCGGGAGATCACCACCATGGGGGACTGGAAGGTGATGAAATTGGCGATCTCCGACCCCATCATGCCCATGCTGAAGCGCCCGAGCGACAGCACTAGGCGAGGACGAAATACGAAACGCGGGCTGTAGCGCGACACCGCGTAGAGCCCGGCCAGCCGAATGAGCGCCGAGGAAAAGAGCTGGGCGATCAACGCCCACACGCCAAAGCCGAGAAGGGCCAAGGCGACCGCGATCAGCGCGCCGGCCGATTCCGAGATCATGCTCCACAGCGCATCGCGGGAAAACTGCATGCGCCGGGCGAGCAGCGCATAGGCCACGTCGCCGGTCAATTGGAGCGGGATCAGCAGGCTCATGATCCGCAGCAGATCGCCGGCTTCGGGCGCGCCGAACAGGGCGGCCAGTTGATCCGCACCCAGGAACACGCCGAGCGCCATGGCCGTCGAAATCGCCAGATTGGTCCAGAAAACGGAGTGGATGGTCTCCATGTCCTCTTCCGGCTGGATGACCAGGCCGGAGGCAAAACCGGCCCCGCCGATCATCGCCAGAAACTGCACGAGAGCCAGCGCGACGGCGACAGCGCCGAATTCCTCAGGCGAGAGGATGCGGGCCAAAATCGGCACGGTGACAAATTTAAGCCCGAATGTGCCTGTCTTGGATAGGACGCTCCAGCCGACGTTCCGGGTCACCGACTTCGCGTTCACTGCTGGCGGCATGGCGACATCCTGACGATTGTGGAGGGGAAAGGGCAATAAAAACAACGCGCCTCACAAGGGCGGCAACCAGATGGGCGGAGACCGCGTAACCTCTTTTAGATAAACCGCAGGGGCGAAAAGATGGCGAAGCTGACAGTTATCATTCCGTATTACCAGAAGGAGCCGGGTATCCTCAGGCGCGCATTGACCTCCGTCTTTGCCCAGACCTTCTCCGATTTCGACGTGATCGTCGTCGACGATCAGTCACCCTATCCGATCGGCGAGGAGCTTGCGCTCCTGCCCGAGCACCAGGCCGAACGCATCACGGTGATCCGCCAACCGAATGCCGGTCCGGGCGGCGCGCGCAATACCGGTCTCGACGCCGTGAAGCCGCAAACCGAATTCGTCGCCTTTCTCGATTCCGACGATGTCTGGACAACCGACCACCTCGCCAACGCCTATCTCGGCATGACGCGCTTCGGTGCGGACTGCTACTGGGCATCCATCAGTGGCGGCGAGGTATTCTACTATCATTTCGGCATTGCCGAGCTGGAGAAGACCGAACAGGTCATCCGGCTGCAGGACGATCCGCTGATCGTCGAACTGCCGGAAATGACCAGTGTGATGCTGAAGAACTGGAGCTTCCTGCATCTCTCCTGCATGGTGATCGGCCGGCCGCTGTTCCGGTCGATCCGGTTCGAGGCGGAGCTCAGGCTCGCGGCGGAGGACGTGCTGTTCTTCTGCGACTGCGTGCTGGCGGCCGATCGCGTCATCCTGTGCGATGCGCCAGGCGCCGAGCGCGGCGAGGGCGTCAATATCTTCCACGGCATCGACAGCGACTCACCGCAGTTCCTCAGGCAGCAGTTCAACACCTGGATGGCGCTCGATACGCTGGAGGGGCGTTTCTACGGACGCGGGCAGGAAGTGGCGTCCATCCGCAGCTACAAACAGACGGCACGCCGCCAGGCGCTGTGGAGCCAGGCGCGGCTGGTCAAGCGGCGCAAGCTGCCTCAGGTCGAGCTTCTGGCGCGCTGGCTGTGGCGCGATCCGCGCCTGCTGGGCAGTGCGGTCGGACTGGCGGCCGGCAAATTCTCGCGCCAGGCCTGAGGCCACAGCCTTTCGCAATCATCTATGGCAGAGGCCCGTCCGATCGATCGGTCGCGGCCGCAACCAGGAGCAAGCCATGAAACCGTATTACTGGGAATCTCAGTACGGCAATTTCGGCGACGACCTCAATCTCTGGCTCTGGGACTTCCTGCTCCCCGGCTTCCGCGAGACCCATCCCGAGACCCTTCTCGTCGGCGTCGGCACCGTGCTCAACACGGCGCTGCTTCCGGCGGACGGCCACAAGCTGGTTCTCGGCAGCGGCTACGGCTATGGCGCGCTGCCCGATATGTCGGACCGTTCTCAATGGGACGTGCGCTGCGTGCGCGGGCCGCTGACGGCCGAGCGGGCGGGGCTTTCCGCAGACATGGGCATCGTCGATCCGGCGGTGATGGTCGCCGAGATGCCCGAGTTCAAGGACCTGCCGAAGATCCACCGCGAGAGCTTCGTTCCGCATTGGGAAACGGCGATCGCCGGCATCTGGCCGGCGATCTGCGAGACGGTCGGCCTGCACTATATCGATCCGCGCGGGGAGGCGAAGGACGTCATCCGGGCGATCGCCCAGTCGGAGACGATCGTTGCGGAATCCATGCACGGTGCGATCCTCGCCGATGCCTTCCGCGTGCCCTGGGTCGCGGTCACGACCTCTGAGAGCATCAACAGCTTCAAATGGAACGACTGGGCAAGAACGGTCGGCGTTTCCTATGCGCCGCGCAAGGTGCCGGTCTCGACCCGTGCGGAGGCGATGATCAAGGGCGCGCGGTTCTGGGGCGTCGATTTCAAGGATGAAGGGGCGGAGGTCGCGGCCGATCCGAACAGCCGGGTGATCGACGGTGGCATGCTGGTTGCGACCCGCGAACCGCGCCAGACGAAGCTGCGCGTTGCCGCCAAGCAGGCACTCGCCATGCCGTCGACCTTCGCACTCTGGCAGGCTAGCCGCGCCGAGCCTCAACTCAGCGCCGACGCGGTGCTCGCCGAGCGCAAGGCGCGCCTGATGTCGGTGATGGACGGCGTTCGCCGGGACTATTTCTGAACCGACACCGGTGTCGCGGGCAGCAGATAGCGGAGCGCCGGCACGCCGCCGGGGTGGGGCGAGGCCGCGTTTGTCGGGCGTCGGAAACGCTCGGTCTTGTCGGCGAGGATGCCGCCGGCAATGGCGGGCAGCGCCGCCGGATGCGAGAGCGCGTAGCCGAGCGCCGCGCCCAGCCCCCGGGCTTTCTTCAGGTCGAGGAAATGGCGAAGCTCGTAGCGGCCGCGAATGTGGCGTTCGTGTCGGCGGATGAGTCTTGCCGCCTCGGGCGCGAGGTCGCCTGCCTGCAGGATGGCGCGGTCGGCCTCGTAGAGCCGTTTCAGGTCATCAGTGCGATGCTGGCCGCTCAGCGAATTCTGCCGGACGACGGCGCCATAGCCGCAGGCATGGCTGACCCGGTAGCGGGCACCCTTGGCCAGCGCCCGGACATAGAGGTCATAGTCCTCGCCCAGCCGCAGCTCCTCCCGGTAGCGCAGGCCGTTCGCGTGGAGAAAGTCCCGCCGCATCACCGGCTTCAGGAATCCCGTCTCGCCCCGGCTCTTGCCGCGCCGGGAGATGTTTCCCGCGATGAAATGCTCGAGATCGATCAGACTGGAGGTGGGCTGAAACGCCGCCACGTCGAGACGGGTCAAGTCGGCATGGCGCTCGTCGACGAAGACGATGTTGTCGGCGGCGAAGTCCCAGTCGGGCAGGGCGAGCAGGTTGCGAAAACGTCCCGGCAGGAAGAAATCGTCGGCGTCGAGCACGGCAATCAGCGGGGAGGATGACAGGGTGATTGCATGGTTGCGCGCCGCTGCCGGGCCACGATTGTCATCGAAGCGCACGATCTGCAGCCGTCCGCTGCCGTCGTGTACGCTGAGTGCCGCGGGGCCGGTGGCGTCGGTCGATCCGTCGTCGATGACGATCACTTCGGCGACCTCCGGCTCGGCCAGGGCCGAGGTTACGGAGCGTGCGATCGTGGCGGACGCGTCCTTGGCGGCAATGATGACGCAGATCGATGTGGGGTTGGTCACGCCTCACTCCTTTGTCCGGCCAGGAAATCAATTCCCGGCCTGTGGGGGTCGGTGGATCAGGCCAGCATGGAGGTCGATCGTGACGCAAACGGGGCAGGCGCGACGATTTGCGCCGCTTCAGGTGCCCGGGACTAGAGGTTGGGTTGTTCGGGAGCGTTCAGGCGCGAGACGGGAACGGGGCCGGACTTGGCGTTATTCTGGTCGGGCTTGACGGTCTCGCCGGCAGAGGCACCCTGGCTTTTCCGGCGCGCGGAGCGGCTTACCAGGATCAGCACGCCTACGAAATAGCCAAGCTGGAGCAGAACGGCGGCAACGGCGGTCTGCCATAGCGTCGTGCCGATCGAGCCGGTCAGGACATAGGTCGCGACCGCAAAGACGATCAATGCGCCGAGCATGCTGGCAAAGACCCGGGGTGCATACATCATGCGACCCCACATCCGCTGTTCTTTTTCATGGCGGTTCGCCTTCTCCTCCAAGGCATTTAAATAGATATATTGGTCGGCGAGGCCGACTTCAACGCCTTAAGTTCATCGCAAGCCCTGAGCCTCCGGTTATGACAGCAGAGCCTTTCGTATCCGTTAGTGTGTCTTGAAGGATCACTGGGAGACCCGTTGCCTTCTCTGGCGGCTGTCCCTCGCGGGTGAAACTGGGCGAATCAGGTCTATCGAGGGCGGTTTTGCCACGCTCGGTTCGCGTCAGGATTGCCGTCCATGGGGCGGGGCGCGATGCGAGGACATGGATCGATCACTTATTGTTGCAATTTTAGAATATTCGCAACGCAAAATGTGCGGCGCAATATAATGTTGCGACGCAAAAAGTTTCCGCGGACGCGTGTATTTCCGTGCCTCGCTCAACGACCGGGGCTGCTCCGCCAAGAAGCTTTGTGTATAGCAGGCCGCTTATCGTGGCTCGGTCGCAGTAAAATAGCGTGAGCCGGCAAGTCCGGTTCTTCGCGTCGCCGGCTTCGTCACTTGGCAAAGATCAGGACATGCGCGGGGCGAACTGCAGCTGAACTATGATCGCGAGGCCGATAATGGGCCGCCGGAACCGCGTTCAGCCCCTGCCTTAAAGTTTGGGCGGATCGGACAAATTGTCACCACACAGGCAATCTTGGATAGGGCATTGCGTCCCGAGGGACCCGACCAATCGCAAAACGTAAATGGAGTTACCTCTATGAAGTCCGCGACTCGATCGGCCAGTTCGCCGTTTCTCCATACGCATACCGCCGCAAAGTCGCCGGTCGGCGGAATCCCAAAACGTGGATTCGATATCTTCATGGCCCTGTCGGCCCTCCTGTTCCTGAGCCCCATCTTCCTGATGCTGATGGCGCTGGTGAAGTTCTCCGACGGGGGCCGAATCTTCTACGGTCACAGCCGCGTCGGCCATGGCGGCCGGCCGTTTCGCTGCCTGAAATTCCGCACCATGCGCGAAGACGGCGACCGGATCCTCAAGGAATACCTGGAGAACAACCCGTCCGCCTACGAGGAATGGCGCGCCGCCCGCAAGCTGCAGAACGACCCGCGGGTGACCACGGTGGGCGGGGTCCTGCGCAAGCTCAGCCTCGACGAGCTGCCGCAGCTCATCAACATCATCCGCGGCGAAATGAGCGTGGTCGGGCCGCGACCGGTCGTCGAGGACGAGCTCGAACTCTACGACGTCGCCGCCCAGTACTACCTGCGCAGCCGCCCCGGCCTGACGGGTCTCTGGCAGGTCAGCGGCCGCAACGACGTCTCCTACGAATCCCGGGTCGCCCTGGATTCGCACTACGTCCAGAACTGGTCGCTGATGACCGACATCAAGATCATCGGCCTGACCGTTCCCGCGGTCTGCCTCTCGCGCGGCAGCTATTGAACGCCCGCCCTGTCCGCCTGCGGGCGGACGCGACTGTCCTGAAAACAGCCAAACGGGGATAAGCATGTCCAACATCGCCAGCATCGGGGCGCAGCCGCGCTCCCGTTTCGTTTTCCATTTTGCATCGGCCGTCCTGGGTCTGCTCTTCCTCGCCGTGCCGCTGGCCTCGGCGCGGGCGGACGACTACCGGCTGGACGTGATGGACAAGCTGCGCATCCGCGTCGCCGAGTGGCGTACCGCCGAAGGCGCGGTCAGGGACTGGTCCACCGTCAGCGGCGACTACACGGTCGGTGCGGCCGGCACGGTTTCCCTGCCCTTCCTCGGAGAGCTCACGGCCTCAGGCAAGACGACGGCGGAGGTCGCCGAGGAGGTGGGCACGAAGATGCAGCTGCTCTTCGGCCTCAGGGATAGGCCATCGGCCTCGGTGGAACTGGCGCAATACCGTCCGATCTATCTCGCCGGGGAGGTGCAGACGCCCGGAGAGTATCCATATGCGCCGAACATGACGGTTCTGAAGGCAATCAGCCTCGGCGGGGGCCTGAGACGCGGCGAGACCGGACAGCGCTTCGCCCGCGACTTCATCCGCGCCGAGGGCGATTCCTCCGTGCTGGTTGCCGAACGCAATCGTCTTCTGGTGCGCCGGGCCCGCCTGCAAGCCGAGATCGCCGGCAGTGCGGCGATCGCCATGCCGGCCGAGATCAAGGACATGCCGGAGGCCGCCGACCTCCTGGGGAGCGAAACCGCGCTGATGCAGACGCGCGACAAGCGTCTGAAGCTGCAGCTCACCGCGCTGGCGGACCTCAAGACACTGCTGCGCAGCGAGATCGAATCGCTGGCGAAGAAGTCCGAGACCCAGTCGCGACAGCTGAAGCTGGTCGAGAGCGATCGGGAGAAGGTCTATAATCTTACGGAAAAGGGCCTGACCGTCAGCTCGCGGCGGCTCGCCATCGAACAGCAGGTCGCCGATCTTCAGGCGGGGCTTCTCGATATCGACACGGCGACGCTGAAGGCGAAGCAGGATATCAGCAAGGCAGCGCAGGACGAAACCGATCTGAAGAACGACCGGGATGCGCAGCTGGCGCAGGAACTGCAAAATACCGAACGGGAACTCGACACGATCGCCCTCAAGCTCGGCACGAGTCGCGACCTGATGGCGGAAGCCATGATGCAATCGGCCGAGGCGGCCACGGTCGCCAAGCAGGCGGTTGCCAGCGTCAGCTATGCCATCGTGCGCGAGAAGGACGGCAAGGCGAGCGAGATCCCCGCCGACGAGAATACCAGGATCCTTCCGGGCGACGTGGTCAAGGTGGCCGCGGGCCTGGCGATGCGATGAGGCCGGGATGCGGATCGCCAAGTCGAGCCTGATCGATCAGGGACGAAACGGAACCTATGGCACTGCCGCGATCGCGCTGTCGCTCTTCGTCTTTGCCTATTCGGCGCGGTTCGGCCAGGTCTCGATCCTTGCTTATTATGCCCTGTGGCTGCCGCTGGTCCTCATCGACTATCGCCGGGTGCTCGGGAATTATGCCCGCTATTCCTGGATCTTCGCCTTTGCCGTCTTCGCTTGCCTGTCGGTGTTCTGGTCGGCCGCTCCCTCGCTCACGGCACGGACCGCCGTGCAGTACCTCTCCCATGTCGTCTGCGCACTGATCGCCATGCGCATCATCGACGTGCGCACGTTTTCGCGCGGCGCGGTGCTCGGGACGGGGCTGGTTCTCGTCTATTCGCTGCTGTTCGGCGTCTACCATCTCGACCCGCTGGATGGCAGCTACAGTTTCGTCGGGGCCTTCGCCTCGAAGAACCAGCTCGGCTTCTACGCCTCGCTCGGCGTCTATTTCGCTTTTGCCGCAGTCTTCCTGCTGGGTGAGCGGCGGCACTGGCTGGTGCTGAGCGGGGGCGTTGCCCTGCTCGCCGCCTATGCGCTCATGGCCTCCCAGTCGGCCACCTCGGTGCTCACCACCGCAGCGATCGTGGCGGTGGCACTCGGGGTGCGTCTGCTGCAGGCGCTGAGGCCGGCGAGCCGCCGCAACCTGTTCCTTGCCGGTCTGATCCTGGCGATCGCCGGCGCCTTTGCCTTCCTCAATGCCGGCGGAGCCGATCTGGTACTGGGCGCCTTCGGCAAGGATTCGACGCTGACCGGGCGCACCTATCTCTGGCAGCAGGGCTTCGAGGCGGCGCGGGCCAATCTCTTCTTCGGCATCGGCTACCAGGCCTATTGGGTCCAGGGCTTTTCGGAAGCGGAGCGCCTGTGGGAGGAATTCTTCATCGGCTCGCGGTCGGGCTTCCACTTCCACAACACCTTCATCGAGACCGTGGTCGAGACCGGTGTGGTAGGCCTTGCCCTGCTTTGCCTCGTTCTCCTCACGACGATCCTCGGCCATCTCCGACGGGTTCTGACCCGCACCGTCGACCCTGACTCGGCCGTGCTGTTCGGCGTCGCCGCGCTGCTGGCGATGCGCGCCTTCGTCGAGATCGACATCCTGACGCCCTACCATGTCGGGTCGTTCCTGCTCTACTTCTCCGCCGGCAAGCTGACCGAGATGCGCCGGGCATCGCATGCCCGGTCGGCGGATCGTTCTTCCATGGCCTATCAGCGCGCAGCGGCTGAGCCCATTGCGGGTGTGCCGTCATGACCGGGACTTCGCGTGGCACGCTGAGCGGCATCCAGTATCTGCGCGCGGCGGCGGCGATCGCCGTGGTGCTGTTTCACGCGGCGGAGAAGACGGGCTATCATTTCGCCATCGGTGCGGCCGGCGTCGACGTGTTCTTCGTCATCAGCGGCTTCATCATGTGGGTGGTGAGCGCCCGCCGCGAGCCGACGCCCGTGCAATTCCTGCGCGCCCGCATCCGCCGCATCGTGCCGGTCTACTGGCTGGCCACCGCCGTCATGGTGGCGGGCGCCCTCGGCGGGCTCTTTCCCAATCTCGTGCTTTCGCTCGAGCATGTGCTCGCATCGCTGTTCTTCATTCCGGCCCGCTCGCCCAGCAATGGCGAAATCTGGCCGGTACTGGTCCAGGGCTGGACGCTGAACTACGAGATGTTCTTCTACATGGTCTTCGCCGGCACCTTGCTTCTTCCCCGCGCCCGGCGCCTGCCGGCGATAGGCGCCCTGTTTGGCCTTCTGGTGATCGCCGGTACATTACTCGTCCCGGACAATGCGGTGCTCTTCAGCTTTACGCGGCCGATCATCCTGGAATTCATCGCCGGTATGGTGATCGGCGAGCTGTGGCTGAAGGGCAAGGTGCCGGCTCCAGCCACGGGGTTCGCCCTGATCGCGCTCGCGTTCTCCGGCTTTGCCACGATCCAGGTCGCGGGCCTACCCTTCGATGCGCTGGTCTGCGGACCGCTCGCCGCGGCACTGGTCGTCGGCGTGCTCGCGCTTGAAGCCGGGCGCCGCGTGCGACTTGTCCCCGCGGCGGTACTCCTCGGCGATGCCTCCTATTCCATCTATCTCTGGCACACATTTGCGATTTCGGTCATCGCCAAGGTCGGCGCATCGATGGGTGCGCCCGCGCCCGCAGTCTTCGCGATCGCCGTGCTGGCAGGGATATCCGCCGGGGTGCTCGGATATTTCCTGATCGAGAGGCAGAGTCTGCTGACAACGTGGCGAGCCGTAAGGGCGGGGTTCTCCCGCGCCGTCCTGTGACGCCGTGAAGCGCGGCGCGTACGGACAGATGGCATCGGCATGCTAGTCCGGTGAAGGCTCCGGATCGCCATCCGGCTGGGTGTGGCGCTGGATGTAGCTCTCGGCGGCGCGCATGGCCTGTTTGCGATCATTGAACGGCCCGAGCAAGACGGTCTTCCCGCCGTGATCGATGACCACGCAACGAGAAACTACGTCGTAGATGGTCGTTGCAGGGGTTTTCATGCTCACTCTCTTGCGGCTTCACCTGGTGCCTTACGACGAGGCGCGGTCGCCGGATCATTCCCCGCTTGGAGTTTGGAGGTGCGTCCCGGAGCTTTCCAGGGCGGCAGAACCGGTGCCGGATGCGCACCACGGCCAGATTTTCAAGAGCTTGCCCGACCATGGAAGGGCAGGGCACGACCATGCGGATGTCGCGAAACTTTCCGTGTCCTTGCGAGTTGAGGGGATGCGGTCTCGTGAAACCGCGAAAGGGATTTCTTAGCCGCCTCATCAATCAACGTTTGAGAACAGGGACAAGCCATGTCTTCAGAAGCCCCCAAGAATGCACCCCCGCTCGGCGAGCCCATTCCATTGGGCGTGGTCGATCTCGCCCGGGACACAGTCGGCGTTCCGGATCAAAGTCCGAATTTTCGCCGGCAGATCGAATTGCTGCGCGCCGAGCTCGGCCGTCTTGAAACGAGCCTGTTCGAAAAGCGCAGCCGCCAGGCCGACAGGGTCTCTTCCAAAGGCCCCGAGTCTCGGCCGATGTTGCCCGGTGTCTCGGCTGTTGTGGTGCTCGCGCTCGGTCTTCTCGCCGCCGCGGGGCTGCGGCGTCGCGCAGCGCCCTGGGCTATGGGGCGAGGGTAAGGAACACAGCTGGTCGCATAACCTGCGCCATGCCGTGAGGCTCTTGCTCGCGTCAGCGTTACCTGCCGCGGTTCGGGAACCGCCCGTTCAGCGGCGGGGACCGCCGCGGGCCTTCACCATGTCGGCCAGGCGGCGGAAGACTTGCGGCGACTGGCGAACGCCGTCGTGTTCGTATTCGTTGGTCACCCAGCACTCGACATTGCCGACAAGCGCGGCCGTGTCGAGCGACAGGCCGGCATCCACATACATGTCGTCGAAGTAGACGGCGGCGGCCACGGGAATCTCGTTCTCAGCCAGGCGGGACAGGTCGTAGAGCGGGCCATAGGTTTCCCGTGCCGCAAGGGCCATGGCCCCGGCGCGGAACGGCCTCAACGAACGGATCTCCTCGAACATCCAGGGAAACATCATCTCACCGGTGAAGGGCAGCGGCCTGCAGGTCTCGGCGAATTCCGGGAACTCCGAGCGCACGCGCTCTGCCGCCCAGCCGGTGGCGCCCGTCCCCTGACCGTAGATGCTCTCCTGCAGCACGACGAAGAGCGGATTGCCGTCATAGGCGGTGACGTTCATCACCGAGGCGAGGAATGTATCCGACAGGCGGTCTTCGGCCGGGCTGGAGAAGGCCTCGTCGACCAGCCAGTGGATGTTCTCGAAACCCGGCGCCATGCCGAAGTCGATGCCGGCGCTCTGCAGCCGCCGGACCGAGAGGAGGTCGCCGTCCGGCAGGATGACGTCATTGGCGGCGATGAAATCGGCAAGGCGCCCGATGCGTCCGCGATCTTCCGGATAGCGCTCGTAATAGCGCCTCGTCTTGGCCGCAACGCGTGGAAAGGTTCGGCGATAGACTTCGTCCGCCGTCGCGGTCAGTCCGGCAAGCCCGCCCGTGACATAGCAGGCGGAGAGCCCTTCAGGCGCCATGGACAGATAGGTGAGCGTCAGGAAGCCGCCGTAACTCTGGCCGAGCGTCTGCCAGCGTTCGCCGCCATAGACCGTCTTGCGGACATGTTCGAAATCCCGAACGATGCTGTCGGCGCGAAAATGCAGCAGATAGTCCGCGGCGGCTTCCCCGTCGCCGGCGAAGCGTTCCATGGTCGCGCCTTCGATGCGCGTGCTGCGCCCCGTGCCGCGCTGGTCGATGAGGATGACGCGATGTGTGCGGATCGCTTCCCAAAGCCAGGGCGGGCCGCCGTTTGCCGGCCGCGGCGACTTGCCGCCCGGACCGCCCTGCAGGAAGGCCAGCAGCGGCAGATGTTCGTCGCGACGAATCGGATCGCAGACCTCGCGGACGAAGACCTCGATGCTTTCGCCGTCCGGGGTCGACCAGTCAAGCGGTACGGGGACCAGCCGGTCGCGCACGAGGAGCCCCGGAATGATGTATTCAGAAACCGTCACGGTCGTCTCCCTGATTGCCCGGCGCTGAAGCCGCGTGTCGCATGGCGATGACCGGAGGGGTCAGAGCGCCAGCGATCGCTCAGTCTCGCGATCGAAGAGATGCATCTGGTTCATGTTGACCGAAAGCGGAACGATCGTTCCCGATTTCAGCGTGGTCTCCGGCTCGACGCTGGCGCAGATGCCGTTCCGCCCCACGTTGAAATAGACCATGGTCGTTGCGCCGAGCGGTTCCACCAGATCGACCGGAGCGTCGAGGGGCATCCAGCCAGGGCGGTCCTGGCGGCCGGCGATCGATTCGGGCCGGATGCCGAAGGTGACCTCGCTGCCGGCGTGGCGGCGAAAGGTCGCCGCCCGGGCCGGCGGCACGAGCAGGCGGGCGCCGCTTTCCAGCAGGACGAAGAGATCGTCGCCCTCGGCGACCAGACGCGCCGGCAGGAAGTTCATCGACGGCGAGCCGATGAAACCCGCGACGAACTTGCTCACCGGATTGAGATAGAGGTCCTGCGGCTCGCCCACCTGTTCGACGATGCCCTGGTTCATCACCACGACACGGTCCGCCATGGTCATCGCCTCCACCTGGTCGTGGGTGACATAGACCGTCGTCGTGGGCAGCAGCTGGTGAAGCCGCTTGATCTCGGTGCGCATCTTCACCCGCAGCTTGGCATCGAGGTTTGACAGCGGTTCGTCGAACAGGAAGACTTTCGGATTGCGGACGATGGCACGCCCCATGGCGACCCGCTGGCGCTGCCCGCCGGAGAGCTGGCCGGGGCGACGGTCCAGCAGTTCGGCGATGTGCAGGGTTTCCACCGCCATGCCGATCCGCTTGTCGATCTCGGACTGCGGAAGGCTCTGCTGTTCGAGGCAGAAGGCGATGTTCTCCCGCACCGTCATGTGCGGATAGAGCGCATAGTTCTGGAAGACCATGGCGATGTCGCGCTTCCCGGGTCCGAGCCGGTTCACCACCCGGTCGTCGATGATGATTTCGCCGTCGGAGATGTGCTCGAGACCGGCGATCATCCTCAACGTGGTCGACTTGCCGCATCCGGACGGACCGACGAAGACCACGAATTCCTTGTCGGCGATCTCCAGGCTCACCCCGCGGACCGCTTCGTAGATGCCGTAGGACTTGACGACGTCCTTGAGTACCAGTCTTGCCATGTCGGTCTCCTATTCTTCCAGAAGCCAGACCTGCATCGCGCCGCGGTCGCGATTGGCCCAGAGATGATAGGGAATGGCCCTGAAGGTCTTCGGCTTCAGACGGGGCGGGGCGCCGCGATAGAGCGTTCCCGCCCAGTCTCCGGCATCCGCTTCCATCGCCTCGCCTTCCAGCACGACCGCGCCGCCGAGCAGTCCGTCCTCGAAGCGGGGCTCAATGACCGCCTCCCGGGACATGCGCAGGCGTTGCGGTTCGGTGCCGATATCCGTCTCCTCGACGCAGTAGACCACCGGACCGCGCTTGAAGGCAACACGATGGGCGTCTTCCCCGACGGCCGGATGGGCATAGAGCCGCTCGACCGGCATGTCGAAGGACAGGCGGATCTCGTCGCCGTCGGCCCATTCGCGGGCAATCGCGATGTAACCCTTCTCCGTCGATGCGGCGCAGTCGATCTCGTGGCCGTTGACCCAGACGCGGGTGTTGCGGCACCAGCCCGGATTGCGCAACCGGAGCGTCAGCGATGCCGGCGCCGAAAGCCCGAGGGACAGGCGCACGTCTCCCTCCCAGGGATAGGCGGTCTCCTGCCGCAGGCGGACGAAGCGGCCCTCGACCTCCAGCTCGGCGACGTTGGCGCCGTAGAGATGGACGGCGATGTCGCTGCCCCTGGCCGAATAGAAGTACTGGCCGAGGGAGGTGATGAAACGGGCGATATTGGTCGGGCAGCACGGGCAGTAGTGCCACTTCCAGCGACGATTCTGGCCATGGCTTTCGAGCACGTTTTCATAGAAATAGTGCTCCCCGTCGCGCGAGAGGCCGGACAGCGCGCCGTTGAACAGCACGGTTTCCAGCGCGTCGGTGAATTTGCCGTCGAGATCGATCTGCGCCATGCGATGGGCCCAGAAGCCGAGCGCGATGGCCGCGCAGGTCTCGGCATAGGCGGTCTCGTTCGGCAGGTCGAACTCGCGGGTGAAACCCTCGTTGGAGGCCGAGGGTCCGAGACCGCCGGTGACATAGAGCTGCCGGCCGGTGAGGTTGTCGAAGAGGCGGTCGCAGGCGGCCTTGAGGCCCGGATCCTGGTTTTCGCAGGCAAGATCCGCCATGGCGGAAAACAGGTACATGGCGCGCACGGCATGGCCGACGACCTGGGTCTGCTCGCGCACAGGCATATGCGCCTGGCTGTAGGCATAGGTCTTGTAGACATAGTCGGCGGGATCCTCGCCGCGGCGGCGGGCCTCCTCGTCGAAATAGGACGGCATGCGCCCGCGCTCGTCGACGAAATAGGTGGCGAGGTCGAGGTGGCGCGGATCGCCGGTGACGCGATAGAGCTTGACCAGCGCGAGCTCGATCTCCTCATGGGCGTCGTAACCGCGCAGCTTGCCGGGCTCCGTGCCGAAGGTGTCGATGATATGATCGACGGCCCGGATCATCACGTCGAGGAAGCGCCGCTTGCCGGTCGCCTCGAAATAGGCGATCGCTCCCTCCAGCAGGTGACCCATGGAATACATTTCGTGCAGGTCGCGCAGGTTGGTCCAGCGCTTCTCCGGCTCGCGACGGATGAACCAGCTGTTGAGATAGCCGTCGGCCATCTGGCCCCGCTCGAGCTTGTCGACGATCGCGTCGATCTTGGCTGCCAGATCGGGGTCGGGGTCGACCTTCAGCGTGTAGCTGGCCGCCTCGATCCATTTGCCGAAGTCGGAATCGAAGAAATGCTGCATCGAAAGGCCGCTCGGCTGGATCGGCCGGGCCAGCGGTCCCGGCGGCCGGTCGAAATCGAGCACTTCGAGGAAGCTCTCCTCTTCGAGGCGCTTGTGCTGGGTAGGAATGGTGACGTCGCGCACGGTCTGCGACCAGCTCTTCCAGAAGCCGGAATGGAAGGACACGCGGGCATGGTCGACGGGCACGTAGCGTTCGAAAAGACGCGGCACACCGCCGTCCGCCTTTTTCAGGGACGAAGACATGAAAACTCCTTTGCAGATGTCTGCGGGTTATTTGACGGCGCCGGCGGTCAGGCCGCGCACGTAATAGCGTTGAAGCGTGAGGAACAGCAGAATGCAGGGCACCATGGTGACGGTGATCCCCGCCTGGAGCGCGCCCCAGTCGATGATGCCGTAAATGCCGGATGACACGTTCACGAGCATGATCGGCAGGGTGAACTTGTCCTGGTCCGACAGGAAGATCAGCGCCGCCAGGAACTCGTTCCACGAATTGAGGAAGGCGAACATGGCGACCGTGGCGACGCCCGGCAGGGCCAGCGGCATCATGATCCGGCGCATCAGCGTCCACTGCGAAGCGCCGTCGATGCGGGCCGCCTCGATCAGCGCGCCGGGTATGGCATCGAAGGCATTGCGCATCATGAAGATCGAGAACGGCAGCTGGAAGGTGGTGTAGACGAGCACCAGGCCGAGCAGATTGTTCTGCAGCCCGAGGAACTTCAGGATCAGGAAGAGCGGCGTGAGGATCGACTGGAACGGGATCATCATCGTCGCCATGACCACGACGAAGATCAGAGACTGGCCGGGGAAGCGGAACTTGGAGAAGCCGTAGCCCGCAGGCACCGAGACGCCCACGGTCAAAAGGATGGTGCCGAGCGCGATCAGCACGGAATTGCCGGCATAGACGTACCAGCCGGCGCCGACGTCCTCGAGCCTGCGATAGTTCTCCAGCGAGAAGGCCTTGGAAAACAGCGCAACCGGATGGGCGAGCGCTTCCGCCGCCGGCTTGAAGGAATTGGCGACCGACCAGACGATCGGCATGAGGAAGAAGATGGCCAGCAACAGCGATACCAGAACGAAGGTAGCGTGACCCACGCGCTCGCTGGTCGACTGGCCGGAACCTGGGTTGAAACCGCTCATCGGCCTTCCTCCGGACGTTGGCGCATGAAGCTGAGCTGGACGGAACTGATGGCGACGAGGACCACGAGAAGGGCAAAGGAGAGCGCCGAGCCGTAGCCGAGCCGATAGGACGAGAATGAGGCGAGATAGATGGAGAACACCGCCGAGATGGTGCTGTTTTCCGGCCCGCCCTGGGTGATGATGAAGAACTGGTCGAAGGCCAGCATCGACGAGGTGACGTTAAGCACGAGGGCCAGCAGCAGCGAATTGCGCATCAGGGGAAGCGTGATGCGGCGGAACCGCGAAAAGACGCTGGCGCCGTCGATCTTCGCCGCCTCGACGATGTCGTTCGGTATGCTCTGCAGACCGGTGAGCAGGATCACCATGGTGAAACCGGCGGTCTTCCACACGACCATCAGGATGATGACCGCCAGCGCCGTCCAGAAGCTTTCCAGCGGCCGCGGCGCCGAGTCCACCAGCCCGAGGCCGAGCAGCAGGCGGGAGAAGACGCCGCTGTCGGGATTGAGCAGCCACATCCACAGGGTCGAGGCGGCGCCGAAGCCGATGACCACGGGCATGAAGAACATGGTGCGGAAGACGCCGGCGATCTTCAGCGGCCGGTCGACCAGTAGGGCCAGCGGGAATGAAACGGCAAGGATCGCCGCGGTGACCAGCCCGGTATAGAGCAGCGTGAAGCCCAGCGATTGCCAGAGCTGCGTATCGGCTAACAGTTCGGAATAGTTGGCGAGGCCGATGAACTTCCGGCGGCCGAGCAAAGGCCAGTTGTAGAAGCTCATCCAGACGGTCATGGCCAGCGGAATGACGAACAGTCCGATGATGAAGACCATGCTCGGCGCGATGAATGCAAGGCCCATCCAGCCATGCGGCTCGCGAGCCATGAGCTTCATCGGGGCGACACGACCCTCTTCTGTCTCGGGCTTGGGCACCAAGGTCAGAATCCTTCCTTCAGCATGAGAATTTTCGCGGACCCGGACGCGCAGACCACGATGAAGCTGCGGGATGCCTGGGGTTCGGCGGTTTCAGGTGCCGGCCGCAACGGAGCGGCCGAACCGGCGGAGGGGCGTTCGCACCCCTCCGCCGGCATCAGGCGCATCAGGGATTGGTGCGCTCAAGGATCTTGGTGAATTCGTCCTGCGCCTTGGTGATCGCCGCATCGACGTCTTCGCCGAAGACCGCTCCCTGGATGAGGTTCAGGAATGGACCGGTGCGGCTGACGAAGAGTTCATCCGACGAAAAGGTGTAGGGCGTACGCGCCTTGGTGAGCACGTCGTAAGCGACGAGATTGCGCTTGTCGAACTGGGCATAGGCCTGTTCGGCAAGGTCCGTGCGCGACGGCATGCCCGATTCCTTGGTGATGAACACCTGCTGTTCCGGCTCCATGTAGAAGTTGACGAAATCGAGCAGGACCTTCTTCTTCTCCTCGCTGACACCCTTGATAAGCGCAAGCGAGTCGCCGCCGGCAAAGCTCGACTGGCCCCCCTTGGCACCGGGAATGGGCGCGACGGCGAACTTGACTTCCGGATATTTGCTGGTCAGCAGGTTGACGATGTAGGAGCCGGTCATCAGCACGCCGACCTTTCCCGACGCGAAGGCCTCGACGGCGTTGTTGCCGTTGCCCGAGCGGGAGGTGGGGTGCACCGCGCCGGCCGACCACATGTCGCGATAGGCGGCAAAGGTTTCCCGAAGGGCCGGCGTGTCGACGGTTGCCTGGCGGCCGTCTTCGCTGAGGATGTCGGCGCCAGCGGCCCAGATGTGCGGCAGGAAGTCGTAGATCAGCCAGCTGCCCGAATTCGCCACGAAGTAGAAGCCGTAGATGTCGTCGCCGAGTGCGCGGATTTTCTTGGCATCCGCGGCGATCTCCTCGAGCGAGGCCGGAGCCTTCTTCGGGTCGAGCCCGGCCTTTTCGAAGAGGTCGGTGTTGTAGGCGATGATCGAGGCATCCGGCAGGGCGGGCACGCCGTAGATCTTGCCGTCATAGGTCCCGAGGCGGATATGCGACGGGCTGAGCGCGTCGGCGTAGGGCAGGCCCTTGACGAAATCGGTGATGTCTTCCAGGCCGTCATTGGCCGCGAAGGTCGGCAGATAGATGAGGTCGAGCACGGCACCGTCCGGCGGTGCGCCGCCAGCGATCGCGGCGCCGAGCTTGGGAACCATCTGTTCAGCGGTGATCTGCGTCACCGTGACCTTGTCCTCGTGCTTGGCGTTGTACTGCTCGGCGAGGGCCTGGAGAACGGCACCCGATGATGTGCGGACCCACAGATCCACCTCCTCTGCGCTCGCGGCGGAAGTGGACGCAAGAAGCGCTAGTGTCGCGACGAGCGACTTGGCTTTGAACATGGAATTCCCCTTTTTGTATCTTGAAGGACGGTGACAGCGTCGGGCCCGAAGAAACGCTATGAAAGAAAGCCGAGACTGTCGACCGGGTGGAGGTTGGGAAAAAGTGAGAAAATGAGAAAACGTTTTCTCACGCTTGATTTTTCTTGATAAAAGGTTTTCTCTTTTTGTCGGGGGAGATGCCGATGACGTCCAGCAAGAGAGTTAGGACCACGATTCACGACGTCGCGCACGCCGCGGGCGTCAGCATCTCGACCGTGTCGAAAGCGCTCAACGACACGGGGCGCATGCAGCCCGAGACGCGGGAGCGGATCCGCAGGATTGCCGACGAGCTGCAGTTCAGGCCGAATGCCCTGGCCCGAAGCCTTCTCGGCAAGCGCAGCTTTTCGATCGGCCTGCTCACCAACGACACCTATGGCCGCTTTTCTCTGCCGATGATGTCGGGCGTCTCGGAGGCGCTCGTCGATCATGGCGTTTCCGTCTTTCTCTGCGCCACCAATGACGACCAGGAGCTGACGCGCCGGCATATCGACGCCCTGCTCGACAAGCAGGTCGACGGGATCATCTTTTCCGCCACGCGACTGGACCGGCGTCCGCCGATCGACCTGTCGCGTCTGTCGGTCCCCGTCGTCTATGCCTTCGCCGAGGGACCGAAGGGGAGCGTCGCGCTGCTCCCGGACGACGACCAGGGCGCGCGACTTGCCGTGGAACACCTGATCGCCCGGGGACGCAGGCATATCGCCCATATCACCGGACCGAGCGATTTCCGGGCCGCGCGCTACCGCGCCGAGGCCTATCGGCGCATTTGCGGCGATGCCGAGCCGGTTCTCTTCGGCTACTGGACCGAGGAATGGGGTCATGAGGCCGTCAAGCAGCTGTGGTCCCGGGATGCGCCGCCGCCGGACGGACTGTTCTGCGGCAACGACCAGATCGCCCGCGGCGTGATCGATGCGCTTCGCGACCGGAACGTCTCCATACCCGACGACGTGTCGGTGGTCGGCTTCGACAACTGGGATGTGGTGGCGGAACAGACCCGTCCCTCGCTGACCACGATCGACATGGAGCTGAAGGAACTGGGGCGACAGGCGGGGCTCGCCATCCTCGCCCTTTCCAAGGGCCAGACCTTCAGCGGCGGCGTCCGCAAGCTGCCCTGCAGCATCGTCGTCCGGCGCTCGAGCTGACCGGCGGCTATGGAGCTTCGCGAGCTCTCTCCGGCCCACACCTTGTCTTGTCCGAAAAACATGATAATAGCGGTCAAGATAATTTCTGGCCATGCTAAGCCGAGACCGTGACTTCGTGTCGGCAGGCGACCGGTTCCTCGTCATGCGGAGATCGTTTTTGAGGTGAACTTTCTGCATTCCATGATCTGCCGCACGGAGGGCATTCGGCCGGTCGCCCCGGCCAAATGGCGCAGCCTCGACGGGCTCGTCGGCGTGTACTGGGATGCGGAGGGCCAGGCGGGCGCCAATGCCTACTATCTGTCGCCGGATCCGCGGATCGTGTTCTTCTTCAATTCTGTTTCGCCCCACATCCGCATGTCGAACCGCGACGACGGCTTCGGCCGGCACGACAGGCCCATGGCACGCGCCATCTATGTGCCGGCGGGCGTTCCGCTCTGGACACGGTTCACCTCGTCGCACAGCTTTTCCCATCTCGACCTGCATCTGCATACGGATCGCCTGCTGCGCTTCCTCGCCCCGTCCGTGGGTGCCTCGGAGGCCCGCTCGATCCTGCGCCGCCCGGTGGAGATCGAAGAGGTGGGGCCGATCGAAACCCTGGCGGGTCTGCTGGTCGACGAGGTGTCGGCACCATCGCGACATGCGGTCTATGCCGAAAGCCTGGTCGGCGGGATCGCGGCTGCCCTGCTCGACCTGCCACGGCAGGCAAGCGAGCCCGTCAATGGCAGGCTGACCCAGGCGCAGATGAACAAGCTGACGGCACGGGTCGATGCGAGCCTGAATTGCCGGATGACGGTCGGCGAAATGGCGGCCACGGTCGGCCTTTCGGAAAGCTGGTTCGCCACGGTGTTCAAGCAGACCACGGGGAAGACGCCGCTGCAGTGGCTGCTCGCCCGACGGATCGAACTCGTGCAGAAGCGGCTGGTCGAAGGGGAGCTGAACCTTGCCGACATTGCCGCCCAGCTCGGCTTCTCCGACCAGTCGCATCTGACCAAGGCATTTCGCCAGGCGGTGGGCGAGACGCCGGCCGCCTGGCGACGCATGCAAATGCGTCTCTAGAGGCGAAGCCGCCTGACGGTTCGCCCGCCCGTGGCTGGCACGGGCGGGCGAGGTCCGACTTACCAGGTCTGGCGGAGCGTTGCGTAGACCGCACGGCCCGGATTGTAGAAATCCGCGCCGAAGCCGCCATAGGCCACGTACTTCTCGTCGAACAGGTTGGTGACGTTGAGTTCGAAAGTGGTGTTCGGCTGGATCTTGTAAGACAGCGCCGCATCAAAGACGACGACATCGCCGCTGGAACTGGTGTTTTCGTCGGTGAGGAAATATTCGCCGATATAGCGCCCGCCAAGGCCGACGGTCATGTCGCCGAAGGTGCCATTGCCTTCGTGCGTATAGTTCAGCCACATCGAGGCCGTCTGGCGCGGCACCAGCGAGAGTTCATTGCCCTCGTTGCCGGCGGTTCCGTTTTCGACGATTTCGGAGACGAGGTAGGAATAACCCGCCGTCAGGCTGATATTGTGGGCGATCTCCGCCTTGGCCTCGAGGTCGATGCCGCGGACACGCGCCTCGCCGATCGTCTCTTCCAACATGGTGGCGGGATTGGTCCGCGTGATGTTGGTCTTGGTCAGGTCGTAGACGGCGGCGGTGAACAGGGCGGGAAACTCATCCGGCCGGTATTTGATGCCCGCCTCGAGCTGTTCGCCGCGCTCCGGCTCGATGCCGTTGGACGGCGGCGCAACCGATTCCGCATAGCTCGCATAGGCGGCGAACTGCTCGGTGAAGCGATAGGTGAGGCCCACGCGCTTGGTCATTTCGCTGACCGAGCCCTCGCTGGAGCTTGCCGGCGTCAGGTTGTCGGTGACTTCGGTGTCGATCCAGTCATTGCGCAGGCCGAAGGAGGCGATCAGCTTTTCCGAGAAGGTGAGGTCCTGCTCGACATAGAGCGCCCTGGTCCGCTGATCGGTTTCCTTGTCCTCGATCAGCGTCAGGGATGTCGGGGCGCCTGAATAGACCGGGTTGCTCCAGTCGATCGGCGGGGCCAGGTCCCACCAGCTCTTGGAACTGCCCGAACTGTTGCTGAAGGCTGCGCCGACAAGGGTGCGGCTCTCGACGTCTGCAACGGATGTCTCGTAGCCGAAATTCGCATCGCCGATCAGCGTCTCGTCGGTCGCGTCGTTGGCGTAGAAATAGCGCGGGGCGATCGTCGTGCCGTCCGTCGGGGTGCTGGCGATATAGGCATAACCGAAATCGGTATTGCTGTCGGTGTAGCGCAGGTTGGAATTGAAGGTCAGGCCGCTGCCGAAATCATGGTCAACGAAGAGGCTGACCGTGTCACGGTCGGTGCCGCGGTAGTTGAAGTCCGGCTCGCCGAAGAAGCGGCTCGTATCGAAGTCGGTGCCGATCGGGTGGCCGCCGCTGCCGGGAACGCCGTCACGGTCGAGGTGATCGTAGACGAGGGTGACGCTGGTCTGGTCGCTCGGCCGCCAGGTGAGGCCGCCCATGAAGAACTGCTCGTCATCCTGCGAATAGTCGTATTCGGCGTCGGACTTCTGCAGCTTGCCGGTCAGGCGATAGGAGAGCGTGTCGTCCTCGGTGATGTTATCGCCGAAGTCGAAACCCACCTCGGCATGGTCATAGGAGCCGCCGGTCGCGTAGACCTCGCCGAACTTCTCGCTTTTCGGGCGCTTGGTGGTGTAGTTGACCGAGCCGCCCGGATCGGACACGCCGTAGACTGTGGAGTTCGCGCCCTTCAGCACCTCGACGCGTTCGAAGGCATAGGGTTCCTCGCGCACGCCGCCGAAGGGATCGCCGAGCGTCAGGCCATCGCGATAGGCCCAGGCATCGAAGCCGCGGATCTTGTAGTAGTCGAACCGATCGTCCGCGCCGTAGAAGTCGGTGGTGATGCCGGGTGTGTATTGAAGCACCTGCTCGACCGAGTCGGCGCCGCGCTGCTGGATTTCCTTGGCCGTGATCGCGGAGACCGAGGCGGGCGTGTCCATGATGTCGGTCGGCATCTTGCTGCCGCTCGAGGTCGTGGTGGCGATAATCGTCTTTGAGTCGTCATCGGCGGTCGCGCCCGCGCCTTCGACCGTGATCGTCTGCAGAACCGTGTTCGTGTCCTGGCTCGCTTCATCCTCCGCTCGCACCGACAAGGGTGCAAAGGCGGCGAGCGCCGTGCAGCCCAGGAGAATTGCTGTCCGATAGCGCACCAAGGCGCTCCTGCCGGCAGTGACTACGCTTGGATGATTCATTTTCGACTTCCAGATGTTGACGGTTCCATGGTCGGCCGCAGGACGGCCGAACGATAAGGCGTGGCTGGAGGCTGTCATGGAAAAGCATCTCGGCCGCGCACCGAGCCGAGACCCCTCTCCGGCTGCGGGCGGGCGGCCCCGATCGGCTGACGTCCCCTGCACTGTCCTTTAACTTGAATGCAATTGTCCGGTATTGTAATTTTTCCCGGTTTTGTAGGAAACCCCGGAAAGTTGACCACGGTCTCCGCGGTGCGCCGGCAACAGGCTTGACCTCTCGAAGTGAAGCTGAGACAGAAAGTCAACTTACACTCTGGAGAGTTGGCAAATGCGGATATTCCTTCGGTTGGTCCGGCCGATTGCCGTGGCGGGCCTGCTGCTTGCGGCCTGGAGTCCGGCTCGCGCGGAGGACAGCGCGACCTATCCGATCGTCATCAACCATGCGCTGGGCACGGCGATCATCGCCAAGAAGCCGGAGCGGGTCGCGACGGTCGCCTGGGCCAATCACGAGGTGCCGCTTGCGCTCGGGGTCGTGCCCGTCGGTTTTGCCGCCGCCAATTTCGGCGATGACGACGGTGACGGGCTGCTGCCCTGGGTCGAGGAACGGCTGGCGGAGCTGAAGGCCGAGACGCCTGTCCTGTTCGACGAGGGCGACGGCATCGATTTCGAGGCCGTGGCGGCCACCGAACCCGACGTGATCCTCGCCGCCTATTCCGGACTGAGCCAGGCCGACTACGACATGCTGAGCCAGATAGCCCCCGTCATTGCCTATCCCGATGCTGTCTGGTCGACCGACTGGCGGGAGATGATCCGGCTGAACAGCGTTGGCCTCGGTTTGGCATCGGAAGGCGAGGCGCTGATCCGGAAGATCGAAGGCGAGATCGCCGCGGAAGTCGCGGGCCATCCGGAGCTTCGAGGCAAGTCGGCGATGTTCGTCACCCATCTCGACGCCAGCGACCTCAGCAAGGTGAATTTCTACACCACGCAGGACACCCGGGTGAGGTTCTTCAAGGATCTGGGGCTCGCAACGCCAAGGAGCGTCGTGGAGGCTTCGGCCGGCGGAAGTTTCGCCGGCTCCATCAGCGCCGAGCGTATCGACGCCTTCGACGACGTCGACATCGTCGTCACCTATGGCGCCCAGAAGCTGATCGATGCGATGGCCGCCAATCCGCTTCTCGCGCGCATGCCGGCCGTGACCCGCGGCTCGATCGTTACGCTCGGCCGGGATCCGCTCGGCACCGCTGCCAATCCGACGCCACTGTCGATCCCCTGGGTGCTCAAGGACTATGTCGCACTGCTCGCCAAGGCGGCTGACCGGTCTGCGGTGCCGGCCACCCCCCAGTCCGAATGACGGCGGGCCGTGTCATGACGCGGGCCGCTGCGGTTTTTCCGGCCGGCACCAATCGTGGTCGCATCCTGTGGATGGCGGTGACGATAGCGGCCGTCGTCCTGCTCTGCCTCGTCTCGCTTGCTGTCGGCGCGCGCGACGTTCCGCTGGCCGATGTCGTGGCCGCCCTTCAGGGTCATGTCGACAGCATCGGGCAGGCCGCCGTCGCTACACGTGTCCCGCGCACGCTGCTTGCCCTGGCGGCCGGTGCCGCACTCGGTCTTGCCGGTGCCGTCATGCAGGGCGTGACGCGCAATCCCCTTGCCGATCCCGGCATCCTCGGCGTCAATATGGGGGCCTCGCTGGCGGTGGTCATCGGTGTTGCCTGGTTCAACCTCGTCTCGGCACAGGCCTATATCTGGGCCGCGATCCTCGGCGCCGGCTGTTCCGCTGCCTTCGTCTACACAGTGGGCTCGCTTGGACGCGGCGGGGCGACGCCGCTCAAGCTGGCCCTGGCCGGGGCCGCGACCTCGATTGCCTTCGCCTCGCTGGTGGTCGCCGTGGTTCTGCCGCGAAACGACATTGCCGGCGGAATCCGAGCCTGGCAGATCGGCGGCGTGGGCGGAGCCACCTTCGACGGCATCGCCCATGTCGCGCCCTTTCTGCTCCTCGGCCTGGCCATCAGCCTGTCGTCTGCTCGCAAACTGAACGCCCTGGCGCTGGGCGACGAGCTGGCGGCGGGTCTCGGCGAACGCGTCGCTTTGGCGCGTGGCGTCTCTGCCCTCGGCGCCATCCTGCTTTGTGGCGGAACGACCGCCGTCTGCGGTCCGATCGGTTTCGTCGGACTGGTCGTGCCGCATGTGTGCCGGCTGCTGACCGGCGTCGACCATCGCTGGCTGCTGCCATTGTCGGCGATGGCCGGCGCCGGTCTGCTGCTCGCCGCCGATGTCCTGGGCCGCATCGTCGCGCGGCCCGCCGAGCTCGATGTCGGCATCGTCACCGCGCTGGTGGGGGCGCCGTTCTTCATCTGGCTGGTGCGGCAGAAGCGGATGCGGGAACTGTGACGATGGCTGCCGGAACCGTCGAGCTCATCGCCGCCGGGCGCCGCCGCCGCGCGCGCCGGCTACACATCGTGGTTTCGCTGTTGGTCGCGCTGCTCTCTTCAATGTTCGCACTCACTCTCGTGCTTGGGCAGTCGTTTACGCCGCCGGCAGACGTGATGCGCGTCCTCTTCGGCGAGCCGGTGCAGGGAGCAAGCTTTGCCGTCGGCCAGCTGCGGCTGCCGCGCGCCGTCCTGTCCATCCTCGCCGGCATGAGCTTCGGGCTCGGCGGCGTCGCCTTCCAGACCATGCTGCGCAATCCGCTGGCAAGCCCTGATATCATCGGCATCAGTTCGGGTGCGAGTGCGGCGGCCGTGTTCGCCATCGTCGTGCTGTCGCTCGACGGGCCGCTGGTCTCGGTGTTTGCAGTCGCCGCTGGTCTCGGCGTCGCCATGCTCGTCTACGGCCTCTCCTTCCGCAACGGCGTCGCCGGCATGCGGCTGATCCTCGTCGGCATCGGCGTGTCGGCCATGCTCGAGAGTGTCACCGCCTATCTGCTGTCGCAGGCGCCCGCCTGGAACCTGCAGGAGGCGATGCGCTGGCTGACCGGCAGCGTCAACGGTGCGCAGCTGGGCCAGGCTCTGCCCATGCTGCTTGGGCTGCTGGTGTTCGGCGGGCTGCTGCTTTCCCGCGCCCGCGACCTGGAGACGCTGCGGCTCGGCGACGACACCGCGGCGGCCTTGGGCGTGAACGTGGCGGCCACCCGCGTGCTCGTCGTCGTTTCGGCTGTCGGCATGATCGCGATCGCGACCGCCGTCGCCGGGCCGATCGCCTTCGTCGCCTTCCTCTCCGGTCCGATTGCCGCGCGCATCGCCGGAGGCAACGGATCGCTGCTGGTGCCCTCGGCCCTCGTCGGCGCGACGCTGGTCCTTGTCGGCGACTATTGCGGCCAGTTCCTTCTGCCGGCCCGCTATCCGGTGGGCGTGGTGACCGGTGCGCTCGGAGCGCCGTACCTGATCTATCTCATCATCCGGGTGAACCGGAGCGGAGGCTCACTGTGACGACGCATTCCCTCAGCGCCAGCGATCTCTCCGCAGGTTATGGCGAGAGCCTCATCCTGGAGGGATTGAGTCTTGCCGTGCCGCCCGCAAGGATCACGGCGATCGTCGGAGCCAATGCCTGCGGCAAGTCCACCCTGTTGCGCACCATGTCGCGCCTGATCTCCCCGCGCCGGGGGCATGTGCTGCTCGACGGCAGGTCGGTGCATGCGACCCCGACGCGGGAACTCGCACGGACGCTCGGCCTGCTTCCACAATCCCCGATCGCCCCGGAAGGGATCACGGTGGCCGACCTCGTCAGCCGCGGGCGCCATCCCCACCAGGGCGTGTTTGCCCGCTGGACGCGCCAGGACGATGAGGCGGTGGCCGCTGCGCTCCAGGCGACCAAGACAACCGATCTCGCGGAGCGGCCGGTCGACGAACTGTCCGGCGGGCAGCGCCAGCGGGTGTGGATCGCGATGGCGTTGGCGCAGCAGACCGACATACTGTTGCTCGACGAGCCCACCACCTTCCTCGACATCAGCCATCAGGTCGAGGTCCTCGACCTTCTGACCGACCTCAACCGTCAACGTGGCACGACGATCGTCATGGTGCTGCACGACCTCAATCTCGCGGCGCGCTATGCCGATCATCTGGTCGCGATGGCGGGTGGGCGGCTGCATGTTTCCGGTCCACCCGAAGAGGTGCTGACCGAAGGCATGGTGCGGGACGTCTTCGGACTCGAAAGCCGAATCATCACCGATCCGACGTCGGGCCGGCCGATCATGCTGCCGATCGGGCGGCATCATAGCGCGGGCATCTGAGGCAAGACCGCAACACCGGATCACGATCAGGACGGGAAGCCGCCGGCAGCGGCGGGCCGCGCGGGCGAACCCTTACCGTCGACCAGATCCGCACCGCGGCGTTAACGCTTTGTTAACCATGGGGAGGCTAGCAAGAGTTACCAATCATTAACCCAGATGACCAAAGTGCTAACAGACGCCCGCTCGATCCGTATCAAGGGCCGCTCCTTCATGGCGGTCGTCCTGTCGCCCGATCTGCCGCTCGACGAGTGGCTCGAAAGGCTCGACGATCTCGCCGCGCGTTCGGCGGGCTTCTTCCTTGGCCGCCCCGTGGTCCTCGACGTCACCGATCTGGCGATCGATCGTCCCCAGTTGAAAGACCTGCTGGCGGAGCTTCGCACCCGCAATGTCAGCGTCATGGGGATCGAGGGCGGACGGCCTTCGCTGATCGAACCCGGAATGCCGCCGGCCCTGAAGGGCGGACGCCCGGCCGCCGATTTCGAGGTGGCGACGAGCGAACGGACGGAAGTCCCGCGCAACGAGGAAACGAAGGCCGAAGAGCCGGTCGCCACGCGGCAGGCGCTCCAGTCGCTGATCATCCGCGAACCGGTGCGTTCGGGCCAGTCGGTCACCTTTGCCGACGGCGACGTGACGGTGATCGGCTCGGTCGCCTCGGGCGCCGAAGTCATCGCCGGGGGCTCCATCCACATCTATGGCGCGCTGCGCGGCCGGGCCATGGCCGGTTCGCTCGGCAACCAGACCGCCCGCATTTTCTGCCGCAAGCTCGAGGCCGAGCTGGTGGCGATCGACGGCATCTACAAGATGGCCGAGGACATGCCGCCCGAGCTTCGCGGACAACCCGTCCAATGGTGGCTCGACGACGAAACGCTGAAGGCAGACAAACTCAAATGAACCGAGATGGCCAGGAACAGGAGAACAAGATGGGGAAGGTAGTCGTCGTCACGTCAGGCAAGGGCGGGGTTGGCAAGACCACCTCCAGTGCGGCGCTGGGTGCAGCCCTGGCGCAGAGAAACGAGAAGGTCGTCGTCGTGGACTTCGACGTCGGCCTGCGCAATCTCGACCTCGTCATGGGGGCGGAACGCCGGGTCGTCTACGATCTGGTCAACGTCATCCAGGGCGACGCCAAGCTGCAGCAGGCGCTGATCCGCGACAAGCGCGTTGACACGCTCTTCCTGCTGCCCGCCTCCCAGACCCGCGACAAGGACAACCTGACGCCCGAGGGCGTGGAACAGGTGATCAACGACCTGCGCCGCTATTTCGACTGGGTCATCTGCGATAGCCCGGCGGGCATCGAGCGCGGTGCGACGCTGGCGATGCGCCATGCGGACGTGGCGGTCGTGGTGACCAATCCGGAAGTCTCGTCTGTGCGCGACTCAGACCGCATCATCGGGCTGCTTGACGCCAAGACCGTCAAGGCCGAACGCGGCGAGCGCATGGAAAAGCACCTGCTGCTGACGCGCTATGACGCGCAGCGGGCTCAGCGCGGGGACATGCTGAAAGTCGAGGATGTGCTTGACATTCTCTCGATCCCGCTTCTCGGCATCATTCCAGAAAGCATGGATGTGCTGCGTGCCTCCAATATCGGCGCGCCGGTCACGCTTGCCGACGCCCGCAGCGCGCCGGCGCTTGCATATTTCGACGCCGCGCGCCGTCTCTGCGGCGAGCAGTTGCCCATCGAGATCCCGGGCGAGAAGCGGGGGCTCTTCGGCAAGATTTTCGCGCGGAGGGCAGCATGAGCATCTTCAAACTGTTCCGCAAACAGAGGTCGGCCCCGACCGCGCGGGAGCGTCTCCAGGTTCTTCTTGCCCACGAACGGGCGTCGGCCGGTTCCGATCTCGTCGCCGTGCTTCGCGAGGAGATCCTCGCCGTAATCGCCAGGCATATTCAGGTCGACGGCGACAAGGTGCATGTCACCATGGAGCGCGACAAGCATGTGTCGATCCTCGAGATCGAGGTCGAGATACCGCTGGAGGGCTCCCGACTCGCCGCCTGAGGCGAGACCGGATTGCATCGGCCATCAAAGGGCGTCGGGGATAATGTCCCGCGTCCAAAGAGCGAACTAAGAGGACACCGCCAGGAATGGCGGTGTCCTCGACGCGTGGGCCGGATGGCGGACGGGCCATCCGTTCCGGCCGGGCCTGCGGGGCCTTTGTCTACAGTTCGCCGTTGACGAGATCGCGCCAGGCTCTGGCCGCGACCAGTTCCGGCGGGAACAAGCCGTCTATGGCGAAGAACGAGGCGGAAGGGTCGGCCGGATCGACCGTGCGCGCCGCCGCCAGGATCTCTTCGCGGCGGGGATCGTCGCAATCCATGCGCTTGCGCACCGCCGTGATCCACAGCGCGACGACATGGGCGAACTCGGCGGCATTGCCGCCGGCGGCGAGCGTCTCGACCGCCGCGGCAAAAATGCGCTGCGGCAGTTTCTGGCTGCAGTCCATGGCAATCTGGATGTTGCGGTGGGCGATCGCCTTGTTGGCGAAGCGTTCGATCAGCTGGCGCTGGTACTGATCGAGATCGATGCCGGGAACCGGATCGAGCGTCGGCACCACCGCTTTCATGTGCCGGTGCACCTGATCGACGAGTTCCGGCACGGCCATGACGTCGCGCACATATTCCAGGCCGTTGAGCAGGCCGAGATGGGCGATCAGCGTGTGCGAACCGTTGAGCAGCCGGAGTTTCATCTTCTCATAGGGGTCGACGTGGCTGGCAAAGATCGCGCCGCCGGCCTCCCAGGCGGGGCGGCCGGAGACGAAATCGTCTTCGATGACCCATTGCAGAAACGGCTCGGTCTCGAGCGCAAGGCGGTCCTCCACGCCGAGGAGCGCGCTGGCCAGCGAACGGGTGGCGTCGGTTGCGGCCGGAACGATGCGGTCCACCATGCTGCAGGGGAAGGCTCCGTTGTCGGCGATCCAGCGGGCAAGGTCCGGATCGCGCCGCTCGGCCATCTCCAGCACCAGCCGCCGGACGATCTTGCCATTCGACGGAAGATTGTCGCAGCAGAGCACCGTATAGGCTGGAATGCCCTTGGCCCGCCGCAGCGCCAGTCCCTCGACCAGGAACCCGAGCACGCCGGTCGGCGCCTGCGGATGGACGAGATCCGCGGCCACGGCCGGATGGCCGAGGTCGAGCCCGCCGGTGGCCGGGTGCAGGCCATAGGCCTTTTCCGAGACGGTAAGCGTCACCACGCGAATGCTATCGTCGGCGAGGTAATCGAGAACTTTTTGCCGGTCCGTGGCGGCACAGACCCAGTCCACCATTACGCCGATCACTTCGGCCGTGTCGCCTTCGGATCCGCGCACCACCACGGAATAGAGGCCGTCCTGCGCCTGAAGGGCTTCGACGGGTTCGGCCGAGCGTAGGTTGACGGCAACGATGCCCCAGGCGCCGAAATTCGCCGACAGGGCGCGCTGGGTATAGACGGCCTGATGGGCGCGGTGGAAGGCGCCGAGCCCGATATGGACGATGCCGGGGCGAAGTGCTGCGCGGTCATAGGTCGGTCCGGCGACGGAGGCCGGCAGCTTGGTCGAGTGAGAGAGACGTTCCATGGGCGTCAGGCCAATCCGTATTGGGGGTGGAGCAGGGTGCGTTCGATGCCGCGCAGCTCGGCCAGTCCCTTCAGCCGGCCGATCGCGGGATAGCCGGGCTGGGCGCCGCGTGTCAGGTCGTCGAGGATCTCCTGGCCGTGGTCGGGGCGCATCGGGATGCGGTGATCCTCCCGGCCTTCGGCGCGCCGGCGCTTTTCTTCGCCAAGCAGGGTGGCAATCACGGCGACCATGTCGGTGCCGCCTTCCAGGTGTTCGTCCTCGAAGAAGGAGCAGGGCACGGTGTCGGTATCGCGCGTGACATTGCGCAGGTGCACGAAATGGATGCGTTCGGCGAAGCGGCGGGCGATGAAGGGCAGGTCGTTGTCGGCGCGGGCGCCTAGCGAACCGGTGCAGAGCGTCACGCCATTGGCACGGCTGTCCACCTGCCCCAGCATGTGGGCATAGTCAGCCTCGGTCGAAAGGATGCGCGGCAATCCGAGAAGAGGCCATGGCGGGTCGTCGCCATGGGCGCAGATGTTGATGCCGACCTCTTCGGCGACCGGGGTCACTTCCGAGAGAAAGTCGACGAGATTCTGCTGCAGCCGCGTGCGGTCGGTGCCCTGGTAGGAGCGCAGCTTTTCCAGCAGCTGGTCGAGCGTGTAGCCATCGGCGGAGCCGGGCAGACCCGCACCGATATTGCGACCGAGCGCCCTGATCATTTCATCGGGCATTTCGGCGAACCGTCTGGCGGCTTCTTCGACCAGCCATTCCGGATAGTCGGCCTTTGCGTCGGGTCGCTTGAGGATATGGATGTCGAAGGCGGCAAAATCGCCAAGGTCGAAGCGCATGGCCTTCGCGCCGTGGCGGGTCTCCCAGCGCAGGTCGGTGCGCGTCCAGTCGAGCACCGGCATGAAATTGTAGCAGACGGTGCGGATGCCAGAGGCCGACAGGCGCCGCAGGGTTTCCTGCCAGTTGGCGACATGGGTGCGCCATTCGCCCGTCTGGGTCTTGATGTCTTCCGACACGGGTACGCTTTCCACCACGTCCCAGTAGAGGCCGCCGGCCTTGATCTCGTCCTGGCGCCTGCGGATCTCGTCGATCGTCCAGGCCGTTCCGGTCGGGACGTGGTGCAGGGCACTGACGATGCCCTCCGCTCCGGCCTGCGCGGCATCGCGCACCGTCACCTTGTCGACAGGGCCAAACCACCGCCATGTATGTCTCATCGTTTCTGTCCTCTATGGTCTGTGGGCGTCGCCGAAGGAGATCTGGACCTTGCAGGCGACGCTGCGGTCGCCGGCCTGTTCGAAGGCTTCAACCGCCTGTTCGAGCAGGAATGCGTGGGAAATGATCGGCCGGACGTCGATGGCCCGGCTGGAAATGAGCGCCACGGCGTCGGCGAATTCGCGGTCGAATCGCTGCGAGCCTCGCCAGACGATTTCCTTGCCGACCAGGGCGTTGAGCGGAATGGTAATGTCGCCGGTGACGCCGACCTGCACGAGCGTGCCGCGGGGCTTCAGGGCGGCGAAGGCCGAGCGCAGGGCGGGACCCGCCGCCGAGCAGTCGAAGACCACGTCGAACTGTCCCTTGTCCTTCTGCCATGGGGCGAGGCCATCGGGGTCGCTCGCCACGTTGAGCGTGGCGGTGGCGCCCATGGCCGGGGCCCGGGAAAGGGCCGCGTCGCTCAGATCGGTGACGACGATTTCGGCAGCGCCTGCATGGCGGACCGCCGCGACGGTCAGCAGGCCGATGGGTCCGGCGCCGGTCACCAGGACTTTTGCGCCTGCGAGCTTACCCGCCTGGGCCACGGCATGCAGGCACACGGCCAGCGGCTCCGCGCAGGCGGCTTCCGCCGGCGTCACATCGCCGGAGACGGGATGGCACTGGATCGCCGGTGCGATCATCCGGTCGCGGAACATGCCCTGTTCGTGCGGCACGCGCATGGCGCTGCCCATGAAACGCATGGACAGGCAGTGGATGGGCTGGTCCAGCCGGCAATAGTGGCATTGGCCGCAGGGCTGCGAAGGATTGACGGCGACCAGCATTCCGGGGCCGATCACGGCGGGATCGACGCCTTCGCCGACCGCTTCGATGAAGCCCGAGGCCTCATGGCCGGCGATGATCGGTTCGCGGACGCGCACGGGACCGAAGCCGCCATCCTGGTAATAGTGCAGATCGGATCCGCAGATTCCGCCGGCGGCCATGCGCAGCAGCACCTCGCCCGGTCCGAGCGGCGGCATTTGCTGCGTCTCGACTCGCAAGTCCCGTGTTCCGTATAGGCGTGCCACCCGCGTCAGCATGTTTTCTCTCTGTTCATGGCAAGGGCGCCCGCGCACCGAAGCGCGCGGGCGGATCGGTCAGCGAATGAGGCCGAGCTGCGTCGGCAGCCAGAGCGTTAGCGCCGGGATGAAGGTGATCAGCAGGAGGGCGACGAACAAGGGGATCATCCAGGGAAGGATGGCCATGGTCGTGCGTTCCACAGACAGTTTCGAGATCCGCGACAGGACGAAGAGGACCATGCCGACCGGCGGGGTCAGGAGGCCGATCATCAGGTTGAGCGTGATGATCAGGCCCAGATGCACGGGATCGATGCCGTAGCGGGCGGCGATCGGCAGCAGGATCGGCACCAGGATGCTGATCGCGGCGATCGTGTCGAGGAAGGCGCCGATGATCAGAAGCAGCACGTTGACCAGGATGAGAAAGGTCCACCAGTTGTCGGTCAGCGCGAACATGAAGTCCGAGAAGAGCTGGGCTGCCTGGCTCACCGTCAGCAGCCAGGCGAAGATCGACGCCGCCGTGACGATGAAGAGCACCGAAGCCGTCGTCTCGATCGTGTCGAAGGAAGCCTTGGCCAGCGCCCGGAAGGTCATGGTGCGGTAGCGCACCAGGCCGAGGAACAGCGACCAGATCACCGCGGCGACCGCGGCTTCTGTCGGCGTGAACCATCCCATCGTCATGCCGCCGATCAGAAGCACCGGCGTCATCAGCGCCATGACGGCGTGAAAGTCGAAGTACCAGTCGAGCGCCACGAGCGCGACCAGCCCGATCAGCACCGCGACATTGACGGAAAGGCCGGCCATGATCAGCAGGTAGATCGCTGCAGGGAAACAAAGGACGACGACCACTTCCAGCGAGGCGCCAGCCAGCCGGCGCAGCTCGAACGGCGTGTCCGAACCCCAACCGTTGCGCCGGGCGAAGATATAGACGGTCAGCATCAGAAGCGCCGTAATGACGATGCCGGGCAGGATGCCCGCCATGAACAGCGCGCCGATCGAGGCATTGGCCATCATGCCGTAGATGACGAAGGGCAGGGACGGCGGGAAGATGGGGCCGAGCGTCGCCGAGGCTGCGGTCACGCCGACGGCGGCCTCGACCGGATAGCCGTGATCCTTCATCGCCTTGATTTCGATCGTGCCGATGCCCGCCGCATCGGCAAGGGCGGTGCCGGACATTCCGGAGAACACCACGGAACCGATGATGTTGACCTGGGCCAGGCCGCCCTTCATCCAGCCGACCAGGGACAGGGCGAAATGGTAGATGCGGCCGGTGACGCCGGCGATGTTCATCAGATTTCCGGCGAGGATGAAGAAGGGCACGGCGATCAGCGGAAAGCTCTCCACACCGGCAATCATGCGCTGGGCGGCGATGATGTCGGGCGCGACGCCATAGACAAGAAGATAGGACAGCGACGCCACGCCCATGGCAACCGCGACCGGCGTGCCGAGGATCATGAGAAGCAGGAATGCACCAATGAGAAGCAGCACTGTTCAAACTCCCGCCGGGATGTCGGCTTCTTCAGCCTGTTCACGAACCGTTTTGGAACTGGTCATGTCCTTGACGAGGTTCTGCACCGAACGCAGGAACATCAGCGCGAAGGCGGCCAGAACCGTGTAGAAGACGCTCCCACGCGGCAGGTCCACGGTGACCATGCGTTCGCCGCCGACCACCGCCACATAGCGCCACATCAGCCATGTCATGTAGGCGAAGAACCCGATCACGACCAAGTCCACAAGACCCTGCAGCAGTCTCGCGCTGCGCTTCGAGATCAGACGGTAAAGCAGGTCGACCTGGATATGCCGACACATGCGCACGCACATGACGGAACCGAGGAAGACGATGACCACGAGGCAGTTGGCGGCGATTTCTTCCGTCCAGGCCAGGCTGTTGTTCAGGGCATAGCGGGTGAAGAACTGCAGGAAGACGCACAGGGCCATGCCCCAGAAGATCGCCAGCGTCAGCCAGTCTTCCACGGCGTAGCGCGACAGATCGGCCGGGCCGGTGTCTTCCTCGAACGCATGCGCCATCTCGTCCACGCTGATCGGCGCGTGTTTTGGGTCTGTCATGTTGAAAGCTCCAGCGAGCGGAATTCACGAGGGTGAAACCCGGCGCCGCAGGGGCGCCGGGAGACGCGCCTTTACTTCACGGCGCGGATCGCTTCCCAGTCGGCCTTATCGTAGCCGAATTCCTCGAAGGTCACCTTTTCGAGCACGGTCTTTTCGAAGTCGGACTTGTCCACTTCGACGACGTTGATGCCCTTCTCCTTGAATGTGTCGACGAGCTTGTTCTCGCGCTCTTCGATGATCTTCGTCGCCCGGGCGGAGGCTTCCTGCATGACCTCGGTGAAGATCGCCTTGTCGGCGTCCGAGAGGCTGCTCCACAGGGTCTTGGAGACGACCGTGTTCAGGTGGTCGACGATGTGACCGGTGAGCACGATGTTCTTCTGGACCTCGTAGAACTTCTTCGCCTCGATGGTCGTCAGCGGGTTTTCCTGGGCTTCGACGGTGCCGTTCTGAAGCGCAAGATAGACTTCCGCAAAGGCGATCGGCGTGGTGTTGGCGCCGCAGGCGCGGGGCATGGCGAGATAGGCCGGGACATCCGGAACGCGGATCTTCAGGCCGGCCATGTCGGCGCATTTCTCGATCGGCTTGTTGGAGGTCGTGTGGCGCGTGCCGTAATAGGTGACCGAGGCGATGTGGTTGCCGGTGGCGTCCTCATAACCCTTTGCGAGCCGCTTGAAGATGTCGCTCTTGGTGTAGGCCAGGAGATGGCTCGGATCGCGGAAGATATAGGGGAAATAGGTCACGCCGATCGGCTTGAAATCGCGCGCGGCGAAGCTCGAGCCGGAGATGATGATGTCGACGGTGCCGAGCTTGAGGCCCTGGTTGATGTCGGCTTCCTTGCCGAGCTGCGAGGCCGGAAAGACGTCGATCTTGTAGCGGCCTTCGGTGCGCTTGGCGATCTCCTCGGCTGCCCACACCGACTCGGTGTGGAAGGGCTCCGACGTTTCATAGACATGCGCCCATTTGAGCACGGTTTCGGCCTGTGCGGCCAGGGCCGAGACCAGGACAAGGGCGGTTGCGCCCAGTACGGTTGTCAATCTGAATGTCATTCTTTCCTCCCGAATAGATTTCAGACTTCTGTCTCCCGATCCTCCGCCTCAAGGGCGCCAGGATCAGTCTTCTCTCACCGGCTCCTCCCCGAAGCTTTCTGAGAATCTCTTCTGCGCCAGCGTCAGATGCCGACGCATCGCTTCGCGCGCCGCAGACGGATCGCCGGCGGCGATGGCGTCGCGGATGGCCTTGTGTTCCTCGACGGCCCGCTGCCAGGTGTGCGGACCTTCGAAATAGCTCGCCAGCTTCTCGAAATAGGGCGAAGTCCGCTTGTCGATCAAAAGGCTGATGAAATGGCGCAGTGCCGCATTGCCGACCATGTCGACGATGGCGGCATGAAAGGCGAGATCGGCGGCGATGGCACGCTCCGGCTGGTCGACCGAGGCCTGCATGCGCGCCAGCATCTCGTCGAGACGGGCAATGCCCGCGGGCGAGGGGTGGCGGGCGGCCTCTTCGGCGATGGCGCTCTCGACGATGCAGCGGGCCTGGAGGATTTCGAAGGGGCCTTCGACCTCGTCGGCCGACCGGATGACGGGAACAGTCGCCGGCTTCTGGGCGATGTAGACGCCCGATCCCATGCGGATCTGGATATAGCCCTCGACCTCCAGCACGATCAGCGCCTCGCGCACGGTCGGACGGGAAACGCCGAACCGTTCGGCGAGGTCGCGCTCCGCCGGCAGCCGTCCGCCGACAACCAGCTCGCCCGCCTCGATCAGCACGCGTATCTGGTCCGCGACCTGCCTGTACAGGCGGCGCGGCTCCAAGGTCACAAACATCCCGCGAACTCCCTCAACACGCATCTCCTCATGCATGTGGTAAGGTGGCCTTACCAATTTCTCCATAAGAGCGTAAATTTTCCGGGAGTCAACCCCGGTTGGTTGTGCCTTTGCCGGTGCAGGCTCCGTTCGAGCCACGGCGGGGGGCCATGACGGAGGCTGTTCCTCCTCGACCGCGTGCCGCCTTCGTCAGACATCCACAGGCTGGCCGGTCGCCGCGGCGCGCAAGATGGCGTCGATCAGGCGATGGGCCTTCAGCGCTTCGGCGCCGGCGGCGCGCGGCTGTCGAGTCGCGGTGGTCGCGTCGAGAAAATCCTCGTGCACGGCGCGGTGGTTGCCGTGGGAAAAGGCCATGGGATCCGCGCCGCTGCCGCCATCGGCAGAATCGTCATGCAGGTCGATCCGCTGTCCGTTCGCCAGGTGGATGACGCCGTCGTCGCCCTCGAGCCGGGCCGTGCCCCGCGTGCCGACGATCTCGATCAGATCGGGGAAGCCGGGATAGGCTGCCGTGGTCGCGCTCAGAGCGCCGAGCGCACCATTGTCGAAGCGAAGGGCGGCGTGGACGAGGTCCTCGGTTTCCATCCTGTGCACGCGGCTGGTCGCGGCGAAGCCGGTGACCTGGGTCGGCAGGCCTGCCAATGCGATCAGCTGATCAATGGTGTGGATGGCCTGGGTCAGCAGCACCCCGCCGCCGTCCCGCGCCAGCGTTCCGCGGCCGGGCGCGTCGTAGTAGCCCTGGTCCCGCCAGTTGCAGAGCCGCAGGGAGGCCGAGACGATCTCACCCAGCATGCCCTCGCCGATCAGCCTTGCCGTCTCCGTGAAGACGGGCCGAAACCGGCGTTGCAGTACGACGCCGAGCTTGATGCCGGCCTGCTCGGCCGTTTCGACAACCTGCTGCGATCGCTCCAGCGAGACCTCGAGGGGTTTTTCCAGCAGCACGTGCTTGCCGCTCGCCGCGGCGCGCTCCACCAGGGACAGATGCGTATTGGGCGGCGTCAGGACGATCACGAAGTCGATGGAAGGATCGTCGAAAATGCGGTCGGCACTGTCGACGACCGGCAGTCCGAACCGATCGGCGAAAGCCTTGCGCCGCGCCTCGGTCGGGCTGAAGGCGCCGACCACCTCGACCCGGTCCTGCAGGTCGAGCAGGCTCAGGGCATGCGGCGCCGAGGCCATTCCCAGGCCGATGATGCCGGCCCGCAGTTTTCGGGGTTGGGCGACCGTCAAGGCAAGTTCCTCCAGCATGCAGACTGCCCCCTAGCTCCGCGACGTCATCAGCAGGGCGATGGCAGCATCGATGATCAGCACAGCGGCTCCTCCTGCCTGGCGTTGGCCCTATCAGTGCGCAAGCGAGCCTACGCGGTCAAGTAAAAGTCATCATACAACTGACGTTTTTTTGTATGTTGACATGACGTCTGATTGATTTTACCCCTTTGTCGGCCGAAGGAGGAGCGGCCTATCTCATGAGCCTTGTCGCCCCGGATTTGCTGTTTCCCGCCGACCCGGCGTCCCGCGCCATTGCGGCTGATCTCTACGCCGCGGTGAAGGATCTGCCGATCGTCAGTCCGCACGGCCACACCGATCCGCGCTGGTATGCCGAGAACGAGAACTTCCCGGACCCGGCCCAGCTGCTGATCGTTCCCGACCACTATATTTTCCGCATGCTGTTCAGCCAGGGCATCCGCCTGGAAGACCTCGGGGTGCCCACACTGGACGGCGCGCCAGTCGAGACCGACGGCCGCAGGATCTGGCGTCGCTTCGCCGAGAATTACTATCTGTTTCGCGGCACGCCGACCCGGCTCTGGATGGACTATACGCTGGAGAACCTGTTCGGCATCACCACGCCGCTGACCGCCGAGAATGCCGACGCCTGTTACGATGCGATCGCCGCCCAGCTGGTGACCGACGCCTTCCGGCCGCGCGCCCTGTTCGAGCGCTTCAATATCGAAGTCATCTCGACCACCGACGGCGCCCTCGATCTCTTGCCCTGGCATGCAAAGATCCGCGACAGCGGCTGGAAGGGGCGCGTCGTCCCGGCCTATCGCCCGGATTCGGTGATCGATCCGGATTTCGAGGGCTTCCTCGACGGTCTCGACACGCTGGGCGACATCAGCGGCTGCGATACCGGCCGCTGGCAGGGGTATCTGGATGCGCATCGCAATCGCCGGGCCTATTTCCAGTCCTTCGGCGCGACCGCCACCGACCACGGTGTTTTCTCGGCCCAGACCGCCAATCTCGGCACCGGCGAGGCCGAGATCCTGTTCGGCAAGGTGCGGACCGGAAAAGCCGACGAGAACGAGCGCGCGCTGTTTCGGGCGCAGATGCTGACCGAAATGGCGAGGATGAGCATCGAGGATGGGCTGGTCATGCAGATCCATCCCGGCTCATGGCGCAACCATTCCCCCGCCATCTTCGGGAAGTTCGGCCGGGACAAAGGCTTCGACATTCCCTCCCGCACGGATTATGTGCGCGGGCTGAAGCCACTGCTCGACGCCGTCGGCACCGATCCCCGCGCCTCGATCATCCTGTTTACGCTCGACGAGACGAGCTATGCGCGCGAACTGGCGCCGCTCGCCGGCGTTTATCCGGCGCTGAAGCTCGGGCCGGCCTGGTGGTTCCACGACAGCCCGGAAGGCATGCGCCGGTTCCGCGAGATGACCACCGAGACCGCCGGCTTCTACAACACGGTCGGCTTCAACGACGATACCCGCGCCTTTCCCTCGATTCCGGCACGCCACGACGTCGCCCGCCGTGTCGATTGCGCCTTCCTCGGACGTCTCGTCGCGGAGCATCGGCTGCGGGAGGACGAGGCGCATGAACTGGCGCTCGACCTGGCCTATGGCCTGGCGAAGAGGGCGTACAAACTCTGAATTTATTACTGCAACAGCGGGCACGACGCCCGCCAACTGGGAGGAGAAAATGTTGCAAATGACCAAACTGTGGACCGGTGTCGCGCTTGTCTCGATGCTTTTCGCCAGCGCTGTCTCGGCCGAGACCGTGCTCAAATCGTCCGATACCCATCCGGACGGTTATCCGACCGTCGAGGGCGTCAAATATTTCGGCGAACTCGTCAAGGAGCGCACGCAGGGGCGCTATGCCGTGGAGGTCTATCACTCGGCCCAGCTCGGCGAGGAAAAGGACACGATCGAGCAGGTACGCTCCGGCGTTATCGAGCTCAACCGCGTGTCCATGGCGCCGTTCAACGGCACCGTGAAGGAGACGATCGTTCCGGCTCTGCCCTACATCTTCCGCTCGGAGGATCACATGCACAAGGTGATGGACGGCGCGGTCGGTGACCAGATCAAGGCGGCTTTCGAGCCGGCCGGTCTCGTGGTGCTTGCCTTCTATGATGCGGGCGCGCGCTCGTTCTACAACTCGAAGAAGCCGATCAAGACGGTCGACGACCTCAAGGGCATGAAGTTCCGCGTCATTCAGTCGGACATCTTCGTCGACATGACCGCCGCGCTCGGCGCGAACGCCACGCCGATGCCCTATGGCGAGGTCTATTCCTCGCTCGAGACGGGCGTCATCGAGGGGGCCGAGAACAATTTCCCGAGCTACGACACCGCCAAGCATTTCGAAGTCGCCAAGTACTACTCGATGGACGAGCATACGATCCTTCCGGAAGTGTTCGTCATGAACAAGGCGGCCTTCGACAAGCTGACGCCGGAGGATCAGGAGATCTTCAAGCAGGCGGCCAAGGACAGCGTCGCCAAGCAGCGCGAATTGTGGGCGGCGAAGACGGCCGAATCGCGTGCGCTGGTGGAAAAGGCGGGTGCCCAGATCAATGAGGTCGAAAAGCAGGGCTTCATCGATGCGATGAAGCCCGTCTACGACAAGCACATCACCGACGAGGTCCTGAAGAAGCTCGTCTCCGACGTGCAGGCGGTGCAGTAAGCGTAGCGCCCAAGCCCCTCCGTCTGGCCACGGCCACGGAGGGGCAAGCGTCGCTTTCGACAGATAGTTCGCGGACCCATGGTCCGGCCCTTCCGACAGTCGAAGGGTCAGGAGGCGCCAAACCCCATGTCCAACCAACTCCGACTAGGCCTGCCCATCCTGTCCAGGCTCAATACCGTCGCCCTCTATTGTGCCGGCACCGGGCTCGTGGTCATGACGGCCATCGTCGCCTGGCAGGTCTTCTGCCGCTATGTGCTCAACGATTCGCCGAGCTGGACCGAACCCGGCGCGGTCATCCTGATGAGCTGGTTCATCTTCCTCGGCGCTGCGGTCGGCGTGCGGGAAAACAATCATATGGGCTTCGACGTGCTGCTCTATGCGCTGCCGCCGGCCGCCAAGAAGTGGCTGCGGATGATCTCCGACATCGTCATCTTCGCCTTCGGTCTCGGCATGGTCTGGTACGGCAGCAATCTGGTTACGCTGACCTGGGGCACGACGCTGCCGGCTCTCGGTATCTCGGGCGCCTGGGACTACATCCCATTGATGGGCGGCGGGGTCCTGATCGCGCTCTTTTCCCTCGAGCGCATGGCCATGCGGGCGCTCGGCGCGCCGATCGACGACATCCTCGACGGGATCGCTCCAACCGAAGTGGCCGTCGAGCTCGAAAGCATTCCCGACGTTCAGAGAGACGCGGCCGACTTCGTTCAGGGCGTCTCCGAGCATGCAGGCAAGAGGGGCTAAGCGATGGAACTCTGGATCCTCTTTGGAACGTTTACCTTCCTGATGCTGATCGGCACGCCGATTGCGTTCTGCCTCGGTGTATCAAGCCTGGCGACGGTTCTCTACATGGGCCTGCCGCCGCTGGTGGTGTTCCAGCGCATGAATTCGGGCATGAGCGTGTTCTCCATGCTCGCAATCCCCTTCTTCATCTATTCCGGCGACCTGATGGTTCGCGGCGGCATCGCCGGACGCATCGTCGCCTTTGCGGCGACCGTCGTCGGACACCTGCGCGGCGGGCTTGGCCAGGTCAACATCCTCACCTCCACCCTGTTCGGTGGCATCTCCGGCTCGGCCGTGGCCGAGGCCGCAGCCGTCGGTAGCCTGATGATCCCGCAGATGAAGGCGCGCGGTTATGGTGCCGACTATGCGGTCAACGTCACCTCGATGGCCGCATTGATCGCGCTGCTGCTGCCGCCGTCGCACAATATGATCATCTATTCGATCTCGGCCGGCGGCACGATCTCCATCGCCGACCTGTTCACCGCCGGCATCATCCCCGGCCTGCTGTTTGCCGGCGTGCTGATGGTCACCGCCTATATCGTCGCGCGCAAGCGGGGCTATCCGACCGAGCCCTTCCCCGGCTTCGTTGTGGCGCTGCATCTCTTCGCCGCCGCCATCCCCGGCTTGCTGCTCATCGCCATCATCTTCGGCGGCGTGCGTTCGGGCATCTTCACCGCGACCGAAAGCTCCTGCATTGCGGTCATCTATGCGCTGCTCATCACCGTCTTCGTCTACAGGCAGTTGCGCTGGCAGGATTTCGTCCACGCCACCATGGGCGCGGTGCGCACGACGGCGATGGTGCTTCTGATCATCGGCTGCGCCGCGGCGTTTTCGTGGCTCATGGCTTTCCTCAAGGTTCCGGCGACCCTGGTCGCCTGGATGCAGACGCTTTCCGAAAATCCGATCGTGATCCTGCTGCTGCTCAACGTGCTGATGCTTGTCCTCGGCACGTTCATGGACATGGGGCCGACGATCATCATCACCACGCCGATCTTCCTGCCCATCGCCATGGCCTATGGGGTCGACCCGGTGCATTTCGGCGTGATCATGATCCTCAATTACGGGATCGGGCTCAACACGCCACCGGTCGGAGGCGTGCAGTTCGTGGCCTGTGCCGTGGGAAAGATTTCGGTGTGGGAAGCCATGCGTTCGATCTGGCCCTTCTATGGCGCCGGCATCGTCGTGCTATTGATGGTCACGTATATCCCGTCCCTGTCGCTCTGGCTGCCGGGGGTCTTCAAGTAGGAAATGGCCATGACTGAAAATCTGTTGGATGCAAGAGTGGAGCGCAAGCCGAAGCTTTTCGAGATCGTGGTGCAGACGCTGCGCAGCCAGATCCTCGCGGGCGAATTCGCCGTCGGCGAAAAGCTGCCGACCGAATCGCGCATGACGGAGATTTTCGGGGTCAGCCGCACGGTGGTGCGCGAGGCCGTGGCGGTGCTGGCCGCCGAAGGGCTGGTGGAGGCGCGGCACGGCGCCGGCGTCTTCGTGCTCGACCATCCGACGCGCAAGATCAGCGCCATCACCGCCGACATGGGAAACCGCATCAGCCAGGCCGTCAACGTTCTGGAAGTGCGCATGGGCATCGAGATCGAAAGCGCCGGGCTTGCCGCGCAACGCCGCAGCCCCTCGCAGGAGGCGAGCATCCAGGAGGCCTTTTTCGAATTCGAGCGGTTACTGCACCGTGGCGAGCCGACCGGAAAGGCCGACTTCGCCTTCCACCGCGAAATCGCCGCGGCGACCAACAATCCGTTCTACGTCGAGATTCTCGACGCGCTCGGCGACCGAACCATCCCGTGCGACCGCAACTCGCCGTGGTTCTCGATCGAGGTGCTTTCGGAGGATTATCTGAGCCGTCTGCAACGCGAGCATCTGCGCATCCTGCAGGCGATCTCGGCCGGCGATGCGGATGCCGCGCGCGACGCGATGCGCGCGCATCTCAAGGCGGCACAGGACCGCTACCGGCAACGTCTGACCGGCCAGCAGGCCGGCTACCAGCAACGCGCGTCGAGCGAGACGAAGACTTGAAATGTCCAAACGAAAGCAAGGTTAAATGACGACCGAATTCACCTCCCGCTTCGCCATCGATCCCTCCGCCGCTGCCACGATGGGCACCGATGAGCTGCGCCACAATTTCCACCTCGCCAACCTGTTCGAGCCGGGCAAGATCAGCCTGACCCACACGCATTACGATCGCATGGTCGTCGGGGGTGCGGTTCCTCTCGGGCAGCCGTTGACGCTGGAGGCGATCAAGCCGGTCGGCACGCAGTCCTTCCTCGAGCGCCGCGAACTCGTCGCCGTCAATATCGGCGGCGAAGGCACCGTCGTCGTCAGCGGCGAGGCGCACCGGCTGAACACCCGGGACATGCTCTATGTGGGCCTCGGCGAAGAGGTGAGCTTCACCTCTGCCGACGCGGGGAAGCCGGCGAAATTCTACCTCTTGTCGGCGCCGGCGCACCGCAAGTGCCCGACGCGGCCGATCACGCTCGACAAGGCCAAGCGTCTCGACCTCGGCAGTCCCGAAACCTCCAACGAGCGTTCCATCTTCCAGTTCACCACGACGATCGAAACCTGCCAGTTGGTCGTCGGCATGACGCAACTTGCGAAGGGATCGGTGTGGAACACCATGCCGGCGCATGTGCACGACCGGCGCATGGAAGCCTATCTCTATTTCGACCTCGCCGAGACGGCCCGGGTCTTCCACTTCATGGGCGAACCGTCAGAAACCCGCCATATCCTGATCGCCAACGAGGAAGCGGTGCTCTCGCCCCCCTGGTCCATCCACTCGGGCTGCGGCACGGCCAACTACGCCTTCATCTGGGCCATGGCCGGCGACAATGTCGACTATACCGACGTTGATCCCGTCGCGATGGGAGAGCTGCGGTGACCGATCTTTCCGCCTTCGAACTGGTGGGCAAGCGGATCGCGATCACCGGCGCCAATACCGGCATCGGGCAGGGGATCGCCGTTGCGGTGGCGCGCGCCGGCGGGGCCGTGGTCGGGATCGGCCGGTCGGCGATGGACGAGACGGCAAGACTGGTGAAGGCTCAAGGGGCCGAGTTTCTGTCGGTCAAGGCAGACATCAGCGATACGAAGGCCGCGGTAGCCATGCTGAACGACCTGATGGCCGACGGGCCGCTGGACGGGCTGGTCAACAATGCCGGCATCATCCGCCGGGCCGACAGCGTCGACTTCACCGAGGAGGACTGGGACGACGTGATGGATGTGAACCTCAAGTCGTTGTTCTTCCTGTCGCAGGCCTTTGGCCGAAACTGCCTGGCGGCAAAGCGCGGGGGGCGGATCGTCAACCTCGCCTCGCTGCTCTCGTTCCAGGGTGGCATCCGCGTGCCGTCCTATACGGCATCGAAGCATGGGGTTCTTGGGCTGACCCGGCTTCTGGCGAATGAATGGGCGGCGAAGGGTATCAACGTCAACGCGATTGCCCCGGGCTACATCGAGACCAACAATACCGAGGCCCTGCGCAACGATCCGGACCGCAGCAAGGCGATCCTGGAGCGCATCCCGGCTGGACGCTGGGGTGTGGCCGACGATATCGGCGATGCCGCGGTGTTCCTCCTCGCGCGCGCTTCCAACTACATGCACGGCGCCGTCATCCCGGTCGATGGCGGCTGGCTGGCGAGGTGACCATGACCACAGAAAGAGACATTTTCGTTCGCGCTTCCGAGGGAGAGTGGACGACAACTCCCGACGGCAATCGCCGCCGCGTCGTTTGTTTCACGGACGAACTCATGATGGTGGAGTTCGCCTTTGAGAAGGGCGGAGAGGGCTGGACGCATTCCCATCCGCATGTGCAGTCGAGCTATGTGGCCGAGGGCGCCTTCGAGGTGACGATCGACGGTCGCACCGAGACGCTGGCGGCCGGCGACAGCTTCATCGTGCCTTCGGGACTGCGGCACGGGGTGAGGGCGCTGGAGAAGGGTCGGCTGGTCGACTGCTTCACGCCGCATCGCGCCGACTTTCTGGAGCAATAGGGCGCAGGCTTGCACGCCGGAAGGACGCGATCGTTGCCTTACGGAAGGGTGGAGAGGGAAGGACCTTTCGATGGACGATCCACTGCTTCGGCGCCTCGTGCCGGCGCTTGCGGCCGTTCCCGGCGTCGATGCCGTGGTGCTCGGCGGCTCGCGGAGCCGGGGAGATGCGGTCGCCGGTTCGGACTATGACATCGGCCTGTATTTCCGGGCCGGGACACCCCTCGACGTCGGCGCCTTGAAGGCGGCGGTGGCACCTTTGGTTGATACTCCTTCGGAAGGAAACGTCACCGAGATCGGCGAGTGGGGGCGGTGGATCGTCGGCGGCGGCTGGCTGACGATCGACGGGCAGTCCGTGGACCTCCTCTATCGCAATGCCGACGACGTGGCCGACACCATAGCGCGGGCCCGAAATGGGGTTATCGAGGTTGATTACCAGCCCGGCCACCCGCATGGCTTTCTCTCCTCGATCTGGCTCGCCGAAGTGCATCATTGCCGGATCCTTGCAGATAGAAGCGGGACGGTCTCCCGCATGAAGCAAGGCCTGACGCCCTATCCGCGGGCGCTGGGTGAGGCCATCGTCGCCAGGTTCCAGTGGGAGATCGCCTTTGCCGCCGGCAATGTCGCCAAGGCGATTGCCCGCAACGACACGAGCTATATCGCCGGGTCGATCTTCCGGGCTCTGGCCTGTGCCGCGCAGGTGATCTGCGCGATCAACGGGGCTTATGTGATGAACGAGAAGGGGGCGTTGCGGCTCGCCGGCACGCTGCCTTTGGCGCCAAGGGACTTGGAGGGGCGGGTCGAGACCGTCTGGGCGCGCTTTGCGGACAAGGACTATGCAGCGGCACTGGACGCGCTGAACCATATCGATCGGGATGTCGCGCGGCTGGTGGAGGCGTGGCGGGAAGCCGGCTAGCTTCTGCCCACGGACTTGGGCGCCAATGCAGGATTGTGTCGCGTCCCCGTCCAAATTCAGACGCGCAGGCCTTCGAGGATGGAGCGGATCACCTGCCGGATTTCCTTGGCATCGGCGCCCGCCTGAAGCGCCAAGGCACCGCGGTCGAAGACAGCCGACAGCATCGCGGCCAGTGGTTCGACGGGCAAGGTACGGATGATCCCGCCCTTCATCGCCGCGTTCAGGCCCTCCACCAGCGTGCGGCCGCCGTGGCGCCTGTCCAGCTCGGCCAGTTCCGCAGCGCCCAGCACTGCGGGGGCCTCGATCAGCAGCAGACGCGTGCGGCCCTCCTTCGCCATGGCGTCGAAAAAGCCCCAACCGCCCTCGACGAGCGCTTCAAACGGGTCGGCCCCGGGGGTCTCCGCCTGTTCGACCTCGGCCGCAACGGCGGCAAGCTCGGACTCCACGACGCCGAGGAAGAGCGCCCGTTTGTCTTCGAAGTGGTGATAAAGCGCCCCGCGCGTCACGCCGGCTGCCGCGACGATTTCCGGCGTGCCGGTGTCGGCATAGCCCTTGGCGAGGAACAGTGCGCGTGCGGCCGCGATCAGCGCGCGTCTGGTTTCCTGCGTTCTCTGCTCATTCGTGCGTCGGCTCTGCTTTTCTTGCATACATACAGCCTGTATGTTAATTTGGATCCGTATCGATTCAATATCCTGATGTGGAGGGAAAATCCATGAAATGCGCCCAGTTCTACCCCGTCCTCATGACGGACGCCGTCGCTAACACCGCAAACTTCTACCGGCAGCATTTCGCCTTCGATGCCGTGTTTGAAAGCGACTGGTACGTGCATCTCCAGTCGAGGGAGAGCGAGGGCGTCAATCTTGCGATCCTCAAGGGCGACCACGAGACGATCCCGGCCGCCGGGCGCGGGCAGGCCACAGGCCTGCTGCTGAACTTCGAGGTCGACGACGTCGACGCGCTCTACGCGGATCTGCGCGCGGCGGGATTGCCGATCCTGCTCGAGCTGCGGGACGAAGCCTTCGGCCAGCGGCACTTCATCACGCAGGACCCGAACGGCGTGCTGATCGACATCATAAAGCCCATCCCGTCGAGTGCCGAGTTCCGCGAGATGTACAGGCTGGACGAAGCATCGGCGTGAACGCCCGTTCGGTGCGCGATCACGCAAAGCCGGAAGCGGGGGCGCTCCGTGCGTCCCCGTTCCCTTAGATTGGGTTGGGCCTTCGAAGACGTTTGAGCCCGATACCGGCTCCATCTCAATCCGGGATCATGCCGGCCGTCAGGTTCACATAGGCCGCCGTCATCGACCGCGCCTTGTCGGAGGCGAGGAAGGCTGCGGTTTCGGCAACGTCCTCGAGAGTGGGCAACCTGCCCAGGAAAGTGCTTTGCGCGCCGCCGCCCAGCCACTGGTCGACGGAAAGGCCCATGGCGCTTGCCTTCGGAGCAAAGAGTTCGGCCGTATAGGATCCGGCCTGCGGCGCGTCGGATATGGCGTGCGGGCCGAGGCAGACGACCCGGATGTTTCGGCCGCCGAGTTCGGCCGCGAGCACGCGCGAAAAGGCTTCGACGCCGGCACAGGTCACGCTGTATCCCAGATGACCCGGCGTCGCGGAGCGACCTGCCGGGGTCGACAGGGTCAGGATCACGCCTTGCCGGGTCTTTGCCATGTGCGGAACGACGGCCTTGGTGCTGTTGAACAGCGACCGCAGGAAATTGTCGACCGGGCTCATGAAGGTTTCGAGATTGAGACCGTCGATGAACGTGCCCTGGTCGTGCAGGAAACTGGTGGCGTTGATGGCGACGTCGATCTCGCCGATGCGCTTGGCCAGGTCGTCGACCGCCTGCCGGGTGGCGGCCTCGTCGAGGCAGTCCACGGAGAAGATCTCCGCTGTTCCGCCCTCGGCGCGAACGGCTTCGGCCGCGGCCTCGAGCCGGGCCAGACCGCGCGCGCCGAGATAGACGCGGGCGCCCTCCCGGGCAAACACCTTGGCCATCGCCGTGCCGATCGCACCGCTGCCGCCCATGATCACGATGCGTTTTCCATCCAGTAGCATGTTCAATCCTCCATCTGTGCTCGAACCGGCGAGATGACACGAAACCGCCGCCGGCCCGCGAGCCGGCGTTGTTGCCTGCGGTCGTCATTGCTGCTATCCATCAACCAAGTGGTTGATGGATGGGTCCTTAACCCGCAAAGCCAGGGAGCGTCAACCGTTTGGTTGACGGTTTGTCATGATTTCTGAAGATGAACGCCTCGACGCGGTGTTCCATGCGCTGTCGAACCGGACCCGGAGGCAGTTGATTGCCGACCTGAAAGTCAAACCCGCCCGCGTCAACGAACTGGCGCGGCCCTATGCCATGTCGGTCAACGCGATCTCCAAGCATCTCTTCATCCTGGAGAAGGCGGGACTGGTCGAGCGGCGGCAGGATGGCGCGACGCAGAGCTGCGTCCTGGCGCCGGGCCCGCTCGCCGATGCCGACCAGTGGATTGCAGGCTACCGGCAATACTGGACGAGCCAGCTCGATGGCCTTGCCCAGTTCGTCGAGGCGAAGGAAAACGGCCAATGAAGGCGACCGAACTGTCTACCTCGCGCGTCGTGAAAGCCGACCGGCAACGGGTCTTCGATGCCTGGACGACTCCCGAACTGGTGAAGCAGTGGTGGGGGCCGCCGCCCTATACCTGCCCGAGCGCCGAAATCGATCTGCGCGTCGGCGGTTCCTACCGTCTGGCAAATCTCGGCCTCGACGGCGAAATCATCTGGATCAGCGGGATCTTCACACATGTCGAGATCCCGGCGGCGCTCAGCTACACCTGGAAGCTCAGCACGCATTCGGACGAGCCGTCCCTGTTGCATGTCTCGTTCCACGATCATCCTGAGGGCACCGAGGTCAGGATCCATCACGAGCGCTTTGCCGATGTTGCTGTCCGCGACGAACATGCGCTGGGTTGGCAAGGCTGCCTGGACCGCCTGGGCGACTTCATGGCTGGTTCGTCGCCGGCCGGCCCGTCAACCGCGCGGCCTCGCTGAAGAATCTGTGCCGTAGCCTGCTACAAGGCAGCTGTTCGGCCTTCCCGCGAGGTCAAGGCGTTCCGTTGCCGGAGAGGATCTGCGCCGCCCCGCGCACGGCCACCCTGAAGGCTTCGTCGAAGTTGACGCCGCGCACGGTCCAGCTGTGTTCGCGGCCGCCCTCGCTCAGGTGCCAGCTTGCGACCCAGCCGTGGTCCGCGTCGCTCCAGTCGAGTTTGCCGATCAGGGGCATGTCTGCGCCTGCCGTGCTCGCGGCCTCCGCCAGATCGACGGCGTTCTGTCCGGACGACGCTTCGTCCCCATCCTGGGCGGACGGAAACACTACGGTCATCGCAAGGGCCGATGCGGCGAGCGCGAAGGAATCGCGCATCGCTGCGTCTCGCGGGTTCTCGCGGGAAACGCGGAATGCCTGTTGGTAACGTGTCACGTCGAGAAAAACGGCGAGCGCCGGCCGTGCGTCGCGCCAGGGGTCGCTTCCGAAGTCGGCAAGCAATCCGTCGATCACGCTCGGCTCATAACGGCAGGTGAGATCGTGCGGGCGGTCATAGGTGCCCTGTTCGTCGTGGATCGGCTTGCCGGCCAAGCGGTCGCGATAGGAAAAGGACTGCACGAAGCTTCCGGCCCGCGGCAGCAGATCGGCCATTTCGGGGCGCGCCGTCAGGCGCTGATCGCCGGACACGCGCACGAGAACCTGGGTCAGGCAGTCGCGAAAGCCGGGCTCTCGGTTCTTCTCGCCCTGGCCGGTGACGATGGCCTTTGCACTGTAAAGCGTATCGGCCTGATCGCACCAAGCCGGGGCGGCATGGAGGAGGGTGAAGAGCGGTATGAGAGCCGCCACTGTATGCCGAACCATCCATTTCCCTCCAGCGCCTGTCTCTGGCGATTTCGTAACCTGTTAAAGGGTTACATGGGAATGTCCGGGTGCACAAGTGCCGCCGCGCGGGATTGGTTCGTCCCGCGCGGCGGTGTGTGACTGGAGGATCAAGCTGCCTTTGCACGAAGGTGGGAATGGCCACCCGACTGCCGCTGGTCGGTGGCGGTGAACACGAAGCCCGCCAACAGTTGCTCGAGCCCTCGGCTCTGCTGGGCAAGCGTCGCTCCGGCCGCGTTCATCTCTTCCACCATCGCCGCGTTTTGCTGCGTGGCGTGGTCCAGTTGATTGACGGCCGTGTTGACCTGCGAGAGCCCGGCTGACTGCTCCTGAGCCGCGACGGCGATGGCGTCCATGTGGACGTTGATCTCCTGGACCAGCGCGGCGATCTCCGTCAGCCCCTGGCCGGTGTCGGCGACCAGGCGGACGCCTTGCGAGACGGCCTCGTCCGAATTGCTGATGAGGAGCTTGATCTCGCGGGCGGCCTCGGCCGATCGCTGGGCGAGCTGGCGCACTTCCTGGGCGACCACGGCAAATCCCTTGCCGGCGTCTCCGGCGCGCGCGGCTTCGACGCCGGCATTGAGCGCGAGGAGATTGGTCTGGAAGGCGATCTCGTCGATGACGGAGACGATCTGGCCGATCTCGCCGGAGGCATGTTCGATGCGCTCCATCGCGGTGACGGCCTTGCGCACCACCTGGCCGGAGTCGCCGGCCCGCCGATGGGCATTCTGCGCCACGCCCCGCGCCTCATGCGAACGTTGCGAGGTCGAGACCACATTGGCGGTGATCTGTTCCAGCGCCGCTGCCGTCTCTTCGAGCGAAGCCGCCTGTTGCTCGGTGCGCATGGACAGGTCGTCCGATGCCGTCGAGACCTCGGAGGCGCCGCCATTGACCGTCAGGACGGACTGCCCGACCTTGATCAGGGTCTGACGAAGCTGGGCGACGGAACTGTTGAAATCGTGCCGCAGGGCCTCGAATTGCGGCCCAAAGGGCTCGTGGATCTCGCACAGGAGATCGCCGTCGGCCAGCTTGCGCAGACCGTTTGCCAGCGTGCTGGTGGCCCGATCGAGGCGTTCCTCGGCTTCTGCCTCGGCCTGGCGCTGCATCTCGATGCGCGACTGCTCGGCTCGCTGGCGGGCATGTTCCGCTTCGGCTTCCAGTTCGACATTGCGCAGCGCGGCCAGCCGGAACACTTCGACTGCCCGGGCCATCTCGCCGACTTCATCGCCGCGGCCAGCGCCGATTTCGCTCGCTTCCAGTTTTCCACCGGCGAGCGCCCCCATGGCCTCGACCAGGATCTTGATGGGCCGGACGATCGTCCTGGCCATGAAGCCGGACAGCGCGATCATGACGAGGCCGCCGGCGATGCACAGCCCGATGACCATCCGCGAGGCGCGGAGCGAGTCCGCGGCCGCTGTCGAGGCGAGGGCATTCAAGCCTGCGAGGCTGTCATCCTCGAGCTTCTTCATCGCATTGATGCGCTGGGTGGTGGCGGCGAACCAGGTCGCCGCGTCGAGACCCTGGAGATTGTCGCCGGTGACGATCCGGTCGCGGGCGCTTTCGATTTCCGCCATTTCCGGGCCATCGAGCGCTGAGGCGTAAGCCGGGCGAACCTCGTCGCTCTGCATCGACAGAAAGTTCTTCAGAAGCGCATTCTGGGCGCCGGCAAACCGGGAGAAGGTGGCGATCTGCACCGGTTCGCCCACGCCGGCCGTCAGGATGGCGTTGCCGCTGGCCCGTTCCTGGCCAGCGACTTCCTTGGCCTGCATCAGATGGTCATAGGCGATGAGCTCTGCGGCGATCGTCGAGCCGATGCCCTGCTGGGCAAGCTCCGAGGCGAATTCCGTCAGGCTTCCGATCAGGCCGCTATAGGCCGCTAGTGATTGCGTCGGATCGAGCACGAGCCTATCGACCGAGTTTCGGACGCTCGGTAGGGATTTCAGCGTGTCTTCGAGGTCGGAGACCCGGCGATCCAGGTCTTCGTGGTGAAGGAGCGCCGTGCCGTCCCGGATGTCCGAGAAACGATCAGTGACTTCATCCAGATCGGCGCGGGCTGCGGTGAGTTCCGCCGCGCCTTTGCGGCCGCCCGTAGCGATGAAGCCCGAGGTCACGCCTCGCTCTACCTGCATTCGGTGGACGATCTCGCCGATCCTGGCCATGTTCTCGCTCAGGATGACGACTTCATGCATGCGGGACTGTGTGCTCCACATGCCGGAAAGCTGGACGACGGCCAGATAACTCATCGCCAACAGCGGCAGAGCCACGGCCAGCCAGAGACGGTTGCGGATGGAAATGTCGGTAATACTCACTGAAACACCTCACTGACGAGGCTTCATGCCTATATTGATCGCCCCGTCATGGAGCGATTGTCCGGGAATGGTCGACATTCCATCGCAATGACAGCGGCGGCGACCGGCCCTCGGCAGGTGCTTCGCTGTCAACGGGCGATACTTTATGTTTTTCTAAAGCGGCGACTTTGCGCTTGGGCAAAGAGCGGAGCTTTTTCCATGCAAAGTGCCCGGCAACACAACCGGCAGACGCACTCGTCCGCGCCGCGCCGATATGCGGCAGCTGAACGATGCAAAGGGTGCTGTCTTTATCCGGTCGACCTTGGGCGGCGCGCGCTCTATTTGCGGACGAGGCTGAAAGAGAAATGACTGCCGCGGTGGTAGTCGATGGCGTGATTGACGGGTTCGCCCGCCGCATTGAAGCAGGTCTCGACGATCTTCAGCGCGGGGCCGAAGTCGCGCAGGTCGTTTCGTTCGATCACGTCATCCGGCAGCATTACGGCGGAGACGGTTGCCGCGGACATGCGCGGACGCTGGCGATGCTGTTCCATCAGGTCGAGCAGGGAGCCAGACCAGTCGACGTCGTAGAGCTTGGCGGGGATCAGGCCGCGGGGGATGAAGTCGACGCAGTAGAGGATTGGCACGTCGTTCTGCAGCCGCAGCCGCTCCAGCCGGATGACGCGGTCCTTCGGGCCGAGTCGAAGCCTTTCCCGGACGATCTTGTCGGGCGCCTCCTCCGAAATGGACAGGACCTTGTTGCTGGTCGAATAGCCGTAGTGTCGCGTCATGTCGGTGACGCTCTCGAAGACGGTGATCGGCCGCTCGACCTGCACGGCAGACATGGCGGAGACAAAGCGGCCCCTGCCATGCGTCACATAGATGATGTCATCCTGCTCCAGCAGTTTCAGCGCCTCGCGCAAGGCGGGCCGCGAGATCTTGAAACGGTCGGTGAGCTGGGCTTCCGTCGGAAGCTTGTCGCCGGGTTTCAGTCCTTCGTCGCGAATGAGTTCGGCGATCCGGTCTCGCAGCCTGATGGCCAGGGTGCGCGGATCGCGGATGGGTTCGTCCACCTCGGTGCCTCGTTGTTCATGTGTCTCGTTTCTTCATTGTCTGACAAATTCTGACCGGTCAAGCCTGACCATATGGCGAGAGGCGTGGGGTTCGTCACTTCACACCCGGAGAGGTTCGGCGGGGTGCGCTTGACAGAATTCTTCCGAGATGTCAGTTGTCTTACAACGCAACCCGATGTGCAAGGCGGTCGATACCGCGGTCTATGAGTGAGAGCCAGAACATGCTGAATTTCGACGAACCCCGCTTTCTTCGTATCCAGTCCGGAGCAGCAGAGCTTGCCCAGCGATTCGACCAGGTGATCTCCGATTGCCTGAAGGCGGGAGCCGAGAATGTCTTCTTTCTCGGAACCGGCGGCGCCGCGATCCTGATGCAGCCCGCCTGCCAGCTGTTGCAGCGCCGTTCGCGCTTCCCGGCATTCCTCGACATGACGGCGGAACTGGCGATCACCGGCTCGGCCAACATGACCGCCAAGTCGATCGTCATCATGCCGTCGCTGTCCGGCACCACCAAGGAAAGCGTTGCGCTGCTGGCCAAGGTCAAGGAAATCGGCGCGACCGTCCTCACGCTCGTCGGCCATGCCGAGACGCCGCTCGGCAAGGGCGGCGACCATGCCTTCGTCAACTTTGCCGAGGACGATACGTCCTGCGAATCCTTCTATCTGCAGTCGCTGCTGATCGCGCTTTCGATCATGAAGCATCGCGGTGAGCTTTCGAACTACGACCAGATCGTCTCGGAGCTGCAGAGCCTTCCCAAGCTGCTGCTGGAGGTCAAGCGCGCCTATGAGCCGAAGGCGGAAGCCTTTGCCAAATTCCTCGCCGGGTCGAATTTCCATATCATCACCGGGGCCGGGAATGCCTGGCCGGAAGCCTTCTATTACGGCATGTGCATTCTCGAGGAGATGCAGTGGATCAGGACCCGCCCGGTGCACGCCTCGGACTTCTTCCACGGGACGCTCGAGCTGGTCGAGCCGGGCGTCAGCGTCATCCTGTTCAAAGGGGAGGACGAGTGCCGTCCGCTCGCCGAGCGGGTAGAGAATTTCGTGCCGAGCTATTCCGACAAGCTCGCCGTTCTCGATACGGCGGAGTTCGAGCTGCCGGGTGTCTCGCAGGAAGTCCGCCGCCTCGTTTCGCCGATCCTGCTGGCCACGGTGCTGGAGCGGATCAGCGCGCATCTCGAGGTCATGCGTAACCATCCGCTGACCACGCGCCGCTACTACAAGCGGGTTGCCTACTAGGCCGCTTTGGCACCAAGATCGACCGCCACATCATCGCCTGGCCGTCCCGGGTGCCTTGGTCGGCGGTGACGATCAAAGGCGCAGGCGTCCCCGGGCGCCTGCGGCTTCTCCCCGTGAAGAGACCATAGAGGTTCCATGTCCCGTTTGCGATTTGCCGTCGTGGGTGACAATTGCGTCGACCGTTTCCTGCCGCCTGTGGGGCAGTCTCTGGTGGGCGGCAATGCCATCAACGTGGCGGTGCAACTGGCGCTGATGGGGCACGAGACCTATTATTTCGGCGCGGTGGGACTGGACGCGGATGGCGCACGCGTTCGCGATCTCCTGGTCCGCAACGGCGTGCGGATCGACCATCTGCGCATGGCGGCGGGCACGACCGCCTATACCAATATCGAACTGACGGCCTCGGGCGACCGGATCTTTGCCTTCGAGGACTTCGGCGTCTGCCAGGACTACCGTCCCAGCGGGGAGGAAATGTCCGTGCTGGCGACGATGGATCACGTGCATCTTGGATGGATCGTTGACGGCGGTCATGTCCGCCAGGCGCTCGCTGCTCAAGGTGTCGGCCTGTCACAGGACATCTCGGTCAACAACGACAAGGCCCATCTCGGCGTGGCCGGTCTGGGCGTCGCCTTCGGTTCAGCCGGAGAGGATAGGGCGCAGGCCGAGGCGCTGGCGCTCGACCTTCTGGCCCAGGGTGCCGGGATGGCAGTGGTGACGCGCGGCGGCGAAGGCTCGCTTGCCACCGACGGGCGGATCTGGGCGCATGCGGGGATCGCTCCGGTCGAGGTGGTGGACACCACCGGTGCCGGCGACAGTTTCATCGCCGGCTTTCTCGATGCCCGGTTGCGCGGGCGCGATCTCACGGCCTGTCTCGAAAGGGGACGGGACTGCGCGGCGGTCACCTGCGGCCATATCGGCGGTTTTCCGCAGGATCCCGCGCCGCTGTAATTGGAGAGGGGCGTCCTTTCGAACGCCCGCCTTCCCGGTACCCTAGTGCAGCAACTGGCTGAGAAACTGCTGCGCGCGTTCCGTCTGCGGGTTCTCGAAGAACGCCTTCGGCGTACCCTCCTCGGCAATCCGGCCGTGGTCCATGAAGATGATCCGGTCCGCGACACGTTTGGCGAAACCCATCTCGTGGGTGACGCAGACCATGGTCATGCCCTCCTCGGCCAGCGAAACCATGGTGTCCAGCACTTCCTTGACCATTTCGGGATCGAGGGCCGAGGTCGGCTCGTCGAACAGCATGACACGCGGGTTCATGCACAGGGCCCTGGCGATCGCCACGCGCTGCTGCTGGCCGCCGGAGAGCTGGCCGGGATATTTGTCGGCCTGTTCGGGAATGCGCACGCGCCCGAGAAAGTGCATGGCCAGTTCGCGCGCCTGGGCCTTCGGCATCTTCTTCACCCACATCGGTGCCAGCATGCAGTTTTCCGCGATCGTCAGGTGCGGAAAGAGATTGAAATGCTGGAAGACCATGCCGACGTCGCGGCGAATCTCGCAGGCCTTCTTTTCATCCTCGTCGAGCTCGACCCCGCCCACGATGATGCGGCCCTGCTGATGGGCTTCCAGGCGATTGACGCAGCGGATGAGGGTGGACTTGCCGGAACCCGACGGCCCGCAGATGACGACGCGTTCGCGCGGGGCGACGGACAGGCAGACATCGTCCAGGGCATGGAAATGGCCGTACCACTTGTGGACGCCTTCCAGAATAATCGCGGGTTCGGTTGCGGGCGCGCTGGTCATGGTCTTGTTCCTTGTTGTCACTGGAGCACGAGCCACCCTGACACGGCGATCATTGCCGCGCCGAGGAGCGTGTGAAGTTCGATGGGGGCGGCAAACAGGACGAAGCCGTAGATGCAGCCCCAGATGATCTGGCTGTATTGAGAAGCGGAAACGACGGATGCCTCGCCGACGCGAAAGGCGCGCACCAGCAGGGCGTGACCACCCAGCAGCAGGAGGCCTGCGAGGATGACGAGGCCCATCTGTGCGAGATCGATCGGCACGACCTTGCCGGTCGTCATGGCGACGGCCAGAGCTACGGGCGTCAGCACGAGCAGAAGGCTTGCGACAAGCGCCATGTCACTTTCCTGCGCCTTGGTTCGCCTCAGTAGAATGAGGGAGAGTGCGAAGAAGACGGCGGAGGCGAGCGCGGCGAGATGGCCGAGATTGAGGACGACGAGGCCCGGCTTCAGGGCGACGGCCACGCCGGCGAACCCCACCACGACACCGATCCAGGCAAGAGCGGAGAGCCTCTCGCCGAGCAGCACGAAGCCCATCAGGGCGACGAGGAGCGGGGTGAGGAAGGCCAGCAGATAGGCGTCCGCCAGGGGCAGCACCGAAAAGGCGTAGTGGATCAGGATCGTATCGGCGGCGAGGAACAGCGCCCGCAGGAAGGCGAGCCTTGGATGACGCGGCAGCAGGAGGCGCAGCTGGCCGGTGGCGGCGGCGTAGGCGATAAGGGCGACGAGCGCGATCAAGGTGACCATGAAGGTCACCTGCGGCGCCGACACGCCGATCGCCAGCACCTTCACGAGGGCATCCGTCCCGGAAAACACGGCAAAGGCCATGACCGCGATGAGGATTCCCCGGCCATTGGCCCGGGGTCTAGCGCCCGGGCCGGCCTCGACGACCGTCCTATCGGACATTGAACCGCCCGAACCGTTCCTCGACCCGCGACTGGATGAATTCCAGGCCGATCGACAGCAGCCAGTAGATCATCGATGCGGTGATCAGCATCTCGATATGGCGGAACTCCGTCTGGCCCTGGGTGCGCGCCAGATACATGAGTTCCCACACGCCGACGACGGAGATCAGCGAGGAGTCCTTCAGCATGGCGATGAACTGGTTGCCTGTTGGCGGGATGATGACGCGCATGGCCTGGGGCAGGATGACGAGCCCCATGGTCTGGCTGGAATTGAGCCCCAGTGCGGTTGCGCCTTCGCTCTGGCCGCGATGGATGCTCTCGATGCCGGCGCGAAAGATCTCGGTCATATAGGCGCCGTAGCACAGTGAAAGCGCTAGGATGCCGGCCGGCACCGCCCCGATGACATAGCCCACCTGCGGCAGTCCGAGATAGATGATGTAGATCTGCATGAGCAGCGGCAGGCCGCGGAAAAGCGAGGTGTAGAACGTCGCCAGTCCGTAGATCACGCCGTTCTTCGACAGCTTGGCGATCGCGCCGGCAAGGGCGATGAGCGTCGCGATGACGATCGAGATGGCCGAGATGTAGAGGGTGGTGACCACGCCCTGGCTGATCAGGAAGCCGATCTTCTTGGCGATGAAGGCGAAGGACAGGTCGAAGGAGTAGAAGAACACCATCAGCAGGCCGAAGAGCTCAAGCCAGACGCCGACGATCTGCTGGCGGCGGGAGAGCTGCCGCAGAGCCTTCCAGTTGACCACGGCGATCAGCGCGATGACGAGCGCCGAGACGAGCCGTCCGCGCTGGGGATTGCCCTCGAGCCAGCCGGCAGCCGGCGGGACGACATATCCGATCCAGGCGGAGGATATGCCGAGGCTGTAGATCGCCGCGACGAAGACGAGCAGCGCCAGCAGCCCGCCGAGCCGGCGCGACGTTTCGGGATAGGTTAGTATCAGTCGACCAATCATCGTGGCATCCCGTTCTCAGGCCGCGCGCTCGCGCCACCAATCCTGCATCTGCAGTTTCCAATAGGTCAACTGGGCGACGGCAAGCCCGGCCAGTCCGCCCGCCCACACCAGCCCGAAGGGCTCGAACAGCTTGTAGCGGTCGCTGGTACCGAGGATGCCCTCGGCCACGACCTTGCCGCCGATCGCGGTGGTGTTGAGGCCGTGGCCGCCGAAGGCCGTGCAATGCCAGACACCCGGCGCCATTTCGCCGATCTGGGGCATGAGGTGGCGGGCATAGGACATCAGCCCCGACCAGGCGAGTTCGGTCTTGAGGCCGGCCAGTTGCGGATAGGTGTTGACCATTTCGCTGCGCAGTTCGCGCACGAGAGCCTCGGTGGACCCCGCCCGCGTGGTGATCCGCCCGCCCCAGAGCAGTCGGCGTCCGCCGTCGACGACCCGGTAGTAGTCACCGGCCCGGCGGTTGTCGCCGATGGCGTCGGTCGTCGCGATCGCCGATGCGATCAGATCCGGGGCCTCCTCGCTGACCATCACATAGGTGGCGATCGGCAGGAAGGCGCGCTTCAGGCGTGGGTTCAGGGCTCCGGTATAGCCACCGGTGGAAAAGACGACCTGGCGCGCATCGACGCGTCCGTCCGCCGTGACGATCTGTTTTGCCGCGCCGTTTAGTCTAGCATCGACCGCAGGGGAATTCTCGTAGATGCGCCCGCCCAGCGTCTCGATCGCGGCGGCAAGGCCGCGCAGATAGTTCAGGGGGTGAATGTGGAAGGAGCGTCCGTCGCGCAGGCCCTGGAAATAACGCTTCGAGTTCAGCCGCTGCCGGACCTCATGGGTCTCCAGGTATTCGAGCTCGTAGTCGTACTTGCGCCGGGTCTCCTCGGCATGGGCCTTGAGATCGGCGCCGCCGTCATAGCGCAGGACGCTGAGCACGCCGCTTGTCGGCGTCGCGTCGGAAATGGAGAGGTCGCGGATGCTGCTGCGGACATATTCCATGCCCTCGATCGACAGCAGATGGAGCTTATGCGCCTTGTCGGCACCGGCGATGCGGGCGATGGCATCCGTCCCGGTCGAATAGCCCGGGCCGACGAAGCCGCCATTGCGGCCGGATGCGCCGAAGCCGACGCTCTCAGCCTCGAGGACGACGACACGCTGGCCGGCCCTTGCCAGCTCGAGCGCGGTTGTCAGACCAGCAAGGCCGGCGCCGACGATGACGGTGTCGCATTCGACCGGGCCGGAGAGGGTCGCGCGGGTGGCAGCGTCCGCCATGGTGCGGGCGTAATAGGTATCGGGATAAGACATTGAGGAAGCATCCGTGGTTGGGAAAGCCCGCGGCGAGTGTTGAACACCGCCACGGGCTTGTCGATCAGTCGGCGCTGTAATCCTTGCCGTACCACTTGGTGGTCAGGGTCGCGAGCGTGCCGTCCTTCTTCATCTCCTCGATCAGGCCGCCGACCTTGGCGGTCCATTCTGGATCGACCTTCTCGGCGATCACCACCAGCGGTTCGCGGAAGGCGTACTCGCCTTCGATGACGCGCAGCGGATAACCGTTCTTGATGGCGTTCTGAGCGGTCTGTTCCGGCGCGATGACCGCGTCGAGACGGACGCCCGGTCCAAGGCGCAGGTCGTCAAAGGGCAGCATGCTGTCGGCGAAGGTGCGGATTTCGCCCGGTTCCAGCTTGTATTCGATCGGCGGCAGGCCCGGCGCATCGATTTCCAGCTGGCGGCGAACGAAGTCCTCCGAGGTGGTGGCGGTTTCGACCCCGATGATCTTGCCCTTCAGATCGGCGACCGACTTGGCTTCGCTGTCCTTGTGCACGACATAGACATAGGGGCTGTAGTAGTAGATCCCGACGAAATCGATGACCTGGGCGCGCGCCTTGGTCGGGGTGACGGAGCCGACGCCCAGATCGTAACGGCCCTGCCAGCGGCCGCCGGTCAGGGTCTGCCAGTCCGGCGTTTCGAAGGTGACTTCGACGCCGAGACGCTTGGCGATTTCCCGCGACACGTCGATGTCGAAGCCGACCATCTCGTTGTTGTCGTCGAGGAAGCTCTGCGGCGGCCAGCCGCTGTTGGTGGCCACGACCATGGCCTTCTTTTCCATGACGCGGTCGAGCGTCGCGCCGGCATGGGCCATGCCGGCCATTGCCAGCGCGGTGGCGCCAATGGCGAGTTTCATGAGCAATCTGTTCAAGCAGTCCTCCTTCGGCATGTCAGCCTTTTTTGTTCCCGGATATGTAAGATGTCTGACAACGCATCTTGAAAACGGATGCCGGTCGAGTCAAGCGGGAATACGGCGGCCGGTCATGAAACAAACTGATGGCGCTATTCGCAGCGGTGATGGAAAGGCGGATCGGGCCGCGGTGCGCTACTGAGTTTTCCGCTCCAATCGAGGGCCGGCCACACAGTATGAGGATTTTGCATTGACCTCGCTCAATGGTTCTGTCCGCCAGGCGGACACATTTGGCGATTGTCTCACCCTTTTGCGCTGCCACGTACTAAAGCGGATGCCGGAACGAAATGCGCTATCTGGGAGGAGCGACGCGGATGCATTCAACACACGGTCGGATCATTGAGTGGATGTCTGCGGACGACCGGCAGGGGCTGCGCTGATGGCAAGGAAGGCAAGTTTCCTGTTGTCGGCCCTGCTGCTCGGCGGTGCCGCCGGCTGCTTTCTGCTCGGTGCCGGGGTGACCGTCGTTGACGTCGTACTGAGGGCCGTGGCCGGTCGCAATGTGCCCGGTGCCATCGAAATCACCTCCTTCACCATCGGCCTTGGAGCGCTCCTGTCCATGCCGGTCTGCTATACCACCCGCACGCATGTGACGGCGAAGCTTGTCTCCGAGCTTGCGCCTGGACGTTTTGCGCGCCCCTTCGGTCTGCTAGGCGCGGCCGTGTCCATCCTGTTTGCTGCAGCTTTGCTGTGGATCGTGGCGGAGAATACGTTGTCGAAGCTCGGTTCGCCCGAGACCTCGCCGGATCTTGGCCTTCCGGTGCCAGCCCTCCTGCTCGTCGTGACGGCGACGCTCGTCTTGGCCCTTGCCTCGGCCTTCGTCGGCCTGTGGCTCGAACTGCGCAAAGCGAGGGCATGAGATGAGCGGCATCGTCCTCGGCGGCATCGGCTTTGCCGCTGCAATAGCCATGATCTTTCTCGAAATTCCCGTTGCGGTCAGCCTTGGACTGGTGGGGCTTGCCGGATGTGCGCTGATCATCGGCGTCGACGGCACGGTCGCCATGGGGGCGACCACCATCTGGGACAGCCTGACCAACTACACGCTCACCATGCTGCCGCTCTTCGTGCTGATGGGCAATCTGGCGGCCAATAGCGGGCTCTCCGGCCGCCTCTACCGATCGATGTCGGTGCTGATCGGACACCGCCGCGGCGGCCTGGCCCTTGCGACGATCGGGGCCTCGGCGGGCTTCGGCATGATCTCGGGTTCCTCGCTTGCGACCACGGCCACGATGGGGCGCATCGCCCTGCCGGAAATGCGCGCAGCCGGCTACTCGACGGCGCTTTCGGCCGGTTCGGTGGCCGCGGGCGGCACGCTCGGCATTCTCATTCCGCCCTCGACGGTCCTCGTCATCTATGCCTTCATCGCCGAACAGTCGATCCGCTCGCTGCTTCTGGCGACGGCGGGGCCGATCGTGATCGCCATCTCGCTCTATTGCCTGGCGATCTGGCTGCCGATCCGGCTTGGCTGGTCGGAGGCCCCGAGCCGCGACCGCGCCGGCCGGGCCGAGCGCCTGGAGGCGATCCGCGAACTGGTTCCCCCGGTCGGCATTTTCGGCCTCATCATGGGCGGTCTCTATTCCGGCGCGTTCACCGCCAATGAGACCGCGGCGATCGGGGCGGCGGTCGTGCTGGCCTATGGCGTGTTCGCGCGCTGCCTTTCGCTCAAGGGCTTCGCCAGCGCCGCCATGGACACGGCCCTGACCTGCGGCGCCCTCTATCTGGTGCTGATTGCGGCCAACCTGTTCAACTTCTTCCTGGCGCTCTCGGGCCTGCCCTTTGCGCTGACCGGACTGTTTTCCGGCATCATGGGCCATCCGCTGCTCGTCATCCTGCTGATGCTGGTGATCTATCTGGTGCTCGGCACGCTGATGGACAGTCTCGCCATGCTTCTGCTGACGGTGCCGCTGTTCGTGCCGATTGCCCAGGCGGCCGGCATCGACCTGGTATGGTTCGGCATATTCGCGGTCATGGTGGTCGAGATGGGCCTGATCACGCCGCCGGTCGGGATGAACCTGTTCGTCCTCAAGAGCACCAATCCGGACATCGAGATGATGCAGCTGTGGCGCGGGGTCACGCCCTTCGTCGTGGCCGACCTCGTCCGCGTCTTCATCATCATTGCCGTCCCAGCCATCGTCACCTGGCTGCCGCACAACGCACTCTGATCCAACGGGCATTACGGGAGGAAAACCATGCTCAAGACAGTTCTCAAGACCGCGGCCATCGCATTGGCGCTGGCGGCACCCGCTCAGGCCCGCGAAATGCGCGTCTCCTCGCATGAGCCGCAGCAGGGCTTTTATTCCGCGAAGATCCTTCAGGCGTGGATCGACCAGATCAACCCCAAGCTCTCCGACGACAACAAGTTCAAGCTCTATCCCGGCGCCATCCTCGGAGCGCCGCCGGCGCAGGCGCAACTGGTCAAGGCCGGCGTTGCCGACATTTCCCTGGTGGTTCCGACCTATACGCCCGGATTGTTCCCGATGTCCGGTGTCGTCGAAGTTCCGGCAATCGCCCAGAGCTCCAAGCAGGGCACGAAGATCCTGAACGCCCTTGCCGAGCAAGGGGCACTCGACAAGGAGTATGGCGACTACAAGATCATCGCCCTGTTCACCACGCCGGGGTACCGCTTTCTGATGAGCGGTGAAGGCGCCCGCACGCCGGACGACATCAAGGGCAAGAAGCTGCGCGCACCTTCGCAGTTCGGCTCTGTCCTTCTCGGCATGGTCGGGGCGGCAGGCGTCTCCCTTCCCGCGCCGCAGGTCTATGAAAACCTGGAGCGGGGCGTGGTGGCCGGTGCGGTCTGGGTGATGGACGCCTATCGCACCTTCCGCCTGGACGAGGTGGCGACATCGATCATCACCACGCGCTTCACCGCCCAACCCATGGCCATCCTGATGAACAAGGAAACCTATGCGTCTCTGCCTGAGGCCGACCGCGCCGTGCTCGACAGCATGTCCGGGGCAAAAACGGCCGAGTGGATAGCGGGCGTCGTGGACGCGGCCGATGCCAGCATCGAGGCCGACTACCGCTCCGCCGGCAAGGTGAACTTCATCGAACTGACCGAGGCCGAGCAGGCGAAGTGGGACGCGGCCCTGTCCGGCGCCGCCGACAAGTGGGTGGAAACGCAGGCTGATCCGGACAATGCCCGGAAAGTCCTGGAAACGGCGCGCAAGATTTCCGCCGAGTAGCACCCGAGACGCATCCGCGTCCGCCCAGCGGACGGGCGCGGATCAAGGCTCCGGCCATCGCCTCGCGATGGCTAGGATCACCCCTTCCGAAACCTATGGATGGAGACGACCATGGCAATCAATGCTCTGGGCTATCTTGGCGTGCGCTCCGACCGGCTCGACGACTGGTCCGACTTCGCAGGCAAGCTGCTGGGAATGCAGCAGATCGATCGTGGCGGCAAGGCATTGGCCTTCCGTATGGATGACCGCGTGCAGAGGCTTCTCGTCTCCGACGAGCCCGGCGAGACGCTGGCTTTTCTCGGCTTCGAGGTCGAACACAAGAGCGACCTGCAGCATTATGCGGTCCGCCTGGACAAGGCCGGCGTGCCGGTCCACCTCGGCAGCGGCGAGCTCAGCGATCGTCGTTTCGTCGGCGACCTCATCTGGTTCGAGGATCCGGCCGGAAACCGGGTCGAGCTGTTCCACGCGCCGATGATCGCTTCCGATCCCTTCGATCCCGGCCGTCCGATCGACGGCTTCATGACAGGACCGCTCGGCATGGGCCATGCGGTGCTGCATGTGGAGGACATCGAGGTGATGCTGCCCTTCTACCGCGATCTCCTCGACTTCCATGTGTCGGATTACGGGCTGGCACCTTACGGCCTCTATTTCTTCCACCTCAACGAGCGGCATCATTCCTTCGCCATGGTCGGTTCCGGCCGGCAGGGTTTCCATCACTTCATGGTCGAGTTCCAGAACCTCGATGATATCGGCCAGGGATATGACCTCGCCCAGCTCGACGAGGGGCGGGTCGCCTATACGCTCGGCCGGCACACCAATGACTACATGACGTCCTTCTACGCCAACTCGCCTTCCGGCTTCTTCGTCGAGAACGGCTGGGGCGGGCGGCTCATCGATCCGGCGACCTGGAAGCCGCACGAGACCCATGACGGGCCGAGCTTCTGGGGGCACGAACGGCTCTATCTGGCCGAGGACGAAGGACGCAAGCGCCTGCGCGACATGCGGCTCGACGCGGCCGCGCGCGGACGCCGCTCGCCGCCGGTGGCCGACTGCCCCTGGCTCTACGGTGAACTTGCAAGGCGAGGAAAGTGACTATGAAACAATACGATGTGGCCATCGTCGGCTATGGCCCGGCCGGCGCGACGCTTGCGCATCTTCTCGGCCAGTGCGGGCTCGACGTCATCGTGCTGGAACGCGAGACGGCGGCCTACCACCTGCCACGCGCCGTGCATTTCGATGCCGAGGTGATGCGGGTCTTCCAGTGGGTCGGCATTGCCGATGCCATGGAGCCGCTCACGGCGCGCCATCCCGGGATGCGCTTCGTCGACCGGGACGGCAATCTGCTGCTCGACTGGCCGCGGCCGCCGGGCATCGGGCCGCAGGGCTGGCGGGCGAACTATCGCTTTCATCAGCCGGATCTCGAGAAACTACTGCGCGAGCGCCTGGCGGAGATGAAGACCGTCACTGTGCGCACCCGTGCCGATGTGTTCTTCGTCGAAGACCAGGGCGACCGCGTCGAGCTGCGTTTCGAGGACATGAGCCGGGGCAAGGTCGAGCGCATCGCGGCGAAATATGTCGTCGGCTGCGACGGCGCCCGCTCGATCGTCCGCCGCTATATCGAGACCGGCATGGAGGACTACGGCTTTCACGAGCGCTGGCTGGTGATCGACGTGGTGTTGAACAAGGACAAGCCCGAACTCGGCGACCATTCGATCCAGTATTGCGTGCCCGAGCGCCCTGCGACCTATGTGCGCGGTCCCGGCCTTCGCCGGCGCTGGGAAATCACCGTGCGGCCGGACGAGGATTCTGCCGCAATCGCCAAGCCCGAACGGGTATGGGAGCTCCTGTCACCCTGGCTGAAGCCGGAGGAGGCCGTTCTCGAACGCACCGCCGTCTACGTCTTCCATTCGCTGGTCGCCGATCACTGGCGCAAGGGCCGGCTGCTGCTGGCGGGCGACGCCTGTCACCAGACCCCGCCCTTCATGGGGCAGGGCATGTGCGCGGGAACCCGCGACGTCGCCAATCTCTATTGGAAGCTCGCACTCGTCTGTCAGGACAAGGTGCGCGGGGCAGACGCAGAACGCCTGCTCGACACCTATGAGAGCGAGCGCAAGCCGAATGCGCGGGAATATATCACCACTGCGGTGCGGCTCGGCGGGCTGATCAACACCTGCGGCACGGAAGCGGCGCTGCGGGCGGCCCTGCCGACCGCGAGCGGATCTGCGCGGATGGAATCCATCGCGCCGCCGATCGGCCCCGGCCTCGGCGTCGGCGAGAAGGCCGGGCGCCTGTTCGGCCAGCCGCGGCTGGCCGATGGCCGGCTGATGGACGATCTCCTGAAGCACCGATTCGTCGTGGTCGCGGAGCAGGCGCTGGCGGAGGGCCTGTCGCTGCCGTCCGGCGTCGGCCTGGTCACGACCGTCACTTCACCCGACGCGGCAGAGCATCTCGCCCGGCTCGACACCCGCGCGGTCGTGCTACGCCCCGATCGCCATACGCTCGGATGCGCCGACACGCCCGAGGCGCTCGCGGCGCTCGTGGCACACATCCCTTTGAACCCTGTCGAATCCCAAGAACCGGAGATGATCTGACCCATGAAACTTTGTTCCTTCACCAAGGACGGCCGTGCGAGCTACGGCCTCGTGACCGATGCCGGGATCGTCGATCTCGGCAAGCGCCTGCCCGAGGCGACGCTGCGTGATTTCCTCGGCTCCGGCGATCTTGCCCGTGCCGCGGCCTTGGCCGGGGAGCCGGCTGACTACGCCTTCGACGCTGTCGAACACACGCCCGTCATTCCCAACCCGGACAAGATCATCTGCGTCGGGCTGAACTACCACGCCCATGTGCAGGAGACCGGCCGCGAGGAAACCGTCAACCCGGTGCTCTTCGCACGCTATGCCGGCAGCCAGATCGGCCATGGCCAGGCGCTGGTGAAGCCGCTGGAATCCATCGAGTTCGACTACGAGGGCGAAGTCGCCGTCATCATCGGCAAGGAAGGACGCCGCATTCCGGAAGCCGAGGCGCTCAGCCACGTCGCCGGCTATGCCTGCTACAATGACGCCTCGGTGCGCGACTGGCAGAAGCACACCCACCAGTTCATGCCTGGCAAGACCTTCGCCAACACCGGCGCCTTCGGTCCGTGGATGGTGACGGCGGACGAAATCCCCGATCCGACGGCCCTGCATCTGCAGACCCGGCTCAACGGCCAGGTCGTGCAGGACACCGACGTGTCGCTGCTCATCACCTCGATCCCGCGGCTCATCGCCTATTGCTCGACCGTCCTGCCGCTCCTGCCCGGCGACGTGATCGTCTCGGGCACGCCGGGCGGCGTCGGCGCAAGGCGCAATCCGCCCCTGTGGATGCGCGACGGCGATATCTGCGAAGTCGAGATTTCCGGCATCGGTACCCTCTCCAATGCGGTGAAAGCCGAAGCGTGAGCCCTTTACAGCCCGCTTCGACCTGCGACAATGTCGGCATGGAAGAGCAGGCGACAAAAGGCAGTAGAAGCGAGGCCGTGCGTGCGCTGACGCGCGGCCTCGCCATTTTGCGGCACATCAATGTCAGTGGCGAAACCCGCCCCGGCGAGATCGCGCGCGCGCTCGAAATCCCGCGGCCGACCGTCTATCGGCTGCTGGAAACGCTGGAGGAGGCGGGCTATGTCGTGATGTCGCCGACCTCGAACCGGGTTCGCGTCACCCGGCTCGCGGCCTCGCTGGGCGACGGCTATGCGCTGACCTCCGAGCTGTGCCAGGCTTCCGGTCCGGTCTTTTCCGAATATGGGGCAAAGATCGTCTGGCCGCTCGATCTGTCGGTCTACAACAACGCCAACATGGTCATCCAGGAAACCACGCATGGCCGGTCGCCGCTCTCCATTGACCGCGGGATGACCGGCTACAAGCTTCCCGTGCTGCGCACCTCGGCCGGGCGTGCCTATCTTGCCTTCTGCAGCGAGGAGGAGCGGCAGTTCATTCTCGACCACCTGCGCCGGCTGGGCGATCCGGACGACCTGCCGTTTCTCGAGCCGCGGTTCCTTTCGCAGATGATCGAGGAAACCTGCAGCCGCGGCATCGCCATCCGGTCGGCAGGGGAATTCCGCAAGCAGACGGCATCCATTGCGGTGCCGGTGATGTTCGACGGCCGCATCCTTGCCTGCGTGTCGATGATCTGGATCCGAAGCGCGATGGACGTGAAGCGGGCGATCGCCGAATTCGGCGCGCCGCTCCATCAGGTGGCGCAGCGGATCGCCGAGACCTTGTCCGACTAAAGAGGATCGCGCTCCAGCTCGGCTGCGATGTTCGCATCCAGCGGTGTGTCATAGGTCATCAGGATATAGCCGAGAACGGAATAGAAACCGACCGTTGCGATCAGGTCGAGCACTCCCTCGTGTCCGATTGCCGACGCGAGATCGGCCTCCAGATCCGGGGAAAGCTTTCGGTTGTCGAACAGCCCATCCACCGCGCGGACGATCAGGCCGTCTTCCCCGTCCGGTAGGCCGCGCAGGGCGGAGATGCGCTCATCGGAAAAGCCGAGCTTGCGGGCTCGCGAGACGTGGTGAGCCCATTCATAGGCCGAGCCGAAACGGTGGGCGGTGCGCAGGATCACCACCTCGGAGCGCTCCGGCCCGAGCGTCGTCTCCTTTACCACATGCTGACGCAGCGGAGCCCAGGCGCGCAGCAGGGCAGGGTGATGGGCCATGACCCTGTAGACATTGAGCGCGCCGGCAAATCCGGCCCGCAGATCGGCTATGTCGTCGGGCCATTGCTCATCGGCGAGAGGCGGTAGGGGAGACTTGGTCATCGGCATCCGGACATGGTTCTAAGGTTCGGCATGGTGAGATCGTCCCCCAGCTTACCGCAGACGAGCGCCGTCAGAGCTGCTCCGCCGCATCCGTCCGGCTGGCGGACAGATGTGGCGGCTGTGGTGCAATGTCGTCGTCCCGCGACCGGGTCGTTCTGCACCTTTGCGGCCCGGTGGGGAGAGCATACCAAAACGAGAGGACGCACGAACAAGGCAGGTCAGAAGGACTGGTCCTGTTTCGCCGCCCCGGCAGTTGACGCGAATATCGTCGCTCCCGGTGGAAGGGCGGTATCGCCGTCTTCCCCCAGCAACCGGAAGAACACCTCGCCGGAGGTCGGCGGCGCTTCGGCGGGCTTGCTGCCGAGATTGCAGCGCAGCTCCAGCACGTGACCGCCGAGCTCCCAGTTCACGGCAATGACATTGTCGGGCGCGGGCAGGATGAAGCCGCGCGCCGAAGGCAGATCCGCGAGCATAGGCCAGATACGCGCGCGACGCAGAGCCAGAAGTTCCTTCATAAAGCTCTGCCAGGAGAGCGACCGCTCCTCTTCCAGAATCCGCCAGTCGATCTTGGAGGCGTGAAATGTCTCGGGTGCATTGGGATCGGGAACCGAGACGTCCTCGTCGTAGAGCGTGCCGCCGAAATTGTCGGCTTCCTTCATGCGCGCCTTCAGCGCCTCCTCATGGGTTTCGGGCGGGTAGTCACTGAAGAAGAAGAAGCTCTGCCGGGTGGCGAATTCCTCTCCCATGAAGGTGAGCGGAATGTGCGGCGACAGGTAGAGCATCGCGTTGAGGGCCTTGAAGGTCCTCTCGTCGATCAGCGCCGACAATCGGTCGCCCTTCAGGCGGTTGCCGATCTGGTCGTGGTTCTGGATGAAGTTGACGAAGCAGGTGGGCGGAAGGTGACCGCTCGGTTCGCCACTCGGCTCGCCGTCCTTGGAGGCGCGCGGTTGACCCTGATAGATGAAGCCTTCGGCCAGCGCCGTCCTGAGCCCGCCGCAGGGATCGTCGGCAAAATCGCTGTAGTGGCCGACGGCCTCGCCCGTGGTCAGGACATGCACGGCATGATGGAAATCGTCGTTCCACGCCGCCCGGCACGAGGCCGGCTTCCCGTCCAAAGCTTCCAAGGGTCCGGGGACGTTGCGCGCATCTTCGACAACCAGGTGGACGATGCGATCTTGGATCTCGTTTCTCACCCGATCGGCGATGTCGTCGACCAGCCAGGCATGGCCTTCGGCGACGAGCAGGTCGGACGCATCGAAGCGCAGTCCGTCAAAGCGAAAATCGGTCAGCCAGTAGAGGGCGTTCTCGATGAAATAGCTGCGCGTCTGCGGCCGCGAGAAGTCGGGAGCGGGCCCCCAGGGGGATGCCCCCTGGCTGAAGAATTTCGGCGCATAGGCTTCCAGCACGTTTCCGAAGACACCCAGATGATTGTAGACGACGTCGAGGATCACCATCATTCCGGCACTATGCGCGATGTCGATCAAGTGCCTGAGATCGTCGGGCGTGCCATAGGCCGGATGCGGGGCATAGGCGAGCACGCCGTCATAGCCCCATCCACGATTGCCCTGAAAGGCAGCGATCGGCATGAGTTCGATCGCGGTGAAGCCGAGATCGGCGAGTGTCTCCAGGCGTTCGGCCGCCGCGCGGAAGGTTCCCGCCTCGGTAAAGGTGCCGACATGCAGCTCGTAGATGACGGCTTCGTGCCAGGGGCGTCCGGTCCAGCCCGGGTTCTGCCAGGAATAGGTGCGGCTGTCTGCAACCCGTGATGCGCTCTCGGCGCTGTGCTCCTGCCAGCGGGACGTCGGATCGGGCAGATGGCGACCGTCAGGGAGGATGAAGCCATAGGTGTCGCCGTGGGTCAGCCCGTCCACGCGGACCTCGAACCAACCGTCCCCGTCCTTGCGCATCGGCAGCGTGCGATCCTGAATTTGCAGTGAAATTTCGTCGAGATCGGGAGCCCAGATCCGGGCAATACCAAGCGCGTCCCTGGTCAGAGTCAGGCCCCAATTTCCCTTGTTCATGTGATTCCTCGTGGCTGGTTTCGAGCGTGCATGGGTCGTTCCGGAACTGCTCAACTCTCTTGCCGCGGTCAGGTTCCCAAATGGATGGAGGCCCGGTTGCCGTCCCCCCGCTCCCCGTGCCGCGGACAATTCCGCATCGGCGCGCGGCCGCGGGACCCCGACCCGGAGGTGCCGGTCGTCGTGAAACGGCGTTCGCCGAGCCATCCAGGAGTTGTGTCGAGGGGAACTTTGTGGTCGGGAAACGGTTGGGACTGGCAACCAAGGAGATCGAGATGGAAGACGTGAACCGGCCAAGCCCTCCCCAGCCGCCCCAGCAGCAGACGCCCCCCGGCAAGACCGCGCTCATGGATCCGCTCCCGGATCACGGCGAGCACGGCTACCAGGGCAGCGGCCGGCTGGAGGGCAAGATCGCCATCATCACCGGCGCCGATTCCGGCATCGGACGCGCGGTGGCCATCGCCTTTGCTCGCGAAGGGGCGGAAATCGTCATTTCCTATCTGGACGAGGAAGAGGAAGACGCGCGCGAAACGGCCCGCTGGGTCGAGGATGCAGGCCGGAAGTACCTGCTTATGCCCGGCGATATCACCCAGGAGGCGCATTGCCGCAAGATCGTGGAGCGCACCGTCGGCGAATTCGGTGGAGTCGACATCCTCGTCAACAATGCGGCCTTCCAGCGTACCTACAAGTCCATCGACGAAATCACCGCGGACGAATGGGACCTGACCTTCCGGACCAATATTCACGCGCCCTTCTATCTCGCCAAGGCGGCCATCCCGCATATGAAGGCCGGCAGCGCGATCATCAACACGACGTCGATCCAGTCCCGCCAGCCATCGGCTCATCTGCTCGCCTATGCCTCGACGAAGGGTGCGGTGTCGAATTTCACCGCCGGACTTGCCGAGATGGTGGCCGATAAGGGCATCCGCGTGAACGCGGTCGCGCCCGGGCCGATCTGGACGCCGCTCATTCCCTCGACCATGCCGCCGGAGAAGACCCAGTCCTTCGGCAAGCAGGCCCTTCTTGGCCGTGCGGGGCAGCCGGCCGAACTGGCCGGGGCCTATGTTCTGCTGGCGTCCGATCTCGGCAGCTACATGACCGGCGCCGTCATTCCGGTGACCGGCGGCGAGATCATGATCTAGGCTGCCCGAGGGCGGTCTTGCACGGAGGGGCGGCCATGAGTCAGGTCATGGTCGCCCTTTCAAGTGTTCGGATGCTCCGGCGGGCGGTCGAGCTTCCTGTCCGCCACAAGCCTCACCATCCAGTCGACGAACACCCGGACCTTGTTGCTGAGGTGGCGGTTCGGCGGATAGACGACGTAGAGCGGAATAGGTTCCGTGCTCCATTCCGGGAGCACGCGTACGAGGTCGCCCCGTGCCAGCGCGTCCGTAGCCATGAAGTAGGGCAGCGGGGAAATGCCGAGCCCGCTCAATGCCGCCGTCATGTAGCTGCGGGCATCGTTCACCGCGACGACGTAGCGGGCGTTGATTTCCAGCTTCTCGCCCGCCCGTTCGAAGTCGAACGTCATTGCGCGGTTGTTCTGGGCCATGAAATAACTGACGCAGTGATGGGCATCCTCCAGTTCGGAGGGATGCTGCGGGGTGCCGTGTTTTTCCAGATAGAGCGGCGCGGCACAGGTCACCATGGAAACCTCCGAAACGCGGCGGGCGATCAGCGACTGGTCGGGCGGTACGCCGCCCCGAAGCGCGCAGTCGACATTTTCCGCAAGATAATCGACCGGACGGTCGCCGACGCCCAGGTCGACGCGGATGTCCGGGAACCGCGCATGAAAGTCGTGCAGGGCCGGAATGACGATCCAGTCGGCAAAGGCGCCCGCCATCTCGACCCGGAGACGCCCGCTCGGTGAGAGATGGGAGTTCGACAGGCTGGTATCGAGCTCGTCGAGCTGCGAGATGATCTGCGTCGCCCTCTCATAGTAGAGAGCCCCGTCCGTCGTGACCATGACGCGCCGCGTCGTGCGGTTCAGCAACTTGGTGTGAAGATGCGCCTCCAGTCCCTGGATGAGGTTGGTGACGGTCGCCTTGGGCAGGCTGAGCGCCTCGGCGGCGCGGGTAAAATTGCCCATCTCCACCACTCGGACGAAAGCGCGCATGGCCGATAGCTGATCCATGTGACAATTCCTGTCAGTATGCGATGCGATATTATTCGAGATTTCGAACAGTGTGCTCAGATTTGCACGCTTGTTCGGCTTCGTGAATAAAGTAGATTAGATATCAAGAAAAGCAAAGTGCTCGACAGATCGCCAGTCCTGCATTGTCGGCCACAGGGCGATGAAATCGCATTCTTGCTCTCGAAATCCTGTCGGTCCCGGCCCGCCGCTTGCGCGATCCCGCTCAAGCTTCCAAGCCGCCGACAAAAGAGGAAAGGTTCATAAGATGCGTATTCCGCGCTACCTGCCCGTGCCGGTCATGCTCTTCGTGAGTTTGTTCCTGGCCGCATGTTGTCCGGAGTAACAGCCGCGATGCCCCCGGTCCAGATCCAGGACGTGATGTTGGACAACGTGGCCGTCGGCCGCATCGCTGCGCGCGTCTATCAGGGCGCGGACTGTGGCAAGGGGCCGCCGGTCCTGATCTATTTTCATGGCGGGGCGTTTCGCCATGCCGGGCTCGTCGATTGCCCTATGGCCGAGTGCCTGGCGGCTACGGGTGCGATCGTCGTGGTGCCGGACTACAATGCCCTCGGGTCGGTTTTCCCCAAGCCGCTCGAGGTCGGGTTTTCGGTCTTCACCTATATGGCGAAGAAGCGGGCCGGCTTTGGCGATCGCAAGTCCGTGCTGCTGGTCGGTGGGTCGGAGGCGGGCGGCAACATCGCCGCTGCGGTCAGCCTCAAGGCGCGCGATCATTTCGCCGACGAACTGGACGGCCAGGTGCTGGTTTCGCCGCTGCTCGACCCCTTTATGGGGACGCCTTCCTTTCGCAAGGCGGATGCGATCGGCATGCGGGACCTCTGGGCGGAAGGATGGAGCCACTATCTGAGCGGTGGCATCTGCCATCCCTATGCCGCGCCGTCCGCCTGTTCCCGGCTTTCGGGAATTGCGCCGGCGCTGCTGCTGACGTCGCAGGACGACCCGCTTCACGACGAGACGCTGCTCTATGGCGAGCGGCTGAAAAGCGCGGGCGTCGAGGTACGACAGCATGTCCTTCCCCCCGGGACAGGCTGGCCATCGGTATACGGCGGGAAAACGGAGGAAACCCCGAGTTGGCAGGAAAGCGCAAGCAGCCAGTTCGCGAGTTTCGTACGCGACATCGGCATTCAGAGATCTGATTTGAAGACCCTTACGACCACTTAGAGCATTTTGATCACACGCGGCGCCCCAAGGCCGCAAGGAGCTAGACCATGACAAGGAAATCAAAGCGCTGGGCCCTCGCGGGCACCGGCCTGGGACTGGCTGCGTCCATTTCGGCAGCCGCATTGTTCCTCGACCTGCCTTTCAACAAGGCAGCCGCCGAGACGGAAGCGGCGGGCGCCGCAGCCGCCGCCCCGCCGGCGACCCCGGTTACCGTCGCCGTGGTGAAGAGCCGCGACGTGACCACCTGGCAGGAATTCTCCGGCCGGCTGGAAGCCGTCGACCGCGTCGAGATCCGCCCCCGGGTCGGCGGCGCGATCCAGTCCGTCAATTTCCGCGAGGGCGCGTTGGTGAAGGCCGGAGACCTCCTCTTCACCATCGATCCCGCGCCCTATGAGGCGACCGTTGCCCAGGCAGCCGGGCAGGTCGCCTCCGCGGAAGCCAAGGTGGCGCTGGCGAATACCGAACTCGAGCGCGGCCGTCGTCTTGCGAGCAATCGCACGATTTCGCAGAGCGATCTGGACCAGCGCCAGAACGCGGTCGCCGAAGCCGAAGCGGCACTGAAGACGGCCCAGGCCGTTCTTCGTTCCGCCGTGCTCGAGCTCGACTATACCAAGGTGCGTGCCCCGGTTTCCGGCCGCGCCGGCAAGGTGGCGATCACCGCGGGCAACCTGGTTGCCGCCGGCTCCACCTCGTCGGCGCTCACGACGCTGGTATCGGCCGACCCGATCTATGCGAGCTTCAATGCCAGCGAGGAGATCGTCGCGCGGGCACTTTCGCGCCTGCCGGCAACCGACGGCGCGATGCCGCCGATCGACCAGATCCCGGTCGAGATCGGCACGCTCGCCGACGAGGGCACGCCGATCAAGGGCAAGCTGCAACTGATCGGCAACGAGGTAGACGCATCGAGCGGCACCATCGAGGTGCGCGCCGTGATCGACAACCCGCAAGGCCTGTTGATCCCCGGCCAGTTCGTGCGCATCCGCATGGGCGACCCGCAGCCGGGCCGGAAGATCCTCGTCAGCGAACGGGCGATCGGGACCGACCAGGACAAGAAGTTCGTCTTCGTCGTCGATGGCGAAAACAAGGTGACCTATCGGCCGGTCGAGCTCGGCAGCAGCGCGAATGGCGAACGGATCGTCGTCAGCGGGCTTGCCGATGGCGACAAGGTGATCGTCAACGGACTGCAGCGCGTGCGTCCGGGCGCCCTGGTCGATCCGCAGACCAAAGAGGCCGCTGCGGTCGTGAACTGACCTGACGGCGGGGCGCTTAAGCCCCGCCTTTTCCGCATTGCATCTGATCCGCTGGTAGGCCTTTGCCCACCGGCCCGGGTCGCATTGTCAAGATTTCACCCTGGAGAGGGCTTCGAAATGAGTATTTCCCGCTTCTTCGTCGACCGGCCGGTGTTTGCCGCCGTCCTGTCGATCCTGATCGTCGTCGCAGGCCTGATCGGCATGCGTTCGCTGCCGATCTCGGAATATCCGGAGGTCGTTCCGCCCTCCATCGTCGTGCGTGCCGTCTATCCCGGCGCCAACCCCGTGGTCATTTCCGAGACGGTGGCAACGCCGCTCGAGGAGCAGATCAACGGCGTTGACGACATGCTCTACATGAACAGTCAGGCGACGTCCGACGGCGTGCTGACGCTGACCGTGACCTTCAAGCTCGGCACGGATCCGGACAAGGCCCAGCAGCTCGTCCAGAACCGCGTCTCGCAGGCCGAGCCGCGCCTGCCGGCGGAAGTCCGCGCCATCGGCGTTACCACGGTCAAGAGCTCGCCCGACTTCATCATGGTGGTGAACCTGGTTTCGACCACCGACCGCTACGACGTGACCTATCTGCGCAACTACGCGACGCTGAACATCAAGGACCGTCTCGCCCGCATCGAGGGCGCCGGACAGGTTCAGGTCTTCGGTGCCGGCGACTACGCCATGCGCATCTGGATCGATCCGCAGAAGGCGGCCGAACACGCGCTGGCCGCCAGCGACATCACCAATGCCATCCGCCAGCAGAACGTGCAGGCCGCGGCCGGCATCATCGGCGCGTCGCCGAGCCCGAGCGGCGTCGAGCTGCAGCTCAACGTCAACGCCCAGGGACGTCTCAGCACGCCGGAGGAATTTGGCGAGATCATCGTCAAGACGGGCAATGAGGGCGAGATCACGCGCCTCAAGGACGTCGCCCGCATCGAGATGGGTGCGGCCGACTATACGCTGCGTTCGCTGCTCGACGGCCAGCCGGCGGTGGCGATCGCGGTGCTGCAGGCGCCCGGTTCCAACGCCATCGAGATTGCCGACAACGTGCGCGCCACCATGGACCAGCTCCAGCTCGCCATGCCCGACGGCGTGAAGTACGAGATCGTCTACGACACGACCGAGTTCGTGCGTGCGTCGATCGAGAAGGTCGTCGACACTCTTCTGGAGGCGGTCGCCCTCGTCGTTCTCGTTGTCATCCTCTTCCTGCAGACCTGGCGCGCCTCGATCATCCCGCTGATCGCCGTGCCGGTCTCGATCATCGGCACCTTTGCCGTGATGTATGCCTTCGGCTTTTCGATCAACGCGCTGACGCTGTTCGGGCTGGTGCTCGCCATCGGCATCGTCGTGGACGACGCGATCGTCGTGGTCGAAAACGTCGAGCGCAATATCGAGAACGGGCTGTCGCCGCGCGAGGCGACCTATCGCGCGATGCGGGAAGTCTCCGGGCCGATCATCGCCATCGCGCTGGTGCTGGTCGCGGTATTCGTGCCGCTGGCCTTCATCAGCGGCCTTTCCGGCCAGTTCTACCGCCAGTTCGCGCTGACCATCGCCATCTCGACGGTCATCTCCGCCATCAACTCGCTGACCCTGTCTCCGGCCCTGGCTGCCCTTCTCTTGAAGGATCATCACGCGCCCAAGGACTGGCTGACGCGCGCCATGGATCGGGTCTTCGGCTGGTTCTTCCGCGGCTTCAACCGGGCCTTCGGCGCCGCGTCGAACGGCTATGGCCGCAGCGTCGGCGGTCTCCTGTCGCGCAAGTCGCTGGTCATGGTCGTCTATCTCGCGCTGATCGGCGCCACCTATACCGTCTTCAATGCGGTACCGGGCGGCTTCGTCCCGGCGCAGGACAAGCAATATCTTATCGGTTTCGCGCAATTGCCTGATGGTGCGACGCTCGATCGGACGGAAGAAGTGATCAAGCGGATGAGCGACATCGCGCTGGAACAGCCGGGCGTGGCCCATGCCATTGCCTTCCCCGGCCTGTCGATCAACGGTTTCACCATCGGCTCCAATTCGGGCATCGTCTTTGCGGTTCTCGACGATTTCGCCGAGCGCACGACGCCCGAGCTGTCCGGCGGTGCCATCGCCATGCAGCTGAACCAAAAGTTCGCCGGCATCCAGGACGCCTTCATCGCCATGTTCCCACCGCCGCCGGTCAACGGCCTCGGCTCCACGGGCGGCTTCAAGCTGCAGATCGAGGACCGTGCCGGTCTCGGCTACCAGGCGCTGGACGAGGCGACCAAGGCGTTCCTCGGCAAGGCGTACCAGACACCGGAGCTCGCGGGCCTGTTCTCCAGCTTCCAGATCAACGTGCCGCAGCTCTATGCCGACCTCGACCGCTCGAAGGCGGAACAGCTCGGCGTATCGGTGACGGACGTGTTCGAGACGCTGCAGATCTATCTCGGCTCGCTCTACGTCAACGACTTCAACGCCTTCGGCCGCACCTACAGCGTCCGCGTCCAGGCCGATGCCGCCTTCCGGGCGAGGCCCGAGGATATCGGCCAGCTGAAGGTCCGTTCGCGCAGCGGGCAGATGATCCCGCTTTCGGCCCTCTTGAAGGTCGACAGCACCACGGGACCGGAGCGCACCACGCGTTACAACGGCTTCCTGTCTGCCGACATCAATGGCGGCCCGGCACCGGGCTTCTCGTCGGGGCAGGCACAGGCGGCCGTCGAGCGCATTGCCGACGAGACGCTGCCGAACGGCATCACCTTCGAATGGACGGACCTGACCTATCAGCAGATCCTGGCCGGCAATTCGAGCATCGTCGTCTTTCCTCTGGCCCTGCTGCTCGTCTATCTCGTTCTGGCGGCCCAATACGAGAGCCTGACCTTGCCGATCGCCATCGTCATGATCGTGCCTATGGGCGTGCTCGCCGCCTTGGCGGGGGTCTGGTACACGGGTGGGGACAACAACATCTTCACCCAGATCGGCCTCATGGTGCTCGTGGGTCTATCGGCGAAGAATGCGATCCTGATCGTCGAATTTGCCCGGGAACTGGAGTTCGAAGGCCGAACGCCGGTCCAGGCGGCGATCGAGGCAAGCCGGCTCCGCCTGCGGCCGATCCTCATGACGTCCATGGCCTTCATCATGGGTGTCGTGCCCCTGGTGCTGTCGACCGGAGCGGGCGCGGAAATGCGTGCGGCGATGGGACTGGCGGTGTTCTCCGGCATGATCGGCGTCACCTTCTTCGGCATCTTCATGACCCCGGTCTTCTACGTGCTCTTGCGTCGCGTCACGGGTAACCGCCCGCTGGTGCACCACAATCAGGACGTGCCGGGCACGGAAGTCGCCGAAACGCGTCGCATCGCGGCGGAATAGGCAGCGAAGAATGACGAAAAAGGAGGCCCGGCGACGGGCCTCCTCTTTGCTGTTTCAGGGCATCAGGAAACGCGGGGCCGCGTTGTCCGTTTCAGCGAGAAACGCTACGCACGAATTCGCTCAGCCACTCGACGTCATCGCCGGAGATCGTGTCCAGCAGGCCGGCACGCAGATATTCTGTGAGCTTTTTCACTGGTTCCAGGCCCTCGCGCTCCATCTCCGCGATCTTCTCCGGCTTGTAGGCATGGCAACGGATCGAAATGCCGGCGGCATGCAAGGCCTCGGCGTCGGCCGGATCAAAGACGGAAAGGTCGATGCAAAGCTCGTCGAGATTGGCGGCGCGGGCGACTGCCACCGGATCGGCATAGCGTTCATGCACGATGCCGCCGGTGCGAAGCCCGGGAATTGCGGCCTTGACGGCTTTCAGATGGGCATGATCGAAGGAGATCATCATCACACGGCCAAGGTCGCGCGGATCGGCCAGGGCCGTCTTCAGCGCCTGCGTGTAGGCCTCCGTGTGCAGCTTTTCCTTGATCTCGATTTCGAGGACCTGGTCGAGTTCGTGGGCGAGTGCCAGGGTTTCGGCCAGCGTCGGCACCCGTTCGCCGGTGAAGGCGGACGAGAACCAGGAGCCGGCGTCGAGCAGGGCGATTTCGGCTGCGGTCTTGTCCTTGAGCGCGCCCTCACCGTTGGTGGTGCGTTCCAGCGTGAGATCGTGGATGACGACGATCTGTTGGTCGGCGGTCAGCACCGTGTCGATCTCGATGCTCGTGCCGCCGAGCGCGTGGTTGGCGCGGAAGGCGGCGAGCGTATTCTCCGGCGCGCCGATCGAGTGGCCGCGATGGCCGCAGATATGGACCGCACCGTTTTCGCGGGCGAGGAAGCTCTTTTGCATTCGGATCTCCTGTTGGGTCAGAGTTTGCCGAGGCCGGCCGCCATGACGTCGTCACGGGTCAGCCCTTCGGTGATGAGGAAAAGGATCAGCATGGGAACGAGCAGGATGAAGGTGACGACCGCCGCCGTCGGCAGCACCAGCACGTCGCCACCGAGATAGGTCCACAGCCGCACCGCCAGCGTCTGAACCTTCGGCGCGCCGATCAGGAAGCTCTTCTCGAACTCCTCGAAGGAGGCGATGAAGTTGAGGATGCCGCCGACCAGGAAACCCGGCCAGGCCAGCGGCAAGGCGATGCGCAGTGCGGCCTGTCGCGGCGTCGCGCCGAGCGTGCGGGCGGCATGGATGAGTTCGGCGGGGATGCCTTCGAGGGTTGCCGTCAGGATGCGGATCATCAGCGGCAGGGTGCCGACGGTCTGCACCAGCACGACGCCGAGCACCGTGCCCGCCAGGCCGAACCGGTAGAACAGTTCGCCGAGGCTGATCGCGATGACGATGCCCGGAACGATCATCGGCGCCAGCACGAACATTTCCACCGCTCGCTTCAGGCGGAAGGGAAAGCGGGCGAGCGCCCAGGCGGTCGGGAAGGCGAGGAGGGCGGTCAGTGCCGTCACCACGCAGGAGACGACAAGGCTGAGCATTGCCGCGGGGAGAATGTTGCGGTCGGTCAGCACTTCGCCCCAAGCCGATACGGACAGCGAGCGCGGCAGGATGTCGGGCGGGAACCAGCCGACCTTCGGATCGTAGAAGGCCCAGAGGCCGATCACGGCAATGGGAAACAGCAGCGTGACGATGAGGTAGCCGTAGAGGCCGAGGCCGACGAAGACCTGGGTGCGCTGGCTGTGGGTCAGTGCGGCCATGATCCTACCCCTTGACCTGAAGCGCGGCGTCGGAGCGGCCGAGCGAACCGAGGATGCCGTAGTAGATGAGCAGGATGACGATCGCGACGGCGCTGAGCAGCGTTCCCATGGCGTAGACCATCGGCCAGTTGCCGTTCTCGAAGCCCTCCTTGTACATGTGCATGCTGAGCGGCATCGGATAGGCGGGACCGAGCAGCCGCGGCACGACGAAGGACCCGAGCGAGGTGATGAAGGTCAGCAGGATCGCAGCCGTGATGCCCGGCTGGGCCAGCGGCAGCTGAATACGCCGCAGGATCGTCCAGCGGCTGGCGCCGAGGGTGCGGGCCGCCGCCAGCACGTCCACGCTGATCGCTGCCATCGCGCCCGAGATGATCAGCGTCATGAACGGAATGCTCTTCCACGAAAGCGCCAGGATCGCGCCGATCGACCATTCGTCGCGCACGAGACGCGGCAGGGAAAGGCCGAGCGGCGTCAGCAGCCGGCTGGCCATGCCGCCCCGGTCGAGGATGACGAGAACGATGAAGGCGGCGACGATGCCGGGCACGACCAGCGGAATGCGGTAGAACGTGCCGAAGAGTTTGCGGCTCTTCTCGTTCGCCTGCATCATTGCCGAGAGCGGCAGCGCCACGATCAGCCCGAGCACGGTCGGGGCGAGCGACAGCCAGATCGAATAGACGACGCCCTCCAGATAGACCGGACTGGTCGCCAGCGTAATCCAGTTGTCGAGCGTGAAGGCGGGCCCGGCCGGATCGTTGTTGCGGAAGCTGCCGATCAGCACGCGGACCAGCGGCAGGCCGAAGAAGGCCGCGAGATAGCCGACCCCTGGAAGCAGGCAGAGAACGACCATGAGCGTCGCGACGGGGCGCCGTTCGTTCATGCCGCCCTCCGTTCGTCGCCGTGATAGGTCTTCAGCTGGTGCAGCCGGGCGGGGGCGGTGAGTTTCACCTTCTGGCCGTTCTGCAGAATATCCATGTGGCCACCGGCGGTGATGGCGCGCACGGTGCGGCCCCCAATGCCGATCCAGTAGTGGGTCGCGGCTCCCATGAACATCGACTGCTCGACCACGCCGTGATGGTCGGCTTCGACCGGCTGGACGCCAAGGTCTTCCGGACGGATTGCCACACCTTCGACATCGGTTTCGCCGGGATTGTCGAGGGCGCGTACTTCGCCCCAAGGCAGGCGGCATTGGGAGCCGGCGATATCCGCCTCCAGCACGTTGGTCATGCCGAGGAATTCGGCGGTAAAGCGATAGCGGGGCCTGCGATAGAGATCGATCGGCGAGCCGCGCTCGACGATCTGGCCGTCCTTCATGACGACGATCTCGTCGGCGAGCGCCATGGCTTCCGCCTGGTCGTGGGTGACGTAGACCGAGGTGATGGCGAGCTTCTGCTGTAGATGGCGCAGGTCCTCGCGCAGGCTGTCGCGCAGCTTGGCGTCGAGGTTGGAGAGCGGTTCGTCGAAGAGCAGGACGTCCGGCTCGATGACGATGGCGCGGGCGACGGCGACGCGCTGCTGCTGGCCGCCGGACAGCTGCTTCGGCAGACGTCCGGCATGTCCGGCAAGGCCGACGAGCTCGAGTGCGGCGTGGACGCGCCTGGTGATCTCGGCGCGGCCGACATTGCGCATCTCGAGCCCGAAGGCGACGTTCTTCTCGACCGTCATGTGCGGGAAGAGCGCATAGGTCTGGAAGACCATGCCGAAATTGCGATTTTCGGGCGGCAGGCCGTCGATGCGACGGTCCTTCAGCCAGATCTCGCCGGAGGTCGGATCGGTGATGCCGGAGATCGCGCGCAGCAGCGTGGTCTTGCCGCAGCCGGACGGTCCGAGCAGGGTCACCAGCCGGCCGGCCGGGATCTCGAGGTCGATCCCTTTCAATACGCGGAGACTGTCGAAATCCTTGACGAGATTTCGAACCGAGATGGAAGCGTCCATGGTTCACCCGTTGGCTTGGGAAGGGCGGCGGCACCCATGGCAGGTGCCGCCGGAGACTGTGGCCGGATCAGTTGCCGCGCAGCAGATTGCCGGCGAAGTAGTCCGTCATGGCGTTCTTCAGGTTGTTCGGCATGTTCTGAAGGGCGCGGCTGGCGAACTGTTCGGTCGGAACGAGGCGGGCGACCTGTTCCGGCGTGAAGGTCGCGGACGGATCGATATCGGTGCGCGCCGAGCGCGAGCCGTTGACCTTCAGCTTTTCGAGCTGGGCTTCCTGCGAGACCATGAAGTCGAGAAGAAGCAGGCCGGCTGCCGGCGCCTTGCCGTCGACGGGCAGGAACATGCCGTCACCGCCGCCGACCTGGCCTTCCGCCAGGATCTCCTGGCGGATCGTCGGCGGAAGCAGGCCGCGGCCGAGGAAGTCGTAGGCCATGTCTTCCCAGGCGGTGCCGACCGCGCCGGCGCCCGTGGCCAGCAGGTTCAGCGTGTCGGAATTGCCGTTGGTGATTTCGACCACGGGCAGCAGTTCCTTGTAGTAGTCCCAGACCGGCTTGGCGCAGTCGCCGGCGGCCCAGGTCGCGGACTCTTCCTTGCTGATCTTGAAGTTCGTGAAGGCGGCGCGGCAGTCGTCGCCCTTGACCTTGGCATAGGCGATCGTCTGCAGGAAGCCGCTGCCGGAGCCGCCGCCGGTCGGCGAGGTGACGATGAACTTCTGAGGATTTTCCTTGGCCCAGGCGAGCAGGGCGTCGAGATCGGCCGGCGCCTTGTCGGCAGGGACTGTCCGGGTGTCGTAGATGATGCTGGTCTGGTTGCGGTGGAAGGGCAGGAATACGCCGCCATGGGCGAAGCCGCCCGTGGAGGTGGCGATCTCGGCATTGAGGCCCTGGCCGGACGGCAGGATCTCGCTCAGCGCGACATTGGCGACGACACCGGCATCGAGGACTGCGGCATATTTGCCCGAGGAGATGAAATAGGCATCGGCAGGCGCCTTGGAATTGGTGTTGTGGGCAGCGATTAGCTGCTGGATGGCGACGTCGCCTTCACCGCGCACATATTCGACCTTGAGGCCGTACTTCTTCTCGAAAGCCGGAAGCAGGTGCTCGTTGAACAGCGGGCCAAAGGAGTCGGTGAAATCGTAGAAGGTCAGCGTTCCCTCTTTTTTTGCAAGCGGAACAATGACATCATAGAAATTGTCCGCCGTCAGCGTGGCGAGATCAAATCCCGGATCGGTGTTGAATTTATCCGAGCCGACGGGTTCAGCCGCGAAGGCGGCCGTTCCCAGAAGGATGGCGATGGATGCAGCGATGACTGTCTTCATTGTATCGTCTCCACGTTGGGGTGAGGTTTGCGATCGTCTCGCAACGTTTCCGGCACTCCGCCTCGCATTTCCCGATGGAGCGGAGTGCCGGAAAAGGGTTCCGGCACGACGGCCAGAAGCTGTCTGGCTATGCCGGGCGCAGCGGCAAAGACGGTGGCGCCCGCCTGCAGGCCGCCGGCACCCAGATAGTCATTGGTCAGAGCGCCGGCGCAGGCCGCGATATAGAGACCGCCGACGGCATCCCAGGGGTTCATGTGCGGCTCGAGATAGGCTTCGATCCGGCCCGCCGCGACGTGGGCGAGCGACAGGGCGCCCGAACCGAGCCGCCGGTGTTCCGCGCCCGACAGGGCCAACTGCCCGATTAGCCCCGCATAGAGGCTCTTTTCATGGCGCGCTGAAAAGCCGAGACCCACGACGGTTTCCGTCATGACGTCGATCGACGAGCAGGCGATCGGCTTGCCGTCGAGCCAGGCTTTGCCGTTCGGATCGGCGAAGAACAGCTCGTCGTTGATCGGGTCGAAGATCCAGGCGGCGACGGTACGCCCGCTTTTCAGGAGGGCGATCGAAATGCAGAAATAGCCCAGCCGCCGTGCGAAATTGACGGTGCCGTCGATCGGATCGATCAGCCAGAGATAGTCCCCGCTCGCGTGTTCCCGGCCGAATTCCTCGCCGATGATCCCGTCGTCCGGGAAGCTGTCGGCGAGGCGGGCGCGAAGGGCCTTCTCGATGGCGAAGTCGGCGTCGGTCACCAGGTCGCCCGGCGACTTGTTGCTGATCGAAAGGTCCGGGTCGCGATAGGCCGCCAGTGCGGTCTCTCCCGCATAGCGGACAAGGCTCTCTCCAAGCAAAAGGCGGTCGTCGAGGTTAGGGCTCATGAATGGCTTCTCGTGGTGGTTCGGTGAACAATTTTCGGCGCGCAGTAGATGACGCCGTCGGCATCCAGGCGGCATGGCGTGCCCGACAGGCTGTCGGCGAAATCGAGCGACTTCCCTTCCTGGTGCGCCGCGATATAGGCGAGCACCCGCGCCACCATTTCGTCGAGCGGCTGTTCGAAGGTGGTGAGCTGGTAAGGGGTCCAGGAGGAGGCGGCGATGTTGTCGTAGCCGATCAGCGACACGTCCTTGCCGACGGTCACACCCTGGTCGCGAAGTCCGTCGAGGAAACCGAGCGCCATGGCGTCGTTGGTCGAGAACACGCCGTCGGGACGGAGATTTCCGGAGTGATCGAGGAAGCGTCGCGCCGATGCCTTGCCGGCCTCGATGGACATGTCGGCATTGTTCCAGACGACCGCATCGGCGCCGGCCTCGTCGAGCGCGGCGAGAAAACCCTCGCAGCGTCGCGCGCTCGCCCAGCTGTCGTCCGGCCCGGCGATCACCGCGAAGCGCCTGCGGCCCTCGGCGTGCAGCAAGCGCGCCGCCATGGCGCCGCCCAGTCGGTTGTCGGTGGCGACGGAAAAGGCGTGGCCGTGATTGCCGGGCCGGTTCAGGGCGGCGAAGAACTGCCCGCGCGACAGGATGGCATCCGCCCTTTGCGGATTGACCACGCCGGCCGTGACGATCACGCCGCGGGTGCGCCAGGTGATCGTGTCGGCCAGCAGGCGATCGACCTCGTCATCGTTCTCCGCATAGAAGATCAGCGGCTTCAAGTCGCTTTCCTGGAAGGATTTCAGCAGGTGGGACAGGACCTGCGCCCGCCATTCGAAGGTCAGCCGCGTGGTGATGACGGCCACCAGCGGCGCGTCGCCGGTCACCATGCTGGCGGCCAGCGCGTTCGGCTGCCAACCGATCTCGGCGGCGGCCTCAAGGATGCGCTGGCGGGTATCCGCGGCGATCCGGCCATTGCCGGAAAAGGCGCGGCTCACCAGCGCCTGGGAGACATTGGCGGCACGGGCGACGTCCCTGGAGGTTGCGCCTTTCGGTCCGGACAATTTCCCTCGTGCCATCGACGTCTCCAGCCGTATTTTCGTGGTGATACGTATAACCTCCGACCGGAGCGTCTCCGCGTTCGGGAGGCGCTGTCGATCAGGGAATGGCCTGTCGTAACCCGGCTTTGTTACAGGCGGATAACAGGCATAGACGCCTGCACTTCTGGGGCTAGCGCTTCGCCTGACCGTTCCGACTCGCTCAAGTCGCCGCCACCAACCAGCGGCGCGCCATGCGACATGCCGGGCGTCACGGTTTGACACAGAAGGGAAAACTTGGCAGCACTGCCTGACGAAAGGGCGATGCGACATGACACGGCGAGGCGAAGGGCAGACCAGGCTTGACGATGCGGCACGTGCCGGCTGGCTCTATTATGTCGCCGGACGGACCCAGGACGAGATCGCCGCCGCCATGGGTATTTCCCGTCAGAGCGCCCAGCGTCTCGTGTCGCTTGCCGTCGCCGAAAAGCTGATCAAGGTTCGCCTCGACCATCCGATCGCGGTCTGCATGGAGCTCGCCGAGGCGGTCAAGGCAAATTACGGGCTGAAGCGGGTCGAGGTAGTTCCGACCGATCCGGGCTCGGATTCGGCCACCGTCGGCGTGGCCGAGGCGGGTGCGGCCGAGCTCGAGCGCTGGCTGAAGCAGCCGGACCCGCTGGTGATCGCCATGGGCACCGGGCGGACGCTGCGCGCCATGGTCGACCAGTTGCCGCCGATGGAGTGCCCGCAGCACAAGATCGTTTCGCTCACCGGCAATATCAGCCCCGACGGTTCGGCCGCTTATTTCAACGTCATCTATTCCATGGCCGATGCGGTGAAGGCGCCGCATTTTCCCATGCCGCTGCCCGTCATCGTCTCGTCCCGCGAAGAACGCGATCTGCTGCACCGCCAGCCGCTGGTGGCGCCGACCATCGAGCTTGGACGGCGATCGAACATCACCTTCGTCGGGATCGGCGAGATGGGCGCGCGGGCACCGTTGCTGGTGGACGGTTTCCTGCGGCAGGACGAGATGGACGAACTCCTGGCTGCCGGGGCTGCCGGCGAGATCTGCGGCTGGATCTTCGGCGAGGACGGCAGGCTTCTCGACCATCCCGTCAACGAGCGGGTCGCCAGCATCGCCATCCCTTCGCGGGAGACTGCGGTGGTGATCGGCGTGGCGCGCGGGCGGCGCAAGCTGCAGGCCATCCGGGCCGCGGCGACGGGCGGCCATATCAATGGCCTCATCACCGACGAAGACGCGGCCCGTCATCTGCTCGCTCGCTGAGCAAATTCTCACCAAGATTTTTACATTTCAAATCAATGGTGTGGCCCAGTTCTTCGGCAATGCAGCATGGATTCTGCATTGACTTTCGGCGCGCACAGATGAGTAATTGCCCATGAGCGAAGCAAATGCTCATTCTTTCTGGGAGGAAGACATGAATTTGAAGACACTTCTGCTGGGCGCATGCTCGGCACTCGCCCTGACGGGCATGGCCTCGGCCGAAACCCTGACCATCGCGACCGTCAACAACGGCGACATGATCCGCATGCAGGGTCTGACCTCGGAGTTCACCGCCAAGAACCCGGACATCCAGGTCGAGTGGGTCACGCTCGAGGAAAACGTCCTGCGCGAACGCGTCACGACCGACATCGCCACCAAGGGCGGCCAGTATGACGTGATGACCATCGGCACGTATGAAGTTCCGATCTGGGCCAAGCAAGGCTGGCTTCTGCCGCTCGACAATCTCGGCGCCGACTACGACGTCGACGACCTGCTGCCGGCGATCCGTTCGGGCCTGACCGGCGACGACGGCAAGCTCTATGCGGCGCCGTTCTACGGCGAAAGCTCGATGGTCATGTACCGCAAGGACCTGATCGAAAAGGCCGGGCTCACCATGCCCGACGCGCCGACCTGGGAATTCATCGGTGACGCGGCCCGCAAGATGACCGACCGCGCGGCCGGCATCAACGGCATTTGCCTGCGCGGCAAGGCCGGCTGGGGCGAGAACATGGCTTTCCTGACCGCAACCGCGAACGCCTTCGGCGCCCGCTGGTTCGACGAGAACTGGGAGCCGCAGTTCGACCAGCCGGAATGGAAGAACACGCTGGACATGTATGTGAAGCTGATGAACGACGCCGGCCCGCAGGGCGCCTCGTCGAACGGCTTCAACGAGAATCTGGCGCTGTTCCAGCAGGGCAAGTGCGGCATGTGGATCGACGCCACCGTGGCGGCTTCCTTCGTCACCAACCCGAAGGACTCGACGGTCGCCGACAAGGTCGGCTTCGCACTGGCGCCCGATACCGGCCTCGGCAAGCGCGGCAACTGGCTCTGGGCCTGGAACCTCGCCGTCCCGGCAGGCTCGCAGAAGGCTGACGCGGCCGAGAAGTTCATCGCCTGGGCAACCGGCAAGGAATATGCGAACCTCGTCGCTTCCAAGGAAGGCTGGGCCAACGTTCCCCCGGGCACGCGCACCTCGCTCTACGAGAACCCGGAATACCAGAAGGCAGCGCCGTTCGCGAAGATGACGCTGGACTCGATCAATGCGGCGGACCCGAAGAACCCGTCGGTCAAGCCGGTTCCCTATGTCGGCGTGCAGTTCGTCGCGATCCCTGAGTTCCAGGGCCTCGGCACCACCGTCGGTCAGCTCTTCTCGGCAGCGCTTGCCGGCCAGATGACGGTCGACGACGCCCTTGCCCAGGCCCAGCAGGCCGCCGAACGCGAAATGACCCGCGCCGGCTACATCAAGTAAGCTCCCTCCCGCGCATGCGTCGCCCGGACCGAGGTCCGGGCGACGCCCAAGACGGCATTTCGCTCGAAGTCGGCATTCCGCGGCAAGGCCGGCGGTTCTTGCCGCACGGCCGCCTGCCGAAACCGGCAATCGGACGGCCGGTCGGCTACTATGACGAGCCGTTCCGCACGCTTCGCAAAGCGCGCGGCTTCAAGGATGGGATTGGACCATGGCTACGCAAAACACCCAGACGCTTGCCCGCATCATGATGGCACCTTCCGTCGGTCTGCTGCTGATCTGGATGATCGTGCCGCTGGCAATGACCCTGTGGTTCTCCTTCCAGAACTACAATCTGCTGAACCCGGCCAATGTCAGCTTCGGCGGCCTGTTCAACTACCGCTTCTTCTATACGGACCCGGCCTTCTTCCAGTCGATCTTCAACACGCTGACCATCGTCGGTGGCGTGCTGGCGATCACCATTGTCGGCGGTATCGCGATTGCGCTTCTGCTCGACCAGCCGATCTTCGGCCAGGGCCTGGTCCGCATCATGATCATCTCGCCCTTCTTCGTCATGCCGCCGGTCGCAGCACTGGTTTGGAAGAACATGATCATGCATCCGGGCTACGGCGTGCTTGCCGACATCAATCGGGCACTCGGCCTGCAGCCGGTCGACTGGTTCGCCCAGTATCCGCTGCTGTCGATCATCATCATCGTCGCCTGGCAATGGCTGCCGTTCGCCACGCTCATCCTGCTGACCGCGCTGCAGTCGCTCGACGGCGAGCAGAAGGAAGCCGCCGAGATGGACGGGGCGAACTTCATCAACCAGTTCATCTATCTCGTCCTGCCGCATCTCGCCCGGGCGATCACCGTCGTGATACTGATCCAGACCATCTTCCTGCTCGGCGTCTATGCGGAAATCCTCGTCACCACCAATGGCGGCCCCGGCTACGCCTCCACCAACCTTGCCTTCCTGATCTATCGCACCGCCCTGCTCGGCTACGACGTCGGCGGCGCATCGGCAGGCGGCATCATCGCGGTCGTCCTTGCCAATATCGTCGCCTTCTTCCTGATGCGCGCGGTCGGCAAGAACCTGGACCGCTGAGGAGACAAGATCATGGCACGCGCAGTCACCACCCGCCGCAGGATTGCCCTGACCGTCCTTGCCTGGACGGTCGCCCTGGTGATCTTCTTCCCGATCCTCTACACGATCATCACCAGCATCAAGACCGAGACCGAGGCGATCCAGGGCTTTGACCTGATCCCCTCCTTCACGCTCGAGAACTACGTCACGGTCCAGACCCAGAGGGATTATTTCAAGCCCTTCATGAACTCTGTGGTGATTTCGGTCGGCTCGACCCTGCTCGCCCTGATCATCGCCATTCCGGCGGCCTGGGCCATGGCGTTCTCGCCGACCAAGCGCACCAAGGACATCCTGATGTGGATGCTCTCCACCAAGATGATGCCGGCGGTCGCCGTGCTCGTGCCGATCTACCTCCTGTTCCGCGACTTCGGACTGCTCGACAGCCGCATCGGCCTGACCGTTATGCTGATGCTGATCAACCTGCCGATCGTGGTGTGGATGCTCTACACCTATTTCCGCGAAATCCCGGGTGAGATCCTCGAAGCGGCGCGCATGGACGGAGCCTCGCTGCTCAACGAGATCCTTTACGTGCTCACCCCGATGGCGGTGCCCGGCATCGCCTCGACCATGCTCCTCAACGTCATCCTCGCCTGGAACGAGTCGTTCTGGACCATCCGTCTGACCACGACGAATGCGGCGCCCCTGACCGCCTTCATCGCCTCCTTCTCCAGTCCGCAGGGGCTCTTCTGGGCCAAGCTGTCGGCCGCTTCGACCCTGGCGATCGCACCGATCGTCATCCTCGGCTGGTTCAGTCAAAAGCAATTGGTCCGCGGCCTGACCTTCGGCGCCGTCAAGTAAGGAACAACGACCATGGGCAGCATCAAGCTCGAAAATGTTTCCAAGACCTTTGGCGAGGTCTCCGTCATTCCCTCGATCGACCTCGAGATCAACAATGGCGAATTCGCCGTCTTCGTCGGCCCCTCGGGCTGCGGCAAGTCCACGCTTCTGCGGCTGATCGCCGGCCTCGAGGACGTGTCCGGTGGCCGCATCCTGATCGACGGCGTCGACGCCACCGACAAGGCGCCGTCGCAGCGCGGCCTTGCCATGGTTTTCCAGTCCTATGCCCTCTATCCGCATATGAGCGTGCGCTCGAACATCGGCTTCCCGCTGAAGATGGCCAAGGTCGATCAAGCGGAGATCAGCCGCAAGGTCGAGGAGGCGGCGAAGATCCTCAACCTCACCGACTATCTCGACCGCAAGCCGCGCAATCTCTCCGGCGGCCAGCGCCAGCGCGTCGCGATTGGCCGTGCCATCGTGCGTTCGCCGGAATGCTTCCTGTTCGACGAGCCGCTGTCCAACCTCGATGCCTCGCTGCGCGTCAACATGCGGCTGGAGATATCCGAGCTGCACCAGAAGCTCGGCGCGACCTCGATCTACGTCACCCACGACCAGGTCGAGGCCATGACAATGGCCGACAAGATCGTCGTCCTCAACAAGGGCCGCATCGAGCAGGTGGGCTCCCCGCTCGAACTCTACCGCAACCCGGCCAACCTCTTCGTAGCCGGCTTCATCGGTTCGCCCAAGATGAACCTCCTGAGCGGCGGCGTGGCACAGCAGCACGGCGCGCACACGATCGGCATTCGTCCCGAGCATGTTACGCTTTCCACCACCGAAGGCGCCTGGAAGGGCAAGGTGACGGTCGCCGAGCATCTGGGTTCCGACACCTTCCTGCATGTCGATATTGACGGCGTCGGGCATGTCACGGCGCGCGCCAGCGGAGAAATGCCGGTCCGCCACGGCGACATCGTCTATATCACGCCCGATATCGCCCGCCTTCATCGCTTCAACGACAAAGGCCTGGCGCAATGACGGGCAGGCTCGAAGGCAAATCGGCGATCATCACCGGATCGGCGCGCGGGATCGGCCGTGCCTTCGCCGAAGCCTATGTGCGGGAAGGGGCAAGGGTCGCCATCGCCGACATCGACGTTGACCGTGCCAGCGAAACGGCGGCCGCGATCGGGCCCGCCGCCTATGCCGTCCGGCTCGACGTCACCGACCAGGCCTCGATCGAGGCGGCGGTGAAGACCGTCGAACAGACGGCGGGCGGGATCGACATCCTGGTCAACAATGCCGCGCTCTTCGACCTCGCACCGATCGTCGAGATCTCCCGGGAAAGCTACGATCGGCTGTTTGCCATCAATGTCGCCGGGTCGCTGTTCATGCTGCAGGTCGTGGCTCGATCGATGATCGCGGCCGGCCGCGGCGGCAAGATCATCAACATGGCGAGCCAGGCCGGGCGGCGCGGCGAGGCGCTGGTCGCCGTCTACTGCGCCACCAAGGCGGCGATCATCTCGCTCACCCAATCCGCCGGCCTCGACCTCATCAAGCACGGCATCAACGTCAATGCCATCGCCCCGGGCGTGGTGGACGGCGAGCACTGGGACGGCGTCGATGCGCTGTTCGCCCGCCACGAGAACCTGCCGCCCGGCGAGAAGAAGCGGCAGGTCGGCGAGGCCGTGCCCTTCGGCCGGATGGGCACCCCGCAAGACCTGACGGGAATGGCGATTTTCCTCGCCAGCCCGGAGGCCGATTACATCGTCGCCCAGACCTACAATGTCGACGGCGGCAACTGGATGAGCTGACGGTCGCGCACGCGACGCCCGGCTTTACCGATCGAGGACAATGACATGACCTGCAAGCTTTCCCTGGCCAGCCTTCCCGAAATCGCGACCAAGGCGGCGGTGCCGGCCTATCGCCGCGACCAGCTCACACCGGGCATTCTGCATTTCGGGGTCGGCAATTTTCACCGCGCCCACCAGGCGATCTACCTGCACGAGCTGTTCAATCTCGGCCGGGATCTGGACTTCGCCATCGTCGGGGCCGGCGTCATGCCCTCGGATCGGCTGATGAAGGAAAAGCTCGCGGCGCAGGAGTATCTGACCACCGTCGTGGAGCAGGACAACAATCGCAGCGCGGCGACCGTGACCGGTCCGATGATCGATATCCTCACCGCGCCGGACTACGACAAGATCATAGCCGCCCTGGCGGACCCGGCGATCCGCATCGTTTCGATGACGATCACCGAGGGCGGCTATTTTATCGATCCGGCCACCGGCGCCTTCGATCCGAAGCATCCGGCCATGGTCGCCGATGCGGCCGACCCTGCACACCCGAAGAGCGTGTTCGGCCTGATCATCGCCGGCCTCAAGGCGCGCCGTGCCGCCGGCCTGCCGCCGTTCACCGTGATGTGCTGCGATAATATTCCGGGCAATGGCGAAGTGACCGAGGCGACTGTCACCGGGCTGGCAAAACTCTCCGACCCGGATTTCGCCCACTGGATCCACGAGAACGTCGCCTTCCCCAACTCCATGGTCGACCGCATCACGCCGGCGACCGGCGAGCGCGAGATTTCCATCACCCGCGATACCTATGCGATCGAGGACAACTGGCCGGTATTCTGCGAGGAGTTCAAGCAGTGGGTCATGGAGGACAAGTTTCCGCTCGGCCGTCCGGCGCTGGAAGAGGTCGGCGTCACCTTCGTCGCCGACGTCGCGCCCTATGAACTGATGAAGCTGCGCATCCTCAATGGCGGCCATGCGGCGATCGCTTATCCCGCCGCGCTGATGGACATCCACTTCGTCCACGAGGCAATGGAGAACCCGCTGGTGAAGGGCTTCCTGGAAAAACTGGAGCGGGACGAGATCATCCCGATCGTACCGCCGGTGCCGAACACTGATCTCAACGACTATTTCCAGCTGATCGACCGGCGTTTCTCCAATCCCAAGATCGGCGACACCATTCCGCGTCTTGCCCAGGACGGTTCGAACCGCCAGCCGAAATTCATCCTGCCCTCGACCGCCGACCGGCTGGCCAAGGGTCTCGACGTCGTCGGCTTGGCGCTGGTCTCGGCGCTCTGGTGCCGCTATTTCGAAGGCCAGTCGGACAGCGGCAAACCGATCACCTTCAACGACCCAAATGCCGAGCGTCTGCACGCGACCGCGCTCCGTTCGAAGCAGGAGCCCCTTGCATTTCTGGAACTATCGGACATCTTCGGCAGCGTCGGCACCGATCCGCTGTTCCGGCAACGCTTCGCCACCGCGCTGAATTCGCTGCGCAGCGTCGGCACGGCGGAGACGCTGAAGCGGTATCAGGAAGGACAATTGCGCTGAACGGCCTCGATGAAACCACCCCGGGCGCGGCCAAGCCGCTGATCATCTTCGACTGCGACGGGGTTCTGGTCGACAGCGAGCCGATCTCGCTGGCGGTTCTCATGGAGATGCTGGGCGATTCCGGGATTTCCATCGGAGTGGAAAGGGCGTCCGCCCTCTTCCTCGGCCGCAGCCTCGCTTCGATGGTCAAGACGGCGGAAGAGGAATACGGCCTTGCGATCGACGATGCCTTCCTGAGCGCGATGCGGCAGAAGCTCTATGCCCGGTTCCGGGCCGAGCTGCGGCCGACGGACGGCATCATCGCGGCGCTGGAGGCGCTCGAGGCCGAGGGCATCGCCTGGTGCGTCGCCTCCTCGTCACAGCCGGAACGGATCGAGCTGTCGCTGACGGTCACCGGCATCCGGCCGCGCTTCGACCCGCCGATCTTCTCGGCGAGCATGGTCGAGCGGGGGAAGCCGGCACCCGACCTGTTCCTCCATGCCGCCCAGCGTATGGGACGGCCTCCCGGCGAATGCGTCGTCATCGAAGACAGTCCCGCCGGCATCATGGCGGCGCGAGCGGCGCAAATGCGGGTGCTCGCCTATACCGGCGGATCGCATACCGGCCTTGCCGACTACCGGGCCGAACTGGAGCGACTGAAACCGGAAACCCAGTTTGACGCGATGTCCGATTTGCTTCAACTTGTCCTCCCGGCCGGGAGACCGAGAGACAATCCTGATGCATGACTACATCATCGCGGTGGACGTTGGGACGGGCAGTGCCCGGGCCGGCCTGTTCGACCTCAAGGGCGCGCAGATCGCCCGCGACGTTGCGCCGATCTCGCTCACCCAGCCGCGCGAAAGACATCTCGAACAGGACAGCGAGGAGATCTGGGAGGCTGTGTGCCGGGCCGTCCGCTCCGTCGTGGACAAGGCCGGCATCGCGCCCGAGACGGTCCGCGCCATCGGCTTCGATGCGACCTGCTCTCTTGTCGTGCGCGACCGTGACGGCAAGCCGCTGTCGATTTCGACCACCGGCCGGACCAATCTCGACACGCTCCTTTGGATGGACCACCGCGCGGTGGAACAGGCGGAGCGCTGTAACGCGACCGGCGATCCGCTGCTCGACCGCTATGGCGGCCGGCTGTCCGCGGAAATGCAGGTGCCGAAGCTCCTGTGGCTCAAGGAAGAGATGCCGGACACCTGGGAACGGGCCGGCTTCATGTTCGACCTGTCCGACTATCTCACCTGGCGTGCGACCGGCTCGACGAGGCGCGGCCACTCGCCGCTTGCCTCCAAATGGGGTTTTGGCCCGAAGGCGCCGGGCGAGGCGCCGCGCGACTTTTACGCGCTGGTCGGTCTCGACGACGTGGTGGAGCGGGCGGCCCTGCCGGAGAGCACGTTGATGGCCACCGAGGCGGTGGGCAATCTGTCGGATGAGGCGGCCGGTCAGTTGGGGCTCACCACCGGCTGCCGCGTCGCGCCCGGCCTGATCGATGCCTATGCCGGCACGATCGCCCTCTTCAGCCTTCCGGAGGTCCTGTCCAAAGATCGGCTGGAGACGCATCTGGCGCTGATCGCCGGAACGTCGAGCTGCGTGGTGCAACTGACGCGGCAAAGCGTGCAGGCCGAGGGCTGCTGGGGCGCCTTTCGCGACGTGGCGATCGCCGGCTTGTGGCTGACGGAGGCCGGTCAGTCGGCATCCGGCGCGCTGCTCGACCACATCCTGCAGACCCATCCCGCCGGCGGTGATCCCAGCCGGGCACGGCATGCGCAGATCCTCGACCATATCGCCGAACGCATCGCGGACGAAGGGCCGGGTTACGGCCTGCCGATCCATGTGCTTCCCGATTTTCACGGCACCCGGTCGCCGACGACCGATCCCGATCTCACCGGCAGCCTGACGGGCATGACGCTCGATCGCAGCTTCGAGAGCCTGTGCCGTCTCTATTGGCGCACGTGCGTGGCGCTCGCCTGCGGCATTCGCCACATTATCGCGCATATGCCGGGCGAGCCGGGCCGCGTCGCCACGCTGGCGATCGCCGGCGGCTTTTCGAACCATCCGCTCATCCCGCAACTCTATGCCGATGCCATCGGCTGCACCGTGCTGACGCCGGTCGATCAGGACGCGGTGTTGCTGGGGACCGCCCAGCATGCGGCGGTCACTGCCGGCCTCTTTGCCGACATAGCGGCGGCGGGTTCCGCCATGACGATCCGCATGCGCTCCACCACACCCAATCCCGCGCGGCGGAATTTTTACGAACGGGACTATGCGGCGCTGATGACGATGATGCGCCATCGGGCCGAGCTAGCGCTTCTTCAGGACGGGGACAGTCTGGGGCTTCACGAGGCGAAGTGAGGACGACCGCCGGATCATGCGGAGAGCGGCTTCACTTGCGGGTCAGCTCGCGCGCTTTCTCGATCCGTCATTTCCTCCGGGGGCAAAGACCTTCACAATGCCATGGTGCCGATGGCGCGACCGAGACGCAGATGCTCGCCGGCGGACGTCACCAGATCGACGACGACCTCCGGCTGGCGGTCGAGGATGGAGCGCATGTGTTCCAGGTCGATCAGGCTGAAGGCCGTCGAGTAGCCGTCGGCGGTGGTCGCGTCGGGGGCGATGACGGTGAGACGCCGGTAGCGCGGCGGCACGCTGCCCTGACGGGGATCGAGGATGTGGCTGAAACGGCCGGCGGGATCGAAGCGGAAGCCGGAAAAGGCGGAGGTGGCGATCGCCTTGTCGATCAGCGGGATCACCGTCTCGCCCGCCCGATCGGCCTGGGTTTCTGTAATCCCGATGTGCCAGGGCGAACCGTCTGGCTGCGCACCGATCGCGCGGCCTTCGCCCATGTCGACCAGACTGCTGTCGATGCCTTCTTCTCGCAGCAGCGCGACCACCCGGTCGGTGACGTAGCCCTGGGCGATGCCGTTCATTGTCAGCGCCATGCCGCGCCGGGCAAAGGCGATGCGGTCAGGGTTGAAGCGCACTGCGCCGAAATCGACAAGCGCCTTTGCTCGCTCCATATCGGCGGCGGAGGGGCCGGAGGCTGCGGCGTCAGGCCTGGCGAAATGGCGGGCATAGAGGGCAAAGAGCGGCTGCACACTCGGGTCGAAGGCGCCTCCGGTCATGTCGAAAACGGCCCGGCTGGCCTCAAGCACCTGAACCAGATCCTGCGGCGGCATGGCGAGCGCGCCCACGCGGTTCAGTTCGCACAGCGCCGAGGTGTCGCGATAAAGGCTGAGAATCGATTCCAGCCGCTCGACCTCGGCCACGACGCGGCGGACGAGGGCCTCGGCTTTCGCCCTGTCGGGATGATTGAGGATCAGCGTTGCGGAGGCTCCCAGCGCCTGGCCCTTCCAGACGACCGGATCGGCGGCGGCGAAGGCCGGGCCGGCAGAAGCCATGAGCGGCAGCCCGGCGGCCGCGGCCATGACGCAGATCGCCCGGCGGCGCGTGAAGGTGTCAGCCATGATCGTGTTCCTCTGCGTTCTCGCTGGTGGCTTCCGGATCGAATGCGGAACCGTCCGTCGGCGCTTCGCTGCCCGAGCCGAGGATATAGTCCTTCGGCATGTCGTCGAACCTGACCAAGCGGCCGCCATGCTTTTCGGCAAACGTTTTTGCGTCCGCTTCCACGGAGAAGGGAACGGCTTCCTCGGTGCCCATGCCGCCGCGCTGCGCGCTGCCGATGACGAAGAATGCCTTCTTCGCGTCGATCCAGTTTTCCGCACCAGGCTCGTCCCAGCTTAGCGCCTTGCTCATGTCGGACACGTAGATCGCGGCGATGTCGCGCGGCTCTTCCGGGAGCATGGTGAAGGCGAGGGTGTCGCGCGCGGAGGAGAACCAGATGGCCTCAGGGATATTCTGCAGGATGATCTGGCCCTTGGGGCCGGCATGTTCCAGCACGTTCATGCCGCAATAGCGGCCCATGGCCTCTTCGGTCAGCGCAAAGGGTGGCGGCATGGCCGCTTCGTCTCCGCCGCTGCAGGCAGAGAGCAGGAGTGAGGCGGCAAGCGCGCCCATGGCGATGGAAAGTCTCATACTTCCCTCCTCGAAAAGACGACGGTCGCACAGCCGAGCGGCACGATCGTCCAGAGTGCCAGCGCTGCGATCAGCACCGGTGCGGTGAGGCCCGTATGGGCGGCGATGCCTCCCATGCCCGATAGTGCGCCGGCATTGCCCGATCCGAGATTGAGCAGCCGGTAGGCGTCCGTCGGGTTGGCAAGCAGGAGAAGGTCGAGCAACAAGGCGGGCACGGCCTGGCCCTTGGCGGCGACCAGTCCCCCGAGCAGCGCCATGTCATAGATCAGCACGAAGAACAGCCAGATGCCGATGGCGACGCCGCCTGCCGTGCTGCGCTCGCTGACCAGCGTGCTGGTGAGGTAGCCGATGGCGAGGAAGACGGCGCCGAGCAGGACGGAGGAACCGACCATGGACAGGAAGGCGCGCCAGCTTTCGATCGCGATATCGGCGCCGGTCACCGTCAACGCGGCCGCCGCCACGCCATAGCCGATCGCGGTCGCGAAGGCGAGGATCGCCAAGTGGCCGAGGAACTTGCCGAAGATCACTTCGCTGCGGCCGATCGGATAGCTAAGCAGCAGGAGCATGGTGCCGCGCTCGGACTCGCCGACGATGGCATCGTGCGACAGGAGGAGCGCGATCAGCGGCACGAGGAAAATGGTGAGGCTCGACAGGCTGACGATCACCACGTCGAGGCGATTGACGCCGACATTGCCGGTCGGTGCGCTTCCGAGGAAGGATAGTGTCAGCGCCAGCGCGGCGAGAAGCAGGGTGGTCGCCAGAACCCAGCGATTGCGCAGGCCTTCCTGGATCTCCTTGCGGGCGATGATCAGGATGTTGGTCATGTCTGGGACTGCCCTTTGAGGAAGTGCGCATAGAGCTCGTCGAGGGTCGGCTCGGCGACCGACAGGGTCGCGAGCCGGGAAGGATCCGCCGTCATGTCGTGCAGTAGCGCGATCTTGTCCTCGGGCGCCACATCGGCCTCGAAGAGTTCGCCTGACGTGCGCTTCCAGTCGGTGCCGCCCCGGGTCCAGGCGGGTGCAGCATCGGCGGCGGCCAGCCTGACACCGATGCGGGTCGGCAGCCGGGCGATGTGGCGCAGCTCGTCGAGCGTGCCGTCGGCGATCTTGACGCCGCGGTTGACGATGACGACGCGATCGGCCCGATCCTCGAGTTCGGTCAGTGCGTGCGAGGACAGAAGCACGGTCGCGCCGCCGGCGCGAAGGTCGGTGATCAGGTCGTAGAAATTGCGCCGCAATGCCGGATCGAGGCCGCTGGTAGGCTCGTCCAGCAAGAGGACGCGCGGCTCGCCAAGCAGCGCCTGGGCGAGGCCTAGACGCTGGCGCATGCCCTTGGAATAGGTGCGCACCGGCCGGTCAGCCGCCTCCTGCGCGAGGCCGACGCGCTCGAACAGTCTGTCGGCGGAAGTGAGCTCCACCCGCTTCAGCCGGGCATAGAAGGCAAGCGTCTCGCGCCCGGTCAGCGCCATGTGGAAGGACACGCTTTCGGGCAGATAGCCGAGCCGCTGGCGAACATGGAAATCGCCGCGGGCCGGATCCTCGCCGAGCACGCTGACGGTTCCGGTCGTCGGGCGGATGAGGCCGAGCATCAGCTTGATCAGCGTCGTCTTGCCGGCACCGTTGTGGCCGACGAGCGCGATCGTTTCGCCGGCGTTCAGGGTGAAGGTCACGTCCTTCACCGCCTGGACCGCGCCGTAGCGTTTGGACACGCCGGTGGTGCTGACTGTCGCCGTCATTGTATCGCCCTCTTCGCTGCGATGGGAGCCATCAGGGGATGGCTGTCGACCACGCCGCCGGGCAGGAGCGCCGGAAACTGGGCCTGCGCCCAGCGGATCACCTGGACCGCGGGGCTCGACATTAGGATCTTTGCCTGCGGCGAAGTCCACAGCACCTGGTCGATCAGGTCGTTGGGCCGGTAGGGATTGTCGGCGATGCCGTCGCCATCCAGATCGAAGGCCGGATTGTCGCTCCAGTAGTTGCCGCGGCCCTCGCTCGACCAGTCGAGATAGCGCGTGCCGACATATTTGACCTGGTTGCGGTTGTTGATGAAGGCATTGCCCGTCATCGTATTGCCTTCCGAGCCCGCGGTGAAATGGATGCCGATCGCGCAGTTCTCGAAGAGGTTGTCGAAGAAGCGGTTTTTGTTGGCATTGTAGATGAAGACGCATTTTTCCGGGCCGAGGCGTTCGCCGTTCGCGGCGACGACGGCATCGTCCGTCGTCTTCGGCAGGCCGTGTTCGCCGGACTGCGTTCCGGCGGAAAGCCAGCGATCGACCGGCTGCATCCGGCCGATGACCGTGTTGTTTCGCACTTCGGAACTCTTGGCGGTGTTGAGCAACAGGCCGTGGTCACGGTCTCCGTCGGAGAGGTTTCCGATGATCTTGAGCCGGCTGGAATACATGATCGCATAGCCCACCGAATTGCCGGTGGAGACATTGTCGCTGACCTCGCTGTCGTCCGTGTACATGTAGTGGATGGCGAAGCGCAGGTCGCTGAACCGGTTGTGACTGAAGACGTTGCGCTTGCTGGCCATGGTGGCAATGCCGTCGCGGCCGAAGCGGATGTCGTTGCCAAGCACTTTGGCGCCCGGCGCGTTCCAGATGGTCACACCGCTGCCTGCCTCGCTCATGCGTCCGCTCTGCAGGCCGGTGATGCGGTTGTTGCGCGCAACGGAGTCCACCGCGCCATAGAGGTAGATGCCGAACAGATTGTCGGTGACGGTATTGTCTTCGATGATCGCGCCGGTCGCCGCCTGGTTGGCATAGATGCCGGAATCGCGGGTGGTGAGGTCGCGGCCTGAGCCGCTGACGGAGAGTCCGCGCACGGTCACGCCCGCGGCCTCGATCGTCACCACGCTGCCCTTGCCGTTGCCGGTAATCGTTACGCCCGGCTTGCCTGCAATGACCAGAGGCTTGTCGATGGTGATCGGCCCCGCATAGGCGCCCGGCTCGAGGGTGAGCACGTCGCCGGCGGCCGCCCCGGCGATGATTTCCTGCAATGCGGGACCGTTCGGCGAGACCGCGAGGTCCGCCGCCCAGGCCATGGCTGGAAGGGCGGCCAGGGTAGCCGCCATTCCAAATCGTGTCGTCAGGAGACGAGCAATCATCATGCCGCCTTCGGTTCGACGAACATGCGGCCCTTCATCTCCATGTGCATGGCATGGCAGAACCACGAGCAATAGTACCACCAGACGCCGGGCTTGTTGGCCTTGAAGGTGACCGAGGCGGTGGCCTGCGGGCCGACTTCCATGTTGATGCCGTAGTTGATGATGGCGAAGCCGTGGGTCAGGTCTTCCACCTCGTCGATATTGGTGACGTAGACGGTGACCTCGTCGCCCTGCTTGACCTGGAAGCTTTCCAGACCGAAGGCCGGGGCGACCGAAGTCATGTAGACGCGGACCTTGTCGCCGTCGCGGATGACCGTGCTGTCGGCCATCAGGTCGACGCCGTCGATCTTGGCCTGGGCGATCGCATCGGCGAAGAACGGGTCGTTACGATCCCAGACATGCACCGGGTTGATCTTCGAGGCATGGACGATGGTGGCGTCATGCGGTTCGGCGAAGGACGGGCCGTCGTGGACGATGACCATCTCGTCGCCGGAAATGTCGATCAGCTGGTCGTTTTCCGGCTTCAGCGGACCGACGTTCAAGTAACGGTCCTTGGAGAACTTGTTCAGCGAGATCAGCCACTTGCCGTCGGCTTCCTTGGTCTGGCCCATCGAGGTGTGGTTATGACCCGGCTGGTAGTGAACGTCGAGCTTCTGGCGGATCGGATCGACCTTCTCGCCGGCATAGGCCTTCTTGGCGTCCTCGATGTTCCACTTGCAGACCTGGCTGTCGATGAACAGCGTGGTGTAGGCATTGCCCTTGCCGTCATAGGCCGTGTGCAACGGTCCGAGACCCAGTTCCGGCTCGGCCACGACGCAGTCGCGCGGCTTGATCTTGTCGTCGAACAGGTCGTCGAACTTGCGCACGTCGAAGACGGTGACGGTCGGCGACAGCTTGCCGTTGGCGACGATGTGGATGCCGTCCGGGGCCGTGTTCATGCCGTGCGGGCTGTTGGAGACGGGGATGTAGCGCGTATAGGGCGAGCCGTGGCGACCGTCGACGACGGGTACGCCGCCCATTTCCTTGAAGTCGCCCTTGGCCACGGCTTCCTCGATCCGCTTCAGATTGAAGACGACGATCCAGTCCTGCTCGTTGCCCATCATCTCGGCGAGGTTGACGCCCTCTTCCGAGTTGTAGCAGGTCGCAAAGGCGTATTTGCCCTGGTAGTCGGCATCCACATTGTCCAGATTGCCGTCGACCATGACCTGCCAGGCGACCTTCATCGTCTCGCCGTCCACGGCGGTGAAGATGGCGTGATACTGCTTGTGGTCGTCGAGGATCTTGCCGTCGTTCGGGATCGGCACGCGGTCTTCGCCGTTGCAGAAGACGTAGCCGGTCTTCGGATATTTCTGCACGCGCAGGCCATGGACCGTGTGCTGGTTCGGCAGCTGGATGATCTTGTCGCACTTCATGACGTCGAGGCGGATACGGCAAACGCGCGTATTGGCCTTGTCGTTGGCATAGAGATAACGGCCGTCATAGGTGCCGTCGGTGAAGGACAGGTGCGGGTGGTGCAGGTCGCCGTTCATGAAGATGCCGCCGCGATCCGCCATGAATTCGCGGTCTTCCGGCAGCATGCCCTCGGTCAGCACCTTGCGGCTCTCGTTGGTCAGGCCCCAGCCGGTGGCGCTGCAGCGGTTGAACACCGGAATGCGCATCAGTTCGCGCATTGAGGGCAGGCCGACGATGCGGACTTCGCCCGTCTGGCCGCTGGAGAAGAAGGTGTAATATTCGTCCAGTTCGCCTGGCTTCACTTCAGCGCTGTGTTCTTCCGGCCCTTGCGCCGCCGCCGGTGTTGCCGAGCCGCCGGTGAGGCTGATCGCGCCCCCGACGGTCGCTGCACCCGCCGCCGCCACGAAAGCCGTGGATCCCAGCATCTGGCGCCGGTTCAAGCGCATCTGGTTCTCTTCGTTTGACATGATTGCCTCTCCTTGGCTGGTTGATCACGCAGTCTGTTCAGTCGCGCCGCCGGCCTTGCCGATCGGAGCGCCATTGTGGGTGACGGCGACCTTGGCCGGGGCCTCGCCCCGGGAAGTCGACGTCGAAAGGGCGGAGAACTTCTCCCGCTTCAGCCGCACCTGGATCATGTGCGGACAGCGGTGGTCGTCGTGGTAGAGTTCCTGGCAGTGCATGCAGTAGATGCACTCGTTGACGTTGATCTGCCCCTCCGGGTGAATCGACTGGACGGGACATTCCTTGGCGCAGCGCTGGCAGGGCGAGCCGCATTCGGGGTAGCGCTTCAGCCATTCGAACATGCGGATGCGGCCGGGAATGGCGAGTGCGGCGCCGAGCGGGCAGAGATAGCGGCAATAAAAGCGCTCGATGAACAGACCGGCCGACAGCATGGTCAGCGCAAAGATGACGAAGGGCCATTCGCGGGCGAACTTTAGCACGATCGCGGTCTTGAACGGCTCGACCTCGGAGAACATTTCGGCGAGCGCCAGCGAATAGAGCGAAAGGCCGAAAAGGCTGAGGAAGATGATGTACTTGATCGGCCAGAGGCGTTCGTGCAGGCCCCAGGGCAGGCGGATCTGCGGCACCTTCAGCCATTGCGCGACATTGTTGGTCAGTTCCTGCAGCGCGCCGAAGGGGCAGAGCCAGCCGCAGAACGGTCCGCGGCCCCAGAACAGCAGCCCGGCCGCGACCGAGGCCCAGAGAATGAAGATCAGCGGGGCCGACAGGAAGAATTCCCAGTTGAAGCCCGTCATCAGCGAATTGGCGAAGGTCAGGACATTGACCACCGAGAGCTGGGCATTGGCGTACCAGCCGAGCCAGACGAGCGTGAACAGGAGATAGCTGCGGCGAACCCAGGCAAACAGTACCGGACGCTTCACCAGCCAGTCCTGGAAGAAGAAGATGCCGGTCAGCACCAGGAGTGCGGCAATGGTGATGCCGATATTGATGCGGTTCATGTCCCAGATGCGCATCCATAGCGGCTGGCCGTCGGCGACCTGCTGGTCGGTCAGCCTGTCGCCGCCGGGAGCCGGCGCCTGATCGGCACCGGCGGCCGGAACGGCCGGGGCCGGGGGCGCGACCGGGGCTGCGATCTTTTCGATGGTCACATATTTGTCGGGCAGGATGTAGGAGAGATTGTAGGGCAGCACCGACTTGTCGCGGCCCTCGGCACTGCGCTGCACCAGCAATTGCAGTTCGAAGGGCTGGGCGACGTCGAAGGCGAATTCGGGCGGCACGACGAAGAGTGCGATTTCGCGCAGGCGCGGCGCGCCGTTGGCGGCAAGGGCGGGAAGGCGGGTGTGGTTCCGGTCGCGGAAGCGTACGCCCTGGCCGCTCTGCAGCAGTTCGATCCGGTCGAAGATGCCGCCGCGCACATAACCGGAGCCCTTGAACGAATAGGCGCCGTCGCCGGCCACCAGAATGGCGGACTGGCCCGGTTTCAGCTTGGCGGCCATGCGCTCATAGGCGGCGTCGCCGAGCAGGGTGCGGCCGATCGTCGGCACGCTGACGGGAGCGAGATAGAGGTCGATGAAACGGTCGCCGGGGTTCTTCGTCTCCGGCTTGTCGGCGGCAATGGTCTGGCCAGCCTGGCGGAAGGCGTCGGAGACCTCGCCGACGGTCATGCGCAGGCTGCGCACCGAGCCGTCGCCGAGCAGGGTCTGCCAGTCGCTGGTTTCGCTCTTCGACAGGTCGAGCTTGCGGGTCTCGGTAACGGCGGCGACGCCCGGTTCCAGGTCCACCCCCAGACGATGGCTCCGAATGAGCTGGACCGCGGCGCGCGATACGCTGTCGCCCATGACCAGAACCGTGACGGTAGCGCCGCTGACGATGTCGATCTGCGGCGGGCGCTCTGCGCCCGAGGCGACCCGACTCATGTCCTTGTCGATCAAGGCATTCATCGAGGCGATCACCTTTTCCTCGGGAATGCCGATCAATACGATCGGCTCCTTGTGGTCGATCAGCTTGAAGCCGCGGATCACGCCCTTGGGATCGATGCCGACGACGATATGGATCGGCTTGCCGGAGTAGCCGATGGAGCTCGAGAAGTCGGAATTGAGATAGGCGTAGCCGAGCAGCTCGTCGCCGCGCAGGACCGGGGCGATCGGCGGATCGCCGCTCAGGTCGCCGAACCGGTCGGCTCCGTCGAACAGTTCGCCGGGCTGGACCTTTTCCAGATAGGCGCCAAGCTGGCCTGCGGCGTGGCCGGGGGAGGCAAGAACGAAGATCGCCAGGAGGGCGAGCAGGAGGACCGCAAACCAGGCCGGAAATGAATGGATGCGGTGCTGACGTCTCGCGCTCTCTATCATCGGCCTCGTCTTTTTCTGAAATGTGGTCGTGCTCTAAAACGGTGTTTATTCAGCCTAGTGTAAAAACTCGTTGATTCAAATCAAATATACAAAAGGTATCTTTTGCGCATAGTGTCGGCACTGAGCGAGAGAAGATCGATGCGGGGGAGTGCCATGGCGGACAATCGAGACGAGCCCTGGGCCGTCGAATCAATGGACGAGCTGCTGGCGCTCGCCCGGGCGATGGAGCAGGAAGCGATCACCGGTTACGTGGCGCTCGCCGAACGCATGCGGCATGAGGGCCGTCCGGATCTCGCGGCGGTGTTCGAAGCCCTGACGACGGAGGAAGAGAGCCATCTCGGCAATGTCGACCGCTGGATCGCCCAGTCGGATGTCGCAATTCCGCCGGTCGTGCCCCTGCAGGAACCAATGTTCGACGACGAAGGGGCGGCGCTCGTGGCGCCGGAGCTGCTCAATTCCTACCGCGCCTTTTCCATGGCGGTGCGCAACGAGGAGCGCGCCTTCGTCTTCTGGACCTATGTCTCGGCGCATGCGCCGTCGGAGGAGATCCGCCAGGCGGCGGAACGCATGGCCAGGGAAGAGCTTGGGCATGTCGCGACGCTGCGGCGCGAGCGGCGGCGAGCCTTCCATGATCTGCGCCGCGCCGGTGTCAGGCCGGTGCGCGGCGAGATCGCCGCTCTCGAGCTTCGCCTGTCGGACCATCTCGAGGCACGGGCGCTTCGGGCTGCGGCCAGGGACGCCGGCCGGTTTCGCGACCTCGCGATGGCGGCCCAGGCTCGTAGCGCCGAAGCGGCCGCGAACCCGTTCGGGCCGACGCCGGTACTGGACGTCGTGCCGGAGGGGGCCGAGGCACGGCCCGTGCCTTTGTGCGAGCTTCTGCTGGACTGCTATCTCGATCTGGCCGAACGCGAGAAGGATGAGGACGCCCGTTTGCGGGCCCAGGCCTGCGCGGGCGAGCTGATCGCCTGTCTCCACGCGGTCAGGAGCTAGGCCGCCGCCCGCAACGTGCGCGCCGGGACGGTTGCCCCGGATCTCGGATAGACCGAAACAGACTTATGCCGCTCTGGGGAAACCGAAATCCTCGGGCGTCAGGGTCAGTTCGGCCAGCGTATGGCGATCGAGAACCTCCAGGAAGGCGCCCAGCGCCTCGCCGAGCACGCCGCGCAACCGGCAGCCCCTGGTGATGCGGCACTGGTTGCCCAGCCCCATGCATTCGACGATGGCAAAGTCCGTTTCGGTGGCCCGCACGACAGCACCAATGGTGATCGCCTCGGCCGTTCTTGCCAGCGACAGGCCGCCGGACCGGCCGCGCGAAGCCTTGAGGAAGCCTTCGCGGACGAGCAATTGTGCCACCTTCATCAGGTGGGCGCGGGAAATGTCATAGGCTCTTGCGGTTTCCTCGATGGTGATGCGCCGATCGGCGTGGGCGGCGGCCATCATCATCAACCGCAGGCCATAGTCGGAAAAGCGCGTCAGCTGCATTGCGGGTCTGTGCCGTTCGTCATCGCGTCGTCACAGGATTGTGCCGCGCAACAAATATATATTATTCGCTATTCTTTCTTGTCAATTCCTGCGCCCAACAACTGTTGTTTTGGGCGGGCTGGTGGCCGTCGGGCTGGGTAGCTCTGCGGTCCCAAAGAGGGAAGGCACGATGTGCGAAAGATGAACATATGGGGGCTTTGGCAAGACCTGGTTAAGGTTTTCTTTCTATTAACAGGACTGGTGTGACAGCTTGTTTGATGGTCTGGCGTAACATGCAATTTCCCCCCTTCCGTATTCCTGTTTCCAATCCCAGCAATGTCGATTCCGAGGGCGATCAGGCGCCTGCGGTGCCGCGTGCCGATGCGGCCGGCGGCGATGCCCGGCCGACGGCGCAGCCGGTCCCCGATGCCGTGATTCTGGATCCCGAAAAGCTTCCTGTCTGGCAGAGGGCCTTCATCCTGGGGCCGAACGTGCGCTTCGGCCGCACGCCCGGCCCCGCCGTTCTCAAGGGCGAGGCCGCGGAGGCCGCACCGCAGCTCGGCGCAGCAAGTTCCAGGGCGCCGGCCGGTCCGGACGCGTCGGTATCCGAAGCCGAGATTCAGACAGGCTCGTCCGCCAACTATGTCATCGGGCGGAGCAATCCTGTTTTTGCGCCGCCGGGCAAGGTTGACGGCTCGCCGGTCGGGGACCTGCAGCGGCAGATTGCCGAAGCGCTCTCGCAGGGATCGGAGGCGAGCGACGTCCGCCCGACGCTGTCCGCCGAAAAGTATCTGGCATCGGGCCTCGTCCTGCCGCCCCGCACCGGCGCACCGCTCCGCGTGCCGCCGCGTGCGCCCCGCGAGCCGCTGCATGCCGAGGTCCGCCCGCCGATCGCCCGGAACCCGGCCAAGGCGGCGGCCGTCGCCCAGCCCGCAACCGTTTCTCAGCCTGCCGCCGCGCGTCCTGCGGCGATCGTGCCGCCGACAGCGTCCGCCGCCCCGACCCATGCTCCCGCCGCGGTTGCCTCGGTCGAGATGCCGGCCCGTCCGGCGAGTTCGCAGACGCCCGCCGCCGCGGCGCGGCCGTTCACGGTCATTCCCGATCACCTGCTTTGGGAAATGATGAGTCTCGGCGCCTCGGAGGCAGCGGAACCGCGCGCTGCATCCCGCGTCACGAGAACGCCGCTAACGGCCGCGCCCGTGCCGCAGCCGGCTCCCGTTGCGGCCGCTCCGACTGTCGCGCCCGTCATCGCGACCGTGGTGCGGATGGCACCGCCTTCCGGTTCGGTCGCTGTTCCAACGCCCGTGCCGGCGCCGGCGCCGAAGATTTCTTCGTCCACCAGTAGTCTTCCTCCGGTTGAAGCTCCCTCGGCCGTCCACCTTTACCGGCATGTCGAGCTGCGTCGCCCGGCTCAGCCGACGGTCCCGACCCCGGTCGCGGACACCGCGCCCGTCGTGATCGAAACCGTTGAGGAGAGCACCGTTCCGAAAGTCGCGCCGGCGGATGCTGCCTTTGTCCGCTCGGCGGCGAGGCGCGCACCTGGGCCGCTCTCCTTCATCCAGACGGAGGACTATCTTTTCCCCTCCGTCGAACTCCTGCAGGCGCCCGGACCGCGCCAGGCCGGCATGATGAGCCAGGAGGCGCTCGAGCAGAGCGCAGGTCTGCTGGAGAGCATTCTCGAGGATTTCGGGGTCAAGGGCGAGATCATCGACGTGCGCCCGGGTCCCGTCGTCACCCTCTATGAGTTCGAGCCCGCGCCGGGGGTCAAGTCCTCGCGCGTCATCAACCTGTCGGACGATATCGCCCGCTCGATGTCGGCGCTCTCGGCCCGCGTCGCCGTCGTCCCCGGCCGCAACGTGATCGGCATCGAGCTTCCGAACGCCGAGCGGGAAACCGTGTTTCTGCGCGAGCTGATCGAGAGCAGCAGCTATGTTGGCACCGACTTTCGGCTGCCACTCTGCCTCGGCAAGACGATCGGCGGTGAGCCTGTCATCGCCGAACTGGCGAAGATGCCGCATCTGCTCGTCGCCGGCACGACCGGGTCGGGCAAGTCGGTGGCGATCAACACCATGATCCTGTCGCTGATCTACAATCTGCGGCCCGAGGAATGCCGGCTGATCATGGTCGACCCGAAAATGCTGGAGCTTTCCGCCTATGACGGCATTCCGCATCTTCTGACCCCCGTCGTCACCGATCCGAAGAAGGCGGTGCTGGCGCTCAAATGGGCCGTGCGCGAGATGGAGGAGCGCTATCGCAAGATGTCGCGGCTCGGCGTGCGCAATATCGACGGCTTCAACGCCCGCGTGGCGGAAGCCCGCGCGCGAGGCGAGACGATCATGCTGCCTGTCCCTGTCGGCTTCGACAAGGGCACCGGCGAGCAGATCTTCGAGGACCAGGAACTCGATCTGTCGGCACTGCCCTATATCGTCGTCATCGTCGACGAGATGGCCGATCTGATGATGGTGGCCGGCAAGGAGATCGAAGGGGCGATCCAGCGGCTCGCCCAGATGGCACGCGCCGCCGGCATCCACCTGATCATGGCGACGCAGCGTCCCTCGGTCGACGTCATCACCGGCACGATCAAGGCGAACTTCCCGACCCGCATCTCCTTCCAGGTGACGTCGAAGATCGACAGCCGCACCATTCTCGGCGAGCAGGGCGCTGAACATCTGCTCGGCCAGGGCGACATGCTGCACATGGTCGGCGGCGGGCGCATTTCCCGCGTGCACGGGCCTTTCGTCTCCGACCACGAGGTCGAAAAAGTCGTCGCGCATCTGAAGACGCAGGGGCAGCCGGCCTATCTCGGCAGTGTCACCGAAGACACCGAAGAGGGCGCGTCGGAGGACGAGGAAGACGCGGCTGTCTTCGACAGCACGGCCATGGGCAGCGAAGCCGATGCCGACGATCTTTACGAACGTGCGGTCAAGGTGGTGCAGCGCGACAAGAAGTGCTCGACTTCCTACATCCAGCGACGCCTGTCGATCGGCTACAACCGCGCCGCCTCGCTGGTCGAACGCATGGAGCAGGAAGGCCTGGTCGGCGCGCCGAACCATGTCGGCAAGCGCGAGATCCTCGGCCAACGGCCACCGGCGATCAAGGACACCGAAGAGCAGATCGGCTGACGGTTACGGCGCGCGCCGGTGTAACCCGGGACGGAACGCCAGGGGATGCTCGAGCGGAGTTCGGTCAGTCGGCCTTCCGCAGTCGTGCCGCCTGCTCCACTGCCTCCAGATCGCCGAGCGCGGCGGCCCGTTCGAACAGGGCAAGGGCTGCGGCCTTGTCGACTGCGACGCCGTCACCCTTCTCCAGCGTGATAGCGAGATTGACCATCGCATCGATATTGCCGCCCTTGACGGCCACCTCGTAGAGCTTGATCGCCTGGACCATGTCGCGGTCGACGAGCTTCCCTTCGTCATAGAGCACGGCGAGATTATAGGCGGCGACGCTGTCGCCCTGGTCCATCGCCTTGCGGTAGAATTCGATGGCCTTGCCGACATCGACCGGGCCGCCGATCCCGTTCGCATAGGCAACGGCGAGATTGTATTGGCCAAGAACGTTGCCGAGCTCCGCCGCCTTTTCGTACCAGCCGCGCGCCTGTTCCGGTTCGTCGTCCTCGATCATGGCGCCGAGATTGACCATGGCGACGGCGTGTCCGGCGTTGGAGGCCTCGAGATAGAGCGCCTTCGCTTTCGCTGCATCGCCCGTCTTCTGATAGACCCGGCCCAACTGAAAGATAATGCGCGGCGCGGGCGTGCCGCCTGCATAGGCCTCGGTGCAGGCGGGCATGGCGAGGGTGACGTCGATCTGATCCTGTTCCACGCCTGCAAGCCCGGCCGGCCGCGAGGCATCGAAGGAACTGGCAGCCAGCCTGTCGCATACGGAAGAAGCATTCTCCGCCCGGACAGGGTGAATGCCCAGAGAAAAACTCGCGATCAGAAGTGTGGCGACACGTGTCCGGAAGCTTCCGCCGGTTATGCTCATGGTTGTCCCCGATACTTCTTCTTATGTTGTCGACGTCTCTATCACGGCTGGCGATATCGCGGCCAATTTTGTTCCGGAGTTACTTGGGCGTCAGGCTGAGATCCAAGCTTGCATGGCGTCTTGTCAAACGCAATCCCTGCCAGGCCTGTCGGAGACCTCACAGCCGTTGCCCGACCGGAAAGGCTCCGATGGCCATTTATTAGATCAAACATTCACCGCTGATAATTGCCTTACAGGAATATTTTATTCCTTCAGATTGATTTCTGTTTGTCCGGCTGCTACCGATAACTCCATCGAGAAAATGGAGATGGCAGCCATGTGCGGCATTGTTGGTTTGTTTCTGAAGGACAAGGGTCTGGAGCCTCAGCTGGGGGCGCTGCTTTCGGACATGTTGATCACCATGACCGACCGGGGCCCGGATTCGGCGGGCATTGCCATCTATGGCGACCCGGCCGCCGGCAAGGCGAAGGTGACCGTTCAGTCGGCCGACCCCCAGAGCGATTTTGACGGTCTCGAAACCGCGCTCCACAAGGCCGGCGTTCCGGCTTCCGTCGTGGTCAAGAGCACCCATGCGGTGATCGAGATCGATGCGGCGCAGCTTGCCGAAATCCGTGCAGTGCTCGCGGAGCTCCGCCCGGATGTTCGGGTGATGGGATCCGGCGAAAGCGTCGAGATCTTCAAGGAGATCGGTCTGCCCAAGGATGTCATCGCACGCTTCGATGTGCGCGCCATGGGCGGCACGCACGGCATCGGCCATACCCGCATGGCGACCGAAAGCGCGGTCACCACGCTCGGGGCCCACCCGTTCTCCACTGGCGCCGACCAGTGCCTCGTACACAACGGCTCGCTGTCCAACCACAACAACCTGCGCCGCGAACTGATCCGCGAGGGCATGACCTTCGAGACACAGAACGACTCGGAAGTCGCGGCCGCCTATCTGACCGCGGAAATGGCCAAGGGCAAGGATCTGGGCCAGGCGCTGACCGGCGCGCTGGATGATCTCGACGGCTTCTTCACCTTCGTCGTCGGCACCAAGTCCGGTTTCGGGGTGGTGCGCGACCCGATCGCCTGCAAGCCGGCGGTGATGGCCGAGACGGACCAGTATGTCGCCTTCGGCTCGGAATATCGCGCGCTGGTCAACCTGCCGGGCATCGAGAACGCCCGGGTCTGGGAGCCCGAGCCCGCCACCGTCTATTTCTGGGATCACGAGAAGGCCGCCTGAGGCGTCCGTCCTTCACGAAGAAAGTCCGAACTCCATGCCTGTATTCGATCTCTCCCAAACTCCGCTCCGGGAACTCAACAGCGCCCTCCACAATCTCGGCTCCGGCGCCAACGACACCGCCTTCGAGGTCGTCAATCCGCGCGGCAGCCATGCGGTTGCCGTCGGTATCGACAGCCCCGTCACCGTCGAGGTGCGCGGCTCGGTCGGCTACTACTGCGCCGGCATGAACGACGGCGGCACGATCACCGTGCACGGTTCGGCCGGGCCGGGGGTTGCCGAAAACATGATGTCCGGCACGGTCGTCATCGAGGGCGATGCCAGCCAGTATGCCGGGGCCACCGGACAGGGCGGCCTGCTCGTCATCAAGGGCAATGCGGCGTCGCGCTGCGGCATCTCGATGAAGGGCATCGACATCGTCGTGCACGGCTCGATCGGCCACATGTCGGCCTTCATGGGTCAGTCCGGCCATCTCGTGGTGCTCGGCGACGCCGGCGAAGCACTCGGCGACAGCCTGTATGAGGCCAAGCTCTTCGTGCGCGGCACGGTCAAGAGCCTCGGCGCCGACTGCATCGAAAAGGCGATGAAGCCCAAGCATCTCGAAAAGCTTGCCGAACTCCTGGAGAGGGCCGGCGTCACGGACGTCAGACCGGAGGAGTTCAAGCGCTACGGTTCGGCCCGCAAGCTCTACAATTTCAACATCGACAACGCAGAAGCCTATTGAGGCGAGGGGCCAGCAGATGAGCTATCACAATCCGACGACCCCGCCGCGCAAGTCCGCAACCTTCGACGACTATACGCTGGCCGAAATCCGCCGCGCTGCCGCCACCGGCATCTATGACATCCGTGGTGGCGGCACCAAGCGCAAGGTTCCGCATTTCGACGACCTGCTCTTCCTCGGCGCGTCGATCTCGCGCTATCCGCTCGAAGGCTATCGCGAGAAGTGCGACACCTCGGTCGTGCTCGGCACGCGCTTTGCCAAGAAGCCGATCGAACTGAAGATCCCGATCACCATTGCCGGCATGAGCTTCGGCGCGCTTTCGGGCAATGCCAAGGAAGCGCTCGGCCGCGGCGCGACGCTCGCCGGCACGTCCACCACCACCGGCGACGGCGGCATGACCAACGAGGAGCGCGGCCATTCGGAGAAGCTGGTCTACCAGTATCTGCCGTCGCGCTACGGCATGAACCCGAAGGACCTGCGGCGCGCCGATGCCATCGAAGTCGTGGTCGGCCAGGGCGCCAAGCCCGGCGGCGGCGGCATGCTGCTCGGACAGAAGATTTCCGACCGCGTGGCGCAGATGCGCAACCTGCCGAAGGGCATCGACCAGCGCTCGGCCTGCCGCCATCCGGACTGGACCGGCCCGGACGACCTGGAAATCAAGATCCTCGAACTGCGCGAGATCACCGACTGGGAAAAGCCGATCTATGTGAAGGTCGGCGGTGCGCGCCCCTATTACGACACGGCGCTTGCCGTGAAGGCCGGCGCCGACGTCGTCGTGCTCGACGGCATGCAGGGCGGAACGGCGGCGACGCAGGACGTCTTCATCGAGAATGTCGGCATGCCCACGCTCGCCTGCATTCGCCCGGCCGTCCAGGCGCTTCAGGACCTCGGCATGCATCGCAAGGTGCAGCTCATCGTCTCCGGCGGCATCCGCTCCGGGGCCGATGTCGCCAAGGCGCTGGCGCTCGGTGCGGACGTCGTCTCGATCGGTACGGCGGCGCTGGTCGCCATCGGCGACAACGACCCGCACTGGGAAGAGGAATACCAGAAGCTCGGCTCCACCGCCGGCGCCTATGACGACTGGCACGAGGGCAAAGATCCGGCCGGCATCACGACGCAGGATCCGGAGCTTGCCAAGCGTCTCGACCCGGTGCTCGCAGGGCGCCGTCTCGCCAACTATCTCAAGGTCATGACGCTCGAGGCCCAGACGATCGCGCGCGCCTGCGGCAAGAACAAGCTGCACAATCTGGAGCCGGAGGATCTCTGCGCGCTCACCATGGAAGCTGCCGCGATGGCCCAGGTGCCGCTCGCCGGCACCAGCTGGTATCCCGGCAAGGGAGGTTTCTAATCACTGCATGGCCGCCCCACCTCCCAGGGGGCGGCCATTTTCCTTCAACATGTGTCTCAATCCAAAAAACTATAGGGGAACGACGTGACACAGGACCTTTCACAATTCGCCGCCGCGCGCGGCATCAAGTATTTCATGATCAGCTATACGGACCTGTTCGGCGCCCAGCGCGCCAAGCTGGTGCCCGCCGAAGCGATTGCCGACATGCAGAAGGACGGGGCGGGCTTTGCCGGTTTCGCCACCTGGCTCGACCTGACGCCGGCCCATCCCGACCTGTTCGCCGTGCCAGATGCATCATCCGTCATCCAGTTGCCGTGGAAGAAGGACGTCGCCTGGGTCGCGGCGGACTGCGTCATGGAGGACAAGCCGGTCGAACAGGCGCCGCGTGTGGTCCTCAAAAAGCTCGTCGCGGAGGCTGCCGAGATGGGACTTCGGGTGAAGACCGGCGTCGAGCCGGAATTCTTCCTCATATCCGCCGACGGCGAGAAGATCTCCGACGAGTTCGATAATGCCGAGAAGCCCTGCTACGACCAGCAGGCGCTGATGCGCCGCTACGACGTGATCGCCGAGATTTGCGACTACATGCTGGAGCTCGGCTGGAAGCCCTACCAGAACGACCATGAGGACGCGAACGGCCAGTTCGAGATGAACTGGGAATATGACGACGCGCTGAAGACCGCCGACAAGCACTCCTTCTTCAAGTTCATGGTGAAGTCGGTCGCCGAGAAGCACGGACTTCGCGCCACCTTCATGCCGAAGCCCTTCAAGGGGCTGACCGGCAATGGCTGCCATGCGCATATCTCGGTCTGGGACATCGACGGCAAGACCAATGCCTTTGCCGACAAGGCCATGCCGTTCGGCCTCTCGGCCAAGGGCAAGACCTTCCTCGGCGGCATCATGAAGCATGCCTCGGCACTGGCCGCCGTCACCAACCCGACGGTCAATTCCTACAAGCGCATCAACGCGCCGCGCACGATCTCCGGCGCGACATGGGCGCCGAACACGGTCACCTGGACCGGCAACAACCGCACGCATATGGTGCGCGTTCCGGGACCCGGCCGTTTCGAACTTCGCCTGCCCGACGGCGCGGTCAACCCCTACCTGCTGCAGGCGATCATCATCGCGGCGGGCCTGAGCGGCTTGAAGAGCGATGCCGATCCGGGTCCGCACCATGACATCGACATGTATCGCGATGGCCACATGGTGAAGGACGCGCCGAAGCTGCCGCTCAACCTTCTCGACGCACTGCGCGCCTATGAGGAAGACAAGGGTCTGCAGGCCGCGCTCGGCGCCGAATTCTCGGCGGCCTATCTGAAGCTCAAGCACGGCGAGTGGAACACCTACTGCTCCCAGTTCACCGCCTGGGAACACCAGACCACGCTCGACATCTGAGCCGCTGTTCCTTTTCTTGACCGTTCGAACGGGCGGCGAGGCGCGTAGGCGTCTTGCCGCCGCGAGCATGTGTTCCTGAATGCCCCCACACTCTCAAGGAGGATCTGTCGTGAAGAATTTCGTGCTGACCGTCAGCTGCAAGTCGACCCGCGGCATCGTCGCCGCGCTGTCCGGCTATCTCGCCGAACAGGGCTGCAACATCGTCGACAGCTCGCAGTTCGACGATCTCGACACCGGCAGGTTCTTCATGCGCATCAGCTTCCTCTCCGAGGAAGGCAAAGGTCTTGATGCGCTGGAAGAAGGTTTGAAGCCGATTGCCGACAGGTTCGAGATGACAACCGAAATCCACGACGGCAGCGAGCGCATGAAGGTGTTGCTGATGGTCTCGCGCTTCGGTCACTGCCTGAATGACCTGCTCTATCGCTGGAAGATAGGCGCCCTGCCGATCGACATCGTCGGCGTGGTTTCGAACCATTTCGACTACCAGAAGGTGGTCGTCAATCACGACATTCCCTTTCACCACATTCCAGTGACCAAGGAGAACAAGGCGCGGGCGGAGGCGCGCATCATGGATGTCGTGGAGCAGACGGGCACCGAGCTGATCGTGCTTGCCCGCTACATGCAGGTTCTCTCCGATGTGATGTGCAGCAGGATGTCCGGCAGGATCATCAACATCCACCACTCGTTCCTGCCGAGCTTCAAGGGCGCCAATCCCTACAAGCAGGCCTATCAGCGCGGCGTGAAGCTGATCGGAGCGACGGCCCACTATGTCACCGCCGATCTCGACGAAGGCCCGATCATCGAACAGGACATTGCGCGCATCACCCATGCGCAGAGTGCGGAGGACTACGTGTCGATCGGTCGCGACGTGGAAAGCCAGGTCCTGGCCCGGGCGATCCATGCGCATATCCACCGCCGCGTCTTCCTCAATGGCAACCGGACGGTGGTATTCCCGGCAAGCCCCGGCTCCTATGCCTCGGAACGCATGGGGTAAGCGGCGATTGCCCGACCTAGAACGGCCCGCCAGTGGGCCCGTCTTTTCCGCACCCAAATGCGATCGAACGGGCGGGACGAGCCGCTGCGCCGACGACATCGGATCGGCTGGGGACCCGCCCGTTGCCTCTTGCAGGTGCACGTCCGGCGCGTTCCGAGCAGCGGCGATTGCCGGCGGGCGATGACATTTTCGGATGTTTTGCTGCGATTCTGCAGCGCTTGTGTTCCTTCCTTTGCTGATTTCTGCCTATCCTATTGTAAACCAACGGATAATTGACCTTGCTGCCGGATGGCATGACGATTGCTTCGCTATTGCGTGCCGATCGAACGGGTCGGTGCCGTCAGAACCGTCGCTAGAAGCGGTCGAACGGACAGCGGAAACCGCTAAAACCAGAAAGGGAACACAATGACGAAATCTCACGGGCGGGGCCGCGCTTGGCTTTCCCTGGTGTCGGCGGCAGTCGTCGCGGCACCGTCCTTTGCCAGTGCAGCCGAACTGAACATTCTGACCTGGGAGGGCTATGCCGATCAGTCCTTCATTCCGAAATTCGAAGAAGCCTCGGGCTGCAAGACCAATTCGACCTATGTCGGCTCGAACGACGACTTCGCGCCGAAGCTGGCCGCCGGCGGCGGTGTCTACGACATCATCGTGCCGTCCATCGACACCATTGGCCTGATGCGCCAGGCAGGCTTCGTCGAGCCGATCGACACCGCGAAGATCGAAGGCTGGGCCGACGTCTATCCGGAATTCTCCGGTGCCAAGGACGTCACCGCCGAGGGCTCGGTCTGGTCGGTGCCGCTCGTCTGGGGTTCGATCTCGCTGATGTACCGCGCCGACAAGGTCGATCCGAAGCCGGATTCGATCGGTGTGCTGTTCGACGAGAAGTACAAGGGCAAGGTCGCCATGTGGGACGACAAGTCGTCGCTCTACTGGACGGCCCGCCTGCTCGGCTATGAAAACGTCTATGATTTGAGCGACGAGCAGCTCGAAGCCGTCAAGCAGAAGCTGATCGCGCAGAAGCCGTTGATCCGCAAGTACTGGGCGACCGCCGGCGAACTGACGGAGCTCTACGCCAACCAGGAAGTCTGGGTCTCCAACACCTGGACCGGCCTGCAGAGCAAGGAAGTCAATGCGCTGAAGAAGGGCTTCGAAGTGGTCGAATTCACCCCGAAGGAGAAGGCCGAGGGCTGGATGGACTCCATGCAGCTGGTGAAGGACAGCCCGAACACCGACTGCGCCTACAAGTTCTTCTCCTTCATGCTGTCGGCCGAGGGCCAGTGCGGCATCGTCAGCTCGACCGGCTATTTCCCGGTCAACCCGAAGGCCGTTTCCGGCTGCCTGACCGGCGCCGACGCGGAAGCCAAGAAGGTCAACAACATCGAGTTCGTGAAGAGCCTGGTGATGTGGCAGATGCCGACGCGCCTCGACAAGTATCTTGAAGTCTGGAACGCCGTGAAAGCGGCTCCCTGAGGACCGATCAGAGCGACCCCGATCACCGCCGGCCATGCCGGCGGTGATCTCCGCTGTTCATTTTCGACCCGACCAAGGACTTGTCTATGGCGCTGCAACCGATCGTCACCTTGGACAACGTGATGAAGGCCTACGGGACCTTCACCGCGCTCCACAATATCAACCTCGAAATCGGTACGGGCGAGTTCGTCACCCTGCTCGGCCCCTCGGGCTGCGGCAAGACGACGACGCTCCGGCTGATCGGCGGCTTCGAGACCGCCGACAAGGGCCGGATCACGCTGGCCGGATCCGACGTCACCCAGGAGCCGCCTTACCGGCGCGACATCAATACGGTGTTCCAGGACTACGCGCTGTTTCCCCATATGACGGTAGCGGAAAACGTCGGCTACGGCCTGACCGTGCGGGCCAACCGCAAGCCCAAGGACGAGCGCGTCCGGCGCGTCGGCGAAGCGCTGGCGCTGGTCGGCCTCTCCGACAAGGCCGACCGCATGCCGCAGCAGCTTTCCGGCGGCCAGCGCCAGCGCGTCGCCATGGCCCGGGCCCTGGTGCGCCAGCCGAAAGTCCTTCTGCTCGACGAACCGCTGTCGGCGCTGGACGTGAAGCTGCGCGAAGCCATGCAGGTCGAGCTGAAACATCTCCACCAGAAGCTCGGCATCACCTTCCTGATGGTCACCCACGACCAGGAGGAGGCGCTGGTGCTGTCGGATCGCATCGCGGTGATGCAGGGCGGACGCATCGCCCAGATCGGTTCGCCCTCGGAACTCTACGACCGTCCGGCGAGCCCCTATGTCGCCGACTTCATCGGTGCGGCGAACCTGATCGCCTGCACCTTTGCCGGCCGCGAAGGCGGGCTCGCCAAGGTCAAGCTGCCCGACGGGACGCTGATGTCCGGTATCGAGGTACAGCCGGGGCAGGAGCTGAAGGACGGCGGAAAGGCGCTGATCGCTATCCGGCCGGAACGCATGCAGGCCGGCCCGACCCCCGCCGGCAATTCGGCGCTCTCGGCCACCGTGGTCAACCAGCTCTTCCATGGCGGGCGGTTCCAGATCGAGTTGCGGCTCGACGGCATTGAAGCGCCGATCTTCGTCGACATCGCCCGCAATACGGTCGCCGCCGACGGCAATGTGCCGCAGCCCGGGAACCGCATGGAATTCCACGTCGCGCCGCTGGACGTTCTGGTCTACCGAGCGGAGGACGGCGCATGAAAGCGAGCACCCGCAAGGCAGCCAGTTTCTGGCTGCTCTTTTCCCTGCCGCTGCTCTGGACCTTCGTCTTCCTGATCCTGCCCTATGGGGCGATGGGCATGATGAGCTTCTGGACCCGCCAGTTTCCCCTGTTCATTCCGGATTTCCAGTGGGGCAATTACGTTCTCCTGTTTTCCGATCCGCAATATCTGACCGTGATCCTCAGGACGCTGAAGATCGCCGCGCTCGTCACCGTCTATTCGGTGGTGCTCGGTTATCCGCTCGCCTATTTCCTCGTCTTCACGATCCGTTCCGAAAAGCTGCGCACGCTGCTCTACATGTGTGTCGTCGTGCCGCTCTGGGTGTCCTATCTCCTGCGCGCCTATACCTGGAAGATCATCCTCGGCACCGACGGGGCGCTGAACTCGGCGCTGCTCTGGCTCGGCCTGATCGACCAGCCGCTCGACATCTTTCTCTACAATCAGGCGGCGATGGTGATCACGCTCACCTATATCTTCATCCCCTTCATGGTGATGCCGATCTTCACCGCGCTCGAACGCATCCCACCCGCCCTGATCGAAGCCTCCCAGGACCTGGGCGCCGGGCCGTTCGAAACCTTCGTCCGGGTCATCATGCCGCTGTCGACCGCCGGGGTGATTGCCGGCGCGACCATGACCTTCTGCCTGTCCTTCGGCGATTTCGTCGCCCCGGTTCTCGTCGGCGGACCGAGCGGCACCATGGTCGCGACCGTGCTGCAGAGCCAGTTCGGCGCGGCGCTCAACTGGCCGCTCGGCTCTGCGCTTGCCGTGATCATCTTCACCCTGGTGCTTGTCGTGCTGCAGATTTCCAGCAGGCTCGATCGTGCCGGCCGCGTGTCCATGGGCTGAGGGAGAAACCATCATGCACAAACTCATCTGGTGGCAGAAAAGCCTGGTCGGCGTGGCGGTCGGAACCCTGCTCTTTCTCTATGTCCCCGTCGCGATCCTGATCCTGTTCTCGTTCAACGACAGCCCGGTCACTTCCTTCCCGCTCTCGGGCTTCACCTGGGGCTGGTACCAGAAGGTTTTTGCCAATCAGGACCTGCTGAAGGCCCTGAAGAACAGCCTGATCGTCGCCATCTCGGCAACCGCGCTCACCATCGTGATCGGGGTGCCGGCAGCGCTCGCGCTCGACCGCTATCCCTTCGTGGGCAAGCAGCTGTTCAAGAACACGATCCTGCTGCCGCTGTCGCTGCCGGGCATCGTCACCGGTATCGCCATGCTGAACTTCTACAAGCAGATCGGCTTGCCGCAGAGCCTCGGCGCCGTCGTCATCGGCCACGCCACGGCACTGGTCGGGGTCGTGGTCGGGCAGGTGCTGGCGCGGCTGGAAAAGGTCAACCGCAACCTCTCCGAAGCAAGCTCCGATCTCGGCGCGACCGGCATCGAGACCTTCTTCTACGTGACCCTGCCGAACATCCGCTCGGCGATTATCGGCTCTGCCTTGCTGTGCTTCACCCTGTCCTTCGATGAAATCCCGGTCACCTACTTCCTGACCGGGCGCGACGTGACGCTGCCGATGTACATCTACTCGACGCTCAGGCGCGGCATCACGCCGGAGATCAATGCGATCGGCGCCCTGATCGTGGTCGCGTCGCTGGCGCTGATCCTGAGTTCGGTCAGCATGCTGCGGCAGAAGCAGTAGGAAGCATTCGGAGCCCGGCGGTCGCGCCGGGCTTCTTCAATCGCTCGGGCGGTTGGTCTTGCGCACGATGGTGGCGATGTCGACGCCAAGCTCCTTGGCCGCCGCCCGCTTCGATCCCAGCCGGTCGAGCGCTTCGTTGATGATCCGCTCCTCGAAGGCGCGGGCCATGTCCTTCAGCGTCCGCCCGGCCGGTTCGATCTCGGGCATCGCGGTTTGCGGCGTGGCAGCCGTCGGGAGCAGCTCGGCAGCGGCATTTTGAACGCGTGAGAACGACGGCGGAAGATGCTCGGGGCTCGCGACGTCGGCCGCGACGATGTCGATATAGTCGACCACGCTCTTCATCTCGCGCAGATTGCCGGGGAAGGGATGGCGCATCAGGATGGCCCGGCATGACGCCGACAGCCTCAGCGGCGCACCACGCTCCTGGCTTGCCCGCTCCAGCATCATGTCGAGGATCTCCGCCTTGTCCGGGCGATTGCGCAGAAGCGGGATCTCCACCGGGAAGGTCGACAGGCGATAGAGCAGGTCCTTGCGGAAACCGCCCTGCCGGGTCATTTCGGTCAGGTCGCGGTTGGTGGCGGTGATCACCCGGGTGTCGATCTTCTTCGACACCGACGAGCCGACCGGCTGGATGGTGCCGTCTTCGAGGAATTTCAGCAGCTTTGGCTGTGACGACAGCGGGATCTCGCCGATCTCGTCGAGAAACAGCGTGCCGCCGGCAGCACTTTCGATATAGCCGCGCTTGCCGGCCTGGAGCGCGCCGGTGAATGCGCCGCGCTCATAGCCGAACATCTCCGACTCGAACAGTGTCTCGGGGATCGAGCCGCAATTGACGTGGACGAAGGGGCGTCCGCGCTCCCCGCCTGTCAGGTGGATATGCCGGGCGATGGCCGTCTTGCCGACGCCGGATTCGCCGAGCAGCAGGATGCGGAAGTTGCGCGCATAGGCCCGGACGGCCTGATCGATCTGGGTCTTCAGGCCATCGGGGAAGAGCAGGCGCGCGCTTTCCTTCTGGTCTCCGGCGGAGATCGAACGCCCGGTCATGCCGCGTTTGGCGCGGTCCTGGTTTTCCGGGTCGCGCAGGAAGTAGACGGTGAAGCCGCTCGCCGAGCCGGCCACGACCAACACACGACGGCTGGCCTGATAGACCTTGCCGGAGATCTTCGCCCGGACCAGACCCTGCGCATGGCCCCGCTCGGCGGAGGCGAGGAAGTCGTCCATGTCGAAGTCGGAAAAGCGCAGGAAGGTCGACAGCGCCTGGCTTTCGAAGGGCGATGCGAGCCGGGCGGAGCGCTCGGCGGCGGTGTTGAGGAAGACCACGACCTCGTCCGGATCGACGATCATCAGCCCGTCGGGCAGGAGATTGGCAAAGGCCCGAAACTGCGCGCTTTGGAAGTTCTGCTCCCAGGCTTCGCGGCTAAGCGCCTCCGCCCCCCGGACGCCCAGATAGAACTGCGGTATGTCGCCCGGTGTCATCATTCTCTTACGGCCGCTTCGGCTGGCGGGACGCCCTCTTGGGCGCATGCGGTTCCCGCTCTCGAACAGTTATAACCGTCCAGGCCTTGTCGTCCATGCCGCGGATCTGGCGGATGTGCACGTCGAGCAGGACGGAAGGCCCGGGTCCGCCGGGATTGGTGAAGAGCGACCAGCCGGAGGCTCTCTTGCGAGTGCGGACATAGGCCAGGAGCTGGCTCTCGACGGTCCGGCTGCCGGAAAAGGCGGTGGCAAAGGCCTTGTTGCGGTTGATCACCTTGCCTTCCGCGTCAAGCACGATCACCGGGTCCGGCATGCCGTCGAGCGCGCGGATTGCGAGCTTCAAAGCATTGGCCTTCTCGTCATCGGCATTGCGCTGTTCGGTGATGTCGCGGCAATTGCCCCAGAGGCGCAGCAGGAAGCCGTCGACGATATCGGCCCGGACGTCGTTGAGGATGTATTGCAGCGTGCCGTCATGGCGGCGGTCGACGCTCAGCGCGTCGTTGATCGCGTAGTTGGACTTGATGATCTCGTCGACGAACTTCTCGTTGGCGGCGCTGCGCGGCCAGTAGAGGCGCACGTCCTGTTCGTTGAAGTCGACGGATTCCGGCAGCTGGTAGATGCGGGACATCGCCGGGTTGCACATGCGCCAGACCGACTGGTTTTCAAACACCTGCCGGATCACTTCGCTCTTCGGCAGGGTGGTGTCGACCGGCTCCAGAAAGACAATGCCCCAATGCGCCTCGTTGGAGGTTTCCACCATGGATTGCAGGGTGCGGAAGTCGTCCTCCATCTGCCGATAGCGGTTTCCAACCGGGCCATAATCCATCTTGGTGAGCCTCAGCGCGATTTCGCCATTGATGCGCACGAAGCGCGTCCGTGCCAAGGTCCGGATCGGCCGGCCGCCGCGCGCCAGCAGCGTCAGTTCCAGGGTGGCACCATGCTCCGAACGGCTGCGATTGCGCAGGATCTGCTGGATGTGGACGAAGGATTCTGGGGTGTAGAATGCCGCGGCGTCATAGCCGGCGATCTCTCGATCGTAGGTTCCGAGCAGTTCGGCCTGGGCCTCGTTGAACCAGAGCACCCGTCCCTCGTGCGAAATCACATCGACCAAGAGATCGGCTTCGAGCGACAGGCCTGCGTCAGCATGGGCCTGGTCCGGCAGCGCTCCCTCCATCATCGCCATGGTTCTGCGACCTTTCTGACCTCGGAGCCGGATCTCATTACCTGGCCGGCTGCCTTGAAAACACTCTCGGGCAATCCGGCGCGAACCGGAACCCCTTTGTCACTCAAACGAGACCCGTTCCCACAATGAAATTGCCGATCATGCGTTCGCAGCCGGGAATGAAATTGTAGCGGGCGGCCTGTGCCGGATCGATCTCGCTCCAGCAGGTCGCCATGCGGTCGCAGGTGGTCTCCGGATGGAACTGCACCGAGACCCAGTTGCCGCCATGATCGAGGGCGGCAGCCGGAAGAGTCGGGCGGGTTGCAAGCACGGTCGTGCCCTGCGGGATCTCGATCACACGGTCGAAATTGCCGAAGAAGAAGGGGGAGGTCTCGTCGAAGCCGTCGAGCAGGTAGTGGTCGCGGCCTTCGTCGGTGAAGGAGAGCGGGAGGCTGCCGACTTCGGGTCCGGCGGGGTTCTTCTCGACCCGGCCGCCGAGCACCGTCGACATCAGCTGGTGGCCGCCGCATATGCCCATCAGCGGCTTGCCGGTGGCGCGCCAGCGGGTCAGCCAATCGGCAATCTCCAGCTGCCAGCGATAATTGTCGGATACCGAGGCGAAGCTGCCGCCGAGGATCACGCCGTCGATCGCATCGAGCTCCGGCAGCGGCTCGCCTTCATGGGCCTTGATGCCGAGATAGTCGATCTTGTCCAGCATCCCGATCTGGTCGAGCAGGGCCTCGATGGCGATGGTCTCGTCATCGCCGCCGTGAATCCGGCGCCAGGTGGATTTGCTGTAGCTGCCGGGTTCGGCGAACTGCGAGATATAGGCAAGTGTCTTCCTGGGCATGATGGTTCCGTCGACAGAATGGCAGCCATGGACCGGACCTGGAAGGCCGGCACTACATGGATTCAGCAAGATCCGTGCCATAAGAATAGTTTATTAAGTTCAATAACTTGTCTTTTCCGGTGCAAGGAGTTGATGCGCAACCGCATAGGTTTTCGTCAATTTTGCATCAGACACCGTCGATGGCTACAGCCCGCCTCCGGCCGCCTTCTCCGAGGAAGAAGAGATGGTCGTTTTCTTGCGACATTCGACGGGTTGGACGGGTCCATATTGCGTGTGCGAGCAACAAGGCCTCGATGCTGCGTGTTTGCAGAAAAATCCCCTGGCAAAATCGCATCACGACGAGCCCGCTTGGGCCGCTGCTGCGCAGCTCTAGAAAATGCTCTCACGAAAACAATAGCTTATAAAACAGAAAACAGCTGGCACGGCTTTTGCTGTTGTCATGGGAAAGCGCCAAAGAGCGAGGGGAACCATGATTGCAGACGATTTGACCGACATCGGCAGCTTACCTTTCCTCGATATGAGCGACCCGGATTTTTCGATCCGGTCGCAACAGGTTAACGACGCCCGCGAGAAGAGCTGGTGTGCGCGGACCAATTACGGCCTTGCCGTGTTGCGTTACGACGAAGTGCACAAGCTGATGCGCGATGCGCGTCTGCGGCAGGGCAGTTATGCCTGGCCGAAGCTCAACGGCGTGTCGGGCCACTTCGCCGGCTGGTGGGAGCGCATGCTGCTGAGCCAGGAGGGCGCCAACCACGCCCGCCTACGCCGCCTCGCCAATCCCGCCTTCTCGCCCAAGCTGGTGATCGGCCTCAAGTCCGAATTCGCCAAGCTCGCCAATGAACTGATCGATCAGTTCATCGAGAAAGGAGCCTGCGAGTTCATGGCCGATTTCGCCGAGCCGTATGCGACGCGCGTCATCTGCATGCTGCTCGGCCTGCCGCACGACAAATGGCGCGAGCTCGCGGATCTCGCGGCGGACATGGGGCTGGCGCTTGGCGTGACCTTCAAGCAGGACCTTGAGACCGTCGATACGGCGACCGTCAAGCTGTTCGACTACGTGATGAAGCTGGTCGACGAGTTGCGGCAGCAGGAACTCGGCGAGGATTTCCTCTCCATGCTGGTCCGGACCAACATGCAGAGCGACGAGGCTTTGTCGGAACGGGAACTCTACGACCTGATCATGCTCGCCATCTTTGGCGGCATCGACACGACCCGCAACCAGATCGGGCTCGCCATGGACGTGTTCATGCGCAATCCGGAACAATGGCGGCTGCTGGGCGACAATCCGGAACTCGGCAAGTCGGCCGTCGAGGAAGTGATGCGCGTCCGCCCGACGATTACCTGGGTGACGCGCGAAGCGGTCGAGGATTTCGTCTACCAGGGTCTCGAGATCAAGTGCGGCACGACGATCCACCTGTTCGGCCAGTCGGCGGCGTCCGATCCGCGGGCCTTTGCCGATCCGTCCTTCGACATCACCGCCGAGCGCAAGCCGCATTTCGGCTTCGGCGGCGGCGCGCATTTCTGCCTTGGCCATTTCATCGCCCGCGGTGACATGACGGAGGCGCTGGCGATCCTGGCCCACCGGGTGCGCAATCCGCGCATCGGGGGCCATGCCCGCTTCCTGCCCGACAGCGGCAATACCGGGCCGATCACCCTGCCGATCGCCTTCGACAAGGGTGAGCGCAAGACGTTCATCCCGCCGAGCGCCGAGGAAGCGGCAAAGCCCGTGGTCGCCGCCGGTGCCGAGACGGGGCCCGCCGTGTCGTTGACCGTCCTTTACGGTACGCAGACCGGCAATGCCGAGCAGATGGCAAGCGACATCGCCGGCATTGCCCGCAGCCGCGGCTTTGTCCCCCGTGTCGCCCCCCTCGACAGCATCGAGATGGACGAGCTTGCCGGGCTGAAACGCCTGCTGATCGTGACCTCGACCTATGGGCAGGGCGAGATGCCGGATACGGCGCGCGGCTTCTGGGACGCGCTCAGCGCAGCAAATGCACCGGACCTCAGCGGCCTTTCCTTTTCGCTGATGGCCATGGGGGACTCGGGCTACGAGACCTTCTGCGCTGCCGGTCGCGACATGGACGAGCGGCTTCAAGCCCTCGGGGCGCAGGCGATCGAGCCGCGGGTCGATTGCGATACCAATTATGCGGCCACCGCCTTTGCCTGGGTCGATCGCGCGCTGGCTGCGGCCCGCGCTGTGGAAGGCGAGGATGCCGAAATGGAATTGGGCGATCTGCCTGCCGCGGCCCCGATCCGCTCCCAATGGAACCGCCGCAATCCCTATCCGGCACGCATGGCGGTCAATCGCCGGCTCTCCCGGGCGGGTTCGGCCAAGGACACGCGGCACATCGAGTTCGAACTCGGCGACAGCGGTCTCGCTTACGAGGCCGGCGATTGCATCGGCGTCATTCCGCAGAACGACAAGGGCCTCGTCGAGGCGCTGATGAACCAATTCGGCGCCTGTGCCCATGTCCCGGTCGCAGGCCACGACAAGCCACTAGGCACGCTGCTGACCGAAGCCTTCGAGATCAGCACACCTTCGCGTGAACTGGTCGCCGAGATCGCCCGCCTTTCGGGCGATGCCGAACTGAACCACGTGTTGGAGAACGGCGACCGTCAGGCCCTCGATGCCTGGCTGCGGGGCCGCGACATTCTCGACCTCCTTGGCATGATGCCGAAGGAGGCGATGTCGCTCTCAGATTTCGTCGGCCTGCTGAAACCACTCCAGCACCGCGCCTATTCGATCGCCTCGAGCCCGAAAGAGCATCCGGGCAGCATCCACCTGACGGTTGCCACCATCCGCTATCAGAGCCATGGCCGGGCGCGGCAGGGCGTCGCCTCCACCTTCCTGGCCGACCGTGTCGGGGAAGGCAAGACGGCGCCGATCTTCCTGTCGCCGAACCGGGCCTTCCGTGTCCCGGAAAATGACGCTGCGCCGATGATCATGATCGGTCCCGGTACCGGGGTGGCCCCCTTCCGCGCCTTCCTGCAGGAGCGCCGCGCTCGCGGCGCCACGGGCCGGAACTGGCTGTTCTTCGGCGACCAGCATCGCGACCGCGATTTTCTCTACGAGGAGGATTTCGCCGCCATGCAGGCCTCCGGCCTGCTGACGAGGCTCGACCTCGCCTTCTCCCGCGACCAGGCGGAGAAGGTCTATGTCCAGCACCGGATGCGCGAGAATGCCAAGGAACTGTTCGCCTGGCTGGAGGCTGGCGCGCATTTCTACGTTTGCGGCGACGCCACCCACATGGCGGCCGATGTCGAGCGCGCACTCGTCGAGATCATCGCATCCGAGGGAGCCATGACGGCCGAGGATGCCGAGGCCTATCTCGACCGGCTGCGCAAGGAAAAGCGCTACGCCCGCGACGTTTACTGACGGCTTTCCCGACCTTCATCCACCCTATCAGGGCGGTCCCGGCCGCCTGTATCGGAGAGAGATTGCATGACAAAGCTCAATCAACTGGCAGCCAAGCTCGAACGGGATGGAATCGACATCCTGCATGTCGGCCTGTTCGACTATGCGAGCGTGTTTCGCGAACGTCGCCTGAAGCGCGAGCAGTTCCTTGCCTGGGCGCGGGACCCGCGCTTTTCCAACACGCTGCCGCACTGGGATTCGGCCGACAGCCTGTTCGGCGGCGGCCCTTATCTCACCGAGGCGCTGAGCCTCGACGTGGACTCGCTTCGCCCGTATGCCTTCGAGCCGAACGCCGCGGCCATCGTTGCAGACTATGCCGGAGAAAACTGCGAACTCATGCCGCGCGCGGTGCTGGCGCGCCAGATCGAGCGCGCGGCCAGCATGGGCTACGAGGTGCGCGCCGCCTTCGAATTCGAGGTGATCTTCCTCAAGGAAAATGCGGCAAGCCTGCGCGACAGCGGCTTTTCCGCCATGCACACCTTCATGCCGGAGAACAAATGCTGGTCGGGCCAGACGGCGGCCGATCAGGCCGAATTCGTTTCCGGCCTGGAGAAAGCCATCGTCGACCACGGTGTCTCGCTGTTTGCGGTCGCCGGTGAGCTGGGGCCAGGCTGCTTCGAAGCGACGCTTGCCGCCGAAACGCCGATGAAGGCTGCGGACGATGCCGCCTTCTTCCGCCAGGCGGCCCGCGCCTATGCCCGTCGGCAGGACATGACGGCGAGCTTCATGGCCTCGATGGGAGGCTCCTTCCCCGGCATCGGCGGTCATGTCACGCTGTCGCTCCGGGACAAGGCGACCGGGCGCAACGTCTTTTCCGATCCGGCCGCCACGACCAACCGTGCGGCAAGGCACTTCATCGGCGGCATGGCCCGGCTCGTGCCCGAGGCCTTCGCGCTCTGCGCCCACACGGTCAATGCCTACCGCCGCTTCGCTCCCGGTTCCTGGGCGCCGAAATCGGTCAGCTGGGCGGAATACACGTTCACCACGGCGGTGCGGTCCGTTCCGTCGGCGGAGGATAGCGCCCGCCTGGAATTCCGTCTGCCCGGCGCCGACTGCAACCCGCATCTGACGCTGGCGCTGGCGCTGGCCGGCGGTCTGGACGGACTGGAAAACAAGATCACCCCGCCGGACGCCACACCCTTCGGCGGGCCGGACGACATTCCGCCGGGCGCCACCCGCCTGCCGCGCGATCTGAAGGACGCGGCCGACCGGCTGAGAGCGAGCGAACTCGCCGCCCGCCATTTCGGCGAGGCGTTCACAGCGCATTTCGCCAAGGTCTGCGAGGTCGAGCATGCCGCCCTTGCCCGCGCCGTCAGCGCCTTCGAGCTCGCCCGCTATCTCGAAGGCTGAATCCCAATCCCGCCAACCCCAAGAACAAAAGAGGAGAACGCCCTATGGCAAAGCACGAAGACTGCGACATGTTCCGAGAATTGAACGATCCGCTGCGCAAGGAGCGCGTCGCGCGGGTGAGCGAGAAGATCAAGGCTCTCGGCATCGAATACATCTACTACCAGTACATCTCGATCACCGGCCGGGTGCTGGGCAAGGCCGTTCCGGCCCGCCACTGGGAATACAATGCCCGCAAGGGCGTGCAGACTTGGATGGGCGGCGTCACCAACGTCTCGACCGACATGAACGGCACGCTGTTCGGCTTTTCGGCCAATGACGGCGAGACGGTCGCGCTGCCCGATCCGGAAACCTTCTGCCAGCTGCCCTGGGACAAGCGCGTCGCCCGTGTCTTCTGCACGCTGTTCTACGGCCTCGAGGACGCGAAAAATCCGGGCGGCTATTTCGAATGCGACACCCGCGGCAACCTCAAGCGTTTCGACCGGGAATTCCGCGAGAAGCACAACGGGCTTCACCTGCGCGTCGGCATGGAGCCGGAAATGCTGTGGCTGAAGAAGAACCCGGACGGCTCGGCCACGCCCTATTCCGGCATCACCGAACCCTATGCCTACCACATCGGCCAGTTCGAAAGCGCCCGCCACATCTGGACGCAGGTCTATGAATATTCGCACGCCATGGGTCTCGACATGATCCAGGGCGACGTCGAGGACGCGCCGGGCCTGCTCGAACTCAACTTCGCCTTCGACGATGCGCTGAAGACCTGCGATCGGCTCACCACCTATCGGCAGATCTGCAACGAGGTCGCCCGCCAGCACGGACTGATCGCCTGCTTCATGGCCAAGCCGATGATGGGCGTTCCGGCCAATGGCTGCCACCACAATTGCTCGATCTGGACCGGCGGCTCGGCCGAGCTGCAGCAACTGGTGCCGGGCGAACTGCCGGGCATGGAAGAACTCTTCACCTACACCAAGGGTGGCGTGAACGAGTTCGAGAACAAGGAGGAAGGCTGGTTGCCGACCGAGATCGGTCACCATGCCCTCGGTGGCGCGCTGAAGCATATCGGTGCGCTCACCGCGATCGGGGCCTCGACGGTCAACTCCTATCGCCGCTTCGCCGACGTCGGTCTCTGGGCACCGATCGGCGCCAACTGGGGCCTGCAGAACCGCTCCTGCACCATCCGCATCTCGGCACCCGACCGCTTCGAGTTCCGCGCCGTCGATGCCATGGTCAACCAGCACCTGTTCTGCGCAGCGCTGATCAAGGCGCTCGATGACGGCATTTCGAACAAGATCGACCCCGGCGCGCCGGAAGATCGCAATGTCGTGGAAGTGATGAAGGCGGGCGGCCATGTCGACCTCATCCCGCTCAACCTCAACGAAGCGCTGGATGCGTTGCAGAAGGACGATCTGGTACTGGAAGCCATGCCCGGCAGGCTCTATGAGTTGTACGACCTGATGAAGCGCGACGACTGGAAGCGCTTCCTCAAGGAAGTCACCAACTGGGATCTCGACCGCTACATGGACTACCTGCCCTGAGCGATACGAGCAGAATTTTACGGACGGCGCCCGGTGCCGTCCGCCTTGCCATTTCCGACCTCTGATTGGAGTTATCCATGTCTCACCATCTGCAGTTCTTCATCGACGGCGCCTGGGTCGATCCGGCCGTGCCGGCAACCCTCGACGTCATCAATCCGGCGACCGAAGAGGCCTATACCCAGATTTCCGTCGGCTCGAAGGCCGATGTCGACAAGGCCGTCGCCGCCGCCAAGAAGGCTTTCGCGAGCTTTTCCAAGACCTCGGTCGCCGAGCGACTGGCGCTGTTGAAGAAGATCCTTGAAGTCTACAATGCCCGCTTCGAAGACATCGCGGTTGCCGTGTCCAACGAAATGGGCGCACCGCTGTCCTTTGCCCGCGACGCCCAGGCCTGGGCCGGCCGTGCACACATGGAATCGACTATCGAGGCGCTTGAGAACTACAAGTTCTCCGAGAAGCGCGGTTCGACCACCGTGGTCAAGGAACCGATCGGCGTCTGCGCGCTCATCACGCCGTGGAACTGGCCGCTCAACCAGATCGTCTGCAAGGTCGCGCCTGCCATCGCCGCCGGCTGCACCGTGGTGCTGAAGCCCTCGGAAATCGCCCCGATCTCCGGCATCGTCTGGGCCGAGATCATGGAAGAGGCCGGCGTGCCGAAGGGTGTGTTCAACCTCGTCAACGGTAACGGTCCCGATGTCGGTCAGGTCATGGCCGGCCATCCGGATGTCGACATGGTGTCCTTCACCGGCTCGACCCGCGCCGGCATCATCGTCGCCAAGACCGCAGCCGATACCGTCAAGCGGGTTGCCCAGGAACTCGGCGGCAAGTCTGCCAATATCGTGCTGCCCGACGCCGATCTCGAAACCGCCGTCACCAAGGGCGTCCAGGGTTGCTTCGGCAATTCGGGCCAGTCCTGCGACGCGCCGACCCGCATGCTGGTTCCGGCCGATCGCCATGACGAAGCATTGACCTTCGCCAAGGCCGCTGCCGAAGCCCACAAGGTCGGCAGCCCGACCGCCGAAGACACCGATCTCGGCCCGGTCGTTTCCCAGTTGCAGTTCGACAAGATCCAGCGCCTGATCGAGGCTGGCATCAAGGAAGGCGCGACCCTCGTCACCGGTGGCCTTGGACGCCCCGAGGGCCTGAATCGCGGCTACTATGTCCGCCCGACCATTTTCGGCAATGTCACCAACGACATGACGATCGCGCGCGAGGAGATCTTCGGGCCCGTGCTGTCGATCCTGCCCTACAAGACCGAGGAAGAAGCGATCACGATCGCCAACGACACGGTCTACGGCCTGGCCGCCTATGTCCAGTCGCAGAACATCGAACATGCCCGTGCCGTCGCGCTCGAAATGCGCGCCGGGTCGGTTTACCTCAACTATCCGGACTGGGACACGCACGCCCCGTTCGGCGGCTACAAGCAGTCGGGCAATGGCCGCGAATATGCCGATTGGGGCATCCATGATTTTCTCGAGATCAAGGGCATTGTCGGCTACGGGGATTGAGTATCGGCCAGAGACGCCCAGGACCCCTGGTCCTACGGCGGCCCGAGGAACACCGGCGGATGAAAATCGCCCGCGGCAGTCTCCTGCCGCGGGCGATTGTCGAGGGGCATTGTGATTCTCGCGCGGTAAAGGCGGAGGGATCAATCCTCCTCCTGGAACACCTCTTCGCGCTTCGCCTTCACCGAGGGGAGGAAGACGACGACGAGGACGGCCACGGCAAGCAGCAGAAGCACGGCGCTGATCGGTCGGGTGACGAAGGTCATCGGGTCGCCGCGCGACAGGATCATGGCGCGGCGCAGGTTTTCCTCCAGCAGCGGCCCAAGCACGAAGCCGAGCAGCAGCGGGGCCGGCTCGCAGCGCAGCTTGACCAGGATATAGCCGAGCAGGCCGAAGCCGGCGACGGCATAGAGGTCGTAGACGTTGGAATTGACGCTGTAGACCCCGATCGAGCAGAAGGCCATGATGATCGGGAAGAGCACGTAATAGGGAATGGTGAGCAGCTTCACCCAGAGCCCGATCAGCGGCAGGTTGAGGATCACCAGCATCAGGTTGCCGATCCACATCGAGGCGATGATGCCCCAGAACAGTGCCGGCTGTTCGGTGGCGACGTTCGGCCCGGGCACGATGCCCTGGATGATCATAGCGCCGACCATCAGCGCCATCACCGGATTGGCCGGGATGCCGAGGGTGAGCAGTGGGATGAACGAGGTCTGGGCGCCGGCATTGTTGGCCGATTCCGGACCCGCCACGCCTTCGATCGCCCCGTGGCCGAATTCCTCGGGATGGTCGGAAATGCGCTTCTCGACCGTGTAGGAGGCAAAGGCCGCGAGGATGGCGCCGCCGCCCGGCAGGATGCCAAGCGCCGAACCGATCGCCGTGCCGCGCAGCACGGGCGCCACCATGCGGCGGAAGTCGTCGCGCGTCGGCCAGAGGTTGGTTACCTTCGACATCAGCACGGTACGGGTCTTTTCGCCCTCCAGGTTGCGCAGGATCTCGGCGATGCCAAAGACGCCGACGGCGACCGCGACGAAATTCAGTCCATCGGCATATTCGCGGATGCCGAGGGTGAAACGCGGCGTGCCGGAATAGATGTCGGTGCCGACGAGACCGAGCAGCAGGCCGAGCGAGACCATGGCGAGCGCCTTGACGATCGAACCATGGGCGAGCGCGATCGACGAGACGAGGCCGACGACCATAAGAGAGAAATACTCGGCGGCGCCGAACTTGAGCGCCACGGCGGTGAGCGGGATGGCGAGAACGGCAACCAGGAAGGTGGATACCGTGCCGGCGAAGAACGAGCCCAGCGCGGCTATGGAAAGCGCGGCCCCGGCGCGGCCCTTGCGGGCCATCTGGTAGCCGTCGATGGCAGTCACCGCGGACGAGGATTCGCCCGGCATGTTGATGAGGATCGCGGTGGTCGAGCCTCCGTACTGGGCGCCGTAGTAGATACCGGCGAGCATGATCAGCGAAGAGACGGGCTCGAGCTGAAAGGTGATCGGCAACAGCATGGCGATGGTCGCGGTGGCACCGATGCCGGGCAGCACGCCGATCAGCGTGCCGAGCAGAACGCCGATGAGGCAGAAGAGCAGGTTTTCCGGCGATGCCGCGGTGGAAAAGCCGAGGGCGAGATTGCTGAGGAAATCCATGGGTTCTTCCTAAAACCGGGTCCAGGGGCCGAACCGTTCGAAGGGCAGGCCGAGGGCATAGCTGAAGACGATCACGGAGAAGACCGTGATGGCGGCGGCCAGAAGCAGCGCCATGACCGGACCCATGCGGTGGGAGGCGAAGGCTGCGATCAGCGCGGCGAGGAAGATCGCCGGCACGAAGCCGAGACCGCGCACGGTGAGCCCGAAGAAGATCGGCGCCGGCAGGATGAGCAGGATGCCCCGCAAGGCGATCGGGCCGAGCGGTTCGCCCTCGACCTTGCCGGACTGAAGAAGGATGACGGTGCCGAGCAGGATCAGGATGGCAGCGAGCATGAGCGGGAAGAGCCCCGGTCCCATGCGGAAGGCTGTGCCGAGCTCGAGGCTCAGACTCTGATAGGCGAAAAAGCCGCCAAGCCCGATGAACAGGGCGCCGCAAAGGGCGTCAGTCCGGTCGAATTTCATGGATTTCATGGTGTCCCCCTTGATGCGGCAACAGGGGCCGCGGCGTCGCGCCGAGCGCGGGAATGCCGCCCGCCGTGAAGGCGGACGGCATTGTGCAGGGTCTATGCTCAGTCGGCGAACTGGCCGGCGGCCTCGATCACCGGCTTCCAGCGGGCGATCTCGCTTTCGAGCTTGGCCTTGAGGGCTGCCGGCGTCGCATCGGCTTCCGACGAGGGCGCGGTGCCGAGTTCGGCGAAGCGGGCGGCGACGTTCTGATCCTTGAGCGCGACCTGGAGCGCCCTCGACAGGCGTTCGACGGCTTCCGTCGGCGTGCCCTTCGGTGCGTAGATTCCGTGCCAGATGCCGACCTGGAAATCGGCAAGGCCGCCTTCGGCTGCGGTCGGCACATCAGGCAGGACGTCGAGACGGGCGGGAGAGGTCACGGCATAGGCCTTGATGGTGCCGCCCTGGATCTGCTTGGTCGTGTTGGTGGTCTGGTCGCACATGATGTCGACCTGGCCGCCGAGCAGGTCGGTCATGGCCGGGCCGGTGCCCTTGTAGGGAACGGTGACGAGGGGCGTGTCGATGGCGCTCATCAACAGCATGCCGCAGAGATGCGAGGCAGCACCGATGCCGGCATTGGCGACGGTGACGGTATCCTTGTTGGCCTTCATGTAGTCGATCAGACCCTTGAGGTCGGTCGGCTCGAGGTCCTTGCGGGCGACGATGGTCATCGGCACGTCGGTGACGAGGCCGACATATTCGAAGGCGTTCAGCGTGTCATAGGCGAGCTTGCGGTAGAGCGTGGCGCTGGTCGCCATGCCGATATGGTGCAGCAGCACGGTATAGCCGTCCGCCGGGGCCGCGGCGACCCGGCCGGCGCCAAGCGTGCCGCCGGCGCCGCCGACATTCTCGACGACGATCTGCTGGCCGAGGTCCTTCGACATCGATTCGGCGACGAGGCGGGCCACGGTGTCGGTGGGGCCGCCGGCTGAGAAAGGCACGACCATGGTGATGGTGCGCTCCGGATAACCCTCGGCGAAGGCCGCGGCGGACGACAGGGTGACGGCGAATGCGGCACCGAGGCCGAGCATAGTTTTCAGGATCTTCATCGAATTCCTCCCGGATGAAACACGCCAGGCCGGTGCGGCTCCTCCCGTGCCGGTCCTGGATGCGCCAACAGTGCTGCGAGAGCAGCCGCCCGCAAGCGCTATCAGGCGGCGGCGGGGCGGTTATGCCCGTGCTTGCAACGCAGCATGGGTAGGTTCGGGAACAAAGCGCGACAAGGGTGGGTGGAAATCCACCCATGGACGGCGGATCAGGCGTCGAAGTCGTCGAGGGTCAGCCCCGGCTTTCGCTCCAGTCCGTATTTCTGCATCTTTTCGTAGAGCGTCTTGCGGGAGATGCCGAGCTGTTCGTAGACCGGCCTCAGATTGCCGCCATGGGCGGAAATCGCGCTGGCGAGAATGCCGCGTTCATAGGCTGCGACCTTGTCGGCGAGGCGCTGGCGCACCGCCGCCTGTGGGCTTTCGTCGGGCAGTGGATCGAGGCCGAGCACCAGCCGGTCGGCGGCGTTGCGTAGTTCCCGGACATTGCCGGGCCAGGGGCGGGCGGCAATCTCGGCCAGCAGTTCGGGCGAGACGTCGATATCGTCGCGCATGTAGCGGGCCGCCGCCTCGCGCACCAGCTGGAGAAAGAGGATCGGAATGTCCGCGAGCCGGTTGGCCAGGGCGGGCACATGGAGTGTCGCGACGTTCAGGCGATAGAAAAGGTCCGCGCGAAAGCGCCCGGCGGCGACCTCGGCCTCCAGATCGGCCTTGCTGGTAGCGATGAAGCGCACGTCGAGCGGCACGACCTCGTTCGAGCCGAGCCGTGTGATGACGCGCTCCTGCAGCACGCGCAGGAACTTGGCCTGCAGGTCGAAGGGCATGGAGCCGATCTCATCGAGCAGGATCGTTCCGCCGCGGGCATGCTCGAACTTGCCGTAGCGCGGCCGGAGCGCACCGGGAAAGGCGCCGGCCTCGTGGCCGAACAACTCGCTCTCGATCAGGTTTTCCGGCAGGGCCGCACAGTTGATGGCGATCAGCGGCCGGTTGGCACGCGCGCTCACGTCATGGAGCGCCCGCGCCACGACTTCCTTACCGACGCCGGTGTCGCCGATGATCAGCGTATCCGCGTCGGTGGCGCCGATGGCGCGCAGGCGGTAGCGCAGGTCGACCATGACCTGGGTTCGGCCGGGCAGGCGGGTCTCTATGTCGTCGCGCTTGCCGGCGACGGCGCGCAGCCGGCGGTTTTCCATGACCAGGCTGCGCCGGTCGAGGGCCCGGCGGATAATGCCGGCAAGATGCTGGGCGGTGAAGGGTTTTTCCAGGAAGTCGTAGACGCCGGCGCGCATGGCGCTGACGGCGAGCTGCACGTCGGCATGTCCCGTCACCAGGATGACCGGGATTTCCGCGTCGACGTCCCGGATGCGCTGAAGCAGGGTCATTCCGTCCATGCCGGGCATGCGGATATCGCTGACGACGACGCCGTCAAAGCCGTAACCGACCAGCTCCAGCACCGCCTCGGCGCTGGAAAAGGTCGTTACTTCGAGACCAAAGAGTTCGAGCGCCTGGGCCGAGGACCGGCGCATGTCTTCCTCGTCGTCGATCAGGAGGATGCGCTGGCCGCTCATTCCGCCGCCTCCTTCATTTTTTCGGCGGCGTCCAGCTCGATGCGGAACACCGCGCCACCGTCGGCATGATTGGCGACCGACAGGCTGCCGCCGAAGTCCTTGACGATGTTGTAGGAGATCGACAGCCCGAGGCCGAGCCCCTTGCCGACGCCCTTGGTGGTGAAGAAGGGGTCGAAGATGCGCTCGGCGATCGCCGCGGGAACGCCGGGGCCGTGATCGCGCACCGTGAGCACGACCTTTGCGCCCTTGCGGCGCGCCTTGAGCTGGATGTTGCGATCGGCCTGACCTTCGACCGCATCGGCGGCATTGGTGATGATATTGACGAGCACCTGCTGGAGGCGCACGGGTCCGGCAACGACGGCCGGTGGGTTCTTGCCGAGGTCCACGTCGAGCGTGGCGTCCGCCGTCTTCAGCCGGGCCGCGACGATTTCGAGCGTGTCGTCGATCACGGTGTCCAGCGCCACCGGCCCAAGCTTCTCGTTCGGCTTACGGGCAAAGTTCCTGAGATGCCGGCTGATCGAGGCCATGCGGTCGACGAGACCGGAAATGCGCAGAAGGTTGTCGCGCGCCTCGCCTGCGCGGCCGCGGTCGATGAGCAGCGCGGCGCTGTCGGCATAGGTCTTCGCGGCGGCGAGTGGCTGGTTGAATTCGTGTGACAGGGCCGCCGACATCTGGCCGAGGCCGGCGAGCTTGCCGGCCTGGATGAGATCGGCCTGGGTCTTGCGCAATTCCTGTTCGGTGAGGCGCCGCTCGGCGATTTCCAGTTCGATCTGCTCGTTGACGCGGGCGAGGTCGGCGGTACGCTCGGCGACGCGGTGTTCGAGTTCGTTGCGGGCCCTTTCCTCCAGACGCAGCCGTTCGGTCGTGCGAGCCCGCCGCTGAAGGAGGATGGCGAGCGCCAGTCCGGCGAGGCAGACGAAGAGGACGACGGCGATGACCACCGTGCGAACCTGTCCGCGCACCGACGCCGTGTCCATCAGCACGTTCACCGTCCAGTCGGCCTCCGGCATGTAATGCGACAGCACGAGATATTCGCGGGAGGCACCGCCGCCCGTAACCGTCATCAGCCGGTGGCCGCCCTCTTCGCTCTCGCGCAAGGGCAATTGCTTCAGCGGCGCCTCGGCATAGCGGCGCGAGGCTTGGGTGCGGGCGAGGCGTGCGGCGTCCAGCGGCAGGATGCCGCTGTAGAGCCATTCCGGGCTGCCGGTCATGAAGATGATGCCTTCCGGATCGGCGACGAAGATCTTGTATTCGCCGCCCTTCCACGATGCCTCGATCGAATCGATGTCGACCTTGAAGACGATCACGCCGCGGATCGCGCCGTCGACGCTGACGGGCGAGGCGAAATAATAGCCGCGCTTCAGCGAGGTCGTGCCGAGCGCGTAGAAGCGGGACTGCCGGCCCTTGGCGGCATCCTGGAAATAGGGACGGTAGCTGAAGTTCTGCCCGACGAAGCTCGCCGGCCCGTCATAATTGCTGGCCGAGATCGTCTCGCCGTCCATGGTCATGACATAGATGTCGGAGGACCGGAGCAGCGTGTTGATTTCCTTGAGATAGGCGTTCGCGGTCTCCCGCAGCGCCGGGTCAGAGGGCGCCCGCAGCAGCGCCTTGATGTCGTCGTGATCGGCGATCAGTGCGGGCAGCGGTTCGTAGCGGCTCAGGTGGCCGCCGAGCGCCGAAACCGCGAGCCGCAGCGCCGAACTTGCCTGGAGCGAAGCCTCCTCCATATAGGCGCGCGTCGCGAGCGCTCCGCCCTTGAAGGCGGCAAGCCCGATCAACACCGGCAGAATGACAAAGACCAGGGCATGTCGCAGTTTCACGGAACAACGGCCTCCTCTTCCGTTCCTCCCGGCCAGAGTGGCCGCACAGGAAGTCTAAAGAGCCGGACGGATGTTTCCTAGAGGCGATGTGTGCGGAACTGTGTCCGGCATTCGGGCTGGCATTCCAGTTGCTGTGGTCGAGTGATGCGCCAAACACCTGAGGCGGCGGCCGATCGGATTGATCGGTGGCAGAATCAGCAAAACCGGTCGCTGTGCTGCGATAAAATTTCGACAGGCTGCGCGACCCGTGACATAAGGCGCCCGGAAACCCCTCAAGCCCCCTGTCCGGTCATGATTCGTATCGAAAACATCAGCAAGCAGCTCAGCCACCGCATTCTCTTCATCGAGAGCTCTGCCGCGCTCAACAAGGGCGAGAAGATCGGCCTGGTCGGACCGAACGGGGCCGGCAAGACGACGGTCTTCCGCATGATCACCGGCGAGGAGCAGCCCGACGAGGGTCAGGTCTCGGTCGAAAAGGGCATGACGGTCGGCTACTTCAACCAGGACGTGGGCGAGATGTCCGGCCGCAGCGCCGTTGCAGAAGTGATGGACGGCGCCGGTCCCGTCAGCGTGGTGGCCGCCGAAATGCGCGAACTTGAGGCTGCCATGGTCGATCCGGACCGGCTGGACGAGATGGACGCGATCATCGAGCGCTATGGCGAGGTGCAGGCGCGCTATGAGGAACTCGACGGCTATGCGCTGGAAGGCCGTGCCCGCGAAGTGCTTGCGGGCCTGAGCTTCAGCCAGGAGATGATGGACGGCGACGTCGGCAAGCTGTCGGGCGGCTGGAAGATGCGCGTGGCGCTGGCCCGCATCCTGCTGATGCGCCCCGACGTCATGCTGCTCGACGAACCGTCCAACCATCTCGACCTGGAAAGCCTGATCTGGCTCGAGCAGTTCCTCAAAGGTTACGAAGGCGCGCTCTTGATGACCTCGCACGACCGCGAGTTCATGAACCGCATCGTCAACAAGATCATCGAGATCGATGCCGGCTCGCTGAACACCTATTCCGGCAATTACGAGTTCTACGAGCAGCAGCGGGCGCAGAACGAAAAGCAGCAGCAGGCGCAGTTCGAGCGCCAGCAGGCGATGCTGGCCAAGGAAATCAAGTTCATCGAGCGCTTCAAGGCGCGCGCATCCCATGCCTCACAGGTGCAGAGCCGGGTGAAGAAGCTGGAGAAGATCGACCGCGTCGAGCCGCCGAAGCGTCGTCAGGTCGTCGCCTTCGAATTCCAGCCGGCACCGCGCTCGGGCGAAGACGTGGTCAATCTGAAGAACGTGCACAAGAAGTACGGCCAGCGGGTGATCTACGAGGGCTTCGATTTCATGGTCCGGCGCAAGGAGCGCTGGTGCATCATGGGCGTCAACGGCGCCGGAAAGTCGACCCTGCTGAAGCTGGTGGCGGGTGATTCCACACCCGATCAGGGCACGGTCAGCGTCGGCGCCAGCGTCAAGATGGGCTATTTCGCCCAGCATGCGATGGACATTCTCGACGGCGAGATGACCATATTCGAAACGCTGGAAAGCACCTTCCCGCGGGCAGGCCAGGCGCCGCTGCGCGCCCTTGCCGGCTGCTTCGGCTTTTCCGGCGACGATATCGAGAAGCGTTGCCGCGTGCTCTCCGGCGGAGAGAAGGCGCGCCTGGTGATGGCGATCATGCTGTTCGACCCGCCGAATCTCCTGGTGCTCGACGAGCCGACCAACCACCTTGACCTCGACACCAAGGAAATGCTGATCAAGGCGCTGTCGCAGTATGAAGGCACGATGCTGTTCGTCAGCCACGATCGCCACTTCCTGGCGGAGCTTTCCAATCGCGTGCTGGAACTGACGCCCGAAGGCGCGTTCCAGTATGGTGGCGGCTATACGGAATATGTGGCGCGGACCGGCCATGAGGCGCCGGGTCTGCGGAGCTGAAATTCCAGGACAAGCCCGGCCGATTCTGGTGATCGGCCGGTATGTTCGTCAGGCCATGGCGCCGCTTGCCACATCGCGGGCGCGGGCCACCCAGGCAGCACCCTCGCGGGCGTGGTGGAAACCGTTGGACAGCGGCGCTGCCGGATAGATGTCCCGGAGACGGTCGGTCGCCTCATCGGCCTCCAGCGTGCCGTCGAGCACGGCGCGATAGAGCCTTGCGACCGCGACCATGTCGCAGTCCTGCGGCGACAGGCGGATCGCCGAGACGCCGCACGCGGCCAGGTCGGCCAGTTCTCCAAGCAGTGCCTGGCAGGTGTGGGACACGGTCTGAACCCCGTTCAGCGCCAGGAAGGACTGGCGGTCCAGCGTCTTGACCGGCAGACCGTCCGGCTCCTCGCCGCAGACGAAAAGGCAGTTGTCCTTGATCTTGCCCTTGGAGCGGGCATGGGCGCAGCGCGCCGAAATGGCCAGTGGCATGCGGCCGAAGGCGAAGACCTCGAAATCGATATCGGGGCTGTCGGCAACGATCCGCTCGACCGAGGTGAAGGGCAGTTCCGGCGGCAGGCAGATGGTCTTGGCGCCCCGACCGGCCAGCAGCCTGGCGGTCGCCGCATTGTAGACATTGACCAGCGGTCCGACATTGTGTGGCTTGCCGTTCAACAGCCCGAGCGCGGAGAGGTCGTTGGCCTCGATCAGATGATCGCTCTCCTCGACCAGTTCGCGCACCTGCCGGCTTTCCCGCTCCAGCGTGACGAGCGCCAGCGTTGAGAACACCACGGTCTTGCCGGCCGCCTCGAGCCGTTCGGTCACTTCGGCGAGATGCGGTTCGATGAAATGCTGGCGCTTGGAGCACACGGTTTCGCCGATCACCACCGTGTCGAAGGGCGCTTCGTCGGCGATGCGGAAATGGAAGTCGCGCCATTTGGGGCCGTCCCACAGATAGTAGACGGGGCCCATGGTGAGCGAGGGGGAAGGGGTATCGGTCATGCTCATCTCCAGCGCTTCTCGTAGGCGCCCGATGTGGTCTTCTGCCCTTCGCTCAAGCCACGCAGGCCGGCGAGCAGGGCGGTGCGCCGTTCGGGTGTGGCGGAGAGCGCCTTCTTCAGCGTCGAGACGACTTCGGCGACATAGGCCTTGCCGCGCTGGCGGCCCTCGATCTTCAGCGCGCTGACGCCGGCGGCGGTCAGGGCATCGATCTCGCTCATCACGTCCAGCGAGACAGGGTCCTCGAAGGCGTAGGCCCGGTCGTCGGCGATGTCGAAACGACCCTTGCACAGCGTCGGATAGCCGGCCGCCTCACCCGCGGGGAAACGGTTGATCGTGTAGTCGCCGAGCTCGGAGACGAGCTCGTTGCCTTCCTTGCGGTAGTGGACATGGCTTGCCGGTGAGCAGACGCCGTTCATGTTCGGCGACTTGCCGGTCGCATAGGAAGAAAGCGAGCAGCGCCCCTCGGCCATGACGCAAAGCCCGCCGAAGACGAAGACCTCGATCTCGCAGCGGATCTTCGGGGCGATGCGGGCGATGTCGGCGATGGTCAGCGTGCGCGGCAGTACGACGCGCTTGGCATTGAAGGCGTCGACGAGAAAATTGATCGCGTCGACATTGGAGGCGGAAGCCTGGACCGAGACGTGCAGGCGCTGCTCGGGATAGCGCTCGCTCACATGCGCCATCAGGCCGAAGTCGGCGAGGATCAGCGCATCGGCGCCAAGCGCCACGGCATCGGCGGCGGCGCGATACCAGATCTCTTCGTCGCCGGCGCGCATGAAGGTGTTGAGCGCGACGAAGGTCTGCGTCTTGTGGCGACGGGCATAGGCAATCGCTTCGCGCAGTTCGTCCCGGCTGAAGTTGAGACCGGGAAAGTTGCGGGCATTGGTCTCGTCGCGGAAGCCGCAATAGACGGCATCGGCGCCGGCATCGACGGCTTCACGGAAGGCGGCGGGGGTGCCGGCGGGGCAGATCAGTTCCATGCGGATCCCTCCCCGGTCAGCGCGCGGCGGCGAATGCCCTCGGCCATGCGGCCGAAGATCGGTGCGAAGGGGCCGGCCAGCGTCGAGAGGTCGCGCGGCAGGTCGATGTCGCAGTCGTCGAGGGCGTTTCGCATGGCGAGCATGGCCTCCATGTCGCCGGTGACGTTGAGGTCGCGGGAGAAGAACAAGGCGTCGGCGTCGCACCGCCCTTCGAGCAGTGCGAGCAGCATGAACAGCGGACCTTCGACCGTGGCATCGGCGGTTATCGTCGAACCGCTCTTGCGCAGCACACGGATCGTCACACGTGCAGGCTCGACGACGAAGGCGAGCGGAACGTCGCTGGGCACAAAGGCGAAACGCTTGGCCTTGTGCTCGCCCAGGCGTTCGAACAGGCCGGGATGCTCTTTCATCATGCGGCTGAACAGGAGGCCCGTCGCTCGCTCGATCACCGCTATCGGGACGTAGTTCAGGGGCGTGGCGAGCGTTCTGGGAAATTCCATATTTTCAGGGCCTTTGCGGAATGCGGTGCGCGCCATGCTAACGGCTCGCTCGGCGCGAGCGTTTGAGCCAGCGCAAAGACTCGATGATTTTTAGCCGCCACACAGGCGGGATGACAAACGCACCCTCTGCCATCCGGCGCTATGCCGACCTTCAGGATTTCGCCGCCGAACTGGAACGCCGCGGCAGCCTCAGGCGCATCACGAAGCCCGTATCGCTGGTGCATGAGGTGACGGAGATCCATCGGCGGGTGCTTGCCTCCGGCGGGCCGGCGCTCTTGTTCGAAAAGCCGGTCAATGCGGCTGGCGAGATCCTGCCGATCCCACTGCTGGCCAATCTGTTCGGCACGCGCGAGCGAATCGAATGGGGCTTCGGGCTCCAGAGCGGTGGGATCGGCGGACTCGCGGATCTGCTCGGTGAATTGCGCGAGCCGCGACCGCCACGGTCTCTTAAAGAAGCAATGGGGAAACTACCGCTCCTGCAGTCGGCGCTCTCGCTTCGGGTCAAGCAGGTTTCCAGTGCCTCCTGTCAGGAGGTCGTCTGGCGCGGCGACCAGGTCGACCTCGGCCGCCTGCCGATCCAGTGGTGCTGGCCGGGGGAGCCGGCGCCGCTGGTCAGCTGGCCTTTAGTGATCACCCGCTCGCCGGACGATCCCAACGATGTCAATGTCGGCATCTACCGCATGCAGGTGCTGGGCCGCGACAGGCTGATCATGCGGTGGCTCGCCCATCGCGGCGGGGCGAAGCATCATCGCCAGTGGCAGAAGCTGGGGCAGGACATGCCGGTCGCCGTGGTGATCGGCGCCGATCCGGCCACCATCCTTGCGGCCGTCATGCCGTTGCCTGAGGGCATGAGCGAGCTCGGTTTTGCCGGCGTGCTCAAGCGGCGGCGCAGCCGGGTGGTTAAGGCGGTCAGCCAGCCGCTCTGCGTTCCCGCCAATGCGGAAATCGTGCTGGAGGGCACGGTGTCGATGCGCGAGATGGCCGAGGAGGGGCCGTATGGCGACCATACCGGCTACTACAATTCGGTCGATCGCTTCCCGGTGATGACCTTGTCGGCGATCACCATGCGGAAGAAGCCGTTCTACCTCTCGACCTATACCGGCCGGCCGCCGGACGAGCCGTCGAAACTCGGCGAGGCGATGAACGAGCTCTTCCTGCCGCTGGTGAAGAAGCAGTTCCCCGAGATTTCCGACCTCTGGCTGCCGCCCGAGGCCTGCTCCTACCGCGCCATCGTGGTGTCGATCGACAAGCGCTATCCGGGCCAGGCAAAGCGCATCATGATGGGACTGTGGTCGATGCTGCCGCAGTTCAGCTATACCAAGCTGATCATCGCCGTCGATCCAGATATCGACGTGCGCAGCTGGCACGACGTGATCTGGGCGCTGTCGACCCGCTTCGATGCCAGCCGCGACGTCACGATCATCCCCGACACGCCGATCGACTATCTCGACTTCGCCTCGCCGAAGCCGGGGCTCGGCGGCAAGCTCGGGCTCGACGCCACGACCAAGATCGGACCGGAAACGGATCGCGAATGGGGGCGGGTTCTCAATATGTCGCCGGAGGTGTCTGCGAGGGTCGATGCTCTGTGGAGCGATCTCGGGCTGGGGGATCTGCCATGAGTGCCAAGCGCGTCGTGCTGGGCGTGTCCGGTGCCTCAGGTGCGCCGATCGCCATGAGGATCGCGGAGCGGCTGGCCGCGCTTGCCGGTGTCGAGACCCATCTGGTGGTGTCGACGGCGGCGGAGCGGACCTTTGCCCATGAACTGGGCGCGGATGCCCTGGTCCGACTCGAAGCGCTGGCAATCAGGCGCTACGCCATCGGCGATATCGGGGCGGCGATCGCCAGCGGCTCTTTTCGCACCGCCGGCATGATCGTTGCGCCGTGTTCGATGCGCAGCCTCTCCGGAATAGCGACAGGGCTTGCTGATACGCTGCTGATCCGAGCTGCGGACGTGCACCTGAAGGAACGCCGGCCGCTCGTGCTCCTCGCCCGCGAAACGCCGCTGCATCTCGGGCATTTGCGCAATATGGTGTCGGTGACCGAGATGGGGGCGATCGTCATGCCGCCGGTGCCGGCCTTCTACCGGCGGCCGGAGACGGTGGCGGCGATCGTCGATCATATTGCTGCGCGGGCCATCGATCTGTTGCGGATCACGGACCAGTCGCTGGCGAGCGAATGGGACGGCGAGGTGTCAGGCTAGAAAGTGGTGGCAAGCAGCGGATCGGCGCCGAACAAAAGGGCGTGCCCGCCGGAGAGCAGCCAGCCGGTGATCGCCGCAGCGGCAAGGGCCGAGAGCAAGAGGGGGCCGTCGACCCGCAGCCGGTTCCGACCCGACAGAACGGCCGCGAAAGGCACGAGCGAGGACGCCCTTGCCATCTGGCCGAAGCGTGCCCCGAGGCGTTTGCGGGCGCGGCGGTCCAGAAGCGCGAAACCCGAGATGGTGAACAGCGCGAGCCCGCCGAACAGGATCAGCGAGCGAAGGTCGCCGTTCGGCACCAGGTGGCCGAGCGACCAGAACAGGAAGCCCCAGAGCACCGGATGGCGGGTGACCGTGGTGATGGCACCCGGGCTTACGTCCTGCCGCATGGTGATCGAGAGCGGATTGGCGCTGACAAGACCGGCCAGCACAAGGAAGACGCCGATCGGCGCGGTGACCAGCGTCACCTTGGCTTGCCAGCCGGCGGGCTCCCAGAGCGGAATGTATTCGGTGGCGAGCGCCGCCTGGAACACCCAGGCGAGGACCAGCACCGAGACCAGCGAATAGAGCCCGAGATAGGTACGCCGGCCCAGCATGGCGATCGCACCGGTGCGGACCGGCGGGATGGCCGGCACGGAGTGAAGCGCCAGGAAGGCGCCGAGCGCGATCAGCAGGTTGGTCATGCCACGGCCATCCGCGGTTCCGGATCCGCCGGGATCAACTGGTCGATCATCGCCTTCTCGGCGGCGACGTGGCGGCGCACGCATTCGAAGAATCCGCGCAGCATGTAGCCGATGGTCTCGAAGGTCAGGCCGCAATGGCCGCGCAGCATGGCTTTCAGCGTCAGAGAAATCTCCTCGGCGGCCAGCCGGTCGCAGCGGTGCTCGTTCTTCAGCCGCTCGATCATCATCGCCGTGAAGCAGGAACCGGCGCTGCGGTCGAGGTCGGGGAAAAGCAGCCGCTCTTCGAATTCCTGGGTCCTCGCCAGCAGCGGCAGGACCGTGTCGGATACCTCGCGGCACAGCTTCTCATTAATGGAGAAGGGCAGGCTGTCGGCCAGTTCTTCGAGACTGCGGCAAAGGCCGAGCAGCTCCTCATGGTTCTGCCTCAGCGTCTTCAGTTCCTGCTCGTCGAGGATGCGGTCGGGGTGCATGGCAAATTCCTCTTCACTGACTGACAAAAAGAACGGTGGCGATGGCGACCGAGGCGAGTACGGCGGAGATGGTGCCGCCGCGTTGCAGCACGCCCATGCGGTAGAGCAGGATCGCAAAGCCGATGATGATGGGCGTGGCGACGGTAAGGCCGATCTGGGCGTCAGTCATGGAAGCAATCTCCTTTGATGCTGCGACCCTAACTTGCCGACTGTCATTTTTCTTTGTGCTGTCGCAAAGACGCGCCGATCGGCTCTCCTTAAGAAAAAGCCCATGATGATGGGAACCAATATTGCAGCGGTCGCCATGGCGGCCCCGTTCGAGGAGGAGGAGGAGAGCGATGTTCTTCTGCTCTGGGTGCTCGTGTGGAGCGAGCTTGTCGCTTTCGGCATTCTGATCGGCGCCTTTCTGGTGATGTCGGCCTTCGAACCCGAGCGGTTCGCCCTGGCGCGTCTGCATCTGAGCCCGGGCCTCGCGGCCATCAACACCGTCGTGCTTCTCACCAGTGGTTGGCAGGCGGCGCTGGCGGTGCGCCGTACCGCCCCAACCCGGCAGGTCCGTCGCTCGCTGATCGCGGCGGCCCTGCTGGGTTTCGTTTTCCTGGCCGTCAAGCTCTTCGAATATGCCGGAGAGATCCGCTATGCCGGAGAAGAGACGTTCAACGGCTTCTTCGAACTCTATTTCATCATCACCGGCTTCCATCTGCTGCATGTGGTATTCGGTGCGCTCGTCATGCTGCTGATCGCCTGGCGGCCGACGCGCGGCAATGTCGTGCTGATCACCACGCTGTGGCATGCGATCGATCTCGTGTGGATCGTCATGTTCCCGATCATCTACCTGGCCTGACCCGATGGACCGATTTTCGAAAGAGCGTCTTCACTGGGCTTTCGTTATGGCCAGCGTGCTGGCGGTTGGCGGGGCGATCACGGCGGCTCTCAGCGGCAACATGCTGGTGCCGATCGCCATCGTTCTCGTGGCAGCGCTTGCCAAGGCGCGCATCGTCATTCTCGACTTCATGGGCCTCAGGCGCGCCGGCGGAGCGCTGCGCTTCGCGCTCGTCGCCTGGCCGATCACCTTCGTGTTGCTGGCCCTTTCGCGCACCATTCTCGTGGCGATTGCCGCTCCGGTCTGAGCCATCGGACCATCGCCCGTTTGTTTGCCAAATAGCAAAGAAGGCTTTTCGTCCGTCGCTAGAAAGGGACCGTCCCGCAGAACGGCATGAGGGGCGGCCTGGCCGCCGACCGCTGCAGGGGGATTTCACCAGGCCGGCGGCGGAATGAAAGCTGCGGCGAACGAAAGGACCATGGGGATGGCAGAGCGCCTAACCAAGACAGGGGCCCGCAACGTCTTCTATGGCGGGTCCATCTTCTTCTTCACGATCTTCGTGGGCCTCACCGCCCACAGCCACTACTACATCAGGACGACCTCCACCGACGAGTCCACGCTGACCGACGGCGTGGCGCGCGGCAAGCACGTCTGGGAAAAGAACGCCTGCATCAATTGTCATACCCTGCTCGGCGAAGGCGCTTATTTCGCCCCCGAACTCGGCAATGTCTGGGTGCGCTGGGGCGGCAAGGACGATCCGGAAGGAGCCCGCGAAACGCTGAAATCCTGGATGGCCGCACAGCCGTCGGGCGTCGAGGGCCGCCGGCAGATGCCGCAATTCAACCTGAGCGAACAGGAACTCAACGACCTCGCCGACTTCCTCGAATGGACGAGCCGCATCAAGACGCAGAAGTGGCCGCCGAACGACGCCGGCTGAGCAAGCGCCGCGACAAGGAGAAACGACAATGAAATACCAAACCCAAAAGGTCGCGATGCTGTATTTCTACGGCGCGCTCGGCCTCTTCCTCGCTCAGGTGCTGTTCGGCGTGCTCGCCGGTACGATCTACGTGCTGCCCAATACGCTGTCCGAACTGTTGCCCTTCAACATCGTGCGCATGGTTCATACCAATGCGCTGATCGTCTGGCTGCTCATGGGCTTCATGGGTGCCACCTATTATCTTCTGCCGGAAGAGGCGGAGACGGAACTCTATAGCCCGAAGCTGGCGATCGCCCAGTTCTGGATCTTCCTGATTGCCGCCGCGGTCGCCGTGGTCGGTTATCTGTTCCACATCCACGAGGGCCGCGAATTCCTCGAGCAGCCCTTCGCCATCAAGGTCGGCATCGTCATCGTCTGCCTGATGTTCCTGTTCAACATCACGCTGACGGTGCTCAAAGGCCGCAAGACAGTCGTCACCAACATCCTGATCTTCGGGCTGTGGGGCGTGGCGATCTTCTTCCTCTTCGCCTTCTACAACCCGGTCAACCTGGCGCTCGACAAGATGTACTGGTGGTATGTCGTGCATCTGTGGGTCGAAGGCGTGTGGGAACTGATCATGGCTTCCGTTCTCGCCTTCCTGATGATCAAGCTCAACGGCATCGACCGCGAAGTGGTCGAGAAGTGGCTCTATGTGATCGTCGGCCTGGCGCTGTTCTCCGGCATTCTCGGCACTGGCCACCACTACTACTGGATCGGCGCTCCGGGCTACTGGCAGTGGATCGGTTCGCTGTTCTCGACGCTGGAAGTTGCCCCCTTCTTCACCATGGTGATCTTCACCTTCGTGATGACCTGGAAGGCCGGCCGCAAGCATCCGAACAAGGCGGCGCTTCTGTGGTCGATCGGCTGCTCGGTCATGGCCTTCTTCGGCGCCGGCGTCTGGGGCTTCCTGCACACGCTGTCCTCGATCAACTACTACACCCATGGCACGCAGGTCACCGCCGCTCATGGCCACCTCGCCTTCTTCGGCGCCTATGTCATGCTCAACCTTGCGATCATGGCCTATGCGATCCCGGAGATCCGTGGCCGCCAGCCGTATAACCAGTGGCTGTCGATCGCCAGCTTCTGGATGATGTGCACGGCCATGTCGGTGATGACCTTCGCGCTGACCTTCGCCGGCGTGCTGCAGGTCCATCTGCAGCGGGTGCTCGGCGAGAGCTACATGGCCGTCCAGGATCAGCTCGCGCTGTTCTACTGGGTACGGCTCGGCTCCGGCGTCGTGGTTCTGATCTCTGCGCTGATGTTCGCCTGGTCGGTACTCATGCCGGGCAAGGAAAAGGCGCCGGCCTTCGGCGGCGTGGCCGAACCCGCTGAGTGATCTTGCCTTCTCCCCGTCGGGGAGAGGGTAGCCGGCAGGGCCGGGTGAGGGGGTGCTTGCGCCAACGGCCCCCTCATCGCCTCGCCCCCAAGCCTGTCGACGCGTGTTCGACGCTTCTCCCCCATGGGGAGAAGCAGCCGGCGAGCCCAGGCCTCACGTCAATATTGCCCAAGAAGGATACACCCCATGAACCTCGTGCTCACCAATCCGCCGTCGCTCGACATTCCGGCCTATTCGCCGGCCGGAAGCGAATGCGAACTGTTCGAGACGGCCTGGATGCGCCAGCTGCCGCTGCTGCTCAAGGGACCGACCGGTTGCGGCAAGACGCGTTTCGTCGGGCATATGGCCGCCAAGCTTGGCCTGCCGCTATCGACCGTCTCCTGCCACGACGACCTGGCCGCTGCCGACCTCACAGGCCGCTATCTGCTGAAGGGGGGCGACACGGTCTGGGTCGACGGGCCGTTGACGCGGGCGGTGCGCGAGGGCGGTATCTGCTATCTCGACGAAGTGGTCGAGGCGCGCAAGGACGTGGCAGTCGTGCTGCATCCGCTGACCGACGACCGGCGCATCCTGCCGCTTGAGCGCACCGGCGAAGTGCTGAGCGCTCCGCCCGGCTTCATGCTGGTCGTATCCTACAATCCCGGCTACCAGAATCTCCTGAAGACGCTGAAGCCCTCCACACGTCAGCGCTTCGTCGCCATCGAATTCGATTTCCTGCCGAAGGACCGCGAGATTGCCGTCGTCTCGGCGGAAAGCGGCCTTGCCGAGGGCATGGTGGCGCCGCTGGTCGAGCTCGCCCGCCGGCTGCGTGCGCTGAAAGGCCACGATCTCGAGGAAGGGGTTTCCACCCGCCTTCTGGTCTATTGCGCCAGCCTGATCGATGCGGGCCTCGCGCCGAGGGATGCGGTCCGGTGCGCCATGATCGAGCCGCTGACCGACGAGCCGGACGTGCGCGCCGCTCTTCTCGAACTGGCAAGTGCGGTCATCCGCTAAAGAGGTGCATCATGCTGGACTTCCTGGAACTGGAAGAGACCGTCGGGCGGGCCTGGCACAATATCGCCGGCAATACGCGCACCTGGCCGCGCTATCCCGAGGCGGCGGTTCTGCTCGAGGAGGTTCAGACGGTCCTGTCCGTCTGCTTTCGCGGCTTCGGTGGCGAGCGCGCCGTGCAACTCGCCCCGGCGCGGGGGCGAACCTCCGGTCACAGGCTGAAATTCCGCCAGCGGCTGGGCCTTGGCGAGGAGAAGCTGGTTCAGCCCGGACGCGACCACGCGACCGTCATGCTGCCCGCGGTTCTCGATCTGCTGCCGACGGGCGAACTCAACCGCGATCTCTATGTCTGGCTGGCGGCCGCGATGGCCGTCATGCCGCTCGATCCGGTCTCTGAAAGTGATCCGCTCGTCCGCGACCTCGCCCTGATCGAGAGGGCCGCGCAGACGGCGCAGGCCGTGGTCAGCCAGTTTCCCGGCCTCAGAGCCCGTTACCGCGCGCTCTGCGCCGCAGTGCTTGTCGAGCGTCAGCGCGGCAAGCTGCCGCGCGTCGAGAGCCTCGTTGAGGACCGTGTCATCAATCTCCTTCGCGCCGGCGCAGGCCTCGCCCCGCTTGCCTATCCGGTGCCATTGCCGGTCAAGGCGCCGCCCGGCTATCTGCCGATGATGCCTGTGCCCTTGTGGCCTGACGCGCTGTTGCGCGAGGAGAGTGCACCACGCGCCGAAGAGGATCGGCCGGCCGCCGGCGGGGACCGTCAGGGCGCCACGACCGGACGCCAGGTCGCGACGCGCGAAAAGAGCGACGGCCGCGACAAGGACCGCAGCCCCTTCATCCTCAACCGTTTCGAGAAGATCCTCGCGATGGCGGAGATGGTCAATGTCGATCGCCCCGGCGACGACAGCGACGACCACGATGCTGCCGCGGCCGAGGAACTGGACGACATGACGCTCGGCGAGCGCAAGGGACGTCCATCGGCTCGGTTCCGCTTCGATCTCGATCTGCCGCCCGAGGCGCTCGACCGTACGCCGCTGACGGCGGAGTTGAGCTATCCGGAATGGGACTACCGACGCAACGCCTATCTCAAGGATTATTGCCGTGTGCTGGCGGGACCGGCGCCCGAGGAGGTGCAGGGTCCGGAAGCCAGTGCAGCGATGAAGAGCCTGATCCGCCGTGTGCGCCGGCAGTTCGAAGTGCTTCGACCGAAGCACGAGATGCTGAGAGCCCAGCTCGACGGCGCCGACCTCGACCTCGATGCCGTGGTGCGCAGCCGGACCGACCTGAAGGCCGGCGGCGAGGGCAGCGACCGCATTCACCTGATGAGCCGGCCGCAGGCGCATGACCTTGCCGTCACCCTGCTCGTCGACGTCTCGCTCTCCACCGATGCCTGGTTCGACGACCTGCGCGTGCTGGATGTCGAGAAGGAAGCGCTTCTGGTGCTCGCCAACGGGCTTGCCGCGTGCGGCGACAACCACTCGATCCTGACGTTTACCTCGCGCCGTCGCTCCTGGGTGCGCATCGAGACCGTCAAGGATTTTGGCGAGAAGATGGGTCCTGTGGTGGAGAACCGCATCGCGGCGCTTAAACCCGGTTACTACACCCGTATCGGTGCGGCGATCCGTCATGCGACGGCCAAGCTGGTCGAGCAGCCGAATCGGCGGCAGTTGCTGCTGGTGCTGACCGACGGCAAGCCCAACGACGTCGACCACTACGAGGGGCGCTTTGCCCTGGAAGACAGCCGCCGCGCGGTCATCGAGGCGCGGCGCAAGGGCGTGCGCGTCTTCGGCGTTACGGTCGATCGCGACGCCAAATCCTATGTGCCGGCGATCTTTGGACAGCACGGCTATGCCGTGGTGTCGAACATCGCCCGGCTGCCGGCAGCCCTGCCGGCCATCTATCGCGGCCTTGCCAGTTGAGGCGGAGGCAAGGCCGCGTAACGGAAAGGCCCGGCGCTAGGGGTGGCGCCGGGCCTTTCTCTGTCTGCTCTGCTCTTTGGGCTCATGTGGCCTTGGAATGGGTGCGGGCCGACTGGTCGAGATAGGCGTCGAAGCTCGCCGCGACGGCGCGGATGACGAAGCGGCAGTCGCGGCGCACCGTGACCACGCCATCCTTCATCTCGGTGATCCCATCCTCGAGAAGGCGCTGGAACATGGCGTTGCCGGACAGAAGCTGGTCCGGCTCGAAGCCGTGCGCTTCGCAAAGCGATGCGAGGTCGACGCGGAAATCGCACATCAGCCGTTCGATCACCGCTGCCCGCAGCTGGTCCTCCGCCGTCAGCCGATAGCCCTTGACCGTGCCGAGCTTGCCAGACGCGATGCGCTGCGCATATTGACCGATCGCCACGTCGTTCTGGATATAGCCGTCCACGGTCCGGCCGATCGCCGAGGCGCCGAGGCCGATCAGCGTCTTGCAGGCATCCGTCGTGTAGCCCTGGAAATTGCGGTGCAGCCGGCCGGTCTCCGCGGCCAACGAAAGATCGTCCTCCGGCAGGGCGAAATGGTCGAGGCCGATCCGGCGATAGCCGGCGGCGGACAGGGTTTCGGCGATCGCTTCCGCCTGGGCATGGCGTTCGGCCGCATCCGGCAGCGCCCTTTCGTCGATCAGGCGCTGGTGCTTCTTGAACGAGGGGATATGGGCATAGCCGAACACGGCGAAACGGTCCGGACGCATGGCGATCGCAGTCCTGGCCGTCTCGATACAGGAGGCGACGGTCTGGTGCGGCAGGCCGTAAATCAGGTCGAAGTTGACGCTGTCGATGCCGGCCTCGCGCAGGCCCAGCGTCGCATCGGACGTCTGCTCGGCGGTCTGGATGCGGTTGATCGCCTTCTGCACGACAGGATCGAAGCTCTGCACGCCGAGGCTGGCGCGGGTCACGCCCGACTGGCCGAGCGCGCCGATCATCGACCGGGTGAGGGTGCGCGGGTCGATCTCGACGGCTGTGCCGGCGTTGGGCGCGATGTTGAACTCCCTGTGCAGGAAGGCGGAGAGATCGAGAAACTCCTCCGGCGTCATGATCGTCGGAGTGCCGCCGCCGAAGTGGATCTGGCCGACCTTGAGCGGCTTGCCGGCTGCCTTGGCCACCAGCCGGATCTCACGCTTCAACACGTCGAGATAGTCGAGGATCGGCTGGTCCTTCTGGGTGATCGACGTGTGGCAGCCGCAGTACCAGCACATGGAGCGGCAGAAGGGGATGTGCAGGTAGAGCGAAATCGCTTCGCTTGCCGGAATGGCGGCCAGCCAGTCGCCATAGGTGCCAGCCCCGATGCCGGAGGCAAAACGCGGCGCGGTGGGATAGCTGGTGTAACGGGGCAGACGGGCCTCTCCGTATTTCTCGATCAGTTCGCGGGACATGGGGCTACTCCGGTTCAACGTGTCCTTGAAGTAGATCCGTTCGCGTTCTTGCTCTTTGCCAAATCCCAAGGATCGCGTCGAAAGCGGTTTCGGCTTTGCGGATTTGTTTGCGCGGCGACAAGGTCGCTCCCCCGACTTGGGTCTAAATCCTGAGCGCTGGCCAGGCCCGGGCCGCGACGGTGATTGGCGGGCCGCTCAACGAACAGGACGGATAAATGACTGATATTGCAGAGACCAAGCCCTCGATCGACGTACGCCTCGTGCCGCCGCCGGAACGCCATCCCCGCATCTTCGGGATGCTGAACGCGCTTCTTCCGGGTGGCTCCATGCATATCATCAGCGATCACGATCCCCGGCCTTTGCACTATCATCTGGAAACGCATTTTTCCGGCCTGTTCGGCTGGGAATATCTGGAACAGGGCCCCGATCTGTGGCGGGTCGAGATCGCGCGGCTGGAAAGCGCCGGTTGCGACTGCTGCTGCGGCGGAGCCCATTGAGCGGATCGCCGGATACGATTCCGCAGTGAGGTGACCGACATGCCAGGTGCGAGCCTTTCCCGCTGGACGATGGGCTATTTTGCCGCCGCCTGCCTCTTCCTGCTTGTCGCCGAGGTCCTGCTGGCGGCGGGCTACGGCTTTCCCGCCGCGGCCATCGAGGCGCCGCAGACGCTGGCTGTCGTTCACCTCCTCACCGCGGGCTGGTTCGGCCTGCTGATGTCGGGCGCCCTCCTGCAATTCGTGCCGGTGCTGGTGGCGAAACCGCTGAAGGGCGGCGGCGCCGCCCTGCCGGCTCTCATCGCGATCGTCGCCGGCGAAACCGGCCTCGTGCTCGGCTTCGTGGCAATGGACCGCGGTGCGGTTTTCGCCGCGCCGTTGCTGTCGGTCGGTGCCTCGTCTCTCTCCCTTGGTTATCTGACCATTGCCGGAATTGTCGGGATCACGCTCGCCAGCGCATGGCCGCTGTCCCTGCCTGCCCGTTTCGTCGCCCTGGGGCTGATCGCGCTCGTCGCGACTCTCGCACTGGGAGCGACCTTCGCGCTCGTCCTGTCCGGATATCTACCGCCGTCATGGGCCGGCTTCCTGCCATCAGGGCTGCCGCTGCATGCGGCGCTCGGCCTTGGCGGCTGGCTCACGGTGTCGGCGGTGGGCGTCAGCTACAAGCTCCTGCCGATGTTCCTGCTTGCTCCCGATGGTGCCTCCGGTCGAGCCCGCATGGCATGGATGGCCGGTGCTGCAGCCGTCGCTTTGCTGCTCGCCTCCGTGCTGTTGTCAGTGGTCGATCTGGCGGGAACCACCGTCGCCCTTACGCTGGCCTTGTGTTCTTCGCTCGCCGGTCTCGGTCTCTATCTGGTCGACCTGCTTGCCATCTACCACGCGCGGCGGCGGCCGAAGCTGGAACTCAACAGCCTTGCCAGCATCGCTTCCTTTGCCGCGCTCTTCGTCGGTGCCGCATGGCTTGCCCTGGCGGCGGCGACCGGGCGCCTGGCAACGGACATAGCGGCGATCGTCTACCTGCTTGGCTTCGGATGGCTGACCGGGCTTGGCCTCGCCAAGCTCTACAAGATCGTTCCTTTCCTCACCTGGCTCGAATGCTACGGTCCGGTGCTTGGCCGCGTGCCGACGCCGCGGGTGCAGGATCTTGTCCGCGAGCCGCGCGCCCGGCTGTGGTTTCTGCTGTTTCATGTCGGCGTCCTGAGCGCGACCATTGCCCTGGCGCTCGACCATGATCTCGCCTTCCGCGTGGCGGCCGGGCTGCAGCTCGGGACGAGCCTCGCGCTCGTCGCCGAATTCCTACGCACGCGCCGCCTGATGGAAATTGCGCCCGACAAGCGCTTGCCTGGCGGAGCGATCCGTCCCAATTTCTTCCTGCCGTCCCTTCAGCCCACGAGGTCATGATGACAAACCCCTACAAAGAACTCGACGTACGGCCGATCCTGCGCAATGGCGGCGAACCCTTCCAAGCGATCATGGAAGCCGTGCAGTCGCTCAAGCCCGGCGAGGGATTTCGCCTGATCGCCACCTTCAAGCCGGCGCCGCTGTTCAACGTCATGGCCAAGCGCGGCTTTTCGCACGAAGCGTCCGAAATCGGCGGCGGCGACTGGGAGGTGCTGTTCACGCCCGAAGCGGGCGGGCCGGCCGATGTCGCGGCCTCCGAAGGCGCCGTGTCGGCGGCGCTGTGGGCCGAACCGGTGTTTCACCTCGACCTCACTGAACTCGACCCGCCCGAGCCGATGGCGCGCATCCTCTCCAAGACCGAACTCATGGACCCGGGCGAGGTTCTGTTCGCGCTCCTGTCGCGCGAGCCGGTGTTCCTCATGCCGGAACTGGAAAAACGTGGCCACCAGTGGGTCGGCAATTACGACGAGAGCGGAACGGCCTATCGCATGCTGATCCGCATCGGCGAGGCGCAGGAGTGATGTGATGGACATCGGCAGCGCATCGGGGCTCGCCGCCGACATCGTCGCGGCGCTCACTACCATCACCGATCCGGAGATTGGCGGCAATATCGTCGATCTCGGCCTGATCTATGACGTGAGCGTCGATGCGGATGGCGCGGCCAGCATCGTCATGACGACCACGTCGCGTGGCTGCCCCGCCGCGGGCTTCCTGCAGCATGCGGTGCAGGCGGCGGTCGAGGCCGTCAAAGGGGTGACGGCGGCCGTCGTGGACCTCACCTACGAACCGCGCTGGACGCCGGACATGATCCGTTCCGGCGTCTTTCCGGTTGCCGCCCGGCACTAAATCTCCAGGAACCCCAGTCTTCACACAAAGAGCCCGGCGCCGTTAGCGCCGGGCTCTTTGTTCTGGATCAGGCGATGGCCACGCGCCGGACCCGGGCGAGCATCGGTCCATATTCGAAGACGAACAGTGCAAAGGCGGCAATCCAGAAGAAGCCGGCCGCCGAATAGAGCTCCATCATGTAGTCCGGCAGCAGGTCAGCGGCGGGGCGCAAAAAGGCGGCCAGCAGGATGAAGGCATAGGACAGCGTCGTGATGCGGGACGCGGTCAATACGCGGCCGGTGTGGCCGCGTGTGGCGCGGGTCATGACGGCCAGCATCATGGCGGCGATCGCGCCGACGGTCATGACATGCAGCACCGAATTGGTGGCAAGGTACCCTTCGGTACCGAGCGCAATGGCGAGGAAACCGAGGGGCACGAATGCGTAGGCGAGATGCAGGATGAAGAGCAGCTTCTCGGCGAAGACGGCATGGCCGCGCCAGCGCGCGAGACGGGCGACGTGAAGGCCGAAGGCGACGAGGGCCAGCAGCCCGGTGAGCCGGCTTTCGGGCAGGAGGGTCCAGCCGCCCAGCGCCACGGCGCCGCTAACGATCGCTGCGATGTCGAAGCGGTTGAACGCAATGGGGAAGCGCTTCGCGCCATGCTGGTTCAGCCAATTGCGGGAGAAGCTCGGAATGATCCGGCCGCCGATGATCATGATCAGGACGACATAGGCCGACACGGCCAGCCTCTGGGCCAGGCCGCCATGCTCGCCGCTCAGTGCGGTGACGTGGAAGCAGATATTGGCGGCGGACAGGAAGGCGAGCACGACCAGGACCTTCAGGTCCTTCCACTTGCGGCCGGCGACGATCTCGCGTGCGCAGATGAAGAGCAGGGCGGGCAGGAACAGGCTGTCGACGGCCGCGGCGATCTCGACGCCGATCAGGTCCGGCTGGAGTAGCACGAGGCGTCCGGCGAGCCACAGGCCGAACAGCATCATCAGCGGGCGGCCGGACACCGGCAACCGGCCCGTCCAGTTGGGCACCGCGGTCAGGAGGAAGCCGGCCACGACCGCCGGCGCAAATCCGAACAGCATCTCATGGGCATGCCAGTGGTGGCCGCCATAGGATCCGCCGATTTCCAGTCCGGTCGTCAGCGCCAGGATCCACAGGACCATGGCCGCGATCGCCATCAGGCCGGCGCCCAGGAAGAAGGGCCTGAAGCCGTAAGAGAACAGAACGGGGCCCGTCTTCGACAGGCCTCGGGGAATGCCGCCGCTGCGGGCTGTGTGCTGGCTGGTCATCGCGAAACTCCGTGGTTTTGACAAAGCGCAATCACCAGTACGGGCGCGCGCGTCTCCGCTCTTTGACCAGACGCAAGCAAAACCTTGGTTTCTCAATGGATTCAGAAACTTCAAACCGACCTCCCTCTGCCAAAATGACGCAGGAGGCCCCGCGCCGGGGGAAGTTTGTGCTGGCACAAATTGCAGTTTCGGGTCCGGGCGTAAAACCATTCTCGACCGGACGACATTCGCTCCGTTCTACTCTAAAGGAGATCATTCGATGACCGAGAAGTTTCAGGTAACTCGCCGCACGATCCTGGCCGGTGCGGCCTTCGCCGGCGCGCTGGCGCCGATCATCAGCACGTCCGAAGCCCGCGCCGAAGGCGGCGAGATCAAGACCAACGCCAAGGCAACCGCGGCCCAGATCGCCGCCCTGCCTCGCCAGAAGATCGAACTGGTGAAGCCGCCTTTCGTCCATGCCCACACCCAGAAGGCCGAGGGCGGACCGAAGGTCGTCGAATTCACCATGACGATCGAGGAAAAGAAGCTCATCATCGACGACCAGGGAACCGAAGTTCATGCCATGACCTTCAACGGTTCGGTTCCCGGCCCTCTGATGGTGGTTCACCAGGACGACTATGTCGAGCTGACGCTGATCAATCCCGAGACCAACACGCTCCAGCACAATATTGACTTCCATTCGGCCACCGGTGCCCTCGGCGGCGGCGCGCTGACGGTGGTCAACCCCGGCGAGAAGACGGTGCTGCGCTTCAAGGCCACCAAGGCCGGCGTTTTCGTCTATCACTGCGCACCTCCCGGCATGGTGCCGTGGCACGTCACCTCCGGCATGAACGGCGCCATCATGGTGCTGCCGCGCGACGGCCTGAAGGACGGCAAGGGCAACGAACTTGCCTATGACAAGATCTACTATGTCGGCGAACAGGATTTCTATGTTCCCAAGGACGAGAAGGGCAACTTCAAGAAGTACGAGTCGGCCGGCGATGCCTATCAGGATGTCCTGCAGGTCATGCGCAGCCTCACCCCCAGCCACGTCGTCTTCAACGGCGCGGTCGGCGCGCTGACCGGCGAGAACGCCCTGAAGGCCGAAGTGGGTGATCGCGTGCTGATCGTCCATTCGCAGGCCAACCGCGACACCCGCCCGCATCTCATCGGCGGTCACGGCGACTATGTCTGGGCAACCGGCAAGTTCCACAATCCTCCGGAAACGGACCAGGAAACCTGGTTCATCCCCGGCGGGGCGGCAGGGGCTGCCTACTACACCTTCCAGCAGCCGGGCATCTACGCCTATGTCAACCACAACCTGATCGAGGCCTTTGAACTCGGCGCGGCCGGACACTTCACCGTCACCGGCGAGTGGAACGACGACCTGATGACCTCGGTCTTGGCACCCTCGGCCAGCTGATCAAGCCCACGCCCATGCCCGCACCGCGCGGGCATGGGCTCCCACCTCATTTCCCACCGCTCGACTGCCTCCGGGAGGTCGCCATGTCCGCCATCCGTCACGCCCAATTCGTCTCCGGTGCCTCGGTCGTCTTGCCGGCGCTGCTGATGGTCGCTTTCGTCGGCGGCCTTGGCCTCCAGACAGGCCTGTTCCGGACAGCGCCTGCCGACATTCCCGTACCGGCGACGATCCGGATCGAGCCGCATGATTTCACCTACCGGCCGGCCGGTGAGTTCTACAAGGACGGTTTCGCCGTTGACGCCCCGAAGGTCGAGGTGCGTCGGACGCGGCCGCTCCACATCACCAAGTATCAGGTGACGACCGCCGAATACGACGCCTGCGTCGCTGAGGGCGCGTGCCCGGCCCGCGAGGCCACGACGCCCTCTTCGTTCGACCTGCCCGCGACGTCGATCAGCCATGACGACGCGACGGCCTATGCCCAGTGGCTGAGCACCCGCACCGACGCGGTGTGGATCCTGCCGAGCGACGAGGACCTCGCATTCGCCGCCGGCTCGAAATTCCCGGATGATGCGCTAGGCGTCGATCCCGACAGCAAGAACCCCGCCCTGCGATGGCTGGCAGACTACCAGCGCGAAGCGGCCCGCAAGGCCTCGCGCGATCCGGCACCGCAGCCGCTCGGCCGCTTCGGCGAGGGCGAATACGGCTTGGCCGACTTCGCCGGCAATGTCTGGGAATGGACCTCGACCTGCAATCGCAAGGTGACCCTCGGTGAGGGCGCGAACGCCGCCTCTGCCAGCGAAAGCTGCGGTATCTACATCGCCTCCGGCAAACACCGTTCGCCGCTCAGCGCCTTCATCCGTGACCCGAAGAGCGGCGGCTGCTCGGTCGGCACGCCGCCCGACAATGTCGGTTTTCGGTTGATCCGTGACGATAGCTGGTATGCGAGGCTAGTTTTTGCCTTTCGTCAGGCTGCATCCTAGTCTAAAACCCGGGCTGATTGTTGCTCTTGGGCAGCCTCGTTCGGCACCCGGCACACTTTTTGGCGCGGGTGCTCGCAGAAAGGATCAGCGACGGTGAAGATCGATCGGACCGTCGTCAAGGCTCTTCCGCTGTTCGACCGGATGAGCGACGAGGAGCTCGACAAGCTTCTGGCGCACGCGACCTCGCGACGGGTGCCGCAGGGTGAATGCGTATTCGAACAGGGCCAGCCCGCCGTCAGCTTCTATCTGCTCCTGCATGGCCGCCTGAAGGTGACCCAGGTCACCGAGGACGGGCAGCAGATCATCGTGCGGGTTGTGCATCCGGGCGATCTTTTCGGCTTTGCCAAGGCGCTGCAGCGCAGCGACTATCCCGGAACCGCGATTGCCGCCGCCGAAAGCCTGACTCTCGGCTGGCCGACGGACCTGTGGCCGAGCTTCGTCGAACACAATCCACGGCTCGCCGTCACCGCCATGCAGACGATCGGGCAGAGGCTCGAAGAGGCGCATACCCGTATCCGGGAAATGTCCACGCAGGAGGTCGAACGCCGCGTCGCCCACGCCGTCGTCCGCCTGGCGCGCAAGGCCGGCCGCAAGGAGGAAGGCGGCATCCGCATCGACTTCCCCATTTCCCGCCAGGACATCGCCGAAATGACCGGCACCACGCTGCACACGGTCTCGCGCATCCTCAGCGCCTGGGAGGGCCTGGGCCTGGTCGAGGGCGGCCGTCAGAAACTGCTGGTGACGAATATCGTCCGCCTGTCGGAACTCGCCGAAGGGTTCAAGGACCATCCGTGAGGCACCGAAACCGAAGCGGCGAAAAATTGCGCTTTGTTAGTTGCGCAAGCACAAAGAAGGGCTCGAACGAAGGGCGTATCTCCTGTCCCAACGGATCCGAAGGGTCCCGTTTTCAAGGAGATAAGAAATGTCCATGATGTTGAAGCGCCTCGCTGCCGCCGCTGTCGTTCTTGCCGCCTTTGCCGGTTCTGCAGCCGCTGCCGATTATGAAGTCCATATGCTGAACAAGGGCAAAGACGGCGCCATGGTCTTCGAACCCGCTGGCATCAAGATCGCTGCGGGCGACACGGTCACTTTCGTCCCGACCGACAAGGGACACAATGCCGAGACCATCAAGGGCATGCTTCCGGCCGGTGCGACCGAGTTCAAGGGCAAGATGAGCGAGAAGGTCACCGTGACCTTCGACGTGCCCGGCGCCTACGGCATCAAGTGCGCACCGCATGTCGGCATGGGCATGGTCGGCCTCGTGGTCGTCGGCGACGCTCCGGCCGATCTCGATGCCTACAAGGATGTGAAGGTGCCGAAGAAGGCCCAGGAACGTTTAGCTGCCGCTCTTGCATCGCTGCAGTAGTCCCTGCCTTGCAAGCCATAAGAGGCCCGCGCCGGTAATCATCGGCGCGGGCCTTTCCGTTCCTAGTCCTGCAAATCACGATCGGACAAGCTGGCCGATTGCGCCCACGCGGCTTCGAAACTAGTTTCGGCGGAAACAGGCACAGGATCATCGCGTGAAATCAGCCATAGCACTCAGTCTCATCATGACCTGCCTTGCGGCAATATCTCCCGCTGCGGCGGCAGAATGGCAGCCCGTGGAAAAGGTGCAGACCTATTCGGTGCCCGGCGTCAGCGGCGCGGAACTCTACGCTTCGATCGGTGCGCGGGGACCGAAGCTCAGCATCGGCACCCGGGCGATCGCCCAGACCAGTTTTGCCCTGACCTGGACCCGCAAATACGAAACGCGCGGCGACGACTGTGTGCTGGCGACGGCCAAGCCCAAGCTCATCATCACCTATGTCCTGCCGAAACCGGCCAATGCCCTGCCGGCGCCGGTCAAGGCCAACTGGGAGAGTTTCATCAGCGGCGTGCGCGATCATGAACGTGTCCACGGCGACTATATCGTCGAGATGGTGAAACAGATCGAGGCGGCGACGGTCGGGCTGACCGTGCCGGCGGATCCCAAATGCCGCAAGATCAGGGAGGAGATGACCAAGCGTCTCGGCGCCCTGTCGCAGGAACAACGCCAGCGCAGCCGCGACTTCGACCGCGTCGAGCTCAGCCCCGGCGGCAATGTTCATACGCTCATCCTTCAGCTGGTGAACGGCGGGTAGACGTCTCTGTAAACCGACTCCGGAATGGATGCCGGACAGCGGGTGTGTGGGCGATCCGCATTTGACACACGCGGTGCGCAAAGTGTCCGTCGTCTGCTCCAGGCAAGCAGTTCTGTGCCGAAAATGGAGGCGTCGAGGGGATTTGCGCGGCGACCGATCGTCAGGGCAGCCGGCCCGGACTGGCAAATGGCGCCAAGGGCCGCGACGATGCGCACGCCTTAGCCACAATCTCCTGTCGTATGTAATGAAGTGCTAACGGAGTATTGTCGCATCAGCGCTTGCGCAGACGAGTATTTTCAATGTGTTGACCGGACCTTGGCCGCCGTGCGATGTCGCATTTCCGGCGAGAAACTCCGCAATTGCGCTACCCCCGAATCTGTGCCACAAATTACGTGTGGTTGCGTTTGGGAGAGCTCAGCCACTTGAAAGCGGGAATATTTTCCGTGGCATACGGGGCGGTTGGAGGCTGCTCCGCTGATGACGATCAGGAAATATTTTTGGGAGGAAAGCCATGTCGCGGGCAGAATTGTCCGACCACTTGCTTTCGATAAAATCGGCGTTGGTGATCGATGATCATCCGCTTTATTGCGATGCTCTCGCGACCACGATGGAGAGCATATTCAATACCCGACGGATTCGAACAGCAACTTCGCTGGGCGAGGCGCTGCAGCAGTTGCGGATGCGCTTCTCGCCCGATCTGATCATACTCGACCTCAACCTGCCGGATGCGTCCGGATTGAGCGGATTTATGAAGATCAAGGAGAAGACGCCGGACATTCCGGTCATCGTCATCTCGGCGATCACCACGGAAGGCGTCGTGCAGTCCGTCATGGCCGCCGGCGCTGCGGGCTTCATCCCGAAGGACACCGGCCGGCAGACCTTCCAGGACGCGATGCGCGACATCTGGAACGGCAAGACCTATGTGCCGCCGGGCTATACCCTGCCGACGCGGGCGCAGGCCACGGACCGTTCGGTCGAAACCATATCGCGCAAGATCGCCCACCTGTCGCAACAGCAGACCCGCATTCTCAGCCTGATCTGCGAAGGCATGCCGAACAAGCTGATCGCCTACGAGATGCAATTGGCCGAGGCCACCGTGAAGGCGCATATCACGGCACTGCTGCGCCGGCTCGGCGTGCACAATCGTACGCAGGCGGCGATGCTCGTGCGGGAAGTCTCGATCCGCCATAGCCTGCAGTGACGGAGCCGCGCGCGGTGGCGGGCCTTTCACAGGAGGACAGCGGCACGGTGACGGCTCTGGAGGATCTCGAACGCAGCCCCGCGAAGGCGGTGCGGATTGCCGTGTCCCATGCCGACGAGCCGGCGGCGGCGCTTGCCGACATCCGCCGCCAGCTCGACCATGCCCGGCCGAGCTTCATCCTGCTTTTCGTGCCGAACCGCCTCTCGCCGGAAGATATCGCCGCGGCATTGCCTGCGGCCCTGCCGGACGCCGTGGTCTTCGGCTGCACGACGGCCGGACAGATCACGCCGCGCGGTTATGAAGACGACGCACTGGTGGCCCTTGCCTTCGAGCGGGGCCATTTTCGTGTGGCGTCGACGCTGTTCAGTCCAATCTCTCCGGTATCGATCGCCGAGGTTGTGCAGCAGACCGAGCGCCTGGCAGAGCAGTTCCGTGCCACCCCGGGCCGCAAGCGGCTGGCGCTCATCTTTGCCGACGGGCTCTCCAAGCAGGAGGACATTCTGGTCGCTGCCCTGGAAGCCGGGCTGAAGGATATCCCGGTCTTCGGCGGATCGGCCGGCGACGGCCTGCGGTTCGAGCGGACCCAGGTGCTGCGCAATGGCGAGTTCCACAGCAATGCCGCGCTGCTGCTGTTGCTGGAGACCGACCTCGCCTTCTGCGGTCTCGGCTTCGACCACTTCCAGCCGACCGAGAGCCGCATGGTGGTCACCAAGGCGGTACCCGAGGAGCGGCTGGTGCTGGAGATCAACGGCTCGCCGGCGGCCGAGGAATATGCCCGACTGGTCGGCGTGCCCGTCGATGCGCTGTCCCCGACGATCTTCGCGGAGAACCCGGTTCTCGTTCGCAACGGCAATATCTACCATGTGAGGGCGATCCAGCAGATCCACGGCGAGCATGGCCTGACCTTCCTGTCGGCGATCGACAACGGGCTGCTGCTGACCCTCGGCCGCGGCAAGGAGATCATTCGTACGCTCGACAGCGGGCTGACCGTCACCGACAAGCAGGGAGAGGCGCCGGATTTCATCCTTGGTTTCGACTGTTATCTGCGCAAGCTCGAGATCGACAGGAAGGGGCTGGAGGCCGAGGCCTCCGACCGCTTCCGCGAACGCCGCGTCGTCGGCTTCAGCACCTATGGCGAACAGCATCTTGGCGTGCACGTGAACCAGACCTTCGTCGGCGTCGCCTTTTTCCGCCCCAGGGGGAGCGCGCCGCTGTGATCGATCCGAGCGACCCGTATGAAATCCAGATCGCCAAGCAGGCGAAGATCATCGAGGCGCTGATCAACCGTGCCGAGCGCGGCCATGAGGTGGGCGGCACCGCCTATTCCCTGTTCCAATCGGCGATCGCGTTGCAGACCGAGGTCTGGGAGAAAACCAAGGACCTGGAAAAGGCACTCGACACGCTCGGCCGCGCATCGAGCGAGCTGGAAATCGCCTATCAGGCGCAGGAGCGCATCCAGCGGAACCTCGCCGATGCCATGGTAGCGATGGAAGGCGGCTTCGCGCTGTTTTCCGAGGACAAGCTGCAGGTCTGCAACAGCCAGTTCCGCCACCTGCTGCCGGATGTCGAGGAGCTGATCAAGCCGGGGCTCGCCTTCGACGACTATCTCGCGGCCGTCAATTCGAGCCGCTATCTGTCGCGCGAGGAGGGTGAGGGCGCCACGACCAGGAGCGGTGTCACGGCCACAGCGCAGGGACCTGCGGGGCAGCGCTTTTCCTCCTTCGTCATGGCATTGCGCAATGATCGCTGGTTCCAGATCTCCTATCGTCAGACCAGTTCGGACAACATGGCCGTCCTGCAGACCGAGATCACCGATCTGGTGCGGGAAAACCGGCGCGAGAAGAACCGGCTGATCGACCAACAGGCGCATCTGCTGCAGGCCGCCTTCGATCACATGTCGCTCGGCGTCTGCACGTTTTCGTCCGGTGGCGAGCTCCTGGTGCGCAACGAACGGTTCGGGGAGTTGCTCGGCATACCGCTTCCGCTGCTGAAGAAGGGCACGCGCTTCCAGCGGATCATCGAGCATATCGAGCGCCACGAGATACTCGACAGGCGTTCGCAGGGGCCGGAATTCGCCGGCTGGTTCAAGGCGCTCCGGCGCGGCGAGACCGTGCAGCGGCGCTTTCGCCGACGCGACGGCATGAGCCTCGACATGCGGCTTCATTCGCTTCCGGACGACGGCTTCATCGTTTCGATCATGGACGTCACCGCCGAAACGGAAGCCGCGGCCCTGCTAGAGCGGCGGGTACAGGAGCGCACGGCCGAGCTTACCGAAGCGAACCGGCTCTTGCAGGTCCACGCGAACGAGCAGACGAAGATCGAAGGCGCGCTCCGGCAGGCGAAAGAGGCGGCCGAAGCCGCGCATGTCTCGAAGACGCGCTTCCTCGCCGCGGCCAGTCATGACCTGCTGCAGCCGATCAATGCGGCCAAGCTCTATCTCTCCACCCTCACCGAAACCGTCGAACAGTCCGAAGCCAAGGAGGTTGTCAGCCGCCTCAACAGGTCTTTCAACTCGATCGAGACCCTGCTGCAGGCCCTTCTCGACATTTCGCGTCTCGACAGCTCGGGCGCCGAGTTCAACATCACGTCCTTCAGCCTCGGCAACATGCTGCAGGGGCTGGCGGAAGACCTGGCGCCGCTCGCTGCGGAGAAGGGCATAGAGTTGACCATCGTGCCGTCGAGCCGATGGGTAACCAGCGACCAGCGCTATCTGATGCGCTGCGTGCAGAATCTGATGGCCAATGCGATCCAGTATACCGAGCGCGGCCGTGTGCTGGTGGGCTGCCGGCTTGCCGGCAACCGCTTTCGGATCGAGGTGTGGGACACCGGGATCGGCATTTCGGAGAAGGACAAGGCGCGGGTCTTCAAGGAATTCACCCGGGGCGGCGGCGGCAAGGGCACCGGCATGGGCCTGGGCCTGTCGATCGTGGAGCGCGCGTGCCGGCATCTCGACCACCCCGTCCGGCTCGAATCGCGGCTCGGCCACGGTTCGATGTTTTCGATCGAGGTGCCGCTTGCCGCGCCCGGTTATGTCGGCAGCGGCGAGAGCGCCATGGTCGAGGCGATGCCCGAGGGCAGCCTCGATCTCATCGTCATGATCGTCGAGAACGATGCCGACGAGCTCCATGCCATGACGCGCAAGCTGGAAAACTGGGGGGCAAGCGTTCTGGCGGCAGGATCGACGGCGGAGGCCGTGGCGCTGATGCAGGAGATTGGCACGCCGCCGGATATCCTGCTCGCGGATTACCAGCTGGACGACGAGGATACCGGCATAGACACGATACGCACGCTGAGGGCTCTGTCGGGCGAAGAGATCCCGGCGGTCATCATCTCGGCCAATCGCCAGCGCGAGCTCTTCCAGCTCGGCCAGGAAATGTCGTTCTCCGTGCTCAACAAGCCGGTACAACTGGTGCGGCTGAGGGCGCTCATCGACTGGCAGACCCGTGGCCGCGCGGCATGAGCCAATACCGACCAATGTCTGCGGTGACTAGCGCGCCGGCCGGACTAGGCTCAACGGAAAAAGGGAGGTTTGCCATGCGCGTCTTTCTGCTTCTTCTCGTCTTCCTCGGCCTGACCTCCGCGCCGCTCTCGGCCGCGGAGACCTATGATCTGCTGTTCCGCAAGGGCGCTCTCTCCGGCCTCGAGCCATCGCCGCCGCCGCCCGAGGGCGCAAAGGGAACCGACACGCTGGTCTATGAGCGCGTGGTCTCTCCCCTGAAGAAGGGCGAATCCGCCGACAAAGACACGATCGGCCTGCAACTGACCTCGGACGACAACGTCGCCCTGATCCTGCACCGCGGCCCGCAGATGCGTTTCATCGGCACCTTCCCGGCCTCGGTCGGCAATCCGCTCATCATGTATTTCCTCGAAAGCGCGCTTGCCGACATTGCGAAACAGTCGGGCGGCAGTCCGTTCTACATGCGCAACCGGATCAAGGAGGCCCTGCTGAAGGATGCCGAAATCGTGCCGGTCTCGCTTCACTTCGGCGAGCGTGACATATCCGCGAGACAGGTGACGATCCGGCCGTTCGCCGAGGACAAGGCTCGGGCCCAGATGGGGCGCTTCGCCGAGCTGGCGCTTGCCGTCACCGTTTCGCAGGACATACCCGGGTGGTACTACTCGTTGCAGGCCACTGTTCCTGAAGGCAAGGGCGAGGCGGATATCGGCTACACCGCGGCGATCACCCTGTCGGACGGCGGGGAGAACAAGCCATGAGGCGGGCGGCGCTCTGCCTCGCGGCGACCCTGCTGGCCGCGCCGGCCCTCGGGCAGAGCGTTTCCGAGCGCCTGAACGACTATCCGACCGAGGCCCGCACGGACTATGTCTTCGGCTGCATGGCGACCAATGGTCAGAACCGCGAGGTGCTGCGCAAATGCGCCTGTTCCATCGACACCATCGCGTCGATCCTGCCTTACGAGAAATATGTCGAGGCCGAGACGGTGCTCGCCCTGCAGCAGGGAAGCGGCGAACAGCTGGCGATGTACAAGACGGCGGTCGTGTCGCAGACCATGGTCGCTGAACTCAGACGCGCCCAGGCCGAGGCCGAGATGCTCTGCTTCTGAGGATCGCTCTTCAGCGCGTCAGGCGGGCGGGCGTTTCGGCAATACCCGGTCGAAGGCGTTCCCCTCTGTGTCGACGGCATGCACCGTGAAGTCGGGCGAGCCATTGTCGATGTAGTTGAAGCGGAAGACCGGATTTTCGCTGATCGAGATCCCGCCTTCGAGCGAGAACAGCAACTCGTCGCCCTGGCGGACTTCGAGTTCGTTGATGAAATGCGCGCCGATGAACAACTGGGTGACCTGGTCCCGCTGCAGCCCGGAATAATTGGGATGGCGGATCATGATCTGCGCTTCGCGCCGCGAAGTCTGGTCGGGAACGGGAAGGTCAAAGAGCTTCAGCCGCATGTCGCCCATGCCCGTCAGCGCTGCTGCCGAGTCCTTGGTGGCGGGCGCGGAACAACCGCCGGACGCCTTGACGAAGCGCCCCGTCATGTAACTGCCGTTCGGTGTGTCGGCGATGACGCGGATGTTGGAATATTGGTTGACCCTGACGCGCGTCTCGAACTTCAGCGGCATCATCGCCGGCCCGAAGCGGATTTCGGCGGCCACTGGCGCCGGGTTTTCGTCGATCACCAGCTTGATGGCATTGATCGGGCCGCCGGTCGGATCGGTCTGCTCGATCGTCACCGGCACGACCGCCGCGTCGTCGGCGCGATAGGGTGCGATGAGGGATAGAAGCGGCGCGGCGTCACGCAGAACAGCATCGCCGGCAATCGCGTCCTTGATGGTGTTCCATGTCGGTCCATCGACCAGGGGATTGTCGGGCAAAGCTTCTTCTGCGCTGGCAAGGCCAGCGGCGAGCAAGAAGGACAATCCTGCCAGTACCTGTCTCATGACGGTCAGTCCCCGGTTCAAGGACCAGACACGGCGTGTCGCCGTGTGGAAATGCATCATACTCCAGCGGGCCGATGCGCAGAACCGAGCCTTTCGGATGTGTTGCGGGGTGGCGGGCGCGGTCCCAGGCTGAGCACGACCAAGTGTTTGAGGCGGATCGGAGGTGAGACGTGTTCGAGGCATTCGTGACGATCTGCCTCTTGGCATCTGTCGATCCGCAAGGGACCGCCGCTGCGCAGGAGGCCTGCCGCACCGCGCTTCTGCCGGGTCATGCGGCGGCCAGCAAGACCGATTGCGAGGCACAGGTCTTCGCCAGTCCGCCCGCATGGCTGTCGAAGAGCAGTGCGGACAAGCCGTTCTGCGCGGAAAGACCACGATCGCGTCTCGCCTTTACCGAGGTGATGCCGGGCCTGTTCGTCCATCGCGGCGCGATCGCAGAGCCGGACGCGACGAATGCCGGCGATGTCGCCAATATCGCCTTCATCATCGGCGATGACAGTATCGCGGTTATCGATTCCGGCGGCTCGCGTCAGGTCGGTGAACAAGTCTATCTCGCCATTCGTGAGCACAGCGACCTGCCGATTTCGCACCTGATCCTGACGCATATGCATCCGGATCACGTGTTCGGTGCCGAGGCGTTGCGAGAGGCAGGCGCCGTGGTCGTCGGGCAGCAGAACCTGCCGCGGGCGCTCGCCGATCGGGCCGGCAGCTACGAGACCAGCTTCGGCCGGCTGATCGGCGCGCAGGCCTTTCTCGGCAGCCGCATCATCGCTCCGGATCGCAATGCGGCGCCTTCGGAAACCATCGACCTCGGCGATCGGGTTCTTGAGCTTCGCTCCTGGCCGACCGCGCATACGGGTACGGATCTGACGGTCCTCGACCGCACGTCTCGGGTGCTGATCGCCGGCGATCTGCTGTTCGACGAATATGCGCCGGCGCTCGATGGTTCGCTGAAGGGCTGGCGCGCGGTGATGGGCGAGATGATGCTGATGCCGGCAAGCCAGGTGGTTCCCGGTCACGGGGGCCCCATACTCGCCTGGCCGGAAGCGGCGGCACCTCAGTCGCGCTATCTCGGCGTGCTGGAAGCGGATACGCGCGTGGCGCTCAAGGACGGATTGACGCTCGGTGCGGCGATCAAGGTGATCGCACGCAGCGAGGCGGGGCACTGGCAGCTGTTCGACCTGCACAATCCGCGCAACGCCACCGTCGCCTATACGGAGCTCGAATGGGAATAACCGCAAACGTCATTTGGGCAGATGCTTGAGCAGGATCTGCGCGATCGCGTAGGCTCGCTTTTCGATCAGCACCGGCGTCTCGCAGACATAGGTGAGCGCCCGCGAGCGGTCGAGATAGATGCGCTCGTTCCAGTCCATCTCTTCCTCGAGCTTGTCGATCCGGTCGAAATCCGGCGCCTTCTCCGCGCTCAGTTTCGCCATCTCGATGCGATCGGCGTCAATCCTGGCCGAAAGCGCGATCTGGCTCTGCGAGTAGCGGGCGATGCCGGACATCAGACGCTTGCGGTTTTCCGACAGCCGGTCGAATACGCTCTGGAAGACGGACCCGAGCATCTGCTCGTCGGAGGGATGCTTGGCGACGAAGTCCCGCACATGAATTTCGGCTTCCTCCAGGCTGACGCGGCGGAGTGCCAGCACGGCGGCCAGTTCTTCGGCTTCGGGTGACAGGTCCGTCTTCGTGACGGGATGCGGCCACATCAATCCCGCCGACAGATTCTCCACCTTGCGCTGGATGCAGGGCCAGTCGGGGTCGGAAAAGTCAGCGGCGACGCCCGGCCCTGGAAAGAGCGCCAGCAGAAGCACCAGGTTCACGGCTTTCATCATGAAGTCCCTCCTCGACTTGTGTCACTATAGGCAAACGGAGGGAGATGCCAAAGGTGCCGATTTACACACTAAGGTCGCAATTGTCAGTGCGCTTGGCTCGTCTGTAGTCTCACCCCAAGGTCGCAAAGGCCGGCATTCAATAACGCAGATACCGGGAGGCATTCCATGCGCACACGCGCTGCTCTGGCTGTTCAGGCCGGACAACCCCTTGTCGTCACTGAAGTCGAGCTCGAAGGCCCGCGGGCCGGCGAGGTACTGATCGAGGTCAAGGCGACGGGCATCTGCCATACCGACGACTTCACGCTCTCGGGCGCCGACCCGGAAGGCCTGTTTCCCGCCATTCTCGGCCATGAAGGCGCCGGTATCGTTGTCGACGTCGGTCCCGGTGTCACCTCGGTGAAGAAGGGCGACCATGTCATTCCGCTCTACACGCCCGAATGCCGCGAATGCTATTCCTGCCTCAGCCGCAAGACGAACCTCTGCACCGCTATCCGCTCCACCCAAGGCCAGGGCCTGATGCCGGACGGTACCTCGCGCTTTTCGATCGGTAAGGACAAGATCCACCATTACATGGGCTGCTCGACCTTCTCCAACTTCACCGTCCTTCCCGAGATCGCGGTCGCCAAGGTCAATCCGGACGCGCCCTTCGACAAGATCTGCTATATCGGCTGCGGCGTCACCACCGGCATCGGCGCCGTGATCAACACCGCCAAGGTGGAGATCGGCGCGACGGCGATCGTCTTCGGGCTCGGCGGCATCGGTCTGAACGTGCTGCAGGGCCTTCGCCTGGCCGGCGCCGACATGATCATCGGCGTCGACATCAACAATGACCGCAAGGCCTGGGGCGAAAAGTTCGGCATGACGCATTTCGTCAATCCGAAGGAGGTCGGCGACGACATCGTGCCCTATCTCGTCAACCTGACCAAGCGCAATGGCGACCTGATCGGCGGGGCGGACTACACCTTCGACTGCACCGGCAATACCAAGGTCATGCGCCAGGCGCTCGAAGCCAGCCACCGCGGCTGGGGCAAGTCGATCATCATCGGGGTTGCCGGCGCCGGCCAGGAAATCTCGACGCGGCCGTTCCAGCTGGTCACCGGCCGCAACTGGATGGGCACGGCCTTCGGCGGCGCGCGCGGCCGCACCGACGTGCCGAAGATCGTCGACTGGTATATGCAGGGCAAGATCCAGATCGACCCGATGATCACCCACACCATGCCGCTCGACGACATCAACAAGGGCTTCGACATGATGCACAAGGGCGAAAGCATCCGCGGCGTCGTGATCTATTGAGCGGGCCGATGGAACTCGTATCGCAAAACCAGTGCTTCGGCGGCACGCAGTCGGTCTACCGGCATCGCTCCGAGGTTTGCGGGGGCGAAATGACCTTCGGCCTCTTTCTGCCGCCGCAGGCTGGGAACCGGCCGGTACCGTTGCTCTGGTACCTGTCGGGCCTGACCTGCACGCATGAGAATGCCATGACCAAGGCGGGGTTGCAGCGTCATGCGGCGGAGCACGGTCTGGCGCTGGTCTTTCCGGATACCTCGCCGCGAGGCGAGGGCGTGGCCGACGACCAGGCCTACGACCTTGGCCAGGGAGCTGGCTTCTATGTCAATGCGACGCAGAAACCCTGGTCGCGGCATTTTCGCATGTACGACTACATCGTTTCGGAATTGCCCGATCTGTTGATGGCGGAACTGCCGCTCAGCGGGGTGCACGGTATCACCGGCCATTCGATGGGCGGGCATGGCGCCCTGACGATCGCCTTTCGCAACCCGGCGCAGTTTCGTTCGGTGTCCGCCTTTGCACCGATCGTCAACCCGACCCGGTCGGACTGGGGACGCAAGCAGTTCTCTGCCTATCTCGGCGATGACGAGGCGCACTGGGTGGAATACGACGCCTGCCTGCTTCTGGCCGAACGGGGCTGGGCCGGCGAGATCCTGATCGACCAGGGCGCGACGGACCAGTTCCTCGAGCAGCTGCGTCCCGAGGCCATGGCCAGCCTGATCGCGGAGCGACGCCAGCCCGGCGTCCTGCGCATGCAGGCCGGTTATGATCACAGCTACTATTTTGTTGCGAGTTTCGGCGAGGACCACGTGCGCTGGCACGCCGAGCGGCTCAACGCCGCGTGACAAGACTGCGCATGGCGCCGGCATCGTCCGGTGCCGATGGGTCGCACATGCAATGCGACAGGTGGGTTCGCGGCCTGAGAGTGTAAGTGGTCGCGCACCTTTAACGACAGGAGGGACGAGCAGCAGGATGATGGGATCGTAGCTTCGGACATCCGAGGTGCAAGGTCTCGGGGGATTTTCGCAAAGCCGATGCCGGGAAGGAGGAGACCGCAAGGTTTTCCCGGGGCGAAGAGGGTGGATGACCCTGATCGGCATCACTCAACGGGAGGATACAATGAAACGACTTCTCACATTGCTTGCCGTGTTGACCATAGGCGGCTCACAGGTCGCCTTCGCCAATCCGGATCTGCAGAAAATCATCGATGACCCCAACCAGTGGGCCATCCAGACGGGCGACTACGCCAACCAGCGCTATTCCAAGCTCGACCAGATCAACAAGGGAAATGTCGGCAAGATGCAGGTCGCGTGGACCTTCTCGACCGGCGTCCTGCGTGGTCACGAAGGCTCGCCACTGGTCATCGGCGACATGATGTATGTGCATTCGCCGTTCCCGAACACCGTCTTCGCGCTCGACCTGAGCAAGGAAGGCCAGATCGTCTGGAAATACGAACCGAAGCAGGACGCAGACGTCATTCCGGTGATGTGCTGTGACACCGTCAACCGCGGCGTGGCCTATGCCGACGGCAAGATATTCCTGCACCAGGCCGATACCACGGTCGTTGCGCTCGACGCGAAGACCGGCAAGGTCGTGTGGAGCGTCAAGAACGGCGATCCGAAGAAGGGCGAAACCAACACCGCGACCGTTCTGCCGGTCAAGGACAAGATCATCGTCGGCATTTCCGGCGGCGAATTCGGCGTGCGCGGTTCGGTCACGGCCTATGCCATGGCCGACGGCAAGCTTCTGTGGCGCGGCTATTCGATGGGTCCCGACAGCGACACGCTGATCGATCCCGAGAAGACCACCCATCTCGGCAAGCCGGTCGGCGCCGACTCTGGTCTGAACACCTGGGAAGGCGACCAGTGGAAGATCGGTGGCGGCACGACCTGGGGCTGGTATTCCTATGATGCCGAAGAGAACCTGATCTATTACGGCTCGGGCAACCCTTCGACCTGGAACCCGTCCCAGCGCCCGGGCGACAACCGCTGGTCCATGACGATCTTCGCTCGTGACGCCGACACCGGCGTGGCCAAGTGGGTCTACCAGATGACCCCGCACGACGAATGGGACTATGACGGCATCAACGAGATGATCCTGACCGAACAGGACATCGACGGCAAGGCACGCAAGCTGCTGACCCATTTCGACCGTAACGGCTTCGGCTATACGCTCGATCGCGTCTCCGGCGAACTGCTGGTGGCCGAGAAGTACGACCCCGCCGTCAACTGGGCGACCGAAGTCGTGATGGATCCGAAGTCCGACCAGTATGGTCGTCCGCAGGTCGTCGCGCAGTATTCGACCGAACAGAACGGCGAAGACGTCAACTCGACCGGCATCTGCCCCGCCGCGCTCGGCACCAAGGACCAGCAGCCTGCGGCCTATTCGCCGAAGACCCAGCTGTTCTACGTTCCGACCAACCACGTCTGCATGGACTACGAGCCCTTCCGCGTCAGCTACACCGCCGGCCAGCCCTATGTCGGGGCGACGCTTTCGATGTATCCCGCACCGGGCAGCCATGGCGGCATGGGCAACTTCATTGCCTGGGACGGCAAGGAAGGCAAGATCAAGTGGTCGCTGCCTGAGAAGTTCTCCGTCTGGTCCGGCGCACTCGCAACGGCTGGTGACGTCGTATTCTACGGCACGCTCGAAGGCTACCTGAAGGCCGTCGATTCCGAGACCGGCAAGGAGCTCTATCGCTTCAAGACCCCGTCCGGCATCATCGGCAACGTCATGACCTACACCCATGGCGGCAAGCAGTATGTGGCCGTGCTCTCGGGTGTCGGTGGCTGGGCCGGTATCGGCCTTGCAGCCGGCCTGACCAACCCGAACGAAGGTCTCGGCGCCGTGGGCGGCTATGCAGCCCTCAGCGACTATACCGCGCTCGGCGGCACGCTCACCGTGTTCTCGCTGCCGAACTGACGGCAGCCCAACGCCAATGAAGCTGGCGCGGGTGCATCAGCCCGCGCCAGTTCGTTCTCTGGCCCAAAAGGACGCAACATGACCAGAAGACTATCCGCTCTGCCGACCTCGCTCGCCGCCCTGGCGCTGTTTGCCAGCTCGGCCACGGCGCAGGACGCGGCAAAGGCCGACAACATCACTGCCGCCAGCAACGAGAACGGCCGCTACTACACCGCCGACGGTGTGCCGACCTTCAATATCGCTCCGGACGGCACGATGGACTGGATGACCTATTCCGGTTTCCGCCGCTATCATTCCGAATGCCATGTCTGTCACGGGCCGGAAGGCGAAGGTTCGAGCTATGCGCCGGCGTTGAAGAACTCGGCGATCGACATGGACTATTATGACTTCGTCGACGTTGTCACCAACGGCCGCAAGAAGGTCAGTGCCTCGCAGAATTCGGTGATGCCGTCGTTCGGGCAGAACGCCAATGTCATGTGCTATCTCGACGACATCTATACCTATCTGAAGGCGCGCGGCAGCGGGGCATTGCCGAGAGGCCGGCCCGGAAAGAAGGAGCCGAAATCCGATGCAATTCGTCAAGCGGAAGCCGATTGCCTTGGCAACTAGACACCTGTCCATCCTGGCAAGCCTGCTGCTGGCATTTGGCATTGCAGCGCCGGCGGCGGCGCAGACCTCCGACCTCGTGTCGAAGACGGCCTTCCGCGTCTGCGCGGATCCGGCCAACATGCCGATGTCCGACAAGTCGGGAGCAGGTTTCGAGAACAAGATCGCCGAACTGCTGGCAGCCGAACTCAAGCTGCCGCTGGAATACACCTGGTTCCCGATGGCGACCGGCTTCATCCGCAAGACCCTGCAGGCCTATAATTGCGACGTCGTGATCGGCTACGCGCAGGGCGACGAGATGGTGTTGAATACCAACCACTACTACACATCCGGCTTCGTGCTGATCGTGCCTGCGGACGGTCCGCTCGCCGGTGTCACGACCATCGGCGACCCGGTACTGAAGGACAAGCGAATCGGCGTGGTCGCGGGCAGTCCGCCGGGCACGCATATGGCGCTTCATGGGCTTCTGGCCAAGGCCAAGGGCTATGACCTGATGGTCGACCGGCGTTACCAGGATCCGGCCGGTGATATGCTGGCCGATCTCAAAGCCGGCGTGATCGATGCGGCTATTCTTTGGGGACCGATCGGCGGTCCACTGGTCAAGCAGAGCCACCCGGATTTCAAGGTGACACCGCTGCTCTCCGAGCCGCTGCCGCCGAAGCTGTTCTATCGCATCACCATGGGTGTCCGGCAGGGCGAGAAGGTCTGGGAACGCAAGCTCAACTCGCTGATCCGGCGCAATCAGGCGAAGATCAACGCCATTCTCTCGGAGGCTGGCGTGCCATTGCTCAACGACATGGGCACCGCGCCGTTGGAGGCTCCAAAATGAACCCTCGGCGGCTGCTTCTTCTCGCGCTGCTTCTGCTTGTTCCCACCGCGCTTACGGCCGAAGAGGCGCCCGCGCCTCAGGCGGGAACGATCCGGCAAACGGTCGAGGAGCCGGGCACGTACCGGGAAGACGAATACCGGGCTCCGGTGCCGGCGACGCTTGCCGGTGCGACGGTCGTTTCGACAGCGGAAGCGCATGCGCTGTGGGAGAGCGGAGGTGCGGCCTTCATCGACGTGCTGCCACGGCCGCCCAAGCCGGCCAACCTGCCCGAGGGCACGGTGTGGAACGAGAAGCCGCGCATTTCGATCGAGCGGGCGATCTGGCTGCCTAATACCGGTTATGGCAAGCTGGCGGACACCACACTCGCCTATTTTCGCAACGGCCTGGAAAAGGCAACGGGCGGCGACAAGACGCGGCCGCTGCTGTTCTTCTGCCTTCCCGACTGCTGGATGTCATGGAATGCTGCCAAGCGGGCGATCGAACTCGGCTATGGCAAGGTCTACTGGTATCCCGAGGGCAGTGAGGGCTGGGCCGCGGCCAGGTATCCGACCGTGCGCCTGCAACCCGAGCCCGGCGCCGATCAGTAACTCGTCAGGCTCTGCGTCTTGCGGCTGACGGTGCCGTCGGTATCCGTCATCGTCACGTCGATCACACGGGCCGCGGCCGGAATCGACAGGCTGAATTCCGGGTTTTCACTGAGAGAGATGGAGCCTGTCAGTTCGGCAAAGGGCACTCCATCGAGCTCGATGCCGACCGTCTCGACGTAGCGCATAGGGATAAAGAGCAGGCTCACCTGATCCATCTGCATACCGGAATGGCTGGGATGGCTGATCTTGAGGTTCATCGACACCTGCTGGTTCCGCAGCCGCGCCAGATTGGCCAGTAGTTGGCCATCGTCGGTCCCGCGCTCATGGCCGATCTCGATCTCCATGTTGCCGAGCGTCGCCAGCGCTGCCTCCGGGTTGCCGCCGGGCGGCGCCGCACAGGCGCCCTGACCCGATGTCTTGACGAAGCCCTCCGCGGCCAGCAACTGACCGTCGGTCAACTCGCCGACGACGTGAACAGGCGTCGGACCGTTGACCCGCAATGTCGTTTCGACGGCGACGCGCGCCATGGGCTGGGACAGCCGCAACACCGCGGAGACCGGCATAGGATTGCGATCGAGCACCAGCGTGACTTCCCGGATCATCTGGCCCGGCGGTGCGGCGAGCGTTGCGCCGATGACTGTCCTTGCGTCGTTTTCGGAGCGATAGGGCGCATCCAGGGTGATAATTCCGTCGGCGGCGGCGATCGGTCGCGCGCCGAACAGCTGCTGCCGGATCTTGGACCATTCGTCTTCGGCGCAGGCGGAGCCCGACGATAGGAGTGCCAGGCCGAAGGCCACGGCAAGAAGACGCGAATGTGAACGCATGGCTTTACTCCTCTTGCATCCTGGCTGCCAGGAACAGACCGAAGGCTCTGGGACCGTCGCCGGTCGCGACCTCGCCGACGACCTTCAAGGTCCGGGCATCGATCACCGAAAGGGTGTTGGTGTCCCAGTTGGCGACGGCGACCTTCAGGCCGTCCGCGGTCGTGTCGATGCCTTCGGGATAGCCGCCGACGTCGATCACGGCGACGGGCGCATAGGTCGTGGCGTCGAAGACGCTGACGGTATCGTCATACTGGTTGGTGACGAAGCCACGACCCTCGGCGAAGGCCAGACCATAGGGCCGCTCGCGAGTCTTGGCCTTGCCGAGGACGACACCGCTTTCGGGATCGACGGCCGTCACCGTATTGCTGCCGACATCGGCCGAAAACACCCGGCCATCCGGCGCGAAGGTGACACCGAAGGGGCGTTCGCCCACCGTTACGCGGTGGACGAGAGCCAAGGTTTCGGCATCGAAGATCGACACCTGATTGGAATCGCGATCGGCCGTCGCGAGCCACCGGCCGTCCGGGGAGATCGCCAGGCCTGCCGGAGCGCTGCCGGTTTCCAGCGTGGCCGAGAGGGTGAGTTCGTCTGCGGTCAGCACCCACACGCGGGCATTGTACCAGTCGGAAACGAAGACCCGGCGGCGCTTCTCGTCGACGGCCACGCCGATCGGACCGCCGTCGAGCTGGCGTTCGATCTCCGGAAGGTCTGACGCGAGACCGAAGCGGCGCAGCGTCTTGCTGTCGGGGCTGACGGTGAAGACCGCGCGGAGCGCCTCCGAGACGGCGACGCCGGCCGGCATGCCCGGCACGGGGATGCGCCGGACTTCGGTCATCCGCTCGAGATCGATGATGCTGAGATCGCTGGAGGACTGGTTCGTCACATAGGCATAGTCGGCAGTGGCCGAACGCGGCGCAAGGAGCGCCGCGACGAGGCCGACTGTCAGGAGCGTGCTATTTGCCGAACTTCGCTTCCAGGGCATCGAGGCCAGCCTTGTAGACCCCGGTGACAGCTGCGATGGCGGCCGCGTCGTTGAGGTTTTCCGGCGGGTCGTTGTTCGGATAACCGCGATAGAAGGCGCCGCGCCATTCGATGTGCGAGCCGCCGCTCGCCGTCGGCGTCACGGTCAGGTGCGACGAATAATTGGTGACCGGCAGGACGGCGACATCCACCGCGGTGATGCGGTAGGAATAGCTCATCTTGGCCGCGTCATATTTGTAGAGCTGCTCGGAGATCGTCGGTCCGCCTTCCTTGCCGAGCGTCAGCACGCGCGTGGCGTCGATCGCATTGTCGCCAGTGCCGGTCGACGAAAAGACCGCGGGATGCCAGCTCATGTCCTGGAAATTGCCGATGACCGCCCAGACCTCTGCAGGGGGAGCGTTGACGTCGACCGCCAGGCTCAGCTTCTGCCGCGTCGGGCCGTGGGCGAAGGCGATCGCCGGTGCCAGCAGGAAGAATGTCAGCAGGAAATTACGAAGCTGTCCCATGGGTCTCCTCACGATTTGAAGAAGTGGTTCTTGAAGATGTAATTGAGGCCGCGCAGCCAGCTCTGGTCGGTATTCGAGCGGATATCCACGGCGAGCGCGCGCACGGCCTCGCCGGACTTCACGTCCCTCAGGACGAGATTCATCGACAGGATCAGGTTGGAGACTTTCTGCACCTCGCCGACCAGCACGTAGTCGGCGCCGAGCCGTTCGGCCATGCGAACCTCGCATCCGTAGCAGTGGGCGGGATTGGTGGTGTTGGCGAGTTCATCGGCGATCGGCTGGTTGTCGAGCACGACGAAGCCTTCGTCGCGCAGGCGCTGCCGTGTCGTTTCTTCCAGCAAACGGGTGCGGGCGGTCTGGTCGGCGCGCGCGCCGTCATAGGCGCCCTCCGTCGAAGTATCGATGAAGGTCATGCCGAGGAAGGCGATTTTCGCACCCTGCTTGAGCGGCTTGTCCAGCGCGGCCAGGGCAAGCACGGGGATCAGGACCAGCACGAGTGACATCAAAATACGCTGCATGCGACCGAGCCTAACATAGCAGGCCCGCGACACCACGATCCATAAGTATCGGTTTCGCGACACAAACCTCTCGTCTATTCTCCACTTTAAGATGTGTCAGGAAGATTGGGAGGTCATTCCGACGATGTCGAAACAGCGGCTTACGCTTGCCATTTTTTGCGCTGCCTGGATGACAACGCAGACTGCGTGGGCCGAGGAGGTGAAGACCGCCGTCCTTCGCGTCGATCGCGTCAAACTGCCGCCGATCTCCCGGCTCGACGTCGCGCCCGCGGATCTCGGTTTCGCCGGTGCCACGCTCGGCAACGAGGACAACCGTACCACCGGTGCCTTCACCGGCATGGACTATCAGCTGACAACCAAGGCCGTGCCGCCCGAGCAGGCCGAGGCGGCGCTCGACGCGCTGAAGGCCGATGGCGTCAAGCTGATCGCCGTCATTTCCGACGGGGAAACCCTGAAGACACTGGCCGATCGAGCGGGGCCGGAGGTGCTGGTGCTCAATGCCGGAGCGCGGGACGATGCGCTGCGTGACGCGGAGTGCCGGGCGAATGTCCTGCATATCGCGCCGAGCCGGTCGATGCTGACGGACGGCGTCGTGCAATTCCTGATGTGGAAGAAGTGGGCGCGCATCCTCCTGATCCACGGTTCTCATCCAGAAGACAAGCTACTCGCCGAAAGCTACCGGAAGTCGGCGACGAAGTTCGGCGCGAAGATCGTCGAGGAGCGGGAATTCGTTGATACCGGCGGCGCCCGGCGCACGGACACCGGCCATGTCCTGGTCCAGAAGCAGATCCCGGTCTTCATGCAGGGTGCAGAGGAACATGACGTCACGGTTGCGGCCGACGAAACGGACGTGTTTGCGGCCTATCTGCCCTATCATTCCTGGGATCCGCGCCCGGTCGCCGGCTCGGCCGGCCTGATGCCGCTCACCTGGCACCAAGCGCACGAATCCTGGGGCGCGACGCAGTTCCAGCGGCGCTTCGAAAAGCTGACGGGCCGTGGCGCGCGGGACGAGGACTACCAGGCGTGGCTGGCCGTCCGGGTGATCGGCGAGGCCGTGACGCGGTCCGGCAAGCCGGATGCCGCTTCGATCCGCTCCTATCTGCTGTCCAAGGATTTCGAGATCGCCGCCTTCAAGGGCCAGAAGCTGACCTTCCGCTCGTGGAACGGGCAGCTGCGCCAGCCGATCCTGCTTGGCGACGGCCGCATCACCGTCTCCGTCTCTCCCCAGGACGGTTATCTTCACCAGTATTCGCCGCTCGACACGCTGGGCATCGATGCACCTGAAACCGCATGCCGTGCCTTTGGAGGATAGAATGCTGAAATACGCCTGGATCATCCTGCCTGCCGCCCTTCTGGCCAGCGGCCCCGCCCACGCCAACAAGGTGTTCGTCACCAACGAGCGCGGCAACACGGTAACAGTTCTCGACAGCGAGACTTGGGAGAAGATTGCCGAGTTTCCCGCCGGCAACCGGCCGCGCGGCATCACGATCAGCCCCGACGGCAAGGAACTCTATGTCTGCGCTTCCGACGACGACACGGTGCGCGTCTTCGATCCGGAGACCTACAAGGAGTTGCATACCCTTCCTTCAGGTCCCGACCCGGAACTGTTCGCGCTCAACCCATCGGGCAAGCAGCTCTATGTCGCTAACGAGGACGACAATCTGGTGACGGTCGTCGACACGGAGACGCATCAGGTTCTGGCAGAAATCCCGGTCGGGGTGGAGCCGGAGGGCGTGGCCGTCAGCCCCGATGCCAAGACGCTGATCAATACGTCCGAAACGACCAACATGGCGCATTTCATCGACACCTCGACCTACGAGATCGTGCACAATGTGCTGGTCGACCAGCGGCCGCGCTATGCCGAGTTCACGGCCGACGGGAAGAAACTCTACGTCAGCGCCGAGATCGGCGGTAGCGTGTCGGTCATCAATCTCGGTGCCGGGGAGCCGAAGGTCGACAAGAAGATCACCTTCGAAGTTCCCGGCGTGCTGCCGGAATGGCTGCAGCCGGTCGGGGTCAAGGCGACCAGCGACGGATCGCGGGTCTTCGTCGCGCTCGGGCCGGCCAATCGCGTGGCGGTGATCGATGCGAAGACCGACGAGGTGCTCGACTATCTGCTCGTCGGCCAGCGCGTCTGGCAGATGGCGTTCACGCCGGGCGAGGAATTTCTCGTCGTCACCAACGGCAACTCCAACGATGTCAGCATCATCGACGTGAAGGCCGAGAAGGTCATTCGTTCGGTTCCGGTCGGCGAGCAGCCCTGGGGGGTCGTTGTCGCGCCGAACTGACCGTTTTTCAGACAGATACAATATTGGGAGGAATTCATCGATGACGAGAAAGCTTTTGGCGGGATTGGCCGCTCTGATTGCCGTCCCCTTGGTCAGTCCGATCATCGCCATGCCGGCGGTAGCGGCACCGCTCTGCGACAAGCTCGGTTTTGCGGGGCTTCTGGCCAAATGCAATCGCGGCGAACCGATCGAGATCACGCTTGCCTCCGGACAGCCGCTCGGCAAGGGCGACGTGGCGCTGCAATCGGGCGCCTATTACGAAATGAAGATCACCGCCGACGGCTCGGCCGAGCTGGCGATTTCCGGGGCCCCCTTCTTCCGGGCAATCTGGATGAACGAGATCGTCATCAACGGCATCGAGGTTCGCCCCATGGCGATCGACAGCCTCGAATTCGACAAGGCCGGCGTGGCGACCATGTCATTTATCGCCATAAAGCCCGGCTCCTACGAGGTCCGCATTCCGAACACGACCAGCGACACCCAGAAGGTGACGATTTCCATTCAGTAAGCCAAACGTGACAGAAGGACGATTGCGATGCACAGCTACAAAATGAAGACCGTTTTCCTTGCCGCCTTTCTTGCCTTGCCCTTTGCCGCATCGGCCGCCGAGGTGCCGGCCGACAAGCAGACGGCGATCCAGGACATGCTGAAGACCATGCAATGCGAGGTCGATCCGGCCAATATCGAAGCCAATGGCGACGGTTTTGAACTCGACGACGTGTTCTGCGCCGACGGGCAGTACGACATGGATCTCAATGCCGATCTCACCGTCGCCGACAAGCGCAAGGAATAGGCTGGACAGGTTGGCGAATTGCCAGAAGAATCGTGTAGAAGCCGCTGGTCAACAAGCCGCGAAGGCAAGGCGGCAATCCCGGGGAGAGCGAGCGATGCGTGTCTTGAGACGAATTCTGACCGGGTGCCTGCTGGCGCTTGGCATGGCGCCGGCCATGGCGGAGGAACTGCCGCCGATCAGGGCAGCGATGCTCGCTTCCGGCACGGTCAACTGGGAGATTTCGACGATCAAGGCGAACAAGCTCGACCGGAAGAACGGGTTCGCCCTGGCCGTGCAGGACTATGCGGACAACGGCGCGACGCGCGTCGCCTTCGAGGGCGGCGAGGCGGACACCATGGTGGCCGACTGGATCTGGGTTGCCTATCAGCGCGCCGCCGGCAAGGACTACGTCTTCATTCCCTATTCGCGCGCGGTCGGCGGTCTCGTTGTCAAGGACGACAGCCCGGTCAAGGCGCTTGCCGACCTCAAGGGTCAGAAGATCGGCATTGCCGGCGGGCCGCTCGACAAGAGCTGGCTCATCCTGCGCGCCTATGCCACAAAAAAATACGGCATGGATCTGGCCAAGGAGACCGAGCAGGTGTTCGCCGCACCGCCGCTGATCTTCAAATCGGCGCTGTCCGGCGAGACGGCGGGAGCAATCAACTTCTGGCATTTCCTCGCCAAGATGAAGGCGAAGGGCATGCACGACCTCGTTTCCGTTGCCGATGCCGCGACCGAACTCGGGCTCGACCCCGATACGCCACTCCTTGGCTATGTGCTCAAGGGCGAATTCGTCAAGGCGCATCCCGAGGTGGCGCAGGGGCTCTACAAGGCCTCGGTGGCGGCGAAAGAATTGTTGCGCAGCGATGATGCTGCCTGGGAGGGGATACGCGGTCAGATGAACGCCGCAGATGACGCCGAGTTTGCGGCGTTGCGTGACGGTTATCGCGCCGGCATTCCGAGCGGCAGGCCGATCGACGAGGCGGCGGCCGATCGCTTCCTGCGGCTGATGGCCGAGCTCGGCGGCGAGGAGCTTGTCGGCAAGGCGACTACGCTGCCCGAGGGGGTCTTCCTGCACCTTGAGTGACAATGGCCAAAATCCGCTGATCGTCCGCACGCTATCGCTCTGCCTGCTGCTGCTGGTGTGGGTCGGCGCGGCGGCGCTGACGGCGGATGCCAGCATTCTGCCGCAACCCTGGGCGCTCGCGGAGCCGCTCGCCCGGGCGGTTGGTTCCGGTGCCTTGCCCTATCATCTCGCGATGACGCTCGGGCGCGTGGTGATGGCCTTCGTGCCAGCCATGGCGATCGGCGTGGCGCTCGGTTTTCTGATGGGGCGCTATCCGGCGTTCGACCGGTGGCTCGATCCCTGGCTGGTGGTGTTCCTCAACCTGCCGGCGCTGGTCCTGATCGTGCTCTGCTATCTCTGGATCGGCCTGAACGAAACGGCGGCGATCATCGCGGTCGTGCTCAACAAGATCCCGAATGTCGCGACGCTTCTGCGCGAAGGCGCGCGCGCTCTCGATCCGAACCTCGATGCCATGGCAAAGGTCTATCGCATGCCGCCTATGGCGCGGCTGCGTCATGTCGCCATTCCCCAACTGGCTCCCTATATCGCCGGTGCGGCCCGTTCCGGCATTGCCGTCATCTGGAAGATCGTGCTGGTGGTCGAGTTTCTCGGCCGCTCCAGCGGCGTCGGTTTCCAGATCCATTTCTATTTCCAGCTGTTCGACGTCGCCATGGTGCTGGTTTATTCGCTGACCTTCATCGTCGTCATGCTCATGGTCGAAGCCCTGATCCTGCAGCCGGTCGAACGGCGGGCGCGGGCCTGGAGGACGGCATGATCAAGGTCGACGTCCGGCGAAAGGCTTTCGGTCCATCGGAGATCCTGCGCGACATCCGTTTCGAGATGGGTGACAGCGAAGCCGTCGCCATTCTCGGCGCTTCTGGCATCGGCAAGTCGACGCTGCTCCGTCTGATCGCCGGCATTGACGAGGCCTTCGAAGGTGAGATCGTCCGGCCGCAGAATATCGCCATGGTGTTCCAGGAGCCGGTGCTGCTGCCGTGGCGCAGCGTGCTGCAGAATCTCACCCTGGTCCACCCGACGCTCGGAGAGGATGCGGCGCGCGCTGCGCTCGAACGTATCGGCATTGCCGACAAGGCCGGACTCTTTCCCGGCCAGCTGTCGCTCGGCCAGCAGCGGCGGTTGGCGCTGGCCCGCGCCTTTGCCGGACGCCCGGCACTTCTCGTCATGGATGAGCCCTATGTCTCGCTCGATCCGCAGACGGCCGAGGAAATGCTGGAACTGACCGAGGCGCTGATTGCCGAGACCGGTCCCGCCGTCATTCTCGTCACCCATTCCGAGGCTGAGGCCAGGCGTCTGGCCCAGCGCACTCTCAGGCTTGCGGGTCGCCCGGCAACGATCGCCGATGGAGCGAGCCCTCCGGCGGCGAAGCGGGAGGGTGCGGCATGAAGGGTCTTGAGATCAGCCATGTCGGATATCACTATGGCGAGCGCAAGGCGCTGGACGATGTCTCGTTCAACGTCGAGCCCGGTCGGTTCTGCGCGCTGCTCGGGCCTAACGGTGCCGGCAAGTCGACGCTCTTTGCCCTTCTGACCCGGCTGATCGTCGCTGACGAGGGAACGATCAATGTCGCAGGCTTCGATATGGCCCGGTCGCCACGCGCCGCGCTCGCGCGGATCGGCGTGGTGTTCCAGCAGCCGACACTCGATCTCGACATGACGGTGCGCCGCAACCTGCGCTACTTCGCCGGTCTGCACGGACTGTCCGGCCGTTCCGCCTCCATGGCCATCGAGAGGGCACTTGCCCAGCTTGGCATGGACGAGCGCGCCGACGAACCGGTGCGTGCGCTGAATGGCGGGCACCGGCGGCGTATGGAGATCGCCCGCGCCCTGGTTCATCAACCGGAGATCCTGCTGCTCGACGAGGCGACCGTCGGGCTCGATGCCGCCTCGCGGCAGGCGATCACCGACCACGTGCATCAGCTCGCCGAAAGTGGGCTTGCCGTGCTCTGGGCGACCCATCTGGTCGACGAGATCGCCATGTCGGATCAGGTCGTGGTGCTGCATCGCGGGCGCGTGTTGAGCAACGGCCCGGCGGCTGAACTGGCCGGTGACCGCAGCCTGGCCAAGGCCTTCCTCGCCATGACGGCCGAAGGCACGGAGGCGACGGCATGAAGGCCTGGCTGACCGCGCTATTCGCCATCATCACCCGCGAGAACCTGCGCTTCGTCCGGCAGCGCGGACGGTTCCTCGCCGCCCTCGTGCGCCCCCTCGTCTGGCTTCTCGTCTTTGCCGCCGGCTTTCGCGCGGCGCTCGGCGTGTCGATCATTCCGCCTTACCAGACCTATATCACCTACGAGGTCTATATCCTGCCGGGGCTGTGCGGCATGATCCAGCTGTTCAACGGTATGCAGTCGTCGCTGTCGCTGGTCTATGACCAGGAAATGGGTTCGATGCGTCTCTTGCTGACCTCACCCTTGCCGCGCTGGTGGTTGCTGTTCTCCAAGCTGCTGGCCGGCGTCATCGTGTCGATCCTGCAGGTCATGGTCTTTCTGGGTCTTGCGGCGCTGACCGGCATCGACTTGCCGCCGCTCGGCTATCTTTCGGTTCTGCCGGCGCTGCTGCTGAGCGGCCTGATGCTCGGGGCCTTCGGCCTGGTGATCTCCTCGACCATTCGTCAGCTGGAGAATTTCGCCGGGGTGATGAACTTCGTCATCTTCCCGATGTTCTTCCTGTCGTCGGCCCTCTACCCGCTCTGGAAGATGGCGGAAAGCTCGCCGCTGCTGCGCGACATCTGTGCCTACAACCCCTTCACCCATGCGGTTGAGCTGATCCGCTTCGCGCTCTATGGTCAGCTCAACCTCGAGGCGTTGGCCTGGGTTTCCGGCTGCTTCGTCGTCTTCATGCTGGCCGCCGTCTGGGGCTACGATCCGGCCCGCGCCATGCTGCGGGGCCGCGGCCGCTAGTCGTCCGTTGGGCTGGAAGGCCGCGACCGCAACAAAAACCGCCACTTTCCGCTATGTTGCCGATCGCCCGATTTGCTCCGATCCTGTCCCCGATTGAAGACGCTTCAGACGTCCAAACTTGAGGAGGAGGGACCCATGATTAAACTGCATCCGGCCATCGACAACGGCTTTCCGCCGGCCACGCCCGGCTTTCACGGCGGCACGCTCAAATGCAAATGCGCCACCAATCCGGTGACGGTCGAAATCAGCTCGCAGACGGCGCACAACCATGCCTGCGGCTGCACCAAGTGCTGGAAGCCGAAGGGCGCGATCTTCGCGCAGATCGCCGTCGTGTCGCGTGACAATGTCAAGGTCACCTCCGGCGCCGAGAAGTTGCAGATCGTCGACCCGAACGCGACGATCCAGCGTTACGCCTGCAAGGATTGCGGCACGCATATGTACGGCCGCATCGAGAACACCAAGCATCCCTTCTATGGTCTGGATTTCGTCCATACCGAACTCAGCGACCAGACCGGCTGGTCTCCGCCGGAATTCGCCGCTTTCGTCTCGTCGGTCATCGAGAGCGGGGTCAGCCCCGACAAGATGGGCGAGATCCGTGCGCGCCTCAACGAACTCGGGCTGCCGCCCTATGACGCGCTGTCACCGGCGCTGATGGACGCGATCGCCACCCATGTCGCCAAGCAGTCCGGCGCCCTGCCGGCGTAAGCAAGGCCAAAGCGCTCCTCCCCCCGAGCCCTGTCCGCGTCTCTTCCTTCCGGAAGCGAGAACGGGCGGGGCTTGAGGTCTTCGGGGGATACAGGCCTGCCGGTCCGTACGGGTTCGACAGCAATAGACAAAGCCGCCGATGGTGGATCATCGGCGGCTTCTGACGATTGCGACATGCTGCTTACGACTGGAGTCTCGTGGGTAAAGCTTTCGGTACAGCGAGGATCGGGGGCGAGGGGTTGCTTGCTCAACGGTGGGTCATCATCTCCGCGCCGGCCCAGGACGGGGCCTGCTTCCATTTGATCGAACAGCCGATCGCCGCGTGCTGCTCTTCCGGCCCCTTGCCGGTCCGGGCGATGCCGACCATCGCCTCGAACAGGTCGCGCCTCAGATCCGCTGGGCCGATCTCCTTACGCGAGGCATCGAGCCGTCCGCGATACTGCAGCTCCATGCGCTTGTTGAAGCCGAAAAAATCCGGCGTGCAGACGGCGCCATAGGCCCTGGCGACCCACTGGTCGGCGTCATGCAGATAGGGGAAGGGCAGGGCGTGATCGGCGGCAAAGCGCTTCATATTGTCGAAGCTGTCTTCCGGATAGGCGGTCGCATCGTTCGAGTTGATCGCCACGAAGCCGATTCCGTGTGCCTCGAGCGCCAGCGCATCGCGCACGATCCGGCCGATCACCGCTTTCACATAGGGGCAGTGATTGCAGATGAAGGCGACGACGAGGCCGTTCGGTCCGGCAAGATCGAGAATGGAGCGGGCGCGTCCCTCGGTGCTCGGCAGCCGGGCGTCGATGGCCTTCCATCCGAAATGGCAAAGCGGTGCGGTGGATGCCATGGAGCTACCTTTCGTTCTGGACGAGGGGACGGGTCGCGCTGTCTGAGGCGTGGCGCAGGGCGGCGATGTTACCGGCATAGGCATCCGCGCCGCCCTTGAAGATCGCCGAGCCGGCGACGAGGATGTCGGCGCCGGCCCGGGAAACGAGCGGCGCGGTCTCGGGTGTCACGCCGCCGTCGATTTCGATCACGATCGGACGGTTGCCGATCATCGCCTTGATGCGCGCGACCTTGTCCACCACGGCCGGGATGAAGGCCTGGCCGCCGAAGCCGGGATTGACCGTCATCAGCAGGACGAGGTCGAGGCGGTCGAGCACGTATTCGATGACGTTTTCAGGCGTCGAGGGATTGAGCGAGACGCCGGCCTTGCAGCCGAGGTCACGGATCGCCTGGAGCGAGCGGTCGAGATGGGTGGTCGCCTCGGCATGGACGGTGACGATGTCGCAGCCGGCATCGGCGAAGGCGCCGAGAAAGCCATCGACGGGCTCGATCATCAGGTGGCAGTCAAACACCTTGTCGGTGCGGTTGCGGATCGCCTTGATCACCGGCGGGCCGAAGGTGATGTTGGGCACGAAATGCCCGTCCATGACGTCGAGATGGATCCAGTCGGCGCCGGCGCGGCAGACTGCTTCCACTTCCTCGCCGAGACGCGAGAAATCGGCAGACAGGACCGAGGGGGCAATGATGGTCTTCGGGCTCATGCTGTCTCCTGAGGATGTTCGGGCGGTGCGGCCGGCTTCATGGCAAAGACGCGGCTTGCGGCAATGTCGCGGCCGATGATGGTCGAGAGCTGCTCCGCGTTGACCGGGCCCTTGGTTTCCTCGAACAGGCGGTTGGCCTGGCGCAGGCGCGCCCGGTCGAGCGCGTTGCGGATGGAGCGCGCATTGGCGAAATGCGGCTGGCTGCGCCGGCGGGCGATATAGTCGGTCATCACGGCCGTCGCTTCCGCGTCGAGATGGTAGCCCTGCCGCTCCAGCATGGTCTCGGCGATCGACAGCAATTCGTCGTTTGCATAGTCGGGGAAGTCGATGTGGTGGGCGATGCGCGAGCGAAAGCCCGGATTGCTTTCGAAGAAGCGATCCATGCGGTCGGAATAGCCGGCGAGGATCACGACCAGATCGTCGCGGTTATTCTCCATCACCTGTAGCAGGATCTCGATCGCTTCCTGGCCGTAGTCGCGCTCATTGTCCGGACGATAGAGATAGTAGGCCTCGTCGATGAACAGCACTCCGCCCATGGCCTTCTTGAGGATCTCCTTCGTCTTCGGCGCGGTGTGGCCGATATACTGCCCGACGAGGTCATCCCGCGTCACCGAGACGAGGTGGCCCTTTCGAATGTAGCCGAGGCGGTGGAGCAGGTTCGCCATGCGTAGCGCCACCGTCGTCTTGCCGGTGCCGGGATTGCCGGTGAAGCTCATGTGCAGCGACGGCGGCTCGTGGGAGAGCCCCATGGCGCGGCGGGCGCGCTCGACCAAGAGCAGCGCTGCCGTCTCGCGGATCCGCCGCTTCACGGGCTTGAGGCCCACAAGGTCGCGGTCGAGCTCTTCGAGGATCTCGGCGACGCCCGAGGTCCGGTATTCCTCGGCGAGGTCGACCGAAGTCGGCGGGCTCTCCTGCGTCACGGTTGTCTCGGGCATAGCCATTGTCTCGTCCTTTCGTCAGCCGGTCGTCGACCAGGAGTAATGCTGAGAGCGGCCCGGGCCGTCGGTACGCGTCATTCTGAGATCCGGTTCCTTGTCCGGCCGGTTGACGATGAAGGACATCGTCACCGTCTCGAAACCGCGGTTGGAATCGAAGGCGTTGAGGCGGATGTAGGTCTGCGGATGAGCCTTGCGGCAATCATCGAGCTCCATCATCACGCCCTTGGCGTCCTTCAGGTCGAACATCGGATTGCCCCACATTTCCCAATAGGTGTTGCGGGGGTGGGGATCGTCGGTGTACTCGACGCCGATCGCCCAGCCCTTGCGCAGGCAGTATTCCACCTGCGCGGTGATCTGCTCGTCCGTCAGGTCCGGCAGGAACGAGAAGCAGCCTTGGGTGATACGCATTGTCGTTTCTCCTTTTCTCTCGCTCTGTCAGATGACGCTTACGCTCGGCACGAAGTCCGAGGTGTCGGTCGAGGTGTAGTTGAAGCTGATATTGCCCCAGGTATCGAGGGCGGCTTCCAGCGGCTTGCACCACTTGGCGGCTGCTCTCAGGATCTCCGGCCCTTCATTGGCGATGTCGCGGCCCTCGTTGCGGGCGAGCACCATGGCTTCGAGCGCGACCCTGTTGGCGGTCGCCCCGGCCTGGATGCCCATCGGATGGCCGATCGTGCCGCCGCCGAACTGCAGCACCACGTCGTCGCCGAACAGGTCGAGCAACTGGTGCATCTGTCCGGCATGAATGCCGCCCGAGGCGACCGGCATGACCTTCTTGATGTCGCCCCAGTCCTGCTCGAAGAAGATGCCGCGTTGCAGGTCGACTTCGTTCTTCGTCTCGCGTAGCACGTTGTAGTAGCCCTGCACAGTCAGCGGATCGCCTTCCAGCTTGCCCACGGCGGTGCCGGCATGCAGGTGGTCGACGCCGGCGAGACGCAGCCACTTGGCGATGACGCGGAACGAGATGCCGTGGTTCTTCTGGCGCGTATAGGTGCCGTGGCCGGCGCGGTGCATGTGCAGGATCATGTCGTTTTGCCGGCACCATTCCGAGATCGACTGGATTGCCGTCCAGCCGACGATCAGGTCGACCATGACGATGACCGAGCCGAGCTCCTTGGCGAATTCGGCGCGGCGGTACATTTCCTCCATCGTGCCGGCGGTGATGTTGAGGTAGTGGCCTTTCACCTCGCCGGTGACGGCGGAGGCATGGTTGACGGCCTCCATGCAGTAGAGGAAGCGGTCGCGCCAGTGCATGAAGGGCTGCGAGTTGATGTTCTCGTCGTCCTTCATGAAGTCGAGCCCGCCCTTCAGCCCCTCGTAGACCACGCGGCCGTAATTCTTGCCGGACAGGCCGAGCTTCGGCTTGGTGGTGGCGCCGAGCAGCGGCTTGCCGAACTTGTCGAGCCGTTCGCGTTCGACGACGATACCGGTCGGCGGTCCCTTGAAGGTCTTCACATAAGCCACGGGGAAGCGCATGTCCTCGAGCCGTGCGGCCTTCAGCGGCTTGAACGAGAACACATTGCCGATGATCGAGGCCGTCAGGTTGGCGATCGAGCCTTCCTCGAACAGGATCAGGTCATAGGCGACATAGCAGAAGTACTGCCCCGGCGTTCCCGGCACCGGATCCACCCGGTAGGCCTTGGCACGGTATTGGTCGCAGGCCGTCAGGCGGTCGGTCCAGACGACCGTCCAGGTGGCGGTCGAGCTCTCGCCGGCAACGGCGGCCGCCGCTTCGATCGGATCGACGCCGTCCTGCGGCGTGATGCGGAACAGGGCGATCAGGTCGGTGTCCTTCGGCTCGTAATGGCCGTCCCAGTAGCCCATCTGGGCGTATTTCAGGACGCCCGCCCTGTAGCGTTCCTTGCCCTTGATCTCGGTTTTCGCATCGGCGTTCATGGCACTGTCCTTTCCTTGGTCGGATGGGAGTTCAGGCGGCTTCAGACCGCGCGTTTGAGGGTTTCAGGCTGCCGCTCGCATAGCGTTTGGCCATGTCGCTCATCGGGATGACCTTGATGCGCGACGCATTGCCCGCCGTGCCGAAGGCCTCGAAGCGGGCCTTGCAGACGGAGGCCATGGCATCCATGGCGGGTTTGAGGAATTTGCGCGGATCGAATTCGTCGCGGCGGGTGTCGGCAACGCGACGGAATTCGGCGGCGGCGGCAAGACGCAGGTCGGTGTCGATATTGACCTTGCGCACCCCGAAACGGATGCCGCGGACGATCTCCTCGACTGGTACGCCATAGGTCTCGCGCATCTCGCCGCCATGGGCGTTGAAGATCTCCTGCCATTCTTCAGGGACCGAGGAGGAGCCGTGCATGACGATATGGGTGTCGGGCAGGCGCCGGTGGATCTTCTCGATCACGTCCATGGCGAGCACTTCGCCGGTCGGCTTGCGGGTGAACTTGTAGGCGCCGTGCGAGGTGCCGATCGCGACGGCCAGCGCATCGACGCCGGTCTCGGCGACGAAACGGGCCGCCTCGTCGGGATCGGTCAGCAGTTGCGAGCGGTCGAGCGCGCCTTCGAAACCATGGCCGTCCTCCGCCTCGCCATGGCCGGTTTCGAGCGAGCCCAGGCAGCCGAGTTCGCCCTCGACCGAGACGCCGACCATGTGGGCGAGGCGCGCCACCTCGGCAGTGATGCCGGCATTGTAAGCATAGTCGGCAGGCGTCTTGGCGTCCTCTTTCAGCGAACCGTCCATCATCACCGAAGTGAAGCCGTGCTGGATCGCGGACAGGCAGGTGGAGACCCTGTCGCCATGGTCCTGGTGGATGCAGAGCGGAATGTCCGGATACATCAGCTCCAGCGCTTCCATCATCTTGGTGAGCATGATGTCGTTGGCATAGGTGCGGGCGCCGCGCGATGCCTGCAGGATGACCGGCGCATCGCAGGCCTTGGCCGCCTGCATGATGGCGAGGCCCTGTTCCATGTTGTTGATGTTGAAGGCAGGCACGCCGTAGCCGCGTTCGGCGGCATGGTCGAGCAATTGACGAAGCGTGATGCGAGCCATGGTCAGGCGTCCTCTCTGTGTGCGGTGGTGATTTGGGAGGGGCTTCTCGTCATTGGCCGCGCCCGCCCTTGTGGTGGCCGGCAAACCGCAGCGCTTCCGCGGCGACATGCTCGGCGGTGATGCCGAAATGCTTGTAGAGTTCGCCTGCCGGGGCCGAGGCGCCGAAGCCCTGCATGCCGATGAAGCTGCCGCGCGGCCCCATCCAGCGGTCCCAACCGAGTCGACCGGCGGCTTCAATGGCGATGCGCGGTGCGCTGCCGAGGGTCTTGCTTTGGTAGGACTCGTCCTGCGCCTCGAACTTCTCCCAGCAAGGCATGGAGACGACAGCCGCCGCGATGCCCTTTTCGGAAAGAAGCTTGTCGGCGGCGGCGACCGCAATCTCGACCTCCGAACCGGTGGCAAGCAGCGTCACGTCGCGGGGGCCCTTGGCTTCCCGCAATACGTAGGCGCCGCGGGCAGAGAGGTTCTCGTCGCCGGGGACCGCGCGCAGCATCGGCAGGGCCTGGCGGGAGAGTGCCAGCACGCTCGGCGTCGCCTTTTCCCTCAATGCGATTTCCCAGCATTCGGCCGTCTCGATGATGTCGGCCGGACGGAAAACGTTGAGGTTCGGCGTGGCGCGCAACATGGCGAGGTGCTCGACCGGCTGGTGGGTCGGTCCGTCTTCGCCAAGGCCGATGGAATCGTGGGTCAGCACGTAGATGACCGGCAGCCCCATCAGCGCCGAGAGCCGCATCCCGCCCCGGGCATAATCGGAGAACACCAGGAAGGTGCCGCCATAGGGGATGAAGCCGCCATGCAGCGCAATGCCGTTCATCGCGGCCGCCATGCCGTGCTCGCGGATGCCATAGTGCAGGTAGCGGCCCTTGAAGTTGCCGGCGGCGATCGGAGCCGTCTGGGAGGTCATGGTGAGGTTGGAACCGGTGAGATCGGCAGAGCCGCCGATCGTCAGCGATGTCGCGCCGTTGATCGCCTCAAGCGCCATCTGCGAGGCCTGGCGGGTCGCCACCTTGGTGGCCTTGTTGCGATGCTCCGCACGGAATTTCGTCAGCTGGCGCGCGACCTCGGGGCCGAGGTCCCGTTCGATCGTCTGCTCATAACGCTTTCTGGAACGGGACGTGTCGCGGCGGATTTCCCACGCCTCGCGCGCCGTCTGGCCACGGGAGGCCACGCTTTCCCAGGCCGACTTGATGTCGGACGGTACGAAGAAGGGCGGGTGATGCCAGCCGAGCTTTTCGCGGGTCGCGGCGATTTCCTTGTCGCCAAGGGCCGCGCCATGGGTCTTGTGCGAGCCTTCCATGCTGGCGGCACCCTTGCCGATCCTTGTCCGGCAAGCGATCAGCGACGGCTTGCGACTCTTGCGGGCGCGGTCGATCGCCTTGGCGACCGCTTCCGGATCATGGCCGTCGACGGCCTGCGCATCCCAGCCGGCGGCGCGGAAGCGGGCGAGTTGGTCCATCGAGGTGGATAGCTCGGTCGCGCCATCGATAGAGATGTGGTTGTCGTCCCACAGCACGATCATCTTGCGCAGCTTCAGGTGCCCGGCCAGGTCGATCGCCTCGTGGCTGATGCCCTCCTGGAGGCAGCCGTCCCCGGCGACCACGTAGGTGAAGTGATCTGAGAGCGATGAACCGAAGCGGGCGGCCATCATCTGTTCGGCGATGGCCATGCCGACGGCCGTGGCGATGCCCTGGCCGAGCGGGCCGGTCGTCGTCTCGATGCCGAGCGCATGGCCGTATTCCGGATGGCCGGCGGTCTTCGAACCCATCTGCCGGAAGGCGGCCAGTTGGGAGATCGGCATGTCGGAAAAGCCGATCAGGTGGTGGATCGCGTAGAGCAGCATCGAGCCGTGTCCGGCGGACAGCACGAAGCGGTCACGGTTCGGCCAGTCCGGCATCGAGGGATCGATGGTGATGAAGCGGTTGAAGAGGACGGTCACAGCGTCGGCCATGCCCATCGGCATGCCGGGATGGCCCGAATTGGCTTTCTGCACCGCGTCCATGGCGAGGAAGCGGATGGCATTCGCCATGTCCTGTTCGGACACCGCATTGCGGGTTTCGATCTTCTGCGAAATGTTCATGGGTGTCCTCCTCACGACATGCGGTGCTTGCGTTCGAGCAGTTTGTGGATCAGCGGCGTGAAGATCAGCTGCATGGCGAGGTCGAGCTTGTCGCCGGGAACGACGATCGAATTGGCGCGCGACATGAAGCTGTTCTGCAGCATCGACAGCAGGTAGGGAAAATCGATGCCGCGCGGATTGGCGAAGCGGATCACCAGGATCGATTCCGCCGGCGTCGGGATCCAGCGGGCAACGAACGGGTTCGAGGTGTCGACGATCGGAACGCGCTGGAAGTTGATGTCGGTCTGCGAGAATTGCGGGCAGATATAGTGGACATAGTCCGGCATGCGGCGAAGGATCGTGTCGGTGACGGCCTCCGTCGAATAGCCGCGGGTCGCCTTGTCGCGGTGGATCTTCTGAATCCATTCGAGATTGATGACGGGCACGACGCCGATCTTCAGGTCGCAATGCTGGGCGAGGTTGATGGTTTCGGTCACGGCACAGCCGTGGAGCCCTTCATAGAACAGCAGGTCGCTGCCTTTGAATTCCTCCCATTCGGTGAAAGTACCGGGTGCGGAGCCGTATTTTGCGGCCTCCGCATCGTCGTGGATGTAGTGCCGGGTGCGGCCGACGCCGCGACGGCCATATTCGGAGAACACGCTTTCCAGGATTTCCAGTTCGTTCGCTTCGGCGGCGAAATGGGTGAAGTCTTTGCCCTTGGCCTTTTCTTCGGCGATCTTCTTCTTCATCGCCTCGCGGTCATAGCGGTGGAAGGCGTCGCCCTCGATGAAGGATGCGGAGATGTTCTCGCGCTTGAAGATCTTCTCGAAGGTATCCTTGACCGTGGTGGTGCCGGCGCCGGACGAGCCGGTGATCGAAATGATGGGATATTTGGCTGACATCGTATTCTCCTCAGGCCCGGAACAAGCCGCGCTTGCCGAACAGCGGCGCGCGTTCACCGATCATGGTGGGGTCGACATGGTAGCGGGCGACGCGTGCCACCTCGCGGCGTGAGCCGAAGACCAGCGGCACGCGCTGGTGCAGGCTTTCCGGCTCGATATCGAGGATGCGGGAGACGGCATTGGTCGCCGCACCACCGGCATTCTCGACGAGGAAGGCGATTGGGTTGGCCTCGTAGACGAGCCTCAGCCGGCCCTGCGAGTAGCCCCGGCGGCTGTCGGCCGGATAAAGAAAGATGCCGCCCCTGACCAGGATGCGATAGGCATCGGCGACCAGGGACGCGATCCAGCGCATGTTGAAATCGCGCTCGCGGGGGCCGTCGGCGCCGGCCAGGCAGTCGTCGACATAGAGGCGGATCGCCTCTTCCCAGTGGCGGTAGTTCGAAGCGTTGATGGCGAATTCATGAGCGCGGTCGGCGATGCTGACGGACTTGTAACCCTGCACGAAGCAGCCGAGGCGGCTTGAGAAAATGAAGATCTCCGTGCCCTTGCCGAGCGACAGCACCAGGGCCGTTTGGGGCCCGTAGATGAAAAAGCCGGCCGCCAGCTGGCGGGTGCCCGGCTGCAGGAATGTCGGCATCGGGTCGTGGTCGGCGCTCGGGATTGCCGGCAGGATCGAGAAGACCGTGCCGACCGAGACATTGGTGTCTATGTTCGACGAGCCGTCGAGCGGATCGATGGCGACGGCAAGCCTCGCTTCGGGATTGAGCGAGACGGGATGCTCCAGTTCTTCCGAGGCGTAGAAGGCGACCGGCGCGCCCTGGAGCGAGGAGAGGAACAGGTCGTCGCAGATGACGTCCATTTCCTTCTGCATGTCGCCGTCGGTGTTGGCACCGCCACGCAGACCGTGGAGGTGTGCACTCAACGCGCCCTGACCGACCAGCTTGCGGATGTCGAGGGCGGCGGTCGCCAGCCGCTGGATAATGGCGGCCACGTCGCGCGCCGTTTCATCGCGCGTGGCGATGCATGAGACGAGGTAGGCCTCGAGGGTTGCGCCTGACATTACGATGTCTCCTCCCATCTGCTGTCGGGAAGAGAATGGCGGAATGGTAGAGTTTGTAAATTTTATTATATTGACTTAGTTGGTTAGAAATACTTACTTCCTAATATGCGCAACGTTTCCCTTCGCCAGCTCCGCACGATCGAAGCCGTCAGCCGGCTAGGGAAGATCAATCTCGCGGCCGCAGAACTCGGACTGACCGGGCCGGCGCTCACCCTGCAGATCCAGCAGCTGGAACGGGACGCGGGCGTGGTGGTGTTCGACCGGACGCGCGAGGGCATGGTTCCGACTGCCTTCGGTCTCGCCTTTCTCGAGGCGGCGCATGCGATCGAGGAGAGCCTTGCGACACTGGCGGATTCGATCGATTCGATGAAAGGGCTGAGGAGCGGGCGGTTGAGGCTTGGCGTCGTATCGACGGGCAAGTATTTCGCCCCGCAGCTGATCGCCGCCTTTCGCAAGCAGGTGCCCGATATAGACATCAACCTGTTCATCGGCAACCGGGCGGAGATCATCCAGAAGCTGCGCGATCATGAGGTGGACATCGCCCTGATGGGTCGCCCGCCGCGCGACTTCGACGTCCGCTCGCAGATGTTCGGCGACCATCCCCTGGTCTTCATCGCGCCGGCCGGACATCCGCTGGCCGGTGTGCTCGACATTTCCCGCGAGCGGATCGCCCAGGAGCAGTTCCTGGTGCGGGAAAGCGGATCGGGGACGCGGATTTCGCTGGAAATCTTCCTCAGCGAAGTGCCGCGACGGCTGGAGGAACTGGGCACGGAAATGGGATCGAACGAGACGATCAAGCAGGCGGTGATCGCCGGGCTGGGGCTCGCCTTCATCTCGGCGCACACGATCGAGCAGGAGGTGAAGCTCGGCCGGCTCGTCATTCTCGACGTGATCGACACGCCGATCCGGCGGCAGTGGTTCAGCGTGTCGCGCACTGATCGCGCGACGAATCCGGCCATGCAGGCCTTCGAGCGGTTTCTGCTGGCGGAAGGGGCCCGCCACCTGCCGGTGGTGACGAAGCCTTATCCCGCCAACGCTTTCGGATGAACTTATGCTCGCAGTCAGATCAGCCGTCGGCGCGCGACAGAATCTTCTTCTCGAAGAAGAAGTAAGGACGCAGCTTCACGCCGACCATGTTGCCGACAAAAGCGAATACGGCCCAGAGCCAGCCGTGCAGGCTGCCCGAAGCGATGCCGGAGAAATAGGCGCCGATATTGCAGCCATAGGCGATGCGGGCGCCATAGCCGAGCAGCAGCCCGCCGATCACGGCGGCAAGCACAGAGCGCAGCGGGATGTCGAGGCTCGGGGCGAACTTGCCGGCGAGGGCTGCGGCCAACATGGCGCCGGCGATGATGCCGAAATCCATGACCGAGGTGACGTCGGCCAGCACGCTTTCGCTCAGCGCCTTGGCATTGGGCGGAAGCTGCCAGTAGGCCCAGGCCGATGGGTCGATGCCGATCAGCTGCGCGCCCTTCGCACCCCAGAGCGCAAAGGCCGAGGTGATGCCCCAGGGCCGGCCCGCCAGCGCCAGCGTCGCGAAGTTCAGGAGCACTAGAGCGACCGCACCGGCGACCAGCGGCCACGGGCCACGCAGCAGCCGGGACACGCCCTGGCGCTTCGAGGCTGGTTCACTTTCGAGGGCGCCATGGCGGCGCTTCTCGACCAGGATCGTCACCGCAGCGATCGCGGCAAAGAGGACCAGCGAGACCAGGATGCCGCCGGCGGCGCCGAATGTGTCGACCAGCGAGACGGGTGCCAGCGACGGAAGCGCCACCCACCAGTCGAAGTTGATGGTGGCGAGCAACGAACCGATGATGAAAAACAACAGCGTGACGAGCATGCGGGCATTGCCGCCGCCGGCCGTGAACAGCGTGCCGGAGGCGCAGCCGCCGCCGAGCTGCATTCCGATGCCGAACATGAAGGCGCCGGCCAGCACGGAAGTGCCGAGGGGAGAGACGAAGCCCTTGACCGGATTGCCGAACAGGGTTCCGCTCGCGAGGAAGGGGAAGAACAGCATGACAGCCAGGGCCAGAAGGATCATCTGCACGCGCAGGCCACGACCGCGCCCGTCCATGATGAAGACGCGCCAGGCCGACGTGAAGCCGAAGGCTGCGTGATATAGGGCGATGCCGAGACCGCCGCCGACGAGGAACAGCGCCCCATGCTTGACGCCATAGGCATAGCCCAGGAAGAGCGTTCCGAGAACGAGGACGGCGAGAGCGCCAAGCCCGGATGCGCCGAGCAGCGGCTGCCGTTCGGGCGCGCTCAACGGTGATGCAATTGTAGACATGGGGGGACTCCTTGCGTTTAGGGTCGCGATCCTATGTCCTGCAGCCTGCAGTCGCGAGACAGGCTATCCTCTCCCGGCGTCGCAATGGCACGGCATTTTCCGGATTGGCTGACTTTGTTGGATAATTCTACCCGACTGCCCGCGCGGTTGGGACCGGCCGGCACTGACAGCACGCTAGCCGATGGCCCAACCGAGGGCCGAGGCTGTGCCGTAAAGGAGGCCGCCGGAAGTGCCGAGCGCGACGGCGGCAAGCAGGATGCCGAACAGGGTGGCGAGGCCGTCGCGCTCCATCAACCCCATGGCAATGACCACGAGCGCGGCGACGGGAAGGAAATTGCCGAAGGGGATCGGCAGCGCGATCGCAACCGCCAGCAGAAACACCGGCACGCCGAGCAGGGTCTCAGCTGTCCGGCCGGTCAGCAGCCGCAGCCTGTCGCGGCGCAGGATGGTCTCGACGCGTTGGATGAAAGGGGAGGTGTGGCGCACGACGAGCTGGACGGTCGCTGCAGAGAGGCTTCTCCTTGCCAGGACCTCCGGCAGCCAGATGGAGCGCGCGCCGGCGATGATCTGCAGCGAGACGATCGCGAGGCAGGTGCCGAAGAACATGCCGAACGGGCCGGGGATCGGCGTCAGGGCGGGCAGTGACAGGATGAGAATGGCAAAGGCAATGCTGGTGCGGCCCATGGCGGCCAGAAGTTCGCCAAGCGTAATCGTTCCCGCTTCGCCCGCCGCCTGCGCAAGTGCGGCGAGTTGGAGCGAGGCGGTGCCGGTCCGGCTTTCTGGCGGAGCATGGCTCAAGCGTGCATCCTTTTCATTCCGTCGCCCGATCGAAGGGGCAATCTTCCGTTTCTGGTGCTGTGCATGTTCCTACATGTAAGGGCGCCGCCGGACCGGACAAGATATGGGCGCCTCCGTGTGCCGTATCCTGTGGCCATCGCATCGGGCCTCGACTAGCATGCCGGCCGGAAACCGGAGCTGAAGGAGGAACAATGCAGCCGTTTCGATCCGATGTTCACCCGCAAGTCTTTGACCGCTCTGCCGAGAGCTGCGCGGCGGCATGGTGTGCGGCATGAGCAAGGCAATTGCGGCCGATCGTGCCGCCTACAGGGTGTTTCGCACGCTGACCACGCGCTGGGCGGACAACGACATTTACGGCCACATGAACAATGTGGTGCATTACGGCCTGTTCGACACGGCGGTGAACGGCTTCCTGATCGAGAAGGGAGTGCTCGACCTCCATGGCGGGGGTCGCATCTTCGTCGTCGTCGAGACGGGGTGCCGCTATTTCGCGGAAATGGCCTTCCCGGACGTCGTGCATGCCGGTATCCGGATCGCCAGGCTCGGCGGATCGTCCGTTCGCTACGAGGTCGGCCTGTTTCGCAATGACGAGCCGACGGCGGCGGCGGAAGGCTATTTCATCCACGTGCAGGTCGATCGCGCGACGCGTCGGCCTCTGGCGCTCGACGATGGGACGCGGCTCGCGCTGGCGCCGCTTGCGATCGACTGAAGGGGCTGGAACCGGAACAAGGGGTTCGAGGTTTCTCCGGCATGGAAACCGGGAGACCACCATGAACTCCGAGAAGAAGATCGACCCCGCCGAATTGAATCGCGAGCGCCGCGAAGAGAAGATGCCGGCAGCCGGCCCGCATGCGCGCAAGGAACTGACAGACCCGATGAAAACCCCGGGAACCGGCTCCCTGCCGGAGCCCGGCGCTGCCAAGACCGATGTCGGTCCCGATTGAGCAGCGCGAAAATGCGGAAATGACGAGAGGCCGGCGGGTGTCCGCCGGCCTCTCTCTATCTGGATGTGATCGTACTCAGATATTCTCCGCGACAGTTTCCCGCTCGCGCCGGAGCTCTTCCGCCCGTTCGCTGCGGTTGTAGCGGATCGAGGACCACAGGGAGACACCGATCAGGCCGGCGCCGCCAAGGCCGGTGATGACCTCCGGAATGTGCACGAGCGTCTGGCAGTACATGATCACCGACAGGATCAGGATCGCGTAGAAGGCGCCGTGCTCCAGGTAGCGGTATTCGGCGAGCGTTCCCTTCTCGACCAGCATGATGGTCATCGAACGCACATACATGGCGCCGATGCCGAGGCCGATGGCGATGACGAACAGGTTCTGGCTGAGCGCGAAGGCGCCGATGACGCCGTCGAAGGAGAAGCTGGCGTCGAGCACTTCGAGGTAGATGAACGCGCCGAGACCGCCCTTGGCCGCCGCAGACATGGTCTTCTGCGACTGGTCAAGAAGCCCGCCCAGCACTTCGACGGCAAGGAAGGTGAGAAGGCCGTAGATCGCCGAATAGACGAAGGTCACGGATTCCTCGCCCTCGAGCAGGTTCGAGAACAGCAGGATGAGAATGAGAACGAAGGCGATCTCGATACCCTTGATGGTGGCCGAGCGCGCCATGTGCTTCTCGATCACCTCGATCCAGTGCACGTCCTTTTCATGGTCGAAGAAGTAGGTGAGGCCGACCATCATCAGGAAGGTGCCACCGAAGGCCGCGATCGGCAGATGCGCGTCGTTCATGATGCGGGCATATTCGGCCGGTTCGCGTGCCGCCAGGAAGATCGCGTCGACCGGTCCGATGCCGGCCGCGATGACGACGATCAGGAGCGGGAAGACGATACGCATGCCGAAGACGGCGATGACGATGCCCCAAGTCAGGAAGCGATGCTGCCAGACCGGCGTCATGTCCTTCAGCTTGTTGGCGTTGACGATGGCGTTGTCGAAGGAGAGAGAGATTTCAAGCACTGCGAGAACGGTGCAGATGAAGAACACCGTCGCCATGCCGCCGATCGTGCCGGTTGTCTGCCAACCGAGCCAAGCGCCGAGCGCGAGGCCGGCGGCGGTCACGATGAAGGCCCATTTGAAATATCCGAGAGAGCTGTTTCCTGTGGCTTGCTTGTTCATCGACCCATCTCCCCGGCGATAACCGTCGTTGAAGAGAAAAGGCGTGAGGTTTCTCCGCGCGTCGCCCAGCACGCACGGGTTAGTGGCATGTTCAAAGAGATCATTTTCTTGAATCCGCCGGCTCATATTGCTGGCGGTACCGACATCACGAGAGCGCCGTATACTCTCGCCAGAGGGGCCCGGCACCATAGTTTATCCGTGGCGAACTCTGGTCCTTGAGCCACGGAACCCGGTCGTTTTCACTGAACTGAGGCCTTGCGTCAAGGCTTCGTTCAGCGTCGGCCGGGCGCTAATCGATTTAGGGCGGTATTCCGGCTTGTCCACACGCGGGTTGCGCTCATTGCGGGGAAGAATGCGTCATTCGGCGAGCAGCATGTGGAGAACCGGGACCGAGCCAAGCGTATTGCTGACCGTGCAGATTTCCTCGGCCTCGTGGGCGATCGCCGCTTTGGTGGCCGCGTCAATGTCGCCGTCGATCGCCAGCACGACCGTGAAGCGGGCGATACGGGACGGTTCCTCGGCCGCCTTCTCTCCGCTCACGTCCGCACGGATGTCCCGGATCTGTCCAAGCACGCCTCGGCGGCTTGCGGCGATGCGGGCGCTCATCGTCATGCAGGCCGCAAGCGAGGCATAGAGCAGGTCGAGCGGGTTGAAGCCCGCCTGGGAGGCCCCCGTCACGAGATCCAGCGTACCGCCGGTTGGGGTGACGATATGGGGAAAGCCGGTGCGGCCGAGTTGGGCCGTGGCACCGGTCGCCCGCGTCTTCGGTTCGTGCATCGGTTCGCCTTTCGCGTCTGCAGGGGCTAATGCATAGCGGGCAAAGTCGACGTGAGGCAAGGCGCGCCAGGTCCTCGACAGCCGATCGTGCATGGCGTCAGAGCGCGCTGCCGATGCGGGCCGTGCCGGTTTGACCATTGTTGCGCGTCCACTTCAGCTTGCTGTCACTGATGCGCTCGAGTTCGAAGCACATCGGTTCGCCCTTGTACCAGCTGGTGAACTTCTGGCAGAGACGGTCGCCATCGATCCACCAGCGGCCGGTGTCGGTGGGTTTTGCCAGCCGGCCAAGGCCGAGCGCCTCGCCCGAGCCGTCCACCTGTCCGTTGGGGCGATAGTTGAGCGGGAATTCGCCGCCGAGCGGCACGGCGAGATAGATCCGCCGGCCAATGATCGACTGCTGAATCTCGGCGGCGCTGTAGCGATTCTGGTTGGCGTCGGCGGTGCTTGTCGAAAGAAGCGCAGAGGCAAGCGCCGCAAACACCGTGATCGTCTTTGCTGTCGTCATCTGTCGGGTCTCCCTGCCGGTTTCCAAGCATGTTGCCTTAAGGGATACGCAGGGTATGCGGCAGTGGATCAGCCGACCTCAGGGCGAGCGTATGAAAATGCCGACGCTTGCGGCGCGACCGGCGGCGTCGATCACCGTCAGTGTCGAATAGCCGGAGCCCTCCGGCGTCCAGTCGCTGGTGCGCCGCCTCGTCGGTTCGGCGAGCGGCTTGCCATTGGCGAGCCAGCGGAACGGTGCGCGCCCGGCCTGCAGCTTGAGGATCAGCGGCAGGGCCGTGCCGTCCGGCGCGGTGCCGAGTTCCACATGCGCGCCTTCCGGCGGATAGACGATCTGGGGCGGCTTTTCCCGCGCAGAGGCGGAGATGAGGCCGTTCGCCTGCATGGAGAACCGCCGCTGGCTGACGGGCAGTTCGGCCTGGGCGATGCGCGCGGCGCCGCGCGGTGCCGCGGGATGCGGCGTGCCGGCAATTCCTGACTTGGCGAAGGCCTCGAACAGCACGGGCGCGGCGGTGGCATAGCCTGAGATACCGGGAATGGCGGCGTTGTCGGGTCGGCCAATCCACACGCCGATCACATAGCGCCCGTCATAGCCGACGGACCAGGCGTCGCGGTAGCCGTAGCTGGTGCCGGTCTTGTAGGCGATGCCGCTTTTCGGGCTGCCGAGCGGCGGCAGAACGGCGGAGAGCACGTCGGCGACATTCCAGGCAGCGACGGGTTCGAACAGCGGCGGGCTGTCGATCGCTCCGGGCAGATCGCGGATGCCGTCGCCGAGCCTGACCGGCTTCTCGCGGTTCGCAAGCCCCGCATAGAGCTGCACCAGATCCTTCAGCGACAGGCCGACCCCGCCGAGCGCGATCGCAAGGCCCGGCGCTTCGGCCGTCGGCAGGCGCGGCGTGACCTCGGCGCGGCGCAGGCGCGCCATCAGCTTGGTCGGACCGAGCGCATCGAGAAGACGAACCGCCGGAACGTTGAGCGACAATTGCAGAGCCTGACGGACCGAGACGTCACCCTGGTAGGTCATGTCGAAATTTTTCGGTCGATAGCCGAAGAAGTCGGCGGGGCGGTCCTCGACGATGGTCTCCTGGGCGACGATACCCTCTTCGAAGGCGAGGCCGTAGATGAAGGGTTTCAGCGTCGAGCCCGGCGAGCGGCTCTGGCGCGTCATGTCGATCCAGCCGGAACGTGACGCGTCGAAATAGTCGGCGGCGCCGACTTCGGCGAGGATTTCGCCGGTCTCCGCATCGGCCATCATCAGGGCGAGCGAAACCTTGGGGTCGAGCTTGGCCGAGGCATGCAGCGCGACGGTTTCCAGCCTCTGCTGAATGTCTGCGTTCAACGTCGTTTCGTGGCGCTCGGCCGTCGGATCCTTCTTGCGCGCGGCTTCTGCCAGGTGCGCGGCCAGTGCCGGCAGCTGCGCGCGCCGGGTCGGAACGGCACTTGCCTCGGCGCGGGCAATCTCGCTCGCGTCGAGGACGCCGGCCGTCTGCATGCGCTCGAGAACCCGGTGGCGGGCAGCCTCGGCCGTCGCCGGATGACGATCGGGCCGGCGACGTTCCGGCAGCTGCGGCAAGGCGACGAGCAGGGCGGCCTCCGCCACCGAAAGCCGGCGCGGCTCCTTGCCGAAATAGGCAAGGCTTGCGGCCCGCACGCCTTCGAGATTGCCGCCATAGGGGGCAAGCGTCAGATAGAGATCGAGGATTTCCGCCTTGTCGAGGCGGCGCTCGATCTGGATCGCCCGGGCGATCTGGATCAGCTTGGCGGTGATCGACCGTTCGCGCCGTGGCTCAATCAGGCGTGCCACCTGCATACTGATGGTCGAGCCGCCGGAGATGATGCGGCCATTGGCCAGTAGCTGGAGCGCAGCCCGGCCAAGTGCCACGGGATCGACCCCGGCATGGTCCTCGAATCGTCGATCCTCATAGGCAATGAGCATCTTGAGGAATTGCGGATCGACATCCGCGGCCCGCGTTCGCAGGCGCCAAAGCCCGTCCCGCGTGGCGAAGGCGCGCAACAGCCGGCCGTCGCGATCCACCACTTCCGCAGAGACGCTTGCGGCGCCTTCCAGCGGCGGAGGGAACGCCCGGTCCGCCCAGAGAAGGCCGACGACCAGCATGCCCGCCGCCAGGGAGGCGGCGAGGGTGCCGATGCCGATGGTACGAACCAGCCTCATTATTCCGCCGCCAGGACCTCCATGCGTCCCGTCGCCGTGCGGGCGAAGAACTCCGGGCGATACATGTCCTCGACATGGGCGGCGGGATGGTCATAGACGCCCGGCGTGACCGCGCGGACGACATAGGCCAGCGTGATCGCGTCGTTTTCACCGGCACCGCGGGTGATCGCTGCGACGAAGCGGTCGTTGCGGAATTCCAGATGGGCGGTTTCCGTCTCGCCGACCCAGTCGAAATTGGCCAGCTTGGCGCTGTCGACGAGGCTCGGATTGTCGATCTCGAAGCCTGCCGGCAGAAGGTCGGTGATCAGCAGTTCGGCCGGCCATTCGTCGTTTTCGGTGACTTCGAGCACGACGACGTAGCGCTCGTTCTGGCTGGCTTCGCTGACATTGGCTTCCTCGCCGTCCAGCGTGTAGTAGCTGCGGGCGATGGTGAAGCCTTCTTCGGTTGCCGGCAAAGGCACGCTCGGTGCGGCGACCGTGGTGACCGAGGCCGTCAGCGGATCGCTGCTCTTGTTGGTCAGCGTGACCGGATGTTGGAGCAGCGCGTCGCCGGTAATGCTGGCGCGGTAACCGCCGCTATGATCGGCGCCGTTGACCTCCACGTTGATCCCCTCGTCGCCCTGGTCCAGCGCGCGGGCGGCGAGCAGCGCCCAAGTCTGTTCCTGGGTGCTGAGATAACGCTTCTCGCGCAGTTCCGCACTCACCACCTTGGCCAGCATGGGCACGATCGGCGGCACGGGCCGGCTCTCGGCGGCGAGCGCCAGGACGGCGGCGGCGTCGCGCAAGGACGAGCCGTAGTCCGAGCGGTTCAGGCTGACCTTGTGGATGCGGGCTTCTTCCGACATGCCGGCGGCATCGAGGAAGACGGCGCGCGAGCGTTCGGCATCGCCGTAAAGGGCGAGGGCGGCCGCCAGATGCGCCTTGGACAGCGGTGTCGGGAAGTCGCCGAGCATCGTGTCGGCGTAGTAGCGCAGGTCGCTGATCGCGGCCTTGCGGTTACGGGCGAGCACGTAGAGCGAATAGGCGATCTCGTTGCCGCGATCCTTGATGTTGGTGTCGTAGCCGATGCGGTTCTGCAGGTTTTGCAGCGCCTGCACCATGGCTTCGTCCGGCACGTCGAACTTCTGTTCGCGCGCCCGGGTCAGGAAATCGCTGACATAGGCGTCGAGCCAGAGGTCCTCGTAGCCAGGCGCCCAGAGGCCGAAACTGCCGCTCGACGACTGGTAGGACAGCACGCGGTAGACCGCGTCCTGGACACGTTTCTTGATCTCGGCGTCGGCGGGCAGGCCGGAGCCGGACTGCAGCTCGTCGAAATAGACGAGCGGAAGCGCGCGGCTGGTGGTCTGCTCGGCGCAGCCATAGGGGTAGCGGTCGAGGCTCATCATCAGCGCCGGGATGTCGAAGCCCTCGGCGCGCGAGACGTTCAGGCTGACCGAGGCATCCTGCAACAGGCTGTCGGCCAGAAGGTCGCCGTCGACGGTGAGGCTGCGGCCGGCGGCAAGGTTGATGATCCGACGTTCGGTGACCGGCAGCGAGGACGGCCTGACCGGGACGATCAGCTGCTGGTCGAGCGAAATCCCATCGCCACCGGAAAGGGCGATGTCGATGGTGCCCTGGCCCGGCTGCATGCCGGTCAGCGGCAGGGTCACCGTCGTCTTGCCGCCGGCTTCGAGGCTGATCGTCTGCGTAGCATCGTCTGCGTCGACAGAGACCGGATCACTCGGCGTGACCGCCAGCGTGTAATCGCCGGCCGGAGCATCGGTGGCGACGATGTCGAGCCTGAGTGCGCTGACATCGCCGGGGGCGAGGAAGCGCGGCAGGCTTGCCGTGACCACGATCGGATCGCGGATGATCACATCGGTCTGGGCATGGCCGAGGCCGGTCTTCGACCAGGCGACCGCCATGATGCGGGCCGTGCCGTTGAACTGCGGAATGTCGAAACTGACGGTCGCCTTGCCTTCTGCATCCAGCTTCACCGGACCGGAGAAGAAGGCGACGAGCTTTTCCTTCGGCGGGTTGCCCTGAAGCGGCATTTCGGCGCCGTCACCGCCGGTGCGCAGTTTGCCGGTCGCACCGAGCGAGCCGTCGATCAGGCGGCCATAGAGGTCGCGCATCTCGATGCCCAGGCGGCGCTGACCGAAATACCAGGTCTCCGGATCGGGCGCTTCGTAACGCGTCAGGTTGAGGATGCCGACGTCGACGGCGGCGACCATGACATAGGCCTCCTCGCCGATGCCGGCACCGGCCACCTCGATCGGGATCTGCAGGGCCTGGCGCGGCAGCGTCTTTTCCGGGGGCGAAAGCTTGATCGCCAGCTTGTCGGCGCCGGGATCCACCGTCAGCCAGGTGACGCCGATCGCGCGCATCGGCATGCGGCTTTCCTGGGCCTCGCCGGGGCGGAACAAGGTGGCGGTGACATAGGCGCCGGGGCCGAAATCGGCTGTGATCGGGATCTCGACTTCGCCGCCGCCAACGGGGATGCTGGCGGTCTGGGCAGTCACCAGCGTGTCGGTGCCGACGGTCAGCAACAGTTCGCCGGAAAAGCGGGGGGACACCTTCAGCTTGGCGGTATCGCCAACCTTGTAGTTCTCCTTGTCGAGGCTGATTTCCAGCGCGTCGGGCGTTTCGGTCGAGCTTGCCTCGACGAACCAGCCGGCGTCGAATTCGACGCTGGTCGCAGCACCGTCGCTGCTCGCCTGTTCGATTTCGAGACGATAGCGGCCCCAGGTGACGGGCACGGCGATTTCCGCGCCGTCGCCTTCTATGTCCACGGTGCCGTCGGCCACCTGCTTGGTGGTGATGATGGGTTCATAGCGCCAGGACGAGCCCTCGCGATACCACTGGTAGTTCCGCTCCAGGCTGACGAGTTTCCACTTGGCACCAGCCAGCGCCTGCTTTTCCCCGTCGGGGCCGACGGCGATGACATGGAAGCGGCCTGTGGAGTTCTCGGCGAGGTCGCCAGTGAATTCCGGCTTCACGCCGATCATAGCCCCTTCGGGACGGACCGGCAGGGTCAGCTTGCGCTCTACCGCCCGGCCGCCGCCTTCGACCATGCGCAGCACGATCTCGGCTTCCAGCATCTGCGTGGTCGATGGCAGTTCACTGATGTCCACGTCGAAGCTTGTCTTGCCGTCCTCGTCGAGCGGTTCGAGTGCTTCAAGCGGGATGCGGGTATCTTCGCTCTGCTCCTCGTCGGCAAGGCCGAAGACATAGCGCTCGAAGGCCGGGCTCGTGCGGGTCGGGCGGATGTTCACCTCGCCCTCGAGCATCAGGCCGGCCGCCGGAGCGCCATAGAGATAGCGGCCGTCGACGGAAACCGGAACGGGGACGCCCGGCTCGACGCTCTTGGTGTCGCTGGTGATGTCGAATTCCAGCCGGTCCGGCACGAAATCGTCGACCAGGAAGCCCTTCTGGGCGATCGGTTCCTTCTTCGGATCGGTGTGGATGTTGATCGTCCAGGTGCCACGCATGGCGTCGGCCAGCAGCGGAAGGTCGGCGGAGTAACCGCCGAGCGTATCGCTGGTTACCACCATGCGGCGGAACTCGACCCCGTCGGGACGGTTGAAGATGAAGGTCAGCGGCAGCTTTTCGATCGCGTCGGCCTCGGTATCGCGCGACAGGGCTGCGGCATGCACCGTCTCTCCGGGGCGATAAATGCCGCGTTCGGTCCAGGCGAGCACGTCGATGGCGCCGGGGGCAGGGCGTCCGGTGACGCCGCGGTCGGAGAGATCGAAGCCGGCGCGGGTCATGTCGAGGAAGACATTGTCGTCCTCGCCCTTGCGGGCGACGATGACGGCGGGAGCAAGGGCTGCCCCGGCGCGCATCAGGCCAGCGTCGAAGCGGGCGCGGCCGTCTGAATCGGTGCGGGCCGTGGCAAGGATCTCGTTGTTCTTGGCGATCAGCTGAAGATCGACATCGGCCAGCGGCGCCGCGCTTGCCAGCGAACGGGCAAAGACATGCAGGCCGTCCGTGCCGGCGAAGGTCGACAGCCCGATGTCGGAGACGACGAACCATTGAGTGGCCCGGGTGTCCCAGTCCTCGCTGGTGGCATTCGCGACGGCTGCGGTCATCACATAGATACCGGGGCGGCGCTTGGGCAGTGCCTCGTCGACCGGGAAGCTGGTGATCACGTCCTTGTTGAGCTCGCTGGCAATGTCGATCGTGCCCTGCCAGATCAACTCGCCGCTTTCGCTTTCGATGCGGTCGGCACCATAGCCGTCGAGCTGGGTGAGGAACTGCGAGGCGGCCAGCAGCGGGGCGACGTTGCGGTCGCCGATCCGGTAGAGCTCCAGCTTGGCGCTCTCGGTGTTGACGGAGACGATCGGAATGCCGCGCCGGGCGGTCGACGGCAGGACGAAATTGTCGCCGGTGAAACGCACGGCGGCCGAACGGTCCTTCACATAAATGTCGAGATCGACCTGGGCTTCGAGGTTTTCCTCGACAGAGGAGGGCAGGCCGGCACGGAGCGCCAGCTTGTAACGCTGGCCGTGGGTCAGGCCTTCGACGCAGATCTGGTTGTCCTTGGCGTCGACCGCCTTGGGTGCCGAACCGTCGAGGGTGACGAAGGGGGTATAGTCGACGCCGCGCTTGACCAGCGGATCGGAAAATTCGACGCAGGCGCGTGGCGTCAGGCTGTCGGCATCGACCGTGTTGCTGACGACGCGGAAACCCTTGCGGGCGCGCAGGTCGTTATAGGCCGCCTGGACGGTCTTCGCCGTCACCAGTTCGAGGCTGGCCTTGTAGGCGTTGAGCGCGCCGCGATAGTTTTCCGAATTCTCCAGCCCCTTGGCGAGCACGGCGAGAGCATCGGCGCGGGCCTGGGTGGAGCGGGTGAGCAGAAAACCGTTGAGCGCGGCAAGCACGCCCTGGCCGGTCATTTCGCTGTTGCCCGTAACGGAATTGGCGGTGCGCGCCACCTCGATCCACATGGCCGGATCTTCCGGCGTGAGGGCGAGCGCGCCCTTGAAGGCGTGAAGGGCCCCTTCGTAATTGTTCGTGTAAAGCGCCTGCCGTCCCTGCTCCAAAAGGGCGTTGTGACCGAGACCCTGCTGGTCTTCGCCAAGCGCGAGATCGGCGCGCTGCTGGCGGGCATCTTCCATCAACTGATCGGAGACGAAATCCGGGCGCTGGGGCGCGCCGATATCGGGTTCCGCGCCCTGCTCGACGATGCGACCGGCGACGGCACCGGCAAACGTATTCAGCTGGTTGAAGTCGGATTTCAGGAAGCACCATTTCACCTTGGGATTATAGGTGAAGGCCCGGCATTCCTGGTCGGCGATGCAGCTCGACTGGCACTGGGCAAGCGAAACATTCTGTTCGGTCCGCAGATCGAACCCAAAATAGTCGCCGTCGCGGGTGGTGACGACGCTGCGTCCGCCGGCGGAAAGCGCGGGTGGCGCAAGCGCCAGAAGGCCAAACAAGAGTGCGGTGAAACCGTTGGACCTGCGCCTGGACATGATGTCCCTCCCCACGCTTGAGCATTTTCGCGGAGAGTACTCTTCGTCCATAACAGGCGCTTGTCAATCGGCGCGGATGTCGCGCTGTGAGCGCCGACACAGGTCTGCGTCAGGCCGGATTCTGGATGGTCCGGACGTCGACGTGCAGGGCGCGACCCGCACCCCAACCGTTGATCGCGGCGCCCAGGCCGAAGGCGACGAAGACGATGGATGTGGCGGCAAAGCTGCCGGTCCAGTCGCGGATCAGGCCGACCAGAAGCGGTGCGATTGCGGCCAGCGTGTAGCCGACGAACTGAGCCATGCCGGACAAGTGTGCGGCGACATGCTGGTCGGGCGAGCGCAGCACGACGGCGGTGAGCGCCACGGCGACCAGCCCGCCCTGGCCGATGCCCTGCAATACGGCAAAGGGCCAGACGGTCCAGAGCGGCGCGAACAGAAGGCCGAGCAGGCCGGTGACGGCGATTGCGGCGAGGACAACATGCACCACGCGCTGGTCCTTGCCGCGCACGGCGATCTGCGGCGAGACGATGCAGGAGGCGGCCTGGACCATGACCGACAGCGAAACGATCGCACCGGCGGTGACGCCGTCAATGCCCCGATCGCGAAGGATCGGGACCAGCCAGCCGAAGACGCAATAGGCAAGCGCCGATTGCAGGCCCATGAACAGGGTCACCTGCCAGGCCAGTCTGTCGCGCCAGAGGCCTTCGACGCGAAAGCTGGTCTTGGCCGGTTTCGCCCTGCTGCCGAGGGCCTGGGGCAGCCAGATCAGCCCGACGATGGCGGCGGGGATCGCCCAGATCGCCAAGGCAGCACCCAACGAGCCTCCGAGGGCCGTCTCGATCGGCAGCGTCAGACCGGCAGCGCCCGCGGCGCCCGCGCAGAGCGCCATGGTGTAGAAGCCGGTCATCAGCGCGGCCTTGTCGGGAAAGTCGCGCTTGACCAATCCGGGCAGCAGGACATTGCCGACGGCGATGCAGGCGCCGGCAAGGGCTGTGCCGAAGAACAGCAGGGGCAGGGAGTGGAAGGCGCGCAAGGCGGTGCCGAGGGCCAGAAGCGCGACGGCCGCCAGCAGGGTGCGTTCTGCGCCGAGACGCGCGGCCAGGCGGGGTGCAAGGGGCGAGAAGAGCCCCAGGCATGCGACGGGCACGGTGGTGAGCAGGCTCGCGCCAGCCGCCGACAGTCCGAGTTCGGAGCGGATTTCCGGCAGCAGCGCCGAGGCGCTGGAAAACAGCGGCCGCAAGTTGAAGGCGATCAGCACCAGGCTGACGCCGAGGAGCAGTCGTGCGAGCGGGCTCATCGTCGCGGCGGCGGGTGCCTCCGGCGGCATGTCCTCGGCGTCGATCAGCAGTTCGTCGCCAAGGTCCAGCGGACTGGTCTGTCCGGTGATGGTCACGCTTCAAGTCTTTCGTCGAGGAAGGCGAAGACCGGGGCCATAAAACGGCGCACTGCCGCATCGGCCTTGTCCGGGTCGCCGGTTTCAATGGCATCGACGATCGCCACATGGGCGGCCATGTCGGGTTCGGGCAGATCGCCGGCCGTCGTCGCCTGGATCGTTTCGGCGATCGATGCGGAGAAGAAATCGAAAAGTTCGACCAGGGCGCAGTTTGCCGACGCGGCGATCACCGCCTTGTGGAAGGCGAGGTCGCGGGCGATGAAACTCTTCCTATCGCCGGCATCGGAATTTCCGCGCTGGGCGAGCAGGGCGCGCAGCTGCGCAATTGTCGCCGGGCCTGCACGTTTGGCGGCAAGCCGGGCTGCCTCGACGTCGAGCGCGCAGCGGGCCTCGAAGCGGTCGCGCAGGCTCGCATGGCGGGCGGCGTCCAGCGTGCGGCGGCCGTCTGCTGCGGAGCGGACATAGGTGCCGGACCCCTGCAGCACTTCGAGCAGGCCCTGAGAGGCCAGCACCCTTACCGCCTCGCGAACGGTTCCGCGACTGACGCCCAGCGTGGCGGACAGGGTCGCTTCGTTCGGCAGGCGCGAGCCGACGGTAAAACGCCCGGAGATGATCTCGGCGCGAATGGCTTCGGTCGCCGTGTCGGCGAGGCTGGTCTTCTGAACGGGTTTCATATCGAATAGATTAAATCATCGGATGACTTTGGCAAGTGGAACCTTCGCCGCGGACGGCTTGATCTTCACAGGTCAGCCGGGAGTGCCGTCGTTCGAAGCGTTGAATTCCCGTACCTGCCCCAGCAGCCAATTGGAAAAGGCGGTGGCGGGCTGGTAGGCCATCTTCGACAGCGGGCGGACGAGATAATAGGCGCTGGCGCTCTTCACTTCGTGGTTCCAGGCGCGCACCAACTGCCCGCTCGCCAGTTCCGGCTCGATCAGGAAGGTCGGCACCAGCGCGATGCCGAGGCCGGCAAGGCAGGCCTGGACCACGTTGGAGAATTGTTCGAACCGCATGCCGCCGCCGCGGCCGTTGGCAATGCCGAGACTTGCGAACCAGTGCTCCCAGGCGCGCGGCCGCGAGGCCATGTCGAACAGCGGCATCGACAGCATGTCTTCCGGCCGCGCCACGGGATGGTCGCGCAGAAAGGCGGGGCTGCAGACCGGCACGACCATTTCCTGCATGAGGAACTGGCAGTCGGTGCCGGGCCAGTTGGGCTCGCCGATATGGATTGCCGCGTCGAGGCCGGACGTCTCGAAATCGAACTGACCGATGCGGGTGGCGAAGTCGATGATGATCGAGGGGTGCTTCTGCAGGAAGTCCGGAATGCGCGGCATCAGCCAGCGCGTGCCGAAGGTCGGCAGGATGGCGAGGCGCAGATGCGTGTCTTCGGCTTTCGCCATCGCCTCCAATGACAAGGTGCGGATGGTCGCCAGCGCGTCGCCGATCCCCTTGGCATAGTCCCGGCCGATGGATGTGAGCTCCACGCCGCGGTTGTTGCGGTCGAACAGCTTGACCCCGAGCTGGTCTTCGAGGAGGGATATCTGCCGGCTGATCGCGCCCTGGGTCAGGTTCAGTTCGTTGGCGGCGGCGGAGAAACTGCCGAGCTTGGCGACGGAATCGAAGGCGGCGAGCGCACTGGTCGAAGGCAGGAAACGGCGTTGATGAGTCAGCATTGGCTATGAATAGACCTGATAGCCGCATGAGTAAACATGTCTTGCGTTCGCTTCCCGTTTCATCAATCTATGCACCAGTTTAAAGAGGATATCAGACCTATGAGCGAAATGCGGCCGTTTTCCTGGAGTGATCCATTCCTGATGGCGGAGGCGCTCTCCGAAGACGAGCGCATGATCCAGGCCTCCGCCGAGGCCTTTGCCCAGAGCGAGCTCATGCCGCGCATCAACGAAGCCTATCTCGGCGAAACCGTTGCGCCGGAACTGTTCAAGCTGATGGGCCAGGCCGGCCTGCTGGGTGTCACCCTGCCGGAGAAATACGGCGCGGCGGATGCGAGCTATGTCTCCTACGGTCTCGTCGCCCGCGAAGTCGAACGCGTCGATTCCGGCTACCGCTCGATGATGAGCGTGCAGTCGTCGCTGGTCATCTACCCGATCTATGCCTATGGCTCGGAAGAGCAGAAGGACAAGTATCTGCCGGGTCTCGTCTCGGGCGAGTTGATCGGCTGCTTCGGCCTGACCGAGCCGGATGCCGGTTCCGATCCGGGCGGCATGAAGACCCGCGCGGAAAAGATCGAAGGCGGTTACCGCCTGCGCGGCTCCAAGATGTGGATCTCCAACGCGCCGATCGCCGACGTCTTCGTCGTCTGGGCGAAGTCGGAAGCCCATGGCGGCGAGATCCGCGGCTTCGTGCTCGAAAAGGGCATGAAGGGCCTCTCGGCACCGAAGATCGGCGGCAAGCTGTCGCTGCGCGCCTCCGTCACCGGCGAAATCGTCATGGACGGCGTCGAAGTTGGTGAAGATGCGATCCTGCCGGGCGTTTCCGGCCTGAAAGGTCCGTTCGGCTGCCTGAACCGTGCCCGCTACGGCATTTCCTGGGGCGTCATGGGCGCAGCCGAAGATTGCTGGCATCGTGCCCGTCAATATGGCCTCGACCGCAAGCAGTTCGGCAAACCGCTCGCCGGCATGCAGCTCTACCAGAAGAAGCTCGCCGACATGCAGACGGAAATCACGCTCGGCCTGTTTGCCTCGCTGCGCGTCGGTCGCCTGATGGACGAGCACCAGTTCGCCCCGGAGATGATCTCGCTGATCAAGCGCAACAATTGCGGCAAGGCGCTCGACATCGCCCGCCAGGCTCGTGACATGCACGGCGGCAACGGCATCCAGATCGAGTATCATGTCATGCGCCACGCGCAGAATCTGGAGACCGTCAACACCTATGAGGGCACGCACGACGTTCATGCGCTGATCCTTGGGCGTGCCCAGACCGGGATCCAGGCCTTCTTCTGAGGCTGGATGAGGCTATGGAATGCAAAAGGCGGCTTCAGGGCCGCCTTACTTTTTTTGGCATTTGAGGCTTCTCTGAAGTGATGCGGGAGCAAACACTGTCCCGCTGGCGAATATTTGAGGCCCTGCCGCACCCGGATTTCCGCTGTTTCGGCATGATTTTTTCCGGAAATCCTTAGATTCTTGCGGTTTATCAATCGATCAAGAAATTTAATTGTTCATCAACCTCTGCACGGTTAGCAGTGAGCAAACGATTCACGGTTTGTTAGAATTTTAGATGCGCGTCATCTGCGCCTGTCCCTCGGGACTGGCGTTCGGTCCGCGCGATCTCCCGTGTCGGCGCGCAAAGGATCCGGTCGCGCTGCCCGCACGTACTTGGATCGTGAACTTATCCCAGTCCGGGTCCGCCATTAGGCGAGGAGAAGCAGACATGTACGCCGTTGCCGTATTGGACAAGGAAGCGCTGGCCGGTTTCAGGCGTGAGCATCCGTGGTTGGAATTTCCCGAAAAGGTATGCGAGGTATCGCTCTTCTTCGACGACAATGGCAGTCCCGCACGCCTGACTGCAGTCGAGACGGGGGTGGATGGTGTGGACTGTCCCGCCAATACCAACACCTTCTCGACCGAGACGGTGCTGGCGCTGATCCGCTTTGCGCCGCACGGCACGCCCATGACGTGGGAAAGCCCGGACGAGGCGCGCGTCTGGCGCATCCTCGAACGATTGCCGACAAGCGATGAAATGGTACTGGTCGACGAGACCGTGGACGCCTGCCGTCGCGTTTTGCTGGACGAGGCCTATGAACTGCTCAGGCAGATGGCGGTCAATGCCTATCAGGGCCTTGCCACGGCCGCGCGTTCCCAGGCCGAATCCGAGCGTCTGGGAAAGGCCGCGCAGTCCGTGCCCGCCAATCTGGACGATGTGACGGAGGCGACCAAGCCCTTGTTCCTCGAGGTCGATCTCTGGCGGCTGGTTGCGGTCGTTCGCGACGAGGCCTCCATGCCGGTCGACAGCGAAATGCCGATGACGCCGGCACTGGAGGATCTGGATCGGTTGATCGGCGATCCGGGAGAAACCGAAGGCGCGTCGGATGCGCTCATCCAGACGCTGTTCGACCTGTCGCCCGTGGCCTTCTCGATCTCGACGATCGGCAAGAACAGCTCCCGCTATGTGCGCGTCAACAAGGCCTATCTCGAACTCGTCGGCAAGACCTGGGAAGAAATCCGCGGCCACGAGATGGTCTCTTCAGGTCTGGCGATCGGCAACGAAGCGCGCGAGCGGCGGCTGGCCATGCTGGATCAAGAGGGGGGCTATTCCGGCGAGCGTGCGGAAATCCGCAATGCCAAGGGCGAGATCGTGCCAATCCTCATTTCTGCCCGCCGTCTGAAGCTGGCGGGCGAGCTTTACGACTTCGAGGTCATCACCGACGCTTCGCAGAGCTGATCGGATCGTCTCGACCCCGAGGCCGCCGCGTCAGGCGCGGCGGAACAGCGCGAGCGAGCGGGGCACGAGCGGCATGTTCTGTCCCGCCGCAACGTGATCGCCCTGGCGGGCAGGATCGTTGGTGTCGAGTTCCAGCTGCCAGTCGCTGTCGCCTCCGCCGCTCTTCGGCATGGTGAAGTTCATCTCCTCATCGACCGGATTGAAGAGGATCAGGATTTCCGCCCAGGCACCCTCGATCTGTTCCAGGTCGTCGCGCTGAAGCCTCAGTGCCAATGGATTGCGGTCGAGCCAGTGTTCCGGCCGCTGGGCGCCGCCCTTGACGTTGTACCATTCGATGATCGTACCGTCGCGCCAGCTGGCGCGGCGCAGCAGCGGCTGCTCCTTGCGAAGCGAAATGAGCTTGGCTGTAAATTCGCGCAGCACCTCGCAGCCGTGCGGCAGGTTTTCCCAATGCAGCCAGCTGATCTCGCTGTCCTGGCAATAGCCGTTGTTGTTGCCCATCTGCGAGCGGCCGAACTCGTCGCCGGCAAGCAGCATCGGAGTGCCGTGCGAAAAGAACAGCGTGGCCAGGAAATTGCGCTTTTGCCGATCACGAAGGGCGTTGATGCCCTCGTCGTCCGTCGGACCTTCGGCTCCGTAGTTGTGGCTCCGGTTGTCGTTGTGGCCGTCGTTGTTGTCCTCGCCGTTCGCCTCGTTGTGCTTGCCGTCATAGGAGACGAGGTCGTTGAGCGTGAAGCCGTCATGGGCGGTGATGAAGTTGACGCTGGCCCACGGGCGGCGGCCACGCAGATCGTAAATGTCGCCGGAGCCGAGCAGGCGGGCGGCAAAGTCCGGTGCGCAATTGTCTCGGTCCAGCCAGTAGTCGCGGGTGGAATCGCGATACTTGTCGTTCCATTCGGCCCAACCCGGGGGGAAGCCGCCGACCTGGTAACCGCCCGGTCCGATGTCCCACGGTTCACCGATCAGCTTTATCTTCGACAGGACCGGATCCTGTGCCACGGCATCGAAAAACCCGCCGCGCTGGTCGAAGCCCTCCGGCTCGCGACCGAGAATGGTGCCGAGATCGAAACGGAAACCGTCGACATGCATCTCCTCCGCCCAGTAGCGCAGGCTGTCCATCACCATCTGCAGCACGCGGGGATGGGAGGTGTTGACCGTATTCCCGGTGCCCGTGTCGTTGATGTAATAGCGATGATTGTCGGGCATGGTGCGGTAGTAGGAGAAATTGTCGATGCCCTTGAAGGAAAGTGTCGGCCCGAGCTCGTTGCCCTCGGCCGTGTGGTTGTAGACGACGTCCAGGACCACCTCGATACCGCCGTCATGGAAGGCGCGAACCATATCGCGAAACCCGTTCAGACCCTTCGGCCCATAGTAACGCGACGCTGGCGCGAAGAAGCCGATAGTGTTGTAGCCCCAATAGTTGCGCAGGCCCTTGTCGAGCAGGTGACTGTCGTCGGGAAAGGCATGAATCGGCAAAAGCTCGATCGAGGTAATGCCGAGGCTCTTCACGTAGTCGACTGCTGCCGCGTGACCGAGGCCTTCGAACGTGCCGCGCAGATTTTCCGGGATTGCCGGGTTGAGCTTGGTGAAGCCCTTAACATGGGTCTCGTAGACGATCGTGTCCGCCCAAGGGATGCTCGGGGAGCCGTTGTACTCACGGCTGATCCGCGGATCGATGATCCGGCACTTCGGCATGTCCGCGCCATTGTCGGTCTCGCTGAAAGAGAGGTCCTTCTCTTCGCTGTCGACGTCATAGCCGAAATGCGCCTTCGTCCAGGCGATATCGCCGACGATCTCGCGCGCGTAGGGATCGAGCAACAGCTTGTTTGGATTGAAGCGGTGGCCGTTTGCCGGGTCATAGGGACCATGGACGCGGTAGCCGTAGAGCATGCCCGGCTTCACGCCCGGCAGATAGCCGTGCCAGACTTCGTTGGTATATTCCGGTAGTTCGATCCGGGCGATCTCGGTCTTGCCGCTCTCGTCATAGAGGCAGAGTTCGACTCGCTCCGCATGGGCGGAAAACAGCGCAAAATTCGTACCCTCCCCATCGAAGCGCGCGCCCAGCGCATGCCATTCACCGGCTTCGACTGCGAACTGCGTGCTGCGAGCGTCCATGGGGATATCCTTGATCAAGTGGAATTGCGCACTTTCAATGCTGCGATGCGGAAAATGTTCCGTTGAGCCGCATCGATTCCCGTCTTCACCGGCCGGAACCTTTGACACTCTGCGGCAGTTTGACGAACGGCGCCACACCCGAGCGTCAACTTGTAACCCAGGAGGCTTCGATGCCAGCAAAATCCAAGGCTCAGCAGAAGGCCGCGGGCGCCGCTCTTTCGGCAAAACGCGGGGAAAGCAAGAAGAGTGAACTCAAGGGCGCTTCGAAGGGCATGGTCGAATCCATGACCGAAAAGGAACTCGAGGACATGGCCGCGACGAAGCGCAAGGGCAAGCCGGAGCATGTCTCCAAGAAATAGAGTGCGGTCGGCCGCGGCGGAGGAAAGCAAAACCATGGAATTCAACGATAAGGTTGCGCTCGTCACCGGGGCCGGATCCGGCATCGGCAAGAGCACGGCGATGACGCTGGCCGCAGAAGGCGCGTTCATAGCTCTGCTCGGCAGAACCGCTGACGAACTGGAGGCGGCGCTCGACGAGATTCGACAGGCCGGGGGCGACGGGGTCGCGCTGGTCGCCGACATCAGCGACGAGGCGGCGATGAGGGATGCGCTCGAGACGCTATGGAACCTGAAGGGCAGGCTCGACGTCGTCGTGGCCAATGCCGGGATCAACGGGACTTGGGCGCCGATCGACGATCTCAAGCCGGAGGAATTCGATCAGACCATCGCCGTCAATCTGCGCGGGACCTATCTCACGCTTCACTACGCGGTGCCGAAGCTCAAGCAGTCGGGCGGCGGCGCGATCGTGGTCGTTTCCTCAATCAACGGAACACGCACCTTCACCACGCCCGGCGCCACGGCCTATTCCGCGACCAAGGCAGGGCAGCTCGCCATGGTCCAGCAACTGGCCCTGGAACTCGGACAGCATCGCATCCGGATCAATGCGGTGTGCCCGGGGGCGATCGCGACCGACATCGACGACAACACGACGATCCGTCACCGCGAAAAGACCAGGGTGCCGGTTGTCTTTCCCGAAGGAGACATACCGCTGACGGGTGGTGAACCGGGACAGGTCGATGAGGTGGCGGACGTCATCGCCTTTCTCGTTTCCGACCGGGCGCGCCATGTCAGCGGTTCGCCTGTGTGGATCGACGGAGGCCAGAGCCTCCTGCGCTAGCGCGGGAGGCCCAGGCTTCGGTCAAGGGCAGACGATTCAGTCCGTTTCGGGCCTCGAGACGACGCGGTTTTCGAACCCATGCAAAAGCCAGAGAACGATCAGCGCCAACGCCGTTGCCAGCAGGCTGATATGCCAGAAACCAAGCCCCGCGGAGAGGCCGATCGAGCCCGCGAACCAAAGCCCGGCACCCGTGGTGAGGCCGCGAACCTCGCCCTTGGAAAAGACGATCATTCCGGCTGCCAGGAAGGCCACGCCGGCGGTGATAGCTTCGATCAGGCGCAGGGGATCGATCCGGGCCGAATCTCCTTGAAAAGCGGAATGGTGAGCGATCTCGATCGTCAGGATGGCGACGATCGCGCTCGACAGGCAAACCAGGATATGGGTGCGCAGCCCCGCGGCCCGGTTCTTGCGTTCGCGTTCGAAGCCGATCGCCCCGCCGCAGAGCATGGCGATCAACAGGCGCATGCCTATGACGGAGAGGGGGAGGGCGGTGTCGGTGGCGAAGTAGGGTTCGAGATTCGTCATCGGTCTGTCCTGAGGCGCTGGACAATGCGAGAGGGCGCGTCGGCATAGGCCGACACGCCCTTAAGTCTTCGCGCCGAAGCTGTGGGTCAGTGGCGCTCTTTCGAGCCGGCGGTCGAGGAATAGGTGGCCGAGACCGGATCGCTGGCCGGGAAGCTGTCGATCAGTCCCTCGTCCACCTGCGACTCGAGTTCGGTCTCGTCCTGCGCGCGCCGGGCGCTCAAGACGGCGTCGGATACCGCTTCGTCGCCGCTGCGGGCCAGGTTGTCGTCGCGCTCGCGCTCGGTCGTGCCATCGAAGGAGCCGACCTGAAGAAGCAGGACACGCGCCTTGTCCAAGGCATTTTCGCGATTGAGGTCGCCGCTTTCGCTCTGCTTCATGCGAACCGAAACGACCTCGCCGCCGTCGCCGACGAACTCCACGGTGTAGCCGGGGACGCCGCCCATGTCTTCGTGTACCTGTGTTCCAACGATCTGCATGGTCATTCTCCCATTGTGGTGATCCGATAGAAAACGCGCGCGCGGCGCGCTGGTTCCATCGAAAGACAACGATATGTCTGGGTGCCTGCCCATCAAAGGCTCGGCCAGCAACTCTGCATTGCGAATTGTTCCATCCGTCGCCGTAAACGCTTTATTTACCAAGCTGTCCGCGAATTTACTAAAATCTGAAACAAACTTCGAGTTGCAGGCGTTGTGGCGGCGAAGGAGATATTGCCATGCTGATGAGATCCAAACTGCCGACCGATACCATCCTGATCGTCGAGGACGATGTCTTCATTTCCATGGACGCCGCCGATAGCGTGTCGCGGGCGGGGGTCAACGTCGTTACCGCCGAAACCGTGCATGACGCACTCGACATCCTCGAACAGGAGGAAATCTCGGCCGCGATCCTCGATTTTCACGTGCGTGACGGCGCCGTCACGCCGATTGTCGCCGTGCTTCGCCAAAAGGGCATCCCCTTCCGCATCGTGTCCGGATCGCCTCTGGCCGAGATCGCCGCCAACGGGATCCCGCCGGGGCTATGCTCCCAGAAGCCGGCCGATTATTTCAAGGTGCTCGTCTCGCTGATCAGCGAACGCCCCTGGACGGCGCTGAGGCCGAGCCACTAAGGAAGGCCTGGACCTCTCAGGTGCGCTTGTCGAGGAGGCGCGTCAGCGTGCGTTCCACCACATCGACCATCACCATCGTCTGGTGATCCACCTCGATGTTCAGCCGGTCGCCCTGACGGTAGCGGGGAAATGTGGTCTGCCGGAGCGTCTCGGGAATGAGATTGATCTGGAAGATATTGCCTTCGGCTTCGGCGACCGTGAGGCTGGCGCCGTTGACGGCGAGAAAGCCACGCGGGAAGATATACTTCGCCCATTCCTCGGGCACGGAAAAGCGGATATGGGCGCCCGGCATTTCGCTCTTGGCGCCGATCAAGGTCGCGGTCGTGGCGATATGTCCGGCAATGGCATGGCCGCCGTTCTCATCGGTCGGCTTTGCCGAGCGCTCGAGGTTGACGCCGTCGCCGACGGAGAGGTCGGACAGGTTGGTCCGCTCCAAGGTGGCGTCCATCGCATCGAAGCTTACGGTCGTTCCCATGATGGAGGTGGCCGACAGGCAAACGCCTTCCACCGAAACACTGCCGCCGATCTGCAGCCCCTCGACCAATCGTTCGGGAAACTCAATATGAAATTCAGTGTATCCGTCATGACGGATGATCTTGGTGACCGGGGCCACCGCCTGCACGATACCGGTATACATGTCTCTTCCTGTCTTGCCCGGCAGGCGCGCAAAGGCCCGTCGCCGCGTCGTTCGTGGGCCAAAGGTAATGTGAGATCGGCCAAAGACAACCGCTAAATCCGGACGCTCCGTCAAGATTTGCTGAACGGTGGCGGTGAGCGCTGCTTTCCGGCCGGATTGCAAAACCTCGGCGCGCTTGCGATGAACGAAATGTCCGGAACGGACCCGGAAGCAAGGGCACAGCATGCAGCCGCACGACTATTGGCAGACGATACATCCTCCAGGCAGCTTCGACCCCGCCGGCCCGCATCGCGACAGCTTTCCCGCGGGCATGCCCGACGGCGGGCAGATGCTCCTGCCGATCCGGTCCCTGGCCGACGGCCGGCACGGCATCGCCTCTCTCATCATCAACCAGGCGAGCTTCGACGTGCTGGACGCGCTTGCGGCCTCCCTGGCCGAGAAGCTCTCGCCTTTCCGTCCGGACGTGGTCATCGGCCTGCCGACGCTCGGGCTGACGCTCGCCTCAGCCGTGGCCCAGAAGCTCGGCCACACCCGCTATGTCCCGTTCGGCACCTCGCGCAAGTTCTGGTACCTCGACGAATTGTCCGTGCCGATGAGTTCTATCACCACGCCACACCAGCAGAAGCGCCTGTTTGCCGATCCGCGCATGTTGCCGCTCCTCAAGGGCCGTCGCGTCGTTCTCGTCGATGACGTCATGTCGAGCGGCACGTCCATGGTGGCGGGGTTGAACTTGCTGGCGACCCTCGACATCGAGCCTGTGGCCCTGGCGGTCGCGATGCTGCAGACCGAGCGCTGGAGGTCGGCGCTGTGCGCCTGCGGGGAAGGGTGGCCGGAGAAGACGCGAAGCGTCATCGCCACTCCGCTTCTGGAGCGGAACGCCGAAGGGCTCTGGGAGGCGACGGCCTGAGACGCAGGATCTCGGCTGTTGCGGCCACTGGCTTTCTTGCGGCCTTCCGGACAATGAGGCTATAGCTTCAGGCGGCCGGTTGCGGTGCGAAACGATTTCTTGGATCTGTCATGAAGGGACGCTAGGCTCGGGCATGTCGAAAATTCTCTCCATCGCACTCAATCCGGCCATCGATATCTCCAGCGACGCCGACGCGGTGCGTCACACACACAAGACCCGCACCCACAATCAGCGCCAGCATGCCGGTGGCGGCGGGATCAATGTCGCGCGTGTCATTGTCGAACTCGGCGGACAATGCGAGCTGCTCTACCTCTCGGGCGGTGCCACCGGCACACTGCTCGAAGCCATGCTTGAGCCGCTCGGCGTGAAGCAGCACCGGTTCCGTATCCATGATCCCGTCCGCGTCGCGTTCAACGTGCGCGAGCTTTCGACCAATCTCGAATATCGCTTCGTCCCGGAAGGTCCTGAGGTCACCGAGGAAGAGCTGGCGCCCGTCTTCGATCTTCTGGAGGCAAGCGACGCGGATTATATCGTCGCCAGCGGTAGCCTGCCGCGCGGCGTCGCGGGCGACACCTATGCCCGGATGGCGGACATTGCCACGCGCAAGAAAGCCCGCTTCATCCTCGACACATCCGGAGAGGCGCTGCACGAGACGCTGGCGAAGGCGAAGGTCTTTCTCGTCAAGCCCAGTCTTGGCGAACTGGCGAGCTTCGCCGGCCAGAAGATCGACCACGAGAATGCCGGGGCCGCAGCCCAGGCGATCGTGCGCAGCGGTGCCGCCGAGTATATCGCCGTGACGCTTGGTGCGGACGGCGCGATCCTGGTCGGTGCCGACAGTATTCATCGCGTGCCGGCGATCGAGGTGCCGGTCAAATCGGCCGTCGGTGCGGGCGACAGTTTCGTCGCGGCGATGACCTGGTCCCTGGCCGAGGGCCACGACATCGGCGAGGCCTTCCGCTTCGGGCTCGCGGCCGGTGCCGCGGCGGTCATGACGTCCGGTACGGAGCTTTGCCGGCGGGCCGACGTGCTGGCGCTCTACGAGGCGAACAAGGGCTGATCTTTGACCGATGGCATCGCCCGACCGCTTAGAGCCGCATGCCGGTCTTGCCGTCGAACAGCTTGGCCTTGCCCATATTGACCTCGAAGCGGAACGTCTCGCCCGGCTTGACGCGCTCTTCGGGCCGCACCCGGGCGATGGCTTCCATGCCGCCCAGCGTGAAGACCAGCATGGTGTCCGGTCCGGTCGGCTCGACCACATCGACCGCGCGCTCGAAGACGAACAGGTCGGGCTGCGGTGCGCCGTGCGCGCCGACATGGGTGATGGTCTCGGGGCGAAGGCCGAGATAGATTTCCTCACCTTCAAGCCCCTCGACCTTGCCGGCCTGCTCGGGGCCGAGGGGAAAGCGGATCGTGCCTTCCTCGTCGGTCACGGCAATCCCGTAGCCGTCGTCCTTGACGACCTTTCCCTTGACGATGTTCATCGACGGCGAGCCCATGAAGCCGGCGACAAACAGGTCGATGGGGTTTTCGTAAATCTCCTCCGGCGTGCCGAACTGGCGGACATGGCCGTTGTCCATCACGGCAATGCGCGAGGCGAGCGTCATCGCCTCGATCTGGTCGTGGGTGACGTAGACGATCGTCTTGCCGAGGCGCAGATGCAGCTTCTTCACTTCGGTGCGCATCTCGATGCGCAACTTGGCGTCGAGATTGGAGAGCGGTTCGTCGAACAGGAAGACGTCCGGATTGCGCACCAGCGCGCGGCCCATGGCGACACGCTGGCGCTGGCCACCGGACAGCTGCCCGGGTTTGCGGTCCAGCAACTGCTCGATATGCAGGAGTTGGGAGACGTCGGCGAGCGCCTTGTCCTGGACGGCGCGATCGACGCCGCGGGTCTGCATGCCGAAGGTGATGTTCTCCTGCACGGTCTTCGTCGGATAGAGGGCGTAGGACTGGAACACCATGGCGATGTTGCGGTCCTTGGGCGGCACGTCGTTGACCAGCGTGTCGCCGATCCTGATCTCGCCGCTGGTCAGGGTCTCGAGCCCGGCGATCAGGTTGAGAAGCGTGGACTTGCCGCAACCCGAAGGCCCGACAAGCACGACGAACTCGCCGTCATCAAGGTCGATGCTGACGCCCTTGATGATCTCGGCCGTGCCGAACTTCTTCCAGACGTCCCGCAGTTCCACTTTTGCCATCTCGTTACCCTTTCACGGCACCTGCGGCCAGACCGCGCACGAAGTATTTTCCCGCAACGATGTAGACGAGCAGGGTCGGTAGCGCGGCGATGATCGCTGCGGCCATGTCGACATTGTATTCCTTCACGCCGGTGCTCGACGCGACGATATTGTTGAGCGCCACCGTTACCGGATTGCTGTCGCCGACGGTAAAGGCGACGCCGAACAGGAAGTCGTTCCAGATCTGCGTGAACTGCCAGATGATGGCGACGACGATGGTCGGCAGCGACATGGGCAGAAGCAGGGTGAAGAAGATGCGGAAGAAACCTGCGCCGTCGATCTTGGCCGCATGGACGATGCCGTCCGATACGCCGACGAAGAAATTGCGGAAGAACAGCGTGGTAAAGGCGAGACCGTAGACGGTGTGGACCAGGATCAGGCCGTAGACGCTGCCGGCCAGGCCGAAATAGCCGAGCATGCGGGCCATGGGCAGAAGCACGACCTGGAAGGGAATGAACGAGCCGAACAGCATCAGCGCGAAGATGATGTCGGCACCGGGAAACTTCCACTTGGTCAGCGCGTAGCCGTTGAGCGCGCCGAGCAGGGTGGAGATGGCGACCGCCGGGACGACCATCAGGATGGAGTTCATGAAATAGGGCTGCAGGCCCGTGCAGCGCACGCCGACGCAGGCCGCGCTCCAAGCCTTCTGCCAGGCGGCGAAGGTGACTTCCTTCGGCAGGCTGATCAGCGACGAGGTGTGGATCTCCTCAAGCGACTTCAACGAGGTCGAGATCATGACGAAGAGCGGCATGAGATAGTAGAGGCAGAAGAGCCCGAGGATGGCGAAGAGCAGCAGGCGCAGCAGCGTGTTCTTCAGGCCCCGGGGCCGGACAATTCCGGAGATGGCGGCTCCGCTCATTTCGCCGGCCTCCTCAGTTCCGAATAGAGATAGGGAATGAAGATCGCCGTGACGGTGACCAGCATCATCACGGCACTTGCCGCCGCCGTGCCGAGTTCGCTGCGCTGGAAGGCGAAGGAATACATGAAGGTCGCCGGCATGTCGGTCGCGTAGCCCGGCCCGCCGCCGGTGAGCGCCATGACGAGGTCGAAGCTCTTGATCGCCAGATGCGAAAGCACGACGAAGGCGGAGAAGAAGACCGGCCGAACGATTGGCAGGATGATGCTCCAGTAGGTTCGGAACGGGCCGGCACCGTCGATCGCCGCCGCCTTGATGATCTCGTCGTCGACCGACCGCAAGCCGGCGAGAAACAGCGCCATGACATAGCCGGAGGATTGCCAGACGCCGGCAATCACGACGGTGTAGATCGCCATGTTGGGATCGACCAGCCAGTCGAAATTGAAATCGGGAAAGCCCCAGCCCTGGATGATCTTCTCGATGCCGAGCGTCGGGTTGAGGATCCATTTCCAGGCGGTGCCGGTGACGATGAACGACAGCGCCATGGGGTAGAGATAGATTGTGCGGATCATGCCTTCGGCACGAATTCGCTGGTCGAGCAGGATCGCCAGGAACAGGCCGATCACCATGCAGCAGACCATGAACAGGCCGGTGAAGATGAACAGGTTCTCGATTGCCACGAACCAGCGTGGCGTGGTCCACAGCCGCTCGTACTGGGCGAGGCCGACCAGCGTGTAGTTCGGCATGACGCCGGATTTGGTGAAGGAGATGTAGACCGTCCAGGCGATGAAGCCGTAGACGAACACCAGGCTCGCGGCAAACATCGGCGACACGACGATCTGCGGCAACCATCGCTCGAAAAAGCGATCGAAGGCGATCCGTCGGCTTCTGGCAGTCATGGGCAAGATCCTCCCCGCGTGGTCCTCATTCCCTTTGCGGTTCTGCGCCGCATTATAGGGAACCACCGGGGGCCGGCTCGGCCGGACCCCGGTGGTCATCGATGGAAGGCAAACCTTACTGGGCGCGCTTGACCGCTTCGCCCATGGCCTTGGCCGCGTCGGCCGAACTCATTTCCGAATTGAAGAAGTTGGTGACGACGTCGAGGAATTCGCCGCGCACGGTGCGCGGAACCGCCATTTCATGGGCCATGGAAGGAACGAAGGTATTGTTCTTCACGGCCGCCGTCATGTCCTCGTAGGACTTGAGGGCGCAGCTGTCGAACTTGTCCAGCTTGATGTCGGTCCGGGCGGGAATGGAGCCCTTGGCCAGGTTGAAGGTTTCCTGGAACTCAGGCGACATGATCAGGCTGGCGAGCACCTTCTGGCCTTCGATACGGTCTTCGCCCGAGACCTTGAAGAAGGCGAAGCTGTCCGTGTTGAAGCTGTAGCCGTTGCCCGGGGTCGGTGCGCAGATGAAGTCCTTGCCGGGCACCTTGCCGGCGGCGAGGAATTCGCCCTTGGCCCAGTCGCCCATGATCTGGAAGCCGGCTTCGCCGTTCATCACCATGGCGGTCGCAAGGTTCCAGTCACGGCCGGAAAAGCCCGGATCGACATAGCCGCGCAGCTTGCGCAACTGGTCGAAGACCTTGACCATGGTGTCGCCGGTCAGCGCTTCCTGGTCGAGCTCGATCAGGGCCTTGCGATAGAAGTCGGCGCCCATGCTGAGCACGATCGTTTCGAAGACCGTCGCGTCCTGCCAGGGCTGGCCGCCATGGGCAAGCGGGGTGATGCCGGCGGCTTTCAGCTTGTCCGCCACGGCGTTGAATTCGTCCCAGGTCTTGGGCACTTCGGCGCCGACCTTGGCGAGCACGGTAGGATTGATCCACATCCAGTCGATACGGTGAACATTGACCGGAGCCGCGACGTACTTGCCCTTGTATTTCATGATTTCGGCCAAGGTCGGTGGCAGGACGTCGTCCCACTTCTCTGCCTTGGCCACATCCTCGACATCGGCGAGGCTGCCCTGATCGGCCCATTCCTGGATGCCGGGACCCTTCAGCTGCACGGCGGCGGGCGGGTTACCGGCCATTACGCGGGCGCGAAGAGCGGTCATCGCGGCATCGCCGCCGCCGCCGGCGATCGGCGAATCTTCCCACTTGCCGCCCTGCTTCTCAAAGGCTTCCTTGAGCGTTCCGACGGCTTTCGCCTCTCCGCCCGAGGTCCACCAGTGAAGAACTTCCACGGTGCCGCCGGCATGGCCGGCCGCAGGAAGCATGAAGAGGGAAACGACGGTGGCAGTCAAAATGGATTTCAAGTTACGCATGGCATCCTCCCGATTATGACGGACACAAGGGTCCGATTGCCGAATGGCATTTGGAAAAGGCTACTTTGTTCTGCGTAGGTACCCGCGGTCGCCAATATGCGCGCTTTGCGGGCATCTGAACGATATCACGATACAACGATATGACCGGCATGTTTTGACACCGATCAATCGGTGCGGGAGATTTCGCCCGCACCGCTTCTGCTTGTCGCCGGCTGTCAGTCGCGGCCGGCCTTGGCCTTTTCGGCTTGGGCGACGATCTGCTTCACTGCGATGAAACTGTCCGGACTGACCGACATCGAGTCGATGCCGCATTCGACCAGGAACTCGGCGAATTCCGGATGGTCGCTCGGCGCCTGGCCGCATAGACCGATCTTGGCTCCCGCCTTGTTGGCTTCGGAAATCACCTTCTCGATCATCCATTTGACCGCCTCGTCCTGTTCATCGAACAGGTCGGCCAGTTCGCCGGAATCGCGGTCGACGCCGAGGGTGAGCTGCGTGAGGTCGTTCGATCCGATCGAGAAGCCGTCGAAGCGGTCGGCAAACTTGGCCGCCAGAATGACGTTCGAGGGGATCTCGCACATGACATAGACCTGGAGGCCGTTCTCGCCGCGCTTCAGGCCGTTCTCCGCCATGACGCCGAGCACCTTGTCGGCTTCGCCGACCGAGCGGCAGAAGGGGATCATGACGACCACATTGGTAAAGCCCATCTCGTCGCGCAGGCGCTTGATGGCCCGGCATTCGAGCGCGAAGCCGTTGCGGTAGCGGGGCGAATAATAGCGCGACGCGCCACGGAAGCCGATCATCGGGTTCTCTTCCGCCGGCTCGAATTCCGCGCCGCCGATGAGACCGGCATATTCATTGGTCTTGAAGTCGCTCATGCGAACGATCACCGGCTTCGGGTAGACGGCGGCAGCAAGACGTCCCAGACCAAGGGCCAGCTTGTCGACGAAATAATCCGGCTTGTTGTCGTAGCCGGCGGTCAGCGCGGCGATCTCGGCCTTCGCCTTCTCGTCCTTCAACCGGTCGAAGTGGACGAGCGCCATGGGATGGACGCGGATGGCATTGGAGACGACGAACTCCATGCGGGCGAGGCCGATGCCGTCGGCTGGCAGGCGCCACCAGCGGAAGGCCGAACCCGGATTGGCGAGGTTGAGCATCACCTTGGTCTTCGTTTCCGGCAGGTCGGTGACGTCGAGTTCCTCAACCGAAAAATCGCCGATATCCTGATAGATGAAGCCTTCGTCGCCCTCGGCGCAGGAGATGGTCACGTCCTGGCCGGTATGCAGGATCTCCGTGGCATTGCCGGTGCCGACGACGGCGGGCAAGCCGAGTTCGCGGCTGACGATGGCGGCGTGCGAGGTGCGGCCGCCGTGGTCGGTGACGATGGCTGCGGCGCGCTTCATGATGGGCACCCAGTCAGGGTCCGTAGTCTGGGTGACGAGGATCGAGCCCTCGACGAACTTGTCGATGTCCTTTGCCGTCTCGATCAGGCAGACCTGACCGCTGGCGATCGCATCGCCGATGGACAGGCCCTTGGTCAGGAGCTTGCCCTTGTTGTGGATCGTATAGGACTTGAAGATGCCGACGTCACGCCGTGCCTGGACTGTTTCCGGCCGGGCCTGGACGATATACATGTCGCCGCTATTGCCGTCGCGTGCCCATTCCATGTCCATCGGGCAGCCGTAATGCTTTTCGATGGTCGCCGCCCAGCGGGCGAGCTCGACGATTTCCGGGTCGCTCAGCACCCAGGCCGCGCGCTCGGCTTTGGAGGTGGGCACGTTGCGGGTCGGCTTGTCGCCGACCGCATAGATCATCTTGATGTCCTTGGCGCCCTTCTTCTTCTCGATGATCGGCGATAGCGCCTTGTCGTCGAGCAGCGGCTTGAAGACCTGGTATTCGTCCGGGTCCACGGTGCCCTGAACGACGTTTTCACCAAGCCCCCAGGCGGCGTTGATCAGCACCACCTTGTCGAACCCGGTCTCGGTATCGATCGAAAACATCACGCCCGAACCGCCGATGTCGGAGCGCACCATCTGTTGCACGCCGATCGACAGCGCCACCTTCATGTGGTCGAAACCCTTGGTCTTGCGGTAGCTGATGGCGCGATCGGTGAAGAGCGAGGCATAGCAGCGGCGGCAGGCATCGATCAGGGCCGTTTCGCCCTTGATGTTGAGGAAGGTTTCCTGCTGGCCGGCAAAGCTGGCATCGGGAAGGTCTTCTGCCGTGGCGCTGGATCGCACCGCGACCTCGACTTCGTCCACGCCGGCCCGCTTCGACAATTCGCGGTAAGCCGCACGGATTGCGGCTTCGAGGTCTGCGGGCCAGTCGCCCTTGAGGAAGATGTTGCGGATGGCCTCGCCGGTCTCGGAGAGCGTGGCCTTTCCGGCTTCCCATTGCGCGAGGAAGGAGGTCATGCGCTCCTGGAGCGCATTGGCCGTGACATAGCTCCAGTAGGCGTCTGCCGTTGTGGCGAAACCGGGCGGCACGCGAATGCCGCCGGCAGCCAGGGTTTGCACCATTTCACCCAGCGAGGCGTTCTTGCCGCCGACGCGCGGGACGTCGTGACGCCCCAGTGTTTCGAACCATGCGATGGACTGCTGCACTGTGGACATGGAAACCCTCCCGTATCGTGTTCTTGATGGCGGACCGAGGCCGTCGGCTGCAATGTTGTGGAGAATAACCACCTCAGGATCACGGTGCTTTGACAATAATCAAAGAGCCTCTGATTGCAGCGGAACCTGCCGCGCCCCAACAGCTCTCCTCCTTTGATCCGCCCTTCGAGCCGCTGCGTCGTCGCATGGCTTCCTCCTTGAGTCATAGGCGGCGGATTTCGGCGGCCGACGAATTCTGGTGGACGGTGATCAACTTTTTCAGTCGTCCGTCCTGCATATTACTTGTCAATCTAACTCAAGTTTAATAACGAGAAAGCATTCGACGCATGGCGCTGATCTTCGGGCCGCGGCTTGCGTACCATGTCTTCACTGCCCTGTCAGAAAAGGAACTCCCAATGTTTCATCGTCATTCGGGACCTTCCACCGCAGGCCTCGTCCTCGCGGTCCATCTCATGCTCGCATCGGGTGCCGCATTCGCCCAGGATGCCGCGCCGACCACCGCCCCGCCAAGTGCGGGGTCGACCGCCGTCCCTGAAGCGCCCGCCCCCGGGGCACCGGCCGTGAGCGTGGCACCAGCCCCCATTCCCGTCGCCACCCAAACTGCCGTTGGACTGCCGGAAGAGGAAGAGAACACACGGGCAGACTTGCCGCACAACCTCTCGCCGCTGGGCATGTTCATGGCCGCCGACTGGGTGGTCAAGGCGGTCATGCTGTCGCTTGCCTTTGCCTCGCTCGTCACCTGGACGGTCTGGCTTGCCAAGACTCTGCAGCTCGCCGGCGCGCGGATCCGTGCGACGCGGGGGCTGAAGGCGATTACGGAAGCGCATACGCTGGAAGCCGCGCTCGGCCGCATGGGGCGCAGCAGCGGCATCGTCGTATCGATGCTGCGCAGCGCCGACGCGGAAATCCGGCTGTCGGATGCCGCGATCGACCATGTCGGCGGTGACGGGGTGAAGGAACGCGTCGCCTCGGCGCTCGCCCGCATCGAGGTGCGCGCCGGCCGCCAGATTGCCAAGGGAACCGGCGTGCTCGCGACGATCGGCTCGACCGCGCCCTTTGTCGGCCTGTTCGGCACGGTCTGGGGCATCATGAACGCCTTCATCGGCATTTCGGAATCGCAGACGACCAATCTTGCGGTCGTCGCGCCCGGCATCGCCGAAGCACTGCTGGCGACCGCCATCGGCCTGGTGGCCGCGATCCCGGCGGTCATCATCTACAACGTGTTTGCCCGCTCGGTCACCGGCTACCGGCAATTGCTGGGCGATGCGGCCGCGGGGATCGAGCGGCTGGTCAGCCGCGACCTCGACTATCGCAAGGTGCCCAATGGCGTTCCGTCGGCTCCGATGCCGCTCGCTGCGGAGTAACGGACATGGCCGGCGGCATACGGGAAAACCATTCCGGCGACGATCTCGCGGAAAACCACGAGATCAACGTCACGCCCTTCATCGACGTCATGCTGGTGCTGCTGATCATCTTCATGGTGGCGGCACCGCTCGCGACCGTCGATGTCAGCGTCGACCTGCCGGCTTCGACGGCAAAGCCGGCGGAGCGTCCGGACGAACCGGTCTATGTCACCCTCAAGGAGGATATGAGCCTCTCGCTCGGCAACGAGACCGCGGCCCGCGAGAAGCTCGGTCGGGATCTCGATCGGCTGACCGAGGGTAACAAGGAGGCCCGGATTTTCCTGCGCGCCGACAAGGCGGTGGACTATGGCGCCTTCATGGAGGTGATGAACCTGTTGCGGGATGCCGGCTATCTGAAGATCGCGCTGGTGGGGCTCGAGACCCTGCCTTCGGCGCAACTCTCCGACGAACCGCTGGCTACCGAAACTGGGGGGCGACCGTGAGCCGGGACCCGCTGCAGCGCTCCCCGGGCCGGGCGTTCGGCGAGCTCATGCTCTGGACGTCGGCGGCTCTCTGCGTCGCGGCCGTTCATGCCGGGGCGGTCGCTCTGCTGCTGCTGCGGGAACCGGAGATGGTGGTCGAGGACGCGGCTCCCCCGGCCGCAATCATGATCGAACTTGCGCCCGAACCGGTTGCCGAGGTGACGGAGGAGGAGCAGATCGTCCCCGACCAGGTCGATGCCGAAGAGATCAAGACGGCCTCGCACGAGCCGGTTCCGGAGCTGGTCGAGGAACCGCCACCTGATGAACCCATGCCGCAACCCGTTCCCGAGCCACCGGTCGAGGAGGTGGTGGAACAGGTGCCGGAGCCCGTGGTCGAGCCGCCGCCGCTTCCTCCCGAGCCCTTGCCGGAGCCGGTCGAGGAGATCGATCCGATCGAACAGATGGTGATGGCGCAGCTGGAGAATGTGGCCGTTCCGATCCCCGTGATGCGACCGCCACCGCCGAAGCCGGTCGAGGAAAAGCAGAAGAAAGCGCCGGAGAAAAAGAAGGTGGAGAAGCCCAAGGCCCCGCCTCCGCCGGCATCCGAAGCCGCGCGAAAGGCGAAGGTCGAGACTGCCCAGGCCGATCGCACGGCGGCGAAGGCGACCAGCACCGGCGGCGGGCGCAATGTCAGCCCTGCCAAGTGGCAGTCGCGTTTGATGTCGCATCTGGAGCGCCGCAAGCGTTATCCGTCCGAAGCGCGCAGCAATCGCGAAGAAGGCACCGTCTATGTGCGCTTCCGCATCGACGACGGTGGCAATGTGCTCTCGGTGTCGCTGTCGCGCTCGTCCGGCCATTCGAGCCTTGATCAGGCGGTACTCGAGATGGTGCGCCGGGCATCGCCCGTTCCCGCCCCGCCGCCGGGCGTCAGCAAGACGATCACCGCGCCGGTGCGGTTCAATATTCGCTAGCGTCTAGTTGAGGTGGGATTCGATTGCCGCCAGCACGGTTTCGACCGGGCTGGCGCTATCGACGCGGTTCCAGCGCATCGGCCCCAGATCCTTCGCCAGCTGCGCTTGCAGCACGTCGACGGTCGCGTCGGACGCGCCCTGCGGTCTTGATTGAACACGTGCCATCAGCACTGAAGGATCTGCGTCCAGCCAGATGCCGGTGAAGGGTACGCCGAGTTTTTCCGCGAGCGACTGGATGGCGTCGCGATCTTCCGGGCGGTCGAAGACGGCGTCGACGAGCACGGCTCCCCCCCCGGAGAGGATGAGGCGCGCTAGCTCGACGAGTTCCTGATAAACCTTGCGGGAGACCTCAGAACGATAGGCATCGAGTGGCAGCCGCTCATCGGGATCCGCGCCGAACATCGCCTTGCGGATGCGGTCGCTTTCGAGGATGCGGGCTCCCGGCGGGCCGGCCAGTCGCGGCGCGAGCGCCTCGGCGAGTGTCGACTTGCCGGAACCGCTCAATCCGCCGATGGCCACGAGCCGTGGCGCGCCTGAAACCAGCAGCGATGCGGCGAAATCGAAATAGGCCCTGGCGCTCTGGGCCAAAGGACCCTCCGCATCGACGCCTTCCTCGATCTGCGTGCCGGTGACGTGGGCGCGCACGGCCGCCCGGACCGCCATGAAGAAGGGCAGAAGGACAAAGCCGTCGTCGTCGCGGCTTATGTCGAGATAGCGGTTGACGACGATATTGGTGAAATCGGCGAAACCGCGCTGCCAGAGATCCATCAACAGGAAGGCGAGATCATAGAGCACGTCGACCGTGGCGATCTGGTCGTTGAAGTCGATGCAGTCGAACATGCGCGGCCCGGCCGGGCTCATGTAGAGGTTTCTCAGGTGCAGGTCGCCGTGGCAGAGCCGAACCTTGCCCTCGGTTTCCCGACGATCCATCAGGGCGACGTGGTCTGCCCAGGAGCGCCGGAAGGCATCGGTGAGACGCCTGACGGAATCCGTTGCGAAAACATGGCTGGTGGCAAAGCCCGCCTCGTTGATGTCGAGCACGCCGGCCATGTTGGCCGAGCCGCTGCCGGCGTGAACAACCGGGGCTGCGGCATGGACGGCGGCGATCATCGCCGCGGTTTCCCGCATCAGGGGCGCATTCAACCTGCCTTCCGTCGCCATGCGGTCGAACAGGTCGTGCTGGGCGAAACGGTTCATCTCGACGACCACGTCCAGAGCTTCACCTTCGCCATCGAAGGCCAGTCGCCCGTCCGCTTCGCGGGTGATGCGGCGGATGCCGAGATAGAGGTCCGGCGTGGCGCGGCTGTTGAGCTCGACCTCGCGACGGCAGTAGTGCAGGCGCAGGTCATAGGTCGAGAAGTCGACATAGGGCAGCTTGACCGCGCGCTTCAGCTTGTAGGCGCGGCCATCGATCAGGAAGACCAGCGAGATGTGGGTTTCGATGATCTTTACCGAGCCCGTCTCGTCGTAGGTTTCCGGGGCGCTCAGAAAGGCGATCGCCGCCGACTGATCGTGAATATCCATTCGCTCGCCCCGAAATGCCGCCAGATCACAGCGGGCACCTTGGCCGATTCCAAAAGCGAAGGCCAGTGCGGCCGGTCAAACCTTGGTCTGAGGCGCTTGAAATGTCACGGAAAATTCAAAAAGGAAAGGCCACGCGGTCCCTTCGAACCGCGTGGCCTTCAATCCTGTGGCAGGATCGCCGATCAGCCCACGTCGAACTTGACGCCCTGGGCGAGCGGCAGGGTCTTGCCGTAGTTGATCGTGTTGGTGGCGCGGCGCATATAGGCCTTCCAGGAGTCGGAGCCGGATTCGCGACCGCCGCCGGTTTCCTTTTCGCCACCGAAGGCGCCGCCGATTTCAGCACCGGACGGGCCGATGTTCACGTTGGCGATGCCGCAATCCGAGCCGCGGTCCGACACGAAGGCTTCCGCCTCGCGCAGGTCGTTGGTGAAGATCGACGACGAGAGGCCCTGGGGAACGTCGTTGTTCAGCGCGAGCGCTTCGTCGAACTCCTTGTACTTCATGACGTAGAGGATCGGCGCGAAGGTTTCCTCGACGACCGGGCCGGTCTGGGCCGGCATTTCGACGAGCGCCGGACGAACGTAGAAGGCTTCCGCAGCATCGCCTGCGTTCACCCGTTCGCCACCGGCAACCTTGCCGCCGGCCGCCTTGGCGGCATCGAGTGCATGCTGCATGCGGTCGAAGGCACCCTTGTCGATCAGCGGGCCGATCAGGTTGCCGGCTTCCAGCGGGTTGCCGATGGTGACGGAACCGTAGGCCTTGATCAGGCGCGGCACGAGCGTGTCGTAGACGCTTTCATGGACGAAGAGGCGACGCAGCGAGGTGCAGCGCTGTCCGGCGGTACCCATGGCTGCGAAGGCGACGCCGCGCAGCGTCAGGTCGAGGTCGGCAGTCGGGCCGACGATCGCCGCATTGTTGCCGCCGAGCTCGAGGATCGAGCGGCCGAAACGGGTGGCGACGCGCGGGCCGACGGTGCGGCCCATGGCGGTCGAGCCGGTTGCCGAGATCAGCGGAACCTTCGGATGGTCGACGAGCACTTCGCCGATGTCGCGGCCACCGATCAGCAGGGTCGACAAGTTGGCAGGCGCCTTGCCGCCATCGGCGACGTAACGGCTGACGGCCTTTTCGAAGATCGCCTGGGTGGCGATGGCGGTGAGCGGGGTCTTTTCCGACGGCTTCCAGATCGTCGAGTTGCCGCAGACCAGCGCCAGCGCCGAATTCCATGCCCAGACGGCGACCGGGAAGTTGAAGGCCGAGATGATGCCGGTGACACCGAGCGGATGCCAGGTTTCCATCATGCGGTGCTCGGAACGCTCGGTGGCGATCGTCAGGCCGTAGAGCTGACGCGACAGGCCGACGGCGAAATCGCAGATGTCGATCATTTCCTGGACTTCGCCGAGACCTTCCGAGGTGATCTTGCCGACTTCGATGGAGACCAGACGACCGAGATCGGCCTTGGCGGCACGCAGTTCCTCGCCGAGCAGGCGGATCAGTTCGCCACGCTTGGGCGCCGGGACGAGACGCCATTCGAGAAAGGCCTGATGGGCGGCGCCGATGGCAGTCTTGGTGTCGGCGGCATTGATCTCGGCAACGGCGGCGATCTTCTCGCCGTTGATCGGCGAGCGGACGGAGAGCGTGCCGCCGGCGAGGCTGGCGGCGGGCACGCCGAGGCGGCCCATGATGGCGGCCACTTCGGCCGTGAAGTTCAGGTTGGCAAGGGTCATGGTGTTCCTTCCAGTGATTTCGGATTGTCCGTTATCGGTTGTCTTCGAGGTGCGTCTTCTTCAGAAGCGCGCCCCGGCGAAATGGGCGATCTGGGCGCCGGCCTCGTAGTAGGCGCCCTTCAGGTTGCGAAGCGGGGCTTCGACGACGTCTCTGACCGGCAGCGGCAGATCCGCCTCCGAGAGTTCGCCGAGGATATGGCGAGCCAGTGTCTTACCGAAAACCGTCCCCGGCGCAATGCCGCGGCCGTTATAGCCGGAAAAGCCTACGACTTTCGGCGCGAACTTGTGGAACCGCGGAATGGCATCGTCGGTCATGCCGATGCGGCCATACCATTCGGTTTCGAACTCGACATTGGCGAGATCCGGGAAGAGCTTTCTGAGCGCCCGCTTGGCCCATGAGCGGTGGACGGCAAGGCCGGTATTGCGCAGGGCGCCGCAGCTGCCGAAGACGAGGCGGCCGGCCTTGTCCATGCGGAAGGAGGAGAGCACTTCCTTGGTGTCCCAGCAGCCCTCGCGGCCCGGCAGGATCTTCTTCAGCTGGTCGGCGGACAGCGGCCTGGTGGCGAAGTTGAAATAGGGCAGCAGCACCTGTTCGTTGCGAACGGCTTCCCACGGGCCCGTCGAATAGAATTCGGAGGCGACGATGATCCAGTCGGCCGACACCGAACCGTTTGCCGTCTTCACCACCCAGCGGCTGCCATTGCGTTCCGTCGAGACGGCGGCGCTGCCAGTATGGATCTTCGCGCCGGCAGCGATCGCTGCCTTGGCGAGCCCCCGAACATAGGCCAGCGGCTGGAGCGTTCCGGCGCGCATGTCGAGAAGCGACCCGGCATAGGCCGTCGTGCCGATCCGCTTCGCCGTGTCCTCGGCCGACAGGATGCGGACATCCGCGCCCCGCGCTGCCCACTGGCTGCAACGTTCCTTGATTTCCTGAAGGCCGGCTTCGCCGACGGCGCAGTGCAGCGTGCCGTTCTTTTCCAGTTCGCAGGCGATCTCATGCTTTTCGATCAGTGCCCGCACCAGGAGCGGCGCATTGCCGAGCAGGTCGAGGACGCGTTCGCCATAGACCGGACCGAGAACCCCGGGAATTTCGGACGGCATGACCCACATGCCGCCGTTGATCAGGCCGACATTGCGTCCGGCCCCGCCGAAACCGATCTCGGTCGCTTCGAGCAAGACCACCTTCGTTCCGGCCTCGGCCAGGTGCAGCGCCGCGGAAATGCCGGTATAGCCGCCGCCGACGATGACGACGTCGGCCTCGACCGGGCCCGAAAGCGGCGGCGTCACGGGTGCGGCCGGGGCAGTCTTTTCCCACAGGCCGTGGGAGCGGGGATCGTTCAGCATAGGGCTTTCCTTCAGGGTGGTCGCGGGAGACGGCCGAAAAGACGTGTCGTTTGCGGTGACGGGCGGTCGCGGCTGGCTCTTGCGCTACGGCAGCGCCAAAGGCGCCCTTCGCTCGCATCATTCCGAAACGTAAAGTCTTGCGAAATCTAGAAGACGAATCTAACCCGTTCCAACGATAATTTCTCAAGAGTTCATTCCGTCGAGGTATAACATGCTCCCGGCCCGGCGCTTCCTTCCATCGCTATCCCTGCTCGCGGCTTTCGAGGCCGCGGCGCGCACCGGCAGCATCACGGCTGCGGCGCGCGAACTGGACCTGACGCAGAGTGCGGTCAGCCGCCAGATCAAGGCGCTGGAGGACCAGTTGGGCGTCGAACTCTTCCTGCGCGAACGCCAAACCATTCGCCTGACCGTCGCCGGTGACGGCTACGCTCGGGAAATCCGCGAGGCACTGAGGCGCATTTCCAGCGCCTCGCTCAACCTGCGGGCCAATCCGCATGGCGGCACGCTGAACCTTGCCGTTCTTCCGACGTTCGGGGCACGGTGGCTGGCGCCGCGGCTTGCCCATTTCCTCGCAGCCAATCCGGGCATTACCATCAACCTCATCACCCGCCTGTCGCCCTTCGATTTCCGGCTGGACTCGATCGATGCGGCGATCCATTTCGGCGAACCGGTGTGGCCCGGCGCCGAGCTCGCCCTGCTGATGGGCGAGACGACCGTTCCCGCCTGCAGCCCGGCCTTCAAGGCGGCGCACGGGCTCGAAAAGCCCGCCGACATCCTCGGTGTGCCGCTGCTGCATCTGACCACCCGGCCGGATGCCTGGGAAAAGTGGCTGTCCGCCAATGGCGTGGCGTTCGAATCCATTCACGGCATGCTGTTCGACCAGTTCGCCGCAGCCTCTCAGGCGGCCATTGGTGGGCTCGGCGTCGCCCTTCTGCCGATCTTCCTGTTCCGCGAGGAGCTGGCGCGTGGCGATCTGGTCCCGGCGATCGATCGGGAGGTCAAGAGCGAGGGGCACTATTATCTGGCCTTCACCCGTGAGCGGGCCGCCTATCCGCCGCTGGTGGCGTTTCGCAAATGGATCCTCGAGGAAGCGGTGCAGGAGCGGTCCGGGTCCGGCGAAGCCGGCTGACGGCGTCCGTCAGAGTGTTCGGCTCGCGGCCAGAACGGTGGCAAAACCGAGATGGGTCAGGTGGTGGAGCGTCTGGTCGGTACCGAGCAACCACCAGAAGCCGGTCTTGGCGGCGTCGAGGCCGAGCCGGGACTGGAGAACCGCCTTTGCCCGGTCGATGGCGAAATGTACGAGGAAGTCGACGAGGCCGATCCAGGCCAGAGACGGCGCGACGACGGAGAAGATCAGGCCCGTCATCGCCCCGTGCAGTCCGGCATGCAGGGTCAGCGGCAGGAGCCAGGCCTTGCGGTGCTGCTTGCCGACGGCGATCCATCGCGTCTGCAGGACGAAATCGGCGGCGAGGTGCTTCAGAAGGAAAAGCGCGATGCCCCACATTATCCAAGGGGTGGAGATCGTATCGGGCAGGCTCGGCATTTCGTTTCCTTCAACCAGGATGCTGTCTGGCAGGAAGATAGACACTCCCCGGAACGGCTGTGAAGGCGACTTCTGCGGAGCTTCGGTTTGCCATTTGTGAAGCGTTTACAACATCCGAAAAGTTGAACGACCGCCGTTATATTGAATTAAGGACCTGACCGGCGATGCCGCCCAGGCTCACCAGCCGTCGGAAAGCACCTTTTCCAGCATTGCGGCAAAGAAGTCGGCGCCATCCCGGGACAGGCACAGCGGCGGCTTTATTTTCAAAACGTTAAGATGATCGCCTGTCGGTTGCATGATGACGCCGAGATCAAGCAGCCGGTCGCAGATTGCCGCCGTCTCCTCGGTGGCCGGCTCCAGCGTCTCGCGGTCGCGGACGAACTCCAGGCCGAGATAAAGCCCCATGCCGTGGACCGCGCCGACGAGCGGGAAGCGCTGGCCGAGGGCCTCGAGCCGGGATTTCAGATAGTCGCCGGTTTCCCGGGCATTCTCCTGCAGACCCTCGTCGCGCATGATGTCGAGCACCGTCATGCCGACCACGCAACTCACCGGGCTGCCGCCGGCCGAGGAGAAGAAGTAACCTTCGTTCTCCAGCGCGTCGGCGATCTCCCGGCTGGTGATGACCGCGCCGAGCGGCTGCCCGTTGCCCATGCCCTTGGCGACGGTGATGATGTCCGGCACCACACCCTGCTCTTCGAACCCCCAGAAGAAATGTCCGAGGCGTCCGTAACCGACCTGCACCTCGTCGGCGATGCACACACCGCCGCGCGCGCGGATCATGCCGTAGACCTCGGCGAGATATCCGGGCGGCAGCGGAATGCCGCCGGCATTGCCGTAGACGCTTTCGCAGATGAAGCCGCCAAGTTTTTCGCCCGCTTCCTCGATCGCGTCCAGCGCCTTGGTGACGCTTGCCACATAGTCGGCGGTCGATGCGGCGCCGCGGAAGGGACCGCGATAGGTATTGGGCGCGGTGACCGGATGAACCCATGCGGGACGGGTTTCGAGCGCGCGCGGATTGTCGGCGATGGAGGTTGAGACCGCATCGCTCGCCACGGTCCAGCCGTGATAGGCCTCGAGCAGGCTGACGATATTGTGGGATCCGCTCTTTGCCCAGGCCAGGCGAAGGGCAAGGTCGACGGCTTCCGAGCCGCTGTTGACGAGGAAAACCGTGTCGAGCCCTTCCGGTGCGAGCGACGCAAGGCGATCCGAAAACTCCGCGACGGCGGCGTAGTGGAAGCGGGAATTGGTGTTGAGCAGCGACCATTGCCGCCCGGCTGCCCGTGCCAACCGCGGGTGGCCATGGCCGACGATGGAGACGTTGTTGACCATGTCGAGGTAGGAGCGGCCCGTGACGTCGAACATGTGTTCCTTCCAGCCGCGTTCGATCTGCGGCGGGTCGGCGTAGTAATTCTTCTGCGGCCGCGCGAAGCTCTTCTTCCGCTTGGCAAGCAGGGCGGCGCTCTCCAGCACCGGTGCATCGAGGTCCGCGCCGATCAGCGCGGCGGGCGAGGGGCAGAGCCAGCCCCAGACCGTGGCATGGGTCGGCCTGGCGAAGAGGGGCGGAACAAGATCCGGATCGCGGCAGAGCTGGATCCTGAGGCCGCCGACCGCGCCGGCCGCGCCGGCGATCGTGCCGATCGGAGCGCCTGCCTCGATCTCCGCGCCGTCTTCCAGCGGGCAATCGATGCCGTCCAGATGCAGGGAGATCTCCGGCGTCGACAAAATGAGGTGATGTCCATCCTTGACGATCCGCGCCGAAAAGGGCGCGGCGGCTGCGGTCGTGGCCGGCAGGCAGACGTCTACATGCAGGGCGAAGGTCGCCGGCGCGCGGTCCGACAGCGTCCGGGTGTAGGAGAGCCGGTATTCGCCGTAGCGTGTCGAGGCGACGCCGGTCTCGGCGGCCGCGCGGGCGAGAAGCTTCCAGTCGATCTGCGGGTCGGACCAGTTGTCCTCGGCTAGCGTCTCGCTCGTCACCGACAGGTCGGTCAGGCGCACCGTTTCGGGTGCGATCTCGGGGAGAAGCCGGGCGAACATGCCCGTGTCGAAGGCCGGGGCGCTATGGCCGACCGCGTCGAGGATCGCGGTTTCCATCAGCGCTAGGGGAACCGAGGTCGCAATCTCGAACATCTCCCGCTCGTGGGAGGCGTTGCCCTGCACATAGTCGTTGTCCGGATCGATCGCCAGTTGCTGTTCGGTGCTGGCGACGAGCACGCCGGCGCGCGCCACGATCAGCGGCCAGAGCGCCTTCAACTCCGCTTCGTTGAGGGGAAACCGCTCCTGGAAGGCGCGAACCGCCGGCAGGATGAAGAACGGGTCGCCATCGGAATGATGCAGCAGCGCGGTGCAGGTGACGGCGAGGTCGGCGACCAGCCAGCCGGTGACGACGTCGCCAAAATCGATGACGCCGTCCGGCATCAGGCGGCCGTCCCTATCGGGCCGGGCGACCACGTTGTCGTCGGTGATGTCGTGATGGATCGCCTGCACCCGCAGCTTGCCGGCGAGCGGCTGGATGCGCTTGACCGCCGTCACCATGGCCTTGGCGATCCGGTCGCGCTGCGCATGGTCGGTCACGGCCTTCAGCAGGTGCAGCGCGACAGGGCCGGCTCGGCGAAGGTCCCACTGCAGTTCACGGTCGAGCCCCGGATGGGAAAAATCCTTGAGGCCGAGTGCAATGCGGGCGGTCAGCGCTCCCAGTTCGGCAACGACCTGCGGTGCCAGATACTTGCGTTGCGTCAGCGGCTCGCCATCGAGATAGGTGAGCAGCCGCACTTGATAATCTTCGTCGTCGATGGTCAGCACCAGGATGTCCTCGCCGCCCTCGGCCAGCATGGGCTCGGGGATGCGGGGCATGTCTGCAAGCGTTGCCAGGTGCCGCATGGCGGCATTTTGGGCGGCCAGTTCGATCGTCGCGTATTCGGCGCGGCAGATCTTCAGGACGTAGGACGCCTCGCCGGTGTCGATGCGGAAGTTCCGGTCCTGCTGGCTGCCGAGTTCTTTGAGCGCGCCCTCCAGACCATAATAATCCCTGAGAATGCCAGCCGCCTGCTCTGCCGACACGTTGGGTCGGGGCAGTTCTGTGCGCTTGAGCAGGGCGGAGTCGGGCATGGGCGTTCTCCCTCGAGAATCATATTGCCGACCTTATCAAAGGTATGACAGCCGTCCATCCCGCGCACCGAAGCGCCCGCCGGGTCCGGCGGACGCTTTCGGGCATGTTCAGCCCATGCGTTCGGAGGCGTAGGAGCCGGGGCTCGCCGGGAAGACGACCGTCCGGTTGCCGTTGATGAAGGTGCGATGATGGATATGGGCGTGGATCGCCCGCGCCAGCACCTGGCTTTCCACGTCGCGGCCGATCGAGACATAGTCGTCGGCGCTCTGGGCATGGGTGATGCGGGCGACGTCCTGCTCGATGATCGGCCCTTCGTCGAGGTCGGCCGTCACGTAGTGCGCCGTGGCGCCGATCAGCTTCACGCCGCGTTCGAAGGCCTGCTTGTAGGGGTTCGCGCCCTTGAAGCTCGGCAGGAAGGAGTGGTGGATGTTGATGATCTTGCCGGACATCTTCTTGCACAGATTGTCGGAGAGCACCTGCATGTAGCGCGCCAGCACGATCAGTTCGGTGCCGGTCTGTTCGACCAGGTCGAGAAGCTGCGCTTCCGCCTGCGGCTTGTTATCCTTGGTCACCTTGATGTGGTAGAAGGGAATGTCGTGGTTCACGACCACCTTCTGGTAATCGAAGTGGTTCGAGACGACGCCGACGATCTCGATCGGCAGGGCGCCGATCTTCCAGCGGTAGAGCAAGTCGTTCAGGCAGTGGCCGAAGCGCGACACCATTAGCAGCACCTTCACGCGGTGCGCTGCGTCGTGGATTTCGCTGATCATGCCGAACTTGTCCGAGATCGGCTTGAAACCCGCCAGCAGTTCGTCGAGCTTGAGGCCGCCCTCCGAGATGAAGCTGACGCGCATGAAGAACTTGCCGGTGTCGAGATCGTCGAACTGCGAACTGTCGACAATGTTGCAGCTCTGTTCGGCCAGATAGCCGGAAATGGCAGCCACGATGCCCCTGGTGGATTTGCAGGATACTGTCAGTACATAGCTCGTCATAATCTCAACCTTTTCCTCGTCCCGGGGGATAGACGTCGTTGTCTTATCGCAGTCATGACGCGCCGGAAAGATCGGCGTCTCAGTGTGCCTCGACGAGTCCGTCCCACCCATTCGCAGCAAGCTTAGGGACGGGCCGGGAAAACTCCGTTCCCGTTGCGCCTTTCATCTGCGTATCCCCGTCGTGGCCGCCGCGGATGCCCGGCGATCGGATCGGTTGACCGGGCGGCGGTCCAGTCACTAACCTGAGACGTCGAACGCGAAAGGTTACCATGGCGCGCATGTCTCAGTCCTCCGGCCCCTTCGAGCCATCCTTCCCACGTTCACGGCGTATCGGCGCGATGCTCGCCATCCTCGGCACGCTTGCAGGTCCGGCACAGGCCGCCGAGCCGTGCTTTCGCGGCGTCAACCTGTCGGGCGCCGAATTCGGTAAGCCGGAGGGCGTCGCCGGCACGGACTATGTCTATCCATCCGACCAGACGATCGAGTATTTCGCCAAGAAGGGCTTCACCTCGGTTCGGCTGCCCTTCCTGTGGGAGCGGCTGCAGCCGCAATTGCGCGGTGATCTCGACCTCGGCGAACTGGGCCGGCTGAAGGAAAGCGTCGAGAAGCTGAGGGCGGCGGGGCTGCGTGTCGTCCTCGATCCGCACAACTATGCGCGTTACCACGACGGGGTGATCGGATCGGACGCGGTCAGCAGCGACGATTTCGCCGATTTCTGGGGCCGTCTCGCGCGCCAGTTTGCCAATCAGCCGGACGTAACCTTCGGCCTTATGAACGAGCCGCATGACATGCCGGCCGAGCAATGGCTCGATGCGGCCAATGCCGCGCTGGCGCGAATCCGCGGCGAACGCGCCGACAATCTCGTTCTGGTGCCGGGCACGGCCTGGACAGGCGCCCACAGCTGGGAAGGCGGAAGCTACGGCACGCCGAACGGTCAAGTGATGCTGGGCGTCGTCGATCCCGTCGACAATTTCGCCTATGAGGTGCACCAGTATTTCGACGACGACTTTTCCGGAACCAAGGAGAATTGCAGCCGCGCCAAGGATGCCGTCGTGGCGATCGAAACCTTTTCCCGCTGGCTGCGCGCCAATGGCAAGCGCGGTTATCTCGGCGAATTCGGCGTGCCGAAGGATACCGCCTGCGTTTCGGCCCTTGCCGACATGGTCGCCGTGGTCGAGGGGGATCGCGAACTCTGGGTGGGATGGGCCTATTGGGTGGCGGGAGACTGGTGGCCGGCCAGCGAAGCGCTGAACATACAGCCGACCGAGGAAGGCGACCGGCCGCAGATCAAGGGGCTCGCGCCGGCGCTCAAGGATTTTTCGGCGTCCGGCTCTTCATGCCCTGCGCTCGGGAGGCCCTGAACGGCGCGCGCGTTCCGGTTCCGGGACGATCGGAGCAGCCGGTCGTGCGCCGTGCTTCGACCAGTCGACCCAATGGGCCGTGCCGAGCACGAACCACAGCAGTGCCGCCGTCTTGATCGAGAAGAACGAGTTGCTGATGATCATCAGCAGCAGCAGATAGATCAGCACCATGGAATGGAAGGACCAGGCCTTCGCGTCCTTGAACGGAGCGAAGACCAGCGCGGCCCACAGTGCGACGAAGCCGAACAGGCCGAACTTGGTCAGCGTATAGGCGAGGCCGGAGTCGGCGGTGAACTCGTCGGTGGTGGCGATGCCGAGCACGACCGGAAGGTCGAGGCGCGTCAGGATCGCGGCGGTCACCTTGAAGCGTCCGGCGATGTCGTTGGCGCCGCCATCGGTGCCGGTGGCCAGTCCGTATACTGCGATCAGGGCCAGCAGCAGGAAGGGCAGAACCATCCAGACGGGCTTGGCCACCAGCCGATAGAAGGGCAGCATGAGCGTCATCAGAATGCAGGTGTAGAAGCCGAAACGGGCGTCTGCCAGCACCACCGTCGCAATCGCTGCGGCCATGACGACAAAGCGGTAGCGCATGTCGGTGCGAAACAAGGCCCAGGCAAAGACGATCGCGCCGAAATTGCCGGCAGACACGGGCTCGAGGAAGACCGAGGATACGCGGTGCTGGCCGAGGAAGGACAAGAGCGTCCGCGGCTCCGGTCGCAGGCCACTGATGAACAGGCCGCGGGTGGCGCCGAACGTATCCTCGAGCGTCAGCGAACCGCGGGCGATGAAGTAGCCGAGCACGTTGAAGAAATCGAGATAGAGCTCGGTGAGGAAATATTCGAACAGGCCGAAGACGAGGACGATGGCGATCGAGATGGTCACCAGGCGGTCGGCGAGCCTGATGTCGCGAACCTGAGTGCCCATGAAATAGAAGCCGATGGGGATCAGGACGTCGCGCACGGCCTTGAGGTCGATCTCGCCGCGCAGGGCGAAGAGCAGCAGCATGTAGCTGAGGAAGAATGCCGAAACGAGATAGAGGTCGATGCGGCGGCTGAACGCCGCGAGATAGGCGCAACCGATGAGCGCCATCTCGAACAGCATCACGTGGCTTTCCCGAATGCCCATCACATTGGTGTTGAGAAGGCAGAGGAAGGCGTTGAAGGTCAGGCCACCAAGCACGGCGATGGTGGCGAGCTGGCGGCGCAGGGTATCGAAAGCGGTGCCCGGAACCCGGCCGACGGCACTATGACCGGGAGCGGGGCCGATATCCGCCGCGGGATGGGCGCTGCTCGGTTTCATGGCCGCGTGTCCCCTGAATCGGAGGTCACCACCGCCTGCATCACGGCGTCTCGACCAGAATTGTGCCGAGGACCAGATCGCGGGCGTAGCCGACCGCATCCAGCGTTGCGTCCATGTCGGCGGTCGTGACGCTTGCCGGTTCGACCACGATGACGATGGCATCGGCGCTCTGGATCAGCAGAGGCAGGTGTTCGGCGGCGGCCGTGTGGCAGGCATTGATGACGATCAGGTCGGTGTCCGACTGGCGGGCCTTGTCCACGTAGCGGGAGAGCGTCGGCCGGCCCGGGCGCGACGGCTGAGCCACTGCCGGAAAATTCTCGTATTTCAGGATATCGGAGAGCGGGGCCGCTGCGATCGTCTCGTCCCGGGCAAGGGCGGCCGCGAGGCTTGGCGAAGATCCCGAACGCAGGCGTGTCCGGGTCTCCGCGATGGCGCCCGGTGCATAGAGAATCCCGAGGCCCGCGTCGATCAGCGCATGAACGATGTCGGCGACGATGCCGCTTGCCTGCTGGACGTGTCCGGCCGAGATGAACAGGATCGTTGCCGGGTGCTGTCCGGCCGTCGCGTCGCGCAATACGCGGGCTGCCTGCAATATGCCGTCTCCCTGCGGAGCCGGGGCAGCGGGCGCGGGCTTGCGGCCGAAGGCGAACAGCGACCGCAGGCGCGAGGGCGGCTCTTCGACCACCGGCGCTCCCGTGGCGATGCGGGAGATGACGGGAAAACCGGCCCGCTCGAGTGCCGACTGTTCGGGTTTGCGGGCGCCGGAGAGGAGCTCCCTGAGCACCGCAAGCCCGCTGCCGAGCACGGTTCCGAACAGGCCGGCCGCGACCAGGATCATCAGCTTCAGCTTGAGCGACGACTTGGGCATCGGCACGGCCGCGGTGATCACCCGCGAATTGTTCATGTTCACCGATTGCTGCTGGGCAAGCTCTTCCGCCCGGCTGAGGAAGGTCTTGTAGATGGCGCGCACGGCGTCTGCTTCGCTTTCGAGCTGGCGCATCTTGATCTGCGCCGCGCTGCTGTCGAAGCTGGTCTTGGTCAGATTCTGCAGCCGATCGGTGAGCGCCTTGGTGTTGGCGGCGGCGCGCTCGTAATTGACCCGCATCGACTGGCGCACGCGGGCAAGCTCCGCCTCGATCGCCTGCTGCATGTTGGCGACCTGGGAATTGATGGCCCTGAGCTGGGGATGGTTGGCGCCGAGATTGGTTGCGAGCTGCGTGCGCTTGTCGAGCAGTTCGGCATAACGGTCACGCAGCAGCCCGATCGAGGTCGACTGCAGCACTTCCGGAATGGCGCCGGCTTCGATGGCGCTCATCGTCAGGTTCTTGGCTTGCTCGTAGATCGTCTGCTGCTGTTCCTCGACGCCGCGCGCGGCGATCAGCTGGTCGTTGATGCCCTGCACCTGTTGGTCGATGACCAGGCCCTGTTCGCCGGTGCTGACGAGGCCGTTCTCGGACTTGAATTTTTCGACCGCCAGCTCCGCCTTCAGCACGCGGTCGCGAAGCTCGCTCGCCTGGACCTGGAAGGAATTGCTCGCCCGGCGTGCCGCATCGCCGCGTGCCTGGTCCAGCTGCTGCAGATAGACATTGGCGACGGCATTAGCGATGTCGGCGGCCTTGCCTGCATCCGGATGCTCGGCGGAAATGGTGAAGACCAGCGACTGGCCCGCGCGCTCGATGGTCACGTGCGTCTTCATCGCTTCCGCCACCGCGGTGACGCGATCGGCGTCGCTGGCCGGCTTTGCCGATGCGGATTTCTTCGGGGCGAAGAAGGGGTCCTCGACGAGATCGAGCTTGCGCGCCACGTCGCTCATCACGCCGCGCGACTGCATGACGTAGATCTGGCTGTCGAGATTGGACTGGTCCTGCTGGGCCGAATTGCCGTTGCCCTTACCGTCCACGCTTTCGGCGGAAAGTCCGAGCGGATCGAGCAGGATCTCGGCGGTCGAGGAGAATGTCGGTTTCAGTTGCAGGACATAGGCCGAGGCAATCGCCACGCACAGAGCAACGGCGATCACGACGTAGTGCATCCGTCGCTTCAAGATTGCCGGTAGTTGAAAAATGTCGATGTCCATTTTCCTGCCCAGAACCGCTGGCCGGCCATGTTTCTTCGGTGCGTCAATCGTCCGGAAAGCTCGCGGTGAATGCGAGGTCTCCGCGTGAAGGGAAGATGCCGTCGGACTGTGTGTAGGCCGTTGGGCAGGGGCCGGCCGGACAGTTCCCATCGAAACGACCTTCGCAGATCGTGGTTAACGAGTTCTGAACGGGAGGATCGAAGCTCGTTAACCTTGGCACAGCAAGATGTCGGCCGACATCGCCCGACAAACCCGATTTTAAGAGTTTGCGCTGCTTGATGGCCTCTCAATTTTGGTCTTATCCCGCGTCGATGAGCGACGCTGACAGGTGAAGAATGAAGAGCCTCGAGCGCGCGGAAACGGTTGGCGGCCGCAAAGCTAGCGATGGCCCGCTGATCGTCCAGGTGGTGCGTCAGTATGCGCCTGGCCGCGGCGGCCTCGAAGATGTCGTCGCCAATCTCAGCCGGCTGCTCATGCAGCGCGGCTTCCGCGTCCGCGTCGTCACGCTCGACCGCCTGTTCCACTCCCGCGATCGTGCCCTGCCTGAACGCGAGGTCATCGATGGCGTCGAGGTCGTGCGCATCCCGTGGAAGGGTTCGACCCGCTATCCGCTGGCTCCGGGTGTCTTTCGCCATATCGGCGATGCCGATCTCATCCACGTTCACGGCATCGATTTCTTCTTCGATGCGCTGGCCTGGACGCGGCCCTTTCACTGCAAGCCCATGGTTGCGACGACCCATGGCGGTTTCTTCCACACGCCGAAATTCGCGGCGATCAAGCGGGTCTGGTTTCGCTCGGTGACGCGCCTGTCGGCGCTCGCCTATCGCGCGCTATTGTGCTGCAGCCGGTCGGACATGGTACTGTTCTCCCAGATCGCCGCCCAGCGCGCAGTGCTGGTCGAAAACGGCGTGGATACTACGAAGTTCGCGGATCTTTCTTCGACCATCCCTAGGCGCCGGATCGTCACGATCGGCCGCTTCTCTGTGAACAAGCGGCTCGATCGCCTGTTCGACTCCATGCAAGCCCTGCAGGCGATGTCGCCGGAATGGCATCTCGACGTCGTCGGCTCTCCCTCCGATCTCACCGAGCAGGACCTGCGCAGCGAGATCACCCGGCGCGGACTCGCCGATCATGTGACGCTGCATGTCGGTATCGACAATGCCGCGGTGTGCCGCCTGATCGCACAGGCCTCGCTGTTCGCATCCGCTTCCGAATATGAAGGCTTCGGGCTGGTCGCCGTCGAGGCGATGAGCGCCGGACTGGTGCCGGTGCTGCATCCGAACGATGCCTATCAGGTGCTCGCGGGTCAGCATCCGGGCATTTCGCTTGCCGATTTCTCACGGCCGGAGGAGACCGCCGCACGCATCGAGCAGGCCTATCAGGACTTGCTGACTGATCCGTCGGCCAAACGCGCCGAGATGATGGCGGCAGCTTCGGTACATGCCTGGGAGAGCGTGGCCGATCATTATATCGAAGTTTATCGCCAGGCGCTGGGAATGGACGGCGCCTCCGACAACCGGAGCCTGTCTGAATGACGACCGCCGGTTCGAAGCATCGGGTGCTGATCGTGACCGGGCATCATTTTGCCGAGGCGCCGCGCAAGGTCGATCTGCATTTCATGGCCGACGCGCTGCGTGCCGGCGGCGATCACGTGGATTTTCTCGCCTGCCGACTGAGCTTTCTCAGCCGTTTCCTCAAGGACGGACGCTTCGCCTATGCGCGGCAGCGGCCACTCAATCGCTGGAACCTTGTGGGCGAGGGGCTTGAGGAGTTTCTCTGGTACGCGCCCTTCCACCCGATGAACCTCAAGCTGCCGCTGCTCAACGCCCTGAGCGCGCCGCTCTTCCGGCTCTACGATCGGCTCCTGCCGAAGGCGGTCATGGAGCGGATGGCGGGCTATACCCACATCCTGATCGAAAGCGGTCCGCCGCCTCTGCTGACCCATCGAATCCGGCAGGCGGCGCCGAAGGCCCGCATCATCTACCACGCGGCCGATCGCCTGAAGACGATCCGGGTCCACCCATGCGTCGAGGCGGCTCTGGCCAAGGGTATCGGCGACTATGACCTGATCCACATCATGGCCGAAGCCATGCGCGCCGACTTCCCCGCCGATGCGCCGCTCCTCTATCTGCCGCACGGGATCGCCAGGGACAGTTTCGACAGGGCGGTGGAGAGCCCCTATGCGACGCCGCGCAATGCCGTCAGCGTCGGCGACATGCTGTTTGACGCGCGGGTCATCGACACGCTGGCTGCCGGCTATCCCGACTGGACCTTCCACCTGTTCGGCAAGAAGGCCGTGCCGTCCGAGCGGCGCGCCAATATTGTGGTGCATGGCGAAGTGGCCTTCGAGACGATCGTGCCCTTCATCAAGTTCGCCGACATCGGCCTTGCCCCCTATGGCCGCAGCGACGGCGCCGACTATCTCAGTCAGTCCAGCCTCAAGATGATCCAGTACAGCTACTGCCGCCTGCCGATCGTCGCTCCCACCTTCGCGGCCGGAGGGCGCGACCATGTCTGCGCCTACGATCCCGGCGACGAGGCATCGATCGTCGAAGCATTCCGGCGTGCCCAGAGCTTCGACCGGGGAACGATCGAGACGGCTTCGATCCGCAGCTGGCAGGAGGCGGTGCAACTGCTTTTCGATCACAAGGACGTGAAATGAGCGGCGGTGGCACGGGCGCAGGCCGCACGCGCATGCGTGCGAATGAAACCTTAAGGCTTGTCCCATACGGACAGGCAACGGCACCCGTCGGCGCAATGGCCGGGGTTGCCCGCGTTCAAACAGAGTATCATTGATGGTCAAGCGCATCGTCGCCAATTCAGCTCTGAACGCCGCAGCCGGCCTTGCCCTGCTGCTGATCGGCTTCGTCTGCTCCATCATCACCGCCCGGCTGCTCGGGCCCGAGGCCAATGGCATCATCGCCTTCTCGCTCTGGCTTGCGGTCACGGCGGCGCTGATCTCGGAACTGGGGACCGGTGTCATCCTGCTTCGGCTCCTGCCGCAGTTGAAGGTGCAAGGGCATGACGACGCGGCGCGGCGCGGCTTTGCCGCCTATCTTCTGCGCCCGGTCGTGCTGGCGACGGTCGTCGTCACCATTCTCTATTTCCTCGCCTTCTGGGTGGCCGAGCACGAGCACTGGGCGCGAACAGCCCCGCTCGTCGTGCTGCTGACCGGCATCCTCATCTTCGTCCAGTCGATCGGCTCCTTCACCAAGAACGTCATGCTCGGCGAGCAGGATGTGGCCGCCTTCTTCCGCATGTCTGTCATCGCCGGCATCCTCCAGTTCGCCGGCGTTCTGGCCGGTGCGCTGGTCTTCGGCATTCCCGGGGCGATCTGCGGCTACATCCTCGGCTTCGTGCCGCAATTCTTCTATTCGCTCGGCATCCTGAAGAGCCGCACCAATGCCTGCGGCATCGCCCCGCGCTACCTCGTCAGCTCCTCCCTCATCCTGTCGGTGCAATATATCATCGACTCGATCTTCCTGAACCGCGTCGAGCTATTCTTCCTGGAGCGCTCGCACGGCGTCGAAATGGTCGGCTATTATGCGGCCGCGCTGTCGCTCGCCAACCTTGCCCTGCAGTTGCCGGTGCAACTCACCGGCAGCCTCGTTCCCTATTATTCGGAGAAACTGAAGCTGCACGACACAGACCGGCTTCCGGTCGCCGTGTTCGAAAGCGTCGTGCGCAGTATCGGCTACATCACCCTGCCGTTGAGCTTCGGCCTCGCCGCCATCGCTCCGACACTGGTCACCGTCGTGTTCGGAGAGGCATTTGCTCCCAGCGGCCCGATGCTGGTCATTCTGGCGCTGGTCGCGCCGGTGTTCGTGCTCGGCATGATCTGCACGCAGTACCTGTTCTCCCTCGACCGCATCAAGGATCGGCTGATGATCGGCGTGCTCGGCGCCGTCATCATGGTGACCGGCTCACTGCTGGTCGTGCCGTCCTTTGGCGGTGAGGGCGCGGCGGCTGTTCGCTTCTTCGTCTTCCTGATCATGTCCGTGCTGATGATGCGCGGAATGCAGTTCGAGGGATCGCTCTCGCGTATGTACCGCACCGTCGGCAAGGTTGCCGCCGCCGCCCTGTTGTGCGGCCTCGCCGCCTATGCTGTCCTGCATCTGATCGGCGGCGTGCTTGGCCTCATCGTGTCGATCGCATGCGGCGCACTGGTCTATTTCATCGCCTTGCGTCTGCTGGCTGCGATTCCCGTGGAAGACCACGCGCCGATCGAAGATCTGATCGCGCGCCTTCCGGCGCGCGCTGCAGCTGCCGGCGACCGGCTACTCGGATATCTGCTTGTGAAACCTGCATCGTTCGAAGGGGACAGCTGACGCGCGCGCGCACTGGGGGAACCATGGAAACTCGACTGACAGAATCCGAAATCCAGCCATCCGCACGGGTTGCCGCGGCCGCGGCCGCCGCGCGGCCTGTGACGTTCAGCGACACGGTCGGGTTGTTCATGCCGGCCGCGGGCAAGGCCACGGCGTCGGGCGTGCTTTTCGTCAGCCCCTGGGGGCTCGAGGAAATGTGCATGCGCAAGTTCTGGCGGGTCGTCGCCGATGCCCTGGCGGGCCAAGGCATGGCGAGCCTGCGCTTCGACTATCCCGGCACGGGCGATGCGCTGGATCGCAACGACTATGCCGGCGGGCTTTCGATTTGGGAGGACTGTGTCGTCGAGGCGGCGCAGGCGCTGCGCCGGCAGTCGGGTTGCCGAAACGTCATCGTGGTCAGCCAGGGGCTCGGATCCGCCCTTGCCGTCCGCGTTGCCGATCGTATCGAGGGGCTTACGGCGATCGCCTGCCTTGCCCCGGTCACATCGGGACGGGCCTTCCTGCGGGAAATGCAGATCTGGTCGCGCATGGTGGACGAAGGCCTCGGCGTTCCCGAGGACCATCGGCTGCGCGACGGCGTGGGGATTGCCGGGCTGAGGATGCCCGACGAGATCGCCGCCGATTTGCGCAAACTCAGTCTCACCGGCCTGCCGCATCGCCCGGCGCCCCGGGCGTTGGTGGTCAAACGTGCTGACCGTCCGGCGGATACGGAGTTCTCCGCGCAGCTGACGGCGATGGGCGTCGATGTGCGCGAAGCCGACTATACCGGCTACGACGAATTCATTTCGAACCCCGCCATCTCCACCATGCCGGACGATATCCGCAAGGTCGTGCTCGACTGGATTGGGTCTGTCGCGGCGGCCCTTCCCTCCGAAGCGCCCTTGCCCGTCGAGCGGCACGCGTCAGAGGCAAGCCTGCTCGGCCCGGATTTCCGCGAGACGCCGGTCAACTTCGGGGACGGTGGACGCCTGTACGGCATGTTGTGCGAGCCGCTCGGTCCGCGCAGCGGTGCAACCGTGGTAATCCTCGGCACGGCCTATGACCGCCATGCCGGTTGGGGACGTTCCAGCGTGATGATGGCGCGCAACCTTGCCGCTGCCGGCGTCGCGAGCCTGCGCTTCGACGGCGCCAATATCGGCGACAGTCCGCCGGTGCCCGGCGTGCCGGATCAGGTGCTCTACCAGGACAGCCAGATCGACGACGTTCGGGCGGCACTCGACTTCCTGGCACGGCGCGACCTGACGCCTGTCGTCGTGTCCGGCCGTTGTAGCGGTGGGTATCTGACCTTCAAGAGCGCCGTCGCCGACCAGCGCGTCTCCGGCGCCATTGCCGTCAATCCCTTCGTCTTCCACTGGCAGCAGGGGCGCGACATCGACGAATCCCTTCGCTACATGCCGCGCTCGCTCGACGTCTATCGCGAGAAGATGTTCCAGACAGAGACGTTCCGGCGGCTGCTGGAAGGGCGGGTCGATATCAGGCGGGCCATCGGCAATATGGGCCGGGCATTCTGGCGACGTGTCGCACGCAAGGCGACGCCGGTGCTCCAGATGCTGCCGGGAAGCGGCGGAGAATATGCGGAGGTCCGCAAATCGTTCCAGTCGCTCGCCGAGCGCAAGATGCCGCTCTATCTGCTCTACAGCGAGAACGATGTCGGTTTCGAACACTTCGCCGAGCATTTCGGCCCCAAGGGTCAGGGCCTGCGGCGTTTTTCGAACGCCCACCTGTCCATCGTTCCGGAGGCCGACCACAATTTTACCCCGGCACCGGCGCGGCGTGCCTATCTCAATGCCTTGATCGATATGGCCCGGCGTTTCCCGCCGGGCGAATGAGCCAGAGGAAGTCGTTTCAGAAAGCGATGCGGCGGCGCGATCCCAGTTGGGTGATGGCCCCGGTCGGCTTCTGGCCCGCCCCAGTGTCGTCTCGCGGCGACAAAGCGACGCGGCGCACCGAGCCCGGCGCCAGATGGAACCAGTCGTCCTCGCAGCGGTAGCCCTCGATATCAATATGAACTGACTGTGCGAAAGTCGGCGTCGAGAGCAGCAGAACCCAGCGGCCTTCTTCCTCTTCGACGCAAGCCTCGATAGGGGCGTCGTGCATGGCCTTGTCCCGACCGAGCGGAAAATGCCAGGCCTCGGCGATGAGCCGGCCGGTTTCGGCCTCTGTCAGTCGCGCGACCGTCACGTCATGGGAGGGCGGGCCGAAGCGGAAGGCATAGGTCGCGTCGAAAAAGGCACCGAACAGGTCGGTCGCGGGAATGCGAAGCGCGCCGCGGGCCGCAATGGTCACTGGCCGGCGCCCGCTGACGACGGGCTGGCTGCCGTCGCGGAGACAAGCCAGCTCCAGAACAAGTTCGAGATTGCCGGCCGTTTCGTTCAGAACGTGGACGTCCAGGCCGTTGGTACCCTCGTCGGTGAGATTGACCTGTACGGGGCGGAAGGCACGCTTGAGCGCATACCAGACCGGTTTCGGCTCGCCGGTGGAAACGATCACGCCCCAGCCGGGACCGGGAACCAGATCCTGCAGCGTCCAGACGAGCGCTCCGTTGCAGGTCGAAGCTGTACTGCGCCATTCCGCATAGGTCTCGACCACCACTTCGCCGGTGACGGCGCGCGACAGGTCGAGATAGCGGGTCGGATCCTCGCGTCTCAGCCGGGCAGGGTCCAGCCTGTAGAGGTCCTGAAGATAGTGATCGCGGATGTCCTCGAAGTCCCAGGAGGCGCCGCGGTCGCGGGGGACGCGGGCCTTCCAGCGCGGGTCGTGAACCGGGGCGACAGGCAGGTGTCTATCGAGCGTTGCCTGCTGCGGCACATGGGCAAAGGCGAGGCTCTCGGCGGCAAAGCGAACCTCGGCCCGGCGCGCATCCTCCAGCGGCCGGCAATAGGCGCCGACGCCGTAATAATGGGTGACGCCTTCATTGGGCGAAAAGGGCATGGCGCCGCCCGAGGGCGAGTTTGCCACATAGGGCACGTCCGGGCGGGTTTCGGCAGCGAGAGACGGCAGGGTCTCCTCGTAGAACGACGCCTTCCAGATGCGCTCGGGCAGGCCCAGCATGGCGCCCTGCTGGTAGACCTCGCTGCCGCCGCACAGAATGGCGAGGGAGGGAGAGCCCTGGATCGCACCGAGGAAATCGCCAATCTCGCGATCGATGCTCGCGACAAAGGCCTCATCCGCTGTCGGATAGTCGAAGTTGGCGAACATCAGGTCCTGCCAGACCATCAGCCCCAGCCGGTCGCAGAGGCGGAAGAAATCGGCGCTCTCATAGATCATCGTGCCGCCGATGCGGATCATGTTCATGCCTGCCTCGGCAGCGAGCGCGAGCCAGGGCGCATAGTCTTCAGCTGCGCCGGGCAGGCGCAGGATGTCGGCATTGGTCCAGACCGCGCCCCGACTGAACACGGGCTCACCGTTGACGACGAGGCCGAAGCCGCGTCCATCCGTTCCCCGGTCTATCTCGATGCGCCGGAAGCCGACGAGGCCGAGCGAATGCGGCCGGCCGTCGACCGTCAGACGCGCATCATAGAGTTTCGGCTCGCCGTGGGTGCGCGGCCACCAGGGCTCGATGGCGGGAATGGCGAGCTCGGCGGTCCATCTGCCGGCGTCGTTGACTTGAAGCCGGGCTTCGTGGCCGGCGCAGGACAAGCTGAGATCCTTGATCTCGCCCTCCAGTGCGAAGGAAACGGAAAGCCGGCCGGTGCCGTCGGGGTCGAGGTCGGCGCGGACGGCGAGATCGGAAATCGCATGCTTTGCGCGGCGGATCAGGCTGATCGGCCGGTAAGGCCCGACGGGATGGATTTCGGGGCACCAGCCGGGCATGTGACCGAGTGGCGTCGTGCGGATCAGTCTCAGACCCTGGTGGTCCATCATCTGCGGACGCCAGCGTGCCCGGGGTCCGCGCCTGTCGAGATGGGGCGCAAGGGCTCTAAAGCAGATGGCGATCTCGTCGCGGCCGGTGAGGACGAGGTGCAGATCATGGGCCTCGAACATGCTATCCGAGGACAGGCGCAGCTCGCCGTTCACGTAGATTTCGGCGATGGTCGCAAGTCCGGCAAAACGCAGGATCGCCGGGCCTTCCGCTTCGCCTTCGAGCGAACGGAAATACCAGGCATCCTTGTCGTGCAGCGGTTGCGGTTTCTCCGGATCGAAGAGGCCGGCGGTAGCCAGCGCCGAAGCCACCGTGCCGGGAACCGGTGCGGGAATGCGAGCGGCGGGGCGATGGACCTCGGTGGGGCTGCCATAACGGCCCGCTTCGGTGACGAGCAGCGTCCAGCCGTGCTCCAGCGGGCGTTCGTCCGCTGCGAGGTAAGTGATCAGGCCCGTCATCATGCCTCCTCAGGCGAGGGTGTTGCCAAGTTCTCCGATGAGCTTGTCCCAAGCCTCGGCCGCCGGGTCCAGAGCGGATCGCAACGGATCGAACTTTTTCCGCGTCACCGCGCGGGCCAGCTGGAACTGCACGGTCTTGGCCGTCTCCGAGATCTTCAAGGCATGCGCCGCGACATCTTCGAACTGCGACGGCGAAAGCCAGGCCAGGTGGCTGGCGAGAAGCTCGAAATTGGCGCCGAACTGGCGCAGCGTGTTGAAGGCGTATTTGTGGAAATAGCCGAAGGGCCGTTCCGCGATTGCCTCGACCTGGGCCGGGAAGACTTCGGCGAAGGCGGCAATCGGATTGGCGTCGGGACGGCGGGCGAAATGCCGTTTCAGCAGGCGGCGGGCCGTTTCGCGCTGATGCTCTTGCGATGGCAAGGCGGCGGGGAATTTCGCGAACTCGGTATAGGGCAGGAAGGGCAAGGCGGCTTCCGGCAGATTGTGCTGGAAAAGTCCCTCGAAGTCTTCCCCGTCGACATGGAAGAAGCCGCCATTGTGGAAGTAATCCATCGTCCCGGCGTCGAGATCGAGGCGGTTGATGGCGACCGTCGTCTTTCCATGCTCCTGGCGATAGCCGACACCACGGGTGTCCGGCATGAAGTAGCTGTCCATCTCTACGAGGCAGAGACGGCCACGTGCAATCTGCTCGGCGACATGGTCTTCCACGGTATCGAAGATCGCCAGTTCCGTGACGCGGATGCCGTAGAGATCCTCGAGGTCCTCCAGCGGCACCTTGAAGAAGGTCAGCTGGTCGCCCTCGAAATCCTGGGTCAGCGTGAAGCCGAGCATGGCCTCTGGTGCGAGGCCGAGCGTTGCCAGCACCTCGATCCACAGGTCGACATAGCAGTTGGTTTCCGGCCACATGCGTTCGCTCGCATGCAATGCATGGGGCGTGTAGGTGGCCGGATCCAGTCCGGGAAAGACCGCAGACGTCACCGGGTCAGCCCCAGAGTGCGGCGCGGACCGAGGCTGGCCACTGGTCGACGTCCAACCCGTGGTGATGGAACAGCGCGAGCGCGATGCGCTCCAGGCCGAAGCCGACGCAGGCGGTGTGTGCCACCGAGCCGTCGGCGAGGTTCAGGCCCCATTTCGAGCCGAAGGCATCCTGGTGATAGTTGAAGCTCATGCAGGCCGTTGGATTGGCGACCGAGGTGATCGGGATCAGCAGCTCGAACTTGAGGTTCTGGTCGCGCTGGTTGTTGGCGAGCATCTTGCCGGCGCGGCCGAAGAACGGGTCGTTGGCGACGTCGATTTCGACCGGCAGGCCGACCTCGGCCATGATCTTCACGCCGCGATCCATCCAGGTCTGGCGGAAGTCGGTGACGTGGTCCTGGCTGCCCATGCAGACATACTCGCGCATGCGGAACAGCTGCTGGCGGGCGGGGTCGTTCGAGGGCTCATGACGGAAGCAGTAGGACTGCAGGTCGTAGAGCCCGCCCTTTTCCGGCAGGTTGCCGCGCTTGGCGATCGTCGGATAGAGCGGATAGCAGGCCGCCGGTGTCAAGACGATGTCGGTCGCCTTCTGCTCGGCCGTCCAGTCCTCGTCGGCGTCCATGCATTTCAGCAGGCTTACATGGTCGAGCTCGTTGCCGCAGAAGCTGTGCACGGTGCCGGCCAGCTGCGGAAAGCTTTTCATGTAGCCGCTTTTTTCGAAATAGGCGCGGTTCATGCCCGGCGGGAAGCGGATCGCTTCCGCACCGTCGGCCGCGCCGTAGCGGTCGATCAGCCGCTCGAAGGCGGCAATGACATCCTCGAAACGGCCACCACGTCCATAAAGGCCGTCGACGCCGGTCTCGATCAGCAGGCCGCTCTCGAAGAGGCGGTCCAGAAAGCTCGTCTGCATATCCATTGGCTTCACCCCAACAAACCTGTTTCCTGTTTATGGACCAGCAGCATGTTCGAGGTGTTCGCCAAGATGCGATCGTTCGAGATCATGAGCTGCGCGGAATGGGCATCGCGGAGATGCCGGCCGAGACTGTAGGGAGTCCCGTTCTTGTAACCGAGAATGCCGCAGATCCGCATGGCCTGGTTGATGACCGGCAGGATCATTTCCGAGGACGCGATCTTCACGTTGTTCATCGCCACGGCGAAGCCCATCGACGAAAGCCGATCCTGGTCCTTGCGGGCCGCCTCGAAGGACTGGAGGCCGTTGACGATATTGGCGCGGATCACCTGAAGCTGGCTCGACATCTCGGCCAGCTGGACGAGGCCGGGCGGCTGCGTGCCGGGTGCCTTGCGGGCGGCGGCGCGCACGAAGTTCTGGGCACGCGCGAAGGCGTCGACCGCGATGCCGTACCAGAGCGAACTCCACAGCAGGTGGGCACTGGCCAGCATGGACTGCGCGGCGATCTCGGCGAAGGGTTGCGGAAGGATCTGTTCGGCCGGCGCCTCGCCCTTGAAGATGAAGCCGTCGGAGCAGGTGCCGCGCATGCCGAGCGTGTCCCAGGTCTGGGTATGCTCGAGCGTATACTGGTCCTTGAGGAAGACGGTCATCACCTGGTCGGAAGAAGCGGCGTCCTTGTGGCTGCGCGAGGTGATCAGGATGGCGTCGCAGTCGATGCCGTAGGAGATGACGGTCGCGTCCTTCTCCAGATAGCAGCGGCCGTCCTTCACTTCGATCGCGCAGATGCTGTTGCGCATGTTGCCGCCGATACCGGCTTCGGTCGTCGCCGAGCCGAGAAGCAGCTGTTCCGCTGCCACCCGGCGCATGAATTCGCGGTGCCACTCGGCTTCATGGCCGTGCGAGACGAGGCTCGAGACCTTGATCTGGTGCATGGCAAAGATCATCGCGCTCGAAGCGCAGGCCTGTCCGATAATGGTGCAGACCTCGGCGATCTCGGACGTGGACAGACCTTCGCCGCCCAGCTCCTCGGGGATCATGATGCCCATCAGCCTGGCGGCCTTCATTTCCTCGATCGCTTCGCGGGGAAAGCGTCCGGCCTTATCGACATCCTCGGCATAGGCCGCAGCGACGGTGGCGACCCGAATGGCACGGGCCTTCAGGTGCGTTTCCTGGGATTTGGCGGAGAGGTCCATCAGGCGACCTTTCTATCCTCGATGATGGATTTGACGGTGGCTTCGATCGCGCCGATGCTGGCGAACGACTTGCGGTTCAGCAAGTGGTCCGGAAACTCGATGTCGAAGGCTTCCTCGAGGCCCAGCATCAGCTGTACCGAGGCGAAAGACGAAAGGCCGGCCGCATAGAGATCGGCGTCGTCGGCGACGGTCTCGACCGAGACGGGCAGACCACCGAGCTTCGCCAACAAAGTCCGAATTGTTTCGTTCATCTACTTACCCTTCCCGGATGCTATTCTTCCAAAATGTTGGGTAATTTCTTAGGCGCGAAAGCATAAGATTCCGCTAAATGCCGTAGTTAAGGAAAAATGAGCGGCGCTGACGATCGTCAACGGGTGCCGGAAGGAAGCGCCTAGGCCCTCCGCGGAGCAGCAAAATGCGCCGGATCGGGAAGTTTTTTGGGGGCTTACGGGTAGGCGTGAAGATCGCCGTTGCGATCCGTGACCGCATAGCGCCCCGGCTCGATTTCGCGCAGCATTCCATCCCCGACCGACACCTTTCCGTGGCCCCCCGGCAGGTCGAGGATATAGGTCGGGATGCAAAGGCCGGAAACCTTGCTGCGCAGGGTCTGCATGATCGCCTGGCCCTCGGTGATCGACAGGCGGAAATGGCCTGTTCCCGGCGCCATGTCCGGGTGGTGCAGGTAGTATGGCTTGACCCGTGCTTCGACGAAGGTACGCATCAGCTCTGCGAGCACGTCTGGATCGTCGTTGATGCCCTTCAAGAGTACGCTCTGGCTGACCATGGCGATACCGGCATCGACGAGCCGGGCGCAGGCATCCCGGACGGCTGTGGACATTTCACGCGGATGGTTGGCGTGCAGGGCGACATAGATTGTCTTGCCGCTGGCTTTCAGGGCATCAATCAGTTCGCCGCTGATCCGGGCAGGATCGACGGCCGGGACGCGGCTGTGGATGCGCACGATCTTCACATGCGGGATCGCTGCGAGCGCCGTCATGATCTCCCGCAGGCGGCGGGGCGAGAGGATCAACGGATCGCCGCCCGTAAGGATGACTTCCCAGATTTCGGAGTGGGAGCGAATATAGGCGAGGGCGGCTTCCAGCTGTGCCGGTGGCAGGTTGCCGTCGCCCTGCGGTCCGACCATTTCGCGGCGGAAGCAGAAACGGCAGTAGACCGGGCAGACATGCACGACCTTCAGCAGCACGCGGTCGGGATAACGGTGGACGATGCCCTCGACGGGGCTGTGAACATGGTCGCCGATCGGGTCGACCCGTTCATCGCGCGTTTCAATCAGTTCCGCGGCTGTCGGCAGATACTGCAGGGCGATCGGGTCGGCCGGGTCCGACCTGTCGATCAGCGCCTCTACGGTCGGGGTGAGGCCGATCGCATATTTCGCAGCCACGCGCTCGAGCGCACTACGCTCGTCCGGGCGAACAAGGCCTGCGGCGATCAGGTCTTCGACATTGCGCAGGCCCGCCGTGCTCACGACGACGTCTCCGCCACTGGCGCCCACATCACCTGGTCGATGCGCAGGGCCCCCGTCGCCAGCATGACCAGCCGGTCGAAACCGAGCGCGATGCCTGAGGCGTCGGGCATGATGGCAAGGGCGTCAAGGAAGTCCTCGTCGAGCGGATAGGTCTCGCCGTAGACGCGGTGTTTTTCCGCCATCTCGGCCTCGAAGCGGCGGCGCTGTTCGTCGGCGTCCGTCAACTCGCCGAAGGCATTGGCAAGCTCGACGCCGCAGGCATAGAGCTCGAACCGTTCGGCAACGCGCGGGTCGCTTGCGGAAGGCCGGGCGAGCGCCGCCTCGCAAACGGGATATTCGTCGAGGATCGTGGCGCGACCGAAGCCGAGATGCGGTTCGACCTTCTCGACGATGACGCGGCTGAACAGGTCCGCCCAGGTATCGTCTTCGGCGACCCGCACGCCGGCCTTACGCAGTTCGGATGCCAGATGGTCGCGATCCGTGGAACCGTCTGCCTCCACCGAGGCGAGCAGTTCGACCGCGGCATGGCGCTTGAAGGCTTCGGCGACCGACAGACGTTCCGGCTCCAGGAAAGGATCGCAGATCCGGCCGCGATAGGCGAAGCTGCGCGTCTTCGTCGTTTCCGCGGACAGGGCGAGAAGGGAGGCGCAGTCCTGCATCAGGACCTCGTAGCCTTCGCCGGCCCGGTACCATTCGAGCATGGTGAATTCGGGGTGGTGCAGCGGCCCGCGCTCGCGATTGCGATAGACATGGGCGAAGCAGGAAATGCGGGGTTCGCCTGCGGCCAGCAGCTTCTTGCAGGCGAATTCGGGCGAGGTGTGCAGGTAGAGCGGCGACGCCAGGCCGTCATTGCCGATCGCTTCGGTGGCGAAGGCGTGCAGATGGGCCTCGTTGCCGGGAGAAACCTGCAGCGTCGCCGTATCCACTTCGATGAAGTCGCGGTCGGCGAAATAGCCTCGGAATGCCGCCTGGATGGCATTGCGGCCGAGCAGGAAGGGGCGCCGGTCGGCATGGACCGAAGGCGTCCACCATTGGGCAGAGGAGCGGCGGCGATCGTTCATTCCGGCTTTCTCGGTCCTTGTTGCAACGCGGGCTGGCTATTTGGACGATTTTGGGTTAGGTGCGCGCAGGAAAATTCAAAAAAACGTCAGCAGGGACGGCGGGTCGTCCTTTACGACGGGACTCTCGCAGTTACAAGGAATTCCAATGGTCAAGGTCATCGCCTCTTCGGTTCGTAAGGGCAACGTTATCGATGTGGACGGCAAGCTCTATGTCGTTCTCACCGCCGAAAACTTCCATCCCGGCAAGGGCACGCCTGTCACGCAGGTGAACATGCGCCGCATCGTCGACGGTGTGAAGGTGTCGGAACGCTGGCGCACCACCGAGCAGGTCGAGCGCGCCTTCGTCGAAGACGTGAACTTCCAGTTCCTCTACGAGGACGGCGAAGGCTTCCACTTCATGAACCCGGAATCCTACGATCAGGTCGTGGTCGATGCGGAAACCATGGGCGACCAGAAGGCCTATCTGCAGGAAGGCATGACCTGCATCCTGTCGATGCATGAAGGCATCGCGCTGGCCATCCAGCTGCCGCGCCACGTCACGCTCGAGATCGTCGAGACTGAGCCGGTCACCAAGGGCCAGACGGCGTCGTCCTCCTACAAGCCGGCCATCCTGTCGAACGGCCTGCGCACGCTGGTTCCGCCGCATGTCGAAGCCGGCACGCGCGTCGTCATCGCGACCGAAGACAATTCCTACGTCGAGCGCGCGAAGAACTGATCTTCGCTGCTCATTACTGTTTGGGAAGCCCGGTGTTCCAGGAATGGACACCGGGCTTTTTCGTGCTCGTTTTGACGCCTAGTGTCCGGCGATCGCCTGGGCAAGCATGACGTATACCGGGATACCGAGCAGGATGTTGAGCGGGAAGGTGATCCCCAGCGCCAGGCTGAGCGAAATCGCCGGGCGCGCCTCCGGAACCGCCAGCCGCATCGCGGCGGGAACGGCGATATAGGAGGCGCTTGCGGCAAGCGTCATCAGCAGCGCCGTGTTCCCGGCAGCAAGGCCGATACTGCTCGCCAGCAGACCGGCAAGCGTTGCACCCGTCAGCGGCATCAAAACCGCAAAGCTCAGATAGCCCGGTGTCATATCCTTCCAGCCGGTGCGCAATCCCCGCCCGGCCTGGGCGCCAAGATCGAGCAGGAAGATGCAGAGTGCGCCCGTGAAGGGCGCGACCAGGAAGGGCTCGACGCTCCGCACGCCCGCCTGTCCCGAAATCAATCCGATGACCAGTGCGCCCAGCAGGATGACAATGGTCTGGTTCAGGAAAACCTCGCTCAGCAGTGATTTCAGGCCCGGTGCGTGGGCTGTCGTGCCGGATTGCCTGGCGGCTGTGGCGCGCGCCCGGTAGATCAGCAGAAGCGCGGTCAGGATGGCCGGCGTCTCCATGATTGCGGCGACGGCGACCATGGAGCCATCATGCTGGATCCCCAGCGCGGTCAGGGCGGTTGCCGCGGCAACGAATGTGACGATGGAAATCGAGCCGTAGTGGGCGGCGACCGCAGAGCGCTCGATCGCGCCGAGACGCGAAACATGCCGCAACAGCCGTTCGCCAATCAGGGGCATCGAGGCCGAGAGCGCTATTCCCGCCAGGAGCAGCCAGACAAGTTCGATCCCTTTGCCGTCGAGCGACAAGGCGACGCCTCCTTTGAAGCCGATCGCGAGGATCAGGTAGACCGCGAGCATCTTGCTTGCCCCCTCGGGAAGGGCAAGCCGCGCACCGGCAAGGGTGGCGAAGAGGCCGAGGAGAAAGAACAGGACGGGTGGTGAAAGGAGATTGGTGGCTGCGATCTCGGTGAAGACGGTCATGACGATGAACCCGATGGCTGGGAGCGAGGAGGGCGGTCCGCAGAAGGCCCGAAAAAAGACCGGCAAGCGGGGCTTACCGGTCTCTGACAAACGTATCCGACGCCGCTACGGCTGCGGCGCCCGAACGTCCGTTCTGGTGATCAGCGGATGGTCGACAATTTCTTGCCGAAGGCCTGGGACATGAGCCGCCCGGTGGACGATCCGGTGATCTCCGCCCGCTCCAGCATGGCGATCTGCTCCTTCAGATGCAGCTTGATTTTCTTCAGAGAGCGGACGCGGATGCCATCCGGCCGGGGGCGCCGTTGCTCGTCGTCGATCTTGTTGGCGATCAGGGCATGGCGCGCTTTGAGGGCTTTGAGAAGTTGCATCATGGGCGGTCTCCTTTTTCGACACGGCAACTATCGCCGACCGGACTTGATTGGGCCAATTCATTGATTGTATCCTATCGATAGTTTTTAACTATGAGGCTCCGATGCCGTATCGTCCCACCCACCGACAGTTGGAATATCTGGTCGCCCTGGGCGATACGGGCCATTTTGGCGAAGCCGCGCGACGTTGCCATGTCTCCCAGCCGACGCTCTCGGTGCAGGTCGCGCTGCTGGAAAAGCAGCTCGGCGCGGCGCTGATCGAGCGGACTCCCGGGCAGGTGGCGCCGACCCCGGTGGGGGCAGAGGTAATTGCCGCGGCGCGCGTCATCTTGCATGGTCTGGACGAGATTCGGGCCTTGGCCGCCAGTTCGAAAGGCAATCTCGGGGGGACGCTTCGATTGGGTGTCGTCTCTTCTTTTGGTCCTTATTTCCTTCCCTATCTGCTGCCGCAGTTGCACAAGGAACATCGCGATCTCAAGGTCTATATCCGCGAGGATCGGCCGCGCCCGCTCGAGCGCGCCGTGCTGGAGGGGGAGACGGATTGCGCCCTGGGGCAGATCCCGGATCAGGAAGAGCTCTTTTCATTTCGGACTGTCTGCCATGAGAAGATCTATCTCGGGGTGCCAAAACTGCATCCCCTGGCGAGACTTGAGCGCGTGCCGGTCGCGGCCCTGAAGGGCGAAAGATTGCTGACCCTTGGTCCGGGTCATCGCCTGCTGGACGATGTTCGCCGCCTGGCCAGCGTATCGGGTGCGATGCTGGCCGAGGACTATGAAGGCTCCAGTCTCGATGCGCTCAGGCAGATGGTGTCCATCGAGATGGGATTGTCCCTTTTTCCGGAACTCTATGTCCGCTCCGAGTTCGGCAAGGAACAGAATGTCCGCCTGTTGACGCTCGACGGCTGGGCGGGGGAGCGGCATATCGGGTTCTTCTGGCGTAAATCGAGTGCGCGGGGGGCACACTACGAGGCCCTGGCCCTGCTTGGCAGAACGGTTGCCCAGTCGCTGTTCTGATCGCGCTTTGCGGCACAAAGAAAAAACCCCGGTGCGCGGCACCGGGGTTGTCTATCCGTCTATCGATCAGGCGATGCCGCCCAGACACATGTATTTCAGCTCGGTATAATCATCGATACCGTACTTCGAGCCTTCGCGGCCGAGGCCGGACTGCTTGATGCCGCCGAACGGCGCGACCTCGGTGGAGATCAGGCCGGTGTTAATGCCGACCATGCCGTATTCGAGCGCTTCGGCGACGCGGAAGATCTTGACCACGTCCTTCGAGTAGAAGTAGGAGGCAAGGCCGAACTCGGTGTTGTTGGCGAGCTCGATGACTTCCTCTTCGGTCTCGAACTTGAAGAGCGGCGCGACCGGGCCGAAGGTTTCTTCAACGGCGACCTTCATGTCGGAGGTGACGCCGGTAAGGATCGTCGGCTGGAAGAACAGGCCGCCCTGGTCGGCCGGCTTGCCGCCGAGAGCCACCTTGGCGCCCTTGGAGACGGCGTCGGCGACGTGCTCCTCGACCTTCTTCAGGGCATTGGTGTCGATCAGCGGGCCGGTCGTCACGCCTTCGGCAAAGCCGTCACCCACCTTCATCTGGCCGACCCGCTCGGCGAGCTTTGCGGCGAATGCGTCATAGACGCCGGACTGGATGTAGAGACGGTTGGCGCAGACGCAGGTCTGGCCGGCATTGCGGTACTTCGAGATCATCGCGCCTTCGACAGCGGCGTCGAGGTCCGCATCGTCGAAGACGATGAACGGGGCGTTGCCGCCGAGTTCAAGGCCGAGCTTCATGATCTGGTCTGCACCCTGGCGCATCAGGATGCGGCCGACATTCGTCGAGCCGGTGAAGGTCAGCTTGCGGACCTTGTCGTTGTCGCAGAACTCCTTGCCGACCATGGCGGCGTCGGTCGAGGTGACGACCGAGAAGACTCCGAGCGGCAGGCCGGCGCGTTCGGCGAGGATGGCAAGCGCCAGGGCCGAAAGCGGGGTCTGGGCGGCGGGCTTCGACACCATGGCGCAGCCGACAGCGACGGCGGGTGCCATCTTGCGGGCGAGCATGGCGTTGGGGAAGTTCCACGGCGTGATGGCGCCGACGACGCCGACCGGCTGGCGGATGACCATGATGCGCTTGTCGGCCTGGTGACCCGGAATGGTGTCGCCATAAACGCGCTTGGCTTCCTCGCCGAACCATTCGACATAGGACGCGCCGTAGAGGATTTCCCCACGCGCTTCCGGCCAGGGCTTGCCCATTTCCATCGTCAGGATGGTGGCCAGGTCGTCGGCATTGGCGACCATCAGGTCGAAGAGCTTGCGCAGAACGCCGGCGCGTTCCTTGCCGGTCTTCTTGGCCCAGTTCTTCTGCGCCTTGTCGGCGACGGCGATCGCACGGGCGACCTCCGCCTTGCCGAGATCCAGAAGGACGGCGATCACGTCGCCGGTCGCCGGATTGGTCACTTCAAAGGTCTTGCCGCTGGCAGAGGCCGAAACCCACTCGTCGCCGACAAGAGCCTTGTCGGTGGCGAGGGAGGCATCCTTCAGCTTCGAGGCCAGGATGTTGGAAATGGTCATTACTTCTTTTCTCCCACAACTTCGCGGATCGAGGCTTCGATGATGTCGAGCGCTTCGTTGAAGACCTCGTCCTGAATGGTGATCGGCGACAGGAAACGAATGACGTTACCATAGACGCCGCAGGTGAGAAGGATAAGACCCTTTTCCAGCGCCTTGAGGCGGATGGCGTTGGTGAGGTCGGCATCCGGCTTGGTGGAGCCAGCCTGGCCGAACTCGACGGCGACCATGAAGCCCGGGCCGCGGATGTCGGAGATCTGCGGAATGTCGGCGCGCAGGGCTTCGAGGCGCTGCTTGAGACGGCCGCCCAGCTGGTTGGCGCGATCGCAGAGCTTCTCTTCCTCGATGACGTCGAGCACGGCATGGGACGCGGCGATCGCCAGCGGGTTACCGGCATAGGTGCCGCCGAGGCCGCCGGGGCCGGGGGCGTCCATCAGCTCGGCGCGGCCGGTGACGGCGGACAGCGGGAAGCCGCCGGCGAGGCTCTTCGCCATGGTCATCAGGTCAGGCTGGACGTCGTAGTTTTCCATGCCGAACAGCTTGCCGGTACGGGCAAAGCCGGTCTGGACTTCGTCGGCGATCAGCAGGATGCCGTGCTCGTCGCAGATCTGGCGAACGGCCTTCATCAGCGCGCGCGGAACTTCGTAGAAGCCGCCTTCGCCCTGAACCGGCTCGAGAATGATCGCGGCGACGCGCTTCGGGTCGACGTCAGCCTTGAACAGCTTGTCCAGAACGTCCAGCGATTCCTCGACGCTGATGCCATGCAGTTCGATCGGGAAGGGGACGTGGAAGACGTCGCCCATCATCTGGCCGAACCCGACCTTATAGGGAACGACCTTGCCGGTCAGCGCCATGCCCATGAAGGTGCGGCCGTGGAAGGCGCCGGTAAAGGCGATGACGGCCGAACGGCCGGTGGCGCAACGGGCGATCTTGACGGCGTTCTCGACGGCTTCGGCGCCGGTGGTGGCGAAGATGGTTTTCTTCGGGCCGGCGATCGGAACCAGCTTGTTCAGGCGCTCGGCCAGCGCGACATAGTTCTCGTAGGGCATGACCTGGTGGCAGGTATGGGTGAAGCAATCGAGCTGCTTCTTCACCGCCTCGATGACCTTCGGGTGACGATGGCCGGTGTTGAGAACTGCGATACCGCCGGCGAAGTCGATGTAGCGACGACCCTCGACATCCCAGACCTCGGCGTTTTCGGCCTTGGCGGCATAGACCTGGGTGGTCATGCCGACGCCGCGCGAGATGGCTTCGTTCTTGCGAACTGCGATTTCGGAGTTCTTCATTTCAAAAATTCCTCTGGTGACGGTTTGACCCTCGGCGTCGGCCATTCGTGTTCGATCGCAAGGCTGCAATATTTCCTACATTTTTTCTGTAGACTTGCAATATGGTTTGTCGCAATTATCACGCATGGCAATGACATCGCGCTGACAGGGTTCGATCCGCATGGATGATATCCGTTTCAAGATTGCCGAAGCCGCCCGGATGGCGGGTGTTTCTCCTTCGACGCTGAGATTATGGGAGACGCAGGAGCTGATCGAGCCGATCCGGACACCGTCCGGCCAGCGGCTCTACGACCGTGCCCTTGTCGAGCGGCTGAAGACGATTGCCTGGCTGCGCAGCGAAAAGGGGCTCAATCCGGCGGCGATCCGGCAAAGCCTTCGCGACGAGGATGCGGCAGACGAGGCAGACTTTCCCGAGGGCGAAGCCGACGGTGGTTCCGAGCCGGCTGAAATGCCGGTCGGGCTCAAGATCCGCCGCCTGCGTCGGGATGCCGGCAAGACGCTCGAAGCCGTGGCCCAGGCGACCGGCGTCTCGGTGTCGCAGCTCTCCACCTTCGAGCGGACCTCTCAGGGCCTTTCCTTCACCGCGCTGCATGGCGTTGCGGCCTTTCTCGGCACGACACTCGCTTCGCTCAGCGGCCAGGAACAGGGGCAGGGCGGGGAATCGCTGATCCGCGACGGCAAATGGCCGACCTGGCCGACCACCACCTCCGGGGTGAAGGTACAGGTGCTGGCCGAAGGCCGCAACCAGATGGAGTGCAACCGCTTCCAGCTGGCACCGGGTGCTTCCAGTGAAGGGGCCTATCAGCACGAAGGCGAAGAGTTCATCCATGTGCTGTCGGGCAGCCTGGAGATCATTCTCGACGGCGACCGTTTCTTCGAGCTGCATGCCGGAGACAGCTTCTATTTCGAAAGCCGCAGACCGCATTCCTGGCACAACAGTTTCGACGGCGAGACGGTGCTGCTGTGGATCAATACGCCCGCCACGTTCTGATCGGCTGCTTAAAAGTCCCCGCGAAGGTCTGCCATCCGCCAAAAGAAAAACCCGCCGACCGTTTCCGGTCGCCGGGTCTTTTGGTCTTTCCGATCGGTCGCTGTTACAGGCCGGCCTTCTTGTCGAAGGCATAGCCGCCGCCGATGGCGACGTTGAGCGCGACATAGTCGGCTGCCATCTGCTGAACGGCCTGGGCCAGGCTCGCCTGCGCCGTGGAAACCGAGCGCTGGGCGTCCAGCACGTCGAGCAGCGAGGACGCGCCGTCCTTGTAGCTCGCCGTCGAGAGCGCCAGGGCTTCCTCGTAGGAGCGGACGGTCGCGGTCAGCGCGCTGACGGTCTGGCTGTCGCGGTTGACGGCGGCCAGAGCGTTCTCGACTTCCTCGACCGCATTCAGCACCGAAGCCTTCCAGGCGAGATACGCGCCGCGGGCCGAAGATTCGGCGATGTCGACATTGGCTTTCAGGCGGCCGCCGTCGAGGATCGGCAGGGTCAGGCTCGGGCCGAACGACCAGGAGGTCAGGCTGCCGGCGAGCGACTTGGTCGAAATCCACGAGGGCGAGATCGAACCGCCGAGCGTGATCGACGGATAGAGCTGCGCCTCCGCGACGCCGATCTCGGCGACCGCTGCGGCAAGCTCGCGCTCGGCCCGGCGAATATCCGGGCGGTTGCGGATGAGGTCGGCCGGAACGCCGGCATTGACGCTGCGGCGGGCGAGCGGCTGCGGCGCACCCTTCTGCAGGTCCGCGATCAGCGACGAGGCCGGCAGGCCGAGCAGCGTGGCGATGTGGTGGGCCGACTGGCGGAAGCTCGTTTCGAGGCCCGGCAGATCGGCGAGCGTCGAATTGACCAGACCTTCGGACTGCACCACGTCGAGGCGCGAAGCCGCACCGGCTTCGAGCTGCAGCTTGGTGAGGTCCAGGGTCTCGCGCCGCGATGCCAGGTTCTTGCGGGCGATCGCGATGCGCTCCTGATAGTAGCGCGCATTGATGTAGGAGGTCACCAGATCGGACAGATAGGCCAGTTTGGCGACATCGGCGCTTGCATAGGCCGCATCAAGCGAGGCCGCAGCACCTTCCTTGGCGCGGCGGTACTGGCCAAAGAGGTCCAGGAACCAGGAGATGCTGACGCCGCCGCTGGCCGTGGAGGTCGTGTCCGTGGTGCGCGCGGCGTAGTCGCCGGTGCCCTTCGACTTCGAAAGCGATTCGTCCGCCGACACGCCCAGCGAGGGCAGGGAGCCGGCACCGGCGACCACGACATTGGCTTCGGCAGCGGTGATCCGCTCCAGTGCCTGCAGCACGTCGAGGTTCTGGTCGATGCCCTGTTCGACCAGGCCGTTGAGGCGCTTGTCGTTGAAGGCGGTCCACCAGGCGGCCATGGCGACCTCGCCATTGTTCTTCTTTCCGCCTTCGGCGAATTTCTCCGGCAGCGGGGTCTGGGGCGGCGTGTGGTCCGGGCCGGTTACACAGCTGGACAGCAGCAGCAATACGAGGGGGGCGGCTACGCGAATGGATACCATCGTCTTATCCTAGATTGCATTCAGGGTGTCGAACGCATCGGTCAAGGTTGTCATAACCTGTCGCCGCGCGCCCCATGCCTCAACTGCGCCGTGATTCGCTGATCGCGGCGCAGATAATTTGTTAACCTACCAAGTCGTTGAATGTCATGACAGAGCCTCTTTCGCTTTTGCACGGGTTGTAAGCCTGCGCACGATGACAAAGAAGGACGGCACGAAGAAAATACCGAGCAGAGTCGCGGCCAGCATGCCGCCAAGCACGCCGATGCCGATCGAATTCTGGGCTGCCGAGCCGGCGCCGGTGGCGATGGCCAGGGGAACGACGCCGAGAATGAAGGCCAGCGAGGTCATGATGATCGGCCGCAGGCGCAGGCGTGCTGCCTCGAGCGTCGCTTCCATCAGGCCCACGCCGCGATCCATGCGGTCTCTGGCGAACTCGACGATCAGAATGGCGTTCTTCGCCGCAAGACCGATCGTGGTGAGCAGGCCGACCTTGAAGTAGACGTCATTCGCCTGGCCGAAGAAATAGGCCGCGGCAAGTGCACCGAGCACGCCGACCGGTACCGCCATGATGACCGAGAACGGGATCGACCAGCTCTCATAGAGCGCGGCCAGGCAGAGGAAGACGATCAGCACGGAGAGGCCGTAGAGGAGCGGAGCCTGCGAACCGGACAGGCGTTCCTGATAGGAAATGCCCTGCCAGGCGACGGAGTAACCGCCGTCGAGGCTTGCCGTCAGCCGTTCCATTTCGTCCATCGCGTCGCCGGAACTGACGCCCGGGCCGGCACCGCCGTCCAGGGAGATGGCGCTGATGCCGTTGAAGCGGGCGAGCGTCGGCGGTCCGCCGACCCAGGACACCTGGCTGAAGGCCGAGAAGGGCACCATTTCGCCGGCGGTGTTGCGCGCATACCAGTGACCGAGGTCATCCGGCTGCATGCGGTACGGAGCGTCGCCCTGGACGTAAACAGGCTTCAGCTCGTTGTTGAGGGTGAAGTCGTTGACGTCGCGGCCGGCGAAGATGGTCGACAGCATGGAATTGACCGATGCGAGGTCGAGCCCCATGGCGCCCATCTTTTCCTGGTCGAGCAGGATCTTCAGCTGGCTTTCGGCATCGGGGCTGTTGGAGCGGAGCGAGCTGACCTTTGCATTGGTGCTGCCCATGCCGATCAGCTGTTTCGAAGCAGCGGTCAGCGCGTCCGTACCGGTATTGCCGCTGTCGACGAGGTACATGGAGAAGCCGCTGGACGTGCCGAGGCCCGGAATGGCCGGCGGCTGGAGCGGGAAGGCCATGGAGTCGCGAAGCGTGAAGAAGTAGCCCATAGCCCGCTGGACGATGGCGTTGGCCGCCAGCTCCGGCGTGGTCCGTTCGTCGAAGTCCTTGAGCTTGGCGAAGACCAGCGCATAGTTCTGGCCCTGGCCGACGAAGCTGAAGCCGGACACGGCGAAGACGTCCTGAATGGCGTCCTTTTCCTTCTCGAGGTAGTAGTCCTCGATCTTGTGGATGACTTCCTCGGTGCGGGCCGTGGTCGCGCCGTTCGGAAGCTGGACGATGGTCATCAGTACGCCCTGGTCTTCCTGGGGCAGGAAGGAGCTTGGCAGGCGCGAGAAGATCCAGGCGCAGCCGCCAAGGACGATGACGAACATCAGCATGACGCGCAGCGGACGCTTCAGAAGATAGCCGATGCTCGAGACATAGCCGCCCGTCGTCCGGTCGAAATTGCGGTTGAACCAGGCTCCCGGTCCGCGACGCTCCTTGGTGTGGTCGATCGGCTTCAGCATCGTGGCGCAGAGCGCCGGAGTGAGCACGATGGCGACCACGGCGGAGAGCAGCATGGCCGAAACGATAGTGATCGAGAACTGCCGATAGATGATCCCGGTCGAGCCGCCGAAGAAGGCCATCGGAATGAACACGGCCGTGAGGACCAGCGCGATGCCGACGATCGCGCCGGTGATCTCGCCCATCGACTTCTCGGTCGCCTCGAGCGGCGAGAGGCCTTCCTCCGACATGATTCGCTCGACGTTCTCGACCACGACGATGGCGTCGTCGACGAGCAGGCCGATGGCGAGAACCATGGCGAACATGGTGAGCGTGTTGATCGAATAGCCGGTCACCGCAAGGATGCCGAAGGTTCCGAGCAGCACGACGGGAACGGCGATCATCGGGATGAAGGTGGCGCGCAGGTTCTGCAGGAAGATCAGCAGAACGAAGAAGACCAGCACGATGGCTTCGATCAGCGTGTGGACCACCTTCTCGATCGACAGCTGAACGAAGGGCGTGGTGTCGTAAGGATAGGTGATGATGACGTTTTCGGGCAGCGTCGGAGCGATGGCCGAAAGCGCGACCTTGACGCGGTCTGCCGTATCCAGCGCGTTTGCGCCGGTCGCGAGGTTCACCGCGAAGCCGGTGGCCGGCTTGCGGTTGGCGCGGGTGTTGGTGGAATAGCTTTCCTGGCCAATCTCGATGCGGGCGACGTCGCTCAGACGAACCGTCGCGCCGTCGGTCTCGACCTTGAGAATGATGGATTCGAAATCCGAAACGCTCCTGAGCTGGCTCTGGGCGGTCACGGTGACGTTGATCTGCTGTCCGGCGGCCACTGGCTGTCCGCCGATTGAGCCGACCGACACCTGGGTGTTCTGGGCCTGGATGGCGGTGGTGACGTCGGTCGGGGTCAGCTGGAACTTATTGAGCTTGAAGGGATCGAGCCACACGCGCATGGCATAGCCCGTGCCGAAGACTTCGATGCTGCCGACGCCTTCCAGGCGTTTGATCTGGTCTTCGATCTTTGTCGAGAAGATGTCGCCGAGCTCTACGGGGCTGCGTTCCGAGTCCGTCGATACCAGTGCGCCGACGAGCAGGATGCTCGAGGTCGACCGGGTGACCGAGATGCCGGCCGACTGCACGACGTCGGGCAGCTGCGACTGTACCAGCTGCAGCTTGTTCTGCACCTGCACCTGGGCAATGTCCGGCTCGATGCTGTTGCCGAAGGTCAAAGTAACCGAAGCCTGTCCTGTGCTGGAGGACGACGTCATGTAGGTCAGGTCGTCGAGGCCGGTCATGCCATCCTCGATGATAGATGTAACCGACTTCTCAACCGTCTCGGCGCTGGCGCCGTTATAGCTTGCGGAAATGCGTACGGTGGTCGGCGCGATCTCCGGATATTGCGAAATGGAAAGCGACGAGATCGCCAGTGCCCCGCCCAGCATGATCACGATCGCGATCACCCATGCAAAGATTGGACGGCGAATAAAAAATTTGGCCATTGGTTACCCCTTAGCGCCTGTATACTGCCTGCTGAGCCGCAAAATCACGGCTTTGCGGCCGGGGTTGCTTCCGGCGCCTTGGGCGTTTCGACGACCAGGCCTTTGGCATCGACTGTGGCTTCCACCGGGGCTACCGGGGCGCCGTCGCCGATCCACTGGAAGCCGTCGACGATCAGCTTGTCGCCGTCGTTGATGCCTTCGGTGACCAGCCAGTTATTGCCCGAAACAGCGCTTTCGGCGAAGGCGCGGGTCTCGACGACGTTCTGCGCATTGACGAACTTGGCGGTCAGTTCCCCGCGGGCGTCGCGCATGGCGGCGCGCTGCGGGATCAGATAGCCATTCTCTTTGCCGACGGTGACGGTGGCGCGGACATACATGCCCGGCAGGATCATGTTGTCCGGGTTGTCGAACACGGCGCGGATCGAATAGGTGCCGGTCGTCTGGCTGACCGCCATATCCGACATGTCGAGCTTGCCGACATGCGGATATTCAATGCCGTCTTCCAGCGTCAGGTGGATGTCGGCGGTGTCGTCGTTGTCGCCCTCGTTCAGCCGGCCCGCAGCGATCGATTGCTTCAGGCGAAGCAGGTTGGCGCTCGATTCCGTCAGTTCGATATAGATCGGATCGAGGCGGCGCAGCGTGGTCAGCGCATCGGTCTGGTTGGCCGTCACGACATTGCCGATCGAGAAGTTCGAGGTGCTGGTCACGCCGTCGAACGGGGCTTCGATGCTGGTGAGGTCGAGGTTGATCTGGGCGGAGTTCAGCGATGCCTTGGCTTCCGCCACGTCGGCCTTTGCCTGGAGCAGGGTGACCTTGGCGTTTTCGAACTCGATCTGGGTGGCGCCGCTGCCGACCAGGCGCTCGTAGCGCGCAAGATTTGCCTCGGCGCTCGGAACCCCGGCCTCGGCCTTGGAGAGGCTGGCTTCCGCCTGCGCCACCTGGGCGCGGTAGGTGTCGTCCTCGATCTTGTAAAGCAGGTCGCCTGCCTTCACTTCGCCGCCTTCCTTGAAGGCGATTTCCTTGATGATGCCGCTGACGCGCGGGCGGATCTCGGCGACCTGGAAGGCTGCGGCGCGACCCGGAAGCAGGGTGGTGAGAGGCTGTTCCGCCTTCTTCATGATGACGACGCTGACGGGTGACGGCGGCCGTTCGGCGCCGGCCGCGGCGGGTGCCTTGCTGTCGGTGGCTGCATCGTTGCAGCCCGCCAGTGCAGCAGAAAGAGCCAAAAGGGCCGTGGTCAGCTTGAGGTGTCTTTTCATGGTGTTTTCCGGGTCATCATTGAGGCAGGGCAGTGTAGCGCTAAAGCATGACGGCCCGTCATGGAATTAACTTTTGTTAACCGGCCGACCGAGCACACGCGCTGGCAAAGGAATAAAGTCTGGTATCAATTGCCAAGTGACGTATTCAAACGATCGTCACTTTGCAAGGGGACTTTGCAATGCAGCATTAATGAGCGAGACAACATCTTCGCAGCGTGTTGCCAATATGTCAGCCTTTTCGTTCGCGATCATGACGGGATGCAGAACGCAGGCAAGAGCCAGAAAGGCCGAATTTGCCGCCTTGCGGCTGTCCGTGACCGTGTAGACGCCCTCGGCGATGCCATCTTCGACGATGGACGATAGCTCGTCAACGAGCATGTCGCGATAGCGATGGCCGCATTGAAGGTCGTCCTTGGCGGTCAGCAGGACCATTTCGAACAGATGCGGGTTTCGCTCGAGGTCGCCGAGGTGGCTTTCCATCAGCTGTTTGACGAAATCCAGCAGCCGTCCGGGCGCCCTTTTGGCCGTATCGAGACAGCCCAGGCGGGCGATCATGTTTTCGATGTGGCGCGAGGAGATGGCGTCGACCAGGCTGGTCTTCGTGTGGAAGTGCTTGAACACATTGGCCGGCGACATGCCGAGCGCCGTGGCAATGTCTGCGATCGCCACACTGCCACAACCGCGGGTGCGGAAAAGATGTTCGGCGGTGTTGAGGATGTCCTCGCGCGTTTCCCCGGCAGGCCGGCGGGTGCGGCGCGCCGGCAGAACTACGGTGCCGCCGCATACTGCCTCGGCACTGGCTGGTCTTGCCGTCTCACGCACGATGGACACAGTACTCAGCTCCCTGGAAAGTATGGGGCGAGGTTCATGCGGACGCGGTCGCGCGGTGTCTCGCAACGGTCGTCCGGCACAAACTGAAGCCCGGTGATGGTCTCATAGGCCTTTATATAGACCTTCGAGGTTTCCTCGACCAGTTCGACCGGGATTTCCGGGATCTCGTCCTTGTATGGGTCGCAGCGTTCAGCGACCCAGGACCGGACGAAATCCTTGTCGAAGCTTGCCGGACGCTCGCCCTTTTCGAAGCTCTGTTGATAGCTGTCGGCAATCCAGTAGCGGCTGCTGTCCGGGGTGTGGATCTCGTCGGCGAGCAGGATGTTGCCGTCGGCATCGGTGCCGAATTCATACTTGGTGTCGACCAGGATCAGGCCGCGGCGCGCTGCGATTTCCTGGCCGCGGGCGAACAGCGCCAAGGCATAGGCTGAGACCGTGTCCCACTGCTTCTGCGTCAGCAGGCCTTCCGAAACGATCTGTCCGGCGCTCAGCGGCTCGTCATGGCCACCATCGAAAGCCTTGCTGGTCGGCGTGATGATCGGCTGCGGCAGGATCTGGTTGTCGCGCAGACCGTCCGGCAGGGTGATGCCGTACATGGCGCGCTGGCCCTTCTTGTAGAGCGTCAGCACCGAGGTGCCGGTGGTGCCGGCGAGATAGCCGCGAACGACGATCTCCACCGGCAGGATGTCGAGCCGCTTGCCGACCACGACGTTCGGGTCGGGATAGGCGATTACGTGGTTGGGGCAGATGTCCGCCGTTTCCTCAAACCAGTAGCGCGCGGTCTGGGTCAACACCTGTCCCTTGTAGGGAATGCAGGTGAGGATCCGGTCGAAGGCGCTCAGGCGATCGGTCGAGATGATGATGCGGCTGCCGTCGGGCAGGTCGTAATTCTCGCGCACCTTGCCACGATAGTAGTTCGGCAGTTCGGGGAAGTGTGCTTCGGAGAGAATGCGCAACGGCGTTACCCTTTGATCAGCGGGTCGAAACGGCGGATGTGCCAGCCGGACCGTGGTTTCCAGCCGGCCGGACATCGAGCCCGGGCGGCGTCTGTAAGGCCGGTATCGCAAGCCGGCCGATTTTTCAAAGAAAAAAGCGCGTGACCAGGGCCACGCGCTTCATGTCTTCAATTATGCAGCACCGGTCCCGGCGCCCATCAGGCGAAGGTCAGGCGGTTCACTTCGGTCATCCGCGAGACGAGACCGTTCGAGCGAAGACCCTTGATCAGCGAAACCACCGAGAAGGTGATGACCGCTTCGGCGACGAAGACCGGGAAGTAGGCGGCGACCCAGGTGGCCCAGTCGGCGACGGCAAAGCTGTCGTTCGAGATCATCAGCCAGAAGCCGACCATGGCGGAAACGCCGGCATAGTAGACGGCGTCGATGCGCAGGATCTTGCCGAGGCTGAAGCGGTCGCGAAGATTCGCGTCGAACAGGCGGCGGCCGAAGCTATAGTGCGCGGCGATCATCGGCACCATCAGGGAGAGGGCGTTGACACCGAGATGCGGGATGTCGCCCGGCTCGAACAGGAAGGCCTGGAGCACGAGGCCCAGGGCAAAACCGAGCATGGCGGGGGCAAAGCCGAACAGCATGTAGATGGTCGTGGCGCCGATCAGATGCAGCTCCGAGGGACCGACGGGCAGATGCCAGATCTGCATCATGGCGGAAAAGCCGACAGCGGCCAGGATCGCCTTCGGCACGACCAGCGGATTGCGGACGATCGCCGGCAGCTGGGCGGCGACAAGGGCGAGGGCGGCGGCGTTGGCCAAAGCGATGCGCGCCGGATCGATGATTCCAACTTCAATATGCATGTGTCATTCCTTTCGTCCGCGCCCACCGCGCGGTTCTTCAGTGGATGCCGCTTTTGCGGCGCATGCGATGGCAGGTCTCCTGGCTTGCGGGTCTTGGCTCGGTCCGCCTTATCAGCCGTTTTCGGCCAATGGCATTGTGGACGTCGCTCGCCGCTTACAGTTGCGGGGGCAGCCACGGTTTCGGCCCCTGATGGGTAGTCCTCACCGTATTCCCTCTTCGTCCGCCTCTCCGTTCGGTTCGGCGGAACCATCACAATCAGACTAATAGGATCAAGCGGCGACGCCTGTCCAGAAGCGCCATGCACTTTGCCGTGCGGATCGGTGCCGGAGGCGCGTCTTTCCACCCAAGCCTCAGGAGAGACCGGCCCGTGCCGCGGCCGCGGCTTGGCAAATGTCATTTTGCCGCATTGTGGCGGCTGCCGGCGGTCGATAGGTGTGACAAATATCAAGAATGGGCCGGGCCCGGAAAGGATGAAGCGATGATTGCGCGAATGATCTATCACGTGCCGGTATTCGGCTGGATGCTGAAGGAGGCCGTCAGCGGCCCGGCCACGGCCAAGGTTCTTTTCATCGTCAATCTGCTGCTCGTCTGGCTGCTCGCGATCCTCGCCTTCGGCTATCCGGCGATCATCATTCCGGCCTTGACGGCCGTACCGCTGATGTTCGTCGTGCTCATCCTGATCACCAAGGGATGAAACGCCACGGGCCGGCAAGCCGGCCCGTTTCGCATTCGGATGGTTAAAGGCTCCGTCGCAGCGGAGCCTGGACCTGCCGCTCCATCAGGCCAGCGTGTACTGCGTCTTGACGGTAGTGAAGAACTCGGAGGCGTATCGGCCCTGTTCCCGCGGACCGAAGGACGAGCCCTTGCGCCCACCAAACGGCACGTGGAAGTCGACACCGGCGGTCGGAAGGTTGACCATCACCATGCCGGCCTCGGCGTTGCGACGGAAATGCGTCGCGTGCTTCAGGCTGGTGGTGGCGATGCCCGAGGAAAGGCCGAACGGCGTGTCGTTGGCGATGCTCAACGCTTCTTCATAGTCCTTGACGCGAATGAGCGAGGCGACCGGGCCGAAGATTTCCTCGCGCGAAATGCGCATCTGGTTGGTGGCTTCGGTAAACAGCGCCGGCTGCAGATAGAAGCCGGGCGTCTCGCGGTTCAGGCGTTCGCCGCCGAAGGCCAGATTGGCGCCTTCCGAACGGCCGATATCGATATAGTCGATGTCCTGCATCAGCTGGCGCTCGTCGACCACCGGGCCGATATGGGTGCCGGCCTTCAGTGCATTGTCCACGGTGACGGTCTTCAGGCGCTCGATCAGCGCCGCGACGAAGCGGTCGTGGATGCCCTCGGTGACGATCAGGCGGGAGGATGCGGTGCAGCGCTGGCCGGTCGAGAAGAAGCAGGAATTGAGCGAGGCCTCCACGGCAATCGACAGGTCCGCGTCGTCGAGGATGACGAAGGGGTTCTTGCCGCCCATTTCGAGCTGGTACTTGCGGCCGTGTTCGATCGAGGCGAGAGCGACGCGCTTGCCGGTTCCAACCGAACCGGTGAAGCTGATGCCGGCGAGGTCCGGGCTGTCGAGCATGACCTGACCGATGACCGAGCCCTTGCCCATGACGAGGTTGAACACGCCCTTCGGCAGGCCGGCGCGGTGGAGGATGTCGGCAAGCGCCCAGGCACAGCCGGGAACCAGTTCCGCCGGCTTCAAGACGACCGTGTTGCCGTAGCAAAGGGCCGGAGCGATCTTCCAGGCGGGAATGGCGATCGGGAAGTTCCACGGCGTGATGAGGCCGATCGGGCCGATCGGCTCGCGCGTGATCTCGACGCCGATGCCCGGACGGACCGAGGGCAGGCTCTCGCCGGCGAGCCGCAGGCATTCGCCGGCAAAGAAGTCGAAGATTTGGGCGGCGCGGATGGTTTCGCCGATCGCCTCGGGCAGGGTCTTGCCCTCCTCGCGGGCGAGCAGCGTGCCGAGTTCTTCCTTGCGGCTAAGAATCTCGTCGCTCGTCTTTCTCAGGATCGCATGACGCTCGAGGATGCCGGAACGCGACCAGGCCGGAAAGGCGGCCTTTGCCGCCGAGATCGCGGCGCGCATGTCGTCCGGCGTGCCCTGTGCGTAGAGACCGACCACGTCATTGGTGTCGGAGGGATTGCGGTTTTCGGTGGCGTTGCCGCCGACCCATTCGCCGGCGATGAGATTGTTGAATGTCATGGGGTGTTCCTTCCGATGGAATGGGGTCGACGCAAGGTCGTCGGTCCGCGCGCGGATGACAGGGGTTCGGCGTGCAAATTGTCAGCACCACGGCAGTTTGGCAAGGCTGATATATCTGCATGCGTCGGTCAGGGCCAGCCGGCACAGGTCGCCCGGGAGCCGGCCGCTGCTTTCCGCGGCGCGACACGCCCCTTCTCTATAGGGAGCCCAGAGGGGGCTGTCCGCGGCTTGAAGATGTGCCCGACATGCGCCATTTGCCATATCGACGGTGCATCGGTCTGGGAGGATCCGCATGCGCGATTAATGCCGGTTCGAGGCTGCCAGGCGATCGAGGCCTTCATCGGACTACATTGAACACCATCAGTTCTCCGGGGAAGGTATTTCACGCCGGATCACAGCGCTTTCAGCCAGACATTTTCATCGACAAGGAAGAGGACCAGACCATGGATATAAAGCAGATCATCAACGGCCAGGCGGTCGCCGCGATTTCCGGACGGACCTTCGTGCGCCACGATCCCTTTACCGGTGCCGTGGCCAGCACCGCGCCGGCCTCCGGTATAGAAGACGTCAGGGTGGCGGTTGCGGCCGCCTCGGCCGCCTTTCCTGCCTGGTCAAAGACGGGGCCCGGTGCGCGGCGCGCACTGCTCGCCAAGGCGGCCGATGTCATGGACGCCAAGGCGTCGGATTTCATCGCGCTTCTGACCGCCGAAACCGGCGGCACGGCACCCTGGGCCGGCTTCAACGTCATGCTGGCCGCCAACATGTTGCGCGAGGCCGCGGCGATGACCACGCAGATCCACGGCGAGATCATTCCCTCCGACAAGCCGGGCTCGTTGTCGATGGGCATGCGCCAGGCCGCCGGCGTCTGCGTCGGGATCGCGCCGTGGAACGCGCCGGTGATCCTCGGCACCCGCGCCATCGCCATGGCGCTCGCCTGCGGCAATACCGTCATCCTCAAGGCCTCCGAGCAATGCCCGGGCCTGCATGTGATGATCGGCCAGGTGATGGTCGAGGCCGGCCTTCCTGCCGGCGTCGTCAACGTCATCACCAATGCGCCCGAAGATGCGGCCCAGGTGGTCGAAGCGCTGATCGCGGCGCCGGAAGTCAAGCGCGTCAACTTCACCGGCTCGACCCGCGTCGGGCGGATCATCGGCGAACTCTGTGGCCGGCACCTGAAGCCGGCGCTGCTCGAACTCGGCGGCAAGGCCCCGCTGATCGTGCTCGATGACGCCGATATCGACGGTGCCGTCAATGCGGCGGTGTTCGGCGCCTTCATGAACCAGGGGCAGATCTGCATGTCGACCGAGCGTTTCATCGTCGACGAGACGGTCGCCGACGCGTTCGTCACCAAGCTTGCGGCCCGTGCCGCGCAGCTGCCGGCCGGCGATCCGCACGGTCATGTGGTGCTCGGCTCGCTGGTGAGTCCGGAGGCCGCGGCCAAGATGGAGGCCATGGTGGCCGATGCGGTGGAGAAGGGGGCCAAGGTCGTGGCCGGCGGCAGGCGCCACGGCTCGGTGTTCGAGGCGACCGTGATCGATGACGTGCATGAGGGTATGCGTGTCTTCGGCGAGGAATCCTTCGGTCCGGTAAAACCGGTGATCCGCGTCTCAAGTGAGGAGGAAGCGATCCGCGTCGCCAATGACAGCGAATACGGCCTTTCCTCGGCCGTCTTCAGCCGCGACATCCAGCGGGCCATGCGGGTCGCCGAGCAACTCGAGACCGGGATCTGCCACATCAACGGCCCGACGCTGCACGACGAGGCGCAGATGCCGTTTGGCGGCGTGAAGGGCAGCGGCTATGGCCGCTTCGGCGGCAGGGCAGCCATCGCCGAGTTCACCACGCTGCGCTGGGTGACGATCGAGGATCCGCAGCAGCACTATCCGTTCTGAGGATGGGCAGGAAGGGGCCGGCGGGACAGGGTCTCGCTGGTCCCGCACCATTGGCGCGATCGGATGGGCTCTATTGAAATCGAGGATTGCGCTTCCCATTTGAAGTCCAGCAATTGCAGAAGCGCCGGCGAGTTCCTTTCCGGCGAATTGGGACCGCGGCGAATCGCCGGCTAGAATTTACGCTGATTTTTCCGTCGCTTATCAAAAACGACAGTTTTTTGACAATTGGCTGTTGACGGCAAAAGGGAGTGGCCGTATAAGCCGCCTCACCGAACGAGAGGGCGGCGCCGACGAGGCGAGCGGCACTCTGGTTCTTCGAAAACCTCTAGAAATTGGCTGAGATGCTGATGGATTGCCGGGCCGGATGGTTTGG
>PEKW01000003.1 GCA_002796995.1 Rhizobium sp.
CGATCCTTCGAGGCCCCTGCGGGGCACCTCAGGATGAGGGGGTGGTGTTGGGGGCTTGGCACCGGTGGTAGCCTGACCGTGAGATGCGCGCACAACGGAAGCCCTCACCCTGAGGTGGGAGCGAAGCGACCCTCGAAGGGCGGGGGCGGGTGGGGGCGCGCCGTCGGCATATGCGGCTGGATGCTTCGAGGCCCTCGCGTCGCGAGGGCACCTCAACATGAGGGGGTGCATGTCGGCGGTGTGGTGCGAGGCCAGGAACGCCCGTGCAGGCGGGGGCAGGACAGACGGGCCCAGCCGACAGCAGGGAACAGACCGGCGCCGGGGGTGTTTCCCCATGGCGACAGGCAGTCTGCGCAAATCGACAAGGAGTACAGCCAATGGCCATTCAGAAACATGGTTCCGCCCAGTGGAGCGGCGGATTGAAGGACGGGCGCGGCAGCGTTTCGACCGAAAGCGGAGCGCTGAAGCAGCAGCCCTACGGCTTCAAGGCCCGGTTCGAGGGCGTCGCCGGCACCAATCCCGAAGAATTGATCGGGGCGGCCCACGCCGCCTGCTTCACCATGGCGCTGTCGAAGATGCTGGAGGAGGCGGGATCGCCGGCCGAAAGCCTGGAAACGCTCGCCAAGGTATCACTCGACAAGGTCGGCGAGGGTTTCGAGATCACCGCGATCGCGCTCTCGCTCGAAGGCCGCGTGCCCGGCATGGACGAGGCGAAGTTCAAGGAGATTGCCGAGCAGGCGAAGGTCGGCTGCCCGGTTTCGAAGGCACTGAAGGCGGTGCCGATCACCCTTTCGACGTCCTTCGCCTGACCTTCAGCCGAACCGATCGTTCGCCCCGGCGCGGTGCATTCGGGTTTCTGCATGAGAACCCCAGAACGCGCCGCGTCGGTTAAGGAAGTGTTTATTGATTCATGAAACTTAGAGGGAGCCTGCCGGTCGCGCGGGATCGTCGGGGGGCATGGTCCGGCGAGAGGGACCGCGCCGCGGCAGGCCTTTGTAGTTGAGTGTTCGCCCGCTCCTTCGGATGCGGGCTCTGTATGGAGTAAACCTATGACCAAGACCGTGAAGTCCTTCGCGCTGGTGCTGACGGCGGCATTTGCAACCACCCCTGTCATCGCCGCCGACCTGACCTACAACGAACCCGCCCCCTCCTATGAAGAACCGGCCGCGACCTCGTCGGGCTTCACCGGCGCCTATGCCGGTATCCATGCCGGCATGTCGTCCGAGCGCATCAACCCGTTTTCCGGCGACAAGGAATTCATGGGCGGCATCCAGGGCGGCTACAACACCGAAATGGGCGGCGCCATCGTCGGCGGCGAACTCGAATATTCGCATCTCGGCGACACGGAAGTCGACGTGCCCGGCGGCAATCTGAAGGAGCGCCACCGCGTCGCCGCCAAGGCCAAGGCCGGTGCGGCTCTCGGCGAAACGCTGCTCTACGGCACGGCCGGCATGGCGATGACCAGCTTGCGCGACGGCAAGAATGTCGGCGGCCCCGACGGCTGGAAGCCCGGCTACCTGCTCGGCGTCGGCGTCGAGCAGAACCTCAACGCCAACCTCTCCGCCAAGGTCGAATATAACTATGTCCGCACCAACGACGTGCGCAGCTTCGACGGCGTGACCACCTCGCAGACCGACATCAGCGACCATGTCATCAAGGGTGGCGTGAACTACAAGTTCTAGTCTTTTCAAAGATTTGGATGGACAAAGGGCGCCGGGTGACCGGCGCCTTTTCTGGTTTGCGGGGTGGGTGTCGAGATGTGCGGCTTCCTCCTCTCCCCTTGTGGGAGAGGAAGCAATTTCAGCATCTTAGCGTTAGCTAAGTGCTAGAAATTGCCGGTGAGGGGGATCTTCTGCCCCATTCTCGCTGAAACGCCCCCGTGTTATCCTCTGACGCGACAGGGGGATCGAATGCGCCACCGCCCGCCGGAGCTTCACCGCAAGCGGGCCCGCGACATGCGGGCGGACGCGACGCGCCCGGAAGATGCACTGTGGCAGATGCTGAAGGACCGGCGCCTCGAGGGCTTCAAGTTCCGCCGCCAGGTGCCGCTCAAGGGCTATATTCTCGATTTCGTCTGTTTCGAGGCGCGGCTGATCGTTGAGGTTGACGGCTGGCAGCATGCGGAAAGCCCGACCGATGCCGTGCGCGACGCGACGTTTCGCGTCGAGGGTTTTCGGATCCTGCGTTTCTGGAACGACGAGGTGACCGGCAGCCCCGACGCCGTGTGCCGCGCCATCCTTGGCGCCTTGAGGAACTCCGGCGAGTGAGGCTTCTTCCTCACCCCTTGTGGGAGAGGAAGCAATTTCAGCATCTTAGCGTACGCTAAGTGCTAGAAATTGCAGGTGAGGGGGCTTTGCGTCGTGCCCATTGACCTACCCCCTCACCAACAAAATCTGCGACTTAGCTGTCGCTAAGACCGCGATTTTGTAACCTCTCCCACAGGGGGAGAGGTGGTCGGCGACTGTTGAAACATGCTGAGCGCTACGGGCAATTCCGATGTTACGAAATTGCCCGTAGTGGTGCATTTTAGGAATTCTCGGTATCGCGACCGTCTGGTTCCATCGCGATGCCCTTAAATTTCCCTTCAGACTGCTTCACTTCCATGAAGTGACCAGTCCGTTCGTCTCTTTTCTGAAAGTGCCCGTCAGGGCGTTCGAACTGTGTACGGCCGGTGACCGCACCACGTCTGAAGTCATTCCCGGTATTTCGTGCCATATTTATCTCCTATGACTCCGAATTGCCAAAGCTACCTCGACTCTGAGACGCAAAGCCCCATATGATAACCGTGCTACAGGCAGGGGATGTGAGTCTCATTGCCCCGCGTGGGCTTCGGCCTTTTCGCGGTATTCAAAGCCGGGGTCATTGACTCCGGCTTTGCTATTTCAAACACACGCAATTTTGAATCTCGTTTTGTTCTTCTTTGAACTCCAGCCCGAAGAATGGTCTTCGGGCTGGAACTTGTTGTTATTCAACGGTTCTGCTCAAGAGCACCCGCTCGTCGCCCCGCACGTGTCGCACTTTTCGCACGTGCCATTCCGCACCATCGTAAAGTTCTGGCACTCGGAGCACATGTTGCCGGTGTACCCTTGCGCGATCGAGCGCATGCGGCGGTCGGCTTCCTTTTTCTTGGCGTCGGCCTTGGCGGCTGCGGCATCCGCGGCGGCCTTGTCGGAGAAGAGCGCGGTCGCCTCCTGGGTGCCGGATTCGGCGATCTCTTCCGCCGCACGTTCCTCGTAGTCACGCTTGAAGGCGACGATTTCAGAGGTCGAGATGGCGGTCGTCACCTCCAGCTTGCGGGCGGCCGAGCCGGCGAAGGCGGTGACGCTGCCGCCGGACGAAGCCTTGGTCGGCGCGCCGGTGGCCGCTCCCTTCGGTTCGCCGAGCGTGCGGTCGAGGCTGCCGCCGGCGACCAGCGTCGGCTTGTAGCCGCGCGTCCAGCCGGTCGAGATCAGGTTGGTCTTGCCTTCGGAAATCCCCTTGCCGAGCGCGGTGTTGGAGAAGTCGGAGGTGTCGACATGGGCCAGATCGTGGCGGCCGAGATAGGAGACGGCGAGTTCGCGGAACACGTAGTCGAGGATCGAGGTCGCGTTCTTGATCGCGTCATTGCCCTGCACCATGCCGGCCGGCTCGAACTTGGTGAAGGTGAAGGCCTCCACATATTCCTCAAGCGGCACGCCGTACTGGAGACCCAGCGAGATGGCGATGGCGAAATTGTTCATCATCGCGCGGAAGGCGGCACCTTCCTTGTGCATGTCGATGAAGATCTCGCCGATGCGGCCATCGCCGAATTCGCCGGTGCGCAGATAGACCTTGTGGCCGCCGACGGTGGCCTTCTGGGTATAGCCCTGGCGGCGGTTCGGCAGCTTTTCGCGCTCGCGCACCACCCGCTCGACGACGCGCTCGACGATCTTCTCGGTGATCGTCACTGCCTGGGCGGCGAGCGGCTGCTGGATCAGGTCGTCCAGCGCATCCTCGTCCTCCTCGTCCTCGATCAGCGAGGCGTTGAGCGGCTGGGAGAGCTTGGAGCCGTCGCGATAGAGCGCGTTGGCCTTGATCGCCAGCTTCCACGACAGCATGTAGGCCGCACCGCAATCCTCGACGGTGGCGTCATTCGGCATGTTGATGGTCTTGGAGATCGCGCCCGAGATGAACGGCTGGGCGGCCGCCATCATGCGGATGTGGCTTTCGACCGACAGGTAACGCTTGCCGATCTTGCCGCAGGGATTGGCGCAGTCGAACACCGGCAGGTGCTCGGCCTTGAGGAAGGGCGCGCCTTCGAGCGTCATCGCGCCGCAGACATGGATATTGGCGGCCTCGATGTCCTTCTTCGAGAAGCCGATATGCTCGAGCAGGTTGAAGCTCATGTCGGCGAGCTGCTCGTCGGTCACCTTGAGGGTGTCCTTGAGGAAGTCGGCGCCGAGCGTCCACTGGTTGAAGACGAACTTGATGTCGAAGGCGGCCTTGGTCGCGCCGTTGATCGCCTCGATCTTGTCGGCGGTGAAGCCCTTGGCGGCGAGCGTGCCGGGATTGACGCCCGGTGCCTGGTTGATGTTGCCGTGGCCGACGGCATAGGCCTCGATCTCGGCGATCTGGCTTTCGGTGTAGCCGAGCGTGCGCAGCGCTTCCGGCACGGCGCCGTTGATGATCTTGAAGTAGCCGCCGCCGGCGAGCTTCTTGAACTTCACCAGCGCGAAGTCGGGCTCGATGCCGGTGGTGTCGCAGTCCATCACGAGGCCGATCGTGCCGGTGGGCGCGATGACCGAGACCTGGGCATTGCGGTAGCCGTGCTTTTCGCCGAGTTCGAGTGCCTTGTCCCAGGCAGCGGTGGCATGGGCGACCAGCGCCGGGTCGGTGCATTCCGAATGAACGAGCGGAACCGGGTTGACCGACAGGCCTTCATAGCCGTCCGACAGGCCATGGGCGGCGCGGCGATGGTTGCGGATGACGCGCAGCATGTTGTCGCGGTTTGGCGCATAGCCCGGGAAGGGGCCGAGCTCGGAGGCGATTTCCGCCGAGGTGGCATAGGACACACCGGTCATGATGGCGGTCAGCGCGCCGCACAGCGCACGGCCTTCCGCCGAATCATAGGGAATGCCCGACGACATCAGAAAGCCGCCGATATTGGCATAGCCGAGGCCGAGCGTGCGGTATTCGTAGGACAGTTCGGCGATCTGGCGCGACGGGAACTGCGCCATCATGACCGAGATTTCCAGAACGACGGTCCACAGGCGAACGGCATGTTCGTAGTCGGTGATGTCGATCTTCTTGGTCTTCGCGTCCTTGAACTGCAGCAGGTTCAGCGAGGCGAGATTGCAGGCCGTGTCGTCGAGGAACATGTATTCCGAGCACGGGTTGGACGCACGGATCGGGCCGGCGGCCGGGCAGGTGTGCCAGTCGTTCATCGTCGTGTTGAAGTGCAGGCCCGGATCGGCCGATGCCCAGGCGGCATAGGAGATCTTGTCCCACAGGTCGCGGGCCTTCAGCGTCTTCATCACCCGGCCGTCCTTGCGGGCGGTGAGGTTCCAGTCGCCGTCATCCTCGACGGCCCGCAGGAAGTCGTCCTTCAGCGAGACCGAATTGTTGGAGTTCTGGCCGGAGACGGTCAGATAGGCTTCCGAATCCCAGTCGGTATCGTAGGTCTTGAACTCCATGTCCTTGTAGCCCTGCTGGGCGAACTGGATGACGCGCTTGACGTAGCTTTCCGGAACCTGGTCCTTCTTGGCGGCGCGGATCTCGCGCTTGAGGGCCGGGTTCTTGTTCGGGTCGAAGCAATCGTCATTGTCGGCCGAGCAGTTGACGCAGGCCTTCATGATCGCCTTCAGATGACGAGCGACGATCTTCGAGCCGGTGACGAGGGCCGCCACCTTCTGCTCTTCCTTGACCTTCCAGTTGATGTATTCCTCGATGTCCGGATGGTCGATGTCGACCACGACCATCTTGGCGGCGCGGCGCGTCGTGCCGCCCGACTTGATGGCGCCGGCGGCGCGGTCGCCGATCTTGAGGAACGACATCAGGCCGGACGAGCGGCCGCCGCCCGAGAGCTTTTCGCCTTCGCCGCGCAGATAGGAGAAGTTCGAGCCGGTGCCGGAGCCGTATTTGAACAGGCGCGCCTCGCGGACCCACAGGTCCATGATGCCGCCTTCGTTGACGAGGTCGTCGCCGACCGACTGGATGAAGCAGGCATGCGGCTGCGGATGCTCATAGGCCGACTTCGACTTGACGAGCTTGGCGGTGAACGGGTCGATGTAGAAATGGCCCTGGCCGGGACCGTCGATGCCATAGGCCCAGTGCAGGCCGGTGTTGAACCACTGCGGCGAGTTCGGGGCGACGCGCTGGGTGGCGAGCATGTAGGCGAGTTCGTCGCGGAAGGCGAGGGCGTCTTCTTCCGAGGTGAAATACTTGCCCTTCCAGCCCCAGTAGGCCCAGGTGCCGGCGAGACGGTCGAAGACCTGGCGGGCATCGGTTTCCGAGCCGAATCGCTCGTTCTCCGGCAGCGCCTTCAGCGCTTCGGCGTCGGGCACGGAGCGCCACAGGAAGGAGGGGACGTCGTTCTCCTCGACCTTTTTCAGCACTTTCGGCACGCCGGCCTTGCGGAAATACTTCTGCGCCAGGACGTCCGTGGCGACCTGGGAGAACTGCGCCGGCACGGCGATGTCGGCCAGACGGAAGACGATCGAGCCGTCGGGATTCTTGATCTCGCTCACCGCCTGGCGGAATTCGATTTCCGCATATGGCGACTGGCCCGGCTTGGTGAAACGTCTTTCAATGCGCATCTTCGTCCCTCGATATTTAAGCGCCGCCGACGGCGCAAGAAGTCCCGTCCGGCTGCTCGGTTGAACGCGCGCAGCCAGTTTTTCATCCGTCAGTCAGGTGAATCATCCGGAGATGGACACTCTGTATCTTGTGGTGATTTTGGCTGCAAACGCTAAATATAGTATTAACAGTTTATTGCCGCCAGTCCCCGCATCATGTTTTCGGCGGTTGAAAATCGCGCAGAAAGGCCGATCGGGTTTAGGCCCTCATGGCCTGACCCGTGCATACGCCTCGCGATTTACTGGAACGAACCGGCCTCGTTATGTCCGGTTCAGTCGCCGCCGCAACATAAGAATGCATTAACTTTGAAAGGCCTGATTCCGTCAAGGGGTGGGTTATGACGAAATTATTAATACAAGATATTGTGGTTACCGGCTGTGGAAAACGGGGAAAGGAGCCATGTCGATGGAATCGCTTGGATTTTCCGCAGGGCACGGCCGATGGGAGGATTTGGCGGGTCTCGCTCGCCGATCGCATTAACCTTCCCGAAAGGATTTCGGCCACAGTTTTTTCGGCGGCGCCGGTTCCGACGGGGCGGACGGATCTGCCCAAACATGGTCTGCACCAGGCTGTATCCGGCATTGCTAAATGGAGTTGATTCTATAAACTCTTGCGCACGCCCAACGCGCACGTGCGCTGAGTAGAGCCCCGGTCACTCGATGAAATATTTCACCTGGATGGTACCTTTCATGATGGCGATTGTCGGGACGGGCGATGCATCGGCCGCAGGCGCCCCTGTCCTCTATTGCGACGGGTCCGCGACCGTGAAGAATGCAGATGTCTATAAGGCGGCCTGTGCCGAGGTGGCCAAGGAAGTACGGCTGAAATATCCGCAACTGACGCTGGGCAAGGGCGCGGCCGCGGACAAACCGGTCGGCAATGTCATCAGGCTCGATATCCTCAAGGTCGACAAGCACGCGATCGCCGGACGCCTCGCCTGGAGCGGCAAGAAGAGTTCGGCCGGAGGCTACGTGCTCGGCCCCGTCATCACCACGACAATCTCGGATGCGCAATTGAACGAGCGGTCGCTGCGCGAATTCGCGCGCGGTCTCGTCATGGCATCGAAAATCCAGTTCCCATAGTTCTGAAACAGGCGAGGAGGTTTGCCGCAATGGGCATCAACGACAGTTCTTCCGTGCTCGCGGCATCGTCCGCTGCCACGAATGCAAGCGTTACCGAGACCACCGACGCTCTTGCGAGCACCGGCACCGGCTATACGATTTCGGTGGGCGACAGCTTCACCGGTACCCTGGCGGCGGCCGGAGACAGTGACTGGGTACGCATCCAATTGACGGCGGGCCAGACTTATACGTTTGCCCTCAACGGATCCGGCGGCACGCCGGTTTCGGACACCTACCTCGAACTGCGCAATGCTGGCGGAGCGATTGTTGCCTTTGACGACGATGGCGGGCCCGGAACCAATTCGGCCATTACCTTCACAGCCTCGACGACCGGCACCTTCTTTCTGAATGCAGGTAGCTACAGCAACTCGTATACCGGCGGCTACACGTTGACAGCGGCGGTTGCGCCGCCGCCGACCGTCTACACCAACGACCAGATCGCCGACCAACTGACGGATGGTTACTGGGCATCGAACGGTGCGAGCCGGCGGGCCTTCGACATCGATGCCGGCCAAGCCCTGACCGTCAACATCACCGCGCTGACCGCGGCCGGCCAGCAGATGGCGATCTGGGCCTTCAATGCCTGGACCGCGGCGACCGGCATCCGCTTTACGCAGACCACCGGTACCGCGCAGATCACGTTCGACGACAGCGATCCCAATAGTGCCTACTCGACCTCTACGACGACGGGCAACACGATCGTGTCGTCGTTCGTGAACGTATCGACCGACTGGCTCGACACCAATGGCACGACGCGCAACACCTATTCCCTGCAGACCTATATCCACGAAATCGGCCATGCCCTGGGCCTTGGCCACGCCGGCAACTACAACGGCAACGCGACCTACGGCGTCGACAATAATTATGCCAATGATTCGTGGCAGGCCACGATCATGTCCTACTTCTCGCAGGACGAAAACACCTATATCGACGCGAGCTATGCCTTCCTGGTCACCCCGATGGTCGCCGATATTCTGGCCATGCGCGATCTCTATGGCACAACGGCGATCGCTGCGGGCAACACGACCTACAATTTTCAGTCCGATTTCGGTAACGAGGTCGCCCGTACCATCGTCGATACCGGCGGCATCGATACGCTCGACTTCAGTTGGGTTACAGCGGCACAGAGAATCGACCTCAATCCGGAAACCTATTCCAACACGGGAGGGCTGACCGGAAACCTCGGCATCGCGCGCGGGACGATCATCGAGAACGTACGGGGTGGCTCGGGCAATGACGTTCTTTATGGCAACAGCGCGGCCAACGTGCTCAGCGGCAACAATGGCAATGACGTCCTCTATGGCCGTGGCGGCGCCGACACGCTGAACGGCGGGCTGGGGAATGACACCTTTGTGCTGGCCAATGAGAACGACACGGTCATCGACAGTGGCGGTGTCGACACCATAACGTCGACGATCAGCCGATCATTGGCGGGTTATGCGTCGATTGAGCGGCTTACCTTGAGCGGCACTACCAATATCAACGGTTCCGGCAACGGCCTTGCCAATATCCTCACGGGTAACAGCGGTAACAATGTGCTCGACGGCCGTGCCGGTCTCGATACGCTGATCGGCGGGCTCGGCAATGATTCCTATGTGCTGGGCGCAGAGAGCGATACCGTGACCGACAGTGGCGGCAACGACCTGATCACCTCGACGATTTCACGTTCGATGGCGGGCTATGCGACCATCGAACGCCTCACACTTCTGGGGTCCTCCAATATCAACGGTATCGGAAACGCGCTGAACAATACGATAACCGGCAACAGCGGCAACAACACGCTGAACGGGAGCACTGGCAATGATACCCTGCTGGGCGGCGCCGGATCAGACCGTCTGTACGGAGGCGTCGGCAACGACACGCTGACGGGAGGCACAGGTGCGGACGCCTTCGTCTTCCACGCCACTCCCAATGCCGCAACCAATGTCGATCGGATCACCGACTTCTCCGTCGCCGACGACGTGATCTGGCTGGAGAACAGCGTGTTCACCACGCTTGGTGCGGTCGGCACGCTTTCGTCGGCGGCCTTCGTGCGCAACACGACCGGGCTGGCGCAGGATGCAAGCGACCGGTTGATCTACGAGAGCGATACGGGTGAACTATACTATGACAGCAACGGCAGTGCGGCCGGCGGCAGCACGCTGATCGCCGTACTCAATCCGAACCTGCTGATGACCCACCTGGATTTCAGCGTCATCTGAGGCCGGCGGTCCGGTTTCCAATGCAAATGAAAAAGGGCGCGAGGATATCGCGCCCTTTGTCTTTTGTGGCATGCGGAACGGGAGCAACCCGAAGCGGCGCCCTCAGCCGCGGTGGTTCTTGGCGATCGGTTCCTGGTAGGTGAAGCCCATGTCCCAGGGGAAATAGATCCAGGTGTCCTGGCTGACCTCGGTGACGAAGGTGTCGACGGTCGGCACGCCCTTTGGCTTGGCGTAGACGCAGGCGAAATGCGCCTTCGGCATCATCGCGCGGACTTCCGTCGCGGTCTTGCCGGTATCGGTCAGGTCGTCGATCACCAGCACGCCCTGGCCGCCTTCGGTGGTCAATTCGGCGGAAATGCCCTTCAGCAGGTTCATGTCGCCCTGGCTGGTATAGTCGTGATAGGAAGCGATGCAGACCGTTTCGATGAGGCGGATGTTCAGTTCGCGCGAGATGATCGCCGCCGGAACGAGACCGCCGCGGGTGATGCAGACGATGGCGCGGAAATCCTGTTTGAGGCCGGCCAGCCGCCAGGCCAGCGCCCGGGCATCGCGGTGGAACTGATCCCAGGAAACGGGAAAGGCTTTATCGGGCAGGGACATCGGTCTTGGGCTCCGCGCAGGCGTGTTTTCTGAGATGCCGGCGTTCCCCGGCGGTTTCGAGACCGGCCGGTTGCGGGAAATACGACAGCGCCCGGGCTTCGCCTGAAACGCTGATCGCGCGGACGATGCCGCGCGAACTCGCCCGCAAGGGCCTTGGTCCTTGCCCGCTGCTATTAGCGGTATTTGAAGGGGCAAGGCAAGGGCCTGCCCCTTGGCGTCAACGCGAAAGCAGCGTCAGCGCCGTCATCGATTCGAGCACGGTGCGGGTGACGCCGCCGAACAGCACTTCCCACCAGCGCTTGTGGCTGTAGGCGCCCATGACCAGGAGGTCGATCGAGCTGTCGGACAGGCGGTTCTCGATCGCCGCCGAGGCCGGCAGGTGATCGCTTTCCTGGCGAACGACGGTGATGTTCACGCCGTGGCGCGCCAGCGTCGCGGCGATCTCGGCGCCGGCCATGGTCGACGACTGGGTGCGGGTTTCCGGCGGATCGACCGAAAAGACCTCGACCGAATCGGCGGCCTTGAGGAAGGGCAGGGCGTCGAAGGTGGCGCGGGCCGCCTCCCGCGAGCCGTTCCAGGCGATCAGCACGCGCTTGATCGGCTTCGGCTGCTTGAGGATGTAGGGAACCAGCATGACCGGACGGCCGCTCTCGAACAGGAAGTTCTCGAGGTCTGCACGGCTCTCCGACAGGATGGTGTTCTCGCCCTGGGCTGCGATCACCAGGTCGCAATTGCGGGCGCTGTCGATCAGCGAGGAGGCGCCGTAGCCGGCAGACGAGACGAAGCTGCGCCACTCATAGGAGGTGCCGTTGCGCTCGGCGCGTTCGCGGAAGATCTTCTCGACGTTGAGTGTTTCGTCATGGGCCATGTCCTGCAGGGCCTGGACGGTCGCCGGATCGGGAATCTCCATCGGCGCCACCAGCGGCACGGTGGCGAGTGCCTCGGCATGCAGGCCGATCACGTGCGACTGAAACTGCTCGGCGAGCGAAATGGAAAAATCAGTGATTTGCTGCGCGTTCCTGGGGGTGTCCAGGACGGCAAGAATGGTTTTGTAGCCCATATTTATCTCCCTCGAGCGGTGACGGGGGCATCCCGCGTGATCGATTAATGGCGCCAATCCTTGGGGCCTTCCTTGACTTCGGTCAATAGCGGCCGTGGCTTCGACCGAACTTCTCAGGCAAGTTCGCCGGTGCCGAGATCCTTGGCGCGTTGGCCTTCGCGCTCTGCCGTCAGCGCGTCGATCATGGCGACGACGTCGCGTGCCGCCGCTTCGAGTGCTGCACCATCGCGTGCCCGCACCACCAGTTCGGTGGAGAAGCGCTGGCCGTCGAAATGTGGATAGGAGCCGATCGAGGTTTCCGGATGGGCCTTCTGCACCGCGCCGAGCAGGGTGCCGATATCGCCTTCGCCGAAGGGGCAGGCGATCGAGCGCGACAGGACCTTGGCGCCGGCCGGAAGCGTGGAAACGACCGAATCGAGCATGGCCTGGAAGACCTGCGGCACGCCGGCCATGACATGGACATTGCCGATGATGAAGCCGGGCGCCACCGAGACCGGATTGGGGATGTGGCGGCTGCCCTCGGGCATGCGCGCCATGCGCTGGCGGGCCTCGGTGAATTCCATGTTGCGCCGCTCATACATTTCGCCGAGCAGCCGCATGGCCTCTGCATCGTGCAGACAGGGCACGCCGAAGGCCTTCGACACGGCATCCGCGGTGATGTCGTCATGGGTCGGCCCGATGCCGCCGGAGGTGAAAACGTAAGCATAGCGGGCGCGCAGCGCGTTGAGGGCTGCGACGATCTCGTCCTCCTCGTCGCCGACGATCCGCACCTCCTTGAGGTCGATCCCGGCCATCGTCAGCACCTCGGCGAGATGGCCGATATTCTTGTCCTTGGTCCGGCCGGACAGGAGTTCGTCGCCGATGGCGAGCATGGCGGCGGTCTTGATGGTGGTGTCAGTCATTGGTTCTGTCCCGATCGGTTGGCAGAGCAGTTCTATCGGCTCCCCGAGGCTTGGCAAGAGTATGCGGGGCGCGGGCGGAGCGGTTCGGAAGATATGGCAGGGCGAAACGATTTCCCGCGCGGAAGAGTGAACAGTGCGTCGCCGCGGCGATGGCTGGTCGGCGTCCCGCAGTAGGCTACATATCCTTCATCGGATTCAACGCGGGCGCGTGGCGTCCATCCACAAGGAGATACGAAATGGCTAAGGTACTGGTTCTCTACTATTCCGCTTACGGCCACATCGAAACCATGGCCTATGCCGCTGCCGAAGGCGCGAAGTCGGCCGGCGCGGACGTCACCGTCAAGCGCGTTCCGGAACTGGTTCCCGAAGACGTCGCCAAGGTCTCCTACTTCAAGATGGACCAGAAGGCCGAGATCGCCACCCCGGCCGAGCTCGACCAGTATGACGCGATCATCGTCGGCGCCGGCACCCGTTTCGGCACGGTCGCCTCGCAGATGCGCAATTTCTGGGACCAGACCGGCGGCCTGTGGGCGCAGGGCAAGCTGGTCGGCAAGGTCGGCTCGGTCTTCACCTCGTCGGCCACCCAGCACGGCGGCCAGGAATCGACCATCCTCGGCTTCATCCCGACCCTGATGCATCACGGCATGGTCGTCGTCGGCCTGCCTTACGCCTTCCAGGGCCAGATGGGCGTCGAAGCCGTCAAGGGCGGCTCGCCCTACGGCGCCTCGACCATCACCGACGGCGACGGTTCGCGTCAGCCCTCCGAGATCGAGCTGGAAGCCGCCCGCTACCAGGGCGCCCATGTCGCCAAGGTCGCGGCCAAGCTCGCCTGAACATAACACCTATCATCTGCCCCATGCGGGCCGATCGAGGGGCGGGGGTTTCGACCTCCGCCCCTCATTTGTTTTCGCCACGGCCGGAATTAGCCCTCGCGGCCAAGGAAATAATTAGCAAATGGCGATATAGCGTTCGGACGAACCGAACAGGACGCACTGCCATGGACGAGAGACGCACCGCAACGAGGCTTCGCGCGCTGAAAGCGGCCCGGATCGTGCTGCCGGGCGGCTATTCCACCTTCGACTGCATGGTCCGCAATCTCTCCCCCGTCGGCGCCAAGCTGGTGCTCGAACAGACCTTCGACGTGCCCGACGCCTTCCAGTTGAACTTCGAGGACGGCAGCGTGCGGCAATGCACGGTCAAATGGCGCAATCCCAAGGAGCTGGGCGTCGCCTTTACAGCCGAGGCCTGAGCCGATCGGCCCAATTCCCGCCCTTGACCTTCACGCCCAAGTCGGTGAAACAGGTTGCCATGGCGGTCAATCCGTACCCTGCATGGGCTTCCTGCTAGCGGTTTTCGCAGCTTTCTGTGCTCCCCTTTTTTCTTTCAGGAGATCGGTCAAAGCTAGACTGTCTCGAAGTCGCCGCGCCCGATTAATGTACCAGTCTTGAAACAGCGTTTCGATGAGCCTTATGAGCAGGCGCGCTTCATCTGGCGTCACGTCAATGATCTCGTTCACATTGTTGTCCATGTGAGCGCCAATATCGCCGACGGCTCTAAGATTCTGGATATCCGTCCACAGCAGCGGATCGATCTTGTCCTTTACGTATGCCAGTTCAGCGCCAAGGTTCCCCCGGCGATCCTGCGGAATATCGAAAAAGTCCCGAACGATGCCCTGCAAACACCTGCGGGCCATAGCGGCACCCGCTCGGCCGCTTATCTCCGCAACCTCGGCTGCTTCCTGATAGGTTATTTTAATCTCTTCCGGCACCTCCTTCGGAAGGTTCATCACTTTGGCCGCAGGTAGCAGACGTCGCGAAAGCTGAACATTCGGCGAATCGAGTGTGTAGTAAACTCCACGGGCATTGGAGGTGTTTTTAGTTGCCCTGCCGAGGGAGACTTCAACGGAAAGTTCCTGGCACTCTGCATTTAAGCAACTGACCGACGTAGTCTTCAAGCCAAAACTATCGCCCCTTTTAGAGAGGCCGTTTAGCAGAAAAGTAAGTGTCGAGTAAGAGCCTCCTCCAAGGACCGAGTGGTGCCCGCAGTAGGGGCATTGCCAATTCAAGACTGCCATCAATGCTCCTCAGCTATCTAAGTGGTGCGGGCGGCGGGGATCGAACCCGCACAGCCGAGGCCGAGAGATTTTAAGTCTCTTGCGTCTACCAGTTTCGCCACGCCCGCCGACGCCGTCCACGTTCTACAGAGGATATCTTGATCCAGTCAATCGACTCTATACACGTCGACAGAAGGTGCCCCAGAAGCACTATTGCGTGCAACGTGGTCGATGGTGTTTCTATTTCATTTTCAATGAAAACGACGCGATTGGCGGTTTGACAAGAGACTTAAGATCTCTCGGCCTCGGCTGTGCGGGTTCGATCCCCGCCGCCCGCACCAGCGTCCTTCACGTTACAGAGAGGGAACAGGATAGCGTCTGCGGGAGACGAGCTTGAGGCTGCCGTCCGGCTGGACTACGTAGAGTTCTTCCCATTCCTTGCCGAACTGGTCGCGCAGACGGTGCAGGACCTGGCTGCCGACCGGCGACTTGGTCAGCCGCGTCGAGGGGCCCGCGCCATAGGTGATGCTGCCGGGGATGGGTTGGACTTCGCTTGAGACGGCGGTGCAGCCGGCCAGAGCGAGCGCGAGGGAAAGGGCGGCGAAACGTTTCATGGGGCTACACTTTCGGTTTTCGGTCAAAACGGCGTGCGGGCAGACTTGTTCCGGCCATGTTCGCATGCGCGAGCTGTTTGCCCGGTCACGGGCGAAATTGTCGGCTTTCGCGGCGATGGCGGGCAGAATGTCGGGGGCCGGGTGGCGGCGCATGGCAATCCGTTAGCGGAATTCTCCGACCAAGGTAAGGGCGCGATCGGGGAAGGGCACCGGCGACGCGGCGTCAACGGCGCTCGCGATGTGGACAGGTCCTATTTCCCCGCCACCGTGAACTTCTGCTCGAAGGTGGTGAAGTGGCTGCTGACATTGTCGTTGACCGTGTATTTCAGCAGATAGTCGCCGGGTTCGGCGCCGGTGATGTCGAGGGTCAGGTGGGTGAAGATTTCCTGGTTGCGCACCAGGCCGGTGAAGGTGAATTCGCCGAACTTCTTCTGGCTGGCGAGAACCTTGCCGCCGGCTTCGGAGATCTCGAAATCGACGCTGAAACTGGATTTTTCCAGCCCGTCGCCCATCGGCTTCCAGTTGAGCCCGATCAGTTCGACATAGGTGATCAGCATCTCGCCCGGCTTGAACACGGCATCCGGCTTGGCCGCATAGGCGCCGTAGGCCTTCGGCTTTTCGGTGACGAACACAGCCTTGCCGACGCTGAACGGCAGCGTCATGGAAAAGGCGCCGAAGGCGTCACGGATCGTGTCATAGGCGCCCACGGCATCGCCGGCGGCGGCCTTGCTTTCCGCCTCGCGGGCCGAATCGAGAAGCGGACCGGCCCTGGCCACGGTTGCGGCGGACACGGCCGCCAATGCGGCGGCGAGAAGTGCTGCGGTCATCCGTCTGCCCATGATTGCGGCCCGTCCCTGCATCGCGTCCCCCTTTTCAGCCCATATGAGCACACTCTGAAAAATTGGGGAGAGTCGTCAAGCGGTCTCGTCAGGTCCGCCAGAAAATCGGCATCAGCAGCACGAGCACGGAGAGAACTTCGAGGCGGCCGAGCAGCATCATCAGCGACAGGAGATAGAGTTCGGGATCGTTGAAGCTGGCGAAGTTGCCGACGGGACCGATCAGTGCGCTGACGCCCGGGCCGACATTGGACAGCGCCGTGATGACCGCCGAGGTCGAGGTGGCGAAGTCATAGCCGAGCGCGGACATGGCCATGCTGCCCATGACCCAAAGGAAGACATAGGCGCTGAAGAACAGGAAGACCGTGCGCTGGGTCTCGGCATCGACCGTCTGCTTGCCGTAGCGCACCGAATAGACGGCGTTCGGATAGATCAGCTTCTTCAGGCCGGTGGTGATGACGTTGAACAGGATGACGAAGCGATAGGCCTTGATGCCGCCGGCGGTCGAACCGGAGCAGCCGCCCATGAAGGTGGCGAAGAAGGCCGCCATCACCACGAACGGCCCCCAGAGCAGATAGTCCTGGCTGGCAAAGCCGGTGGTCGACAGGATCGAGGCGAAGTTGAAGAACGAATGGGTGAGCGCATCGAGGAGATCGGCGCCGTTCTTCAGGTGGTTGTAGAGCGCGGTTGCGATGGCGAAGGCCGACACATAGCCGAGGAAGACGACGATCTGCGGGTCACGCAGGGCATCGAGCCGGCCGCGGACGGCAAAGACGATCAGGATCGAGAACGGCAGGCTGCAGAGTGTCATGAAGAGGGTCGAGATCCACAGGATCGCATCGCTCTGGAAAAAGCCGAAGGAGGCGTCGTGGGTCGAGAATCCAGCCGTCGCCACAGTCGAGAAGGCATGGTTGATCGCGTCGAAATGGCTCATGCCGGCGAAGTCATAGGCCATGGCGCACAGAAGCGTGATGCCGACATAGATCGCCATGAAGGCACGGGTGAAGGTGGCGAGCCGGGCGAACGGCTTGTCGTTGGTGTCGGACGATTCCATCTTGAAGAAGGACATGCCGCCGACGCGCAGGAAGGGCAGGACGAAGAGGCCGAGGGCCACGATGCCGATGCCGCCGAGCCAGGCGAGCAGCGAGCGCCACATCAGGAGGCCGGGGGGCATGGTGTCGAGGCCGGAGATGACCGAAGAACCGGTGGTGGTGATGCCGGACATCGATTCGAACAGGGCCTGGGCGAAGCTGAGTTCCGGGCCGGAAAACATGAAGGGCACGGCGCCGACCACGGCGAAGACCGCCCACAGCACGTTGACCAGCAGGAAGCCGAGCCGCTTGCTGAAGGTGGGTGGCGGCCCGCGAGTCGCCATGGCCGCCATCAGCGACAGCCCGCCGACCATGAAGGCGCAGGTGGCGAAGACCCGCCAGTCAGAGTGACCGTAGTAGAGGTCGACCATGGCCGGGACGAGCATTGCCGTCGAAAGATAAAGACCGCAGAGGGCGGCGATATAGACGACCGAACGGAGGAGGCTGGCGTTCAAGAAAATGTCCCGGTTTGTTTGCCGCGCAAAGAAGCTTTGTCTCCGTCACGTCTCTATGCCATAGCGGGAGCGAGATCAAAATTCAACGGATGGACGACGTGACGAAGATGGACGTAGAGGCCGCGGTCGAAGCCCTGCGGGAGCTTTTCCCCGCGACCCCGCTGCAGCTCAACGAACATCTGAGCGCCCGCTACGGTGCACAGGTCTATCTCAAGCGCGAGGATCTGACGCCGGTCCGTTCCTACAAGATCCGCGGCGCGTTCAATTTCCTGCGCAAGATCGTCGCCGACGGGACGGACAACAAGACCTTCGTCTGCGCCTCGGCCGGCAACCATGCCCAGGGCTTTGCCTTCGCCTGCCGCCATTTCGGTGTGCAGGGCGTGGTCTTCATGCCGGTGACGACGCCGCAGCAGAAGATCGACAAGACCCGCACCTTCGGCGGTGAATTCATCACCATCCGCCTGTTCGGCGACATTTTCGACCAGTGCTATGCGGCGGCCCGCGAGCATGTCGAGGCGATCGGCGGCTTCATGGTGCCGCCCTTCGACCATGCCGACATCATCGAGGGACAGGCGACCGTGGCGGCCGAGATCGTCGAGCAGTTGCCGGAGGGCGTGACGCCGGACCTGGTCGTGGTCCCGGTCGGCGGCGGCGGGCTGTCCGCCGGCCTCACCGGCTATCTCGCCGACCGGCTGCCGCCGGACGCCTTCCTGTTTGCCGAACCGGCCGGGGCGCCGAGCCTGAAGAAGAGCCTCGAGGCAGGCCAGATCGTCACGCTGCCGAAGGTCGACAATTTCGTCGACGGCGCCGCCGTCGCCCGCATCGGCGATCTCAATTTCGCCGCGCTGAAGCATTTCTCCCCCGAGCAGGTGATGATCATCGCCGAAAACGCCGTCTGCGTGACGATCACCGAGATGCTGAACGTCGAGGGCGTGGTGCTGGAGCCGGCGGGGGCGCTGTCGATCGCGGCGCTCGACCGGCTGGGGCGCGACACGCTGGAGGGCAAGACGGTCGTCGCCGTGGTCAGCGGCGGCAATTTCGACTTCGAGCGGCTGCCGGACGTCAAGGAGCGCGCCATGCGCCATGCCGGCCTGAAGAAATATTTCATCCTGCGCCTGCCGCAGCGCCCGGGGGCGCTCCGCGACTTCCTCAACCTGCTCGGCCCCGACGACGATATCGCCCGCTTCGAATATCTGAAGAAGTCGGCGCGCAATTTCGGCTCGATCCTGATCGGCATCGAGACGCGGGACCGCAAGAGCTTTGCCGATCTCTTCGGCCGGTTCGAGGAGGCCGGCCTAGGCTACGAGGACATCACCGAAAACGAGATCCTCGCCAACCTGATCATCTGATCGGGCCGACGCCCGAAGCGTCTGCCCATTCGCGGGCATTTTCGATCCGGTTGGTCCACACCAGGCCGGGGAAATGCTTCGGCACGTCCTTCCACGCTTCCAGGCTGTCGATCCCGGCCGAGCCCGGGTCACCCATGCCGTAGGGGCCGAGCAGGATGACGTCGGTGCCGGCCGCCTGCATGCGCTCGACGAAACGCACCGGCCAGCCCCACAAAAGCGGCGCATAATTGACCGGTACCGGCAGCAGCCGGTTGCGGCAGCTGGCCGGCACATGGCCCGACCAGCCGGTGGCGAGATAGGACAGCAGGCACTCCTTGGCCGACGTCCGGGTATAGCCGCGAAGGGCGGGCAGGGCGGCCAGCGTCTCCTCCGTCGGGCGGCCCCCGCCATAGACCCCGAAGACGGTGGCAAGCGCCTTCGGATCGCGGGAAAGGCGGGCAGCGAGTTCCGTGCCTTCCTCGGCGCGCTCGCTCTTGAAGTTGACGAGGAAGCGCTTGTCCGGGAAGGCCTCGAACACCTGGTCGAGTTCCGGCATCAGGCCGATGCCCTGGCCGCGGAAAGGAAAGGTCTGGCCGCCGTCGGCGGTGTAGCCGTAGCCGATGTCGGCCTTGGCGAGATCGGCAAAGGGCGTGTTTTCGGTGACCCCGGCAAGGTCGGTGCGGCAGTCGAGGGTCCAGTCGTGGAACACGGCGAACTTGCCGTCCGGCGTCAGGTGCACGTCGAGCTCGACCACCGCGGCGCCGGCCGAAAAGGCGGCCTGCATCGAGGCCAGCGTATTTTCGAGATAGGGATGCGACGGCGGCCCGATTCGGGTCGCGGTGCAGGTCTCGTTGTCGAGCCCCGCGCGGTCGTAGACCTGATGCTGGCCGCGATGGGCGATCACCCGCGGCCCGCTTCCCTCCGGAAACCGGCTGAACAGGCTGGTGTTCATCAACCAGACGATGCCGGCGAAGGCGACCAGGGCAACGAGGATGCGGCGGATCATGACATTTTCCTTTTCGCCGGGGAGGGTGAGGGGCGATTGGGTCATTTCCGCGACCGAACGGCGGCAGGGGCTTCTGTCTTCGGCGCTCCTGTGCTAGGCAGGCGCCATGTCCATCTTGTCCAGTCTCTTCTCGTTCTTTTCCGGCGGCGCCAAGCCGCAGAAGGCTTCGACCGGCCCGACCGCCGAGCCGCAGGTCCATCAGGACTGCGTGATCCATGCCAGCCCGATCCGCGAAGGCAGCCAGTTGAGGCTCGCCGGCCGCATCGAGAAGCAGGTGAACGGCGAGACGCTGGAGCGCATCTTCATTCGCGCCGACGTCTTCACCTCGGAACAGGATGCGCTGGAATGCACCTTCCGCAAGGCGCGCCAGATCATCGACCAGAACGGCGCCGCATTGTTCTCCGACGGCGCCAAGTCGCGCAACGTCTGACCGCGTCCGAGGGGCTGCCGCAAGCCTCTTCCCCCATACCCGACATGCTGAAAAGTCCGTTAAAGCGATCACCGATTGTTAAGTGATTTTGGCTTCTATGGTGCATTGCATAATTTCGGGATTTTATTGTGTATTGTCATTTGAGGCGTCTTCGACCGTTTGGGTTTCGATGGCCGCGGCCTCTTGTGGGCGCGGCAGCCTGCCTGCCTCTTTCGGGCGGTGCGCAGGCCGAGCAAACCGCCGCCTTGGCCACCGTGCACAGCGTCGATCTCGTCTGGGTCATGACCGCCGCGGCCCTGGTGATGATGATGCAGGTGGGGTTCCTGCTGCTCGAAGCCGGCATGGTGCGCTCGAAGAATTCGATCAATGTCGCCCAGAAGAACCTGCTCGATTTCGTCTTCGGCGTCGTCGCCTTTGCCGCGGTCGGCTTCATGATCGCTTTCGGCGCCTCGTCCTGGCTGCCGATTGGCATTGACGGCGACTATTTCCTGCTGCGCTCCCTCGACGATTGGGAGGCGGGTTTCTTCGTCTTCCAGGTGATGTTCTGCGGCACGGCCGCGACGATCGTCTCCGGGGCGGTGGCCGAGCGCATGAAGCTCGTCGCCTATGTCATCGGCTCGCTCGTGCTGTCGGCGCTGATCTATCCGACCTTCGTCCATTGGGCCTGGGGGGCGGCGCTGGCGCCCAATGCCGGCGCCTTCCTCGGCAATCTCGGCTTCGTCGATTTCGCCGGCTCGACGGTGGTGCATTCGACCGGCGGCTGGATCTCGCTCGCCGCCTGCATCGTCATCGGACCGCGCCTCGGGCGCTATGACGACAACGGGCGTCCGGTGCGGATCGCCGGCCACAGCCCGGTGCTGTCGACCACCGGTGCGCTGCTGCTGTTCTTCGGCTGGATCGGCTTCAACGGCGGCTCGACGCTGCATGCCACGGCCGACGTTGCGCCGATCATCCTCAACACGGTGCTGGCCGGCGGCGTCGGCACCTGCGTTGGCTATATGCTCGGCCATATCCAGGACGGCGTGGTGCTGCCGGAAAAGTCGCTGTCGGGCATGCTGGGCGGGCTGGTCGCGGTCACCGCCGGCTGCCACATCCTCGAACCGGGCGGGGCGCTGCTGATCGGTGCGATCGGCGGGCTCGTCGCCATTGCCGGCAACGACCTGCTGGAACGTCGGCTGAAGATCGACGACGCGGTCGGGGCGATCGGCGTGCACGCCTTTGCCGGGGTTGCCGGCACGCTGCTGCTGGCGCTTCTGGCTCCCGTCGAACGGCTGCCGGCCGGTTCGCGCTTCGACCAGCTCTATATCCAGGTGTTCGGCGCCGGCCTCAATTTCTACTGGTCCTTCGGGCTCGGCTACCTGTTCTTCTTCGCGCTCGACCGGGTCATGCGCATCCGCGTGCCGAGCGACGTCGAGGAGATCGGCCTCAACGTTTCGGAACACGGCAGCCGGCTCGGCGTCGGCCATGTCGAGCAGGCGCTCGCCGACCTCGTCGGCGGCACGGCCGATCTGCGGCATCGCCTGCCGGTGGTCGCCGGCGACGAGGCGGAGAAGCTGACCGGGCTGTTCAACCGCCTGATGGACAACATCGCGGCGGAAGAAAAGGCGCGCGAGGAGATCCGCTCGCTGAAGCGCGACCACGAGGAAGCCGAGCGCGTCACCGCGCTCGCCAATGCCACCTTCGAGGCGATCGTCATCCATGACGGCGGCATCATCGTCGACGGCAACCAGCAGCTCGGCGAACTGGCCGGCGTGCCGCTGGCGGAGTTGCTCGGGCGCTCCATCTACGATTTCCTGCCCGAGCCGGAGATGGCGGTGCTCGACCACGCGGTGACCGGCGGCGTCGACCTCAACCGCGAGATCATGCTGCGGCGCGCCGACGGGGAACTCGTGCCGATCGAGGCGCGCGGCCGCGAGATCGTCTATCGCGGCAAGTCGATGCGGATCGGTTGCCTGGTCGACCTGCGCGAACGCAAGTTGGCGGAGAGCCATATCCGTTACCTGGCGCTGCATGATCCGCTGACCGGACTGCCGAACCGCGCGCTGTTCAACGAGAAGCTGGCGGAGAGCGTGCTGACGGCGCCGATGGGCAGGGGCTGCGCCGTCGTCATGGTCGACCTCGATCATTTCAAGGACATCAACGACGTGCACGGCCATCCGGCGGGCGATGCGGTGATCCGCGAGACGGCGCACCGCTTGCAGGCTATCCTCGGCCGCCACGACGTCGCGGCAAGGCTCGGCGGCGACGAGTTCGCGCTCATCCTGTCGAGCGTCAATTTTCATGCCCAGGTGGAGGATGTCTGCCGCCGCCTGGTGCAGGCCTTCCGTGCGCCCTTCGAGATCGACGGCGGCGAGCGGGTCAAATGCGGGGTGAGCATCGGTGCCGCGGTCTGCCCGGAGCATGCCGAGAGCGCGGAAGAGCTGGTCGGCCGCGCCGACATCGCCCTCTATCATGCGAAGAACTCCGGGCGGAATACGTTCAAGCTGTTCAAGGCCGGCATGAACGAGCTGATCGAGAAGCGGCGCGCGCTGGAAATCGACATGGATGCGGCGCTGGCGGGCAACCAATACGAACTGTATCTGCAGCCGCGCGTCACCGCCCAGACCGCCCGCATCGATTCCTACGAGGCGCTGATCCGCTGGCACCATCCCGAGCGCGGGCTGATCAGCCCCGGCGATTTCATCCCCGTGGCCGAAGTGTCCGGCCGGATCATCGCGCTCGGCGAATGGGTCATCCAGGAGGCTTGCCGCATTCTGTCCGAAACCTCGGTCGAGCGGCTGTCGATCAATGTCAGCCCGCTGCAGTTCCGCCACGGCGACTTCCAGCGCCGGCTGGGCGAGATCGTCCGCGCCGCCGGGATCGATCCGAGCCGGCTGGAGCTGGAGATCACCGAGAACGTGCTGATCGACGACGATCGGCGGGCCCTGCAGCTGCTCACCGAGCTGAAGCGCGACGGGTTTTCCATCGCGCTCGACGATTTCGGCACGGGCTATTCTTCGCTGAGCTATCTCAGCCGCTATCCCTTCGACGCGATCAAGATAGACCGCAGTTTCGTCAGCAATCTCGGCGAGGACGAAAGTGCGGCGGCGATCGTGCATGCCATCATCGACCTCGGCACCCGGCTCGGCATGCGGGTGGTGGCCGAAGGCGTCGAGACGATCGACCAGGCGCTGTTCCTGGCGCGCTCGGGCTGCGACGAATTGCAGGGCTATCTGCTCGGCAAGCCGGTGGCGCTGGACGAGATCGCCAAGATCGTGCCGGAATCGGTGGCGACAGTGCTGACCGGTTCGGCCGGTCTGACGGCAGAAACAACAGCGCCTCGGGCAAGGGACAGGGTGGTGGTTTGAGATGACCGGAAGCTGGAACCTCATCCTGTTCGTCTGCGAGGCGGTCCTCTATTTCGCCCTGATGACGACGCTCCTGCATCTGCGTCACCGCATCGGCCTCGGCGTCTTCCTGACGGCACTCGGCGTCATGCATTTCGTCGAGACCTATCTCGCCGCCGTCTTCTACGTCTCGCTGCCCTTCGGCGTGGTTTCGCCCGGCTCCTCGGTGTTCTTCGCCGGCAAGCTGATGATGATCCTGATGCTCTACATCCAGGAGGACGCCTCGACGGTGCGCCAGCCGATCTACGGCCTGTTCCTCGGCAATCTGGTGACGCTGGCGATCGCGCAGCTGCTGATGCTGCACCAGACGGTGGAGCCTGCGCCCGGCCAGGTCGCCGACATGGGCTTCCTCAGCGACATGGGGCTGCTGATGCTCTGGGGCACGACGCTGCTCTATATCGATGCGCTGGGGATCATCCTGCTCTACGAGCGGCTCGGCAAGTTCCTGCCGCGCTGGACGATCCTGCGGTTCACGGTGAGCGGCGTTCTGGTCCTGAGCTTCGACCAGCTCGGTTTCTATGCCCTGCTCGGCCATCTCTACGACGCGCCGGCTTCCGTCTTCTGGGGCGGCTGGAAGGCCAAGATGGCGGCGGCCGCACTCTATTCGGGACTGTTCGCGCTCTACCAGCTGGTCTTCCGCGGCAATGGCGCGCTGCATTCGCGCCGGCCGATCGGCGACGTGTTCAGCGACCTGACCTTCCGCGAGCGCTACGAGGATCTCTTGGCGCGCACCGGGCGCGACGTGCTGACCGGCGTCTACGACCGCAGCCGCATGGAGATCGAGGTTCCCCGGCTGGTGCGCGAATCGCTGCGGGCGAATACGCCGATCAGCCTAGTGATCGTCGACGTCGATCATTTCAAGTCGATCAACGACCGCTTCGGCCATCTGAGCGGCGACGACCTGCTGCGCGAGATCGCCACCGCCCTGCAGGAGGGGATCGGCGGGGACGACCATCTGTTCCGCTACGGCGGCGAGGAATTCGTCATCCTCCTGCCGCATGCCGGCCATGAGGAAGCGCTGGAGCGCAGCGGCCAGGTGTGCCGGCACATCAGCGACCGGATCCGCAACATGGCGGGCGAGGCGGTGACCGTGAGCCTGGGCGTGGCCACCGCCCCGGAGGATGGCGGCAGCTTCAACGCCCTTCTGGCCGAAGCCGACGAGCGGCTCTACAAGGCCAAGAATGCCGGCCGCAACCGGGTGGTCGGGCGGCCGGCAGGGATCGGGTCCTAGAGCGCTTCCACTTCAGGGGAGCAGGGGCAACGCTCTGGATCCTTGTGCTTACGCATTTCCGGACGGATACCGCTTCGCACCATTCCTCGAATGAAGTCAGGCGGCGCGGGCGAGTTCCCGCGCCTTTTCTTCCGCTGCGGAGATCGCCTTTTCGGCGGCTTCCGGGCCGTAGGCGACGCCTTCGATACGGATCGTCTCGACGTCCGAGATGCCGAGGAAGGCGAGCACGGAGCGCAGATAGGGTTCGGCGAAGTCCAGCGTCGTGCCCGGGCCGGACGAATAGATGCCGCCCGAGGCGATCACCAGATAGGCCTTCTTGCCGGTGGCAAGGCCAACCGGGCCGTTCTCGCTGTAGCGGAAGGTGCGGCCGGAGCGGGCGACGTGGTCGACCCAGGATTTGACGATCGACGAAATGCCGAAATTGATGAAGCCGGTCGAGATGATGATCGTGTCAGCGGCGAGCAGTTCGTCGACCGCGCCGTCGGAGACGGCGATGGCTTCGGCCTGAGCGGGAGTGCGGTCTTCCGGCTGCAGGCGGATGGCCGAAGAGAAGTCGGCACCGATATGGGGCAGGGGATCGCGGGCGAGGTCGCGCTCGACGACGGCGGAGCCCGCAGCCTTGGCGGACAGGTCGTCGGCGAGCTGGCGGGCGATCTTGTTGGAGAGCGAATCGTCGCCGCGCGTGCTGCCGGTCACGAGAAGAATGGAGGACATGGAGGTCACCTCTGGGTGTGGAATGGGCTGTGCGCCTGTGGTCCTGGGAGCCGGCCTCAGGCGGTTCCTCACAGATAATCCCCATTCCCCATCGATTGAACTGTGATAATATGGATCGAAGTTATCGATGAAGTGGATGGACCCATGCTTCCCAACCCGACCCTCGACCAGTTGCAGGTCTTTGTCGCCGTCGCCGAGACGGGCAGCTTTTCCGCGGCCGCCCGCCAGCTCAACCGCGCCCAGTCGGTGATCAGCTACACGATCGGCAATCTCGAGGCGCAGCTGCAGCTCAGCCTGCTGGAGCGCAGCGGCTCGCGCCAGCCGATCCTCACCGATGCCGGCCGGGCGATCCTCGAAGACGCACGCCGGATGATCGCCGACCTCAACAGCCTGCGGGCCCGCAGCAAGGCGCTGACGCAAGGGCTGGAGGGCGAAGTGAAGCTGGGCGTCAGCGTGATGGTTCCGGATCAGTCGCTGGTCGGGGTCCTCGGCCGGTTCCAGGAGACCTTTCCGACCGTGCGGCTGCGGCTGACGGTTGGCAGCCCGTTTCTGCTCACGCGCATGCTGGAGAAGGGGCAGGCCGATGTCGGCATCGGCGGATCGATGGAAGGCGTGACCGACGGACTTGTCGGCCAACGCATCGGCACCTCCTTCCTGGCGCCGGTCGCCGCCCGCGGCCACCGGCTGGCGCAGCTGAACCGGCCGCTGTCGGTCGCCGATGTGCTTGACGAGAACCAGATCGTCGTCTCGGATGCCACGGCACCCGCCGATGCCAAGGACTTCAACGTCTTTTCACGCAGGACCTGGCGCGTCAGCGACATGGCGACCAAGGTGCAGCTGATCATCGGCGGCCTCGGCTGGGGCGGCGTGCCGCTGGCCATGATCCATGACGAGCTCGTTTCCGGGGCCGTGGTCCGGCTGGCGATGGACGCCTATGAGGCGATCGACTACCCGATCTTCGCCGCCTGGCCGTCGGCAAGCCCGCCGGGGCCGGCGGGCAAATGGCTGGTCGAGCGGTTCCGCGAGATGCTGGTGCAATGCCCGACATCCGTGTCGGATGCATTGCAGATGCTGCACGACACGCCGCCGTATATCCCAACACAGGACGTCCTGGACAGGGCGAGCTGAGACGGGGCGCGTTGGCGTCCCGTCATTCAGCGATCCTTTAGGCTCAGAGCACCAGCCGGAACTTGGCAAAACCCTCGGCGGCGTCGCCCGCCTCCTCGATTTTGGCCCCCTTGATCGCCGAGGCATATTGCCGGCCCTTCGGCCCGCTCTCGAAGATCGCCGTCGTGCCGGCCATCGGCGCGAACGACCAGTTGCCGTCGGCCGACGGGTTGATCTCGCCCTGCTCGACGATATAGCGGACGATCACGTCGCGATTGGTGTCGGGAGCCACGAAGACCACCTTGTCGGAGGCGATCTCGGGGAACTTGCCGCCGCCGCCGGCGCGATAGTTGTTGGTGGCGACGACGAATTTCTGCGCCGGATCGATCGGCTTGCCGTCGAACATCAGGTTGACGATGCGGTTCGCGTCCGGGTTCACCGCCTTGCCCTCCTTGTCGAACTTCGCCGGCTGGGAGAGGTCGATCTGGTAGGTCACGCCGTCGATCACGTCGAAATTGTAGGACGGGAAGTCCGGATTGATCAGCGGCTGGTCCTTTTCGCCCGGTTTCAGCTGGTTGAACATGCCGGCCGACATTTCAAGCCAGTTTTTCACCTGCTCGCCGGTGATCACCACGGCCTGGACGGTGTTCGGATAGAGGTAGAGGTCGGCGACGTTCTTGATGGCGATGTCGCCGGCCGCGACGTCGGTGTAATAGTCCGCGCCGCCGCGTCCGCCGGCCTTGAAGGGGGCGGCGGCCGAGAGGACCGGCAGGTCCTTGTGCGGGCCGTCCTTCAGCATGTCCCTGATGTACCAGGTCTGGGCGTTGGAGACGATCTGCACCGACGGGTCGTCGGCGACGAGGGCGAAGTAGGAGTAGAGCGGCGCCGAGGTCTTGCCGACCGGGGTGCGCACATAATCGAGCGTTGCCGCATGTTCGTCGGCCACCGAGGCGACGACCTCGGCCTTGTCGGCGACGTCGGCGACGATCTTGCGGTTGTCGTCGCGGTGGTAGATCGGGCGCGCCTCACAGGTGAAGTCGACGATCTTCCAGCCATTGCCGTCCTTTTCGATCAGAAGGTCGATCAGGCCCATATGCGAGCCCCAGAAACCGGCCATGACCGCCGGCTTGCCGAGCAACGTGCCCTTGGCCGCATCGACGCCCTCGATGCCGACGAAATCCTTCGGGCCGGGGAAGACCAGATGCTGGTGACCGGTGAAGATCGCATCGATGCCCTCGACGCCCGCGAGATAAAGCGAGGCGTTCTCCATGCGCTCGCTGAGCCCCTTGCCGTCGATGCCGGAGTGGGACAGGGCGATGACGAGATCGGCGCCTTCCTCCTTCATCGCCGGCACCCAGGCGCGGGCCGCCTCGACGATGTCGCGCGTCTGGCCCTTGCCCTCGAGGTTCTTGGCGTCCCACAGCATGATCTGCGGCGGCACGAAGCCGATGAAGCCGACCTTGATCGGGCTCTCGCCGCCGGCGCCGTCCTTGATCATCTTCTCGACGATGACATAGGGCTTGAAGTGCAACTCATCCTGTTTCGGATCGCTGGCGAGCTGGCCCTTGGTCAGGTTGGCGCATACGATCGGGAAGTTCGCGCCGCCCAGCGTGTTGAACATGAAGTCGAGGCCGTAGTTGAACTCGTGATTGCCGACCGTGCCGCAATCATAGCCGAGCACGTTCATCGCCTTGATTACCGGGTGCAAGTCGCCGGCCTTCATGCCCTTCTTGTAGGCCATGTAGTCGCCCATCGGATTGCCCTGCAGAAGGTCGCCATTGTCGACCAGCATGGAATTGCCGGCCTCGGCGCGGATCTGGTCGATGACCGAGGCGGTGCGGGCGATGCCCATCGTGTCGTTCGGCTTGTCGGCGTAATAGTCGTAGGGCATCACGTTGACGTGGATGTCGGTCGTTTCCATCAGCCGGAGATGCGCCTGGGTGGCGTTGCCATTGGCGCGCACGGCGAAGGGATGCAGCGTGATCAGCGCCGTCGTGGCGGCGAAACCGCCGAGAAAGGCGCGGCGGGACATGGGGTGGAGATCGATCAGGGACGACATGGGGGCTCCTCGGGAAAACGGTCTCGACGGCGAGACTAGGTCCGTTTTCCCAGGAGTGCATCCTTAAAATCACAGGGGTGTGTCGGGCACCCGGCGACGCGCCCGGCCGTTTGCCGGGCGTCGGTCATTCGTCGGTGGAGATGGTGACCAGCGCTAGCGGGTCAGAACAGGCCGCACTTCCTTGTGGTAGTTGCGGAAATAGGCGGACATCTGCGCCAGCGTATTGCTGTTCTGCTTGATCTGCACGCCGAGAAAGCCGCTGCGCGACCAGCGCACGGTGCCCTCGATCAGCCCGATGTCGTCGGTCTCGATCAGCACGTTGCTGCCGGTCGAGGCGTGCAGGCGGCCCTTGAGCTCGATGGCGATGCCGGTGCGCGAGACGTTGAGGATGCGGCCTTCCGCCTCCTGGTTGAGGTGGCGGATCTTGCCGTCGAGACGGCAGCGGCTCCGCTGCGCCTTTCGTACTTCCATTGCGAGCCTGGACTGCATGGTTTCCCCCGTTCTGTCCGATTTGGCACAGCATGGCGCAAAAGCCTTGCCGCCGGCTCAACCGGAAATGTCAAATGCGAGGGATTGCCGCTTTTTGACGCCGGGACCGAGGCGCCCGGTTCACAGCCCGACATTAGCGCGTTCGATCACCTCGCGCAGCGCGAAGCTCGAATTGATCTTCACCACATGCGGCAGGGCCGACAGCCAGTCGCGATGGATGCGCTCGTAGTCGGCGAGATCCTTGGCGGCGACGCGCAGGATGTAGTCGTATTCGCCCGACATCAGATAGCAGACCAGCACATTGGGGCATTTCTTCACCGCGGTTTCGAATTCCGACAGCGTCTTGGCGAACTGGCCGGAGAGCGAGATGTGGACGATGGCGATCATCCGGTAGTCGAGCGCCTTTTGCGACAGGCGCGCGTGATAGCCGCTGATCACCCCCGATCGCTCGAGCAGATCGTGGCGCCGGGAGCAGGCCGAGGGGCTGAGACCCACCTTCTGGGCGAGCTCGGCATTGGTAATACGGCCGTTCTGCTGGAGCGCTTTCAGGATGGCAAGATCGATGGTGTCGAGGTCGGACATTCGAAGAACCTTCGAAACGAGGTCAATTTTCGCAATAATCAGCGAAAAATGGCTCTACGCAAGCGGAATTTGCAAGGACATTCACGCCCCGCAAATGCTTGAATTTGCGCCTTGACGAAATGACCGGCGGGAAGCCGGCACGAGAGGAACGAAGATGCGCGTTGGTTGCCCCAAGGAAATCAAGAATCATGAATACCGCGTCGGCCTGACGCCCGGCGCGGTGCGCGAATATGTGGCGCACGGCCACGAGGTGCTGGTCGAGACCGGTGCCGGCGCCGGCATCGGTGCCGACGACGGCGCCTATGTCGCGGCCGGCGCCAGGATCGCCGCCACGGCCAAGGACGTGTTCGAAAAGTCGGACTTGATCGTCAAGGTCAAGGAACCGCAGCCGAGCGAATGGGTGCAGCTGCGCGAAGGCCAGATCCTCTATACCTACCTGCACCTCGCGCCCGATCCGGACCAGACCAAGGGACTGGTCGAGAGCGGCGTGACCGCCGTCGCCTACGAGACCGTGACCGACGAGCGCGGCGGCCTGCCGCTGCTGGCGCCGATGTCGGAAGTCGCCGGCCGGCTCGCCATCCAGGCGGGCGCGACGGCGCTGCAGAAGGCCCATGGCGGCTCGGGCATCCTGCTCGGCGGCGTTCCGGGCGTCCTGCCGGCCAAGGTCGCCGTCATCGGCGGCGGCGTGGTCGGCCTGCATGCCGCGCGCATGGCCGTCGGCCTCGGCGCCGACGTGACGATCATCGACCGCTCGCTACCGCGCCTGCGCCAGCTCGACGATCTGTTCGCCGGCCGCGTACACACCGTCTACTCGACGATCGACGCGCTGGAGCGCGAAGTCTTCGCCGCCGACCTCGTCATCGGCGCCGTGCTGATTCCGGGTGCGGCCGCGCCGAAGCTGGTGACGCGCGAGATGCTGTCCGGCATGAAGGAAGGCTCCGTCATCGTCGACGTGGCGATCGACCAAGGCGGCTGCTTCGAGACCTCGCATGCCACGACCCATTCCGATCCGACCTATGTCGTCGACGGCGTCGTCCACTACTGCGTCGCCAACATGCCGGGCGCGGTTCCGGTCACCTCGGCGCATGCGCTGAACAATGCGACGCTGGTCCACGGCCTGGCGCTGGCCGACCGCGGCCTGCGCGCCATCGCCGAAGACCGCCACCTGCGCAACGGCCTCAACGTGCATCGCGGCCGCATCACCAACAGGCCGGTCGCCGAAGCGCTGGGCTACGAAATGCATGCGCCGGAGATCGTGCTCAACGTCGCCTGAGCGGCGACGGGAGGTTCGACCGTCCTGCCGTTGCGTCAGGTCCGTCGGCAATGCACAGTCACGGTCGAAGGGCCGGCCTTTCCGCAAGGCCGGCCCTTTCTATATGGCGGTCGCCGTCAGGCCCGGTCGATCCGGCACTGGTAGCAGTTGTTGCGCGCCGAGCGCACATGCACATAGGCGATCTCAGGTTTCTCCAGCAGTTCGCGGGCCCGCTCCTCGACCTGCTCCCTCAGGATGACGGCGCCGGTGCCGTAGACGATCCGGTCGTCATGGCCGTAGCCGCGCAGAATGAAATCCGGGCTGTCCGTCAGCACCGGCGGCAGGACCTCGCTGGACTCGTAGCGGGCGCAGGGCTCGGCATGCAGGAAGATCGGCCCGGTCTCGGCATAGGGCTGAAGGGCCGGGAAGGGACGGTAGGCGAGCGTCAGATAGGCTTCGCCGTCGCCGATGAAGCCAAGGCAATGGCGGCAGGGATAGCCGCTGCCCTGGGTGATGCGGCGCTCGGGCGAAAGCCCGTAGGCGTCCGGCGCGCCGGCCCGCAGGGCTTCGGCATCGGCGGTCGGAATGGCGGTGAAGGCGATGGTCGTCATGGCTGTTCTCCTGTGGATGGCGGAACATCGAACGAAGAAGCGCCGCCAGCCACCCGATTCCGGCGGCGGCCGGCTCTGATCCACCCAGAATTGGCCTTGTTCCGGCAGAAGCCGATCGGCTAGATTCTTTAGGCCGTGGCGGCGGCGTCTGACTTGGGGGATGGGATGAAAGCAGTTGTGAAGCATGCGATGGCGATCGGGCTGGCTGCGCTTTCGGCCGGCCTCATGGCGCTGTCTCCGGCGGGCGCCGAGGAGGACAGCAAGCCGACGCCCGAACAGATCGAGGAGGCGCGCATCTTCGTCGTCAACAACGCGATCTTCACGCTGTTCCACGAGGCGGGACACATGCTGATCTCCGAGTTCGGCCTGCCCGTGCTCGGGCGCGAGGAGGACGCGGTGGATGCGCTGTCGTCGATTCTGCTGCTCGAGGGCGACAGCGAGGAGCTCGACGTGGCGATCCAGGATGCGGCCGATGCCTGGTTCCTCTCCGACGAGGCCAAGGATCGCGACCTGACCGATACGGACTTCCTCGACACCCACGCCCTCGACCGCCAGCGCGCCTATCAGATCGTCTGCATGATGACCGGGGCCGATCCGGAATTCTTCAAGCAATTCGCCGACTCGATCGATTTTCCTCAATCAAGACGTGAGGAATGCGCCTTTGAATACGAGCGCACCAAGAACAGCTGGTTCGGGCTGCTGGAGCCTCACTATGTCGGCGACGGTCCCGGTTCGAACATGACCGTCAGCTACGAGCCGACCGGCGACGAGAACATGGATTTCTTTGCCGGCGTGCTGAAGGAGGCCGGCGTGCTGGAAAGCATCGCCCAGTCGGTCGGCGCCAAGTACAAGTTCGACGACGGCATCAAGCTGACGGCGAAGAGCTGCGGCGTGCCGAACGCCTTCTGGGACCCTCAGGCGCGCGAGATCACCTATTGCTACGAGCTGGCGGTGGAGCACATCGTCCTGATCGACGGATACTTCAAGCGCGAGCAGACTGCCAAGAACTGAAGCAATCGAGGCGGCAGCGGATGCCGCCCCTTGTGTAAGCGGGAAAAGCCCCGGCGGCGTCCTGCGGCGGCCGGGGTTCAGAGCGTCGGTGTCAGAGCGATGCGCCGTCGCGGCGGATCATCTGCAGCAGTTCCGATTCGCTGATCGGATCGACGATCGCCTCGAAGGTCTCGACCGGCGAGAAGCCGAACTGCTGGTAGAGCTGCAAGGCGCGTGGATGGTCGAGCGTATTGGTCATCACCGTGACCTTCTGCGGGTTGAGCTGCCAGGCGGTGTAGAGCGCCTGCAGCAGGAACCACTTGCCGATGCCGAGCCCGAGCGCATGCTCGAACAGGCCAAAATACGACAGCTCGACGATGTCGTCAGTTTCCTGGGACAGTTCGAAGAAGCCGGCCGGGGCGCCGTTCACGTAGAGGACGGAAATCGTCACCTTCGGGCTGTGGACGATCGCCTTCAGCTCGCCGTCGGTCATGCGGATGCGCTGGTACCAGTGCCAGCGCGCGCCGACCTGGCGGTGCAGGAAGCGGTAGAACGGCAGCGGGATCTCGTGCGTGCGCATGATGGCGGTCTGGATGTTGACCGGCACGGCGAGGCTGGTCTTCGGCGGCGCGGTCATTTCGAGCCGCGTGACATGGGCCGTCAGCGGGCCGTGCGCGGTGGTCGGCACGGGCTCGGCCGGGCCGGTCACCACCGGCGTGTCGTCGCGTCCGCCCCATTCCGACCAGGAGCCGTCATAGAGCGAATTGTCGGTATGGCCGAGCGATTCCAGCGCCAGGGTGACGACGGCGGCGGTCACGCCCGAACCGCAGCTGGTGATGATCGGCTGGCTGAGGTCGATGCCGGCCTCGGTGAAGATCGAACGCAGCGTTGGCAGGTCCTTGAGATGGCCGTTTTCCGACAGCGAGGAGGCGGGCACGCTACGGGCCCCGGGGATGTGGCCGGAGCGCATGCCCTCGCGCGGCTCGGGTTCCTCGCCGGTAAAGCGGCCGGCCGGGCGCGCATCGGCGATCTGGCGCACGCCCTTGTCGGCGATGTCGCGCATTTCGGCGAAGGAGGTGACGCGGCTGCGGTCGAAATCGAAGTCGAAGGTGACCGGCGCCGGTTCCGGCAGGTCGGTCTCCAGGGGCCGGCCCTCGGCCTTCCACGCATCGATGCCGCCGTCGAGCACATAGACATTGCGGGCGCCCATGACGCGCAGCATCCACCAGGCGCGCGGCGCCGAAAAGAAGCCGGGGCCGTCATAGACGACGATCGTGTCGGTCACGGAAATGCCGAGCAGGCCCATTTCCTCGGCGAACTTCGCCGGCGAGAGCAGGGAATGCGGCAGGCCGGTCGACTTGTCGGCGATCGCGTCCTGATCGAAGAAGACAGCGCCCGGAATATGGCCGGCGGCATATTCGACGGCACCGTTGCGGTTATGCGCGGGCAGGTACCAGGATGCGTCGACGATCTTGAACTCCGGTGCGCCGAGCTGTTTCTCCACCCAGTCGGCGGACACGACGAAACGGCTTCTCTCCGCAGGCATGCGCTTCTCCCAATACTCTGTCAGGCTGAGGCCTCCGGGGTGCCGAAACGAATGCGGAACCGACGGTTCTCCTTGCCTTTTTTCTCGATTCTGGCGATGTGAATCGCCCCGACCTCCTGGGTCTCGGAGACATGTGTGCCGCCGCAGGGCTGGCTGTCAACGCTCGAATTCTCGCCGATGCACACCAGGCTGACGCGCCCCATGCCGATCGGTGGGCGGACATTCTTCGATTTGACGATGCCCGGATTGGCGGCCAGCTCCTCGTCGGTGATCCACTGGACGAAGATCGGATGGTTCTCGCCGACGAGCCGCATGAGATCGGCCGTCACCTGATCCTTGTCGATGGTCTCGGCCATGTCGAAGTCGACGCGGCTCTCGTCCTCGCCGACGGCGGCGCCGGTAATCGGGTAGGGGCAGACGACCGACAGCAGGTGGCAGGCGGTGTGCATGCGCATCAGCTTGTAGCGCCGCGGCCAGTCGACATGCAGCACCAGCGTCTCGCCGACCGTAGGCGTCGGCTGCCCTTCGGCCGGCTGGTGCAGGATGATGTCCTTGCTCTCGCCGTGGCGGGTGAGCGCGATCTCGATCTTCGAGCCGTCGGCCCGCTCCAGCACACCGAGATCGCCCGGCTGGCCGCCGGACGTGGCATAGAAGCAGGTCTGGTCGAGTTCGATCGATCCGTCGTCGTGGATCCGGGTGACCGTGCCCTCCGCAGTGGCGAGGTAGAAATCGTCGCGGTAGAGGGCAATGGTCGGCATGGGTCTCACTCGGTCGGTTCGAAGGGCACCGCGTAGTCCGACTTCTTCTCGATCCAGGCCGGTATCGGCAGCTGCTTGGAGCGCAGGAAGTCCGGATTGAAAAGCTTGGACTGGTAGCGGTTGCCGTAGTCGCAAAGCACGGTGGCGATGGTATGCCCCGGTCCGAGGTCGCGCGCAAGGCGGATGGCACCGGCGATATTGATGCCGGACGAGCCGCCAAGGCACAGGCCCTCGTTCTCCACCAGATCGAAGACGATGTCGAGCGCTTCGGCATCAGGGATCTGGTAGGCGTAGTCGGGGGTGAAGCCTTCGAGATTGGCGGTGATGCGGCCCTGGCCGATGCCCTCGGTGATCGACGAGCCGGAGGATTTCAGCTCGCCGTTCTTGTAAAATTCGTAAAGGGCTGCCCCTTGCGGATCGGCGATGCCGATCTTGACCTCGGGTTTCAGCCGGCGAAGGCCCATGCCGGTGCCGGCCAGCGTGCCGCCGGAGCCGACCGCGCAGATGAAGCCGTCGACCTCGCCGCCGGTCTGGTCGAAGATCTCCCGGGCGGTGGTGGCGATATGGGCATCACGGTTGACGGTATTGTCGAACTGGTTGGCCCAGATCGCGCCGTTCGGCTCGCTCTTGGCCAGTTCGGCGGCGAGTCGTCCGGACAGCTTCACGTAATTGTTCGGGTTCTTGTAGGGAACGGCCGGAACTTCGACCAGTTCGGCGCCGAGCAGCCTTAGCGCATCCTTCTTTTCCTGGCTCTGGGTTTCCGGGATGACGATCACGGTGCGATAGCCGAGCGCCTTGGCGACCAGAGTCAGGCCGATGCCGGTATTGCCCGCCGTTCCCTCGACGATCACGCCGCCGGGCCGCAGCAGGCCGCGCCGCTCGGCGTCGCGGATGATGAACAGCGCCGCGCGGTCCTTGACCGACTGGCCGGGGTTGAGGAACTCCGCCTTGCCGAGGATGGTGCAGCCGGTCGCCTGGGATGCGCCCTTCAACCGGATGAGCGGCGTGTTGCCGATCGCCTCGAGAACGGATGGATGGAATGTCATCGGATCTGCCTTCTCTTTGCCAGAAGATTAAGCGGCGACTTTTCCGGGCACAAGCGGCCATTGGCAAGGAAACGGTTTTCAACCTTTCGACGGCTGGGGGAAAACCATGCCAGACGTCCGCCCGGGTCGCCGGGCGCGGCTGGTCAATAGCGGCGACGATGACCGTTTGGCCGGCAAGGACATGCAGTAACGGTGGTGGTTCAGGCCGCGTCGTCCGGCCGCGGCAGCGCCTGGTAGGCCGCCATGGCGCGGTTGCGGGCGGTCTTGTGGTCGACGATCGGCTGCGGATAGTTGCCGCCGAGCGTCACGCCGGCTTCTGCGAGGACCATGGGCGGGGCCTCGAACGGGCGGTGGATGAAGCTGTTCGGCATGTCCTTGAGTTCAGGCACGAAGCTGCGGACATAGTCGCCGTTGACGTCGAATTTCTCGCCCTGGCTCACCGGATTGAATATGCGGAAGAAGGGCGCGGCGTCCGCACCCGATCCCGCCACCCATTGCCAGCTCGCCGCATTGGAAGCCGGATCGGCATCGACCAGCGTGTCGCGGAACCAGCGTTCCCCTGCGCGCCAGTCGAGCATCAGGTTCTTGATCAGGAAGGAGGCGACGATCATGCGCACGCGGTTGTGCATGGTGCCGTGGCGCCAGAGCTGGCGCATGCCGGCATCGACGATCGGATAGCCGGTCTGCCCGCGCTGCCAGCGCTCCAGCCGGTCCGGCGCATCCTGCCAGGGAAAGGCGTCGAAGCGCGGGTTCCAGTTCTTCGCCGCGAGATCAGGGAAATGGAAGAGCAGATGATAGGAAAAGTCGCGCCAGGCTAGCTCCTTGCGGAAATGCACGACGTCCTCGGCCGGCACCCGGTCGGTGAGCCCGCGCGTCGCGTGCCAGACGCTGGCGGGCGAGATTTCACCGAGCGCCAGATGGGGGGAGAGCATGGACGTGTTGGGCAGGGCCGGAAAGTCGCGCCGGGACTTGTAGCCGGCTATGCCCTGGGCGACGAAGCGCGCCAGCTTTTCGCGGGCCCCTGTCTCGCCCGGCGTCCAGATGGCGGAGAATTCGGCCGCCCAGTTCGGCTTTTCGGGCGTCAGGTGCCAGGTCTCTAGCCTGTCGCTGCGCGGCCAGCGGTCCGGGGCGGTTAGCTGCGGCGGGACAGGGATCGGCTCCGGCGGTTCGCCGGAGGCCTCGAGCGCGCGCCAGAAGGGCGTGTAGACCCGGTAGGGTCCGCCGGCGCCGGTCTTCAGCCGTGTCGGTTCGTGCAGCAGCTGGCCGGCGAAGCTGCGCACGGTGATGCCGCTGCGGATCAGGTCCTCCTTGAGCGCGCAATCGACGGCGATGCCTGGCGGGTCGTAGCGGCGGTTCCAGAACACCCGGTCGGCCTCGGTCTCGGCGATCAGCGCCCCGAGCACGGCGTCGGCCGGTCCGCGCCGAAGGATCAGCCGGCTGCCGACCCGTTCGAGGCTGCGGTTCAGCGCTTCCAGCGAATGGTGCAGCCACCAGGCCTGTGCGGCACCGAGCGGGCCGTTGCCCGTGGCTGATGGTTCGAGGATGTAGACGGGAATGATCGGCCTGCCGCATTCGGCCGCGCAGGCAAGCGCCGCATTGTCTTCGAGCCGAAGGTCCTTGCGGAACCACACGATGATAGGGGCGCTCTCGGAATTCGTCATCATACTTCACCATGCTGCATGCGTCTTGAAAGGCCTTACGTTTGAAAGCCCCCTCAGGATCACGTTGCAGCCCGACAAAGTGCATAGGTCAGTCGGACGACGGGTGGAAGCCGCCCCCGGCTTCGGGCCTCTCGGGCGCGGTTGGAGGCGCGAATGCCGCCGCGGCGAAAAATCATATCGAGATATTGCAATATTCGCGAGTTCTTCACCTTAGGGAAACCTGAGCGGCACTAGACTTGGCCGAAAGGGCAGGGCGCCGGGGGGGCGCCGGGCGGTTGGACAGCCGGGAGGTGAGATGGTTTTCCCCAACATATCCGACGAGCTCATGCGGATGGCGCTCAGGGAACTGGAGCAGGCCTCGTATCACCACGAGCAATGGTCGGAGAAGCTGCACGGGACCCTGGTGTGCCGCGCCGTGCCGGACATGACGGACCTGGAGCCCGACGCGCACTGCCTGTGCCGCTTCGGCCAGTGGTACTACCACACCGGGTCCATCGCGCTTAGGAACCATCCCGGCTTCCAGGAAATCGGCGCCGAGCATGAGCGCATGCACAGATGCGCCGCGCATCTGCTGCGATCGTCAAGGGACGGCGGCGTGGTGGCGCGGGCCGACTACGAACGTTTCGTCGGCGCGCTGAAGCGCATGAACCTCGAAATGTCGAACCTCAGGGAAGAGCTGCAGAGAGCGCTGTTCAACCTCGATCCGCTGACGGGCGCGCCGAGCCGGATCGGCATGCTGACAGCGCTTCGCGAGCAGCAGGAATATGTCCGGCGCAGCCATGCCTGCGTCGTCGCCATGCTCGATCTCGATCACTTCAAGTCGATCAACGACAATTACGGCCACATGGTCGGCGACACGGTTCTGGTCGAGGTCGCGCGCTGGATCATGGCGCATCTGCGGCCTTACGACAAAATATACCGCTACGGCGGCGAGGAGTTTCTCATCTGCCTGCCGGAGACCGATGCGGCGACCGGCCACGACATCCTCAACCGCTTCATCGCCGGGATCGCCGCGCTGCCGTTTGCCGTCGAAGGCAAGGACGGCTTCCGCGTCACGGCCTCCGTCGGTCTCGCCGATCTCGGCGCACACATGCCGGTGGAACGCTCGATCGAACGCGCCGACCGGGCGCTGTATCTCGCCAAGGGACAGGGGCGGAACCGGGTGGTGTCGTGGGACGCGTCGATGGACGAAATGCCGGCAGAGCGCGAACGCTCGGCCTAGTCGCGGCGGGCACGGCTTTGCCCGCGGCCAATCGCGCGGGTTCCCGCGATGAGAGCAGGCGGCGGCAGGCGCCGCCGGGCTTTCCTGTTTGGCCGGACCTTCCGTTGAAACGATGAGAACCGCCGGCTTGTGCCGCGCTCAGGAGGCGGCGGCGATCTTAGGCGACGGCCGGGTCTCGCCCTTGATCATCTGCATGATCTCGGCGGCACTTTCCCGGACATAGAGGCGATGGAGTTTTTCGGCGACGGGCGCCGTCGTCAGCAGGCAGGTGTATTTCTCACGCTCGTACCAGCGGAAATCGACGACATTGTCCATGTTCACGAAGAAAGGGAAACCGTCCCCGTCATGAAGCTGGAGCCACATATGAATTTTCTCCTGATCGCAACCAATATCCGGGCTTGATATCAGGCAAAAATGAAGAGTGGGTTTCCCAAAGGCACATGACCTGACGACAGGCGGGGCAGCACAAGAAAAAGGCCCGCGCTTGTTCAGCGCAGGCCTTTGAATGAGATGGCTCCCCGGGCCGGATTCGAACCGGCGACCTGTCGATTAACAGTCGAATGCTCTACCGCTGAGCTACCAGGGAACAGCCGCTTGCGGCGGTGTGAGCGGGGTAATACAAATGCCCGGTCGATTTGCCAAGCGATTTTTCAAAAAAAATGTGACACGCTTGTTTTATCCTGTGGGGATCCCATCTTCTGGCGGAGCCAAAAGCGAGCCGGGGCCCGGATTCGCAAGGGATTTGCATGACCACGCCCAAACGCAAACATTATATCGACGCCAAGCGCGGACGCATCGTTCTCGGCCGCTTCGAACTGCCGTTTCCGCGCAGCAAGCTCGGCCGCGTCGCCACCGGTTCCGCGCTGGTCGGCGGCGGACTTCTTGGCTTCCTGCCCGTCCTGGGGTTCTGGATGGTGCCGCTCGGCCTTTTCGTTCTCTCCCATGATCTTGCCTCGGTGCGCAGACGCCGCCGCCGTCTGGCGATCTGGTGGCGCAAGCGCCATCCGGTGGTCAACCGCGCCGGCAAGTCCTGACCAAGGCCGCCGGCGGGCCGGCTTGATCAGGCCTCCGATTGGACGCCATCGGCAAAAATTCGCGGGCGAAGGCGGCAAGCCCCTTGCGCTCCATCTCGATCCGTTCTAAACGCCGCCCACCACTCGCTTTTTAAGCATACGGACGGCCTCGTGGCGGAGTGGTTACGCAGAGGACTGCAAATCCTTGCACCCCGGTTCGATTCCGGGCGAGGCCTCCACTCTCCCCCTACCACAAGACATTCCGGCCCGGTTCAGCGGCCAAAATTGCGCCGATCGCCGCCGGCGACGTGATGTGCACAGATTTGGCCGATCCCGCCCGTTGCGTGCGCCCGGCGCTCCGCTAAAGCGGTTCCATCATTCCTCTGAAGGAGCCCATCCATGCGCCATTTCGCTTCTTTCGCCCTGATCACCGCCGCCGTTCTTGCCCCTGTGACGGCCAGCGCCGGGAACCTGACCTTCAAGCTGGAGAACAAGACGTCCTACATGATCGTCAAGTTCTTCGCGACGCCGGTCGGCGGCAACGGCAAGCGCGTCGAGCTTCTGAACAAGAAGGGCCTGTGGGCCGGCAAGTCGCGCAGCCTGACGATCGCCGACGACGGCGACGCCTGCGTCTTCACAACCCGCGCGGTGTTCGAGGACAACAGCTTCTACGACGTGACCAACAAGGTCGATTTCTGCGAGTCGGACGTCTACACCATCGAGGAGTGAGGCCGGCAGGCGAAGGGCAGGGATCCTTCGCGACCTTCGTCGTGGCGATATTCTGTTGCCATCGCCACGACTCTTCTTGAAAGCCGTCCTGCGGCCAATTAAGACAGCTGACACAAACCGGCCGGAAGTGGGACGACTGACATGATGGATTTTGCCGCAGCACGCATCAAGATGGTGGACAACCAGATTCGCACGACCGACGTGACGTCGCATTCGGTGCTGAACGCATTCCTCTCCGTGCCGCGCGAGGCCTTCGTCCCGGCGAACCTTCGCCCGCTCGCCTATATCGACGAGGACATGCAGATCGCCGAGGCCGCCAACGGCCAGCCGCCGCGCTACATCATGGAACCTTCGCCGCTTGCCAAGCTGCTGCAGCTCGGCGCCATCACCAAGGACGACCTGGTGCTCGAAATCGGCTGCGGCGCCGGCTACACCGCCGCCCTCCTGTCGCAGATCGCCGGTTCGGTGGTCACCGTCGAATGCGACGAATCGCTGGCCGCCCAGGCGACCGCGACGCTGGCCGACCTCGGCTACGACAATGTCGCCGTCGTCACCGGCGAGCTGGAAAAGGGTTATGCGGCCGAAGCCCCTTATGACCTGATCTTCATCAACGGCGCTGTCGAGGAAGTCCCGCAGGGCCTGCTCGACCAGCTGCGCGAAGGCGGCCGCCTGGTCGCCGTCGTCGGCTACGGCAATGCGGCCCGCGCCCGCGTCTACATCCGCCACGGCGCCAACGCTTCCTTCACCGAATTCTTCAACGCGGCGCTGAAGCCGCTGCCGGGCTTCCGCAAGGCCGCCGAATTCGTCTTCTGAGCCTTCGCGCCTGCGGCATTTTTTCCGGGGACGGCGCGCCTTGCAGAATTGATTTGATCGACGGTCAATGAAAATGTTGCCGTTGAGCAACGGCGCGGCGCTTTCGTGGACGCAAACCGGCCATGCCGTTGCAGCCGAAGCCGCGCCGGGTCATCTAGTGTCAGGGATTGTTAACGCATCCGCACATGCGTTGTTCCGAGGGTCGGGCTTCATTTGCAGTCGAGCCGGCCTTAGCTAGATGTGGAGTGACTTGTGTCGATTTTTCGGAAAACCGCTCTCGCCGCCGCCGTCGCGCCTTTGCTTCTGATGTCGATCGGTCCGCTCTCGGCCGAGACCCTCACCGGCGCCATGGCCAAGGCCTACGAGAACAATCCGGATCTGAACGCGGTTAGGGCAGCGCTGCGCGCCACCGACGAGAATGTCACCATCGCCAAGGCCGGCATGCGGCCGCAGATTTCCTACTCCGCTTCGGCCAGCACGATCGGCATTACCGACATCACCGCGCCGCCGAGCCCCGACTTCGGCTACAACACCCAGAGTGTCGGCCTTTCGATCACCCAGCAGGTCTTCGACGGCTTCCAGACGCTCAACAATGTGCGTGCCGCCGAGGCCGGTGTCTATGCCAGCCGCGAAAGCCTGCGCGCCCAGGAGATCTCCATCCTTCTGGCTGCCGCCCAGGCCTATGCCGACGTGGCGCGCGACCAGCAGATCGTCGTCATCCGCAAGCAGAACCTGGCCTTTCTCCAGGAACAGCTGAACGCCGCCAATGCCCGCCTGGACGTCGGCGAGGGCACCCGCACCGATGTCAGCCAGGCCGAGGCCCAGCTCGCCGGTTCGCAGGCGCTGCTCGCCGCCGCGATCTCGCAGCTGAAGCAGAGCGAGGCGACCTATGTGCAGATCGTCGGCGAGGCGCCGAAGGGGATCAAGCAGCCGGCGCCCGCGGTGAAGGCCTTGCCGCCGAGCGTCGATGCGGCGGTTGCCATCGGCATCCGCGAGCATCCCTTCGTACTGGCCTCGCTGCACGCCGTCGACGCCGCCGGCTACCAGGTGAAATCCGCCGAGGGCATGCTGCTGCCGGGCGTGGTCATCCAGGGCAATGTCGCGCGCAACTGGACGAACGAGCCGCCGTCCTTCTCGAATTCGGACGCGACCTCCGCCACCATCTCGGCCCAGCTGAAGATCCCGATCTATCAGGGCGGCGCCGAATACGGCAATATCCGCAAGGCCAAGGAGACGCTTGGCGAACAGCGCATCAAGGTGGATTCCGCCCGCGCCAGCGTGCAGCAGCAGGTGACTTCCGCCTATGCGCAGATGGAAGCGGCGACCTCCGCCATTTCAGCCGCCCGCAAGCAGCTCTCCGCTGCCAATCTGGCGCTGCAGGGGGTGATCGAGGAGCGCAATGTCGGCCAGAAGACCACGCTCGACGTGCTGAACGCCCAGCAGAGCGTGCTGGAGGCCAAGGAGAGCCTGGTCAGCTATCAGCGCAATTCGGTCGTCGCGAGCTACAGCGTTCTGGCCGCCTCCGGACGGCTGACGATCCAGACCCAGGGGTTGGACGTCGCGGAATACCGCTCCGAGGAGCATTACGAGGCCGTCAAGGACGCCTGGTTCGGCCTGCGCACGGTGGACGGCCGGTAATTCGCCGACCGTCGAACAAAGCTGTGTACCAGTCGGAATTAGTTGGTCCGGCGTGATTTTTTTCAACGAGCGAGTATCCTAAGGTGATTCGAAATCGGCCCGGCTTTTCGCCGCAGGCCGCTTATCGGGGATCAACGGGGATGAATATGGCCCAGCCAAGTGTAGCGCGTGAACCGTCCATGGAAGAGATCCTGGCCTCGATCCGCCGGATCATCGAAAGCAATGATCCGGGTGGCAGCCAGTCCGTCTCCGCCACGCTGCCGCCGGTCTACGGCGACGACGAGGACGAGATCGACAGCGACATCCGCCTGACCATCGACGACGAAGACACCTATGCGGCCGCCGAAATGGTAGCGGCGAACGACACCGGACCCGTGACGGCCGCGGCCGCCATTGCCGCCACCGTGGTCGCCGATCCCGAAAAGGCCCGCAATATCTCGCTTGCCGATCTCGCCGCACGGGTTCGCTCGGCGTCGGAGCGGGTCGAGCGTCCGGTTCTGTCCGACATTGCTGCCGCCGAGATCTCCGCGCCGGCCCCGCGCGCCGAAAGCCCGGTCATGACCAGCCGGATGGCCGAGCTGCGCGCCGCCATGCCGCGCCCGGCCGAACCTCGGGTCGAAATGCCGATCCTGCAGCAGCCGGAAGCCTCGATCGACGACGAAGAGTTCGAAGCCGCCGCCATGGCCGATGTCGAAGCCGCGACCGCGCCCGAACCCGAGCCGATGTCCGCCGCCCCGGCGCGTGCCGAGACGAGCCAGGACCTCAAGGCGCTGGTCTCGGCCGCGACGATCGAGCAGGTGTCGCGCTCCTTCGGCGAACTGACCGCCGCCATCGACGGCCAGCAGCGCCGTTCGCTCGACGAAATGGCCGAGGAAATGCTGCGGCCGATGCTGCAGGAATGGCTGGACGACAACCTGCCGACGCTGGTCGAACGCCTCGTGCGCGAAGAAATCGAACGGGTCGCGCGCGGTCCGCGCCGCTGATTTCAGAGACCTCCCCGGCACATGGGCCGCTCCGTCGCCGGGGCGGCTTTTTTATTGACTCACAATCGGCCATCCTATTTACCAAGCTGCAACAAGAACCCCGAAGTGTGGTCCAAAATGCTCGAAAAGACCTACGATTCCGCCGCCGTCGAACCGAAAATCGCCAAGGCCTGGGAAGAGGCGGACGCGTTTCGCGCCGGCGCCAATGCCCAGCCAGGCGAGGATACGTTCACCATCGTCATCCCGCCGCCGAACGTCACCGGTTCGCTGCACATGGGGCATGCGCTCAACAACACGCTGCAGGACATCATGATCCGCTTCGAGCGCATGCGCGGCAAGGACGTGCTGTGGCAGCCGGGCATGGACCATGCCGGTATCGCCACCCAGATGGTCGTCGAGCGCAAGCTGATGGAAAGCCAGCAGCACCGGCGCGAGATGGGACGCGAGGCCTTCATCGAGAAGGTCTGGGAATGGAAGGACGAGTCGGGCGGCCTGATCTTCAACCAGCTGAAGCGTCTCGGCGCCTCCTGCGACTGGTCGCGTGAACGTTTCACCATGGATGAGGGCCTGTCCGAGGCGGTACTCGAAGTCTTCGTCACGCTCTACAAGCAGGGCCTGATCTACAAGGACAAGCGGCTCGTCAACTGGGATCCGAAGCTCCTGACCGCGATCTCTGACCTTGAGGTCGAGCAGGTTGAGGTCAATGGCAATCTCTGGCATCTGCGTTATCCGCTGGAAGAGGGCGTGACCTACCAGCATCCGGTCGCCTTTGACGACGAGGGCAAGCCGACCGAATACGAGACACGCGACTATCTGGTCGTCGCCACCACGCGTCCCGAAACCATGCTCGGCGATACCGGCATTGCCGTTCATCCCGATGACGAGCGCTACAAGGCGATCGTCGGCAAGCATGTCATCCTGCCGATCGTCGGCCGCAAGATCCCGATCGTCGCCGACGAATATCCGGACCCGACCGCCGGCACCGGCGCCGTCAAGATGACGCCGGCGCACGACTTCAACGACTTCGAGGTCGGCAAGCGGGCAGGGCTGCGCGCCATCAACGTACTGACCATGGAAGGCCGGATCGCCATCGTCGGCGACGAGGATTTCCTCGAAGGCCTGTCGCCCAACCGCGAGCAGGAAATGGTCTGGAGCGAGCTCGAGGGCATGGACCGCTTTGCCGCGCGCAAGAAGATCGTCGAGATCCTCGAGGCCGAAGGCCTGGTCGACAAGATCGAACCGCACAAGCACATGGTGCCGCATGGCGACCGTGGCGGCGTGCCGATCGAGCCGCGGCTGACCGAGCAGTGGTATGTCGACGCCAAGACGCTGGCAAAGCCGGCGATCGACAGCGTTCGTGAAGGCCGCACCAAGTTCGTGCCGAAGAACTGGGAAAAGACCTATTTCGAATGGATGGAGAACATCCAGCCGTGGTGCGTCTCGCGCCAGCTGTGGTGGGGTCACCAGATCCCCGCCTGGTACGGTCCCGACGGCCAGGTCTTCGTCGAGAAGTCCGAGGAAGAGGCGCTCGACGCCGCCGTCCAGCATTATCTGGCGCATGAAGGCCCGTGGAAGGCCTGGGTCCAGGAAAAGCTCGAGAACTTCGCGCCGGGCGAGATCCTGACGCGCGACGAGGACGTGCTCGACACCTGGTTCTCCTCGGCGCTCTGGCCCTTCTCGACGCTCGGCTGGCCGGGCGATACGCCGGAACTGGCGAAATACTATCCGACCGACGTTCTCGTCACCGGTTTCGACATCATCTTCTTCTGGGTCGCCCGGATGATGATGATGGGCCTGCACTTCATGAAGGACGAGGCCGGCAATCCGGTCGAACCCTTCCACACCGTCTATGTGCATGCGCTGGTCCGCGACAAGAACGGCCAGAAGATGTCGAAGTCGAAGGGCAACGTCATCGATCCGCTGGAGCTGATCGACGAATACGGTGCCGACGCGCTGCGCTTCACGCTGGCCATCATGGCGGCGCAGGGCCGCGACGTGAAGCTCGACCCGGCCCGCATCGCCGGCTACCGCAATTTCGGCACCAAGCTGTGGAACGCCACGCGTTTTGCCGAGATGAACGGGGTGAAGAGCGATCCGCATTTCCTGCCCGAGACGACGACGCTCGCCATCAACCGCTGGATCCTCACGGAACTGGCGCGCACCGAACGCGACGTGACCGAAGCGATCGCCGGCTTCCGCTTCAACGAGGCGGCCGGCAGCCTTTACCGTTTCGTCTGGAACGGCTTCTGCGACTGGTATCTTGAGCTGCTGAAGCCTGTCTTCGCCGGCGAGGACGAAGCCGCCAAGACCGAGGCCCAGGCCTGCGCCGCCTATGTGCTGGACGAGACCTACAAGCTGCTGCATCCGTTCATGCCCTTCATGACGGAAGAGCTCTGGGCCCACACCGCGGGCGAGGGCAAGATGCGCGACACGCTGCTGTGCCATGCGGCCTGGCCGGCGCCGGACTTTGCCGACGAACTGGCGGCCGCCGACATCAACTGGCTGGTCGACCTGGTGTCGGGCATCCGTTCGGTCCGCTCCGAGATGAACGTGCCGCCGGGGGCCGTCGCCCCGCTGGTCGTGGTCGGCGCGAGCAGCGTCACGCGCGACAGGCTGGTCCATCACGAGGCGTCGATCAAGCGTCTGGCGCGCGTCGAGAGCATCACGCTCGCCGACGAGGCGCCGAAGGGTGCTGCCCAGATCGTCGTCGGCGAGGCGACCGCCTGCCTGCCGCTTGGCACGCTGATCGACCTCTCGGCCGAAAAGGCCCGCCTCGAAAAGGCGATCGCCAAGGTCGAGCAGGAAATGAGCCGCATCGCCGGCAAACTGGCCAACGAGAAGTTCGTGGCCAACGCCAATCCCGAGGTGGTTGCCGCCGAACGCGAGCGCTACCAGGAACTGGAACAGCAGAAGGCAAGCCTGGACACCGCGTTGAAGCGGGTCGTCGAGGCCGGCTGAACCAAACCGGGCGGCGGTCACCGGCCGCCGCCCCCCTCCACCTGCGTCGGCGCGGGTGATTCCCGGTGCGGGGCACCGATTCCCTTCCTTTCAGCACTGTGATCGACCGGGGTTTTGATCGCCCCGGAGCGGCTTTTGGCGCTTCCAAGGGGCCGAATACACCTGCGCGGGTGATTGTGACGAAGCACACACAAATTGATATTTGTGGCAGTCCTGCAACGCAGTGAACGGGAATTGGAATTTTGTTCCCAAAGATAACGCCGGTGAGGCGTTGAGTGGAAAAACAATCCGGAAAACGGCGCATCTTACGTGCGCGTAAGAGCGTTTACGTAAAAATTGATACACATCCCCGTGATTGGGGGTGGCGTCGCAAGATTGTCATTCCGCGCGGCGCAGCTACACTGCAAATCAGTGTTTTGCCAGAAATTGGGGAGAGAGATGGCAATGTATCTCAAAAAGACGGCTATTCTGTGTTTGCTCGGCGTCAGCGCGCTGGCTACGTCTGCGCATGCAGGCGGCTTCAGCCGAGGTGAAGCCGACACGGACATCCTTTATGAGGATGGCGACTACGTGATGCGGGGTGGCATGGTCTACGTCTCGCCGCGGCGCGAGTTTGCGACGATCAACGGCGCGGACGCCACGGACGATCACTACTCGCAGGCTTACTGGATTCCCAGCATCGCAGCGAAGTTCAAGGCAAGCGACAACTTCGCCTGCGCCTTCACCTATACGCAGCCCTTCGGTGCTGACGCCGACTACGGTGTGCAGGCCCAGACGGCGAGCCTGCTGGCCGGTGGTTCGGGCGCGAGCCACAAGGACTTCATCACCAACGAATACGGCGCGACCTGCGACGTGAGCATGCAGGCCGGCAAGGGCCGCGTCCACCTTCTCGGCGGCGTGTTCCTGCAGGACTTCGAATACACCGCGAACGCCTATGCCGGCGACCTGCATCTGCAGGACCGTTCGGCTTACGGCTATCGCTTCGGGATCGGCTACGACATCCCGGAATATGCTATGCGCGCTCAGTTGATGTATCGCTCTGCCGTCGAGCACGACGCCGACGACGGTTCGTTCGACTGGAATCCGGCCGTCGCACCCTTCGGCATGCAGGACGCCTTCGGCAGCGGCACGCTGCCGCAGTCCGTCAAGCTCTCCTTGCAGACGGGCGTAGCTCCGGGCTGGATGGTCTACGGCTCGGTCAAGTGGACCGACTGGAGCGTGATGGACTCGCTCAACTACAGCATCGGCAATCCGCTGGCCCCGGGCGGCTATCTGCCGCAGGAAGACGTCTACAACTGGAAGGACGGCTGGACGATCAATGCAGGCGTGGCCCACGCCTTCAACGAAAAGATCGCCGGTACGGCCAGCGTCACGTGGGATAGCGGTGTCGGCACCGGCGCCGACATCTACAGCGACACCTGGACCTTCGGCGCTGGCGTTTCCGTCAAGGCCGGCCCTGGCGAACTGCGCTTCGGCGGCGCCGTCAGCTATCTGACCGAAGGCAGCCAGTCGACCGCGGACGACGCCGTCTACAACGCAACGGCTGATGGCGACTGGGCCTATGCCATTTCGGCGAACTACCGCATCACCTTCTGAGATCGACCGATCGAAGAGACTTTACGAGGGAGCCCGGCATGCCGGGCTCCTTTCGTTTTGGGTGAGAGCTGCTCGCGAAAATGTGACGGATTTGCAACAGAAATTGAATCCTCGCTGGCACCATGCCCAGCGGCCAATTTTGTCCATTTCCCGCCACAAACGAAGCGCAGCGATCATTGCATGAAATGTAGGGTGTGGTTTCGAGTAGGCGTGGCGTGAGTGGGCATGGGGCAGGTCGTCGGGAATTATCTCCAGAAATCAACCGCAACGGGCGTGCCCGCACTTTCGAGGGTGCCGAACGGTGCGTCCGGCGGCGCGAAATCGGCAGTAGTCGCAGTCTTGCCCGAAAGCTCTCCTAGGCTCTTTTTAGTTGCCGCTCATGAAGAGATTGCCCTCGGCAAGACGAAGGGCACCCGATCGTGGCGAAGCGATGAACCGGTTATTCACGGTTTCGCGCTCAAATGTCTTACAGGCAGGGCTATGCCGTCTGTGTCGAACGGATGGATCGGCTGATGTCTGCGGTGTTGTGGAAGAAATACGGAATTATGCAGACAACAGACTGGAAGTCTCCGGCGACATTGCTTCTCTCCGCGTTCCTGCTCGTCATGACGGGCACCGCCGGACACGCCTTCGATATCAATTCGGGCGTGAGCAAGGAATCCGGCCCCTTCGATCTCTTCAAGTTTGGCTTCAAGGCCTACAAGAACGGTCAGAAGCAGGATGCCGTCGAGGCCTACCGCTATGCCGCCGAGAAGGGCCATACTGGTTCGCGCTGGGCGCTCGCCAACATGTATGCCGACGGCGACGGCGTGGTCGAGGATGATTTCGAGGCCTTCAAGATCTATGCCGAGATCGCCAGCCAGGGCGTCGAGCCCGGCTCCGAGGATACCGGATTCTTCGTCAACGCACTGCTGTCGCTCGCCCGCTACTACCGCCAGGGCATTCCCGGCAGCCCGGTGGCCAGCGACCTGACCCAGGCCCGCCAGCTCTATTTCCAGGCCGCCTCGACCTTCGGCGTGCCGGAAGCGCAGTTCCAGCTGGCGCGCATGATCCTGGCCGGCGAGGGCGGCAAGAGTAATGTCCAGCAGGCCAAGAAATGGCTCAATCTGGCCCGCAAGAGCGGCCATCCCGGCGCCATGTCGGTTTTCGGCAACGTGCTCTTCCAGGAAGGGCAGACCGTGCGCGGGCTCGCCTTCCTGACGGCGGCGCTGGACAATTGTCCGCCCAAGGATTGCGGCTGGATGCAGGAGCTGCAGGAGCAGGCCTTCTCGATCGCCAACGAGGAAGACCGCCGCGTGGCGGTGGCGCTGGCACCCCAGGTCTACAGCCAGACCGAATGACGAAAGACCGGCGAGACGCCGGACTTCCGGGAAACGATGAAGGCGCCGCTTGGGCGCCTTCGGCATTTTCGGCGGTTCGTCAGGCGGCGCTGCCGGCCGTCGTGGCCGGCCAAGTCACATAGACATAGGTGCCGTCGACCGTCAGCAGGCTGGCACTTTCTCCGCTCGCCTTGTCGATATGCGCGCCGGCCTTGGTCAGCTCGTAGCCGCCGCTCTTGTCGCGGCTGAGCTGGGTCTTCAGGAAGCTGGACCAGTCGGTGCGGCTGGTCTGTTCGCCGGTCCGGTCGGCCTTGTCGTCCGCGGCATCCCAGGCCTTGATCTTGCGACCGTTGAGGGCGTCGGTGACGGTGAGCGTGCCGGCCTCGAGCGCCGCCAGCATTTCCTTCGCCTTCAGCGCCCCGTCGCCCGAGCTCTTCATTTCCTCGAGCCTGGCCTTCAGGCCCTTCATGAAGGAGGCGGTCTGGATGTCGTCCGAGATCGGCGCCTCCTCTTCGGTGCTGTCGTCCGCACCGCCGGCGGCGCCGATCGCGCGCAGCAGGCTGGTGTCATAGGTCTCGCTGTCGGAGCCGTCGTCCTGGCCGTAGTCGCGCATCAGGCCGTTGAGGGCCGAGGCGTAGTAGTCGTCATTGCCGCTGGAGCTGCCGCCGCTGGCCTGTTTTTCCTCCTTCAGGACCCGGAGGAAGATCTGGGTGCTGGCAAGCTGAGCCGAATTGATAGATGAAACCATTGAAATATCCCGCGTTATCCGTCGCCGGCGGGATGAAGGCAGGACAGAAATGTCCGCCGTTCGGCCTAAAGGCCGCTCCCGCTAAGGCATACACCGACAACTAGTCTCGGCGGCTTGCTCAGACCTTGCCGTGCTCAGGCAGGCATGGCGTGCGGGTTACTTTTGGGGGGCTCGCGTGCCGCTCAGAAGGCGAAGACGGCGGCGACCGGCACGTGGTCGGACGGTTTTTCCCAGCTGCGCACATGCTTTTCGATCGACGCCGACAGCAGGCGGTCGCTGGCCTCCGGCGACAGCATCAGATGGTCGATGCGGATGCCGTTGTTCTTCTGCCAGGCACCGGCCTGGTAATCCCAGAAGGTGTAAAGCAGCGGGTCGTCGCTGGTGGCGCGCACGGCATCGGTCAGGCCGAGATTTTCCAGCCGGCGGAACGACTGGCGGGTCTTCGGCAGGAAGAGGGCGTCGCCTTCCCACAGCCGTGGATCGCGGCAGTCGTACGGTTCGGGAATGACGTTGTAGTCGCCGGCGAGGATCAGCGGTTCTTCGAGTGCAAGTCGGCTCTCGGTGAAGGCTTTCAGCCGTTCCATCCAGGCGAGCTTGTAGGAGTACTTGACCGGATCGTCCGGCGGGTTGCCGTTCGGCAGGTAGAGCGAGCAGATGCGCACCACGCCGCGCTCGACGGAAAACACGGCCTCGATGAAGCGCGCCTGTTCGTCGCCATCGTCGCCCGGCAGGCCGCGGTTGACCTCGTCGGGCTTGGCCTTTGACAGGATCGCCACACCGTTGAAGCCCTTCTGGCCGTGCGTCTCGACATGGTAGCCGAGCGCCTCGATCTCCAGCCGCGGAAAGCCTTCGTCGACGGATTTGATTTCCTGCAGGCACACCACGTCCGGTGCCGAGCTCTTCAGCCATTCGCAGAGATTGGCGATGCGTGCCTTGACGCCATTGATGTTCCAGGTCGCGATCTTCATGGCATCCATCCCTTCGTCTTGCCTCTACATAGCCGATGGAGCGGATTTTGCCATCGGCTTTTGCGGCCTTTTCGTCCGGGGCGCTTTGACAACTCATGGTTTTGCGCATCATTCTTTCGAAGTGGGCCTGTTGGGGAGGGCGGGTCCGCGCATCAAAAAAAGGGGACCAGCTCAATGTCTGAAAATTCGACCAAGATCCACCCGGTCGACGAGGTGCTGCCGCTGTCGCGGCTTGCCGCACTCGGCCTGCAGCATGTTCTCGTCATGTATGCGGGGGCGATTGCCGTCCCGCTCATCGTCGGACGCGCGCTCAAGCTGCCACCGGAAGACGTCGCCTTCCTGATCTCCGCCGATCTTTTCGCCTGCGGGATCGTCACGCTGATCCAGTCGTTCGGCCTCACCCAGTGGTTCGGGATCCGGCTGCCCGTCATGATGGGCGTGACCTTCGCCTCGGTCGGTCCCATGGTTTCCATGGCCAACGTCACCGGCGGACCGGACGGGGCACGCCTGATCTTCGGCTCGATCATCGGCGCCGGCCTTGTCGGCATTCTGATCGCGCCGCTGGTCAGCCGCCTGCTGCGATTCTTTCCGCCCGTGGTGACCGGCACGATCATTCTCGTGATCGGCGTGTCGCTGATGCGCATCGGCATCAGCTGGATCTTCGGCAATCCCGTCGGGCCGACGGCGCCGAGCATTCTCGACCCGGCCCATGCCAAGTGGCTCGAGGATGTGAAGGCGCTGGCCGCGACGGGGGCGGGGGGGATTCCCGAGATTCCGGCCAAGCTCGCGCTCGCACCGAGCGTGCCGAACGCGGCCTATGCGCCGCTTTCGGGCATCGCAGTCTCGGCGATCGTTCTTGTGTCGATCCTGCTCATCGCCCGGTTTGCCAAGGGTTTCGTCGCCAACATCTCGGTTCTCCTCGGCATTGTCATTGGCGGGATCGTCGCGGCTGCCGCAGGCATGATGCATTTCGACAAGGTGGCGAGTGCCGCCTGGTTCGCACCGATCATGCCCTTCCATTTCGGTGTGCCGGTCTTCGATCCGGTCCTGATCGTCACCATGACGATCGTCATGGTGGTGGTGATGATCGAGTCGACCGGCATGTTCCTGGCGCTCGGGGACATGACGGGCAAGACCGTCACGCGGCCGATGCTGGCCGCCGGCCTGCGCACCGATGGCCTCGGCACCCTGATCGGCGGGATCTTCAACACGTTCCCCTATACAAGCTTCTCGCAGAATGTCGGCCTGGTCGGCGTGACCGGCGTGCGCTCGCGCTTCGTCTGCGTGGTCGGCGGGGTCATTCTTGTGGTGCTGGGCCTGCTGCCGAAAATGGCCGCCCTCGTCGAATCGCTGCCGACGGTGGTTCTCGGCGGGGCCGGCCTTGTCATGTTCGGCATGGTCGCGGCAACCGGCATCCGCATTCTCTCCTCCGTCGACTTCAAGTCGACCCGCAACAATCTCTTCATTGTCGCGGTGTCGATCGGTTTCGGGATGATTCCGCTGGTTGCGCCGAACTTCAAGCAATGGATGCCGCACGCCATCCATCCGCTGATCGACTCCGGCATCCTGCTGGCCTCGATCGCGGCGGTGCTGCTCAACATCTTCTTCAACGGGGCCTCGATGACCTCGGATGCGGAGGTCCGTGAAGCGGCACTGGCTGCCGATGGCGGTCACTGAAGACGAAACGGCCGGTCCGGGCGCTTGCCTGGACCGGCCGGCTGAACAGGCGGGCGCGGCGTTCTCAGACGGAGAAACTGGTGCCGCAGCCGCAGCTTGCGACCGCATTCGGATTGTTGATCTGGAAGGACTGGCCGAGCAGGTTGTCGACGAAATCGATCTCCGAGCCGGCCATGTAGACCAGCGACATCGGGTCGATCAGCAGGGTGGCGCCGTCGCGGCTCACCACCAGGTCGTCGGATTGCGGCCCCTGGTCGAGGTCGAACTTGTAGGAAAAGCCCGAACAGCCGCCGCCTTCGACGGTGACGCGCAGGGCGCTCTTGTCGGTTTCGCTGGAAACGATCTGGGCGATTCGCTTCGCCGCGGCTTCGGAAAGGGTGACGGTCTCGGTGCTCATCTTGCCTCCTGACGGGTTCAAGGCCCGTGGAAAACTTCTGTAACGCCAGAAAATTCAACGTTCTGACACGTATTGGCGATAGATCGCCGTGGATATTGCCGGATGCCGGCCGCGCTCATGTTATAAGAGGCAAACCTTGCGGCATCCTTCGCTATAGGTATGAAGGCGAACCGGTGGCGTCAATGGGGAGCGGACAGGCGCGAAATGACGATCGACAAAAGTGCATTGGGTTTCGGTTCGGGCGAGCGGGCGATCTACGCCACCGATCCCTGGACGACGCGCGGACGGCTGTTTCCCGAGGGCGGCAGCCCGACGCGCTCCGACTTCCAGCGCGACCGCGACCGCATCGTCCACACCACGGCCTTCCGCCGGCTGAAGCACAAGACGCAGGTCTTCATCGGACCCGACGGTGACCACTACCGCACACGCCTGACCCACACGATCGAGGTGGCGCAGATCGCCCGCGCGCTCGCCCGTGCGCTGAAGCTCGACGAGGATCTCGCCGAGGGCGTGGCGCTCGTGCACGACTTCGGCCACACGCCGTTCGGCCATACCGGCGAAGACGCGCTTCACGAGGTGCTGGCGCCCTATGGCGGCTTCGACCACAACGCCCAGTCGCTCAGGATCGTCACCAAGCTGGAGCGGCGCTATGCCGAGTTCGACGGTCTCAACCTGACCTGGGAAACGCTGGAAGGGCTGGTCAAGCACAATGGCCCGCTGCTGACCAAGGCGGGCGAGGGGACGCGCGGCCCGGTTCCCCAGCCGATCCTCGACTATTGCGAGCTGCACGACCTCGAACTGGCGAGCTATGCCGGCCTTGAAGCCCAGGTCGCGGCGATCGCCGACGACATCGCCTACAATACCCATGACATCGACGACGGGCTGCGCTCCGGCTATCTGAGCTTCGACATGCTGGAGGACGTGCCCTTCCTTGCTGGGCTGATGAAGGAGGTGCGCGACCGCTATCCGCATCTCGAGCCCGACCGCTTCACCCACGAGATCATGCGCCGGCAGATCACCCGCATGGTCGAGGACGTGATCGGGGTCGCGCAGGGGCGCCTTGCCGCGCTCAGACCGCAGAGTGCGGCCGACATCCGCGCCTCCGACCGGACCGTCGCCACCTTCTCCGACGCAATGGCCGAGACCGACCGGCAGATCAAGAAACTGCTGTTCAGCCGCATCTACCGCCATCCCGACATCATGCGCATCCGCGCCGGTGCGGCGCAGATCGTCACCGACCTGTTCCACGCCTACATGGCCGATCCGGCGCTGATGAAAAGCCATTACTGGGTGAACCATATCGCCGGCCTGAACGAGCCGGCGAGGGCGCGCCATGTCGGCGACTATCTGGCGGGCATGACCGACACGTATGCGGTGCGTACCCATAGCGAGCTGTTTGACCGGACTCCCGATTTGCGATAGGCAGCGCAGCAATTCCACTCCATTTGCGGGCTATCGAACTGCTTGCGCGGGTACCACGACATGAACCTCTTCGCCGACTTCGAAACGAGAATCAAAAACGCGCTCGAGCAGATCGACAGCATCAAGGAGAAGCGCTCCACCCTCGATTTCGGCCGTATCGTCGTCGAGCCGCCGCGCGATCCGAGCCACGGTGATGCCGCGACGAACGCCGCCATGGTGCTCGCCAAGGCGCTCGGCACCAATCCGCGGGCGCTGGCCGAGATAATCGGCGACAAGCTCAAGGAAGACGGCGACATCGCCGAGGTGAGCGTGGCCGGCCCCGGCTTCATCAACATCCGCCTGTCGACCGGCTACTGGCAGCGCCTGCTCGCGACGATTATCACCGAAGGCACGGATTTCGGCCGTTCGACGCTTGGCAGGGACCGCAAGGTCAATGTCGAATATGTCTCGGCCAATCCGACCGGCCCGATGCATGTCGGCCATTGCCGTGGCGCCGTGGTCGGCGATGCGCTCGCCAACCTTCTGGCCTTTGCCGGCTATGACGTCGCCAAGGAATATTACATCAACGATGCCGGCGCCCAGATCGAGGTGCTGGCGCGTTCGGTCTTCCTGCGCTACCGCGAGGCGCTCGGCGAAAAGATCGGCGACATCCCGGCGGGCCTCTATCCCGGCGATTATCTCGTGCCGGTCGGCCAGGCGCTGGCCGAGGAATTCGGCACCCGGCTGCACAACATGCCGGAAGAGGAATGGCTGGAGATCGTCAAGGAGCGTGCCATCGCCGCGATGATGGTGATGATCCGCGACGACCTGGCGACCCTCAACGTGCACCACGACGTGTTCTTCTCCGAGCGCACGCTGCACGCCAATGGTGCCGCCAAGATCCGCACCGCGATCAACGACCTGACCTTCAAGGGCCATGTCTATCGCGGCACGCTGCCGCCGCCGAAGGGCCAGCTGCCCGAGGACTGGGAAGACCGCGAGCAGACGCTGTTCCGCTCGACCGAAGTCGGCGACGACATCGACCGGCCGCTGATGAAGTCGGACGGCAGCTATACCTATTTCGCCGCCGACGTTGCCTATTTCAAGGACAAGTTCGATCGCGGCTATTCCGAGATGATCTACGTGCTCGGCGCCGACCATGGCGGTTATGTCAAGCGGCTGGAAGCCGTGGCCCGGGCCGTGTCGGAAGGCAAGACCAAGCTCACCGTGCTTCTGTGCCAGCTCGTCAAGCTCTACCGCGACGGCGAGCCGGTGAAGATGTCGAAGCGTTCCGGCGACTTCGTCACGCTGCGGGAAGTGGTCGAGGAAGTCGGCTCCGACTCCGTGCGCTTCATGATGCTCTATCGCAAGAACAGCGAGCCGCTCGACTTCGACTTCGCCAAGGTGACGGAACAGTCGAAGGACAACCCGGTCTTCTACGTTCAGTATGCCCATGCGCGCTGCATGTCGATCTTCCGCCAGGCGAAGGAAGCCTTCCCCGATCTGGACTTCGATGCGACCGATTTCGCCGGGGCCGTGGCCGGGCAGATCACCGATCCGACCGAGCTTCAGCTGATCGGCAAGCTCGCGGAATATCCGCGCGTCATCGAGGCTGCGGCCCAGTCGCAGGAGCCGCATCGCCTTGCATTCTACCTCTACGATCTGGCAAGCTCGTTCCACGCCCATTGGAACAAGGGCAAGGATTTGCCCGAATTACGCTTTGTTAACGATAAACAGAGACAATTGAGTATTGCCAGGCTTGGGCTGGTGCATGCTGTCGCCTCCGTTTTGAAGTCCGGTTTGTCTATTACCGGCACTGCAGCTCCGGTCGAAATGCGATAGTATCGTCACCATTTACCCACAATGCACTGGCAAGCGTCGAGTCGCGTAGGGTGAGTGGATCAAGTAATGGTACAGAAGCAGGCCGCATACAGCAGTCGATTGGGGAGCGATAGTTTCGCGGACGACGATCCGTTGGCGGAACTTGCCCGGATCGTCGGCTTCGAGCCGCCCGTTGTGCGCGACACCGCGCCGACGCGTCCCACAGCGCCGGAAGAGCCGCAGTTCAACCTCGAAGACGAACTTCTTCGCGAGTTCGAGGTCTATGATGCGCCGCTTCGGGCCAGCGAAGAGCCGCGCGCGGCCGAGCCTGCCATCGCCTCCCAGTCCCGTTCGCCGGTCGAGGAGATCGAAGAGCTGGAGGACGTGTTCTATCCCGAGCCCTTCGTCGAGCCGGCCGCGGAAGCCCCGTCGGCGCGCGTCGAACCCGTATTCGAGCCTGATCCGCGCCAGGAGCCGTCCTTCTCGGTCGATCTGGCCGACGAGCTGGAACTGGCCGTGTCCGAGCCGGAGGAGACGTCCGCCTGGTCGGCTCCCGAGCCCGAGCCGAAGCTGCGCCTGCCGCTCGCCAATTTCGCCGCCCAGCCCCCGGTTCGCGCCGAGCCACAATTCGTAGACGAGACCCCGGCCGAGCCTGCGCCCCAGGTCGAGCCCGTGCATTATGCGGCAGAGACGGACGAGGCGTCGTCGGTCGAGGACTTCTTCGCCGACGAAGGTTTCAAGTGGAGCGAGACGGTTTCCGGTCCTGCGTCGGCCGTCCCGGCCGCGTCGCTCGATCGGCCGGCCGATCCGTTCGGCTTCGATGATCTCGTCGCCGAAGCCGGTGACCGCTCAGGTCGCCCGGCCGAGGCCGCTGTCGACGCGCCGTCGGCACCGGTTACCCGCGCCGAGCCGTCCTTTGCCTTTTCCTTTGCCGACGATCTGGCTGCCAGCGAAGAGTTTGACCGCTCCGCATCGGCGGCTGAGTCTGTCGAGCCTCAGGCTCCTGTGGTTTCGTACCCGAGCCCGACCGCCCCGCAGGCGGTCGACTATGCCGCGCCCGCTGGCGATCTGCGTCCGGCGATCGAGGAAGAAGAGTTCGATCCCTTCGCCGAAGGCGAATTCGACCTGCAGCTCGACGACCTGGAGCTCGATCTCTCCGACATCGAGGTGGATTTCGACGAGCCGGTGGTCGCACCGGCCACCCCGGCCGCACGCCCGGCTCCCGTTTCGCTCGCAACCCCGGTTCTGCCCGCCGCAGCGCCCGTCGAGACGTCGGCCCCGGCCGCTTATGCGGCGCCGACCGCCTATGCCGCTCCGGCACCCGTGGCGGTATCGCCGCGCATTGCGCCGGCGGAAGTACGCGCCGCACCGGCAAAGCCGGCCCCGTCCGAATTCGACTTCACCGACGAGCCGCTGGCCTTCGATCCGGCCGAGATTTCCGAACAGGACGATCACCTCGAATCGATCGCTCATATGGACGTGCCGGAAGTGCCGGTGCCCGACAGCAAGCCGGCCCCGGCCGCCTACGCCCACGACTACGATCTCGACATCGACGGCGAACTGGCGACCTTGTTCGACCAGCCGTCGACGACGCCGGCTGCCGCCGTCCAGGTGCCCGCCGCCGCGCCGGTGGCTACCGCCGCGCGCCAGACGCCTTCGCTGGCCACCCCGGTCGCAGCCCAGGCGCCGGTTCAGGCAGCAGCCCAGCCGGCGAACGCGCAGCTGCCGCCGATGGACGATTTCGACGCCTTCGAACGGGCGCTGGAGGAGGATTTCCGCCACACGCTCGACCGGCCGTCCGACTATGCGGCCGCCAATGCCGGCCGGATCAATATCCCGATGGAGCCCAAGGGCCTGTCGCGCTTCGGTTCGCGCGGCCTGCTGATGGCGGGCACGGCGGTCGTCGTCCTGCTTCTCGGCGGCGGAGCGCTCTATACCTGGCTGACTGGTACCGGCCCCTCGATGATGTCGTCGGGCGAGCCGCAGGTGATCGCCGCCGACAAGGATCCGGTGAAGATCCTGCCCGAGAACCCGGGCGGCAAGTCAGTGCCGAACCAGGACAAGGCCGTCTATGACAGCGTCGCCGGCGCCGCCGTCCAGGATCCGAAGCAGGAGAGCCTGATCTCCTCGAGCGAGGAACCGGTCGACGTCGTGCAGAAGACGTTGATCCCGGAAACCCTGCCGCTGGAAGACGAATCGGACGCCCAGGCGCTCGGCACGCCGGTCGGCGAGACCGAGGATCCGCGGCTCCTGCCGGACCAGAACGGAACCGCGCAGCCGGCCGCCAATGGCGCCGCAGAACCGGCAACGATCACGCCCCGCAAGGTGCGCACCATGATCGTGCGTCCGGACGGCACGCTGGTCGCCCAGGAAGCCCCTGCGGAAGCAGCTCCCGCTCCGACGCTCGAAGCGCCGGCCGTGACGGAACAGAACTCAGCACCGACCGGCGACAAGCCCGCCCTGGCGGCACCGTCGACCACGGCCGAGGCACCGCTGGCCACCGCTCCGGCCGACGCGCCGAAGGGCCCGCTTCCGACCGCACGGCCTTCGACGCCGGCCGAGACTGCCGCCGCTCCGCAGGCACCGGCACCCGCCGCACAGCCCGAGCCGGCCGCACCGGCGGTCGAGACCGCAGCCGCTCCGACACCGGCCGCTGCCGCGCCCGAGCCCGCTGCTCCGGAACCGGCTGCCGCCCAGCCTGCGCCCGCAGCCGGCGGCTATTACATCCAGGTCGCATCGCTGCCGTCCGAGGCGGAGGCGGAGAAGTCCTACAAGAACATTTCCGGCAAGTTCGGCAGTGTCGTCGGCGGTCGCGCCCACGAGATCAAGCGAGCCGAAATCGCCGGCAAGGGCACCTATTATCGCGTGCGCATTTCCGCCGGCACCAAGGCGGATGCGGCGGCCCTCTGCGAACGATACAAGGCGGCCGGCGGCAGCTGCCTCGTCACGAAGTAGCCAACGCACCCCAAAGACGACGAAAAAAGAGGCGGGAACCTGCGGTTTCCGCCTCTTTTCCTGTGTATGACCCGAACCCGTCGCTTCGGCTTTGATCCCACCCCTCTTATGATTCGGCCATGACCCAGACATCCATGCCCGCAAAAGCAATGATCCTCGGCTGCACCGGCCTTGCCTTGAGCGCCGACGAGAAGGCTTTCTATCGCGACGAGCAGCCATGGGGCTTCATCGTCTTCGCCCGCAATCTGAGCGAGCCGGCGCAGATCCGCGATCTGGTCGCCGAAATGCGCGACACCGTCGGCGGCCGCAATGCGCCGGTACTGATCGACCAGGAGGGCGGCCGGGTGCAGCGCATCCGCGAGCCGATCGCGCCGCGTTATCCCTCCGGTGCCGTGCTCGGCGAACTCTATCGCCGCGACCGTGAGCTGGGGCTTCGCGCCGCCTGGCTGATGTCGCGCCTGCACGCCTTTGACTTGATCCGCCTTGGCATCAATGTCGACTGCCTGCCGGTGCTTGACGTGCCGGTGGAAGGCGCCAGTAACGTCATCGGTGATCGCGCCTACGGCAATGATCCGGAAACGGTCGGCGCGATGGGCGAGGCGGCTGCGGCGGGCCTGAAGTCCGGCGGCGTCCTGCCGGTGATGAAGCACGTGCCGGGCCATGGCCGCGGCATGGCGGATTCGCACCATGAGCTGCCGGTCGTCACCACGCCGCTTACCGAACTTGAGGCGCATGACTTCCCGCCGTTCCGGCGGCTGCGCAACGAGCTGATGGCGATGAGCGCGCATGTGGTATACTCGGCCATCGATCCGGATCACCCGGCATCGACCTCGCGCAAGGTGATCGACGAGATCATCCGCGGCTACATTGGATTTGACGGGCTGCTGATGTCGGACGACGTGTCGATGAACGCCCTCAAGGGCACGCTCGGCGAGCGGGCGGCGGCGATCGTCGCCGGCGGCGGCGATGTCGTGCTTCACTGCAACGGCGTCATGGACGAGATGCGGGCGGTCGCGGCCGAAGTGCCGCTGCTCAAGGGCAAGGCGAGGGCGCGGGCCGATGCCGTCGAGGCTGCTTTCGGCACCACCGATACCGCAGAGGAAGTCGCCATCCGCACCGAGTTCGACGGCCTGAGGGCGACCGCCTGATGTCGCCCGTGTCCGCCACGCCCCCATCGCCGAAGCGGCCGGCATCCGGCAATCCGGCAACGCCGATGGACAGCCTGTGGCAGGACACGGCCGAGGAGCGGCTGACCGGCGAACCGGCCTTCGTCATCGACGTGGCGGGCTTCGAAGGGCCGCTCGACCTTCTGCTGTTCCTGGCGCGCAACCAGAAGGTCGACCTCCACCGCATTTCGATCCTCGCGCTGGTCGAGCAATATCTCGAATTCATCGAAAGTGCGCGGCGCATCCGGCTTGAGCTGGCGGCCGACTATCTCGTCATGGCGGCCTGGCTCGCCTATCTGAAATCGCGCCTGCTGATCCCGCAGCAGGCCAAGGATGAAGGCCCGTCGGGCGAGGAAATGGCCGCGACACTGGCCTTCCGGCTGAAGCGGCTGGAGGCCATGCGCGAGGCGGCGACGCGGCTGATCAACCGCAACCGGCTCGGCCGCGACGTGCATGCGCGCGGCGCACCGGAGCATGTGCCGACCCGCGTCGACAATGCCTACGAGGCTTCGCTCTACGATCTCTTGACCGCCTATGCCTCGCTCAGGCAGCGCCAGGCGACCACCCAGGTGACGATCGCGCGCCGCCGCGTCTGGTCGCTCGCCGATGCACGCGCCATCCTGACGCGCATGATCGGCGAGATCGGCGACTGGACCGCACTCGACCATTTCCTCCTGCGTTACCTGACGACCCCCGCCGAGCGGGTGAGCGCGATCGCCAGCGCCTTTGCCGCGTCGCTGGAGCTGGTGCGCGAGGGCCGGCTGGAGATCCGCCAGGAGGGCGCCTTCCAGCCGATCTACCTGCGCAGCGGCCCGCGCGCCGGCGAGCTGGCGGCGGTGGAGTAGCGCGATGGCGGAGGTGCGGGACGGCGAATTCTTCCCCGAGGACGAGGCGGATCAGGCCGTCGTCGAACGCGACCCGATGCTGGAGCGCGCCGAGCGCGAGGCGATCCGCATCGCCGAGGCGCTGGTCTTCGCTTCCGCCGAGCCGGTGTCGGAAAATTTCATCGCCGACCGCCTGCCGCGCGGCATCGACGTCAAGGCGATCATGCATCGGCTGAAGGAGGACTACGCCCCGCGCGGCGTCAATCTGCTTCAGGTCGACGAGCACTGGGCCTTCCGCACCGCGGCGGATCTCTCCTTTGCCGTGCGCAAGGACGAGACCGAGGTCAAGAAGCTGTCGCGCGCGGCGCTCGAAGTGCTGGCGATCATCGCCTATCACCAGCCGGTGACCCGCGCAGAAATCGAGGACATTCGCGGCGTGCAGACGTCGAAGGGCACGCTCGACGTGCTGATGGAGGCGGGCTGGGTCCGCTTCCGCGGCCGCCGCCGCACGCCGGGCCGCCCCGTGACGCTTGGCACAACCCGCGATTTCCTCGATCATTTCGGCCTCGAGGAGCTGCGCGACCTGCCGGGCCTCGACGAATTGAAGGGGGCGGGGCTGCTGTCCGGGCGCATTCCGGCGAACTTCAACATTCCCCTCCCCATGACCGGCGACGAGCTCGCCGAAGACGAGGATCCGATCACCCAGCTCGATCTCGAGGAGCTTGGCCTCTTGACTCCGGGCGGAGAAGCGGACGAATAGCATCAGGTTTATAACGGTAACCGGGCGGTGTTCGGATGTCCTGCGTGGCGCGCTCGTGCCCCGGCATCCGCGACAGCCGGCCATGCGGACGGTGGAATGAGCGCGCAGACGATGCAAGGCGACAATTCGAGGCGCACGGCTGGCGTTACCTTTGCGGCGCGGCTGAGCTTCGAGGACATCCGCCACGGCTATCACAATCGCGAGACCCTGCGCGGGGTGTCGCTGACCGCCGAGCCGGGCGAGGTCCTCTGCCTGCTCGGACCGTCGGGATCGGGCAAGACGACCCTGCTTCGCATTGCCGCAGGCATCGAGGCGCAGCTGTCCGGCCGCCTGCTGCTCAATGATCGCGAGGTGGCCGGGCCTTCCGTCTTCGTGCCGCCGGAACAGCGCGGCATCGGCCTGATGTTCCAAGACTTCGCCCTTTTCCCGCATATGAGCGTGGTGGAGAACGTACGCTTCGGTTTGACCGCCATGCCGGCGCGCGAGGGCGTGTCCGAGGCGATGGCGGCGCTGGAGCGGGTCGGGCTCGCGCACTGCGCGCAGAAATATCCGCATGCCCTTTCGGGCGGCGAGCAGCAGCGCGTGGCTCTTGCCAGGGCGCTTGCGCCGCGTCCGGGCGTTCTTCTGATGGACGAGCCGTTCTCCGGCCTCGATTCGCGCCTCAAGGACACGGTGCGCGCCGACACGCTGGCGATCCTGCGCGAAACGCGGGCGACCGCCGTAGTCGTCACCCACGATGCGGAAGAGGCCATGCGCATGGCCGACAGGATCGCGCTGCTGCGCGACGGCAAGCTGGTGCAGGTCGGCAGTTCGGACGATCTCTACCGCCGGCCGAGGGACCTGTTCACCGCGGCATTCTTCTCGGAAATCAACGAGTTCTCCGGCATCGTGCGCAACGGCCATGTGGCGACGCCGCTGGGCGTCGCCGAAGCGCCGGGCATTGCCGAGGGCAGGGAAGTGTCGATCGCCGTGCGGCTCTCCGGGGTCGGCGTCAGCGCGGACAGCGGCGTCATTCCCGCCCGCATCCTGTCGCGCCGCTTCCTCGGGGTCGTCGAGCTGCTGGAACTGGCGATCCCGGGAAGCGAGCGGCCGGTGCGTTCGCGCATGCGGGCCGACATCCTGCCGCCGGGCCTCAGGGATGCGACAATTGCGGTCAATCCGCACGACATTTTGGTGTTTGAAAAAGACTCTGAAACCCCTTACATCGGGGAAACAGAAAACACGGAGTGACTGGTATGGGTTCTTTTAGCATGTGGCACTGGCTGATCGTCTTGGCCATCGTTCTGTTGCTGTTCGGCCGCGGCAAGATCCCGGAGCTGATGGGTGATGTCGCAAAGGGCATCAAGAGCTTCAAGAAGGGCATGTCCGACGACGAGACCGACACGACGGCCACCGGCAAGTCGGTCGATCACAAGGCCGACGAAACGAAGTGACCTGTTGCGGTCGCATCGCGGCCGCTGAGGGAATTGAGGCGCCCCGTGCGATCGGGGCGTCCTTCTCCCATTCGGGACATGGGGATGTGCGGCGTATCGTCCATGATGCGCGGTCCCCGGAACAGATGGCTTCAGGAGCCCGTTGAATGCTGGATATTGGCTGGACCGAGTTGCTCGTCATCGCGGTGATCCTGATCGTCGTCGTCGGTCCGAAGGACCTGCCGCCGATGATCCGCGCTTTCGGCAAGATGACGTCGCGGCTGCGCCGGACCGCGGGTGAATTCCGTGCCCAGTTCGACGAGGCGCTGCGCGAGGCGGAACTCGACGACCTGCGCAAGTCGGTCGACGACGTCCGCAACCTCAATCCGAAGAACGCCCTGCGCGACGCCATCAACCCGCTGCGCCAGATGGGCAACGAGATCAAGGCCGACCTGCAGAAGGCGACGACCGCCGATGCCAAGGCCGCAGCCGGCGTCACGTCCGCCGAACCCGCACCCGCCACGTCCTTCCCGGAAATGCCGTCGCCTCTGGTCGGCGTGCCGGACGAACTGGCCCAGCCGATGCCGGATCCCGCTCCGGCGCCGGCCACAAAGCCCGCCCGGACATCGGCCCCGCGCAAGACCAAGGCGGCCGCGGCCGCCAGTGCTCAGGTCGAGAGCGCCAAGCCGGCAAAGTTGTCGGTCGCCGCCAAGCCGGCCAAGCCTGGCCGTTCCAAGCCCGTCGTCGTGGAGAGTGAGACCGCCAGGCCGGCCGCTCCGAAGAAGCCCCGCAAGCCGAAGACCGAGGAGTCCGCATGAGCGGCGACATCGAAGACAAGCCACAGCCGCTCGTCGAGCATCTGATCGAACTGCGCTCCCGGCTGATATGGGCGATCGGCGCATTCTTCATCGCCTTTATCGGCTGCTTCGCCTTCGCCAAGCAGCTCTTCAACATCCTCGTCGTTCCCTATAAATGGGCCGTCCTGTGGGCCGGGCTCGATCTCACCAAGGCGGAGCTGATCTATACCGCGCCGCAGGAGTTCTTCTTCACCCAGGTGAAAGTGGCCATGTTCGGCGCCGTGGTGATCGCCTTTCCGGTGATCGCGGCGCAGATCTACAAGTTCGTGGCACCGGGCCTCTACAAGAACGAGCGGGCGGCCTTCCTGCCGTTCCTGATCGCTTCGCCGATCCTCTTCCTGCTCGGCGGCGCGCTCGTCTATTTCTTCTTCACGCCGATGGTGATGTGGTTCTTCCTCGCCATGCAGCAAGCACCGGGCGAGGGCGAGGTGGCCATTTCGCTGATGCCGAAGGTCTCGGAATATCTGAGCCTGATCATGACGCTGGTATTTTCCTTCGGCCTGGTCTTCCAGCTGCCCGTCATCACCACGCTTCTGGCCCGTGTCGGCATCCTTGAAAGCCAGTGGTTGGCCGACAAGCGCAAGTACTTCATCGTCGTCGCCTTCATCGTCGCGGCGGTGCTGACGCCGCCCGATCCGATCTCCCAGATCGGCCTTGCTTTGCCGACGATCCTTCTCTACGAGGTAGCCATCTATGCTGCGCGACTCGTGGAGCGTCGACGGGCCGCCGAGACTTCGGTTGTCGCGGACGAGGCGAGCGAGCAGGACAGCGCCTAAGCTGCGCCGTTCGTCCTCCTCCACTCCCGGGCATGCATCCATGGGGCCGGACAGGGCACCCGCCAGGTCCGATCCGACGATCACGAGAGATGACCTGGAACGACGATGCTTGATATCAAATGGATCCGTGACAATGCCGAAGCCCTCGATGCCGCGCTGGCCAAGCGCGGCGCAGAGCCTCTGGCCGCAGGCCTGATCGCCCTCGACGAGAAGCGCCGCTCCGTCGTCCAGTCGCTGCAGGACATGCAGTCGCGCCGCAACACCGCCTCCAAGGAGATCGGTGCGGCCATGGGCAAGAAGGACATGGAGCTTGCCGAGAAGCTGAAGGCCGAGATCGCTCACCTGAAGGACCTCATGCCGGCCGCGGAAGAGGAAGAGCGCCAGGTTTCGGCCGAGCTCACCGACCAGCTGTCGCGCATCCCCAACATTCCGCTTGACGACGTGCCGGTCGGCAAGGATGAGCACGACAACGTGGTGAAGCGCGTCGTCGGCGAGAAGCCCGGCTGGAACCATGCGGCCAAGGAACACTACGAGCTCGGCGAAGCGCTCGGCTACATGGACTTCGAGCGCGCCGCCAAGCTGTCCGGCTCGCGCTTCACGGTGCTGACCGGCCCGCTCGCCAAGCTGGAGCGGGCGATCGGCCAGTTCATGCTCGACCTGCACACCACCGAGCACGGTTATACCGAAGTGTCCTCGCCGCTGATGGTGAAGGACGAGGCCATGTACGGCACCGGTCAGCTGCCGAAATTCGCCGAGGACCTGTTCCGCACCACCGATGGCCGCTGGCTGATCCCGACGGCGGAGGTGACGCTCACCAACCTCGTTTCGGGCGAGATCCTCGAGCAGGAAAAGCTGCCGCTGCGTTTCACCGCGCTCACCCCGTCCTTCCGCTCGGAAGCGGGCTCCGCCGGCCGCGACACGCGCGGCATGCTGCGCCAGCACCAGTTCTGGAAGTGCGAACTCGTGTCGATCACCGACGCCGAGAGCGCGATCGACGAGCATGAGCGCATGACCGCCTGCGCCGAGGAGGTGCTCAAGCGCCTCGGCCTGCATTTCCGCACCATGACGCTCTGCACGGGCGACATGGGCTTCGGTTCGCGCAAGACCTACGATCTGGAAGTCTGGCTGCCGGGCCAGGACACCTATCGCGAGATTTCCTCGTGCTCGGTCTGCGGCGACTTCCAGGGTCGTCGCATGAACGCCCGCTATCGCGGCAAGGACGGCAAGGGCACGACTTTCGTCCACACGCTGAACGGTTCGGGCACGGCCGTCGGCCGCGCGCTGATCGCCGTCATGGAAAATTACCAGAACGAGGACGGCTCGATCACCGTTCCCGACGTTCTGCTGCCCTATATGGGCGGCCTGAAGAAGATCGAAAAAGCGGCTTGAGGGCAGGGGGATCGAATGCGCATTCTCCTGACCAATGACGACGGCATCCACGCCGAGGGCCTTGCGGTTCTCGAGCGCGTTGCCCGCACGCTCTCCGACGATGTCTGGATCGTGGCGCCCGAGACTGACCAGAGCGGCCTTGCCCACTCGCTGACGCTGTCGGAGCCGCTCAGGCTGCGCAAGGTCGCTGACAAGCGCTATGCGTTGCGCGGCACGCCGACCGACTGCGTCATCATGGCGATCCGCGAAATCCTGCCGGAGACGCCGGACCTCGTCCTGTCCGGCATCAATGCCGGCGGCAATGTCGCAGACGACGTGACCTATTCGGGCACGGTTGCCGGCGCGATCGAGGGCACGCTGCAGGGCGTCCGTTCGATCTCGCTCAGCCAGCTCTATGAATATTCCAATGGCGGCCGGGTCATTCCCTGGGAAGTCGCCGAAGCCCTGGCGCCCAAGCTCCTGGCCCAACTGATCGATATCGACCTTCCGCCGGGCACTTTCCTCAACATCAACTTCCCGCGCTGCGCGCCGGCCGAGGTCAAGGGTGTCGAGGTGACCTCGCAGGGCAAGCTCGATTTCGGCCTCGAAGTCGAGGAGCGCGCGGACGGCCGCGGCTTTCCTTACTACTGGCTGCGCTTCGGCGATCGCGGCAGCAAGTTCCGCGACGGCACCGACCTGCAGGCGCTGAAGGAAGACAAGATCTCGGTCACCCCTCTCAAGCTCGACATGACCGACTACACCGTCCAGGACAGCATTGCCCGGGCGCTGGGTTTCGGAGCAGCCGATTGAAGCCGGGTATGGTCGAAAAGGAAGGCTTTGCCGCTCTGGTGCTGAGGCTCCGGGCGGAGGGGATTTCCGACCTCGATCTGCTGACCGCGGTGGAGCAGACGCCGCGCTCGCTGTTCGCGCCGCCGCAATATTCGGACCACGCCTATTCCAGCCGCTCCATCCCGATCGAATGCGGCGCCTTCATGGAGGGCGCCGATCTGGCGGTGCGGCTGCTGGCCCATCTGCATGTGAAGCCCGGCCAGCGCGTTCTGGAAATCGGCACCGGCAGCGGGTTCATGACGGCCGTGCTCGGGCGGCTTTCCGAGCGGGTCATGTCGATCGAGCGCTACAAGACGCTGCTTGCGGCGGCCCAGCGCCGGCTCGACAGCCTGGCCCTGCGCAATGTCGTGCTGCGGCAGGCCGACGGCAGCCATGGGCTGACGGGCGAGGGCACCTTCGACCGTATCCTGGCGACCGCATCCTTTCCCACCATGCCGCGCTTTCTGGCTGAACAGCTTGTCTCCGGCGGTGTCCTGCTTGCCCCGCTGATCACCGGGGAAGAGACGTGCATGATGGTTCGCCTGACCAAGACGGGTAGCCGTTTCGACCGCGAGGACCTGTTCGAGGTGCCTTATCTGCCGCTGGTGCCGAAGATCGCATCCTATCTCTGACCGCGATTCCATCATCCGGAGACGCCGGCGAATGTGCGGCTTCTCGAAAATAGTTCACGTCGATTCCGCGCGATTAACCGGCCAGTAACACTAACGCGCTTTAATCATACCCACATCAGGTTGCGTAATATGTGGGTCGAGTTATGCGTATGAGTGTATCGCCGAAAACCAGACTGCCGGTCGCCCGTCTCCTTGTGGCGATGTTGCTTGCCAGTGCTGCCACGGGCTGCAGCTCGGACGCATCGCGGTTCAGTTCCGTATTCTCCACCGACAATCTGACGACCGCGTCCATTCCGCGGCGCAATGTCGTCGCATCGCCCGTGCCGGCCGCCGATGTCGGCGGCGTGCAGTCGGCGGACTATGCGAACCGGCAGCAGGCGGTGAACCAGCCCTATCCGAGCCAACCCTCCTACGCTCCGGCCTCGGCCGCCCGTGCCGCCTCGGCGCCGGTCGCCGTCCAGCGCGCCGAGCTCGCGGCCCCGGCCGGATCTGGCTCCAACAATTCGGCAGAACGCGCCGCGGCACTCGCCCAGCCTTTTCCGGCTGCACCTGCGCAGCGGCAGACCGCCATGCTCGCACCGCCGACAGCAGGCGATGCGCTGACCACCGGCTCGACCAAGTCGAGCGGCACGTGGAGCAAGACCAATGCCGCCCGCGTGACGCTGCGTCCCGGCGAGAGCATTTCGACGCTCTCCGCCCGCTACGGCGTGCCGGAACGGGAAATCCTGAAGGCAAACGGGCTGAGCCAGCCGAGCGATGCTGCGCCCGGCCAGCTGGTGCTGATCCCGACGCTTGGCGGCCAGGCCAATGCCGCACGCGCCGCCGCCGACGCTTCCGTCCTGCCTGATGGTAGCAAGAAACCGACCCTGCCGCAGTCGCCGGAACAGAACGTTGCCGTCCTGCCGACCGTGCCGACCTCGCGCGACAAGTCGCAGGCCAATCCGTCGGGCGCTACCGGCAAGGCCGTGGCTGGTGCTGGCGAGGGGACCGCACCCGGAACCTATGTCGTGAAGCCAGGCGATTCGCTGAACAAGATCGCCAAGGCGACGGGTACGCCGATCGACAAGCTGAAGGCCGCCAACGGCCTGACCTCGGCCAATATCCGCATCGGCCAGGCCCTGAAGATCCCGGCGAGCGGCGCCGTCGCCGCAGCAACTCCTGCAACCGATCCGATGAAGACCGCGACCATCCCTCCGGCAGGCGGCGACGCCAGCGCACCGGCCGCCTACAAGGCACCGGTCGCGACCAAGTCCGTCAGCGAAGTGGCATCCGCCGATCCGAAGGAAACCGCGCCCGAGGCGACCGGCATCGGCAAGTATCGCTGGCCCGTCCGCGGAGCAGTGGTCGCCGGCTACGGCGCCAATGTCGACGGCAAGCGCAATGACGGCATCGACATCTCGGTTCCGGCAGGAACGCCGGTCAAGGCCGCCGAAAACGGCGTGGTCATCTATGCCGGCAATGGTCTGAAGGAACTCGGCAACACGGTCCTGGTGCGCCACGACGACGGCACCGTCACTGTCTACGGCCACGCCGACGCCCTGTCGGTCCAGCGCGGCCAGAAGGTCCAGCGCGGCCAGCAGCTCGCCACCTCCGGCATGAGCGGCAATGTCAAGCGCCCGATGCTGCACTTCGAGGTTCGCAAGGATGCGAGCCCGGTCAACCCGATGACTTTCCTGGAATAGGTTTTGCGTCCCAGGCAAGCGGTGAAAAGGTCCGGTATCCCCGGACCTTTTCTCGTTTCAGGCCCGGTCCGTCGAGATCCTGAGCCGGCCGGCGAGATCCTGGATATATTGCCAGGCGACGCGTCCCGAGCGCCCGCCGCGGGTGGTCGCCCATTCGAGCGCCTCGTGATGCAGTTCGTCGCGCCCGAGCGGCAGCTTGAAATGGGCCGCATAGCCGTCGATCATCGCCAGATAGTCGTCCTGGCTGCACTTGTGGAAGCCGAGCCAGAGGCCGAAACGGTCGGACAGCGACACCTTCTCCTCGACCGCCTCCGACGGGTTGATCGCCGTCGACTGCTCGTTCTCCATCATGTGGCGGGGCAGGAGGTGACGGCGGTTGGAGGTCGCATAGAAGAGCACATTGTCCGGGCGTCCCTCGATGCCGCCGTCGAGCGCCGCCTTCAGCGACTTGTAGGCCGTGTCGTCATGGTCGAAGGACAGGTCGTCGCAGAACAGGATGATGCGGTGCGGCGTGTCCTTGAGCAGGTCGAGCAGGGCCGGCAGCGTGGCGATGTCCTCGCGGTGCACTTCGACGAGCTTGAGCGAGACCCCGGTCTGGGCGCGGATGTCGGCATGCACAGCCTTGACCAGCGACGACTTGCCCATGCCGCGGGCGCCCCACAGCAGTACGTTGTTGGCCGGATAGCCCTCGGCAAAGCGCAGTGTGTTCTCGTGCAGGATGTCGCGTACATGGTCGACGCCGCGGATCAGCGACAGCGCCACGCGGTTGGGCTTCTTGATCGGCTGGAGATGGCTTCGCAACGGCGACCAGACGAAGCAATCGGCCGCCGTCCAGTCGTTCTCCGCCGGCGGCGGTCCGGCCAGCCGTTCGACCGCCGCGGTGAGGCGGCGTACTTCCGCGAGCAGCAACTGGTTTGCGTCTTCAGTCATCGGACCCTCCTCGGCACGCTGCCGCCCCGCGCGGCATTTTGCCCGGCGGTAGCATGGCCTTTTGCAGGCCGAAAGGGTAAGAGGCTGTAAAACGGTACTGGCCGGCGCTGTTTCTGTTGCATTCGAACGTCTCGGCACTATATTCCGGCAACCTGAAGCGGGGGCGAGGCTGCCCGCAAACATCGCAGTCTAGGGAGTTATTCCATGTTCTTTACGCAAGCCTTCGCCCAGGACGGCGCCGCCGCAGGTGGTGCATTCGGTTCGGGCCTCGAGATGCTCTTCCTCTTCGCGCCGCTGATGCTGATCTGGTACTTCCTGCTGATCCGTCCGCAGCGCCAGCAGCTGAAGAAGCGCACCGAGACGCTTGCTTCGATCCGTCGCGGCGACCAGGTCGTCATGGGCGGCGGCATCATCGCCAAGGTCAGCAAGGTCATCGACGACAACGAACTCGAAGTCGAGCTTGCCGACGGCGTCAAGGTCCGCGCGCTGCGCAGCTACATCGCCGAAGTCCGCGTCAAGGGCGAACCGGTCAAGACCGACGCGGCGGCCTGATACCGCTCCCTACTGAGCGACCGGCAATGCCGGTCGTTTTTTCTTCTGATGGCAACCATCTGAATTCGAGAGTTTGATGCTGTATTTTTCGCGCTGGAAGACATTCTTCATCTGGTTCACCGTCCTGGTGAGTGTCCTGGTGGCCCTGCCCAATCTCCTCAGCGATGAACAGCTCGGGGCTCTCCCGTCGTGGATGCCGGGCAAGAAGGTCACCCTCGGTCTCGACCTGCAGGGCGGCTCGCACATCATGCTGAAGATCGAGAAGGCGGACATCGTCAAGGAACGGCTGGAAACGACGGTGGGCGACATTCGTGCCGCCCTGCGTGACGCCGGCATCCGCTATACCGGGCTTTCCGGCGTCGGCCAGCAGGTTCAGGTCCGCATCACCGACGCCGACAAGGTCGAGGCGGCCAAGGAAGCGCTTTCCTCGCTGACCGCTCCGGTCAGCGTCGGCGGCCTGACCGGCGGTTCGATCGAGGAAGTCACCCTTCAGGAAGACGGCACTCTGCTGCGGTTCAACCTGACGGATGCCGGCATCGACTACCGCGCGGGCTCTGCGCTCACCCAGTCGATGGAGGTGGTACGCCGCCGCGTCGACGAACTGGGCACAACCGAACCTCTGATCCAGCGCCAGGGCAACGACCGCATCATTGTGCAGGTTCCCGGTCTGACCGATCCGCAGCGTCTCAAGTCGCTCCTCAACCAGACCGCCAAGCTGTCCTTCCACATGGTCGACATGAGCATGCCGGTGACGGAAGCGATCAACGGTCGCCCGCCGGCAAACGCCGAAGTGTTGTATTCGCAGGACGATCCGGCTGTTCCTTATCTGGTCGAGAAGCGCGCCCTTGTGTCGGGTGAAAACCTGGTCGACGCGCAGGCAAGCTTCAATCAGCAGACCAGCGAGCCGGTCGTCACCTTCCGCTTCGACAGCAAGGGTGCCCAGCGCTTCGCCCAGGCGACGCAGGAAAATGTAGGCCGTCCCTTCGCCATCGTTCTGGATGACCAGGTCATCTCCGCGCCGGTCATCCGCGAGCCGATCATCGGCGGCTCCGGCCAGATCTCCGGCAATTTCTCGGTTGAGGGCGCAAACGATCTGGCCGTGCTGTTGCGCGCCGGCGCGCTGCCCGCGACGCTGACCGTCGTCGAGGAGCGCACCGTCGGTCCGGGCCTCGGCCAGGATTCGATCAATGCCGGCATTTTCGCCAGCGGCATCGGCGCCCTGTTCGTGGTGCTGTTCATGCTGGGCTTCTACGGCTCCTTCGGCGTGATGGCGAACATCGCGCTCGCTGCGAACATCGTGATGATCTTTGCCGTTCTTTCGCTCATAGGGTCCACGCTGACGCTGCCCGGCATCGCGGGTATCGTGTTGACCATGGGCATGGCGGTCGACTCCAACGTTCTCGTCTACGAGCGCATACGAGAGGAGGCGAAAAGCGGCAGACCCTTGGTCCAGGCGATCGAGATCGGTTTCAACAAGGCCTTCGCGACGATCGTCGACGCCAACCTGACGACGCTGATCGCCGCCGCCGTGCTGTTCTTCCTCGGCTCCGGCCCGGTCAAGGGCTTTGCCGTGACGCTGGCCATCGGTATCATCACCACCGTCTTCACCGCCTTCACCATGACCCGCTGGCTGATGGCCGTGTGGTTCCGCTGGCGCCGCCCGAAGCACCTGCCCAAGGGCATTCGCACCGGCATGTTCGACACCCAGAACATCCGCTTCATGGCCATCCGGCGCTACACCTTCGGCATCGCTGGCGCCTTGTCGCTCGCCTCGCTGGTCGGCTTCATGACCGTCGGCCTCAATCTCGGCATCGACTTCCAGGGCGGCTCGATCATCGAGGTCAAAGCGCGTTCGGGAACCGCCGACATCGGCGAGATCCGCGACCGCCTGAGCGAGCTCAATCTCGGCGAAGTCCAGGCCCAGGGCTTTGGCGATCCCGCCAGCGTGCTCATCCGCATCCAGGCGCAGGAGGGTGGCGAGAACGCCGAACAGTCGGCGATCACCCTGGTGCGTGGTGAACTGGAGGATGCCTACGAGTTCCGAAGAGTCGAAGTGGTCGGTCCGGCTGTGTCCGGCGAGCTCACCCGGTCGGCGACGATCGGCGTGGCTGTCTCGCTGCTCTGCATCCTCATCTATATCTGGTTCCGCTTCGAATGGCAGTTCGCCGTCGGCTCGATCATCGCCACGCTTCACGACGTGATCCTGACGCTCGGCCTTTATGTCCTGCTGGGGATCGAGTTCAACCTCACCAGCATCGCGGCGATCCTGACGATCATCGGCTACTCGCTGAACGATACCGTCGTGGTCTATGACCGAATGCGTGAAAACCTCAGGCGCTACAAGAAGATGCCGCTCGACGTTCTGATCGATACGTCGATCAACCAAACGCTGTCGCGAACCGTTCTGACGGGTTCGACGACTCTTTTGGCCCTGCTGGCGCTCTACCTGTTCGGCGGCGAGGTCATCGCGTCCTTCACGCTCGCCATGCTGTTCGGTGTTCTCGTCGGTACCTTCTCGTCGGTCTATATCGCCGCGCCGGTGTTGATCGCCTTCAAGCTGCGCCCGGAGACATTCCAGGAGCAGGACGCCGAAAGCGCCCGGCCGGTGTCCGGCAAGGTCGAGGCCTGAGGCCGGTGTCGTCCTTCGGACCGACCGGCAAGGGCATCGTCATCCGAGAGGCGCATTTCCCGGGGCGGGCCCAGATCGACGCCTACGGCAATGGCGGCTTCCGCTTTGCCGACATGTCGCATCGCGGCTCGCTGCTGTTGCTGCCCTCGGGCATCTACGGCTGGGAGATGGACGAGACCATGCCGCTATCGGTCGAGAATTTCCGCCGCGTCCTCGACGATGCGGCGGATATCGAGGTTCTTCTGGTCGGCACGGGTTCCAAGCTTCGCCCCCTTCCGGCCGAACTGAAGGCTGCCCTCAAGGCAAAGGGCATCGCCAGCGATCCGATGGGAACCGGTGCGGCCATCCGGACCTTCAACATCATGCTCGCCGAGCAGCGGGCGGTTGCCGCTGCCCTGATCGCCGTCTGACGCAGGATGAGTGCCGTGAGCGATGCCGAGACAGGAAACCGCATTCTCGACATGTCGGGTCTGCGCGACAGTGATCGCGACCGCTATCTGGCGAGCCTGCTGACGCCGGCGGCACACCGCGGGGCGGTCGCCGCGCTCTATGCCTTCAATGCCGAGATCGCCCGCATCCGCGACGTGGTGCGCGAGCCCCTGCCGGGCGAGGTGCGCCTGCAATACTGGCGCGACCTCCTGGCGGGCGCAGCACACGGTTCCACCGAGGCCAATCCGACCGCCGCGGCGCTCCTGGACGCCATCCGCACCCACCGGTTGCCGATCGCCGCCCTGTCCGGCATGATCGAGGCGCGGATCTTCGATCTCTACGACGATCCGATGGAAACCACCGCCATGTTCGAGGGCTATGCCGGCGAAACGGCCGCCGCCCTCGTGCAACTGGCAAGCCTCGTGCTCGATCCGGAGGCTGCGGCCCGGTCGGCCGACATGGCCGGCCATGCGGGCGTTGCCCAGGCGGTTGCCGGCGCTCTGCTGCTGATGCCGACGCACCGGGCGCGCGGCCAGCTCTACCTGCCGCTGGAGATTCTCTCTGCCGTCGGGCTCGATCGAGAAAGCTTCCTCGCCGGCGACGACAAGGTGAGGGTTTCGGCCGCGATCGAAGCCTTTGCCGGGCTCGGACGCGACCACCTGCGCAAGGCGCGCGCGGCGGGCCGGCCGCCGAGAAGCCTGGTGCCCGCCTATCTGCCGGTATCGCTCAGCGAACCGGTTCTGATCGCCGCCCAGCGGCGTGGTGCCGCCATCCTCGAAGGTGCGCTCAGGCCGCCGCAATGGCGCCGCCAACTGCGCATGCTGCGCGCCGCGGTGACGGGCAGCTTCTGAACCACCAAATTCGCGCAAGCCTCGGCTGCTATCGACTCGCGGTGAAAGGTCGGACGACGTCCGGCCGCAGCGGGAGGCAAGGCGTGGCTTCTATTACCTGGATTGTGATTTTGGGACTGGTGGCCCTGTTCGCCTACTATTCGACGCGGATTGCGAAGCGCACGAACGAGGACAGCCTGCACGATACGGGACTGGCGCTTCTCGAATTCGGCCGGGCCTTTCCCAACGAAGCGATCCGCAGCCTCCACACGACCGAAGACGGCAATGCGGTCTTCGTGCGCCTGCACGACAACAAAGCCGGCTTCATGCGCAATATGCGCAGCCACTATGCCTGCCATCTCATCGAGCCGGGCACGGTGCGCGTGCGCGACCTGCGCAACGGCCGCGGCTTTGCCATCGAATTCCTCGACGCGCCGTTCCACAATGGCGAGTTCACCTTCGCCTCGCCGCTGGAGGCCGCCGAAGTGTCGCTCTGGCTGCTGGGCAATTATGTGAGCAACGCCGAGCGGGATGCGCCGTCGGGCGCGATCCCGACGGCCTGAACGCCCGTTAAGGCTGGGCGAGTTCGGAGGCGAGCCAGGCCTTGCAGTCGGCCAGGGCGCGCTCGGCCACCAGCTGACGCTTCATCACCGTCTTGTCCTTGCCGCGGAAGCGCTTGACGCCCTCCGGCTTGACGATCGAGCCCGGCGCCAGTTCCGGAAACAGCCCGAAGTTGATGTTCATCGGCTGGAACGAGCGTTTGCCGGGCTCCTCGTCGGTGACCAGATGGCCGCCGGTGATGTGGCGCAGCAGCGAGCCCATGGCGGTGGTCTCCGGCGGCAGGGAGATGATCTCGCCCTTGCGGTCGGCGGCGGCGAAGCGGCCGGCCAGGAGCCCGATCGATGCGCTCTCGACATAGCCCTCGCAGCCGGTGATCTGGCCGGCAAAGCGCAGGCCCGGCCGGCTCTTCAGCTGCAGCGACGGATCGAGCAGCACCGGGGAATTGATATAGGTGTTGCGGTGCAGACCGCCGAGCCGGGCGAATTCGGCATTTTCCAGGCCCGGGATCATGCGGAAGATCTCGGATTGCGCGCCGTAGCGCAGCTTGGTCTGGAAGCCGACCATGTTGTAAAGCGTGCCGAGCGCATTGTCCTGGCGCAGCTGCACGACGGCATAGGCCTTGACGGTCGGATTGTGGGCATTGGTCAGGCCCATCGGCTTCATCGGCCCGTGGCGCAGCGTTTCGCGGCCGCGCTCGGCCATGACTTCGATCGGCAGGCAGCCGTCGAAATAGGGCGTGCCTTCCCATTCCTTGAAGCCGACCGTGTCGCCGGCGATCAGTGCATCGATGAAGGCATTGTACTGGGCTTCGTCGAGCGGGCAGTTGATGTAGTCCTTGCCCGTGCCGCCCGGACCCACCTTGTCGTAGCGCGACTGGTACCAGCAGATATCCATGTCGATGGAATCACGGTGAATGATCGGGGCGATGGCGTCGAAGAAGGCCAGCGCATCCTCGCCGGTCTCGGCGCTGATCGCCTCGGCGAGATCGGGCGACGTGAGGGGGCCGGTGGCGATGATCGTCAGGCCCCAGTCCTTGGGCGGCAGGCCGGTGACCTCTTCGCGCACGACGGTGATCAGCGGATGGGCATGGATCGCCTGGCTGACGGCGTCGGAAAAGCCGTCGCGGTCGACGGCGAGCGCGCCGCCGGCGGGAACCTGGTGCTTGTCGGCGCAGGCCATGATCAGCGATCCGGCCAGCCGCATCTCGGCATGGATGACGCCAACGGCATTGGCCGTCGCATCGTCGGAGCGGAAGGAATTGGAGCATACCAGCTCTGCAAGACCGTCGGTTCGGTGCGCATCCGTGCCGCGCACGCCGCGCATCTCGTGGAGAATGACCGGAACGCCGGCCTGCGCAGCCTGCCAGGCGGCCTCGGAACCGGCAAGGCCGCCGCCGATCACATGAATGGGGGAGGGAGTGGTTTTCATCATGGCGTGCTGCTTATCACGGGACGGTTTGGCGGCCAATCCTTTCCCGTCTGCCGCAGGCAGGGCACGCGGCAAGCAGGGAGCCAGAATCGAAAACGGCACCCGAAGGTGCCGTTTTCCACTGCTCTGCTCAACCTGCGCGATTAGCGGAAGGAGCGGGCAGCAATATTGCGGATTTCGTAGCGGGTGATGCCGATGTCGGACAGGGCCTGGTTGGACAGGTTGCCCAGTTCGGCGATGGTGCGGCGGTAGCTCATCCAGTTCTTGGCGATGCGGATCGGGTTCATGGTCGTTTCCTCGGGGTCAATCTTGTTCCGCTGATCCTGTGGTCTCGTCCACATCAGCGATTGACCGCTTTATACGCCTGTAAAACAATATTGTGCAGTGCAAATAATAAGCGACTGCTATGCAAATGTGCATGGTGTGCTGCAATAAAAGGCAGCTATCGGCAGGCGGGCACAGGCGCCCGAAAAAGCGGCAAAGAAAAAGGCCTCCCGCAAGGGAGGCCTCTTTGCAATCGGGTTTGTCGTCAGGATCAGCCGGCGACGGCGTGACGTGCCACGCGGCGAATGTCCTCGCGGCCAATGCCGAGGTCGCGAAGTTCGCGGTCGGACATGCGGCCGAGTTCGTTGACGGTCTGACGATACTTGCGCCAGTTGTTGAGCGAGCGAGCGATGTTCATGATCTTTCCTCTTTCCGGTTGCGGCTCCCCGGGGGGGGCGGGTGCCTGCTTGAATTCGATGACCGGAATATATGCTGCGCTGCGAAAAAGCGGAAGTGACATCGCCGTATGACTCCTATGCGGTGGACGCATAGAGGCATGGTTAACATGCGGTAAATTGACGCATTTTTCGGCGCTTGACCGGGCGGTGAGGAAGCCTCGGCAACGTGCTTGTGCGCTGCAGTATCGCAAGTCGGCGGGATTGGGAGGAGGATAAAAAAATAACGCTCACCGGGGGAGGAGGATCCGGTGAGCGTCATTTTGAGAGACCGACGACTGGGAGGAGGAGTGTCGTCAGTCAGTTCGACGCCGCGCTGGGAGGAGGAGTGCGCAGGGTCGAAGGTCGTATCGGCAGAGAACCGCCGCATGAGCGAAAAACAAAGAAACTTCGTCCGCGCTCTGTTGAAGACACATTAGGCGGAAAACGCGCCGTTGTGCAGTGCAATATTGTCATGGAAGCCATGCACGAGATGCATGATTGAGCCGGTGCGGGCGGGCGTGGAGACGCTAAGGGCCCGATTGTCTTTTGCCGGCGTTCGGCTCAAGAATGGCGGAAACGACCGGACGGCGGCCGTGCCAAGCGGCACGAGGCGCGCCGAACCGGGATGGGGACGGAGAATTCATGTATCGCGGACGGTTGAAACGGGATCTCGGCATCTGGGTGGAGAAGGGCCTGATCGGGCAGGGCGTGGCCGACGCACTGCTGCAGGAACATGATTCCCGCCGCTCGGCCTTCAGCATCGGCGGCGTGCTGATGGTTCTGGCCGCCGTGCTGATCTCAGCCTCGATCCTGCTGCTGATCGCCGCCAACTGGGAAGAGATCCCGCGGCTGGTCAAGGTCGGCGGCATCGTCGCGCTGATCTGGGTCTTTCATCTGCTGGCGGCCCTGGCCTTCGGCCGTGGCGCCGACCGCCTGGGCGGGGCCCTGCTGGTTCTGGGTGCGGCCTGTTTCGGCGGGGCGATCGCGCTGATCGGCCAGCTCTATCACCTGTCGGGCGATGCCTTCGACGCCATGCTCGTCTGGTTCGCCATGACCGCGGTGTCGGCGGCCGCCTTCCGCTCCGGGGCACTGACGGCCATGGCCGGCATCCTGTCCTTTGCCGCCTTCGCCGCGCTGCTGGAACAGTTCAACGGCGATTGGCACATGCTCTACGGCTGGTGGCCGCTGTTTTCCGGCCTGATCATCGCTCTGCTGTCGCTGTGGACCGGCGCCGACCGAGCGCGGCATTTTATCTACTGGCTGCTGCTGGCCTGGTTCGTCTGGATCTATACGCTGTCGATCGAGGTCGAGACGGCGATGACCTATGCGGCGGGCGGCACGATCGCCTTCCTGGTCGCCACCCTGCCGATCTCGCCGGCGGCGAATTTCCTGCGCCGGTTCGAACCGGCCTTTGCCTTCTATGCGCTGGTGCTGGCGCTTCTCGGCCTTGTGCTGCTGCATGCCGAATGGACCGATGGAACGGCGCTCGCCTTGCTCGGCATCGCCACCATCGCGCTGGCGCTCGCCGCACTGGCGCTGGAGGGGCGGGACAATGGCGCTGTGCGCTTCCTCGCCTACGCCGCCTTTGCCGGCGAAGTGCTTTACCTCTCCTATGTGACGATCGACTCCATGCTCGGTACTTCCGCCTTCTTCCTGCTGGCCGGCCTGGTTGTCGCGGTGCTGGCGGGTGTGGTGGTGAAGCTTGAAAAAGTGTTCGCCCGGCGGGCCGCGGAGGCAAGGACATGACTGTGGAAACCCGCAAACCGAATACCATGCGTTATCTCGCCGTCGCGGTCGGGCTGGTGGTGCTGCAGACCGCGGTGCTCGGCTGGATGATCGAGGGCCGGGCCGGGATCTTGCGCTCCGGCGAGGAGATCCTGCTGAAGACGGCGCCAGTCGATCCGCGCGACCTGCTGCGCGGCGACTACGTGATCCTCTCCTACGACGTCTCGACCATCCCCGCGGCGCTGATTACCGGCGATCGTCCGGGTGGTCCCAGCTGGCAGGTGATGCAGGTGCGGCTGAAGCCCGGCGCGGATGGTTTTTGGACGGTGGCCGAAGCGTCCTTCGGCGCGCTGGCGCCGGCGGAGGGCAGTGTCGTGCTGCAGACGCAACGCTTCTACTTTTACGGCGCCGTCGAGGCGGGCGACAGCCTCACGGTCGATTACGGCATCGAGCGCTACTACGTGCCGGAGGGCGAGGGAAAAGAGATCGAGACGGGCCGCAACGAAGGCGACGTCGCCGTCGTCGTCCGCGTCGGCAAGGGCGGTCGCAGCCAGATCCGCGAACTGCGCATGGACGGCGTCGCGCTCTATCAGGAGCCCTTGTACTAGCAGGACGCCGGCCGGCTGTCTGGACGGCGTCGGGACGCCGCCGCGTCAGCCCGCGCCGTTGCCCGTGAGCAGGCCGTCGATCTGTCCGGCCAGCGCTTCGATTTCGGACTCGGCATCGATCGGCACGACGCCGACCACCGAACAGAGGTCGGAAACGTATCCGTTGATCGTCTGCCGCACGCAGCTCAGATAACGGTCGGGCCTGACACCGGCGGCGACCATCTCCTCCTGCGTCACCGGATCGCGCGGCGAAAGCAGCCGGGCGTTTTCGATCTGCAGCCCGGCGGTTGGACCAAAGGAGCGGAAATTGCGCTTGTAGTTGCGCGCAACGATCAGCGAGCCGGGCCTCGGTCCAAGGCCGGCGGCGTGAAGGCGATGGCTGGCGATCCAGATCTCGGCGAGCCGCCTGGAAATCGGCGTGGCCAGCGCTTCCTTCCACACGGATATCGGATAACGTCCGCTGAACTCGGCCTCGTCCATCTGTGACAGCTGACTGTCCGTCGGACGGCTTCGCGCAGTCGAATCGATCTTGCCGGAGCGGACGTGGAAGTATTTCTCCTGTCGTATCGGATTGTAGAACATCCACTTGCCGAGATGAACGTCGTAAAGCCTGCCGTCGATACGACAGCGCTTCGTCAGCGTGTTGAGGGACAGGGTCGAATAGACCACGCAAGGAGGGGGAGATGCCATTGGCGACGTTCCCGATGGTTGCTTGTGACGGTTTTGTGACAAAAATGCCGATATACTCACCGATGTAAAGACCGAAATTGAGCGCTGCAGGGTTGCAGCACGCGCCGAACTATCCGTTGACGCCCGGTGCCGCACGGCAGTCGGGCGCCCGCGCATGGCTTTCGGCGCACCATCCGAGGCCGCGCCTTTCCTTGTGTGGGCGGCGACAGAACCGTCATTTTTCCTTTGCGCGTGGAAAAACGGGTGATATAGAGACGCGCGCTCCGGAGGGGCCATGCGCAAGGGCTGCATGCGTTTGCTTTGGACGCGGGTATGGTGAAATTGGTAGACACGCCAGATTTAGGTTCTGGTGCCGCAAGGCGTGGGAGTTCAAGTCTCTCTACCCGCACCAGATTGCCGAGCGGGGCGGTGCGAGACGGACCGGGTGACGATCCCGCTGCTGTTATCACCGTTTTGCCTGGCAGGAATGCTTGAAGACTGCGCCGCAGCCACGTCCGGGAACATAGGATTCCGGCGTCGTGCTCAGGGAAACAACCGGCTGTCCGAGCACGGCCGCCACGACATGAAGGTAAGAACATGCAGGTTATCGAAACGCTCGCTGAAGGGCTGAAGCGCGAAATCAAGGTCGTTATTCCGGCCAAGGACATGGAAGCTCGCATGAATGAGCGCCTGGCCGAGACCAAGGACAAGGTCCGCATCAACGGCTTCCGCCCGGGCAAGGTTCCGGTCGGTCACCTGAAGAAGATGTACGGCAAGTCGATCATGGCCGAACTGGTCAACGAGATCATCCGCGAGCAGCCTTCCGCCATCCTGTCGGAGCGCGGCGAAAAGTCGGCGACCCAGCCGGAAATCGCCATGACCGAGGACGAGGCGGAAGCCGACAAGATCCTGACCGCCCAGGCCGACCTCGAGTTCACGCTCTCCTACGAGATCATCCCGCCGATCGAACTGAAGCCGGTCGACGGCCTCAAGGTCACCCGCGAAGTGGTCGACGTTTCGGATGCGGAAGTGATCGAGCAGATCGAGAAGATCGCCGAGAACGCCCGCACCTTCGAGACCAAGAAGGGCAAGGCCGCCGAAGGCGACCGCGTCACCATGGATTACCTCGGCAAGGTCGACGGCGTTGCCTTCGACGGCGGCAAGGACGAGGATGCCGAACTGGTCATCGGCTCGAACCGCTTCATCCCCGGTTTCGAAGACCAGCTCGTCGGCCTGAAGGCTGGCGATGAAAAGGTCATTACCGTCAACTTCCCGGTCGACTATCCGGCCGCCAACCTCGCCGGCAAGGAAGCCACCTTCGACATCACCGTCAAGGAAGTCGCTGCTCCCGCCGCCATCGAACTGAACGACGAGCTTGCCACCAAGCTCGGCGTCGAATCGCTCGACAAGCTGAAGGAAATCGTCCGCGGCCAGATCGAGAGCCAGTACGGCAACGTCACCCGCCAGAAGGTCAAGCGTCAGATCCTCGACCAGCTGGACGAGCTCTACAAGTTCGACACGCCTTCCAAGCTCGTTGACGCCGAGTTCGAGAACATCTGGCGCCAGATCAACACCGATCTCGCCCAGTCCGGCAAGACCTTCGCCGACGAAGACACGACCGAAGAAGAAGCCCGCACCGAATACCGCACGCTCGCCGAGCGCCGCGTTCGTCTCGGCCTCGTTCTCTCGGAAATCGGTGAAAAGGGCGGCGTCGAAGTCTCCGAGGACGAAATGCAGCGGGCCCTGTTCGCCCAGCTTCAGCAGTTCCCGGGCCAGGAAAAGCAGATCCTCGACTTCTTCCGCAACACGCCCGGCGCTTCCGCTTCGCTGCGCGCCCCGATCTTCGAAGAGAAGGTCATCGACAAGCTGCTGGCTGAGATCGACGTGACCGACAAGAAGGTCTCCAAGGAAGAGCTGCTGGCCGAAGACGAAGCCGAAGAAGGCGACAAGCCGGCCAAGAAGGCAGCCCCGAAGAAGAAGGCTGCTGCCAAGGCTGACGACGCTGCCGAAGGCGAAGAAGCCGCTCCGAAGAAGAAGGCTGCTCCGAAGAAGAAGGCCGCCGAAGGCGACGCCGAGTAAGCTTCCGACATTTCATCGCATAGAGAAAGCCGCCCTCCGGGGCGGCTTTTTCGTTGTGACTGTCGTTCTCCTTCTCAGAATTCCATGAGCAGGGGGCAGTGGTCGGAGACCTCAGGCGTGCGCACCACCTCGAAGTACTTTACCGCGACATCCGCCGTCACCAGCATGTAGTCGGCAAAACGCCCTTCCTTCTTGTAGAACGAGGTACGGGTATCGCGGTGGCCGCGCGACGTGATGAGATCCGTCAGGCCGAGCGCGCCGAGCGTTTCGAATGTCGCGCTGTCCGGCAGGAGATTGAAGTCGCCGCAGACGACGAGCGGTTCGTCGGGCCGCCAGACGCGCTCGATCAGCGCCTTGAAGGCCGCGGCCTGGGCCGCCCGGGCGGGCGTGTCGCCCTTTCCGGCGATGTCGCGCAGCCCGTGGATCTGGGCGACGCTGAAGGAACGGCCAGCCTCGTAGTCGAACAGGCGGATGCAGTGGGCATTGCGCGATCGCGGATGCGGGCCGAAACCGTCGGGCGAGAACGCGCCGTGGACGAAGTCCATGGCCTGGCCGATGACCGGCAGGCTATTGCGCACGAAGGTCGCCAGCCCGAATTCCTGCCAGGAACGGGTCTCGCCGTCGAACAGCTCGCCGCGCGCGGTGGGGCAGAAGAAGCCGTCATGGCCGGGCAAGGCCGCGCGGATCTCGTCGAACAGATTGGCGCGCTGCTGCAGCTCGACGCCGTGGTCGCGGTAGCTCAGCCACTCCGACCGGCTGCCCGGCGCGCGCGGCACTTCCTGCAGGCAGTAGATGTCGGCGTCTGCCTGAGAGAGATAGTCCATCAGGGGCGCATGCAGCATGCCGCCCCAGACATTGAGCGATATGATCCGCATCGTCGTCCTGCCTCTCTCCCTTTCCGTCCGTCATGGTGCCGGCGGGATTGAACACGCAAGCGCGCGGCTCCACCAGAGGTTTTGATGGCCAAGAGGACGGGCCGCCGCCCGTCAGCGGTGGACGGGCAGGCGGCGGGTCGCGACGAGCGAAATGGCGGCCAGCAGCAGCACGCCGCCGCCATAGGCATAGCTCGTGCCGGCAAGGCCGAGATAGGGGGCGGTGAGGCCCGCGACGATCGCGGGGAGCGAGAAGGCGAGATAGCTTTCGACGAAGAAGGCGGACAGCAGGGCGGCCCGGTCGTCGGCATCGGCCAGCGGCAGCACGATGCGCAGGATGGCGGAGAAATTGGCGCCGAAGCCGATGCCGACCACCGCCGTGCCGGCGAACAACAGCACGACATTCTGCAGGTGAATGCCGGTCAGTGTGACCGCCACGCCGATCATCAGCGACAGCGTGCCGATCACCATGATCCGACTGGCCGCCAGGCCCCGCAGGGTCATCACCGAAAGGCTCGCGACCAGCATCAGCATCGAGACCACCGATGCGCCGATCAGCGGCGAGCGTATGCCGGTGGCGACGCTGACGAGGCTCGGCATCAGCGAGAGGTAGAAGCCGGCAAGCGCCCATCCGGCGACGTTGACCGGCGTGGTCATCAGCACGGCGGCGAGCGCCTTGGCGGGAATGCGCACGGCGGGCTTGAGCGAGGCGAGCGTCGGATAGTTGAAGGTGTTCTCGACGAAATATTCGACCGTGCCCTTGAGGTTCAGCACCGCCTGGCCGATGTGCACGAGTTCGGTCGCGCCTTCGCCGACTATGTGGACGCCGAGCAGGCGGCGGGTCTTCAGCGAGAAGATCATCTTCAACAGCCCGCTGTCGAGGCCCATGATGTGGCCGCGCGAGGTTTCGCGGAAATGGGCGACGCTGCCGAAGGCGAAGAAGCCGCTCCGAAGAAGAAGGCCGTCGAAGGCGACGCCGAGTAAGCTCCGAATTGTTGAAGTCACATGTGGAAAAACCGCCCGGTGGGGGCGGCCTTTTTGCTGGTGGAGGAGGCATGGGGCGGCTGTGGGGCGGGGGAGCCTGGCTGTTCTGGAGAGCGGTTCTCCCACCAAGGTATAGCGTCTCCGGCCGCTACCGGCCATAAGGAATGCTCAGAACATCAGGATGGGTGCGCCTCACCTTCAGTGGCGACTACCATTCTCAACAGCGCCCGTCTGTGTCGCGAAGGCGAAGTTTCGCGAGGCTGCGCTCAAGCGTCGGACCCGAGGCGGAAGCCGGCCAAGGAGACGCGCTTCCGGCGGCCTAGTCAAACGACCGCGCCTTTGCTCTACTCCAAGAATCTATTCAAAGGAGTTGGCCGTGCGTCTACTTAATGCCCATATCATCAGGTTCCGCCGGTTCTCCGATTTGACAATTCAGAACATCCCCGCGAGCGCCAAATTGGTCGTGCTGGCCGGCCCGAATGGATCCGGCAAGTCATCGCTCTTCGATGCTCTGCTGTTGAAATACCGGATAAACACAGGATCCGGATGGAACAGAGACAGCAAGTACTACGATCGGCCGCAGGAAGAAGCGGTTGATGTCCACGCAAGAATCTCCATTGTAACGGACGTCGGCGACACATTCGCAAAGGGCAACCTCTATGTTCGAACTGCGTATCGCAACGATCCTGAGTTCGCCACTAGCTCCCTCTCTCGACAAGGTGCCGTCCTTGATAACATGAACTTGTTTCGCCTGATTGAGCCGGATGCCACTGTCAGCACCAATTATCAACGCCTTGCCTCCCAAGCTATGGAGGACGACTTCGTTAATGAGGCGGAGTCGACGACAATGGGTGCCTACCGCGAGAAACTGATTGGAGAAATCCGAACACCGCTTAATCGACTATTCCCCGATCTGACCTTCGTTGGTGTCGGCAATCCCCTCGATCAGGGCACTTTCCAGTTCGACAAGGGCACATCGAAGGGCTTTGATTACAAAAACTTGTCCGGTGGAGAGAAGGCGTCTTTCGACTTGATCCTGGACTTCGTTGTGAAGCGACGTAGCTATACGGATGCCATATACTGCATTGATGAACCCGAAACTCACATGAACACGCGCCTGCAGGGTGCACTGCTCGAAGAACTAGTTGAACTACTTCCGGGCAACTCCCAGCTCTGGATCGCGTCCCACTCGATCGGAATGATGCGGAAGGCCCGCGAAATGTACGATGCCGACCCGACATCGGTGGCCTTCATCGATTTCAGTGGTCACGATTTCGACCAAGTAATCACGCTCTCGCCGAGCAAGCCTACCCGTGCGTTTTGGGAGGGCGTGATGCACGTAGCTCTCGACGACCTCGTTGCCTTGATGGCGCCAAAGCAAGTGGTCATTTGTGAAGGCAATCCGGCGGGCGTGGTGCCCGGGAAAAACACCGAGCACGACGCCCGGATATATGAAGCAATCTTTGGCGACGAGATGCCAGAGACCACCTTCATCTCCGCTGGCAACTCGAAGGAGGTGCAGAACGACTTTCTCGGACTAGCGACTGTGCTGCCTAAGTTAGCTTCGGGCATGAAGATCATTCGCCTGATCGACTTGGACGACCATACCCCAACCGATGTCGCGGACTTCACGAAGAAGGACATACACGTTCTTAGCCGCCGACATCTTGAGGTCTATCTCTACGACGACGAGGTGCTGACTGCTCTGTGCGCTTCGGTTGGAAAGCCTGAGAAAGCAGCGGATCTCATCGCCGCAAAAGCCGCTGCGATCGACGGTGTAGTGAAGGCCGGGTATCCTGCGGACGACATTAAGAAGGCGGCCGGTGCCATCTACAACGCGGCCAAGCGGATGCTCTCTTTGACCCAAGCGGGGAACGACGCACCCGCGTTCGCCCGAAACACGCTGTCGAAGCTCATCAAGCCTAGCATGGCTGTATACTCCCAGCTACGCAAGGACGTATTCGGCATCTGATCAGGCCTGCATATTGCCTTTTATGTGCTGCCTCATTGAAGCTCCATTATCTAAGGCCCAAAGGAGTGCTTACAGGTCGCCGTGGAAAGTCGCACGATCTGACTCTTTTTCCAATCCAAACCACCCAGCCCCAATCACGCCCCCTGCAATTCGCCCATGCGATTCCAGGCATCCAGCCCGGCGATCTTGTAGGCTTCGGCGAGCGTCGGATAGTTGAAGGTGTTCTCGACGAAATATTCGACCGTGCCCTTAAGGTTCAGCACGGCCTGGCCGATGTGCACCAGTTCGGTCGCGCCTTCGCCGACGATATGGACGCCGAGCAGGCGGCGGGTCTTCAGCGAGAAGATCATCTTCAGCAAACCGCTGTCGAGGCCCATGATGTGGCCGCGCGAGGTCTCGCGGAAATGCGCGACGCCGCATTCGTAAGGGATGCCGCGCTGCTGCACTTCCTCTTCGGTCAGCCCGCAGGTCGAGATTTCCGGCACGGCATAGATGCCATAGGGGAAGAATTGCGGCGGCTCCTGCGCCGGCGCGCCGACCGCATGACGGGCGGCGATGCGGCCCTGTTCCATCGAGGTCGAGGCAAGCGAGGGGAAGCCGACCACGTCGCCGGCGGCATAGATGCCGGGAACGGCGGTCTGGAACGTGTCCGGATCGACCTTGATGCGGCCGCGGCTGTCGGCTTCGAGCCCGCAGGCGGCAAGGTCGAGGCTGTCGGTGGCACCGACCCGGCCGGCGGCGAACAGCACCATCTCGGCGATCATCGAACGGCCGTTCTGCAGCGTGACCCGACACTTGCCGGTCGCATCCTTCTCGACCTTTTCCACCGTCTGGCCGAAGACCAGCTTCATGTTGCGGTCGCGCAGCTGGTAGGCGAAATCCTCGACGATCTCCTTGTCGAGAAATTCCAGCATGCTGTCGCGCGGCTCGATCACGGTGACGGCGGTGTCGAGGGCGGAGAAGATCGTGGCATATTCGATGCCGATGACGCCGGCGCCGATCACCACCATGGAGCGCGGCAGGTCCTTGATCTCGAGGATCTCGTCGCTGTCGATGATCTTCTCGCCGTCGAAGGGAATGTGGCTGGGACGATAAGGCCGCGTGCCGACGGCCAGCAGCACGGCCTGCGCGTGCACCCGGATGATCTCGCCGTCCTCTTTTTCGACCTCCAGCGTGTTCTTGTCGATGAAGCGGGCATGGCCGCGAAGCTGGGAGACCCGGTTGCGGGCGAACTGGTGCTCCAGCACGTCGACCTCGTGGTCGAGGGTGATCAGCAGGCGGCGGCGCAGGTCTTCCGCCGAGATCTCCTGCTTGACGCGGTAGGAGCGGCCGTAGAAGCCGCGTTCGCGCCAACCGGTGAGGTTGAGCGCCGTCTCGCGCAGGGTCTTGGACGGGATCGTGCCGGTATGCACGGAGACGCCGCCGACTCGCGTGCCCTTCTCGATCACCAGGACCTTCTTGCCGAGCTTGGCGGCCTGGATGGCCGCCCGACGCCCGGCCGGTCCGCTGCCGACGACGACGAAATCATATTGGTTCATGCCTGGTGTCCCCGAGTGTCGGGCGCAAGTCTGGTCGCCTCGCGCGATCTGCCCCGGGCGGCACGATAGCAGGCCATCCTAACCGTTTGGTTATCGTTGCCGCACCTGCGAACAGATCGGCGGCACCCGGCCGATCAGACGCCCGTGGCCGTGGTCAGCGGAAAGTCGATCCGCGTTGCGGCACCCTGGGCATTGGAGAAGGTCATGCTGCCGCCGAGCGACTGGGAGAAGCTCTTGAGCAGCATGAAGCCGAGCTGGCGCGAGGCGGCCGGGTTGAAGTCGGGCGGAAAGCCCGGTCCGTTGTCGGTGACGGTCAGCCGTGCCTGGCCCTCGACCGTGGGCTGAAGGGAAATGGTGACCTTCAGCTCCTCGGTATGCGGTGCCGCATATTTGACGCTGTTCATCAGCACTTCGAGCAGGGCGAGCGACAGATTGGTCATCTGGTCGACGCTGAGCACCAGCGGCGCTGCCTGGACCTCGACGACCACCGGGCGGCTGACGGCGCCATCGAGAATGTCCTGTGTCAGGCGCTCGATATAGTCGCCGATCCCGAAGGCCCCCGTCTCGGGGCTGTAGAGGCGGCGGTGGACGCGCGACATCAGGTCGAGCCGGCGTCGGGCATCTTTGAGGATCGCCTTCGCCTCGGCGTCGGCCACCTTGCGCTCCTCCAGGCTCAGGATCGAGCCGATGATGGCGAGGTTGTTGGCGACGCGGTGCTGCAGCTCGGCGAACAGGATCTCCTTCTGGTCGGCAAGCCTGAGGCGTTCCCGGGCCAGTTCGGCCGATTTCCGCCGCTCGGCGATGACCGCCTCCATCGACCGGTGAAGCCAGTGGATGATGGTGATGTCGACCGCGGCGATGATGGTGAAGAAGCCAAGGGCGAAGGCGACCTTCGCATTGACCGAGAATGTGCCGAACGGCGGGATGAACCAGTACCAGGCGGAGAGAAAACACAGCGCCGTGCAGGCAATGCCCGGAAGCGTGCCGCCCAGCGCGGAAGTCAGGATGATCGCCGGGAAGAAGGTCAGAAAGGGATAGCCCGCCGGCAGATCGGCATCGAAGAAGAAGCGCAGCTCGAGCGCCACGAGAAAGGCGATCAGGGCGAAGGCATAACCGAACCATGGACGTCGGCGAAGGCCGGCGATGCGCTCGAGATGGGGATACATGGCAAGGAACCGACTCTTGGGAGGAGGAGGGACGAGTGACTAGCATGCGTGGACGCGGCCGTCTCCTCAAGGCGACGGTTCGGCGTGAATTTGTTTATTGTTTCAACATGCTGGCGCGGCCCTCAAATCAGGCGCAGCCCCCTGAGGCTCGCATGGCCGTCGCGGCCGATGATGATGTGGTCGTGCACGCTTATGCCGAGCGGCTTTGCCGTGTCGACGATCATCTTCGTCATGTCGATGTCGGCGCGCGACGGGGTCGGATCGCCGGAGGGGTGGTTGTGGACGAGGATGATGGCGGTGGCCGAGAGTTCCAGCGCCCGCTTGACCACTTCGCGCGGATAGACCGGCGTGTGGTCGACCGTGCCGCGGCCCTGCACCTCGTCGGCGATCAGCGCATTGCGCTTGTCGAGGAAGAGAATGCGGAACTGCTCGGTCGATTCGTAGGCCATCGCCGTGTGGCAGTAGTCGATGACCGACGACCAGGAGGAGAGCACCTGGCGGCCGCGGATCTCGCTTTTCAGCATGCGCTGGGCGACGCTGGCGATCAGCTTGAGTTCGAGCGCGACGCTTTCGCCGACGCCCTTGACCTCCTGCAGCAGCGCCGGCTGGGCGCCGAACACGCCGGCCAGCGTACCGAAGCGGGCGATCAGCGCCTTGGCGATCGGCTTGGTGTCACGCCGCGGGATGAGGCGAAACAGCAGGAGTTCGAGGATTTCGTAGTCGGCGAGCGCCGTATCGCCGCTCTCGCGGAAGCGCGCCCTCAGCCGGTCGCGGTGGCCGTGATAGTGCGCCTCCGGAGTCTCGACCGTTCCGGTGACGGCGGACCGCTTTTTCAAAGCGCCGGATTTCGCCGCCTGCTCGGCGAAGAAGCCGCGTTCGTCGCCCGCTCCGTGCTCCGCCCCTCCGTCCGTCCCTCGCAGGTCGAAGGCAGGTTCGTCTTCGGTGTCGAGAGGGCCGGGAGGAGGGGGCTTTGCCATGGTCAGCCCTTGAGCGGCGGAAGGCCCGGCCGATCGAAGCCGCCCGGCGACAGGGTGAAGATTTCGCAGCCCGTGGCGGTGACGCCGACGGCGTGCTCGTATTGCGCGGTCAGCGACCGGTCGCGGGTGACCGCCGTCCAGCCGTCGGCCAGCACCTTCACATGCGGCCGGCCGAGATTGATCATCGGCTCGATGGTGAAGATCATGCCTTCCTTCAGTTCCGGCCCCTCGTTGGCGCGGCCGTAATGCAGGATGTTCGGGCTATCGTGGAACAGCCGCCCGACGCCGTGGCCGCAGAAATCGCGCACGACCGAGCAGCGCTCGGCTTCGGCATAGGTCTGGATCGCCTCGCCGATGGCGCCGGTGCGGGCGCCGGGACGCACGGCGGCGATGCCGCGCATCAGGCATTCATAGGTGACTTCCAGGAGGCGCTCGGCGGCGCGCTTGATCTCGCCCACCGGATACATGCGGCTCGAATCGCCGTGCCAGCCGTCGAGCACGTAGGTCACGTCGATATTGACGATGTCGCCTTCGCGCAGCGGCTTGTCGTTCGGAATGCCGTGGCAGACGACGTGGTTGATCGAAGTGCAGACCGATTTGGTATAGCCGCGGTAGTTCAGCGTCGCCGGCAGTGCGCCGTTGTCCATGCCGAATTCGAAGACGAAGCGGTCTATGGCGTCGGTCGTCACCCCGGGCTTGACCATCGGCACGAGTTCATCGAGGCAGCGTGCCGTCAGCTGGCAGGCCCTGCGCATGCCGGCGAAGTCCTCCGACCCGTAGAGCCTGATCGCGCCGGTGTTCTTGAGCGGGGCGGTCGCCGCTTCGATATAGGTTACCATTCATCCGCTTTCGGTCGTGGAAAGTGCTGTATTCGTCGTTCATAATGCAGCAGGGCCGGGTTCGTCCATGGCGATCGGCCCGAGCGGCACGATTTCCGTGGGCGTGACCCTGCATTTCACCGCATGAGCCTCGACGCCGGCCTCGATCGCGCGGGCAAAGGTCCGTGCATAGAGCGGGTCGAGATCGGCGCAGATGCGCAAGGATCGGCAATCCTCGCGCTGGACGAGGTAGAGCATGACGGCCCTCTGTCCGCCGCGCACGATCTCGATCAGCTCCTCCAGGTGCCGCGCGCCGCGAGCCGTTACCGTATCGGGAAATTCGGCAAGGCCCGCCTGGCGGATGAAGTGCACGTTCTTCACCTCGACATAGGCCGCGGGGCGATCGGGCGCGGAGAGCAGGAAGTCGATGCGCGACCGCGTGCCGTAGCGCTGTTCGCGGGCGAGGACCGGATAGCGGGCGAGATCCGACACGAGGCCGCCGCGGATCGCCTCTTCGGCCAGCCGGTTGGCGATCGCCGCATGCACGCCGACCACGGTGCCCTCGGCCTCGATCAGCTCGAAGGCATGCGCATATTTACGGTTCGGGCTATCGTGCTCGGAGAGCCAGATGAGCGAACCCGGTGCCGTGAGACCCTGCATCGACCCGGTATTCGGGCAAAAGCCGGTGATCTCGCGGCCGTCGTCTAGCACGGCATCGAACAGGAAACGCTTGTAGCGGCGGATCAGCCGGGCAGGGACGAGGGGCGGGGAGAAGATCATCGCGGCGGGCTGGCCGAACCGTCTGGCGTCGGAAGCGGTTCGGTGCTCTCCGGCTTGTTCTCCGCCCAGGTGAGCAGCGCATCCAGCGCCGGGCACAGGGTCTGCCCCCATTCGGTCAGGCAATACTCCACCCGCGGCGGGACCTGGTGATAGACGATGCGCCGGACGATGCCGTCGGCCTCCATCTGGCGCAGTTGCTGGATGAGCATTTTCTGCGAAATGCCCGGCGTCTGGCGCTCCAGTTCGGAAAAGCGAAGGACCTTGCCGCCGAACAGGTGAAAGAGGATCACCAGCTTCCAGCGCCCCTCCAGCATGCGAAGCACGTTTTCCACACCCGCAGCCCCCGCGCTGGGGGTCGGATACCTATCCTTACTTTTAGGTGAGTACCTTACATTTTCGTCGGTTCTTGTCATATCGCCAGCTTATGGCCATCTTGTTTCTCGAGCAAGCGCGCAGGCTCTCAACGCAATCGAAGATAAGAGAGATATCATGCCACAGAATTTTCCTGGACCGGTCGAAGATTATTTCGCCGGCAAGAATTCCGGCGACTTCGCCGCCGCATTGTCCGGCTTTGCCGAGGACGCGGTGGTCAGCGACGAAAACCGTGCCTATGAAGGCAGGCAGGCCATCCGCGGCTGGATGGAAGAGACGCGGGCCCGCTACAATGACAGGTCCGTCGTTCGCGACTTTGCCGTCGAGGGAGACACGGTCGTCGTGCATGCCGAGGTCTCCGGTACCTTTCCGGGAAGCCCGATCACCTTGCGGTACCGCTTTACGCTCACCGGCGGCAGCATTGCCCGGCTGGAGATCGGCGCATGACGGTGCACCAGCGCTTCCGGGTCGATTCGACGGAATTTGCCGGCCGCCGCGTCGTGGTGACGGGCGGCACCAAGGGGGCGGGTGCGGCGGTCGCGGCACGATTTGCCGCTGCCGGTGCAAAGACCCTGACGGCGGCCCGGTCCGCCCCGCAGGACCTTGAGGAGGGCACACTCTTCGCGCCAGTCGACCTCACGACGGAGGAGGGCATCGGCACGCTTGCGGAAGCCGTCCTCTCCAGTCTCGGCGGCGTGGATATCCTCGTGCACTGCCTCGGCGGATCGGCCACGCCCGGCGGCGGCTTCCGCGCCGCGACCGAAGGCTTCTGGCAGCAGGAGCTGGCGGTCAACCTGTTGCCGGCCGTCCGTCTCGACCGCCTGCTGGTGCCGGGCATGATCGAGCGCGGCGCGGGGGTCGTGATCCACGTGGCGTCGATCCAGCGGCGCCTGCCGCTGCATGAATCGACGATCGCCTATGCGGCAGCCAAGGCGGCGCTTGCGAGCTACAGCAAGTCCCTGTCGAAGGAGCTCGGCCCGGCCGGCGTGCGAGTCAACACGGTGTCTCCCGGCTGGATCATGACGGAGGCCGCCGAACATCTGGTCAAGCGCTTGGCGGCCTCCAGCGGAACGGACGAGGCCGCGGCCAGGCAGGGCGTGATGGATGCGCTTGGCGGGATTCCGATCGGCCGCCCGGCCTGGCCCGAGGAGGTCGCGGAATTGGTCGCGTTCCTCGCCTCCGATCGGGCCGCGTCCATCCACGGTGCCGAATACGTCATCGACGGCGGGACGATCCCGACCGTTTGACCGGTCGCACCGTCGGTCAACCCGTGACCGACGGTGCCTCTATACCCTTGCGAGCACGTAGGAGCCCGGCGCGTCGGCGATGGCGTTGAGCGCGCCGCCGCCGGGAATGCGGGCCGGAACGCGCGCGTCGTCCATCTTCTCGATCCAGCGCTGCCAGTGCGGCCACCAGGAACCCGGCGTCTCCCTGGCGCCGGCAACCCATTCCTCATAGGTGCCCTTGACCGCGCCATTGGTCCAGTACTGGTACTTCTGCTTGTCGGGCGGATTGACGACACCGGCGATATGGCCCGAGCCGGACAGCACGTATTCGACGGGTCCGCCGAACAGGCCGGAGCCGACGAAGACCGACTTTGCCGGCGCGATATGGTCTTCGCGGGTGGCGAGGTTGTAGATCGGGATCTTGATGTCCTTGAGCGACAGCGTCTTGCCGGCGAGTTCCATCTTGCCCTGGCTCAGCGTGTTGCTGAGATAGCAGTTGCGCAGATAGAAGGAGTGGTTGGCAGCCGCCATGCGGGTCGAATCGGAATTCCAGTAGAGCAGGTCGAAGGGCATCGGATCCTGGCCCTTCAGGTAGTTGTTGACGAAATAGGGCCAGATCAGCTCGGAGGCGCGCAGCATGTTGAAGGCCGAGGCCATCTTCGAGCCGTCGAGATAGCCCGATGTTTTCATCCGGTCCTCGATGCTGCCGATCTGTCCTTCGTCGACGAACACCTTGAGATCGCCGGCATAGGTGAAGTCGACCTGGGTGGTGAACAGCGTGGCACTGGCGATCCGCTTGTTGCCCTCCTGCGCATGCAGTGCGAGCGCCGCGGCCAGCAAAGTGCCACCGACGCAATAGCCGATGCTGTTGACTTGCGTTTCGCCGGTCGCCTTCTCGACGGTGTCGAGGGCGAAATCGACGCCTTCGCGGATATAGGATTCCCAATCCTTGCGCGCATGCCGCTCGTCCGGATTGACCCAGGAGATGACGAACACGGTGTGGCCCTGTTCGACGCACCACTTGATGAACGACTTCTGCGGATTGAGGTCGAGGATGTAGAACTTGTTGATCCACGGCGGGCAGATCAGAAGCGGCCGCTTCAGCACCGTATCGGTCGCGGCCTCGTATTGGATGACCTCGCAGATCTCGCTCTGGGCGATCACCTTGCCGGGCGTCACCGCCATGTTCTCGCCGACCTTGAACTTGCTGGTGTCGGTCTGGCGGATCCTGAGATCGCCGCCGCCGGCGGCGATATCCTCGGACAGCATCTGCATGCCCTTGACCAGGTTCGCCCCGTGGCTCGATACCGTCTCGCGGTAGAGCTGCGGATTGGTGAGGATGAAATTGGTCGGCGACAGCGCAGCCGTGATCTGGCGCATGTAGAATTCCGCCTTGTGGCGAGTGTGCTCGTCGAGGCCCTCGGCCTGGGTGACCATCTTCTCGGCCCAGTCCGACAGGATGACATAGGCCTGCCTGAGGAAGTCGAAGAACGGATTGCGCTGCCAGTCCTCGTCGGCAAAACGCTTGTCCTTGATCGGCTGGGACGGCAGGGCCTCGCCGTCGCCGGAGAATCGCGCCAGCGTCTGCGTCCACATGCCGAACATGCCGGCCATCAGCTGGGTCTGCGCCTCCAGCGTCCGCTTCGGATCGGACATCCAGTACTCGGCGACCTTCGACATGGTCTTGACCAGTTCGGCCATCGGTTCGGAAACGGGATCGACGACTTCGCCGCGCTCGCGCGGCGCGAGCCAGCTCGACGCCGCCTTGCCCAGGTTTTCCAGCGCCTTCGCCACGTTGAGCGTCAGGGCCTGCGGGTCCTTGACGACATAGGGCTCGATCAGTTTCGGATCGAAGCCCGCCGCCTTCGCGCCCCCCTGTCCCGCCTCTTCGCGTGTGCTGGTCAAACCGTCCTCCCCAGGATCATTTTCTCGGCGTCTTTTGCAATTGCGCATCCTGCCTGAAAACGACTACAAGTTCCATACTTACGAAAGCATAGTGTGACATACCCTATGTGACGAACTTAAGGCTTGAGCGTGCCGAGCGAACTGCCGGCGTCTGGATTCGATAATGATCGCTGATACTTGGGCAATTGGGACAATGCGTGGCGCAAGGCGCCTGACCGTGCTTGGCCTCCTGGCCGTGCTTTCGGCCTGCACGACGCCGGCCGCACCGCCGGCCGAAGCGCCCGGACGCGCTGCGAGCCTCGACGTGACCGTCGCCGATCCCGACGCGCCGGCCGCGGAGCCCTCGCGCTCGCCGGACGGGTATCCGGACTTTTCCGGCTCGCTGACCGCCGCCAATGTGCAGATGGGCAATGAGGAAGCGGCCGAATTGCAGGCCAAGCTCTCGGCTCTCGGCCACGCGCGCAAGTCCGGCGCCATTTCCGAGGCCGAATATCAGCGCCGGCTCCTGCTGTTGCGCAAACTCGCCGCCGAACACGGGGCGGATGCACAGGCACAGATCGCCAAATAGCGCTTGCCTTTGCCCGGCTTTTTACGCAAAGCAACATATCGGGGGCAGGAGGTTCCGCTGCGGATCGGCCTGGCCTTCGGGCGCAATTGCGCCAAGATTTGCGGCGACCATGCCGCAGGCAACCTAACTTCACCCGTCCCGGTTATGCGGTTCGTTGCGGGACGGGCTTCACCAGGCAAAACGAACCCGCCTGCCGCGGTCAAGTCCGTGCGGTCTCAGGGGTTGAAGATGGAAGAATTTCATAAGGTCCGGCGTCTGCCGCCATACGTTTTCGAACAGGTCAATCGTTTGAAGGCGAGCGCGCGAGCCGCGGGCGCCGACATCATCGACCTGGGCATGGGCAATCCCGACCTGCCGACGCCGCAGGCGATCGTCGATAAGCTCTGCGAAGTGGTCCAGGACCCGCGCACCCATCGTTATTCCTCGTCGCGCGGCATTCCCGGCCTGCGCCGCGCCCAGGCCGCCTATTACGCCCGCCGCTTCAACGTCAAGCTCAACCCCGACACCCAGGTCGTGGCGACGCTCGGCTCGAAGGAAGGCTTTGCCAACATGGCCCAGGCGATCACCGCGCCGGGCGACGTGGTGCTCTGCCCGAACCCGACCTATCCGATCCATGCCTTCGGCTTCCTGATGACCGGCGGCGTCATCCGCTCGATCCCGGTCGAGCCGGACGAGACCTTCTTCCCGCCGCTCGAACGCGCCGTGCGCCATTCGATCCCCAAGCCGATCGCGCTGATCATCAACTACCCGTCCAACCCGACGGCCCGCGTCGCCAGCCTCGATTTCTACAAGGACGTCATCGCCTTCGCCAAGAAGCATGACCTCATCGTGCTGTCCGACCTGGCCTATTCGGAAATCTACTTCGACGACAACCCGCCGCCGTCCGTGCTCGAAGTGCCTGGCGCCATGGATGTCGCGGTCGAGTTCACCTCGATGTCCAAGACCTTCTCCATGCCCGGCTGGCGCATGGGCTTTGCCGTCGGCAACGAGCGGCTGATCGCGGCGCTGGCCCGCGTGAAGTCCTATCTCGACTATGGCGCCTTCACGCCGATCCAGGTGGCCGCGACCCACGCGCTGAATGGCGACGGCACCGACATCGCCGAGGTCCGCTCCATCTACAAGCGCCGCCGCGACGTGATGGTCGAGAGCTTCGGAAAGGCCGGCTTCGAAGTGCCGCCGCCGGCCGCCACCATGTTCGCCTGGGCGAAGATCCCGGAGAAGTTCCGCTCGCTCGGCAGCCTGGAATTCTCCAAGCTTCTGGTCGAGAAGGCCGACGTGGCGGTTGCGCCGGGCATCGGCTTTGGCGAGATGGGCGACGAATATGTCCGCCTCGCTCTCGTCGAGAACGAGCACCGCATCCGCCAGGCGGCGCGCAGCATCAAGAAGTTCCTGTCGACCGCCGACGAGACGATGCACAACGTCATCCCGCTCAACGCCCATCGCTGAATTCCCGGCGGCCCGTTCCGCGGCCGCCATTCCCCACGTTTTTGAATTGTCAGGATTTATTTATGGCTGATGCCCTTAAAATTGGCATTGCGGGTCTCGGCACCGTTGGTGCCTCGCTGGTCCGCATCCTTCAACAGCGCAGCAACGAACTGGCCGTCTCCTGCGGCCGCGCGATCCAGATCACTGCCGTATCGGCGCGCGACCGCACCAAGGATCGCGGCGTTGACTTGAGCGGCGTCACCTGGTTCGACGACCCGGTCGAGATGGCCGAAAAGGGCGACATCGACGTGCTGGTCGAGCTGGTCGGCGGCGCCGAGGGCACGGCCGACCAGTCGGTGCGCGCAGCGCTCGCCCGTGGTCTGCATGTGGTGACCGCGAACAAGGCGCTGCTCGCCCGCCACGGCGTCGAACTGGCGATCATGGCGGAAGAAAAGGGCCTGCTGCTCAACTACGAAGCGGCTGTGGCCGGCGGCATCCCCGTCATCAAGGCGATGCGCGAGAGCCTGACCGGCAACCATTTCTCCCGCGTCTACGGCATCATGAACGGCACCTGCAACTACATCCTGACCCGGATGGAGAAGGAAGGCCTGTCCTTCGAAGCCTGCCTCAAGGAAGCACAGCGTCTCGGTTATGCCGAGGCCGATCCGACCTTCGACATCGAGGGCAATGATACCGCGCACAAGCTGTCGATCCTGACGACGCTCGCCTTCGGCAGCCAGATCTCGGCGGACGACATCTATCTCGAGGGCATCAGCAATATCTCGATCGAGGATATTCATGCCGCCCGCGACCTCGGCTTCCGCATCAAGCTGCTCGGCGTCGCCCAGCGCACCGAAACCGGCATCGAGCAGCGTGTCCATCCGACGATGGTGCCGCTCGATTCGGTGATTGCCCAGGTCGACGGCGTGACCAATGCGGTGGCGCTCGAATCCGACATTCTCGGCGAACTGCTGATGGTCGGCCCCGGCGCCGGCGGCAATGCCACGGCATCCGCCGTGCTCGGCGACATCACCGACATCGCCAAGAGCCGCCCCGGCACCCAGCAGGTTCCGGTGCTCGGCCGTCCCGCCCATCTGCTCGAGCCCTATCGCCAGGCGCAGATGCGCAGCCACGAGGGCGGCTACTTCATCCGCCTGACGGTGGTCGACCGCACCGGCGTCTTCGCCAGCATCGCCACCAAGATGGCGCTGAACAACATCTCGCTGGAATCGATCGTGCAGCGGTCGGAGCATTCCGCTGCCGACGCGCCGGTGACCATCATTCTCGTTACCCATGCGACGATGGAAGACGCGGTGCGCAAGGCCGTCGCCGCCATCAAGAGCGAAGGTTATCTCGTCGGCGAACCGCAGGTGATTCGCATCGAGCGCCCGAAGACCGCCTAACCAGAGATGCAAGGGGTGCCGGTTCTATAGCCGGCACCGCCCGATCCGCCCCGAGCGGCCCTGTTTTTTCCCACTCTCCGATCTTTTTGGAACAATCCCCTCGCATCTTTTGCGCGAGCCGGTTACTCTGTGCCTTCTGTGAAATCGAGTTCGGGGAGGGGCTTGATGATCTCAATCGACAAACGTGAGTTCGCCGGGAGGCGAGGCCGTTCGCGGCAGGAACGTTGGCGGCTCGAGGATGACGATTTCGAAGGCGCACGCAACTGGGCGGTGATTCTGCTCTACGTGTCGCTGATGACGGTTCCTTTCATGGTCGTTGCCTGGCTCCTGTCTTGAGGACGCGTTTCCGGCCCTGCCGGAACGCTTGAGCCGCGAGCCCGCCATCCGGAAACATGCTGCGGTCGGTTCGATGCCCGCCTCGGGCAGGGCTGGTCATTTGCTGCCGGACCTGTAGAAAGGGCGCAGGCTCAAAGGACAGCAATCAGGCATGGAAGAACCCGTCGATCCCGTTCCGCGTGCATTTCTCGGCGTAGACCGCTCGGTCTCGGGGCAGCGTTGGGTCTCGCGCCTCGATCAGGCCGGCCAGAACCGCGCGCTGGCGATGAGCCAGCTGCACGGCATGCCCGAGCTTGTGGCGCGCGTGCTGGCCGGACGCGGCGTGGCCGTCGACGAGGCACCGGGCTTCCTCGAGCCGAGCATCCGCAACCTGATGCCGGATCCCTATCGCCTCACCGATTGCGAAGCGGCGGCCGAACGGCTGGTCCAGGCGATCGGCCGCGGCGAACGCGTGGCGATCTTCGGCGACTATGACGTCGACGGCGCGGCCTCCTCGGCCCTTCTCTCCCGCTTCCTGCACCATTTCGGCATCGAAGCGGAAATCTACATTCCCGACCGCATTTTCGAGGGCTATGGACCGAACCCGGCTGCGATCGGCCAGCTGATCGATCGCGGCGCGCGGCTGATCGTCACCGTCGACTGCGGCTCGACCAGCCTCGAAGCGCTGGCGGTGGCGAAAGAGCGCGGCATCGACGTGGTGGTGATCGACCACCACCAGATGGGCCACGAGATGCCGCCCTGTCTCGCCCTGGTCAATCCGAACCGCGAGGACGATCTGTCGGGGCAGGGGCATCTCTGCGCCGCCGGCGTCGTCTTCCTCGTCCTGGTCGCCACCCTGCGCGTTCTGCGCCAGAACGGACATCCGCAGGCCCGCTCGCTCGATCTGCTGGCCTGGCTCGACCTCGTGGCCCTGGCGACGGTGTGCGACGTCGTGCCGTTGAAGGGCTTGAACCGTGCCTATGTCACCAAGGGGCTGATCGCGGCGCGCCACCAGAACAATGCCGGGCTTGCCGCGCTGCTGCGTGTCGCCGGCATCGGAGGGCCGGTCACGCCCTATCATTTCGGTTTTCTCGTTGGCCCGCGCATCAATGCCGGCGGTCGCATCGGCGATGCGGCGCTGGGCAGCCGCCTGCTGACGCTCGACGATGCCGGCGAAGCCGATCAGATCGCCGTGAAGCTCGACGAACTGAACCGCGAGCGCCAGGCCATGGAACAGGTCATGCTGGCCGAAGCGGAAGCCGAGGCGCTGGCGGAATACGGCGACGGGCAGGCGGCCTCTGTCATCGTCACGGCGCGCGACAACTGGCATCCGGGCATCGTCGGCCTGCTCGCCGCCCGGCTCAAGGAAAAGTTCAAGCGTCCGGCCTTCGCCATCGCCTTTGACCTGAACGGCAAGGGCACGGGCTCCGGCCGCTCGATCAACGGCTTCGACATCGGCCGCATGGTGCGTGCCGCCGTCGATTCGGGTCTGCTGGTGAAGGGGGGGGGGCACGCCATGGCGGCGGGCCTGACGGTCGAGCGGGCCAATCTCGGCCGCCTGCGCAGCTTCTTCGACGAGGCCTCCGCCGAACAGGTGGGAGCGCTTGCCGCCAACCAGACGCTGAAGATCGACGGCGCGCTCGGCGCATCGGGTGCCACCATCGCGCTGATCGACCAGCTGGAGACCGCGGGGCCCTTCGGCTCCGGCCATCCGCAGCCGATCTTCGCCGTGCCCGCGCATCGCCTGCGCGATGCCCGGCCGGTCGGCACCACCCATGTGAAGATCACGCTCGAGGCGGCCGACGGCACGCGGCTGGAGGGCATCGCCTTTCGCGCAGCCGAAACGGCGCTCGGCGACTTCCTGCTCAACGGGCGGGGCACGCAGGTCCATGTGGCAGGCACGCTCAGCGCCGACCACTGGCAGGGAACGCGCCGCGTGCAGATGCGCGTGCTGGATGCCGCCAAGGCATTCTGATGTCGTGCGGATGGTAGGGGAGGGTAACGTAAGGTGAAGTGGCACGCCCTAGGGGAGTCGAACCCCTCTTCCCAGAATGAAAATCTGGTGTCCTAACCGATAGACGAAGGGCGCCTGCGCTTCGTGGTGGCGCCCTTATAGTCAGGGCTCGGGCAAGCCGCAAGCGGAATCTTGCTGTTTTTCCATTCCAATTTTGAAAAAGATCAGCCTGTGGAAAACCGCAGCCGGACGCGGCAATCGCGCGTCGCAGAGCACGCGCCTGCGTTCAGATTCGAGCATTTTTGGGGAAGAGAAACAGAAGCAGGAGTGGCACGCCCTAGGGGAGTCGAACCCCTCTTCCCAGAATGAAAATCTGGTGTCCTAACCGATAGACGAAGGGCGCGTGCGCTCCGTGGCGCCCTTATAGTCAGGTGATTTTATTCCCGCAAGCGGCAAATTTCGTTTTTTGCAAAAAATATGACAGCGCCCGTCCGGGCAGCGGCAAAGACACGATTGGGCAACAAATCCAGCAGCTTGCAACGAAGTGCAAAAGGGCTTCCGTCGCCTTCTTCCCGGTGAGTCAGGGGGAACGGCGCTCGATGGCCGGTCGCCGGACGTCTTGGCGTCGGCAGGGCGTCAGACGGCGTGGAGGACCATTAGTTCTTCTTCTTGCCGAAGACCGCCTTGAGGGACTCCAGCCATTTGCGCTTCTTCGGCTGCTCGGGCTCTGCGGGATCCGCAGCGTCCGCCGGCCCTGCTAGGGCAACCTGCTGTTCGGCCTTGGCCGCGGGCTGGGACGCTGCCGCTGCATCCTCATAGATCGGGGTTTCGTCGGCCGAATAGACCGGCGTTTCGCCCGCCGTCTCCGGCGGAAGATAGGCCTGCTCGACGACGGGTGGCTGGGGCTGGCGCAATTCGGCGCTGAACAGGCTCTTGCGCATCGGATTGACCTCGCGCGTCGGAAGCTCGGACGGCACGACGATGCTGGTCGAGCTGTCGCTGTCGGCCAGGGCCTGCGGCTCGGCGGGCGCATTGGTCTCCGCTGCGACCGGTGCCGGCGATTCGCTTACCGCGGCGGGCGCCTGCGAAAACAGGCTGTTGCGGCTCGCATTGACGGCGGTCGGCTGCAGGGTCAGGTCGCCGAGGTCGGCAGGGGCGGGCGCCGGGGCATAGGCGGCGATGGCGCCGTCACCGGCGGGAGCCGCCGAGGGGCTGGACGTCGGATCGGTCGCAGGGGCTGCGGCGCTCACCAGCGGATCGGTGTAACCATTGGCGGTCTTCTTAGGCGATGCCGGTTTCGCCGCTGCGGCGCTTGCCGTCTCCATCGGCACTGCGTCGCCCTGGGCGGCGCTGTCCTGCGCCGTGGTCTGGCACGAGGCCAGCATGAGGGCTGCAGCCGCCGGGGCGGCGATGCGGCCGAAAAGACCGCCGGCGATGGATGGGATGTTGCGCGACACTGGCTGACCTCTGCACACGATGGAGTAACGCACGCGGTGCCGGCCTGCTTGCCGGCTCGCATGTGTCGTCCGCCGGATGCCGGCGGACTCTCGATGCTTTGAGGTCTAGCGCTTCAATCTTGCGCGAAGCGGGAAGCGAGGCTTACCAGGCGCCGGTGTTCGGCATGGAAAGCCAGGGCTCGGCCGGGGCGAGGCTTTCGCCCTTCTGCAGGACCTCGATCGAAATGCCGTCCGGCGAGCGCACGAAGGCCATGTGGCCGTCGCGCGGCGGGCGGTTGATGGTGACGCCATGGTCCATCAGCCGCTGGCAGATCGCATAGATGTCGTCGACCTCGTAGGCGAGGTGGCCGAAGTTGCGCCCGCCCGCATAGTCTTCCGTATCCCAGTTGTAGGTGAGTTCCAGGCAGGGCGCCTTTTCCGTGCGCGCCCGGTCGAGGTCGTCGGCGGCGGCGAGAAAGACCAGCGTGAAGCGGCCCTTTTCGTTCTCGATCCGGCGGATCTCGGACAGTCCGAAAATTGTGCAGTAGAAAGCGAGCGACGCGTCGAGATCTTTGACGCGAACCATGGTGTGAAGATAGCGCATGAAGGTCCTCCAGAGATTTGCAGGGGATATGGGGCAGACGACAGTTTCGAGCAAGGCTGCACGGGCAAAAAGCATTTGGGTATATGTGAAACTAGGACTTGCGTAGATCCGTTGCTCGAATGTTAATCTTAAGTGCAAGAATCAATTAACTCTGCGATGTGACGCGTTTCGAGGGGCTTTGGGAAATGGCGGACAGGATTTCACCGAATGGGCTCGCTGGGTTCGAAGAACTGTCCAGTGAAGCCGTCGACCTGATCGAGATCACCGGCGTCGTCAAGTGGTTCGACGTCGCCAAGGGTTTCGGCTTCATCGTTCCGGACAACGGCATGCAGGACGTGCTGCTGCACGTCACCTGTCTTCGCCGTGACGGCTACCAGACCATCCTCGAAGGCACGCGCATCGTCGCCCTCGTGCAGAAGCGCGACCGCGGCTACCAGACCTTCCGCATTCTCTCGATGGACCAGTCGACCGCGGTTCACCCGTCGCTGCTCCCGCCGGTGCGCACCCATGTGCAGGTGACGGCGACCAGCGGCCTGGAGCGGGCGCTGGTGAAATGGTTCAACCGCACCAAGGGTTTCGGCTTCCTGACGCGCGGCGAGGGCACCGAGGACATCTTCGTGCACATGGAAACGCTGCGCCGCTTCGGCCTGACCGAGCTGCGTCCCGGCCAGACCGTGCTGGTCCGCTTCGGACCGGGCGACAAGGGCCTGATGGCCGCCGAGATCCATCCCGACAATCCCGGCCCTTCGGTCCGGGCACACTGAGGCTCCGCGATGATGGGCAGACTGATGAAAAGCGCTTTCGTGGCGCTTTTTTTATTGGTGATCGCCGGCCCGCTCGCGGCTGAGGCGCCGCATTTCGACCGCGCACCGCTGTCGATCCGCACGACGGAGGGCAAGGAGATCACTCTCGACGTCGAATGGGCGATCGCACCCGAGGAGCGCGAGCACGGCCTGATGTTCCGCAAGGAGCTGGGCGACGATCAGGGCATGATCTTCGATTTCGGCACGGTGCGCGACGTGATGATGTGGATGAAGAACACGCCGCTGTCGCTCGACATGGTCTTCATCGGCGAGGACGGGCGGGTGAAACGCGTCGCCAGCCGCACCACGCCCTTTTCCGAGGCGATCGTCGGATCGGGCACACCGGTGCGCTACGTGCTGGAGATCCGCGGCGGGCGCGCCGCAGCCCTCGGCATCGGCGAAGGGGCTGAAGTCACGCTCACCCCGCCGGCCGGCGCCTCCGACTAGCCGCAGGCCAAGATTTCCCTGCCCGGAGCGAAAGCGGCTTTTTGCTGTTGCGGCTCCCGGGTGAACCGTGTATTCCGCTCCCATTGCTGGAACGGAGTGTAGCGCAGCCTGGTAGCGCATCTGGTTTGGGACCAGAGGGTCGGGAGTTCGAATCTCTCCACTCCGACCATTGCAAGCCGTGCCGATGTCCCAATCCGGCACAGTAAAAAAACCCGTTTATACTACCGCGATTCAATGGCTCGCCCGCCCGCCCGGGCTTCCTCGCGGCATTGGCGCCCGTCTGTGCGTCCGTTTTCCCGGAACCGATCGCCGGCCCGTCGCGTTCCCTGTGATCCAACAGGGAGGATAGCATCATGACGAAGCTTACAAACATCATCGCTGCCGTGGGCATGGCGGCTTTCGTATCGGGCCCGAGCCTTGCGGCCTGTCCCGAGGTGACCGGCTCGGTCGATGGCAAGGCCGCGGCGGGCATTTCCAAGGACGGGACCCATGTTCCGCTCGAAGGCTCGGCCGATACCCAGGCCAACGCCTCCGGCGGCGTGCAGAAGGACGGCAACACCATGCCGCTCGCTACCGACAAGAATCTCGCGACCTCCGGCCAGGATGTCGCCGCCCAGCAGCAGGGCGAGGAGACCGCGGCAGCCTCTGCGGCGAACAAGGACAAGTGCACCGACTGACGGGAGCTTGGACTTGACCGCGCCGGCCAGGGTAGCCATGCCGTGCGTGGCCGAATAGGTCGAACAGGTCCGCATTCCTGGCTCCGGCCGCATTGACAGAGCGCTTCGCCGACAAGGCGCGGCGCTCTCGTTCTTTGCGCCGCAGAGCGGGAGGTTCCGCTTGAAAATGATCGCAATCGTCGCTACGACGGGAACGGTCAGCCGGCATCGCGCCGGTGCCTCCGAAGCTGGCCATTGTCGGCTCGGAAACAGGATTTCGCCGCGGCTCTGCCGTGGCCGGTACCAGGAAACTGACGGGGCAGGGTAGAGCCTGTCCGTCCCTTTGGAGTTGGATGCGACATGTCTGCAAAGATCTACCGCCCGGCAAAGACCGCGATGCAGTCCGGCAAGGCGAAGACGCATGTGTGGATACTCGAGTTCGACCAGGCCATTCCGAGGAAGATCGACCCGATGATGGGCTACACGACCTCGGCCGACACCCGCCAGCAGCTCAAGCTGATGTTCGAGACGCAGGAACAGGCCGAAGCCTATGCACAGCGCGAAGGCATCGACTACCGCGTCATCCCGCCCAAGGAAGCCAAGCGCCAGGTTGTCTCCTACACCGACAATTTCAAGTACAGCCGCCTGCAGCCTTGGACGCATTGACCATCGCTCGCGCCGGAGCTTTCCGGTGCGCCGCGCCTTGCCCGTCGATCGGTCCTTCATCGACAAGGCCCCTTAGCTCAGCTGGATAGAGCACCTGCCTTCTAAGCAGGTTGTCGCAGGTTCGAGTCCTGCAGGGGTCGCCATTTTCCACACATACGCCTTCCCGCCGGATTCACGACCCGCTGGCATTTCCCTGGTCAAATCGGCTATCGCTGCCTCAGCATGATTCGCGCGGCCGGATTCGGCCGGTCGCGCGGTCATGGGGCTGGCGACCATCGCATGGGAGCGATCGGCGGCCGTCGAGGCGAGGTTTATTCATGGCGACTACCGGCAATACGAGGCGAAAGCCGCGCAAGCGCGGCACCACGGCGCGCAAGAAATCGTCAGGCGGCGGCGGCCTCTGGCCGTGGGTCGTGGCGCTGGTCCTGGTCGCCGGCGCGATCGCCGCTTACGACAATCGCGACAAGCTGCCCCTGATGATCGCGTCCTATCTGCCCAGCACCGCCAAGACCTCGACAGGCAAACCAGCCGGAAATAGCTCCGGCAATGCGGCGGTCGCGCGTCCCAAGGCGGACACCTCGCCTGCAAAGCCAGCAAAACCCGCCGACACGCGTGACAGCGGGCCGATCCCGCCGGCCCCGGTCGGCACCGCCGCAGTCAAGCCGCCTGCCGCGGTTCCCGTGCCCGGCGGCCGTCCGGGGGATACCTCCGAGGATGGCAAGGGTTTTGCCGGAAAATTCTATTTCTGTGGCACCTCCAGCCTCGACAATTGCGTGGCCTCCGGCGACAGCTTCTGGTTCCGCAAGGGCCGCCTGGTGCTGGCCGACGTGGTGGCGCCGGCGACCGAGGACGCCCAGTGCCAGCAGGAGCGGGACAAGGGCTTTGCCGCCAAGGTGCGGCTGCGCGATCTGCTCAATGCCGGCCGCTTCGAACTCTCCGAACTGAAGGGCCAGAACGTCTCGGCCACCAGCCCGGCCATGCGCGTGGTTACGCGCGACGGCCGGTCGCTCGGCGCCATGCTGGTGGCGGAGGGGCTGGCCCAGCCGCGCTTCGGCAAGCGGCAGTCCTGGTGCCAGTGAGGCGCCACTGAGCGGCTGTTTCCGGCCGCCTTGGCCGGGCCGGACGGAGATCTCTGTCGAGACCAAGCATTGACCCGCCCAATCAAAAAGCCCGCGCCGGAATTCGGCGCGGGCTTTTTGTCTTGAAGTCCGGTGCAACGATCAGTGCAGGATCTGGCTGAGGAAGAGCTTGGTGCGCTCGTGCTGCGGATTGTCGAAGAACTCGGCCGGCGAATTCTGCTCGACGATCTGGCCCTGGTCCATGAAGATGACGCGATTGGCGACCTGGCGGGCGAAGCCCATTTCATGGGTGACGCACAGCATGGTCATGCCTTCTTCGGCGAGACCGACCATGGTGTCGAGCACTTCCTTGATCATTTCCGGGTCAAGTGCCGAGGTCGGCTCGTCGAACAGCATGATCTTCGGGTTCATGCAGAGCGAACGGGCGATCGCCACGCGCTGCTGCTGGCCGCCGGATAGCTGGCCCGGATATTTGTTGGCCTGTTCCGGGATCTTGACGCGCTCGAGGAAGTGCATGGCGACCTCCTCCGCCTTCTTCTTCGGCATCTTGCGGACCCAGATCGGCGCCAGCGTGCAGTTCTCCAGGATCGTCAGGTGCGGGAAGAGGTTGAAGTGCTGGAACACCATGCCGACTTCGCGGCGCACTTCGTCGATCTTCTTCAGGTCGTTGGTCAGTTCGATGCCGTCGACGAAGATCTGGCCCGTCTGGTGCTCTTCGAGACGGTTGACGCAGCGGATCATCGTCGACTTGCCCGAACCCGACGGCCCGGCGATGACGATGCGCTCGCCCCGCATGACCTTCAGGTTGATGTCGCGCAGCACGTGGAAATCCCCGTACCACTTGTTCATGTTGATGAGGTCGACCGCGACATCGGTGTCCGAGACGGTCATCTTGGTGGGTTGGACTTCAGCCATTGTTTTCCCCTGACGTTATTTTTTGTGGCCGGTATCGAGGTGCCGTTCCATGAAGCCCGAATAGCGCGACATGCCGAAACAGAAAACCCAGAAAACGAAACCGGCGAAGATCAATCCGGTAAGCGGCGTGACCGGCGTCTGCCAGGCCGAATCGCCGAACGAGGCCTTCACGACGCCGAGCAGGTCGTACATCGAGATGATGGTGACGAGCGACGTGTCCTTGAAGATGCCGATGAAGGTGTTGACGATGCCCGGGATCACCAGCTTGATCGCCTGCGGCAGGATGATGAAGGCCATCTTGTGGAAGTAGCTGAGCCCGAGCGCGTCGGCCGCCTCGTACTGGCCCTTCGGAATGGCCTGCAGGCCGCCGCGAATGACTTCCGCCATATAGGCTGAGGCGAAGATCGACACGCCGATGAGGGCGCGCAGGAACTTGTCGATATTGTTGCCGGGCGTGAGGAACAGCGGCAGGAGCACGCTGGCCATGAACAGCACGGTGATCAGCGGCACGCCGCGGATGAGCTCGATGAAGGCGACGGACACGGTCCGGACGATCGGCATCGGCGAACGCCGGCCGAGCGCCAGCAGGATGCCGAGCGGCAGCGACACCGCGATGCCGACGAAGGACAGGATCATCGTCACCATCAGGCCGCCCCAGAGCGGGGTTTCCACATGCGACAGGCCGAACCAGCCGCCGAGCAGCATGCCGTAGGCAACGATCGGCAGGCCAATGAGCAGCAGAAGGGCGTTCAGTCCCTTGCGCGGCGCCTTGGGGATGAGGAACGGGGTGAGCAGGGCGACGAAAAGGGCGACCACGAGCAGCGGACGCCACAGCTCGCCGCGCGGATAGGAGCCGAACATGAACTGCACGAAGCGGTCGTTGACATAGGCCCAGCAGGCGCCGCTCCAGCCGTCCGGCTGGATGCCGCCCTGCACCGCGGTGGTGCACACCGAGCGGTCCGCACCGGTCCACACCGCCGAGAGGAACAGCCAGTCGACGAGGCCGGGAAGGAAGTAAAGGATCGCGGCGATGGCGACCAGCGTCAGGATCGTGTCCGGCACGGTGGCGAACAGGTTCTTGCGCAGCCAGCCGATGGTCGTCGAATCCGTCCTGGGCGCGGCCTTGGCGGGCAGGAAGCTGTGGCGGACGAAAGATGTTCCGGTGTCCATGTCAGCGCTCCACCAGGGCCATTTTGGCATTGAACCAGTTCATGAACAGCGAGGTCACCAGGCTGATCGTCACATAGACGGCCATCCAGATCGCGATGATCTCCACGGCCTTGCCGGACTGGTTGAGGATGGTGCCGCCGACAGCGACCAGGTCCGCATAACCGACCGCGACCGCCAGCGAGGAGTTCTTGATCAGGTTGAGATACTGCGAGGTGAGCGGCGGGATGATGATGCGCAGCGCCTGTGGCAGGACCACGAGGCGGGTGGTCGGCCCGGACCTAAGGCCAAGCGCATAGGCGGCCTCGGTCTGGCCCTTGGCCACGCCGCGGATGCCGGCCCGCACGATCTCGGCGATGAAAGACGCCGTGTAGAGCGAGAGCGCGAGATAAAGCGCGAGGAATTCCGGACCGATGACCATGCCGCCGCGCATGTTGAAGGAGCCCGGGACCGGATAGTCGAAGGACAGGGGCGCGCCGAGCACGACGAAGACGACCACTGGCAGCAGGATGATCAGCGCCAGGTTGACCCAGAGCACTGGCGGGCGCTTGCCGGTCGCAAGCTGGCGCCGGTTGGCCCAGATGGTGTAGAGCACCGCGGCGGCAATCCCGGCGACGAATGACGCTGCGACGATGCCGAAGCCCTCGCCGAACACCGGGGCCGGCATGTAGATGCCGCGGTTCGAGACGAAGAAGACGGCGCCCGGATTGTCCTTGACGTGCTGGAAGATGGTGCGGATCGCCGGCAGCAGCGCGAGCACGCCGAGATACCAGAAAAAGATGACGAGCAGCGGCGGAATGTTGCGGAAGATCTCCACATAGACCGTGCTGAGGCGCTGGATCAGCCAGTTGTGCGACAGCCGGCCGATGCCGACCAAAAGACCGACGATCGTCGCGGTGATGATGCCGAAGAAGCCGATCACCAGCGTGTTGAGAAGGCCGACCTGCAGGGCGCGGAAATAGGTCGAATCGCTCGAATAGGCGATGAGGGACTGGGCGACGTCGAAGCCGGCGCGGCTGTTGAGGAAGCCGAAGCCCGAGGTCATGTTGGCGCGGGCGAGGTTCTGCGCGGCATTGGTCCAGGCGAAATAGATCACCCCACCGATCAGCAGCAGCGTGAGTGCTTGATAGACGATCTGTCGGAAGGCCTGGTTGTAGAGCAGCGATACCTTCGGACGGTCGTCGCCGCCCTGTATGCGGGCGTCGGTCGCAGCCATCGATAATTCCCCTGTCGTTTGGTCACCCTTTTTGTCCGGGTGTTTCCGTCCGAGAAGGGAAGGCGGATCGCTCCGCCTTCCCGACAGTCAGATCGCGATCAGCGGATCGGCGGAGCGTACTGCAGGCCGCCCTTGTTCCACAGGGCGTTCAGGCCACGGGCGATCTTGAGCGGCGAACCTTCGCCGACATTGCGCTCGAAGCTTTCGCCATAGTTGCCGACGGCCTTGATGATCTGCACGGCCCAATCCTTCGGCAGGCCGAGGTCGGCACCGATGGTGGAGTCGGCTTCTTCACCGAGGAAGCGCTTGATGTCCGGGTTTTCGGACTTCTTCATTTCCTCGACGTTCGCCTGGGTGATGCCGAATTCTTCGGCGGCCACCATGGCGTAGTGCGACCAGGTCACGACGTCGAACCACTTGGAGTCGTTCTGACGAACGGCCGGGCCAAGCGGCTCCTTGGAGATGATTTCCGGCAGAACGAGATGATCGTCCGGGTTCGCCATCTTGAGGCGGATCGAATAGAGGCCCGAGGCGTCCGTGGTATAGGCGTCGCAACGGCCGGCATTGTAGGCCGCGTCGGCTTCGTCCTGGGCTTCAAACACGACCGGCTTGAATTCCATCTTGTTGGCGCGGAAGTAGTCGGCGAGGTTCAGCTCGGTGGTGGTGCCGGACTGTACGCAGATCGAGGCGCCGTTCAGTTCGAGCGCCGACTTCACGTTCAGTTCCTTCTTCACCATGAAGCCCTGGCCGTCATAGTAGTTGACGGCACGGAAGTCGAAACCGAGCTGCGAATCGCGGCTCGTGCTCCAGGTGGTGTTGCGGGCGAGCATGTCCACTTCGCCCGACTGCAGGGCCGGGAAACGGTCCTTGGCAGAAAGCGGGGTGAACTTGACCTTGGTCGCGTCGCCGAACACGGCAGCGGCGACGGCCTTGCACAGATCGGTATCGAGGCCGGTCCAGTTGCCGGAGGAATCCTGCGCGCCGAAGCCGGCGAGATTCGAACCGTTGACGCCGCACTGGACGAAACCCTTGGCCTTCACGTCATCGAGCGTGCCAGCAAATGCAGCCGACGCGCCCATTCCCAGGACTGCAGCGCCGAGTGCGGCTGACAGAAGAGTCTTGTTCATTTTTCCCAACCTTTTTCCGTTGTCTTTTGCTCTTGACCGCCGCGCGCCATGAGGTCGGCGCAGCTGGCCGGCTCGCGGCCCTCCCGGTGCGAGCCCGACTATCACAGTCTTAAATGGATCGACGGTCAAGTCTCGAGCTCAGAAATTGCGGCGAAAAGTGGCAATTTGCTAATTCAGCTGGAAAAACAGGCACAAATTACCGTTTTCGACCACCAATTGCTCAAATTTGGGTCGCCCGAAAGCGCTTTGGCTTGATGATTTGTCAATGGCAGGGTGACAAATCTCGGCTTGACCGCAAAGCTTGCGGCCTTCAAAAATCTCCGCTTCATACCTCGCAATCAGAAGGCCTCAGGTTTCATGAAGGACAGGAAAGACATGCTGGTTGGCGCCGGCACGGATACGAAGCTCTGCCATATCGGCCACGACCCGTCGAGTTTCCACGGCTTCGTCAATCCGCCGGTCGTGCATGCCTCCACCGTGCTGTTTCCGGACGTTCGAACCATGGAGACGCGCGCCCAGAAATACACCTACGGCACGCGCGGCACGCCGACGACGGATGCGCTGTGCGAGGCGATCGACGAACTCGAGGGCTCGGCTGGCACCATTCTCGTGCCCTCGGGGCTGGCTGCCATCACGGTGCCGTTCCTCGCCTTCCTGTCATCAGGCGATCACGCCCTGATCGTCGATTCGGTCTATTCGCCCTGCCGCCATTTCTGCAACACCATGCTGGTGCGGCTCGGCGTCGAGGTCGAATACTACGATCCTGAGATCGGCGCCGGCATTGAGCAGCTGATCCGGCCGAACACCAAGCTCGTCCACACCGAGGCACCGGGCTCGAACACCTTCGAGATGCAGGACATTCGCGCCATCGCCGACGCCGCACACCGGCACGGCTGCGTCGTGACCATGGACAATACCTGGGCGACGCCGCTCTATTTCCGGCCGCTCGATTTCGGCGTCGACATCTCCATCCATGCCGCGACCAAGTACCCGTCCGGCCATTCCGACATCCTGATGGGCACGGTCTCGGCCAATGCCGCGCATTGGGAGCGGCTGAAGGAAGCCAATATCACGCTCGGCATCTGCGGTTCGCCGGACGATTCCTACATGATCCTGCGCGGCCTGAGGACGATGAACATCCGGCTGGAGCACCATGGCCGCAGCGCGCTTGCCGCAGCGGAATGGCTGGAAGGCCGCGACGACGTGGCCCGCGTGCTGCATCCGGCCCTTCCGAGCTTCCCCGGCCACGACATCTGGAAGCGCGACTTCAAGGGAACGAGCGGCATCTTTTCCTTCGTGCTCGGCGCCGATCAGCCGGAGAAGTTCAAGCCGAAGGCGCGGGCCTTCCTCGACGAGCTCTCGCTGTTCGGGCTCGGCTATTCCTGGGGCGGTTTCGAGAGCCTGGCGGTCATGGTCAATCTCGACGACCGCACGATCCGCAAGGCGCCGTCCGAAGGCCCCGTCATCCGGCTGCAGATCGGTCTGGAGAACATCGGCGACATCATCGCCGACCTCGAGCGCGGCTTCAAGGCTGCCGCCGCCATGTGAGCGGCGGCCGGGGGCGTCAGCCCTTGGCGTGGTAGCCGTAGAGCCAGTCGAGATCGCCGGCCAGGCTCTCCGGCGATCGCAGCAACAGAACCATGTCGCGCCCGAGGCGGATCGGCCCGCGGGCGTGATAGACGAACTTGTTGAACGCGCCGCGGTGGCGCACCCGGGCGGCGCGCGCCTTGCGCGTCGCCTCGAAACGCGCAAGCGCCTCCGGCAAGGGCAGGGGGCCGCTCACCTCTCCGGCGAGCTCGAAGGCGTCCTCGATCGCCATGGCCGCGCCTTGCGCGGAAAACGGCATCATCGCATGGGCGGCGTCGCCGATCAGAACCGTGTCGCGGCCGTTTTGCCAGCGCCCGTCGGAAGCCTCGTAGAGCGGCCAGAAGGTCGCCCGCTCGAGCGATGCGAGCAGGGTGCAGATCTCCATGTTCCAGCCGGCGAACTGGCGCAGCAGCAGCGCGCGCTGGCCGGCACTGCCCTCCGTCCCCCAGGTCTCGCCCGGGTCCATGCCGGCCGCGATGGCGACGATGTTGAAGCCGTCGATCTCTTTCAGCGGATAGGCGACGAGATGCGAATTCGGGCCGAGAAAGGCCGTCACGTTGGACGGATCGAGAAAGGCGGGAGCGACGGCCGCGGGCACGGTGAAGCGCCAGGCGATATTGCCGGAAAAGCCGATGTCGGGCCGGCCCTCGATCAGTTTGCGCACCGATGACCAGGCCCCGTCGGCACCGACCAGCAGGTCGCTCGGCGTCCCGGTGATCTCCGCGATCGCCGTATGGTCGGCCGGTTCGACGCGGTGGCCGAGATGAAGGCGGCAGAGCGGGTTGTGCAGAACCTGCGTCAAGAGCGCCTGCTGCAGGGTGGAACGGTGCATCACCCCGTAGGGGGCGCCCCAGCGCTTGCGGGCGAAACTCCCGGTCGGCACCGCGGCCAGCTGCTTCAGCGTCACGCCCGAGACCAGGCGCACCCGGTCCGGCTCGCTCCAGTGGCGCTCGATCTCGTCGAGAGCGCCGAGTTCGGCAAGGATTCGCGAGGCATTGGGGGAGATCTGCAGGCCGGCGCCGACCTCGGCGAGTTGTGGGGCCTGCTCGAAGATGTCGCAGCGTATGCCGTGGCGCGCCAGGGCAAGCGCGGCCGTGAGACCCGCCATCCCGGCTCCGATGATGGCGGCGGTCTTGATCGACATGGGGGATCCGATCAGGAACGGTGCCGGCTACGCGGCCTTGACGTGATAGACGCAGCCGGGCGGGTTGGTCTGTTCGGCCTTGAGCGCAGGATTGTAGCGGTAGAGCGTCGAGCAGTAGGCGCAGACTTTTTCGTTGTCATGGCCCATGTCGATGAAGATGTGCGGGTGGTCGAAGGGGGAGGAAGCGCCCGTGCACATGAATTCCTTCACGCCGATCTCGATCACCTGATGACCGCCGTCGTTCTGGAAATGGGGAATGCTGTGCCCGGCCATGTTCGTCTCCGCTATGCCATTCAACGCGGCGGACCATATCGCCCTTCGATCGAAATGTGTAGAGCCAAACACGCACACGAACTGGAGAAAATCGGCCGAACCGGTTTGACCGGCGGCCGGTATTTTATAGTGTGGCGCAAATCCGATGCCGACAGGACATGCACATGAATCTCGATGCCCCGCCTTTCTCGCTCTTCTATCACGAAGGTCTGCAGTTCGCTTATTTCGACGAGGGCGATCCGACGGGCGATCCCGTCCTGCTGATCCACGGCTTCGCCTCGACCGCCTGCGTCAACTGGGTCTATCCCGGCTGGCTGAAGACGCTCGGCGAGGCGGGCTACCGGGTGATCGCCATCGACAATCGCGGCCATGGCGCCAGCGACCGGCCGCATGATCCCGAAGCCTATCGCCCCTCGCTGATGGCCGGCGATGCGGCAGCGCTCCTGACCCATCTCGGCATCGAGCAGGCCCATGTCATGGGCTATTCCATGGGTGCACGCATCTCGGCCTTCCTCGCCATCGAGCATGCCAATCGCGTCCGCTCGCTGGTGCTCGGCGGTCTCGGCATCGGACTGTGCGACGGCGTGGGGGACTGGGATCCGATCGCCGAGGCGCTGCTCGCGCCATCGATTGCCGACGTCACCCATCCGCGCGGCCGTATGTTCCGGGCCTTCGCCGACCAGACCCATTCCGACCGCTTCGCACTCGCCGCCTGCATCAAGACGTCGCGTGTGCTGGTCGAGCGCAGCGACATTGCCAAGGTCGACGTGCCGACGCTGATCGCGGTCGGCACCAAGGACGACATCGCCGGATCGCCGCAGGAGCTGGCGGCGCTGATGCCGCATGCCACCGCGATCGACATTCCAAACCGCGATCATATGCTCGCCGTCGGCGACAAGGTGTTCAAGAAGGCGGTGATCGACTTCTACCGGCATATCGCCGCCAGCTGACGGCGCGCGACGCTCCGTTTGGTGTCTGATCAGCGGCCGATGAAGGCCGGCTTCCGCCGTTCGGCGAAGGCGGCCCGGCCCTCGGCATAGTCAGCGCTGTCGAAGGTCGAGGCGCCGAACACCTCGGCTTCGCGCAGCAGATCCTCGTCATGCTGGGCCGCGGCGCGGATGGCGAGCTTGGAGGCGCGCACCGAGAGCGGCGCATTGTTGGCGATCGTCTCGGCCAGCCGCAAGGCTTCGGCCTCGAGCGCCTCGGGTGTCGTCACTTGCAGCAGGAAGCCGCAGGCGAGCAGCTGCGCCGGGGTCATCGGCGTGCCGGTATAGAGCGCCATGCGCGCCATCTGCGTTCCCATCGACTGGACGAAATCCTGCACCGCGTCCGCCGGATAGGCGAGGCCCAGCCGGGCGGCGGGCACGGCGAAGGCCGAGCCTTCTGCGGCAATGCGCAGGTCGGCGGCGGCTGCAAGCCCGAACCCGCCGCCGTAGCAGATGCCGCGGATCGCGGCGATGACAGGAACGTTCGAGTTGCGGATCGCCGCAAAGGCCTTGCTGTTGTCGTCTTCGTAGAGGCGCGCGGTCGGCGTGTCCTTGCGCACCACGGGGAATTCCGAGATGTCGGCGCCCGCGCTGAAGTCGCTCTCGCCGGCCCCCATCAGCAGGATCACCCGGGCCTCGCCTTCGCCGCACAGCCAGTGCACGGCCTCCGGGATCGCCCGCCACATTGCGGCATTGATCGCATTCTTGCGGTCGGCATTGGCGATCAGGAGAATGCCCGTTCCGGCCTGGCTTGCGGCGCGGATCATGCCGGTGGCGAAATCGTGGGTGCGTTTCATTTGGGGAGGCCCATTTATGTTGATTCACGGATCGACTATATAATGCGCTCGAACAGGAAACGAGGAGACCGGCAATGGCCGCAAAAAGCGAAATCCTCAAGAGAGAGCACGTGCAGTCGATGGATCCGATCTGGGATAGCCTTCGCAGCGAAGCGCGGCTTGCCGCCGATCACGATCCGCTGCTGGCCGCCTTCCTTTATTCGACCGTGCTCAACCATCATTCCCTTGAGGATTGCGTGATCTACCGGATCTGCGAGCGCCTCGATCATCCCGATCTGCAGGCGATCCTGCTGCGCCAGACCTTCGACGAGATGCTGCGCGACTGGCCGGAATGGGGCTCGATCATGCGCGTCGACATCCAGGCGGTCTATGATCGCGACCCGGCCTGCACCCGCTTCATGGAGCCTGTCCTCTATTTCAAGGGCTTCCACGCCATCCAGACCCATCGTCTGGCCCACTGGCTGTGGAACCACGGCCGCCGCGACTTCGCGCTCTATCTGCAGAGTCGCGCCTCGAGCGTGTTCCAGACCGACATCAATCCGGCGGCGCGCATCGGCAAGGGCATCTTCCTCGACCACGCCACCGGTCTCGTCGTCGGCGAGACGGCGCGCATCGGCGACAACGTCTCGATCCTGCACGGCGTGACGCTCGGCGGCACCGGCAAGGAGGGGGCGGACCGTCACCCGAAGATCGGCGATGGCGTGTTGATCGGTGCCGGCGCCAAGGTGCTCGGCAATATCGAGGTCGGCTGCTGCTCGCGCATCGCCGCGGGTTCTGTGGTGCTCAAACCCGTGCCGCGCGGCTCGACGGTGGCCGGCGTTCCCGCCCGCGTGGTGGGTGAGGCCGGTTGTGCCGAGCCGGCCCGCTCGATGGACCAGATGCTGGCCGCGGACTGACCGCCGAGGGCGGGGCAGGGCCGGACCTTGTGTCCGGCCGGGCGATCCGCCGCGGCAAAGATTGGCCTTTGCGTCTTTACAGCGGCGGATGGCGCATGCGACAAGCGGCCCGAATTTGAATCGCCGATGGAGAATGGATCGTGAAGCCCGAAGAAATCAAGAAACTCGACGCCTATTTCAAGCGGATGTTCAATCCGGCGATGGCGGTCAAGGCTCGCCCCCGCAAGGATGACTCGGCCGAAGTCTACGTGGGCGACGAGTTCCTCGGCGTGGTTTTCCGGGACGACGAGGACGGCGATCTGTCCTATAATTTCTCGATGGCGATCCTCGACGTCGATCTCTAAGCCAGCGGTTGCAAGATCGCTGATATATGTTTTCCTTTTCAAGGCAACGCGGCCGACCGGCCTCCGGTCGGCCTTAACTTCGGTCAAAAATACAACCAAAGCGGGATACCGCATCGCACAAAACACTTGACGGATTTTGTGCAACTGCTATGTACATAGGCACCGAATGAAACGGACCTGAAGGAGTGCTGGCATGATCAATTTCGACGAAGCCAACAAGAAGGGCAAGGAAGCCATGGACGCGGTACTGAAGAATTATTCGGAAGTCGCCAAGGGTTTCCAGGCGATCGCGACCGAAGCGACCGAGTATTCGAAGAAGTCCTTCCAGGACGTCTCGTCCTATGTCGAGGCCCTTTCGGGCGTGAAGAGCATCGAGACCGCCTTCGAACTGCAGACCAATTTCCTCAAGTCGTCCTACGAGAACTTCGTCGCGGAAGCCACGAAGATGAGCGAAATGTACGCCGATCTCGCCAAGACGGTCTACAAGCCCTACGAGGCACCGATCGCCAAGGCGACCGGCATGTCGATGCCGACCGCGGCCTGACACCTGCCTCCATAGATCGATAGCACTGCAAGACCGGTCGCAATCCTGCGGCCGGTCTTGCCATTTGTGCCGCCTTGTATAAGCCTGAGGGTTCTTTTTGAGCCTGCTTCGCGGATGCGTCGCGCAATTCTGTTTGCGCTGCGCGAGGGGGGGCTTAAAATCACCGAATTATGAACTACCTTACTGAGCTAAGTGTTTGTCCGTCGCGTTGCGTCTTCGGCAGATCGGCCGGACAATTGGAGAATGAACTGAAATGATCGCCAAGCCGGTCGTCATGCAAAGCCAGCGGGACGGGGACAACGCCAATCGTGGCACCTCGGTGATCACGCGTACCAAGCCTAAGACGAAGAAACCGAACCTGTATCGCGTCCTGCTTCTCAACGACGACTATACCCCGATGGAATTCGTGATCCATGTATTGGAGCGCTTCTTCCAGAAGGACAGGGAAGCAGCCACCCGCATCATGTTGCACGTGCACAATCATGGTGTCGGGGAATGCGGCGTCTTCACCTACGAGGTCGCCGAGACGAAGGTGAGCCAGGTAATGGATTTCGCCAGGCAGCATGAGCATCCGCTTCAATGCGTCATGGAAAAGAAGTGAGGAACTGACGTGCCAACATTTTCTCCCAGCCTTGAAAAGGCGCTGCACCAGGCTCTGACCTTTGCCAACGAGCGGCATCACGAATATGCCACGCTCGAACACCTGCTGCTGGCGCTGATCGACGATGCAGACGCAGCCGCGGTGATGGGTGCCTGCAATGTTAATCTCGACGCTCTGCGCAAGACCGTCATCGACTATGTCGACAACGAACTCGCCAACCTGGTGACGGGTTACGACGAGGATTCCAAGCCGACCTCCGGATTCCAGCGCGTCATCCAGCGCGCGGTGATCCACGTCCAGTCCTCGGGTCGCGAGGAAGTGACCGGCGCCAACGTGCTGGTGGCGATCTTCGCCGAGCGCGAAAGCCATGCGGCCTTCTTCCTGCAGGAGCAGGAAATGACCCGCTACGACGCGGTCAACTACATCTCGCACGGCATCGGCAAGCGGCCGGGGACCTCCCAGACCCGCCCGCCGCGCGGTGCCGAGGAGGGCGGCGACGGCGAAGCCAAGCAGGCCCGCGAGCAGGACGAAGGCCCGGCCAAGGCCAAGCAGGAGGCCCTCAAGGCCTATTGTGTCAACCTCAACGAGAAGGCCAAGAGCGGCAAGATCGATCCGCTGATCGGCCGCCACAGCGAGGTCAACCGCACCATCCAGGTGCTCTGCCGCCGTTCGAAGAACAACCCGCTCTACGTCGGCGATCCCGGCGTCGGCAAGACGGCGATCGCCGAGGGCCTGGCCAAGCGCATCGTCGAGGGCAAGGTTCCCGACGCGCTCAAGGATGCAACGATCTTCTCGCTCGACATGGGCACGCTGCTTGCCGGCACCCGCTATCGCGGTGACTTCGAGGAGCGGCTGAAGCAGGTCGTCAAGGAACTCGAGGACTATCCGGGCGCCGTGCTGTTCATCGACGAGATTCACACCGTCATCGGTGCGGGTGCGACCTCGGGTGGCGCGATGGACGCGTCCAACCTGCTGAAGCCGGCGCTCTCGTCCGGCGCGATCCGCTGCATCGGCTCGACCACCTACAAGGAATATCGCCAGTTCTTCGAGAAGGACCGGGCGTTGGTTCGCCGTTTCCAGAAGATCGACGTCAACGAGCCGACGATCGAGGATGCGATCGAGATCATGAAGGGCCTCAAGCCCTATTTCGAAGACTATCACAAGCTCAAGTACACCAACGAGGCGATCAAGTCGGCGGTCGAACTCTCGGCCCGCTACATCTCCGACCGCAAGCTGCCGGACAAGGCGATCGACGTGATCGACGAAACCGGTGCAGCGCAGATGCTGCTGCCGGCGTCCAAGCGCCGCAAGCTGATCACCGAGAAGGAGATCGAGGCGACGATCGCCACCATGGCCCGCATTCCGGCCAAGACGGTATCCAAGGACGACGAGATGGTTCTCGCCAACCTGGAGAAGGAACTGCGCTCGGTGGTCTATGGCCAAGACGCGGCGATCGAGGCGCTGTCGACGGCGATCAAGCTCGCCCGTGCCGGCCTTCGCGAACCGAACAAGCCGATCGGCTCCTACGTCTTCTCCGGCCCGACCGGGGTCGGCAAGACCGAAGTCGCCAAGCAGCTTGCAGCCTCGCTCGGCGTCGAACTGCTGCGCTTCGACATGTCGGAATACATGGAGCGGCACACGGTTTCGCGCCTGCTCGGTGCACCTCCGGGCTATGTCGGCTTCGACCAGGGCGGCCTTCTGACCGACGGCGTCGACCAGCATCCGCATTCGGTCGTGCTGCTGGACGAGATCGAGAAGGCGCATCCGGACATCTACAACATCCTGTTGCAGGTGATGGACCACGGCTCGCTGACCGACCACAACGGCAAGAAGATCGACTTCCGCAACGTCATCCTGATCATGACGACCAATGCGGGCGCGTCCGAAATGGCGAAGTCGGCGATCGGCTTCGGCTCGTCGAAGCGGACCGGCGAAGACGAGGAGGCGCTCAACCGCCTGTTCACGCCGGAATTCCGCAACCGCCTCGATGCGACGATCCAGTTCGCACCGCTTCCGACGGAAGTCATCCATCAGGTGGTGCAGAAGTTCGTCATGCAGCTCGAGGCGCAGCTGTCGGAGCGCAACGTCACCTTCGACCTGTCGGAACCGGCCATCGCCTGGCTTGCCACGCGCGGTTACGACGAGAAGATGGGCGCCCGGCCGCTGTCGCGCGTCATCCAGGAACACATCAAGAAGCCGCTCGCCAACGAGATCCTGTTCGGCAAGCTGAAGAAGGGTGGCGTGGTCAAGGTCGGCGTCAAGAAGGACGAGAACGGCGCTGACGTGCTCGATCTGGAGGCGCTGTCCGAAGCCGTGCCGGTCAAGCCGAAGCCCGAGGCCGAGCTCGTCGGTGCGGAAGCAGAGGCTCCGGCCAAGGCGAGCAAGTCCAAGGGGAAATCCAAGGCTGCAGCCGCCAAGGACGAGAAGACCGCAGAGCCTTCACCGGCCAAGCGCAGTTCAGTGCCCAAGGTGCCGAAGAAGAAGTAACGCCAAGGACCGCCACGCAACGGGCGATGACGGTCGGCAATATTGGCAGAATGTCGGATTGCCCCCTCGCGGCCTTGCTGCGAGGGGTTTTTCATTGTCGCAAGTGACGTTTCTGTGATCTGTCCTTGTATGGAGGCTGCCGGGCTTGCGGGTTGCGTCCGGCCGGCGCTAGGCTTTGACTGGGCAATGGGGTAGCAGGGCATCCGGATGGATACGAAGGACCGGGAAGCGCAGCATTTCTCGCAGGTGCAGCGGGAACTCTGGGAGCATGTCACGGAACTCTGGGAAATCGCGCGGCGGCGCGAAACCGGGCCGGTCCGCAAGTTGCTGCACCGCGACTATACCGGCTGGGTGACGGGGCTGGACACGCCGCACGACTATGAGGCGGCCGTGGCATCGGTCGGGCCGGATACGCCCCAGGTCCTGCGTTACCGACTGAAACCTCTCAAGGTCACCGTCTTCGACCATGAGGTCGGCGTGGTGCATTACAGCTACGAGGCCGATGTCGAGGCGGCTGACGGGGCGCCGAAACAGATCGCCGGGCGCTGGACCGAGATCTACAAGCGGCGCGGCAGCGGCTGGCTGATGATCGCCGTCAGCGGGGGACCGGACGGAATGCGCTGACGGCAACGGTCGCGGCAAAAACCTCTGTCTCGCGGCGGCAATCGGCGGTATACGTCCTATCCTTCGTGGTCACCTCGGTCGGCCCGTCCGTCCCTTTCTAGCCGCCCGCCGGATCCGTCGATGTCCCAAACCCATGCCGATGCCGCTTCCTTCCGCTGGTTCCTCCAGGGCGCGCGGGGCATCTTCTCGCTGCCTGCCTTCATCCTGATGACCTCCTTCGTCGGTTTCAGCGCATTCGCGCTCGAATCGGGCGTCAGCCGCGGCGAGGCGATGTTCATGACGGCAGCGATCTGGGCCTTGCCCGCCAAGATGATCCTGATCGGCATGATGGCGAGCGGCGCCAATGTGCTGGCCGTCTTTCTCGCCGTGACGCTCTCGTCGATCCGCATGATGCCGATGGTCGCCTCGCTCGTGCCGGAACTGCGCGGCTCCCGCACCCCGACCTGGCTGCTGCTGATCCTGTCGCATTTCGTCGCCATCACCGCCTGGGTCTTTGCCATGGGGAATCTCAAGCATGTTCCGCGCGAGGCCCGGGTCTCCTATTTCGCCGGCTTCGGCCTGACGCTGGTTGCAGCCAACACGGTCCTGGTGGGATTGAGCTACGGGATCGTCTCGACCTTTCCGCCGGCCGTCGCCGGCATCCTGTTCTTCCTGACGCCGGTCTATTTCGTCGGCTCGATCTGGGCTTCCGCCCGCCACTCCGTGGTGAAGATCGCCTTCGTCATCGGCGTGATCTCCGGCCCGCTGCTGGCGGTGGTCACGCCCGGCTTCGACATCCTGATCGCCGGGATCGGCGGGGGGACGCTCGCCTACCTGATCGACCGTTTCGTCGTGCGCCGGCGCGCCATTGCGGCAAGCCGCGGAGAGGCGCCATGACCGCCGCCGAACTCTGGCCCTATGCGGTGATCCTGTTCGCCGGCTGGTTTGCCACCGATCTGTGGCGCTGGCTCGGCGTGATCGCCGGCAACCGGCTGGCCGAAGGCTCGGAGGCGCTGAACTGGGTGAGGGCAGTCGCCACCGCCCTGGTCATGGCGGTGACCGCCAAGCTGATCGTCTTCCCGACCGGCAGCCTGGCGGATTCGCCGCTCTGGCTCCGGCTCGCCGCCGCCGGGCTCGGCTTCGTCGCCTTCCTCGCGACCGGGCAGCGCGTCATTGTCGGCGTCGCCGTGTCCCTTGCCCTGCTGTCGCTCGGGCTCGCAGCGCTGTGAGCGCCGCCGAGCCGCGACGGGGCAGGGGCGAGGGCGCATTTGGGCGCGCGCGGCCGCCGCGACCGGTCTATAGCTCATTCACTCTTCGGAACCGCAAACAAGGAACCGCCATGTCTTCCACGTCCTCCGTCACCGCCCCGACCGATGCCGCCGAGCGCCGCGCCGTCAAGCCCGTGGTCTGCTATCCCGTCGAGACGCTGCCGGTGCCGGACATGGCCACGTTGCGGCGCGCCCGCGAGACGCTGACCAAGGTCGACGAGGTGATCGTGCCGCCGCGCGAGGGCGCCACCTTCTCCGTGCCGAAGGGACATTTCTTCCGCATCCTCAGCATCGACGGCCCGCAGGTCGGCGACCTCAACCTGTGGAACGCCAACGACCTCACCGAACGCTTTTTCTCCGGCAAGACGCGGGCGCTTCACGCTACCCATGTGACGACCGGCAACCGGCTGTGGAGCACGCTCCCCAATCTCCGGCCGATGGCGACGATCACCCATGACACGCTCGGCTGGTATGGCTTCGACGAATTCGGCGGCAGCGTGCACGACGTCATCGGCACGCGCTGCGATCCCTACACCAACAAGCTGCTGTCGGGCGGCGACTATCACCACTGCTGCCATTCCAACCTGACCCGGGCGCTGGCCGGCGCGAAGCGCCTGTCGTTCGCCGAGGCCGAACCCTTCGTGCATGACGTGCTCAACGTCTTCATGTGCACCGGTTTCACTGCCGACACCCACCAGTATTTCATGAAGGCGAGCCCGGTGCGGCCCGGCGACTATATCGAGTTCTTCGCCGAGATCGACCTGCTGGGCGGCCTGTCCGCCTGCCCGGGCGGCGATTGCAGCGCCAAGCATTCGAGCGACGCCGCTGCCTGCTATCCGCTCAAGGTCGAGATTTTCCGACCCGACATGGATCTGCTGAAGAGCTGGCCCTTCCCGGAGCGGAACGGCTATCGCAATCCGGGATAGGCGAGGGCGGCCGCGATGGGGAAGGTCTTTCTGATCGTGCTTCTGTCGCTGGCCTGCGTCTCCTGCTGGCCCCGTTCCCGCGAGGCGGAAAAGCTGGAGGCAGACCTTTTCGCCATGCGACCGGGTTCGCTCGCCCGGTTCGCCGACCTCGTGCCCGACGGCAGGCAGATGGTCTGCATGATGAGCCCTTACCAGCATCGACTGGCGTTCGAGGATCCCTCGATTACGCAAGTGAACGAGGATTTCGCGGAAAAGGGCTTCAGCCTCGACGAAGGCCATTTTGCCTTCGTCCTGATCGGTGCGGACGAGTTCGAGGTCCTGGAACTCCGCCGCTCGCAGGAGCTGGATGTACTCGACATTTCCCAGGCATCCGCCTCGCCCGAACAGCCCCTCCCGGACGGCCTTGTTGCGCGCGAATGCGTGAGCTGGGCGGACGCCCTGGTTGCGAAGGTCGAACTTGGCGGTCGTACATTTGTCCGCCTGGGTCAGATGCCCTAGACGGCAGCCGGATTTTCAGCCCGCTGCCGTCGTAGTTGTTCTTAGAGCGCCGCCTTGATCTTCTCGGCGTTGGCCTTCAGCACCTCGATATCCTCCATCTTGCCGGAATGTGGCTTGAGCGGCACGCCCTCATGGCGCGGGATGACGTGGAAATGCAGGTGGTAGACGGTCTGGCCGGCGGCGGCCTCGTTGAACTGCGCGACGAAGACACCGTCGGCGTCGAAGGCTTCCTTGGCGGCGACGGCGAGTTTCTGCACGACCGGGATCAGCTTGGAAAGCACCGCCGGATCGGCGTCGAGCAGGTTGCGCGAGCCGATCTTCGGAATGACCAGCAGGTGGCCGGTTGCCTGGGGCATGACGTCCATGAAGGCGAGGGTATCCTCGTCCTCGTAGAGCTTCACCGAGGGGATCTCGCCCTTCAGGATCTTGGCAAAGATGTTGTTCGGATCATAGGCGGAACTGGTCATCGGGAATCTCCTGAAGGTTTGGCCGTAGTTAAGGCAGCCGGCGGGCGATGATCAAGCGGCCTATTCGTCGCTCTCGCAGTCGCGCTGCTGCCGCTCGCCGCGGCGGAAGGGGGTGTGCTCGCCGAGGATCTCGGCCATCTGCTCGACCTCGCGCCGCTCGTGCTCGAGATAGTCGGCGACGGCGCGCCTCAAGCCCGGATGGGCGATGTAGTGGGCCGAATGCGTGGTGACGGGTTGGTAGCCGCGGGCCAGCTTGTGCTCGCCCTGGGCCCCGGCCTCGACGCGCTTCAGACCCTTCGACAGGGCAAAATCGATCGCCTGGTGATAGCAGACCTCGAAATGCAGATAGGGGTGATCCTCGATGCAGCCCCAGTGCCGGCCGTAGAGCGCATCGGCGCCGATGAAGTTGATGGCGCCCCCCACATAGCGCCCGTCGCGCCTGGCCATGACCAGCAGGATGTCGTCGGCCATGCGCTCGCCGATCAGCGAATAGAAGGCCCGCGTCAGATAGGGTTTTCCCCATTTGCGGCTGCCGGTGTCCATGTAGAAGGTGAAGAACTGGTCCCAGATGTTCTCGGTGAGGTCGCCGCCGGTCAGCCAGTCGATCTCGATGCCGTTCTCCAGCGCCGCCCGGCGTTCCTTCCTCAGCGCCTTGCGTTTGCGCGAGGCGAGCGTCTCCAGGAAGGCCTCGTGGTCGGCATAGCCGGCATTGAGGAAATGGAACTGCTGGTCGGTCCGGTGCAGGTAGCCGCTGCCGGTGAAGGCCGTCAACTCGTCCTCGGGAACGAAGGTGGCGTGCGCCGACGACACGCCGAGTTCGTCGGCCACCTGCCGGAGCCCGCCAGCCAGCAGCGGCCGGATCTCGGCCGGATCGCGCCCTTCGGCCACCATCAGCCGCGGGCCGGTCGCCGGGGTGAAGGGAAAGGCGCTCTGCAGCTTGGGATAATAGCGCCCGCCGGCCCGCTCATAGGCGTCGGCCCAGCCCTGGTCGAAGACATATTCGCCGCGGCTGTGGCTCTTCAGGTAGCAGGGCACGGCGCCGAGCAGGTCGCCGGCCGCGTCCTCAAGGAGGAGATGATGGCCGAGCCAGCCGGTCTCGGCCGTGGCCGAGCCGGATTCCTCGAGTGCCGAGAGGAAAGCGTGCGAGGCGAACGGATTGTAGCCGTCCGCGCCGCGACCGGCGCCGCCGAGCATGGCCCAGCGTTCAGGAGCGATATTGGCAAAGGATCGTTCGATCCGGATCGTCACGTCTCCTGGCATGCGTCTCCCGTCATGCGCTGGCGATGGCGGCCTCGCGGGGATCGAAACCCTCGAAGGTCATCTGGTCTGCATGAGTATAGGTATGAACGCGCATGGTTTCATCCCTGACCGTCCAGGTAATCACCGGAATTCCGCGTTCGCGCTGCGCCGTGACGAAGCTGTTGGGCAGGTGCGGGGCGCAATAGGAGATGAAGTCGAGGCCGAGCTGCATGGCCTCTTCGTGGGCGGCGAGCTGTTCGGGGCGCACGCCCTCCGCCGTCAGTCCGACCGGGTAGGGGCAGTCGAGCTTCTTCAGATCCCGCAGTAGCCAGAAGTCGAAGCTCATCAGCGCGACCTTGCCCTGATAGCCTTCGAGCACTTCCAGCACGGCTTCGGCCAGGCCGTCGTCGTGCTCGGCGTCGATGCCCTTGAGTTCGATGACAAGCGGCACCTGACCCTTGACCAGGGCGAGCATCTTCTTCAGCGACGGGATCTTGTCGGCCGTGGCGCCGATCGACAGGAGGCCCAGTTCGCCGGCGGTGCGCTCGCGCACCTCGCCGGCAATGCCGCAGAGCCGCTGCAGGTCATGGTCGTGGAAGACCATCGGCACGCTGTCGGACGACAGCTGGATGTCGCACTCGATGGCAAAGCCCGCGTCGATGGCGCGCTGGAAGGCCGAGAGCGTGTTTTCCCATACCGTCTTGTTCTGGTCGTGGAAGCCGCGATGGGCGACCGGCACGTCCTTGATCCAGCTGACGTCGCTCACAGGGCGATCTCCAGGATCGCGTCGATCTCGACGGCGGCATTGAGCGGTAGCGCCGCCATGCCGACGGCGGCGCGCGCATGCTTGCCGGCTTCGCCCAGCACGCCGGCGATCAGGTTGGAGGCGCCGTTGATGACGAGATGCTGCTCGGTGAAGCCCGGAGCCGAGGCGACGAAGCCGTTGAGCTTGATGACGCGCACGATGCGCGAGAGATCGCCGGACAGGGCCGACTTCGCCTGGGCGAGGATGTTGATGGCGCAGAGTTCGGCGGCCCTCTGGGCATCGGTCAGCGCGACATCGCTGCCGACCAGGCCGGTGACGGCGATCTTGCCGCCTTCGATCGGCAACTGGCCGGACAGATAGAGAAGGTTGCCGCTGATCACGTATGGGACATAATTGGCGGCGGGCGCTGCCGCTTCCGGCAGGGTGATTCCCATGGCCTTCAGACGGCCGTCGATCGTATCGGTCATGTGCGTTTCCCGGTCTGCGTAAAATAATTGATGAGAATCTCGTTGCGACGAAAAGCTTGTCTCGCTTTTGCCGGATCTGTTCTTATAACATCGCCGCCATGTGCAACAGGAGGATGTCGATGTTTCGTTCGAGCTTAGCCATGGCGCTGGTCGCCGGCTCTGCCGTCAGCCTGACGGCAGCCATCGCCAACGCGGCGGTGGCCGGCGGTCTCGTGCCGCACCGGGCGGTCTACGACATCCAGCTCAAGCAGGCATCGGAACGGTCCGGCATCGAGGGCATGCGTGGCCGCATGGTCTATGAGTTCAGCGGCTCGGAATGCGCCGGCTACACGACCAATTTCCGCTTCGTCACCCGCATCGACACCGGCGAGCAGATCCGCGTCACAGACCAGCAGAGCAAGACCTTCGAAGATCTGGCAGCCGGCAAGTTCCGCTTCGAGACCAAGTCCTTCACCGACGACCAGATGGACAAGGACGTGAGCGGGGCCGCAGCCGACGAGAACGGCAAGGTGATGATCGAGCTGGAAGAGCCGGCGCCGCGCGCACTCGAACTGGCCGACAGCCGCTTCCCGGCGGAACACATGCTCGAGGTCATCGAGAACGCCCGCAAGGGCAAGGCCCTGTTCGAGGCGCGCATCTTCGACGGCTCGGAAGACGGCGACAAGAGCTACCTCACCACCACGGTGGTCGGCCCGGCCCGCAAGCCGACAGAGTCCGAGGCAGCCGACAAGTCCACCGGTCTGGTGGCGGGCCAGGCCTACTGGCCGGTGTCGATCGCCTATTTCGACGAGAAGGCCTCGGGCGACCTGCTGCCGATCTACACGCAGTCGTTCAAGCTCTACGAGAACGGCATTTCCCGCGACCTGACGCTCGACTACGGCGATTTCATCCTCACCGGCAAGCTCACCAAGCTCGAAGTGCTTGGCACCGGCGACTGCCATTGAGGCCGTCGCGCGGGGCGGGGCAATCCATTTTCTGGCCGAAAAGCCTTGATTTCCCGAAAGAGTCGCTATAAGGCCACCAGCATTCCACACGCGAGGCTTGGGATCGACCGGGAGAAATCCGGAAGGTTCCGCCGGTGGCGCCGTAAACGGTGCTGTTTGTCTCGCGGGGGTTAAACCGGAAAAAGGAGAATAAAGGCATGGCATTGCCAGACTTCAGCATGCGCCAGCTCTTGGAAGCAGGCGTTCACTTCGGCCACCAGACTCATCGCTGGAACCCGAAAATGAAGCCGTACATCTTCGGCGATCGTAACAACATCCACATCATCGACCTCGCACAGACCGTGCCGTTGCTGTCGCGCGCCCTTCAGGTCGTGTCCGACACCGTGGCTCGCGGCGGTCGCGTCCTGTTCGTCGGCACCAAGCGCCAGGCGTCGGAACTGATTGCCGACTCGGCCAAGCGTTCGGCCCAGTACTACGTCAACTCGCGTTGGCTCGGCGGCATGATGACCAACTGGAAGACGATCTCGAACTCGATCCAGCGTCTGCGCAAGCTCGACGAAATCCTGAACTCGGAAGCCCAGGGCTTCACGAAGAAGGAACGCCTGAACCTCGAGCGCGAACGCGAAAAGCTGGACAAGGCTCTCGGCGGTATCCGTGACATGGGCGGCACCCCGGACCTGATGTTCATCATCGACACCAACAAGGAAAAGATCGCGATCGACGAAGCCAAGCGCCTCGGCATCCCGGTCGTCGCCATCATCGACTCGAACTGCGATCCGGACCTGATCGACTATCCGATCCCGGGCAACGACGACGCTTCGCGCGCCATCTCGCTGTACTGCGACCTGATCGCCCGCGCTGCCATCGACGGCATCGCTCGCCAGCAGGGCGCTTCGGGTCGTGACATCGGCGGTTCCGCCGAAGCTCCGATCGAGCCGGCTCTCGAAGCAGAAGCCGGCGCCTGACGGCGCCGCACGGCGGGGCCTTGTCGCCCTGCCGGCTTTTCCCGATTGGGATCGGCCGCCTGGAAGCCCCGCGCTCCCGGGCGGCCTTGCCCCTTTGAAGATCTGCCCGCGCCTTTGCGCTGCGATCGACAAGGCGGACCGACTATTTTCGTGATGGCCCCGCTTCATCACGCTGTCACATTTCCGGGTACATTTCGTCCCCCAAACAGGGCGCAGGCCGCACTCGTTGCAAAAGGCTGGCGCACGATTGAACCGACAAGAGGCACACAATGGCTGAAATCACAGCAGCACTGGTAAAGGAACTGCGCGAAAAGTCCGGCGCAGGCATGATGGATTGCAAGAAGGCGCTCACCGAGAACAACGGTGACATCGAAGCCGCGATCGACTGGCTGCGCGCCAAGGGCATCGCCAAGGCCGACAAGAAGTCGGGCCGCACCGCTGCCGAAGGCCTCATCGGCATTGCCAGCGCCGGCCACAAGGCTGTCGTCGTCGAAGTCAACTCGGAGACCGACTTCGTTGCCCGCAACGATGCCTTCCAGGACCTCGTCCGCGGCGTTGCTTCGGTTGCCCTGACCACCGACGGTTCGGTCGACGCGATCGCTGCCGCCACTTACCCGGCTTCGGGCAAGTCGGTTTCCGACACCATCAAGGACGCGATCGCCACCATCGGCGAGAACATGGCGCTGCGCCGTGCCGCTCTGCTGCAGGTGGACCACGGCGTCGTCGCGACCTACGTCCACAACGCTGCCGGCGACGGCCTCGGCAAGCTCGGCGTTCTGGTTGCCCTGAAGTCGGTCGGCGACAAGGAGGTGCTGACCTCGATCGGCAAGCAGGTCGCCATGCACATTGCTGCGACCAACCCGCTCGCCATCCGCTCGGAAGAAGTCGACGCCGCTGTCGCCGAACGCGAACGCAACGTCTTCATCGAACAGTCGCGCGCTTCCGGCAAGCCGGACGCGATCATCGAGAAGATGGTCGAAGGCCGCATGCGCAAGTTCTTCGAAGAAGTTGCCCTGCTGTCGCAGGCCTTCGTCATGAACCCCGACATCACCGTCGGTCAGGCCGTCAAGGACGCTGAAAAGCTCGCCGGCGCCTCGATCGAAGTGGTCGGCATGGCACGCCTGCTGCTCGGCGAAGGCATCGAGAAGGAAGAGAGCGATTTCGCTGCCGAAGTGGCCGCTGTCGCCAAGGGCTGATCGGCCTTCGGTCGATCGACCTTGTTAGGGAAAACTCGGGGCATCGCGTGACAACGCGGTGCCCTTCGTGTATCCGGCTTCAGAATTGTCCGAGGATACAGCATGACTTCCAAACCACTCTACAAGCGCGTCCTTCTCAAGGCTTCCGGCGAGGCCCTGATGGGCAGCCAGGGCTTCGGCATCGACGTTGCGGTCGCCGACCGGATCGCCAGTGACATCGCCGAAGCCCGCGCGATGGGCGTCGAAGTCGGCGTCGTGGTCGGGGGCGGCAACATTTTCCGCGGCGTGGCCGTGGCCTCCAAGGGCGGCGACCGCGTGACCGGCGACCACATGGGCATGCTGGCGACCGTGATCAACGCGCTGGCGCTCGCCACCTCGCTGCGCAAGCTCGACATCGACACCGTGGTGCTCTCGGCCATTGCCATGCCGGAGATCTGCGAGAGCTTCTCGCAACGCCAGACGCTGCATCACATGGCCCAGGGCCGCGTGGTGATCTTCGCCGGCGGCACCGGCAATCCGTTCTTCACCACCGACTCGGCCGCAGCACTTCGTGCCGCCGAAATCGGCGCCGAAGCGATCTTCAAGGGAACACAGGTCGATGGTATCTATTCGGCCGATCCGAAGAAGGATCCGACCGCGACCCGCTTCGACCACCTGACCCACAGCGAAGTGCTCGAAAAGGGCCTCGCGGTCATGGACGTGGCAGCGGTGGCGCTGGCACGCGAAAATTCCATTCCGATCATCGTCTTCTCCATCCATGAAAAGGGCGGGTTCGGCGAGATCCTTTCCGGCGGTGGCTGCAAAACCATCGTCAGTGACAATTGAGGGCAGGCGACCGGTTTCGGTCCGCGGTCCGGCTACAAGGGAGTTCATCATGAGCGAAGGTATTGATCTCAACGACATCAAGCGCCGCATGGATGGCGCGATCAACGCGTTCAAGCACGATATCGCGTCGCTGCGCACCGGCCGCGCTTCGGCCAATATTCTCGATCCGGTGACGGTCGAGGCCTATGGCTCGCGCATGCCGCTGAACCAGGTCGCCAACGTCACGGTTCCGGAGCCCCGCATGCTCGGCATCTCGGTCTGGGACAAGTCGATGGTCAATGCCGTCGACCGCGCCATCCGCGAAGCCAATCTCGGCCTCAATCCGATCGTCGACGGCCAGAACCTGCGCATTCCGCTGCCGGAACTCAACGAGGAGCGCCGCAAGTCGCTCGTCAAGGTGGCGCACGAATATGCCGAAAAGGCCAAGGTGGCGATTCGCCACGTGCGCCGCGACGGCATGGAAGGCCTCAAGAAGGCCGAGAAGGATGGCGTGATCGGTCAGGACATCAGCCGCTCCACCTCCGACAAGGTGCAAAAGATGACGGACGAGACGATTTCCGATATCGACCGCTTGCTCGTCGATAAGGAAAAGGAAATCATGCAGGTCTAGCATGCGCGTTTCGTTTTGCCCGCCCAGGACGCATTGAACCGGACCAAATATGTCGACAGTTGAAAAACGCGCCGTACCCGAGCATGTTGCGATCATCATGGATGGCAATGGCCGATGGGCGAACGCGCGCGGACTGCCGCGGACCTTCGGTCATCGCAAGGGCGTCGAGGCTGTGCGCGAGACCGTGCGGGCCGCGGCAGAGGCAGGCGTGCGCTATCTGACGCTGTTCGCCTTCTCCTCGGAGAACTGGCGCCGGCCGGAGGCGGAGATCAACGATCTCTTCGGACTGTTGAAGACCTTCATCCGCCGGGACCTGGCGGAATTGCACCGCGAGAATGTCCGCATCCGCATCATCGGCGACCGCACCAGCCTGCGCGAGGACATCCGCTCGCTGCTCTTCGAAGCCGAGGAGACGACGCGGGGCAATTCCTCGCTCACCGTCGTCATCGCCTTCAACTACGGCTCCCGCGACGAGATCGCCCGGGCGGCCGCAAGCCTTGCCGCCGAAGTCGCGGCCGGGCGGCTCAAAGCCTCGGACATCAATGCGCAGATGATCGACGAGAGGCTCGACACGGCCGACATTCCCGATCCGGACCTGATCATCCGCACCAGCGGCGAGGAGCGGCTGTCCAATTTCCTCTTGTGGCAGGCGGCCTATGCCGAACTGATGTTCGTGCCCGATCTGTGGCCCGATTTCACCCGCGAGGTGTTCTTCGCCGCGCTCGAGCGTTTCAGCGCCCGCGACCGACGGTTCGGCGGCCTGTCCGCCAAGGCCGTGGCCTTGGGATCTTAAGGCCTGACCATGAGCCGGGAACTGACACTCCGCATCTATTCCGCCATCGTCATGGTCGCCGTCGTGCTGGCGGCCACCTGGTTCGGCGGCCTGGCCTTCCGCATCCTTGCGGGCGCCATCGGCCTGTTCGTCTATTATGAATGGTCGTCCATGACCAGGCTCGGCGAGCGCAGCATGCGCGGCCACGCCTTCGGCTGGTTTTCGATGGCCGCGATCGTCGCCAACATGCTGTTCGGCCAGGGGGACCTCACCGTTCCGCTGTTCGCAGGTCTCGTGCTCACCGCCGCTCTCCCGGCCATCATCGGCAACTGGAGCTGGTGGCAGCCCGGCGGCATCTTCTATGCGGGTCTCAGCGCGGTTTCGCTGGCGGCGATCCGTGGCGAGGACCAACTGGGCTTTGCGGCGATGATCTTCGTCTTCGCCGTGGTCTGGTCGACCGACATCCTCGCCTATTTCGTCGGCCGCGCCATTGGCGGGCCGAAGCTGGCTCCGCGCATCTCGCCCGGCAAGACCTGGTCGGGCGCGATCGGTGGGACGATCGCCGGCGTGCTCGGCGGCGTTGCCGTCGCGCTGTCCTTCTTCCAGTCGATCGGCCTCTGGGTGCCGTTGATCGCGCTGTTCCTGTCGGTTGCCGGGCAGATCGGCGACCTCTTCGAATCCTTCATTAAGCGCCGCTTCGGCGTGAAGGATTCCAGCCATCTCATTCCCGGGCATGGTGGCGTGATGGACCGGGTAGACGCGCTGGTATTTGCCTGTTTCGCCGCATTCTTTATTGCGGTAGGGTTCTCCGCGGTCGGCATGGGGGCTGTCGACTCTCTCGGTGCTTTCCTTTTCGGTCTGTGAGACCGCGAAAGCATCATGAATAGGATTGAACGATGGACCACATTACCGCCTTCTTCGGTTTCCTGACCGGCTATATCCTTCCCTATGTCGTGGTCCTGTCGCTTCTCGTCTTCGTGCACGAGCTTGGCCATTATCTCGCCGGCCGCTGGTCGGGCATCCGCGTGCTGGCCTTCTCCATCGGGTTTGGCCCGGAAATCGTCGGCTACACGGATACGCACGGCACCCGCTGGAAGCTTTCGGCCATTCCGCTCGGCGGCTATGTGCGGTTCTACGGCGACGCCGATGCCGCAAGCCTGGCCGATGGCGACGAACTGGCGGAAATGGCGCCGGCCGAGCGCGCCCAGACCCTGGCCGGCGCCAAGCTGTGGAAGCGCGCGATAACTGTCGCCGCCGGACCGATCGCCAATTTCATCGCGGCCATCGTCATCTTCGCTGTGATGTTGGGCACCCAGGGCAAGCCGGTCGCAGATCCGGTCGTCGCCGAGGTCAAGGCCGGCAGCGCCGCGTTCGATGCCGGCGTCAAGCCGGGCGACGTTCTGGTCGCGCTCGACGGCACGCGCATCGAGACCTTCGACGACGTGGTGCGCTACATCAGCATGCGCCCCGAGGTTCCGGTCGTCGTCACCGTTCGCCGCGACGGCAGCGAGATCGGCCTCGACATGGTGCCGCGCCGCACCGTCACCACCGACCGTTTCGGCAACGAGATGGAAGTGGGTCAAATCGGCATCGTCACCAACCAGCAGAGCGGCAATTTCCGCATCGTCGAGCTGACGCCGCTTCAGGCGGTGGGCGAGGGCGCGCGGCAGACCTGGCACATCGTCACCGGCACTTTCGACTATCTGTCCAACCTCGTGGCGGGCCGGATGAATGCCGATCAGCTCGGCGGACCTGTCCGGGTCGTCCAGGCTTCCGGCCAGATGGCGACCCTCGGGATCGTCGCCCTGTTCAATCTCGCGGCCGTTCTGTCAGTTTCCCTGGGGCTTCTCAATTTGATGCCAGTTCCGGTCCTTGACGGCGGCCATCTGGTCCTCTACGCGCTTGAGGCAATTCGCGGGAAGCCCGTCGGGCAGAACGCACAGGAAATCGCTTTCCGTATAGGCCTGGTGATGATCCTGTCGCTGATGGTGTTTGCAACGTGGAATGATATCAGTCGGTTAATCGGCTAGAGTCTCGGCTTGTCACGGCGGAGAGGATTTGTTTACGATGTTTCAAACTCATAGTGGCGATTGGGCCACGGCTGCAAATGAAGTAAATAGAATTTAACGTCCGTACTTGCTTGTAGGGTAAAAGCCGTTAAAACCACACACGGGCCGGAGTCGGCAACGACCTCGGGGCAATGGAAGAAGGTTGAGAATAAACATGAAGGCTGGTTCAAGATTTTTGAACGCGGTGTCGGCGGTCGCGCTGTCTGCTGGTGTTGTTTCTTCGGGCGCAGGCGTGGCTTTTCTCGCGTCGGCTGCGGTCGCCGAAGCGGCCGTGATCCAGCGCATCGATGTTCGCGGCGTGCAGCGTGTGGGTGCGGACGCGGTCCGCTCCAATATCACCATCAAGCCCGGCCAGAGTTTTTCCAACGTCGACATTGATGAATCGGTCAAGCGTCTCTACGCGACCGGCTTCTTCTCGGATGTCCGGATTTCGGTTTCCGGCGGAACGCTCGTCATCAACGTGACCGAGAACCAGCTCGTCAACCAGGTCGTGTTCAACGGCAACCGCAAGATCAAGGACGACAAGCTGCGCGCCTTCGTACAGACGCAGCCCATGGGTCCCTATAGCGACAGCCTCATCGCTGCCGATATCGAGCGGATCAAGGAAGCCTATGCCGGCATCGGCCGCAGCGACATCGAAGTGACGACCCAGGTCGTTCCGGTCGCTGAAGGTCGTGTCAACCTTGCCTTCGTCATCAATGAAGGCGAGCGCACCAAGATCACGCAGATCAACTTCGTCGGCAACAACGCCTATGGCGATGGCCGACTGGCTGCTGTTCTGCAGACCAAGCGCTCCAACATGCTGTCCTTCCTGACCCGCAAGGACGTCTACAACGAGGACAAGCTGCGCGCTGACGAAGAAGCGCTGCGCCAGTTCTACTATAACCACGGCTACGCCGACTTCCGCGTGATTTCGTCGGAAGCGACGCTGAACGAGACCGGCAACGAATATGCCATCACGATTACCGTCGATGAAGGCGAGCGCTACAAGTTCGGCAACATCGCCGTCGAGTCGACCGTTGAAGGCATCGATGCGACCGAACTCGAGCGCCTGCTCGAAACTCGCGCCGGCAATACCTACAGCGCCCGCGACATCCAGAAGTCGATGGAAGCGATCTCCCAGCGCGTTTCGGCCGCCGGCTATCCCTTTGCCCGCGTCGTTCCGCGCGGCGACCGGAATTTCGAGAACAACACGATCGGCGTGACCTATCTGGTCGACCAGGGCGAGCGCGCCTATGTCGAGCGCATCGAGATCCGCGGCAACACGCGTACGCGTGACTATGTCATCCGTCGCGAATTCGACATCTCCGAAGGCGACGCCTTCAACCAGGAGACCATCAGCCGCGCCAAGCGACGCCTGGAAGCGCTCGGTTACTTCACGACCGTCAATATCTCGACCGCGCCGGGCAGTGCTTCGGACCGCGTTGTCGTGGTCGTTGACGTGGTCGACCAGCCGACCGGTTCGTTCGGCATCGGCGCCGGCTACTCGGTCGGCGGTGACGGCCTCGTTCTGGAAGCCTCGGTCGAAGAAAAGAACTTCCTCGGTCGCGGCCAGTTTATCCGCCTCGCCGCTGGCGGTGGTCTGGAAGACAGCCGTACCTACAACTTCTCCTTCACCGAGCCTTATTTCCTTGGCTATCGCCTTGCCGCCGGCTTCGACCTGTTCAAGAGCCAGACAAGCAGCAATTCGAACTACGACTATGAGGAGCAAGGTGCGACCGTGCGCGTGACCGCGCCGATCACCGAGGATCTGGCGACCACCGTTCGCTATACCTACAAGGAACTGAAGTACAAGGAAGACGGCGCTTATGGTACGGACGGTCTTCCGTACACTGCGGACGACCGGCTGGCGGATCCTTATATCGATCTGATCGAGAACAGCCCGTGGAAGCAGTCGATCGTCGGTCACTCGATCGTCTACAACACGGTCGACGACCGCAACATGCCACGTGACGGCATCTATGCCAGCTTCACGCATGAATATGCGGGTCTGGGCGGCGATTCGGACTTCTACAAGGTCTATGGCCGCGCCCGCTACTTCCACACGCTTTCGGAAGACATGGATCTCGTCGGTTCGCTCTCCGCAGGCGCCGGCCACGTGGTCGCGACCGGCGATTCGCTCAACGTCTTCGATCAGTTCCAGATCGGCGGCAAGGATCTGCGCGGCTTCGCCACCAATGGTATCGGTGCACGGGCGGACGGCGATCCGCTTGGCGGCACGACCTATATGACGGTTTCGGCGGAAGCCAACTTCCCGCTGCCGCTGTTCCCGTCGGATCTCAACATCCGCGGTACGGTCTTCGCCGATGCCGGTACGCTCTACGGCAACAAGGTCGATACCGGTGGTTCGACCGTCGAAGGCACGGACATGAGCTGGCGTGCATCGGTAGGTGCCGGCATCCTGTGGCTGTCGCCGTTCGGTCCGCTGCGCTTCGATTACGCTGTTCCGGTTGCCAAGGAAGACTTTGACGAGGTCCAGAACTTCCGCTTCAGCATGGCGAACCAGTTCTAAGGTCTTGCAGTCCAGAGCTGCTGGTTGAGTAACGTTCTGGGGCTTTGGCTGATGGAGCATAATCATTTTTTTCCGCCCCGTGAGGGGATCTCTCTGGCGTCGCTTGCGGCGCAGATCGGGGCGGAACTACAGGATGCGGGCGCGGGCGAACGGGTGATCCGGTCGGTCGCGCCGGTCTATAGGGCCAAGCAGGGTGACATCTGTTACATCCTGTCGCGCCGGAGCAAGGAAGAGCTGAAGACCTGCGAGGCCTCGGCGATCCTGTGCGACAAGGCGCTGAAATCTCTCATTCCCGATCATATTCCGGTGCTGCTGGCATCGTCGCCGGCCATGGCTTTCGCCCAGGCCGGAGGCCTGCTCCATCCGGAAGCCTTGCGCCCGGTACCGGTCTCTCCGTCCCAAAACGGGATTTCGCCCGCCGCCTTCGTCGATCGGACGGCAAGGCTCGAGCCGGACGTGCTGGTCGAGCCGATGGCCGTGATCGGCGCGGATGTCGAGATCGGCGAGGGTAGCCGCATCGGTGCAGGGACCGTCATCGGCGCCGGCGTGAGGATTGGCCGTGGCTGCACCATTGCCGCCGGCGCGACGATCCAGTCGGCCCTGATCGGCAACAATGTCATCATTCACAACGGCGCGCGTGTTGGCCAGGACGGCTTCGGCTATGCGCCCGGTCCGCGCGGCATGCTGAAAATCGTCCAGATCGGCCGCGTCATCATCCAGGACAATGTCGAGATCGGCGCCAATACGACGATCGACCGCGGCACGATGGACGATACCGTGATCGGCGAAGGCACCAAGATCGATAATCTCGTGCAGATCGGCCACAATGTCCGCATCGGCCGTCATTGCGGCATCGTCGCCCAGGTCGGCATTGCCGGCAGCACCAAGGTCGGTGACGGCGTGATGATCGGCGGCGCCTGCGGCGTCAACGGCCACGTCACGATCGGTGACGGCGCGCAGATCGCGGCGATGAGCGGCGTGCTGTCGGACGTGCCGCCCGGCGAACGCTATGGCGGCATTCCGGCCCGACCGATGAAGGATTTTCTAAAAGACGTTGCGGCGGCCTTGAGTCAGTCCGAAAGCCGCAAGCAGAAGGGGGGAAAGAATGACTGATCAGGTCAAGACCGAGCTCGGCGCCGCCGACATTCTCGAGATCATGAAGCTTTTGCCGCATCGCTATCCGTTCCTTCTGGTGGACCGGATCATCGAGATCGACGGCGACAACTCGGCGATCGGCATCAAGAACGTCACGGCCAATGAGCCCCACTTCACCGGACACTTCCCCGAATCCCCAATCATGCCGGGCGTCCTGCTGATCGAGGGCATGGCCCAGACGGCCGGCGCGATCTGCACGCGCAAGCAGGGTGGCGGCGGCAACCTCGTCTACTTCATGACGATCGACAATGCGCGCTTCCGCAAGCCGGTCGTGCCTGGCGACCGGGTCGAGTTCCACGTCTTCAAGCAGAAGCAGCGCGGCAATATCTGGAAGTTCCACTGCGACGCCAAGGTCGACGGCGCCCTGGTGGCCGAGGCGGACATCGGCGCCATGATCATGCGCAAGGACGAAAAATGAGCGCGATCGGGCAAGGCGCCGTCATTCACCCCATGGCCGTCGTCGAAGACGGCGCCGTGATCGGTGCGAATGTGAAGATCGGCCCCTTCTGCCATGTCGGGCCGAGGGTGACGCTCGGCGACGGTTGCGAGCTGCTTTCCCATGCGGTCGTGATCGGCCGCACGACGATCGGACGCAATGCCAGGATCCATGCCTGCGCGGTCATCGGCGGCGATCCGCAGAGCGTCCACCATGCCGGCGAGGAAACCACGCTTTCCATCGGCGACAACTGCACGATGCGCGAAGGCGTGACGATGAACTCCGGAACCGCCGAAGGCGGCGGCAAGACGGTGGTCGGCAGCAACAACCTTTTCCTCGCCAATTCGCATGTCGCACATGATTGCCAGCTCGGCGACAACATCATCCTGTCGAACAATGTCATGCTCGCCGGCCATGTGAAGGTCGAGGACCGCGTCATTCTCGGCGGTGGCTCGGCCGTGCACCAGTTTACCCGCATCGGCCGCCAGGCCTTCGTCGGCGGACTGACCGCCGTCAGCTACGACGTCATTCCCTACGGCATGCTGAACGGCAATCCGGGCGTGCTCGGCGGCCTCAACGTCGTGGGCATGACGCGCGCCGGTATCGAGCGTTCGGTCATCCATCAGGTTCGCCGCGCCTTCAAGCAGATCTTCGAAGGCGAAGCCTCGGCCCGCGTCAATGCCGCCGCCATCCGCGACCAGTATCTCGACTGCCCGCCGGTCATCGAAATCCTCGATTTCATCGCGGCCGAAAGCGACCGCGCCCTGTCGTCGCCGTTCCGCGGCAAGAGCTGATCGCCGTGGCGCCGACCGGGGCTCGCAAAGGCCGCCTGGCGATCGTCGCCGGTGGCGGCTTCCTGCCTCTCTACGTCGCCGAGGCGGCGCGCGCCGCCGGCGAGAATCCCTTCATTCTCCGCCTTCGCAACGAAGCCGACCAGCAATGGCAGGGCTTCGATTCGGCGGTCATCGGCGTCGGCGACATGGCCGGCCTGTCGGCGCTGCTGAAGACCAACGCGATCGATCGCGTCGTGCTTTCGGGGGGCGTCAAGCGGCGCCCGGCCTTCGGCGAAATCCGCGTCAATCTGAAATCGCTGCTGAAGCTGCCCATGGCCGTGAAGACCTTGCTTGCCGGTGGCGACGACGTCGTTTTGAAGATGGTGATCGGCCTGATCGAGGCGCAAGGCTGCCACGTGATCGGCGCGCACGAGATTGCCCCCGACCTGCTCGCCGAGACCGGTCCGATCGGTAAGGTTTCACCCTCCGCCGACGACTGGCGCGACATCGCGCGCGGGGCGGAAGCCGCGGAGGCGCTTGGCCGGCTCGATGTCGGGCAGGGGGCGGTGAGCGTCGGCGGACGCATCGTCGCGCTCGAGGGCGTCGAGGGCACCGACGCCATGCTGGAGCGCGTGGCGCATCTGAGGTCCGAGAAACGCATCTCGCAGCATCGCAAGGGCGTGTTGGTCAAGCTCTGCAAGCCGCAGCAGGACGTACGCGCCGATCTGCCGTCGATCGGCCGTTCGACCATCGAGAATGCCAAAAAGGCGGGGCTGGCCGGTATCGCCGTCGAGGCTGGCCGGGCACTGGTGATCGAGCGCGAGGCGCTGGTCAGGGCGGCAGACGAGGCGGGACTTTTCGTCATCGGCATCGACCGCGGCCTGGCCGGAGGAACCCCATGAGCACCAGGCCCCTGAAGATCGCCGTCATCGCCGGAGAAGTCTCGGGGGATCTTCTGGGCGCGGACCTGGTCGCCGCTCTGAAGGACCGCCACGGCGGGCCGATCGAACTGGTTGGCGTTGGCGGCGACGCGCTCGAGCGGCAGGGACTGCGGCCGCTATTCGACTTTTCGGAACTTTCGGTGATGGGGCTCACCCAGGTTCTGGCGCGCCTGCCGCGCTTCATCCGCCTGATCGGTTTGACGGCCAAGGCCATCATCGCGGCGGAGCCCGACCTGCTTTTGATCGTCGACAGCCCCGATTTCACCCACCGGGTGGCAAAGAAGGTGCGCCAGGCACTGCCTGACCTGCCCGTGGTCGATTACGTCTGCCCGAGCGTCTGGGCCTGGAAGGAATACCGCGCCAAGGCGATGCTTGCCTATGTCGACGAGGTTCTGGCCGTGCTGCCCTTCGAGCCGCAGGTGATGCGCGATCTCGGCGGTCCGCCCACTCATTTCGTCGGCCATCGGCTGGTCACCAATCAGAAGCTGCTGGAGACGCGCGCGGCGCGGGCCGGCAAGCCACCCAAACGCCTGGACGAGGCCAAGACGATCCTGTTGCTGCCCGGCTCACGCGGCGCGGAGATCACGACCCTCTTGCCGATCTTCGGCGAGACCATGCGTGATTTCGTCGCCCGCAACGGTCCGACGCGGTTCCTGCTACCGACCGTCCCGCGCCAGGAGGCGCGTGTGCGGCAGATGATCGCCGACTGGGACCTGAAGCCGGAGGTGCTGACGGGCGAGGAAGCGAAATGGCGCGCCTTCGCCGAGGCCGATGCGGCGATCGCCGCGTCCGGCACCGTCATCCTGGAGCTGGCGCTCGCCACCGTTCCGGTCGTGTCGACCTACAAGACCGATTGGCTGATCACGATGCTCAGCCACCGCATCAAGACCTGGAGCGGTGCGTTGCCCAGTCTGATTGCCGACTACCCGTTCGTTCCGGAATTTCTCAACGACTATGTCCGCCCCGGCAATCTTCTGCGCATGGCCGAACGCCTTGCCGCCGATACGCTGCAGCAGCGGGCCATGCTCGAAGGTTTCGACCTGGTCTGGCAAAGGCTGCAGACCGAGCAGCCCTCGGGCGTCGAGGGCAGCCGTATCGTGCTCGACCTGCTAGCCCGGCGCGGGCGACTCTAAGAAGCCCGGAAGGGCGCGGTGCGGGGCGCGAGCGCCGGCACGTCGAAGTGCTCCGGCGGCAGTCCGGCCCTGGCCCGCTCGACCATGTGACGATAGCCGCATTCCAGATGGCGACAGAAGCGCTCCGCGTCGAACAGCGGCGCGATGAAGCGGTTGTCGGCGATCGTCTGGCGAAGCCGGGAGACCCGGTCGCTGTCCGAGACAAGCGCGCTGCACAGCGCGACGAAGGCGTCCGCATCCTCCGCGACCAGTTCCGGCAGGCCGATGGCGTTCAGCAGGCTCTCCGAGACCCGTGAGGCGAAGTTCGTGCCCTTGCGGGTCACCACGGGCAGTCCGGCCCAGAGCATGTCAGAGGTGGTCGTGTGGCCATTGTAGGGGAAGCTGTCCAGACCGATATCGGCGGCCGGCACGCGGGCCAGGTGGCTCGCATAGGGCATCTTCGGCGCGAAGATGAACTGGTCAGAACGCACGCCGGCGCGCCGCAGGAAATCGGCGGTGGCGTTTCGCGCATGGGTGCCATCGACCATCAGCCACAGCACGGCCTCGGGATTGGCGACAAGCACGCGTGCCCACAGACCGATGCCTTTCGGCGAATTCTTGCGCTGGCTGTTGAAGGCGGAGAAGACGAAGCGATCCGTCGGCAGGCCGAAGGCGCGCCGCGCCGCGGGGCCGGGCACGGAACGTGTCCACGGGTCGTTCGGCTGGTAGCTCTCCGGCATGCGGCAGAATTTCTCGTGATAATGGGGCCTGGCGCTGTCCGGCAGGACGAAACGGTCGCCGATCACATAGTCGCAGTCGACGCCGACGCTCGAGCCGGGAAAGCCGAGCCAGGCCACATGCACCGGCGCGACCGGGGCGTTCATCAGCCGGGAACGGGAGCCGGCGGTGTGGCCCTTGAGGTCGACGAGAACATCTATGCCGTCCCGCTGCATGGTGGCTATGGCTTCGTCGTCAGCCATGCTTTCGATGCGCGTGATCCGGCCCCATTCGGCGCGGGCCGCGGCATCCCCGCCGATGAAACGTTCGGGCGTGTGGCAGTAGAGGGTCACGTCGAAGCGGTCGAGGTCATGCGCCTTGAGCACGCCGCGCATGAGCCGCATCGTCGCATGATCGGCCCAGAAGTCGTTGGAGAGATAGCCGACGCGGATCCTGTCGCCGAACGCATGCGGCTTGGTGCGTCGGCGCGCGGGCGCGTCGGCAGCGAAGGGGACGAGGCCGGTGATATTGGTGGCAAGCCGGTTCAGTGCTTCGTCGCCACACCACATCAGATTGTAGTGCGGGGTCTCCGCGGCGAGCGCCCGCGTGTCGCCGGCGGCGATTTCGGCACGCAGGGCCTGTTCCTCGCCGAGCAGGATCGGATAGTCGCAGAATTCGCGGGCAAAGCCGATCAGCGTCGTACGGATGAAGGGATCGTCCGGATAGAGGCGCCGCAGCTTGGCAAACAGCGTGAGGTTCCTGGCATTGCGCAGATCGTCGCCGATCAGCTGCACGGCGAGCTTCAAGTGCTCCGGATCGTCGCTGTCGACCAGCAGGTTCTTGATCGAATCGACGAGCAGGCCTGGCTGGCCCGCCTTCAGTCCGATCGAAGCGATGATGAAGGCGGGGGCCGGATCGCCCGGCTGGTGTCGATTGAGCTGGACGGCAAGCGATAGCGCCTTGTCCATCCGTCCGGCGTCGAGGTAGAGCCGGGCTGCCTTCAGGAGAAGCGGATAGGGCTGCGGCGGCCCTTTCAACCCGGCATGCTCGAAGGCTTCGGCGGCTTCGCCGACCATGCCAAGCTTCAGCAAGGTCTCGCCGAGCAGTTCGGCGGGGCGGTGGTTCGTTGCCTCCGGCATCAGCCCGGCAAGCAGGGTGAGGACCTCGGAATACCGTTCCGCCGAAAACATGGCCTCGGCCTCCGCCAGCCGGTCGTCGAATGACAAGCGCATGCTCCCCGCAGTTCCAACACAGGCCCCTGCCTCTACCGGACAGAACTTGCGCCTGGCTTTTGGCAGGGCCCTGTCGTCCGGGCCGGGGCAGGGCTCTGCCGTCAGGTCATTGCCACGGGGCAAAAGTGTCCTTCATGCCGGCCCAGGCCGCCGGCGTGAAGCCGCTCGCCTCGACGAGGCAGGCGTCGAGTTCGGCGGCAATCGAGGCCTCGTCCATCGGATCGGCGCCGATGAAGACGATCTCCTGGCGCCGGTCGCCCCAGACCGGATCGAGATAGGGCGCCATGGCCTTGCGAAATTCGGCGTCGTCCGGCCAGCGCTGGCGCGGGACCGCCGCCCACCAGAGGCCCATGCGGCCAGTGCGCACGATGGCGCCGGCCTGGCTCAGTTCCCCGACATGGTCGGGCCGCGTCGCCAGCCAGAAGAAGCCCTTGGCGCGGATGACCCCCGGCCAGGTGCGGCCGATGAAGGCCTGCAGTTTCTTCGGATCGAAGGGCTGGCGCGCCCGATAGACGAACGAGCGGATGCCGTATTCCTCGGTCTCCGGCACATGGTCCTTGAAGCCGTGCAATTCCTTGAACCACAGGGGATGAGTCTCCGCCCTGGCGATGTCGAACAGTCCGGTGCCGAGAATGTCGCGCGGCTCGACCTTGCCGAAGTCGGCCTCGATCAGCCGGGCGTCGGGGTTGAGACCGGCGATGATCTTGCGTGCCGCGTCGCGCTGGTCCGGCGTTGCCGTCCCGATCTTGTTGAGCACGATGACGTCGGCGAACTCGATCTGCTCGACCAGCAGATCGACCAGCGTGCGGTTGTCCCCGTCACCGGCGGTCTCGCCGCGGTCGGAGAGAAAATCGACGGAGGCATAGTCGGTCAGCAGATTGGCGGCGTCCACCACCGTCACCATGGTATCGAGACGGGCAATGTCCGAGAGGCTGAAGCCATGCTCATCGCGGAAATCGAAGGTCGTGGCGATCGGCAGCGGCTCGGCGATCCCGGTCGCTTCGATGAGAAGGTAGTCGAAACGGTTCTGCTCGGCGAGATCGCGAACCCCCTTCAGCAGGTCGTCGCGCAGCGTGCAGCAGATGCAGCCATTGCTCATCTCGACCAGCTGCTCGTCGGTGCGCGATAGCGCCGCCTCACCGCCGCGCACCAGCGCAGCGTCGATATTCACTTCGCTCATGTCGTTGACGATGACGGCGACCTTGAGCCCGCTGCGATTGGACAAAACGTGGTTGAGGAGCGTCGTCTTGCCGGCGCCGAGGAAACCGGAGAGCACGGTGACGGGAAGCTTGTCCATGGAACAAACCTTTCTATTTGTGTAATACTATTACATCGGTAGAGCCGAAAAAGGCGGACCCGCAGGTCCGCCCGGGAGGCATGGCGCCGCGACCTTACCGCGACAGGCAGTCTGTGAGCGACGTGGCAAGATTGCGCATGAGCTCTGGATAAAGGGCTGGTCCCGCCTCGAGCGCACCGCCTTCGGGGTCGAGCGTGCCGGCCTTGGCGTCCGTTCCTTCGGTCACCACGGAAACGAGCTTCGGCTCGAACTGCGGCTCGGCGAAGACGCAGGCCGCATTGAGCGCCTTCACCTTGCCATGGATCTCGGCAACGCGTTCGGCACCGGGCATGGTTTCCGGGCTCACCGTGATCGAGCCGGCGACGCGCACCTTGTAGCGGTTCTCGAAATACTGATAGGCGTCGTGGAAGACGACGAAGGGCTTGTCGGCCACAGGGGCGACCGCGGTGGCGATGTCCTTGTCCAGCGTGTCGATCTCCTTTGCCAGCGTCGCGCCATTGGCCTTGTAGCGGGCGGCATTGGCGGGATCGGCGGCGACCAGCGTCTCCTCGATCTGCTTGGCCATGGCCTTGGCATTCATCGGATCGAGCCAGAGATGCATGTCGAAGCCGCCATGTTCGTGGTCGTGATCATGCTCCTCACCGGCGTGGTCTTCCGCGGCATGGTCCTCGGCTGCATGATCCGCATGGGCATCGTGATCGTCATGCGCCGCATGTTCGTCGCCGTCGGCATGGTCGGCTTCGTCTCCATGGTCGTGGGCTTCGAAGGCGCCGCCTTCGCGGAATGGCAGGCGCACCAGACCGGGCGCCTCCTCGAGTTCGACCACTTTCGCTTTGCCGGCCAGCGCCTCCAGCGGCTTTTCGAGGAAGGCCTCAAGGCCGTGCCCGACCCAGAAGACCACATCGGCGTTCTCCAGTGCGCGCGCATTCGACGGCTTCAGACTGTAGGTGTGCGGGGAGGCCGCACCCTCGACGATCAGCGCGGGCTCGCCGACACCCTGCATGATCGCCGCGACCAGCGAGTGGATCGGCTTGATCGAGACCACGACCTGGGGGGCAGCAAGCGCCAGAGTCGGCGTGAGAAGAAGGGCGGCGGTCGAGGCGGCGAGGCCGAGGCGGGAAAACGTCATGGGTGTCAGCTCCATCTTGCACTTGTAATGTAATAGTATTACATGAATTGCGTAATGCTATAACGTGTGCCATAGGATCATGCAACAGCAAATTTCCGGGTCGGACATGACCGCAATGATATCGATGACTGAACAGCCGCTCGTCACGCTTTCCAATGCCGGGATCCGGCGCAATGGCCGCTGGCTGGTGCGCGGCGTCGACTTCTCCGTGCGCCGCGGCGAGATCGTCACCCTGATCGGCCCGAACGGATCCGGCAAGTCGACCAGCGCCAAGATGGCGATCGGCGTGCTCAATCCGGACGAGGGCAGGGTGGAGCGCACGCCCGGATTCCGCGTCGGCTACGTGCCGCAGAAGCTGGCGGTCGACTGGACCATGCCGCTGACCGTCAAGCGCCTGATGACGCTGACCGTGCGGCTGACCGACAAGGAGATCGCCGAGACGCTTGAGGCGGTCGGCATCGGCCATCTCGCCGGCGCCGAGGTCCAGCATCTGTCCGGCGGCGAGTTCCAGCGCGCACTTCTGGCCCGTGCCATCGCCCGCAAGCCGGACCTGCTGGTGCTCGACGAACCCGTGCAGGGCGTCGATTTCACCGGCGAGATCGCGCTCTACGATCTCATCACCTCGATCCGCAACACCACCGGCTGCGGCATCCTGCTGATCTCCCACGACCTGCATGTGGTCATGGCCGAGACCGACACGGTGATCTGCCTCAACGGCCATGTCTGCTGCCGCGGCACGCCGGCCGCCGTCAGCCGCAGCCCGGAATATATGCGGCTCTTCGGCGCCACGGCCGGCCGCACGCTTGCCGTTTACAGCCACGACCACGACCACACCCATCTGCCGGATGGCCGCGTGCGCCATGTCGACGGCACGATCACCGATCACTGCCATCCCGACGACGGGCATCACCACGACCACGGACACCAGGGCGAGACCGGCCACGACCATGGCCATGGCTCCGACGGGCATGCCGGCCACGATCATGCCCATGATCACGCCCAGGGCCACGAAGACCATGGGCACGGTCACGAAGGCCATGGCGACCACGGTCACGAAGACCACGGTCACGCGCACGTCCACGGTGCGGATGAGCACCACGGACACCACCATGCGGACGATGGTCCTCACGCGGCTGCAGGGCTTGTGACCCCGGTTGCGGCACCGACCAAGGAGGCACGCGATGTTTGACGATTTCTTCCTGCGCGCCATCCTCGCCGGCGTCGGCCTCGCGCTGACCACCGGCCCGCTCGGCTGCTTCGTCATCTGGCGCCGCATGGCCTATTTCGGCGACACCATGGCCCATTCGGCGCTGCTTGGTGTCGCGCTGTCCCTGCTGTTCTCCCTCAACCTGATGGTCAGCGTCTTCGTCGTCGCCGCCGTCGTTTCCCTGCTGCTGCTTGTGCTGCAGAAGCGTCAGGCGCTGTCGGCGGATGCGCTGCTCGGCATCCTCAGCCATTCGACGCTGGCGATCGGCCTCGTGCTCGTCGCCTTCATGTCGTGGGTGCGCATCGACCTGATCGCTTTCCTGTTCGGCGACATCCTCGCCGTCACCATGACGGACATCGCCGTCATCTGGGGTGGCGGCGCGGTGGTGCTCGGCCTGATCGCCTGGCTGTGGCGGCCGCTCTTGGCCGCAACCGTCAATGCCGAGCTGGCCGAGGCGGAAGGACTGCATCCCGAGCGCGCGCGTCTTGCCTTCATGCTGCTGATGGCGCTCGTTATCGCCATCGCCATGAAGATCGTCGGCATCATGCTGATCACCTCGCTGCTGATCATCCCGGCCGCCGCCGCGCGGCGCTTTTCCGCGACGCCGGAAGTCATGGCGATATTCGCCTCGCTGATCGGTGCGGTCGCCGTCGTGCTCGGCCTGTTCGGCTCGCTCACCTATGACACGCCGTCCGGCCCGTCGATCGTCGTGGCGGCGCTGATCCTGTTCCTGTTCAGCCTCCTGCCGGCGCCGCGCCTCCGGCGGGACGAAACCACGTCGCGAGGATGAGATGACCCAACCGCCATTGACGAAGAACCAGGCCCTGGTCTTCGATGCGCTGTCGGCATCGCAGGCCCCGCTGTCGGCCTACGGCATTCTCGACCAGCTGCGCGACAAGGGTTTCCGCGCCCCGCTGCAGGTCTACCGCGCGCTCGACAAGCTCGTCGAGTTCGGTCTGGTGCATCGTCTGGAGAGCATCAACGCCTTCGTCGCCTGCGCCCATCCGCAGAACGACTGCTGCTCGCACGGCACCGTCGCCTTCGCCATCTGCAACAATTGCGGACAGGTGGCCGAGTTCCACGACCACACGATCGACCACCGCCTGGCCGACTGGGCCAAGGCGAAACGGTTCAAGGCGGAAAAGACGACGATCGAGATCCGTGGGCTTTGCGCCAACTGCGCTTGAGCCTGCCTAGGATGCGACGAGGGGAACACGGACCTGCCGCCGTCCTCAGATCTTCGTCAGATCGCGGGCGAAGCGCTGCCAGTTGCGCACATAGTTCTCGGCCGAAAGCCCGAGCCCGGCCGCGGCCGTGTCGTCGAGGCTGCGCACCACGCGGGCCGGCGAGCCGACGATCAGCGAATTGTCGGGAAATTCCTTTCCCTCGGTGATCAGCGCATTGGCACCGACCAGGCAGTTCCTGCCGATCTTGGCGCCGTTGAGGATGGTCGCGCCCATGCCGATCAGCGAATTGTCGCCGATCGTGCAGCCATGGATGATGGCGTGATGGCCGATGGTGCAGCCTGCACCGATCGTCACGGGAAAGCGCGGATCGGTGTGGATCATCACGCCTTCCTGGATATTGGTCCGTTCGCCGATGACGATCGGCTCGTTGTCGCCGCGAAGCACCGCGCCGAACCAGATACCCACATCCTCGCCGAGTTCGACCTGACCGATCACATGGGCGTCCGGCGCGATCCAGTAGCGGTCTTCGGCAGGAAGCTTCGGCGTCAGATTGCCAAGAGAATAGAGCGGCATGGGTTTCCTCGGATCGGATGGACGGCGTTCAGCGCAGGCGAAGGACGATCGGGAACCGGCCGCCATGCGAGGAGACGTGAAGGTGGATATGCGCCTCCGGCTGCGAATAGCGCCAGGCGCGCGCGCCATGGCACAGAAGCAGGCCGATCAGGTCCTTGGTGCGCGAGCCGCGCTTGCGGCTGAGCCCCAGGTCGGCGATGCGGAAAGCCGCCTCATGCAGGGGATGCAGACCGTAGCGGCTGTCCTTGCCGCTATTGTCCTGGGTCGGGGCGAATTCGACGTGATTCTCGTTCGATGCCATTTTTCAAAACCTCGTACGCGATACAAAAAATCGAGGTGGGTGGAACCGGCGGTTACTGGGCTGCGGCCCAGCAGCCGATGCCTTTCTTCTTCAGCGCCTTGCACGCATTGACGGCCGTCTTCTGGTCGTCAAAGCCGCCGAAGCGTGCGCGGTAGAGCTGAGCGGAGCCCGTGTTGTAGGCAACCGCGAAGGGGGTGGCGGAACGCAATACCTTTCCGCCCTTGTCCTGCGCACTGCGCAGAAGGGTCATGGCCTGGTCGCGGCTCGGCGAGGTGCCGATCTGGATCACCCATCCCGAGGAGGGCTGGGTCGAGGCCGTCGTGGTTTCGTCGATTTCGACGGGTGCTGCCTTGGCCTGCTGGACTGCGGCAGGTTCTTCAGCCGGGGCAACAGAGGACTGGCTGTCGGGCATGTAGGCGGGCGCCGGCTGCGGCACCGGCATGCCGGCGCCGAGCGGACGGGGTGCCGCACCGCGGGCCGTGGTTTCGAGCGCTGCGGTCGCGGCGTTGTCATTGGCCGGTGCTGCATAGGCCGAAGCGACGGCAGCCGGTTCGTAACGGGTTTCCGGCAGCGGGCCGGTCGAGGGCAGGGACGGCGAACCGAGCGCCACTTCCGGCGCCTCTTCCACGCTTTCCACGGCGGCGACCGGGGCATAGGAGGTGTTCATCTTGGCGATCAGATCGCTGCCGCCGCCGGAACGGGAGGCCTTCGGCAGATAGGCCTGCACGAGCTTCGTCATGCGGGCATTGCGGTTGGCGCCCGACGGCGCGCCCATGACGACGCCGACGATCGAGCGGCCGTCGGCCTGGGCGGAGGTGACGAGGTTGAAGCCGGCAGCGCGGGTGAAACCGGTCTTGATGCCGTCGACGCCGCGCACGGCACCCAGCAGACGGTTGTGGTTGCCGATCACCTGCTTGCCGAACTTGAAGCTGCGGGTGGAGAAATAGCCGTAATACTGCGGGAAATGCTGGCGAAGGGCGATGCCGAGGCGGGCCTGGTCGCGCGCCGTGGTCATCTGCGCGGTGTTCGGCAGGCCATGGGCATTGCGGTAAGTGGTCTTGGTCATGCCGAGGCTGCGGGCCTTGGCCGTCATCATCTGCGCGAACCGGGCTTCCGAGCCGCCGATATATTCGCCGAGCGCGGTGGCGATGTCGTTGGCCGAACGGGTGACGAGGGCGAGGATCGCCTGCTCGACGGTCACCGAGCGGCCGGCGCCGACGCCGAGTTTCGACGGCGGTTCGGCTGCGGCATTGGCCGACACGGGAACCTTGCTGTTCAGGCTGATGCGACCGGCTTCGAGCGCCTCGAAGGTCAGGTACAGCGTCATCATCTTGGTGAGCGAGGCGGGATAGCGCAGGCTGTCCGCATTCTCGCTGTAGAGGACCTTGCCGGTCCGAGCATCGACGACGATGCCGCCATAGGTGGGCTTGGCGGCTGCCGTCGAAACGTTCGTCCCCAAAGCGGCCACGAGCACCAGAGCGACAACTGCAAGCTTGCGCAACTGGGAAGCGAGGTTAAGGCGTCGGAATGTGTTTTTCACCGCAAGACTCTTCACATGCTGTAATTTCGGATCGGGCGCACCCCCACGCGACCACTCGATGCGACAGTACGGAAACAGCCTTACCAAGAGGTTTATAATGAATCATTCGTTGCCGGATTCGCGCGCTTTTGAACTTTCGTCCGCGTCGTTCCGGTAATGATTCGCTCGCGGATATAGGCCTCGATGGCGCTGTCGATCTGCGGCCAGTCCGAAAGCAATTCGCTGGAAAAACGGTAGAGCACGGTGAGGTCCCGCCCGACATGGATGTCGCGCTGGCAGTCGCCGCCGCTGGGCGCCGCACCGGGTGCGGGAAGCAGGCACCGCACCGCATAGTCAGGCTTGCCCGGCCGCGCCGCCGTCAGCAGCACTTCGTCGTCATAACCCGTCCCGGTCCGGAAATGGTGCAGCTCAAGGCCGAAGGGGCCCTCCTGTTCGGTGCCGTCAAACAGGTGGGCATAGATCGGCTCGACCCGTCCCGACATGTCGCGCGACATCGTGCTCTGGGAAAGTTGCAGGAAGATCAAAGAATTGGCCCGCGCCAGGTCGTCGAAACGGCGGCGGTTGTCGCGGCTGTAGCCGGCCATTTCCGGCCACAGCAGGTAGAGGTCGACGCGCTCGGAGGGGCCGCCCTTGCGCTGTTCCTCGAAGCGGATCGTATTGGCGGTGAGCCGCAGATGGTCGAGGCCGATGGAAATCTCGACGGGCTCGAGGCTGTCGCTATGACCCGCCAGCGCCCAGCGTTCGCCGAAGGTGTGGCCGAACAGGCTGATGCCGACGGAGAGGGCGGCAAGCACCAGGACGGAGGCGGTCAGGATAGCGATGAAACGATTGGAGATGAGGGGCGTCTGCCCTGACGAATCCGTCGTCGTTTCGGTGCTGTGCATGCTCTGACCCCCGGGCAGCGAATCTCGCCGGCGCTGCGTCCCAAAAGTCGATGATTATGGTTAAGGCGGCGTTAAGCTTTTGCGGCGTGGCGCGCTTCGGATCGAGGCCGGCGTGCAGCAAAAAAAAGAGCCGGTCCCGATTGAACGGGACCGGCTCATTGGCTCCGGTCGGGGACGGGGGTATGCGGGGGACGGACCGGGCCAGGGGCTCAGCGGCTGCCGCGCGAACGCGACGACCGATCAGTTCGAATTGACGCTGCCGACCGCGGTTGCCCGGCCGTCCTGCAGCTTGACCCAGCGACCCGGATCGTCGGAAGACTGGCGCTTGAGGTAGGTATACTCGGTCTCGGACCACAGCATGACCTTGTTGCGCATGTTGTCGAGAATGAAGTCGCCATGGTCGGTGCGCACCGTCAGCACGGCATGTCCTTCGCCGTTCGGCTGCAGCACCACGGTGAGCAGGAGGTCGGAGGCGGCAAAGCCGCGATCGATCAGCATCTTGCGCTTGAGCAGGGCGAAGTCTTCGCAGTCGCCGACCGTGCGCGGATAGGCCCAGCGCTCTTCGACGCCGTAGATGTCCTGATCCGTCAGCGGCGTGATCGAGCTGTTGACCGTGTAGTTGACGTCGAGCAGGTCTTTCCAGTTCGTTTCCGTGAGCAGCGCCGGACCGCTGTCGGCGGCAGCTGCGACGCATTCGCCGCCATAGGTTTTGCAGAATTCGTAGTGGCCGATCGGCGGATTTGCCTTGCCGACGACCCGCATGTTAGCGGGTAGCGCCATCGCCGGCAGCGCCAGGGCGCCGGTCATTGCGATGGTCAAGAGTCCAATTCCCAGAGTTCTTTTTGTTGTCATTGGTTGTCTCCCCGTGTTGAGGAGACAATGGCATGGATGTTTTGATTGCTCGCAAAATAGCGAAGTAAAAACAGATGTTAAATCTAATCAAAGCAACGACAAACAAGAATAAAACAAGTATAAAATTCAAACTGTATTTGAACATGTTTTGATGAAAATTTGTCTCGAATTTTACCGGATCGGCGCGGTTTTCCTGCCAGGCGCGGGCGCCGTTTTTCTGCTAAGATTCTGAAACATATGACAGATCGTCCATTCTCTCGGGATGTCCATCAGTGATCTGTCAGGTGCGCTTGCGAACGGCGATAACGCGCACGCCGGCGGTGACCGGCGCGGACAGGGCTTGGTCTGGCGGCGAAACCGCGACGGCAGCGGGCGATGGCCTGCAAAGGCCGCAAAAAATATTTTTCGGGTAAAGGATTTTTTCTCGGCGACGATTGCGGCCCGCACCGGCGCGGCCCCGTTTGATCCCGGGGAAAGGGCCGGGCGCGATGGCGCCCGGCGCATGTCATGTCAGACGGCGCGCACCAGGATGTGCTTCTTCTTGCCGAGCGAAAGCTTGATCACGCCGTCCCCGGTCATCTGTGCCATGCCGATCGCCAGGCGTTCGTCGCTGACAGTGGCATCGTTGATCTTCACGGCGCCGCCCTGCACGTGACGGCGGGCCTCGCCGTTCGATGCGGCAAGACCGGCGCGGACGATCAGCGACAGAAGGCCGATGCCGGCTTCTAGGTCGGCGGCCGGAACCTCGACCGACGGCAGGTTGTCCGAAAGTCCGCCTTCCTCGAAGGTCTTGCGGGCGGTCTCGGCCGCCTGCTCGGCGGCTTCGCGGCCGTGCAAGATGGCGGTGACCTCGGTCGCCAGGATCTTCTTCACTTCGTTGATCTCGGAACCGGCAAGCGCCGCCAGGCGGCCGATCTCGTCCATCGGCAGCGTCGTGTAGAGCTTGAGGAAGCGCGGCACGTCGGCATCCTCGGTGTTGCGCCAGTACTGCCAGAAGTCGTAGGCCGACAGCATCTCGGAGTTCAGCCACACCGCACCGGTCGCCGACTTGCCCATCTTGGCACCCGACGACGTCGTCAGAAGCGGCGAGGTCAGGGCATAGAGCTGCTGCGTGCCCATGCGGTGGCCGAGGTCGATGCCGTTGATGATGTTGCCCCACTGGTCGGAGCCGCCCATCTGCAGGCGGCAGTCGTAGCGCTTGGCCAGCTCGACGAAGTCGTAGGCCTGCAGGATCATGTAGTTGAATTCGAGGAAGGACAGCGACTGCTCGCGGTCGAGGCGCGTCTTGACGCTGTCGAAGGACAGCATGCGGTTGACCGAGAAGTGCCGGCCGACGTCGCGCAGGAATTCGAGATAGTTGAGCGAACGCAGCCACTCGGCATTGTTGATCATCAGGGCGCCGTCCTTCGGCCCCTTGTCGTAGTCGAGGTAGTTGGCGAAGACGCGCTTGATCGAGGCGATATTGCTCTCGATCGTGTCGACGGTCATCAACTGGCGCGCCTCTTCCTTGAAGGAGGGATCGCCGACCATGCCGGTGCCGCCGCCCATCAGCGAGATCGGCCGGTGGCCGGTCTCCTGGAACCAGTGCAGCATCATGATCTGGATCAGCGAGCCGGCATGCAGGCTGGGTGCCGTCGGGTCGAAGCCGATATAGGCCGTCACGCATTCCTTGGCGAGCAGGTCGTCGAGGCCGCTTTCATCGGAAATCTGATGAATGAAGCCGCGCTCTTGCATAGTGCGGAGGAAATCGGACTTGTACTTCGTCATGACCTTCAGGCTTTCTGGATATGGAAAACGGGAAATCGCCGGCGCTTTAGCATTGTTTTTTGAATTGTGCACCCGTTTCAGCCATGAATAGCGCTGATGGCATTCATTCGAATCGGCGGAGAACGGCTTTGAGCGACAGGATTCGGGCGATCGGACTGATGAGCGGCACCTCGATGGACGGGATGGACGTCGCCATGCTGACGACGGACGGCGAAAGCGTCGTCGAACGGGGGCCATTTCTCGCCGTGCCCTACGACCCCGCCTTCCGGGAGCGGCTGAAGCAGGGCCTGGAAGACGCAAGGACGATGACCGTGCGCTCGGCGCGCCCCGGTTCTCTCGGCGAACTGGAACGGGAGCTGACACTGCGCCACGCGGCGGCGGTCAAGACCTTCCTCGAGACCCATGGCCTTACGGCGGGCGAGATCGCCGTAATCGGTTTCCACGGCCAGACGCTGTTGCATCGCCCGGACCAGGCGCTGACGGTGCAGATCGGCGACGGTGCGCTTCTGGCGCATGAGACCGGCATCGACGTGGTCTACGACATGCGGGCCAACGACATGGCCCATGGCGGGCAGGGCGCTCCGCTGGTTCCCGCCTACCACGCCGCGCTCGCCGCCTCGCTGAGCGCCGCCGCCCGGCCTGTCTGCTTCGTCAATATCGGCGGCATTTCCAACCTGACCTATGTGGACGGCGAGGGCCGCATCCTCGCCTTCGACAGCGGGCCGGGCAATACGCTCATCGACCAATGGGTGGAGGTCAATGCCGGCGTGCCCTTCGATCAGGGCGGGATGATCGCTTCGGAAGGCTCGGTTCTCATGCCGCTCGCCGAACGTTATCTCGACCATCCCTTCTTCACCACCGACCAGCGCCGCTCGCTCGACCGCAACGATTTTCGCCCGCCGGAGCCGGACGAAGCCGGGCTGCACGACGGCGCACGCACGCTCGCCTATGTGACGGCCGCCGCCATCCTGCGCTCGGCCGGCCATCTGCCGCATCCGCCCCAGACCTACATCATCAGCGGTGGCGGCCGGCTCAACCGCACCATCATGGCCGACCTGAAGGAGATCGCTGCCCGCAGCGGCGCAACCGTGCTGACGGCGGAAGAGGCCGGTTTCGATGGTGACGCGACGGAGGCGGAGGCCTGGGCCTATCTCGCCGTGCGCTCGCTGAAGCGGCTGCCGCTCACCTTCCCCGGCACGACGGGCGTGAAGGCGGCGGTGACGGGCGGCGTGCTTGCCCGCGCTAGCGTGCCGTCGCCATCAGCGGCCAAATAGTCTCGGCATGGTCCGGGCGAAGGCAGCGCCATCCCTCAGTCCCACTTCGAACGCGTGCCTGAGGCCGGCGGCATCCGAAACCGTGAACTTGTTGACGCGGATGTCCTCGCTCGGCCCGACCACGACCCGGTTGGGCGAAGCCGGCGGCAGCCGGCCGTAGCGCGTGGTCAGAAGCAGCGTCCGGCCGCCGGCCGCCTCCGTCTCGGAAAGACGGATCGTCGGCGGATTGTCGACCAGGCCGCCGTCGAGATGGTCGCGCTCGGCGATGCGGCCGACCGGCATGAAGGGCGGCACCGACGAGGTGGCCATCATGGCGTCGACCAGATCGGCCGCGGAAAAAAGCTCGTGGGTCGAGATCCACACGGGTTTCAGCCCGAGATAGCGGCCGGCCTTGGAATGGGCGCCACCGGTCAGGCGCTTCTCGATCTGGTAGGCGGCGATCGAACCGAGCGCAGCAAGCCCGCCCGGCATCCATTCCGGCGGTCGCGCGAGCTGGATCAGCATCGGCGGCGCGGCTTTGAGGGCAGCAAGCTCCGCCTCGCCGAATTGCTCGGCAAGAAACTGCCGGAACAGGCCTCCGACGACCAGCGGCGACCGGCGCTCCTTCAACGCCGCCCAGTCGAGATCCGGGATATTGCGTTCGGCAAAGGTGAAGGCCGCGTTGCGCACCCGCTCGCCGACACCGGCCAGGCTCATCGCGCAGTGATAGGCGCCGGCTGACACCGCCACATAATAGGATGGTCGCTGCGGATAGCGCAGGTTCAGCGCCAGATGGAAGCCGCTCTGCCAGTAGCAGCGGTTTCCGCCGCCGGCAAAGCCGATCGCATCGAAGGAAAGGGCGTCAGGCATCTCGGGTGGATATAACGTCGGGTTGAAATGTCTCGTGGCTATTGTTCAAGTCAGAACAATCTTGCCGTGTTTTGTCAACGCCGGTTGTGTCGATCCGCTCCTCCACAGGCAAATTCCGGGCAATAAAAAACGCCGGCCTTTCGGCCGGCGTTCACTGGATTTGCATGACCGAGGCTCAGCGGATGCGCTTGGCGGCCGGTTCCGGGACCAGTTCGCCTTCGAGACGACGGTCGAGATAGTTCTCGCATTCGGCCATCAGCGTTTCCGTCTGGCCGGAGAAGAAGTGGTTGGCGCCGGGCAGCGTCTTCTGGGTGATCAGGATGCCCTTCTGCGTCTTCAGCTTGTCGACCAGGCCCTGGACGTCCTTTTCCGGCGCGACCTTGTCGGCGTCGCCGTGAATGATCAGGCCGGACGACGGGCAAGGGGCGAGGAAGGAGAAGTCATAGGTGTTGGGCTGCGGTGCGATCGAGATGAAGCCCTCGATCTCCGGCCGGCGCATCAGAAGCTGCATGCCGATCCAGGCGCCGAAATTATAGCCGGCGACCCAGCAGCTCTTCGAATCGGGATGCAGGCTCTGCACCCAGTCGAGCGCGGAAGCCGCATCCGACAGTTCGCCCGCGCCATGGTCGAATTCGCCCTGGCTGCGACCGATGCCGCGGAAGTTGAAGCGCAGCGTGGTGAAGCCGCGCTTCTGGAACATGTAGAAGAGCTGGTAGACGATCTGGTTGTTCATCGTGCCGCCGAACTGAGGATGCGGATGCAGGATGATCGCGATCGGCGCGCTTTTCTCCTTGGACGGCTGGTACCGTCCTTCGAGGCGGCCCGCCGGGCCGTTGAAAATCACTTCGGGCATTGAGTCTCCGGTCCGTGCAAATTTCTGTGGTTCCTGGACAAGCATTCCTGCCAGCTGACTTGACGAAGTCAGTCAACTTTCATAAAACCCAGTTTAGAATTGTTCGAAACTGGATCGGCTGTCCATCCAAGGTCGAACGTGTCATAGGACAAGCCCGACGGAAATTTCAAGGAAAATGCGCTTGCTGGTTGCCAGCGGGCGCGGCACGGACGCGATATGGCCAAGGAGCGCATCTATCTCGACTGGAATGCCACCGCCCCCCTGATGGAGGCGGCGCGCTCCGTCATGGTCGATGCGCTCGCTCTGACGGGCAACCCCAATTCCGTGCACGCAGAGGGTCGCGCGGCGAGGGCGGTCATCGAGACGGCCCGCCGCGAAGTCGCAGCCCTTGTCGGCGCCACGCCGGCGAACGTCGTCTTCACCGCCGGCGCCACCGAGGCCGCCAACCTGGTGCTGACGCCGTCTTTCCGGATGGGCAAGGCGCCTTTGCCGGTCGGCCGGCTCTATGTTTCGGCCATCGAGCATCCGGCCGTGCGCGAGGGCGGGCGATTCGCGCCCGGGCAGATCGGGGAGATTCCCGTCACCCCTGCCGGGTTGACGGATCTCGAGGCGCTGGAACGGCTGCTTGCCGCCCATGACGCCTCGACGGGACTGCCGCTGGTGGCGGTGATGGCGGTCAACAACGAGACCGGCATCATCCAGCCGATCCGGGAGGCCGCTCAGATCGTACACAGGCATGGCGGCCTGCTGCTGGTCGATGCGGTACAGGCGGCCGCGCGGATCCCGCTCGATCTGCAGGAGATCGGTGTCGACTTCCTCATTCTGTCCGCCCACAAGCTGGGTGGTCCGAAGGGGGCCGGCGCTCTGATCGCCCGTGGCGAAACCCTGATGCCCGCGCCGCTGATCCGCGGCGGCGGCCAGGAAAAGGGCCATCGGGCCGGAACCGAGAATGTCGCGGCGATTGCCGGCTTCGGCGCGGTTGCGGCCTGGGCACGAGCCGGGCTCGAGGCGAGAAATGCGGCAATCGGCACCTTGCGCGACCGATTGGAACAAGGCATGCGGAGCGCGGCGCCCGATCTCGTCATTCATGGCGAGGGGATCGCGCGCGTCGCCAATACGAGTTTCTTCACCCTGCCGGGTCTGAAGGCGGAAACCGGCCAGATCGCCTTCGATCTGGAGGGGGTTGCGCTTTCTGCGGGGGCCGCCTGTTCGTCCGGCAAGCTCGGCGCCAGCCATGTGCTGACCGCCATGGGCCAGGACGCCAAGACGGGGGCCTTGCGCATCTCGCTCGGGGCGGCGACGACACGAGACGAGATCGACCGCACGGTCGAGATTTTTGCGAAAATCGCGGGGCGCCGGAAAATCTCCGGCGAGGCCGCATGAAAGACCGGGAAAAATTGTCAAAAACCAATTTTCTCCTTGCCGCGAGGGTGAAAAACACGCCTCTGGCGACTACATAGGGGCGGGTTTCCGCTCAAAACGTTGACAAGCTGCCGGCCTTTGATCCGGCAAGATTGGAGAACGCGAATGGCTGCTGTGCAGGAAACGATCGATCAGGTTCGCCAGATCGATGTCGACCAGTACAAATACGGTTTCGAGACGATGATCGAAGTCGACAAGGCTCCCAAGGGCCTGTCGGAAGACATCATCCGCTTCATTTCCGCAAAGAAGAACGAACCGGAATGGATGCTTGCCTGGCGGCTCGACGCCTACAAGCGTTGGCTCACCATGGAAGAGCCGACCTGGGCGCGCGTCAATTATCCGAAGATCGACTTCAACGACCTCTATTATTATGCTGCGCCGAAGAGCACGACCGGCCCGACCTCGATCGACGAGGTCGATCCCGAGCTGCTGAAGGTCTACGAAAAGCTCGGCATTCCGCTGCGCGAGCAGGAGATACTGGCAGGCGTGCAGACCTCCAAGATCGCAGTCGACGCCGTGTTCGATAGCGTCTCGGTCGTCACCACCTTCAAGGAAGAGCTGAAGAAGGCCGGCGTGATCTTCATGTCGATCTCGGAGGCGATCCGCGAGCATCCCGAGCTGGTGCAGAAATATCTCGGCTCGGTCGTGCCGGTCACCGACAACTACTATGCGACGCTCAATACCGCGGTCTTCACCGACGGTTCCTTCGTCTTCGTGCCGAAGGGCGTTCGCTGCCCGATGGAACTGTCGACCTATTTCCGCATCAACGAGAAGAACACCGGCCAGTTCGAGCGCACGCTGATCATCGCCGAGGAAGGAGCCTATGTCTCCTATCTCGAGGGCTGCACCGCGCCGCAGCGCGACGAGAACCAGTTGCACGCCGCCGTGGTCGAACTGGTGGCGCTGGACGATGCCGAGATCAAGTATTCCACCGTCCAGAACTGGTATCCGGGCGACAAGGAAGGCAAGGGCGGCATCTACAACTTCGTCACCAAGCGGGGCGATTGCCGCGGCAAGAATTCCAAGATCTCCTGGACCCAGGTCGAGACCGGTTCGGCGATCACCTGGAAATACCCGTCCTGCATCCTGCGCGGCGACGGCTCGCGCGGCGAGTTCTACTCGATCGCCGTGTCGAACGGCCACCAGCAGATCGACAGCGGCACCAAGATGATCCATCTCGGCAAGAACACCTCGAGCCGCATCATCTCCAAGGGCATTTCCGCCGGCTTCTCCAACAACACCTATCGCGGCCAGGTCTCGGCCCACCGCAAGGCGGAGAATGCCCGCAACTTCACCCAGTGCGACTCACTCCTGATCGGCGACAAGTGCGGCGCGCATACGGTGCCCTATATCGAGGCGAAGAACTCGACGGCGCAGTTCGAGCACGAGGCGACCACCTCGAAGATCTCCGAGGATCAGCTGTTCTACTGCCTGCAGCGCGGCATTCCGCAGGAAGCGGCGATCGCGCTGATCGTCAACGGCTTCGTCCGGGAAGTCATCCAGGAACTGCCGATGGAATTTGCTGTCGAAGCGCAGAAGCTCATCGGCATCTCGCTCGAGGGGAGCGTGGGGTAATGGACGCCGCACATACGGTAACCCTTTTTCGACCGGTTGGTATGGAAGAACTGGAACTTATAGAGGCCAGCGGGTGGAGAGCTTTTCCGCCTCGCTTGCCGGATCAGCCCATATTCTATCCGGTTACAAACGAAGGCTATGCGGCCCAGATTGCGCGAGATTGGAACACGAAGACCGGATCGAAGCACGGTTACGTGACCCGGTTCGAAGTAAATGCCGAATATGCTGCGAGGTTCGACCGGAAGATCGTCGGCGGACGCGAGCATGAGGAACTTTGGGTGCCGGCGGAAGACCTTCCCGAGTTTAACCGCAACATCAGCGGGCTGATCGAAGTGACGCAGACCTTCCTGCCGCCAGCGTAGAGACAACAAGTTGACTCCTCGGGACAACCCCGAGGATGACGGAATGAAGAGGCGCCGGCAGGCGCGACAGGAAACGACAGGCGGCCCTTGAACCGCCCGATGGACAGGAACAAAGACATGCTCGAAATCAGAAACCTCCATGCCCGCATCGCCGAGGACGGCACCGAGATCATCCGGGGCCTGAACCTGACCGTGAAAGCCGGTGAAGTGGCGGCCATCATGGGCCCGAACGGCTCGGGCAAGTCGACACTGTCCTACATCCTGTCGGGCCGCGAAGACTATGAAGTTACCGAGGGCGACATTCTCTACAATGGCGAGAGCATTCTGGAACTCGACGCCGCCGAGCGCGCCGCCAAGGGCATCTTCCTTGCCTTCCAGTACCCGGTCGAAATCCCCGGCGTCGCTACCATGCAGTTCCTCAAGGTGGCGATGAACGAGCAGCGCAAGGCCCGCGGCGAAGCGGAACTGACGACGCCGGACTTCATCCGCCGCGTCAAGGAAGCGGCCGGCGAACTGCAGATCAACATGGACATGCTGAAGCGTCCGCTCAATGTCGGCTTTTCCGGCGGAGAGAAGAAGCGCGCCGAAATCCTGCAGATGGCGCTGCTGGAACCGAAGCTTTGCGTGCTCGACGAGACCGATTCCGGCCTCGACATCGACGCGCTGCGAATCGTCGCCGACGGCGTCAATGCGCTGAAGTCGCCGGATCGCGCCGTGATCGTCATCACCCATTACCAGCGCCTGCTCGACTACATCGTCCCGGATACCGTCCACGTCCTCTACAAGGGCCAGATCATCAAGACCGGCGACAAGAGCCTGGCGCTCGAACTCGAAGCCAACGGCTATGCCGACATCATCGGCGAAGCGGCCTGAGCGGCCGGGAAGGAGTTCCGACGATGACATTGCAAGCTGCCAACCGGCTGACGGTTGCCGAAACCCAGTTGATCGAGGCCTATACCAGCCAGATCGGCGGGCTGCCCGGCGATGGCGACGTGCTCGTCGCCCGTGACCGCCTGTTCGACGAACTGAAGCGGGCCGGCCTGCCGACCCGCCGCATCGAGGCTTGGCACTATACCGACCTCAAGGCGCTGATGCGCGGCTTTCCGGCCCTCGATCCCTCCGCAATCGCCACGGCAGTCGAGCCGATCGTTGCTGCCGCCACCGTGCTGTCCCTGGTGCAGGGCAAGGCCGAGCTTGGCTCGATGCCGGACGGCGTCCAGGCAACCGCCTATCGCGACAGCCTGACCGACGGTTCGGCCGCCGGCCGGCTTTTCGCCCGTGACGGCGACGACACGATCGGCCGGCTGAACGGCAGCTTCGTGCGCGACGGCATCGAACTTCGCGTCGAAGACGGCGCCAGCATCGACGCGCCGATCGAATTGCAGAGCGTTCACGCCAGCGGACCCGTACATGTCCGCTATCCCAGCCGCTTCGGCAAGGACAGCCGCGCGGTCGTGATCGAGCGCCATCTGTCGAACGGGGCGGGGCCGGCGCTCGTTTCCAGCGTTGCCGATCTCAAGATCGACGACGGCGCGGAGATCACCTGGATCATCCTGCAGACGCAGGGCCTGGACGACACGCATCTCGGCCAGATCAAGGTCGAGCTCGGCGCCAATGCCCAGTTCCGCCTGTTCATCGTCAATGCCGGCGGCAAGCTGGTGCGCCAGGAAGTGCACCTGCGCACGGCGGGCGAAGGCTCGGACTTCAAGCTTCGCGCCGTCAATCTGCTCGGTGGCGAGACCCATACCGACGTGACCATGACGCTCGGTCATGACGTGCCGAACACCACGTCGACGGAAATCGTCCGCAGCGTCGTGTTCGACCGCGCCAGGGGTGTGTTCCAGGGCATGATCCGGGTCGCGCCCGACGCCCAGAAGACCGATGCCCGCATGGCCTGCAACACGCTGCTGATGTCGGACGACGGCGAGTTTTCGGTCAAGCCCGAACTCGAGATCTTCGCCGACGACGTGCAGTGCGCCCATGGCGCGACGGTCACCGACATCGACCACAACCATCTCTACTACCTGATGGCCCGCGGCATTCCGCAGAAGAAGGCGCGCGGCCTGCTGATCAACGCCTTCGTGGCGGAGGTGGTCGAGGAACTGGAAGACGAGGCGCTGGTGGAGGCGCTGGAAGGGATCATCACCGACTGGCTGGACAATCATGGCTGATCATCTCCCCGCACAGCTCGGTTATGACGTCGCGGCGGTGCGCCGCGACTTCCCGATCCTGTCGCGCGAAGTCTATGGCAAGCCGCTCGTCTATCTCGACAATGCCGCCTCGGCGCAGAAGCCGCGACAGGTGATCGACGCCATCAGCCACGCCTATTCCAACGAATATGCCAACGTCCATCGCGGCCTGCACTTCCTGTCGAATGCCGCGACGGATGCCTATGAAGGCGCGCGCGAAAAGGTGCGCCGTTTCCTGAATGCCGGCTCGACTGACGAACTGGTCTTCACCAAGTCCTCCACCGAGGCGATCAACACGGTCGCCTATGGCTGGGGCATGAACCATATCGGCGAGGGCGACGAGATCGTCCTGTCGATCATGGAGCATCATTCCAACATCGTGCCCTGGCATTTCCTGCGCGAACGCAAGGGAGCGAAGCTCGTCTGGGCGCCCGTCACCGATGACGGCGCCTTCGACCTCGAAGCCTTCGAGAAATGCCTGACCGAGCGCACCAAGCTTGTCGCCATCACGCATATGTCCAACGCGCTCGGCACGGTCGTGCCGATCAAGGACGTCTGCCGCATCGCCCATGCACGCGGCATTCCGGTCATGGTCGACGGGTCCCAGGGCGCGGTCCACATGCCGGTCGATGTCCAGGATCTGGATTGCGACTGGTATGCGATCACCGGCCACAAGCTCTACGGCCCGTCGGGCATCGGCGTGCTCTATGGTAAGATGGACCGGTTGAAGGCCATGCAGCCCTTCATGGGCGGCGGCGAGATGATCGTCGAGGTGACCGAAGACACCGTCACCTACAACGACCCGCCGCACCGTTTCGAAGCCGGCACGCCGCCGATCGTCCAGGCGATCGGCCTCGGCTATGCGCTCGACTATATCGAGGGCCTCGGCCGCGAGGCGATCGCCGCCCACGAGGAGAGCCTGCGCGCCTATGCCCATGAACGGCTCTCGGCGATCAATTCGCTCCGGATCATCGGCAATGCGCCGGGCAAGGGGGCGATCTTCTCGTTCGAGCTCGGCGGCATCCACGCCCATGACGTGTCGATGCTGATCGACCGTCGCGGCGTCGCCGTGCGCGCCGGTACCCATTGCGCCCAGCCGTTGCTTGCCCGTTTCGGGGTCACCTCGACCTGCCGGGCCTCCTTCGGTCTTTACAACACCCGTGCGGAAGTCGATGCGCTCGCAGATGCGCTCGACCATGCCCGCACTTTTTTCGCGTAAGGAAACGTCGATGAGCGTGAACGAAAGCGAACAGAAGCCGGACGTCCGTGAAGGGATCGTCCATACCGCCATTCCGGCCGACGAAGTGGCACGCCTCAGCGACGACATCATCGCCGCGCTGAAGACGGTCTACGACCCGGAAATTCCGGCCGACATCTTCGAACTCGGGCTGATCTACAAGATCGACATCGATGACGACCGGATGGTCAAGATCATGATGACGCTGACGGCGCCCGGCTGCCCGGTGGCCGGCGAGATGCCGGGCTGGGTCGAAAACGCCGTCAGCGCCGTGGAAGGTGTCTCCGGCGTCGAGGTCGAAATGACCTTCGATCCGCCGTGGACGCCGGACCGCATGTCGGAAGAAGCCCAGGTCGCCATCGGCTGGTATTGATAGAAGGCAAGACGGCCACTACATTTGCATGACTCGAAGCGCCGGGCCTTGAACCCGGTCGTGACAGGAGAACGAAATGGGCTTTCAGGTGATGACCATGACGGATGCGGCAGCCGCCCGCGTCCGCGCGATCGTCGGCAACTCCGGACCGGACGCCAAGGGCATCCGCGTCGGGATCAAGAAGGGTGGCTGCGCCGGGATGGAATATACCATCGACCTGGTGACCGAGCCGAATCCCAGGGACGACCTGATCGAACGCGACGGCGCGAGCGTCTGGGTCGAGCCCTCGGCCGTGCTTTACCTGCTCGGCACGCAGATGGATTTCGAGACGACCACGCTACGCTCGGGCTTCACCTTCACCAATCCCAACCAGACCTCGGCCTGTGGCTGTGGCGAATCGGTCGAGCTGAAGGCCGCCGACCTCGCCGAGCTGGCGCGCCGCAAGCAGGAAGACGCCGCCGTCGCCGGGTAACAATCCGCAGGACGACCGTCAGTGAACAAGGCCCGGTTTGTCGACCGGGCCTTTTGTTTTGCTGCGACTAGGCGGATATGCCGCACGATTTGCGGCCGGCTGGAACTGCGCATTAAAATATGTTGAATAGTCGCTGCGCGCCGCATATACTGCGGCTATGGACACGATCGACAAGAAAATCACCGCCTTGCTCGCCGAAGACGCCCGCCGCTCGCTTGCCGATATCGGCGAGGCCGTGGCTCTGTCTCCATCGGCCGTCAATGAACGCATCCGCCGGCTGACCGCCTCGGGCGCAATCAAGCGCTTCACCGTCGATGCCGATCACGCAGCACTCGGCCTTTCCGTCACCGCCTTCGTCCTGGTCGGGCTCGACTACGACACCGGGGAGGAGGCCTTCAAGGTTTTCGTTGCGGCCCATCCTTCCGTTGCGGAATGCCATCACGTTACGGGAGGCTGGTCCTACCTGCTCAAGGTGCGCCTGGCCGATCTCGCCGGCGTCGAGGCGTTCCTCGGAGACCTGAAAGCGCGGCGTTTCCTCGCCCGCAGCGAAACCATGATCGCGCTGTCGACCGCCGTCGAACGCGGCTTCACCCCGGCGGAGGTCTGAAGGATGAGCGTCTTCCTGTTCGGCAAGGGCATCCTGCTCGGGCTCGCCATCGCCGCCCCGCTCGGGCCCATCGGCGCGCTGTGCATTTCCCGCACGCTGGAGCGCGGGTTCTGGGCCGGCGTCGCCGGCGGTCTCGGCACCGCGCTCGCCGACGGCGCCTATGCGCTGATGGCCGCGGCCGGCTTTGCCGCCTTCGCCGTTCTGCTCGACACGATCTCTTTGCCGTTGCAACTCTTTGGCGGTGCCTTCCTGCTGTGGCTCGGCTGGAAGAGTTTTCAGCCGAAACCGCCGGCGACTGCGGCCAGGGTTGGCGCGCGGGACCTTTTGAGCACCACCGGCGCCACCTTCCTGCTGACCATCACCAACCCGGCCACCATCCTCTCTTTCGCCGCGATCTTCGCCGGGCTGGGCCTGGCATCCGAGGGCGACGGCTGGACGGCTGCGGCCCTCGTCGCCGGCGTCTTTGCCGGATCGATGATCTGGTGGATCTTTCTCAGCGGCACGGTGGCGCTGCTGCATCATCGCCTGTCGGAAAGCTTTGCCCTCTGGGTGTCGCGCATCTCCGGCGTCGTGCTGATCGGCTTCGGTCTTGTCGCCATTGCCCTGGGGATTACCGCGCTCGCCTCGTGAACCCTACAGCCGACGGCCCGTCTTCGTCCGTCTCTTGACGATTGACATTGCGGGGCCGCTCCGACGCGCTTCATAATCGCCGCACGCCCGGGCGGCGGAGGAGCATCAGCGGGGGCGGCATGAGCACGAGGAAGAAGATCGGCTATGCGATTGCATCCGTGGCGGCATTAGCCGTGATCGCCATCGGCCTGATCGTGGCCTCGACGGCCTCGAAGATCGACGGCATCTTCAAGGCCAATGAGAGCCTTAAGAGCGAGGGCTATTATCTCTCCGAATTCGAGTTCCAGATGCTCGGCATCGCCTATCATCTGGACCACGGAAGCTACCGCCTGGCGCTTTCCCGGCTGGACGCGATGCACCGCAAGATGTCGACACGCGAAGGACTGGTGAAGATCCCTCAATTCGCCAATGCCGACGAGAAACTGGACTTCTATCTGAACCTGCAGAATCCGCGCACCGGCGCCTTCTATTCGATCGAGGGCGACCCGCCGGTCAGCTATTTCGGCGTCACCGCCAACATGATCAAGCTCGTCGAGGAGCTCTCGGTGGAGGCGGGACGGCCGTTCCACCTGAAGTATCCGCTGCGGTTCCTGGACGAGATCGACACGCCGGCCAAGCTGAGACGCATGATGGACGACGCCGGTTCGGTCGGCTGGATCGGTGCGCGGTTCAAGGCGCCCTATGTCAGCCTGATCGAACTGCGCGACCTCATGGAACAGGACGAGCGGCTGCATATCTACGGCTTCCGGGACGATGTGAAGCTTGCCTTTCACCAGTGGTTCTACGACCACCAGGATCCGGATACCGGCCTGTGGGGCCCGCTCGATCGGGCCAGCGGCAAGGTATTGGGTGGCGGCGACGTCGGCGACAGCGGCAAGGTCATCAAGATGTTCGTCGACAACGACGGCAATGACCTGCTTCCGCAATTCCCGTTGCGATACGTCGACCGGATCTTCGCGTCTTCTCTCGAACAGCTTGCCGAACCCATCCCGACGCGGCTCGACGAACTGCATCGCTGGATCCTGACCAAGGATCGCGGCTTCCGCTTTCTCACACGTTATCTGTGGAAGAAGGCCCCGGCAGCGGAAAAGGCGCAGGCCCGTGCGCTGATGCTGGATTTCGTCAGGGTACGGTACGAGCACTATTTCGTCGACACCGACGGCGCCTTCAGCCTCTACCCGGAGGCCGCCCATGCCGATCTCGACGGCACCGGCGAGGCGGTCGGCATGTACGATTATGTCGGTGCGCTCTCGCCCACCAAGCAGGCGCGCTTGTGGGGCCGGCCGGCGGAAAAAATTGGTGATCTCGGAACGCGGCAGGTCACTGTGATCGGACCTGCCGATATCGCCGCCATCGCCGATCGGCCGGATGTGAATTCGCTGCGTTTCTACCGCAGCGAACCGGAAGGCAACTTCCTGAAGCACGCGGTGGCTATCTTCTATCCCCGCGAGAGCCACGCGCCCGACCTGGTCGATCTGCTGCCGCGCATCGCCTCCTGGCTCGACGTGACGCCGCAGACCATGGGCAACTGGATCACCCGGGACAGCATCGCCGAGGAACTCGCGGCCGTGCCGGTCGATGCGGCGCCCTTGCTGCGATCGGACGCAGCGGCCACCCTCGACACGGTATTGGAGGGGGAGGGGCACCTCGTCGTCATCGGCTTCGACGCGCTTCAGGTGCCGCGCTACCGGCTGGTGCTGGAGAAGATGTAGAGCCGGGGGCAGTCTGCAGCTCGCAGGAGGAGGAACTGCAGGCTGGGAAGCCCCAGCCTGCCTCCGCGATCAATCCCGCTTGATGCTCAACAGCACGTCCCACATATCGGCACCGGTCTCGAACGCGGAAGCATTGGCCTTGAAGCCGATCTCGCTTTCGATCAGCGACACCATTTCCTGGGCCAGATCAACGTTCGACCCCTCGTCGAAGGTGGCGTCGCCCGAGGGCGACACGGAGGCCCTGACGCCGCCGGCGCCTTCGGTGGAGAAATCGGTCTCCAGTCGGTCATAGCGCGGCGTCATAGCATTGGCAATATTGTTGGCCGTGGCCGTCGCACGCGTCTGCTGGGCCTGCATGCCCGAGACCGAAATATTCATGACGGCGGAAAGGCTCATGATCGCGTCCGGCGCTTGTGAAGTTCCAGCGTCGAAGCATAGGCACAGCCCGTAAGCGAAGGCTGAAGATCTATGGTTCCTTACGCGTTGAACCGAACGGCGGCCGTGATCCGTTCCGGCACAAGGCGAGATTGCAGACAGCCGCATGCGGGACGTCGACTTTGTCTGCAGTGCACGACGAGGAAAAAACCCGGCGCAGGACGCCGGGTCTCGTCATTGATGTCTTTGACAGCCGTCACTCGACGATCTGGATGATCTGACGGGTCTGCGGATCGACGATCACGCGGCGTTCGTTGACGACGGTGTAGGAATAGTTGTCATAGCCGTCCACCGGGTAGAGTTCGACCGGGTCTTCGATCACGCGGCCGATCAGGACGTCGCCCTCGTAGGGCACGGAGCGCACTTCGCGCTGCATCACATAGGTCTGGACCGGTGCCGGCACCACGACGGTCGACTGCGTGACGACCGGGTCCTGGCGGATGATGACGGTCTCCTGCGCGTTGGCCGACGCGGTGAGCGTCATGAGTGCCGCTGCACCGGCGAGGATAAGGGTCTTGCGCATGTCTGTTCTCCTGTGTTGAACAGGATGAAAACGGGCGTCGGCCCATTCCGTTCCATCACAGGGTCTTTCGGCGCGTCTCGATACATGAAGAGCGCCGCCAAGGGCGGCGCTCTCTTGGTGCTTTTTCAGCGGCTTATTCCGCCGCCTCGGCATACTCGCTCATCGGCGGGCAGGTGCACACCAGGTTGCGGTCGCCGTAGACATTGTCGACACGGTTGACCGAGGACCAGTACTTGTCGACCCGGAACGCGCCGGGCGGGAAGCAGGCCTGTTCGCGCGTATAGGGACGCGTCCACTCGCCGACCAGGTCCTCCACCGTGTGCGGGGCGTTCTTCAGTGGGTTGTCGGTCTTGTCCATGCGGCCTTCCTCGATGTCGCGGGCTTCCTCGCGGATCGCCAGCATGGCATCGCAGAACCGGTCGATCTCGGCCTTGGTCTCCGATTCCGTCGGCTCGATCATCAGCGTGCCGGCAACCGGCCAGCTCATGGTCGGGGCATGGAAGCCGCAGTCGATCAGGCGCTTGGCCACGTCGTCGACGGTGACGCCGGAGCTTTCGGCGAGCGGCCGGGTGTCGATGATGCACTCATGCGCCACGCGGCCGGCCTCGGACTTGTAGAGCACCTGATAGGCGCCGGTCAGCCGGGCTGCGATGTAGTTGGCGTTGAGGATCGCCACCTTGGTCGCCTGCGTCAGGCCTTCGCCGCCCATCATCAGGCAGTAGGACCAGCTGATCGGCAGGATCGACGGCGAGCCATAGGGCGCCGCCGACACCGCGCCGGGGCGGCCGTCGGTCGCCACGTGACCCGGCAGGAAGGCCGCCAGATGCGCCTTCACGCCGATCGGTCCCATGCCCGGACCGCCGCCGCCATGCGGGATGCAGAAGGTCTTGTGCAGGTTGAGATGGGAGACGTCGGAGCCGATGTCGCCGGGACGGGCAAGGCCGACCATGGCGTTCATGTTGGCGCCGTCGAGATAGACCTGGCCGCCATGGGCGTGGGTGATCTCGCAGATCTCCCGCACCGTCTCCTCGAACACGCCATGCGTCGAGGGGTAGGTGACCATGCAGCAGGACAGCGTGTCGGCATATTGCTCGGCCTTGGCGCGGAAATCGTCGAGATCGACGTCGCCGTTGTCGCGGGCCTTGACCGGCACGACCGTCATGCCGGCCATCTGGGCGGAGGCCGGGTTGGTGCCGTGCGCCGAGGTCGGGATGAGGCAGATCGTGCGGTGCGTGTTGCCGCGCGACAGGTGGTAGTTGCGGATGGTCAGCAGGCCCGCGTATTCCCCTTGCGCGCCCGAGTTCGGCTGCATGGAGATGGCGTCATAGCCGGTGACCGAGCAGAGCTTCTCCGACAGGTCGTCGATCATCTCCTTGTAGCCGAGTGCCTGGTCGGCGGGCGCGAAGGGATGGATCTCGGAGAATTCCGGCCAGGTGATCGGCAGCATTTCCGCGGTCGCATTGAGCTTCATCGTGCAGGAGCCGAGCGGGATCATCGCCCGGTCGAGCGCGAGGTCGCGGTCGGACAGCCGGCGGATATAGCGGGTCATCTCGCTTTCGGCGCGGTTCATGTGGAAGATCGGATGCGTCAGGTATTCGCTGGTGCGCAGCAGATCCTTGGGCAGGCGATAGCCGGTCTCGAAATCTGCGACGGCGAAGCTGCCGCCGAAGGCGCGCCAGACGGCTTCCAGCGTCGCCGGGCGGGTGCGTTCGTCAAGGCTGATGCCGATCCGCGTTTCGCCGATCTTGCGCAGGTTGACCCCTTCGGCGACCGCTGCCCGCAGGATCAGGCCCTGCATGTGGCCGACTTCGACGGTGATGGTGTCGAAGAAGGTTTCCGGCTCCACCGTGTAACCGAGCTTTTCCAGCCCCTTGGCGGTCAGAACGGCCTTCTGGTGCACCTGCTGGGCGATCGCCTTGATGCCCTTGGGGCCGTGGAAGACGGCATACATCGAGGCCATGACCGCCAGCAGCACCTGCGCGGTGCAGATGTTCGACGTCGCCTTTTCGCGGCGGATATGCTGTTCGCGGGTCTGCAGCGACAGGCGATAGGCGCGGTTGCCGCGCGCATCGACCGAGACGCCGACGAGACGGCCGGGCATGGAGCGCTTGATGGCGTCCTTGACCGCCATATAGGCAGCGTGCGGGCCGCCATAGCCGACCGGAACGCCGAAGCGCTGGGTGGAGCCGATGGCGATGTCGGCGCCCATCTCGCCGGGGGATTTCAGCAGCGTCAGCGCCAGGATGTCGGCGGCGACCGCGGCGATCGCGCCGGTCTGGTGCAGGCGTGCGATCAGGCCGGAGAAATCATGGATGTGGCCGTGCGTGCCCGGATACTGGAAGATCGCCCCGAACACGTCGACCGGGTCGAGATCGGTGAACGGGTTGCCGACGATCACCTGCCAGCCGAGCGGCTCGGCGCGGGTCTGGATGACGGCGATGGTCTGCGGATGGCAGCCCTCGTCGACGAAGAAGGCCTTGGCCTTCGACTTCGACACGCGTTCGGCCAGCGCCATGGCCTCGGCCGCCGCCGTGGCTTCGTCGAGCAGCGAGGCATTGGCCACGTCGAGCCCGGTCAGGTCGCAGACCATGGTCTGGTAGTTGAGCAGCGCTTCGAGGCGGCCCTGGCTGATTTCCGGCTGGTAGGGCGTATAGGCCGTGTACCAGGCAGGGTTTTCCAGGATGTTGCGCTGGATGACCGGCGGCGTGATCGTGCCGTAATAGCCCTGGCCGATCAGCGAGACGAGCGCCTTGTTCTTGTTGGCGGTCTCGCGCAGCTTGTCGAGCGCCTCGCGTTCGGTCATGGCGGCCTCCCAGGTGAGGGGAACCGCCTGGCGGATCGACGAGGGTACGGTGGCATCGATCAGCGCGTCGAGGTTCTTGTAGCCGACGACCTTCAGCATCTCGTCCATTTCGGCCGGCGAGGGGCCGATATGCCGGCGATTGGCAAAATCGTAGGGCTGGTAGTCGGTGAACTGGAATTCGGTCGGCGTGCTCATGCGATCAGCTCGTTATAGGCGGCTTCATCGAGAAGGGCGTCGGCATCGGCCACCGTCTTCAGCTTCAGCTTGAAGAACCAGCCGGCGCCCTGCGGATCGGAATTGACCAGCGACGGGTCGTCGACGATCGCCTGGTTGATCTCGGTGATCTCGCCGTCGAGCGGGCAGTAGACCTCCGAGGCGGCCTTGACCGATTCGACGGTCGCGGCGTCCGCGCCCTTGTCGAAGGTCGCGCCGACTTCCGGCAGTTCGACGAAGACCAGGTCGCCCAGCTGTTCGGCGGCATGGGTGGTGATGCCGACGGTGGCGACATCGCCCTCGAGCTTCAGCCATTCGTGTTCAGCGGTGAATTTCAGCATGTGATGTTCCTCTCTTGGTGTGGTGCGAGCGATTTGCCCCTCACCCTGACCCTCTCCCCGCAGGCGGGGAGAGGGGATCGGGCAGGCGTTTGCGGCATGCGTCCTTCTCCCCGTCAGGACGGGGAGAAGGTGGCTGCAGCCGGATGAGGGGCAATCTCGGTCATGGGGTCAACGTTTGTAGGTCGGGGTGACGAAGGGCATCGCCGTGACGGTGACGGGCAGGTATTTGCCGCGCACTTCCGCATAGATCCGCGTTCCGGGTTCGGCGTGGCTGGCGGCGACATAGCCCATGGCAACCGGCCCCTCGACGCTCGGGCCGAAGCCGCCGGATGTCACTTCGCCCAGTTCCGCCTTGCCCTCGGCATCCGCATAGAGCTTGGCATGGCCGCGCACCGGCGCCTTGCCCTCGGGCTTGAGACCGACGCGGCGGCGGCTTGTGCCCTTTTCCAGCTCGGACAGGATGCGATCGGCGCCGGGAAAACCGCCGGCGCGGGCGCCGCCGCTGCGGCGCGCCTTCTGGATCGCCCATTCAAGGCCGGCCTCGATCGGCGAGGTCGTGGTGTCGATGTCGTTGCCGTAGAGGCAGAGACCTGCCTCGAGACGCAGCGAATCGCGCGCGCCAAGGCCGATCGGCTCGCAGTCCGGATGGGCGAGCAGCGCCTTGGCGACCGCTTCCGCCTTGTCGGCCGGCACCGAGATTTCAAATCCGTCCTCGCCGGAATAGCCGGAGCGCGAGACGATGCAGGCGACGCCGTCAAGCGTCACGTCGCGCACGTCCATGAACTTCATCGCGGCGACGTCGGCGCCGAGGCTCGACAGCACGACCTGCGACTGTGGACCCTGAAGGGCCAGAAGCGCCCGGTCCTCCAGATAGGTCACGTCGACGCGATCGGAGAGATGTTTCTGCATGTGGGCGATGTCGGCCTGCTTGCAGCCGGCATTGACGACGACGAACAGGTGGTCGCCGCGATTGGCGAACATCAGGTCGTCGAGGATGCCGCCGTTGTCGTCGGTGAAGAACCCGTAGCGCTGACGGCCTTCCTTCAGGCCGAGAATGTCGACCGGCACCAGGCTTTCGAGCGCGAGCGCGGCGTCCTCATAGGCGCCGGATCTTGCCCGCAGTTCCACCTGGCCCATATGCGAGACGTCGAACAGGCCGCATTTGGCGCGGGTGTGGAGATGCTCCTTCAGCACGCCGGCCGGATACTGGACGGGCATGTCGTATCCGGCGAAAGGTACCATGCGGGCGCCGAGCGCCACGTGAAGGTCGAAGAGGGGAGTTCTGTGCAGTTCGGCCGATTCGTCCAAGAAGGCGCCTCCGGTTCTGGGCGCTCGCGCGCCGGCTCAAGGTCTTGGGCACGGGTGTGCCGGTGTCATGAGCCCCCTCTGTCCGTTTGCCTGAGATTGTTATCCCTTCGGCGCACCCTTCCGTTTCGGGAAGGTTTCTCTCCAGAGTTCCAGTCGACGCCCTGCGGTCCTTTTGCCTGAGAGTTTCCGGGGCGGTTGCTCCTTCGGCACCGGAGTGAACCGGTTTCTCCCTGCAGGGATGCGGCAATTATCGGGCTGGGTGGTGGCTTGGCAAGAGGCAAAGGTCGCCGGCGAACAAATATTTGTCGCTCCCGCTTCAGTCTTTGGTCCGGGTGAGCAGCCGAGCGGGGCGGGAATGCTGCTGTTTGCGGCGGATCAAAGACGTGCCGCCGACAATCCGCGACAAGGGGGCGCAATTCAAGACGGGGACTTTGAATCCCGGCGGAAAGCCGCTAAGGAATCGTCTCGTTCGGAGGGATGCAATGTCGAAGGCAAGGTTGATGAGGGGCGGTCTGCTGCGCATTCTATGCGCATTCGCCCTTCTGTCGCTGGCCTTCGCCCACAAGCCGCCGCAGGTCATGGCCGCCGCCTATGCGACGGTGTCGCTGCAGCTGCCCGACGGCAGCTTTGCCGACATGTGCATCGGCGACACGGCCACCAAGCATCCGCTGGTCCGCCAGTATTGCGAAGTCTGCGCGCTGTCGTCGACCGCGCTTCTTCCGCCGCCGACAGGCGAATCCTGGCTGCTCAGCCAGTTCGCCGGTCTCGCCAACGATCCGGTCACCGTCACCGAACGCCCGGACGTGCCGACGATCGAGCGCCCGCGCTCGCGTGCGCCTCCCGTCATCTCCTGATTTCCTTCGACCATCGATAGAAATGGCGCCGTTTTCCGGCGCATGCCGGCAGCCTCCTTCGAGGAGGGCCGCACAGGAGACCACCAATGAACACCATGATGTCCGCTCTCGCCACCACAGCCGTTGCCGCCCTTGTCGCCGGTTCGGCCCATGCCCATGCGAGTTTCGCCAATGCGCCGGCCGCGCCGGAATCCTATGTCGCCGCGGTGCTGCAGGTGCCGCACGGCTGCGACGGCAAGGCCACCAATGAAGTCCAGGTCAAGCTGCCCGAAGGCTTCGTCTTCGCAAAGCCGATGCCGAAGCCGGGCTGGGAACTCGAGATCATCAAGGGCGACTACCAGAAGACCTATGACAACCACGGCACGGCAGTGAAGTCCGGTGCGGTGGAGATCCGCTGGAAGGGCGGCGACCTGCCCGACGACTACTACGATACCTTCACGATCAACGGGAAGGTCAGCGGCGTCGAAGCCGGCGGCGCGCTCGCTTTCGTCACGACGCAGCTGTGCGGCACGGACGGCAAGGTCGCCTGGGACGAAGTGGCCGCACCCGGAGTGGATCCGCATTCCCTCAAGCATCCGGCGCCGCTGCTGAAGCTCGCCGCCGCCGCCGATGACATGCCGATGGGCCACGGCGCGATGCACGGCCAGATGATGGCCCAGGCCAACGGTCACGCCATGCATGCCGCCATGGACGGGTCCGGCATGGCCGGCGCCAATCCGGGCACGATGGAAACCGCCAAGGTCGGCGACCTCGAACTGACCGCAGGCTTCACCCGCGCCATGCTGCCGGGCCAGCCCGTCGGCGGCGGTTTCGTCACCATCAAAAACACGGGCGCAACCGACGACGTGCTGATCGCCGCCGAATCGCCGGCATCGGGTCGCGTCGAGCTTCACGAAATGGCGATGGTCGGCGACGTCATGAAGATGCGTCAGCTGAAGGACGGCATTCCGGTTCCGGCCGGCACCACCGTCGAGCTGAAGCCGGGCGGTCTGCACATGATGTTCATGGATGTGAAGGATCCCTTCGTCGAAGGCGGCCAGGTCCCGGTGACCCTGACCTTCGAAAAGGCCGGCACCGTCGAACTGGTCCTGCCGACCGGTCCCGCCAAGGGCAAGTAAGTCACTCTGCACGCAAGGTCGAAGGGCCACGATCGAGATTTCGATCGTGGCCCTTGGCGCATCCGGGAGGATAAGTGCGATCTGGCCTCAGGCGGCCGAGTTCTTGTAGGCCTCAAGTGTGTCCTTGAGGCTCGCCTGAACCAGGTGCTTCTGGCTGGCGGTCAGGAAATAGAGGGCCAGCGCCGGCGGCTGGACGATGTTGACGAGCGCCCTCAGCTGGAAGTCCTCGCTGCTGGCCGCCTTCTCGGCAAGCAGGCGGGTGCTCTCCTCGACGAAGGCGTTGCGCGAGGTCCGCTGCGGCGGCTTCGAATTCTCCATCGCATAGGCGGCTGTCGTGGCCGAGACTGTTACGACCTGGGTCATTGGCTTCACCAACTGGTTTATCAATTAGGCGATCCTACACCACCGGCGTCTCCGCTTCTTTAAATCGAAAGGTGCAATTTAAGTAAAACCTTAAGAGACGAAATCCGGATTGTTCAAGGATGAATTATTTGCGTGCAGGTGCCCTCGGAAGGCCCTGATCCGCTTGCAATTGCGGTGCGATCTGTCATTTTCCAGCTGAATTTGCGTTCTTCGCAATTGTTCTGACAGACAACATTTAGGCCCCCGGCGCCGGTCAGGCGAAGGGTGGGAGGAGGGGAGGAAAGCATGATTATTCTCGTGGGTTATGTGAGCATCGAGGGGCAGTCCAAGAAGATCGCCGAGACGGTCGCCGCCCAGATCGAAAAGGGCGGGGACCGCGCTGTGCTGGTCAACGTCCTGACCGGTGCGGAATACGGCGTCGATCACCCGCAGGCCGTGATCCTTTGCGCGCCGATCCATGCCGGCCGTTACCCGGCCCCCTTCGTCGACTTCGTCGAGCGCGAGCGCGACTGGCTGAAGTCCGTGCCGAGCGCCTTCGTTTCGGTGTCGCTGTTCATTCGCAGCGAATTCGCCGAAGAGCGCGAGGAAGCGATGCACTTCCCCGACGCGCTGATGGCGCAGACGGGCTGGACGCCGGGCATGGTTCACCACGCCGCCGGCGCGCTCCGCTACACCGAATACGACTTCTTCAAGCGCTGGATGGCCAAACGCCTCGCCGCGCGCGAAGGTGCCCCGACCGACGTCAACCAGGTCTACGAATTCACCGACTGGGCGGCGCTCGACAGCTTCACCAAGGAATTCGTCGCGGCCGCCAAGGCCTGAGCGAAACCGCCCGCCGGTCCTGATCGGCGGGTTTCTCTCTTGCCGGCTTTAGAGCCTCGGCTGCACGTGAGGTCGCATGCTCCAGATCCTGCTCGTGGCCCTTGGGGGCGCCGTCGGCTCGGTTTGCCGCTATCTGGTCGGCGTCGGCGCGCTGCGGTTGATGGGGCCGTCCTTCCCCTGGGGCACGCTCGCCGTCAATGTCGCCGGCTCGTTCGCGATCGGCATTCTGGCCGAACTGATCGTCGCCCGTTTCGGTGCCTCCGCCGAATTGCGGCTTCTGCTGATCACCGGCTTTCTCGGTGGCTTCACCACCTTCTCCGCCTTCGCGCTCGACGCCGTCACCCTGTTCGAGCGGGGTGCCTCCCTGGCCGCTGCAACCTACCTCGCGCTCAGCATCGGTGCGTCCATTGCCGCGGCGATCGCCGGCATCGGTCTGATGCGTTCGCTGCTCTGACTGGTTTTCCTGTTTCCATCTTCGGTCGAAATGCTCTAAAGCCCTGCTTAAGACGAGATCTGCGGGCTTTTCCGCAGCAGTGACCGAAAGATTGGCTATGGCAGGCATCGAACATATCACCGTGGAAGCTGACGAGGCAGGCATGCGTCTGGACCGTTGGTTCAAGGTGCATTTCCCGGGCCTCGGCTTCGGCCAGTTGCAGAAGCTGCTGCGCTCCGGCCAGGTGCGTGTCGATGGCGGCCGGGTGAAGACCGACGCCCGCGTGCAGCCGGGGCAGGTGGTACGCATCCCGCCGCTGGACGTGGACCTGAAGATCAAGGCAGGGCCGATCGGCTCGCACGACCTGAAGCATTCCGAGGACGGCGAGCTTCTGTCGCGCATGCTTTTGCACGAGGACGAGAAGGTGTTCGTGCTCAACAAGCCGGCCGGGCTTGCCGTGCAGGGCGGTTCGGGCCTGACACGCCATATCGACAAGATGCTCGAGGCCTGGACCAGCAAGAAGGGCGAGAAGCCCCGCCTGGTGCACCGGCTCGACCGCGACACCTCCGGCGTGCTGGTCGTTGCCCGCACGCGCGGTGCGGCCCAGAAGCTCACGGCCGCCTTCCGCGAGCGCGATACCCACAAGACCTACTGGGCGCTGGTCAAGGGCGTGCCGCGCAAGCACGAGGACAAGATCTCCACCTGGCTGGTCAAGGACCAGACCGACGAGGGCGACCGGATGCGCGTCGCCAGGCACGGCGAGGACGGTGCCGATCACGCCGTATCCTACTACCGCGTCATCGATACCGCCGCGCAGAATCTCGCCTGGCTGGAAATGGAGCCCTATACCGGCCGTACCCACCAGTTGCGCATCCATGCGCTGCATATCGGCCATCCGATCATCGGCGATCCGAAGTATTTTATCGACGACCACAACTGGGATTTCCCCGGCGGCGTCCAGAAGCGGTTGCATCTGCATGCGCGCCGCATCGACATCCCGCATCCGAATGGCGGACGCTTGAAGGTCACCGCGCCGCTTTCGCCGCATATGGTGCAGACGTGGAACCTGCTGGGCTTCGACCAGGCGGACGGCGACGGCGAGGCAGAATGAAGCTTGTCCTTTTCGATTGTGACGGTACCCTGGTGGACAGTGTCGCCCTGATCCACGAGGTGATGGTTCGGACCTTCCGTCAGTTCGGCAAGGCCGAGCCCACGGTCGCTTCCACCAAGGCGATCATCGGGCTGACCCTCGACATCGCGATTGCCCGCATCGACGGAAAGCCGCATGCCGACCCGGAAGCCGTGGCGATGATGGCCCACTACAAGGAAATCTTCCTCGGCGTCCGCGGCGAACTCGGTTTCCAGGAACCGCTTTTCCCCGGCATCGCCGAACTCATTGCGGCCCTTTCGGTCCGCGACGACGTGCTGATCGGCGCCGTCACCGGCAAGTCGCGCCGCGGTCTCGACATGGTGCTTGAAACCCACGGCTTCGCCTCCCATTTCTTCGTTTCCCGCACGGCTGACGATTGCCCGTCCAAGCCGCACCCGGCCATGGTCACCGAGTGTTGCGACCAGGCGGGCATCGTGCCGGCCGACACCGTGGTCATCGGTGATGCGGTCTACGACATGCAGATGGCCAAGGCCGCCGGCGCGACCGCGATCGGCGTGTCCTGGGGTTATGCCAGCGTCGAGCAATTGTGGGCCGCCGGTGCCGATGCGGTGGTCGACCGCCCGGCGGACATCCTGAACTACATACACTGAGGTTTACCGATGCGCGACGAGTTGAGCGTCTTCGTCCCCGAGCAGAGCGATGCCGATCCGGTGCGCCGTGCGCAGATCCAGATGAAGAAGCCGCAGGCCAAGCGCTTCTATACGGAAGTGACGGTCGAGCCGGAAGGTGACGCCTTTGCCGTGAAGCTCGACGGGCGCGCCGTCAAAACGCCGGGCAAGAGGCTCCTGGCGCTTCCGACCCGCGCGGCTGCGGAACTGGTCGCCGACGAATGGCGCGCCCAGGTTGAGATCATCGATCCCGAGACCATGCCGGCAACGCGGCTGGCCAATACCGCGATCGATGCCGTGGCCGACCAGGCCGAGGCGGTGTTCGAGGACATCGTGCGCTACAGCGGTAGCGACCTCCTGTGCTACCGCGCCGACGGCCCGCAGGAACTGGTCGAGCGTCAGCAAGAGCGCTGGGATCCGGTGCTGTCCTGGCTCGCCGGAACCCATTCCGCCCGTTTCATCCTGGTCGAGGGCGTCATCCACCAGGAGCAGCCGGCCGAGGCCGTCGCCGCCTTCGCCGCAGCCCTTGAGGCTGAGCGCTCGCCGCTCGCCCTGTCCTGCCTGCACGTGGTGACGACCATCACCGGCTCTGCCATGCTGACGCTGGCGCTACGCGACCGCCACCTCACGCTCGAAGAGGTCTGGGCGCTTGCCCATCTCGACGAGGACTGGACCGACGAACACTGGGGCGTCGATGCGGAGGCGGAGGCGCGCCGCGCCAAGCGCTTAACCGAAATCGCCGCCGCCGCGGCCATGCTCGAGGCGCTGCGCGCCGCGGATTAACGGTCCGCTAACCATAAAGGTGGGACGCTCAGGCGGAAGAGAATCATCCGTCCGGGGTATCCCATGTTCGCCCGCTTCCTCAAGCTTGGCCTCGCGCTGTTCCTGCTCGGTGCGCTGGCCTCCTGCAGCCTCATCCACGGCCGGCCGATCACCCGGCCGCTCAGCTATCATGTGCGCGACGTCACCGTGATCGCCGATGCGACCGTTCCGACCCGGATCATTGCCGGCGTGGACCGGCGGGTGTCGGCCGCGATCGCGGCGACCCGGCCGCCGGCCGGTGCCGAGCGGGTGGTCGTCCTCGTGCGGATCGAGAAGCTGGGCTATGGCTTCAACGCGCGCCGCCACCTGCAGACGGCACGCTTCACCGTCACCGCCGCCTCGGTCGAGACCGGCGAACCGGTCGCGGAGGGCAGCTTCCTCGTCAACAATCCGACCGACGATCCGATGATGGCCGAAGAGAGCCTTGCCGAGGAAATCGCCAGCCGCGTGCGCTTCGCCTTCTCGCTTGCCTCGCCCTCGCTGCGAAAGCTGGTGCGGCCGCCGCGCACCCAGTCCACCCGATTGAAGACCGCTCTGGCGCCTGAGGCCCCGGCCGTCGTCGCGCCTGCGGCCGTAACCTCCGCCGAGCCCGCCGCGGCGGTGCTTCCGGCGCCAGCCGTGCCGCCTGCCGGGGCGATCGAGACGAATATCGAGGAAGGCGCAAGCGGCGCCGTCAAGCTCGGCGCCGCCGCCCCCACCGTTCCCTGCGATCCCGCCAAGGACAAGGATTGCGCCGCGCCGAAGCCCTGAGCGGTTTCGCGCGCTCGATTGACTTGGATAGCGCTTCCACCTATTCCAGTGACTACGGATGGTTTCCGGGCCGGCGATTTTCGGCCCGGGAAGCAAAAGGGAATGCGACGGCGGGGATCCAGACCGGGACCGCCAATCGCAGCCGACCCCGCGACTGTAGAGCGGCGAGGGTCTTCCGTCCGGCGGGGACTTCGGTGACGGATGGCGGTTCGCAGGGTGCGAACGGTCCGAAGCAGGGTTCAGCCGGAAAAGCCACTGGAGGGCTGCGCGATCAGCCGGGGCCGGACGCCTCTATCATCTACGAATCGTCCTCCCTTTCGCGCCGCATCCACCTCCGGGAAGGCAAGGAAGATCCGCCGGTGCGTCTTTCGCACCACGACCCGCGAGCCAGGAGACCTGCCAACCGTACCGGGCATCAAGCCCACACCTGTCAAAGGGGAGGCTCCCCTTGTTGCCAGCACGGAGGTTGTCGTGGCGACACTGAAGAAGATCGGGATCTCCGGATCCCGTGAATGCGCACATCGTGCGATCCGGTCCGGCGAAGTCTGCTCCGCCGCGAGTGGTCGGCGAGCGCCTGCGTTTTCTAGCCCGCGCTTTCGCCTGCAGAAACGCCTCTCCGACATTGCCCCCATTCTCGCCGGCGGGCGCTGAGCCATGGCTGGCCCATCCTCTTCGATTCTCGTTCTCGGCGGTGCCCGCTCGGGCAAGTCGCGCTTTGCCGAAGGTCTTGCCCTCGATTGCGCGGCTGACCGCCATTATGTCGCGACCGGTCGCGCCTTCGACGACGAAATGCGCGACAGGATAGCCAGGCACCGGAGCGATCGCGGCGATGGCTGGACGACCCATGAGGAGCCGGTCGATCTGGTCGGCCAGCTCAAGCGGATCGACGATCCGTCGCGTGTCGTACTGGTCGACTGCCTGACGCTCTGGGTCACCAATCTGATGCTGGATAACCAGGACGTGACGGTCCGCTCGGCCGAACTGGCGGCATTTCTCCCGCAGCTGAAGGCGAGGGTGATCCTGGTCTCCAACGAGGTCGGGCTCGGCATCGTGCCGGAAAATCGCATGGCGCGCGAATTCCGCGACCATGCCGGACGGCTCCATCAACAGATCGCGGCGCGTGCCGCGGAAGTCTATTTTGTCGCGGCCGGCTTGCCGCTGAAAATGAAGGGTTGAACATGCTGCAACAGAAGATCCCCGCGACCGTCATCACCGGCTTCCTCGGCGCCGGCAAGACCACCATCATCCGCAACATGCTGATGAATGCCGGCGGCAAGAAGATCGCGCTGATCATCAACGAGTTCGGCGATCTCGGCGTCGACGGCGACGTGCTGAAGGGCTGTGGCGCCGACAACTGCACCGAGGACGACATCATCGAGCTGACCAATGGCTGCATCTGCTGCACCGTCGCCGATGATTTCATCCCGACCATGCAGCGCCTGCTGGAGCGCGACGTGAAGCCCGACCACATCGTCATCGAGACCTCGGGCCTGGCTCTTCCCCAGCCGTTGGTCGCCGCCTTCAACTGGCCGGACATCCGCACCCGCGTCACCGTCGACGGTGTCATCACCGTGGTCGACAGCGCCGCCGTCGCCGCCGGCCGCTTTGCCGACGATCACGACAAGGTGGATGCGGCGCGCGTGGCTGACGAAGGCCTCGACCACGACAGCCCGCTGGAAGAACTGTTCGAGGATCAGCTGACCTGTGCCGACCTCATCATCCTCAACAAGACCGACCTGCTCGACGCCGAGGGCATCGCCAGGGTGCGTGCCGAAGTGGCCGAGCGCATCCACCGCAAGCCGGCGCTGATCGAGGCGAAGAACGGCGACGTGCCGGCGCTCGTCCTGCTCGGCATCGGGGCGGGCACCGAGGACGATATAGAGAACCGCAAGTCGCACCACGAACTGGAGCACGAAGCGCTGCACGAAAGCGGCGAGGCCCATGACCATCATCACGACCACGACGAATTCGAGAGCTTCGTGATGAAGCTCGGCGCGATCGCCGATCCGTCCGGCTTCGTCGACAAGCTGAAGAGCGTGATCGAAGCCCATGACGTTTTGCGCCTCAAGGGTTTCATCGACGTGCCGGGCAAGCCGATGCGCCTCGTCATCCAGGCCGTGGGTTCCCGCATCGACACCTATTTCGACCGCCCCTGGGCCTCCGGCGAAAAGCGCGAAACCCGCTTTGTCGTCATCGGCCTGCACGACTGGGATTTCGGCGCGGTGGTCGAAGCCGTCGAGAAGGCGGCTTGAGGTTTGATGAGCGTATGAGCGCGCGGTTCACCCCCCTCTGGCCTGCCGGCCATCTCCCCCTCAAGGGGGGAGATCGGCATGCGCTGCCCGCAGCGACGGTGGCCGAACCTCCTGCATCTGTCGATTCCTGGGGCGCTCACTCGACGATAGAACCTTCGGTGACGGCTGCCATCTTCCAATCTCCCCCCTTGAGGGGGAGATGCCCGGCAGGCCAGAGGGGGGTACCCGCCACGCTCCAGGGCAGGAATGAGGGGCATGGTTCCCATGCCGTGCGCGCATGCATCTTCTCCTAGCCCAGAAAGGCTCGATCGCCGACGGTGAAGAGGCCGTCGATCTCGGCCAGACGCCGGGCGACATCCTCTTCCTCTCGGCGGCCGACACGGAGCTTGCCGCGATTGCCGCGGCCGTGGCCTCCCGTGCCGAGGGCCCGAGTTTCCGGCTTGCCAGCCTGATGAGCCTCAAGCACCCGATGTCCGTCGACACCTATGTCGAGCGCACCGCGCGGCATGCGAAGCTGATCGTCGTCCGGGCGCTCGGCGGCGCCAGCTATTTCCACTACGTGCTGGAGGCGCTGCATGCCGCGGCCCGCCGCACAGGCGCGGCCATTGCCGTGCTGCCCGGCGACGACAAGCGGGACGAAGGGCTCGCCGAATTCTCGACCCTGCCGGCCGAGGACCTGTCCGCGCTCTGGGCCTATCTGATCGAGGGCGGCGACGCCAATGCACGGGCCTTCGTCGACTATGCCTGCGCCCTGATCGGTCACGGCGAGAAACCCGCACCTGCCGCTCCGCTGCTGAAAGCCGGCATCTGGTGGCCGGGCAGGGGTGTCATCGGTGTCGGTGAATGGAAGCAGGCTTCGGCGATCGCCCCTCATCCGCCTGCCGACACCTTCTCCCCGTCGAACGGGGAGAAGGTGTATTCTGGCTCTGTGTCGCCGGGTGCGGTGATACCCCCCTCTGGCCTGCCGGCCATCTCCCCCTCAAGGGGGGAGATTGACTCGCTGCAGGCGTCCTCGGCTTCATCTGGTACCGTGCTTTCGGAGTCCTTTTCCGTGAATTCCCACTCTGGAGGTGGTCCGGCGCGGTCACGGCGTCCGATCTCCCCCCTTGAGGGGGAGATGGCCGGCAGGCCAGAGGGGGGTGAACGCGCGCCGCCGCCCGTCGCCGCCATCTGCTTCTACCGCGCCCTGGTGCAAAGCGGCGAGACCAGACCGGTCGAGGCGCTGATCGACGCCTTGAAGACGCAAGGGCTCGCCGCGCTGCCGGTCTTCGTCTCCAGCCTGAAGGATGCCGTCTCGGTCGAGACGCTGCGCTCGATCTTCGCCGAGGCGCCGCCCGCCGTCGTCATCAACGCCACCGGCTTTGCCGTCTCGGCGCCGGGTGCCGAGCGGGTTTCGACCGTGCTGGACGAGGGCGGCGCAGTCGTTCTGCAGGCGCTGTTCTCATCCTCCACGCGGGAGGCCTGGGAGGCCTCGTCGCAAGGGCTCACGGCACGCGATCTCGCCATGAGCGTGGCACTGCCGGAGGTCGATGGCCGGGTGATGACGCGTGCCGTGTCCTTCAAGGCCGCCGCGCGCTTTGATGCCCGCGTCGAGACCAATATCGTCTCCCACGAACCCGATGCCGGCCGCGCCGGTTTCGTCGCGAGACTGGCCGCCAACTGGACCCGGCTCAGGGTGACCCCGGCCTCCCAGCGGCGGGTGGCGCTCATCATGGCCAACTATCCGAATCGCGACGGCCGCCTCGGCAATGGCGTCGGCCTCGACACGCCGGCCGGCACCGTCGAAGTCCTGCGCGCCATGGCCGCCGAAGGCTACGCGCTTGACACGCTGCCCGCCGACGGCGATGCGCTGATGACCCATCTGATGGCCGGCCCGACCAATGCGGCGACCGACGGGCGCGAGATTCGCGAAGTCATGTCTGCAAGCGATTACATAAGCTTCTTCGAAAGTCTTCCGGAAAAGGTTCAGCGAGACGTCACCGCGCGCTGGGGCGCGCCGGAGACGGATCCCTTCTTCCTCGACGGCCGGTTTGCCCTGCCGCTGTCGCGCCTCGGCAATGTCGTCGTCGGCATCCAGCCGGCGCGCGGCTACAATATCGATCCGAAGGAAACCTATCATTCGCCGGACCTCGTGCCGCCGCACGGCTATCTCGCCTTCTACGCTTATCTGCGCCGGCAATTCGACACCCATGCGGTGATCCACATGGGCAAGCACGGCAACCTGGAATGGTTGCCGGGCAAGGCGCTGGCGCTGTCGGAAACCTGCTACCCGGAAGCCGTCTTCGGCCCGCTGCCGCATCTCTACCCCTTCATCGTCAATGACCCGGGCGAGGGCACCCAGGCCAAGCGCCGCACCTCCGCCGTCATCATCGACCACCTGACCCCGCCGCTCACCCGCGCCGAAAGCTACGGGCCGCTGAAGGACCTGGAGGCGCTGGTCGACGAATATTACGAGGCCGCCGGCGGCGATCCGCGCCGCCTGAAGCTGCTGAAGAAGCAGATCCTCGACCTCGTCGCCGACATTGGCCTCGACCAGGACGCCGGCATTGTCCGCGACGAAGCGGAGGAAAGCGCGCTCGAAAAGCTCGACGCCTATCTCTGCGACCTCAAGGAAATGCAGATCCGCGACGGCCTGCACATCTTCGGCCTTGCGCCGGAGGGGAGATTGCTGACCGACCTCACCGTGGCGCTGGCCCGCGTGCCGAGGGCCCTGGGCGAGGGTGGTGACCAGAGCCTGCAGCGGGCGATTGCGGCGGATGTCTTTGCGAAAGAAGCCCCCTCCCCAACCCCTCCCCACAAGGGGGAGGGGCTTCCACTTGCGCCTGACGCTGCCGTTGAACGCCAAAGCGAGCCACGGGTGTTCTCCCCCCTTGTGGGGGAGATGGCCGGCAGGCCAGAGGGGGAGTTTTCGTTCAAGGTCGACATATTCGACCCCCTCGACTGCATCATGTCCGACCCCTGGACCGGTCCGAAACCGGCCATCCTCGCCGATCTGACCGACGCCCCGTGGCGCACCAGGGGCGACACCGTCGAGCGCATCGAAATTCTGGCCGCCAAGCTGGTGGACGGCACCGCGTCCTGCCCCGAAGACTGGCTCGCCACCCGCGCCGTGCTCGACGAAATCGAAACCCGCCTCAAGCCGTCGATCATCCGCTCCGGTCCGGCCGAGATCGCGGGCCTGCTCGCCGGCCTTGCCGGGCGCTTCGTGACCCCCGGTCCCTCCGGCGCGCCGACGCGTGGCCGCCCCGACGTTCTGCCCACCGGTCGCAACTTCTATTCCGTCGACAGCCGTGCGGTGCCGACACCGGCCGCCTACGAACTCGGCAAGAAGTCGGCAGAACTCCTGATCGCACGCTATGTCCAGGACCATGGCGAGTGGCCGACTTCTTTCGGTCTCACCGCCTGGGGCACGTCCAACATGCGCACCGGCGGCGACGACATCGCCCAGGCGCTGGCGCTGATCGGGGTGAAGCCGCTGTGGGACATGGCCTCGCGCCGCGTCACCGGCTTCGAAATCCTGCCGCAGGCCATCCTCGGCCGCCCGCGCGTCGACGTGACGCTGCGCATTTCCGGCTTCTTCCGCGACGCCTTCCCGGAACAGATCGCGCTCTACGACAAGGCGGTGCGGGCCGTGGCAGGCCTCGACGAGGGCGAGGGCGACAATCCGATCGCCGCCCGAGTGCGGGTGGAGACCGCGCGGCTGGTCGCCGACGGACTGGATGAGAAGGCGGCCGCCCGCCGCGCCGGCTACCGCGTCTTCGGTTCCAAGCCCGGCGCCTATGGCGCAGGCCTCCAGGCGCTGATCGACGAAAAGGGCTGGGAGCGGCGCGGCGATCTCGCCGAAGCCTATCTCGTCTGGGGCGGCTATGCCTATGGCGCCGGCGAAGACGGCAAGGCCGAGCGCGGCCTGTTCGAGGAACGGCTGCGCACGGTGCAGGCGGTCGTGCAGAACCAGGACAATCGCGAGCACGATCTGCTCGACAGCGACGACTACTACCAGTTCGAAGGCGGCATGACGGCGGCGATCGAGCATGTCGCAGGTGCGCGCCCGACCGTCTACCACAACGACCATTCGCGTCCGGAAAGGCCGGTGATCCGCACACTGGAAGAAGAGATCGGCCGCGTCGTGCGCGCCCGCGTCGTCAACCCGAAGTGGATCGACGGCGTGATGCGCCACGGCTACAAGGGCGCCTTCGAGATCGCCGCGACCGTCGACTACATGTTCGCCTTTTCCGCCACCACCGGTGCCGTGCGCGACCACCATTTCGAGGCGGTCTACCAGGCCTTCGTGCTGGACGAACGCGTGCGCGATTTCATGGCGGAGAAGAACCCGGCGGCGCTCAGGGAAATGTCCGAACGGCTGATCGAGGCGATCGACCGGGGGTTGTGGACGCCGCGCAGCAATTCGGCGATGTTCGACCTTTCGCGGCTCGCGCAGGTCGTGCCTGAAACGACAATAGGAGGATGACACCATGACTGACGAGCTTCCCGGCGCTTCATCCGAAGCCGATCTCGCCCGCCACGCGGAGAAGATGGCGAAGAAGAAGGCCGCGCGTGAGAAGATCATGGCGACCAAGACCGGCGAGAAGGGGCTGATCATCGTCCACACCGGCAAGGGCAAGGGCAAGTCCTCGGCCGCCTTCGGCATGATCTTCCGCCATATCGCCCACGGCCGGAAATGCGCGGTCGTGCAGTTCATCAAGGGCGCCATGTCGACCGGCGAGCGCGACCTGATCCTCAAGCACTTTTCCGACCTGTGCGAATTCCACACCATGGGCGAGGGCTTCACCTGGGAAACCCAGGACAAGGCGCGTGACATCGCCATGGCGAAGGCCGCCTGGGAAAAGGCCAAGGAACTGATCCGCGATCCGGCCAACTCCATGGTCCTGCTCGACGAGATCAACATCGCCATCCGCTATGACTACATCGACATCGCCGACGTGGTCGAATTCCTGGAGAGCGAGAAGCCGGAAATGACGCATGTCGTGCTGACCGGCCGCAATGCCAAGGACGAACTGATCGAGATCGGCGACCTGGTGACCGAGATGGAACTGGTCAAGCACCCGTTCCGCTCCGGCATCAAGGCGCAGATCGGGGTGGAGTTCTAGGCCGGGAGGCTCTAGCTCCCCTCGCCGGGCGGACGGTGCATCGCCTTCAGGATTGCCGCCGTCTCCGCATTGGCGGGAAAAAAGGATTCGATCGCCAGTTCCGATAGCGTGATGTCGAGCGGCGTGCCGAACACCGTCGTCATCGACAGGAACGAAAGCACGCCGGCCTCGGTCTCGATCTCCAGCGGTACGGCGATGTCGCCGAGATCGCGCGGGATGCTCGCCATTGCCCGCCGCGTCGTTGGCGGTACCGGCAAGGCGATGAGCTCGTCCAGAAGCGCGCGCAGCACCGGGTCGCCGCTGGCGGCGATCTGCTGCTGCAACCGCTCCAGCAGATGGTTGCGCCATTCGGCAAAGTTGACGATCCGGCGGGCGAGGCCATCGGGGTGAAGGCTGAGGCGAAGCACGTTAACCGGCGTCGCAAGCAGCCTTTCGTCCTTGACGCCGGCAAGCAGGGGGCCAAGGGCCGCGTTGGCGGAGACCAGCGTCCAGTGGCGGTCCACGGCGAGCGCCGGGAAAGGCTCGTGCCCCTTGAGAATTAGGTCGATGGCTTGCCGGGCGGCCACAAGGGCCGGATCGTCCAGCGATCTCTGAGCGAAGACCGGCGCATAGCCGGCGGCGATCAGAATCGGATTGCGTTCGCGCAGCGGTACGCCCAGCCGTTCCGTCAGATGCAGCAGCAGGTCGCGGCTGGGTGCCGCACGCCCGCTTTCGATGAAGCTCAGGTGCCGCTGCGAGATTTCGGCGTCAAGCGCCAGGTCGAGCTGGCTCAAATGGCGGCGTCGCCGCCATTCGCGCAGGATGTCGCCGAGGTTCCGGGCGCTCATGCGGCGGACGGAACCTTGTCGAGGAAGCCGTTGACTTCTCTCAGCCGACCGTCCTCGACCACGGCAAAGTCGGTTCCCTTGATCATATCGTCATTGTCGGCCGGGCCGAGCTTCCAGGAAAAGCGCAGGCGGTCGCCATAGCCGTCGGCCGCAAGCAGGGCGAAGCGGAAGCCGGGGAAGCGGGCCTGGACGGCACTGACCAGTCCGTCGATCTCCGCATGCCCTTTTCCGGCCATCAGCGGATCGACATAGGTCGCGCCTTCGAGCCAGCTTTCCGCGATCAGCGTACGGCGCCGGGCCGCGTCGGTTTCGTTCCAGACGGCGATATAGCGTTCGGCGATGGTGTTTGCAGTGTCCATGATTTGCTCCTTGTGGGTGCCCGGTTCGTCCAGGCAGCCCGATCATCGGCAAGGAGCGTCATAGCATCAATTACCTCGGAGGTAATCGAAGGCCAATTGTCTCGCGGCGCCTCAGAACCCCGCCCAGACCCGCACCGGATTGGTCGGGTCCATCAGCAGCTTCGTGGCGAGCGCCACGCAGGTGACGATCAGCAGCGGCTTGATCAGTCTGGCGCCGTTCTTCATGGCGAGCTTCGAGCCCGCCTGGGCCCCGAGAAACTGGCCGAGGCCCATCAGCAGCCCGACCTTCCACAGCACCACGCCGCTTGCCAGGAAGACGAGGAAGGCGCCGAGATTGGAGGAGAGGTTGAGGAGCTTGGTGTGGGCGGTGGCCTTCAGCATGCCGAAGCCGGCAAGCGAGACGAAAGCCAGCATGAAGAAGGACCCGGTGCCGGGGCCGAACACGCCGTCGTAGAAGCCGATCAGCGGCACGAAGCTCAGGCCGAAGAGGAAGGGCGTCATGCGCTGGTGGCGGTCGACGTCCGAGAGGTTGGGTTTCAGGGCAAAATAGAGCGCGATCGCCACCAGAAGGAAGGGCATGAGCGCGCGGAGCACATCGCCGGGAACGACGGTCGCAAGCATCGCGCCGACCGCGCCGCCAAGGCCGGACATCGCCGCCATCGGCAGCTGGCTCCTGAGATCCACATGGCCCTTGCGGGCATAGGCGATCGTCGCCGAGGCGGCGCCGAACATCGACTGCAGCTTGTTGGTGCCGAGCGTCTGGAGCGGCGGGATGCCGGCAATCAGCATGGCCGGAATGGTGATCAGCCCGCCGCCGCCGGCGATCGAATCGACGAAGCCGGCCAGGAAGGCAGCGACGAACAGCAAGAGCAGCGTGGAGAACAGGATTTCGGGCAAGGCAAGGGTCCGCACGGAGAAAAACGGCAGGCGGATCACTTCGCCCGTCTGCCCCTATCGCACAAACCGGACGGCACAAAAAGCCCGATCGCACGTGCTTTCGTTTCAAAGGCACGTCGCCTTGAGCCGCCCCTGCCTGCCAGCGGAGGAGGGGCCGAACTCCCGGCAGGTCGGGTTCACATGCCCTTGACGAGATTGCCGAGCAGCAGCAGCACGAAGGCGGCCGTCATGATCCAGAACGAGGGGATGGCCGCGAACGGCAGGATGTTGAGGAAGATCAACAGGGCCGCGATGGCCAGCAGAACCGCGATGACGAAAATGGCCTGGGTGGGGCGGCTCAGATACATGTTTTGGTGCTCCAAATGCGTGGCCCTGGGCTCAGGACGACCTGATGAAATGCCGGGGAAGGGCATTTGTTCCATAGGGCCACAAATAACGCCTCCGTCCGATCCGGCGATCGGTCGCCCTGGTCCGAACGCGGATGGCCCATAGAATGGCGCAAACAGGTTTGACCTGATGGGGCCGACTGGCTAAAGTTCTTGTCATGTGCGACGGCGCCTGTTCGACAGGCTGGAAATAGTCCGGTGCGGCCGACCCAAGCAGGGGGCCAATTCCGGAGCTGTCCGTAAAGGCCATGGAGTCCTCCGTCAGGTGACGGGCTCCGGCGCTTCGTACATGAGGAAAACGAAGCAGGAGGCCTATTCATGTCGGAAAAACTCGGAATCATGGTCTGCGGCCATGGCAGCCGCAACCAGAACGCGGCGCGCGAATTCGCGATCATCGCCGAGGCGCTGCGGGCCAGAAACCCCGACATGCCGGTGGAATACGGTTATCTCGAATTCTGCAATCCGGTGATCTCGGCCGGTCTCGACAAGTTGCGCGCCGAAGGGGTGACCCGCGTGCTCGCCGTGCCGGGCATGCTCTTTGCCGCCGGCCACGCCAAGAACGACATTCCCTCGGTGCTCAACACCTACCAGGCGCAGAACCCGGGCATGGTCATCAATTACGGCCGCGAACTCGGCATCGACCTGAAGATGATCCGCGCCGCCGGCGATCGCATCCAGCAGGCGGTCGATGCCGCCAATGCCGAACTCGGCTTCGTCGACAAGCACGACACACTGCTCATGGTCGTCGGCCGCGGCTCGTCCGATCCGGACGCCAACTCCAACGCCAACAAGGTCATGCGCATGCTCTGGGAAGGCATGGGCTTCGGCTGGGGCGAGACCTGCTATTCGGGCGTCACCTTCCCGCTGGTCGAGCCAGGGCTCACCCATGCGGCCAAGCTCGGCTACAAGCGCATCATCGTCTTCCCGTATTTCCTCTTCACCGGCGTCCTGGTGAAGCGCATCTATTCCTACACCGACGAAGTGGCGGCGCGTCACCCGGAGATCCAGTTCGTCAAGGCGAGCTATCTCAACGACCATCCGCTGGTGCTCGACGCCTTCCAGGACCGGGTCAAGGAAATCCTCGAGGGCGCGGCGGTAATGAACTGCCAGATGTGCAAGTACCGCGAGCAGGTGCTGGGCTTCGAGGCCGATATCGGCCAGCCGCAGGAGAGCCATCACCACCATGTCGAAGGCATTGGCGGCGGCCTGGAAAACTGTCCGTGCAAGGGCGATTGCGACGCCTCCTGCCGCGACCCCGATTTCTGCAAGGAGCACGGCTTGCCCTGGACACCCGTTCATTCCCATGCCGAGCCGAACGACCTCGAGCCGGCCTTCGACTACGCACCCTCGACCACGCTCGGCGGCAAGTATGGCCACCTGATGAACGCGGCCCCCGACGCCGAACTCGAGGCCGTGATGAGTGCACCCTCGAGCGGCAAGCCGCATGTCCACGAACACGGCCCGAACTGCGGCTGCGGCCATCACCACGGTCACGAGCACGGCCACGACGACCACCATCACGACCATGGCCATGCCCATGAACATGACGATCACGCCCATGCGCACGGACATGACCATGACCACGACCATGGTCACAGTCACGGGCATGACCACGATCATGCCGGCGGCCACTCGCACGACCATGGCCACCACGACCACCATCACGCCCCGTACCCGCATGCCGACCATCCGCTCGGCCCGAAATCGATGCAGAAGAAGAAGTGATGGGGCAGGCGGCACGATCGCTGGCGGGCATCGGCCCCTCATCCCCCTGCCGGGACCTTCTCCCCGTCCTGACGGGGAGAAGGAGGACGGGGCCTGGGCGGTGCCACACATCCCTTCTCCCCGCGAGCGGGGAGAAGGTGGCGGCAGCCGGATGAGGGGCGGTTTCATGACGATCCTCGACTACATCCGCGATCCCGCCGAGATCTATCGCCAGTCCTTCGAGACGATCCGCGCGGAAGCGGATCTGGCGCGGTTTTCCGGCGGCATGGAAACGCTGGCGATCCGCCTGATCCATGCCTGCGGCATGACCGATCTGACCGATGACATCGCCTTTTCCGCCGGCGCCTTCGAAGCCGGAGCGGCGGCGCTTGCCAAAGGCGCGCCCGTGCTCTGCGATGTCGAAATGGTCCGCCACGGCATCATCCGCCGCCTGCTGCCGGCGGAGAACGAGGTGATCTGCCTGCTCAACGATCCGCGCGTGCGCCCGAAGGCCGAGGCGATCGGCAATACCCGTTCCGCCGCCCAGGTCGATCTGTGGGACGAACATCTGGCCGGCGCGGTCGTCGCCATCGGCAATGCGCCGACCGCGCTGTTCCGCCTGCTTGAGCGGCTCGACGCCGGTGCGCCGAAGCCGGCACTGATCCTCGGCTTGCCGGTCGGTTTCGTCGGTGCCGCCGAAAGCAAGGAGGCACTGATCGCCGACGGTCGCGGCATTCCTTTCATCGCCGTTCGCGGCCGGCGAGGGGGCTCGGCCATGGCGTCCGCCGCCGTCAACGCACTGGCCGGGGGGCTCGGCGCCAATGACTGACAGAACGGCCGAAACGACGCCCTGGCTCACCATCATCGGCATTGGCGACAACGGGCTTGCCAGCCTGACGCCGCAGGCGCAGGCGCTGCTGTGGCAGACGGAGACCATCGTGCTGGGCGAGCGGCTGGACAGCGTGCTGGAAGGCGCGCATCTGCCGGGCCTGAAACGCATTCTGACCTGGAGCGCCGGCTTCCGCGAGACGCTCAGCGAAGTGATGCGGCTGCGCGGCACGCCGGTCACCATCCTCGCAACCGGCGACCCCATGCATTTCGGAATCGGTGCGACGCTCAGGCGCTATGTCCCGGTCGAAGAAATGGTGATCCTGCCATCGCCCTCGGCCTTCTCGCTGGCGGCCGCGCGGCTCGGCTGGCCGCTGCAATCGGTGGCGCAGATTTCCCTGCATGGCCGCCCGCTCACCCATCTGAACCGCCACCTCCTGCCGCGTGCTCGCATCCTGGCGCTGACCTCCGATGCTTCGACCGTCATTGCCGCCGCCGCCCTTCTGGTAAAGCGCGGCTTCGGTGCCTCGATGCTGTCGGTGCTGGAGCACATGGGCGGTGACGCCGAGCGGATCACCGTGATGACGGCGCAGCAGATGCTGGAAAATTCGCCGCCGCTGTCCGACTTCAACACGCTGGCGATCGACTGTGCCTCCGAATCGCCGCTGCTCTCGCCCGTGCCGGGCCTGCCCGACGAAGCCTTCCGCCATGACGGACAGCTGACCAAGCGCGAAATCCGCGCCGTCACCCTGTCGCAGCTCCAGCCCTTTCCCAATGCGCTGCTTTGGGACGTCGGCGCCGGCTGCGGCTCGATCGGCATCGAATGGATGCGCACCGGCATGGGCACGCGCGCCATCGCCATCGAGGGCAAGACCGAGCGCATTGCGATGATCCGCGCAAATGCGGACGCGCTGGGCGTCCCGGATCTGGAGATCGTCGAGGGTGCGGCGCCCGACGCGCTCGAGGGGCTGGACGAGCCGGACGTGATCTTCATCGGCGGCGGCATCAATCACGAGGGTCTGTTCGAGGCCTGCTGGGAGGCGCTGGCGCCCGGTGGCCAGCTGGTCGCCAATGCCGTGACGATCGAAGGCGAGGCGCGCCTCGCCGACCTGCGCGGCGCTTTCGGCGGCGAACTGATCCGCCTCTCCGTCGCCCGCGCCGCCCCGGTCGGCCGCTATTGCGGCTGGAAGTCGCTGATGCCGGTGACGATCTGGTCGGTGACGAAAGGGGAGAACGCGTGACCGTTTTCGCCTTTCAAGACCCCCTCTGGCCTGCCGGCCATCTCCCCCACAAGGGGGGAGAGACCCGTGCCGCCAACGTGCAAGGCGCCGGCCGGTCTCTCCGCGCTGACATTTCTCTCCGGGCATTGACCCATGACCCTCTGAAGGCGCGAGCGGTGCCGCGTGCCTGTCTCCCCCCTTGTGGGGGAGATGCCCGGCAGGGCAGAGGGGGTATTTTTCAGAAGAGCGAGGGGCGATCCTCATGACCGGCAAACTCTACGGCCTCGGCCTTGGCCCCGGCGATCCGGAACTGATCACGCTGAAGGCGCACCGCATCCTGAGTGCAGCTCCGGTCGTCGCCTATCCGGCGCCCGATACCGGCCCGAGCTTCGCCCGTCAGATCGCCGCCGCGTATCTCAGCTTCCACCAGGTGGAGGTGCCGATCATTGTGCCCATGCGGGTCGAGCGGTTTCCCGCCCGGGAGATCTACGACGAAGCCGCCGAGACGCTGTCGCGCCATCTCGATGCAGGCCTCGACGTTGCCGTGCTGTGCGAGGGTGATCCCTTCTTCTACGGCTCCTTCATGTACCTGTTCGAGCGCCTGTCCGGCCGCTACGAGACCGAGATCGTGCCCGGCGTGTCGTCGATGATGGCGGCGGCGGCGGCCATCGGACGACCGCTTGCGGCGCGCAACGACGTGCTTTCCGTCGTGCCGGGACCGCTCGACGACGAGACGTTGAGGAGCCGGATCGACGCCGCCGGTGCCGTCGCCATCATCAAGGTCGGCCGTCATTTTCACCGCATCCGCGCGCTGATCGAGGCCATGGGGCTGACCGCCTGCGCCGGCTATGTCGAACGCGTCAGCCTGCCCGAACAGCGCGTTTTGCCGCTGTCCGCCGTGGCCGAAGATGTCGCGCCCTATTTCTCGATGATCCTGATCTACAAGGGCGGGGAGGGCTGGAATGCCTCGCTTGCCGCCGCAACGGCCCGCCATAACGGAATGAACCCATGACTCTCGCATCAGAACCCGCCGTCGTCATCCTGTCCGAGGCGAGCCATGCGCTCGGCCGCAGGATTGCCGACGCGATCGGCGCAAAACTCCACGGCGCCCGCGCCCGCACCGCGCATGTCGACATCGCCTTCGACGAGACAAGGGCGCATCTGACGGCGCTCTTTTCCGCCGGCCAGCCGATCGTCGCGGTAATGGCTTCTGGCGCGCTGATCCGCATGCTGGCGCCGCTGCTCGCCGACAAGCACACGGAACCGGCCGTGGTCGCCGTCTCGGAGGATGGCGCCTCGGTCGTCCCGCTGCTCGGCGGTCACCATGGCGCCAACGATCTTGCCCGCACCATCGCCGCAGCCTTCGATGCCCATGCCGCGGTGACCACCGCCGGCGACGTGAAATTCGGCGTCGCCCTCGACCAGCCGCCGCAGGGCTGCGTGCTCGCCAATCCTGCGGATGCCAAGGCGGTGATGGCGGAGCTGGTGGCCGGGGCGAAGGCGCAGCTGGTGATCTCCTCTCCCCATCGGGGAGAGGGTGGCGCGGCAGCGCCGGGTGAGGGGGCGGCACCCGACAAGGCCGACCCTTCGGCCCCCTCATCCGGTCCTTCGGACCACCTTCTCCCCGCTGGGGAGAAGGGAAGTCCGCCGCTCGCCGCCTGGCTCATCTCCTCCCGCATTCCCTTTGCCGCGGACGGCACCGTGACGTTGACGGTCACCGACCGCCCCAAACACGCCGGTCCGCTCGAACTGGTCTATCATCCGAAGACGCTGGTGCTCGGCATGGGCTGCGAACGCCATGCGTCGAGCGAGGAAGCGATTGCGCTGGCCGAACAGGCGCTGGCGGACGGCGATCTGGCCTGGCAGAGCCTCGCCGCCATAGCCTCGATCGACGTGAAGGCGGATGAAACCGCGATCCACGACGTCGCCGCCCATTTCGGCGTGCCGGCCCGCTTCTTCCCCGCCGCGCGGCTGGAAGAGGAAGCGCCCAGGCTGCAGAACCCGTCGGAGATCGTCTTTGCCGAGGTCGGCTGCCATGGTGTCGCCGAGGGTGCGGCGCTCGCCGGCGTTGGCCCGTCCGGCGACCTCGTCTTCCCCAAGATCAAGTCGAAGGGCGTCACCGCCGCGATCGGCCATAGCGCCGCGACCGTCGATCCGGCCGCGATCGGCCGGGCCCGCGGCACCCTCTATGTCGTCGGCATCGGCCCCGGCGCCGACCAGTGGCGCTCGCCGGAGGTCTCGGCCATGGTCATGGCCTCCACCGATCTCGTCGGCTATTCGCTCTATCTCGACCTGCTCGGCCCGCTTGCCAGCGGCAAGACCCGCCACGATTTCGACCTCGGCAAGGAGGAGGCGCGCGTCGTGCATGCCATGGAACTGGCGGGCGAGGGCAAGACCGTGGCGCTCGTCTGCTCGGGCGATGCCGGCATTTATGCCATGGCGACGCTGGTGTTCGAACTGTTCGACAAGGGCGGCATTTCGGATGCAGCGTCCCGTATCGAGGTGCAGGTCTCGCCGGGCATTTCGGCGCTGCAGGCGGCCGCCGCCCGCATCGGCGCACCGCTCGGCCACGACTTCTGCACCATTTCGCTCTCCGACCTCCTGACCCCCTGGGAGCATATCCAGCGCCGGGTCAAAGCGGCGGGTGAGGGCGATTTCGTCATCGCCTTCTACAATCCCGTATCGATGAAGCGCCGCACCCAGCTGGCTTACGCCCGTGACAAGTTGCTCGAATATCGCCCGGCCTCGACGCCGGTCATCCTCGCCACCAATCTCGGCCGCCCGGGCGAGCATGTGCGCACCGTGCCGCTCGGCTCGCTCAATGTCGACGATGTCGACATGCTGACGGTGGTGGTCGTCGGCTCGTCGGAGAGCCGCACGGTCACGACCGGCGACGGCAAGACCTGGGTCTACACCCCGCGCGGCTATTCGGGGAAGGCGGAGAGCGGGATGAAGGCATGAGCTGTATCGCCGCGACCGTCGGGTCCTTAGGCCCCCCCTCTGCCCTGCCGGGCATCTCCCCCTCAAGGGGGGAGATCGACCTGGGGTGGACCGCTCGCTCATACACGACCTTGGCAACCGCAGTGCCTGACATGTTCTCCAATCTCTACGCCTGGATGGGGGTCAGCGGTGGCCACGACGCGATCTCCCCCCTTGAGGGGGAGATGCCCGGCAGGGCAGAGGGGGGTAACCCGCGGCACAACTTGAGGACAGCGAAATGACCGTCTTTTTCATCGGCGCCGGTCCCGGCGCCCCGGATCTCATCACCGTGCGCGGCCTGAGGCTTATCGAGCGCTGCCCGGTCTGCCTCTATGCCGGCTCGCTGGTGCCGGAAGAGATCGTGCAGGCGGCGCCGGAAGGCGCGATCGTCAAGGACACCGCGCCGATGCATCTGGACGCGATCGTCGCCGAGATGGAAGCCGCCCATGCCCGCGGCGAGGATGTCGCCCGTGTGCATTCCGGCGACCCGTCGATCTATGGCGCGATCGCCGAGCAGATGCGAAGGCTCGATGCGCTGAACATCCCCTACGATGTCGTGCCGGGCGTGCCGGCTTTTGCCGCCACCGCCGCGCGGCTGAAGACCGAGTTGACGCTTCCCGAGATCGCCCAGACGGTGATCGTCACGCGAACTGAGATGAAGGCGTCGTCGATGCCGGAATTCGAGACGCTGGAGATCCTTGGAAAGTCCCGGGCGACGCTCGCCATCCACCTGTCGATCCGCAACCTCACCCATATCCGCGATACGCTGACGCCCTATTACGGCGAGGACTGCCCGGTGATCATCGCTTATCGCTCGACCTGGCCGGACGAACTTCTGATCCGCACCACGCTGAAGGACATGGCCGAGGAAGTGCGCAAGGCGAAGATCACCCGCACCGCCCTCATCATGGTCGGCAAGGTCTTCGGCCATGTCGAATTCCGCGACAGCGACCTCTACAATTCCGAATTCTCCCACGTGCTGCGCAATGTGGGAAAGAAGAAAAAGAAGGCGGATCAATAGATCGAGGACGGGCGATGGACGCTTGGGAATTCGAGGCCGATCTCTTCGAATACAGCGGCAAGGGCTCCTGGCATTTCGTCACCCTGCCGGCGGATGTCGCCTTTGCCATCCGTTGCGCCACCGAGAGCAGCCGTTCCGGCTGGGGCATGGTGCCGGTGACGGCGCAGATCGCCGGCGTCGGATTCCAGACCTCGCTCTTTCCCGAAAAGGCGTCGTCAAGCTATCTTCTGCCGGTCAAGGCGGCGGTCCGCAAGACGGCACGACTGAAGGCCGGCGACAGTCTCAAGGTCAGGATCGCTCTCCTGCCGTGAGTTGCGACCCGATCCGCTGCGCGCCATTGTTCTTTCACGCCCGGACGTTATCGTTACGGCATGAAAGAGGGAGATTCCAATGACATTCGACGGTGATGTGACGGGCGGCGGCTGCCGTTGCGGAAAGGTGCAGCTGAAGGTGAGGGGCCGGCCGGTAATGACCATGGCCTGCCACTGCACCGGCTGCCAGAAGATGACCGCGAGCGCCTTTTCGCTGAGTTCGCTCTATCCAGAAGACAATGTCGAGGTCAGCGGCCTCGAACCCGTGATCGGCGGCCTCCATGGCGATCTGCGCCATTTCTTCTGCCCGCATTGCCTGAGCTGGATGTTCACCCGCTTCGACGCCATGGGACCGTTCGTCAATGTCCGCTCGACCATGCTCGACAATGCCGCCGACTTCACTCCCTTCATCGAAACCTGTGTCAGCGAAAGACTGCCCTGGGCGCAGACGCCGGCGCGTCACAGCTATCCGCAGTTTCCGCCGATGGAGGACTTCCCGCGCCTGATGGGCGAATTCGCCGAAACCGGCGGCTGACAGCTTGGCCATCCGGCGGCACATGCGCTAAGACAGGCGCTTCGTTTTTTTCAATCCCAACAGCATTCCGGCGGTCACATGCACAAGGTCATTTTCGATACGGATCCCGGCGTCGACGACGCCATGGCGCTGCTCTTTCTTCACCATCATCGCGACATCGATCTGGTCGGTATTACCACCGTCTTCGGCAATGCGTCGATCGAGACGACGACGCGCAATGCGCTGTTCCTCAAGCGCGAGTGGCAGATTGCCGCCCCGGTCGCCCGCGGCGCCGGCGAGACCTTCATTCCGCACCGCGTCAGCCACGAGCCGCCGAAATTCATCCACGGCGACGACGGGCTGGGCAATATCGGCGTGCCTGATGTCATCGACCTGCCGCTCGACCCGCGCCCGGCCCATCGTTTCATCGTCGAGACGATCCGTGCCAATCCGGGTGAGGTGACCCTGGTCGCCGTCGGCCGCATGACCAACCTCGCCAATGCGCTGAAGGAAGATCCGGGCATCGTCGAACTGGTCAAAGAAGTCGTCATCATGGGCGGCGCCTTCGACGTCAACGGCAATGTCACGCCGGCGGCCGAAGCCAATATCCACGGCGATCCGGAAGCCGCCGACATGGTCTTCACCGCCAACTGGCCGGTGGTGATCGTCGGCCTCGACGTCACGACGCAGACGGTGATGACCCGCCAGCAGCTCGCCGACATCCGCGATGCGGCCGGCACTAGCCGTGCCCGCCTGCTGTTCGACCTGTCTCAGTTCTACATCAAGTTCTACGAGAGCCGCGTGCCTGATGGCATGGTCGTGCATGACAGCTGCGCCTGCGCCTATGTCGTGGCACCGCACCTGTTCAAGACGCGTTCGGGTTCGGTCCGCGTGGTCTGCGGCGGCATCGCCGACGGACAGACGATCCAGAAGCCGGACTATATGGGTTTCGGCCCGAGCGTCTGGGATCACCTGCCGAGCCAGAAGATCTGCACCGGCATCGATCCGAACGGCGTGTTGACGCTGATCCACGACACGATCGTGGCGGTGAAGGAAGACTGATCAGCGGCCGAGGATGATGACCGGCAGGCCCATCTGCCGGGCCGCGGCGATCTTGCCGTAACCCGATGCACCTCCCGAGTTGCGGCAAACGAGATGGGTCACGCCGTGGGCGGCGAAGAGCTCTGCCTCGCGCGCCGGATCGGCCGACGGCTTGCCGAGGATCAGCACATGGTCGGCGAACGGCAGCGGTTTCTCCGGTGCTTCGACCATGCGGATGACGAAGCGACAGTCGCTGCGGGCGGCAAAGGCGTCGAGATATTGCCGGCCGAGAGCCAGGAACACGGTCGCACCGGCCGGCAGCATCTCCGCCGCCTCCGCGAGCGACGACACCTCCCGCCAGCGGTCGCCGCGCTGGCGCTCCCAGCCGGGGCGAACCAGATGTTCGAGCGTGATTCCGGTTTCGGCCGCCGCCTGGATGGCGTTTTCCGAGATCCGCCGGGCAAACGGGTGGGTCGCATCGATGATCCGGGTGATACCATTCTCGCGGATATAGGCGGCCAGACCCGCCGCACCGCCAAACCCGCCAATACGCACCTCGCCGGGCGGTAGGACGGGGTTGGTCGTGCGTCCCGCCAGCGAGGTGACGACCGCGACGTCGCCGCGGGCGACGAGTTGTTCCGCAAGGGCCGTCGCTTCGGCCGTGCCGCCGAGGATCAGCACCTTCGGCTTGGCGTCAGGCGGCACGGGCAATGATCTTCCCCTGACGGTCGGTGACGATCACATCGACCTCGACCGGCGCGCCGCGCAAGGTCTCGATCGCTGTCGCGCGGGCGGCGCGGGCAACCGCGGAAGCGACGTCGATTTCATTTTCATTTGCTAATTCAAGTATTTCTAAAGCAGTGTTCGCGTGCAGCATTCGCTCCCGAACAGGCCCGGCGAGCACAGCCCCGTCGATCAGCGACAGGAGCGCTTCATTGTCCACCTGGCTGCGGGAGGAGTGCAGGTCGAGAGCGCCTTGCGCCAGCTTCGCCATCTTGGCGAACCCGCCGGCAATGGTGAGCCGCGGCACCGGATGCACCCGCAGATATTTGAGCAGGCCGCCGGCGAAATCGCCCATGTCAAGCAGTGCGCCGTCCGGAAGATTGTGGAACGCTTGTGCCGCCTTCTCCGAAGTGGAGCCGGTGGCGCCCAGCACGTGCTGCATGCCCTCGGCGCGGGCGACGTCGATGCCGCGATGGATCGAATGGATCCAGGCCGCGCAGGAGAAGGGGTGGACGACGCCCGTCGTGCCGAGCACGGAGAGCCCGCCGACGATGCCGAGGCGCGGGTTCCAGGTCTTTTCCGCGATCTTGTCCCCGCCCGGGATCGACACCGTGATCTCGACATCGGCGGGCAGGTCGTGGGCAGCGCAGAGCGCCTCGACCTCGGCCGTCATCATCGCGCGCGGCACGGGATTGATCGCCGGCTCGCCGACGCCGATCGGCAGGCCGGGCCGGGTCACGGTGCCGACGCCGTCGCCGGCGGCAAAGCGGATACCGCTTCCGGGCGGCAGCGGACGGACCGAGGCGACTACGGTTGCCCCATGGGTCACATCCGGATCATCGCCGGCATCCTTGACGATGCCGGCCATCGCATAGCCATCGCCAAGGGCCTCGAGCGCAAGCGCGAAGGCTGGCTCCTCGCCGCGCGGCAGGCGGATCGTGACGGGATCCAGGAACTCGCCGGTGATCAGCGCCGTCAGCGCCGCCTTGGTAGCCGCCGTGGCACAGGCGCCCGTCGTCCAGCCGGTCCTAAGCGGGCCTTCGGGCTTGGCGATGCGGCCTTCGTCGGCCGCGGGCGCGGCGGTTTCGTTGGGTTGGCTCATGGGTCTCGTTATAGGCGAGCGCGGGGCCATCCGGAAGCGCCGTCAGCGGCCTTCGCGATTGCAATTTCGTCATGCGGAGCCTAGAGCATGTCCATGAGTTTCGATGTGTTTTCCAAGCTTGCGACGATCATGCCTGGCCATGTCTGGCTGGCGGGTGCCGGCCCGGGCGATCCCGGCCTGTTGACCCTGCTCGCCGCCAAGGCACTGGGCGAGGCCGACGTGATCGTGCACGATGCGCTGGTCAACGACGAATGCCTGAAGCTCGCCCGGCCGGGCGCGCTCCTCGAATATGCGGGCAAGCGCGGCGGCAAGCCCTCGGCCAAGCAGCGCGACATTTCTCTGCGCCTGGTCGAGCTTGCCAAGGCCGGCCACAGGGTTTTGCGCCTCAAGGGCGGCGACCCCTTCGTCTTCGGCCGCGGCGGCGAGGAAGCCCTGACCCTGATCGACCACGGCGTTCCCTTCCGCATCGTACCCGGCATCACCGCCGGGATCGGCGGCCTTGCCTATGCCGGCATCCCGGTCACCCACCGCGAGGTCAATCACGCCGTCACCTTCCTGACCGGCCATGACAGCTCCGGCGTCGTACCCGACCGGATCGACTGGGATGCCATCGGCCGCGGTTCGCCGGTCATCGTCATGTATATGGCGATGAAACATATCGCGACGATCAGCGCCCATCTGATCGCCGCCGGGCGCTCGCCCGACGAACCCGTCGCCTTCGTCTGCGATGCCGCGACCGCCTCGCAGCAGGTGCTCGAAACCACGCTTGGCCGGGCGGAAGCTGACGTGCTCGCCTCCGGGCTGGAGCCGCCGGCCATCGTCGTCGTCGGCGAGGTTGTAAGGCTTCGGCCCTCGCTCGACTGGCTGGGCGCACTGTCCGGCCGGAAGCTGCTCCCCGATCCCTTCGCCTCCGACGCCAACAGGGACAGCGCATGAACGGCCTGCTGATCGCAGCGCCGTCTTCCGGTTCCGGCAAGACGACGGTGACCCTCGGCCTCTTGCGGGCGCTGAAGAAGCGCGGCGTCGCGATCGCGCCCGGCAAGGCGGGCCCGGACTATATCGACCCCGCCTTCCATGCCGCGGCAAGCGGCGAGACCTGTCTCAATTTCGATCCCTGGGCCATGCGCGACGACCTGCTGCGGACCAATGCCGCCGGCCATGCGGCGCAGGGCAGGCTGCTGGTGGTCGAGGCTATGATGGGCCTGTTCGACGGCGCGGCGGACGGGAAAGGATCGGCCGCCGATCTTGCAGCTTTGCTCGGTCTGCCCGTCGTGCTGGTGGTCGATTGCGCCAAGGCGTCCCATTCGGTCGCCGCCCTGGTCAGCGGCTTTGCCAATTTTCGCACCGACACCCGCGTGGTCGGCGTCATCCTCAACCGCGTCGGCAGCGACCGCCACGAGACCATGCTGCGCCAGGCGCTGGCCGGCATCGCCATGCCGGTCCTCGGCGTGGTGCGTACCGATCCCAGCCTGCATCTGCCCGAGCGCCATCTCGGCCTCGTTCAGGCGGGGGAGCACGGTCAACTCGAAGCCTTCATCGAGCGCGCCGCCGCAGTCATCGAGCATGGCTGCGATCTCGACGCTCTGCTGGGTGCGGCGAAAGCACCACCCCGCGCGGCTCTGCCGCACGCCGTGGCGCCCTTGCCGCCGCTCGGCCAGAAGATTGCCGTCGCCAGCGACATCGCCTTTGCCTTTTCCTATGCCCATATCCTGCGCGGCTGGCAGGAGGCGGGGGCGGAGATCTCCTTCTTCTCGCCGCTCGCCGACGAGGTGCCGGCGCCCGATGCCGACGCGGTCTACCTGCCGGGCGGATACCCCGAACTGCATGCCGGAACGCTGGCCGCTGCCGCGACCTTCCGCACCGGCATGCTGGAAGCCCACATGCGCGGCGCAAAGATCTTCGGCGAGTGCGGTGGCTATATGGTCCTGGGCGATGCGCTCATTGATGCCGAGGGCACCGTCCACCCGATGCTTGGTCTCCTGCCGCTGGTCACCAGCTATGCGACGCGCAAGCGCCATCTCGGATATCGCCGCATCACGCCGGTGGACGCGAGCTTCTTCGCGTCACCAATGACGGCCCACGAATTCCACTATGCCTCGATCGTGTCGGAAGGCGCCGCCGACCGGCTGTTCGCCGCCCAAGACGCGCTCGGCGCATCGCTCGGAGACGTCGGCCTCCGGCGCGCCAATGTCGCCGGCTCCTTCATGCACCTGATCGACATCCGAGACGGTGCTGCATGAACGGCAGGATCGTCCATGGCGGCGGCATCGGCGCGGCGGCAGCCCTCTATGGCGGACAGACCGCGGACTGGCTCGACCTGTCGACGGGCCTCAATCCCTGTCCGCCGGCCTTGCCCGCCATTCCCGACCGTATCTGGCATCGCCTGCCGGACCAGGACCTGCTGAACGAAACGCGTCACGCCGCCCGGACCTTCTATGGCTCCGGTGACATCCTGCCGCTTCCCGTTCCCGGCACGCAGTCGGTGATCCAGCTTCTGCCCAAGCTCGCCGATCGGCAAAGGCGCGGTGTGATCCTGTCGCCGACCTATGGCGAGTATGGCCGCGTGCTTTCAGCCAATGGCTTTGCGGTCGATGCTGTTACGACGCTCGACGATGTCGATCCGTCGTCGGGGCTGATCGTCGTCGTCAACCCCAACAACCCGACCGGCAGGCTACATGCGCCTGCGGATCTCCTGTCTCTGGCCGACCGGCTGGCCGGGCAGGGCGGTTTTCTCGTGGTCGACGAAGCCTTCGGCGACTGCACGTCGGAGACGAGCCTCGCCGCATCCGTCGCGACGCGGCCGAACCTCATCGTCTTCCGTTCCTTCGGCAAGTTCTTCGGTCTCGCCGGCCTGCGGCTCGGCTTCGTGATCGCAACCGACGACATCCTCGAGCGTTTTTCCGATTGGCTGGGGCCCTGGGCGGTCTCCGGTCCGGCGCTGTCGGTAGCGACCGAACTGCTTTCCGCCGATCCGCAGCCGCTCCGCCGCATCATCGCCGAGCGCCAGGCAGGGCTCGGCGGGGTGCTCGGCCATGCCGGGCTGAAGGTCGAGGGCGGAACGTCGCTCTTCGCCCTCGTCACAGATCCCCGCGCTGCCGAACTGCATGTGCATCTCTGCCGCGCGCATATCCTTACTCGCAGGTTCGACTACGCCCCGACCTGGCTGCGCTTCGGACTGGCACCCGACACGGCGTCTGACGAGCGCCTTGCCGCTGCACTCGCCACATGGAGCGCACGATGACGGTCTGGATCCTCGCCGTTCTCGTTGGCGCACTCGTTCTCGACCGCATCGTCGGCGATCCGCCGGCACTCTGGGCGCGCCTGCCGCACCCGGTCGTGCTCTTCGGCCACGGCATTGCCTTCTTCGACCGCCGCCTCAACCGCGAGACGCTGGCACCCGCGACGCGGCGGCGCAATGGTGTTGTGTCGATCGTCCTGCTGCTCGCCCTGTCTGTCGTCGTCGGTCTCGTCCTGTCGGACCTGTTCCGGGCCCTCGGTCTCGTCGGTTTTGTCCTCGAATTTCTGGTCGTCGCCGTGTTCCTCGCGCAGAAGAGCCTTGGCGATCATGTCGCTGCCGTGGCGGTCGGCCTGCGCACGGACGGGCTGGACGGCGGACGGCGCGCGGTCGCGCTGATCGTCGGCCGCGATCCGCAGGCGTTGGACGAACCCGGGGTCTGCCGCGCGGCGATCGAGAGCCTGGCAGAGAATTTTGCCGATGGCGTCGTGGCGCCGGCCTTCTGGTATGCGCTCGCCGGTCTGCCCGGTATCCTCGCCTACAAGATGCTGAACACCGCCGACTCGATGATCGGCCACAAGAGCGTCAAATATGTGGATTTCGGCTGGGCCTCGGCCCGCCTCGACGATCTCGCCAACTGGCCCGCCGCGCGTCTGTCGAGCCTGCTGGTCGCGGCGGCCGCCTGGGCGCTGCAGGGTTCGCAGGCAGCGCGCCAGTCGCTTTCGGTCACCCTGCGCGATTCCGGCCTGCACCGTTCGCCCAATTCGGGCTGGCCCGAAGCGGCGATGGCCGGCGCGCTCGACATCCAGCTGACCGGCCCGCGCATCTATGGCGGCGAACGCGTCAGCGAACCGATGATCAACGGTTCCGGCCGCCCGGTCGCCACTGCCCGCGATATCGAGACGGGTGTCGATTTGTTCTACGCCAGTTGCACGGCGCTGACAGTTCTGGCGGCATTTCTTCTTGCCGCAGCCCTCATCGTCTGACGGTCGCCTGAGGCCGTCGGCCGTTCCTTGCCGTTAAGTCAATCTTATCCTTGCGGCTTAATCGCATTTATTCGAATTTATACTATAGTGCCCCTGTAAACAGCCGCCTGGGGGCGGAGACAAAGACTGGGGGAAGAACATGCGTAAACTGCTCTTGGCCGTTTCGGCCTCACTGTGCCTGCTGGTTCAGCCGATCGCGGCTTCGGCCAGCAATCTCGTCGCCAGCATCAGCATTTCCAATCAGACTATGACGGTCACGCAGAATGGCATCGTCAAGCATCGCTGGAAGGTTTCGACCGCCCGCAAGGGCTATGTCACGCCGCTCGGCAATTACAGCGCCAAATGGGCCTCGAAGAACCATCGCTCGCGCAAATACGACAATGCGCCCATGCCCTATGCGATCTTCTTCCATGGCGGTTATGCCGTGCATGCCACCTTCGACCTGAAGCGCCTCGGCCGGCCGGCTTCGCATGGCTGCGTGCGGCTGCATCCCGACAATGCGGCGCAGTTCTTCTCCATGGCGACCCATAACGGGTTGAAGAACACCAAGATCATCGTCACGCGCTGACGGGGAATTTCGGGGAAGCGGGATTGATGCGGCGCGCCGAATGTTCGGCGCGTCAGTCGTTGCCGGCTGCATAGCGCAGGCGGCGCGGATCGGGAACGATCACGTGGCGATTGTTCTCGATGACGATGATGTTTTCCTTGCGCAGCTTCGTCATCTGCCGGCTCACCGTCTCGATCGTCAGTCCGAGGAAATCGGCGATGTCGGCACGCGACAGCGGCAGGTCGAAGGTCGTCGAACTGCCCTTGTCCGGATCGATATGGGTGGCGATCAGGTAGAGGAAGCTTGCAACCTTCTCCTGTGCCGTCTTGCGGCCGAGCGTCAGCATCCAGTCGCGCGCTTCGTCCAGTTCCTTGAGCGACTGCGAATGCAGCTTGCGCTCCAGGTCCGGCGCTTCGCCGACCATGCGGTCGATGATCGGCCGCGGGAAGGAGCAGATCTCGGTTTCGGTCGCGGCTTCGGCGGTGACCGAGCTTTCGCTGTAGAAGGGCCGGCCGAGGAAGTCGGGCGCGAACTGCAGACCGACGATCTGCTGGCGGCCGTCGGCCATCATCTTCGACAGCTTGACCACGCCGTTCAGGATGTTGCTGTAGCTGCCGACGCGTTCGCCCTGGCCGATGACCTCGTTGCCGGGATCGACCTTGCGACGGGTGGAATGCTTGTTGAGTTCGACGAGTTGGGAGGAGCTCAGAGTCGCGCAAATACCGCCATGGCGCGCCTCGCATGCCTTGCAGACTGCCGGGGCTTCACATTCGCCGGTATGTTTCTTGTGCGCGTCCATGATTTCGATCCCGTCTGACGCCAAACTGTCGCAAGGTCAAGCCCGGATTTCACTCGTCCGGAACCTTATGGGCGATGCCCGAAACGTCCGAGTGCGACCAGCGCGACAAATCTACCAGCAAATTGATCGAAGTCAAAGGCGCGTGACGGCTGCGGGGTTACCAAGAAGTCTAAGAAGACTATTTCACGAACGGCGCAAAACATGCAAAACTCCCTGCTGGCCAAGTATTCCGGCTCTGTTCCACGTTACACGAGCTATCCGACGGCGCCGCATTTTCATGAGGGCGTAAACTGCGGCAAATATGCGCAGTGGCTGGGAGAGCTTGGCGCAGGCCAAGATTTGTCGCTCTACGTGCACGTTCCCTATTGCGACCGGCTCTGCTGGTTCTGCGCCTGTCACACCAAGCACACGCTGAAATACGAGCCGATCGAGCTCTACCTGGCCTCCCTCAAGAAGGAGATTGCCAAGGTCGGCAGCCTCGTCAGCCGCGACGCCAAGGTCAGCGCGCTGCATTTCGGCGGCGGTTCGCCGACCATGGTCAGGCCCGACGACCTGATCGACCTGATGAAGGCCTTCCGCGAAGCTTTTGACTTCCGAGACGATGCAGAGATCAGCGTCGAGATGGACCCGAACGATCTCGACGAGCCGCGCTACGACGCGCTGGCGGCGATCGGCATGACGCGGGCGAGCCTCGGCGTCCAGGACTTCGATCCCAAGGTGCAGAAGACCATCAATCGCATCCAGACCTTCGAACAGACCAAGTCCGTGGTCGACGCGGTTCGGGCGAGGGGCGTGCACTCGGTCAATTGCGACATTCTCTATGGGCTGCCCTACCAGACGATGGAAACGCTTGAAGCGACGGTCGACGACATCGTCTCGCTGTCGCCCGACCGCATCGCGCTGTTCGGCTATGCTCACGTGCCGTGGATGAAGAAGCACCAGACGATGATTCCGGAAGAGGCGCTGCCCGGCGTCGAGATGCGCTTCGCCCAGATGACCCGCGCCGCCGACATGCTGGTCGCCGCGGGCTACGAGCCGATCGGCATCGACCATTTCGCGCGGCCCGACGACCGGCTGGCGGTCGCCGCGCGCAACGGAAAGCTGCGCCGCAACTTCCAGGGCTATACGGATGACGCGGCCGAAGCCCTGATCGGCTTCGGCGCCTCCTCGATCGGCCAACTGCCTCAGGGCTATGTGCAGAACATGCCGGCGACCGGCGAATACCAGCGCATGGCGGATGCCGACGGCCTGACCGTGGTGCGGGGCATCGAACTGTCGGAAGACGATCGGCTGCGCGCCCATGTGATCGAGGAGATCATGTGTCGCTTCGCCTTCTCCTTTGCCGGTGTGCGGGCAGCCTTCCCGCGCCTCGGCGAGACGGTGATTGCCGAGGCCAGGCAGTATGTGGCCTCCAATCCGGATGCGATCTGCGAGATCGTCGGCGACGAGTTCCGCCTGACGGAGGCCGGCAGGCCCTTTGCCCGCAGCGTCGCGGCGGTGTTCGACAGCTATCTGGCGACCGGTAAGGGCCGCCACTCGATTGCTGTTTGAGCAACACTTCGGCAGCAAATTTCGCGGGCGGCCAAACTTCCCATTGGCATTTAGAATCGTTTTCCCTATGTGGAACAAAGATTTTCGACATATGAGGTAATTGGCGTGACCGCTACATTCGACAAAGTTGCCGACATCATCGCTGAGACGAGCGAAATCGATCGCGAGACGATTACGCCCGAAAGCCATACGATCGACGACCTCGGCATCGACAGCCTCGACTTCCTCGACATCGTCTTCGCGATCGACAAGGAATTCGGCATCAAGATCCCGCTCGAGCAGTGGACCCAGGAAGTCAACGAAGGCAAGGTTTCGACCGAGGAATACTTCGTCCTGAAGAACCTCTGCGCCAAGATCGACGAACTGCGGGCGGCCAAGGGCTGAACCGCCGATAGGGCGGAGGTCTTTTCATGCTGCTCGAATATTTCCAGATGATCGACAAGGTCGAGGCCGTTGACCTCGACCGCGGCACGCTGAAGGCGCGCTCCGTCGTGCCGCAGAAGAGCCCGGTTTTCGAAGGCCATTTTCCCGGCATGCCGCTCGTTCCGGGCGTTCTCCTGATCGAGACCATGGCCCAGGCCTCCGGCATGCTGGTGCTCGCCGCCAAGGATTTCACGGCCATGCCGTTCCTGATGTCGGTCGACGGCGCCAAGATGCGCGCCTTCGTCGAGCCCGGTGCAGTGCTCGAGATCGAGGCCCATCTCGAACACGACGGCTCCGGTTTTGCCGTGACCAAGGCGAAGATTTCAAGCGACGGCAAGAAGATCTGCGACGCGCAGCTGAAGCTCCGCACCATGCCCTTCAGCGAAGTGCCGCTGGCCGACATCGTGCGCAAGCGCGCCGAGGAAATCGGCCTGATGGACGCCATCGCCGCCGCCCGCTAAGAGTGCGGCATCGGAGCGCCCGGCTCTGACAGTTTTATTCTGATGGGATGCGAGCCCGAAAGCCGAGGGCTCGATGCGCCGGCCGTGTCGCCGGCGAGAGGACAGCAAATGATCAAGAAGCCGAACGATGTGGTGATCACCGGAGTTGGCATCGTCACCTGCCATGGCACCGGCAAGGAGGCGCATGTCGCGCTCCTGTCTTCCGCCGTGGCACCGCCGCCGGTGCTCGAGACGGAAAAGTTCAAGCCCTATCCGGTCCATCGCCTGCCGGAGATCGACTGGTCGCAGCAGATCGCCAAGCGTGGCGACCAGCGCCAGATGGAGAACTGGCAGCGCCTCGGCGTCTATGCCGCCGGTCTGGCGCTCGACGACGCCGGCATGAAGGACGACCTGGAAGCCTGCGGATCGATGGATCTGATCGTGGCGGCCGGTGGCGGCGAGCGCGACATCGCGGTCGACAGCCTGATCGTCGACGAGGCGCTGAAGCGCAACGACCGCGAGCGCCTGCTGATTGAGAAGCTGACCACGGAACTGCGCCCGACGCTGTTCCTCGCCCAGCTCTCCAACCTCATGGCCGGCAACATCTCCATCGTCCACAAGGTCACCGGCTCGTCGCGTACCTTCATGGGCGAGGAATCGGCCGGCATTTCGGCGATCGAGACGGCCTTTTCCCGCATCCGCGCCGGCCAGTCGACCCACACTCTGGTCGGCGGCGCCTTCATCGCCGAACGCGCCGACATCCTGCTTCTGGTCGAAGGCATCCAGGCCCATTCGACCGGCGAATGGAAGCCCCTGTGGTCGCGGCAGGCGGGCGAGGGCGGTGGCATGGTCCTCGGCACGGTCGGCGCCTTCCTCATGCTGGAAAGCCGGGCCCATGCCGAAGCGCGGGGAGCCCATATCTATGCGGTTCTCGAAGCCGTCGAAGGTGATCGCGGCAAGCGGGACGATGGCGGCCTTGAAAAGCGCCTCGGCCGCCTGGCGACGCTCGCCGGCGACGTAAGCGCCGCCGACACGGTGGTGTTCTCCGGTTCGAGCGGCCTGCATGACCTGGCCAAGAGAGAAGAGGCCGTGCTCGCCGAAAAATTCCCAGGCATGCCGGTCCGCGGCTATGGGGGCTCGACCGGTCACGGGCTGGAAGCCCAGTTCCCCCTCGGTCTGGCGCTGGCGGCGCTCGCCATCGATTCCGGCGCCAAGGTGCCGCCCTTCGATCCGGCGCACGAAGCCGCCATGACCGCGCCCGCCCGCCACGCCGTCGTGACCACGGTCGGCTATACGCGCGGCGAGGGCATCGCCCTCGTCTCGGCCGATGCGTGAGGAGTTGAGAGCATGACTGACAACCGTTTCAAGGACCATCTCGGCCGCCCGATCGTCGCCGTCACCGGCATGGGCGTGATCACCTCGCTCGGCCAGGGCCTTTCCGACAATTGGGACGCGCTGACGTCGGGCAAGTCCGGCATCCACTATATCAACCGCTTCGATACCGAGGGCATGTCGACCCGCATCGGCGGCACCGTCGACTTCATCGACATCCCCGCACCGAATTCGGTCGAGCGCTCCTATGCCATGGCGCGCGAAACGACGATCGAGGCGCTGGCCCAGGCCGGCCTCACCGGCGACTTCAACGGCCCGCTCTTCCTCGCCGCCCCGCCGGTCGAACCGGAATGGGCCGACCGCTTCGCCCTTGCCGAGCGCTCGCCGCCGGCCGGCCATCCCGGCGATGCCTATGAACGCTTCTTGACCGCCATGCGCCAGAAGGCCGACCCGGTCTTCCTCGAGGCCGTGCAGTTCGGCTCGATCTCGGAGCGGCTCGCCGACCGCTTCGGCACGCGCGGCCTGCCGGTCACGCTGTCGACCGCCTGTGCCTCCGGCGCAACCGCCATCCAGCTCGGCGTGGAAGCCATCCGCCAGGGCCGCACCGACCGGGCGCTCACTATCGCCACGGACGGTTCCGTCAGTGCCGAATCGGTCATCCGCTTCTCGCTGCTGTCGGCGCTTTCGACCCAGAACGATCCGCCGGAAAAGGCCTCCAAGCCGTTCAGCAAGGATCGCGACGGTTTCGTCATTGCCGAAGGGGCGGCCACCCTGGTGCTGGAATCGCTGGAATCCGCCATCGCCCGTGGGGCGAACGTGCTCGGCATCGTCCAGGGCTGCGGCGAAAAGGCCGACCACTTCCACCGCACGCGCTCCTCGCCGGACGGCGGCCCGGCGATCGCCACCATCCATGCGGCGCTCGACGATGCCGGTCTGCCGGAAGGGGCGATCGGCTATATCAACGCCCACGGCACCTCGACGCCGGAGAACGACAAGATGGAATACGGCGCCATGCTCGCCGTCTTCGGCGACCGGATGAAGTCGATTCCGGTGTCGTCCAACAAGTCGATGATCGGCCACACGCTGACGGCGGCCGGCGCTGTCGAAGCGGTGTTCTCGATCCAGACCATGCTGACCGGCACCCTGCCGCCGACCATCAACTACACCAATCCGGATCCGGCGATGGAGCTCGACGTCGTGCCCAACGTGAAGCGTTCGGCGGACGTCTCGGCCGTCCTGTCGAACTCCTTCGGCTTCGGCGGGCAGAACGCCAGCCTTGTCATGACGCGAGAACCGGTCTAAGGCCTGCGCCCATATAAGGGACGTGATCCTCGGCCATGGGCCGGGAATCCGCAAACGTCGGTGAAATAGCGAAGGTCAGCAGATGCTCGGCACAAGCCCGAGCATGACGAGGGACGTGGATGACGTCTTCGCCAGCCTGTTGGACCTGGAAGGAACAGGAACAATGCGCGCACTGCAACTCGTCGAAGACCGCAAGCTCGAAATCGTCGACCTTCCCGAGCCGGAAGCGCCCGGTCCGGGCGAAGTCACGCTGCGCGTCAAGGCCGTGGCACTCAACCACATCGACGTCTGGGGCTGGCGCGGCATGGCGTTCGCCAAGCGCAAGATGCCGCTCGTCATCGGCGCCGAGGCGTCGGGTGTTGTCGAGGCGATCGGCCCGGGTGTCGGCAACATCCTTCCCGGCCAGCTCGCCGCCATCTATGGCGCGCGCACCTGCGGCCTCTGCAAGCCCTGCCGCGAGGGGCGCGACAATCTCTGCGAGAACGTCTCGGGCGTGCACGGTTTCCACCTCGACGGCTTTGCCCAGGAAAAGATCAACCTGCCGGCCCGCCTGCTGGTGCCTGCACCTCCGGGTGTAGATGCGGTCGCGGCCGCCTTGGCTCCGGTAACCTTCGGGACGGTCGAGCACATGCTGTTCGACAATGCCAAGCTCGAGCCGGGCGAAACCATTCTCGTCCATGCCGGCGGTTCCGGCATCGGCACGGCGGCGATCCAGCTCGCCAAGAAGATGGGCTGCACGGTCATCACCACCGTCGGTTCCGACGACAAGATCGAGCCGGCCAAGGCGCTCGGCGCCGATCACGTCATCAACTACCGCACCGACCGTTTCGAGGGCGTCGTGCGCAAGCTGACCAAGAAGAAGGGCGTCGACGTCGTGTTCGAGCATGTCGGCAAGGACACCTGGGCCGGTTCGATGCTGTGCCTGAAGCGCGGCGGCCGGCTGGTCACCTGCGGCTCGACCTCCGGCGTATCCACCGACATGAACCTGATGATGCTGTTCCAGCAGCAGCTGAAGCTCTTCGGCTCGTTCGGCTGCCGCATGGAGAACATGGCCAATGCCATGCAGAAGATGGCGCGCGGAATCGTCCATCCGGTGATCGACACCGAGGTCCGGTTCGAGGATATCGACCGCGCCCTGTCGCGCATGGAGGGGCGGCAGGTGTTCGGCAAGATCATCCTCAGGATGGATTGAGCGTGAAGCTCTTCATCACCCGGCTTGTCCTCGCATCGCGCCGCTTTTCGCAATGGGCGGTGGCGCAGTTCGCCTTCGGCTTCCTGACACTGCTGAAGATCTTCCCGGCCGATCCGGCGATCAATTTCGCCGACCGGCTGATGCGTTATGTCGGGCCGAAGACCAGCCGTCACCGGCTCATGCTGACCAATCTGCGCAACGCCTTTCCGGAGAAGAGCGAGGCCGAGATCGAGGCGATCGCGTTCGGCAGCTGGGGGCATATGGGGCGGCTTGCGGCGGAATATGTGTTCCTCGACCGGCTGTTCGATTTCGACCCGGACAAGCCGACCGCCGGCCGCATCGAGGTTTCCGGCATCCCGCTCTTCCTTGACCTGCGCGACAATCCGCGCCCGTTCATCGTCTTCTCCGCCCATACCGGCAATTTCGAACTTCTGCCGGTGGCCGGTGCGGCCTTCGGGCTCTATGTGACGGTGCTCTTCCGGCCGCCGAACAATCCCTATATCGGCAAGAAGGTCTTCGACTTCCGCGCCAAGCGCATGGGCAAGCTCGTGCCGTCCCATGCCGGCTCCTCCTTCGCGCTCGCGCGCCAGCTGGAAAGCGGCGGCGGCGTCGGCGTGCTGGTGGACCAGAAGTTCAAGAAGGGCGTGTCGACCCAGTTCTTCGGGCGCGACGTCAAGACCAATCCGCTGCTCGCCAAGTTGGCGCGCCAGTTCGATTGCGACGTCTATCCGGCCCGCTGCATCCGCCTGCCGGGCAACCGGTTCCGCCTGGAAATCGAGCCGCGGATTGAACTGCCGCGCAATGCGGCAGGTCAGCTCGATGTGACCGCCACCGCCCAGCTCCTCAACAACAAGGTTGAATCCTGGGTGCGGGAATATCCGGAACAATGGCTCTGGTATCACGACCGCTGGAGCATCAAGCGCGAGCTCTAGGCCAAGCAACGCTGACTTTTATTGGTGCTTCATTCCGGCCGTCGGCGTGCCATGCCGCAGACCTGTCCCCAGACCCTTGATTGGTGCCAATTTCCCCTGTTTTTCAGGGTGTTCGCTGCCGGTGGCGGCATCGATACCTGAAAGTTAGGCGATTGAATGTGAGAATCATTCATGTTAACAGCCGCCTCATGCATCAACGTCGGTGCGTGTTGCGGTTGCACATCCGCCGACGCCGATATTTCTCGTCGCGTTCACCAGGGCAGTTGTCAAAGTGGCATTCGAAGTCTCCTCCCATCCCAGTCTGCTGCCGCTTTTCGAGGCGGTTTCGCTGAAGAATTCGCAGCTGCAGCAGGCGATCCGGGTGGGTGACGACCATCTTGTGAGGCTGCTCGACCGCGAACTCGATCCGCTGATTGCGGCCGTCGTCGACTATCACGCCAGCGACATCGCCGAGATCCATATGCAACTGCGCTTCATCGGCAGCCTGATCCGCGAAGACGCCGACGACCGGTCCTGTGTGCAACGCCACGCGGCCGTTCTGTCCATCCTGCTGGACCGCTATTTCGGCGACGTGCGCGAGCGGGGCCGCTCGCCTTCGTCGCTGGCGCTCGCCGAGCTTGGCGCCAGGATGGACGGCGAGGACAACTACCTCAACGAGTCGATCCTCAACAGCATGCCCGACCGGGTCGCGGTTGTGACCCTCGACTATCGGTTCCTCTACTGCAATCCGGCCCATGCCGAATGGCTTGGCGCCACCCAGCTCGATCTGGTCGGCCGCAATCTGTTCGACTTCGTCGATGATGGGCAGGTCGCCCAGGACATTCGCCAGCAGCTCGACCGGTGCTTCGCCGGAGAGCGGTCCGAGGTCTGTTACTGGTGGCGCAGCGCCGGCATCGGCATAGCTCTGCGCAGCCGCGCAGCCCCCTTGCGCACGCCGCGGGGCGACGTGATCGGCGCGATCCTCACCGTGCTGGAAGACGAGCGCATGGCCGGCGAAATCGCTGCCTGAGACGCGAAGCGCGCGGGCAGGGGACACATCCCTGCGGGATGTCGTCTATGAAGCGAGGGGGATGATCGCAGCGATCAGTTGCAGCCGCTGATCTTGGCGTCTTCGGGAACGTGCTGCAGCAGGTATTCCCGCTCGAAGGCGATATGGCGCCGCATGCCCTCGAAGAAGCCGCGCAGCATGTAGCCGACCGCTTCCATGTTCACGGCGCTGCCCGATCCGAGTTTCAGCAGTGCATCGGTCAGCTCCTCCGCGAAGCATTCGTCCTCGCAGTGCTCGAACTTCAGCCGGTCGAGGGTTTCCCGCAAATGCTCGGAGTCGCGGCTGCCGGTTTCCAGCCAGGGAAACAGGATGCTCTCTTCATAATGGTGCACGCCCTTTATCAGCGGGCCGAGCGCCTTGGCTGCGTAGATGCATTTCTGCCGGTTGATGTTGCCGGGCAGCGAGTCGGCGATCTCCTCAAGTTCGCCGCACAGCGAGAGCTGTTCCTCATGCGCCTGACGCAGCCAGGCGAGGGAGCGCTGGCAAGGTTCCAGGGCGCCGTCGCGAGTGAACTGATTCGCCGTGTTCTTCGGGTCGTTGCTCATCGATTTCGCCTGCATTGCCGCTCCTCCCGAGCATCCGCCGCCGTCGTGAGCGAAATCCGTCGGACGGGTTCGTGCACAAAAATAGGTTCCCCTCGGGATGCGCTGCGATGACGCATGGCGCCGAGGCTGCAAATCGCAGAATGGGAAGCTTGAATGTGAGTTTCCGCAATTCAGTCGCTGCTTGCATTGATTTGGATCAAGGTGGATTGTCGGGCGGAATGCGAATTCTGCAGGTGAGGCGGAGGGAATCCCTCGGTGGGATTCCGTTCGTGAATGATCAGCAAGCGTTGGGGGATACCAACAATGAATTACACGTTAGAAACAATGGTGATGGCGGTCCTCGCCTTCGCCGCGCTGCTTGGGGTCGCTTTTGCCCAGGACAGCCTGTTCGCCGTCCACATGTGGGTGGCGTTCTTCGTGCTGACCGCTGGTACGATCGTCATGCTGCGCCGCATGAAGTTCGCACCGGCAAACGTCAAGTCTGCCGAGCAGATCAAGTCCGAATACTTCGACGAAGTCGTCAAGTACGGCGTGATCGCCACGGTATTCTGGGGCGTCGTCGGCTTCCTCGTCGGTGTCGTCGTGGCACTGCAATTGGCCTTTCCGGACCTCAACATCGAGCCGTGGTTCAACTTCGGCCGCATGCGTCCGCTGCACACCTCCGCCGTTATCTTCGCCTTCGGCGGTAACGCGCTGATCGCCACCTCCTTCTATGTCGTGCAGCGCACCTCGCGCCAGCGGCTGTTCGGCGGTTCGCTCGGCTGGTTCGTCTTCTGGGGCTACCAGTTCTTCATCGTCATGGCCGCCACCGGCTACCTGCTCGGCATCACGGAAGCCCGCGAATATGCCGAACCGGAATGGTATGTCGACCTCTGGCTGACCGTCGTCTGGGTTGCCTATCTGATCACCTTCCTCGGTACGATCATGACCCGGCGCGAATCCCACATCTACGTGGCGAACTGGTTCTACCTGTCGTTCATCGTCACCATCGCCATGCTGCACATCGTCAACAACCTGGCGGTCCCGGTCTCGTTCCTGGGCGTGAAGAGCTATTCGGCCTTCTCCGGCGTCCAGGATGCCCTGACGCAGTGGTGGTATGGCCACAACGCCGTCGGCTTCTTCCTGACCGCAGGCTTCCTCGGCATGATGTACTACTTCGTTCCGAAGCAGTCCGGCCGTCCGGTCTACTCCTATCGTCTGTCGATCATCCACTTCTGGGCTCTGATCTTCATGTACATCTGGGCCGGCCCGCACCACCTGCACTATACGGCTCTGCCGGACTGGGCGCAGACGCTCGGCATGGTCTTCTCCATCATGCTGTGGATGCCCTCCTGGGGCGGCATGATCAACGGTCTGATGACGCTCTCGGGCGCCTGGGACAAGATCCGCACCGACCCGATCATCCGCATGATGGTCATCGCGATCGCCTTCTACGGCATGTCGACCTTCGAAGGTCCGATGATGTCCATCAAGTCGGTCAACTCGCTCAGCCACTACACCGACTGGACCATCGGTCACGTTCACTCCGGCGCACTCGGCTGGGTTGGCATGATCACCTTCGGCGCCGTCTACTACCTGACGCCCAAGCTGTGGAACCGCAACCGCCTGTACTCCATGCGCCTGGTCAACTGGCACTTCTGGCTCGCCACCCTCGGCATCGTCGTCTACGCCGCCGTTCTGTGGGTTGCCGGCATCCAGCAGGGTCTGATGTGGCGTGAATACGACGAGCAGGGCTTCCTGGTCTATTCGTTCGCCGAATCCGTCGCCGCCATGTTCCCGTACTACGTGCTGCGCGCCGTCGGTGGTGCCATGTACCTCGTCGGTGGTCTCATCATGGCCTACAACGTCCTGATGACGATCCTCGGTTACGAACGCCAGGAAGCACCGATCCCCGGCTCCGTCGTACCCGCTGCCGCCCAGCCGGCCGAATAAGAAGGAAGGCTAACAATGTCCATTCTTGATAAACACCAAATCCTCGAGAAGAACTCCAGCCTTCTGCTCCTCGGTTCCCTGTTGGTCGTGACCATCGGCGGCATCGTGGAAATCGCACCGCTCTTCTACCTCGAGAACACCATCGAGAAGGTCGAGGGGATGCGTCCCTACTCGCCGCTCGAACTGGCCGGTCGCAACATCTACATGCGTGAAGGCTGCTATGTCTGTCACAGCCAGATGATCCGCCCGTTCAAGGACGAGGTCGAGCGTTACGGTCACTACTCGCTGGCAGCGGAGTCGATGTACGACCACCCGTTCCAGTGGGGTTCCAAGCGTACCGGTCCGGATCTGGCCCGCGTGGGCGACCGCTATTCCAACGAATGGCACGTCCAGCACCTGACCGAACCGCGGGACGTCGTTCCGGAATCGATCATGCCGAGCTACTCGTTCCTGAAGACGACGCCGCTCAAGGTTGCCAATGTCACGGCCAACCTGGAGACCAACAAGATCGTCGGCGTTCCCTACTCGGATGACATGATCGCAAACGCCGAAGCCGATCTCGCGGCCCAGGCGGATCCGAACGCGGATACGACAGCTCTGCTGGCCCGCTATCCGAAGGCCAAGGTCGGTGACTTCGACGGCAATCCCGCCGAACTGACGGAGATGGACGCACTCGTCGCCTATCTCCAGATGCTCGGCACGCTGGTCGACTTCACCACCTATGATGACGCAACCGGCTATCGCTGAGGAGAGGCACATGGAAACCTATACGGCCATGCGCCACTTCGCGGACAGCTGGGGCTTGCTCGCCATGACCCTGTTCTTCGTCGGCGTTGTCGTCTTCACCTTCCGGCCCGGCGGCAAGAAAGTTGCTGACGAAGCGGCAAGCATCCCTCTCAAGGAGGACTAAGAGATGTCACAGAAAGAAATCGATAAAATCAGTGGCGTCGAGACCACTGGCCATGAGTGGGACGGTATCCGCGAGCTCAACAACCCGATGCCGCGTTGGTGGGTCTGGACCTTCTACGCCACCATCGTGTGGGCGATTGGCTACACGATCGCCTACCCGGCCTGGCCGCTCCTGAAGGACAGCACCAAGGGTCTGCTCGGCTATTCGAGCCGCGCCGAGGTTGCTGCCGAACTCAGCGATGCCAAAGCTGCGCAGTCGGTCTTCCTTGAAAAGATCGCTGCCATGCCGCTCTCCGAGATCGTTGCCGACAAGGATCTGACCCAGTTTGCCGTTGCCGGTGGCGCGGCAGCCTTCAAGGTCAACTGCTCGCCGTGCCACGGCTCGGGCGCAGCCGGCGGCATGGGCTATCCGAACCTCAACGACGACGACTGGCTGTGGGGTGGCGATCTCGAATCGATCAACACCACGCTCGCCCACGGCATTCGCTACGCCAGCGATCCGGACACCCGCGTCTCCGAAATGCCGGCCTTCGCCGACATTCTCGATGCCGAGCAGATCAAGCAGGTGGCAGCCTATGTCATCAGCCTGACCGGCACGCCGGCCGATGCTGCCATGGTCGAGCCGGGCAAGACCGTGTTCGCCGAGAACTGCGCTGCCTGCCATGGCGAAGATGCCAAGGGCGGACGCGACTTCGGTGCTCCGAACCTGACCGACGCCATCTGGCTGAAGGTCAGCGACGAGGCCGGCATCGTCGAGCAGGTCTCGCATCCGAAGCACGGCGTCATGCCGGCCTGGAATGCGCGCCTTGGCGAAACGACCGTCAAGCAGCTGGCCATCTACGTCCACTCGCTGGGCGGCGGCGAATAAGCCGATCCCGGTTCGGCGGAAGCGTCCAGACGCGCTGCCGCCGGCCGATCGATCCGAACCGAAACCACGCCCTCGGGCGTGGTTTTTTCTTGCTTCGGCCGGCTTTTGCGTCAGACTCGCCGCATGGTTGGCCGGAGAAGGCCGTCCCCCTGCGCAAAATCGCCGCATCCGGCCCAATATAGCGCCTTTCCTATGCATTGCGACGCTTCGCCGCTGCTTGATATAAGTCAAGGCGAGGTATGGTGCCAAATGGGAGAAGAAGCGCTAAACGAAGAGGTCCTGAAATGAATCTGCATGCTGACAAAGGAGCGGCGGCCGAGCCCGTCGAAGTCGAACGCCACGAGGCGGAGCCGGTCATGTCGGCAAAGCTCCGGCGGCCCCTCTACGAAGCACGCAAGAAGATCTTCCCGAAAAGGGCAGAGGGCCGCTTCCGCCAGTTCAAATGGCTGGTCATGCTGGTCACGCTCGGCATCTATTACCTGACGCCCTGGCTGCGCTGGGACCGTGGCGAATTCGCTCCCGACCAGGCTGTGCTGATCGACCTCGCACACCGCCGGTTCTACTTCTTCTTCATCGAGATATGGCCGCAGGAATTCTTCTTCGTCGCGGGCCTGCTCGTCATGGCCGGTTTTGGCCTCTTCCTTATCACATCTGCGGTCGGGCGTGCCTGGTGCGGCTACACCTGTCCCCAGACCGTCTGGGTCGACCTCTTCCTGGTCGTCGAGCGGGCGATCGAAGGTGATCGCAATGCCCGCATGAAGCTGGAAAGCGCCCCCTGGACCTTCGACAAGATCTCGAAGCGCGTGGTCAAGCACGCGATCTGGCTGGCGATCGCGGTGGCGACCGGCGGCGCCTGGATCTTCTACTTCGCCGATGCGCCGACCCTGGCCGTGGACTTCGCCACGGGTTATGCGGCACCGGTCGCTTACATGACGGTCGCCGTGCTGACTGCCACCACCTATGTGTTCGGCGGCATCATGCGCGAGCAGGTCTGCATCTACATGTGCCCCTGGCCGCGCATCCAGGCCGCGATGCTGGACGAGAATTCGCTTGTCGTCACCTATAACGACTGGCGCGGCGAGCCGCGCACCCGCCATGCCAAGAAGGCCGCGGCGGTCGGCGATTGCGTCGACTGCAATGCCTGCGTCGCCGTCTGTCCGATGGGCATCGACATCCGCGACGGCCAGCAGCTCGAATGCATCACCTGCGCGCTGTGCATCGACGCCTGTGACAGCGTCATGGACAAGATCGGCAAGCCGCGCGGCCTGATCGCCTATGCGACGCTCGACGAGTACCAGGGCAACATGGCGCTCGCCACCGGTAATGGTGCGACCCCGATCGACCCGCGCAAGGTGCGCGATGCCGACGGCAAGTTCATCGAATCGATCCGCCATTTCGACTGGAGGATCATTTTCCGCCCGCGCACGCTGCTCTATATGGGCGTCTGGGCGGCGGTCGGTGTCGGCCTGCTCGTGGCGCTGCTCAGCCGCGACCGTCTCGAGGTCAACGTACTGCACGACCGCAATCCGCAATTCGTCATGGAATCCGACGGCTCGATCCGCAACGGCTATACCGTGCGCATCTTGAACATGATCCCGCAACCGCGCAATATCAGCGTCTCGCTCGATGGTCTGCCGGATGCGACGATGAAGGTGAACGGTCAGAACGAAACCGCAGTGCGCACGTTCTCCGTCGCGGCCGGTCCCGACGAGGCAACGACGCTCAAGGTCTTCGTCACCCTGCCGGCCGGTCGTCTGGAGCATCAGTCCGAAGACTTCGAATTCGTCATCAAGGATGAAGGCGGCGAGGAGCAGGACACCTACGACGCCGTCTTCTTCGGCCCGGGAGCGAAAAAATGACCACACAGAGCGAGAAGCCGTCCTTCGTCTTTACAGGCTGGCATATGCTGGGGGCGATGCTGCTGTTCTTCGGCACCATCATCACCGTCAACCTCACCATGGCCTATTTCGCCACCTCGACCTGGAGCGGGCTGGTGGTGAAGAACACCTACGTCGCCAGCCAGGAGTTCAACGGCAAGGCCGCCGGAATCCGCTCCATGCTGGCAACCGGCATCAAGGGCAAGCTTGAGGTCAAGGGTGATCGCATCCACTATGCGCTCACGCTTCCGGGCGACGAGCCGGTGATCGCCGACAAGGTGACCGCCCACTTCAAGCGGCCGGTCGGCGAGCATCAGGATTTCGTCACCGAGCTCAAGCCGGCGGGCGCCGGCATCTACGAGGCCTCGCACGAGGTCCTGCACGGCCACTGGATCGTCGAGGTCGTGGCCGTCAAGGATGGCCAGACCATCATGCACGAAGCGAACCGCATCGCGGTGATCGGAGAGGCAAAATGAGCTGCTGCGCGGCGGGAACCGAAGGCGCGCTCGACATCGAGCGTGCGGGCCATGCGCTTCCGACAGCGGAAGAGCTGAGGCTCGCCAGCCGGGATCTGGGGGAGGGGCTGCTGCAGACCGACCTCAGCGTGCCCGCCGTGCATTGCGGCACCTGCATCAGCACGATCGAGCGGGCGCTGCGCGCCCGTCCGGAAGTGGAGCGCGCCCGGGTCAATCTGTCGACCAAGCGCGTCTCGGTCGTCTGGAAGGACAAGATCGGCGATGTCGAGACCGACCCGGTCGAGTTCGCCCGGGCGATCGCCGCGACCGGCTATGAATCGCATCTCTTCACCGCAGCCGAGGAAGCCGCCGATTCGCTGCGCAACCAGTTGATCCGCGCCGTCGCCGTCTCCGGCTTCGCCGCGACCAACATCATGCTGCTCTCGGTCTCCATCTGGTCCGGGGCGGATGCTTCGACGCGCGACATGTTCCACTGGATCTCGGCGATGATCGCCGCTCCGGCGCTGATCTATGCCGGCCGCTTCTTCTACCAGTCCGCCTGGAACGCCTTGAAACACGGCCGCAGCAACATGGACGTACCGATCGCCATCGGCATCTCGCTGTCCTATTTCATCTCGCTCTGGGAGACGATCCACCACGGCGAGCATGCCTATTTCGATGCGACCGCGTCGCTTCTGTTCTTCCTGCTGATCGGCCGCACGCTCGACCACATCATGCGCGATCGCGCCCGCTCGGCGATCAGCGGCCTGGCGCGGCTGTCGCCGCGTGGCGCCATGGTCGTCGGCGAAGACGGTTCGCGCGAGTATCGCCCGCTGGACGACGTGCGTGTCGGCGATCGCGTGGCGGTGGCGGCCGGCGACCGCATTCCCGTCGACGGCCTGATCGTCACCGGTGCCAGCGACATGGACGTGTCGATCATCAACGGCGAAAGCGCCCCCCAGCAGGTCGCCGTCGGCGATGCCGTGCAGGCGGGTACGCTCAGCCTCACCGGTTCGCTGGTGATCGAGGCGACCGCGACGGCCAGGAACTCCTTCCTCGCCGAGGTCATCAACCTGATGGAAGCCGCCGAAGGCGGACGCGCGCGCTATCGCCGCATCGCCGACCGCGCGGCGCAGTTCTACGCGCCGGCCGTGCATCTGACCGCGCTCGTCACCTTCTTCGGCTGGGGCTTCTATGACGGCGACTGGAAGCATGCGCTGCTGGTGGCGGTGGCCGTACTGATCATCACCTGCCCCTGCGCGCTCGGCCTCGCCGTGCCGGTGGTGCAGGTCGTCGCGGCCGGCCGCCTGTTCAAGGCCGGCATCATGGTCAAGGACGGCTCCGCCATGGAGCGGCTGGCCGAGATCGACTCGGTCGCCTTCGACAAGACCGGCACGCTGACGCTCGGCCGGCCGCGCCTGATCGACGCCGCGGCGATCGATGCCGGGGCCTTCGCCATTGCTGCAGGCCTTGCCCGGCATTCGCGCCATCCGCTGTCGCAGGCGCTGTGGCGCGCGGCAAGCGTTGCGCCGCGCATGATCGACGCCGTGCGGGAGATCCCCGGTGCCGGCATCGAGGCCGAGACAGCCGAGGGCGTCTACCGGCTCGGCAGCCGCAAATTCGCCTGCGTCGATGGGGCCGTCGATACCGGCGACCATGCCTATTCCGAAGTCGTCCTCTCGCTCGACGGCCGCGAACTGCAATCCTTCCGCTTCGAGGATACGCTGCGGCCGGGCGCCGAAAAGGCGATCGCCTTGCTCAAGGGCGAGGGCTTCTCGGTCGGTATCCTCTCGGGCGACCGCGCCGGCGTCGTCGCCGCGCTCGCCCAGCGCCTGGGCATCGCCAACTGGAAGGCCGAGCTTGCGCCCCGCGACAAGGCCGAATTCTGCGCCGCGGTCGAGGCCGAGGGCCACAAGCTGCTGATGGTCGGCGACGGCATCAACGATGCCCCGGCGCTGGCGGCCGCCCATGTCTCGATTGCGCCTGCGACGGCGGCCGATGTCGGCCGCCAGGCCGCGGATTTCGTCTTCATGCGGCAGAATCTCGATTCGGTCGCCTTCGCCATCGAGGCCTCGCGCCGCGCCGGCCGGCTGATCCGCGAGAACTTCGCACTCGCCATCGGCTACAACGTCATCGCCGTGCCGATCGCCATCCTCGGCTATGCAACGCCGCTGATCGCCGCCGTCGCCATGTCGACCTCGTCGATCATCGTCGTCGTCAATGCGCTGCGCCTCAACCGCCTTTCCCTCAAGGATGATGCCGGCTCCGGCCAGCCGGTGGCGCCCGCCCGTTTCGTCGCGCCGGACGCCAGGCTCGCCTCATGAACATGCTGATCTACCTAATCCCGATCGCCCTTTTCCTCGGCGGTCTCGGATTGTTCGCCTTCCTCTGGTCGCTGAAGAGCGGCCAGTATGACGATCTCGACGGGGCGGCCTGGCGGGTCCTCTCCGACGACGACGACAAGCCGGGCGACTGAAACGCTTCAGCGAATTTTGATGGCGGTCAAGTTTTCGCGGCTTGTCGGCAAGGTTTCAGAATGCCACAAAGTGCTCCTTATCCATTCGAGGCGAAGAGGCACACATGGCGGAACTTGCGGAAATCGGACTGATCGGTCTTGGGGTCATGGGATCGAACCTGGCCCTCAACATCGCCGAAAAAGGCAGCCGCATCGCGGTGTTCAACCGCACGCCGTCGCGGACCGCGGAATTCGTCGCCGAGGCAGGGGCGCTCGCTCCCGCCATCATCGGTTGTGACACCATCGAGGCCTTCGTTGCCTCCATCCGCCCGCCGCGGCCGATCATCATCATGATCAAGGCCGGCGAGGCGGTCGACCAGCAGATCGACGCCCTGAAGCCGCTGCTTGCCGGCGGTGACATCGTCATCGACGCCGGCAATGCCAATTTCCGCGACACCATCGCCCGCTTCGACCGGCTGAAGGACACGGGCCTGACCTTCATCGGCATGGGCGTGTCCGGTGGCGAGGAAGGTGCGCGCCACGGCCCCTCCATCATGGTCGGCGGCACGCAGCAGTCCTACGCCCGCGTCGAAAAGGTGCTGACCTCGATCGCCGCCCGCTACGAGGGCGATCCGTGCTGCGCCTGGCTGGGCGAGGGCGGGGCGGGGCACTTTGTCAAGACCATCCACAACGGCATCGAATATGCCGACATGCAGATGATAGCCGAGATCTACGGCGTGCTGCGCGATGGGCTCGGCAAGTCGGCCGGCGAGATCGGCGCGATCTTCGGCCAGTGGAACCGCGGCCGGCTCAATTCCTACCTGATCGAGATTACCGAGAAGGTGCTCGCGAGCGCCGATCCGCAGACCGGCAAGCCGATGGTCGACATGATCGTCGACCGCGCCGGCCAGAAGGGCACCGGCAAGTGGTCGGTCATCGAGGCACAGCAGATGGGCGTGCCGGCCACCGCGATCGAGGCGGCAGTCGCCGCCCGCAGCCTGTCGTCGATGAAGGCCGAGCGCGAGGCGGCCGAGGCGCTGTTCGGCGCGCCGAGATACGCCTTCCCGCTCGAAGACGGCGCGACCCTCATGAAGGATCTCGAACTGGCGCTGTTTGCCGCCAAGATCGGCGCCTATGCCCAGGGCTTTGCCGTCATGGCGGAGGCCTCGCGCGAATTCGGCTGGTCGCTCCCCATGCCGACCATCGCCCGCATCTGGCGCGCCGGCTGCATCATCCGTTCGCAGTTCCTCGACGAGATCACCAAGGCCTTCACCGAAAAGCCTGACGTCGCCAACCTGATCGTCACGCCGGCCTTCTCCGCCATGGTGGCCGAGAGCCTGCCGTCGCTCCGCCGCATCGTCTCGGCCGCCGTCACCGCCGGCATTCCGGTTCCGGCCCTGTCCTCAGCGCTGTCCTATTTCGACGCCTACCGCCAGGCCCGAGGCACCGCCAACCTCATCCAGGCCCAGCGCGACTTCTTCGGCGCCCACGGCTTCGACCGCGTCGATGGGCTTCCCATCCACCACGGGCCGTGGAGCGCGGGCGGCTGAGCTAAGGGCACTTCGTCACGAGACGTTGTCGGTGAGAGGCCACCTCGGATTGTCGGCAAGCCCGCCGGCAGTCCTTCGCTAGCGGAGGCTGGAAGACGAGGCGCGGAGGCGAGAGAACCTCTTCTCCCCAGCGGGGAGAAGTGCCGAACGCAGTGAGGCGATGAGGGGGCCGCGTGCGTCGACATCATTTGGCTTCGCNNATCATTTGGCTTCGCCCCCCTCATCCGGCGCTCCGCGCCACCTTCTCCCCGCTGGGGAGAAGAGGGAGAACGCCACGCCCGTTGCGCAAGCTCTCGACGCGTCGAATCTCGCGAAAAAAGCCCCGCCGCGACCAGCCGCTCGGTCAGTCGTCCCAGACCGGCTGGCTGATGCTCTGCAGCATGTCGGGCGCCACGCCGTCGATGCTGGCGATCACCGCCTTGGCGAGCTCGCGGCCGGCGAGGCGCACGTCTTCGGAAGCCGTGATGATCTCCGGCCGGATCCAGTTGAGGATCGGCGCCGACTGCTTCGACACCATGTCGATGTCGCGGCCGACGCGTTTTCCCGCCGCCTCGATCCCGGCATTGACCGAAATGGCCGCACTTCCCGAGGAGCAGATGATGCCGTCCGGCGCATCGGGGGAGCGCATGAGTGCCTCGACCGCGTCGCGGATTTCCGCCAGCGGCGTGTCTATATTGACCGACAGCGGCACTTCCTCGGCGCCGAACTCGCGAAGGCCGGCCAGGAAACCGGCCCGCGTATGCGTGTAGTAGGTGAGCTTGCTCGGCGGCTGCAGAAGCGCGATGCGTCTGCGGCCCCGCGCCACCAGCCGCTGCACCGCCTGGCGCGCATAGGCCTCGTTGTCGAAGTCGTGATAGGGATGGACCAGCCCGGCATCGGTGCGGCCGTGGGTGGCGAAGGGCATGTTCTGCTCGGTCAGCAGCCGGACGCGCGCGTCGTCCGGCTCGATGCGCGAAATGATCACGCCGTCCGCAGAGCCGGTGTCGAGGATGTAGCGCACCGGCTGCATCGGATCCTTGCTGTGCGAATGCGGCGTGACGACGATGTGGTAGGGCGTGCCCGAGAGCACTTCCGAAATTCCGAAGACCATCTGGCTGGAAAAGCCCATGATCTCCTCGTCGATGCTGAGCACCAGCGCGATCACATTGGTCTTGCCGGTCCTCAGGCGCACGCCGGCGCGGTTCGGCTGGTAACCGAGCTGCCGCGCCACCATGCGCACCCGCTCCTTGGTTTCCGCGCCGATGTCGGGCGCGTCTTTCAGCGCGCGCGACACGGTGGTGATGCCCAGTCCCGTCATGAAGGCGATCGTCTTGAGCGTCGGACGCTCCTTGCCTTCCTTCGCGGGACCTGATCCGTCCCGCGGTTTGTCATGTTTCATGCTGTCCCCGCCGCTTCCCTTGAGCCGCCATTATAGTTGCCCGCGCGCCGGCTGCAAACGCGGCGGGACGATCAATGCGCAACGAACAACAATTCAAATCTGTAACGATACAGTAGCTTTGTCGAGATGGAATTTGTCGCCCTCCGCCTTCGCCATGCACGCATGGAGGGAACTGAATGAAAAGGCCGGGGCCGCCAACCCGGTTTTGGCGAAATATGCCGCAATGCACGGCGAAACGTGCCGCGACACGGCAAAATACGGAAAACATGACGACAAAACGCGGATGCGTAGTGTTAATCACTACCCGCTTTCGGGGTGCGTGATGCTGCGCCTGCGTGCTGCCTAGGGTGGAAAGCGACGGTGTAACAAAAAATTAACATCGCGGAGGTTGCGCCCCTAAATCGATTGTAATAGGTTTTTCCGGCAACGTTTCAGTGAGGGAGGACACTCATGAATTTTCGTAGCGTCGCGGCAGCTTTGGCCGCAAGCGCAGTACTACCGTTTTCCGCAGCCACGGCTGCCGACCTCGAGGTCACCCATTGGTGGACCTCGGGCGGCGAGGCGGCCGCGGTCGCCGAACTGGCCAAGGCCTTCGATGCCACCGGCAATAAATGGGTCGACGGCGCGATCGCCGGCTCGGGCGGAACGGCCCGGCCGATCATGGTCAGCCGCATCACCGGCGGCGACCCGATGGGCGCCACCCAGTTCAACCATGGCCGCCAGGCCGAGGAACTGGCCCAGTCCGGCCTCATGCGCGACCTGACCGCGGTTGCCGAAAAGGAAAAGTGGAAGGACTTCATCCGGCCGCTCAGCCTGCTCGATTCCTGCACCATCGACGGCAAGATCTATTGCGCCCCGGTCAACATCCATTCGTGGCAGTGGCTGTGGCTTTCGAACGCCGCCTTCGAGAAGGCGGGCGTGCCGATCCCGAAGAACTGGGACGAGTTCGTCGCGGCCGCTCCGGCGCTTGAAAAGGCGGGCATCCAGCCCCTCGCGGTCGGCGGTCAGCCGTGGCAGGCCAATGGCGCCTTCGGTGTCCTGATGATCGCCATCGGCGGCAAGGACACCTATCTCAAGGTGTTCCAGGACAAGGACGCGGAAGTGGCGGCCGGGCCTGAGATCGCCAAGGTGTTCAAGGCGGCCGACGATGCGCGCCGCATGTCCAAGGGCAGCAACGTGCAGGACTGGAACCAGGCGACCAATCTCGTCATCACCGGCAAGGCCGGCGGCCAGATCATGGGCGACTGGGCGCAGGGCGAATTCCAGTTGGCCGGCCAGGTCGCCGGCAAGGACTACACCTGCCTGCCGGGTCTCGGCGTCAACGAGATCATCACGACCGGTGGCGACGCCTTCTACTTCCCCGTTCTGAAGGACGAGGAAAAGTCCAAGGCGCAGGAAGTCCTCGCCTCGACGCTGGTCAATCCGGCCACCCAGGTCGCCTTCAACCTGAAGAAGGGCTCGCTGCCGATCCGCGGTGACGTCGATCTGGCCGCCGCCAATGACTGCATGAAGAAGGGCCTCGACATTCTCGCCAAGGGCAATGTCCTGATCAGCACCGACCAGATGCTTTCCGCCGACAGCCAGAAGCAGATGGAAGACCTGTTCTCCGAGTTCTTCGCCACGCCGTCGATGACGCCGGAAGACGCGCAGAAGCGCTTCACCGACATCATCGCCAGCGCCGATTGATCCCATTCCTCCCGGCCGCAGTGTACCGGTCCCGCCTCGCGCGGGTCCGGTGACTGCGGGGAGGGGTGTCGGGCCCGGCTCTAGAAGGCCGGGTCAAGCCACCAATGCGGATCGCGAAGAAAGGGAGTGACCCATGACGGGCCAAGTGCGCGCCGGTCGGCCGAACCAATTGCTGCGCAATCTCAATGCGAAGATTGCCTCCATCCCGATGATCCTGACCGCCGTCGTCGTCTTTCTCGGCGGCACGCTCTGGACCGTCTTCTATTCCTTCACCAATTCGAAGCTGCTGCCGCGGCTTTCCTTCGTCGGTCTCGACCAGTACGAGCGCCTGTGGGCCGCCCCGCGCTGGCTGATGGCCATCCAGAATCTCGCCGTCTACGGCATCCTCTCGCTGATCTTCAGCCTGGTGATCGGCTTTCTGCTGGCCGCCCTGATGGACCAGAAGATCCGCTTCGAGAATGCCTTCCGGACGATCTTCCTTTATCCCTTCGCGCTGTCCTTCATCGTCACCGGCCTGGTGTGGCAGTGGATCCTCAATCCGGAATTCGGCGTGCAGTCGATCGTGCGCTCGCTCGGCTGGGACAGCTTCGCCTTCGACCCGCTCTACAATCCCGACATCGTCATCTACGGCATCCTGATCGCCGCGCTGTGGCAGGGCACGGGCCTGGTCATGTGCCTGATGCTGGCGGGCCTTCGGGGCATCGACGAGGACATCTGGAAGGCGTCGCGCGTCGACGGCATTCCGATGTGGCGGACCTATATCTTCATCATCATCCCGATGATGCGGCCGGTCTTCATCACCACGCTGGTCATCATCGCCAGCGGCATCGTCCGCGTCTACGACCTCGTCGTCGCCCAGACCAGCGGCGGTCCGGGCATCGCCTCCGAAGTGCCGGCGAAATACGTCTACGACTACATGTTCCAGGCGCAGAATCTCGGCCAGGGCTTTGCCGCCTCGACCATGATGCTGCTGACCGTCGCCATCATCGTCGTTCCCTGGGCCTATCTGGAATTCGGAGGAAAGAAGCGTGGCTAATCCCGCAACACTCAACGCGACGGCCGCCAGCTTCGATGCGGTCTCCGACAGGGTCGGCTCCGGCCCGCGCGGCCGCAAGCCCCGGCGCACGCTCTCGTCGCGCAACATTATGCTCTACGGCACGCTGTTCTTCGCCGCCGTCTACTACCTGGTGCCGCTCTATGTGATGGTCGTGACCTCGCTCAAGGGCATGCCCGAAATCCGTCTCGGCAACATCTTCTCGCCGCCGATGGAGATCACCTTCGAACCCTGGGTCAAGGCCTGGGCCGAAGCCTGCACCGGCCTCAACTGCGACGGCCTGTCGCGCGGCTTTTGGAACTCGGTGCGCATCACCATTCCCTCCACCATCGTGTCGATCATCATCGCCTCGGTGAACGGCTATGCGCTCGCCAACTGGAAGTTCAAGGGCTCGGAAATCTTCTTCACCATCCTGATCGTCGGCGCCTTCATCCCCTACCAGGTGATGATCTATCCGATCGTCATCGTGCTGCGCGAAATGGGCATCTACGGCACGCTGACCGGCCTCGTCATCGTCCACACCATCTTCGGCATGCCGATCCTGACGCTGCTGTTCCGCAACTACTTCGTCTCGCTGCCGGAGGAATTGTTCAAGGCGGCCCGCATCGACGGGGCCGGGTTCTGGCAGATCTACGGGCGGATCATGCTGCCCATGTCCCTGCCGATTTTCGTCGTCGCGATGATCCTGCAGATCACCGGTATCTGGAACGACTTCCTCTTCGGCGTCGTGTTCACCAGGCCGGAATATTATCCGATGACCGTTCAGCTCAACAACATCGTCAATTCGGTGCAGGGCGTGAAGGAATACAACGTCAACATGGCAGCGACCCTGTTGACCGGTCTCGTCCCGCTCATCGTCTATTTCGTATCCGGCCGGCTCTTCGTCCGGGGTATCGCCGCCGGCGCAGTGAAGGGTTAAGTGCTCATGTCCAACAGTGTATCGATCAGGGATCTGTCGCTCTCGTTCGGAGCGGTTACCGTTCTCGAGGACCTGAACCTCGACATTCGCGACGGCGAATTCCTCGTCCTGCTCGGCTCGTCCGGCTGCGGAAAGTCGACGCTTCTCAACTGCATCGCCGGCCTGCTCGAGCCGACCGACGGGCAGATCTTCATCAAGGACAGGAACGTCACCTGGGAAGAGCCGAAGGACCGCGGCATCGGCATGGTCTTCCAGTCCTATGCGCTCTATCCGCAGATGACGGTGGAGAAGAACCTGTCCTTTGGCCTTCGGGTCGGCAAGGTTCCGGAAGACAAAATCCGCGAGAAGGTGGCGCGCGCCGCCGAGATCCTGCAGATCGAGGCGCTTCTCAAGCGCAAGCCGGCCGAACTGTCCGGCGGCCAGCGCCAGCGCGTGGCGATCGGCCGGGCACTGGTCCGCGACGTCGACGTCTTCCTGTTCGACGAGCCGCTCTCCAACCTCGACGCCAAGCTACGCTCGGAGCTGCGCGTCGAGATCAAGCGGCTGCATCATTCGCTGAAGAACACGATGATCTACGTCACCCACGACCAGATCGAGGCGCTGACGCTCGCCGACCGCATCGCCATCATGAAGAGCGGCGTGATCCAGCAGCTCGACGACCCGATGGTCATCTACAACCGGCCGAAGAACCTGTTCGTCGCCGGCTTCATCGGCTCGCCGTCGATGAACTTCCTGCGCGGCGAACTGGTCGAGCGGGCCAACGGCCTGGTCTTCACCACCGCCGGCGTCGACTTCTTCCTCGACGGCTACGAGGCGGCCGGCCCGCTCTCCGCCGGCAGCAAGGTGGTGCTCGGCATCCGCCCGGAACACGTGCTGATCGACGACGAGGTACCGGCCGGCGCCGAGACCCACGAGGCCGTGGTCGACATCGAGGAGCCGATGGGCGCCGACAACCTGCTGTGGCTGAAACATGCCGGCCACGTCATGTCGGTCCGCACCTCCGGCACCCGCCGCTACCGCCCCGGCGCAAAGCTGCGCCTCGGCTTCGACATGTCGGTCGCCTCGCTGTTCGACGCGGTGACCGAGGAGCGGCTTTGATGGACACAGGCCGTCCGGTGTCACCCCCTCTGGCCTGCCGTCTCCTGTCGGGAACGCCCAGGCCGCCGCCCGCGTTTGCCGCTCGCTTCACTGACGATCGTGAGAAGAGCGGCTCAAGCAACAACGGCGCTTCTGTGAGCGAGGCGTCCACCGCACATCGATCTCCCCCCAAGTGGGGGAGATGGCCGGCAGGCCAGAGGGGGCGCTCTTGCTCCGACATGAATGATCTGGATTGACCCATGACGAATGCTTCCGACACACAGAACACCATCGACCTCTCCGGCGAATGGCGGCTGTCCACTGCCGAGGGCGAACACGGAGCGGCGATCACGCTGCCGGGCGACGTGCATTCGGCGCTACAGGCCGCCGGCATCATTCCCGACCCCTATTTCGGCCGCAACGAGGAAGCCGTGCAGTGGGTGGCCGAGCATGACTGGACGCTGGAGCGGTCGTTCTTCCTCGATCACGCCGACGGCCAATGGTACCTCGACATCGACCATCTCGACACGGTCGCCGTCGTCTTCGTCAACGACGTGCCGGTGCTCTCCGCCGACAACTGTTTCCGCCGCTACCGCCCGGACGTCTCGGCCGCGCTTCAGCCGGGCGAGAACACCATCCGCATCCTGCTGCATTCCTCGATCGCCGCCGGTGCCGAGCGCCAGGCGCGCCAGCCCTTCTACATTCCCTATTCGACCAACAATTCGCCGATCGCCAACGGCAACATGCTGCGCAAGCCGCAATGCCATTTCGGCTGGGACTGGAACATCGCGGTGGCGCCGCTCGGCCTCTATGGCACCATCGCGCTGAAGAAGCTCGACCCGGCCCGCATCGAGCATCTGGAGACCGAGCAGGTCCATCACGAGGACGGCAGCGTCGATCTGCATGTGAAGCTCACCCTGCATGCCTTCGAGCCGAGCGTCGTGCCGGTTCATTTCGAGTTCGACGGCGTACGCGAGCGCCTCGATTGCGGCATTCCCGCCGGCGAGACCGTGATCGCCCACGTCTTCCACATCGAGAAGCCGCGGCTCTGGTGGCCGGCCGGCAGCGGCGAGCAGGCGCTCTATACGCTGTCCGCCGACATTCCGGGTGAAACGCTGACCCGCCGGATCGGCCTGCGCACCATCGCCCTCATCACCGACCCGGACGAGGCCGGCTCGCGCTTCGCCTTCAAGGTCAACGGCCGCGAGATCTTCTGCCGCGGCGCCAACTGGATCCCGGCCGACGCGCTCTTTTCCCGCACCAGCCAGGAAAAGACCGAGGACCTGCTGCAGTCGGCGGTCGCCGCCCACATGAACATGATCCGCGTCTGGGGCGGCGGCTTCTACGAGCAGGACTATTTCTACGACCTCTGCGACCGGCTCGGCCTGATGGTCTGGCAGGACTTCATGTTCGCCTGCAACCTCTATCCCTGCACCGATGATTTCCTCTCGAACGTCTCCCAGGAAGTCGACTATCAGGTCCGCCGCCTGTCCTCCCATCCGTCGATCGCGCTGTGGTGCGGTGACAACGAACTGGTCGGCGCGCTCACCTGGTTCAAGGAGAGCCGCGACAACCGCGACCGTTACCTCGTCGCCTATGATCGCCTCAACCGGGTGATCGAGCAGGGGGTCAAGAAGGCCTATCCTCAAGGCATCTGGTGGCCGTCGAGCCCGGCGTCAGGCTATCTCGACTATGGCGATGCCTGGCATGCTGACGGCTCCGGCGACATGCACTACTGGTCCGTCTGGCACGAGAACAAGTCCTTCGACAACTACCGTTCGGTGAAGCCGCGCTTCTGCTCGGAATTCGGCTTCCAGTCCTACACCTCGATGCCCGTCATCGAGACCTTCGCCGACAAGGGCGACATGAACATCGCCTCGCCGGTGATCGAGCTGCACCAGAAAAATGCCGGCGGCAACGAGCGGATCGCCGGGACCATGTTCCGTTATTTCCGCTTCCCCAAGGATTTTGCCAATTTCGTCTATCTCAGCCAGATCCAGCAGGGCCTGGCGATCGGCACGGCGGTCGATTACTGGCGGTCGCTGAAACCCCGTTGCATGGGCACGCTCTACTGGCAGCTCAACGACACCTGGCCGGTCGCCTCCTGGTCGAGCCTCGACTATGGCGGCAGCTGGAAGGCGCTGCACTACATGGCCCGCCGCTTCTTCCAGCCGGTCAATGTCGTCGCGATCCCGAGCGAGGACGGAACGAGCATCGCCTTCTCTATGGTCAACGACACCTTGGAAGAGCTGACGATCGACATGAACCTCTTTGCCGTCACCCTCAACGGCGAGCGCCTGCCCATCCGCACCGCCACTGGCACATGCCCGCCCGACCGCGCCGCGCCGCTCCTGACCCTCGACGAGACGGACATTCCGGTCGATGCCCTGCTCGCCTGGAGCTTCATCGCCTCCAACGGCATGAGCGGCGAGGGGCATCTGGCGTTACAACCCTACAAGGCCCTGGAACTCCAGTCCTCCGGCCTGGAGACGAGCGTCGCTCCGCTCGCCGGCGGACGGTTCGAGATCACGGTCAGCGCCACCGGCCTCGCGCTCTTCGTCATGCTCGAGGCGGATTGCCCGGGCCGCTATTCCGACAACGCCTTCGATCTTCATGCCGGCATGAGCCGCCGCGTCACCTTTATCCCGACCACGCCTCTCGTCGATGGCCGGGTCCCGCAGTTTCGAACCTACGATCTCCAGAGCTGCCAGCAACTCGGCTGAGGCGATCGCCAGACAAGACAGGACATCACGGCGGACCCGCGCCGAACGTCCGAAAAACAGGAGGAATGACCCATGTCCAAATTCGGTTTCCAGCTTTACAGCGCTCGCAATTTCCAGCCCTTCACCAATATCTATCCGCTGCTCGCCGAAGCCGGATACACCCATGTCGAAGGCTATGGCGCCATGTATGCCGCGCTTGATGACGCCGGCCTCAATGCGATGCGCGCCGATCTCGACCGCAACGGGCTGACCATGCCGACCGGCCACTTCGGTCTCGACCTTCTGGAAGGCGATCCGACCCGCGCCCTGAAGATCGCCAAGCTTCTCGGCATCGAGGCGGTCTATTGCCCCTATCTCTTGCCCGACATGCGCCCGAAGGATGCCAGCAGCTGGTTTTCCTTCGGCCAGCGCCTGCAGGAAATCGGCAAGCCGATCCGCGATGCGGGGCTGACCTTCGGCTGGCACAACCACGACTTCGAATTCGCCACGCTGGAGGACGGCTCCACCCCGCAGGAGCAGATCTTTGCCGGCGGCCCGGAACTCGCCTGGGAGGCCGATATCGCCTGGATCATCCGCGGCGCCGCCGATCCCTTCGCCTGGATCGAGAGCTACGGCAAGCGCATCACCGCGGTCCACGTCAAGGACATCGCGCCGGCCGGCACCAATACCGAGGAAGACGGCTGGGCCGATGTGGGGCAGGGCACGGTACCGTGGAAGGATCTGATGGCCGCGCTCAAGGCCTATGGCGTGCGCCACTACATCCTCGAACACGACAATCCGAAGGATGTGGGCCGCCTCATCAAGCGCTCCATCGCCGCCTTCAACACCTACTGATCCTCCCACGGCATTTCACCCAACCAGGACATATTCCATGGCACGCGAACTCGGCGTCGGCATCATCGGATGCGGCAATATCTCGACCACCTACTTCTCGCTCGCACCGCTCTTCAAGGGGCTGAAGGTGCTGGCCTGCTCCGACCTCAACATGAACGCCGCCGAGCTTCGCGCCGAGGAATACGGCGTGAAGGCCCAGACGATCGAAGACCTGCTTACCAATGACGAGCTGGACATCATCGTCAACCTGACCATCCCGGATGCGCATTACGCAGTATCGAAGCGCATCCTCGAGGCCGGCAAGCACGTCTATTCGGAAAAGCCGCTGGTCCTGAGCCTCGAACAGGGCGAGGACCTGCGGCGGATCGCCAGCGGCAAGGGGCTCTCCGTCGGCTGCGCGCCGGACACCTTCCTCGGTGGCGCCCACCAGCTGGCCCGCGCCTTCATCGACAAGGGCGGCATCGGCCGGGTCACCTCGGGCACCTGCCACGTCATGAGCCCCGGCATGGAGATGTGGCATCCGAACCCGGACTTCTTCTTCCTGCCGGGCGGCGGCCCGATCCTCGATCTCGGCCCCTATTACATCGCCAATCTGATCAACCTGATCGGCCCGGTGAAGCGGGTCGCCGCCTTGACCTCGATGGCGAGCGAGACCCGCACCATCACCAGCCAGCCGCGCGCCGGCGAGGTTATCCCGGTGAAGACGCCGACGAACGTCCACGCCCTTCTCGAGTTTCAGAACGGCGCGACCATCACCCTCTCGGCCAGCTGGGATGTCTGGTCGCACCGCCACGCCAACATGGAGCTCTACGGCACCGAAGGCTCACTCTACGTGCCCGACCCCAACTTCTTCGGCGGTCTCGTCGAGGCTTCCGGCCGGGACAAGGACATCAAGCCGCTGGAGAACTGGGACCACCCCTTCGGCGTCAACAACCAGGACCACGCCAACGGCCCGCGCGCCAACTACCGCACGGCCGGCCTTGCCGACATGGCGGTTGCCATCCTCGAAGGCCGCGACGCCCGCTGCTCGCTCGACCGCGCCCTGCACGGCGTCGACGTCATGACGGCGATCCTCCAGTCCGGCGAAACAGGCCAGTTCGTCACCCTCTCCACCACCTGCACCCAGCCGGCGGCGCTGGGAATCGAGGAGGCGCAGGCGCTGCTTCGCTGATTCCCCTCCCCAACCCCTCCCCACAAGGGGGAGGGGCTTGTCCGCATCCGCCTATGGGGTTTTGCTTCGTCTCCGGTAAGTTGCGGCTTGCGGAGAGCATGAGGCATCACCAGGCGGTCTCCCCCCTTGTGGGGGAGATGGCCGGCAGGCCAGAGGGGGCCTTCGCGTTCGCCGACCACAAGCATCTGGGAGAGAACCGTACATGACCTACACCCCCGCCGAAGACCGCTACGAGCGGATGACCTACAACCGCTGCGGCAGAAGCGGCCTGAAGCTGCCGGCGATTTCGCTCGGTCTCTGGCACAATTTCGGCGACGACACGCCGCATGCTCGGAAGCAGGCGATCGTCCGCAAGGCCTTCGATCTCGGCATCACCCACTTCGACCTCGCCAACAATTACGGCCCGCCCGGCGGCGCAGCCGAAACAGCCTTCGGCGCGATCCTGAAGTCCGATCTGGCGGGATACCGCGATGAGCTCGTCATCTCGTCCAAGGCCGGCTACGGCATGTGGCCCGGTCCCTATGGCGAATGGGGCAGCCGCAAGTACCTGATCGCGTCGTGCGACCAGAGCCTCAGGCGTTTGGGCCTCGACTATGTCGACATCTTCTATTCGCACCGCTTCGATCCCGACACGCCGCTCGAAGAGACCTGCGGCGCGCTCGACCACATCGTCCGGTCGGGCAGGGCGCTCTATGTCGGCCTCTCCTCCTACAATTCGAAGCGCACCCGCGAGGCGGTCGAGATCCTGAAGGGCCTCGGCACCCCCTGCTTGATCCACCAGCCGAGCTATTCGATGATCAACCGCTGGATCGAGGAAGACGGCCTGATCGACACGCTGGAGGAACTCGGCATCGGCTCGATCGTCTTCTCGCCGCTCGCTCAGGGCATGCTGACCTCCAAATATCTCGGCGGCATTCCCGAGGAGAGCCGGGCGGCGCAGGACAAGTCGCTCAACCGCGATTTCCTCAACGAGCGCAATGTCGAGAACATCCGCAAGCTGAACGCCATCGCCGAGCGGCGCGGCCAGACGCTCGCCCAGATGGCGCTCGCCTGGGTGCTGCGCGGCGATCGCATCACCACGGCGCTGATCGGCGCGTCGAAGCCGTCGCAGGTCGAGGATTGCGTCAAGGCGCTGGAAAAACGCGATTTCACCGCGAACGAGCTTGCCGAGATCGACGTGCACGCCCGCGATGCCGACATCAACCTCTGGGCCGCCTCGGCGGAACGCAAGGGGCCGGCCCGGAAGACGAAGTGACGTGGAGTTCGGGTTTACCCCCTCTGGCCTGCCGGCCATCTCCCCCACAAGGGGGGAGAGAGACCTCGGCAGACCGCCCAAGTTCTACTGGCAGGGCGTTGGGGCGTTCAGGTTCCGGGCAGGTGGATGCGACGGCAGAGGATCGTCTCCCCCTTGTGGGGGAGATGTCGGCGTAGCCGACAGAGGGGGTTCCTTGCCGAAAATTTGGAGGAGAGACGCAGCATGATCCACAACCCCATCCTGCCGGGCTTCAACCCGGACCCGTCGATCGTCCGGGTCGGCGAGGACTATTACATCGCCACCTCCACCTTCGAGTGGTATCCGGGCGTGCAGATCCATCACTCGCGCGACCTCGTCAACTGGACGCTGGTGCGCCGGCCGCTGGAGCGAAGGTCGCAGCTCGACATGCGCGGCAATCCCGACAGCTGCGGCGTCTGGGCGCCCTGCCTGTCCCATGCCGACGGCCAGTTCTTTCTCGTCTATACCGACGTCAAGCGCTTCGACGGCAATTTCAAGGACGCGCACAACTACATCGTCACCGCCCCGTCGATCGATGCCGAATGGTCCGATCCGGTCTATGTCAACTCCTCCGGCTTCGACCCCTCGCTGTTCCACGATGACGACGGCCGCAAATGGTTCCTCAACATGCAGTGGAACCACCGCACCGAGAGCTATGGCGGCTCGCCCAAGCATCCCGCCTTCGACGGCATCCTGCTGCAGGAATGGGACCCGGCGACCCGCAAGCTGGTCGGGCCGGTGAAGAACATTTTCCCCGGCAGTCCGCTCGGCCTGGTCGAGGGACCGCATGTGTTCAAGAAGAACGGATGGTACTATCTGACCACCGCGGAGGGCGGCACCGGTTACGGCCATGCCGTGACGCTCGCACGCTCGCGCACGATCGACGGACCCTACGAGATGCATCCGGACACGCATCTGATCACCTCCAAGGATCATCCGGAGGCCGCTTTGCAGCGCGCCGGCCACGGCCAATATGTCGAGACGCCGGAGGGCGAGGTCTATCACACCCATCTCTGCGGCCGGCCGCTGGAGCCCAAGCGGCGCTGCACGCTCGGGCGCGAGACGGCACTGCAGAAATGCGTATGGAAGGAGGACGGCTGGCTCTATCTCGAAAGCGGCGCCCCGGTGCCAGCCGTCGACGTCACGCCGCCGAAGCCGGTCGAGCGCATCGAGCGGCCCGAAACCATCCGCCGCGATTTCGACGACGCGGCTCTGCCGCCCGAGTTCCAGTGGCTGCGCACGCCCGAGCCGGATCGCCTGTTCTCGCTTGCGTCCCGTCCGAGTCACCTGCGGCTCTTCGGCCGCGAAAGCCTCGGCTCGTGGTTCGAGCAATCCCTGGTCGCGCGCCGGCAGGAAGACCATCGTTTCCGCGCCGAGACCCGCGTGGACTTCACGCCCGACACCTACCAGCAGGTCGCGGGCCTCACCCACTACTATAATCGCCACAAGCTGCATGCGCTGGGCGTGACCCTGCACGAGAAGCTCGGCCGCGTCGTGACCATCCTCTCCTGCGCCGGCGACTATCCCGATAGCCGGCTAAGTTTCCCGGCTAGTCACGGTGTGAGTGTGCCGGATGGCCCGCTGGATCTGGCCATGGAGGTAGTCGATAACGATCTCCTGTTCTTCTGGCGGCCGGCCGTCGGCGGCAAGGGCGAGGGGAGCGGAGAGGGCGCCTGGCAACCAATCGGGCCCGTGCTCGACGCCGGTGTGATCTCCGACGAGGGCGGCCGCGGCGAGCACGGCTCGTTCACCGGCGCTTTCACCGGCATGTTCGCCTTCGACACCAGCGGGAGGGGCCAGCCGGCCGATTTCGACCATTTTGTCTACCGGCGGTGCTGAGCCTGACCGATGTCCCTCTTCTCCCCAGCGGGGAGAAGATGCCCGAAGGGCAGATGAGGGGGTCCCCCATGCCGAGGTTGTATTGCCGCTGAGTGGATGAGCCCCCTCATCCGGCGCTTCGCGCCACCTTCTCCCCGGTGGGGAGAAGACGGGTTCGCGAACTTCACCCCAGCCGCTCGGCATGCCACTTCAGGTGATCGTCCATGAAGGTCGAGATGAAGTAGTAGGAATGGTCGTAGCGCTCGTGCATCCGGAGCGTGAGGGCGATGTCGGTGCCTTGGATCGCCTCCTCGAACAGCCAGGGCTTCAGGCCGGTTTCCAGGAAGCTGTCGGCCTTGCCCTGGTCTATCAGGAATTCGGGGAAGCGGGCGCCGTCCTCGACCAGCGCGCAGGCATCGTACTCCCGCCATTTTGCCCGGTCGGGCCCAAGATATTTCTCGAATGCATCCTGCGTCCAGTCGGCGGTCATCGGATTGACGATCGGGGCGAAGGCCGAGCAGCTCTTGAAACGCTCCGCGTTCTTCAGCGCCATGGTCATCGCGCCGTGGCCGCCCATCGAATGGCCGAATATGCCCTGCCGGTCCATGTCGACGCGGAAATGCTCGGCGACCAGCGCCGGCAGCTCTTCCGTGATGTAGGAATGCATCTGGAAGTTCTCGGCCCAGGGGCTTTCGGTGGCATCGAGATACATGCCCGCACCCTTGCCCATCTTCCAGTTGGTCAGTTCGTCCGGCACATCCGTGCCGCGCGGGCTGGTGTCGGGGCAGACGATGATCAGGCCGAGCTCGGCGGCCATGCGGCGATACTCGCCCTTCTCCATGACATTGGCGTGGGTGCAGGTGAGGCCCGACAGATACCACAGCACCGGCCGGCGCTCGGCGATCGCCTGCGGCGGCACGAAGACGGCAAAGGTCATGTCGCACTTGGTGATCTGCGATTCGTGAGAGAACACGCCCTGCATGCCGCCAAACGCGGTGTTCTGGGAGAGGATCTTCATGGGGACTGTCCTTGTTGCCTAGCCGGCCAGCGACACCGCCCCGTTGACGGCGGCGGCGACAAGCACGGTATTGAAGAAATACGATACGATCGAATGGAGAAGGTTGATCTTCCGCATCGACGTCGAGGTGATGGCGGTGTCCGAGGTCTGCGCCGTCATGCCGATGACGAAGGAGAAATAGAGGAAATCATAGCCGCAGGGATCGGGCGATCCGGAAAATTCCAGCCCGCCGCGATTGTCCGGCGCTTCCGTGGTGGTATCGGGCCGCCAGTAGAGATGGCCGTAATGGATCGCCGCCATGGTGTGGATGGTCAGCCAGCCGCCAAGCACCGAAGCAAAGGCCAGCACCAGTTCGAGCGCATTGCCGCCCGGCTCGCGGTTGAGCGCCAGGAAGAGCGAGACGACCGCGACCATGACCGCGGCGAGCGTGACCAGCATGATGACGGGTGCGGGAGCATCGGCTTCCTCGGCTCGCTCCTTCAGATAGTCGGCGGTCATCTGCGGCAGGCGCAGCCCGATCAGCGTCAGATAGGTGAGAAAGAACACGACCGCGCCGGCTTCGATCAGCAGCCGCGGATTGAGCGCGGCGACGACGAGCACGGCAGTCACCGAGGCTGCGAGTGCCGCGTAGAACGGCCCGTGCCGATGGTCGATCAGGCGGTCAAAACGGCTGGCCATGTCCGATCCTCCGGTGTGCGTCTTGTGTCGAAGAGGCTTCGACTAGCACGCCTTGGCCCGCCGGCAAAGGCGGTCCAGCGTTTCGAGGAAAGCGGAGCGGTCGCGTGGCGAGAAGGCCGCATTGTAGCCCTTGCTCTCGCCGGTCTCGCGGAGATGCGCGCCGAGATCGCGCATGGCGGTCGCCATGCCGATATTGGCCGTGTCGAACACCCGGCCGGTCGGTCCGGTGACGAAGGCGCCGGCCGCGACGCAGCGTCCGGCCAGCGGCACGTCGGCCGTCACCACGATGTCGCCGGCCCCGGCGCGCTCGGCGATCCAGTCGTCGGCGGCGTCGAAGCCGTTGGATACGATGACATTCTTGACCATCGGGTCGCGCGACGGCCTGAGGCCCGAATTGGCGACGAAGGTCACCTCGAGGCCGTGGCGTTCCGCGACTTTCAGGATTTCCGGCTTGACCGGACAGGCATCGGCATCGACGTAGATCACTGAGGTGTTCAATCCTTCATTCCGCCGAGACCGAATAGCCTCGCGTCAGTCGCGCGTCCAGACCTCGCCGGTGACCTTCTCCGAGCCGCCATAAGTCCACACGCCCTGCCAGGTGCCGTCCGGCTGCTCGAAATACATGGCGATGCCGAAATTGTCTTCCGCCACGTAACCGACCGAGATCGCCGTGTCGTCCTCGCCGGCCGGGCCCATCTCGAAGCGGTCGCCGACGAACTTGGCGCCAAGCCCGGTGCCGATCGATTCCTTGCCGCCGATATTCCACACGACGATATAGGTTTCGCCGTGACGCGAGACTTCCACCGTCCCGGTATATTCCTTGCCGCTGTCCGGGTTCATCCCGACGAGCGTGTAGCTGCCGGTCGGATCGGCCGCGGCGATCCCGGGCAGAGCGAGCATGGCAATGGCAGTCAGTGCGTATTTGAGCGACATTTCGATTTCTCCCCCAGCGGACCCGCGGAACGGACGATCCGAGCCGGCGCAATCTAGCATGTTTCGCCGCGCTTGCAGCGGGAGGGAGAGAACGGCCGCCCTGACTATTTTCAGGACGGCCGCACGTTGGAATCAATAGATCACGACGCCGCGGATGCTTTCGCCCTTGTGCATCATGTCGAAGCCCTTGTTGATGTCGTCGAGCGGCATGGTGTGGGTAATCATCGGGTCGATCTGGATCTTGCCCTGCATGTACCAGTCGACGATCTTCGGCACGTCGGTGCGGCCGCGCGCGCCGCCGAAGGCCGTGCCCATCCAGTTGCGGCCGGTGACCAGCTGGAAGGGACGCGTCGAGATCTCCTGGCCGGCGCCGGCAACGCCGATGATGACCGACTTGCCCCAGCCGCGATGCGAGGCTTCCAGCGCCTGGCGCATGACCTTGGTATTGCCGGTGCAGTCGAAGGTGTAGTCGGCCCCGCCGATCAGGTCGCCATTGCGCTTGGTCAGGTTGACGAGATAGGGCACGATGTCGTCGCCGACTTCTTTCGGATTGACGAAATGCGTCATGCCGAACTTTTCGCCCCAGGCCTTGCGGTCGTTGTTGATGTCGACGCCGATGATCATGTCGGCGCCGGCGAGCCGCAGGCCCTGCAGCACGTTCAGACCGATACCGCCGAGGCCGAAGACGATTGCCGTGGCGCCGATCTCGACCTTGGCGGTGTTGATCACGGCGCCGATGCCGGTGGTGACGCCGCAGCCGATATAGCAGATCTTGTCGAAGGGGGCGTCCGGGTTGACCTTGGCGACTGCGATCTCCGGCAGCACGGTGAAGTTGGAGAAGGTCGAGCAGCCCATGTAGTGGTGGATCTTGTCCTTGCCGATCGAAAACCGCGAGGTGCCGTCCGGCATCAGGCCCTGACCCTGCGTCGAGCGGATGGCGGTGCAGAGGTTGGTCTTGCGGCTGAGGCAGGAATAGCACTCGCGGCATTCCGGCGTGTAGAGCGGAATGACATGGTCGCCCTTCTTCACCGAGGTGACGCCCGGGCCGACATCGACGACGATGCCTGCGCCTTCATGGCCGAGAATGGCGGGAAACAGGCCTTCCGGATCGGCGCCCGACAGCGTGAAATCATCGGTATGGCAGATGCCCGTCGCCTTGACCTCGATCAGCACCTCGCCGGCCCGCGGGCCTTCGAGCTGAACGGTCATGATTTCAAGTGGTTTTCCGGCCTGCACGGCAACGGCGGCGCGAACGTCCATGGTCTCTTCTCCGATATTGGTAATTGAGCGTTAGAAGTCTGGCACGGGGGACGGCATGCCCTCAAGGGGCCGGGCAGGCAGCCCGTGGCGTCCGCCGCCAGGAATAGAATGGCGACTTTTTCAGCGCGGCTCGATCAGCGGCACGTGGCGGGCCGAATCGCGCCGCATCTGGCCGGTCAGCCTCGGGTCGTCGGTCACCTCGACCATGAAGGCATAGGGCCGGAAGCCGGAGCGCTGGTAGAAGGAAAGGGCGCCCGGATGGTCGAAATGGCAGGTATGCACCCAGAACCGCCGGATCGGCCGCGCCCAGGCCTTGTCGATCGCGGCATTCATCAGCATGCGCCCGGCGCCTTGGCCGATCGCATCGGAAACCAGGCCGAAGAAGGCGAGCTCACATTCGCCCTCGGTGCGGAAGTCGAGTTCCAGCAGCCCAATTCGGCGCGCGCCGTCGGTCAGCGCATAAACGTGAACCTCCGGATGGGAGAGAATCGCGTGCAGGTCCTCGTCGGGCATGACGAGCCGCGAAAACCACATCCATTCCTCGCCGATGGCACGAAACAGCGCCCGGTATTCGGTCAGGTCGGGATTCTCCCAGCGTTCGATCGTCAGCCCCGGCTCGTCCGGACGCGTCGGTCTGGCCGGCGGCTTTTCCGCCATTTCCAGGCAGGTGACGACATTGGCGATCTTGCCGGCGGGGACGGCCGAATAGCCGTCGGGGAGGGGAGGGTTCGCGGTATCCATGACTGTCTTTGGAACCGTTCGGACCATCCAAGTCAAGGGGCCGGGGTCAGATCGGCGCGCCGGTGAACAGCCTGTCGCAGGCGTAGATGATACCCCCGGCATGGATCGACAGGGCGGCGCAAAGCCCGAAACCGGTCATCAGCCGCTGCTGCTGGTTCATCGCCTCGAGTTCAAGCCGCGGCTTGACCTTGCGCGTGCGGATCAGGCTGAGGAGCGCGAAGACCGAAAGCCCGGCGATCAGCGCCTGGGAAGAGAGACCGATGCGCCATCCGGTCCAGACGATCGCCGAGGTCACGGTGAAGGTGCCGAGCGTCTGCATCGGGCGTCCGGCAAACAGCTGGCGCAGAACCTGTCCACCGTCGAAGCGGTGCATCGGCAAGAGGTTGAGCAGGTTGAAGGCGGAGAGGATCAATAGCAGCAAGAGCACCGGCGCTGCCATCCTGGAGGCGAGCAGCCCGTCGGAGACCGCCTCATGGGCACCGATCAGGATCGGCACGGCGAAGGCCGAGACGCCCGCCCCCATCAGCGCGCAGGTCGCCACCTCGAACCGGCTGGCATAGGGCCGCCCGCCGATCGCGATGCCGCCGAGCAGCGGCACGAAGATCATCCGCGTGTTGAGATGGCCGAAGGTGCGGAACGCCACCATGTGGCCGAGTTCGTGAAAGACGATAACCAGCGTCAGGAAGACGGAGATCATCAGTCCGTTGCTGTTGAAGCCGAAGAAAGGCCAGAGCATCAGGGTCGAGAGCAGCGCCAGCACGGCCTGGCTCAACGGGTGTTCGAGCCGCCCGCGACCCGCCGGCTTGGTGCCGCCGAGATGCCGCTCGAGCGCTGCCATCTCCCGGTGCAGCATCAGGTAGCGATAGAGCAGGAATCCGAGGCCACGATAGCTGTCGGTTTGTTCGATCGTCACGGACGAGCCCTCGGTCGCCGGGCCGATCCTGCGGACCTCGCGATAGCCCGACCAGAAATCCATGTCGAGCGCGCTGTCGGCGACGATCCGAAGTTCGCAGGAAAACTCGCCGTCCGCGGTTACCCCGGTCCGGTCGATCGCCAGCACGCGGATGATCGGCCGGCCGCTGCGGTCGGGATCGCGATAGCACAGTTCCAGCCGGTCCGGTTTGCCCTCGATCGGCTTCACCGAGGCGACGGCCGGATGCCAGTCGGCAAGCCCGCCGGCAGGACGGGTCATGTCCCACAATTCTTCCGGGCGCCTGTCCAGCCGCCGCCTCACCGAGATGGTTCGGGTGCCGAGCGGCGCGGCCATCAGCAGCCAGATCAGGCCGAGATTGACGCCGAGCAGGACGAAGGCGGAATGGAAGATCGTCATCGCGTCATTCCCTTCAGGAAGGCGTCGCACGGAGGACCGGTGATCATGCCACCATCTCCCCGTCGAGGAAGAAGGAGTCCGGCACCTGCAGCCAGCGCCGCGGCGCTTCCGTCCGCGCCGGGGTGCGGCTGCGGAAGGACAGGACGGTCTCGATCAGGGGTTGCCAGTCGGGATGGCGGGCATGGACGGCGGTCTGGCGGTCAATCGCCTCGAGAATGGCGATCTTGGCCGGAAGAAGAGAAGCGCCCGGGACGAGCCGGTCGCGCAGGACCCGGTGCACATAGGCGATGTCGTCGGCACCGATCCCGCTGCGCAAGGCCCGGCTTGCGGCATAGGCGCCGCGGCCTTCCGCAAGCGCGATCCTGAGCTGGTCGAGCATCAGGGCGCGCAGCGACGGCGGTACGTGACGGGCGATATCCATCATGTGAAGAACTGCCGCAAGTTCGAGTTCACCCTCGATGACGCCGTCGTTCGACAGCACGCGTTTCACCCACTCGACATTGATTTCGTCGAGCGAGCCTATGGGATAACAGTGGTCGACGACGAAGGCCGCCAGCTGCTCGACGAAATAGTCGGCCCATTCCGGGCACTTTTCGGGACAGCAGGTGTTGAGCGCCAGGAGCGTCACGACGTCGTCGGGAGTCCGGACGCCCTCCGGAAACGTATATCTCCGCAGCAGCAACAGGTCCTCCACGGACAATCTGGTCTTCCCGGCGACGACACATGCCGGAAAAGAGAGCCGAAACTCGCTCATCTTTCTATCCCTGTTTCATCATGAAACTGGGCAGACCATAGCAAGGCAAACCTTGCGTTTCCGCCAAGGGAAGGGGTTAGCGAGTGCTTGAGCGGAATGCTAAACTTGGCGCCTTTCGGCGGCGCGGCGCTGTTCCCGCCACAGAATGAACAGGCCCGAGCCGACGATGATCAGGATGCCGACCCATTTCGATACAGTGGGGAAGTCGTCGAACAGGGCATACCCCAAAATGGTCGCTGCGATGATTTCAAAATACTGGAAGGGCGCCAGCACCGAGAGCGGCGCCATGCGGAAGGCACGCACGACGATGAGATGGGCGTAGCCGGAAATCGAGCCGAGAATCACCAGCAGGGTGAGCGCCAGCCAGGACGTGGGAAGCGAGATGGCGAAGTCTTCCTGTCCCATCGCATTGCCGCCCACGAGCACCGCCCCCATGAACAGCGTGCCGCCGATCCCGGCCATGGTCTGCATGGTCACCGGCGCGTCGGCCTCGCCGATGGCGCGGTTGAGGAACATGTAGAGCGCATAGAGGAAGGCGCAGGCGACCGGCAGCAGTGAGGTGAGGCCGAAGACGGCATAGCTCGGCTGGATGACGATCATCGCCCCGCCGAAGCCGACCACGATCGCCAGCCATCGCCGCCAGCCGACCTTCTCGCCGAGGAAGACCGCCGAAAGCGCCGTCAGGATGAAGGGCTCGACGAAGTAGATGGCGAAGACGTCGGCGAGCGGCATGTATTTGACCGCGGTGAAGAACATCAGGCTGGCCGCCCCGTGCAGCACGCCGCGCAGCAGGTTGAGCCCCGGCCGCTTGGCCGAAAGCGCGCTCCAGCCGTTCATGGCGAGCAGGAAGGGCAGGATGCAGACCAGCTGGAAGAAGAAACGGTAGAAATTCACCTGGCCGGGCGACATGCCCTCGACATTCGCCATGTATTTGGCGATCGCGTCCATGAACGGCAGCACCATCATGCAGCCGGCCATCAGGACCATGCCCTTGATCGTCGTGTCGGTGCCCGAGGGGCGGTTGTCGGGCATGGCTGTCGGCCTCGTTAAAGCACTCACCAAGCACTTGTGCGAGAGTCGTTCAAGCCCGATCGAAGCGAGCGCGGTACGGCGCGGCTCGGGGAGGCCGCTAGGCGTCCGCCGGCGACGTTTCCGTCTCGGCGGGCAGCGCTTCGCGCACGGTCGGCCCGAAGATCTCCTCGAAGGCTTCGCGAAGCCGGATGTCGACATCGGCCATCATCACCAGCTGGCCGAGATCGACGAGGCTGGTAACCCCATAGGCGCTGATGCCACAGGGCACGATCCCGGAAAAATGCGAGAGGTCCGGATCGACATTGATCGACAGGCCGTGGAAGCTCACCCAGCGGCGCAGCCGGATCCCGAGCGCGGCAATCTTGTCTTCCGCCATCGAGCCGTCGGCGAGCGCCGGCTTTTCCGGGCGGCGCACCCAGACGCCGACCCGGTCCTCGCGCCGCTCGCCCTTGACGTTCATCTTCTCGAGCGTGCGGATCACCACCTCTTCGAGCGACGCCACATAGGCGCGCACGTCCTGGCGGCGGCGCTTGAGGTCGAGCATGACATAGGCCACCCGCTGGCCGGGACCGTGATAGGTGTATTCGCCGCCGCGACCGGTGGAAAACACGGGGAATCGGTCCGGCTCGATCAGGTCCGCGGAATCGGCGCTGGTGCCGGCGGTATAGAGCGGCGGATGTTCGAGCAGCCAGACCAGTTCGTCCGCCTGGCCATCGGCGATCGCTGCGACCTGGCGCTCCATTTCGGCCACCGCTTCCTCATAGGGAACGAGACCTTCGGAGATGTGCCAGCGCACCGGCGGCGAGCCGGGTGAGGCGAACATTTCGGTGGAAAGGTCGGTGCGTTGCATCGGGAAAAGCCCTCATTTTCCCTCTACTTGGCAAGAAAGCCCATGGACTTCAAGGGCTGCGCCGCCACGCCCGGCGGGCACGCGCAACGGCCCGTCCGGGAAAACTCAAAAAACTGTCATCTTGGCCTTGTGCACCCTGAGTGCTTTTGCTACATGCAGCCCCGCCGGAGCAATTCGGCGCTACCAAGATGCGGTCGTGGCGGAATTGGTAGACGCGCAGCGTTGAGGTCGCTGTGTCGCAAGACGTGGAAGTTCGAGTCTTCTCGACCGCACCATTCTTCCTTCGGGAAGAATACGAAAGCCGGCTCGCCGAAAGGCAGCCGGCTTTGTCGTTTCCGGATCTCGCTTCAATCCGCTGATCAGTCCGCATCGCCCGGAATATGCGTATCGACGCCCATGGTGGTGATCATGTTGCGCACGGCTGAAACGCCGCTGACTGCGACCACCCGAAGCTCGATCATGCGCCGCTCTTCGGCTGTATCAACGGCGCCCCGCAGGGTGACGACACGGCCGTCGGCGTGAATGTCGAGGGCGTTCAGAAGCAGGTCGGGCAGATCTTCGAGCGCTGCCGCCACATCGGCCTCGAGTTGGTCGCTGTTCTCGCGGTGGTCGGTCTCCGGCAGCACTGGAGAGGAGAGCGGCTTCTGTCCGCCGTCGGCGGCCACATTGGTGACTCGGTAGCCGCCATTACGCTCGCGGTCGAAATTGGCCCCGCTCTCGCCATAGGCGCCGTTGCCGACCGGTCGCGACGCAGCCCCCGCGCCGTCGTCATAGGGCCAGCCGTTCTCGATGTCGCGCTGTTCGAAGTCGCGGTAGTCCTCTTCGCGGCTGAGGTCCTTCTTGATGTCCGTCCCGTCGGCGATGGCCATGATGTCTGCTCCTTCATGTCTGTGTGAGGTGGAAACGCATGAAGGGCGTCTTGGTTCGGTCCGGCGCGCATGCAGCTGCTACTTGCCGCTCTTTTCCCATTTGCGGACCAGCCGGTCGCGCTTCAGCTTCGACAGGCGCTGCAGCCAGAACAGGCCGTCCAGCTGGTCGATTTCGTGCTGCATGCATATCGCCGGAAAACCCTCCAGCCGCTCCTCGTGCACGATCCCGTCGAGATCGCGGTAGCGGATGTCGACGGCGCGCGGCCGGGTCACGGTCTCGGTGGCGCCGGGCATCGAGACGCTGCCTTCGGTGTGTTCCATCGTCTCCGGCGAGGACCACAGGATTTCCGGATTGGCATAGGAGCGCCGGCCGCCGATCTCCGGCAGGTCGAGCACCACGAGGCGCAGCGTGACCCCGATATGGGCGGCGGTGATTCCGACGCCGGGCGCTGCCCGCATCGTGTCATAGAGATCATCGGCAAGAGCGCGTAGATCGGTGTCGAAGGCCTCGACGGGCAGGCAGGCGCGCCTGAGGGCTGGATCGGGAAAACGGATGATCGGACGAACGCTCACGGGGACCTCTTCGGCGGCGGACGGGTCTGGCAAAGCGGTGGCGCAATCGAGGCTGGACCCCGCTTCGCCAATAGGTTAGCAGGAAGCCTCGGCAATTGCATATCGCCCCGTTCGCTGTGCTGGGCAGTTGTTGACAATGCGTTTTCCCCAGCCATTCTCCTTGGCGGCGGGAAGCTGGGCAGTGATTTGATTTGGCGAGGGCGCGAGCATGACCGAGACCGGCGAAGACATCCGCGTTCGCGTCGTCCAGGACGAAGCCCCGGAAGACATCTATGCCGAAAACGGCTCGATCCGCACCGACTTCCTGGCCATGGTCGGGGCGGCGATCGCCGACCGTGACCTGCTGTTCCTGCGCCAGCGCGTCGCGCGGCTGCACGAATCGGAACTCGGTGACCTGATCGAGGCCATCCAGCCGGACCAGCGCATCGCGCTCGTGCGTCTGCTGGGCGACGATTTCGACATGACGGCGCTGACCGAGGTGGACGAGGCGATCCGCCTGCAGATCGTCCAGCATCTGCCCAACGCCCAGATCGCCGCTGCGATCGGCGAGCTCGATTCCGACGACGCCGTCTACATTCTCGAGGACCTCGACCACGAGGACCGAGAAGAGATCCTCTCGCAGCTGCCCTTCACCGAGCGGGTGCGTCTGCGCCGCGCGCTGGACTATCCGGAAAGCTCGGCCGGTCGCCGCATGCAGACCGAATTCGTCGCGGTGCCGCCGTTCTGGACGGTCGGCCAGACGATCGACTACATGCGCGACGAGGAAGACCTGCCGGAGAGCTTTACCCAGATCTTCGTCATCGATCCGACGTTCAAGCTGCTCGGCACCATCGATCTCGACCGTATCCTGCGCACCAAGCGCCAGGAGAAGATCGAATCGATCATGCGCGAGACCAGCCATGCCATCCCGGCCGAGATGGACCAGGAAGAGGCGGCCCAGCTGTTCGAGCAGTACGACCTTCTGTCGGCCGCCGTCGTCGACGAGAACGAGCGCCTGGTCGGCGTGCTGACCATCGACGACGTGGTCGACGTGATCCAGGAAGAGGCCGAGGAAGACTTGATGCGCCTCGGCGGCGTCGGCGACGAAGAACTGTCGGACAGCGTCATGGAAACCTCGCGCTCGCGCGTGCCGTGGCTGGCGGTCAATCTCTTCACCGCCTTCTGGTCGGCCTCCGTCATCTCGCTGTTCGAGGCGACGATTGAGCAGGTCGTGGCGCTCGCCATCCTGATGCCGATCGTGGCGGGCATGGGCGGCAATGCCGGCTCGCAGACCATGACCGTGACCGTGCGCGCTCTGGCCACGCGCAACCTCGACATCCACAATGCCTGGCGGGTCGCCCGGCGCGAGGCCGGCGTCGGCCTGATCAACGGCGTGCTGTTCGGCTGCCTGGTCGGCTTGGTGGCCGGCTTCTGGTTCCAGGACGTGTCGATCGGCGGGCTGATCACCACCGCCATGCTGATCAACATGTTCGCCGCCGCCATGGCCGGCATCATGATCCCGCTTCTGCTGAACAAGGCAGGCGCCGACCCGGCCGTCTCCTCGGCGGTCTTCGTCACCGCGATCACTGACACGACAGGGTTTTTCAGCTTCCTCGGTCTCGCCACCTGGTGGTTCATGACAGGCTGAAGCGCAAAAAATTGACTTATACGTAAAAGTCAATATTATACCGTTTCCCTAATGAATCGGAACGGTTGTGAAGAAGTATTACAGTATAACTGAACTGACGCGCGAATTTGGAGTGTCGACCCGCACGCTTCGCTTCTACGAAGACGAGGGTCTGCTCCATCCGGAGCGTCGTGGCCGCACGCGCCTCTATCGTGCCGCCGACCGGCATCTGCTGCAGGAAATCCTGCGCGGCCGGCGGATCGGGTTTACCGTAGCCGAAATCCGCGAAATTATCCACGTCTATAAGGAGCCGCCGGGCGAGATCGGCCAGCTCAAGCTGATGATGAAGAAGATCGACGAGAAGCGCGACGAGCTTCGCCAGAAGCGCCGCGACATCGATGAGACGCTGGCCGAACTCGACAATGCCGAGGAAACCTGCCTGACGCGCATGGTGGAAATCGGCGTCGGAACCTGATCCGGCGGAGTATCGTCAGAGCCAGCGCCGGGTGCGCTGGCAATATTGCTCGAAATCGATCCCGAACCGCGCCAGAAGATGCATCTCCTCCTTGCGGATGGCGATGAAGGTCGTGACGATCGCCGCGGCGAGGGCGGCGACGAAGAACCAGGCATTGCCGGTGAGAAAGCCGATCGCCACGGTGATCAGCGTATAGCCGAGATAGATCGGGTTGCGGCTGTAGCGGAACGGTCCGCAGGTCACGAGCCTCAGCGCGCCGCGATGCGGCATCACCGTCGTGCGGTATTCCACCAGCGTCTTGATCGCCCACATGTCGAGGAACAGCGCGACGGCGACGAGCAGTCCGCCGATCGTATAGAACAGATAACCGTTCGGCATCACCGAGGGCAGAATTCCGATGAACCGGTCGGCCAAAAGGGCGAAGAGAATGGCCAGGCCGTAGAGAACGGGCGGCCAGGGAAAGCTCAGCGGCTTCAATCTATAGGCATTCATGGTCAGGTCCTGTCATTGACTGATGGCCGAACATTCACGCGCAAGCTCTACGATCCGCTCATCCTTGTCCGGCAAGATTGCGCCAGACTGGAGGGGTGCGAGAAGCGACTGCTGCTGCAGCCGGTCGAGCGTGCAGGCACAGAAGCGGTTGCAGATCGCCGCCGGTGAGCCTTCGGCCAGGCAAGCGTTTTCACAGCTCGCCAGATAGGACTGTATAGGATCAGGTTTTTGTGGCGGTGCTATGATCGAGGTCATATAGACCACCGCTATCAGCACCGGCTGGTGCAGAAGATAGACGATCAGGCTGTGGTGTCCCGCCAGCCGCAGCCATCCCGGTCCGCCCGGAATTTGCGCGAGGCGCGTAAGCCAGCCGCGCGACAGCGCCAGCCGCGCCACGGCGATGCCGATCAGCAGCGCGCCGATCCACGGCAGCAGAGGCACATAGTCGTTCGAGCGAGGCAGGTGCTGCGACAGGCCGACGAACAGAAGCGCCGGGGCGTCGAAGATCTCCGAACGATAGAGGTTGGGCAGGGCGATCGCGGCGGCGGCCGCGGCCAGCGTGACGAGCGGCGGCAGGCGCACGAAGGCAAGCCCGATCAGGCTACCCGCGGCGATCGCATGCAGGATGCCGAAGAAGATCATGCCCTCCGGCACGGCGATCGCGGTCGCAATGGTGATGGCGAGCGCAGCGGCGACGATGACCGCCAGCCGCTTGGCGAAGGACCGCGCCCGGATCGCCGGATAATGCGCCAGCACGAGGCTGAAGCCGGCGAGGAAGAGGAAGCTGGAGGCGATGCCGCGGGCGTAGATCTTCAGCCAGCCTTGGGTCGCCGTGCCCGGTTCCAGATAGCCGAAGAACTCGAAATCCCAGGTGAAATGATAGGTCGCCATGGCGATGAGGGCGAGGCCGCGCGCCGCATCGAGCGCTTCGATCCGCCGGGGCGCCGCCGCCAAGGTCTCGCTTCTTTCCAGATCAGCGGTCACGCGCCGTCCTTCCCTCTTGCCGTCTCGTTCTGCGCCCCTGCCAGACCGCGCAAACGTGACCGTTTCATGGCGAGGGCGGCGGCGATTCGATCAGCGCCAGGCGCGCCTCGGAGAAGAACTGCCGGCGCAGGAGCACGATGAAGACGGTGACCGATGTCGCCATGAACAGGTAGGGGCTGGCGAACCAGCCGAGATAGCCGATCGACATGAACAGCGCGCGAAGCCCGGCATTGAAGTGGCTAGCGGCGATGATGTTCATGCGGATCGTCAGTTCGGCGGCCCGCGCCGCGGCCTCCGGGTCCCGCCGCGCCTCGTCGGCCATCGGCAGCGCGCCGAACAGGATCGTGCAGTAGTTGAACAGCCGGTAGGACCAGCCGAACTTGAAGAAGGAATAGCCGAAGATGGCTGTCAGCACGAAGACCTTGAGCTCGAAGGTGGTGCGCCCACCGGGCATGACGAACGGCAGGTCCTTGAGCACGGTGTCGACCTGTTCGGTCTGGCCGAGAAGGGCGAAGCATCCGCCGATCGCCAGGATCGAGGTCGAGGCGAAGAAGGCCGTGCCGTTCTGCAGTCCCGACAGGATCTGCGTGTCGATCATCTTCAGGTCGCGGCCGAGCGAGTTCATGATCCACAGGCGCCGGCGCTCGGCCATGGCCTGGGTGAGGCTGGTGCGGGCGAAGATGCGGCCCTGGCCGGTGATCCAGGCGAAGGCGAACCACAGAACGCCGAACAGGCAAAGCGCGAAATAGTCGAGAAGCGTCATGGCGGCTCCGAAGCAGGGGGCTGCCTTTTTATGCGGGCTTGCCCCTTTCTCCACAAGCGAATTAACCAGGCGGCAAAACCTTGGTCCAAATCGGGGCATTCGGGCGCGCCGTCGGGCGAGGTCCGGGTGCTGTTAAGTGCTTGAATTTTCGATCATCCATGCGCGAATTGCATGGCTGTTGCGCGTTGAGTGCCTTTCTTTTGCCTTTTTTGCAGTTGCGAAGGCCCGCGGATTTTAATAGATCCTAGCGCATGGAAGCGGTCGGGGGACGGCTTTCTGCCAACAACGCTTAAACGGAGTCTTCATGGAAGACAGCATCCAGAAATCCTGCTGGAACGTCACTTTTCGGGCATTGGTAGGATTTGCCGGCATTCTGTGCCTGGCTTATCTTTTTGGCAGTATCTGAACCGGTTTTTTCAATTCGGTTTCGGGCAGCGCGGGTTTTACGACCCGCGCTGTTGTCGTTTTGGGCCCTTTCCCATGTCGCGGCGGTGAAAATGGATGTCGGTCCGTCGCCGCATTCGCCATTCATGTTATTCTAGCCTGTGGCAAATCAGCCCGAGCAAGGCGGAGTCGGCATGTTCCTTTCGGTTTTCGATGTGTTCAAGATCGGGGTAGGCCCCTCGAGTTCCCATACGATGGGGCCGATGACGGCCGCCAATCGTTTCCTCGACCTGATCGCCTCAGACAGCTGGCCCCGGCCGCACGGTGCCCAGGTGGCGGCGCTGAAAGCCAGCCTGCACGGCTCGCTCGCCTATACCGGCATCGGTCACGGCACGGGCAGGGCGGTGATCATCGGCCTGACCGGTGAGGCGCCTGACAGCATCGATCCCGACAGGATGGATGCCATCGTCGAGGAGGCCGAGCGCACCCACAAGGTCGCGCCGCCCGGCCATCCGGCCTATCATTTCAATCCGAAGGAAGACCTCGTCTTCGACAAGAAGGTGCCGCTTTCAGGCCATGCCAACGGCATGCGGCTCTCCGCCCTCGACAAGGACGGGCGCGTGCTGTTGACAACGATCTACTATTCGATCGGCGGCGGCTTTGTCGTCACCGACACCGAGCTTCTCGCCATGCAGAAGGCGAAGAAGGCGGCCTCCAGTCACAAGGTGCCCTATCCCTTCGCTTCTGCCCGCGAAATGCTCGACATGGCGCGCCGCTCCGGCCTGACCATCGCCCAGATGAAGCGGGCCAACGAAGAAGCGGTCATGGACCGTGAGGCGCTGAATGCCGGCCTCGACCGCATCTGGGACGCCATGACCGGCTGTATCGACCGGGGCCTGAAACAGGACGGACGCCTGCCGGGGGGCCTGAACGTGCGCCGCCGCGCCCGCTCGATCCACGACCAGCTGCAGGAGGAATGGCGCTCCAACCGGCAGAATCCGCTGCTCGCCAATGACTGGCTGTCGGTCTATGCCATGGCGGTCAACGAGGAGAACGCCGCCGGCGGCCGCGTCGTCACCGCGCCGACCAACGGGGCTGCGGGCGTCGTGCCGGCCACCATCCGCTACTACCTGCATTTCCACCCCGATGCCGACCAGGACGGCATCCGCGACTATCTGCTGACGGCCGCCGCGATCGGCGGGATCATCAAGCACAATGCCTCGATCTCCGGCGCCGAAGTCGGCTGTCAGGGCGAGGTGGGCTCGGCCTCCGCCATGGCGGCGGCGGGGCTGGCGGCGGTGATGGGCGGCAGCCCGGAGCAGATCGAGAACGCCGCCGAGATCGCGCTCGAGCACCATCTCGGCATGACCTGCGACCCGGTCGCCGGCCTCGTCCAGGTTCCCTGCATCGAGCGCAATGCGCTCGGCGCCGTCAAGGCCGTGACCGCGGCTTCGCTCGCGCTGAAGGGCGACGGCGAGCATTTCGTACCGCTCGACGCCTGTATCGAGACCATGCGCCAGACCGGCAACGACATGAGCGAAAAATACAAGGAAACCTCGCTCGGCGGCCTCGCCGTCAACGTGGTGGAGTGCTGAGGGGCAGGGACTCCCGACCACCGGCCGGGTTCGCCAAGACCGTTCATCACACGACCGTCACGAGGGGCCAGAACGTCCAGACCACGGGTTCGTCATCCACGGGCTTGTCCCGAGGATCCACTGCCGCTTCGACGAACTCGAGCCGTCCGGTCTTCGCGCTGCTTGTCGCAGTCCGCGGAGCCAACCTAGGCAGATCCTCGGGACAAGCCCGAGGATGAGGGGGGGGGCGGTGCGCGAAACTGTGTAGCGCTTGCCCCCGCGGCATCCGCCCCCTTGACCCGCCGTGTGGACAGTCTATCTCGGGGGCATGGCTCTCCATATGATCAAGCTCTGCGTCGGCGCCGATTCCATCCAGGACCTCAAGGACTGGGTGGCCGAACGAGCGCTCGTGGCCATGGCCGCCGGCCTCGAGCCGCAGTCGAGCCATGTGACGCGCATGGTGCCGAAGCGCATGGACGAACTGCTCGACGGCGGATCGCTCTACTGGGTGATCAAGGGCCAGGTTGCCGCCCGCCAGAAACTGCTCGACATCAAGACCTTCACCGGTGCCGACGGCATTTCCCGCTGCGAACTGGTGCTCGGCCCCGAAGTGATCGAAACCGCGCCCGCCCCCCGCCGCCCGTTTCAGGGCTGGCGCTACCTCGAACCCGATTCTGCCCCCAGAGACCTCAACGCCTCCGGCGCCAATCTCGAGGACATGCCGGAGGATTTGAAGCGCGAGCTGGCCGAACTCGGGCTGTTGTGATGACTGACACGCGAAGCCGTTTCAAGCGGCGGCCTTGGGCGTTCCCTTTGATCGCCGACGTCTGACTCGACAGTCCCGTCCCTTAGCCTACTCCTCGAAGCGGCTGGTCTCGTCTCGGTCGCGCTCGTAGCGCCGGTTGAGCGGAAACGGCGGCAGCCAGGATTCGCGGCGGATGGTCCAGAGTTCGTATGTCGGCGTCAACTGGTCGATGTCGTCGAGGATGCCGAGGTTGACCTCGACTTCGTCGCCGCTGCGGCCGAACAGCGGTGAGCCGCAGCGCGGGCAGGAGTGCCGGCCGTCATAGTCGCGCGTCTCGCCCTCGATCGTCACCGCCTCCGCGGGAAAGATCGCCGAGGTCTGGAAAAGGGCGCCGTGGTGCTTGCGGCAGTCGAGGCAGTGGCAGATGCCGACCCGATAGGGACGCCCCGTTGCGACAAGGCGGACATTGCCGCACAGGCAACCGCCGGTGAATCGATCCATGCTGCACCTCCTTTGGGCTCAAACGTTTCCTGTCTACGACAAACGCCGCGAGGACGGCAATTGTTCGCGGGCGGGATCGGCGGTCCCGGGTTTTTGCGGGGCGGGATAATCTGGCGCCCGACCTACGCTTGCCCTCGCCGCATCCGCCGAGGGCAGGGCTTCTCCTTCGCCACCATTCAAACAACTGGTGGCGAAACCCGAAACCCTTGCGGACGGCCGCCGGCGGGGCTATCTGACGCCGCATGACGATAGCACCGCTCTACAGCCCGGGGACGAAGATCTTCGCGGTCGCCCCGATGATCGACTGGACGGACAGTCCCGAAAAATAAGGCGAGGGCAGGGGATGTTGTACCTCTCGTCGTACCGACAGCAAAGCCGAACGAAAAATCCCCGCGGGCTCTCGCCGGCGAGGATTTCGATTTGGTGGCACGCCCCGGACTCGAACCGGGAACCTCTAGGGTAGAAAACCAGCGCTCTTTCCAGTTGATGCTAGCGGGCCAATCTCGTCAGGCGGCAACGGCCTGTGCGGTCTCGCCGAAGGGAGACGCGTCGAAGTGCTGCGGCGCGAACCAGTCCAGCCGCAGTTCGTCGCGACCAATCCCGGCCGTGCGCTCGACGTAGTGCACAAGTGCGATTGCCATTCTGCGCATCCGCTCTAGACGAGCGTCGTCGGCATGCTCGCCTTCGTCAATCCCTTCAAGGTCGCCAGCCAGAACTGAAGCGAAGAGCAGGGCGGCTTCCGGTGAGCCTGCAGGGTGCCATGAAGCTTCGTCGGCAAGAGTGTTGACGCGTCCGGCCAAGATCCGGCAGGCGCTCTCGTCGCGCGCCACGTCGGCCGCGTCGTGCTTCTTGATTGTCCGGTGAATCTGCCTAACGAGTTGAGTGGCGACATGGAAAGTCTGCTTGTCGTTAACCATTTCGGTAGCTCCTTGTTGCTGTCATCTGCTAACAATGCTAGCAATGCGCCATTGACGAATTTCTGTCAACTAACATTTGCTATCATCTGCTAACATTCTTATGGAGTACCAGAAATGGTCAAGACCGCAGCCCTCGGCATTCGCATCGCTCCGGAGATCAAGGACGCCCTCGAGGTGGCTGCAAAAGCCGATCGAAGATCGGTTGCGGCATACGTCGAAAAGTTGATTGCCGACGATCTCGAAGCCAAGGGCTATTTGCCGAAGAAGACAGCGTGACAAATTTGTAAAGATGGTTGAAAATCAATACCTTGACTCCCGCTCGCAGGTCGCCTAGCCTCATGTGCGGAGGTGGGCATGCTCAAGCAAACAAGCGACATACCGGAAGATGCCAAACGAGCCGCGGTGGAGTACATCCGGCAGGTGAGCCCAATCGATTCCAGCATGGGCTGGCGCCTTGACGATGTCGTCGCCGCCTTCCTGGCCGGTGCTGCGCGGCGGGCGGTCAGATGACCGGAAATCCTCCCCTCGATCAAATCTACACCGCCGACGAAGCTGCGGAGCGGCTTCGCACAACTCGTCGAATGATCATCAAAGTCGGACGGGAGCTCGGCGCCTGTTCAGTGCTTCAACGCGAGTATCTATTCAGCGAATCTGACTTGCTCAAGATTTGGCACGCAAAGCGCGCGCTACCCGTAAGGGGGAAGACGGGCTTCATGAAGGATCTGCTGGTCGAGCGCGACATGGAAAGCCTTCGCAATGCTCTGATTGCCGCCCGCATCAAGAAGCGCCGCAAATGATAATGCGGGCGAGACAGACTTGCAGAAATGGAAAAGGGAGCGCGATGCGCGTAGAGCTCGCGGCGGCAAGAACTAAATGCCACCGCCGGCTAGCGGATAGCTGGCGGCCGATGCCGGCAAGATCCACGGCGCCGGCTGTCCGGTGATTTCTTTCACCGCGGCGAGGACGGCCGCGTTCAGGTTACTGATGAGGAGATAATCCGCTGACGTCGCCGATACACTGGCCGAGAGATCGTTGAGGGTGCTGCAAAACACGCGCGCTTCCATCAGCAAGCGCGCGTGTTGAATTTCGGAAAGTTTCGCCGGTCTCTTGCTTCTCATGGCAAGAACATAGAGGGAACGTGACGAAGCCGCTAGGCTTTCTTCCGTCTCCGCACCACCCTGTCCCCAACATTGAGCCGGCTCTGGCGTCGGTGATAGTTGACGGGCTCAGATATCGATGCAAGTCTCCACGTGGGGTTTAAGGGGAGACTTAAATGAAATTGAAAGTAGTTGCGGCAACCTGCGCGGTTGCCATCGTTTCGTCGTGCGCTTCAAAGCCTACGGATATCGACGCAGCATACGTGTCGCCGGCCCTTTACGAGGGACTGAGCTGTGACCGTCTGCGTGAGGAGGCGACAGCGGTTTCCGCACGGGCGATAGCCGCTAGTGGTGTGCAGCAAAAGAAAGCCGACAATGATGCCCTTGTGGTTGGAGTCGGAGTCGTTCTGTTCTGGCCAGCTCTCTTCTTCGCCAAGGGCGATGGCGCATCCGCTGCAGAAGTGGCGCGCCTCAAGGGAGAGATGCAGGCGATTGAGAGTGCCTCAATTAAGAACAACTGCGGCATCCGCTTCGAAACAGCGCCGCCGCCGAAGAAGGCGAAGCCTTAGCTTGATCACGCACCCCGCCGTCCCCTGATGGCCGGCGGGGTGTTTGTGCTATTAGGCCAGCTGGTTGAACGTCAAATTAAGCGACGCGCCGCGCTGATTGTTCACCCACATATTGCCGCTATCATCGAACGAGAACGTCAACGTGCTTGCCGTTCCCGCCGGGCTGGCGCCCGTGGTAACAGCGACATTGCCAATTGACGCCGGCCCATAGATAGACGCTTGCGTCGATCCCGCCGAACACCTGTATTTCAGGATGCCTTGCGCTAGCGACGCGCTGCACGAAAACGCAATGAGACCGTCCAGCTTTGACAAAGCAAAAGAGATTGTCGCGTTATCGGCCACCGTTTTGATCGGGTAGGACTGCGGCTTTGATACGCGCGAGTCTTCCGTCCATGAGGAGCTATCGGAGGCCGCTACGGCATTGCCTACGGTGTTGTAGATGAATGATGGTGTCCCATCGATGTACTTGGCCGACGATTGGAACACGCGCATGGTCATGTTCACGAGCGACTCAGCGTTTGCCGCAACGATCCCGTCGGAGAGCGCGTATGGGTAGATGTTATCCATCCTGGCGCGGAGGTCACCTGAAGCGGCTACCTGGCTGTAATCGTCTTGGCTGAACACATTGACGGCCGAGCCAATGTGGCGAATGTTGTCAATGAGAAGGTAGTTTACTTTCACCTTGCCGGTTGGCGCAGCGTCGTCGCCCATCGCAAAGGCTCGACCGCAGTGCCAATGGTCCTCGACTGGTCCTTGTGCTTGGATGTTGCGGATCGTGCCCGCACCGCCCCACCCGTTGATGATGTGGCAAGGAGCACCGGAAAGCCCCTGGCCAATTACGTCTCCCGTCGCCGGCCAGCCACCCTTCTGCGAGACATAATCGTCGTCGTTCCACCCGGTGAAACCGTCGATTAGGAAGTTCTGCGCCTCGCCGATGTTGATCAGGCCACCCTTGTAGCGGTTGCTGTTGCTCGCCGGAACATCTGGCGCAAAGCCGCCGTTGTGATAGGTGTTGGCTATAAATTGGGCGGAAATGTCCTGCGCCCGATAGTCCGGATCTTCGTTCGGATCGCGTCCCATGATGGCGATCGGCAGGCTCACGTCTTCAAAATGGCAACCAATGAATTTGTTGCTCTGCGTCTGCTCCAGGCCATCGAGCCCGTTCGAAAAGGCGCCTTCGTTGCCGCGTACCCATGCGCCATAGAAAGTGCCTTCCATGCGTACGCTGATCGCGGTGAAGCACTTCACCCCGCCATCAAGCCCGATGGCCTTGCCACCCCACCCGCCGGCGGAATTGAAGTTGGGCCGAACCCCCTTGATATGGCCGCCCCAAATGGTGATGCGCTCGGCGCCCCTTGCGAACCCGATACCGTTTTCGGAATGGGTCGTGTCGCTCACGTCGTAGGTGATGGATGACAGATCGATCAGCGGATTGATGAGCACGATGTCGCTGACGGCGCGTTCGGCCTGTACCGGCGAAACGTTCGTGAAAAACGCTCCGGTCGATGAGTATTCCGTTTGATGGAGGTATGAGCCGGGAGCCCATTCCATCGTCAGCTTGGTGCGAGCGTACAGGCCGCCAGCGCAATTAAACGGCCCGCCGCGAATGTGCAGCTTGCGTTTGTTGGTCGATGCTGCGTCGATCGCGTCTTGCAACAGCGCCGAGTTCTCAACTGCGGTACGGGCTGTCGAAACGCCGAAGTAGCGCGCGTCGTATTCCGGATCGGCGATTTCCCACCAAGCGCCATCGGCGCTCTGCTTGTGCCAGGCCTTCGCCGGCGACGGGGTCGCGATACGGACCTTGCGATGCCCGCCGCCGTCTCCGGCCGCGTAATAGCCCCGCGTGACCACGTCCGTAAGGACGACAGAAATGGTTGCGGCTTCAAACGCCGCCTCTGTGTCGAAGTCGCCCAATCGAGCGCGCACCTCAGAAAAAGTCTTGGCTTCACGGTCAGTGCCAAGCTCGTTGTCGACGAGCATAGTATTCGCTGCAATCGGCGGCAGGTCGATCGCAGCCAAGGCCGCTTCAGCAGCCACCTGAGCAGCTTCCGCCGCTGCCTGGATAGCCGCCGACGCCTGGTCGCTCACCAAACGGAAAGTGGATCCGGAAATTCGGCCTAGAAGCGCCATGCCCGCGACAAGCCCGCCGCTCACGACGTCATTGCCTGATGCGGTCTTGATCGTCAGTGCAGAGCCGCCGTTGAACGCAACGGTGGCCGCCCCGGTGTTGGCCTCAAAGACGTTCAGGAGGATGAGCGCAGATTCGGAAACAGGCAGCGTCGAAGTGGCAACGATCGCGTTCGCAGTACCGGCTCCAGCGTCGGTGGCTGTGATCACGTCATGCGGAAGGTCAAGGATGCGAGTCCACGAACCAGTGCCGGTGCCAAGCGACTTGCGATAAATGCCGTTGTATGCGGCTGTGGTGTCCGCGTAGACCCACGCCATCACGTCGGCCGCATGCGCCAGGTCGGCAAAGAGCAGTGCGCGGGTGGCTTTTGCGATCGAGCCGGCGCCGGTCGAGTAAGCGTCGATCGCATTCTCTAGGGCTGTGCCCCAATTGCGCTCGTCACCCTTGTTGATTTTGTGATTGCCCGACGAGGGGACGCCATCCATCACATAGTTTCGGAAAATTGTACGAGCATTCGGTGAAATAGTCATTCTGCCTCCATGGCAAAGAAAACCCCGCTCGAGGCGGGGCTAAGTTTCTGGAATTCTGTGGGGCGTGGGTGTCGACTAGTCGTCGAACGACGTGCCGTCGGTGAAGGTCGTGCCGTCGCTGAACGTCAAATCTTCGTCGCTGACCGGGTCGATTTTCTCACCGACAACGTCCGGCCAGGTATGCAGCGTGCGCTGCTCGTATCCGTCGGCTCTGACGACTGTCAGGTCGATATGCCCGCCAACGCTATAGAATGGCTCGCGGTCCGGATCTGACGGATTAGTCATTTTCTGCCGGCGCATGCAGTCGAGCATGAAGACCGCGTCTTTCTCTAGCCCGTCGCCGATCGAAATAGGCCCGTATTCTGCCAGGTCGGCGCCTGTAGGCGCGGCACCCTGCGCAAAGCACCGTGGCATTTCCTGAAGCGTGAAGGCAGGCACGCCACTAGCGGGGTCGGCAAACGTGCTAAACACAAAACAGACAGGCCCGCGGGTTTCCGAAATGGCGCCGATTGCCATTCGCATGCCAAGCCCCCCGCTGGCTTTCTCGCGGACCGCCTCTAGCGATCCAGCAAGGATGGCCAGCGCGTCGTCGACCGAACCGGTCGCTTCCGCGGCTGCCAGGATCATGGCGGCCAGCAACGATGTTTCGGAAATCGTGCCGCTGCCCACGACAGCGAACGGTACAACGTCGGAAACCATCACCTTGCAGTGCGAGCCCAAAAAGACGCCATCCGGTGAGTAGGCCGCGCCGTCGCTCAAGATCTCTACGCGGTCCGCGTACGGGCAAAGAATAAACGCTGTCATTGGGTAGCCTCCGACATGATGAAAATTGTTCCGCAAACGGACTTTTGAGCGTCGGTCTCGGCCTGAAGCGCCGCGGTGCGTTCGCGGATCTGCTCGACCTCGCGCGCGTATTCGGATTGTTTGCTTCCGCCGCCTTTTGATCCGGAGCCAGAGCCGGAGCTAGCTGGCGCGGCAAAATCCGCGATAGACACCGGATTAACCGCCACAGGACGGCGAGCGCCGCCACGCGTTGACGGGCCGCCCATGTTGCCGTTTGTGGTGGCCTCGGCTGGCGCAGGCACAGCGGTTAACCCGTTTGGACCGACCTTATAGCCGCTTACCGTTTCCGGCATATTGGCCGCTTCGGCGCGCAACGCAGCAAGTTCATTGCGAACCTGGCCGATACGCTCGAGTGCGTCCGTGTTGTCGAATCCTAGGCTGGTGTTGAGCGCAATGCGCTCTTGCAGCATCTCAACTTCGCGCTCTAGGGCCTCGACCTTGGCGTCGGCTTCCTTCTTGTCGACGTTGACGACCAGGCCGTCTTTCGTCGCGCCAACCAGCTCGGCGAACTTCTCAAAGAACTTCGAGTCACCAAGTTCATTCAGGAAGTTGGATAGCGCCCCATGGGCTTTTTTGATTTCCTCGATGAAGCCGGAAACGTCGAACCGATCAAGGATCTTGGCAAGCGTGTTGATGCCGTTCGCCAGGCTCTCGCTGGCGCCGGTCGATGCGTTAAATTCACGGACCGAGCTAATCAGCACCGTGTTCAGGTTAGTCATTGATTGCGACAGCGTGAAAGTAGCGCCGGCCGCCTTCTGCTCCAGCATTGGCGCGCCGGCCTCAAACGCACGGAAGAATGCCTGAGATGAAACTTCCCCGCCGATTACAAGCTTGCGCAATTCCGCTACAGAACCGCCGGCCTCTTTCAAACCTGCAGCGACGGCGCGCACGATTGTCGGCGCGCCCTCAAGTACTGAGTTGAACTCCTCTGCGCGGACGGTGCCACCACCAAGAGCCTGGCTCAACTGCAGCAGCGCTCCAGATGCAGACTGCGCATCGGCGCCGGCAACGCGAAGCGCCAGGGCGACGTTGCCGGAGAAGTCAATCAACTCCTCACTGGATACGTTCAGCTCTTTTTGGACAAGAGAAACCTTGCTGTACAGGCCAACAAGGCTTTCGATTGGCGCTCCATTTTTCTTGGCTGCGACCGACAGCTTTTCATACGTCGACTCCAACTCAGCACCGGACAAGCCGGCCACCTTAAGCGAGTTGTCGATGCGCGTGCCGGCTTCGGAAAGGGAAGCGAGGCTACCCGCAACCTTGCCAGTGAGCAGCGCCGCGGCGATCTGCGCACCAGCACGCGCGAACGACGCACCGATGCCGGTGCCAACTGAGTTAGCTTTCCTCTGGATGGCTCCAAGCTGCCTGTTGGTGACGCCTTGCGCGCGGGCCATCGCATTTTCAAATTTACGAATGTCTGCAGAAAGAGAGACCACAAGTCTCTCGAGATCCTGGGCTGCCATCAGTTTGCACCCACGCGTTTAGGCGCGGCCGCGTGAGCGTCCGTGAAGGTCTGCATGATTTGTCCTTTTGGTTAGCGGCGTCGGCGCCTAGTCGTGGCGCGGGGTGCGGTGCGGTGGGGTCCGGCCATCTGGATTAGCCGCGCAATCGCATTGTTTACTGTGGGTTGCAGCTTCACTACGTAGACAGGCTGAATGCGCTATGTACTGATATCCGCTTCCTAATGGAGGTTCGGATGTCACGAAACGTGAAACACACGGTACCGTTGCTAAGCGATGCAGTGATTTGCCGGTTCATGGAAGAAGCTTGCCGAATCCTCGGGGCAGACCAGTACACCTTCTTACTCGGCGCCGCCCCGCAGAGTATGACCGTATCTGTGGATCAGAAGCCGGAGGTCCTGAATGAGGTCCTTTCACATAACGGAAATCTGATCCAGAACGCTCAGTTTTCTATTGATCGGTTTACAATCAGCTATCACCAAGGCGCCGACGAAGCCTCGGTGGGTTTCGCCACCCTTGAAATCAGAAACGACCAAGCGTCTCACCCTCCACTGGCCAATCCGTACGGCGTCGAAAAGATTATTGAGATTGACGCACTTGTTTCTCGCACATTCCTTTCGCCGTCTATTTCTTCGCCGTTCATCTACAGAGACCCTAAGGTTTTTCGCGAGTTGATGAATTCGCATCAGCGAATGCTCGAACAGATGCAGAAGACTATCGCGTCTGTTGGGGAGGAGACTGCGGCCGCCAGACGTAAGCTCGAGGAAGAGTATTGGGGAAAGAACTCGAAGCTCCTAAAGGACTACGACAAAAAGCGAGACCAACTTGAAGCAGAAACTGCCGCTCACAAGAGGCGTTTGGAAGAAGAGGAATCTTTGCTTCAGTCGAGGCTGAAATCACTGGACGATCGAAACAACACTCACGCACGGCGGGCTCTTCACACCAACCTCAAGGCGCGCATCGCCGAGCATGCAAGCAAGTTCGAACTGACAAAGGACACCAACGACCGCAGGAGGCCTGTTCACATCGCCGTCTGGGTCGCGATGGCCGGCTTGTTGCTCCTCCTCCTTTATACCACATACAACTCCACCATCTTTCTCGGCGCATCCACGTCGGTGACGGTCTCTGTGATCGCTGCGCTAAAGCCGCTCGGCCTGACCGTGGCTCTGCTCGGACTTCTCTCTTGGTACATTCGATGGATGAACCGCTGGTTCGAGAGGCATGCTGATGCGGAGTTTCAACTGAAGCAGTTCGAGCTAGATATCGACCGCGCCAGTTGGGTTGTGGAAACGTCGCTGGAGTGGCGTTTTGAGCAGAATAATTCGATACCTGATCACCTTTTGGAGAGCATTTCCCGCAACCTCTTTACCAAGGGCGAAAAGGATGAGGGGGCCGATGCGCACCCCGCCGACTACCTCGCATCCGCACTACTCGGACGTGCGTCTGGGCTCAGGCTGAAGGTGCCTGGCGGGGAGATAGAGTACGGCAAGGGTGGAATTAAGGGGTTGCAGAAAGACACGATCGAGGCATCGGCGTCTTAGGACTGTCTATGACCGACCCTCATATTTTCAATTGGAAAAATGCACGCGTTTGACCACGACCGCTCCCGCGAGGGGGTCGCGTAAGCGATACGATGCACCCCTCCCTACAAGTGGAGCGTGTCCGTCCGCGGAGAGCGAGACAGGACTGCCAAGGTTGTGGCGTGCGCACCGCGGTCGGCGATCGAGACCTCTGCCAGGTTCGCCCTGACAACAGTTCGCAACGGACGCGCGCCGACTCTGTCCCAAGTCTCATCCGTTGCCCTGAACGAGATTGACCAGCCTGTGAACACGCCAAAACGCGAACCATGCAACAGGCGGTCCCCAAGGTCGTCGTCGGGGCAATCAAGCTCGACCCACAAGCCGGTGTCATCGCAACTGATGCGGAATGTGCCGTCTTCTGTAGTGGCGACTGTCTGGTCGCGATCGTGGTTGATGCGCACGGGCGTCACGCGCGGCATCACTAGCGAGTGCGGGAGGAATACCTCGTCGAAGTCAGGTCGAACAGCTGACGGAACACCCCACCGCAAAGCGTAGCCGGACAGCGTCCGGCTGCCTGGCAATGGTGGACGCCCGCTTTCAGTGAACCACATTAGAGACCGCGCTTCTTGCGCTCTGCAGCCATTCGGGCTTTCGCCTGCAATGCCGGCGATTTGGCGCGACGCTCTTTTAGGATGCGCGCGATCTCGTGCGGGTCGGCTGGTAGCACTTCGCTCTTGCCGTTGATCATAGTTGTGCGCGTCTCCGCCTTTACGTGCTCGCGGCGGTCCGCCGATGGCTTCAAAATCTTCACGCTCTTAGCTCCTTCGGAATTTCCGACGACTTGATGAATCCGGATCCTGCGGCCTCTCTTAGCCAGCCCGCCAACCTGCTGCCGTTGTGACCGAAAATCGCATGCGCCTGCATTGGCGCGAGCGCGCCAGTCCAGGCCACATCTTCGCGATTGAGTGCGGCGACGATAGACAGAAGACCCTCGTGTGCGTCATGCGCAGCCAGCAGCGCAGCAGCCAGCGCCTTGACCGCCTCGCCGTAGGCCGGCGCGACCTCGCCGCAAATCACGCGACTTGCGCCAAAACGCGCGGACTGCAAGCGCTGCGTCGCAATCTCCAGCGCCGCTCTGACGTCGACGCGTTCAGCCGCTATGGCCTTTAGACGCGCCCGGATGCCGTCCGGCGGATCGTCCTCGCCTGGCGCCTCGTCACCTAGCAACTTAGCAACGCGGCCTGTCTTCTCGGCAGTCGGAGGGCGAGTGGAGACGCGATAAAGAAGCTCGGATTCCTCTGCGTCCAGGCTCGCCGCGGAAGCACGCAGCCGCGCGACCAGCCCTTTTGCTGCAGCGAATTGCGCATCGGCGCTGTCAAGGCTGCGGACCTTGGCCGTCGCCTTCTGTTTTGAGGTCATACTGTAATCCTTTTGAATCTGTCGCGAAGTCGCGGGCGGCCGGCGCGCACCTCCGGTGCGGCGGCAATAGCAGCGGCGAGCCTTACGAATGTCTCTGGCCCGAGCCGCACCTCACGGCTGTACGCTGGCCGCTGGTGCGGCTCGCTACGGTAAAACGTTAACGTCTGCACTCCGTGGTCGCTGCCGCGAAAAGTCACAGAGGCGCCAGGTGCCAACGTGTCGATTTCCAACTCAAGCAGGTCGTTGGGCTCCTCGATGAACCGGGCGAGAACCTTGCCAAATGATGGCCCGCCGTTGCCAGGCAGAAGAGTCAGGTAGTCGCCAACCAGAGGTGAGCCGACCGCGATGGCTATGATAATAGCGGCGATACCGTCAGCGCTGATCTGGCTGGGATGGCCTTGCGTCGCACTGAGGATGCCAGACGCCTGCAAGCGTTGTGCATGGCCACGAGCCGACGACTTCGGCAGGCAAAGGATGTCGTCGAGCATGTCGACGACTTGCCGTAGCGTCGCCATCACGCAAGAGCCCACATGAACTTGTCGCCAGCCTCAGCGAAGAAATCGCACTCGGTGCCGGCGGGTACAAGCACACGCTTCGATCCTGCCGAGTTCGGAGACCGACCATATGAGAACCACGAATCTGAAGTTGCGTGGGTGCGGAAAACGCTCTGTCCGTAGGTGTCCGTCGGAGACGGTGCCGCGTTTGTGGAGAGCGTGCTTGCGGAGGGGGCCTCCTGCCAGACGAGCTCGGATAGAATAGACTGGGATTTTTCGCGCGCCGTGGAAGAGCCGGCAAACGCGCAGGTGACGGTAAAAGCGGGAGTTGCCATAAATAGTCCTTTTGAATGTGAAGTTTCGGCAAAAGCGGTGGCCCTCGCGGCCATGCAGCTCGCGAGGGCTCGATCGACGACACCGGCAGCGGCGTCGGATGCGGTAGATGGGAAAGCCAGGACGACCCCTTGGAGAGTACCGTCCTGGCACGGTGAGCGACCGCGCGCGGCCAACCACCATCAGACCTGTGACGGCAGGCCCGAAATGCGAAGGGCCGCATCGCTGCGGCCCTTCTTCCATAGATAGCTTTTGGCGCGGGGAATTGCGGTACCCCTATGCGGCCTTGCGGTCATGCGTTCGCCAATATCGGTCCACAATTCCGAAACCGTCAAAGATGCGGGCGCGGGCTTCACCCTTGGCGCCCTTACTGCCTGCGCCAAGTCGCGCGCCGATGTCTGCAAGCGTGAGGTTGTCACAAACCGCCATTTCGAACGCCTCCAGGATATTCGGCACATAACCGAGCTTGGCCCGCAAATATGCGAGCTCCGTCTTTGCGTCGATTGCTGCCAGTAGCGGCCAGTCGCCTTGCCACTTCTTGGGAACGGGCGCAGCACGGTTGCGGGCGGGCTGTGTGTCGACGCTTGCCTTTCTGCCTGTGATGACCTTCGTGCCCTTCGGCCTTCCGTCCGCGGCCCATACCTGCACCAAGTGATAGATATTGTCCGCATCCTTGCCGATGAGGTCCGGAGGCCGAGCGGCTAGCTCTTCCAATGCTCGATATCGCTCGGCAAGCGACAGGCAATGGTCGTTGCCTTCAGTGCGCAGAAGCTTTGCAAGTGGCCAGTCAACGTTATCGTTGGCAACCTGGCCGGAATACTTGTTAGAGGTGATGCGTGCTGCCTGCGCGCTCACACGCCAGCTGAGCGAAGGTCCGTCGCCGGACAGCGTCACTGTCACACCCTGCCCGCCATGCTTGCGGGGAGGCGCCCAGTCTGTGGCGCTATCGAGGATTGCGGGCAGGGCATCGCGCCGGTCAAAGACCGGGACGTCGTTTCTTTCCAAGGCCGTCACCGTTGAAAAAGAGGGGAGTGCCCAATTGGGCGGGCTGGCCGCTAAGGCGGCTTGCGTGCGCTTTGCGCGAATTCTCTATAAGGCAACCAACAGAAAAAGTCAACAACTAACTTGTGTTCACGATGGAAATGTGTATAATTGTTGCCCCGCCAAATTGCGGCCTCCGGGCGCGGTTAGACCCTGCGTGGGCATATTGCAGTGGAATGTTGGAGAAACGCGCCCTTGGCCGCCCTTGTGGCGAGGAGGCGGCATTGGCATGCGTTTGATTAAAAGAATCAAAACTGCAGAAAAGAACTGCACATGAGGTGGACGCGGGTTTGCCGGTTTTGGCGATCGGGAGATAAGTCGACGCCCCCGGCTTGGTCGCTGCGCAGGGGCGCCAACAAGCGCCGGCTTGACGACGCCGGACGATCTGCCAAAAATGCCCTCCAGTTGGAGGCTCGTGATGGATTGGACGGAAGCGCTTATCGCGGCCGGGGAAATCGCCAGGCAGGCCGCAATCGACGTGCCGAGAAGATTGGCCGCCAAGGATCTCACTTCAGCCGAAGCGCACGAACTATTCGTAGCGACCGAACGCAACGCTCAGGCGATGGACGATCTGGTCGACAGAATGGCGGACGACCTGAGCCTCGCCGAAGCGCAGCAGAAGGCTGCCGAGGTGCTTCGGGATGTCTGGGGCAGACTGGTGATAGCCGCGATGAACAGGGTTCGCGAACTCGACGGACTGCCGCCGATTGAGTTTCTAGGCGTGGAAGAAGACGAGTAGCGCCAGAAAACGTAATGATTTCTCACGCGCGCGCTGCGCGCATGGAAAAATCTGTATTAGTGTTAGTGCTGTGGGGCATCACCGATACGGAGGTCAGCGGTCGTGGAGATTGACCTACCCCCTGGTAGTGGGTTGACGTACCGCGGCGATCCGCACGATGATTTGGCTTCACGGAGGAAGATGGGGAAATGGCCAGAGAACAAGATGACAGTTCTAAAGCAAAGATTTTCATGGCAAGTAGGCGTGAAGCGGCTTCTATCGTGTTCAATGACTACAAAGAGATGCACCGCGCGACTTTCGAAGTTCAGGCGCAGTGGGGTCGTTGGTTATTGGCTAGCCTGCTACTAATACACGGCGGCGCTTTGTTTGGTCTGTTTTCATTCCTTAGCGCCCTGGCCAACAAGCCTGCAGCCTTGGTTCAGTATCAATATACGATTTGGTGGTTTGTCTCTGGAATACTGTTTACTCTTTGTGCAGGATTTGTGACGTGGCTCAATTGGAGCATGCACTGCGCAAATTACGAAAGTTGGGCTCATAAGCCCATGCTTTGGGACCCCGAACAATGGGTGGGGGACACGATTTATTCTACTAGTCTGGACGTGACCAACTGGCTAGCAATGATTTTCGGTATCGTATCTGCCCTTTGTATCGTTGGTGGTGCATACTCCACACTGAACGGAAAATGGATTCCGACGGTTGCGTTGTCCGGATTAGCCTAAAGTACGTTTGTTGCTTAGTTTGCCTCATTATCATTCACCGCCTTCGGAGGCTCGCGGCCAGTCAGTCGCTGGAACTCGGCCCAAGTCAACCTCCTCCCGCGTAGGGGTTTGTCGGCATCGGCTGTTGTCGGTGCGGTCATCTTTTACTCCGTTGCTTTCAACGTGCGTTGACGATACGTTTCCACCATGGATGGATTTCTCAAAATTGTGGGAATGACCACTTTCGTGTTGGCGCTGGGCGTCGTCGTCATCATGGCGGCGAGCTCTGGCGGCGCCGGCATGATGACGCTGTTTACCGCTCTTCCCGTAATGGTAGGCGGCGCGGCGACATATGCGCTTGGCGCCATCCTGAATAATTTGATTGCTATCCGCGCATCCTCCGAGAAGCAGGCGGACGCGCTCGGCAACCTGGTGGCTATGCAGTTGCGAGCAATGAAGCCGCCGGCAGAGCGGAACTAGCCGTCACAGTGGATTGCCTTTTTCCAGCCGCTTGATTTCACCCTCGATGGCGAGGCTCGACGTTCCACCGTGGAACGCCTCGATGAGATACGCCGGCTCGTTGTTCATGTCCTTCGTGACGCCGATGACGCGCACACGTTCCCATACGTGTTTGTATTCACCGGCCTCGTCGGATTTCAGGACGCGGCGTTCTGCGAAATATGGCTCGATAGCATACATTCTTGGTTCATTTCCTTTAGTCTCCTCTGTTTGGTTGGCTTGTTTGACCAGGTCGCTCGTTGGCGATTTCCCGCTGTCATGTTGCATACCCCCCCCTCACTCTCCTATCTCTCCTCACTCTTGAAGAGTAAGGGGGGGGAGGAGGGTGAGGGGGGTCCATAGAACTACCTGCCTGCTAGTTTGTATTGGCCATAGCCGACCTTCTCAGCCTCGCCGGCTGGCACCATCACGCGGAGTAGGTACTTCACATTGGCCTCCTTCATTCCGGCTTCCCTAGCTATTTCGGTAGGAGTCAAAGCCGTGCTTGCATCGGTCAATACCTCCATGATCTTCTTGCGCTGCTCCGAGCGCCGAACATCATCAGCATCGCCCAGCACCGTCCAAGTTCCCCTGTCGAAGCGCACGGCCTTTTCAATTTCTTCGATGTCGCGCCCGCGGCCATAGAGCTTTGTGCCGTCTGTCGACCGATTAAGCACCATGATGGTGTCGGCCGCGCCGGTGAGTCCGTTTGTTCCCGAAACAGCCTCGAGCGGATCCTCCGCTTCAGCTTTTCGGACGTGGTGCACCACGATGATGGCTAGCCCATGCTCACCTGCGAACTTCTGCAGGGGCGATATCGCGTCGTAGTCGGCCGCGTAGCTGTCTTGGTTTCCCTTTTTGGGCGGGCGAACCATCGAGAGCGTGTCGATAACGATCAGCCGCGGATATGGAACCGATAAGCGCCAGGCGTCCAGCATCTCTACCAGACCAGCACCAATCTTCGGCGCCTCAGTGTACAATGTCAGTCGCGACAGGTTCGGGCGAACCTGTGGTGGTGACAAGACGACTTCGAGTCGTTCCTTCAGGCGTCGGCGGTTGTCCTCCAGGGCTAGGTAAATGACGTCGCCTTCCTCGCAATCGGAACCGAGAGCCGCGCCTCCGGCGGCAACAGCTACGCAAAACCCAAGAGCAAGCCAGGACTTGCCCAGCTTCGGGCGTCCGGCGAGGATCGTCAGACCTTCGGCAACGTATCCGTCGACGATGTAGGACACAGGCGGAAAGTCCATGCCGAGCAATGTCTCGGCGTCAATGCCACCAGATGGCGTATTGTCGTTGGCGGCCACCAGTGGCTTGAACGGCTTGGACGGCTCAACCTTCACCTCGACCGATCTTTTCATTTTGGGAAGTGGCACCATCACGCGGCCTCCATAAGGTCGGCGAAGTCCTTACCGGGCTGTGAAGGCATGGTCAGGATGACTTCACAGCCAGCGGCATGCCAGCGTTCGCCAACGGCGTTCGCCGCCTTGACACCAGCAGGGTCATGATCCGCGTATATGGTGAGACAGCCGATTCCGGGGATGACTGGAAGTCCCTGCATGATCGACGCGGACAAGCACGCCCACACGGGTTCAACGCCGGTTGCCAGCGCTGTTTCGATGCCTTCAGTGATGGCCATGCCGAAGGGAGTCTCATGGTCATAGAGGCGCACTACACCACCGCTAGCGCGGCCGTGCATCAGACGTTTGACCTTGCGACCTTCGGCGTCGAGCCGCGTCTCGTGCCAGCCAATCGGCTCGGCCGTCAGTGCGTCCGTGATAATTGCAATCAAGGACCGGCTTGTCGGGCGGAATCGCCAGCCGTCACCATCGTAGGATAGTCCGCGGGACTTCAGGTAGACTTCGCCAATGGTGCCGGCGATCGGAACGCAAGAGTCCCACAAGCGGCCAAGCATGTCGACGCGGGCGCGGCTGTTGCCTGTCCGCGGTAATGACTGAATAGGCTCCACACGCACAGGAAATTCTCGGTCATCGATGCCGAGGCGGGCTTTGACGTGGTCGCGGCAGGCTTGCCAGTTGTCGCCTGCGAATGAATTGGCTATGAATGAGCCGTCCGGCAGGAAGGTGACTGAAAGGGAGCGATCCTTTTTTGAATGACCCGGACCAGGGCACAGGATGCGATTTCCGCTATAGTCGTCGCCGCCGAGTGCGCGGGCTGCTGACTTAATGCTGATTGTCATTTCGGGCGACTGCCTCCAGCGCGAGATTGGCAAGGACGTCGGCGACAACCGGCGCGAAGGTGATTGCCGAGCCGCCATAGAGCGACGGGCCGTAGACTCTTGGTCCGGTTGCGCCCTGAACCAGCTTCAGGTCGTAGGCTTTTACGCCCTCGACTATTTCCGCGTCAAAGCGCGCAAGTGTCTTACCCGAGCCCGGCGGCGCCGGTCGGATTGCCAAGATCTTCATGATGTTCCTTGTGTTGGTTAGGAGGCCGCAGCCTGTGCCAGTGCGCGGCGATTGTCGTTGGCGAAGTCGTAAACTGCAGTCCTCCGGTTTGACGCCATCCAGGCATCAAGGTCACGCGGGCAATACACAACGGCGGCGCCGTTCTTCATGTAGACTGGACCGGTCCCGGTCATGCGGCTCTTGTTAAGCCACGATGCCGACTTCTTGATGTATGCGGCTGCCTCAGCCGTATTCAAAATTAAGCTTGACAAGCTTTTCACCCTCCTGTAGAAATTGACCATCACCTTATTATTGCGCAAAGCGTTTGCAATTGGTCGGCCTTTCTAATGGATTGATGGTCGAATGTCAAGCGTTTTCTCTGCGTGTCTATGGCCTGCAAATCACTTCAAGCCATGGCCATCCGGCGAACTTGTCACCTTTCTCCCTGATCTGCGCATAGCGTTTTAGGCTGGTCCAGCTTCTGTGACCTGAAACGGAAGCCGCGAGGGGAATCGTGCGGCCCGTCTCAAATAGGCGGCTAACGCCTTCGTGGCGCAGGTCGTGAAAGTGCAGATCCGCGATCGCCAGAAACTGGCAGGCCCGCGTGAATGCCGCGCTGATGGCGTCTGTGGAGTATGGGAAGATCTCCGGTTTGGCACGCGGCATGGACAGTGCAATGCGCATGGCTTCTGGTGGAAGCTCGCACAATACGTCGTTGCCCTTCTTTTGGCCGGGATGTTTCATGTCCCTGACAAGGATGCGGCCGTATTTCTGGTCTAGGTCTTCCCACCGGATCCGCGTGATCTCTTCTTGCCGGCGGGTAGAGAAGATCGCGAAGGCGATTATCTTGTGCATCGGTGCCGATTGTGGGGCTCGCTTCTCACGATCGACAAAATGCTGCATGAGCAAGTCGAGCTCCTCGAGGGTAGGGCGCCTCTCGCGCTCAGCGGACTTTGCTATGTCGTTGCTCTTGGTGAGCGCCATCTGGGCGTCCTGCATCTCCTGCACGGAAAGCTGCATTCCGAAAAGTGGACGAGCCGTACGAAAGACTGCAGAGAGGTGGCTAATGTAGTTGGCGACTGTCTGCGGTTTGCGCCCGCCCTTCCTTAGCTCGTGCGCAAAGTCGGAAATGTCCTTGGCTGTGATGGCCTCGCAAGCCATGGACGCAATCCGGTAGTCCTTGATCGATTTAAGGCATTGGGCCTTGGTGCGACCGATGTCGGTAACGCGGCTCGTGTAAGCGTCGATCGCGTCGGCAAGTGTGGTGGTCGTTCTTGTGGCTCGCTCAATTCCGCCGGGCTTATCTAGTTCGGCCTCCCTGAACACGATCCAGGAGTTTGCCTCGCGCTTGCCGTCGAAAGTCTTTGCCTCGCGCAGGACGATCTTGCCGTCTTTCTTGCGGACGATTTGCGCGGTATACCCCGTCGAGCCGTCCTTGCGCTTGCGCGCGGTGATAGTTCCCATTGCGGTACAACATCCATTGAGCCAAAAATACAACATTGTTGTACTTCAATCTGAAAACAGGTGCAAACTGCTGACAAAGTGCGACAACGGCTGAAAGGCCAAAGATTTGAAATTGTACGACAAACGCCAAAAAGTATACGCGGTCGCCCCGATGATCGACTGGACGGACAGGCATTGCCGGTATTTTCACCGACGCCTGAGCGGCCGGGCGCTGCTCTATACCGAGATGGTGGTGGCTGACGCGATCCTGCACGGCAATCGCGACCGGCTCCTGGGGTTTTCGCCGGAGGAGCATCCGGTGGCGTTGCAGCTCGGCGGATGGGATCCGGCGAAGCTGGCCGAGGCAGTGCGGATTTCGGCGGACTATGGCTATGACGAGATCAACCTCAATGTCGGCTGCCCGTCCGACCGGGTGCAGTCCGGGACCTTCGGCGCCTGCTTGATGCGCGAGCCGGAGACGGTGGCGGATTGTGTCGCGGCGATGAAGAAGGTCGCGAGCGTGCCGGTGACGGTGAAATGCCGGATCGGCGTCGACGACCAGGCACCGGAGGCGGTGCTGCCGGATTTCCTCGCCCGCATGGTGGCCGCCGGCGCCGATGCGATCTGGATCCATGCGCGCAAGGCCTGGCTGCAGGGCCTGTCGCCGAAGGAGAACCGCGACATCCCGCCGCTCGACTACGAACTCGTCTACCGGATGAAGCGGGAGAACCCGGAGGTCTTCCTCGGCATCAATGGCGGCATCGACACGCTCGATAAGGCGCTCGACCATCTGGCCGTGATGGACGGGGTCATGCTCGGCCGGGCCAGCTATCACAATGCCACGCTTCTCACCGAGGTGGACGAAAAGATCTACGGCGAGCCGGCCCGCGCGCCGGACTGGGACGGGGTGCGCGACGTCATGATCGCCTATGCCGAGCGTGTCATCGCCTCTGGCGGGCGGCTGAACCATGTCACCCGCCACATGATCGGCCTGTTCCAAGGCTTTGCCGGAGCCAGGCGCTACCGGCAGATCCTGTCGGACGCCACCAAGCCCACGGCCGGGCCTGACCTCATCGCCGAGGCCTTTGCCGCCGTCGACATCGCCGGCGGGCCGAAGGTTTCGCCCGAGACCCGGCAGGCGGCAGTCGTCTGAGGCGCCTCCGGGGGCGATAGCCGCAGGGGCAGCGCGTTGAGCCCCGGGTCCATGACACTTAGAAACACGGCTTGGGGGCCGACGTCCGACGCCGAAAGCCAAAAATCCCCGGCCATCCGCGACGAAGCCATTCTCTCACGCCTTTGCCCCGCGGGGATGAAATTTTCTGCGCAACGCGGTCGCCTGCAAGGCTTCTCCCGGCATCGCGCCTCCCCATGGGTCAGGCAATGCCCCGTGAGTCAGCCCGTCCGCCGATGGCGCAACGAAAAACGGCGCCCCGAGGGACGCCGTTCGAATGGATCATCGCCTTTGGGCGAACGGGCTCAGAAAGCCTGGATGTTGACGGCCTTCGGGCCCTTGCCCATGCGGTCCGGCTCGGTGTCGAACGAAACCTGCTGGCCGTCCTTCAGGGTCTGGATGCCCGAAGCCTGGAGAGCGGAGATGTGAACGAAAACGTCCTTCGCGCCGCCTTCCGGGGTGATGAAGCCGAAGCCCTTGTCCTGGTTGAAGAATTTTACGGTGCCTTTGGTGGCCATGGGAGAGTTCCTTGTCCCTTGTGTCGTTGGTTTCCCCTTGCCCGGCAGTCCGGAAGAGGGGGCGATATTGCCCTTCGGTGTGACGGGCTAGTCGGAAGTCGCGATAACGGGGAAAGAACGTCTACCAGCGGGAGGAAGCCCCCAGGACCGCTCCTGGCGGTCATACAGTCGGTCCAGTCTCCGGGATCATTAGTGCCCGAACGACGCCATTGCTAAGACCTTTTTCGGGAAAAGGCAAGGGCCAAACATGGCCGCCATCGGTGCGTCAACTTGGCAACCGGCTGAATCCATTAAGATTTGAGGGGTGCACCGGGCGGCCGGGCGGGTGCGCTGCGGTAGGGCGGCGCGCCGCCCACCGCCATCGCTATCCGGCCGCCGATCTCTCCCCCGTCGTCATTCTTTGGACAAGCCGGCTTGCGACTTGAAGCGGGACCCGCGAGGCTTTAGGAACCTTGCGGGGGCAATGAAGACATGCCGAGGACAGGTGCCGCCGTGATCGATCCCTACCAACTGCTCGGACTGGAGCGCGACGCCGACGAGGCGGCGATCAAGGCCGCCTATCGCAAGGTGGCCAAGACCGCCCATCCGGACGCCGGCGGCGATCTCGACCGTTTTGCCGCGCTCACCGCCTCCTACGAGCTGCTGAAGGACCCGGTGCGCCGCAAGGTCTATGACGACACCGGCTATGACCCGCAGCTCGCCGACGCCACGGACCTGAAAGGTCTGATGATGCTCGAGACGCTGGTCAACGAGATGATCCTCGACGAGCGCGAACCCGGCAGCTTCGATCCCGTGGCAGGCCTGCGCCGCAAGCTGACCGACGACCTGTTGAAGGCCCGCTTCCACATTCTCGAGCTGGAGCGCCACCGCACCAGGGTGCGCCAGCATGCCGACCGCATCGGCCGCCGGCCGGAGGCCGACGTGCTGGGCTCCATGCTGCGCGCCCGCACCCAGTCGATCACCGACGCCATCCGCGCCGCCGAAACCCAGATCGCCGCGATCGAGCGGGCCTATGCCATGCTCGAAGGCTATTCCTACGAGCTGGAGGCGGTCGCGCCGCCCAAGGCCGAGGCCGAAGCGGCGGAATAGGGCCGGGCCGGGACGGCGCATCGTTCTTCCCATGCGCTCTCACAGTGTCCAGGGCAGACCCTTGAGCATCTCGCGGGGCACGCCGGGCGACCACGGCGCGATAGGCCGCGAGCGCGTCGCCGTCGAGAAGCGCCGGCAGCTTGTCGCGCCGGCGCCGGATCCACCGGCGCACCACCGGCCGGTTGTCCGGATCATCGCACAGCACGGTGGCGGCGATCTCGAGGGCGGCATCCTGCAGTTCGCGGGTCTCCGGATCGGGCGAGGGGTGGGGCTCGGCGTCCAGCAACAGGATGATGAGCGCCGCCCGCACCCGCGTATAGAGCGCTTCGAAACCGGCCCGCTCCGTTTCCGTCAACTGATGGACGCACCAGGGACGGAAGGGGGCCGTTTCAGGGTCGACATAGCGGCAGGCGCCGCTGCGCCAGCAGGCGCGGACCGGGCAGGCGCGCACCGGCACGCCGAGCAGTTCCGCCGTGCGCGCCATCAGCGGCTCCCGGATGTCATCGTCGATCTCGGGGACTTCGGGGTCCGGCAGTTCGACGGCTTCGTTCATGGCTTCTCTCCCTTGCCGGGCCTTGCCGGCTCCCGTCGGGCGGCGGCCCCTCTTTGCGCGCCCTCATCCAAGGGCACGGGTTTTCGCCGGCCGGGCCTCTCGCCCTCCGGTTTCTCCGGTCTTCTTCATTCTCCCGGCAAGCCGGGACGGACGGGGCGCTGTCAGCTGCCTCGTAAGATTAGTTTATGTGGCACCTTCCAGCGCCCCGTTCGACGGTTTTTGCCCCGCGACTTCGATCTCTCTGCGGCGCCGGCCCTTGCCGGGGATTTTTAACGCAGGCCCGGTCTTCTGAACCGGCGGACGCCCGCACACCCTCGACAACCCGATCTTACCACCATGCCACGCCACACAGGCGCACCCGGCGCGCTGTCAGGGCCGGCAAGATCCCGGGCCGTCCAAAGCCCGAGAACCTTGCCCCCACGTCGCCAGGGGAGACCATTTTCCGCGGACCCCGAAGGACCGGGCCTGCGATCGCCCGAACCCCTCAGCGCCGATCCCACCTCGCCGGGCACGCACACCCGGTGTATCCGATGGCGGGACAGCCATCAGTCTAAGAGGGTGGCCGAGGGCGGGGAAATGCGGGTGGGGGTGGTGTTGAATTTGTTGGGGGAATTGGGTGGGAGGTTGGGTGGGTTTCCCCGTGCGAGGTGGGAAGGAGGCGCCGGGGCCTGGATGCTTCGAGGCCCTCGCTGCGCTCGGGCACCTCAGCATGAGGGGCGCACGACGGAAGCCCTCACCCTGAGGCGGGAGCGTAAGCGACCCTCGAAGGGCGGGGGCGGATGGGGCGGCCTGCATGGGTTGATGCTGACGGAAAAATGAATGGAGTCTCCCCGGATTATTCGGGGATCAAGCCGTTTCGCGCGAGCCGATCCCATGGCTTTTCCCTTCCAAGACTGCCCTCCCGCAGCACTACCAGCCGCCGAATTCTATCGTGCTACTGCTATGCCTTTAGGATCTTCAGCTTCCTAAGATCTTTCGCAGAAACTGGAGCTGTCTGTTTGTTGAAAAGTTCAACACTGGCGGCGGCGCGCACGCCTGTATACAGGCCGTAGTCAAGTATTAGTGCCATAAACTTAGTTCCCGCTTCCTTCGGTGTAATCCCCTCAGAAATCACATGGAGTAGGCGTAATTGAACCAGGCTCATAATATCCTTGAAGTGCGCTTCGCCGGAGCGAATCTCAACCAAAAAAGCGTTGGTTTTGTTTTCGAGAACGCAGAATGAGCGGATCCGTTCAAGAAGTTCATTTAGGCGCGCAGCAGCTGCGCTAGCGTCCGTTTGAAGGTCTTTGATTTTGATGCTCAGATTGTCGGAGGCTGCCATGTTCACATTAGAAACGGTGACGCGTTTCCTGTTTTCCGATGCCGCCTTCAGCATGGACTGAGAAAAGAGGTTTATTCCGTCTCTCGGAACGCCCGCGCTTACCCACGTAAGCCTAGGCAAGACCTCTGCGCTGGAGCAAAGCCGCCGGATCGATGGTAATCCAGAGTAAGTCGCGTGCGAGTCCAATATCGCTTCAATATGCTTTGCAGCTTTGTCTGGAGTAGTTAGATTATAGTCGAGCCCAAGGCGTTGTGCATCTTGCGGAACCTCTATTCCCGACTTGGAAGCGTTGTCATAAGTCTTTACCAGATTCTCAATTGCGGATATTTTCAAATAAACGCGATTGCCTCTTGCTATAGAGTACAAAACATCCATTAGCGTGTGCTGAAACGCGGTGGGAAATACATGCAAATCGTCAAGGTATATGAATAGATTATTCTGCGACGAGACCGTTTCGAGTAAGCGGCGAAGGCGGGGCGTCAGCTTTCTCAGGTCTTCCACAGAATGAGATGTCGATTCGAGCCTGTATCTTAGGGCCGCAGCTTCCTCAGATGCTGAAGTAGGAAAGTCTATCTTATAAAGTATTTCAGTAATTACATCGGCGACTGCTTGTTCATCAGTTCGCCCCGAGAACATCTGTAAATCTACCCACGCGTTGGGAAGACCGTCCCGTTGTCGCACCCTAAAGCAGTACAGCAACAGCATCGACTTCCCTGCGCCGCGTCGGCCGGTGACCACGTGATTAGCCGCCGACACAATCTGGGCTTCGGCGCCTGTGACCGAAGGTGTATAGCGATCGAAAAAATCGTCGGCAAAACTATACTGATTTATGTTCTGGCTTTCGCTCAGTACCTTTAGCAACAAGCGGGCCTCCGGGCCGCTTATAATAAAGTCACGTGTTCGCTGTTTCAGTGTAACGTGAAAATCGTCCACGCCGTCAACCTCTCCTATACATTCATTCAGAATTGCATAGAAACGGTCGGTGATGGAGGAGACGTATATAACTCTTATCAAACGGTCATTTTTTTCAATATCGTCATATTCTAGCCCGGTAAGGCCTGTCCTCCGTTCGAAGTTTGCCAGAACCTCTTCTACGGATCGCTTAGCGCTCATATCTTCTTTCCCAAGTTTACTCCTCTGGCAATCAGGTAATCGTGTGAGTCGCGGAGGAAGGACGTCACCAGACGAGTGTATTCAGAGGTGCTTCTAATAAGATCCGAAGCTTTCACAAGGTGATCATAATCGCAGGAATTGCGGTCCTCTCTCAGAGTGCTAAGCTCGTTTTCGTAGGTCGCCTTATTAGGGAATGAGTTAGGCAGTGCGCCCACTTTGGAGTGATCCTTCACGTCCGTGGAATGGTTCCCGTCATAGTCGAATCTCACCGATTTTGATACGTTATAACTTGCATAGTAGAGGCGGGAAATCTTTTGTCGCCAATAGGGAGCGGTGACTTTTACGGCAAATCTGTAATGGTGGACGCCCAGAGCGTACATAGAGGCCGAATGATTTCTCGCCTCGATTTTGATCTTTTCGATTTCGGACGGCAGCAAAAGGCCAGAGTATGCCTTAGCTATCTTTCTTGGGTTGCCTGCTTCTAAGAAGGTTCTGTCCATTTTTCGTTCTAGCGCAGCTTCCTGCAGTCAATCGACTGTTCCATTGGATATCCTACGCCAAGGCTGGAGCGGGCGATCGGGCGGGGTCGCCGCCCCCCCCTCACGAAGTTCGCCGCGCCAATCGGCTTCGCCTCTTGGGGCTCCCATCGCCCTCGCGCGCCGTCGCGCTCGGGCCTCCGTGCGCTGAAATCGACTTTGTCGATTTCTGGCCTTCGGCCACCGCTTCGGAGCCCACAAGGGGAGAGGAGGGTGTCGCGCGTGTGGCTTTCCCCTCCCCAACCCTCCCCACAAGGGGGAGGGAGCCCGTCGTGCCCACCGGCAGCCTCCACCTCTCCCCTTGTGGGAGAGGTTACAAAATCAACAGCTTAGCCGAAGGCTAAGTGTTAGACTTTGTAGGTGAGGGGGTGGTTCCGGCACAAGGGAAAGACCCCCTCACCAAGTTCGCCGCGCCAATCGGCTACGCCTCTTGGGGCGAACTATCCTCTCCCACAAGGGGAGAGGAGGCGTCGCGTTTGTGGTCGGCCTACTTGACCGGCTTCAGCGAGTTGATGATCGCCACCAGGTCGGTGGCGTGTTTTTCCTGTTCGCCCTTGGTGCCCCAGTAGGTGATGACCAGCAGCTTTTCCGGGTTGGGGGCGACGATCGACATGCCGATCGAGACCGGCCCGTCCTTGTCGGTGCCGTCCCAGTCGAGATTGACCATGTCCATGCCGTTCAGCTTGTCGGTCGACTGCTTGAGGCTGGCCGGGTCGACGGTGACGCGGTTCTCGGTGAGGAAGTCGGCGGCGTCGTCGATGACGGCGTCGGTGGTCTTGGCATCGGCGACGTCGATGAAGAAGTAGATCGCCTCGTCCGGCGAGGTGACCTCGGCGCCGGTGTCGGTTTCATCCAGCGTCCAAGTGTCCGGCACGGTGATCGAGGCGATCGGCGCGTCGGAGGGGAAGGACAGTTCGCCGGCCTTTGCGGCGGTGGTCAGGAGAAGGGCGGCGAAGGCCGCGGTGGCGAGGGTTTTCATGGGCGTGCTCCTTGGGCGGGCCGGATTGTTGCGGGCGCCAGCATAGCCGATGAGCGTGAACGGCGCGTGGCCCGGCGCGGGCGAAGCGGCGGGATTTTGCCGCTTGGACCGAAAAAGGTCCGGGTGGGGCAAGGGGCGGGGCACGGACCGTGGGGCAGGAGGGGGTGCGGCGGGGGCCTTGCCCCCCAATGCTCCCCACAAGGGGGAGGGTGCCCGTCCCGCCCGGCGACCGAAACCCACCTCTCCCCTTGTGGGAGAGGTTACAAAATCAACGGCTTAGCCGAAGGTTCAGTGTTAGATTTTGTTGGTGAGGGGGTAGTCTCTGGCGGAAGCCGACGACCCCCTCACCAAGTTCGCCTCGCCAATCGGCTTCGCCTCTTGGGGCGAACTATCCTCTCCCACCAGGGGAGAGGAGGGGTCGAGTTTGTGGCTTGCCTCCGGCCAGCGCCACCTCTCCCTTGGTGGGAGAGGTTACAAAATCAACAGCTTAGCTGAAGGTTCAGTGTTGGATCTTGTTGATAAGGGGGGGCGCCGAGGTCCCGTCTTGTCCCCTCACTTGGAATTTCTAGCTCTTAGCTTCGCTAAGGTGTTGAAATTCCATTCTCCCCCACCGAGGGGGAGAAGGTCAGCGCCCCGGTCGCCCCGTCTTGCCCTTGGTGCGGGTCTTGCGTTTCTGGTCGCCCGGATCCTCGTACGAGCCGGCGCCGGGTTTGGCGCGGATGATCGGGCGGGGGTCGTCGGCGGCGGGTCGGGAGACACCCCCCTCTGTCGCCTTCGGCGACATCTCCCCCTCAAGGGGGGAGATCGGACCGCGGTCGGGCTCGGTCTTCGGTTTCTGCGGCAGTTTGCCGGGCACCGGCTTTTCGGTGCGGCCGACGGTCATTTCGTCGAGGCTGTTCTGGCGGAACAGGCTCCTGGACGCCGGCGTCGGCATGTCGGTCCCCGGGCCCATGTCGTCGAGCGTCGGCTTGGCGAAGTAGGAGGGCGAAGCACTGTCACCCTCCCCTTGAGGGGGAGGGTCGGACCGCAGGTCCGGGGTGGGGTGAGCGACGGTGGAAGGATCACCCCCACCCGCGCGTTCCGCGCGACCTCCCCCCTCAAGGGGGAGGTTGGCATCCCGCGGCCGGCCGGTCTTGGAGCGGCCGGAGAGCGAGATGCGGGGTTCGCCGCCGCGTTCAAGTTGCCGTGCCTCGTCCTTGGCCATCGGGTCGTCCATGGCGGCGAGTTCGACGGCCTTGAGGCGCTTGATCTCGTCGCGCAGCCGCGCGGCGGCCTCGAAGTCGAGATTGGCGGCGGCGTCGCGCATCTGCTTTTCCAGCGCGTTGAGATGGGCCTGGAGATTGCCGCCGACCAGATGGCCGCCATCGGCAAAGCCCTTGCCGGCGACGCCGGAAATGTCGGCGCGCACATGGTCGCGCTCGTAGACCGAATCGAGGATGTCGGAGATGTGCGCCTTGACAGATTCCGGCGTGATGCCGTGCTCGATATTGTAGGCGGTCTGCTTCTCGCGGCGGCGCGCCGTCTCGTCCATGGCGCGCTGCATCGAGCCGGTCACCTGGTCGGCATAGAGGATGACCTTGCCGTCGACATTTCGCGCCGCGCGGCCGATGGTCTGGATGAGCGAGGTTTCCGAGCGCAGGAAACCCTCCTTGTCGGCGTCGAGGATGGCGACGAAGCCGCATTCGGGAATGTCGAGGCCCTCGCGCAAGAGGTTGATGCCGACCAGCACGTCGAAGGCGCCGAGGCGGAGATCGCGGATGATCTCGATGCGCTCCAGCGTGTCGATGTCGGAGTGCATGTAGCGCACGCGCACGCCCTGCTCGTGCAGGTATTCGGTGAGGTCCTCGGCCATGCGCTTGGTGAGCACGGTGACCAGCGTGCGATAGCCCTTCAGCGCCGTCTCGCGGATCTCGCCGAGCACGTCGTCGACCTGGCTCTTGGCCGGGCGGATCTCGACCGGCGGGTCGATCAGGCCGGTCGGGCGGATGACCTGTTCGGCGAACACGCCGCCGGCCTGTTCCATCTCCCAGTTGCCGGGCGTGGCGGAGACCGCGACCGTCTGTGGCCGCATGGCGTCCCATTCCTCGAAGCGCAAGGGGCGGTTGTCGAGGCAGGAGGGCAGGCGGAAGCCGTATTCGGCCAGCGTCGCCTTGCGGCGGAAGTCGCCCCGGTACATGCCGCCGATCTGGGAGACGGAGACGTGGCTCTCGTCGATGAACAGCAGGGCATTGTCGGGGATGTATTCGAACAGCGTCGGCGGCGGCTCGCCGGGGCGGCGGCCGGTGAGGTAACGCGAATAGTTCTCGATGCCGGCGCAGGAGCCGGTCGCCTCCAGCATCTCGATGTCGTAGCGGGTGCGCTGTTCCAGCCGCTGCGCCTCCAGCAGACGGCCGCCCTTTTCCAGCTCGGCGAGGCGCTGCTTCAGCTCCTCCTTGATCGACTTGATGGCGCCGTTCAGCGTCGGCCGCGGCGTGACATAGTGCGAATTGGCGTAGATCTTCACCGACTTCATGTCGCCGGTCTTCTTGCCGGTCAGCGGATCGAATTCGGTGATCGCGTCGATCTCGTCGCCGAACATCGAGATGCGCCAGGCGGCATCCTCAAGGTGGGCAGGGAAGATTTCGATCGTATCGCCGCGCACGCGGAAGGAGCCGCGGACGAAATTGATGTCCTGGCGCTTGTACTGCTGGGCGACGAGGTCGGCGAGCAGCTGGCGTTGATCCAGCCGGTCGCCGACCGTCATCTGGAAGGTCATGGCGGTATAGGTCTCGACCGAGCCGATACCGTAGATGCACGAGACCGAGGCGACGATGATGCAGTCGTCGCGCTCGAGGATGGCGCGGGTGGCGGCATGGCGCATGCGGTCGATCTGCTCGTTGATCGAACTCTCCTTCTCGATGAAGGTGTCTGAGCGCGGCACATAGGCTTCCGGCTGGTAGTAGTCGTAATAGGAGACGAAATATTCCACCGCATTGTCGGGGAAGAAGTTCTTGAACTCCGAATAGAGCTGGGCGGCGAGCGTCTTGTTGGGCGCGAGGATGACGGCCGGACGCTGGGTGGCCTCGATCACCTTGGCCATGGTGAAGGTCTTGCCGGAGCCGGTGACGCCGAGCAGCACCTGGGTGCGGTCGTCATTGGCCAGGCCCTCGACGAGGTCCTTGATCGCCGTCGGCTGGTCGCCGGCCGGCTGGTAGTCGGACACCATGCGGATCGGAATGCCGCCCTCGGACTTGTCCGGCCGGGCCGGGCGGTGCGGCGTCCAGATCTTGCCATCCTTGAACAGCGGATTGCCGCTCTCGATCAGCGAGGACAGCGCCTCGACGGTCGCGGTGACGGCGCCGGGCGCGAGGGTTCCAGCGTCCTCCAGCGACACGTCCATGCCGGCGACCGGGTTGAGGCCGGCGGCCGCCCGGGTCTTCGGATCGGAGGAGCCGCCCATCGACGTGCCGCGCGAACTGCGGCTGGCGCTCGGGCCGGCCGCCTTGGCCCCGGACTTCGTCAGCGTCTTGGCCAGCGCCACCTGCTCGGAATGCTTGCGCGCCTCGATCTCGATCTTCTTGCGGTGCTTGCCGGCCTTGGAGGCGAGCTCGCGCTGGCTCTCGACGGTCGACGCCTCGGCCTCCGCCTCGAGCTGTTTCACCCAGTCGGAGACACTGCCGGAGAGGGGCGCGCCTTCGAACGATGCCTGGGGAGCCTCCTCGAAACCTGAGGGGGCGGCGGGATTTTTCGGTGTCTTGGCCATGCGGCGAATATGGCGAGAGTCAGGGCGAAAGGAAAGGGGCGGCCGGTAAGAATGAGAACAAAAAAGCAACTGCGGTGATGCTGCTGACGGAAACTGTCAGGGGTGAAAGGACTTGCGCGCGGTCAGCGTCGTGCGCCCGCGCCCGCAACGGCCGCGCTGCCGCCCGGTGCCTTCGCCGCGCCGGCTGCCTTGCCGCAGACACGGCCGATGCTAGGATGCCTGGCCGGCACGTGGCAGGGGATGGAGGCCGGCGGACCGGGAGGTTTGCATGGCGGAGACCGCGCTGGACAGACTGATGCCCGGACCCGACGCGCTGGCGCGCATCAGGGCCGAGATCGACGACTACAATGCCGAGCGGCCGCGGGTGGCGCGGCAGGCGCGGATGCGGCTGGCGGCCTCTTTCGCCGGCTGGGCGCTGGTCTCGGCGGCGGTCTGCTGGCCGCTCGTGGCCGGAGGCTACAGCCGCCTGTTCGGCCTGGCCTGCGTCGCCATGCTGTTCGGCGGCTACGTCCTCTACGATCGGGCGATCGTGGCGCGTGACGGTTTTCGCCAGGCCCTGCGCGACCGCCTGCTCCCCTCGCTCTTCGGTTTCGTCGACGAGCTGCGCTACAGCCATGCCGGCTCCCCGCGCTTCCTGGAGCGAATGCCGGGCAACGAATTCCTGCGCCGCACCGACAGCCGTCACCGCGACATGCTGTCGGGCAGCCATGACGGCTTTGCCTTCACCCTGTGCGAGACGGAGTTGTCGGTCGGCAGGGGCAGCAAGCGCGAGGTGACCTTCGACGGCGTGATCGTCGCCTTCCAGCAGCACAACGGCTTTCCCGGCACGCTGCTGGCGGCAAAGCGGCCGGGGCGGCTGGCGAAAGCGATCCGCGACCTGTTCGACGACGGGCGCCTCACGGAGGTCAGGAGTGATGACGAAAGCATCGATGCGAGCCATGAATTCCGCACCGACAATCCGCAGGCGGCCGGACCGCGCGTCGCGGCGATGGCCAAGGCGCTCGACTACCTCGCCGATGTCTGGCCGGAGGGCGTGGTCCGCATCGCGCTTCGCCACAAGGACGGTTTCCTGCTGGTGCCGACGAAGAAGGACTTCTTCGAGCTGCCGCCGATCGGCGTGCCGCTCGACCTCGAGCGCCATGTGCAGCCGATGATCGCGGACCTGATGACGCTGCTGGCCACCGCGCGGCTGGTCAGCCGCATATAACGGGTGAAACGCCTCAGGCGACAGCCTTGCGCACGTCCTTGGTCTCGCCGTGGCGGGCGATCCAGGCGACCAGGCTTTCGACCGGCATCGGTCGGGCGAAGTGGTAGCCCTGGGCGATGCGGCAGCCAAGCGCTTCGAGCACTGCGGCGTCCTGTTCGGTTTCGACGCCTTCGACGACGATGTCGAGCTTGAGGGCATTGCCGAGGCCGACCAGCGCGGCGATCAGGTCCTGGTTGGCGCGCGAGTCCGCCACGCCCTTGGCAAAGCTGCGGTCGATCTTCAGCCGGTCGACCTTGAGGCTGATCAGATAGGCCAGCGACGAGTGGCCCATGCCGAAATCGTCGACGGCCAGCTTGTAGCCGGCATTCTCCAGCCGCTTCAGCTGATAGCCGGCGCCCTCGGTGTCGAGGATCGCCTCCTCGGTGATCTCGATCTCGAGGCGGGCCGGATTGATGCCATGCTGCGAGGTGACGAGTTCGAGCATGTCGGCGACGGAATAGAGGGCGAATTCGCGCGGCGAGACATTGAGCGCGACGGTGACGTCCTCCAGGTCGAGCGCCGGCAGGCGGCTCAGCAGACGGCAGACGGCGGCGGCGACATGGGCGGTCAGCGACTCCGCCAGATGCAGCGACTGCGCCGCAGCGACGATTTCCGGCGGCGACACGAAGCCGAGCTGCGGGTGGTGCCAGCGCACCAGCGCTTCGAAGCCGGCAATGGCTCCGGTTTCGAGATCGACCTGCGGCTGGAACCAGGTCTCGACCCCGCCGCCGCGAATGGCGGCTTCGAGATCCTGCTCGATCAGGCGCTGGCGGTCGGCGAGCGCCTTGAGGCCCGGATCGAATTCGCGGATCTGCCGGCGGCCCTTGCCCTTGGCGTCGTAGAGCGCCATGTCGGCGGAGGCCAGCAGTTCGTCGGCGCTGGTGGCGTGGTCGGGGAAGGTGGCCAGGCCCATGCTGAGCGCGATGACCGACTGGCTGCCGCCGAATGAGATGGGCGCGAGGCTTTCCTGCAGCAGGGCCTCCGCATGGTCGCGGCAACGCCAGCGGGCGTTCGGGCCGGACACGATGATGGCGAATTCGTCGCCTCCGAGGCGGGCGATCAGCCCGTCGTCGCGCACGGTGGCGCTCAGGCGTTCGCCGACGGCGCGCAACAGCGCGTCGCCGGCGCTGTGGCCGAGCGTGTCGTTGATCTGCTTGAAGCGGTCGAGGTCGATCAGCAGCAGCGCGACTTCGCCGCCGATGGTCTTTTCCCGGGCGATGTCGCCGAGAAGGCGACCGTTGAAGTGCATGCGGTTGGCGAGGCCGGTGATCGTGTCGCGATTGGCAAGCACTTCCAGGCGGCGGTTCTTCTGGTGGATCGCGTCATTGGCGGCCTCCAGCGATTCCGCCAGCGTTGTCGCCTCCAGCTTGGCGAGCTCGTTGCTGACGAAGACACGTTCGGCGGTCAGGTTGCTCTGTACCATGACGACCATCAGGCCGAGCACATCGAGGGCCATGATCGCCGACGAGGAATCGCCGACATAGGACAGCCAGGCGACGATCGACAGCAGGATCGGCACGGCAAACGCCATCGACATCTGCGAATAGCCGATGCCGCGGATCATCGAGCCGGCGGAAATGCCGACCATGATCAGGCTGATCGTGGCATCCTTGCCGGCGGCGCTGAAATCGGGAACGCAGAAGGGCAGGGACGCCCAGAGCAGACCGGTGATCAATGCGCCGAGGGACATGACGCGCAGTGCGTAGTCGGGGTCGGTCTCGATATAGTTGAAGCGCACGAGACGGTGGGCGGAGAAGGCGCGGTAGGCGGCTGAAAGAACGGTTGCCGAAAGCCAGGCGGCGACGGGCGTGGACATGCCATAGCCGAGCACGACGATCAGGGCGGCCGAAAGGGAGATTGCGATGTTGAAGGACAGGGTCGAGCGGAGCCCGTTGACGATATGCGCCGCCTGCGCCCGTCTCGTGGCGGACAGCAATTCGGTGGTTGGGGGAATTGCTTGCTGATTCAAATGCAATATCCGATTGAAAATCGCTTCTTTGGAAAAACGGCTGTGATCCCTAGCCTGCAGGCTCGCATGATTCTGATAAAATTCATTTAACGCCTGTTGGCGATGAGCGGCATCGCCGCTTTTGCCGGGATTCGTGCGCACTTGGGGTTGCAATCGCGGGTGACAGCGGGCGTGCTGGCCCGCGGGCCGATTGCTGCAGGGCCGGCTCTTGCGGCATGGTTTGACGATCGTCAGCAGATTCGTTATCGACGCCGCCCGATCGGCCGCGCCCGAGTCAGGCAGATTTCCCGCCAACAATCCCAAGGAATACCGATGCCGACCTTTAGCCCCGCCGCCGTCTTGCCGATTGCAATGCTGGCCCTCTCCAACGTGTTCATGACCTTCGCCTGGTACGGCCACCTGAAGTTCAAGGGCACGGCGATTTTCCTGGCCATCCTGGTCAGCTGGGGCATCGCCTTCTTCGAATACTGCCTGGCCGTGCCGGCCAATCGCATTGGCGCGCAGGTCTATTCGGCAGCCCAGCTGAAGACCATCCAGGAGGTCATCACCCTGCTGGTGTTCTCCGGCTTCTCGGTCTTCTGGCTGAAGGAATCGCTGACCATCAACCACTTCCTCGGATTTGCGCTGATCGCCGGCGGTGCGGCGCTGATCTTTCGCGCCTGAGCGGGCGGTGCGCGCCGGAGCTGTCGCGCAGGCCTATTCGGCCGGGACCGGCGTCGGCTTTCCCTCATGGTCGAGCGCCACCATGACGAAGGTCGCCGCTGTCACCTTTTCCATGGTGTGGGTGAGGTAACGCTGCGCCCAGACCTCGACGGCGAGCGTCATCGAGGTGCGTCCGACCCTGGTGATGTCGGTATAGACGCAGAGCGTGTCGCCGATCTTGACCGGCATGGCGAAGGCCATTTCCTGGACCGCGGCGGTGACGACGCGCCCGCGCGCCCGCTCGGCGGCGCGGATGCCGCAGGCGAGGTCCATCTGTGCCATGACCCAGCCGCCGAAGATATCGCCGGCGGCATTGGCATCCCCCGGCATGGCGAGCGTGCGCAAGGTAAGTTCGCCGGTGGTTGCTGCTGCGCTGCGCATGGTGTTTCCCATCTCTCGTCGTCCGGATCGCGGTCCCGGTCAGGAATCGTCCGCCGGCGGTGGGAGGGTATGAAATTGCCGCGCCGCGGGCAACAAGGCGGCAAATCATCTCATACTTAAGTGCTAACCACCAAATTTAGGGTATCGGCGTTTATCGATTTCGTAAGTTTCGCATGGGATCATTCCCCTTGAAAAATAAGGGGAGTCGGACCGTGAAGAACTTTAGCATCTCAACCAGGCTTTATCTGTTGGTGGCGCTAGCGCTCTGCGTCCTCGTCGCGACGCTGACTTTCAGCCTTTTCTATTCCTACAATTCGCTGGCCGACGAACGTCGCGCCGGGCTCGCCTCGATCGACCAGACGGCGCTCGCGGTCTTCGCCAAATATCACAAGATGGAGCAGGATGGCGCGCTGACGCGCGACGAGGCCCAGGCCAAGGCGCTCGAAGTCGTTGGCGCCATGCGCTACGGCAAGGACGGCTATCTCTGGGTCAACGACATGCAGCCCGTCATGGTCATGCATCCGATCAAGCCGGAGCTGAACGGCAAGAACCTGAGCGAGAACAAGGATCCCAACGGCAAGCACATCTTCATGGAATTCGTCAAGACCGTGAAGGCGAGCAAGGAAGGCTTCGTCGACTACTACTGGCCGAAGCCGGGCTTCGAGGCGCCGGTGCTGAAATTCTCCCACGTCGTCGGCTTCGAGCCCTGGGGCTGGATCGTCGGCACCGGCGTTTATGCAGACGACCTGGCCGCGATGTTCTACAGCAATGCCATGTGGTTCGGCGCCATCATCGCCGCCAGCGTCATCATCATCGTCGCCTGCGCCTATGCCGTCGTCCGCAGCGTCGTCTTGCCGGTCGGCCGCCTGAAGGTGGCCATGGGCCGCATCGCCGAGGAGAAGGTCGATACCGACATCGTCGATGCCGACCGCAAGGACGAGATTGGCGGCATGGCCGATGCATTGATCGTGCTGCGCGACTCGGTGCGCGACCGCATCACCATGCGCGGCCGCGAAGCCGAGCAGCAACAGCGGCTGGATGCCGAGCGGCAGAACAACGAGACGGTGCTGCGCAGCGCCTCCGAGCGGCAGAACTACGCCATCCACGAGATCGGCGATGCGCTGGAGCGGCTGGCCCAGGGCGATTTGACCGTCAATGTCGGCGACATCGGCGCCGAATACGACAAGCTGCGCTGCGACTTCAATGCCGCCGTGGCCGCGCTCAGCAGCGTCATGGGCTCGATCAACCAGACCAGCAACGTCGTCAGCGACAGCGCCGGCGACATCAGCGAAGCGACCAACAACCTGTCGCGCCGCACCGAACAGCAGGCGGCCGCTCTCGAGGAGACCGCAGCGGCACTGGACGAGATCACCGTCGCGGTGCGCACCGCCTCGGACCGCGCCAACGAGGCACGCGACATGGTCGCCGAAACGAAGAAGAGCGCCAACCGCTCCGGCGAGATTGTCCGCAACGCGGTCGATGCCATGGGCCGCATCGAAAGCTCGTCGGCTCGCATCAACCAGATCATCTCGGTGATCGACGAGATCGCCTTCCAGACCAACCTGCTGGCGCTCAACGCCGGTGTCGAGGCGGCGCGTGCCGGGGAAGCGGGCCGCGGTTTCGCGGTCGTCGCCCAGGAAGTGCGCGAGCTTGCCCAGCGCTCGGCCAACGCGGCCAAGGAGATCAAGACGCTGATCAGCGACTCGGCCGCCGAAGTCGGCAATGGCGTGGCGCTGGTGCGCTCGACCGGCGAGGCGCTGGTGGAGATCGAGAAGCTGGTCAACCAGGTCAACGACCACGTCAACAGCATCGCCACCGCGTCGCGCGAACAGGCGACCGGTCTGCAGGAGATCAATACCTCGGTCAACCACATGGACCAGATGACCCAGCAGAACGCCGCCATGGTCGAGGAAACCTCGGCCGCCGGCCAGACGCTGGCGGAGGAGAGCCGCCACCTGCGCGAGCTGCTGTCGCGCCTGAGACTCGATCCGAGCGCCTCGGTTCAGTCGAGCCGGCGCCGCGCCGCCTGAGCCATGCCAAGAACGGAAAAGCGCCGGCGGGGTCCTCCCGCCGGCGCTTTCGTTTGTCGGGACGTGAGGTCAGCGGGCGCCGCAGGTGGGGGCGAGCCGGCCGAGCGCGGCGGATGAGCCCCTGAGCGTGAAGCGCCGCGCCTTAAAGGCCTTCTCGTCCGGAGTGAGCGTGATCTCGCTGCCGGAGCCGAGAAGCTTGGTCAGCGGGCCGGAAAAGGCGGCCGGCGCGTAGAGCACGCCATCCATCGCCTCGTACATCATCGTCACGTCCAGTTTCGTCTTGCCGTCGGAGAAGACCACGCGGCCGCTCCATTCCGGATTGCCGTCCGGCGGATCGCCACGCCCGCCGTCGTCGAAGCGCAGGGCAAACGCGCCTTCCTCGCCGCATTGCAGGTAGAGCATGGGTTCGCGGTCGTCGCCGGTCGCGGGCGTGCAGATATGGGCAGTGAGGGCCTTGCCGCCCTCGACCTCCCAGACTTCGGCCTTCCATGCGTCGCAATCGGCGGCGAGTGCGGGCAGGGCGGGAGCGAGGGTGAGGAGCGGCAGCAGGACGGCTGCGAGGCGGGAGGTCGGGCGCATTTCGGGTTCCCGGTTGCAAGAGCGGTTGATTTCGATCCAATCTAGGTCCGCGCCACCATGCTAGACAAGGGAAGAAAGCGCTCCTTGTTTCTGAGGGGCCGGATCAACACGGGAGACCGCCATGAGCCGCATCCTGATCATCCAGGGCCATCCGGACGCCAGCGAACCCCATCTCTGCCATGCGCTGGCCGATGCCTATGCCACGGGCGCCGCCGGGGCGGGCCATGCGGTCGCGCGGCTGGACCTCGCGGCGATCGACTTTCCGCTGTTGCGCTCGCAGAAGGAACAGGAAGACGGTACCGTGCCGGCCGCCATCGCCGCGGCGCAGACCGAGATCGGGGCGGCCGAGCATATGGTGCTGGTCTTTCCGCTGTGGCTGGGCGGCATGCCGGCGCTGGTCAAGGCCTTCTTCGAGCAGGCGCTGCGTCCGGGCTTTGCCTATTCCACGGAGCTCGGTCCGTTGAAGGGCGCGCTGCTCAAGGGCCGGTCCCTGCGGATCGTCATCACCATGGGCATGCCGGCCTGGTTCTACCGGCTGGTCTACGGCGCACACAGCCTCAAGGCGATGAAGGTCGGCATGTTCGGCTTCGTCGGCTTCAAGCCGATCCGGGCAAGCCTGATCGGCAATGTCGCCGGCAAGGACGGGCGCGGGCGGGAAAAATGGCTCGCCCGCATGAAGGAGCTCGGCGCGGCCGCCGCCTGAGGGCATGATACGGCCCTATACCAAGGCTTAACGGCGGTATGTTAGCCTCGATCGTGCAGAACTCCGGCTTCCGGCTGCGGCAGAGTGGGTTTCAGTATGGCGTCCTCGAATTTTCTGCAGCGTTTTGTCCTGGTCCTCCTGCCGGCCGCAGGCCTCGTCTCCTGTGTCGGCGACGGCATGGCGCCGCCCACCGAAGTCGGTGCGGTCCGGCCAGCGCGCTCGTCGCGCGCCACACCCGAAGGACGCGTCGGCGACCGGGAACTGTTGGGGCCTGTCGGGGCGCCCGCCGCCTATGCGCCAGCGCCTGCCGCGACCAGCCGCGCCTCTGCGGCGATCGACTATCTCGACACGCCGAACCTTGCCGGGGTGAACGTTCAGCCGGACGACGATCCGCTCGGCGTCAACGATCCGCGGGGCGCTCCGTCGCTTGCAGTAGCGGATCAGCCCATGCTGGCCGTCGACCCCGAGCCGGCCCTGATGCGCGAACAGGCGCTGCAGCAACCCATGCCGCAGACGGCGGCCTATGCCATTCCGGCGGAAGGGGTGAACATCGATGCCGAACTCGGCGTCGGCGGCGGGAACCCGCTCGGCGTCGGCGAGGCCGCACCGCGGGCGCCGACCGCACCCGTGGCCGCCCAGATCCTGGTGCCGCAGGGACCGATGGCGATCGCCGAGGGCCAGACCAGTCAGCCGGTGGTCGACGGCATCGGCACCGACAATCCGACGCCCGTGCTCGCGCCGCAGGGGCAGGCGGCCGATCCCTCGCTCTAGCCCCGGTGGGCGCACGCCCCCGCCGGCCAAAATAAAAGCCGGCGCAAGCGCCGGCTTTTGACCGTTTGGCAATGGGGCGGGGGGCATCGCCGCCGGTCGCAAAGGGATGAGTGAAAAGTCCCGTCTGAAAATTTCGCCGTCAAAATGAGGCAGGGCTCTGGTGCCGTTCAAGCCTGGATCGTCTGCGTGGCGTACCGCTTGGCGGCGACCGGACCTTGCCTGCGGGTGACGTTAGGCTAGAAGCATCACGAATTGATGACAGTCGCGGCAACCTTACGGGGATCGTGCCGGGAAAGGACTTCGCGTGATGGCGCCCGTTTCGGAACTGCTGATGTTTGCCGGCCTGCTGGTGATTGCGGGCGGCGTGGCCGGGCTCTTGGCCGGCGTCTTCGGCATCGGCGGCGGTGCCGTGCTGGTTCCGGTCTTCTACCAGGTCTTTGGTCTGGCCGGGATCGACGACGCGGTGCGCATGCACCTTGCCGTCGGCACCTCCCTTGCCATCATCGTGCCGACCTCGCTCAGGTCCTTTGCCGCCCATCGCCGGCGGGGCGCTGTCGACATGAAATTGTTACGGGACTGGGTGGTCGCCGTGCCTCTCGGCGCGATCCTCGCCGCAGTGATTGCCGCCGAGGCGTCGAGCGCGTCGCTGCGGCTGATCTTCGCGGTCATCACCCTGTTGCTCGCCTTCCGCATGATGTTCTTCTCGTCGCGCTGGCACCTCGGCACCGCCTTGCCGGGCGAGCCGGTGCACTTTGCCGTCGGCACCGGCATCGGCCTGCTCTCAGGCTTGATGGGGATCGGCGGCGGCGTGCTCAACAATACCTACATGACGCTCTTCGGCCGGCCGATCCACCAGGCGGTCGCGACGTCGGCCGGCGTCGGCGTGTTGATCTCCCTGCCGGGACTGTTCGGTTATATCTGGGCCGGTTGGGGAGAGAACGGACTTCCACCTCTGTCGACCGGTTTCATCAACTGGATCGCCGTGGCTTTGATTATTCCTGTGACCCTGGTCGTCGCGCCCTACGGCGCGAGACTGGCGCATGCGATGAGCAAGCGCCAGCTGGAAATCGGTTTCGGCCTGTTTCTGATCTTCGTCTCGGCGCGCTTCTTCTACAGCCTCTACGGCTGAGCCGCCGCCACGGCCTTCTTCAGGCGACCACGCCGGTGCGGCTTGCCGACATGGTGAGCTTGCGTTCGGCGCGCTCCTGCTGCGGCGAGCGGTTGTAGAGTTCGCGATAACACTTGGAGAAGTGCGAGGCGGAGACGAAGCCGCAGGCGACCGCCACCTCGACCACCGGCATGGACGACTGGACCAGCAGATGGCGGGCGCGGTCGAGACGGATCTCCAGATAGTAGCGGGCCGGCGAGCGGCCCATTTCCTGGCGGAACAGCCGTTCGATCTGGCGCCGCGACAGGTCGGCATCGTCGGCGATCTCCAGCAGCGACAGCGGCTCGGCGAGATTGCTCTCCATCAGTTCGATGATCGACAGCACCTTGGAGTTCTGCACGCCGAGGCGGGCCCGAAGCGGCAGGCGCTGCCGGTCGGTCGGGCTGCGCACCCGGTCGGTCAGGTGCTGTTCGCAGACCCGGTTGACCAGGCCCTCGCCAAAGTCCTGGCCGATCAGGTTGAGCATCATGTCGAGCGAGGCGGTGCCGCCGGCGCAGGTGTAGAGATTGCTGTCGACCTCGTAGAGGTCGGCATAGACTTCCGCCTGCGGAAAGGCCTCGGAGAAACCCGGCAGGTTTTCCCAGTGAATGGCGCAGCGCTTGCCGTTGAGCAGCCCGGCCTGGGCCAGCACATGGGCGCCCGTACAGAGGCTGCCGACGGCAGCGCCCCGGTTATAGGCCTCGCGCAGCCAGGCATTGACCGACTTGTTGTGGAACTCCTCCACATAGACGCCGGAACAGACGATCACCATGCTCGGCCGGTTTTCGCCGGACAGATAGCGGCGTTCGTCGGCCAGCGATGAGTTGACCTCCATGCCGATGCCGCTTGAGGAATGGACCTTCTGGCCATCCGTCGAGGCGAGGCGCCATTCATAGGCCGGATAGCCCAGCATGCGATTGGCGATGCGCAATGTTTCGATCGCCCCTGCAAAGGGCAGGAGCGTGAAGTGGGGGACGAGAAAGAAGACCAGCGAACGTTTCTTGGTCGGCGCCTTGTTCATGTGTGTGCCCAGTGTTCCCGCGTTTTTCCGCTATTCCTTGCGTGGCAGGCGTCATGGAGATGTTCCGAATGCGACGCGTGTCTCAAGGAACACGGCAGAATAGCGCGCCGGGGGCGAAAATGCGACATCCGTCACGCACTTTTCTCATTGCGACCCGGCAGGGAGCGGTGCAGTTCGGGCACCTGGGGCATCAAGTTGAAAGTCCGATGGAATTTCGGGCGCGAGCCGGGAAATGGGGAAAACCCGGCTCGGCCCGATTGCGACGCGGCGGGGCGGGCCGTGTCGCAAATGCCGTCAAAGCGGGCGCGCCGGCCGGTCGCTGGCCGGCCAGCCGAGGTCCTTGCGCAGGTCGAAGGGCAGGGCTTCGAGCGCCCGGGCATCGGCGCGGCGTTCCTGCCACTGCCGCACGGCGCGGCCGGCGGTCATGAGAATTGCGAGAGGGTGCGCGACCGTCGGCAAGCGGCGGCTCTGCAGGGTGATCCGGCTATCAAAACCAACGAGGGTCATCGTCATCTTCCTTTTCGGTTGCCTTGGGGGCCTTTGCGTTTTGCTCCTGTATCATTCATCATTCAAACGAATGTTTATGATGCGAGCGATCGATTTCCGTTGTGTTTCTGGCGCGGCGACCGGGCCGGGTAATCCTCCGGCGGCCAGCCGATATCGCGCTGCAGTTCAGGCGGCAGTGCGGCCAGTTCGCGCCGCGCTTTGAGTTTCTCGCGTGCGGCTGGGGTCAGCGGCAGACCGTCCTGCCAGCGGCGCATCATGTGGAGCATGGTTGCAATCAGCATTGTCGCCTCCTTCCGTTCTCTTGATGGTTGCAGGATGCACCCTGATTGACATTCAATCAAACGCGATGATATCGTTCTTAAGATCAGTTTTATTGAAGGATGCGCACCGATGACCCTGATGATCCGCCAACCGCTGCCGCTGCTCGACAACGATATCCTGCGCACCTTCGTCGCCATTGCCGAGACCGGCAGCTTCACCTCGGCGGCCGACCGGGTGTTCCGTACGCCGTCGGCGGTCTCCATGCAGATCAAGAAGCTGGAGGAGCAGCTGAGCGCGACGCTCTTCCTGCGCGACGCGCGTTCCGTCACCCTGACCGAGAGCGGCGAGACGCTACTGCCCTATGCCCGGCGCATGCTGGCACTGTCCAACGAGGCGGTCGGGCGGTTCCGCATGCCGGAGATGAAGGGCGTCGTGCGCCTCGGCGCGCCCGATGACATCGGCGAGCGTTTCATGCCGACCATTCTGCGGCGCTTCGCCGAAATCTATCCGGCGATCATGGTCGATCTGACGGTCGATACCTCGGGCCAGCTGCGCCGCCGCCTGCAGGAACAGCGCCTCGACCTCACGCTGGTCAATTGCGCGCCGGGCATGGTGAGCCATGACGGCGAGGTGATCCACACGGAACAACTCGTCTGGGCCGGCGCGAAGTGCGGCACAGCCCACTTGCGCGATCCGCTGCCGGTGTCGATCTGGGAGGACGGCTGCTGCTGGCGGGCCGACGCGCTGTCGCGCCTCGACCGGGACAAGCGACCTTACCGCATCGCCTATCTGTCCGCCCACACCATGGCGCAGCGCGCCGCGGTGATCGCCGACCTGGCCGTCGCGCCGCTGCCGCGCAGCTATCTGACCGACGACATGACGGCGCTCGGCTCCAAGCAGGGCCTGCCGGATCTCGGCTCGTTCGAGGTGCGGCTGCTCACCGGGCCGGAGACCAGCGAAACCATCCGCGCTGTGGCCGACAGCGTGCGCTTCGCCTTTTCCGAAATGATCGGCATAGCCGCCTGATCAATCGGCTGCGGGGATCGGCGCGCCTTTCCCGCTGTCGTGTCATTCGGCCCCGTTCTCGTACAACGCCTGGGCTTCGCGCAGGACCTCGTCGAGGCGGCGACCCGGGCGATAGGGCGCAAGGTGCTCCGGCAACGTCACGCCGGCCGGCACATGCGGGCTGATCTCGGCCTTGCCGATCACCGTCTCGACCGGAATGACGCCCGCCCAGACCGGCAGGCCATAATCCTCCTCGTCATCGCCGACGCCCGCGGCGCGGTGTTTCGCCGAGGCATCCTCGATCCGCATGCCGATGACCTTCGTCGCCTTCAGTTCCTGGGGACTGTCGGCACGCATCTCCGCGCTGCGGCCCGGATAGAAGCGGTCGACGATGGCCTTGAGCGCGCGGGCTTTCTCCTCCGGCTCGTCGATGATGCCGGCCGTGCCGAAGCACATGGCGGAGCGGTAGTTGGCGGAATGGTGGAAGCCCGAGCGGGCGAGCACCAGACCGTCGAGATGGGACACGGTCAGGCAGACCGGCGTGCCCTTTTCCAGCTGACGCAGCATGCGGCTCGCCGAGGAGCCGTGCCAGTAGAGCCAGTCGCCCTCGCGCCAGTGGATCGTCGGCGTGCAGAAGGGCTGGCCGTCGATCACATAGGCGGCATGGCAGAGGAAAGCGCTGTCGAGCACGGCATAGACCGCGTCGCGGTCATAAGTGCCGCGTTCGTGCAGGCGCTTGACGCGGTTGCGTGGCGTGGCGGGGAAGGATTTTTCCGGGGTCTGGATCGTCATGCTTGCCTCCTTGGCTGGCTTGAGGCAGAGCTACGCCGATCGATTGGTTTGCAGAAGGTCCAATTCCATGAAGAAAAGTCGGACCAATGCGCCGGATTGGTCAGGCTCGGTGCCGGTGCTGCCGAAGGCCGGGCCGCGGCGGCTGGCGCTCTATCGCGAACTGCGCCGGCTGATCGAGGGCGGCTCGCTGCCGCCGGGGGCCAAACTGCCGACCACGCGGGATCTGGCCGCGCGCTTCGGCCTGTCGCGCGGTGCAGCGGTTGCCGCATACGAGATGCTGGTGGCCGACGGTTTTGCCGAGGCGCGGGTGGGGGCGGGCACCTATGTGGCGGCCGCCGTACCGACGCGCGCCGCGCCGCAACCGCCGGTGTTGCGCAATTCGCGGGAGGAACCCGGCCCGCTTCCGGGCGCGCTCGGCTGCTCGGCCGCGGACGCCCGCACCATCCAGGTCTTCCGCACGCTGCTGAACCGCCATCTGATGCAGCCGTCGCCCCGGCATTTTCACTATGCCGAGCCGGCCGGTTCGCTGGAACTGCGCGAGGAGGTTGCCGCCTATCTCAGAGCCGCCCGCGGGGTGAACTGCTCGGCCGAGCAGGTGGTGCTGACCTCGGGCACGCAGCAGGCGCTGGACCTCGTCATCCGCACGGTGCTCAAGCCCGGCGATCCGGTCTGGGTCGAGGACCCCTGTTATCCGATGGCCAGGGTCGCGCTTGCCGCCGCCGGCATGCGCATCACCGGTGTGCCGGTCGACGCCGAGGGGATCGATCCGGAGGCGGGGATCGCGCGCTCGCCCCATGCCCGCGCCGTCTACGTCTCGCCGTCGCACCAGTTTCCGCTCGGAGTGACGCTCTCCATGCGCCGGCGCCTGGCGCTGATCGACTGGGCGGTGCGCAACGACGCCTTCATCATCGAGGACGATTATGACAGCGAGTATCGCTTTGCCGGTCCGCCGCTCTCGTCGATGCAGGGGATCGATGCGCAGGGCCGGGTGATCTATGTCGGCACCTTCTCCAAGGTGCTGATGCCGGGGCTGAGAATCGGCTATCTGGTCCTGCCTCCAACGCTCTGCGCGGCCCTGCTCGACGTGCGGGCCCGCACCGACCGTTTTCCCTCGACGCTCGCCGAAGGAGCGCTCGCCGAATTCCTGCGCGAGGGCCATTTCGCCGCCCATGTAAAGCGGGCGCGGCGGCGGGTCCGGCAGGCGCGCGACAGCCTGGTCGCGGCGCTCGAAGGATCGGGACTGGAGGTGACCAGACCAGAGCAGGGCCTGCATCTGGTGGCCGGCCTGCCCGATGGCGTGCGCGACCTCGACATCAGTGCGGCGGCCGCGCGGCAGGGCTTTGCCGTGCGGGCGCTCTCGCCGATGTATGTGGATGCCACGCCGCGCCAGGGACTGGTCATCGGCTTTTCCGGCTTCGCGCCGGAAGTGCTAGCACGGGCAGCTCGGGCCTTTCTCTCGACATACAAGTCTTGAGATCGCCCGCACCGGGCATCGTGCTGGCCTGTCCTCAGGCGACACGGCGTTGACGCAGAGCGGAGACCGGCATTACGGGCTGAGAACCCGGCTCGCGGATGGTCTTTCGTCGGTTCAGCTTGAAGAGTTCGACCAAGTCTTTCATCTGGCTGGAGCCCTGCGTCAGGACAACGGCGGCACTGCTGATGCTGCCGACAAGCCCGGCATTCGCCTGGGTCGCCTGGTCGAGCTGGTTGACGGCCGAGTTGATCTCGTCGAGGCTTGTGGCCTGTTCAGTGGCGCCGAGCGCAATGGCTTCCAGATTCTGGTTGATCGCGTGAACAAACTTTTCGATTTCGTCTAGTGCCGAGCCTGTCTCCGTCACGTATTTGACGCCCGTTGCGACCTCGATCGCCGAGTTGTTGATGAGCGCCGCGATTTCCTTGGCTGCGCCGGACGAACGCTGGGCCAGTTCGCGCACTTCCTGCGCCACGACCGCGAAGCCCTTGCCGGCTTCCCCTGCGCGGGCGGCCTCGACGCCGGCGTTGAGTGCCAACAGGTTGGTCTGGAAAGCGATCTGGTCGATCACGTCGATGATCTTACTGATTTCGCCGGAGGCGGATTCGATGCGCTTGATCGCGTCCGTGGCGTTGGACAGGACGCGGACCGTATCGACCGTGGCCTTCGTGGCATCGCGGGCGACCTCGCGTGCAGTAGCGGCGCGGCTCGACGATTCCTTGACCGTGACCGTGATTTCCTCGAGGGCCGCGGAGGCTTGCTCGAGCGCTGCTGCCTGACTCTCGGTTCGGCTGCCCAATGCTGTCGCATCACTTTCAAGAAGCTCGCTCTGCTCGCTCATGTCGCCGGTGCCGGCCAGAACCTTTTCGAGCGTTTCCTGGAACCGAGAAATCGCGATGTTGAAGTCATTTCGCAGGCGTTCGAATTCCGGGATGAAGGGCTCGTCGATGGTGACACGGATATTGCATTCGGCTAGGCGGCCCAGTCCGGCCGCGATGGCATCGACCGCCTTGACCCGGCCCGTCACATCCGTCGCGAACTTCACGACCCGGACAACCTTGCCGTTCGCGTCGAATATGGGATTGTAGGAGGCCTGGATGAAGACTGAATTGCCGGCCTTGCCGAGACGCTCATACTCACCGGCGGCAAATTCACCGCCGCGCAACTTGTCCCAGAAAGCGCGATAGTCGGCCGAGGCGACATAGGTCTTGTCGCAGAACATCGAATGATGTCGGCCTTCGATTTCCGCAAGTGTGTAGCCCAAGGCGTCCAGGAAGTTCTGGTTGGCCGTCAGAATGGTGCCGTCGGGGCTGAACTCGATGACCGCCTGTGCTCTGCCGAGGGCCTCGAGCCTGCCGGTGTTCATCATCTGCTCGTTCATCTGCGCCGTGATGTCGACAGCGACCTTTACCACGCGGAAGACCTTGCCGCCGCGCTTGAGGGGCATATAGGAGGCCTCGATCCAGACTTCGCGACCACCTTTGGCGAGCCGCTTGTAGCGGCGGCTGTCCCCATGGCCCTCGCCGAGCTTCTTCCAGAACTGGCGATAGTCCTCCGTTCCGACGAAGTCCGGCTCGACGAACATCGAATGATGGCGTCCGACGATCTCCGATTTCGCATAGCCCATCGCTTTGCAGAAGTTCTCGTTGGCGTCGAGGATCGTGCCGGATGGATCGAAATGAATCACGGCCTGGGTGCCGGTCAGAGCCTCGACCAGCGCCGAATTCAGTGTTGTCAGAAAGGGAAGGGTGGCCGCCATCGTATGCTCCTCGGATCAGATTGCGTCGAAGCATATCAGTGGCGGCTTATTCAGGTGTTAATGTTATTCCGCGAATGCAGCCGGAAGCTGTATTTCTGTTGCCGATACCTTGTGGGTGACCTGCTGTGGTTCCAGCACCGGTGATCCCGTTCAGTCCCGGTTTCTCCGCCGCCGGCGGCCGCCGCCTTCGCCTTCGCCGTCCGAGAGGATCTTGCGTTCCGGCAGCGTCACCGCCGCGGCGAGCCTGGGGAAGGGGTCGACCTTGTTGGGCAGGGCCATGGCGTCGATGAAGAGCTGCTGGAAATGCGGCTCCAGCGCCGTCTCGATCTTCTCGATGCGGGTGACGGTGTCCTCGATCTCGCGGCGGTGGCCGCGGTTCAAGAGCGCCATCAGCGCGCCGGTGCCGGCGGCATTGCCGACCGCCTTGACCTCCGAAAGCTCGCAGTCGGGGATGAGCCCGAGCACCATGGCGTATTTCGGATCGATGAAGGAGCCGAAGGCGCCGGCAAAGCGGATCGTGTCGACCGTCTCGACGCCGAGCTTTTCCATCAGGAGCTTGATGCCGGCATAAAGGGCGGCCTTGGCGAGCTGGATGGCGCGCACGTCGTTCTGCGTCACCGTGATCGTCTGGGCGCCGTCATGCAGCAGGTAGGAGAAGGTGCGGCCGGTCGCCAGGATGCGCGGGCTTTTCGCCGCCATGCCGCCATCCACCACGCCGTCGGTGGAGATCACGCCGGAGAGATACATTTCCGCGACGACCTCGATGATCGCCGAGCCGCAGATGCCGGTGATGCCGGTGCTGGCCGCGGCCTCGGCAAAACCGTCCTCGTCGGACCACTGCTCGACGCCGATCACCTTGAAGCGCGGCTCGAGCGTTACCGGATCGATGCGCACGCGCTCGATGGCGCCGGGGGCGGCGCGCTGGCCGCAGGAGATTTCCGCGCCCTCGAAGGCAGGACCCGTCGGCGAGGAGGCGGCGACGGTGCGTTGGCGGTTACCAAGGACGATCTCGGCATTGGTGCCGACATCGACCAGCAGCATCATGCGGTCCTGGCGGTGCGGCCCTTCGGCGAGGGTCGCGCCGGCCGCATCGGCGCCGACATGGCCGGCGATGCAGGGCAGCAGATAGGTGCGGGCGCCGGGATTGAGGACGAGCTCGATGTCGCTCGCCGGGCACGCGACTGCGCCGGAAACGGCGAGCGCGAAGGGCGCCTGGCCGAGCTCGGTCGGGTCGATGCCGAGGAAGAGGTGGTGCATGATCGGATTGGCGACGAACACCGAATCGAGGATGTCGGTGCGGGCGACGCCACCCTCTGCGCAGACCTGGTCGACGAGTTCGGAGACGGCCTGGCGAACGGCCTTGGTCATGGCTTCCCGGCCGTCCGGGTTCATCATGACGTAGGAGACGCGGCTCATCAGATCCTCGCCGAAACGGATCTGCGGGTTGGACGTGCCCGACGAGGCCACCACGCGGCCTGACAGCAGCGAAACGAGATGCATGGCGATCGTCGTCGAGCCGATATCGCAGGCCAGGCCATAGGCCTCGTTGTGCAGGCCGGGCCAGAGCGCGATAATGGTCGGACGCTGGGTGTCGCTGTCGCGGTGGATGGCGGCGGTCACCGTCCAGTTGCCCTTGCGCAGGATCTTCTGCACCTGCGGCAGCAGATAAGGCTCGACCTGCAGGTCGGTATAGCCCCAGTCCTTCTCCAGCATGACCTTCATGCGGTCGAGATCGCCAAGCGGCTTGTGCATGTCGGGCTCATCGACCTCGACATAGCAGAGATGGACGGCGGGATTGCGCTCGATCACCCGGTCGCTGGCGGCCTTGCGCACCACCTGGGCGTTGACCACGGCATCCTGCGGCACGTCGACGACAAGATCGCCCTCTATGGTCGCGGAACAGGAGAGGCGGCGGCCTTCGGGCAGGGTGCGCACCTCGGCATAGCGCTTTTCCTTCGGCCCGGGCGGCGAGATGTGGTCGTTCGACGAGACGATGCCATGCTTGGCGAAATTGCCTTCCTGCACCTCGATCTGGCAGCGCCCGCAGGTGGCTCGCCCGCCGCACACGCTCTCGACATAGACGCCGAGCTGGCGGGCGGCATCGAGCACCGGCGTGCCGACCGGGAACCGGCCGCGCTTGCCGGACGGCATGAAGAGGACGAGGGGGTCGATTTCGGTCATTTCAGTCTTTCAAACGTCGAGGGCCACGCCCCATATCCCGCCCTCTTAGGAGAAGCGGACATCTACTTGGCTACTGTCTGTTCCAAAGCTTCCCGGATCAGGCGCGTATAGGGAATGCCACGCTCCTTCGCCTTCTCCTTGACTGCCGCCAGAAGCGCTTCCGGCAGCCGCATGTTCAACTGCGCAGACTTTTTCTCGAATTCGAACTGAACCGGCTTGAAAACCGAAAGGTCGTATTCGGACAGATCCGCGGTGTCGACGAAGGCTTCCGCTTCCTCATCGGATTTCAAAACGGGCAGCTTCTTCAATTTATCCTTGTTCATATCGCCTAATCTCCCGGTCGTGCATGAACCTTGCGCTGATGGGCCGGATATAGGTCTCCGTCGTGATCCGCCGAAGCGTGAAGACAACAAAAACATATCGCCCTTCATCGGTCCGCCCTATCGCTCGCGACCGAACCTCGTTGGAACTCGGGTCAGGGTAGACGCTCGGACGGTTTTCGAAGACCTGTTCGATTTCCCGTTTCGTCAAGCCGTGCTTGGCACATTTCGGCCAATTGCCCTCGTCCCAATCGAAACCGGTAATCGTCTGCTTCATCGGCTCACACTACACATTTGTATAGGCAATTGTAAAACAGGGAGTCGGTTCCTTCACTCCGTCGCAGCACCCGCCCCCGCTCTGGCAGCACGGCCGCCGCGGCGGCCGGAGGAGGCGCCCGGGGCGGTGGTGGAGGCGGCGGCGCCGGGTTCTGCCGGCTTGTGGTCGCGGTAGGTCATGATCCAGTTGCCGCAATTGGGGTCCGTGCCGTTCAGCACGTTGGCGGCGCGTACGGCCTCCATTTCCTGCGGGCGGCAGGGGTTCATGATGGCCGAGGTCATGCCGGCGCCGATGACCATCGGGATGAAGCCGGCATTGATGCCGTGGCGGTGCGGCAGGCCGAAGGAGATGTTGGAGAGGCCGCAGGTGGTGTTGACCTTGAGTTCGTTGCGCAGGCGGTAGAGCAGGGCAAAAACCTGGCGGCCTGCGTCGCCCAGAGCACCGATCGGCATGACCAGCGGGTCGACGACGATGTCGCAGGGCTTGATGCCGTAGTCCATGGCGCGTTCGACGATCTTCTTGGCGACGGCGAAGCGCACGTCCGGATCCATGGAGATGCCTGTCTCGTCGTTGGAGATGGCGACGACCGGCACGTCGTACTTCTTGCAGAGCGGCAGGATGGCTTCGAGCTTTTCCTCCTCGCCGGTCACCGAATTGACCAGCGGACGGCCCTTGGCAACCTTCAGCGCGGCCTCGATGGCGGCTGTAACAGACGAGTCGATGGACAGCGGCACGTCGACCAGGCCCTGGACGATCTCCATGGTCTTGACCAGCAGGCCCGGCTCGGTCTCGTTCGGGTTGACCGAGGTGACGCCGGCATTGACGTCGAGCATGGTGGCGCCGGCGGCGACCTGTTCCAGCGCGTCCTTGATGACGGTGTCGAAATTGCCCTCGATCATCTCGGCGGCGAGCTTCTTGCGGCCGGTCGGATTGATGCGTTCGCCGATGACGCAGAAGGGCTGGTCGAAGCCGATGATGATTTCGCGGGTGGCGGATGCGACGATGGTGCGGGTCATTTCAGTTCTCCGGTCAGGGCGCGTCGACGAGGTCTAACGTGCCGGCATGAGGGTTACAAGGGCAGCGGAGGGCGCTCCGTCCGGCTCTCTTCAATGGGGGGTCTTCGGCAGGTGTTGGGCGGCGAGACCAGCCAGTTGCTGCTGGTCCTCGACCTTGTGCCCGCGGATCGATTCGAGCCGGTCGGCGACCATGGCGTCGGCGGGATTGGCCTCGCGCGTCCACGGCTTGCGGCCCTTCAGCACGCCCGATTCATGGACGATCTCGGCGACATATTCCTCCTGCCGGTAGGCCATGACATGCATGCCGGAAATGCCCTCGATCTCCTTGACCTCGTTGATGATGTCGATGCAGAGCTGCTTGCCCTCCTTCTTCTGGTCCTCGGCCCCTTCGAGACGCTTGATGACCGAATCGGGGATATGGATGCCCGGCACGTTGGAGCGGATCCACTTGGCCGTCTTGGCCGAGGCGAGCGGTCCGACGCCGACCAGGATGAAACACCTTTCGTGCAGGCCGAGATCGCGCACCTTCTTCATGTATTCGCGGAACATCGGCACGTCGAAGCAGTACTGGCTCTGGACGAACTGCGCACCTGCCTCGATCTTCTTGGCAAGCCGGTAGGGGCGGAAGTCGTAAGGCGGGGCGAACGGATTGATGGCCGCCCCGAGGAAGACATGCGGCGGGGTCGAAAGCTTGCGGCCCGACAGGAATTTCGATTCGTCGCGCATGGTGCGCACGGTTTCCAGCAGCGACATGCAGTCGAGGTCGAAGACCGGCTTGGCGCCCGGCTGGTCGCCGGCCTGCACGCCGTCGCCCGTCAGGCACATGATGTTCTGCACGCCCATGGCAGACGCGCCGAGCACGTCGCCCTGGATGGCGATGCGGTTCTTGTCGCGGCAGGCGATCTGCATGATCGGCGCATAGCCCATGCGGGTCAGAAGGGCACAGATGCCGACGGACGACATGTGGCAGTTGGCGCCGGAGGCATCAACGGCATTGATGCCGTCGACCCAGCCGTCGAATACCGAGGCGCGCTCGTAGACGTCCTGCGGGTCGGCGCTGTCCGGCGGGTTGAGCTCGGCGGTGACGGCGAATTCGCCGCGCCTGAGCACCCGTTCCAACCGGCCGCGCGAGGAATGGCCGGGCAGGGGATCGAGCGGTGCGCCGGGATCATGCGGGTTGATGTCAGGGCTCATGATTTCCGTTCCGAGGTGGACGTTTCGCGGGACGCGGCGGCTTCAGCCGTGACGCGCAGCCAGGACGAGGTTTCGCGCAGCGACTGGTTGACCGGCTTCTGCACCTTGAGGATCGCATCGCCATTGGCCATGTTGCGCGAGCCTGCCCAGGCCTGCACCCAGACGCAGGGCATGTCGGGCTCGACCTCGCAATTGCCGTTGGCACGCACGCCGCCGCAAGGACCGTTGCGCAGCTGTTTCGGACAGTTCATCGGGCAGGACATGCCGGTCGACGACAGCACGCACTGGCCGCACATGCGACAGTCGAACAGGAGGCCCTTGACGTTGCGCTCAACGAAGGTCACCGGCCGTTCGACCCGGGCATAGCCGAGCCTGTTCCACAGCGGGTGAAGCAGAAGGAAGGCATTGGCGAAGCGGCCGTAGAACCATTCGAGGAAACGCGAATGGCGGACCGACCATAGACGGATCGTATAGGAGCGGCGGGCCCGGCGGTTGGGCGAGACGCTGCCGGGCGTATAGGCGCCGGTCGCGGCCTTCTTGGCGGGTGCGGCATTGCCGGGGGCGGGCTTTCCGTCAACCATTGTCGCGGCCTCCGGCATGGACGAGGGCAACCAGGCGGGCCTTGTCATAGGCCGCTTCGAGTTCGGCGGCGGCCTTGTCGGCTTCGACCTCCAGGTCGTCGCCGACCGGCAGCGGATCGCCCTTGCGCCATTCGGCGAGATAATCGTCGGTTTCGGCGGCGCCGGTGCGCATGGCGGCCATGTCGATCGCCTCGGTGAACCGCAGCGACAGCTCGCGCTTGGCGGTCTTCCTACCCTGCTTGACGATCACCTGGGCGGGAATGTCGCGCCAGTAGACGATGATCCGGTCGGCCATGTCCTCACTCTCCCTTTTCCGTCACAATGCACAGGCCGAAAGCGACGGACTGCGCTTGCGACGACGTCGCACAGAGCAAAAAGCGACGTGGCCAAGAATTACCAGATTCGCCGGCGGATTCCGTTGGCAAGCCAGGTCCAGATCGGCGGCGGGAACCGCAGCGCCGACGGACCCTCCGGCTCGTAGGGCGCAAGACGCCCGTCGACCGCATCCTGGACCGACTGGAGAGTGATGTCGATCGCCGTGACCGTCAGCAGCAGCGGGTAGGTGGCGATGAAATCGCCCCGGTCCGGCAGGGTGCGCACCTCGTAGAGCGTGCCGCCGGTATCCGTGCCCCGATCGACCAGATGAAGGGTGGCGCCGAAATTGCCGGCATCTTCCTCGACCAGCGACCAGTAGCCGCCCATCTGGCCGCGATATTGCGGATTGATCCCGGCATGCAGGTTGATGACGGGGCAGGGCATGGCGGCAAGGGTGGCGGCGCTCATCAGCCGGGTGCTGACGAGAAGGATGGCGGAAGGCTTGAACTGCGTGACCAGCGCGCGGGTCTCGTCGTCGTTGATCGAGGCGACCTGATGGAGCGGAACCTCTGGCGGGATGACGGGCGAAACGCCGGCCGAAGCGAGAATGGACGCGATCCGCCGTCTGGCGAGAGGCCGCAACAGCCTTGCGGCAACCATCGTGGCCAGTTGGCCGAGCGCCTGGACCCAGCCGAGCCGGGCGGCCCGGCGCTGGGTGATCGCCCATTTCGATTCCGGCTGCTCGATGACGACGCGAAGATTGGGAAAGCGTTTGGCGAGCGCGTTGATGACGAGCGCCGGATTGGTCCCGCCGGCCGTCATGACCATGACGGTCGGGGATTGGGAGGGGTTGGCCTGCTGCGCGCTCATACCTTTTTGGACCTCCTCGATCAGACGACCAGGAACAGCACGGCACCGACCGTGTAGACGACGAAGGATGCGACGAGCAGGGAAACCGCGCCGACCGCGGTGCCGATCAGCACGCCGAAGCCGTCGCATTGGGAATGGGCAAAGCCTATGATGGCGAGCGCCAGCGCCGGCAGCCAGTTGCCGAGCGGGATCGGCAGGAAGACGACGACCGCGAGCACCAGGGCGAAGAAGCCGAGCAGACGTTCGGACAGGCGGCTTTCGAGGAACCAGAAGCGCGGCTTGACGCAGGTCTCCGCCCGCTTCAGCCAGGGGGAAAGACGGTTGACGACGAGCTCGAAGGTCGCGGTAGTCACCCCATAGTCGCCGATGCGGCGGGGAAGGTAGATCCGGCCCTCGGCCGAGGCGAACATCTGCCAGGCGATGAACATCAGCGGCAGGCCGAGAAACAGTGTGGCGCCCGGAGGCATGGGCACGAGATTGGGCAGCGCGAAGACGAGGAGGAAGGCGCCGAAAGAGCGGTCCTGGAGGGCGATCGCGATGTCGCGAATGGTGATCGTCGGCTTGTCGTGGCGCGACAGGCGGACGAGAACCGCCGAGAGAGGCTCCGGCACCGCCTTGTCGCCGGCTGCCGCGAAATCATACGTTAAAGTTCCCACCCCGTCGGTCATGCTTTTCAAGCCTTTTCATTGTTGCTTCGACCTGATGCCATCCTGCTATGGGTGGATTGCCGAGGCATTAAGGCGCAACTTATTTAGGCAGGCATGCTGAAAGTTGAGTTAAAAGCGAGCGATCCCGGGCCTGCGCCGGGACGCTCCACGAACGGAGCTTCGCATATCCGTGCGAGCGACGCCCGCTTTTTTGTCCTGCCATGTTTTTGGCCAAAGCCGGTGCGATGGAGGCGAAGTCTGTTGATCCATTCGGGGGACGATATGTCATCTAAACACATTTCGACGGCCGCAGTCCTTGGCCTGGCGCTCCTTGCACTGACCGCTTGCGGCAACACCATCCGCGGCCTTGGCCGGGACATGGGCAATGCCGTCGACGCCACGCAGGATGCCGGCCGCAGCGTCGCCAATTCTGTGAAGTAGCCGCAAGGCGGGGCGGCCGCTCGGTCCGCCCCTGTGGCGCTAGCCCAGGGCGCGCAGCGCCGGGTCCAGGTCGCCATAGCCGGTGAAGCGGTATTCATAGTCCAGGCGGAGATAGTCGGCCGCCCATTTCGCCTTCGCCTGCAGGGCGGGATCGTCCGTCTGCGCCAGATAAACGATCTTGGTGTAGTTGCCGAACACCATGTCGCGCAGTTCCGGGTGCTTGTCGAGCTTCAGCGGCTCGATGACGAAGGCCTCGAACTGGCGGGTGATCAGGTCCGTCAGGTAGAAGGCGGTGAATTCATGCTCGCATTCGGCCAGGAATTTTTCCGTGCCGGAGAAGAAGGCGTAGCAGTGCGGTCCGGCGATGCGCTCGATGCCTTCCTCGGCGCAGATCTTGTCGATCTGGCCCTGGGTGCCGCATTCGGCATAGCCGATGAAGATGCGCCCGTAACCGGCGGCTTTCGCCGCGGCGATCTTTTCGCGCAGCGCCGGCGCGATCCTTTCGGGATAGACATGCCAGATCGCCGGCAGGCATTCGAGGTCGATGTGGTCGAGGCCGTTGGCGTCACGAATCGCCAGGATTTCGCGTGCGATCGCGCCGCAGGCGATGATCTGAACTTTTTCGGCGTTCGTGCGTTTCATGGTCGTATTCTCGACATTTTTCGAAGATGCCCACCCAACATGGAGCTTTCTATCATGAACACCCGGAAACTCACCCTCGTCGCCGTCCTCATGGCATCTGCCTTCGGTCTCGCTTCGTGCGGCAACACCATTCGCGGCATGGGCAAGGATACCGCCAACACCGTCAATGCGACGCAACAGGCCGGGCAGGACGTCGGCAACGCCGCGAACTGACAATTGCAGGGGCTAAGGTCGGACCGGACGCCGGGCATTTTTCCGGCCGGTCACCGGGACGACCGGAGCCACGAGGAGATCGGATCATGACGCTCGATACCGTCGCCAAGTTCAGCGCCGCCTACATCCTGACCATCGTCGTGACCGCGAGCGGCTATACGCTGTGGGAAGGATACCATCCCCGGACAAACGGCGCCTCCGCCGAATACCAGACAGCCGACCGCTGACCGCGGTCGGCTTTATTGTTTTCAGGCCTCAGGCCTGGGCGGCCAGGCTGTTGTGCTTGCGGGCGATGAATTCCTTCGCCGTTTCGACGGCGACGGCCGCATCGCGACAATAGGCATCGGCGCCGACCGCCTTGCCGAATTCCTCGTTGAGCGGCGCACCGCCGACGAGCACGATATAGTCGTCGCGCATGCCCTTTTCCTTGAGCGTGTCGATGACGACCTTCATGTAGGGCATGGTGGTGGTCAGAAGCGCCGACATGCCGAGAATGTCAGGCTTTTCCCGCTCGATGGCTTCGAGATAGTTCTCGACCGGATTGTTGATGCCGAGGTCGATGACGTCGAAGCCGGCCCCCTCCATCATCATGCCGACCAGGTTCTTGCCGATGTCGTGGATGTCGCCCTTGACGGTGCCGATGACCATCTTGCCCTGCTTCGGGGCGCCGGTGGCGGCGAGAAGCGGACGCAGGATGGTCATGCCGGCCTTCATGGCATTGGCCGACAGCAGAACTTCCGGAACGAACAGGATGCCGTCGCGGAAGTCGATGCCGACGATGCGCATGCCCTCGACCAAGGCCTGGGTCAGCACGTCGTAGGGCGTCCAGCCGCGCTCGAGCAGGATGCGCGTTCCCTGCTCGATTTCCTCTTTCATGCCGTCGTAGAGGTCGTCGTGCATCTGCTGCACAAGCTCTTCGTCGGACAGATCTTCGAGAATGATTTCGTCGTCTGACATGGGGCGCATCCCGATTGGTGTTTGGCGATTCAGATCGCAGTCGTCTAAAAGACTGCCTCATCGGCAGTTAAACCTCAAGTTCGCTAAAATCTCTTTTCGAAAGCGACGTCACAGCCGTGAAAAGCGACGGGGGCGAATCCGGCCCATGTCGCAGCCGATGTCTGTCTGGCGCAAGTGGTTGGCGCATTAAGGAATGTTTCCCACGCGAATTCGAATAGCATATTGAAAAGGAAGCAGCGCGAAGCGCGACAACGAGGAAGCCCAAGATGGACGAGATCACAGAGACCGGCGCGGGCCGCCGCACCCGAAGCGAAGGTCGCGGCGCAGCCGCTAGGCGCGCATCGCGCACCGGTGGCGGCGCAGGGCCGTCGATGCCCTATATCCAGCGCAAGATCCCGGTCTATGAAGTGCTCGACGAGGAAGGCCTGCAGATCATCGAGCGCAATGCCGACATCATCCTCGAGGAGATCGGCATCGAGTTTCGCGACGACGCCGAAGCACTCGATATGTGGCGTGCCGCCGGCGCCGAGGTGAAGGGCGAGCGGGTACATTTCCCCAAGGGCCTGTGCCGCGAACTGCTGAAGACCGCGCCCTCCGAATTCACCTGGCATGCCCGCAATCCGGCGCGCAGCGTCCAGATCGGCGGCAAGGCCACCGTGTTCGCCCCGGTCTACGGTTCGCCCTTCGTGCGCGACCTCGACGGCAATCGCCGCTATGCGACGCTCGAGGACTTCCGCAACTTCGTCAAGCTGGCCTATATGGCGCCGTCGATCCATTCGTCCGGCGGCACGGTCTGCGAACCGGTCGACATCCCGGTGAACAAGCGTCACCTCGACATGGTCTACAGCCACATCAAATATTCCGACAAGCCATTCATGGGCTCGGTCACGGCGCCGGAACGCGCCGAGGATTCGGTCGCCATGGCCAAGCTGGTCTTCGGCGACGAGTTCGTCGAGAACAATTGCGTGATGCTGAACCTCATCAACGCCAACTCGCCGATGGTGTTCGACGAGACCATGCTGGGTGCCGCCAAGGTCTATGCCCGCCACAACCAGGCCTGCGTGCTCTCGCCCTTCATCCTGTCGGGTGCCATGAGCCCGGTCACGGTCGCCGGCACGCTCGCCCAGATCCTTGCCGAAGTGCTGGCGGGTGCGTCCTTCACCCAGCTGGTGCGCCCCGGCGCGCCGGTGCTGTTCGGCACCTTTGCCGCCTCGATCTCGATGCAGTCGGGCGCCCCGACCTTCGGCACGCCGGAGCCGGCGCTGGTCTCCTACGGTGCCGCCCAGCTGGCGCGTCGCCTCGGCCTGCCGTTCCGCACCGGCGGTTCGCTCTGTGCCTCCAAGGTTCCGGACGCCCAGGCAGCCCATGAGAGCGCCAACACGCTCAACATGACGCTGCTGGCCGGCACCAATTTCGTGCTGCATGCCGCCGGCTGGCTCGAGGGCGGCCTGTCGGCCTGCTACGAGAAGTTCATGATCGACCAGGACCAGCTCGGCATGATGCAGAAGATGGCGATGGGCGTCGACCTGTCGGAAGATGGCCAGGCGATGGACGCGATCCGCGAGGTCGGCCCCGGCGCACACTATCTCGGCTGCGCCCATACCCAGGCCAATTTCCAGACCGCCTTCTACCGCTCGGCGCTGGCCGACAACAATTCCTTCGAACAGTGGGAAATCGAGGGCAAGAAGCGCGTCGAGGACCGCGCCAATGCGCTCTGCCGTTCGTGGCTCGACAGCTACGAAGCCCCGCCGCTCGATCCGGCGATCGACGAGGCGCTCACCGCCTACATCGCTGGCCGCAAGGATTCGATGCCCGACGCCTTCAGCTGAATCAATCCCGGCACCGCCAGGGAGCAAGGCGGAGCGGCGCTCGTCGCAGACATGATCCAGGAATCGGTCTGGCGACCGCATTACAAATATGAGGGGCCGCGATGAGCGGCCTTTCGGTTTTCTTCTCCCCAGCGGGGAGAAGATGGCGCGCAGCGCCGGATGAGGGGGCCTTTGGCGCTAGGCAGAATGGCTTCGCCCCCCTCATCGCCTCGCATGCGCTCGGCACTTCTCCCCGATGGGGAGAAGAGGGTCTCCATGATCGCGCGTCGACAGTGTTGACGAAAACACCGTCGGTTGATCCCGTAGGGTCAACTTGGCAGTAAGGGAGGCGCGATGAGCGGCCTTTCACCATTTCAAGATAGCATCGCGGCGCGCCTCGCGCCGCATGGGCTGCACCTGCGCGGCACTGCGCGCTTTCGCCAAGGCGAGGGCGGGCCGCGGCTGGACGGCGGGCAAACGGCGCGGTCGGTGCTGCTGATCGGCCATGTCGGCGGCTCGATGTGGCCGGCCTTCTGCGCTTGGCGGGCGGCACAGCCGGACCGGGGCGGGGATCATCCGCTCGATCGCTGGTCGAAGGCGGTGATCGGCGCGATTGGCGAGGCGACCGGTGCGACGGCCTATTATCCGTCGGACCCGCCTTACCAACCATTCCAGCGCTGGGCCGTGATGGCTGAAGGCCTGCGGCCATCGCCTCTCGGCATCCTCATTCATCCGCAATACGGCCTCTGGCACGGCTATCGCGGGGCGCTGGGGTTTGCCGAGGAACTGGATGAGGGGGAGGTGCACTTGTCCGCGGCGCATCCGTGCGGCACTTGCCGGGACAAGCCGTGCCTGACGCACTGCCCGGTGGGAGCGGTTGCGGCCGGCCGCTTCGATGTCGCGGCCTGCCGTCAGTTTCTCGCCGCCGATCCGGACGGTGCACACTGCATGGACAAGGGTTGCCTTGCCCGTGGCGCTTGTCCGGTCGGCCCGGAATACCGCTATCCGGAAGGGCAGTTGCGCTTCCACATGCAAGCGCTCGGCCTGCCTCCCGGTTAGAGGATCAGGCCGCCCTGGCGACCGGGACCTTGCGTGCGGCAGCCGGCCGGGCAGCCTTCTGCGGCATCATGGCGATGACTGCGTCGGCGAGACGCGCGGCGTTTTCCAGCGCCTTCGGCAGGTTGGAGACGTCGTCCGGGTTCATCGCCTGCAGCATGCCGCCCTTGTCGAAGACGTCGCGATAGGCGGCGCGTTCGGCAATCGCCGAAGACAGGGTGGAAATGCCGCGCGCGGCGAGGAAATCCTTGGCGGCCTGCAGGGCTCGGGTGGTCACCGCGGCATTGACGCGGGTCAGCACGACCGAGTGCGGAATGCGCACGTCGCAGCTTTCGTCGAGTTCTTTGAGCAGTTCCAGCACCTCGGCACCGCCCTGGGCATCCATGGCGCAGCCCTGGACGGGGATCAGAACGTGATCGGCAAGCCCGACGGCCTTGGCGAGCAGCGCGTCCTGGCTGGACGGCAGGTCGATGAGGATATAACCGCCGCGCTTCTTCGCCCTGGCGGTGGCGGCTTCGATCGTCTCTTCGTTGACCGGGGCAACCGAAATCAGGCTGCTTGCGCCGGCAATCGCATGCCAGCGGCTGATCCAGCCGCGCGGGTCGGCATCGAGGATGGTCACGCGGTTGCCGCGTCCGGCGAGTTCGCTGGCGAGAATGAGGACTGCCGTGGTCTTGCCGGCGCCGCCCTTGGTATTGGCAAATGTCAGTACTGGCATATCATTTCCTTCATAAAAAAGGGTCCGAGCCAAGTCATCGCTCCAATTTGCAGCGTGGGGCATGCTGCCTGACGAACATCTTTGGCAGCCATGGTTAACGGAACGTAAATGCCCGGAATGTTTCGTTAATGATCGTGGGATCGACATCCGGCTGGCGGCGCGCCGGATAAGGCGCTAAAGCTGTCGCCGGACTTTAAGGCGGGGCGTCATGCGGTTGATTTTCATCATGTTGCTTTTGCTGTTGGCAGCACTGCCGTCGACGGCTGCGAAGGCCAAGGGCAGCTGTTCGACGCTCCAGCATGGCGGGATTTCCTATACCGTCTGCACCGTCGATCCTGCCCGCTCCCTGATGCGAATCTATCACCGCGACCCGCAGGGCCAGCCTTTCGGCAGTTTTGATTCCCTCGCACGCCAGCTCTGGAAGGAGCGACACTACCCGATCATCGCGATGAATGGCGGCATGTATCACGACGACCTGTCGGCGGTCGGGCTGTTCGTCGAGCACGGGTTCGAGCGCCACGCGATCAGCACTAAGGCGGGCTGGGGCAATTTTCACCTGCTGCCGAACGGCGTCTTCTGGCTGAAGGACGGCCGGGCAGGGGTGACGGAAACGGCGCGCTACATCCAGGATCAGATCGCAGCGGACTATGCCACCCAGTCCGGGCCGATGCTGGTGATCGACGGGCAGATCCATCCGCGTTTCCTGCCCGACAGCGACAGCCTGAAGATCCGCAACGGCATCGGTCTCGATCCGGCGGGCAGGGTGCATATGGTCATTTCAGAGACGTCGGTGCGGTTCTACGACTTTGCCCTGCTGTTCCGCGACGTCCTCGGCTGCCGCAACGCGCTCTACCTCGACGGCACGATTTCGAGCCTCTACGACGCGGAAACTGGGCGGCGCGACCGCCTGTTCCCGCTCGGGCCGATCATCGCGGTGATCGGCACCGTTCCGCAATAACGGTGAAGGCGACGAACTGCGCCTCAGACCGCAGCCTTCGGATAGGCGCGCTCCAGGCCGCCGGAGCGGACGAGGCCGTTGCGCAGGGCGAGATAGGCGGGATGCTGGCTCGATCGGGCGGCCTCCATCAGGCGGATCTGCAGACGGGCGGGCGCTGAATTGCCGAGCCACTCGCCGCAGCGCTCGAGCTTCAGCGAGTTGAGGAACTTCGCCTCGCTTTCGCGGTCGATATGGAGCGCGAGACCGTCGAACAGGACATTGTCGTGTTCCGGGTTTTCAAAGACGAGCTGGAGAAAGGCCTTGTCGGTCTCGACGAGGCTGCGCAGCCTGTCGGCGACCGTGGCGCTGTCGAGAGTGTTTATCTGGGTTTGCGGCATTGACGCCTCCTTCTTCCATGCATGTTTGGCTGTCGTGATAGTCCTGGACGGACCGGATGATCAAGGCCGACGGGCGGAAAACGGGCCATCCGTCGGGGGTAGTTCCGGCACGTCGAAATGGTCGGGTTCAAGCCCCTGCCGCGCGCGCTCGACCATCATCTCATAGGCCCGCTCAAGATGGCGGGTGAAGCGGAGAGTGTCGAAAAGCGGCGTGACGAAGCGGTTTGCCGCGATCCGTCTGCGGATCTCGGCGAGGCGGCCCGGATCACGCGCCAGCGCGACGCAGAGTTCGACCACGCCGTCCTCGTTCTCGGCGACCAGATCCGGCAGACCGAGCGCGGTCAGCAGACTTTCCGACACGCGCGAGGTGAAATTGCGTCCCTTGCAGGTGATGACCGGCAGGCCCGCCCAGAGCTTGTCGGAAGTGGTGGTGTGGCCGTTGGTCGGAAAGGTGTCGAGGGCGATGTCGGCAGCCTGAAGCCGCGCAACGTGTTCGGGATAGTCCGCGCGTCGGGCAAAATGGATACGGTCCGCGCCGATGCCGAGTTCTGCCATGAAGGCGCAGAAATTCGCCTGGGCGTCCGGGTCGTCGCACATCATCCAGAGAATGCTCTCCGGGATGGCGGCGAGCACGCGGGCCCAGAGTCTTGCAGTGCGCGGCGAGATCTTTCTGACCGCATTGAAGGAGGCGATGACGAAGGCGTCGGCCGGCAGGCCGAGGCTGTCGCGCGAGGCGGCAGGCGGCAGGGCGCGGTGGACGCTGTCGTTGGCCTGGTAGCTGTGCGGCAGGCGGCAGAGCTTCTCGTGATAATAGGGCTTCGACGCATCCGGCGTGACGATCCTGTCGGAGACGATGTAATCGCAGTCGATCCCGGTCCCGCAGCCGGGAAAGCCGAGATAGGCGACCTGGATCGGCGCCAAGCCGCGATTGACGAGACTGACGCGCGCACCGCGCGTATGGCCCTTGAGGTCGACGAGGATGTCGATGCCGTGTGAGCGGATGAGCGCCGCGGCCTGCTCGTCGTCGAGTGCGCGGATCGGCACGATCGGCCCGTACTGCGCCCGCATGCCCTGGTCGGCCGATAGCACGTCGTCGTCGGTATAGCAGAAGACGGTGACGTCGAAACGCTCGCGGTCGTGGGCCATGAGCACGCCTTGGAACAGGCGCATGGTGGCATGCTGGTCGCAGACGTCGTTCGACAGATAGCCGATGCGGATCCGCTCGGCGAAGGCGTGCGGCACGGTGCGGCGCGCGGCGCGCGACTGCGGCGTAAAGGCGGTGCCGCCATGCATCCGGGTGATGCGGGCATTGAGGCTCTCGTCGTCGCACCACATGATGTGGTCGTGCGGGTCGTCGACGCCGAAGGCGGCGGCCTCTCCGGCTTTCATCCGCTCAAGCAGGCGGGCGTCCTCGGCCTCGCATTCCTCCAGGCACAATTGCTCGCGCAGCAGGCTGCGATAGGTGTTTTCCGCCTCGATGTCGAAAGGGCCGCCGCGGGCCGCCTGGCGGGCAAGCACGAGGGCGGGCGCCCGGCGTCTTGCGCGCTTGTAGCTTCTGGCAGCCAGAAGGCGCAGCATGCGGGCGTTCTGCGGGTCGAGATCGGCGGCCTTCGCATAGAAATGGGCCGCCTGTTCCGAATTGCCGAGCTTGGCATGGCTCTGGGCGGCCATCAGCACCAGCTTGGCATCGTTCGCGGTCCGGGCGAGCAGGGGCGTCAGCAGGGCGACGCAGTCCTGGTAGCGGCCGGCGCGGTAGGCATTGATCGCGTCCGGCAGTCCCTTTGCCGGCAGTCCTTTGGGCGGTGGCATTCTCGGCAGTGTTTCCCTGAAATCGACAGTTCGTGAGCACGCTAGGGGCCGAGGCTTATCCAAGGCTGGTGAGGGCCCTGCCGCCGGCATGGCGTTTGGTTGACAGGCAAGGCGCGAATGGAAAGGCTGTCGCGACGATTGGCCGTCGATTCGCGCCAAGACAACCATGACGCCGCGTTCCGCGGCGGGCGCCTTCTAGGTCGGAGCCTATACAATGCCAGAATTGTCCATCTGCATGCCGAGCAATCGCAATCTCGAGCAGTCGCGCGCGGCGATCGACAGCGCGATCGCCTATTGCGAGGCACGCGACGCGGTCCTGATCGTGTCCGACAATTCCGGCGATCCGGAGAAGCGGGCCCATTTTCAGAATCGCTCGCCGCGCCTCACATGGATCGACGCCGGCAACGCCTCGCCCTTCGCCAACATGCGGCTGGCGCTGGATGCGGCCAAGACGCCTTTCGTCATGCCGATGGGCGACGACGACGAGATCCATGCCGTCGAGGGCCAGCCGACCTTCGATCTCGCCGGCCTTCCCTACGACTACATGGGCGTGCTGCCGGTAAGCGTCGTCTTTGCCGAGAAGCACGGCACGATGCATTCCAAGGCTTTTGCGCTGACAGACGATGATCCGGGCGAGCGCATGGGCCACTACATCAGCAGCGCCAAGGGCAATAACAGCCTCTACTACAGCATGTTTCGCCGGGACGTCTTTTCCGCGCTGCTGCACGACTTCGTCGAGTATCATCCGACCAAGGGCATGTATTGCGACTGGGCGCTGCTGTTGGCGCTCATCTGTTACGGCAAGATGGCGCACGATCCGGGCACGGTCTTCCGCTACAACATGGGCAACTGGGATTCGGCGGAAAAGATCGGCGACATGTATGTCGACCTCTATCGCAATGCCGGACTGCCGGCCGAGGCGATCAAGTTCGACAGCCTGCTGATGTATCTCGACACCTTCGTGTTCGCCATGCGCCAGGGAAGCCCGGTGCCGCCGGACCAGCGCCAGCGCCTCGGCCGGATCATCACCAACCGGCTGCTCGGCTCCTTCATCCAGAAGGTCGCCAACGCCCCGGAATCCTATGACGGCACGGTCCGGCATCTGGCGACCATGGCGCTCGAGGAGCCGGACAGCTTTGTCGAGTTCCAGATCGCCATGATGATGGTCGACCGTCTGCAGCCGGGCCTGAAGGATCGCTACGTGACCTTCGTCAGGACTCTGATGGCGCCGGCCGGAACCGGCGCCTGAGGACGGCTCAGCCGCGGCGGCGCGTGCGCCGGCCGCTTTCCTGGGCGCCGGATTCCGTCGCGGTCTTGTTGCGCAGCGGACCGATCTTCTCGACGATCGTCTCGATGGTCGGGCGCGGTCCCGGCGTATAGCCGTCGATCGCGGCCCGCATGGCGGCGAGATGGCCGCAGGACGTGCCGCAGCAGCCGCCGATGATCTTTGCGCCCGCATCGCGCGCCAGCCTCGCATATTCCGCCATCAGCGGCGGCGTGCCGGAATAGTGGATCTCCGTGCCGCGGAACTCCGGGATGCCGCAATTGCCCTTGACGATCACGGTTGCGGCCGGATCGGCGGCGGTCATGTCGAGCAGGCTCGCCAGGATGTCCGAGGCGCCGACGCCGCAATTGGCGCCCACCGCGAGCGGTCCCGGACCGATGTCCTTGGCGACGCCGTGGATGTCCTTCGGGTCGAGCCCCATCATCGTCTTGCCGGCCGTGTCGAACGAGCCGGTATAGGTATAGGGCAGGCCGACCTTGACGGCGGCTTCGGCCGCGGCCCGGATCTCGTCGGCCGAGGACATGGTCTCGATCCAGGCGACATCGGCGCCGCCGGCTTTCAGGCCCTCCATCTGCTCGACGAAGGCGGCCACCGCCTCGTCATAGGTCATGGCGCCGAGCGGTTGCAGCAGTTCGCCGGTCGGGCCGACGGAACCGCCGACGATGACCTTGCGCGGCGCCTTGTCGGCAACGGCACGGGCGATCTCAGCCGCCTTCTTGTTGAGCGCGTGGACGCGATTCTCAGCATGATGCAGCTTGAGCCGATGGCGCGTTCCGCCGAAGGAATTGGTGAGGATGATGTCGGCGCCGGCATCGACGAAGTCCTGATGCAGCTTGGTGATCTTTTCCGGCTGGCTCTCGTTCCACAGTTCCGGTGCTTCGCCGGCCTCGAGCCCCATGGCGAAGAGATTGGTGCCGGTCGCGCCATCGGCGAGCAGCACGCCCTTCTCGGCCAGAAGTTCGGAAAGCGGATTGGGTGCGGTCGCCATGGTTCTCGGTCCTCGTGAGATCTGTGCTGCAGGATTTAAAGCCTATTGCCCGGGGCCGCAACGGACAAACGCAGGGCAGGCCGGGGGAGGCAGCGTTTATTGCCCCGCGTCGAAGCGATGGGGATCGCCGGCCGGCGTCACCATGGCGGCCATGGTGGCCGTCATGTCGATGGAACCGACGACCTGTCCCGCGGCGTCGACGACCGCAGCTGTGGTGGCGCCGGCCTCCAGCATCGTCCGGGCGGCGATTTCGAGGACGGCGTCGACGGGGACGGTCGGACTGCCGGGCGCCGGCGGCTGCGGCGTCATGATCGCGCCGGCACGGATCACCCGCGCCCGGTTCACCTCGCGCACGAAGGCCGAGATATAGTCGTCGGCCGGCTGCAGCACGATGTCCTGGCCGCTGCCCTGCTGGACCACTTCGCCGTCGCGCAGCACGGCGATCCGGTCGCCGAGCCTCAGTGCCTCGTCGAGATCATGGGTGATGAACACCACCGTCTTCCTAAGCTCCTTCTGCAGATCGAGCAGCATGGTCTGCATGTCGACGCGGATCAGCGGGTCGAGCGCGGAAAACGCCTCGTCCATCAGCAGGATGTCGGCATCGGTGGCGAGCGCCCGGGCAAGGCCGACGCGTTGCTGCATGCCGCCCGACAGCTGGTTGGGATAGTGGCTCTCGAAGCCTGAAAGACCGACGCGCTCGATCCAGCGCCGCGCCCTGGTCAGGCTGTCCGAGCGGTCGATGCCCTGGATGTCGAGGCCATAGACGGCGTTTTCCAGGACGGTGCGATGCGACAGGAGGGCGAATTTCTGGAACACCATGGCGGTGCGGCTTCGGCGGAACGCCCGGAGTTCCGCGGGCGACATGCGGCAGACGTCGACGCCTTCGACCAGGACCTCGCCGACCGTCGGCTCGATCAGCCGGTTGATGTGGCGGATCAGCGTCGACTTGCCCGAGCCGGACAGGCCCATCACCACCGTGATGCAGCCGGCCGGCATGGTGATGTCGATGTCCTTGAGGGCGAGCACATGGCTCGAGCGCTCGTTGAGCTCGGCCTTGCCGATGCCGCCCTTCACCGCCGCGACGAAATCGCCGCCACGCGGTCCGAAGATCTTGTAGAGGCCCCGAATCTCGATGCTGCTAGCCATGGACGACCTCGGTGTGGCGCTGCATCCGTTTGCCGAAGGCCTGGCTGGTGCGGTCGAAGATGATGGCGATGACGACGAGCGCGAAGCCGTTGAGGAAGCCGACGGTGAAGAACTGGTTGGTGATCGCCTGGAGCACGTTCTTGCCGAGCCCGCCGACGCCGATCATCGAGGCGACGACGACCATGGCGAGCGCCATCATGATGGTCTGGTTGATGCCGGCCATAATGGTCGGCAGTGCCAGCGGGATCTGCACGTCGAACAGCTTCTGCCGCGGCGAGGATCCGAAGGCGTCGGCGGCCTCGAGCACTTCGCGGTCGACCAGCCGGATGCCGAGATTGGTGAGCCGGATCATCGGCGGCACGGCATAGACCACGACGGCGATCAGGCCGGGTACCTTGCCGATGCCGAAAATCATCACGACGGGGATCAGATAGACGAAGCTCGGCAGGGTCTGCATGACGTCGAGGACCGGGTTGACCGTCGATTGCACCCGGTCCGAGCGGGCCATCAGGATGCCGATCGGCAGGCCGATGACGATCGAGATCAGCGTGCAGACGGTGACCATGGCGAGCGTCACCATCGTGTCCTGCCAAAGCCCGACCAGGCCGATCGCGGTCATGGAGAGAAGCGTGCCAAGCGTGATCCGCAGGCTGCGGCTGGTGAGGTAGACGGTCGCCGCCAGGATCCCCAGGAGGACGATCCACGGCGCGCCGACGAACAGGTTTTCCAGCCAGTTGAGGAACCATTGCAGCGGCTGAAGCGCGCTGTCGAGCGTGTCGCCATAGGCGCGCACGAAGGCCTTGAAGCTGGCGTCGACGGACTTGCGCATCTCGCGCAGCAGGTTCGCGTCGAGCGCCGGAAACTCGCAGAGCCTTTGCGGCAGATAATCGCAAAGCATGTCCTACCCCCTCCAGTCCCTTCGGATGCCCCAGGCGCCGCCTGCGCCCCGTCATCCCTCCCGGGCCCACGCCCGCCGGCACGGCGGACCGCGCATCGCCACGCGGGCCGCCGAGCTGTCACCGCCTTCGGCATAGGATCAGAGGCCGGCTTTGACCTTCTCGGCGACGTCGGGGGCGATCCAGGTGGTCCAGAGCTCCGGATAGGTTTCGAGGAAGTGCTTTGCCGCCTCCTCGTTGGTCGCCTGGTTCTCGTCCATCCAGGCGAGCACCTTGCCGACGGTATGGTTGTCCCACTTGCGCGTCTTCAGGTAGTCGATCGCCACCGGATTCTTCTCGGCGAATTTCTGGGTGACGACGGTGTAGACGTCCGAGACCGGATAGGAATTGACCTTCGGCGCGGCGCAGTCGGCGACCGCCGTGCAGGCGTCCCATTCGGCCTTGTCGTGTCCGACGCCGAAGGAGAGCTTCACCATTTCATATTTGCCCAGGATGGCGGTCGGCGCCCAGTAATAGCCGAGCCAGCCGATCTTCTTCTCGAAGGCGCTGGCGATCGATCCGTCGAGGCCTGCAGCGGATCCGGTGTCGATCAGCTCGAAGCCCTTCTCCTTGGCACCGAAGGCCTTGTAGAGATTGGCTGTCGAGATCTGGCAGCTCCAGCCGGAGGGACAATTGACAATGGCCGCCTTGGAGGGATCCTCCGGCGCAGGGAAGAGTTCCGGGTGTTCGAGCGCCTGCTGCACGGTCTTGATTTCGGGATTGGCGTCGGCGATGAATTTCGGGATCCACCAGCCCTCGACGCCGCCGTCGCTCAAAATCGGCGCGAGCTGCAGGAGGCGGCCTTCGGCGACGGCCTTTTCCAGCACTTCGCGGGCCGAGTTCACCCACATTTCCGGAGCGATGTCGGGCTCGCCCTTCTCGTTCATCGAGGTGAAGGTGGGCATGGTGTCGCCGGTCACCAGCGTCGCCTTGCAGCCATAGCCGCTCTCCAGGATCATCTTGTCGACATGGGCGGCGACGCCGGCCGAAGCCCAGTTCATCTCGGCGATCGTCACCTGGCCGCATTCCGCGGCCTGGGCCGAGCCCGGCAGAGCATAGAGGGCTGCGGCAAGGATGGTGGATGCAAAGAGCTTCTTCATGAGCTTAAGACCTCCCAGTCTCGATCTTTGGCGACGCATCGGCGGCGGCGCGAGGGAATTGGTGCTGATCCTTGGCACCTAGGGCGAAATCGGCAGGAAACAAGCCATGCCCGCATTCTTGTCGAACGGTCGGTGCCGGCGGATCGATCGGACCACGCTGGTCAGCCTAGGGGTTCCGGCGCAAAAATCAATCGCGCTCGGCCATTCAGGCGGTTGCCTGCGATCGACACGAGCCCAGCCATGCCCGAGGGCCGAATGCTCTCTGTCGAAAAAAGTCAAAATTCGTCAATCGGCAACGGCGAGCTAACCATCCGGTAAGAAATGCCGCGCTACAAAGCTCCCAACGGCGCGTAACTGCCGTCAGCGCCTCCGGAGTTGGTATTGCGTCCCGGAGCGCTGCAGTTCTTTCGGCGAAAGGGTCCTGTCGTGGCCCGCCGCTTTCTCCCTCGATATCGAAGTGCTGACTGATCCGCACGGCGCCGGCCGCCGGCGGTCAGCCTATTGTGATTCCAGACGAACTGGCGCAATGGGGAAGAATGACGCGGCACCACGGGCGGTCTCGCCACGGATAAGCGCGGCGTGGACGCGGTGCGCCATGGCGCGGCCGGGCGGGTGTCTTTGCCCGCGGTCGTGCATAGATGGCCTCGCGTTTGACGATGACCATTGGGGGCGAACGATGGCGAAGGCGGTAATGCTGCAGGGGACCGGGTCGGACGTCGGCAAGACGGTTCTAGTCGCCGGACTTTGCCGGCTTGCCGCCAATCGCGGCCTGAAGGTCAGGCCGTTCAAGCCGCAGAACATGTCCAACAATGCCGCCGTCGCCGACGACGGCGGCGAGATCGGCCGGGCGCAATGGCTGCAGGCGCTGGCCTGCCGGGTGCCGTCCTCGGTGCACATGAACCCCGTCCTGCTGAAACCCCAATCCGAGACCGGCAGCCAGATTATCCTGCAGGGCAGGGTCTTCGGCCAGGCCAAGGGGCGCGACTATCAGAAACTGAAGCCGCAGCTGTTGTCGGCGGTGCTGGAGAGCTTCGACACGGTCAAGGAGGGCGCCGACCTTGTGATCGTCGAAGGGGCGGGCTCGCCGGCGGAGATCAACCTGCGGGCCGGCGACATCGCCAATATGGGCTTTGCCACCCGGGCCGACGTGCCGGTGGTGCTGGTCGGCGACATCGACAGGGGCGGGGTGATCGCGTCGCTGGTCGGCACGCATACGATCCTGCCCGACGAGGACCGCCGCCAGATCGTCGGCTACATCATCAACAAGTTCCGCGGCGACGTCAGCCTGTTCGACGACGGCATCGAGGCAATCGGCCGCTTCACCGGCTGGCCCTGCTTCGGCGTCGTGCCCTGGCTGAAGGCCGCCGGTCGCCTGCCGGCCGAGGATTCGGTGGTGCTGGAGCGGCTGGCGAGCGGCCGTGCCGGCGCGCTTAAGATCGCCGTGCCGGTCCTGTCGCGCATCGCCAATTTCGACGATTTCGATCCGCTGGCCGCAGAGCCCGAGGTGGACCTCGTCTATGTGCGGGCCGGTGAGCGCCTTCCTGCCGATGCGGGCCTGGTCATCCTGCCGGGATCGAAATCGACGATCGGCGATCTCGAGGACCTGCGCGCCAATGGCTGGGACGCCGATCTCGCCGCCCATGTCCGGCGCGGCGGCCGGGTGATCGGCATTTGCGGCGGCTACCAGATGCTCGGCCGAACCGTCGCCGATCCGCTCGGGCTGGAGGGAGAGAGCCGAACGGTTGACGGTCTTGGCCTGCTGGACGTCGACACGGTGATGGCGCCGGAGAAGACGGTGCGCAACAGCCGCGCCCGCTCGGTCGAATTCGATGCGGATCTATCGGGCTACGAGATTCATCTTGGCGTGACGCAAGGTCCGGACTGCGCCCGCGCGGCGGTGCTCATCGAAGGGCGGCCGGACGGCGCGCGTTCGGCGAATGGCCGGGTAATGGGCAGCTATCTGCATGGTCTGTTTTCCAGCGATACCTACCGGGGCAGACTTCTGGAGAGTTTCGGGATCAGCGGTGGGGGAGGCGACTATCGCCGGAGTGTCGAAACGGCGCTGGACGAACTGGCCGAAGAGCTTGAGGCGCGCCTGGCGCCCGAGTGGCTGGGGCAGTGGCTGGGCTAGCGCGTCGCGGCCGGCCATGCCGCGGTTGCGCGCCGCAGGACGTTATTCCGCGGCGACGTCGACCGGCGATGCCATCAGCTGGTTCTGGCCCATCGAGTTGTCACTGTACTTGAAAGCCAGGATGCTGAGCACCGAGGCGATGATGACGATAAATATGGCGCGCATGTATTTTGCTCCTGATGCTCGCTCCTATAACCACATTGCGGCAAAACTAGTTCCGTCGCACCTAAATCCATCGGTAAAATCCGAACGGTCGGCGTTTTTATTTCGCATGGCGAAGGCACAGCCTTGTGGAGGTTGAACCTCCCGACGGGCACCGGGCCTGTGTATCCGACTTCGGCCCAAAACCGGCGGCTACCAATGACACACTATCATTGCGCCATGGCAAAATCGACTGGCCATTCCGCAATGTCCGAATATGCGCTTTCATAATCTGTTTCGTCGGTGACGATCTTGCCTCGGCACTCGATCTTACATTGGACGATTTCGGGCGAATTCAAGTGCTTTCCGTTGGAGAAGTAGTATTGAGATTTGACGCGACGGCCCTTGTTCACCACACCAAGGTTCAAACTGGCTGTCAGCGTCGCAGAGACGATCTTGTCTGTCTGAATATGGTTGGCTGCCATGTCCGAGGCAAACCAACACTGCAGCTCATCGGCGATGGTCAGGGAGGGAATGTCCTCGCCATCGAAACTGCAACGGCCGCTCACAACATCGATTGCGAGGGTGCCGCTGCCCAGCTCTGCAATCTGCTTATAGCTATTCATCAGCCTCCAGCCACAGAACATGTGGCAGAGCGTGAAGACTGCATGCTTCAGGCGCTTTCTTCTCATGTCTCCACACCCTGCCGATGTCCCTGACAGACAAGTGCCACTTCGAACTATTGCGCCCTAAAGCTGCTGATTTCGGTCGACCTTGGCGGAGGAGGTGGGATTCGAACCCACGGTACGGTTTCCCGCACGCCGGTTTTCAAGACCGGTTCCTTAAACCGCTCGGACACTCCTCCGGTCAACCGCCTTATGCGCAATGACAGGGCGCTTGGCAAGACGGTTTTGAGCACGGCGGGAAAACGTCCGAGGCCCTGCATCGCAGCGGTATTCCGCGCAATTGTTGGCCACTACCGCTCATTCATCGCCTAGTATGTCGTCATTCTTGTTATTTGTCTATTAACCATGATTGCATTTGTGCCGGATAGTCTGAGCCAATTGTTCGCAATTCTGCCATGTTGTGGCCCGTTTACTGCACCGTATCAGGACGGTCGGCAGTCTGCCTCAGGGCGGACGGCGGCGGCAGGGGGCCGTGACCGAGCATTGGCAAGTGGGACAGATGACGGATATTGGCGGCGTAACTCTGATCGGCGGAGCGAAATGGCTCGCATTGACCGTGCTCTGCGCCAGTCTCGCATCCTGCGCCACGACGGGAGGCAAGAGCGAGAACAAGAACAAGCGCTCCAAGGAATACTTCGCCGAATCGGAATATGGCGTGAAGGCGAGCCCGCGCATGGTGAAGAGCGGTCCGGTGCCGAAGGGCGGCGGGCGCTACATGGTCGGCAAGCCCTATACCGTGAAGGGCAAGGTCTACGTTCCCAAGGACAATCCGGCCTATGACAAGACCGGCATTGCCTCGTGGTACGGCTCGGCANNCGGCTCGGCCTTCCATGGCCGCCAGACCGCCAATGGCGAACTCTACGACCAGCATTACCTGTCCGCTGCCCATCCGACCCTGCCGCTGCCGAGCTATGCCCGCGTCACCAACCTGACCAATGGCAGCTCCGTCATCGTCCGGATCAACGATCGCGGGCCGTTCCATTCCGACCGCATCATAGACCTGTCCAACAAGACCGCCGACATGCTCGACATGGCGCACAGCGGCACCGGCAAGGTCCGCGTGCAGTATGTCGGCCCGGCCCGCATGGACGGCCACGACATGCCCTATCTGATGGCCTCCTACATCAAGAAGGGCGACCGCTCGCCGGCCGTCAATCCTCAAGGCCAGATCGCCAGCGGCGTGATGGTCGCCTCGGCCGACAATTCCGTCATGCCGATGAGCCCGTCCTATGCGCCGCCGACCATGACCAGCCTTGCCGGCCCGACGCCGTCTGCGCCCTATCCGTCGGGCGGCATGGCTGCTTCCGCCACCGGCGCCTTCGACCAGTTCGTGATGCTGCCGGAATTCGGTCCGCTGCCGACCGAACGTCCGCTCGACGGCCAGTATCTGCGCCCGCCCGCCGCCAGCGCCGCGTCGGCCTATGCCGCGGAAGCGGCCAAGGCGCCGTCCGCGCTTGCCTTCGATGCGATTATGGTGCGCAATGACGGCCTGACCGAGGCCTCGATTCTGTCCTCGGTCGCGCGCGGTACCACGAAGCTCTCCGCGCGCCGTTAGACACCAGGCCGGTCGATGCGCAGCAAACCGGGGCGAGCGGCCCCCAGCGGCGATGAACAGAAGTAGACCATGCGACACAGCCTTGCCCTTGCCCTCCTGTTCGTCGCCTCCATCCTGTCCTCTCCCGTCCTCGCCCAGCAGGCCGCTCCGCGGCTGTTCGAAACGAAGGCCGCCCAGGTCCTGATGATCGAGGCCTCGACCGGCACCGTGCTTCTCGCCAAGGGCGAGGACAAGCCGCTGCCGCCGGCATCGCTTGCCAAGCTGATGACGCTGGAGGTCGTTTTCGACGCGATCCGCCGGCGTGAGATCGGGCTGGAGACGGTCTACAAGGTGTCCGAACATGCCTGGCGCACCGGCGGCGCGCCGTCGCGCACCGCGACCATGTTCGCGGCGCTGAAATCCGAGCTGCGCGTCGAGGATCTGCTGAAGGGCATCGCCGTGCAGATGGCGAACGACGCCTGCATCATTCTGGCCGAGGGCCTGGACGGCAGCGAGGAGACGTTCGCAGCCCGGATGAACGCGCGCGCCAAGGCGCTTGGGCTTGCCGCCAGCGCCTTTGCCAATCCGACCGGCCTGCCGGCCCCGGGCAATCGCACGACGCTGCGCGACATGGTTACGTTGGCGCGGCATCTGCAGGCGACCTATCCGGATTTCTACCGGCTGTTTGCGCAGCCCGAATTCGAGTGGAACAAGATCCTGCAGCGCAACCGCAATCCGCTGATCGGCCGTGCCGCTGGCGTGGACGGGCTGGCCTCGGGCTTTGCCGAGGAAAGCGGCTATGCGCTGGTAGCCTCGGCCGAGCGAAACGGGCGCCGGCTGTTCCTGGCGATCAGCGGGTTGCCGAGCGACAAGGAGCGGACCGAAGAGGCCGTGCGCCTGTTCGACTGGGCCTTCGGCGCCTTCGAGATGCGCCATCTCTTCAAGCCGGGCCAGACCATCGGCGCGGCGAGCGTCTATGGCGGCGATTCCGGCGCGGTCGATCTGGTCGCGGCCGGGCCGGTCGATGTCTTCGTGCCGATCGACGATCCGGAGCGGCTGCAGGCGCGCATCGTCTACCGCTGGCCGCTGCGGGCGCCGCTCGCCGCCGGCACCGAGGTTGGCGTGCTCCAGCTGTCGTCGGGCGAGCGGCTGCTGCGCGAGGTCAAGCTGCAGAGCGCCGCGGCGGTGGGCGAGGGAACGCTCCGCCAGAAGGCCGGAGACGCGCTGTTCGAACTGCTGTTCTTCTGGCTCTGAAGCCGGTCCCGTCCGTCTGGGGCTTCCGATTGCGGTTTCGCGGCCCTAAGTAATGCGCTAAACAGGGCGAAACGGCCGGCGTGGCCGAAAAGACAGGGCGAAGATAGTGTCGACGGGTGCCGGATTGTTCGTAAGTTTCGAGGGAGGCGAGGGGGCCGGCAAGTCGACCCAGATTCGCCGTCTGGCCGACAGCTTGCGCCGCAAGGGCCTCGACGTCATCACCACGCGCGAGCCGGGCGGTTCCGCCGGCGCCGAGGCGCTGCGCCACGTGCTCTTGTCCGGCGCGGCCGAGCCTTTCGGCATCCGCATGGAGGCGCTGCTGTTTGCCGCCGCCCGCAACGATCACGTCGAGACGGTGATTCGTCCGGCGCTCGCCAAGGGCTTCGTCGTCTTGTGCGACCGTTTCATGGATTCCTCGCGCGTCTACCAGGGCGTGACCGGCAATCTGGAAGTGGAATTCATCGACGCTCTGGAGCGTATTGCGGTGAACGGCGTTGTGCCCCACCTGACGCTGGTGCTGGATCTTCCAGCCGCCACCGGCCTCGAGCGCGCCCGCGGCCGTCTGGCCGCGGAGGCAAGCGGCGAGGCCGCACCCGACCGCTTCGAGCGCGAAGAACTCGACACCCATGAAAAGCGCCGCCAGGCCTTCCTCGACATCGCCGCCGCCAACCCGAAGCGCTGCCGCGTGATCGACGCCGACCGCAGCGTCGGCGAAATCGCCGAGAGCATAGCCGAGGCGGTTGAGCCGCTGCTTGCCGGCCTCAAGCCGGCGAGCCAGCCGGAAACGGTTGGCGCCGAATGAGCGAGGAACGCCACGGGATCCTCGACGGGGCGATCGCGCCGGCCGTCAACACGCGGCTCTTCGGCCATGAGGAGGCCGAGCAGTTCCTGGCGCGCACCTATCGCTCCGGCAAGGGTCATCATGCCATCCTGATCGAGGGGCCGGAGGGGATCGGCAAAGCGACGGTCGCCTTCCGTTTCGCCAATCACGTCCTGTCGCATCCGGACCCGGAAAGCGCGCCGGAGCGGATCGCCGACCCGGATCCGGAATCCGGGGTGAGCCGGCAGATCGCCTCGGGTGCCAGCCACAACCTGCTCTACCTCGCCCGTCCCGTCGACGAGAAGACCGGCAAGGTCAGGACCGCGATCACCATCGACGAGGTCCGCCGCGCCGGGCATTTCTTCTCCCAGACGTCCGGCACCGGCAACTGGCGCATCGTCATCATCGATCCCGCCGACGACCTGAACCGCAATGCGGCGAACGCCATCCTGAAGATCCTCGAGGAGCCGCCCAAGCGGGCGATGTTCCTGGTGCTCTCGCACGCGCCGGGCAAGCTCCTGCCGACCATCCGCTCGCGCTGCCTGCCGCTGAAGCTGTCGGCGCTTCCCGACGAAGCGATGCGCCAGGCGCTCGGCCAACTCGGCCTGTCGATTTCCGAGCCGCAGGCGGGGCCGATCCTGTCGCTCTCCAAGGGCAGCGTGGCGCGGGCGCTGAAGCTGGCAAACTACGGCGGCGCCGACATCATCGAAGCCTTCGAAAAGCTGCTCGGCGAGCAGGGCCCGGCGGCGCGGCGCACCATGTACAAGCTTGCCGACGCCTTGAGCGCCAAGGACAGCGACGTCGCCTTCGGCTTCTTCACCGAGCATCTCGGCGAATTCCTGATGGAACAGGCACGCGCCGCCGCGATCGCCGGCGATCTCGGCCGGGCGGAGCACTATGCGCGGCTCTCCGCCTCGATCACCGAGCAGCTATCCATCGCCGGCGCCTACAATCTCGAGCGCAAGCAGACCATCCTCGACATCCTCGCCACCGTCGCCGCCTAGACGGCGAAGATGGCCCCGACTGCCGCGCCATCGCCCGGGCGCAAGGCAGCCGTTCGATAAAACTGCTGTTTCTAAAGGCGCAGGAATGCTCTAAGAACCGGCGATACTCCCACAGGCGCAATAGACGCGGATCACAAAGACCGACCATGAACGACACCTACTTCATCACCACAGCCATCGCCTATCCGAACGGCAAGCCGCATATCGGCCATGCCTACGAGCTGATCGCCACCGACGCCATGGCGCGTTTCCAGCGGCTCGACGGAAAGGACGTCTTCTTCCTCACCGGAACGGACGAGCATGGCCAGAAGATGCAGCAGACGGCGCGGGCCGAAGGCATCGCGGTCGAGGATCTCGCCAAGCGCAATTCCGACGAATTCCGCGCCATGGGCAGGATGTTGAATTCGTCGAACGACGACTTCATCCGCACCACCGAACAGCGCCACCACATCACCGTCCAGGAAGTCTGGCGCCGGATGGAGAAGAACGGCGACATCTACAAGGACAGCTATGCCGGCTGGTATTCGGTCCGCGACGAAGCCTATTACCAGGAAGAAGAAACCGAGCTGCGCGCCGACGGCGTGCGCTACGGACCGCAGGGCACGCCGGTCGAATGGGTCGAGGAGGAGAGCTATTTCTTCCGTCTCTCGGCCTATGAGGACAAACTGCTCAAGCTCTACGAGGACCAGCCCGATTTCATCGGCCCGAACGAACGCCGCAACGAGGTGATCTCCTTCGTGAAATCCGGTCTCAAGGACCTGTCGATTTCGCGCACCACCTTCGACTGGGGCATCAAGGTTCCGAACGATCCCAAGCACGTCATGTATGTCTGGGTCGACGCGCTGACCAACTACATCACCGCGACCGGTTATGTCGAAGACGAAAACGGCCCGCGCGCCAAGTACTGGCCGTGCGACGTGCACATCATCGGCAAGGACATCATTCGCTTCCACGCCGTCTACTGGCCGGCCTTCCTGATGTCGGCGGGCCTGCCGCTGCCCAAGCGCGTCTTCGCGCACGGCTTCCTGCTCAACAAGGGCGAGAAGATGTCGAAGTCGCTCGGCAACGTCGTCGACCCGGTCGACCTGGTCAACCATTTCGGCCTCGACCAGGTGCGCTACTTCTTCCTGCGCGAGGTTTCGTTCGGCCATGACGGCAGCTACAGCGCCGAGGCGATCGCCACCCGTATCAATGCCGACCTCGCCAACGGCATCGGCAATCTCGCCAGCCGGTCGCTGTCGATGATCGCCAAGAACTGCGACGGCAAGATCCCGGCGCCCGGTCCGCTGACCGACGCCGACAAGGCCATGCTGGCGATCGCCGACGCCATGCTCGCCACCTGCCGCGCCGAGATGGCCGAGCAGGCGATCCACAAGGCGGTGGCCACGATCATCGGCACGGTCAACGAGGCCGACCGCTATTTCGCCTCGCAGGAACCCTGGGTGCTGCGCAAGACCGACGTGCCGCGCATGGAAACCGTGCTCTACGTGACGGCCGAAGTGGTGCGCCAGATCGCCATCCTGTTCCAGCCGATCATGCCGGCCTCGGCGGAGAAGCTGCTGGATCTGGTCGCCGCACCCGCCGACAAGCGCAACTTTGCCGCCCTTGGCGAGGCCGGCCGTCTGGTTCCCGGAACCGAGCTTCAGGCGCCGGCGCCTGTCTTCCCGCGCTATGTCGCGCCGGAAGCGGATGCGAAGGCCTGAGACCCAGATGCTGATCGATACCCATTGCCATCTGGACTTTGCCGACTTCGACGCGGAACGCGACGAACTGGTCGCCCGTGCCAGGGAGGCCGGCGTCGCGCAGATGGTGACGATCTCCACCCGGGTGAAGAAGCTCGACACGCTGCTGGCGCTGACGGAACGCTATCCGGGCGTCTTCTGCTCGGTCGGCACCCATCCGAACAATGCCGACGAGGAGCTGGACGTCACGGCGGACGATTTCGTCCGCCTGGCGGAAAGCCACGACAAGATCGTCGCCATCGGCGAATGCGGGCTCGACTATTTCTACGACACGCAGAAGCCGGAAGACCAGAAGACCGGCTTCCTGCGCCAGATCGAGGCATCGCGCCGCACGCAGCTGCCGCTTGTCATCCACAGCCGCAGCGCCGACGAGGACATGGCGGCGATCCTGACCGAGGAAATGGGGAAGGGGGCCTTCCCTTTCATCCTGCACTGCTTCTCCTCCGGTGAAGCGCTGGCCAGGACCGGTATCGAGCTTGGCGGCTATGTGTCCTTCTCCGGCATCCTGACCTTCCCCAAGTCGACCGAACTGCGCGACATTGCCAAGGGCCTGCCGCTCGACCGGCTGCTGGTCGAGACCGACGCGCCTTATCTCGCGCCGAAGCGCTGGCGGGGCAAACGCAACGAGCCGTCCTATGTGGTGAACACGGCCGAGGTCCTGGCCGAGACCATGGGGGTGAGCTTCGACGAGATGGCGCGGATCACCACCGACAACGCGTTTCGCCTCTTTACCAAGATGCCGAGGCTCTGAGCATGATCTATCGCCGCCGCTTCACCATCCTCGGATGCGCGTCGTCGCCGGGCGTGCCGCGCATCAACGGCGACTGGGGCGCCTGCGACCCGAACAATCCGCGCAACCGGCGCACCCGCGCTTCGTTCATGGTGCAGCAGATCGCGCCCGACGGCGGCATGACGACGGTGATCGTCGACACCGGACCGGACTTTCGCGAGCAGATGATCGCCGCCAAGGTTCAGCACGTCGACGCGGCGATCTACACGCATGCCCATGCCGACCATCTGCACGGCATTGACGACCTGCGCGGCTATTTCGTCATGCAGAAGCATCGCATTCCGATCTATGCCGAGGCCGACACCATGGCGCGCATCCGCCAGGGCTTTGGCTATTGCCTGGAAACGCCGGCCGGCAGCAACTATCCGCCGATCGTCCTGCCGATCGTCATCGAGGATCTTTCGCAGCCGCTGGAGATCACGGGGAAGGGCGGCACGATCCGCTTCCAGCCGCTGGTCCAGCAGCATGGCGACATTGCCTCGCTGGGTCTCCGGATCGGCGATGTCGCCTATTGCTGCGACGTCAGCGACTTCCCCGACGAGACGGTCGCCAGGATGGACGGCCTCGACGTGCTGATCATCGACGCGCTGCAATACCGGCATCATCCGAGCCATCTGTCGCTCGAACAGGCGCTCGGCTGGATCGAACGGCTGAAGCCGCGCCATGCCTATCTGACCCACATGCATATTCCGCTCGACTATGAGACCGTAATGGCGGAAACGCCGCCGCATGTCGAACCGGCCTATGACCAGCTCGTCTTCGAGGTCGAGGTCGAGGCTGCTGCCTGAAATGTTCGCTCCGCACGTGAGAAGGGTCCGGCAAGCTGTTGATTTCGTGAATGTTTAGCGAGGAGATCTACGATGAACTGCATTTTCATCCAGGTGCGCTGCCGGCCCGGCAAGACCTATGAGGTGGCGGATCGCATCTACGAAAAGGAAGTCGTGTCCGAACTCTATTCGACCAGCGGCGAATATGACCTCCTGGCCAAGATCTACGTTCCCGATGACCAGGACGTAGGCAAATATGTCAATGCGATCTTCGTCGACATTCCCGATGTCGACCGCACGCTGACGACGCTGACATTCCACGCATTCTGACTTCGACGGGGCGTGGTGTCAGACCGGTTTTCTGGTATGGCCGGAGTGGTCAAATGCTGCGGAACGCCCGGTTCCCAGCATATGCGAAAGTTCCATAATCTATCTTATGCGATCTTTGGATGTAGCCGCAAAGTTAAAGTGTCCTGATCCTGCAAAGTAAGAATGTCACTCTCCCCGGGTTTT
>PEKW01000004.1 GCA_002796995.1 Rhizobium sp.
GGGGGGGCGAAGCCAATTGATGGCTGCGCACTTGGCCCCCTCATCGCCTCACTGCGTTCGGCACTTCTCCCCGCTGGGGAGAAGAGGGTTTCCACGACCCGCCGGGAGCTGTCGGACCACGGGAAAGAAGCCCTCTTCCGGTCGCCCCCCTCTGTCGGCTGCGCCGACATCTCCCCCTCAAGGGGGGGAGATCGCCCGAACTGTTTTGCTCTTTTTCAGTTCAATCCCAGGAGACTTTCATGACCCTATTTCCGACGGCGCCCGCGGCGGCCGAGGCGGTGACGCTGGCGGAGGCCAAGGCGCATCTGCGCGTGGACGGCAATGACGAGGATGCGCTGATCGGGCAGCTGATCACGGTGGCGCGCGAGCATGTCGAGCGCGAGACCGGGCTGGTGCTAATCTCGCGCCCCTTTCGCCTCTGCCTCGATGACTGGCCGGCGGACGGGGTGATCCGCATCGGATGCGGGCCGGTGCGCGAAGTGACGGGCGTGACCGTCTATGACGGCGAGGGCAGTCCTGCCGCCGTGTCGCTGGCCGACCATCTGCTGGACGGCGAGGCGCGGCCGGCGCGGCTGTGGCTGCGCGATCCGCCCGCACCCGGGCGGACGCTCAACGGCATCGAGATCGATTTCGTCGCCGGCTTCGGGCCGAGCGGCGCGGATGTGCCCGACACGCTGAAGCGGGCGATGCTGTTGCATGTGGCGGCGATGTTCTCGCTCCGCGGGGCTGTCCCGGTCGCGGCGCAGCCGGCGGCGGTGCCGCCCGGCTATGACCGGCTGATCGGACCCTTTTGCCGAAGGGGGCTCTGACCATGGGGCTCGTCGATTTCGACCCCGGGGCGCTCTCCGCCCGGCTGAGGCTGGAGCGGCCGGTGGAAAGCCCGGACGGGCAGGGCGGCGCAACCGTCGGCTTCGAGACCGTCGCCGATCTCTGGGCGCGGATCGAGCCGCTCACGGCCGATGTCGAGGAGGTGGCAGCTGCGGGGCGGGTGATCGTCTTGCACCATGTCTGGCTGCGTTTCCGCGCCGATGTGGCGGCGGGCATGCGGCTGATCAAGGGCACGCGGCGCTTCGCCATCGAGAGCGTACGCGATCCCGACGAAACCGGGCGCTATCTCGTCTGCAGGTGCCGGGAGGAGGGGCGATGAAGACCAGGATACGGGCGTCCATGGCGCGGACGGGCGAGGATCTGGGGCTGGCGCTGCGACGCGCTCTGGCGGGCGAGGTGATGCGGCGGGTCGCCCGACAAACTGAGCAGCGGGCGGCCGGGCAGACGCCGGGTGCGCCCGTGGCGGGCGGCGGCGCGTCCGTCGCGAAAGCCCGCAGCGACGTCAAAGAAAGCGAGGGCAGGCCATGAGCAGTGCCGTGAACGAGTTTCTAGCCGCCATTCAGGCGCGGCTGGTCGGTGATGCCGGGCTTGCCGCCCTGATCGGCGCGGGCGGCATGCGCGACCGCAGGGCCGACCGGCTCGACCTGCCGGCGCTGGTGCTTTCGGCGGTCGAGTGCCGCGATTTTTCGACGGCCAGCGAGGCGGGTCTCGAAATCCTGCTGACGCTCGAGGCCTGGTCGGCCAAGGGGCGGCGCGAGGCGGAAGTGATCGGCGAGACCGTGCGCGGCTTGCTGGACGACGCGGCGCTGGCTTTGGCGGGCCGCGCGCTGGTGAGCCTTCGCCACCGCCGGACGGTCAGCCGCCGCGAGGCAAAGACCGGGTTCTTCGTCGCCGAGTTGGTCTTTCGCGCGGTGGTGGAATGAGGGGGTTGGCTCCGGCGTCGCCCCTCAACCGCCTGCCGGCACCTCTGCCAGCCCTTCGCCTGGGCTTAAGGACGTTCGTCATTCGAAACGATTGACTGGATCGTTTCGTCGGCTTCGCCGCCCATTCCTCACCACCTCGCGCGGGGAGAAGGGCGACCCCGCCGGTCTCGATTGGCAAAAACGGAACAATCTCGTTTAGAAGAAGAGGATTTCGACATGGTGGCACAGAAGGGCAAGGACCTGCTTTTGAAGGTCCATGACGGGGCCGGCTTCGTCACGGTGGCGGGGCTGCGCTCCAAGCGGCTTTCCTTCAACGCCCAGACCGTCGATGTGACCGATGCCGAGAGCGTTGGGCGCTGGCGCGAGCTTTTAGGCGGGGCAGGCGTTCAGCGCGCGGCACTCTCGGGCGCTGGCCTGTTCAAGGACCAGGCCTCCGACGCGCGGGTGCGCAGCGCCTTCTTTGCCGGCGACATTCTCGCCTGGCAGGTGGTGATCCCGGATTTCGGCACGGTGAGCGGGCCGTTCCAGGTGACCGCGCTCGAATATGCCGGTTCGCATGACGGCGAGCTGACCTTCGAGATCGCGCTGGAATCGGCCGGCGCGCTTTCCTTCGCGGCGCTCTGATGCGCGGCGGGGGCGAGGACTTCGGCGCGCTGGGTCGCGCCAACCGGCGGCGCGGCGAGGTGGAGGCGGTGATCGGCGGGGAGCGCCGGATCCTTTGCCTGACGCTCGGCGCGCTCGCCGAACTGGAGACGGCCTTCGGGGCGGAAAGCCTGGCGGATCTCGGCCAGCGCTTTGCCGCAGGCCGGCTGAAGGCTAGCGATCTGATGCGCATCCTCGGGGCGGGCCTGCGCGGCGGCGGCAACCGGCTGCGCGACGAGGACCTGGCGGAGATGACGGTCGAGGGCGGGATCACCGGGGCGGCGGCGGTGGTGCGCGACCTGCTGGTCGTGACCTTTGCGCCGGACCATGAGCCTGGAGGCGGGGCGGGTATGCCGGACCCTTGAGGGCCGCAGGCGGCGAACCGGCGACGGTCCGCGCCTTCCCCTGGGAGGCGGTGCTCGATGCCGGGCTCTGCCGTCTGCGGCTTCCTCCAAGTCTGTTCTGGGGTTTGAGCCTCGTCGAGTTTGCCGCCATGGCCGGGGCGTTCGCGCCGCGGTCGGTCCGGCTTTCGCGGGCGGGGCTGGAGGGTTTGATGCGGGACTATCCGGACGTGGCGGATGGAGGTTCCCCCCCCTCTGTCACTGCGTGACATCTCCCCCGCAAGGGGGAGATCGGGCTGCGGGCGACGCCGGCCCCTCACCCTGAGGTGGGAGCGTAGCGACCCTCGAAGGGGCCAGGCCTGCCCCTCATCCGCGTGCCGGCGCCTTGCCTGCCCTTCGCTTGGGCTCAGAGCGTTCGTCATTCGAAACGATTCACCGGATCGTTTCGTCGGCTTCGCCGACCATTCCTCACCCCCGTGAACGGGGAGAAGGACGTGCGGCGGCGTGGGCGGCCTTGATCCTTCGAGGCCCCTGCGGGGCACCTCAGGATGAGGGGGCAACGACGCGTTTCCCTCTCCCCGCATGCGGTCGTCCGAAAGACGGGTCGAGACACGTGGCTCGACCCCGGCCGGGCAGGCTGCGGGGCAGTCTTGTCGCTGAAGGCAGCGAATGGCTGGCGGCGTGGGGCTTCGCTCCCCACCGGCACTGTGCGCCACCTTTCTCACTGCCCGACGCGGGAAAAGAGGAAACACAACGGTGACAGGAAGGAATTTTCCATGGCCGATGACGAGATGATTGCGCTGTCCCTCGATCTCGATGCGGGCGAGGCGCTGAAAGTTCTGGACGAGCTGGAGGGGCGGTCGCGGAGCTTTGGCGCGGCGCTGACTTCAGCGTTGAAGGGGGCGACGGTGGGGGGCAAGGGGCTGGAGGATACGCTGAAATCGGTGGGTACGCGGCTCGCCGACATTGCGCTGTCGGCCGGGCTGAAGCCGATCGAGGGGTTGATGGGCAATGCGCTGACCGGCCTGGTCTCCGGTCTGACGGCCGGGTTCGGGGCAATCATGCCCTTTGCGACAGGCGGCGTGCCGGGGCGGGTGACGCCGTTTGCCGCGGGCGGCGTGGTGTCGGCGCCGACCTATTTTCCGCTCGGCGGCGATCTGGGGCTGATGGGCGAGGCTGGGGCCGAGGGCATTCTGCCCTTGAAGCGCGGCTCGGACGGGTCGCTCGGCGTGGCGGCCGGCGGCAGCGGGGCAACGACGCAGATCAATTTCCATGTGACGGCGAGCGACGCGGCAAGCTTTGCCCGCAGCGAAGGCCAGATCACCGCCATGCTGGCGCGCAGCGTCAGGCGCGGGCGGCGGCATCTCTGACAGCGCCTTTTTTGCGGCGCGATAGTTGCGGACGCTTCGCCCGACGCCTGCCTTCTCTCCCGCCTGTCGAAAAGGATCCAAGCCATGAGCAACGGTTTTCACGAGGTGCGCTTTCCGCTGCGCCTGTCGCTGTCGACCAGCGGCGGGCCGAAGCGGTTGACCGACATCGTCGACCTGACCAACGGGCGCGAGGCGCGCAATGCGCGCTGGCGCAATTCGCGGCGGGTCTATGATGCGGGCTCGGGGCTTAGGGCGGTGGACGATCTCTACGCGGTCGTCGCCTTCTTCGAGGCGCGCGGCGGGCAGCTCTACGGTTTTCGCTTTCGCGATCCGCTCGACGGAAAATCCTGCGGGCCGGGCGAGACGGTGTCGCCCTTCGACCAGGCGATCGGCACGGGCGACGGAGCGACGGCGACGTTCCGGCTGGCCAAGACCTATGGCGATGCCGGCGGGGAATGGCGGCGCGAGATCTTGAAACCTGTGGCCGGCACCGTCACGGTCGCGGTCGACGGAGTGGAACTGCCGGGGACCGGTTTCGCCTGCGATGCGGCCACCGGCGTCGTGACGATTGCCGAGGAATATATTCCGACCTCCGGCGCGCTGGTGCAGGCCGGGTTCGAATTCGACGTTCCGGTGCGCTTCGACACCGACCGCATCGACGTCAACCTCGAGGCGTTCCGGGCCGGGCGCATTCCGGCCATTCCGCTGGTGGAGATCCTGCCGTGAAAAAGATACCCGACGCATTGGCCGCCCATCTCTCCGGTGATGCGACCACCCTCTGCCGCTGCTGGCGGGTGACGCGGCGTGACGGTCTGGTGCTCGGCTTCACCGAACACGACCGCAACCTGACCTTTGCCGGCACGGTGTTTCTCGCCGCGAGCGGCTTTGCCGGGACGGAGGCGCGGGCGGCGAACGGCCTGGCGGCGCCCGGCGCGGAGGTGTCGGGCGGCTTTTCCAGCGCGGTCATCAGCGAACAAGACCTGGCGGCCGGGCGCTATGACGGCGCGCGGGTCGAGGTCTTCACCGTCAACTGGCAGGCGCCGGAAGAGCAGCATCTGCTGATGAAGGTGCAGGAGATCGGCGAGGTGTCGCGGGCGGGCGGGGCCTTTGCGGCGGAGCTGCGGAGTTTTGCCCACCGTCTGTCGCAGGAGCAGGGGCGGATCTATGGCCGGCGTTGCGATGCGAGCCTGGGCGACGGACGCTGCCGGGTGGATCTTTCGGCTGCGGGGCGACGGGCCTCGGGTTTGGTGACGGCGGTCGAGGGGCGGGACCGGATCGTGGTGTCCGGGCTCGGCGGGTTTGCCGACGGGCATTTCCGGCTCGGCACGCTGCGGTTCGACGCGGGTGTGAACGAGGGGCTGGCGGCGGAGATCGACGGCAATGTCGCGGTATCCGGCGGCACGCGGCTGACGCTGTGGCTGCCGCTGGAGAGCGTGGCGGCGGTCGGCGATGCGGTGACGGTGACGGTCGGCTGCGACAAGGGGTTTTCGACCTGCCGCGATCGGTTCGCCAACGCCGTCAATTTCCGGGGATTCCCGCATATGCCGGGCAGCGATTTCGCCTATTCCTATGTGAAGGGCGAGAGCACGCATGACGGGACGGCGCTGTTCGAGTGAGGGGGCTGCGGGTACGGGCTCCTCTCCCATTGTGGGAGAGGAAGCAATTTCAGCGTCTTGGCGCAAGCCAAGTGCTAGAAATTGCAGGTGAGGGGGCGCCGATGAAACCCCATCCATCCCCCTCATCTGCGAAATCTGAGGGTTGGCCTTCGGCTAAGCCCTCGATTTCGCTTCTTCTCCCACAAGGGGAGAAGAGGTGCCGCCGGCGCTCTGCCACCAAATTGGTCGCGCTGCCACAGTCGCTATTGATCTCATATCCAGGAGTAAGACCCATGGCCGCCATCGGAAATCGCGTGGTCGTGATCGCCGGGCAGTGGATCGGTACGCCCTATCGGCATCAGGGGTCGACGAAGGGTGTCGGGTGCGACTGTCTCGGGTTGGTGCGGGGGATATGGCGGGAGATCTATGGGGCGGAGCCGGAGATGGTGGCGCCCTATGCGGCAGACTGGGCGGAGCGCGGCGGGCAGGATCGGTTGCTCGACGCGGCGGGGCGGCATTGTGCGGTGGTGACGGGCTTTGCCGCGGCGCGGCCGGGTGATCTGCTGGTCTTCCGCTTTCGCCCGCAATTTGCCGCCAAACATGCCGGCATTCTGGTCGGCGCCGACGCCTTCATACACGCCTATGAGCAGGCGGCGGTGATCCGCTCGGCGCTGGTGCCGGCCTGGCGCAGACGGATTGCCGGGATCTACCGGTTCCCTGAGATTTCTTGAAAAACGGCGGGTTTTGCCGTATCTTGCTGGAGTGCTGGGCGAGGCGGACACCTCGCCCAGCGTTTGCTAGCTCTTGATATTGACCCGGACGGCGATCGACCAGCCCGTCCGGGTTATCCTCAAGATCAGCGTAATGCCAATTGGCCGAGACCTCATAGCACTACCTCCACATTCGAGAGCAAGGCCTTTGCCACGGTCGGCGGAGCCCGTCTTCGCCGACGCGCCGGCTGGTACGGCGCCTGCTGCTTTTGCTCCCGAACCTCCACATCCTATCACAATCTAGGCGAGCATCCAGACGGGTGCCGCAAGGGGTATCCATGGCGACAATCCTCTTCCAGGCCGCGGGTGCGGCGCTGGGCTCGGTGTTCGGGCCGCTCGGCGCCGTCATCGGCCGGGCGGCGGGGGCGCTGGCCGGCAACATGCTCGACCGGGCGCTGATCGGCGGCGGCACGACGCTGTCGGGCGCAAGGCTCTCGGCGGCCAGACTGCCGGGGGCGGCCGAGGGGGCGGCGATCCCGAGGCTCTACGGCACGGCGCGGCTCGGCGGCACGCTGATCTGGGCGACGCGCTTCGAGGAGGAGGCGACAAGCGAGCGGACCGGCGCCAAGGCGACCGGCACGCGGGTGAAGACCTATCGCTATTTCGCCAATCTGGCGGTCAGCCTTTGCGAGGGGGAAGTGGCGCTGGTCCGGCGGGTCTGGGCCGACGGCCAGGAGATCGACCTGACCGAGATCGAGATGCGCTTCTATCCCGGGACGGAGGACCAGTTGCCCGATCCGCTGATCGAGGCGAAGCAGGGGGCGGACAACGCGCCGGCCTATCGCGGGCTCTCCTACGTGGTGTTCGAGCGTCTGCCGCTCGACGATTTCGGCAATCGTATTCCGCTGCTGCAGTTCGAGGTGATCCGGCCCGTGGGACGGCTGGAGGGCATGGTGAAGGCGGTGACCGTCATTCCCGGCTCGACCGAACATGGCTATGCGACGGTGCAGGTCCGGGAACGGACCGGCGAAGGCGCCTCGCGCATTCTCAACCGCAACACGCTGGTCGCCCATACCGACTGGCAGGCGTCGATCGACGAGCTGCAGGCGCTCTGCCCGAATCTCGAGACTGTCGCGCTGGTTGTGTCCTGGTTCGGCACCGATCTGCGCGCCGGCGAATGCCGGGTGGTGCCGGGCGTCGAGGTGGCGAGCCGCAACGAGAGCCGGGACTGGCGCGTGTCGGGCGTGACGCGCGATGCCGCCTATCGGGTCAGCCGCCACGACGGCGGCCCGGCCTATGGCGGCACGCCGGACGATCGAAGCGTGGTCGAGGCGATTACCGACCTCAAGGCGCGCGGGCTGAAGGTGGTGCTCTATCCCTTCGTCATGATGGATATTCCGACCGGCAATGGCCTGCCCGATCCCTATGGCGGGGCGGAGCAGGCGGCCTATCCCTGGCGCGGGCGGATCACCTGTCATCCGGCGCCGGGACGGCCGGGCTCGCCCGACCGGTCGGCGGCGATCCCGGCGGCGATCGCGGCCTTCTGCGGGACGGCCGAGGCCGGCGATTTCGACGTATCCGGCACCACGGTTTCGTATCAAGGCAGCGACGAGGGCTATCGTCGCATGGTGCTGCATTATGCGCTGCTGGCTGAGGCGGCGGGCGGGGTGGACGCCTTCCTGATCGGTTCGGAACTGCGCGGGCTGACCATGCTCCGCGATGCGGCCGATGGCTTTCCCTTCGTGGCGGCGCTGGCGGATCTGGCGGCGGACGTGCGGGGGATCCTTGGGGCCTCGACGAAGATCACCTATGGCGCCGACTGGAGCGAATATTCCGGGCATCATCCGGCGGATGGCTCGGGTGACGTGTTCTTTCACCTCGACCCGCTCTGGGGGCATCCTGCGATCGACGCGGTGGGCATCGACAACTACATGCCGCTCTCCGACTGGCGGGACGCGGACCTGGAAAACGCCAATCCGGACGGGTTCCGGCTCTCCGACGACGGCGAGGCGATGGCCCGTCAGATCGCGGCGGGCGAAGGCTTCGACTGGTATTATGCGAGCGAATCCGACCGGGCGGCGCGTGTCCGCTCGCCGATCAGCGACGGGCTGGCTGGCAAGCCCTGGGTGTTTCGTTTCAAGGATATCGAAGGCTGGTGGGGCAATCTCCACTTCGACCGGGTCGGCGGGGCGGAACGGGCAAGCCCGACGGCCTGGACGCCGGGGATGAAGCCGGTCTGGTTCACCGAGCTCGGTTGCGCCGCGGTCGACAAGGGGGCGAACCAGCCGAACGTGTTCGGTGATCCGAAATCGGCGGAAAGCGCGCTGCCCCATTTCTCGAGCGGCGCGCGCTCCGACAGCCAGCAGCGGCGGTTTCTCGAAGCGCATCTTGGGCATTGGCAGGGTGGCGCGGCGCCGGCGGGCATGGTCGATGCGGGGCAGGTCTTCCTGTGGACCTGGGATGCTCGACCGCAGCCGGCCTTTCCGCAGGATCTCGATCTCTGGGCCGACGGTACGAACTGGCGCACCGGCCACTGGCTGAACGGGCGGCTGGGGGCGGGAACGCTCGCCGATGTGCTCGCAGCCGTGCTCGAGGATCATGGTTTTGCCGACTACGACGTGTCGGAGGTGAGCGGCGACCTCATGGGCTATGTGCAGGGCGACCTCGCCTCGGCGCGCAGCCTGATCGAGCCGCTGGCGGAGAGTTTCCTGATCGACATCGTCGAGGATGGGGCAAGGCTCAAGTTCCGCTCGCGCCTGGCGGCGAGCCTGCCCGCACGGACGGTGGAGGTGCTGGTCGACCTCGAGGGCGAGCCGCTGTGGCGCGAAACGCGCGGCCATGACAGCGATTTTGCCGCCGAAGCTTCGATCACCTACTTCGACCCGGCCAGCGACTATGGCGAGGCCTCGGCCCGCTCGCGGCGGATCGAGGCGGCGACCGAGCGTCAGATGGCGCGCGACCTGCCGGCCGTGATGGCGGAGGAGACGGCCCTGTCGCTCGCCGAAGGCATGTTGCGCGACCATCGCATCGGTCGGCGGCGGCTGGAGTTTTCGCTAGGCCCTGCTGAGCTTTCCGTCCAGCCGGGCGATGTGCTTTCGCTGTCCGAGGGGCCGGAGGGGCGGTTTCTGGTCGGCGAGATCGACGACGGGCTGGCGCGGCGGCTGTCGCTCCGCGAGGTGGCGGCCGCGGTTTCGACCACGCCGGTGACGGAGGGGACGGGGCGCACGCCGGACCGGCCGGGCTCGGTCGGCTTCGAACCGGTCGTTCTTCTGATGGATCTGCCACGTCATGCGGCGGGCGAGGCGACGGATTTCGCCTGCGTGGCGGGGCTGACGCGACCGTGGCGGCGTTTGTCGATCTCGTCATCGGGGGACGAGGGCGCCTTTCGCCCGCGCCTCACGCTCGACCGTCCGGCGACGATCGGCCGGCTGGCCGCGCCGCTTGCCGGCGGCGTGTCGGGACGGTTCGACCGGTCGAGGACGCTGGAGGTGGAGCTGTTCTTCGGCAGCTTTGCCGCAGCAACCGAGCTTTCGGTGCTGAACGGGGAGAACCGGCTGGCGTTGCGGACGCGATCCGGTGCCTGGGAAGTGATCGGCTTTGCCGGTGCGGAGGAGATTTCGGCGGGGCGCTGGCGGCTGTCGACGCTGCTGCGTGGCCTCGCCGGCACCGAGGATGCGATGGCGGCCGGGGCGGATGCCGGCGCCGCCGTCGTGCTGCTCGACGCGGTGGTGCGGCCGCTCGGGCTGACGGCGGAAGAGACCGGGCTTTCGCTCGACTATATCGCCGAGCCGATCGGCATGGCCGCGACGCCGGCCGCCCTTGGCGCCTTTGCCGGCGGGGTGCGGGCGCAGACGCCGCTGTCGCCGGTGCATCTCGGCGCGCGGCGGATGGCCGGCGGCGCGGTTGAGTTCTCCTGGATCCGCAGGTCCCGGGTCGACGGCGACAGCTGGCTGCCGGCCGAGGTGCCGCTCGACGAATCGGCCGAGGCCTATCGGCTGGAGATCCTCGACGGGACGGCGGTGCGGCGGTCGGTCGAGATCGGCGAGGCGCGGTTCGTCTATCCGCAGGCGCTGGAGCTTTCGGACTTCGGCGGATTGCAGGGGAGTTTTCGCGTGCGGGTGCGCCAGTTGGGGCGCGTGGCCGAAGGGATTGCGAGCGAGGCGCAACTGGTGGTGCGGTGAGGGTGCGGGCTTTTGCGTTTCTTCGCGCCGAACGTCGGTCCACCCGGTCTGCGATGACTGCCCCTCATCCGCCTGCCGGCACCTTTGCCGGCCCTTCGCTTGGGCTCAGGGCGTTCGTCATTCGAAACGATTCACTGGATCGTTTCGTCGGCTGCGCCGACCATTCCTCACCCCCGCTAATGGGGAGAAGGGACAAGCGGCACCGCGCCGGCTGTCCCCTCTCCCCGCCTGCGGGGAGAGGGTCAGGGTGAGGGGCAATTCGTTCCCCATCTGCGAGGGCGAAGCGTGGGCAGACACACGTCTGTACCCGAACGACATGCCGATCAGCGTAGCGGACGCCAGTCGCCAGAGACTGCTGGGGGCGAAGTGCGGGCTCTGTTGGCGAAAATGCTGCGGACGCTGCCACACGAACATTCCCCACCCATCCATGTCCATCAAAAATCCAGAAAAAGGGAGAGCGAGATGCTCGAGGTGAAGCAGTGGTATCAGTCGAAGACCGTGTGGGGCGCGGTGATTGCGATGGCGGCGCCGCTTCTGAGGCATGTGGGTGTCGAAATGGGGCTTGCCGAACAGGCCGACCTCGCCGATGCTCTGGCAACGCTCGCCGGTGCGTTGGGCGGGGTGCTGGCGATCTATGGGCGCATCAAGGCGACGCGGTCCATCGGTCCCGGCGCAGGGAGCAATTGAGACGAGCATTCATTTGCCATTCAGAAGGCATGCGATAGATAGTCAGCAAGAGTTCAAGTTGTGCGGAAGAAAAAGCAATGGCATCGATCATGATCATCGCGGGCCTGGCGGCCGGAATGGCGGCTTCGCCTGTACCGGACAGCCTCGGCATCGGTGCCATGACGGGACCGATCGTGCTGGCCCAGGCGCAGAGCGGCGACAATGGCGGCTCGGACGGCGGCGTCGACTGCCGCAGTGCCGCCTACCGGGCTGTCGAGGAAGTCGGCGGCCAGTTGCTCTCCGTGCGCCAATCCGGCAATGAATGTGTCATCACGGTCCTGATTCCGGGCAGTGGAAACGAACGCCCGCGCAAGGTCACCATGCGGGTTTCCAGCTGATTTTCGCCGCGGCCCCCGGGTTGCGGCGCACGGTCTTTCGAAGAGGGGCGGGATAGATGCGCATTCTGGTCGTCGAGGACGATGTCAACCTCAACCGGCAGCTTGTCGAAGCGCTGCAGGAGGCCGGTTACGTCGTCGACAAGGCTTTCGACGGCGAGGAAGGCCATTTTCTCGGCGATACCGAGCCCTATGACGCCGTCATCCTCGACATCGGCCTGCCGGAAATGGACGGCATCACGGTGCTGGAAAAGTGGCGCACCGCCGGCCGCGTCATGCCGGTCCTGCTGCTGACCGCCCGCGACCGCTGGAGCGACAAGGTCGCCGGCATCGACGCCGGCGCCGACGACTATGTCGCCAAACCCTTCCATCTTGAGGAAGTGCTGGCCCGCATAAGGGCACTGATCCGCCGCGCGGCCGGACACGCATCCTCCGAGATCACCTGCGGCCCGGTCCGGCTCGACACCAAGAGTTCCAAGGCCACCGTCGACGGCAAGGCGCTGAAGCTCACCTCGCACGAATACCGGCTCCTGTCTTACCTCATGCATCACATGGGCGAGGTGGTGTCGCGCACCGAGCTGGTCGAGCATCTCTACGATCAGGATTTCGACCGTGATTCCAACACGATCGAAGTCTTCGTTGGCCGGCTGCGCAAGAAGATCGGCATCGACATGATTGAAACCGTGCGCGGCCTCGGCTATCGCATCCAAGCCCCGCAAGAGGCGAAATGATTCCCGTCTCCCGGTCGCTGACCGTCCGCGTGCTGCTTCTGGCCACGCTGTGGTCCGCGGCCTCGCTCGTCACCATCGCGCTGGTGATCTCGGCTTTCTATCGCCAGGGGGTGGAGCGCGGCTTCAACAATCTCCTGCGCGCCCAGCTCTACAACGTCATCAATTCCGTCTCGATCGGCGATGGCGACAGCCTGTCCGGCAGCCCGGAACTCGGCGACCTGCGTTTTTCCCAGCCGGAGACCGGCTGGTACTGGCTGGTCGAGCCGCTCGGCGACTTCGCCGCCGCCCCCCTTGCCTCGACCTCGCTCGGCATGGCCGAACTCGCCGTTCCGAGCCTCGAACAGGTGCCGTTTGACGAGCATTACGAGCGCTTCTATCCGATGGTCGATGCGGTCGGGAACAAGCTTCTGGTCGCCGAAACCGAAGTCGTGCTCGACGGCGGCGACCGGGCGGCGCGGTTTCGCGTTTCCGGCAATCTCAACGTCGTCGAGGAGGAGATCAGCTTCTTCTCCACAAGGCTCTATGCCGGTCTCGCGCTGTTCGGCTTCGGCGGCCTGGTGGTCAACGGCCTTGCCATTCTCTACGGCCTGAAGCCGCTCGACCGGGCGCGCCGGGCGCTGGAGAAGATCCGCGGCGGCGAGGCCGAGCGGATCGAGGGCGACTATCCCCGCGAGATCCAGCCGCTGGCCAACGAGATCAACGCGCTGATCGAGAGCAACCGGCGCATCGTCGAGCGGGCGCGCATGCAGGTCGGCAATCTCGCCCATTCCTTGAAGACGCCGATCGCCGTACTGCTCAACGAAGCTCGGGGGCTCGACAAGGCGCAGGCCGAGGTGGTGCGCAGCCAGGCGGAGGCCATGCAGGCGCAGGTGGCGAGCTATCTCAACCGTGCCCGCATCGCCGCCCAGCGCGATTCGGTGCTGGCGCGTTGCGAGGCGGAACCGGTGATGGAGCGGCTGGTGCGGGTGATGCGGCGGCTCAATCCGCAGATCGACTTCACGCTCGACGTGGCGCCGGGCCTTGCCTTCGCCATGGAACAGCAGGACGTCGAGGAAACGGTCGGCAACCTTCTGGAGAACGCGGCGCGGTTTGCGCGGACCCGCGTCGACGTCATGGCGACGCCGGCGGCGCACGAACCGGAGACGGCGGGCGAGGGCGCGCGCCGCGGCTGGATCGAGGTGACGGTCGAGGACGACGGTCCGGGGCTGGCGCCGGAGCAGATCGGTGAGGCGCTGAAGCGCGGCAAGCGGCTGGACGAGAGCAAGCCCGGCACCGGGCTCGGCCTGTCGATCGTCAAGGAAATTTCCAGCGAATATCAGGGGGCCTTCGGCCTGTCGCGCGCGCCGATCGGCGGCCTCAAGGCGGCTCTTGTGTTGCCGGCTGTGACGCGGGACACTGCGTAATCAATTTTGTTGTGAAAAAACAATGGCGGCCATAAAGATGCCATGTGGGTGCCGCAGCAGAGCAAGGACAGACGTGATGATCTATCGTTCCGATGACGGGACTGGGGCTGTTCCTATGGGTGTTTCCCGCTTTCGGGGCGCGGCAGTGATTGCGCTGGCCGCATTCGCACTTTCCGCCTGCACGACGAGCGGCGGGTCGAAGGGCGGGCTCCTGTCCTCGGGCAAGCCCAATCCCTCGGCGCTCTACATCTCTGCGCTGCAGGGCGGCATCGTTGCGCGCACCGGCGTGAAGCTGTCGGACAGCGAATTGCAGCGCGCGCTCGAAGCCGAATACCGGGCGCTCGAGGCGGCACCGGGCTTCCAGCCGGTCGCCTGGGCCGGCCAGAATGTCAGCGGCCAGGTGGTTGCCGCCGCTCCCTATCAGGTCGGCCAGCAGAACTGCCGCCAGTATGTCCACAAGCTGAACGACAAGGGCCGGCAGATCGAGGCGCGGGGTGCGGCCTGCCGCAATTCGAACGGCACCTGGACGCCCTTGACGTAAGTCAAGGCTGAGGGTCAGCTGCTCACCTACGGATCGGCTTGCGGCCAAACGCCTCAACTTTGCGTCATCCGCCGTTTGTTTGTGGCGCAGAGCCTCGGCTTGAAGTAATTGGGCATCATGTTGTTCTGGATCGTATCTGCCTTGCTGACGGTGGCGGTTGCCGTCGCCCTCCTGTTGCCGCTCCTCAAAGGGGCGTCGCCCGCGCCTGTGGACGATGTCGGCGAAGCCGCCGTCTACCGCGACCAGCTCAAGGAACTCGAGCGTGACAAGGCCGCCGGGCTGATCTCCACCGAGGATGCCGGCTATGCCCGCGCCGAAATCGGCCGCCGTCTGCTGGCGATGTCGGGCGAGGGGACGAAGACCGTCGATGCGGCGAGGGCCAAGGGCCTGAACGCGCTGTCGCAAGCCTTCATCATCCTCTGTCTGCCCGCCATCGCGCTTGGGCTCTACCTGAAGACGGGCAGCCCCGACATGCCGGCGGCGCCGCTCGCCGCGCGGCTCGAGAACCCCGGCAACAATATCGAACTGCTGGTCGCCAAGGTCGAACGCCATCTGGCGGAAAACCCCAATGATGGCTCCGGCTGGGACGTGCTGGCGCCGATCTATTTCAAGATGCAGCGTCTCGGCGACGCCGAACTCGCCTTTCGCAACGCGATCCGCCTGCAGGGCACGAACCCGGCGCGGATGAACGGGCTCGGCGAAGTGCTGATGGCCGGAAACGACGGCATCGTCACCGACGACGCGCGCGCCGCCTTCGAAGAGGCGCTCCGCCTCGATGCCAAGGACCCGCGGGCGCGGTTCTACCTGGCGCTGTCGCTCGAACAGGGCGGCAAGAGGCCGGAGGCGCTCGCCGACTTCCAGGCACTCGCCAAGGATTCCCCGGCCGATGCGCCGTGGCTGCCGCTGGTGCAGCAGCATATTGCCGCCAATTCCGGCGGAGCCCCGGTGGCCGGCATGCCGGCCGAGGCGTCCAAGGCGCCGGGCGGCCCGACCGCCGGCGACGTTGAGGCGGCGGCAGGCATGTCCGCGACCGATCGCAATGCGATGATCCGCGGCATGGTCGAGGGGCTGGATGCCAAGCTGAAACAGGACCCGAACAATTTCGAAGGCTGGATGCGTCTCGTTCGCTCCTATGCGATGCTGAACGAGCCGGACAAGGCGATCGCCGCGCTGAAGTCGGCGCTGGTCGCCTTCCCGCCCGAAGAGGTTCAGGGCAAGCAATTGATCGGCGTCGGCCGCGAGTTCGGCCTGCCGGTGGAGGAGGCTTTGAAATGACCCGCAAGCAGAAACGACTGGCCGTGATCGCCGGCGGCATGAGCTTCATCATCGCCGCAGTTCTCCTGGTGATGTTCGCCTTCGGCCAGTCCGTCGCCTATTTCTACATGCCCGCCGATCTGGAAAAGACGGCGGTCGGCCCCGACACCCGCATCCGCCTCGGCGGCCTCGTCGAGGAGGGATCGGTGGTGCGCGGCGAGGGCTCGACGGTCAAGTTCTCCGTGACCGACGGCACCGCCACCGTTCCCGTCACCTATGTCGGCATCCTGCCGGACCTGTTCCGCGAGGGGCAGGGCGTCGTGACCGAGGGCAAGTTCGAGGCCGGCAGCACCGTATTCAACGCCGACAGCGTGCTGGCCAAGCATGACGAGAACTACATGCCGAAGGAAGTCGCCGACCGTCTGAAGAAGGACGGCGTCTGGCAGGAGGAAAAGACCCAATGATCATCGAACTCGGCCACTATGCCCTGGTGCTGGCGCTGGCCGCATCGATCATCATCGCCATCCTGCCTGTCATCGGCGCCAAGCGCGGCGACGCGGCCCTGATGGCGGTCGCCGTGACCGGGACCATGGCACAATTCCTGCTGGTCGCCTTCTCCTTCTCAGCGCTGACCTGGGCCTATGTGGTCTCCGACTTCTCGGTGCAGAACGTCTGGGAGAACTCCCATTCGATGATGCCGGCGATCTATCGCTACTCCGCGGTCTGGGGCAATCACGAAGGCTCGATGATGCTCTGGCTGCTGATCCTGACCCTGTTTTCCGCGCTCGTCGCCTTCTTCGGCGCCAACCTGCCGGACCGGCTGAAGGCCAATGTGCTGGCCGTGCAGGCGTGGATTTCCTCGGCCTTCCTGCTGTTCATCCTGCTGACCTCCAATCCGTTCATCCGCCTGTCGCCGATCCCGGCCGAGGGCAAGGACCTGAACCCGATCCTGCAGGACGTCGGGCTCGCCATCCATCCGCCGCTGCTCTATCTCGGTTATGTCGGCTTTTCCGTCTGCTTCTCCTTTGCCATCGCCGCCCTGATCGACGGCCGCATCGACGCCGCCTGGGCGCGCTGGGTGCGGCCCTGGACGCTCGCCGCCTGGACCTTCCTCACCGCCGGCATCGCCATGGGCTCCTACTGGGCCTATTACGAACTCGGCTGGGGTGGCTGGTGGTTCTGGGATCCGGTCGAAAACGCTTCCTTCATGCCCTGGCTCGCGGGCACGGCACTGCTGCATTCGGCGCTGGTCATGGAAAAGCGCGACGCGCTGAAGATCTGGACGGTGCTGCTCGCCATCCTCACCTTCTCGCTGTCGCTGCTCGGCACCTTCCTGGTGCGCTCGGGCGTCTTGACCTCGGTCCATGCCTTCGCCACCGATCCGAGCCGCGGCATCTTCATCCTCGGCATCCTGACATTCTTCATCGGCGGCGCCTTCGCGCTGTTCGCCTTCCGCGCACCGCTGCTCAAGTCGGGCGGTCTCTTCCATCCGATCTCGCGCGAGGGCGCGCTCGTCCTCAACAACCTGATCCTGACCGTGTCGACGGCGACCGTGCTGATCGGCACGCTCTATCCGCTGCTGCTGGAAACCCTGACCGGAGAGAAGATCTCGGTCGGCGCGCCGTTCTTCAACCTGACCTTCGGCCTGTTGATGGCGCCGCTTCTGGTCGCCGTGCCCTTCGGGCCGATGCTCGCCTGGAAGCGCGGCGATCTCTACGCGGCGATGCAGCGGCTCTATGTGGCGGCCGGGATCGCCTTCGTGCTCGCCGTGGCGCTCTACTATGTCGAGAACGGCGGACCGGTGCTGGCGGTGTTCGGGCTTGCCGCCGGCTTCTTCCTGGTGTTCGGTGCGCTCTCCGACCTCTGGTACCGCGCCGGCTTCGGCAAGCTGGCGACGGGACTGGCCTTGCGCCGCCTGAACGGCCTGCCGCGCTCGGCGATCGGCACGGCGCTCGCCCATTTCGGCCTCGGCGTCACCGTGCTCGGCATCGTCGCGGTCACCACCTTCGAGACCGAGACCGTGGTCGAGATGAAGCCAGGCATGACGGTGGAGGCGGGTGCCTATTCCATCACCTTCGACGGCATGAAGTCGGCCGTCGGCCCGAACTTCACCGAGGATCGCGGCCACTTCACCATCCGCGAGGCGGGCGTCGACCTAGGCGACGTCTGGTCTTCGAAGCGGCTCTACACGGCGCGGCGCATGCCGACGACAGAAGCCGGCATCCGCACCTTCGGCGTCAGCCAGCTCTATGTCTCGCTCGGCGACATGATGGACGACGGCGGCATCGTCGTGCGCATCTGGTGGAAGCCCTACATCCTGTGCATTTGGTACGGCGCACTGATCATGATGGTCGCCGGCTTCGTATCGCTCTCCGACCGCAGACTGCGCGTCGGCGTGCCGAAGCGGCATGCCAAGACGGCGGCACCTGGGGCGCTGGAGGCGGCGGAATGAGGGCGGCTGTTCTCAAAGGAAAAAAAACCTCCCCAATCCCTCCCCACAAGGGGGAGGGGCTTTTCCGTCTCGGCCGGCTGTCGACGTGGGTGCGAAGCCTTGCCGCGCGTCTTCTCCCCCCTTGTGGGGGAGATGGCCGGCAGGCCAGAGGGGGTTTGGGTTCGTTCCTTCTGCTTCTTTTCCTCCTCGCCCCCCTGCCGGCGCTCGCCGTCGATCCGAGCGAGCGGCTGGCGGATCCGAAGCTGGAGCAGCGGGCGCGGGATCTTTCGGCCAATCTGCGCTGCATGGTCTGCCAGAACCAGTCGATCGACGATTCCAATGCCGACCTGGCGCGTGACCTCCGCCTTCTGGTGCGCGAGCGCATCGTGTCCGGCGACAGCGACGAGCAGGTGATCAACTATGTCGTGTCGCGTTACGGCGAGTTCGTGCTGCTGAAGCCGCGGCTGTCGGCCAAGACGCTGATCCTGTGGGGCGCGCCGGCTTTCCTGCTGGTGATCGGGCTCGGGGTCGCCATCGTCTATGCCCGCGGCCGCAGCCGGCCGGAGCCGAAAAGGCTGTCCGACGAGGAAGAGGCGAAACTCGGCAAGCTGCTCGACGAGTAAGCCGCCGGCCCGTCGAAAAATACCCCCAAAGATTACGAAGAATTCATCTGCCGTACAGTTCGCTGTAAGGTGACGTGCCCTATATCTTCATCATCCACCGCTTCCGCCGGACGTCCCGGCTCCAGTCAGTAGAACAGATGAAGGTAGAATTCATGTCCGCACAAATCGGCAGTTCCAACTTGAAGAACATCCTGAAGAACTCGACCGCCGCGGGTCTTGCAGCGGTCATGCTGGCCGGCGCGCTTCCACTCGCCGCCGTTCCCGCCTATGCCGAACCCGTCAAGGTCGAGGCGGCCCAGGTGCCGAGCTTCGCCGACGTGGTCGAGGCCGTGTCGCCGGCCGTCGTCTCGGTCCGCGTGCAGTCCAATGTCGAGCAGACCTCCGACCAGAGCAATTTCTCCTTCGGCTTCGGCGGCCGCGGTTTCGAAGACCTGCCGGACGATCACCCGCTGAAGCGCTTCTTCAAGGAGTTCGGCGGCCCGGATGGCGAGCAGTTCGGCCAGCGTGGGCCTGATCGCATGCCGCATGGCCGCGGCGACGGCAAGGGCCGCCTGCGCCCGACCTCGCAGGGCTCCGGCTTCTTCATCTCCGAGGACGGTTACATCGTCACCAACAACCACGTCGTCGACGACGGCGCCGCCTTCACCATCGTGATGAATGACGGCAAGGAACTCGACGCCAAGCTGGTCGGCAAGGACAGCCGCACCGACCTCGCCCTGCTGAAGGTCGAGAATCCGAAGCAGAAGTTCACCTATGTCAGCTTTGCCGAGGACGAGAACATGCGCGTCGGCGACTGGGTCGTGGCCGTCGGTAACCCGTTCGGTCTCGGCGGCACGGTAACGGCCGGCATCATCTCGGCCCGCGGCCGCGACATCGGCTCCGGCCCCTATGACGACTACATCCAGATCGACGCTGCCGTGAACCGCGGCAATTCGGGTGGCCCGGACTTCAACCTGGCCGGCGAAGTGGTCGGCATCAACACCGCGATCTTCTCGCCGTCGGGCGGCAATGTCGGCATCGCCTTCGCCATCCCGGCCTCGGTCGCCAAGGACGTCATCGCCAAGCTGAAGGATGGCGGCACCGTCGAACGCGGCTGGCTCGGCGTGCAGATCCAGCCCGTGACCCAGGACATCGCCGACTCGCTCGGCCTGTCGGAAGCGAGCGGCGCTCTGGTCGTCGCCCCGCAGGAAGGTTCGCCGGGCGGCAAGGCCGGCATCAAGCAGGGTGACGTCGTCACCGCCGTCAACGGCGAGCCGGTCAAGGATCCGCGCGATCTCGCCAAGCGCATCGCCGCGTTCAAGCCGGGCACCACGGTCGACGTGTCGCTGTGGCGCGAAGGCAAGGCGACCAGCGTCAAGGTCGAACTCGGCGAACTGCCGAGCGAGCAGGCGATGGCCGGTCCGGAAAGCCAGAACGGCGACACGCCGCAGGCTCCGGCGACCGAACAGGCGCTGGCCGGCATGGGCCTCTCGGTCTCTCCGGCCGAAGACGGCAAGGGCCTGACCATCATCGATGTCGATCCGGACTCGGATGCCGCCGACAAGGGCATGAAGGCCGGCGAGAAGATCACCTCGGTCAACAACCAGGCGGTCGCCAGCGCAGCCGACGTGCTGAAGGTGCTCGAACAGGCGAAGAAGGACGGCCGCACCAAGGCGCTCTTCCAGATCGAATCCGAGAACGGCAGCCGCTTCGTGGCCCTGCCGATCGTCCAGGGCTGACGGCGAAAGCCTGACCCCATCGGGGCGCCGCGGTCCTTGGCGACGCGGCGCCCTTTTCTTTTTTGAAGGAAAGGGCCTCCAACATGAACACCGGACAGGGCGATGCGCCGCAGCCGGGCGATTCCGGTTGTGCGCAGGGCAGGGCCGGCGGTAATGTCCCGCACATGAAAATACTCGTTATTGAAGACGATCTCGAAGCCGCCGCCTATATCACCAAGGCCTTCCGCGAAGCCGGAATTGTCGCCGACCACGCCAGCGATGGCGAGAGCGGCCTCTTCATGGGCTCAGAGAACGGCTATGACGTCATGGTCGTCGACCGCATGCTGCCGCGCCGCGATGGCCTCTCCGTCATCAGCGAACTGCGCAAGCGCGGCGTCGACACCCCGGTGCTGATCCTCTCGGCGCTCGGCCAGGTCGACGACCGGGTCACCGGCCTTCGCGCCGGCGGCGACGACTATCTGCCGAAGCCTTATGCCTTTTCCGAACTCCTGGCGCGCGTCGAGGTGCTGGGGCGCCGCAAGGGCAAGCCCGAGCAGGACATGGCCTATCGCGTCGGCGATCTCGAGCTCGACCGGCTGTCGCACGAGGTTCGCCGCGCCGGCAAGGAGATCCTGCTGCAGCCGCGCGAATACCGCCTGCTGGAGTATCTGATGAAGAATGCCGGCCAGGTGGTGACCCGCACCATGCTGCTCGAAAACGTCTGGGACTATCACTTCGACCCGCAGACCAATGTCATCGACGTGCATGTCTCGCGGCTGCGCTCGAAGATCGAGAAGGATTTCGACAAGCCGCTGCTGAAGACGGTGCGCGGCGCCGGCTACATGATCAAGGACGAGGCCTGAGCCCGACATGAACGCCCGTGCCAAGCTTCTTTTCAAGTCGACCGCGGTCCGGCTGTCGGCTCTCTACATCGTGCTGTTCGCGCTCTGCGCGGCGCTTCTCGTCATCTATGTGACGGCCTTGTCGGAACGCATCCTTTACGTCCAGACGCGCGAGACGCTGAAGGAGGAGGTCAAGGAGATCGAGACCGCCTTCGAGCGCGGCGGCATCAACCGTCTGCTCGGGCTGATGGAACGCCGCGCCCGCCAGCCGGGCGCCAATCTCTACGTCATCGCCGGCCCGAACGGCGAGATCCTCGCCGGCAACGTCGCGTCGGTGGAGCCGGGATTGTTCGACCGGGAGGGCTGGACCGACCATCCGTTCCGCTACGAGCGCTACAACGAGAGTGGCGACGTACAGCGGCATATCGCGGCCGGCCACGTCTTCTTCCTCGACAACAAGCTCAGAGTGCTGGTCGGCCGCGACCTCGGCGAGCCGAGCAAGCTGCGTCTCCTGGTGCGCCAGGCGCTGATGGTGGCGCTCGCCATCATGGGGCTGGGCGCCGTCATCATCTGGTTCGCCATTGGCCGCAATGCGCTGAAACGCATCGACCGGGTCTCGGCGGCGAGCAAGAAGATCATGGCGGGCGATCTTTCGCAGCGCCTTCCGGTCTCCGGTTCGGGCGACGAATTCGACCGGCTGTCCTCGTCGCTCAACGAAATGCTCGGCCGTATCGAGAAGCTGAACGAGGGCCTGCGCCAGGTTTCCGACAATATCGCCCACGACCTGAAGACGCCGCTGACGCGCCTGCGAAACAAGGCGTCCGATGCGCTGGCGGAAAACGACGAGCAGGCACGGCGCACGGCGCTCGAAGGCATCATCACCGAGTCCGACCAGCTGATCCGCACCTTCAACGCGCTTTTGATGATCAGCCGCGTCGAGGCGGGCTCGATCGCCGCCGAACTCTCCGACATCGACCTTTCGGCGATCGCTGCCGACAGTGCCGAACTCTACGAGCCGGTGGCCGAAGAGGCGGGGCTGGAGCTGGAAACACGGATCGCCCCGGGCTTGTCGGTCCGTGGCAACCGCGAACTGGTCGGCCAGGCCTTGTCCAACCTGATCGACAATGCCATCAAGTATGGCGCCGCGGCCGAAGGCGAGCAGAAGATCGTCGTGACGGTTGCCAAGGTCGGCGGGGCACTGCAGCTGTCGGTCTCCGACAATGGCCCCGGCATCGATGCCGACAAGCGTGAGGCGGTGGTGAAGCGTTTCGTCCGTCTGGACGCCAGCCGCAGCAAGCCGGGCACCGGACTGGGGTTATCACTGGTCAAGGCGATCATGGCGCTGCATGGCGGACGGCTGGAGCTTTCCGACACCAACCCGGAAGGCGGCGCTTCGCGCGGCCTGACCGCCAGCATGGTTTTCCCCGGCCAGAAGGCCTGAGGTCGGCTGGGCGGCTCCCGTCGCCCTCCGTTCAGTCGCCCACCCATTCGAAGAAGATCTGCGCCGGCGAACAGCCGCGCACGCAGCCGCCGCATCCGCCGCAGGCGGCCTCCGCCGGGGCGATGCGGCGCACGCGCCCCTTCTGTTCCCAGACCCTCAGCATGGCTTCCACGGCGCTGACCTCGCTGCTGCTCTGCAGCGAGAGGCTCTGCAGCGATGTCTTCTGCTGGCGGCGCAGGAGGTCGCGCAACTGGGAGAGGCTTGCCATCAGAGTTCTCCCGCAGCGGCGAGCGCCGGCAGTCGGTGCTGCCGTGCCGAGCTGCGCCGAAGGGCGATGACGGTGAGGGCGAAGACGGCGAGCACGCCGGCGATCCAGCCGGAGGCGCGTGCCGGAGCTTCGGAGAAGGTTGCCAACTGGTAGGCCATGACCGAGGCGCCATAGGCGATGCCGGTGGTCCAGACGAGGGCGGCCGTCATCCAGCGGGCGCCTGCCTCGCGGTAGATCGCGCCGGTTGCCGCGACGCACGGCGTATAGAGCAGGATGAACAGCATATAGGCGAAGGCGCCGGCGCTGCCCGAGAAGCGCGCCTGCATCTCGGCGAAGGTGCCGGTCTCGACCGCCTGTTCGGCGGCTGCGGCATCGGGCGAATCCACATCGCCGATGTCGAGGCCGAGCGGATCGCCGGCCTTGCCGGCGACTTCGGCGAGATTGGCGGGAACCGAGGCGAGCGCGTCCTTCAGCCCGCTTTCGATGATCTGAAGCGTCGTCTGCGGTTCTTCCGGCACAGCGCTCGCGGCATCCCTCGCCAGCGCGCCGTAGAGGGAATCGAGCGTTCCCACCACTGCCTCCTTGGCGAAGATGCCGGTGACGATGCCGACGATCGCCGGCCAGTTGCGCTCGTCGAGGCCCATCGGCGCAAAGACCGGGGCGGCCGAGCGGCTGGCGACGGCGAGGATGGAACGGTCGCTGTTGCCGTTGCCGAAATTGCCGCTCGTATCCATGGCGTTGACGATGGAGAGGAAGGCGACCATCAGCACGATGACGCGGCCGGCGCGCAGCACGAAGCCCTTCAGCCGCTCCCAGGTGTGGAGCGCGACATTGCGGACGGTCGGCATATGATAGGGCGGCAGTTCCATCACCAGCGGCGAGACATGGCCGCGGGTGATCGTCATCTTCATGATGTAGCCGGTCATGATCGCCACCGCGATGCCGGTGAGATAGAGGCCGAAGACGAGGTTCTGGCCGTTGGTCGGGAAGAAGGCAGCGGCAAACAGCGCATAGACCGGCAGCCGCGCGCCGCAGGACATGAAGGGCGCCATCATGATCGCCGTCTTGCGGTCGCTGTCATTGTCGAGCGTGCGGGTGCCCATGATCGCCGGCACGTTGCAGCCGAAGCCGACGATCAGCGGCACGAAGGCCTTGCCCGGCAGGCCGGCCATGCGCATGAAGCGGTCCATGACGAAGGCGGCGCGGGCGAGATATCCGGAATCCTCGAGGATTGACAGGAAGATGTAGAGGAAGGCAATCACCGGAATGAAGGTGGCGACCGTCTGGATGCCGCCGCCGATGCCGTCGGCGATCAGCACCGCCAGCCATTCCGGCGAACCGGCCGTGCGCATGGCATGGCCGAGCCCGTCGACCAGGACGGCGCCGACGCTGAGGTCGAAGAAATCGATGAAGGCGGAGCCGATATTGATCGTCCACATGAACATCAGATACATGACGGCGAGGAAGATCGGGATGCCGAGCACCCGGTGCAGCACGATCCGGTCGATGCGGTCGGTCAGCGACTGAGAGGCCTCGCGCGGGCGCTCGACGGAAGCCGCAACCGCCTTGCCGGCAAAGGCATAGCGGCGGTCGGCGATCAAGATGTCGAGATCCTCGCCGCATTCGTCCTCCAGCGCGGCCATAGCCGAGCCGATCTCCGCGCCAAGCGTTGCCGGCAGGGCGGCCAGACGGCTGCGGTCTCCGTCGAAGATCTGCATCAGCTGCCAGCGCCGGTCGGGGGAGGCCTCCGGCAATTGCCCGGCGAAGCGCTCGACGGCTCGCTCGATCGGGGCATCGTAGCGGCAGAAGCCCCGAGGTACGGCCTTTGCCGCGGCGACCTCGATGATCGCGCGCTTCATGGCGTCGAGCCCGGTGCCTTTGGCGGCGATGACCGGCACCACCGGGCAGCCGAGCTGCGCGGCGAGCGCCTCGATGTCGATCTCGACGCCGTTCTGGCGGGCCACATCCATCATGTTGAGGACGACCAGCATCGGCACGCGCATTTCGAGAAGCTGGGTGGTCAGGTAGAGATGGCGCTCGAGATTGGAGGCGTCGACGATGTTGACCAAAACGTCGGCGGCGCCGGAGACGGCGTAGTCAAGGGCGATGCGCTCGTCGAGCGAGGTTTCGAGCGAGCCGAGCGAATAGGTGCCGGGCAGATCGACGAGCGTCGACGGCACGCCGTCGAGCAGCATGGTGCCGGTCTTCTTCTCGACCGTCACGCCCGGCCAGTTGCCGACCTTCTGGCGCGAACCGGTGAGCGCATTGAAGAGGGTGGTCTTGCCGCAATTGGGATTGCCGACGACCGCGACGGTGATCTGATTCATCGAAGGTTTCCGCAGGTTGGGGGCGGTCGGCCCCAGGGAGCTAGGCCGGGATGGTGTCGGCAAGCGGCTCGACGGTGACGATCCGCGCCTCTTCGCGGCGCAGGCAAAGGGCCGTGCCGCGCAAGGTCAGTTCCACCGGATCGCCGAGCGGCGCCCGCCGCGTGACGGTGACGACGGCGCCCGGCGTAAGACCCATCGACAGCAGGCGACGCCGGCACGGATCGTTCCGGTCGCTATAGCCGGTGACGCGGGCACTCGCGCCGATCGGCAGTTCGTTGAGCAGCGTCATGGTCTTCACTCGTCCATTGGCTCGACGGTCATCTTCTGCGCCATGCCCATGCCGAGGCCGACGCGGCTTTCATGCACGGCGACGATCATCGGCCCGGTCATCTGGTTCTGCACGACGCGAATGGCGCATCCGACCGCAAGGCCAAGGTCACTGAGGCGCCGGTCGAGGTTTCGTCCGGCCGCGAGCCCGACGATCCTGACTTTCTCGCCGGTGCGCGCCATGGCCAGCGGATAGGAAAGCGATGCTGTCGTCATTGTGTTCTCCAGGGTACTTCGTCAGCGCGGATCTCCGCGCCAGATGACAATGCTAATGCGTATCATTCCTAACAAGTCAGGGTGTGTCGCCGTGTTCCATATCCGATGCGCACCCGCACTCTTTCATACAGACCTATCGAAAGATGAGTTTGTTCTTCAACAAACAAATTGACGCAGGGCTGGGCCGGCATGAGCCGGACTGTCAGCATGGCCTTTGCCGGGCATAAGGCCTAGCTTCCCAAGGGACGGCAAGATTCGCTAAGAACGATCTTGCGAACGGCGCGCGGGGAGGCTGGCGATGAACGAAACGACGACGAGAAGGCTGGCCGAGGTCGCGGACGGGGTGATCCGCCCGCTCAACCAGACGGAACAGAAGTCGGTCGTCTCGTTGCTCAAGGATGCCGCCAAGCACCAGCCGGCCATCGCCGACCTGCTGGCCACCGAAGGACCGCTGAAGGCGTTCGTCACGGCGGCGCTCTCGCTTTCGCCCTATCTGCGCGACATGGCCATGCTCGATCCGGCGACGCTCGCGCTGGCGCTGGAGGAGCCGATCGAACCGCTGCTGGAAGGGCTCGTTGCGGATGCCCGCAATGCCTGGCGCGTCGAGGACGACGGGCCGCCAGCCAGCGAAGCGCAGGTGATGACGCGGCTGAGGGTCGCCAAGCGCAAGCTTTCTTTCATCACGGCGCTCGCCGATCTCGCGCGCATCTTCGATGCGCGCGACACCACCCGCTGGCTGTCGGCCATGGCGGACGCCTGCGTCGCCGCCGCCATCGACCACTTGCTGATCGCCGGCGAAGACACCGGCAAGCTCAAGCTCGCCGATCGGCAGGCGCCCTCGCTGGGCAGCGGCCTGATCGTGCTCGGCATGGGCAAGCTCGGCGCCTGCGAACTCAACTATTCCTCCGACATCGACCTCGTCGTCTTCTTCGAGGCGGAAGCCGGCATCCTCGTTTCGCCCGAGGATGCGACCGAGACCTATGGTCGCATGATGCGCCGGCTCGTGCGCATCCTCCAGGACCGCACCGGCGACGGCTATGTCTTCCGCACCGATCTGAGGCTCCGCCCCGATCCGGGCTCGACGCCGCTCGCCGTACCGGTCGAGGCGGCGCTGCTCTACTACGAGGGCAGGGGGCAGAACTGGGAACGCGCCGCCTATATCAAGGCGCGTCCGGTCGGCGGCGACCTGAAGGCCGGGCAGAACTTCCTGCGCGAGCTGGTGCCCTTCGTCTTCCGCAAATATCTCGACTATGCGGCGATCGCCGACATTCATTCGATCAAGCGGCAGATCCATGTGCACAAGGGGCACGGCGCGATCGCGGTGAAGGGCCACAATGTCAAGCTCGGCCGCGGCGGCATCCGCGAGATCGAATTTTTCGCCCAGACCCAGCAGTTGATCGCCGGCGGGCGCATGCCGGAACTGAGGCTGCGTCCGACCGAGGCGGCCTTGCACGCGCTGACCGCCGCGCGCTGGATCGACGCGGCGACCCGCGACGAACTGATCGAGGCCTACTGGTTCCTGCGCGATGTCGAGCACCGCATCCAGATGGTGCATGACGAGCAGACCCATCTCCTGCCGGAGACCGAAACCGAACTGCGCCGTATCGCCTACATGGCGGGCTTTGGCGACACGACGGGCTTTTCCACCCGACTGGAAAGCGTACTGAAGACCGTCGAGCGCCGCTATGCCCGGCTGTTCGAGCAGGAGGAGGTCCTGTCCTCGGCCTCCGGCAATCTCGTTTTCACCGGCCAGAAGGATGATCCCGACACGCTGAAGACCCTGAAGGGGCTCGGTTTCGAGCGGCCGGAGGATATTTCCCGTGTCATCCGCACCTGGCACTATGGCCGCTACCGCGCCACGCAGTCGGTCGAGGCGCGCGAGCGGCTGACGGAACTGACGCCGCAACTCCTGAAGACCTTCGGCGAGAGCCGGCGGGCCGACGAGGCACTGCTGCGCTTCGACAGCTTCATTTCCGGCCTCCCGGCCGGTATCCAGCTGTTTTCCCTGCTCACCAGCAATCCGGCCCTGCTCGACCTGATCGTCAACATCATGTCGTCCGCGCCGCGTCTGGCCGAGATCATCGCCCGCCGGCCGCATGTGTTCGACGGCATGCTCGATCCGGGCCTGATGGTCGAACTGCCGACGCGCGACTATCTGGCAAAGCGGCTGGCCTCGTTCCTGCAGGGCAGCCGCCATTACGAGGAGATTCTCGACCGGTTGCGCATCTTTGCCGCCGAACAGCGTTTCCTCATCGGCATCCGGCTGTTGACCGGCACGATCGGCGGCGCTCAGGCGGGCCATGCCTTCACCGACCTCGCCGGCCTGATCATCGCCGAGGCGCTGAAGGCGGTGGTGGCCGAGATGGAATCCGTCCACGGACGGATCGCCGGCGGCAAGGTAGCGCTGGCCGGCATGGGCAAGCTCGGTTCCTTCGAGCTGACCGCCGGTTCCGACGTCGACCTGATCCTGCTTTACGAGCACGATGACGAGACCGGCGAATCCGACGGGGCAAAGCCGCTCGATCCGGTGCGCTACTATACCCGGCTCACCCAGCGGCTGATCGCGGCGCTGTCGGCACCGACGGCGGAGGGCGTGCTCTACGAGGTCGACATGCGGCTTCGTCCCTCCGGCAACAAGGGGCCGGTGGCGACGCGGCTGCGCGCCTTCGAGAAATACCAGTTCGAGGAGGCCTGGACCTGGGAGCACATGGCGCTGACCCGCGCCCGTCTGATCGCCGGCGACGGCGCGCTAATGGACGCGACGAAGGCGGTGATCTCGGCCGTGCTGGCCAAACCGCGCGAGGAGGCGAAGACCGCCGCCGACGTCGCCGAGATGCGGGTGATGATCCTCAAGGAGAAGCCGCCGAAGGACAACTGGGACCTGAAGTTGATCCCCGGCGGTCTGATCGACATCGAATTCATCGCCCAGCACCTCGCCCTCATCGCCCGCGGGCGCGGCGTCGCGGCCGAGGTTGACGGACTTTCGACGGCGGAGGCGTTGAAGCGGCTCGGCGCGCAGTTGATAGATCCGAATGACCTCGACCTCTGCCTGGCGGCGCTGAAGCTCTATACCGAGCTGTCCCAGGTGATCCGCCTTTGCGTTGACGGCGGGTTTGATCCCGCAACCGTTCCGGCCGGTCTCGTCGACCTCGTCTGCCGCGCCGGCGACAGCCCCGACCTGAAGACGCTCGAGGCGGAGATCAAGAGGCTGTCGAAGGCGGTGAGGAAGGTGTTCCAGGCGGTCGTGAAGGGATAGGGTCGGGTTGAGACCGGCGGATTGCGGCGGACCATCCAGCCATCCTTTGGGGGCGTCCTGAGCCGAAACGGGGCGGATGCACAAAAGGGTGCCGGTTTTTGCCGCCGGGATTCTCTCTAATTTAACGGACCCTGAAATAAAAAAGTGAGGTGGAACAATCGGGAACGGCTGTAGCGCTTAAACAGACGCCGGACATCGGGGCAGTGATGCACAAGATCAGATGGATGCTGGAGGCTCTCAGGGTCCCCAACGACAATCCCGAACTCACGCTTTCGCAGTTCGAGGCCTTTTCCAAACAGGTTCCGCTGCTCTATTTCATCCTCACCACCAACATGCTGTCGCTGGCCTGGACCCACAGGGACATCGCACCGGCCTATCTGGTGATCTACCTGCCGGCAGTCCTCGCCGTGATCTTCATCCTTCGCGGCGCCGGCTGGTTCTTCTCGCGCCACCGCAAGGTCGATGCCGCCCAGGCCTATCGCCGGCTGCGGGCCACCAACCGGCTGGCCGCACCCATCGCCATCTTCTGCACGGCCTGGTCGCTTGCGCTCCTTCCCTACGGCAATGGCTACGAGCAGGCGCATGTCGCCTTCTTCATGGCGATCACCGTGATCGGCTGCATCTTCTGCCTGATGCATCTGCGCTCAGCGGCGATGGTCGTCACCGTGCTGGTCAACATTCCCTTCTTCATCGCCATGGTGCTGAGCGGCGAGCCCACCTTCGTCGCCACCGGCGTCAACGTCATTCTCGTCAGCATGGCGATGATCGCCATCCTGCTCACCCATTACCGCGATTTCCGACAGCTGGCCGAACAGCGTCATGTGCTGCAGGCGCAGAACAAGACGATGCAGGTGCTGTCGGACGAGAACCTGCGTCTCGCCAATCTCGACAGCCTCACCCTGATCGCCAATCGCCGCAGCTTCTTCCACACCCTCGAGCGCCGCCACGCGCAGGCTGAGGCCGAAGGCGGCATCCTCGCCGTCGGTGTCATCGACCTCGACGGCTTCAAGCCGATCAACGACATGTATGGCCACTCCGCCGGCGACCGGGTGCTGGTCGAGATCGCCGAGCGGCTCAAGCGCTTCGAGAGCGACACGATCTCCGTCTATCGGCTCGGCGGCGACGAATTCGCGCTGATCCTCACGGCTTTCGACGAGGCGAACGCCATGGCGCTCGGCACGCGCATCTGCGACGCCATCGCCCAGCGCATCAATCTCGGCAGCGGCATCGTGCAGGTGACCGCCTCGCTCGGCATCGCCCTCTATCCCGATGTCGGCGAGAACGGGCACGACCTCTACGAGCGCGCCGACTATGCGCTCTACACGGCCAAGCGCCACAACCGCGCCGGCGTCGTGGTGTTCAATGCGGTGCAGGCACGCGAACTGTCGCGCCAGAAGGTGGTCGAGGAGACGCTGCAGGTCGCCGACCTGGAAAAGGAACTGTCGCTCGTCTATCAGCCGATCATGGATGTCGCCTCGCGGCGTTGCGTCGGATTCGAGGCGCTGGCGCGCTGGAACTGCCCGACCATCGGTCCGGTTTCGCCGGCCGAGTTCATCCCGATCGCCGAGTATAACGGCCGCATCGGCCTGATCACCCGGCTCCTGCTGGAGCGGGCGCTTTCCACTGCCGCCACCTGGCCGGACGATGTCTTCCTGTCCTTCAATCTCTCGCCGCACGACCTCGTCACCATAGAGGGCGTGATGCGCCTCATCGGCATCGTCGAGGACAGCGGCTTCGATCCTAGGCGCATCACCTTCGAGATCACCGAGACGGCGGTGATGAGCGATTTCGAACAGGCCAGCACGGCGATCCACCTGTTGCGCCAGCTCGGCTGCGGCATCGCGCTCGACGACTTCGGCACCGGTTATGCAAGCCTGAGCTACGTGCACCGCCTGCCGCTGTCGAAGATCAAGGTGGACGGCAGCTTCGTCAGCGAGATCCATCGCCGCGGCACCAGCTTCAAGATCGTCAAGTCGGTGCTGGCGCTGTGCTCGGAAATGGGGCTGGAGGCGATCGTCGAGGGCGTCGAGACGGAGGAGGAACTGGTGATCCTCGAGGAGCTCGGCGTACGCTCGGTGCAGGGCTATCACTTCGCCCGCCCGATGGCCGATGCGCTCACCCATACCCTCTTCGCCGGTCCGGAAGACAAGGCCGCGGTCAAGCTCCGCGGCCGGTCCTGAACGGGGGCCGCCTCAGGCCCGCTTGCGCATCGTCTCGATGACCAGGACCTCGGGGATACGCACCGACACGACAGTGCCCTTGCCCTCGCGGGAGCGGATTCTCAGGCTTCCGCCGTGCATGTTGACCAGCGAGCGGGAGATGGCGAGGCCAAGGCCCGAACCGCCATTGCTCTTGGCATACTGGCTCTGAACCTGCTCGAAGGGCTGGCCGATCTTGCCCAATGCCGTCTTCGGAATGCCGATGCCGGTGTCGGCGATGGTGATGGTGACGGCGTCTCCGATCTTGCGGGCCCGAAGGGCGATCCGGCCGCCCGATTCCGTGAACTTGACAGCGTTCGACAGGATGTTGAGCAGGATCTGCTTCATCGAGCGGCGGTCGGCCGTCATGGTCAGGCCGGACGAGACGCGCTGTTCGATGCGGACATTCTTCTCCTCCGCCGGGATCGAGGTGAGGCGCAGGCTCTCCTCGATCAGGGCATCGAGATCGATGGTCTCGCAGCGGATCTTCATCTGGCCCGCCTCGATCTTTGACATGTCGAGAATGTCGTTGATGACGTGTAGCAGGTGCTTGCCGCTCTCGTGGATGTCGCGGGCATATTCCGAATATTTCGGCGAGCCGATCGGGCCGAACATCCCGGCGAGCAGGATCTCCGAGAAGCCGAGGATGGCGTTCAGCGGGGTCCGGAGTTCATGGCTCATATTGGCGAGGAATTCCGACTTCGCCTTGTTGGCGGCCTCGGCACGCTCCTTCTCCGCCTGGTAATTGGCGTTGGCGACCGACAGTTCGGCCTTCTGCCGCTCCAGCTTGCGCTGCGACGACGACAGGTCGCCGATGGTCGCCATCAGTCGGCGTTCCTGGTCGCGCAGGCGTTCCTGGTGGCGCTTCAGCAGCGTGATGTCGGTGCCGACCGACACCAAGCCGCCATCGCGCGTGCGCCGCTCGTTGATCTGCAGCCAGCGCTCGTCGGCGAGCTGAACCTCGGTGGTACGCGACGATCCGCTCTGGTCTGGATCGGCGACGCGGCGCTGGATGATCGGCCGCTGGGCTGCCGCCTGCACCACGGCGCGCTCGGTGCCGGGAACGAGGATGCTGTCCGGCAGGCCGTAGACGTGCTGGAAGTGGCCGTTGCACATGACCAGCCGGTCGTTCTTGTCCCACAGTACGAAGGCTTCCGAGGTGCATTCGATGGCGTCGGCGAGGCGCTGGTCGGCCTCGGCATAGCGCTGGGCAAGGCGGTGCTGTTCGGTGACGTCCATGGCGATGCCGATGACGTGCATGCAGCCGGTGTTGGAGCAGATGACCTGGGCGCGGGCGCGCATCCAGACATAGTGGCCGTGGGCATGACGCATGCGGAAGATCTGGTCGATCTGCTTCGACTTGCCGCGGCCGACGGCGCGGGCGAGGGCGAAGAGATTGCCATCATCAGGATGCATCAGCCGCGCCGCATCGGCAAAGGCCATGACGTCGCACGACGGCGGCAGGCCCAGCATTTCGTACATCGAGCGCGACCAGAACAGCTTGCGGTTGGCGAGGTCGAAATCCCAAAGGCCGCAGCGGCCGCGCGAGAGCGCCGCCTCGACCCGCATATTGCTTTCCAGGAAAATGTCGTCGGCGTCGCGGGCGCGCTTCACCTGCTGGAAATAAGCATAGAGGATGACGCTGAGGATCAGCGAAATGCCAGCGAACAGGGTGACATTGAGAGCGACCTCGCTGCGCCAGAAGTCCATGCTCTGCTGCAGGGAATGGGCGGTCAGGATCAGGGCGCCGTCGGTACCGATCGGGGTCAGCACGGCGAAATGGCGCTCGCCGCCGATATCGGTCTCGATGCCGCCGCCCTGATCGGCGAAGCGGCGGATGGCGGCGACCTGTGGCAGCAGATTGGCGAGCGGCAGGCCGACATAGCCGGCACCGGCGGACGACGAGGCGAAGATCCGCCCCGACGGATCGACCATCAGCACGAAGGAACCGTCGGAGAGGCGCTCGGCCGGCAGCAGGGTGGCGAGGGCTGCCTCGGCGGCCCTGCGGTCGGCAGAGACGAACAGCGCTTCGCGTCCGGCAAGGGCGGCATTGGCGGTGGTGGCGACGAGCACCGTCGTCTGGCGCACGCTGCTTTCCATGCGGGCGTGCTCGCCGAGAATGCCGGCGACACGCGCGATGGCGACGACCGACAGGAAGGCGAGGATGAGCACGGGGATCGACCGGCGCAGCACGGTCTCGATCCGCCGCGACGGTCCGCTGTCGGGATTATCGAGCCCGGCGACGCGCTCGCGCAGACGATTGAAAAATGCCATCAATCCTGAAAATTGGAGTCGCAACCGCTCATCGGCTGCGGTTGCCCGCCGCGCGTTCGACATGTCCCTGCCTCGATCCCTCGTGTGATCCGAAGCGCCGCTCGCCCGAATCTGACTCAATGAATCACCGGCGATTCGGCTTGTCCAGACGGGGCGGGTAAACAAAATCTTAAGCCCTTCATCGGAATCGGCTTTTTTTGTGCAACGGCGGCCAAAGGCTTGAATCTGATTGAAAACAGGGGCCCGTCTCGCCTATCGATGAGACGTTCACATCCATTCCGGCAGAGCCGAAAGGAACTTCTTCCATGCGTTCGATATCGCTTCGCCGGTCGTCTTTCTGGGCAGCGCCGGCGGCTGCCGCCCTGGCCTCCCTCATGGCCGCGGCTCCGGCCCGGGCCGTCGAGCCCGAACCGCCGAAGCTCTATGAGGAACTGACGGAGGAGCAGTCCACCGAAGCCGACCAGTTCGCCCTCAACAATGCCATCGCCACGGTGTTTCACGAGGCCGGCCACATGCTGGTCTCGGAGTTTTCGCTGCCCGTGCTCGGCAAGGAGGAAGACGCGGTCGACGGGCTTGCCGTGCTGCTGCTGCTCGAAGCCGAGGACGAGGACTTCAACAGCGCCGTCGAGGACTGGGCCAATATCTGGTTCCTGTCCGCCGGTGCCAAGGAGGACGAGGAAGACAATGCATTCTGGGACAGCCACGGACTGGACGAGCAGCGCGCCTATGCGACCGTCTGCCTGATGGTCGGGAAGGACAAGGAGCGTTTCAACGATTTCGCCCAGTCCATCGACTACCCCGAATACCGGGCGGAGGAATGCCTCGGCGAATACCAGAGCCAGCTGCAGAGCTGGGAAAAGGTGCTGAAGCCGCACGAGGCGGGCAAGAACGACAAGACGAAGTTCAAGATCACCTACGCGCCGACCAAGGACCCGCAGCTCGCCTATTTCCGCGAAATGATCAAGACGGCGGGCGTCATGGAAATGGTCGCGGCCGCCTTTTCCGGCAGCTACAAGCTGAAGGACGGGATCAAGCTGACGGCGGCCGAATGCGGGGTCGCCAACGCCTTCTGGAGCGCTGACGATCGCGAAATGACCCTGTGCTACGAGGATCTGCTCAACAGCGCCGAGCTCGACGCGCAATGGTACATCGACAATCCAGACGGGCAAGAGGCGACAGGGGAAGACGAGGATACGGTCGAGGAGGAGGATACCGACGAGGCGAGCCCGCCGCGCCAGCGCCAGCCGATATTGCCGCAGGCCGGGGCGTCCCGTTCGGGCTGAGGCCCGTCGCGATCTGCAAATCCGGCGCCTGGCGCTTTAACATTCAGACGATGTGCCTGCCTCCCGAAGCCGGTGACCACCGCTTCCGGGAGGCAATGCTTTGATACTCAGCCCTTCAGCACACGCTCGACGATGTCGGCGACGTCGGACGACAGCGACGGCGCGCGTTCGATGGTCATCAGCGCCTCGCGGGCTTGGTCGGCGCGTTGGGGTTCCAGCAGGCGCCAGGAGCGCAGCGCCGTCAGCAGGCGGGCGGCGAGCTGGGGATTGCGCTTGTCGATCGACAGGATCTCTTCCGCGAAGAAGTGATAGGCCTTGCCGTCCGGACGGTTGAAGCCGGTCGGGTTGGCGAAGGCGAAGGTGCCGATCAGCGCGCGCACCCGGTTGGGGTTCGACGCGGTGAAATGCGGGTTCTGCATCAGGCGCATGACGCGCTCGAGTGCGCCGTCGCCCGGGATGGTCGCCTGGATCGAGAACCATTTGTCGAGCACCAGCGCATTGGCGGCGAAACGGCTTTCGAAGGCGGTGAGCGCCGCATGGGTCTCGGCCGCGTCCGGGAAGCGGTGCGCCAGCACGGTGAGCGCCTGCGACAGGTCCGTCATGTTGTCGGCCTTGGCAAAGGCTTCCGCCGCGCCGGCCGCGCTGTTCTCGCTGAGCGCCAGGAAGCCGAGGGCAGCATTGCGCAGTGCCCGGCGACCTGCACCGGCGGCATCCGGGCTGAACGGCGTCGAGGCAGCAAGCCCGTCATAGAGACTGCGGAAGGTGGTGGCCCCTGCCTTGGCGATGGCGGTCAGGACCGCCTGGCGGCCCTGGTGGATCGCGTCGGGATCGTTGTTGGCGCCGAGTTCGCGGGCGATGTCGGATTCGCTCGGCAGCGCCAGGGCCTGGGCGCGGAAGGCCGGTTCGAGACCGTCGTCGGCAGCGATCGCCAGCAGGGCGTCGCAGAGGGCGCTGCCGCATTCGACCGGCTGCCCGGCGCCGGCTGCCTTGGCGGCGGCCGTGAGGTTCGGCAGCGCCAGGTCCGTGATGGCCTGCCAGCGGGCGAAGAGGTCGCTGTCGTGGCGGGCGATATGGGCGAGGTCTTCCTTGGTTTGGGCGAAATGCAGGTTCACCGGGGCCGAGAAGCCGCGGTTGAGCGAGATAACCGGGCGGGCGCCGATGCCGCTGAAGACAAAGGTCTGGCTGCGTTCGGTGAGGTGCAGGACGTCGCCGGTGACTTCGCCGCCGCTGACGGCAGTCGGCTGGGCTTCCGCGCCGTTCTCGCCGATCAGGGTGAATCTTAGCGGAATGTGCATCGGCTCCTTGGCGGTCTGGCCGGGCGTTGCCGCGACCATCTGCTCGAGCGACAGGGTCAGCGTCTTGGCGCCTGGATCGTAGGACGACGACACCGTGATCTGCGGCGTGCCGGCCTGGTGATACCAGAGCGAGAACTGGGTGAGGTCGCGGCCGTTGGCGTCCTCGAAGCACTTGACGAAGTCCTCGACGGTGGCGGCATCGCCGTCATGGCGCTCGAAATAGAGATCCATGCCCTTCTTGAACCCCTCGCGGCCGAGAATGGTCGCGATCATGCGGGTGACCTCGGAGCCCTTCTCGTAGACGGTGGTCGTGTAGAAGTTGTTGATCTCGCGGTATTTGGTCGGGCGCACCGGATGCGCGAGCGGGCCGGTATCCTCGGGGAACTGCTCCGAACGCAGATGGCGAACCTCGGCGATGCGCTTGACGGCGCGCGAGCGCTGGTCGGCAGAGAACTCGTGGTCGCGATAGACGGTCAGGCCTTCCTTCAGGCACAGCTGGAACCAGTCGCGGCAGGTGATGCGATTGCCGGTCCAGTTGTGGAAATATTCGTGGGCGATGATCGCCTCGATATTGGCATAGTCCTGGTCGGTCGCGGTCTCCGGGTCGGCAAGCACATACTTGTCGTTGAAGACGTTCAGCCCCTTGTTCTCCATGGCGCCCATGTTGAAGTCGGAAACGGCGACGATCATGAAGATGTCCAGATCGTATTCGCGGCCGAATTTTTCCTCGTCCCACTTCATCGAGCGCTTCAGCGCATCCATGGCATAGGCCGCGCGGGCCTCCTTGCCATGCTCGACATAGATCTTCAGCGCCACTTCGCGTTCGGACATGGTGACGAACGTGTCCTCGACGACGGCGAGGTCGCCGGCGACCAGGGCAAACAGGTAGCTCGGCTTCGGATGCGGGTCGAACCAGGCGGCAAAATGCTTGCCTTCGCCATAGCCGGCGCCGCCGAGGAAGTTGCCGTTGGACAGCAGCAGCGGGTTGGCGGCCTTGTCGGCGATGATGTTGACCGTATAGACGGCGAGAACGTCGGGGCGGTCGGGGAAGAAGGTGATGCGGCGGAAGCCTTCGGCCTCGCACTGGGTGCAATAGATGCCGTTCGAACGATAGAGGCCCATCAGCTGGGTGTTGGCCTCAGGATTGATGATCGTCGTGACCGTGATCTCGAAGGGGACGCTTTCCGGCAGGTCGCGGATCGTCAGGCTGTCTGCGGTCTCGGTATAGCGCTCGGGCGCCATTTCGATCTGGTCGAACAGCAGGCTCGTCATCTTCAGCTCGTCGCCGTCAAGCACCAGCGGAGCGGTCGGGTCGGCGCCTTCGCGCCGGTGAAAGATGAGCCGCGCTTCAACCTTGGTCTCGGTCGGATCGAGTTCGAAGGTAAGGTCTACGCGTTCCAGGACGAAGTCGGTGGGGCGGTAGTCTGCCAGATTGATGATCCGGCCGGTGTCTGTTCGCATTGTCTATCCTGATCTCGTCCGTGAGCCGCCTTGCTTGAACGCGCTTCCCGAACATGCGCGTGCAAGGATGTGATTTCGCCGGAGAGACTGGCACACATTTCTGAACGATTGTTAAAAAGCCAAGAAATAAAACTTCGCGCCCCGTTCGACGGGCGTTGTTTACCGACGAATATTTGCGCTCTTGTTGCGATTGATTGCGCGCAAGCCTTCAGCTCGACGGTGCCGGCCGACGCCGTTTCGATTGGGTCAGCGCGCAGAGGCGGCCTTAGCGGATCCCGAGCGCGGCGCGAATAGCTTCTTCGTCCTCGGTCTGCTGGATGATCACACCATACCAGCCGAGCCCGTCATAGTCCTCGTAGCCGAGCGTCTTGGCAAAGGCGACGATCGAGCCGGAATTGTCGTAGTAACTGCCGCGCATCGCCTGGCCGGGATTGTTCAAGGCAAAATGTGTGTAGCGCCGCGCCGGATTGCTCGACGCGATCACCCGAAGCGTGCCGTCGAGCAGCAGGACTTCGGTCTTTTCCGCCACCTGCGGCGGCAGGTTGGCCTCCTTCTCGACGATCGCCTGACCCTGCGCCTGCCAGTCGAAATAAACGCCCAGCGTTCCCACCAGCCGCCCCTTGCTCTGGCCCTCCTCGCGAATGCCGGTGGCATAGACCAGCACGTCGCGATCGTCGTGCAGCGGGCTCGGCTTGACCTGATCGACGACATAGGCGTCGCCGTCGGCGCAGTCCTTCGCCGCCGCGAACCAGGGTTCGCCGGCGAGATTGCGGTCCTTGAGCCCCCGCTGGAAGCGCGGATTGGCCGAGGCCACGACCCGGCCCGCCGCATCGGTCATGACGAGGTCGAGATAGACGGTATAGAAGCGGTTGATAACGCCGAGCCGCTCGGCGGCATAGGCGAAGCGCGCAGGCGAGGGATCGCCGAGCGCCTGCCACAGCGCCGGATCGGTGGCCCACCAGCGCACATCGGCGGTGCGCTCGAACAGGTTGCGGACGATGAACTGCACCAGGGTCTGGGCGAGGTCGGTCAGCCGCGCACCCTCCATTTCGCTGACCAGCGTGTCGGCCATGGCCCGGCTGAGGCCGATGCGGCCGAGCACGTTCTCCTGGAACCGCGCGGCGATTTCGGCAGCGCCCTGGGCGAGGCGCTGGACCTCCTGGGCGACCACGGCAAAGCCCTTGCCGGTTTCGCCGGCCCTGGCCGCCTCGATCAGTGCATTGATGGCCAGCAGCCGGATCTGCCGGACGATATGGGTATTGTCGGCGCTGAAACGCTCGAGATCGGCGCCGATCCCTTCGGTGACGACGCGCATCGAACGCGGCGTGGCCTGGTCGGCGTTGGCAACACTCTGTTTCGGAGCAATATCGGTCATCGCAATAGTACCGGGCAGTAGTGGATCGCGCAGCCGATTGCGGCTTGATCTTAGCGCGACGGAGAAGAATACAGGGTTTTGACTTTGCTGTATCATTGATGATATTGGTTAATGGCGACTAAAACAGGAAGTGCAAGAAAATGCTCTTCGGGCGAACTGCAGCGCTTCTATTTGAATCACCTGCATATATTCTAGGCATTCAATCCCGTCTGCCGGGCCTGATCTTGGCCTTGTCGGCGCGCGCCGGAAGTGCCACTCTTTGAAAATGGGATTCTGTCAATCGCCCGGGCGGTGACATCTTCCCGTACCCCGCCTGTGGCAATCGTCGCTCCCCCCGCCTCCGCTGCCAGATACGAGTCCCGCCGATGGCCGTCGCCGCCTCCAGTCCGCTTCGCGGCATTCTCATGAAGATCGCTTCCGTCGCCGTTTTCGTCGGCATGCAGTCCTGCATCAAGCTGGCGGGCTCCGGCATGCCCTCCGGGCAGATCACCTTCTACCGCTCGGCCTTCGCCATCGTGCCGATCCTCGTCTACCTGGCCATTCGCGGCGACCTGCGCGTCGCCTTCCAGACGAACAATCCCTTCGGCCACCTGAAGCGGGCGCTGATCGGGGTGACCTCGATGATGGTCGGCTTCTATGGCCTCGTCCTTCTGCCGCTGCCGGACGCCATCGCCATCGGCTATGCCATGCCGCTGCTCGCCGTCGTCTTTGCCGCCGTGTTCCTGCGCGAGACGGTGCGCGCCTATCGCTGGACGGCGGTCTTCGTCGGGCTGATCGGCGTGATGATCATTTCCTGGCCGAAGCTGACCCTGTTCAGCGAGCAGGGTTTCGGCTCGGCGGCCGCGACCGGTGCCGTCGCCGTCCTGCTTTCGGCCGGTCTCGGCGCTGCCGCCATGCTGCAGGTCCGTCAGCTCGTGCGGGAGGAGAAGACGGCGACGATCGTGCTGTTCTTCTCGCTGACCGCCTCGCTGCTTTCCGCCTTCACCTGGTTCTTCGGCTGGCAGGTGCTGAGCTGGCAGGCGCTCGGGCTGATGGCGCTTGCCGGCTTCTTCGGCGGGCTGGGGCAGATCCTGCTGACCGAGAGCTATCGCCACGCCGATGTCTCGACCGTGGCACCCTTCGAATACACCTCGATCATCCTCGGCTCGGTCATCGCCTATCTGCTGTTCGACGAGGTGCCCACGACGACCACGCTCGCCGGCGCGGCGATCGTCGTCGGCGCCGGAATCTTCATCATTTACCGCGAGCACCAGCTGGGTCTGGAGCGTCGCGCGGCGCGCAAGGCGGCAACGCCGCAGGGCTGAGGCCTGCGCAAACATCGGTCGCATTTACCGTCTTCTGCTTTTCTTTTGTTGCGCGAGAGTGATAAAGGTTGAAACAGGGGGAAGGTTGCGGCACGGTAGTATCGCACACCGAAACCGTAACAGATGCGGAAACGGTCCGATCGACGTGAATTGCATGACCATGGACAGCGCCATACCCCCGACCGACCCGCGGCCCGATGGCCGCGGCACCGCCGTTCCCGTATCGCCCGTGCCATCGTCTGCCGTCGTCTCGCCGCCGTGGGGAGGGTGACCCTTGGCCTTCTCGATTGACGAACTTCGCGACAGCCCGTCCTTCTGGGAAGCGCTGCGCGTCTATTCGGTCGAACTGCAGGGCGAGTACGACAGCAATCCGCGCCTGGCGCGGCTCTTGTCGTCGCATCAGCGCTGGCTGCTCAGCCAGTGCGCCTTCGCGCTCAATCTCGAGCATGACCCGGACGTGCCGGGCTCCGGGCTCACGGCATCGCGCCTGCGCGACATGATCACCTCCTGCAATGCCGCCAGCCGCAACACGGTGCTGAATTTTCTCGACCAGCTTCTGTCCTATCGCTTCGTCCGCATCGCCGGCGATCCCGGCCGCCGGCCGCGCCGCTTCGAGGCGACCGATGTCAGCTACAATGCCATGGTGCGCTGGACGCTGGCCAATCTCACCCTGCTCGACCGGCTGGACGGCGGTTCGCGCGCGGCGACGATGATGGCCAATCCCGATCTTTTTCGGCTGATCCAGCCGTATACGGCCCGCCGCTCCTTCGAGCATGAGGGCTGGCGCGAGCCGCCGCCGCGCGTGGCGATGTTCCTGTGGACGGAAGCGGGCGGGCTGGTGATGGACGAGCTCGTTCGGCGCATCGAGGCGACCGATCCGGTGGCCGACCGCTACGACATCGGCCGCGTCGACGCCCGGGCGATGGCCGAGCATTTCATGATGTCGCGCACCCACCTGCAGCGCCTGCTGCGCCGCGCCGTCGAGGCCGGCGGGCTGCAATGGCAGGACGAGGCCAAGAAGACCCATCTCTGGTTCATGGCCGATCTGCTGCGGGAATACTGCAGCTGGCAGGCGATAAAGTTCTCGATCATCGACCAGGCCTTCGAACATGCATGCAGCCGTATGCTGCCGGCGCAAAGGCACGCCGAGCCCGTCATGGCCGCCATGGAGGGCTGATCGCCCGGGCGATCGGCGCCGATCGACTTACAGCGGGATGTGGCCGGCCAGGGCGTGTTCGCCGCGCGCGTTGCGCTTGGAGCGGCCCGAGGCGGCCCGGCTATAGGCTTCCGACGCATCGATGGCGCTGCCGATCTGCGTGACGGCGGCCTTCAGGCTGCGGAGCGGGTGAAACATCGTGTTCATGGTCTATTCCTTTGCGTTCCTCGCATGGCCCGATTCAGGGGCTATGCCTGGGCAATTCTCGGGGGATGGCGCCGATGGCGGATTTTTGGTGCGTCGCACAAATCACCGCGTCCGGCCGGCCTCACGCCTCGCGGAGATCGGCGAACGGGGCGATCGGGCGGCTGAGCCGGCCGAACAGGCGCGCGGTCAGCTGTTCATTGGTGGCGGTGCCACGGCGGTGATAGGGCTGGCTGCTGCGCATCGGCTCGGAGGCGAGGCGGAGCGTCTCGAATTTGCAGTGCAGGGGACGGGTGCGAACGGTCATGACCTTGATCCTTGTATTCCGACTCCTCCCGTGAGCGACACCATATATCGCAGTGCAGCATAATTGAGGCAAGCGCGCCGACGCGACCCAGCCATGCGTATTACGCATGGTGTGGTTCATGATGCTGTCATATGTGCCGAATTTTTGGACGATTAGTCTCGGGCGATGCGGGCGGCGAAGGCCTGCAGGTCGCGCCAGGCGAGCGCCTTGCTGGCCGGCGCGGTCAGCAGCTCCTGCGGATGCAGGGTGGCTATGGCCGGGACAGCATGATTGCCGCAGGCGATGTCGCGCCACTGGCCGCGCAGCGCGTGGATCGTGCCCGTCTCGCCGAAGAAGAAGCGCGCGGTGAAATTGCCGAACAGCAGCACGGCCTTCGGCTCGGCCAGCTCGACCTGCCTTTCGATGAACGGACGGCAGATGGCGGCCTCCGGCACGGACGGCGCCCGGTCGCCCGGCGGGCGCCACGGGATCACCGTGGTGATCAGGATCGCCTCGCGCTTGAGGCCTATGGCGCCGAGCATGCGGTCGAGCAGCAGTCCGGCGCGGCCGGAAAAGGCGATCCCCTCGCGGTCGTCGTCAGCGCTCGGCATCGGCCCGATCACCATGATGCGGCTTGCCGGATCGCCGGCGGCAAAGATGGTCGAGCGGGCGCTGGTCTTCAGGTTGCAGCCGCCGAAGGCCTCGACGGCGGTCTTGAGCTCGGCCAGCGAGCGGGCGCTTTCGGCGGCAAAGCGCGCCTCGGTGATGGCATGTTCATCGGGAATGGCCGGCAGCGCCGACGGGGAGGCGGGCCGCGGCGGCGGCGGCGGGGCCTCGGGCCTCGTCCGGCCGGGAGAAGTCTGCACGGTCGTCGCCTGCGCCATGGCGATGGCCGCCGGGGCACGCACCTCGCGGGTGGCGCGCTGCTCGGCAAACTCGGCGATCCGGTCGACCGGCTCGTCCTCCACCAACCATTCGACGCCGGCTTCCGCATGAAAATGCAGAAGGGCTGCCAGTTCGGCGGGCGTCATGTCGCGGGCGGAGATCATGGACCCGTTCTAATGCAGCGGTTGTCAGAAGGAAACTGATTCCTGCGGGGCCGGAAACGTCGCGGCGGACACCCTCTTCTCCCCGTCGGGGAGAAGGTGGCCCGCAGGGCCGGATGAGGGGGGCGAAGCCAGGGCATTGCATGCGGCACCCTCCTCACCCGTGCTGGGAGAGAAGGGATCTCGGCATCTTAGCATCTTAGGCCGAAGGTGTCAGTGCCAGAAATCGCAGGTGAGGGGGAGCGAGGCGACTGGCCCCCTCTCTTGGAATTTCTAACACTTAGCTTCGCTAAGATGTTGAAATTCCATTCTCCCCACCAAGGGGTAGAGAACCCCCTCTGGCCTGCCGGCCATCTCCCCCACAAGGGGGGAGAAGACTCGCGGCCAGGCTTTGGACGCAGCCGCTGAGGTCGGCATTGGTCGCCGGGGTTCACCAATCGTTGTCGGTGACTGGCAATGATTGCCGGGGAAGACTGGAGGCCGCCGAGCGCTCGGCGGGCTAAGCCCTCCCCCTTGTGGGGAGGGTTTGGGAGGGGTGGCGACGATCTCCCCCTCACGCCACCCATTGCTCGATGTCGTCGCGTTCGCCGATCAGCGCCAGGCCGTGGGCGATGGAGACGAGTTCGCCGCCGGTCTCGATGCGGCTTGCGTCGAAGCGGTCGGTGAAGATGCGGCGCACGGCCGGAACGAAGGACGTGCCGCCGGTCAGGAAGACCTTGTCGATTGTGCCCGGCGCCGTGTTGGTCGTGGTCAGGACCTCGTCGAGAGCGCCTTCGATGCGGGCGAGGTCGTCGGCGATCCAGCTTTCGAATTCGGCGCGCTTGACCGTTTTCTCGCCAGCCCGCCCAAGCGGCGAGAAGCGGAATTCAGCTTCCTCGGCAGACGACAGCGCCATCTTGGTGGCCGAGACCGCCTGGTAGAGCGGATAGCCTTCATCATGCTCGACGAGGTCGATGAACAGTTCCAGCTTGTCCGGCTCCAGGCTCTGGCGCACCAGCGACTTCAGGTCGGCATATTCGCGCGAGGTCTTGAACACCGACAGCTGGTTCCAGCGCGAGAAGCTGGTGTAGTAATTGCTCGGCACGTCGAGCACCTTGTCGAAGCTCTTGAACTGGCTGCCCTTGCCGATTTCCGGCGCGACCAGATGCTCGATGATGCGGGCGTCGAATTGGTCGCCGGCGATGCCGACACCGGAATGACCGACCGGCACGGCGGAAAGCTTGCCGCCGCTCGTCTCGAAGCGGATCAGCGAATAGTCGGTCGTGCCGCCGCCGAAATCGGCGACCAGCACGGTCGCGTCCTGCGTGAGATGCTGGGCGAAGTAGAAGGCCGCCGCCACCGGCTCGTAGACATAGTGGATCTCCGGAAAGCCGAAGCGGGTGAGCGCCGCATTGTAGCGGGTAATGGCCAGCTCCGGGTCGGGGTTTGCGCCGGCGAAATGCACCGGCCGCCCGGCGACGATGCGCTTGGCGCCCGCAGGCCAGCCGTCGCCGGCATAGGCTTCCAGGCGCTTGAGGAAGACCTCCATCAAGTCCTCGAACTGGAAGCGCCGGGCATGGATCAGCGTGCCCTGGAACAGGGCGGAGGCGGCGAAGGTCTTGATCGACTGCAGGAAGCGGCAATCGCCGGGATTGTCGATGAAGGCTCGGATCGCCGCCTGTCCGGCCTCGACCTTCAGCGCGCCCGCGCCGAGATTGCGGTCCTTCATGAAGGACAGCGCCGTGCGCATGCTGTCGCTGTCCCCGGCCGGCGAGGAAAAACGCACCGAATGCGTGGCCCGCTCGCTGTCGGAAAGCGCCATCACCGTGTTGGTCGTGCCGAAATCAAGCCCCAGCGCCTCAGCCATCGCCGCGCTCCCTCGTCGTCTGTCGGTTGTTGAAGCCGGGCAGAGCCCGAAGGTGAACAGGGCGCCAAGAGCGCCCGCAGTGGAGAGGGCGCCTATTGCCACGAAGGGGAGGGGGAAGGCAAGGGGCGAGCGGTATCCGTTCCTCTTCTCCCCAGCGGGGAGAAGGTGGCGCGGAGCGCCGGATGAGGGGGAGAATCGGATATGAGTAAGATGGCTTCGCCCCCATCATCGCCTCGCATGTGCTCGGCACTTCTCCCCGATGGGGAGAAGTGGGCATTCCAAGACCGGCGCCGCAAGCTTCAGCAATCGTATTGTGAAGGAAGGCCGGTAGGGGCTTGCCACCCGTCCGAGCCGGTATGTGCCGACCTATCGCCCCGTGCGCCGCGCGATGGCGATCAGCCCGAGGCCGACGAGGGCGAGACCGGCGCCATAGGCGATCCACGGGCTCTGGTCGATCATGAAGCTGGAGGCCGGATAGGGGAAAGTGCCGCTGCCCTGGCCGATCCAGACGAGACCGATCAGCACGGCAAGCGCGCCGATAAGGGTGAGTATGCGTTGCATCGACATGGCGTTCGTTCCCCAAGAAAGACAAACGACCGCGCGAGGCGCGGTCGTCGGATTTGTCATACGGTCAGGCCAGGGGCTGTCAGTTCGCCGAAGGGTGCTCGCGGCGCAGGAACCAGCGTGCGCCGATGAAGACGATCAGGCCGAACACGGCGACGAGCAGGCCGTTGATCGTCCACACGCTTTCATTGGGCATGAAGTCGGTGCCGGGCAGGCGCAGCATGCCGGTGCCGTGCGCGACCCAGGCGATGCCGACCAGCAGCGTCAACGCGCCGACGATGGTGAAAAGTTGTCGAATCTGCCCCAATGGTTTCTCCTCCCATGCAACAATTTGTCGCACCCACTATAATCGAGTCTGAGCCGGACGCCAGCGAAATCCATCCGCCTGTCCTGGGGAGGCTAATATAAAGAAAACCCCGCAGGCACAGAGCGTTGCGGGGTCTTCGGTCGGGCACTGGCCGTGTCAAGCGTCAGATCGAGCGGGCCGCTCCGCCGTCGACGCGCAGCATCGTGCCGGTGACATAGGAGGCGGGCGCCGAGCAGAGGAAGGCGGCGGCGGCGCCGAATTCTTCCACCGTGCCGAGCCGGCCGGCCGGGATCGACTTCAGCGAGGCGGAGCGCACCTCGTCGACCGACTTTCCGGCCTTCTTTGCATTGGCCGCATCGAGTTCGTCGATCCGGTCGGTGTGGATGCGGCCGGGCAGCAGCATGTTGGCGGTGACGCCGTAGGAGGCAACCTCGGTCGCAAGCGTCTTGTTCCAGCCGACCAGAGCCGCGCGCAGCGTGTTGGACAGCGCCAGATTGGGGATCGGCTCGAACACGCCGGACGAGGCGACGGTGAGGATGCGGCCGAATCCTTGCGTCTGCATCAGCGGCAGAAGCGCATTGGTCAGCGTGATGACGCGCACCACCATCGACTGGAAGAAGTTGTAGAGCTTCTCCGCCGTCATCTCCTCCGCCGTGCCGGGCGTCGGGCCGCCGGTATTGTTGACCAGGATGTCGATGCCGCCGAGCTTGTGGTGCACGGCGGCGAGCATGGTGTCGACGAAGTCGGCGTCGGACAGGTCTGCCTCGACCCAGTCGGCCTTGCCCCGGCCCTCGGCATTGATGGCATCGGCATTGGCCTTCAGCTTGTCGGCGCTGCGGCCGCACAGCAGCACATGGCAGCCTTCATCCGCCAGCGCCCGGGCGATGCCGAGGCCAAGGCCGCGCGACGAGGCGAGCACAAGCGCCCGCTTGCCCGAAATTCCGAGATCCATGTTTGTCTCCTTCCCTGGTGTTTGTGTCCGCCGCATGCGGTGTCGGAGGGAAGGTTATAGGGGGACCTGCGGGTTTGGGAAGGGGAAAGCGCGGGGGACGGGGGCAGGTCCGGAGGATGCGACGCTTTCGGCCAGGCTGACACTGCGGTGATTAGCTGAGCGCACTGTCATCGCTTCGGGGAGACGGGAACGCCGTGCGAAGTGGCTTTGCGCCTTCATTATTGTCGCCCAAAGATCATTGATCAGACTCGTTGCCGTCATTCGTCATGATCCAGTCGAACGCCCACTGAGGCGGTCTGAACGCGTTCGGTCAGTCCGAGGTCTTGATCGGTCATCACGGCGATGGGGCTGACATGAGCTGAGGGAGCGTGGCAGCGAGCACGTCGATCGCTGCGCGGACTTTTCGCGGCATATGTGGCGTGTGCAACCAAAGCACAGAACAATCGTAAAGGAAACTCTGTTCACGCGGCAACAACAACTTCAAGGCGCCAGCGTCGATTCGATCTCGTACCAGCCAATAGGGTAGCCAAGCGATGCCCATGGCGGCAACTGCTGCATCGGCGATCGCGTCAAGATCGTCGAACCGCAGTCGGTGGGGCGGTGCAATGCGTATTGCGGGTAGATCGTTGCGCGGAAAAAGCCAAGGCGCAACGCCACCTGAGCGGTGATATACGAGCGCTTGGTGATAGTTGAGGTCCTCGGCCTGCTTTGGCTTTCCGTAGGTATCAAGATACGAAGGTGAAGCACAAACCACCATTTGCTGGCGAGCAACCAGCCGAGAAATGATTCCAGCCCTATCTTCGAGTTCGCCGGTTCGTATTGCTAGATCGTAATCGCCCTCAGCAAGATCGACAAAGCGATCGTTGAAGGACAGGTCCAGGTTCAGCGCAGAATACCGCCGAGCAAGATTCAACAGAATCGGTGCCACGCAACGCCTGCCAAAATGTACTGGCATGGTCACTCGCAAGCTTCCACGTGGTTCAGATACTTGAACGGCTGCAAGAGCATCGACGGCCTCGACTTCCATCAGAACTGCGCGGCAGTGTTCGTAATAGGTCTTGCCGAACTCTGTGAGGCTCTGTCGGCGGGTGGTTCGGTTAAGAAGCCTGGTTCCAAGGCGGTCTTCGAGACATTGAACATGTTTGCCGACCATAGGCCCTGAAAGATCGAGCGCTGCCGCCGCCGCGACGAACGAACCCAATTCAACAGCTTTCACGAACACTGCCATGCTGGTCAGGCGATCCATCATTCGAAACCATTGGTTTGAATTGATCTTCTTTATCTGCCATTTATCAGATGTCGAATGACCGTCATAGCTTATTCCGTTCAACTGCTTAGGAGTCAGCTGATGGCGCGTGTAGTTCGCTTTTATGAACATGGTGGTCCCGAGGTCTTGCGCATCGAGACCGCGGATATAGCGCAGCCCGGACCGGGCGAGGTTCGGATCCGGGTCAAAGCCCTTGGCCTCAACCGTGCTGAAGCATTGCTTCGTTCGGGCACTTACATCGAGAACCCACCGCTTCCTTCCGGTCTCGGCCTTGAGGCAGCGGGGATGGTCGAGGCCGTGGGTCTCGGCACGGAAGGCTTTGAACCTGGCGATGTGGTCAGCGTCATACCGCCCATCTCAATGGTTCGTTGGCCCGCCTATGGCGAACTCGCGACATTCCCGGTGGGACATATCGTCAAGCACCCACCCTCGCTCGACTGGGAGACTGCGGCATCCGTTTGGATGCAGTACCTCACCGCCTACGGCGCTTTGATCGACATCTCCAAGCTTTGTGCTGGGGACTTCGCCGTCATTACCGCCGCATCAAGCAGCGTCGGCATTGCCGCAATCCAGTTAGCCAACATGGTCGGGGCGACTGCAATTGCTGTTACGCGGACATCCAAAAAGAAGGCCGCCTTGATCGAAGTCGGCGCCGCGTATGTCATCGCTTCCGCCGAGGAGGATCTGGCCTCCCGGTTGACCGACATAGTTGGGTCGGCAGGAGCCCGGGTGGTGTTCGACTCGGTTGGTGGTCCCATCCTGGGGCCGTTAACTTCCGCCATGTCCAAGGGAGGCATCCTGATAGCGTATGGTGGCCTTAGTAGTGAGCCATCGCCACTCCCGCTCTTCACTGTTCTCAGCAAAACACTGACGGTTCGCGGGTATCTCGTTCATGAGATTGTAAATCATCCCTTACGTCTGGCGGCGGCCAAGCAATTCATTCTCGAAGGTTTGACCGCCGGATCCCTTCGGCCAATCATTGCCAGGACCTTTCGATTTGACCAAATAGTGGAGGCGCATCGCTTTCTGGAGTCCAACGAGCAGTTCGGAAAGATCGTAGTGACTGTGTAACCGATCTTGACGCTATCGTGAGGCAAGCGCCGTCACCGCGCGCTCCTTGGCAGCCAAGCTCGACGCCGGCGGATATCAGCTTTTAGAACGATGGGGCTGCAAACCCGCCAGTCTGCTCACGGCCCAACCGCCGCCCCAATCGCAACCCTCACGCCCCATCCCTCAAAACGGCACTTTCCCCGGATTGAACAAGCCCTTCGGGTCCACCGCCTGCTTGATCGTTCGCGCCAGCGCCTGCTTTTCCGGCGAGGCGAAGGTCTCGTAGGCGTGGCGCTTTTCGGTTCCGACGCCGTGTTCGGCGGAAAAGGAGCCGCCGGCTTCGCGGATGCCGGTGTAGATGGCATTTTCCACGGCCAGAAGTTCCGCCTCCGGCAGCGGGCCGGGCTTGATCAGGGTGAGATGCAGGTTGCCGTCGGCGACATGGCCGTAGACATAGGCCTCAAAGGTCGGATCGATCGCCTTCAGCCGGGCGTCGAGGCCGGCGACATAGGCGTCGAGATAGGTCGGCGGCACCGAGATGTCGAAGGAGGGAGCGCCGGGGATCGCCGGATAGTAGAAGCCGGAATCCTCGCGGATGTCCCAGAACCGGCGCGCCTGGCCGAGCGACTGGGCGATCAGACCGCCCTTGAGGCCGACCGGCTCCCAGAGCGTTTCAAGCCCTTCTTCCAGGGCTGCCGTCGCCGCCTCGACCGTTTCCGCCGAGACCTCGATCAGCAGGGCCGCGGCGCCGTCTTCCAGCCAGGAGAGATCAAAACCCTTGAGCGCCGCGCCGTCGCGGATGTAGCGCGGCCACATCATTTCCGCGCCTTCAAGCGTCACAGCGGAGAGGCTGCGAAAATGCCGGATGACGGCAAGTGCTGCGGCCGCATCGGCCACGCCGAGAAAGGCGATGGCGCGGGCGGGGCGCTGCGGCTCCAGTTTCAGCACCACCGTTGTGACGAAGCCGAAGGCGCCTTCGCCGCCGATGAACAGATGCTTGAGGTCCGGCCCGGCCGAAACCTTGACCACGCGGGTGAGGTCGGAAAAGACGGCGCCGGACGGCAGCACCGCCTCGAGGCCGAGCACCTGGTGGCGCATCACCCCATTGCGGAAGGCGAGAATGCCGCCGGCATTGGTCGAGACCATGCCGCCGATGGTGGCCGAGCCGCGCGAGCCGAGGTCGATGCCGGTCGTCAGGCCATGGGCGGTGATCGCCTGCTGAAGGGTCTCGAGCGGCACCCCGGCCTCGACGGTCACCGTCATTTCCTCCGGATGGATGGCAACGATGCGGTTGAGCTGGAAAGAGGAGAGGATCACCTCGCCGGCATGGCTGACATTGCCGCCGACGAGACCGGTGAGCCCGCCCTGCGGCACGATCGCCACGTCATGCGCGGCGCACCACGACACCAGCGCGGCCGCCGCCACAGTCGAGCCGGGCTGCGCCATCACGCCGCCGGCAAAATTGTCGGCATGTTCGCCGGGATGCCGGCCCTGGAGGTCCGCCGGACCCAGGATGACGAGGTCGGGATGCAGGCCGGCCAGTCCCTCCAGCAATTGTCTCGCGGCTAACCGGGGGCCTGGTCTGTGGGGCATTGGTGTCTGTCCTGTCTGGTCGGGCGTTGCGCGGTTCGAACCCTTTCGGGCGATGTTTAGTGCGCGGCGGTCTCTCCGACAATCACCCAGTACAAGGCGGATCCAATTGGCCGCGGCAAATCGGCCCACGGTGCTGCGCCGCGGGCGACTGATTGACGTTAACGTAAGCGTCAGATATTCTGTCCGGGAATATCGCCCAGCCTTTATTTCGGGCCACTGGGTGTCGCATTGCGGCTCGACAGGGCGCTTGTGTTTTGACAAGGAAGAAGCCGAAGACTGGGATCGGCCGAGCGGAGAGAGACGATGAGCGAGCAACTGGAACTGCCCGAACGCGAGAGCATGGAATTTGACGTGGTGATCGTCGGGGCCGGCCCTGCCGGTCTGTCGGCGGCGATCCGCCTGAAACAGGTCAATCCGGACCTGACCGTCGTCGTGCTCGAGAAGGGCTCGGAAGTCGGCGCGCACATCCTGTCGGGCGCCGTGGTCGATCCGATCGGCGTCGACAAGTTGCTGCCCGGCTGGCGCGAAGAGGCCGACCATCCGTTCAAGACCGAGGTCAAGGACGACCAGTTCCTGTTCCTCGGGCCTGCCGGCTCGATCCGCCTGCCCAACGCCTTCATGCCGCCGCTGATGAACAATCACGGCAATTACATCGTCTCGCTCGGCAATGTCTGTCGCTGGCTCGCCACCCATGCCGAGGCGCTGGGTGTCGAGATCTATCCGGGCTTTGCCGCGACCGAACTGCTCTACAACGACCAAGGTGCCGTGATCGGCGTCGCCACCGGCGACATGGGCATCGAAAAGAATGGCGAGCCGGGCCCGAACTACACCCGCGGCATGGAATTGCTCGGCAAATATGTGCTGATCGGCGAGGGCGTGCGCGGTTCGCTCGCCAAGCAGCTGATCGCCAAATTCGACCTGTCGAAGGATCGCGAGCCGCAGAAGTTTGGCATCGGCCTGAAGGAACTCTGGCAGGTGAAGCCCGAGCACCACAAGCAGGGGCTGGTGCAGCATTCCTTCGGCTGGCCGCTCGACATGAAGACCGGCGGCGGTTCCTTCCTCTATCACCTGGAGGACAATCTGGTCGCGGTCGGCTTCGTCGTCCACCTGAACTACAAGAACCCCTATCTCTTCCCGTTCGAAGAGTTCCAGCGCTTCAAGACCCATCCGCGGATCGCACCGACCTTCGAGGGCGCCAAGCGCCTGTCCTATGGCGCGCGCGCCATCACCGAGGGCGGCTACCAGTCGGTGCCGAAGCTCTCCTTCCCCGGTGGCGCGCTGATCGGCTGTTCCGCCGGCTTCGTCAACGTGCCGCGCATCAAGGGCAGCCACAATGCCGTGCTGTCCGGCATGCTGGCGGCTGACAAGATCGCCGAAGCCATCGCGAGCGGCCGCGCCAATGACGAGCCGGTCGAGATCGAGAACGAATGGCGGTCGACCGATATAGGCACGGACCTGCGGCGCGTGCGCAACGTTAAGCCGCTGTGGTCGAAGCTCGGCACGGCGCTCGGCGTGGGCCTGGGCGGTCTCGACATGTGGACCAACCAGCTGTTCGGCTTCTCCATCTTCGGCACGCTGAAGCACGGCAAGACCGACGCGGCGTCGCTGGAGCCGGCCGCCAAGCACAAGCCGATCGCCTATCCGAAGCCGGACGGCGTACTGACCTTCGACCGCCTCTCCTCGGTGTTCCTGTCCAACACCAACCATGAAGAGGACCAGCCGGTCCACCTCCAGGTCAAGGACATGGACCTGCAGAAGCGTTCGGAGCTCGGCGTCTTTGCCGGTCCGTCGACCCGCTACTGCCCGGCCGGCGTCTATGAATGGGTGGAGAAGGACGGCGAGCAGGTCTACGTGATCAACGCGCAGAACTGCGTCCACTGCAAGACCTGCGACATCAAGGACCCGAACCAGAACATCAACTGGGTCCCGCCGCAGGGCGCCGAAGGTCCGGTCTATCCGAATATGTAGTAGCGACCGCCCACAACGGTGGTTTGGAAACCTGGCGCCTCCTGTCCTCGCTGGACAGGAGGCGTTTTGCGTCGACGCTTTAGCGTGCGGCCGTCTAGGCGCGCTTGTGCAAGCTGTCGCGGATGGCGTCGATCGCCGTCCGGATATTCTTGATCGTTTCGACATCGAGGCCGACGGCCTCGCCGACGCAACGCGCCACGGGCGCGGCCTCCTGCTGCAGCGCGCGGCCTTTTTCGCTCACATGAAGCAATACCTGCCGCTCGTCCTGCGGATTGCGGGTGCGGGTCAGCAGTCCGGCCGCCTCCAGCCGCTTCAGCAGCGGCGTCAGCGTGCTGGAATCGAGGAACAGCGCTTCGCCCAGTTCCTTGACCGTGCGGCCGTCGCGGTTCCATAGCGCCACCATCACCAGATATTGCGGATAGGTGAGGCCGATCGCATCCAGCAGCGGGCGATAGAGCTGATTGAAGGCGTGACCCGCGGAATAGATGGAAAAACACAGCATTTCGTCGACGTCCGGGGGAGTGGGCATGTCTGGTTCGGGCTCCTGGCGCATGAGGATCTCCTGTCTTCATGAATTTAATTTGTGCGCGATTTGTTTGCAAGCTATTGACGTCCGCTTTTTCGTTGCGTATTTAGATCGTGCGCAAAGCAATAGTGCACAATTTAAATTGGCAAAAGGAGATCTGATATGAGCTTTTTCACCACCACCGACGGGACGCGCCTTTTCTACAAGGACTGGGGAACCGGCCAGCCGATCCTGTTTTCGCATGGCTGGCCGCTGTCCTCCGACGCCTGGGACCAGCAGATGCTGTTCTTCGGCCAGCAGGGCTTTCGCGTCATCGCCCATGACCGCCGCAGCCATGGCCGTTCCGACCAGACCTGGGACGGCAACAACATGGACCGCTATGCCGACGATCTGGCGGAGCTGATCGAGGCGCTGGATCTCAAGGATATCGTCATGATCGGCCATTCGACCGGAGGCGGCGAGGTGGCCCACTATCTCGGCCGCCATGGCACGGCCCGTGTCGCCAAGGTCGTGCTGGTCGGCGCCGTCCCGCCGCTCATGCTCAAGACCGAAGCCAATCCGGACGGCACGCCGCTCGAGGCCTTCGACGGCATTCGCGAAGCGACGGCGAAGAACCGCTCGCAGTTCTACTATGACCTCACCATGCCCTTCTACGGCTTCAACCGCGACGGTGCAGCGGTCAACGACGGCCTGCGGGAAAGCTTCCGGCACATCGGCCTGCAGGGCGGCATCAAGGGCCAGTATGACTGCATCCGCGAGTTCTCGGAGGTCGACTACACGCAGGACCTGCGCCGCATCGATCGCCCGACCCTGATCGTCCACGGCGACGACGACCAGATCGTGCCGATCAAGGCCGCCGCCCACCGCGCCGCCGAGATCGTGCCGAATGCGACCCTGACGATCTACGAAGGCGGCTCGCATGGCCTCGCCCAGACCCAGGCGGACCGCTTCAACGCCGATGTCCTGGCCTTCATCAGGGCCTGATTGCTCAACCCCTTCCAACGCGAAATCAAGAAAAGGAACTCATCATGTCCAAATCCGCTCTCGTCGGCGCCGTCGTCGGTGCCCTTCTTTCCGGAACCGCTGCGGCCGAGCCGGCCAAGCCGACCGTCGTTCTCGTCCACGGCGCCTTCGCCGACTCCTCCAGCTGGAACGGCGTCATCGAAATCCTGCAGCAGGACGGCTATCCGGTCGTCGCCGCCGCCAATCCGCTGCGCAGCGTGGCGGCTGATGCGGCCTATGTCTCCGGCCTCGTCGGCAGCATCGAAGGACCGGTCGTGCTCGTCGGCCATTCCTATGGCGGCCAGGTGATCTCCACCGCTGCCAGGGGCCGCGACAATGTCAAGTCGCTGGTCTATGTCGCGGCCTTCGCGCCGGAGGCCGGCGAAGCGGCTGCCGACCTCGCCGGCAAGTTCCCCGGCGGTACGCTCGGGGAGGCGCTGGCCGCGCCGGTAAAACTGCCGGAGGGCGGCGTCGATCTCCTTATCGACCAGGCGAAGTTCCACCAGCAGTTCGCCCATGACGTTCCCGCAGCCGAGGCGGCGCTGATGGCGGCCGGCCAGCGTCCGATCACCGAGGCGGCCCTGACCGAGAAGTCGGGCGAGCCGGCCTGGAAGACGCTGCCGTCCTTCTTCGTCTATGGCGACGGCGACAAGAACATCCCGGCCGCGGCCCTCGGCTTCATGGCCGAACGCGCGGGTTCCAAGCGCACCGTCGTCGTCGAAGGCGCGTCCCACGTCGTCATGGTGTCCAAGCCGCAGGCGGTGGCCGAGCTGATCGAGGAAGCTGCCCGCTAATCCAGGTGACAGAAATACTGCCAGGATAGGCCGGCGCGTGACCACGCGCCGGCCTGTTGCGCGTGGCGGTAGGGGCCGAAATCCGCCCCCTGGTCGGCGCTGCATACCCCCCCCGCGACGCCGTAGCGGCTATTTCCACCCTCATTGATGCATGTCAATTTTAATATATATTAATGAAGTAGCATTGCGCCATTCGACGAGGCCGCGGCGCGGCCGCTTTCGTCGTCTTGCCCGAAAGGCAAACAACAGGAGGAATTTCCAGATGACACGCAAAGTGAAGTCCCTGGTCGCCTTGACCCTCACGGCAGCCTTGCTTGCAGGCGTCGCGGAAGCGCAGCAGTTCGGCATGGGCGCCGGCCCCGGCTGGAACCGCGGCGGAATGATGATGAATGGACCGGGGCGGGGTCGTTTCCCGATCATCGATGCAGACGAGAACGGCGTTGTGAGCGCGGAAGAGGCGGCATCGGCCGCGGAAGAAGTGTTCGCCGCCATGGATGCCGACGACAATGCCGAACTGACCATGGAAGAATACATGACAGTCCGCATGGGGCCGCAGGACGGCTGGAACAAGACACGCCAGGCAGCGCGCGAAGAGGAAAAGACCGCTCGCTTCGGCGAGATGGACAGCGACAAGAACAAGGTTGTGTCGCAGGCTGAGTTCATCGCCGGCGCCAAGGCGCGCTTCGAGGCGGCCGACGGCGACAAGGATGGCAAGGTCACGCCCTGGGAATGGCGCAGCCAGCAGTGGAACTGATACCATCGACCCAAGAAGAAATCCGGCCATCACTGTGATGGCCGGACTTTCGATGAAAGACTACCGGTCGGCTTTCCAGGCGACCACCATCAAAGCGCCGACGATCGAGATGTGCTCCATGACCACATAGAATTCGATGGTCTTGAACGGCTCTTCCATCGTCCAGAAATTATGCGCGATCGGGATGGTGAGAAGGGTGAAGATGCCGAGCGCGCCGGCACCGAGCCAGGTCCAGCGGTTGAGGATGATCAGTGCCGAGCCGCCGAGCTGGACGATGATCGTGGCGATGGCGAATGCCACCGGCGGGTTCAGCCCGAAATGGGCCATCTCGCCAACGCCGGCCTGGAAATCAACGAGCTTGGCGATCCCGCTGGCCCAGAACATGTAGGTGAGCAGGATGCGCGCGACATAGCCGAACCAGGCCGTCGAGGTGAGCGTAGTAACGAAACCGTTCATGAAAATATCCCCCTAATGAATGGGTCGCAGTTTCTCCATCCGCACTCTCTTTGCAATTATCAAATCTCGCCCTTTTCTCTAAGCCCGGCTCGCCTGGGCCGGTTTTCACCAGATGTTTTTCGCAGCACGGCGCCGCGCTGGACAAAAGCGGCTCAGTTCTGCTTTCTTTCTCCGCACCCGAGAAGACGGAAGGACAAAGGCCGAATGCTCGAAAGCCAGAAACTTGAGTTCCGTGCGCAGACCATCGAACTCTTCTTCGACCTTGTTTTCGTCTTCGTCGTCACGCGGCTCACGCATCTGGTGGAGCATGTGCGCGAACCTCTCGAATACCTGCATGCACTGGCGGTGCTCATGCTCGTCTGGTGGATGTATGGCGGCTATATCTGGCTCACCAACCACGCGCACACGCCAAAGATGATGCGCCTCGTGCTGGTCGCGGCGATGGCAGGCTTCATGGTGCTTGCGCTCTCGGCTCCCGTGGGGGATGCTGGCAACCCGTTGGTCTTCGGCTTCGCCTATCTTTTCGTGGTCATCCTGCATTTCTGCGCATTCATTGCGCGTGGCGGCAGGCCGGCCGCCGGTGCCATGCTGCGGATCGTCCCCTTCAACATCGCCGCTGCCCTGCTGGTTATCGCGGCTGGCGTGATCGAGGCCGAATGGCGCTGGGTTCTGCTGCTTGCGCCGGCCGCGCTTTATGCAGTCGTGGCGGTCATGAACACTGGGGAGGGCTTCGCGCTCGATCCGGTTCATTTCGTCGAGAGGCACGGCCTGCTGCTGATCATCGTTCTCGGAGAGACGATCATCGCGATCGGAACGGGTCTCGCCGATCACCCCCTGACCGGCGAGACCATCCTGCGTCTGGTCCTTGCCATCGCGCTGATCGCTGCTCTCTGGTGGAGCTATTTCGATGCCGACGACCAGCGCGCCGAGCATCGCATGCTGGAAGCGGACAATCGCCGCCGCACGCGCATCGCCCTGTTTGCCTACACCATGGGTCATCTCGCCATGGTCGCCGGCCTGATACTGGTCGCGGCCGGGCTGAAGGCATCCGTCGCCTATGGCACCGAAGGCGAAGCCGGTCACGGCGCGGATGGCCTGCTCCTGCTCGGCACGGGCGGATACCTGCTTGCCGATGCCGCCTTCCGCCGGATCGTTGGTCTGGCTCCGGTTGCACTGCGCGTCTTGGCCGGCCTGGCCTTGATCGGGCTTGCCCTCGTTTCGCTGCCGCTGCATGGTGCCAGTCTGATCGGGCTGGCTCTCGCCATGCTTCTCCTGCTGCTGGCGCTGGAAGGGCGGTTCGCTGGGACGGTGGCCGAAACGCCTCCGGAACGTCACGGTTAACCCGATCCGCAGCGCTTTAACCCGGCATTAACCATAAATTCTCTACCCTGCGCCCCGATATCCGCACTTCTTCCTGGGGGCCCGACATGACGATTTCCCGCCGCAGCCTGCTGATCGGCCTGCCGCTTCTGCTTGCCGGTTGCCAGACCGGCCCGAGCCAGCAGTCGATGTACGATGCGCGTCCGGACGAACCCTTTCCGCTGAAGAAGGTGCCGATCGACAAAATCAAGCCGGAGCTGCGCCGCCAAGAGGTCGCCTATGAGACCAGCCAGCCGGCCGGCACGATCGTTGTCGATACCCCGGCGCGCCGGCTCTACTACGTTCTGGGCGAGGGCCGCGCGATGCGCTACGGCGTCGGCGTCGGGCGCAACGGCTATGCGCTCGCCGGCGTCGCCTATATCGGCCGCAAGGCGGAATGGCCGAGCTGGACGCCGTCGCCCAACATGCTGCGCACCAATCCGGAAAGAAACATGAAATATGCCGGTGGCGTGCCGGGCGGCATCAACAATCCGCTCGGCGCACGGGCGCTCTACCTCTATCGCGGCGGCAACGACACCATGTTCCGCATTCACGGCACCAACCAGCCCCAGTCGATCGGCCAGGCCATGTCGTCCGGCTGCATCCGCATGATGAACCACGACGTCATCGATCTCTACGAGCGCGCCAAGGTCGGCGGCCGGGTGGTCGTGTTGCAGGCCTGAGGCCTGCCTGCGGTTCGGACCGGTATCAGCGGCCTGTCCGCGCCGAGAGCAGGCCGGTCGACAGCAGCACGCCAGCACCCGTCACCAGCGTCGCGACGATGGTGACGACACCAAGCGGCTCGCCGAGCAGCAGCGCCCCGCCGATCGCAGCCGCAACCGGCGTTACCGCGGTATAGGCGGCGGCCTGCGTGCCGCCGAGGCTGCGCACCGCCGTGCCGTAGAGCACGGTGGCGAGCAGGCCGGAGAGCAGCCCCTGCGTCACGAACGGCACCGCGATCTCCCCGATCGGCACGCTCAGCAGATGCGTGCCGAGGAAGGGGATGAGTGCAAGGTTGATGATCGTCGACCAGATGCAGATCAGCGCGCCGCCCTCGAAGGCCGAAAGCCCCGACTTGCGGAAGGCGTGGGTGTAGATCGCCCAGAGCGTCGCTCCGGCCGGCAGGATGACGTAGCTGACCCAGGTCAGCCGTCCGGACGAAAGATTGTCGGCCAGCAGCAGAACGCCGCCGGCCAGGATCGCCAGCATGCCGAGCTTGCGCATGCGGTCCGGCCGTTCGCCGAGCAGCAGGATGCCGATCAGCGCGGCGGCGAGCGGCATGATGCCGGGCAGGAGCACGCCCGCGGCGGAGGCGGGTGTCGCCTTCATGCCGAAGCCGACGAGCTGGAAGAACGGCGCGCCGGAACCGCAAACCATCAGCACCAGCGTCCACTTTGGCATGCGCTTGGGCCAGAGCCCGGTCCGCAGCCAGTAGGGCGAAAGGATGAGGGCGGGCACGCCGTAGCGCAGCAGGCTGAGGTCGAGCGGCGACAGCGAAGTGCCGACGCTGTGGCGCGTCGAGATCAGCCAGGCCGCCCAGATCAGCACGACAGACAGGGCCGATGCGGCGCCAAGGCCGGTGGAAAGTGGAGGTCGGGTGGCGGTGCTGGCGACAGTCATGGAACGCTCCTTGAAAGACCGCGCCAGATTAGCTCAGGGGCTCGTGGTGTGTCCTTGCCATTTGCGCTTGTCTGATTGCCGGAATTGGCACAAACTTGCGCAAATTGGGAGTACGGGTCCGGAAAATGCCAAAACTCGACAAATTCGATCTGGCGATCCTCGCCGCGCTGCAGGACGATGCGCGGGCGACCAATGTCGAGATCGCCGAGAGGGTGAACCTCTCGCCGTCGCCCTGCCTGAGACGCATCCGCATGCTGGAGCAAGCGGGCATCATCCGCGGCTACCGCGCCGACATCGACCGCCGTGCGCTCGGGCTGGAACTGACGGTCTTCGTCGCCTTCAAGGTGGCGCATCATACCCGCGAACATGCCCAGGCCTTCCAGCAGGCGCTGCAGGATCTGCCGGAAGTGGTCGGCTGCTACATGATCTCCGGCCATTCCGACTTCATGGCCGAGGTCGTGGTCGAGAACCTCGCGGCCTATGAGGCGCTGCTAACCGACAAGCTGCTCGTCCTGCCACATGTCACCGACATCCAGTCGAACTTCGCCATCCGCAGCGTCAAGACCGGCGGCCCGCTGAAGCTGCCGGCGGTCAAAGGGTGAGGCGGGGCGAACCCGCCTCGTTTTGTTCGTCAGAAGCCTTCGAGCACGATCTTGCCCTTGGTGCGGCCCGATTCGATGAGCGCATGGGCCTTCTTCAGGTTGGCGGCGTTGGTCGTGCCGAGCGTTTCGGTCAGCGTGGTGCGGATCTGGCCGGTTTCCACCAGTTCCGCGACATGCGTGAGAAGCTTGTGCTGCTCGATCATGTCGGCCGTCTGGAAGACCGGACGGGTGAACATCGATTCCCAGTGGATCGAGACGGCTTTGCCCTTGAACGGCATGACGTCGAAGCCGCCCTTGATGTCGTCGATGATGCCGAAGCGGCCCTGCGGCGCGATGATCGCCTGGAGGTCGGCGACGTGCAGGTCGCTGCGGGTGACCGAGAAGATGAAGGCCGGCGCGCCGATGTCGAGGGCCGCATATTGCGGCGCCAGGGCATTGCTGTGGTCGAGCACGTGATGCGCGCCGAGATCCTTGACCCACTGGCTGGTTTCCGGCCGCGACGTCGTGGTGATGATGGTGAGATTGGTCAGCGCCCGGGCGAGCTGGATCGCCATCGAGCCGACGCCGCCGGCGCCGCCGGTGACCAGCAGGGCATTGTTGGCGCCGGCCACCTTGTCGTGCACCTTCAGGCGGTGGAACAGCATTTCATAGGCGGTGATCGCGGTGAGCGGGATGGCCGCCGCTTCGGCGAAGCTCAGTGTCTTCGGCTTCAGCCCGACGATGCGCTCATCCACGAGATGGAATTCGCTGTTGGTGCCCGGGCGGTTGATCACGCCGGCATAGAAGACTTCGTCGCCCGGCTTGAACAAGGTGACGTTCTCGCCGACGGCCTTGACCACGCCCGAGGCGTCATAGCCGAGGATGCGATGCTGGCCGGGTTCCGGCTGGGCGGCCGAGCGGACCTTGGTGTCGACCGGATTGACCGAAACGGCCTTCACCTCGACCAGCAGGTCGTGGCCCCGGGCTTCCGGAATGGGGAGGTCGATATCGACCAGCGAGGTCTCGGCGGTGATGGGTTGGGGTGTCAGATAGCCGACTGCGCGCATGGAAGGTCTCCTTGAGGGGTTTGCACGCCCTTCAATTGATACGTATATTCGCTCGACGCAAGAATGCACATTTTATGTCTATAGCGACAGAAATTGTATGTAGTATCAAGAAGGATACTGTCCATGTCCCGGCCGCGCGCCAAGCTCACCAACAATTTCCCCGGCTGCCCTGTCGAATCCACCCTGAGCCTGCTCGACGGCAAGTGGAAGGGCGTGATCCTCTACCATCTGCTGAACGACGGCACGCTGCGCTTCAACGAACTCAGGCGCCGGCTTTCGGCCGTGACCCAGCGCATGCTGACCAAGCAGCTGCGCGAGCTGGAAGACGCCGGCATTGTTTCGCGCAAGGTCTTTCCCGTCGTGCCGCCGCGGGTCGACTATTCGCTGACGCCGCTCGGCCTCAGCCTCGAGCCGGTGATCCTGGCGCTCGACGCCTGGGGCAAGGCGCATGTCGCCTGCCGGAACGGGGTGAAGACCGTGTCCCTGCAGGCCAATGAGACTGTGGATGCCGATACGGATGCGCGCTCAGCGGCCTGAGCTGCGCTTTTCGATCAGGACCGAAACCAGGAAGACCACGAGGCCCAGCGCCGAAAGCGCGGCGCCGACGAAACCGGTCGCGCCATAGCCATAACCCCAGGTGATCACCAGGCCGCCGAGCCAGGCGCCCAGCGCATTGGCGATGTTGAAGGCCGAGTGGTTGGAGGCGGCGGCGAGCGTCTGCGCATCGGCCGCGACATCCATCAGCCGGGTCTGCACGGCCGGGCAGGCGGCAAAGCCGCAGCCGGTGAGGAAGACGCAGATGCACAGCATGACAGGATCATGCGCCGTCAGCGAAAACACGCTCATCAGCACCACATTGAAGGCGAGCATACCGCCGATCGTGCCCTTCAGCGAATAGTCGGCCATGCGGCTGCCCACGACATTGCCGACATTCATGCCGATGCCGAACAGCGCCAGAACGATCGCCACCATGCTGGCCGGCAGGCCGGCCGTGTCGGTCGTGGTCTTGGCGATATAGCTGAAGATCGAGAACATGCCGCCAAAGCCGACGGCGGCCACGGCGAGCGACAGCCAGACCTGCAGCCGGCCGAACGCGCCGAGTTCGCGGCGGATGCTGGCGCCTTCCGCCACCTTGTCCTTGGGCAGGTAGAGCGCGATCAGGACCACGGTCAGGGCGCCGATCGCACCGACCATCAGGAAGGCGGCGCGCCAGCTCATCATCTGGCCGAGGACGGTGGCGATCGGCGTGCCGATCAGGGTGGCGATGGTGAGGCCAAGCATCACGCGGCCCACGGCCCGGGCGCGCCGGTGCGGCGGCACCATGGAGGCGGCGACCAGTGCGGCGACGCCGAAATAGGCACCGTGCGGCAGGCCGGTGACGAAGCGAAGCGCCGTGAAGGAGAGGAAGTCGGGCGCCAGCGCGCTGGTGACATTGCCGATGGCAAACACGCCCATCAGCAGCAGAAGCAGGGTGCGACGCGATAGTTTTGCCGCAAGCACGGCGATGATCGGTGCGCCGATCACCACGCCGAGCGCATAGGCGCTGATCACCCGGCCGGCTTCCGGAACGCTGACGCCATAGGTCGTCGCGACCTCCGGCAGCAGTCCCATGATGACGAATTCGCCCGTGCCGATACCGAAACCGCCGGCGGCGAGCGCGATCTCGATCAGGATCATCATCAGCGGCGTCAGGGCCGGCGCGGCGGCGTCCGTTCCGGCGCCGGTCCCGAGCTCGGGGCGAAGGGCAGTGCAGTCGGTCATGCGATCACCTTGGGTCGACCGCGTCGTCGCAGCCGAGGAGGGACAGGGGGAAAAAGGTCTGGTGTGAAGGCAACCGGCCGCGCCGGCTGCGGTAATCTCTGTGGAAGTGATTTGACGACTATCATGTTTTTGTGCGGTGCCGCAAAGGCGACATGGCCTCCAGCTTGAATTTCGCCCTGTGGATCCTGATTTTCACGGTGACGACGAAACCAATCAGGGTGCGCCGCGTTGACTTGCGCTTCCCGCCCATGCGGAATTCCCGCCGACCCGGCGGAGCGGAAAAGGATCCATGAAACTCAAAGCGGTTTTCAATCGGGACGGCGGTACGTTCAAGACCACCGACATGGACGCCTATTGCGCCCGGGCGGAAGAGATCTTCGCCTTCGCCGGCCATGACATCTCCTTCTCCGTCGTCGCAGGACGCGATGTGGTCGACCGTCTGGAGGCGGCGTCCAGGGAAGAGGGCGTCGAGGCGCTGATCGCCGGTGGCGGCGACGGCACGATCTCGGCTGCGGCCGGCATCGCCTGGCGCGCCGGCATTCCGCTCGGCGTCATTCCGGCAGGAACGATGAATCTCTTTGCCCGCTCGCTGAAGCTGCCGCTCGACATCAATGCCGTTCTCGAAACGCTGGCCGAGGGCAGGGTGCAGGCGGTCGACATCGCCACCGTCAACGATCGCCCCTTCGTGCACCAGTTTTCCGCCGGCCTGCACGCCCGCCTGGTGCGCATGCGCAATGCGATGAACTTCGCCTCGAGGCTCGGCAAGATGCGGGCGAGCACGCGCGCCGCCTTCGGCGTCATGCTGCGTCCCTCGCGCTTCGAAGTGGTTTTCGACATCGACCATGACGGCCGCAACGAGCATCGGGTGGTGTCGGCGATCTCGGTGTCCAACAATCCCTTTGGCGAAAATCCGCTGTTCTTCGCCGACGACCTGACCACCGGCAAGCTCGGCGTCTATCTCGCCGATTCGCTGAAGCCGATCGGCGTGGCGAAACTCGCCTTCGACATCCTGCGCGGCAGGCTGAAGGACAACGAGGCGGTGAGCGCCACCACGGCGGAGGTCGTCCGCCTGCACTTTCCCAAGCGGCGCCACGGCGCGCTGTGCGTCGTCGACGGCGAACTCATCCGCATGCCGCGCAATGTGGAAATCCGACTGCATGCGGGAGAACTCAAGGTGCTGGTGCCCGGCCCGGAACCCGTCACAGCCTAGGTGCCGTTTCGCGTCGGGCGCTCAGGCGACCGGGTAGATGACGCCCTTGCGAAGGATCAGGTTGGCATAGAGTGCCGGTTCACCGGTCTGTACGACCGCATGGGCCGTCTTCACTCGCCCGTAGAAGTCCTGACCGACCAGCGGCACGACGCGACGCTCGGGTTCGTGGCGGGCGCAGCAGGCGATGAGCTGCTGGTGGATCGGGTCGTGCCTTTCCGCGTCGGCACCCACCGTCGAGCGGAAGATCGCCTCGGGCACGAAATCGTCGATCGGCAGAAGGGTGAGGATGGCGTTGACCACCGCGACGATGCCGTGACCGTCGAGGCGGATCAGCCGCCGCCCGTGTTCGAGCGCCGGATAATTGCCGTCGACGATGGCGATCTCGTCTCCGTGCCCCATGGCGCGCAGCGTCGCCAGAAGCTCGGGGCTCAGGATCGGGTCAATTCCCTTCAGCATTTTCGATTTCCTTGAACAAGACGGTCTGGTCGATGAGATAGCGGGCGAAGATCGGCAGGCTGGCGCCGCCGATGGCGCGCGCCTGGGCGCCCACCGCGCCCTCGATGATGTCGGGGAAGACGATGCCCTGGAGGTCGAGCTTGCCGATCTCCTCGATCGTGGCGCTGACCAGCCGGGCCCGGACCCATTCGGGAAAGCCGCCGTCGATGATGGCGGCGGAAAAGTCGATGATCGAGCTGGCCGCGATGATCGCCTGCGCGAGCGCCGCCGCGCAGTCGCGGATCCAGATGTCCAGCGGCTCGCCGAAATCGATCCAGTCCTTGGAATCGTACCAGAGCGGCTGCGGATCGATGCCGCGCTCCTGCAGCAGGCGTTCGAGCACGAAGATCGAAGCGATCTCCAGCAGCTGGCGCGTCTCGCCATGCTTGTTGCGCACCGGCAGAGGTCCGATCGCGCCGGCGGTTCCCGTGCGGCCGACGAAGACCGAGGAATTGAGCACGATGCCGCCGCCGATGAAGGAGCCGATGTAGAAATAGACGAAGTCCGGATAGCGCGGCCCCACGCCGAACACCAGTTCCGCGCCGCAGGCGCTGGTGGCGTCGTTCTGCAGATAGACCGGGTAGGACACGCGGCCGGCCACTTCCGCCTGCAGGTCGAAACCGCGCCAGGCCTCCATCGCGCCCTCGGGCGCGCCGACCTCGCGTGCCCAGTTCCACAGCTCGAAGGGTGCGGCGATGCCGACGCCGGCGATCGCATTGCGCTGCGACGGCGAAAGCAATTTCTCCAACTCCGCGATCTTGTCCACCAGGAAGGCCAGGATCTCCGTCGGATTGGGATAGGGATAGGTGAAGTGGCGGTTGAGGCGGATCTTGCCGACGAAGTCCATCAGGACGAGGTCGGCACTGCGTCGGCCGATCTTCACGCCGAAGGAGAGCACGGCGTCCGGATTGAGATGCATCGGCACCGAAGGTTGGCCGACCCGGCCGCGCACCGGCTTGCCGCGGATCAGCAGGCCGTCCTTTTCCAGGGCCCGCATGATGACCGAGACGGTCTGCGCCGAAAGCCCGGTCAGCCTGGCAATCTCGGCCTTGGACACGCCGCTGTTGCGACGGACATGCGACAAGACCAGCCGTTCGTTATAGGCGCGGACGCGCACCTGGTTGGCGCCGCCGGCAGCAGTGGTCGACGGCGATTGCTCGCCCGACTCGCTCGCGGTTTCCGACAGTGCCATGGCCGCTCCTCCCTTCGGTCGCTCCCCGGCATTCTTATAATTCGTGGCGGCCAGCATGTCACAGCGAATTAATAATTCAACTGGATTTATTTATTGACAATGCAAATCTGCTGATGTTCTAAATGGGGCGTGGAGGAAAGGCGGCCTCGATGAGGATCGCCGGCCCGGCGTGGGAGCGCTTGGGACCACGCTCACGGTCCGGAAGGTCCGGATCTGTCGTTTTTCGGGAGGAATCACATGAAGAAGTCTCTTTTCGCCGCCTCGCTTGCAGCCCTGGCACTCGGCACCGTCTTTGCCGCACCAGCCAGCGCCGCCGACGTTTCGGCCTGCCTGATCACCAAGACCGATACCAACCCCTTCTTCGTCAAGATGAAGGAAGGCGCGACCGCCAAGGCCGCTGAACTGGGCGTCACGCTCAAGTCCTATGCCGGCAAGATCGACGGCGATTCGGAAAGCCAGGTCGCCGCCATCGAAACCTGCATCGCCGACGGCGCCAAGGGTATCCTTTTGACCGCGTCCGACACCAAGGGCATCGTCCCGGCCGTTCAGAAGGCCCGTGACGCCGGCCTGCTGGTCATCGCCCTCGACACGCCGCTGGAGCCGATCGACGCCGCCGACCAAACCTTCGCCACCGACAACCTGCTGGCCGGCGAACTGATCGGCAAATGGGCTGCCGCAACGCTTGGCGATGCCGCCAAGGACGCCAAGATCGCCTTCCTCAACCTGACCCCGTCGCAGCCGTCGGTCGACGTTCTGCGCAACCAGGGCTTCATGAAGGGCTTCGGCATCGACGTGAAGGACATCAACAAGATCGGCGACGAGGACGATGCGCGCATCGTCGGCCATGACGTCACCAACGGCAACGAGGAAGGCGGCCGCACCGCCATGGAAAACCTCCTGCAGAAGGATCCGACGATCAACGTCGTGCACACCATCAACGAACCGGCCGCTGCCGGCGCCTATGAAGCGCTGAAGGCCGTCGGACGCGAGAAGGACGTGCTGATCGTTTCGGTCGACGGCGGTTGCCCGGGCGTCCAGAACGTCGCCGAAGGCGTGATCGGCGCGACCTCGCAGCAGTATCCGCTGCTGATGGCCTCCATGGGCATCGAGGCGATCAAGAAGTTCGCCGACACCGGTGAAAAGCCGGCCGCGACCGAAGGCAAGAACTTCTTCGACACCGGCGTTGCGCTGGTAACCGACAAGCCCGCCGCCGGCGTCGAGTCGATCGACACCAAGGCCGGCAAGGACAAGTGCTGGGGCTAATTAAACCCTGCCTTGACCGTGGTCGTGTCGGCAAAGCGGCGCGGGGGAACGTCAGGTCCCCCCGTAACGCGCGACCACGGTACATGCGACCGGCCCACCGGGGCGGAGGGCCGGTCGCTCACATCCAGCAGAGACACGCGCGGGACAGCCAGGGAGGACGAAGCGATGCAGTCTGCAAATCCGGTTTCGCAGCCGAGCCAGGAATTCGAGAAGGTATTGGCCGACAGTTCGACACAGGTCGCCTCCTTCGATACGCATGACAAGACACCCTTGCAGAAGTTCCAGCACTTCCTGCATTCGAGCCCGGCGGCCGTGCCGCTGATCGTACTCGTTCTGTCACTTGTCATTTTCGGCGTGGTGCTCCAGGGGAAATTCTTCTCCGCCTTCACGCTCACTCTCATTCTGCAGCAGGTGGCGATCGTCGGTATCGTCGGCGCCGCCCAGACGCTGGTCATCCTGACCGCCGGCATCGACCTCTCGGTCGGCGCCATCATGGTCCTGTCGTCGGTGGTCATGGGCCAGTTTACCTTCCGCTATGGCCTGCCGCCGGCCGTCGCCGTGCTCTGCGGCCTGGCCGTCGGTGCGGCCTGCGGTTGGATCAACGGCCAGTTGGTGGCGCGCATGAAGCTGCCGCCGTTCATCGTCACGCTCGGCATGTGGCAGATTGTGCTCGCTTCCAACTTCCTCTATTCGGCCAACGAGACCATCCGCAGCCAGGACATCGCCGCCAATGCGTCGATCCTGCAGTTCTTTGGCCAGAACCTGCGCGTCGGCAGCGCGGTCTTCACCTACGGCGTCATCTTCATGGTGCTGCTCGTCGCGCTGCTCTGGTACGTGCTCAACCGCACCGCCTGGGGACGCCACGTCTATGCGGTCGGCGACGATCCGGATGCGGCCGAGCTTGCCGGCGTCAACGTCAAGCGCATGCTGGTTTCGGTCTATACGCTGTCGGGGCTGATCTGCGCGCTCGCCGGCTGGGCCCTCATCGGCCGCATCGGCTCGGTCTCCCCGACCGCCGGCCAGTTCGCCAATATCGAAAGCATCACGGCTGTGGTGATCGGCGGCATCTCGCTCTTCGGCGGTCGCGGCTCTATCCTCGGCATGCTGTTCGGTGCCTTGATCGTCGGCGTCTTCTCGCTCGGCCTTCGCCTCATCGGCACCGATCCGCAGTGGACCTATCTCTTGATCGGCGTCCTCATCATCACCGCCGTGGCAATCGACCAGTGGATCAGAAAGGTAGCAGGCTGATGGCTCAGGAACCCATTCTCACCGCTCGCGGCCTCGTCAAGCGCTATGGTCGCGTCACCGCCCTCGACAATGCCGACTTCGACCTCTACCCGGGCGAGATCCTCGCCGTAATCGGCGACAACGGTGCCGGCAAGTCCTCGATGATCAAAGCGATCTCCGGCGCCATTACACCAGACGAGGGCGAGATCCGGCTGGAAGGCCAGACCGTGCAGTTCCGCTCGCCGATCGAGGCGCGCAAGGCCGGCATCGAAACCGTCTACCAGAACCTTGCGCTGTCGCCGGCGCTGTCGATCGCCGACAACATGTTCCTCGGCCGCGAACTGCGCAAGCCGGGCATCATGGGTAGCGTCTTCCGCTCGCTCGACCGTCCGGCGATGGAAAAATTCTCGCGCGACAAGCTCTCCGAACTTGGCCTGATGACGATCCAGAACATCAACCAGGCGGTGGAAACGCTGTCGGGCGGCCAGCGCCAGGGCGTGGCGGTGGCCCGCGCCGCCGCCTTCGGCTCCAAGGTGATCATCCTCGACGAGCCGACCGCAGCGCTCGGCGTCAAGGAAAGCCGCCGCGTGCTGGAGCTGATCCAGGACGTGCGTTCGCGCGGCATCCCGATCGTGCTGATCAGCCATAACATGCCGCATGTCTTCGAGGTCGCCGACCGCATCCACATCCACCGGCTCGGCCGGCGCCTCTGTGTCGTCAATCCGAAGGACTACACCATGTCGGATGCGGTGGCCTTCATGACCGGCGCCAAGGAAGCTCCGGGAGAGGCGCTGGCCGCATGAGCCTGACGGCGGACGACATTGCCGCAACCATCATACGGCGCGCCGAAGGGGCGCGCCGTTTTCTCGTCGCGATCGCCGGTCCGCCGGGCGCCGGCAAGTCGACGCTTGCCGAACGGCTCGCCGAGATACTCAACGCTCATGGGGAGCGCGCGGTCGTCCTGCCGATGGACGGCTTCCACATGGACAACGGCATCCTCGAGGAACGCGGGCTCCTGCCGCGCAAGGGCGCGCCAGAAACCTTCGACGTGCGCGGCTTTGCCGACATCGTGCGGGCGGTGAGGGCAGGGGACGAGGAGGTTCTCGTGCCGGTCTTCGACCGCGACCGCGAGATCGCCATCGCCTCGGCCCGCAGCATCGCGCCGCAGGACCGCATTGTGCTGGTCGAGGGCAACTACCTGCTGCTCGACCAAGCGCCGTGGTCAGGCCTGGCACCGCTTTTCGACTTCTCGGTCTTCGTCGCCCCCTCGATCGACGAGCTTGAGCGCCGGCTGACGGCCCGCTGGCAGGGCTACAATCTCGACGCCGCCGGCATCGACTGGAAGCTCTACGGCAACGACCTGCCGAACGGGCGCCTCGTCATCGAGCACAGCCGGCCGGCCGATCTCAGCGTCGACGTTTTCTGACCGTCTTGAAAAAACACCATTCGCGATTGACCTAAGGCGACGAAATCGCGGCCGGAGGCTTTGGACATGACGGCTTTCCCATCGAGACGGGGCTTAGCCCTTGCGACCGTCATGGCGGTTCTTGCGCGGGTATCGGCCGCAGGCGCTGAAACGCCGATCGATCCGGCCGGTCCCTATCGCCTCGGCGAGGCCTATGCCGATGTGCCGGCGACCTGCGAGACGATCCGGCAATGGATCGACAAGGCCCCGGACACGCTGGATCGGGTGACATTGTCGATCATCGGCAAGCTCGCTGCCGTCGAGTGGGACGGCACGCTCGCCTATCTCGTCATGTGCGACGAGCCCGGTGTGCAGGTCATGTGCGTGACCTACAGCAAGGAAAACCGCAAAATCGGAGACACCGTTCTCTTCGCCGGCGGCTATGGCCGCGCCGGCGAACGCCGCATCATGCTCGACCCCTGCCTTGCCGGTCCGCCGGACTGATCTGCCGCGCCTGCCGCTTAGATCCTCGGCAGATAGGTCTGGTAGTCGAAGCTCGATACCGTGCGCAGATAGGTGATCGCTTCCTTGCGCTTGGTCTCGCCGTAGATCCGCTGGTATTCCGCACCGAAGACGTCGGCGATGAAGGCGGAGTTGCGGAACCGGTCGACGGCGGTGAGAAAGTCATGCGTCAGCATGTCGGGATTTTCCGGCGCGCTGTCGGGCGTGGTGACCTGACCCGGATCGAGGTCGGCGTCGAGGCCGAGCAGGATGCCGCCGAGGATGGCCGCCAGCAGCAGATGTGGATGGGCGTCGGCGCCGGCGACGCGATGCTCGACGCGGGCGGCCGGGCCGTCCGCGTCGGGGATGCGGATCGCCGTGCCGCGATTGCCGAAGCCCCAGTCGACCTTATCCGGCGCGAACGAGCCCGGCTGGAAGCGGCGATAGGAATTGGCGAAGGGGGCGAAGATCAGCTGGGCGTCCTGCATGGACTTCAGCATGCCGGCGGTGATCGACTTGAGTTTCACCGGATCGCCGCCCTTGGCGTCGAGGATGTTGCGGCCGTCCTTGTCGATAATGCTGGCATGGACGTGCAGGCCGGAACCCGCCTGGTCGGCATAGGGCTTGGCCATGCAGGTGGCCCTCAGCCCGTGGCGGCGCGCGGCGAAATCGACTACGCGCTTGAGGTAGATGCAATCGTCGGCGGCGGCCATGGCATCCGGCTTGTGCAGCAGGTTGACTTCGAACTGGCCTGCGCCGAACTCGGCGGTCGTGGCGTCGGCCGGAAGGCCCATCTCGTCGGCAAAGTGGCGCACGGTGCCGAGGAAATCCTCCATCGCCGCGGTTGCCCGCATGTCGTAGAGTTGGAAGCCCTCGACTTCGCCGTTCATCACCAGAGCCTTCGGCGGCATCGGCTTGCCGGTCTCGCGGAAGTCCGCCTCCACGACGTAGAATTCCAGTTCCGTGGCGACGACCGGGGTCAGTCCGCGCTCCTCGAAGCGCTTCATCACGTTGGCGAGGATGGCGCGCGGGCAGATGAAATGCGGGTTGCCGTCCAGCGTGTGCATGGTGGCGAGCACCTGCTTGGAGCCGGCCGGCCCCCAGGGCAGTGTGGTGAGTGAGTTCTTGTCGGCCACGCAGATGCCATCAGGATCGCCGAGCGTCAGCGAGATCTTGGTGATGTCGTCATTGTCGTCGCCCCAGATGTCGAGCGACTGGGTGGAGGCGGGGAGCCGCACCGTGTTCTTCCAGACTTTGTCCTCGGCCTTTATTGGGATCATCTTGCCGCGCAGGTCGCCGTTCATGCCGACGAGAAGGACTTCGATACGCGCGGAGGGATCTGCAGCAGACAGATCGGCGGCCTGGGACAATTCGGTCATGAAAAAATGCTTCTCGCTGGCTTTTTGAGGGCGATTTGGCCGCAGGTTGTTGAAAATCGACGCCCTTGCCAAACGCAAATTGGAAGGTCATGTTCGTAGCCGATAACGTTCCGCCTTTCAATCATGCAAGGGCAAGCAGGGCGCCGCGGCGGGCCTTACGGCCTGTGCGTGCATAGAGCTGCGGGCTTCTTGCGCAAGGATATATTGCCATGACCAAGACTGCCGCCGCACCTTCCAATCTCGGAGCCATCGACGCCGCCCACCACCTCCACCCCTTCTCCGACATGAAGAAGCTGAATGCCGACGGCACGAAGATCATCAATCGCGCCGAGGGCATGCACATCTGGGATTCGACCGGCAAGCAGTATCTCGACGCGTTCGCAGGCCTCTGGTGCGTCAATGTCGGCTATGGCCGGGATTCGATCGCGGAAGCCGCCTACCAGCAGATGAAGGAACTGCCCTACTACAATACCTTCTTCGGCACGACGACGCCGCCGACCACGCTGCTTGCGCAGAAGATCGCCAGCCACACCGGGCCGAACCTCAACCACGTCTTCTTCTGCAATTCCGGCTCGGAAGCCTCCGACACCTGGTTCCGCATGGCGCGCGTCTACTGGAAGGCGCTCGGCCATGAGACCAAGACCATGGTGATCGCCCGCAAGAACGCCTATCACGGCTCGACCGTTGCCGGCGCATCGCTCGGCGGCATGACCTGGATGCACGAGCAGGGCAACCTGCCGATCCCGGGGATCGTCCATATCGGCCAGCCGCACTGGTACGTCGAGGGCGGCGACCTGTCGCCGGCCGAGTTCGGCCTCAAGGTCGCCCGCGAACTCGAGGACAAGATCCTCGAGCTCGGCGAGGAAAATGTCGCGGCCTTCGTCGCCGAGCCGATCCAGGGCGCCGGCGGCGTGATCGTTCCGCCGGATACCTACTGGCCGGAAATCGTCCGCATCACCAAGAAGTACAACGTGCTGCTGGTCGCCGACGAAGTCATCTGCGGCTTCGGCCGTCTCGGCACCTGGTTCGGCCATCAGCATTACGGCTTCGAGCCCGATCTCGCGCCGATCGCCAAGGGCCTGTCGTCCGGCTATCTGCCGATCGGCGGCGTGCTGGTCTCCGAGCGGGTCGCCAGGGTGATGATCGAGGAACTCGGCGACTTCTATCACGGCTACACCTATTCCGGTCATCCGGTGGCAGCAGCCGCAGCGCTCGAAAACATCCGCATCATCGAGGACGAAAAGCTGGTCGAGCGCGTGCGCGACGACATCGGCCCGTATTTCACCGAGGCCTGGCGCTCGCTTGCCGATCACGATCTGGTCGGCGAAGCCGTCAATGTCGGCCTGATGGGCGCGGTGCAGATTGCCGCCGACAAGTCGACCCGCCGCCGCTTCGCCAAGCCCGACGAAGTCGGCACGATGGTGCGCAACCAGTGCGTCAACAACGGCGTTATCCTGCGGGCCACCGGCGACCGCATGCTGGCGTCCCCGCCGCTGATCATCTCGCGCTCCGAGGTCGACCAGACCGTCGAGACGCTGCGCAAGGGGCTGGATTGGCTGAAGGACAACCACAAGGAATAGACACCACGCAAAAGAGGCCGGCATTTCGCCGGCCTCTTCATTTGAAGTACTTGATGTCCGCTTCCGTCGGTGGCAAGCCGCGCTTACGGCATCAACTGCCCGCCGTTGACGTCGATCGTCTGGCCGGCGATGTAGCCCGAAAGCATATCGGAGGCGAGGAAGAGGTAGGCGCCGACGCAGTCGTCCGGCGTGCCTGTCCGACGCAGCGGCACGCTGGCCGCCACCTGGTCGAGCTGCCCGGCCAGGGCGTAGCGATCCTGGAACGGGGTTGCGATCACGCCGGGCGCTACCGCATTGACGCGAATATTGTACTTGCCGAATTCGAGCGCCATTCCCTTGGTGACGGCCGCGACGAAGGCCTTGGAGGAGCCGTAGATCCCCGATCCGGCCGTGCCGCCGCTGCGAGCCGCGACCGATGTCGTGTTGATGATGAAGCCGCCGTCCTTCTTGAGGTGGGCGACCGCGGCGCGGCTGGTCGAAACGACCGACCTGGCGTTGACGTCCATGACTTTGTCATAATGCGCGTCGGTCATCTCTTCGTAGAGGACGCGGGCGATCATGCTGCCGGCATTGTTGATCAACCCGTCCAGCCGCCCGAAGGTCTGGGCTATGCTGTCGACGGCGGCCGCCATCTCATCCGATTCCGCCGCGTCGGCCTGAACGAGGGCGACCTTGCCGCCGGCGCGCTCGATGTCGCCGGCAATCGCCTGGGCCGCCTCGGCGCCGGAATGGTAGTGAAGGCCGACCGACGCCCCTTGCGCGGCGAAGGCGCGGGCAAGTGCTGCTCCGATCCCGCTCGAGGCGCCGGTGATCAGCACCACCTTGCCGGAGAGATCGGGAATGGTGAGGGTATTGGTCATGTCGTGCCTCCTTCTGACGGGGGCACAATACACGCTCAATCGAACGGCTTTTCAAGCACCTGCCGGATCAAGTCGCCTGCCAGCCGAAGGGCAGCGGCGCCTCGCGGAAGGCGAAGCGGTCGAGATGGCTCGACACCACGCCCTTCATCCGCTCCAGCACCTCGTCGGACGCTGCCTCGATCTCCACCGTCAGCGCCTTGTCGTCGGCACTCATGGCGGCGACCGCCTCGGAGAAGCGGACGGTGCCGCTTTTCTCTCCGAGTTCGACGTCGAGCTTGTGGCTCCAGTGCTTGCAGAGCTGCTGCAGGTATTTCCAGCCGTTCTCAGTCGGCACGACCGCGATCGTCTTGACCATGGTCAGAGCCTCTCGATCTTGCCGGCCGCCTCGTCGATCAGGCGGGCCACTTCGAGCTGGACCTCGCGGGTGACGCTCTCCTGCGACAGGCGGTCCTGAAGGGCGGCCTTGAGGTTCTGCATGGCGCGGCGGACCGGCGCGGCATCCGTGCGTGCGCTGACCTTGGCCAGGGCTGCAAGTCGCGCCATGGCGGTCGCCACCTCGTCGGCGCGTTCGGCAAGATGCGCGCGTCCGGCCTCGGTGATGGCGAGCAGCTTGCGCGGGCCTTCGCTGGCCTCTTCTTCGGCGAGGCCCATGTCGAGCAGCAGCGTCATGGTCGGATAGACGACGCCCGGGCTCGGGGCATAGGCGCCGCCGGAGCGGTTTTCGATTTCGCGGATCAGGTCATAGCCGTGGCGCGGCTGTTCCTCGATCAGCTTGAGCAGGACGAGCCGCAGCTCGCCGCTCTCGAACATGCGACGGCGCTCGCTGCCGGGACCGCGGCCGCCCTCGGGACGTCCGCCGAAGAATCCGTGCCGCATGGCATGGCGGGCAGCGTCGTGTTCGCGATGGCCGAAATGGAAGTGTCTCATGATGTCGTTCCTCTGTGAATAGGTTTGAACTACATCTAAGATATATCGTGAAGCTATCTTTGCAAGTGGGCGGTCTCACTTTTTCTCGCGCGGTTCACGAATTGGAGACACCGGACGCCCTTGGATGGACCAGAGCCTCGGCGTAACCTTGCGCCGGGAAATCAGCAGGAGGAAGCGCGGCATGTCCGGCAAGCACCACGAATACAGCGTGACCGTCACCTGGACCGGCAATCGCGGCACCGGCACGTCCGGCTATCGCGAATACAGCCGCGACCATGTGATCTCGGCCAATGGCAAGCCCGACATTCCGGGCTCGTCCGATCCCGCCTTCCGCGGCGATTCGGAGCGATGGAACCCGGAGGATCTGCTGGTCGGCGCGCTCTCGGCCTGTCACAAGCTGTGGTACCTGCACTTCTGCGCTGTCTCGGGCGTCGTCGTCACGGCCTACGAGGATCATGCGGAGGGCACGATGGTGATGGACGAGGAGGGCAGCGGCCGCTTCACCGATGTCGTGCTGAAGCCGCGCGTGACGATCACCGAAAAGAGCGATCCGTCCATCGCCGAGGAACTGCACGGCGACGCGCACGAAAAATGCTTCATCGCCAATTCGGTGAATTTCCCGGTGCGCTGCGAGCCGGTGATCATAAAGGGCTGACGGGAACGAACGGTCCCTCAGTTCGCCTGGGGATAGAGGTAGGCGTAGGCGAAATGGTAGAGGTCGCCCTCGCGCCCGAAAATATAGGGCAGGGCAACCGTCTTCGTCTCGCCGATCTCTAGCTTGCCATGCGCGGCAAGCCACTGAGCGACATCGTCCGGCAGCGGCATGCTCTCCCGCCCGCGATTGCGCCAGACCACCAGCAGCGGATGCGACGCGTCGAAGGCGAAGGGCTTTTCGAAGGCTTCGTAGCCGGGAATGGTCACAGCGATGTCCGGCGCGTTGAGGCGGATATTGCCGGCCATCTGCTGGTCGCTCGCGACGATCAAGGACGGTCGGTTGGGATCGGAGGCGAGAATCTCGGCCACCGCCGCGGCATAGGGCACGTTGAGCTTCTCATACTTGCCGAGCATGCCGTGGATCGGGATGCGCAGCAGCAGGACCGAGGGGATCAGCACCATCAGCACGAGCCCGATCGGCAGGAAGCGCGGCAATTGGCGCTCCGAGGCGAGGCCGGCCGCCTCGATCTTCAGGCAGAGATAGAGCGGCAGCACCAGATAGATCGGCGTCAGCCAGCGGTCCTTGATATTGCTGGCGCCGAATAGGACAACCGCAACCAGCGCCACGGCGGAAATCAGCATAATCCGGCCGATCAGCCGGCTCCATGGGCTTGAGGCGCGCAAGGCCCGCGCCATGTCGCGGCCGAAGACGATGGCGAACAGCACCAGGGTCAGCGTGGCAAAGCCGGCAAAGGCGAGCGCCAGCGAGGAAAGCCCGGTCATGATCTGCGACAGCCGGCTGGAAGTCTCCTCCGCCGTCAGCTTGCCGATGGTGCGGCCGGTGGCGGCGTCGAGATGATCGAGGAACCACAGCCCGTGCGGCAGGACCACGGCGAGCGCGATCGCCGCCGTCAGAAGGATGCGCCAGTCGAACACGCGGCGGCGGAATTCCGGCTCGGCGAGCATGGCGAGAAGCGCGGCGGCCGGCAGAAGGACGAAATTGTACTTGGCGATCATGCCGAGGCCGATGGCCAGACCCGTCAGCGCATAGGTGATGAGGCTCGGCGCGCGGATCGCCCGGACGAGCGAGAAGAGGAAGAGGCAAGAGGTGAAGATCACCGCGACCGTGTGCGTCAGGTCGCGCTGCGCCTCGAAGCTGACCTGCGGCATGGTGAGGAGGCCGAGCGTGGCGATGATCGCCAGATCGCGCGAGCGCAGCACCATGAAGGCGGTCAGCCCGAAAAACAGGTAGGAGAGGAAGAGCACGAGGTTCTTCAGGACGGACAGCGAGGCGAGCGTCGGCCCGAGCAGCTGTTCCGCGCCATATTGCAGCCAGTTGTAGAACGGCGGCTGGCTGTCATAGCCGACCGAGAGCCACTGGGCGAGGAAGAGCTGCTGGCCCTCGTCGAGTTCGAGCGAATGCGGCAGGACGAGCCGGACGATCACATTGGCGACGAAATAGACGCCGAGCAGCGCAAACAGCAGATAAGGCTGCTGGCGCAGCGCGGCGACCATGTCAGGCGTCCTTCTGATAGGTCTTCCGGACGATATAGTTCTTCGTTGTGTCGTCCGAACGCGCCAGCATCTCGGCCAGGATGCCGGTGGTGATCATCTGGATCGAGGTGAGGAACAGCATGACGCCGACGAGCAGCAGCGGCCGCGTGCCGATGTCTTCGCCGAGGCCGAACTTGACCCAGGCGAGATAGAGCAGGATCAGCGAGCTGATCGCGCCGATCAAAAGGCCGATCGTGCCGAAGAAATGCCCCGGACGCTGCTTGAAGCGCATGAAGAACAGCACGGACAGCAGGTCGAGGAAGACGCGGATGGTGCGCGAAATGCCGTACTTGGATTCGCCGAACTGGCGGGCGTGGTGGGTGACCACGACTTCGCCGATGCGCGAACTGGGCACCACCGAAGCGACCCAGGCCGGGATGAAGCGGTGCATGCCGCCGAGAATGCGGACCTGCTTGATGACCGAAGAACGGTAGAGCTTCAGGCCGCAGCCGTTGTCGTGGATCTTGACGCCGGTGGCCGCACCGATCAGCCGGTTGGCGCACCAGGATGGGATCTTGCGCAGCACCAGCGCATCCTGACGCGCCTTGCGCCAGCCGCAGAGCAGGTCGAGATCGCGGGCGTTGAGCTCGGCGACCATGGACGGTATGTCATAGGGGTCGTTCTGCAGGTCGCCGTCGAGCGTCGCGATCAGCCGGCCGCGCGCCGCGTCGAAGCCTGCCTGCAGGCCGGCGGCCTTGCCGAAATTGCGCTGGAACTCGACGATCTTGAGATCGAGGCCCTCGCGGCCGAGATAGGAGCGGGCAATGCTGAGCGTCTTGTCGGTCGAGCCGTCGTCGATCAGGATCAGTTCCCAGCTCTTGTCGAAACCCTTCATCGCATCGCAGACGCGATCGATCATCGGGCGGAGGCTTTCCTCCTCGTTCATCACCGGGATGACCAGCGAGAGTTCTACTTCGTAGACTACAGTATCGTCCTGGGTAGGTTGGGAAAGGCGCTCGAACGACACGGCTGGGATACTCCGGAAATGGCTGGCTTTTGCTGTGCCGGTTGTTATAGGAACTAAGCAAAGAGTGCAATTCGGAACTTCTCAGGTCCCCATGCAGACAGACGAGCAGAACCGCCGGCCGTCGGCCCTGGTGCGCCATCGACTGTCGCTGATCGCCGCCGCCGCGATCCTCGCCTATGCCGCCTTCGTTCATTATCTCTGGGGTTGGGGCTCGATCGTCGCCGAATGGCGCGCCATCGGCTACGGCACCGTGGCAGCCGTGATCGGCCTTCTCGTCTCCACCTATTTCGTCCGCGCCTGGCGGCTCTACGACTACTTCCCGCGCGAGACGTCGGGCCGGTTCGTCGAGCTCTTTCATCTGGCCCAGGTGCACAATCTGCTCAACATCATGCTGCCCTTCCGCAGCGGCGAGACGAGCTTTCCGCTGCTGATGCGCTCCGAGTTCTCCGTGCCGTTGCTGCACGGAACCTCCGCCCTCCTTGTCATGCGGCTCTTGGATCTGCACGCGCTGCTGGCCGCCGGCGGTCTCGGGCTGGTATTGTCGGCTGAGGCCAAGACCGGCCCGGCGCTGGTCTGGTTGGTCTTCCTCGTCGCGCCCATCCCGGCCTTCCTGCTCACGGGGCCGGTGCTCGCCGCCCTTCGCCCGCGCCTCAAGGGCAAGCTCGCCCGCATCCTCGACGGCATCATCGACGGGCTGCCGAGTGACCTGTTTGCGCTGCTGCGCGCCTGGATGGCAACGGTGATCAACTGGGGCGTCAAGGTTCTGGTCTTCGCCTGGGCGCTTGGCCTGATGGGCGTCGCGCCGCTTTCCGCCACCTTTGGCGGGGCGCTCGGCGGCGAGCTGTCCTCGGTTCTGCCCTTCCATGCCCCGGCCGGCGTCGGCACCTATTCGGCCGGCATCGTCGCCGGCGCCGTTTCGCTCGGCGCGCCGACCGCCGGTGCGGCCATGGACACCCTGGCCCGCGCCAGCATCAACATGCACCTGATGATCATTCTCTCGGCGCTGAGCGGCACCGTGCTGTCGCTGGCGCTCAACGAACTCAGGCGCCTCAGGCCTGGCCGCTGAGCGACCCGCCCCGATCCTTCACCCCGTGGCGGATTTGCTCCGAGGATCGTGCTCCCGACTTTACTGGAAAGCCGTCTCGAAGAAGCTGCGGAGCTTGCGCGAATGCAGCTTTTCCTTCGGCATGGCACCGAGCTTCTGCAAGGCGCGGATGCCGATCTGCAGATGCTGGCTGACCTGGGTCTTGTAGAAGGCGGTCGCCATGCCCGGCAGTTTCAGCTCGCCATGCAGGGGCTTGTCGGAAACGCATAGCAGCGTGCCGTAGGGCACGCGGAAGCGGAAGCCGTTGGCGGCGATGGTTGCCGATTCCATGTCGAGCGCAATCGCCCGCGACTGCGACAGGCGCTTGACCGGCCCGCGTTGGTCGCGCAGTTCCCAGTTGCGGTTGTCGATCGTGGCGACCGTGCCGGTGCGCATGATACGCTTCAGCTCGAAGCCTTCGTAGCCGGTGATTTCCTCGACCGCGTCCTCCAGCGCAAGCTGCACTTCGGCCAGCGCCGGGATCGGCACCCAGACCGGCAGGTCGTCGTCGAGCACATGGTCCTCACGAACATAGGCATGGGCCAGCACGTAGTCGCCGAGACGCTGCGAATTGCGCAGGCCCGCGCAGTGGCCGAGCATCAGCCAGGCATGCGGCCGCAGTACCGCCACGTGGTCGGTGATGGTCTTGGCGTTCGAGGGGCCAACGCCGATATTGATCATGGTGATGCCGGCATGGCCCTTGCCCTTGAGGTGATAGGCCGGCATCTGCGGCAGCCGCCCGATCGCCACGCCTTCGCTCGGCTCGCTGTCGCCCGGAAGGGTAACCAGATTGCCCGGCTCGATGAAGGCGGTATAGCCGCCGCCGCCGTCCGCCATGAGCTTGCGGGCATAGGCGCAGAACTCGTCGATGTAGAACTGGTAATTGGTGAACAGCACGAAGTTCTGGAAATGCGCCGCACTGGTCGCGGTGTAGTGGCTGAGCCGCGCCAGCGAATAGTCGATGCGCTGGGCGGTGAACGGTGCCAGCGGCTGCGGCTCGCCCGGCCGCGGGTCGTATTCGCCATTGGCGATCTCGTCGTCGGTGACGGTGAGGTCCGGCGTGTCGAACAGGTCGCGCAGCGGCATGTCGGCAAGCCCGCTGGCGGCGGCCTCGACATGCGCGCCTTCGCCGAAGGCGAAATGCAGTGGGATCGGCGTCGTCGATTCCGAGACCACGACCGGGACCTGGTGGTTGCGGATCAGCAGCGCAAGCTGTTCCTCGAGGTAGTGGCGGAAGAGCTGCGGCCGCGTCACCGTGGTCGTATAGAGCCCCGGCGCGGTCACATGGCCATAGGCGAGGCGGGTGTCGATCTGGCCGTAGCTCGTCGTTTCGAGGGTGACCTGGGGGTAGAAGGCGCGGTAGCGCCCGGCGATCGGGGCGCCGTTGGCCAGCGACGCAAATCCGTCGATCAGGAAGCCGGTATTGCGCTCATAAAGCGCGGTCAACGCATCGACGGCGGCTGCGGCATCCGTGAAAACCTGGGGTTCGAACGGATCGGGGCTGATGAAATTGATCGGGGCGTGGAAATGGATTCGCTTGTTCATGAGTCATTATAGTGGAGACTTCTTGACAAGCAAACGACGTGGTTCGCGCTCTATTCACAGATAAGTGCGGTCGGAACGGAGGTCGGGGCAGCGGGGTCGAGGACCGCCTGCGGCGGCGTTCAGCTCATCGACTGGCGCTGCAGGCTGACGAACAGCACGAGGGCCGCACCGTTCTTTGCGATCTTGATCTCTTCCGACCGGGCGACGCCGACCGCGACGAGCGGGCCGAGAAACAGGCTCGCGACGAGCGTGCACCGGAGGCAGAGGGCGGCGATGTGGCTGGCGGAAGCGCGCACGGTGGTGTCCTCGGGTGCCGGGTTCAAAGGGCGGTGTTGCAGAAGGCGCCGCCGGCCGGAATGCAGGCGGAGGAGACGGTAAAGGACCGGCCGGCCGCGCCATTGCCGGCGGTCACCAGTCCGGCGACGAGCATCGCGAAGATGGCCATTGCCAGAGAGAAGATCGTCATGCGCCGTGCCAGCTTTTCCATCACCGTTTTCCCCGGTTCGTCGTTCTGATGCTGACGTTATGACGGCTTCGCCCTGAACAGGTGCTGAGACGCCGGTTCATCTGGCATTCAGATCGGTTAAGGGGAATTCACTTGAACATCGGCCGGGCGTGTCTAAGTCTTTGGGACAGTCCGCATCTTGCCCGACGAACCGGAGAGAGCCCCATGACCAAGCCGATCGAACTCTATTACTGGCCGACCCCCAACGGCTGGAAGATCTCCATCATGCTCGAGGAACTCGGCGTTCCCTACGAGGTGAAATACGTCAATATCGGCAAGGGCGAGCAGTTCGAGCCGGACTTCCTGAAGATCTCCCCGAACAACCGCATGCCGGCGATCATCGATCCGGACGGCCCGGGCGGCGAGCCGATCTCGATCTTCGAGTCGGGCGCGATCATGCAATATCTCGGCCGCAAATACGGCAAGCTCTACCCCGCCGATGAGCGCGCCCGCGTCGAGGTCGACCAGTGGCTGTTCTGGCAGATCGGTGGTCTGGGACCGATGGCCGGCCAGGCACACCACTTCCGCCAGTACGCGCCGGAAAAGATCGAATACGGCATCAACCGCTACACCAACGAGGTGAACCGGCTCTACGGCGTGATGAACAAGCGCCTCGCCGATCGCGACTATCTGGCCGGCGACTATTCGATCGCCGACATTGCCTCGATCGGCTGGGTCGTGCCGCACAAGAACCAGGGCCAGGATCTCGACGATTTCCCGAACCTGAAGGCCTGGTTCGAGCGTGTCATGGCCCGCCCCGCGGTCGAGCGCGGCATCGCCGTCGGCCAGGAGAAGCGCAGCAACATTGCCAAGGACGACGACGCCAAGAAGGTGCTCTTCGGCCAGACGGCCAGATGAGAGCCCGAGTGCCTGCGTATTGAGATAGGGCCCGGCCGAAAAGGCCGGGCTCTACGTCATGGAAGCGAGGACAGGTCGATCAGTCGCTTGATTGCCTGGAGATCGCGGATCACCACGAAACGGTTCCGCATCTCGATCAGGCCCCTTTCCTGCCAGTCGCTGGCGATCTGATTGACGCGCTGCCTGGTCGATCCGATGAGGCTGGCCAGCAGGTCCTGCGACAGCTTCACGGTGATCTCCACCTTCTGTTCGGTGGGAACGCCGTGAGAGGCAGCGAAAAACAGCAGTCGCGCGGCGAGCCTGCCCTCGGCATTGAGTTTCGTCAGGGCCTCGTTCCAGGAAAGCAGCATGCGGATCCGCTCTCCCTGTATCTTCAGAAGCATTCGCGCAAAGGCCGGCAGGGTATCGAGCAAGTGGTCGAAATCCCGCGTCCTCAGATGCATCAGCGTCGCCGGTTCGAGCGCTATGCAATCGAGCGTCCGCCCTCCTTCGTCCCAGGTCGAAATGTCGCCCAGCCATTTGCCCGGTCCGAGAATATTCAGAACGGCCTCCTTGCCGGATGGCGACACCGCGCTGTAGCGGAGCGAACCTGCCAGAAGCGCGTAGACGCCATTGGCCGGATCGCCTTTGGAAAAAAGCCACTCTCCGGCCGAAAGACGCCGTCTCTGCCCGCGGCGGGCAATCTCGTCGCGTTCCCGCTGTGGCATTTCCGCGAAAAAGCGATTGGCAAGCAGAAGAGCACGCTCCGCTTCGGAAAGGTTTTGCGACATTGCACCGTCTCCTGGTCTGACGACCGCAAATTTACGACAGACCGGCGTCCCCGGCGCAAGCTAGTTTTCTCCGGCAACAATCATGTTGAGCGCAGCCCGCTTCGGGAGCATAATGCAGACACCGCTCGAATGACGAGTGGAAGAGGATGGCAGACCACGGTCGCCATCCGGCATTTTTGCGCATGCTTGTTGTCCACGTGAGCCGGCCGTTTCGATGGCCGGGTCGTCTGTTGCCGCCCCGGTCAGGGGTCAACTCGGGAGGATAGTTATGAGCAAATTCAAAGTCGCGCTGGCAGTACTGGCTCTCATGGCCCATGCCGGCACTTCCCATGCCGAGCCCGCCCGGATGGAGGTCGAGGGCGGATCGATCCAGGGGATAACTCAGGGCGATGTCGAGGCCTGGCTCGGCATACCCTATGCTGCTCCGCCGGTCGACGAGCTTCGGTGGGCTGTGCCCCAGCCGGTCAAGCCTTGGCGCCGGACGCTGAAGGCAGACACATACGGGCCTTCCTGCTTCCAGCCTGACGTCGAATTCGTGTCGGAGGATTGCCTTACGCTCAATGTGTTTCGTCCGGCGGGCGTCGCCGGCCCCCTGCCGGTTATGGTCTGGATCCATGGCGGAGCCATGGTGCGGGGCGGCGCCAACATCTATCCGCTACAGGCGATCGCCGCCCAGGGCGTCGTCGGCGTCAGCATCAACTATCGCCTCGGCAGGCTTGGCTTCTTCGCCCACCCCGCCCTGGCAAAGGAAGGCGAGGTGCGCGGCAACTATGGTTATCTCGACCAGCTGGCTGCGCTGCAATGGGTCCGCAAGAACATCGCCGTCTTCGGCGGAGACCCGAACAACGTGACGATCTTCGGTGAATCGGCCGGCGGTGGCTCGGTGCTTGCCCACCTGATTTCACCGATGTCGCAGGGGCTCTACCAGCGGGCCATCATGCAATCGCCCGGAACCCCCGGCGGGCGCGGCAGCGAGATTCCGATGGCGGCGCTTGCAGATGCCGAAAAGGAGGCCGTCGACTACGCCAAACTTCTCGGTATCGACGCGACCGACAAGGCTGCCGCACTCCAGTTGCGCGATCTCGCGCCCGAGACGCTGATCGCAGGGGCCGGCGGACCGGAAGTCCTGGCGGCGCTGGCAAGAAAAGCTCATGTGCCGGGGATGGCCATGGCCATCATCGACGGGACATTCATCGTCGAAACGCCGGAAACGGCATTCGCGGCCGGCCATCAGAGCAAGGTTCCGATCATTGTCGGCGCCAATAGCCGGGACCTCGGCCTCGGCGTCGCGGACACGAAGGAGGCACTGTTCGCGCAACTCGGCCCCGAGGCCCAGGCGGCCGAGACCGCCTATGACCCGAACGGGAGCGAAAGCCTGGACGAGTTGAAGGTACAGGTCTTCGCCGACATGACAATGATCGAGCCGGCCGCGAATCTCGCCGAACTTGCCGCCGCATCCGGTCAGCCGACCTGGCTTTACCGCTTCTCCTACGTGCCCGAAGCGCAAAGGCCGAAGATGCCCGGCACGCTGCACGGCCTAGAAATTCCCTACACGCTCAATGTGCCGAGCGCGATCGTCGGCGCAGCGAACACGACCGACGACGACATTGCGATGGGCGCAGCCGCGAGCGCCTATTGGGTGAATTTTGCCCGGACCGGCAATCCGAACGGCGGCGAGATGCCGGAATGGCCGCAGCACGCGCCCGGCGCCACCAAACTGCTCAACTTCACCAACGAGGGCGTGAAGGTGATGGACGATCCGCGGGCAGCCACCGTCGGGCTGTGGAAAAAGGTGCAGGACGCGCGCTGAGCGGCGTAGCGTCAGCGAACATCTGAAGAAGGAAGGCCGTCAAGGTCCCGGTGCGGGTAGCATCGGGGCCTTTTTCGTGGCTGCTCGCGCCAAGATTAAAGTCTTGCGCCGGCAAACACGTCCGCTGCCCAGTCCAGGAAGACCCTGACGCGCGAGGCTAGCTGCCGGTTCTGCGGATAAAGGGCGGAGAGCGGCGTCGGCGGCGGCGGATACTGGGGCAGGATCTCGACCAGCGCTCCGGACTCGAAATCGGCCGCCAGGCGATAGCGCGGTGCCTGGATCAACCCGAACCCCAGTCGTGCCAGATCGGCCATGGTGTCGGAATTGTTGACCGTCAGCCGGCTCGGCAGGTGGACGAATCGCGTCTGCCCCTCGATGAGGAATTCCAGCGGCATGGTTTCGCCTGTTCGCGACGAGACGAATCCGACGCAGACATGGTCGTTGAGATCGTCGATCGATGACGGCATGCCATGCTTCTCGATATAGGCGGGACTGGCGCAGGTCACCTCCTGGATGGTGGCGAGCCGCCGCATGATCATGCCGCTATCCGTGAGATCTCCGGCCCGGATCACGCAGTCGATGCCCTCGCGCACAAGATCGACCAGCCGATCCCCCTGGCCGATATACAGCTCCATCAGAGGGTATCGTTCGAGAAACTCCGGCAGCCGGGGCAGCAGGAAGGTCCGCGTCAGCAAGCCATGCGCATCGATGCGCAAGGTGCCTTGCGGCTGGGCGTTGCGAAACACGCTGTTGGCGTCCTCCACCTCCGACAGGATCGACAGGCAGCGCTGGTAATAGGCCTGGCCGTCCAGCGTCGGCGTCACATGCCGCGTCGTGCGCTCCAGGAGCCGCGCCCCGACATCGGCTTCCAGTAGCTTGATCGCCTCTGTTGCCGTCGATCGCGCCAGGCCGACATCCGCCGCCGCAGCAGTGAAGCTGCGCCGTTCCACGACACGGACGAAAAGCTGCATGCGATCGAGACGGTCCATGACTTTGTTCATCATAGCCGAATTCTAATGTCAAATCTCACGTCATTGTTTCCGTATGGCGACAGGCATAATTCTGCGGCATCAGAACAAGGAGACATGTGATGACAGAAACATTCGAACGGACAGCCATCGTCACCGGCGCTTCCAAAGGCATCGGCGCCGCCATCGCCAGACGCCTCGCGTCGGATGGACTGGCGGTTGTCGTGAACTATTCTCGAGACGAGCAGCCCGCGCTCGACGTCGTGGCCGCGATCGAGGCGGATGGCGGGCGTGCCATCGCGGTCAAGGCCGATATCGGCGCTCCGTCCGGCGCGGCGGCTCTGTTCGATGCTGCCGAGCAGGCCTTCGGCGGCGTCGATGTCCTGGTGAACAATGCCGGCATCATGATGCTTGGAGCGATCGGGGCGGTGGAGGACGCGGATTTCGAGCGGCAGGTGGCCGTCAATCTCGGCGGCACGTTCCGGGGCATGCGCGAAGCCGCCCGGCGCCTGCGCGACGGCGGCCGGATCGTCAACTTTTCCTCCAGCGTCGTCGGCTTCTACCAGCCGGCCTACGGCGTCTATGCCGCCACCAAGGCGGCGATCGAGGCCTTGACCCATATCCTCGCCAAGGAGCTGGGTCCCCGCGATATCACCGTCAATGCCGTGGCGCCCGGCCCGGTGGAAACGGAGCTTTTCATGGCCGGCAAGTCCGAAGAGCTGCTGAAGACGACCATCGGCCTCAATCCGCGCAAGCGGCTCGGCCAGCCGGGCGACATCGCTTCGGTGGTGTCCTTCCTGGCCGGTCCCGACAGCGGCTGGGTCAGCGGCCAGATCATCCGCGCCAACGGCGGCACCATCTGACCGGGCAACCCGCCGACAGGTTCAATCTCAGCAACAGGAGAAGCAACATGCCATTCGTCAACATCAAGACGCCGGAAGGGGCGCTGTCCCGGGAGCAGAAGGAAGAAATCGTCCATCGCACCACCGATATGCTGGTCGAGTATTTCTCGGAAGCCGTGCGGCCCCATACCATGGTCCTGATCGAAGAGGTCAAGGACGGCGGCTATGCCCGCGCCGACGAGGTCTTCATCCTCCCGGACGCCTATCGCGCCCAAGCGGGCAGCTGAACGAAAAAGGCCGGCCGATGGAAACATCGGCCGGCCTTGATTGTTTTTGACCCGGCAACCGACGCCGGATGCGAAGGCCTCGTCCTTTACAGGCGTGACCAGGTCTGGGTCTTGCAGAACACCGACATGACGCAGCCCTGCATCTTCAGCGAATTGCCCGACACCTTGCCGGAGCCGGAATAGGTCTTGTCCGCTTCCGGATCGGTGATGGTGCCCTTGTAGGCGCCGTCGGCGCCGGACATCTTGCCGATCTGCTTGCCGGCATGCTTGCCGGTCTTCAGCGTGACGCAAAAGCTGCCGCCGCAAGGCGCGATCTGCGCGGTAGCGCCGCTTGCGGTCTTCCAGTTGCCTTCGATCGGTTCGGCGGCCTGAACCGAGGCGGCCGAAAATGCCAGGGCCGCAGCCGCGGCGACGATGAACATGCGCATTGTGTAACTCTCCTCCCGAAATGAGCCCGAATGCTGATGGTCCGGCACTCCAATGCCGGCATGGCCGCGCCCGATTTGCGCGCTCCATGGATCAGCACAAGGAAAAATATCTTACGCGGACGTAAAGGTAAATAGCGGTTCCAGGCTTTTACAACCGCGCCGAAAGCCTGGTTTTTCGGCCTTTCAGATAGAGCCATCGAAAGCCGAGTGCTTTTCTTGGTTATCGTTCGGTTTAAATCCGCGTCTGAAGTTTTCGTAAATTTTGAGGCGAAATCCTTGAGATGCAGGCGCGGCGATGCTTAACGAAAAGCCAAGTTTACAAAGCATTTGTACTTTGTTTTCAGCAAATTAATCATGGATTTTAAGCGCACGTTGAAAGCCTTCCGGCATAGTGAAGTCATCAAACGAGCAGGGAAAACCCGCCGCTCCGGAAGGACCTCCAAGACGCCGCGACAGACGGCCAAGGGTTCTGAAGGAAGGCCTCTCAAGGGCCAAAACAGGGACAGTTTAAACCGTTAGGCTAGACAGGGACAAAACCGATGGCACGCTTTGAAATGCACAATTCCGAAATGGCCACGATGGGTGGCGAAACTCGCGCCGATGTCTTCTGCGACATGGGGCTGATGTATGCAACCGGCCGCGGCTGCTCCATCGATCTCGTCTCGGCGCACAAGTGGCTCAACATCGCCGCCATCAAGGGCTGCGAACGCGCCGCGGAACTCCGCGCCGATCTGGCCCAGACGATGAGCAAGGGCGAACTCGCCGAGGCGCTGCGCGCCGCCCGCGAATGGATGACGATGCACTGATCGTCACGATCAATTCCCCGGTATGATACCGGGTTCAACAGACAAGAAAAACCCTGGGAGAGGGGAGCGTGGCGGGGGACCTTTGGACGGGGCCTGAGCCAACACATGAGAACCGCGACCGGCAGGAACAAGGCCGGCGCGGTTCTTTTTACTTGCGCGCAGGGCTACCCGATCAGAGCGCCTTCAGCACCTTGGGCAGGGCTTGCTCGAACAGGTCCATGTCGGCCGGCAGTCCGGTCGATACGCGGATGCAGCGGTTGAGCGGGGCGACGCCCGGCATGCGGATGAATACGCCATGCTGCATCAGTCCGTCGACGATGGCACGGGCATGGGTTCCGTCGCGGCCGCAGTCGATGGCGACGAAATTGGTGGCCGAGGCCAGCGGAAGAAGCCCGTTGCCGGTTGCGATCGCGGCGATCCGCTCGCGCGCCGAAACGATGCGGGCGACCACGTCCTTCAGATAGGCCTGGTCGGCAAGGGCTGCGAGCGCGGCCTCGGTCGAAAGCCGCGGCATGCCGAAATGGTTGCGGATCTTGTCGAAGGCAAGAGCCGTCTCCGGCGTGCCGAAGGCATAGCCGACGCGCGCGCCGGCAAGCCCATAGGCCTTGGAGAAGGTGCGCATGCGAAGCACGTTCGGCAGGTCGATGAAGGCATTTGTGGGCGGCGCCGAGCCCGCGGGCGCAGTTTCGCAATAGGCCTCGTCGAGAATGAGCAGCGTCGTCTCGGGCAGCGCGCGGGCAAAGGCGACGATGCTGTCGGCATCCCACCAGCTGCCCATCGGATTGTCGGGATTGGCGAAATAGACGAGCGGGGCATTTTCCCGCTTCACCGCCGCCAGCAGGCCGTCGAGATCTTCGCGGTCGTCGACATAGGGCGTGGTGACGAGCCGGCCGCCAAAGCCGTTGACGTGGAAGTTGAAGGTCGGGTAGCCGCCGAACGAGGTGACGACCGGCATTCCGGGTTCGATCACCAGCCTCACGATCAGGCCGAGCAGGTCGTCGACGCCTTCGCCGACGACGATATTGGCCGGGGCAAGACCGAGATGCGCGGACAATGCCGTCTTCAGGGCAAAGTTTTCCGGATCGTTGTACTTCCAGATCTCGCCGGCTTTTTCGCGGATGGCGGCGAGCACGGACGGGGCAGGGCCGAAGCCGCTTTCATTGGCCCCGATCCGGGCGATGACCGGCAGGCCGCGCTGCCGCTCGATGGCTTCCGGGCCGACGAAGGGCACGGTTGCGGGAAGGGCGCTGATCAAGGGGGTGAAGCGCGAAAAACCGGACATGCTGTCTTGAGAATCCTGGAAAGATTGAAATCCGGCACACAATAGGTCCAATTGCGCCCTGCGCAAGGGCAGGACGTGCCGGAACTGCGGCATCCGCGGGCATATCTTTCCCTGTGTCGGCGCGCGCCTAGCGGTAGGCCGGAGCGGGTTGCCTGACCCTCTCGCCCATGATGAAGTCGGCGCGCACGATGGAGTGCAGCACATGTTCGGGAAGGGGACAGATGAACTTCACCCCGACGCGGCTGCCGTTGCGATAGACCTCGGCGCAACCGATCCGGTCGGCGAGCCCGATGACTTGGATATAGTAATGGGATGACAGCCCGATCGTCGTGGTGATCTCGAGCGCCGCGCCGCCCTGGGAAATGTCCACCACTTCGCCGCTGCGCATGGTGATGCCGCTCAAGCCGGGGCTGACGGCCATGATGCGGGCCGGGCGGCGGACATAGAACCGCTCCCATTTGCGCTCGTACATTTCCGAACTTACCGCCGCCAGATGTGTTCCATCCTGCATGGCATTCCCCTTCTTGCGCCTCGCGGCGGTTTCTTAAAAGGGAGGCTGCAGCAAAAGGATTGTGGTGAGGTCAATCAAGACGCTAAGTTTTTATGAATCATCCGTTTTCCAAAGGTAAATTGCATTTGAGCGCCGAGCGGGCCCCAGCCGTGCCCGTGGGGGAGCGCTTTGCCGATTGATCCCGATCATTGTTGAAGCGTCCTTTCTCCCGCACCGTGACTGCGACCGGAACGCGAGTGGCTCGCCTTGAACGGGCGGACTGTCGGGCCTAGTATGACAAGCAGAGGTCGAATTGCCTCGCAAAAAGGGAGAATGTCATGAGCCGTTTCAATATTGGCCACAAATCCTGGGTGATCGTCTGCGACGGTGCAAAGGCGCTCTTCCTGCGCAATGACGGCGATGCCGGCCTCGTCAACCTGACCGTCGTCGACCACCAGTCCCAGCCCGACGAGGCGTCCCGTGACCTGGGCTCCGACCGGCCCGGCCGCGTGCACCAGTCCCAGGGCACGGCCCGCAGCGCCATGGAGGACACCGACTGGCACGAGCAGGCCGAGGGCGACTTCCTGAAGGACGTCGCGAGGAAGGTCGAGAAACTGGTGGAGACGCATGAGATCAAGGCGATGATCCTGATCGCCCCGCCGAAGGCCCTGGGCCTGCTCCGGGCGGAACTCTCCTCCTTGCCGGAAGGCGTCATCCGCGCCGAGATCGACAAGGACCTGGTGAAGCTGACCGTCTCCGAGATCGAGAAGCATCTGGCCGCGCTGAAATAGCCGACAAACGAAAGAGGCCTCCGGCGTTCGCGCCGGAGGTCTCTTGTCTGTGTCATCGGCTCTGGCGGTCGGACCGCCTCAGAGTTCGAAGGACAGCCGCACGACGTGGTGCAGGAATTCCGCATCGATCAGCATGTTGAAGCCGACGGTGACCTTTTCCTCTTCGCGGCGGATCAGCGTGCAGCCGATCTCGTCGTGGATGCCGAGGATCTCCAGGAAGAAATTGTTCGGGACGGGCACATGCGGGCTGACTTCCAGCTCCGCACCGTAGAGCGAAATCGAATGGATCAGGCAGCGCAGGTTGTTCTTGGTGCTGAGATGGCGGCCGACGAAGATAATCTTGCCGGGGCGATCGATGGTGAACTTCTCGTAGACCCGGTCCTGCGGAATGTTCTGTTTTACGTCCGGTATGACCTGCAGGGGCATCGCACCCTCCCCGATATTGTTTTTAGGGTCCCAATTTAGCGCAACTTCCCTGACGCTTCCTGAACGTTATCGATAAAAATCAAGTCGTGTGCGGCCGCCGGTCGCAGCGTCCTGACCGATGGCCGCAGCCCGCTACGATGCCCGGTGCGGCCGACTTGACAGGAGCCCTCCGGCTTTCCATATGTGATCCCGGTTAGAGGCGCCGGCCGCCCGCGGGTGATATGCCCTTGGTGAAGTCCTCTTGAAACATGGAATGAAACCCTTTTTGCGTGCATGCGCGATGGGGGCAATGCGGGCTCCCTTCGATCTTTTCGCATGCCATGAGAAAAGAGGTTTGCCATGTCCATGGCCACACTGACGATTGACGAACTGAAATCCCAGGCCCGGCGCCTGCGCGACGCCATGTCCGGCGGCGGCACGCCCGTCACCCATAGCGCCGCCCTCGAACTGGTGGCGAAGAGCCACGGTGCGCGTGACTGGAACACCATATCGGCGCTCGCCGCCCGCAGCGACAATGCCGAGCCGGCCCCCGTTGCCGTCGGCGCGATCGTTTCAGGCGAATATCTCGGCCAGCGCTTTCGCGGCAAGGTGCTTTCCCTGTCGCGGCTGTCGCAGAGCAGCTACTACGCGATCACGCTGCATTTCGACGAACCGGTCGATGTCGTCACCTTCGACAGCTTCTCGGCCTTTCGCCAGCGCGTCACCGCGACGATCGACGGAAAGGGCGTTTCGCCCCGGCATACCTCCAACGGTCGGCCGCATCTCGTGCTCGACCTTTGACCCGTCGCCCGGCCCGGCCGGCACGCTCGATGTGCCGGCCGGGCCGATCTCTGTCCGGGCGGCGGCGCGGCCTTCGGCAGATAGGTCGTCCAGCTTGACGGGCCGGTATCGGCGCGTTACCCCTTGCCTTCCTTCTCGCGCGGCCCGAAGCGGCGATCGGCGCGACCTTCCAGAACCGGCATCGGGAGCTTCACGTGACAGGCAGACTGGTCATCATCGGGGCAGGGCAGGCGGCCTTTGCACTGGCGGCAAAACTGCGCAGCCTGAAGGACACCCGGCCGATCACCATCCTCGGCGCGGAAGACTGCCTCCCCTACCAGCGCCCGCCGCTGTCGAAGAAATACCTGCTCGGCGAGATGAGCTTCGACCGCCTGCTGTTCCGCCCAGAGGCCTGGTACGGCGAAAACGATGTCGAGATTCGCCTGTCGACCCCTGTCGAGGACATCAACCGCGCCGAAAAGACGGTGCGCCTGTTCGACGGCTCGACCATCCTCTATGAAACGCTGGCGATCGCCACCGGCGCGACGCCGCGGCGGCTGCCGGACGCGATCGGTGGCGATCTTCAGGGCGTCTACACTGTGCGCGACAAGGCCGATGCCGATCGCCTTGCCGCCGAGATGAAGCCGGGCCGGCGTCTGCTGATCATCGGCGGCGGTTACATCGGCCTCGAAGCCGCCGCCGTCGCCCGCCATCTCGGGCTCGAGGTGACGCTGATCGAGATGGCCGACCGCATCCTGGCCCGGGTCGCGGCGAAGGAAACCGCCGACGCCATGCGCGCCATCCATAGCGGCCACGGCGTCGTGATCCGCGAAAAGACCGGGCTCGGCCGGCTGATCGGCGAAGGAGGCCGGGTCGTCGCGGCAGAACTGTCGGACGGCTCCCGCGTCGAGGCCGACATCGTGATCGCCGGCATCGGCGTCAATGCCAATGACGGGCTCGCCGCGCGCGCCGGCATCGAGACCGCCGGCGGCATCGTCGTCGACGCCTTCGGCCTCACCTCCGATCCCTCCGTCTATGCCATGGGCGACTGCGCCGTCTTCGACTGGAAGGGCCAGAAGATCCGCCTCGAATCGGTGCAGAACGCCGTCGACCAGGCGGAAGCCGCCGCCGCCGCCATGGCCGGCGGCGTCGAGCCCTATCGGCCGAAACCGTGGTTCTGGTCCGACCAGTACGACGTCAAGCTGCAGATCGCCGGCTTCAACCTCGGCTATGACGAGACTGTGGTGCGCCCCGGCGGGCGCGAGGGCAGCCTGTCGATCTGGTACTTCGCCAAGGGCGAATTCATCGCCGTCGATGCGATCAACGATGCCAAGGCCTATGTGACCGGAAAGAAGCTGCTGGAGATGGGCCGCACCCCCGACCGCGCGCTGATCGCCGATCCCGGAAGCGAACTGAAGCTCTTGCTGGCATAGGTTTATTGGAAGGGTTCGATGAGCTGGCGCTGATGGCCGTCATCATCCGCTCAGGCCTGTCGCTGGAGCACGACCTTCCGGGTTGCACCCGTTTGCACAGCTGTTTTTGCCGCTGTTGGTCTGGACGATCGGCTTCACCTGCTGTTCCCCCCTAAGGGCTTCTGTCGACCGGAAGCCATCATTTGGAAGCATCCCAACGCATCCGGATTTGTTGGTCCAGCGTGTCTATCAACTCACAGTCGCCGCCTTCGCCCTGCATAGGCAAGATGAGAAACCACTGCCAACGCCGCGTATTGCCCTGCGGTCGCTGCGACCTCGTGCATCTCGGCTAGAGCTTTTTCTACCGGCACTTTCCCGCCGTCAATCACTTGGCTTGCCAAATCGGCAATGCGAGCAGCAAGGGGGGACGCTGCGTTGTCGATTCAAGCTGCCAACAATTCTCGTTGTGAATGCTTCGACAGTCCTTCGCAGGCTGGTGGGCAGATGATCTCGTACAGCACACAAAATTCGGCGTTTGTAGAAATAGAACGTGCCTCCGCGATAAGGGCGACGGCCTTGGAAGCATCTGAGTATGGGAAATTGCAGTCAATCTTGTCAGAAAATGCCTGCTCTTGATTGGTAATGTCCATGATGGCGCTCAACGTGGAGGAGTGAACTCAACAATCCAGTCCGAGGGCCGCAATTGGCGCACTGCTGCCGTCTCCGTCGCGACGGAACTCTTCTAAACGGCACAACGCGTCATGGTCAGGGCGCGAGCGGACCAGCGCTTAGGATATCTCCGATTGCCGCGCCGTCTCCTCGCCACCAACTGACATCACACGGTCTTGCCGGATCGAACTTGTCAACAGGGACCAGGGTTAGCGCGCACAGGACCGCATGTCCCGCCATGAACTCATCAACGGTTCTATTGGCGTGCCTGATGCTGGCGACCAAGTTGTGGCATGCCTTCCCGCTCGGCAGCGACACAGGAATGGAGAGCCTCAACGCAAGTGCTCTGCCTTCCACGGCAACGACTGTTCCCTCATCACCTTTGTCGAACAGTTCGTTTGGGGCAATGAAGATACGATGATTGAGCGAAGCGGGATACATGGTCTTCTGTCCACTTTGAGGATGCGCAGAGAAAACTGGTCCGCCGAAGTGGGCTCCAGACGATCACTAGGCAGACTGCCTTGAGCCCCCCAAAAGAACTGGTCCGGTTCATAACTGGTGTTTCCACGCCAGTTGCCCGACTGCGAGGAAGAGTGGAGGGGCCATCCGAGTTCAGATCATAATGTCCTTACCCACCTCATCCCACGTGCTGAACAGGACATCGAGCCCCTGTTCGTGACGAATTCGTATGTCGTCGTCCGTGACCGGAACAGCCAAGGCAAACGTCACCGTCTCGTCGTCAAGCAGGAAGTCATCGGTAAGCGGCTCTAGATCCAGAGAAACGCTGCACGGCAGAAAAATGAGGGCGGAAGCCTCCTGGGCCAACAGGGATGGCCATGTGCCATCCAGATCCATCGTCTCGCCGTAAGCAATCCGCCGTCCAGTCGCACGCTGATAATCCTCCACGTTCGCCAGTATGCGCGCCACCTCGGCGAAACTATTCTCAGCGATGGCCAGGAACACGGAGCTCGTCTTGGTCGGCAAGTTAAACAATACATTCATGGTGCCAAGATCGGCTATCGCCAAAAATCCATGAATGACGACAAAGTTCTCGCCGTCGACGTCAAGTCTTGATTCAAGATACGCAAGATCTCCCTGCATTTTTAGGGCGCTATAGACGTATTTCAAAATCTCCAATTGCCTGTTGTCTAGGCGCAGTTTTCTCATGCCTTCTTCCAAAAGAAGCCCCCCTGGCCCCTGCCAATGACCCGGACCGCTTGGCACACCGAGATTCCGGATACCCTTTGGCGCATTGCAGGCGTCCAATCCGCTGCCAGGTTCCCGATGGCAGTCCAATTGTGATCGCTTCAGCCCTTCCTGCGTTCGTCGCGCTGTCATTCCGAGACGAGCCTGCGGCCACTAAAGCCATAGATTGCCAACAATAAAATGAGACAACCTTTCAGTCTTGGAAAATTAGCTCGGAGATCTTTCTTCTTCGGCCAGGAAAATGCTCTGCAAATCTCCGTTAAGCGGTTCGTCCCCACCGTCGTATGTCAGAAGAAGGTCACCGCTGACATCGTCAATCGAGTTTACGCCGTCGATGATGCCGAGCAAATTCGAAACCGTGTCGATGGATGTTTGTCTAATTACCTCAAGAAAAATATCTCTTTGATCGTAATTCAAAGATTCAAACAGATTTTTCGCTCTTACCCAATATGGATCTGTTGCGGATGTGGTTGGCGTATTTTCAAATAGATCCCGATAGAGGGCTTGATTCTCATCAATTACCGATCTGCGAATTTTCCCGACGAGTTCTTCCGGTGTCACTATTACCTCATCGGGCAAATGAATCAGGTTAGACATCCTTGCTCATCCTGATCAGTTTTTGAAGTTGGTCATGCGAGATATCCCGATAGACGCGATGCGTCCTGCCGTGTGCGGCTGACGAGATGGACTTCCGGGCGTCGCTGCAGCTCGCGGGTGGCGACCCGCCTGATGCGCGGCCTTCGTATTCGACGAAAGCCGGCTGTAACCGTCATCGGACGATGCCCCGTCATTCATATTTGCCCGGCACGGCCTACGTCGCGCCTTCAATCAGGCGGCCGCCGTATCCTTGGATGACGACGGCCGCGCCTGGACCTTGAAGACCGAGACCTTGTTGCTCAGGCGGTCGGCTTCCATGCGGATCGCATGGCTTGCGGCATTGCTCTCCTCGACCATCACCGCATTCTGCTGGGTGAACTGGTCCATCTGGTTGACGGCGCCGTTGACCTCTTCCAGGCCGTTGGCCTGTTCGACGGCCGAGCTGGCGATTTCAGAAATGAGCCGGGCGATCTCCCCGACCTGGCCCACCACCTTGCTCAATGCCTCGCCCGTCTGGTTGACGAGGCTCGCGCCCAGGGCCACCTGCTCGTTCGAGCCGGAGATCAGCTGGCGGATCTCCCGGGCGGCGTCGGCGGCACGCTGGGCGAGCGCCCGCACCTCCTGCGCCACCACGGCGAATCCGCGTCCCGATTCGCCCGCCCGCGCCGCCTCGACGCCGGCATTGAGGGCGAGCAGATTGGTCTGGAAGGCGATCTCGTCGATGACGCTGATGATCTGTTCCATCTGGCGGGCCGAGGCCTCGATGCGCTCCATCGCGGTGACCGCCTGGCTCATGGTCCGGCCGCTCTTTTCCACATCGGCATGGGTGTTCCTGACCGTTTCCCTGGCCTTGCTGGCGCCGGTCGAGGTTGCCTGCACCGTCGCGGTGATCTCGTTCAGCGCGGCGGCGGTCTCTTCGAGGCTGGCCGCCTGCTGTTCGGTGCGATGGGCCAGCTGGTCGGCGGCGCTGCTGATGCCGTTAGATCCCTCGCGCAGGCTGCTGACGCCGCCGGAAATATCGGCGATGGCGTCGTGCAGTCGTTTCAAGGCGCCATTGTAGTTCACCCGCAGCGATTCGTAGTCGGGCGGGAAGGGCGCGGCGATCGGGCGGGTGAGGTCGCCCTGAGCCAACTGCTCGAGCGCGGCAGAGAGGTCCTCCACCACCCGGCGCTGCTCGGCGGCCTGCGCCTGGCGTCGCGCTTCGTGCTGACGGCGCAGATCCTCCGCCTCCTGGCGCTGGACGATCGCCGCCCGCGCCATCTCGCCCTGCGTCCTGGCGGACCGCTCGAGCGCGGCGAGTGCCCGGCTGATCGCTCTGGCGTCGCCGGCGCCGCCTGTCTCGCCTTCGCCTTCCCCGTGGCGGGCGGCGAACTCGGCTTTGCGCAGGCCGACATAGAGGATGCCGACCACCTGGCCGTCGCTGAGGATCGGCTCGTAGATCGTATAATAGGCCTCGCCGAGGATCTCGGCCTCGCCGCGAAAGGCCTTGCCCTGGCGAAGCACCGTCTCGATCACCGTTTCGGCGGTGAGACGCGTGCCGACGGCCCGACTGCCGTCCGGCTTGGTCACATTCGTGGCGATCCGCAGATCGCCGAGGAAAATGGTGGCCGTGCCGCCGGCCTTTTCACGCACGGCGTCGACGATGGCGACGTCGTCGTTGATGCGCGTGTCGCCGTAATAGAGCGCGCCCTCGCGCACCTGGGGATCGCCGCGCTGGCGAAGCTCGGTCTGCAGGATCTGCAGATTGTTGTCGAGGCTGTGCTGGGCGAGCGCCAGCATTTCCATCTCGGTGGCCCGGGCCGCGGTTTCGGCCAGGGTCGCTGCAATGCCGTCCAGCGACGCCGCGCCGCCGCCGATAACCCGTCTGGCCGGCGACACGAATGCTGCTGCGGCAAGAAGGACGGCAATGGCCACGGCCGCGTGCCCGGCCGGCGCGGACAGTCCCAGCCGTTCGGCAAGGGGCGGAACGGTCGCCCACAGGACGGCGCCGAGAAAGAACGCTGCCGCAAGCATCAGCGTCGGCGCGACGGCCGAAAGGCGTGGCCCGCCCCGGCCCTTCAAGATCCTCATGCCACTCCCCCGTGACAAACCGGCGCGACGAACCATCCCTCCCGGACACAAGTGCCCGCCGCACGGATTTCAGTCATCATGATTAAGCGGAAAGCAGCGCGCCGGCCTACCGATCCTTTCGTCGCGGTTTGAGGCCTTTTGGAGCGTTGCGGGGCCCATAACGCTAGGCGGCACGACGATTCTGGAGAGGAGCGCAGGCTCACGGCAGGGCAAAGGCGGCCGATGCGGCCGGCAGCCCGAATCATTTCCGGGTTTGGGAATGGGGATCGGACGCGCGGGCTCGGAATTGGACGCAATGGTCACGGGTCGCCGAGGAAGGCCGGATGCCGCGTGAGGTATTGGCCCGGCTGCCGGCTGGCTTCTGAGGGCCGTTCGCTAGATGCGAAAACACGTCGGCCCCCGAAACGGGGGCCGGCGTGTTGGGAGAGGATGGCGGGCCGCAGGACTGTTGGCTGCGGATGGCAGGGTAGATCCCGGCATTACCGGCTGGCGCTTGCGCGCTCCAGGATCGGTACGCACATTTCGAGGTCGTGCGACGCCAAGTGGGCGTAGCGCATGGTCATGGATAATGTCTGGTGGCCGAGCCACATCTGGACGCGGCGGATGTCGATTCCGCCCTGGACGAGGCGGGAGGCGCAGGTGTGGCGCAGGATATGCGGCACCACATCCTTGTCGTGGCCGAGACCGATGACTTCCTTGGCCTGGTGCCAGGCGGTGCGGAAGCGCTGCTGATCGATGTCGCTGAACGGCCCAGGCTTGCGCCGGTCGGAGGCCGCGATCGCCAATGCCGCACGGCGGGTAAGCGGCACGGAACGGCTGCGGCCGGATTTGGTCACCCAGAAGGTGGCCCTCGTGTCGGTAAGATCGCCCCATCGAAGGTCGAGCCCTTCGCTGAGGCGGGCCCCGGTATCCACCAGGAAGATGCAGAAGCGGGAATAAAGGTCCGAATGGGACCGGATCTGGGAGAACAGGGCGCTTTCTTCGTCATGGTCGAGGAAGCGGATACGCCCGGCATTCTCCTTCTGTCGCTTGAATTCGGGTAAGCTGTAAACGTCACCCATCTTGTTCGCCTTTCGCAGTAGTTTGCTTAAGGCCGCCATCTTTCGGTTGATGGTGGCATTGCTGTTACCGCGCTTGCGCAATTTTCCAATCAAAGCGTCCAGCATCTCCTGGGAGAACGTGGAGAATTTGGGGAAATCCAAGAGGTCGTGCAACTCTCCGATGAAGTTGGTGACGTTGTATTTGTGGCTGCCGTTGAGCCACAGGATGTCGCCGTATTTTTCGAAAAGCGCCTGAAGCGATGTCTCCCGTACCTCGGCGAACTTGTTCGTCGAATTGTACTGGTAGTGAACCGAATAGACCGGCACTTGGCCGTTGGCGCCGAGCGTCTGGAGAGTATTCGATTCCATAGGGTTCACGTACATGCCTCATAAGCGATCGGGAGCGCCTTCGGCACCCGTCGGACCTCAAGATAGTTATGATCTATAAAAAGTATAGGAAGAAATTACGCGCAAGCGGGGGGGACATGCGGAATTCAGGTTAAAGAGTATCATATCGGCAACAGCTGTTTAAGCTGCCACCAAAGCCATTATGCCTGCCGTGATACAAAGCGCCTCGCCGGAATGCCCGGCTTGCGGGGCGAGGTCCGGCCTTAAGGCCGGACCTCCTGTCGAAACTGATCCTGTCGGATCAGAACGAACGCTGCAGACGGACGAAGCCGGTCCACAGACCGTCGTCGGCTTCGTCTTCGTCGAAGTAGTTGGCGGTGGTCTTCAGCGCCAGGCCTTCGGCGATCTTGTAGTCGAGGGTTACGCCGGCCGACCAGGCGTCGTTGCCGTCAACCAGGTCGTAGTCCCAGAAGTACTGGGCGGCCGGGGTGAGGGTCAGCTTGTCGGTGAGCTTTGCGGCGTATTCGGCAGCAACGGTCCACTCGGCGGTGTCATAGTACTGGTTGAAACCGGTCGAGTAGATGCCGGCGAGGCCGAGGGTGCCCGGGCCGATTTCGGCTTCCACGATCAGGCGAACGGCGCCTTCTTCGCGAGCGAAGTCATAGCCGCCGAGCAGAGCTGCGGTAGCGATACCGAAGGTGCCGGATACCTGGGCTTCGATGCCAACGCCGTCGTTTTCGCCAGCTTCGGAAGCCGACAGTTCGTCGACGAATACGCCGGCGGTGAAGGCGTCGGTTGCATATTCGTAACCGATGGCGTTCAGACGGTTCGAACCGAGGTCATCGGTTTCGCCCGAGAGACCGAGGTCCCAGTAGTTGTACATGTAGCCGACCTTGAAGCCGGCAACAGTGATGTAGGCTTCGTCGATTTCGAAGGAGCCGCCATCGTAGTCTTCTTCAGCCCAGGTGCGCAGGGCGATGAAGGAACCGATGGTGCCGACTTCCGAGTCGTTCTTGGCTTCGATGGAGAGCAGGGCGCGGGTACGGGCGTCCAGGCCGAAGTCGTTGCCGTCGGCATCGTCTTCAACATTTTCCCAATCCAGCTGTGCACGAACGTAGCCGCCGATCTTGAGGCAGGTTTCGGTGCCGGGGATGTAGAAGTAGCCGGTGCCGAAAGCGTCGCAAACGCGAACGTATTCCATGGGCTCGGGCTCAGCTGCAACGATAGCGTCGGCAGCCTGTGCGCCAGATACTACAGCGAGAGCTGCAGCGGAGCCGAGAAGAAGGCTCTTGATGTTCATATTGACCTCCAGTCAAGTTTCGTATGGGTCTGGGTTCTTTGGCTGAAGGACAGCATTCCCTGCCCCATCCCCGTCGGTTTTCAGAAGACGGACGATCCACCGCCTCGCTTCCGAGATTGAAAATACAAAACGCCGACCGTCATGCAATCACCAAACCACCGAAAGCATGGAATCCCATCCCCCTTCCCAAAGCCCTGTTGCTGAAAGGACACAAACAGAGGCCTGAACCCGGCCGCGCGTTTACCCATTGTTAAGAAAGCCCTTAGGAAAAAGGCACTTAGCGGGCGCGCACGGCGTCCGGCGCGCGGTCTCAAGCGTGATTTCATCCCGAAACGGCACAGCCGACTCACCGGTTTTCCGCAGATTTGCAGGCGATGTGCGGGCTCATGCCAGGCGAGGCTGTCAGGCGGATTTGCAAAGCCTGGCCGCCAACGGGAAGAAAATCGCGAACCCCGAGGGCGTTCGGCCTCCACGATTCGCGCGGTTCTGGAGAATCAGCTCACGGCGGTTCCGATTCCCTGGCCGACGCCGGCGATCGCACCGCCGGCGTCCTTATATATAGAGATGCCGCAAGAGGCCGGGGAAAATGGGGTGAGCGGCGAAAAGGCCTTGCATTCGGCCAACCAAGCAAATAATCAGGCCGGACCGGAGAGGTGGCCGAGTGGTCGAAGGCGCTCCCCTGCTAAGGGAGTATACGTCAAAAGCGTATCGAGGGTTCGAATCCCTTCCTCTCCGCCACTTTCCCCAGTCGGAACCCTTCCCCCAAAGAATCGTCCTTTGCGCCCGCGCCGATGGCCGCCGTTTCGCCGTTCATCCACCAGGCTGGCCGGGGCCTGCACCGCGCGCAGTCCCTCGATCCGGCGCGAACGCTCCACCGAAAGCTCCCTATCCCATTGAATTTGCAGATGTTCTACGAGGACCCTCCGTGATCGCCGGTGATAATTGACTGGAGGTCAATAATGAACATCAAGAGCCTTCTTCTCGGCTCCGCTGCAGCTCTCGCTGTAGTATCTGGCGCACAG
>PEKW01000005.1 GCA_002796995.1 Rhizobium sp.
GCGGCAGCCTGGAGTGACATTTCTACTTTGCGCCACGGCGGACATTCCAACCTTGCCGCCACATTGGATCGGATTTGAGCCGGGTGCGATCCGACGTCTCTGGCTCTGTGTCGGCAGTTCCCCGCCATCAGACGAATGGCCGGTCCGCCAGCAATTCCTCCGCCTCGTCGCGATCCATGGCCATCACCCTCCGGCCGATCTCGAAGCCGAAGCCGTTGCGGGCGAAGGCGGAGAATTCTTTCGCCTGGCGCTTGTCGTCGAGCTCGACGTCAGGCCGACGGTACGGACCGAAGGCCCGCTTGCGGGCGAAGACCAGCGCCGAAAGAAAATCGTCGGTCTCTTCCAGTGCCTGCTGCACGACCTCGCGGTCGACGCCCTTCTCGATCAGCTTGCGGCCGATAGCGCGCTTCGACTTGCCGCTGCGTGCCGAAGAGCGCGCCCGGATATCGGCATAGGCGGTATCGTCGAGCGCCAGCATGGTGCGGCCGAACTCCACCGCCGCGGCCGAAAGCGCCTTCGCCTGCGCCTCCGAGATATCCTCGAACTTCTGCTTGGCCTTGCGCGCGATGGCGTCGGAGAGCTCCCGCTCGGTCATCATCCGGCGCGACAGACGGTAGAGCGCCGAATTGCGCGACCAGGCCAGCATGCGCGGCGTCGGTGTGTCGGCCGCCGGCTCTCCCCGATGTTCGTCGTCGCTCACGCTCTTCCCGTTCTCGCCGATGCGCTGTCCGCCCTGGACCCGTTCGCGGGATATCATATTCGCCGACGCTTGCGCCATCCCGGATCGCCGCGGTGGCGCTGGTCGGCCCTGCGTGGACTATGACGACGCCACGGCCAATGAAAAGATCCGGCAAAAAGATCGCGACAGTCTAACTTTGCTTCCGGACACGATTAGCAAGAAAAACATATTCTGATATTCTTTATAAGCGAATCGACCGCAGAAGTCTTCGCAGAGCTGAAAGTGAACCCATGAACGAGCGCGAACAACTTGAAGTATGGGCACTGCGTCGGGCAGAAGAGATAGTATTGCGCGAGGGCGTCGGCCTGATGCAGGCGGCCCAATGGCTCGACAAGAAGCTGACGGTCAGGACTTCCAAGCAACTGCGCAAGGCGATTTGCGATTCGTTGCTCGAGGCCATGGCCCTGCCGCGCTTGCCCTCCCCGCAGGAACAGGCCCACTCGCAGGGCAAGATCGACGCCAGGCCATAGGCGCCGGCATCCCGCTTTCCTTCATCGTTCGTGATCCGGCAACGGTTTGTCGCGCAGCTCCGCCATTTCCCCGCCCGCCTGGGCGGTCTATGGGTGGACCTTACGAAACGCGGGAGACAGACCAACCATGCTCGTCAACGGAAAATGGACGGCCGACTGGCAGCCGGTACAGGCGACCGACGCCAAGGGCGGCTTCGTGCGCCAGACCTCCGGCTTCCGCAACTGGGTGACCGTCGACGGGCATGCTGGACCGACCGGCACCGGTGGCTTCAAGGCCGAGGCCGGGCGCTATCACCTCTATGTCGCGCTGATCTGCCCATGGGCCTCGCGCACCCTGATCGGCCGCAAGCTGAAGGGTCTCGAAGACGTCATCTCGGTATCCGTGGTGGAACCTGCCCTCACCGACTTCGGCTGGCGTTTCGGCGATTTCCCCGGCGCCGATCGAGACACCGTCAACGGCGCCACCTATCTGCACGAGATCTACACCAGGGCCGATCCGACCTATACCGGCCGCGCCACCGTGCCGGTGCTCTGGGACAAGCAGACCGGAACGATCGTCAACAACGAGTCGGCTGACATCCTGCGCATGATGAATTCCGGCTTCGGGGATCTCGCGAAGAATGCCATCGACCTCTATCCGGAGGCGCTGCGCGACGAGATCGAGAGCCTGAATGCGGAGATCTACCCGAAGCTCAACAATGGCGTCTATCGCGCCGGCTTCGCCACGACGCAGGTCGCCTATGAGGAAGCCTTCGCCGACGTGTTCCATATGCTCGACACGCTGGAAGCGCGGCTTTCCGACGGACGGGCCTATCTGAGCGGCGATCAGGTGACCGAGGCGGATATCCGCCTGTTCCTCACGCTGGTGCGTTTCGACGCTGCCTATCACGGCCTGTTCAAATGCAATCTGCGCCGGCTTGCCGATTATGTGGCGCTCAGCGCCTATATGCTGCGTATCCTTGCCCTGCCCGGCGTGCGCGAGACGGTCAGCATTTCGCATATCAAGCACGGCTATTACTCGATCAAGGCGCTCAATCCGAACCGGATCGTGCCGATCGGCCCGGACCTGTCTGGCCTCGATCCCGTCACCGTGCCGAGGACATGACCATGCCGGACGCAACCCGCCTTGTCATCTTCCTCCATGGCGTCGGGAGCCGGGGTGAAGACCTCCTGCCCCTCGCCGGCCCCTTGCGCCGCGCCCTGCCCGGAACGTCCTTTGCTGCACCCGACGCGCCCTACCCCTTTCCCTACGGCATGGGCCATCAGTGGTTCAGCATTGCCGGCGCGACCGAGGACAACCGGGCCGGCCGCATCGAGGCCGCGCGCGCCGATTTCGATCGTGTCATTCGTGAGATCATCGAGACATACGGATTTGCTGAAAAGCTCGACCGGGTCGCCTTCGTCGGCTTCTCGCAGGGCACGATCATGGCGCTCGACGCGCTGGTTTCCGGACGCTGGCCGGTCGGCGCCATCGTCGGTTTCTCCGGCCGCCTCGCCTCGCCGTTGCCGCTTTCGCCGGCCAAGGCAACGCCGGTGCTGCTCGTCCATGGCGCGGCCGATTCGGTGATCCCGGCGGCCGAGACGGTCAAGGCGGCTGCCACCTTGCAGGAACTGGGCGTCGACGTCGAAAGCCGGATCCTTCCCGGTCTCGATCATACGATCTCGGCGGAAGGGGTTGAATTGGCGGGGGCGTTTCTCGCCAACCGGCTCGGTGACTGAGGGACGTTCGCAGAAGCTCTAGGCTCTAGCCGGCAAGGCTTCGCATTCCGTGGCGAAAAGGTCCCCTCTGGCTTGCCGGCGTTTGTCACTGCAATCGATTCACAGGACCGATTGCTCCGCTGCGCCGTTTCGCACCCCCCACAAGGGGGAGAAGACGAGCGGTTTGCTCCGCGCTCGACGTTTGCCCCTCCCCCTTGTGGGGAGGGGTTGGGGAGGGGAATTCTGCTCCAATATGACGTGGCCAATTCTCCGCTGGCGACAGGACGCCTCGGTTCTCCCGCCGCCCCGTTACACCGGATCGATGTCGCCGCGGGTCCACATCTCCTGCGTTTCCGCCTTGAAGTCCTCGAAGCGGCCTTCCTCGATCGATTTGCGAATGCCCTGCATCAGTTCCTGGTAGTAGGACAGGTTGTTCCACGACAGGAGCATGCCGCCCAGCGCCTCGTTGGAGCGCACCAGGTGATGCAGGTAGGCGCGCGAATAGTCGCGGCTGGCCGGGCAGTTGGACTGGTCGTCGAGCGGCCGCATGTCCTCGGCATGGCGGGCATTGCGGATATTGACCTTGCCGCGGCGGGTGAACGCCAGGCCGTGACGGCCGGAGCGGGTCGGCATGACGCAGTCGAACATGTCGATGCCTTCGGCCACCGATTTGAGGATGTCGTCCGGCGTGCCGACGCCCATCAGGTAGCGCGGCTTTTCCACCGGCAGCACCGGCAGCGTGATGCCGAGCATTTCCAGCATGACATGCTGCGGTTCGCCGACCGCAAGGCCCCCGACCGCATAGCCCTTGAGGTCGAGTTGCTTGAGCCCCTCGGCCGAGCGCACGCGCAGGTCCGGAATGTCGCCGCCCTGGACGATGCCGAACATTGCCTTGCCCGGCTGTTCGCCAAACGCGACGCGGCAGCGCTCGGCCCAGCGCAGCGACATTTCCATCGCCCGCTCGATGTCCTTCGGCTCGGCTGGCAGCGCCACGCATTCGTCGAGCTGCATCTGGATGTCGCTGTCCAGCATGCCCTGGATCTCGATCGAGCGCTCCGGCGACATATGATGGGTCGAGCCATCGACATGGCTCTTGAAGGTGACGCCCTGCTCGTCGAGCTTCCTCAGGCCCGACAGCGACATGACCTGGAAGCCGCCCGAATCGGTGAGGATCGGCCCAGGCCAGCGGATCAGCTCGTGCAGGCCGCCGAGGCGCGCGACTCGCTCCGGGCCGGGCCGCAGCATCAGGTGGTAGGTGTTGCCGAGAATGATGTCGGCCCCCCCTTCCCTGACCTGGTCGAGATACATGGCCTTGACCGTGCCGACCGTGCCGACCGGCATGAAGGCCGGCGTGCGGATCACGCCGCGCGGCATGGAGATCTCGCCGAGGCGGGCCTTGCCCGACGTGGCCTTGAGGGTGAACTGGAAGGTGTCGTGCATCGGTTCAGGTGTCTTTCCGGAAGAGCAGGCTGGCATCGCCATAGGAATAGAAGCGGTAGCCGTCCGCGATCGCATGGGCGTAGGCCGCCCGCATGGTGTCGAGGCCGGCAAAGGCCGAGACCAGCATGAACAGCGTGGATTTCGGCAGATGAAAATTGGTCATCAGCACGTCGACGGCCCGGAATCGGTAGCCGGGCGTGATGAAGATGTCGGTCGCGCCAGACCACGGCTGGATCTCGCCCGCCTCGGAGGTGGCGCTTTCGAGCAGGCGCAGCGACGTGGTCCCGACCGAAACGATCCGCCCGCCCCGCGCTCTGACCGCGTTGAGCGCCGAGGCGGTGGCGCGCGAGACCTGACCGATCTCGTGGTGCATCTTGTGGTCGGCCGTGTCTTCCGCCTTCACCGGCAGAAACGTGCCGGCGCCGACATGCAGCGTGACGAAATGGCGTTCGATCCCGGCGGCGTCGAGCCTGGCGAAGAGATCGGGCGTGAAATGCAGGCCGGCGGTCGGGGCGGCGACCGCCCCCTCCTCCTTCGCATACATGGTCTGGTAGTCGGTCCGGTCCTTCTCGTCCTCCTCGCGCTTGGAGGCGATATAGGGCGGAAGCGGAATGTGGCCGACGGTGGCGATCGCTTCGTCGAGCGCGGAACCGGAGAAGTCGAAGCGCAGGGTCACCTCGCCCGCCTCACCCTTTTCCTCGATGACGGCGCCGAGCGTGCCGAGCAGACAGGCATTGCCGGAATGGCCGAACTCGATGCGGTCGCCGGGCTTGATGCGCTTGCCCGGCCGGGCGAAGGCCTTCCAGCGGCTGCCATCGACCCGCATGTGCAGGGTGGCGGAGACCGGCGTGCGCTCGGCCCCGTCGCGCAGCCGCACGCCTTCGAGCTGGGCCGGGATGACCTTGGTGTCGTTGAACACCAGCGCGTCGCCCGGTCTCAGGAACGACGGCAGGTCGCAGACCCGGGCATCTTCCAGAACCGGTATGCCGTTTGGCCGAACGACGAGCAGTCGCGCCTGGTCGCGCGGGCTCACGGGTCGAAGCGCGATGTTCTCGTCGGGAAGGTCGAAATCGAACTGGTCTACGCGCATGATGTCACAGCACCCGGATCATGACGGCGCCGGAGATCAGCAACACCGCCCCGGCGATGCGCCCCAGGCTCAGTTCGCGAACGGCGACGCCGAGAAAACCGACCCGGTCGATCAGAAGCCCCGCCATCAACTGGCCGGTGACGGCAAAGGCCATCACGGCGGCGGCGCCGATTCTAGGGGTAAGCAGGATAGCCGTCGTCACGTAAAGGGTGCCGAGTGCGCCGCCGGCCACATAGAGCCAGGGAGCGGGCGCCGCGAAATCCGGCATCCTGCCCTGGGCGCGCGCCATGACGATCGAGACGACACCGAGGATTGCCGCACCGGCAAGGAACGAGACACAGGCCGCCGCCACCGGCAGGCCGAGGCCTCGGGCCAGCAGCGTATTGATCGGCGCCTGGATGGCGATCGCCGCACCGGCCGCGATCCCGAGCAGCGCCCACAGAAGAGAAGCCATGTCCTGTCCCTCAGAAAGGCCAAAAACGGAAAAAGCCGCCAGCCCTGATGTCAGGGCCGGCGGCGTGGTGACTGCGACGACGATCAGGCGTCGGCGGCAACCTTCATCGAGACGATCGAATCGGGGTCGCTGACGGGCTCACCCTTCTTGATCTGGTCGATGACGTCCATGCCGTCGATGACCTGGCCCCAGACCGAATACTGCTTGTTGAGCCAAGGCGCATCGGTGAAGCAGACGAAGAACTGCGAATTGGCCGAGTTCGGGCTCTGCGAGCGGGCCATGGAGCAGGTGCCGCGCACATGCGGGGTGGCGGAGAATTCGGCCTGCAGGTCCGGCTTGTCCGAACCGCCCATGCCGGCACGACCCGGGTTGAAGCTCTCGCCGCCCTTCTTGCCGAACTTCACGTCGCCCGTCTGGGCCATGAAGTCGGGAATGACGCGGTGGAAGACGACGCCGTCATATGCGCCTTCGCGCGACAGTTCCTTGATGCGGGCCACATGGCCGGGGGCCAGATCCGGGAAGAGCGCGATCACGACCTTGCCCTTGGTGGTTTCCATGATGACGGTGTTTTCCGGATCCTTGATCTCGGCCATGATATTTCTCCTCTTTGGGGCGGATGCCCGATTGTTACTTCTTGCCGACGGTGACCTTGATCATGCGGTCGGGATCGGAAACTTCGCCATTGCCACCGTCGCCGCGCTTGATCTTGTCGACCAGCTCCATGCCGGACACGACCTTGCCGACGACGGTGTATTCACCGTTGAGCGGCGGATAGTCGGCGAACATGATGAAGAACTGCGAGTTGGCGGAGTTCGGGTCCTGCGAGCGGGCCATGCCGACAACGCCGCGTTCGAACGGAACCTTGGAGAACTCGGCCGGAAGGTCGGGCAGCTTGGAGCCGCCGGTGCCGGCGCGGCCGGCATTGAAGCCGTCTTCCATGTCGCCGAATTCGACGTCGCCGGTCTGGGCCATGAAGCCCTCGATGACGCGGTGGAAGGCGACGTTGTCATACTCGCCCTTGGAGGCCAGTTCCTTGATCTGCGCGACATGCTTCGGCGCGACGTCGGGCATCAGCTCCACGACGACCGGGCCATCCTTCAGCTGGATGGTCAGGGTGTTGTCGTCCGAGGCGGCGTTCGCCGGGCCGAAGGCGGCGACGGCGAAGAAAAGGGCAGCGGCAATTTGAAAGAGTTTCATGATCACTCCAATGAATTCAACGATGATCAGCGCGAGAGTTTGGACTTCAGCGCCTGGAAGACGACGGGCGGCACGAAGGCACTGACGTCGCCGCCCATGGAGGCGATCTGACGCACCAATGTGGCCGTAATGGGCCGCGAGGCCGTACCGGCGGGCAGGAAGATGGTCTGCAGATCCGGCGCCATCTGGAAATTCATGCCGGCCATCTGCATTTCGTAATCGAGATCGGTGCCGTCGCGCAGGCCGCGAATGAGCAGCTTTGCGCCGTTCCGGCGGGCCGCATCGACGGCCAGGCGATCGAAAGAGACGACGGAGACGTCCTCGGCCCGGTCGGGAAGGCTTTCGGCGATGGCGGCGGCGATCAGGCCGGCCCGTTCGTCATAGCTGAACAGCGGCGTCTTGCCCGGATGAACGCCGATCGCGACGATCACCTTCGACACCACGTTCAGCGATTGCACGAGCACATCGAGATGGCCGTTGGTCATCGGATCGAATGAGCCGGGATAGAAAGCGATCGTCATGGCAGCCCGATGGTTGTTTCGACGCCTTTTGTCACGGAAGCGCGCCAGCCGCAAGTCATTTGGACCCTCCCCGCCCCTGCCCGGCGGATGAACGGATCCTGAATAAGGCGTTCAAGACGCCTTCAGCGGCCGGGGTTCATAACGCTGTCAGACGGGGCAGGCAAACATGCCGCCCATCCTGTGCCAGGGAACCACGATGCTTGCACTTCTTGCCATTTTCGCCGCGATCGCCGCCCTTTTCACCGAGTTCGGCCTGCTTCTTCTGCGCGCCTATCTGGAGGCCGGCGGAACCGCCTTCGGCCTCTTCCGTCGCGAAGATGAACGCCAGATGAACGGAACGTTAAGGCGCGTTTCAGCTCGCCTCGACTAAAACCGATTTAATGGCATGGAACGTTTGTCCGTGCCGCGCATTTTTACGGCAATCCAGGCCGTATTCCGAAAGGACGACTTCGATGCACGACAAGGTTACGATGATCAATCTCGTATGGGTGGCCATGATGACGGCGATGCTCGCCACGTCCGCCACCTTCTACATGAACGACCGGGCCGAGGCGAACAACTACGGTCCGCAGCTCGCCCGCTACTATCCGGTCGGACGCTAATCGCACCGCTTCGCCAATGGAATTCGGATTGCGCGCCGCAGGATAAGGAAAGGAAGGACGAGCATGTTCACGACACTGATGATTCTCGCCGCCCTGATCTGCGGCATGTTCCTCGCCTCGGTCGCCTCGACCATCACTGCGCTTCGCCGCGAAGGCGACGAGTTCCGGGCCATGGCCGAACGCCACCGGGCGTTCTGATACGGCTTGGTCGTTCGCGGTAACACCCGCCCGGATCCACCCGGCCTGGCACGTCTCGAGAGCGACGCTTCAATTCCTGCATTGGCTGCATGACCTCCAATGAAAAAGGCCGGGGCATCCTTCAAGGATGCCCCGGCCTTTTTCATGTCGAGCCCGCCGTTTCCGGCGGGCTTTTTTGTCATTCCTCGGTATCGCCCGGAGCCGCTGCATCGTCGGCAGCCGGTGCGGCATCGGTATCCGGCGCGATCTCGTCCCCGGCCTCGGAGGTAGCTTCGAGATCGCCCTCCTCGTCGCCTTCCGGCTCGTTGATGCGCTCGACCGATACGACCTTCTCGTCCTTGGCGGTCGAGAAGATGGTGACGCCCTTCGTCGCACGGCTGGCGAAGCGGATGCCGTCGACGGGAACACGGATCAGCTGGCCGCCATCGGAGACGAGCATGATCTGGTCCTTGTCCTCGACCGGGAAGGCGGCGACCAGTTCGCCGATTTCCGCCGTCTTCGAGGTGTCGGTGGCGCGGATGCCCTTGCCGCCGCGGCCCGAGATGCGGAAGTCGTAGGACGACGACCGCTTGCCGTAGCCGCGCTCGGAGACGGTGAGCACGAACTGCTCGCGCGCCTTGAGCTCCTGGTAACGCTCCTCGGCCAGATCGCCGACCTCGCCGACTTCCTCGCCGACCAGCGCGATATCCTCTTCTTCGACACCCATGGCGCGCCGCTCGTTGGCGGAGCGCTTGAGATAGGCGGCGCGTTCCGAGGCGTCGGCATCGACATGGCCGAGAATGGTCATGGAGATGATCCGGTCGCCATCGGCAAGCGAAATACCGCGCACGCCGATCGAGTTGCGTCCGGCAAAGACGCGCACGTCATCGACGGGGAAGCGGATCGCCTGGCCGAGCGCGGTCGTCATCAGCACGTCGTCGCGGTCGGTGCAGGTCTCGACCGAGAGGATCTCGTCACCCTCGTCCTCGAGCTTCATGGCGATCTTGCCGTTGCGGTTGACCTGGACGAAGTCGGAGAGCTTGTTGCGGCGAACCGTACCGCGGGTCGTCGCGAACATGACGTCGAGATTGTCCCAGCTCTTTTCGTCCTCCGGCAGCGGCATGATCGTGGTGATGCGTTCGCCGGGTTCCAGCGGCAGCATGTTGATCAGCGCCTTGCCGCGCGAGGTCGGCGTGCCGATCGGCAGGCGCCAGACCTTTTCCTTGTAGACGATGCCGCGCGAGGAGAAGAACAGCACCGGCGTGTGGGTATTGGCGACGAACAGGCGGGTGGCGAAATCCTCGTCCTTCATCGCCATGCCGGAGCGGCCCTTGCCGCCGCGGCGCTGGGCGCGATAGGTGGCGAGCGGCACGCGCTTGATGTAACCGGCATGCGACACGGTCACGACCATGTCCTCGCGGGCGATCAGGTCCTCGTCGTCCATTTCCGGACCGCCTTCGATGATCACCGTGCGGCGCGGCGTGCCGAACTCGTCGCGAACGGCCGTCAGCTCGTCCTTGACGATCGTCTGGATGCGCAGGCGCGACGACAGGATGTCGAGATAGTCGCTGATCTCGGCGCCGATCTTGTTCAGTTCCTCGTCGATCTCGTCGCGGCCAAGGGCCGTGAGGCGGGCAAGGCGAAGTTCGAGGATGGCGCGGGCCTGTTCCTCGGAGAGGTTGTAGGTCAGGTCCTCGTTGATGCGGTGGCGCGGGTCGTCGATCAGGCGGATCAGCGACTCGACATCGTGCGCCGGCCAGCGGCGGGTCATCAACTGCTCGCGCGCGGTCGCCGGATCGGGCGCGCGGCGGATCAGGCCGATGACTTCGTCGATATTGGCAACCGCGATGGCCAGGCCGACCAAGACGTGGGCGCGTTCGCGCGACTTGCGCAGCAGGTACTTGGTGCGCCGGCTGACTACTTCCTCGCGGAAGGAGACGAAGGCGCGCAGCATGTCGAGCAGGCTGAGCTGTTCCGGCTTGCCGCCGTTGAGCGCCACCATGTTGCAGCCGAACGAGGTCTGCAGCGGGGTGTAGCGGTAGAGCTGGTTGAGGATGACGTCGGCATTGGCGTCGCGCTTCAGCTCGATCACGACGCGATAGCCGTCGCGGTCGGACTCGTCGCGCAGGTCGGAAATGCCCTCGATGCGCTTGTCGCGCACCAGTTCGGCCATCTTCTCGATCATCGTCGCCTTGTTCACCTGGAAGGGAATCTCGGAGATGATGATGTGTTCGCGGTCGCCGCGCATGGGTTCGATGCGGGCGACGCCGCGCATGATGACCGAGCCGCGGCCCGTCTCGTAGGCCGAACGGATTCCGGAACGGCCAAGGATCATTGCGCCGGTCGGGAAGTCGGGACCGGGGATGATCTGCATGAGGTCCGACAGCTCGATCGCCGGATCGTCGATCAGCGCGATGCAGCCGTCAATGACTTCGGTGAGATTGTGCGGCGGGATGTTGGTCGCCATGCCGACGGCGATGCCGCCGGCGCCGTTGACGAGAAGATTCGGGAACCGTGCCGGCACGACCGACGGCTCGCTCATCGTGCCGTCATAGTTGTCGCGGAAGTCAACGGTTTCCTTGTCCAGGTCGTCGAGCAGCGAATGCGCGACCTTCTCAAGGCGACATTCGGTATAACGCTGAGCGGCCGGCGGGTCGCCGTCGACCGAGCCGAAATTGCCCTGACCGTCGATCAACGGCAGGCGCAGCGACCAGTCCTGCGCCATACGGGCCAGCGCGTCGTAGATCGCGGAGTCGCCGTGCGGATGGTACTTACCCATCACGTCGCCGGTGACGCGGGCCGATTTCACGTATTTCTTGTTCCAGTCGATCCCCATCTCGCTCATCGAGAAGAGAATGCGCCGATGCACGGGCTTCAGACCGTCGCGGACGTCTGGAAGCGCGCGGCTCACGATCACGCTCATCGCGTAATCGAGATACGACCGCTGCATTTCCTCCATGATGGAAATAGGCTCGATGCCTTGCGGGTACTTGCCGCCGCCGGGAGTGTTTTGCTCAGTCAAATCAGGTCACGATCTCTGTTCGGAATCACTGGGAAGTTTATAGCCGAAAGGGCTGGAAAGCGCCAATTTTGCCCTGACGCGCGGGTTGGTTATAAACAGTCTTTTGGCGCGTGGGAAAGCCAAGCCGATCAAGAACTTGCCAAGACTGCCCGGCTGGCATTTAAATGCTCCGGCAAAGCGGGGGAATATCCATGGTCGGCACGGATTCGATGATCAACGCCTTCACGACGTTGCTGGTCACGGTCGACCCGCCGGGACTGGCGCCGCTGTTCCTCGGGCTGACGGTGGGCATGAACCGCGGCGAGCGCCGCCAGGTCGCCGTGCGCGGCTCGCTCATCGCCTTTGCCGTGCTCGCGGTCTTTGCCCTGTTCGGCGCCAGCATCCTCGGCGCGCTCGGCATCTCCATGGGCGCCTTCCGCATCGCCGGCGGGCTGCTCCTGTTTGCCATTTCCTTCGAGATGATTTTCGAGAAGCGCAACGAGCGCAAGGAAAAGACGTCGGATGCGGCGATCACCAAGGATCACATCCACAATCTGGCGGTCTTCCCGCTCGCCATCCCGCTGATCGCCGGGCCTGGCGCGATCTCGGCCACCGTGCTGATCGCCGGCACGATGGAGGGCGTCGCCGGCAAGATCCAGCTGATCGCCGTCATCGCCGTCTGCCTGGCGCTGGTCTTTGCCGCGCTGATCCTCGCCGAGCGGCTGAACCGCTTCCTCGGCGTCACCGGCCGGGCGCTGCTCACCCGCCTGCTCGGCGTGCTGCTGTCTGCGCTTTCGGTACAGTTCGTCGTCGACGGCGTGAAATCGGCCTTCCCGGGCTGACGCACTGGCCGACCTGAGCCGGCCTGCCGCCTGCGGGCGAACTCAGCGCTGCGCCTTCAGGATGCGTTTCCAGATCGTGCCGCCGAGATAGCGGTTGAACACGATGAAATAGGCGATCACCAGCGCGAACAGGATCAGCGCCGGCAGTCCGTTCAGCTGGAACCCCTCCTCCGTTCGCCCGCCGGCCACCGAGGCGACGGCAAAGCCGAGCACGAAGAAGGCGGTGAAAAAATCCAGCAGAAACGCCAGGATGATGCGCCATGAGGCCGGACCGGCCTGCGGTTTTGTCTCTTCCATCGTGATACCCCCTCGTATCCGTCACCCGTCATGCTTTTCGCACGGGGCATCCCCGTGCTGCTCCCCGCAAAGAAAAAGCGGCGCCGAAGTGCCGCCAGAAATCAGAACGGGATGTCGTCGTCGAGATCGCGGGAGAAGCCGCCCGACGGGGGAGCGCTGGCGCCGCCGCGCTGCTGGCCGCCGCCGCCGCGCTGGGGTGCCGGCGCGCCGTAATCGTCGCCGCCGCCGCTATAACCGCCGCCGAAGTCGCTGCCGCCACGCGAGGCGCCTGCGCCGTCGCCACGACCGCCCAGCATGGTCAGGTTGCCGTTGAAGCCCTGCAGCACGACTTCCGTCGAGTAGCGGTCCTGGCCGCTCTGGTCCTGCCATTTGCGGGTCTGCAGCTGGCCTTCTACATAGACGGTCGAGCCCTTCTTCAGATACTGCTCGGCGACCTTGCACAGGCCCTCATTGAAGATGACGACCTGATGCCACTCGGTCTTTTCCTTGCGCTCGCCAGTGTTCTTGTCGCGCCAGCTTTCCGAGGTTGCGATACGCAGATTGGCGATCGGACGGCCGTCCTGGGTCCGGCGGATTTCCGGGTCGGCACCAAGATTGCCGATCAAAATTACCTTGTTGACGCTGCCAGCCATAACACTCACCTTGCTGCCGCCATCATGCGGCTCCGAAACAGAGAAATCCGCCCACCTTAAACCAAACCGTCCGGCGGTTGGGCGGCGATCGGGGTTAATCCACAACGAAAATGTTCTTTATTTGTTCTAGTAATGCACTAGGATACTGTCAATAGAATCATTTTACCGCCCTTTAATCCACTCCCGCCGCTCGACAGGGGCGCGGGCGTCACTAAATAAGGAGAGCTCTCCTCCCGAGTGCCCTCCCTGCAGAGCTTTGTCCAGTCGAGACCAGTCCACATGAGCGATTTGAAGCATATCTCCATCCGCGGCGCGCGCGAGCATAATCTGAAGGGCATCGATCTCGATCTGCCGCGCAATTCGCTAATCGTCATGACCGGTCTGTCCGGCTCGGGCAAGTCCTCGCTCGCCTTCGACACCATCTATGCGGAAGGCCAGCGCCGCTATGTCGAGAGCCTGTCGGCCTATGCCCGACAGTTCCTCGAAATGATGCAGAAGCCGGATGTCGACCAGATCGACGGCCTGTCGCCGGCGATCTCGATCGAGCAGAAGACGACCTCGCGCAATCCGCGTTCGACGGTCGGCACCGTCACCGAGATCTACGACTACATGCGCCTGCTGTTCGCCCGCGTCGGCGTGCCCTATTCGCCGGCCACCGGCCTGCCGATCGAGAGCCAGACGGTTTCCCAGATGGTCGACCGCATTCTCGCCTTCGAGGAAGGCACCCGCCTCTACATCCTGGCGCCGATCGCGCGCGGCCGGAAGGGCGAGTACAAGAAGGAACTGGCGGACCTAATGAAAAAGGGTTTCCAGCGCGTCAAGATCGACGGCCAGTTCTACGAGATCGCCGAGGCGCCGGTGCTGGACAAGAAGTTCAAGCACGACATCGACGTGGTCGTCGACCGCATTGTCGTCAGGCCCGACATCGCAAGCCGGCTGGCCGACAGTCTCGAGACCTGCCTGCACGTTCTCTCGGACGGTCTGGCGATCGCCGAATTCGCCGACAAGCCACTGCCGCCCGAAGAGACGGCCGCCGGCGGCAGCGCCAACAAGTCGCTCAACGACACGCACGAGCACGTGCTGTTTTCGGAAAAGTTCGCCTGCCCGGTTTCCGGCTTCACCATTCCGGAGATCGAGCCGCGGCTGTTCTCCTTCAACAACCCCTTCGGCGCCTGCCCGACATGCGATGGCCTGGGCTTCCAGCAGAAGATCGACACCGCGCTGATCGTGCCCGAAAGCCAGCGCCGGCTGAACGACGGGGCGATCGCCCCTTGGGCGAAATCCTCCTCGCCCTATTACGACCAGACGCTCGAAGCGCTCGGCAAGGCCTTCGGATTCAAGCTTTCGAGCAAGTGGTCGGATCTCAAGGAAGCCGCGCAGAAGGCGATCCTCTACGGCACCGAGGAGAAGATCGACTTCCACTATGCCGACGGTGCGCGCTCCTACACGACGACCAAGACTTTCGAGGGCATCGTGCCGAACCTCGAGCGCCGCTGGAAGGAAACCGACAGCGCCTGGGCCCGCGAGGAGATCGAGCGTTACATGTCGGCAGCCCCCTGCCCGTCGTGCAACGGCTTCCGCCTGAAACCCGAGGCGCTGGCGGTCAAGGTCAACGGCCTGCATATCGGCCAGGTGACCGAGATGTCGATCCGGGTTGCACGCAACTGGTTCGTCGACCTGCCGGAAAAGCTGACGACCAAGCAGAACGAGATCGCCGTACGCATCCTCAAAGAGATCCGCGAGCGTCTCGCCTTCCTCAATGACGTGGGCCTCGACTATCTGAGCCTGTCGCGCAATTCCGGCACGCTGTCGGGCGGCGAGAGCCAGCGCATCCGGCTCGCCTCGCAGATCGGCTCGGGACTGACAGGCGTGCTCTACGTGCTCGACGAACCGTCGATCGGCCTGCACCAGCGAGACAATGCCCGCCTGCTCGACACGCTGAAGCACCTGCGCGACATCGGCAATACGGTGATCGTCGTCGAGCATGACGAGGACGCGATCCTGTCGGCCGACTACGTGGTCGACATCGGCCCGGCGGCCGGCATTCATGGCGGCGAGGTGATCGCGCAAGGGTCGCCGCAGGACATCATGGCCCATCCGAAATCGTTGACCGGCAAATATCTGACCGGCGAGCTCGGCGTCGCCGTGCCGTCCGAACGCCGCAAGCCGAAGAAGGGCCAGCAGGTCAAGGTCGTCGGCGCACGCGGCAACAATTTGAAGAATGTCACCGCCGCCATCCCGCTTGGCGTGTTCACCGCCGTCACCGGCGTTTCGGGCGGCGGCAAGTCGACCTTCCTGATCGAGACGCTCTACAAGGCCGCCGCACGCCGCGTCATGGGCGCGCGCGAAAACCCGGCCGAGCACGACCGGATCGACGGCTTCGAATTCATCGACAAGGTGATCGACATCGACCAGTCGCCGATCGGCCGCACGCCGCGTTCCAACCCGGCGACCTATACCGGCGCCTTCACCCCGATCCGCGACTGGTTCGCCGGCCTGCCGGAAGCCAAGGCCCGCGGCTACCAGCCCGGCCGCTTCTCGTTCAACGTCAAGGGCGGCCGCTGCGAGGCCTGCCAGGGCGACGGCGTCATCAAGATCGAGATGCACTTCCTGCCCGACGTCTACGTGACCTGCGACGTCTGCCACGGCAAGCGCTACAACCGCGAGACGCTCGACGTCACCTTCAAGGGCAAGTCGATCGCCGACGTGCTGGACATGACGGTCGAGGAAGGGGTCGACTTCTTCTCCGCCGTGCCGGCGGTGCGCGACAAGCTGCAGGCGCTGTTCGACGTGGGGCTCGGCTATATCAAGGTCGGCCAGCAGGCCAACACGCTGTCGGGCGGCGAGGCGCAGCGCGTCAAGCTGGCCAAGGAACTGTCGAAGAAATCGACCGGCCGCACGCTCTACATCCTCGACGAGCCGACCACCGGCCTGCATTTCCATGATGTCGCCAAGCTTCTGGAAATGCTGCAGGAACTGGTCAACCAGGGCAATTCCGTTGTCGTCATCGAGCACAATCTCGAAGTCATCAAGACCGCCGACTGGATCCTCGATTTCGGCCCCGAAGGCGGCGACGGCGGCGGCATGATCGTCGCCGAGGGCACGCCGGAGGATATCGTCAAGGTGGAGAAATCCTATACCGGCCAGTTCCTCAAAGAGTTGCTGGAACGGCGACCGCTGAAGAAGCCCCAGGCGGCGGAGTGATCGATGGCGAATACGACCTTCCACTTCTACTCCGAAGATCCGCAGTCGGTTCACGCTTTCCTTTGCCGAAGCGAAGGACCGGGGATAGTGCGTTTTCATGGAAGGAAGGCTGGTCGGCTGCCGGTCTACAAAATGACGGTTGTTCTGGATGACTTGAGGACGGCCAGCGAATTTGAAGCATGGCTTGATCGTCGATCAAACAAAGTCCGACCGGCTCAGATCGGGTTCAAGTCGGATTCCGGGGTCCTCTATCGGCTCCATCGATTCACACTCCTGGATAGAATTCACCGACGGCTTTCTGGGCTCTTGGGATCCGCTCGACTGTCGTCGACGGAGGACCGATGATCCCAACCGGGCAGTACGATCCGTCGATTGCCGCCGCCTATCGTCCCGATCCGCAGTGCTAGGACGCGAGTTTCACACGGAGGCGTCAGCGATGACCCATAGATCAGTGCAGCTCATTCGCGAGGGAGAACACCTCGCAGAGGTTACCGTCGAACTGGAGGACGTCGGCGAGTGGGGAGCGGCGATGGGGCACGCCGAGATTGCCAAGCTCCATCGAGTGGCGCCGCGCGCTACGGGCGGCCAACATCCGCGGCGCGCTCCAGGAGGCGAAGGTTTTCCGGCTGGTACCCGAGGGTGGCGACGAGGGCCCTGCCCTTGGTTTCGGCGAAAATCCGCAGGAACCGATTGAGCGTTAGAACCGAAAAACGAGGATAGCTTCATGACCAAATCCGGCACAATCCGCACCGGCATCGGCGGCTGGACCTTCGACCCGTGGGAAGGCACCTTCTATCCCGAGACGCTGACCAAGAAGCGGCAGCTGGAATTCGCCAGCCGTGAGCTGACGGCGATCGAGGTCAACGGCACCTATTATTCGAGCCAGAAGCCGGCGACCTTCGCCAAATGGGCGGCGGAAGTGCCTGACAGTTTCGTCTTCTCGCTGAAGGCCAGCCGCTTCTGCACCAACCGCAAGGTGCTGGCCGAGGCCGGGCCGTCGGTGGAAAAGTTTCTCACCCAGGGCATCACCGAGCTTGGTGCCCATCTCGGTCCGATCCTCTGGCAGTTCATGGGCACGAAGAAGTTCGAGCCGGATGATTTCGAGGCCTTCCTCGCGCTCTTGCCGAAGAGCCAGGACGGGATCGCCCTTCGCCATGTGGTCGAGCCGCGCCATGAGTCCTTCCAGGTGCCGGAATTCGTCGCGCTTCTGGCGAAGTACGGCGTGGCGGCGGTCTGTGCCGATCATCACGACTATCCGATGTTCGCCGACCCGACGACCGATTTCGTCTATGCCCGGCTGCAGAAAGGCGAGGACGACATTCCGACCTGCTATCCGCCGAAGGATATCGACGCCTGGGCCGGCAGGCTGAAGACCTATGCTCGCGGCAGCATGCCTGACGACCTGAAGGCGATCGACCCGGACAGAGCCGTCGACAAGGCGCCGCGCGACGTCTTTGCCTTCTTCATTTCCGGCGGCAAGGTCAATGCGCCGAACGGCGCGCGCGCCCTGCAGAAGGCGGTCGCCTAGGGGCGTCTGCCGCTGCCCTGGCCGGCATGCGCATCAAGTTGTGACAATGACGATTCTGGACTAGCGTCTGTCGCTTGGCCGGGCGCGTTGGACGCGGTTTCAGCCAACGCTCACCAGCTTTGCAGGTGCATGCAGTCGCATGCGATTCGGCCCATTTGCTCCGGGAATGCCGCATGTCAGGGATCGTCGTCTTCATCAATCTGGCCGGAGCCGTCGCTCTGCTGCTCTGGGCCACCCGCATGGTTCGCACCGGTATCGAGCGCGCCTACGGCAATCTGCTCAAGGAGAGGCTGAGGCTCGCCGTCAGCAATCGCTTCTCGGCGGCGCTTGGCGGCTTCTTCTTCGCCATCGTGCTGCAGAGCGCCACCGCCGTCGCCCTGATCGTCTCGTCCTTCGTCGCCGGCGGCTACGTGTCCTCCGGCATCGGCGTCGCCACCCTGCTCGGCGCCGATGTCGGCTCGGCCTTCGTCGTGCGCATCCTGCGCTATGACCTGTCTCTGCTGATCCCGGTGCTGCTGCTGATGGGCACGATCGCCTTTCGCGCCTCGGAGGAACGCAACTGGCGCCAGGCCGGCCGCATCCTTTTCGGCCTCGGCCTGCTGCTGCTGTCGCTGCGGCTGATCGGCGAGGCGTCCGATCCGCTGCGCTCGAGCGAGATCCTGCCTTTGGTGTTCAACTACCTGTCGCGCGACTGGATCACTGCGTTCCTGCTGTCCGCCCTGCTCGCCTGGGCCTTCCATTCAAGCGTCGCGACCATCCTTCTGTTCGCCTCGCTTGCCGACCGTCACCTCCTGCCGTCGGCACTGATCATTCCGCTTGTGCTCGGTGCCAATTTCGGCGCGGCCGTGATCGGCGCGATCCTCACCAAGAATGCCGAGGCGGGTGCCCGCATCGTGCCGCTCGGCAATGTCGTCATCCGCGGTCTCGGCACGGTGGCGGCGCTTGCCCTGCAGTTCGCCGTCGGCCTCGATCCCCTGCTCTTTGCCGCGCAGCCCGGCGATGCCGTGGTGATGATCCATCTGGCGATCAATTGCGCGGTGCTGGTCTTCGGCCTGCCGTTCAGCGGCATCGTGGCACGGGCGCTGGAGGCGGTCCTTGCCGGGCCTGCGCCGGAGACGGCCGCGCCGATGCGCCTGTCGGTGCTCAATCCCGCCGACCTCGCCAATCCGCGCCAGGCGATCAGCAATGCGACGCGCGAGGTCCTGACGGTCTGCGAGAAGACCGAGGTCATGCTCAACTGGATCTTCGAGCTCTACGAGAAATGGGATCCGAAGAAGATGCAGCGGATCGAGGCGCTCGACGACGAGATCGACGCGATCCACCGCCACATCAAGTTCTATCTCGCCCGCATCTCCGAAAGCGCGCTCGACGAGGCCTCGTCCGCGCAGTGCCAGGCGCTGCTCGGCACGACCATCAAGATCGAACAGGCCGCCGACATCATCTCGCAGAATATGCTGAACCGGGCCCGCAAGAAGCACGACCGCAACGCCGCCTTCTCGCCCGAGGGCTGGGCGGAACTCACGGCCATGCACAACGAGGTGGTGAAGAATGCGCGCCTCGCCTTCAACCTGCTGGTCAATCGCGACGTCGAGCACGCGCGACAGCTGGTGGCGCGCAAGGAGGCGGTGCGCAATCTGGTGCGGGTGAGCGAGGAACAGCACATGCAGCGCCTGCGCAACGGCAATGCCGCGAGCTTCGAGTCGAGCTCGCTGCATATCGACACGATGCGCGACCTGAAGGAGATCAACTCGCTGTTCGCCTCGATCGGCTACCCGTTGCTCGAGGACGAGGGCATGCTGCGCCGCAGCCGGCTGCTCTAGGCCGGATCGTCAGGCGACCGCCGGCTTGCGGCCGAACCATTGCGGGTTGAAGACGTTCATCACCAGGCCGATCACGATCAGGACGGCAGCGACGATCCGCAAGGGTCCGAATGCCTCGCCGAGCAAGAGCGCCGCCGACGACATGCCGAATACCGGCACGAGCAGCGAGAACGGCGCGACGGTCGAGACCCCGTAGCGGCTGATCATCGCGCCCCAGACGGCAAAACCGAAAATGGTCGCGACATAGGCGACGAACAGCACCGCGCCGGCGCCCGCCAGGTTGATGTTGGCAATGGCGGCGAGATCGCGGTCCCAGCCCTCGAACAGCGCCGAGATGATGATGAGCGGGATTGGCGGCACGAGACTGACCCAGACCATCAGGTTGAGCATCGGCACATTGCCCGCCTTCTTCATCAGCATGTTCGAGCAGGCCCAGGCGACCGCCGCCGCGATCGCGAGCGAAAGGCCGGTAACGGTGAAATCGCCGTCGATGGACGAGGCGATGAGGGCGATGCCGGTAAAGGCGACCGCCATGCCGGCCAGCTGCAGCGGCCTCGGCTTCGCGCCGAAGACCAGGAAAGCGAGAAGCACGGTGAAGAAGGCCTGCGATTGCAGGAGCAACGAGGCAAGGCCGGGCGGCACGCCGACATCCATGCCGATGAACAGGAAGGAGAATTTCACCACGCCCAGCATGATGCCGATGCCGATGATGATCCGCCACGGCACGTCGGGCCTGGGAATGAAAAACACGAGCGGCACGGCGGCGAAGAAGAAGCGCAGGGCGGAAAACAGCAGCGGCGGGAAATTGTCCAGCCCGAGCTTGATCACGACGAAATTGAAGCCCCAGAGTGCCGCGACCAGCACCAGCAGCAGGACATGAACGGGTCTCATGCGATTCTCTCCCAGTAATCGCCGAGCGATACTACGCCGCGCGGCGCCGACGGAAGCGCATTGTCGTTATGTCACAGTTCAATATGTCTGATGAGTTCTTCGGCGTTGAGCCCCCTGCCCGCCCTGCTTGCCGCCTCGCCATGGTGCCAGACACCGGCCGCCGCCGCCTCGAAGGCCGGCATGCCCTGGGCCAGCAGCCCGCCGATCATGCCGGCAAGCACGTCGCCGGAGCCGGCGGTGGCAAGCGACGGCGGTGCATTGGTGTTGACCAGCGCTCGCCCGTCCGGTGCGGCGATCACGGTATCGGGTCCCTTGTAGACGACGACGCCATGGGATCGCGCTGCCGCGGCAAGGGCCATGTCGATCTTGCTGAGGGCTTCGTCACTGGCGATATCCGGAAAGAGCCGGGCGAACTCACCCTCGTGCGGCGTCAGCACAAGCCGCGTCTCTCCCGTCGAGAAAGCCTCGAACAAGACAGACGGATCGTCGCGGAACGAGGTGATGCCATCAGCATCGAGCACCAGTCGGCGATCCTGGAGCGCGAGGGCGAAGTGGCGCGCCTTCGCCCCGACGCCGAAGCCGGGCCCCAGCACGAAGGCATTGTGGCGCGCATCGTCGAGATAGGCGGAAAGGGCAGTGAGATCCTCGACCGGTTTCAGCATCACGGCGGTCAGCTGCGCGGCATTGGCCTCCAGCGCATCCAGAGGCGAGGCGATGGTGACGAGGCCGGCCCCAGCCCGCAGACCCGCGGCGGCGGAGAGCCGGGCTGCCCCGGTCGCCGTCGCGGGGCCTGAAAAGACCGTCAGATGGCCGCGGCGAAACTTGTGGGCCTCTGGTTCGGCCTTCGGCAGAAGTCCGGCCCAGGCGGCCGGCGTGTTCAGCCCGGCCGGACCGGCCTTGGCCGCGACGATACGCTTTGGAATGCCGATGTCGTAGACCTCGACGGGGCCGCAGAGGCGCCCCCCCGGCATCAGGACGTGGCCGGGTTTGCGCGCCATGAAGGTGACGGTGTGGCATGCCTCGAAGGCCGCCCCGAGCACCCTGCCCGTGCGCCCGTCCAGACCCGATGGCAGGTCGACGGCGATCACCGGCAGCCCTTGCGCCCCGACCTTGTCGACGACTGCTGCCACGGCTTCCGGAACCGGGCGGTCGAGCCCCGCCCCGAAGATCGCGTCGATGATCGCGTCGCCCGGCCGTGGCTCGTAGCTGTCGAGCGCCTCTCCGGCGATGGCGCAGCGGGCAAAGGCCGTAGCCGCATCGCCCTTCAGCCGCGCCGGATCGCCAAGGCGGAACACTGCGACCTCGGCGCCGGCATCGGCCAGCGCCTGTGCCGCGACATAGCCGTCTCCGCCATTGTTGCCGGGGCCGCAAAGCACGACGAAACGTTGTGCCCCGGGAAGGAGCCTGAGCGCCGCGGCAGCCACCGCCTGCCCCGCCTTCTCCATCAAGCCGAAGGAATCGATGCCGGAGCGGGCGGCCGCCTGGTCGGCGCGCCCCATCGCAGCAGGTGTCAGAAGCCAAGTTTCGTGATCGCTTTTCATGCAGGTATCAAAGCAGATTCCGGGGCCACGGGGAACGGCAAGCATGCGTCAACGGCAAATGATGAATGAATGTGCATTTGCATAAATAGTGGCCTTTTAAATGTGCTGAATTGCGCGCCAGCCTAAAATCCGGTGATTTGCCTGCGACGAAAGAACCGCGCGAAAATTTAGATTTTTGGCAAAACACGCTGGCGTTTTGCCCAGTCTTGCGCGAGATTTGCCTCGGGAACGCGAATTTTTCCCGTTTTCGATCGCAGTTTGTGCCATAACTGGCACGTTACATGCATCGAGTTGGCCGAGCGGGACTTTCCGCCATGTTGAGGGAAGCGGAGATATATTTTCTCATGAAAAAGATCGAAGCGATCATTAAGCCTTTCAAGCTGGACGAAGTGAAGGAAGCCCTTCAGGAAGTCGGCCTGCAGGGTATTACGGTCACGGAAGCCAAGGGCTTCGGCCGGCAGAAGGGCCACACGGAATTGTACCGCGGTGCGGAATATGTGGTGGACTTCCTGCCCAAGGTGAAGGTCGAGGTCGTCCTCGCCGACGAAAACGTCGAAGCTGTCATCGACGCGATCCGCAACGCCGCCCAGACGGGCCGGATCGGCGACGGCAAGATTTTCGTTTCGAACGTCGAGGAAGTCGTTCGCATCCGTACCGGTGAAACGGGCGTCGATGCCATCTAGTCGGTCTGTCCCGCCCCGCGGGACCGGACTTCATCATCGTCATCACACTCAAGGAATTCAAAAATGACGACCGCACAAGATATTCTGAAGCAGATCAAGGACAACGACGTCAAGTTCGTCGACCTGCGCTTTACCGACCCCAAGGGCAAGCTGCAGCACGTCACGATGGACGTCGTCTGCGTCGACGAAGACATGTTCGCCGACGGCGTCATGTTCGACGGTTCCTCGATCGGCGGCTGGAAGGCGATCAACGAGTCCGACATGGTCCTGATGCCCGACCTCGACACGGTTCACATGGACCCGTTCTTCGCCCAGTCGACCATGGTCATCATCTGCGACATCCTCGATCCGGTTTCGGGCGAAGCCTATAACCGCGACCCGCGCGGCACCGCCAAGAAGGCCGAAGCTTACCTCAAGGCATCGGGCATCGGCGACACCGCCTTCGTCGGTCCGGAAGCCGAATTCTTCGTCTTCGACGACGTGAAGTACAAGGCCGACCCGTACAATACCGGCTTCAAGCTCGACTCGACCGAACTGCCGTCGAACGACGACACCGACTATGAAACCGGCAACCTCGGCCACCGTCCGCGCGTCAAGGGCGGCTATTTCCCGGTTCCGCCGATCGACAGCCTGCAGGACATGCGCTCGGAAATGCTCACCGTGCTCGCCGAAATGGGCGTCGTGGTCGAGAAGCATCACCACGAAGTGGCCGCTGCCCAGCACGAACTCGGCATCAAGTTCGACGCGCTGGTGCGCAACGCCGACAAGATGCAGATCTACAAGTATGTCGTGCACCAGGTCGCCAATGCCTATGGCAAGACGGCAACCTTCATGCCGAAGCCGATCTTCGGCGACAACGGCTCCGGCATGCACGTCCACCTGTCGATCTGGAAGGACGGCAAGCCGACCTTCGCCGGTGACGAATATGCCGGCCTGTCGGAATCCTGCCTCTACTTCATCGGCGGCATCATCAAGCATGCCAAGGCGCTGAACGCCTTCACCAACCCGTCGACCAACTCCTACAAGCGTCTGGTCCCGGGTTATGAAGCACCGGTTCTGCTGGCCTACTCCGCCCGCAACCGTTCGGCTTCGTGCCGCATTCCGTTCGGCTCGAACCCGAAGGCCAAGCGCGTCGAGGTCCGCTTCCCGGACCCGACCGCCAACCCCTATCTCGCCTTCGCCGCCATGCTGATGGCCGGCCTCGACGGCATCAAGAACAAGATCCATCCCGGCAAGGCCATGGACAAGGATCTCTACGACCTGCCGCCGAAGGAATTGAAGAAGATCCCGACCGTCTGCGGTTCGCTGCGCGAAGCGCTCGAAAGCGTCGACAAGGATCGCAAGTTCCTGACCGCCGGCGGTGTCTTCGACGACGACCAGATCGACTCGTTCATCGAGCTGAAGATGGCCGAAGTCATGCGCTTCGAAATGACCCCGCATCCGGTCGAATTCGACATGTACTACTCGGCCTAACGGCCTCGGCCGGCTCGCCTTCCCGCGAGCCGGCCATGAAAACAGGAAACCGGCGCGGTCTGCTCGACCGCGCCGGTTTTTTCATGCCTGATTAAATTAGATGGGCCTTACGAAGCGATTCCCGCTCGTTACGGCTGCTTCTTCAGGCGCTGCTTGAGAAGGTTCAGATATTCCTCGTTGGCGTCCGGGGCTGGCGCCGGCTGCGCTGCGGGCGCCGTGCAGGCCGGCTTGTAGTCGAGAGCCATGCCCGCCTTGACGCAGGTTCCGACCTGCCAGCCGGGCGGCAGGGCCGTCAGATCCACGGACTTCCACTTCGGGTGTCCCTTGGCCTCGAGCGCCGGCATGCCGTTGAGGATCAGGCTGGAGAAATCCGATACCGAGCGGCAGCTCTCGCGGTGATAGGCGTTCTTCTTCGGATCGTAGTCATAGGTCATCAGCAAGGCCTTGACGGCGACCAGGTCGACGGGCTCCTGCTGGAAGGAATAGGTCGCGGCCGGCACCGTCGCCGCCGTATAGGTCGCCAGCAGCGGCGCGTCCTTGATCGGCAGCAGATGGAACTTCGTGCCGTCGATCTGGGCATTGGCAAACAGCGGCGCCGGCGCGCCGGCCACGTAGAAGAAGGCGTCGATCTCGCCCGACAGCAGCTTGGGCAACGCCTCGTCGGGATTGAACGTCAGCCGTTCCGCCGCCTTGATCTGCAATATGTCGAGCATCAGCGTCGCGGTGAGATAGGTGCCGCTATCGGCCTTGCCGATGGCGATCTTCTGGCCGGCGAGGCCCTTCAGATCGGCGACGCCGCTCCGCGCCAGGACATGGACCTCCTCATTGTAGAGCGGGAACATGATGCGCACGCCGCGCACCGCCTGCTGCACTTCCGGGTCGTTGGCCTCGAAGGTCTTCAGATATTCGAGCACGTCGCTCTGGACGATGCCGAACTGCGTGTTGCGCCGGTTGCGCACGCCGACGAAATTCTCCAGCGAACCGGCGCTCTCCACGACGTTGAGGCCAAGGCCGCATTCGGCGCCGAGTGCGGCTATGTCGCGGCCGATGCGGATATAGGTGCCGCTCGGCCCGCCGGTCATGATGTTGCGCTCGAAGCTGTCGGCCGCGGCCGTCGTGGCGACGAGGGCGAGCCCCAGGGCCGAGAGGAATGTGACGAGTTTCGTTGGCATGGCGAGGGTCCTTTCGCTCAGCAGCCGCTTTTCAGGTCGCGCATCAGGTTGCGAAGCGTCACGACCGGCACGGAGCGGAACACCGACTGCAGGCCGGTCGTCACGCACTCACCGGACACCAGCAGGTTCCGCAGGCGCTGGTAGTCTTCCGCCGACAGCCGATCGAGGCCGGGCGTCCTGGCGAGCACGGCATCGACGGCTGCCGGATTGCGCGGCGCATCGGCAATGAGCGGCAGGTCGTCCGCGTTCTCCGGCGGTGCGGCCGGCACACTGTCTGGCGCCTTGTCTTCATCCGGAGCGCTCTCCGTCCTTGCGGCATCCAGTTGGGCCTGCAGCGCTGCGCTGCGCTCCTGCTCGCGGGCAAGTTTATCTGCGGCATCCTTCAGTGCGTTCTGGCTGCGCGCCAGGTCGGCCCCGAGGGCGTCGCGCTCGGCCAAGATCTTGGTCCCGTCCGCCTCGGCCTTGGCCAGCTTGTCCGAAAGCTCGGCGATCTGCGCCTGAAGACGCGGGATCTCGATGGTCTTCAGCGCGGCCAGCGCCTTGCCCGCCTCGCCTTCCGACGTATCCAGCCTGCGCTTCAGGTCCGCAAGGGCGGCATCGGCAGCCTCTCTGGCGCTCGTGGCGTCGCGTTGCACGGTTTCGATCGCCTTGTCCTGCGCGACGCTGTGCTGCCGGGAATCGGCCAGAGCCTTCGCCAGCCGCGCATTTTCTTCCTTTTCCGACAGCAGTTCGCGGCTGGTCGCCTCGAGCGTGTCGGCCATGCTGTCCAGTTCGCTGCGCTGGCTGTCGAGCGTCTGCCTGAGGGCGGCCGTCTCCGGATCGCTGGCATTGAGGGCCGTCTCCGCCTGCTTACGCGCCTCGAGCGCTTCGGCGAGGCGCCGGTTGCTGTCATCGAGCCTGGCGGAAAGGTCGGCGATCTGGGCGTCGACCGTGGCCAGGCGGTCGGCGTCCTGCAGGGTGACGTAGCGCATGGCTCCGTAACCGGCCGCCGCCCCGAGCACCAGGCTCACCAGGATCGCGACCAACAGCCCGAACGGTGATCCGCCGCGCGCTTGGCTCACCTGCGTATCCCTGCCCCATTGATTGCTCACGGCATCTCCGCTTCGGCCTGTATCCGTTGCCGTCTGGGTAGCGTGAATTGCCGGCCCGTGCAAGTTTGTGCCCGGCCGTACCGGAGCAAGGTTTCGCGGCTTTCCATCGCCGCATCGCCCTTGTAGTCTCCGCTTCGCCGCCGTGGACCACGGCGCGCCCCGCCCCCTGTCTCACCCGTGTCCGAAAGCCAGATCGCCTCCATGCCCCAGACAAAACTTTCGGCTGCTCCGAGGCCGCTCGACTGGCTGCTCTATTTTCTCGCTCCGGTGTTCTTCTCCAGCAACCTGATCTTTGGTCGCGGCATCACCGGCGAAATCGCGCCCTTCACCACGGCCTTCCTACGCTGGGCGGGCTCGGCCCTGATCATCTTTCCCTTCGTCTATGCCGAGCGCCGGGTCTGCCTTGCCTTCGTGCGGTCGCATACCGGCATCTGGCTGACGCTCGGCATCCTCGGCATGGGCATTTGCGGCGGCTTCGTCTATTGGGCGCTGACGCTGACGACGGCGTCCAACGCGACGCTGATCTACACCACCTCCTCGCTCTTCATCATTCTCGCGCAATGGCTGTTCCTGGGGCGCCGCATCTCCGCGGTCGAACTGGTGGGCATGGTCGTCGCCTTTGCCGGCGTCGCGGTCATCGTGCTCAAGGGAGACTGGACCGCCCTCTTCCACCTGCGCTTCAACATCGGTGATTTCGGCATCCTCGCTGCGGCCATCGCCTTTGCGCTCTATTCCCTGCTGCTGCGCCACCCGGCGGTGCAGGCCATGCCGCCCATGCCGCTGTTTGGCCTGCTGTCGCTGTCGGGCACGCTGGTCCTCATTCCACCCGCCCTTTACGAGGTGCTCACCGGCGGCCTCTTGCCGGATACGACGAGCGACTGGACCAAGTTGCTCGGCATCATCCTCTTTGCCTCGCTGGCGGCCTTCTACTGCTTCCAGCATGCGGTCCGCGTCTTCGGCGCGGCCATGGCCGGCATCACGCTCTATCTCATGCCGCCGATGTCTATCGTCATGGCAGTGATCTTCCTCGGCGAGCAGTTCCAGGCCTATCACGCGGTTGGCATCGTGCTGGTCATGGGCGGACTGGTTCTGGCGACGGCACCCGGGCGCCGCGGCGCCAGACCGGCGGCCTGAGCGAAAGCATAGCCGGGTCTTGATGTTTCGCCCTTTCCTCCCCAAATTCATGGGGAAAGGAAGTGAAGCCCATGAAACAGCGCAACGCAAAATTTGGCATTGGTGAAGTCGTTCGCCACAAGGTCTTTCCGTTCCGTGGCGTCGTCTTCGACGTGGATCCGGAATTCGCCAACAGTGAGGAATGGTGGAACGCCATTCCGGCCGAAGTGCGCCCGTCCAAGGACCAGCCCTTCTACCATCTGCTCGCCGAAAATGCGGAGACGGAATACGTCGCCTATGTCTCGGAGCAGAACCTGGAGAAGGATCTCAGCGACGAACCGCTGCGCAATCCGCAGGTTCAGCAGATCTTCGTGCGGGAACAGGCCGGACACTACAAGCCCAAGGCAAGCTTCGCCCACTGACGCGCACGCGTCTCCACCGCCATTAATGCAAACGAAAAAGGCCCGCGCGAGCGGGCCTTTCCGTATCTATATCTTGGCAAGAGAGCGATCAGTTGCCCTGCTTGGCAGCGTCCTGGGCGTCGTTGATCGCCTTGTTGCGCTCTTCCTGCTTCTTCTGCATCGCTTCCTGAAGGAGGCGCTGGCGCTCTTCGGCCTGCGACTGCGACATGGCCTCGCCGTCATAGGCGCCGGTGAAGCCTTCGAGCGGGATCTTGATCGGGTTCGGGGCGCGGCGGAAGTTGACCGAGGTCAGGACGACCTCGTTGCCCTTCTTCAGGCTGGCGATCAGTGCGTCGGTGAGCGGCATTTCGGCCGTGCAGCGGTCCGGCAGGCAGACGGTGTAGTCGAGCTTGACGCCCTTGCCGCCGTCGATCTGCATCATGATGCCCGGCGGGATCAGGCGGGCCGAAGGAACGGTAACCTGGATGAGCTTGCGGTTGATCTTGCCTTCGATCGAGATCAGGCCGACAGCCGTGATCAACTGGCCGTTCTGGGCGAGCTGCTGGTTCTGCACGACGCAGACGTCGGCCTCTTCCTGCTTGGTGCAGGTCTTGAACCACTTGGCCGGGCCGGCGGCCGCGGGAGCTGCTGCGTCCTGGGCGCTGGCTACCATCGGGGCAGATGCCGCGCCGAAGGTCAGAACGAGAGCAGACAGTGCGGTCCGCGTAGCTTTGGTTGCATTAAACATCATAACCTAATCCGTCTCCTGAAAACCGATATCGGGCACTTTTAAGGCCGCGACACTCGCCGGTCGTGCTGCCTGTCAACTGTCGTCCAAATGAGGCAAATACATGACCTTGGCACCCGGCTCCCCTGTTACATCGCGAAGTCTGGAATATCCAGTCTTTCTTTGGGCGCATAAGGGAACAGCGCGGCTTTTTGCATGGCGATGTGTTTGTTTTATGGTGTTCATGTTAGCCTGATCGAGAATCTCGGACCTCGCGGAAAGGATAATTCGTGCGTCGTATAGCCCTCAGCCTGCTCTTCCTCGCCCAGTGCAGCCTCGCCCATGCCGAGCCGGTGCACGGCATCGCCATGCATGGCGAACCGGCGCTCGGCGCGGACTACGCGCACTTCCCTTACGTCAATCCCGAGGTCAAGAAGGGCGGCAGGATCAATTACGGCGTCGTCGGCACCTTCGACAGCCTGAATTCCTTCGTCCTGAAGGGCATGCGCACCACGGCGCGCGGCATCTGGGACCCGGAATACGGCAACCTGTTCTACGAATCGCTGATGAGCCGCTCGAGCGACGAGCCCTTCTCGCTCTACGGCCTGCTCGCCGAAACGGTCGAATGGGACGAGGACCGGACCTTCATCCAGTTCAACCTCAATCCCAGGGCCCGCTGGCATGACGGCAAGCCAGTGACGGCTGACGACGTGATCTTCTCGTTCAACCTGCTGCAGGAAAAGGGCCGCCCGCCCTATAACAAGCGGCTGGCCGTGGTCGAGAAGATGGAGAAGGTGGGCGACAACAGCGTGCGCTTTACCTTCAACGACAAGGCGAACCGCGAGACCCCGCTGATCCTCGCCATGTCGCCGATCCTGCCGCAGCACGCGGTCGATCCGGCGAAGTTCGACCAGACGTCGCTGGAAATTCCGGTCGGTTCCGGACCCTACAAGATCAAGTCGATCAAGCCCGGCGAGAAGATCGTCTATGCCCGCGATCCGGACTATTGGGGCAAGGACATTCCCTCCAAGGTTGGCTTCGACAATTACGACGAGATCTCCGTCACCTATTTCCTGCAGGATTCGACGCTGTTCGAAGCCTTCAAGAAAGGCGACGTCGATGTCTATCCGGATGGCGATTCCGGCCACTGGGAGCGCGCCTACGACTTCCCCGCGGTCAAGAACGGCGACGTGGTCAAGGAGGTGTTCCAGCCCGGCCTGCCCTCCGGCATGCTCGGCTTCGTCTTCAACACCCGCCGGCCGATCTTTGCCGATGCCAAGGTGCGCGAAGCCCTGTCGCTGGCCTTCGACTTCGAATGGGTGAACAAGAACCTCTATGGCGGTGCCTTCAAACGCAGCCAGAGCTTCTGGCAGAATTCCACGCTCGGCGCCTTCGGCAATGCCGCCGATGAGCGGGAACTCGCGCTGCTCGGACCCGCCAAGGACCGCATCGCGCCGGAAATCCTCGCCGGGACCTATGCCATGCCGGTTTCCGACGGCTCGGGCGCCGACCGCAAGGTGCTGCGCCAGGCCGTCTCGCTGCTCGCCGAGGCGGGTTATGCGATCAAGGGCGGCAAGATGCTCGACAAGACCGGCAAGCAGCTCACCTTCGAGGTGATGACCCAGAACGAGGGCCAGGAGAAGATGGCGATCGCCTATCAGCGCGCGCTGGCGCTCATCGGCATCCAGATGTCGATCCGCACGGTCGACGACGCGCAGTATCAGGCGCGGTCGAACAGCTTCGACTACGACATGATCGTCAAGGCTTACACCTCGTCCCTGTCGCCCGGGGCCGAGCAGTTCAACCGCTGGGAATCCTCGTCGCGCGACGCCCAGGGCAGCTTCAACTATGCCGGCGTCGCCGATCCCGACATCGACCGCATGATCGAGGCGCTCGCCAGCGCCCGCAGCCTGGAGGATTTTCAGGCGGCCGTGCGCGCCTATGACCGCCTGCTGGTCGCCGGCCACTATGTCGTGCCGCTCTACCATATCGGCGAGCAGTGGGTAGCCCGCTGGACGCATATCGGTCGGCCGGAGAAGTCGCCGCTCTATGGCTACCAGCTTCCGGTCTGGTGGGACGCGCGGGCGCAGTAGCGCTCGCCGACTGCCTTTTTCCGGCGGCGGTTACGCCAAGGTAACCGGTTGAAATGCGCCGCGATTGCCCTTACGTGGCAGCGAACGGTCATTTCGGCCCCCAGCCGCCCGGAAAGGAAAGCATCATGGAACGCATCACCATCGACATCGTCTCGGACGTCGTCTGCCCCTGGTGCTATCTCGGCAAGGCGCGCCTCGACCTCGCCATCGCCGAGGTGCAGGGCGAGATCGGCGTCGACGTCAACTGGCGACCCTACCAGCTCAATCCGGACTATCCGCCGGAAGGCGTCGATCACCAGAAAGCGCTCGCCGAAAAGCTCGGCGGCAAGGACAATATGGACCGCGCCCACGCGCAGCTGCGCGAACTGGGTTCGGCCGTCGGTATCGCCTTCGATTTCGGCGCGATCAAGATCGGCCCGAACACGCTCGACGCGCACCGCCTGATCTACTGGGCCGGCGTCGAGGACCGCGAGATCCAGGATCGCGTCGTCACCGCGCTGTTCAAGGCCAATTTCGAAGAGGGCCGCAATGTCGGCGACCCGGCAGTCCTGCTCGACATTGCCGAGGCCGCCGGTCTCGACCGTGCCCTCGTCGACGCGCTGCTGACCGGCGATGCGGACAAGGCGGAGGTGCAGGGCGAGATCGAGGCGGCCCGGCAGATGGGCGTGAACGGCGTGCCCTTCCTGATCTTCGACCAGCAATATGCGGTGAGCGGCGCACAGACGCCGGACGTGCTGGCCGGTGCGCTGCGCGACATCGCCCGGATGAAATCCGAAGCGCTTGCAAAACTCAATTGACGCGCTGCGGGAAGCTTCGTAAGCACGGCTGATCTCCTTCCTCCCCGGGACATTCTGCCGTGCGCTCCGATCTCATTCTTCGAGGCATTTTCATCGCCTTCGCGGCCTTTGCCGCCTATGCGGTCTCCGATGCCTGCGTGAAACTCATCGAGGGGCGCGTCAGCCCCTTCGAATCCGGCTTCTTCGGCGCCGTGTTCGGCATTGCCGCCCTGCCCTTCCTGATGAAGCGCGGCGACCGCTGGCAGGATGTGCTGGCCACCACCAACCGTCCGCTGTGGCTCTTACGGTTCTTCTCCGCCGGCGCCGGCATCATCGGCAGCGTCACCGCCTTCACCCACCTGTCGATGGCCGAGGCCTTCTGCCTGATCTTCCTTCTTCCGTCCTTCGTCACCATCATGTCGGTGATCTTCCTCAAGGAGCCCGTCGGCATCCGCCGCTGGGGTGCGGTGATCATCGGCTTCGTCGGCGTGCTCGTCGTGCTGCGCCCGGGCTTCCGCGAACTCTCCATCGGCCATGTCGGCGCCGTCTTCGCCGGCCTCGGCGGGGCCCTGTCGATCGTCATCTATCGCGCCATCGGCCCGGCGGAAAAGAACATCTCGCTCTATGGCGCCGGCCTGCTCGGCGGGCTCGTCATCTGCGGCCTGCTGATGCTCGGCGATTTCCGCTGGCCGGCGGGCGAGGAATGGCTGCTGCTCGCCGGCTACGGCCTGCTCGGGGCACTCGGCAATGTCCTTCTGATGTATTCCGCCTTCTACGCACCGGCAGCCGTCGTCGGCCCGATCCAGTACAGCCAGATGCTCTGGGGCATCCTGTTCGGTTACCTGATCTTCGGCGACCGGGTCGACTTGCCCATGGTCGCCGGCATCGTCTTGATCATCGGCTCCGGTCTCCTGACCATCAGCCGCGAGCGCACCAAGGGCGTCGCCCTGCCGCCGGCGGTCGCCGGCAAGGACGAGGCAGCGCTGGCGATCAAGCCGGAAGACGAGACGGCCTCCAGCTGACGATGCGGCGGTCCGCCGCTTAGCTCTTCGCCAGTTCCGCCAGCTGCGTCATCACCACCGCCGCGCCCTGCAGCCGCTTTTCCGGCGTCGGCAGGTCGCGGGTGAGGAACACGCTCTGGTCGGGGCGGATCTTGGCCATCGATCCCTGCTTGGCGATATAGCCGACGAGTGCCGCCGGGTTGGGGAACTGCTTGTTGCGGAACTGCACGACGACGCCCTTCGGGCCAGCTTCCAGCTTGTCGACATTGGCCTTGCGGCACAGCGCCTTGATGTAGACCACCTTCAGCAAATGCTGGACCTCGATCGGCAGCGGTCCGAATCGGTCGATCATCTCGGCGCCGAAGCCGTCGATCTCGTTCACCTCGGTGATCTCGCCCAGCCTGCGGTAGAGACCGAGGCGCAGATGCAGGTCCGGCACGTATTCGTCAGGGATCATCACCGAGGTTCCGACCGAGATCTGCGGCGACCAGCCGCTGTCGGTCACCTCGTCGTCGCCCTTCACCTCGGCGACCGCCTCCTCCAGCATGTGCTGGTAGAGTTCGAAGCCGACTTCCTTGATGTGGCCGGACTGCTCTTCGCCGAGCAGATTGCCGGCACCGCGAATGTCGAGATCGTGGCTCGCCAGCTGGAAGCCGGCGCCGAGCGTGTCGAGCGACTGCAGCACCTTCAGGCGCCGCTCGGCCGTCGTGGTCAGCACCTTGTTGACCGGCAGGGTCAGAAGCGCAAAGGCGCGCACCTTGGAGCGGCCGACGCGGCCGCGCAGCTGGTAGAGCTGGGCCAGGCCGAACATGTCGGCGCGGTGGACGATCAGCGTATTGGCGGTCGGCACGTCGAGACCGGATTCGACGATCGTGGTCGACAGCAGCACGTCATAGCGGCCGTCATAGAAGGCATTCATGATGTCTTCCAGTTCGCCCGCCGCCATCTGGCCATGGGCGACGGCGACCTTGAGCTCCGGCACATCCGACTGCAGGAAAGCCTGGATGTCGGCAAGGTCGGCCAGACGCGGGCAGACGTAAAAACTCTGGCCACCGCGATAGTGCTCGCGCATCAGCGTCTCGCGGATCACCAGCGGGTCGAAGGGCGAGATGAAGGTTCGGACCGCCATGCGGTCGACCGGCGGCGTGGTGATCAGCGACAGTTCGCGCACCCCGGTCATGGCGAGTTGCAGCGTGCGTGGGATCGGCGTCGCCGAAAGGGTGAGCACATGCACGTCGGTCTTCAGGTCCTTCAGCCGTTCCTTGTGCTTGACGCCGAAATGCTGCTCCTCGTCGATGATCAGGAGGCCGAGATTGGCGAAGTTGACGCCCGTGCCGAGCAGCGCATGGGTGCCGACGACGATGTCCGTCTTGCCTTCCGCCACTTCCTTCTTGACGAGGTTCAGCTCCTTGGTGCCGACCAGCCGCGAGGCCTGCTGGATGCGGATCGGCAGACCGCGGAAGCGCTCGGTGAAGGTCTTGAAATGCTGGCGTGCGAGCAGCGTAGTGGGAACGACGACGGCGACCTGGATGCCGTTCATCGCCGCGATGAAGGCGGCGCGCAGCGCCACCTCCGTCTTGCCGAAGCCGACGTCGCCGCAGATCAGCCGGTCCATAGGTCGGCCGGCGCCGAGATCGCCGCGCACCGCCTCGATGGCGTTCAGCTGGTCCTCGGTCTCGTCATAGGGGAAGCGGGCGGCGAACTCGTCGTAGAGGCCTTCCTGGGTGGTCAGCACCGGCGCCATGCGCATCATGCGCTCGGCGGCGACGCGGATCAGCGCGCCCGCCATGTCGAGCAGGCGCTTCTTGAGCTTGGCCTTGCGCATCTGCCAGGCGCCGCCGCCCAGCTTATCGAGCTGCGCGTCGGAACCCTCGGAACCGTAGCGCGACAGGAGATCGATGTTCTCGACCGGCAGGAACAGCTTGGCGTCGTCGGCATAGCGCAGCTCGAGGCAGGCATGCGGCGCGCCCGCCGCCTCGATGGTGCGCAGGCCGACGAAACGGCCGATGCCATGTTCGGCATGGACGACGATCGAGCCCTCGTCCAGGCCGGCCACTTCCGAGATGAAGTCTGCCGCGCGCTTGCGGCGCTTGGAACGGCGCACCATGCGGTCGCCGAGAATGTCCTGCTCGCCGACGATGACGAGGTCGCCGGCCTCGAAGCCGCCCTCGAGGCTGAGCACGGCGGTCGCCGCCTCGCCTTTCTTCAGCCCGTCGAGATCCTTGAGCGCCGTGACCGGCTTGAGATTGGCAAGCCCGTGTTCGTCGAGCACCTGCAGAAGCCGGTCGAGCGAGCCCTCGGACCAGCCGGCGATCAGCACCTTGGAACCGGCCGCGCGCTTCTCGGCAATGTATTTCACCGCCTGGTCGAAGACGTTGGTGCGGGTATTGCCCTCGCCGGTCTCGATCGCTGTCTTGGCCCAGCGCGGGCCGGGACGCGCGGCGATCTCGATCACCTTGCGTGCCTCGCCGTCATGCTCGGCAAACGGGGTGAGCCTGAGCGGCGCATGCGTATCCAGCATCCGGCCGAATTCGCCGGCGCCGAGATAGAGCCGCTCGGGCGGAACCGGCTTGTAGGGCGTGCCCTGCGACAGATGGCCCTTGCCGGGCGTCCCGGTGTTCAGCCGCGCCTCGTAATAGTCGCGGATCAGCTTGGCGCGCTCCTCGGCCGCCTCCCGTACGGTATGGTCGGTGACGATACGGAAGCCCTGGAGATAGTCGAACACCGTGTCGAGATGGTCGTGGAACAGCGGCAGCCAGTGTTCCATGCCGGCATAGCGCCGCCCTTCGGACACGGCCGCATAGAGCGCGTCGTCGCGGGTGGCGGCGCCGAACAGCGAGAGATAGTTCTTGCGGAAGCGGCTGATCGAATCCGGGGTGAGCGTCACTTCGCTCATCGGATGGAGGTCGAGCGAGCGCGCCTGGCCGATGGTGCGCTGGCTGGCGGGATCGAAGGTGCGGATGCTCTCCAGCGTGTCGCCGAAGAAGTCGAGCCGGACCGGCTCTTCCGAGCCCGGCACGAAGACGTCGAGAATACCGCCACGCACGGCGAATTCGCCGACCTCGCGCACGGTCGCCACGCGTTCGAACCCGTTGCGTTCCAGCCGGGCGGCGATGTCGTCCATCCTGATCTGGTTGCCGGGGCGGGCGGAAAAGCCGAGGCTGTCGATCACCTCGGCCGGCGCCACCTTCTGCAGCATGGCGTTGACGGTGACCAGCACGATCGCCGCATGCGGCTTCTTGCCGTGGGCGACGAGGCCGGACAGGGCCGTCAGGCGGCGCGCCGACGTATCGGCCGAAGGCGATACGCGGTCGTAGGGCAGGCAGTCCCAGGCCGGCAGCGTCAGCACCGGGATTTCGGGCGCCGCAAACGACAGGTTCTGCTCGATGTCGGCCATGCGCTGGCCGTCCGACAGGATATAGGCGACCGGCTGGCCTAGGCGGGCGAGTTCCGCCAGCACGAAGGCGTCCATGCCGTCCGGCACGTGCGAAACGGTGAGCGCGGACTTCGCCGCCGCGATCGTCCTGGTATCGAGAAGACAGATCATTCCGAGCGTCCGAGCCCTTCCAGCGTGACCGGCGAGAAATCGGGGCGACAGGCGGCGATGCGCTCGAACAGCGGGGTCTGGAGATGCGCGGGCACGGGCGAAGCGCCGGTGATGTACTTCACCAGGTCCTGGTCCTCCTCGCTCATGATGCGTTCCAGCTCGTCGAGCGTGGCATCGTCCATGGCGGCGATTTCGGCTTCGGCGAATTGGCCGAGGATCAGGTCCATTTCGCGGATGCCGCGGTGCCAGCAGCGGAACAGAATGCGCCGGCGGCGCGGATCGAGTTCTGCACTGCTGAGGATCAAACCGGTCATATGCAAACACCTTCCTGTTGATGCGCCTCTATAGCGCCGTCCCAACCGCTTGTCAGCCTTGCCAAGCCGGTAATTCTCGGCGCATTTTGCCTGCCATCATGCGGCCAACGCTTCTCGATCCCCTGTTTGCCTCCGTCGCTTCGCTGTCCGGCGTCGGGCCGAAGCTTGCGCAATTGCTGGCGAGCCTGCTGGGCCGCGAGGATGCCGAGGACGCGCGCGTCGTCGACCTTCTGTTCCTCGCCCCGTTCCGCCTGATCGACCGGCGCAACCAGCCGGGCATTGCGCTGGCCCAGCAGGGCGCGATCGTGACGATCACTGGACGGGTCGACCGTCACCAGCCCCCGCCGCCCGGCAAGTCCAGCCTGCCCTACCGCGTCTTCCTGCACGACGAGACCGGGGAACTGGCGCTCACCTTCTTCCGCGTCAAGGGCAACTGGCTGGAAAAGGCCCTGCCCGTCGACGAGACGATCATCGTCTCGGGCAAGGTCGACTGGTTCAACGGCCGGCCATCCATGGTGCATCCGGACCTGATGGTGAAGGCGAGCGAGGCGGAGAACATGCCGCTGGTCGAGCCGGTCTATCCGCTGACCGCCGGGCTTTCGCCCAAGGTGCTGCGCAAGCAGATCGAGCATGCGGTGGAGCGCGTGCCGGAATTGCCCGAATGGGCGGATCCGGCGCTCGTCACCCGACAGGGTTTTCCGGGCATCCGCCAGAGTTTCGTCGACCTGCACCACCCGCGCGACGAAAAGGATGTCGATCCCCAGGCCCCGGCGCGGCGCCGGCTCGCCTATGACGAATTCCTCGCCGGCCAGGTGTCGCTAGCCCTGGTGCGGCAGAAGCTGCGCAAGGTGCCCGGCACGCCGGTCAAGGCAACCGGCGAGATTTCGGGCAAGATCCTCGCCGCCCTGCCCTTCTCGCCGACCGGAAGCCAGACGCTGGCGATCGCCGACATCCTGAAGGACATGTCCTCGGACACCCGCATGCTGCGGCTGCTGCAGGGCGATGTCGGGGCCGGCAAGACGCTGGTCGCCCTGCTTGCCATGGCTGCCGCCGTCGAAAGCGGTGGCCAGGCCGTGCTGATGGCGCCGACCGAAATCCTGGCGCGCCAACATTACGCGACGATCTCGAAATTTGCCGCGAGCGCCGGCCTCAAGGTTGAGGTGCTGACGGGCCGCACCAAGGGCAAGGAGCGCGAGGCGATCTCCGAACGGATCGCATCCGGCGAGGCACAGATCATCATCGGCACCCATGCGCTGTTCCAGGACACGGTGAACTACAGGAACCTGATGCTGGCCGTGGTCGACGAGCAGCACCGCTTCGGCGTGCACCAGCGTCTCCGGCTGACCGCCAAGGGCATCTCGCCGCACATGCTGGTGATGACGGCGACGCCGATCCCGCGCACGCTGGTGCTTGCGGCCTTCGGCGACATGGACGTCTCCAAGCTCACCGAAAAACCGGCTGGGCGAAAGCCGATCCAGACGGTGACGGTGCCGAGCGAGCGCACCGGCGAGATCGTCGAACGGCTGCGCGCCGCTGTCGCCGACGGCAAGAAGGCCTATTGGATCTGCCCGCTGGTCGAGGAATCCGACGTATCCGAGCTGATGTCGGCCGAGGAGCGCTTTGCCGTTCTCGAAAAGGCGATCCGCGCGCCGATCGGCCTCGTGCACGGCCGGATGAGCGGGCCGGAAAAGGATGCGGCCATGCTCGCCTTCAAGATCGGCGAGACGCGCTTGCTTGTGGCGACGACCGTGGTCGAGGTCGGCGTCGACGTGCCGGACGCGACGATCATGGTAATCGAGCATGCCGAGCGCTTCGGCCTTGCCCAGCTGCACCAGCTGCGCGGCCGGGTCGGGCGTGGCGACGAGGCCTCGAGCTGCATCCTGCTCTACAAGGGACCGCTCGGCGAAACCGGCAAGGCGCGCCTGTCGATCCTGCGCGACAGCGAGGACGGCTTCCTGATCGCCGAGGAGGACCTGAAGCTGCGCGGCGAAGGCGAACTGCTCGGCACGCGCCAGTCCGGCACGCCCGGTTTCCGCATCGCCAGCCTGGAGGCGCATGCCGATCTCCTGGAAATTGCCCGCAAGGACGCGTCCTATCTGCTGGACCGCGATCCGGACCTGATGAGCCCGCGTGGCGAGGCGGTCAGGACGCTGCTCTACCTGCATCGCCGCGACGAGGCGATCCGCTTCCTCCGTGCCGGGTGACGAACGCAAACGGGCGACCGGCGACCTATCCATGCGCTGTATGAGGGCGGAGAGTGAAGCGTCAGATCACACGGTGGCGTCGGGAAGCGCCGGCGGCTTGTAGTCGGGCATGACGAGACCGCCGGAAAACAGCATCTTGGCGGCCTCCTCCGGGCTCATGTCGAGCACCTTCAGCTTGTCGCGCGGCACGAAGAGCAGGAAGCCGGCCGTCGGAACGGGTGTCGGCGGCAGAAAGACCGCGACCATCTCGACGCCGTCCTCGTTGAGCTTTGCGGCGATCTCGCCCTTGGCCTCCGTGGCGATGAAGACCAGCGCCCAGATGCCGGGCGACGGGAATTCCATCAGCCCGACCTTCTTGAAGGACGAGGACTGGTCCTTCAGCACCGATTCGAAGATCTGCTTGAGGCTCTTGTAGAGCGTGCGCACCAACGGCGTGCGGTGGAAGATGCGCTCGCCGAAATCGACGATCGAGCGGCCGATCAGGTTCTTGCCGAGAAAGCCGATCAGCGTGATCGTCGTCACCGCGATCAGCAGGCCGAAGCCGGGAATGGCGAACTGGAGATAGCTCTCCGGATTGTAGCGGCTGGGGATATACGGCTTTACCCAGCTGTCGGCCCAGTCGATGAAGGACCAGGTCAGCCAGATGGTGATGGCGACTGGTGCGCAGATGATCAATCCCGTGAGGAAATTGTTGCGGATGCGCGTCGCCAGCGAAATTCGCTCTGGGCTGTCGTTCATCGTCTCGCCGTTATGCTGCATCGCCGAAGAAAGCCGGATGGAAGGCGACCATGCCCGACGGAACTTCGCCGTGCAAGGGCAGGACGAGGAAAAATTCGGGCGGAACTCCGGTCGTCGTAAGTTCCGGCCGGGCGGTGAAACCGAACCGGTTGTAATAGGCCGGATCGCCGACCAGAGCGAAGCCCGAAGCGCCTTGCGCCTCCAGTTTTGCCAGGCCCTCGCGCATCAGCGCCGAGCCGATCCCGCTTCTCTGCCGGCCGGGCGCCACCGAAATCGGCCCGACACCGTACCAGCCGCCCTCGCCGCCCGACAGCGTCACCGGCGAGAAGGCGACGTGGCCGACGATCTGGCCTTCGTCCTCGGCGACCAGCGAAAGCGTCAGCTGGCCGAGGCGCCGCAGCCGCTCGATGATCAGCGGCTCCGAGTCGTCGCTGTAGGGGTGGCCGGCAAAGGCGGCCGCGGTGAGCGCGCCGATGGCGGCTTCATCCCCGGGCGCTTCCGGCCGGACCCTCATTCGACGGTCACCGACTTTGCCAGGTTGCGCGGCTGGTCGACGTCGGTGCCCATGAAGACGGCGGTGTGGTAGGCGAGCAGCTGGATCGGCAGCGAGAACACCATCGGCGCGATGATCTCAGCGACATCAGGCAGGACGATGGTCGCCATGGTCTCCAGCTTGGAGGCGGCGGCACCCTTGTCGTCGGTGATGAAGATGATCCGGCCGCCACGGGCCGCCACTTCCTGCATGTTCGAAACGGTCTTTTCGAAGAAGCGGTCGTGCGGGGCAATGACGATGACCGGCATATTCTCGTCGATCAGCGCGATCGGGCCGTGCTTCAGCTCGCCGGCGGCATAGCCTTCGGCGTGGATATAGGAGATTTCCTTGAGCTTGAGCGCGCCTTCCATGGCGAGCGGATAGCTGGTGCCGCGGCCGAGATAGAGCACGTCCTTGTACTTAGACAGGTCGCGCGCCAGCGCTTCCATCTGCGGCTGGATGGCGTTCAGCACCTGGCTCATGATGCGCGGCATCTCCGCCAGGCTCTTCACCAGCTGCTTCTCCTCGTCAGCCGAAATCGTGCCGCGCGCCTTGCCGGCGGCGATCGCCAGCGAAGCGAGAACGGTGAGCTGGCAGGTGAACGCCTTGGTCGAGGCAACGCCGATCTCGGGTCCGGCGAGGATCGGGAAGATGGCATCGGCCTCGCGGGCGATGGTCGATTCCTTGACGTTGACGATGGCGCCGATCTTCAGGCCTTCGTCATGGCAATAGCGCAGCGACGCCAGCGTGTCGGCGGTCTCGCCCGACTGGGAGATGAACAGCGCCGCCTGGTCCTTGGACAGCGGCATTTCGCGGTAGCGGAACTCTGACGCGACGTCGATCTCGACCGGCAGGCGGGCATAACGCTCGAACCAGTATTTGCCGACCAGACCGGCGAGATAGGCCGTGCCGCAGGCGGAGATGGCGAGGCCACGGAGCGACTTGAAGTCGATCGCCGCGTCGATCGGCTTCACCGTATGGCCATGGAAATCCACATAATGCGACAGCGCGTGGGAAATGACCTCCGGCTGCTCGTAGATTTCCTTCTCCATGAAATGGCGGTGATTGCCCTTGTCGACCACGAAGGCGGTCGCCTGGGAGATCTGGTGCGCGCGTTCCACCGGATTGCCGGAGAAATCGATGATCTCCGCACCGTTGCGGTGAATGATGGCGCAGTCACCGTCGACCAGATAGGCGATCTCGTTGGTGAACGGCGCCAGCGCGATCGCGTCCGAGCCGAGGAACATCTCGCCCTTGCCGAAACCGACGGCGAGCGGCGGTCCGAAGCGGGCGGCCATGATCGTGTCCGGATCGTCGGCGAACATCACCACCAGCGCATAGGCGCCCTTGACGTGGTTCAGCATGGCGAGCATGGCGGCGCGGTTGTCGAGGCCCTTGCGGCGATACTTGGCGATCAGCTGAGCGACGATCTCGGTATCGGTCTGGGTGGTGAAGACGGCGCCTTCGGCCGTCAGCTCGTCGCGCAGCTCGGAGAAGTTCTCGATGATGCCGTTGTGGACGACGGCCACGCCGTCGACGAAATGCGGATGGGCGTTGGTCTCGTTCGGCACGCCATGGGTGGCCCAACGGGTATGGGCGATGCCGATCGTGCCAGCCAAAGGCTCGGAATCGAGCTTCTTCTCGAGGTTGAACAGCTTGCCCTCGGCGCGGCGGCGATCCATCACTCCATTGTCGATGGTGGCGACGCCGGCGGAATCATAACCGCGATATTCGAGCCGCTTCAGCGCATCGACGAGACGCCCCGCAACCTGTTGATTCCCGACAATACCGACAATGCCGCACATACACTTCTCCGTCTGGCTTCATCCTGGGCGCCAGTCCTAATGGTTTTGCCGATTTGCGCAATCCGCCGACCGGTCACATTCGGTTTCGCAACGTTACGCAGTCGCAGCAATCAGGGCTTCGCGCTGCGGGAGGCCTTGAGCGCGTCGTTGCGGGCGCGAATGACCTTGGCCCGCTCCGGCTTGATTTCCTGGCGGGCGCGGCCGAGCGCCAGAGCGTCGGCGGGCACGTCCTCGGTGATGACGCTGCCGGAGGCAACGAAGGCGCCGGCGCCGACCGAGACGGGCGCGACCAGCGCGCTGTTGGAACCGATGAAGGCCCCTTCCCCGATCCGCGTCTCGTGCTTGTTCACCCCGTCATAATTGCAGGTGATGGTGCCCGCGCCGATATTGGCGTTGGCGCCGACGAAGGCGTCGCCAATATAGCTTAGGTGGTTGACCTTGGCGCCCTTGCCGATCTCGGCCTTCTTGACCTCGCAGAAATTGCCGACCTTGGCGCCTTCGGCGAGATTGGCGCCGGAACGCAGCCGGGCAAACGGCCCGACGGTCGCGCCTGCTGCCACATGCGCGCCCTCCAGATGCGAAAACGCATGGATGATCGCCCCGCCTTCGACGGTGACGCCCGGGCCGAACACGACGTTCGGCTCGATCAGCGCATCCTGGCCGATCTGCGTGTCGTGGCTGAGGAAGACCGTCTCCGGCGCGATCATCGACACGCCTGAGACCATCAGTTCGTGGCGGCGTCGTTCCTGCCATAGCCGCTCGATCACGGCGAGCTCGGCGCGGTTGTTGCAGCCGGTCAGCTGATCTTCCGGCGCATCGACGGCGACCGTGCGACCGCCGAGCGAGCGGGCGATCTCGACGAGATCAGTCAGATAGTACTCGCCCTTGGCATTGGCATTGCCGATGCGGGTGAGGAATTCGAGCGCTTTGCGGCCGTTGATCGCCATCAGGCCGCTGTTGCACCAGGTGACGGTGCGCTCGGCGTCGGAGGCGTCCTTCTCCTCGCGGATGGCGATCAGCTCACCGTCCTTGACGAGCAGACGTCCATAGCCGGTGGGATGGGCGGTGTGGAAGCCGATGACGGCCACGTCATTGCCCTCGGCCAGCGCGGCGCGTGCCGCCAGCAGCGGTTCGGCGGTGATCAGCGGCACGTCGCCATAGGCGACGAGAATGTCGTCATAGCCGCGGGCGATGGCGTCGCGCGCCGCGAGCACGGCATGACCGGTGCCCAGCCGCTCGGTCTGGATGAAGGGCGTGACGTTGACCCCACCGATGCTGCCGGCCTTCGCCACCTTCTCCGTGTCGCGTCCGACCACCAGTGCCACGTCGCTAATGCCCGACGATGCGATGGTCTTCATCACGTGGGCGATCATCGGCAGACCGGCCACGGGATGCAGCACCTTCGACATGGACGACTTCATCCGGGTGCTCTCGCCTGCGGCGAGGATGACGGCGAGACAGGTGCGGCTCATGGTTACTCCTGGTGAGTGGCACGAGATTCGAAAAATGATCAAGTAACGGGCCGTCTCATAGCAGCAACAGCCAAACCGCACCAACAGCAAAAAGGGCGCCGCAAAGCAGCGCCCCTTTCAAAAATCATTGCAGCCGGAATTATTGCGGCAGCTTGTCGTCGACGCCGGCGATGTAGAAGTTCATGCCGAGCAGCGCGCCGTCCTCGGCCTTTTCGCCGTCCTTCAGCCAGTCCGAGCCGTCCTGCTTCTTGATCGGACCGGTGAACGGATGCAGTTCGCCCGACTTGATCTTGGATTCGGTTTCGGCCGCCAGCGCCTTCACGTCATCCGGCATGTTGGTGTAGGGCGCCATGGTCAGGATGCCGTCCTTCAGGCCGTCCCAGATCTGTTCCGACTTCCAGGTGCCGTCCAGAAGGGCCTGGGTGCGCTTGATGTAGTAGGCGCCCCAGGTGTCGACGATCGCGGTCAGCTGGGTTTCCGGGCCGGCCTTGATCATGTCGGACGCCTGGCCGAAGGCCTTGATGCCGCGTTCGGCGGCAACCTGCATCGGCGCGGTGGTGTCGGTGTGCTGGGTCAGGATGTCCACGCCCTGGTCGATCAGGGCCTTGGCGGCGTCGGCTTCCTTGCCGGGGTCGAACCAGGTATTGGCCCATACGACTTTGACCTTGAAGTCCGGGTTGACCGACTGGGCGCCGTGCATGAAGGAATTGATGCCCATCACGACTTCCGGGATCGGGAAGGAAGCGATGTAGCCGGCGACGCCCTTCTGCGACATCTTGGCAGCGATCACGCCCTGGATATAGCGGCCTTCATAGAAGCGCGAATTGTAGGTCGCGACATTGTCGGAGGCCTTGAAGCCGGTGGCGTGCTCGAACTTCACGTCGGGGAACTTGGCGGCGACCTTGACGGTGGCGTCCATGAAGCCGAACGAGGTGGTGAAGATCAGCTTGCAGTCGGAACGGGCGAGACGCTCGATGGCGCGCTCGGCATCGGGGCCTTCCGGAACGCTTTCGAGGAAGGGGGTCTCGATCTTGTCGCCGAAATGCGCCTGCAGCTGCTGGCGGCCGATGTCGTGCGCCTGCGTCCAGCCACCGTCGGTCGTCGTGCCGACATAGATGAAGCAGACCTTGGTCTTGTCTTCGGCCTGGGCGGAGCCTGCGAAGCTGCCGAGGACGGCAGCGCTCGCGGCGAGTGCGATAAGCATCTTTTTCATGGGGAACCCCTTCTGGTTGTTGACAAAGGCTTGTGTTTTTACCGGTCAGGCACGAACGGCTTGCCGAGCGAGGCCGGAGTGTTGATCAGCGTGGTGCGCCGATTTTGCGAGATAATCACGAGGACCACAATGGTCGCGGCATAGGGCAGCGCGGAAAGAAGCTGCGAGGGTAAACCGATGCCGAAGGCCTGGGCGTGCAACTGGCCGATGGTGACGGCGCCGAACAGGTAGCCGCCGGCCAGCACCCGCCACGGCCGCCACGAGGCGAAGACGACCAGCGCCAGCGCGATCCAACCGCGGCCGGCGGCCATGTTCTCGACCCATTGCGGCGTGTAGACGAGCGACAGCTGGGCGCCGGCGAGCCCGGCACAGGCGCCGCCGAACAGCACCGCGAGATAGCGGGTGCGGATCACATGGATGCCGAGCGTGTGGGCGGAACCGTGATTGTCGCCGATCGCCCGTAGCTTCAGGCCCGACCGTGTGCGGAACAGGAACCAGTTGACGCCGAGGACGAGCAGGACCGACAGGTAGAAGATGATGTCCTGCCGAAACAGCAGCGGACCGATGACCGGGATGTCGGCCAAAAGCGGAATGGCGATGGGCTGGAGCTTGACGCCGGGCACGCCGACGAAGCTTTCGCCCAGCATGCCCGATACGCCGAGGCCGAGAATGGTCAGCGCCAGACCGGTGGCGACCTGATTGGCGACCAGCGTCAGCGTGAGGAAGGCAAAGAGCAGCGAGAAGACGGCGCCTGCGAGGATGCCGGCACCGACCCCGATCAGCGGCGATCCGCTCATCTGCGCGACGGCGAAGGCGCACACCGCGCCGATGATCATCATGCCCTCGACGCCGAGATTGAGCACGCCGGAGCGTTCGGTGACGAGCTCGCCCATGGCGGCGATGACGAGCGGCGTGGACGCCGTGATGACGGTCAGCAGGATGGCTTCGAAGATCATCATCGGCCGGTTCCCGCGATGAGCGCGCGGCCTTTGCCGAGCACGACCTTGATGCGGTAGTGGATCAGCGTGTCGCAGGACAGCACGAAGAACAGCAGGAGCCCCTGGAACACCCGTGTGACCTTGTCGGACACCCCGATCGACAGCTGCGCGCCCTCGCCGCCGAGATAGGTCAGCGCCAGCACAAGACCGGAGGCGATGATGCCGAGCGGGTTGAGGCGGCCGAGGAAGGCGACGATGATTGCGGTGAAGCCGTAACCGGGGGAGATCGACGGCTGCAGATGGCCGATCGAGCCCGAGACCTCGGAGATGCCGGCAAGCCCCGCCAGCGCCCCGGAAAACAGCATGGAGAACCAGATCATGCCGCGCGAGGAGAAGCCGGCGAACCGCCCTGCCCGCTCCGACTGGCCGAGGACTACGACCTGAAAACCCTTCAGCATGTAGCGCATCATGAACCAGACGCCGACGGCGGCGATGATGGCGAAGGCGAAGCCCCAGTGCGCCCGGCCCGACGACAGCATTTCCGGCAGCACGCCCTCGGTGACGAAGGATCGGCTCTGCGGAAAATTGTAGCCGGCCGGATCGCGCCAGAGGCCGCGCACCAGCCAGTCGAGGAACAGCTGGGCAATGTAGACCAGCATCAGGCTGGTGAGGATTTCATTGGTGTTGAACCGTGCCTTGAGCAGCGCCGGGATCGCCGCATAGAGCGCGCCGCCGACCATGCCGAGGATCATCATCAGCGGCAGGAGCAATGGCGAATGCCATTCGTAGAATACCACCGGCAGGAAGGAGCCGGTGATTGCGCCTATGGTGAACTGTCCCTCGGCACCGATATTCCAGTTGTTCGAGCGGTAGGCGACCGACAGGCCGACGGCGATCAGGATCAGTGGCGCCGCCTTGATGGCGAGCTCGTGCAGCGACCAGACCTCGAGCAGCGGCTCGATGAAGAAGCTGAACAGCGCGTCGACCGGGTCCTTGCCGAGCAGCGCGAACATCAGTCCGCCGAAGACCACGGTGAGCGCCAGCGCGACGAGCGGCGACACGATCGCGAAGAAACCGGACATGCCCGGCCGGCGTTCGAGTTCAATGCGCATTCGCCGTCTCCAAACCGTGCATGCCGCCCATCAGGAGGCCGATCTTCTCGCGCGTCATCGTCGCCGCCGGATAACTCTGCGACAGCCGACCTTCGGAAATGGCCGCGACCGTGGTCGCCACCTCGAAGATCTCGTCGAGGTCCTGGCTGATGACCAGCACCGCCGATCCGGCGCGCGCCAGGTTGATCAGCGCCTGGCGGATGCGGCTGGCCGCCCCCGCATCGACACCCCAGGTTGGCTGGTTGACGATGAGCACGGCCGGCTGGCGGTCGAGCTCGCGCCCGACGATGAATTTCTGCAGGTTGCCGCCGGACAACGAGCCTGCGGCCGGATCGACGCCGCTCTTGCGCACGTCCATCGCCTCGCAGATGCGCTGCGTCGCCCCCTTTACCGCCTCGTGGCGGATCAGTTTCAGGATCCCGCCCGAGAGAAAGGACCGCGCATCCGACCGGTTCCGGGCGAGCAGGAGATTGTCCGAGAGCGAAAGCGCCGAGACGGCGCCGTGGCCATTGCGTTCCTCGGGCACGAAACCGGCGCCGAGCAGGCGGCGGCCATTGATGCCCGTCCGCCCGACGGCCCGTCCGCGAATGCGAACGGCGTCGTTGTCCTCGGTCGTGTATTCGCCGGACAGCGCATCGAACAGCTCGCCCTGGCCGTTGCCCGCCACGCCGGCGATCGCCAGCACCTCGCCGGCGCGGACGCTGAGCGACAGGTTCTTGAGTTCCATGGCAAAGGGCGTGCGCGGGCGAAGCGTCAGGTTGCGCACCTCCAGCTGCACGTCGCCGGCCGCCACTCCATCGTCCCGCATCACGGTCGCGACTTCGCCGCCGACCATCATCCGGGCAAGCGTGGCAGGCGTCTCGCCGCGCGGATCGCAGGCGCCGGTGACCTTGCCGTGGCGCAGCACGGTGGCGCGGTCGCAGATGCGCTGCACCTCTTCCAGGCGGTGGCTGATATAGAGCACCGAGCGGCCCTCGGCCTTCAGCTTGAACAGCGTCTCGAACAGCTTGTCGGCTTCCTGCGGGGTGAGAACCGAGGTCGGCTCGTCGAGGATGATGAGTTTCGGGTTCTGCAGCAGCGCCCGGACGATCTCGATCCGCTGGCGCTCGCCGACGGACAGATCGGCGACATGGGCGGCCGGGTCGAGCGGCAGGCCATAGGCCTTGGAAAGCTCGGCGGCCTTCTGCGAGATCTCGTCGATCGACACGTTTTCGTCGAGGGCGAGCGCGATGTTCTCCGCGACGGTCAGGGCCTCGAAAAGGGAGAAATGCTGGAAGACCATGCCGATGCCGAGGCGCCGTGCGGCGGCGGGCGAGACGATGTCCTCCGGCTTGCCCTTCCAGCAGACGCGGCCGGAAGACGGGGCAAGAATGCCGAACAGCATCTTGACCAGGGTCGACTTGCCGGCGCCGTTTTCGCCGAGCAGCGCGTGGATTTCGCCATGGCCGATCTCAAGGTCGATGCCGTCGCAGGCGGCAAAGCTGCCGAACAGCTTGGTTAGCCCCTCGACGGCCAGAAGTGGTTCGGTGTTCGTCATGTCACCCTTCGGCACAGTTCCCTCTTGCGCTCGCACCGCAGCCCCCAAGCGTGCCGATCAAAGCGAAAAACGATATTGATACGCGCTTTGCGCCATCCGGCAACCGACCCCCGACAACTTTTTTTGCACTTGCACATTGAAGCCGGCGGTTCAGGACTTCGACCTGCCGAGGGAAGGAAACCACTGCAGCACTGCGCCGATGCCATAGAGGTAGATGCCGGTGATGATGAAGCCGATCGTCACCCAGTCCGGCGTATGGAAATGCTTCAGAAGCGCATAGCCGCCGAAGCCGCACCAGAGGAAGAAGACCGCCAGATTGAGCGGCCGCAGACGCTGGACGCGCACCGGATGGAGGAAATGGATCGGGAGGAAGGTCAGCACCACGGAGGCGATGACCACCACCAGCGCCGTCGTCGCATCGGCATCGATGACGAACAGGGTGAACACGATCATGTTCCACACGACGGGAAAGCCGGAGAAGAAATATTCGTCGGTCTTCATGCCCATGTCGGCATAGTAGATAGCGCTCGAGACGACGATCATGCCGGCGGCGACGAAGGACCAGGGCTCGCCGATCATGCCGCTCTGGTAGAGCGCAAAGGCCGGCAGCAGCACATAGGTGACGTAGTCGATGATGTTGTCGAGCGTGTCGCCCGACCAGTTCGGCAGCACTTCCTTGACCCTGACCTTGCGGGCAATCGGACCGTCGATGCCGTCGACCAGAAGCGCAAGGCCCAGCCACCAGAACATGTCGACGAAGCGGCGCTCGGCCGCCGCGACCACACCCAGGAAAGCGAGGAAGGATCCGGAGGCGGTCAGGATGTGGACGGAGAAGGCACGCATTTCCGCGTAAGGCACTCGCCGATAATTGAAGATCTTCATATTCGGTTTTTTGCCCCGCTCTTCGCCCTCCGATTTCGTATCGACCGAAACCGCATTTTTTGCAACCGCGTTGGCAAAAGATGAACACATTTAGCGGGCTCTGCTGCCGCAGGCAGGATGGAGGCCTGCGCCAATTCGGCTTATGGATTTCTGCCTGCGGGCGCTCTAGATAGAGTGAAACTCAAGAGGTGGCCAAGATGAAAGAGTTCGATATCGCCGTGGTCGGCGGCGGCCTTGCCGGCTCCATCGCCGCGGTGGCCCTTGCCCGCGGCGGACGTCGCGTCGCCTTCGTCGCCCCGCCGACCGGTGGCGACAGGCGCACGACCGCGCTGATGGATCAGTCGGTCCGGATGATGGAGCGGCTCGGCCTGTGGGAAGCGGTGCAGCCCGCCGCCGCGGGCCTCTCGACCATGCAGATTGTCGACGGCACCAACCGGCTGCTGCGCGCGCCGGTCGTCGCCTTTCGCAGCGCCGAGATCGGGCTCGACGCCTTCGGCTACAACATGCCGAACAGCGCCCTGCTAAAGGTTCTCGGCGATGCGGTCGCGGCCGAACCCAACATCACGTCCTTCCCTTCCACCGCCGAAGACATCGCCTTTGGCCCCGACAAGGTCGTGATCCGGCTGGAGGGCGGCGAAAGCCTGGAGGCCGCCTTCGTCGTCGGCGCCGACGGACGCAAGTCCAGGGTCCGCGAAAGCGCCGGTGTCGGGGTGCGCACCTGGTCCTATCCGCAGACCGCCGTCGTGCTGAACTTCGGCCATTCTGTCCCGCATCGCAACGTCTCGACCGAGTTCCACGGCGAAAGCGGCCCCTTCACCCAGGTGCCCCTGCCCGGCCAGCGCTCCAGCCTCGTGTGGGTGGTCGATCCGAAGGAAGCCGAGCGCCTGCTCGCGCTTGACCCCGAAGACCTGTCGCGGGCGGTGGAGACCCGCATGCAGTCGATGCTGGGCAAGGTTTCGGTCGAGGACGGGGTTCAGGCCTGGCCGCTCTCCGGCATGAGCGCCAATCGCTACGGCGCGGGCCGTGCCGCCTTCATCGGCGAGGCCGGCCATGCCTTCCCGCCGATCGGCGCGCAGGGGCTCAATCTCAGCCTGCGCGACATCGCGGCCCTTGAGGACATCCTGTGTGACCGGAGTGGCCAGCCGATACCGGCCGATGCCGGGGATCGCTTCGACGCCAGGCGCCGCGTCGACGTGATCAGCCGCACGGCGAGCGTCGACCTTCTCAACCGCTCGCTCCTGTCGAGCCTCCTGCCGGTGCAGATGCTGCGGGCAGCGGGCCTGCAGGTGCTTTCCAGCGTTGCGCCGCTTCGCCATCTGGTGATGCAGGAAGGTGTGGCGCCCGGCCGGGCGCTGCGTTCCTTCCCAAGCTTCTTACGGGAAAAGATCCGGCGGTAGGATGCCGTTGGTGATCGCATAGAGCAGGCCGGAGACCGACAGCACCGACAGCACGGTGGTGATGAGGATCGTCGCCGAGGCGCGTTCCTGCCAGACGCCGTATTGCTGGCCGATGACGAAGACATTGGTCGCCGTCGGCAGCGAGGCGAGCAGGACCGCGGTAAAAATCCACAGCGGATCGAAATTGCCGACCAGGCCGAGCACGACATAGACCAGCAGCGGATGAAGCAGCAGCTTGATCGGCACGATATAACCGATCTCGGCGGGAATGCGCTTCAGCGGACGCAGCGCCAGCGTCACCCCCATGGCAAACAGCGCGCAAGGGGCCGCCGCCTGGGCGAGATAGTCGATCAGCCGCTGCAGCGCGAGCGGCGGCTCGAAATGCAGCCCCGCGGCCAGGAAGCCGATCGCCGTGGCGATGATGAACGGGTGGTAAGCGATCTTCCTGACGACATCGAGCGCCACCCGGCTGCGCGGCCGCTCGTCGCCGCCGGCAAAGGCCATCAGTGCCGGCGCGGCGATGAAATGGGCGGCATTCTCGAAGCAGAAGATCAGCGCCACCGGAACGGCAGCGGCTTCGCCGAAGGCCAGGAGCGCCAGCCCCGGTCCCATATAGCCGATATTGCCATAGGCCCCGGCCAGCGCCTGGATCGTGCAGTCGGGGATCGTATTGCCGCGCACGAACCGTCCGATCAGGAACACGAGAACGAAGATCGCATAGGTGGCGGCGAGCGAGGCGGCGATGAAGTCAACGCGGGTCAGTTCCTCGATCGGCGTGCGCGACACCAGCTTGAAGAACAGCGACGGCAGCGCGATGTAGATCACGAAGAAGTTGAGCCAGCCGAGCGCTTCGGCCGGTTGCCGAGTGACACGACCGGAAACATAGCCGATCAGGATCAGCCCGAAGAACGGCAGGACCAGTGCGATGATGTCTGCCAAGCCGCCGCTCCTCGCATTCCGGGGCCGGACGTATGCGACCCTTCGTCCTCGGCCTTAGCCGATTTGCGACAGGATTGGAAAGGTCTGCTGGAACCAAATCGCCATGTCGGCGACGAATCCGAAGATAAAGGCAAGGCCGGTGAGCACCAGCAGGCCGCCCATGATCTTCTCGACCAGGCCGAGATGCCTGCGGAAGCGGGTGAGGAAGCGCATGAAGGCGCCGGAAAAGGCAGCGGCGATCCAGAACGGCACGGCAAGTCCGAGCGAGTAGACGGCGAGCAGCATGGCGCCCTCGCCGACCGTGTCGCGCGCTGCGGCGACGCCGAGGATCGCACCGAGCACCGGGCCGATGCAGGGCGTCCAGCCGAAGGCGAAGGCAAGGCCCATGACGTAGGCGCCCGACAGCGTCGCCGGCTTGCCGCCACCCGAAATGCGCATCTCGCGCGACAAGAGCCCGATGCGGAAGACGCCGAGGAAGTTGAGGCCCATGATGATGATGATGACGCCGCCGATCTTGGCCAGCAGGTCGAGATGCTGGCGCAGCAGCGTGCCGATGGTCGAGGCACCGGCGCCGAGCGCGACGAAGACGGTGGCAAAGCCGAGGGTGAAGGCGAGCGCCGAGAACATCACCGCGCGGCGCGCCTGGCGGTCCTGTGTCGCCACCCCGCCGCCGCGGAACTGGTCGACGGAGATGCCGGCCATGTAGCAGAGATAGGGCGGCACGAGCGGCAGGACGCAGGGCGACAGGAAGGACAGTGCGCCTGCGAACAGCGCGCTGAGCAGCGAAATCTCGGCAATCGACACGAAGCAAACTCCCTTTGCGGCCCGGTGCGGCCTTCCTAGCGCCACCGTCCCCTGCTTGCCAATCACCTTTCCGTTCGCTGCGACAATTGCACGCCATCTTGCCCGCCGTCCCGAAAATTTCGGTTGACCGGCAAGGGGCACCTGCCTATGTAACGCTCACTTCCGCGGGGACGCCACGTCCCGCCTGGGAGAGCGTAGCTCAGCCGGTAGAGCAACTGACTTTTAATCAGTAGGTCCAGGGTTCGAATCCCTGCGCTCTCACCACAAAATCAAGGACTTATCCTGGTTTAATTGGTGTGGATGCCGTTCCAGAAAGCATATAGTAAGCAATCGGTAGGAATTTCAGCCACCGATTTTAGAATCGTGAACGGTATCGCCGCAGCAAGCCATCAAACGCGAAAGCCACGCTGTCTTCGATTCGCTCCCCTTCGGCCTTTAGTCGATCATAGGTCTTCCAGTGCATGCCCTTGGGCTTCGTCGGGAACAGATCGTCAAAGCTTCCTGTGTCCCCCAACTTGTTCCTGATCCGCGAAGACCGTGCGCAAAGACGCCCTAAGGTATCTTCTCTTTGCGTGGCGTAGCCAAGATTCTGGCATTTGCGACAACGGAAGTAGATGCCGCCATAGAGCACAAGGCAGCGTCGTTGGCAGCCGGGACAGCACATATAGAGCCGTTCGCCACCGAAAGGCTGGCCCGCCCTCTGCAACCAGATATGCTCGTTGATCTTCACCCATTCGCCACCGGCCGGCCGCGCTTTGTAATCCAGCTCCAAAGTGGCGCCATGATAGCGGTATTCGATCCAGCCTGTTTGCTCCCCTCCGCGCGACCACGACAGTGTGCCACGGTGGCCCGCCTTCAACAGGCCTTTCGCTCGCATATAGCGGATGTCAATTCTAAGGCTTGCTTCGCAGGTGTCCCGCCTTGCAACACGCCATCGATTTCCGGAACCAGCACCACCCATAGAAGCCTCAGATTTTGCCGAAACCTTGTGGCAAATTATATATCAGGCATCATCGATGTTCCACCGCATAGATGTGGTTCGCGATTGAGTCTATCCAAAGGTACTTTTCCGTGGCCGGCTCGACGCCAGCTGAAGCTGCCATCGGCGCCGTCAAATCACTTAACTTCTGCAAATCTTCATCCATGGCAGCATGGATCACCCGCCACTTCTGATAGGCCATCTCCGAAGTGTCCTCGCCGTCGCGGTAGAGCCGCAGTTCTTCGTTTGCGCGGGCGATGCTAAAGCGGTGTTTAACGAGCAGATGGGCCCAAATCGTCCTGGTGTTCGCAATCCAACAGATACGCGGCTTTATCATGCAGGAAATCTCAGATCCGACTGAGATCGCCAAATATTTCAGGCCGGCCGTTTTGATAAGAGGCGGCACTTCACGCGCTGCGCCCACGAGATTAAAACTACACGCCAAATCAAAAACTCGCTGATGCGCATCCCGATTTTGGGTCAGAATTTTTGGCCCTAGGTGGTGCTCTTGGGCACTGTAGTTGGCCAATGAGTCATCATCAGACTCTGAGACAGCCAGTTTGGCATAGTCTCGCACTCGTTTTCTGGTCAAGAGTTGGCGCAATCGCATCGAAGTAGCGACCCTCTCTTGATAGTGAGAAGCGACTTCAGCCCAATTGATGCGCTCGATTACTTCCATAGGACTCCCCCAGTTGTTCTCGATCACCCCGCATACAGCGCCGCCTGCATCCGTTTGTAAGCATCCTTGATCACGGCAAGATCCCCCAACTTGGCGCGGCCCTCGGCAACGCTGCCATAGCGGGCTATCAGGTATTGCCCAAGCTTCTTGGTCCCAAGCTCCCGCTCGCCGTTGACGACATAGGCCCTCAGGATCGCCACCAGAAGCGATTGAAGCTCGCCGTTGAATTCGCTCAGTCCCTTTGCTTCCGTAACTGTCGCGCGCGTTGCGCGTGTCACGGGCGGGTTTGTGAAGAGGATATAGGCCAGCACATCGAAGAGGTCGGAATCCTTCGCGTCGATAAGTTGGCGCATATCGTCCAGGCGCTCTTCGTCATAGCCCCGGTCCAGGAGCTGCCCCAGAAATGCTTCGCGATTGTCGGGATCGCTCCAGGCGGCGCGCAGGGCGTCTTCGTCGGGGATCATCTGCGACAGGTCACCGAAAAGGCGTTTCAGGAATTCCACGCCCGAAATCGGCCGACCTTCGGAACTCCAGTAACTGGTCGTAGCGATGTAGCGGATCGATCGCTCCTTGCCGTCGGCGAGCTTCACCACGATCTTGGCCGGCAGCGCGTCTTCGCCTTCACCTTCTCCCGGTTCGTCCTCGCCGCCGAAGGGTGGTGGATCGGGTTCACCCATTCCGCCGGAGGCAGGTCGCGGCACCGGTTTGACCGGCTCTTCGGGCGGGCCATCCCAGGCGGGATCGTGGAAGTTCTCATAGGCCTTCACAAAGTCCCAGATTGTGAAGAAGTCCTTGCCTTCATAGGTGCGCGTGCCGCGTCCGATGATCTGCTTGAATTCGATCATCGACTTGATCGGGCGCATCAACACGATGTGACGGACATTGCGCGCATCGACGCCCGTCGAAAGCTTTTGCGAAGTCGTGAGGATTGTGGGGATCGTCTTGTCGTTGTCCTGGAAGTCGCGAAGGTGTTGGTCACCAACCGCCCCGTCTTCCGCCGTGACACGGTGGCAATAGTTCGGGTTCGTGCTCGTCTTCAATTGGTTGATCAGATCCCGCACCAGCGCCGCATGCGCCTGGGTGGCGCAGAAGACCAGCGTTTTCTGCTTCTGATCGATCTGGTCCATGAACTCTTTGACGCGGCTTTTCTCCCGTTCCTCGATCACGATCTTGGTGTTGAAATCGTTTTCGGTAAAGCGTGTCCCTTCCTCGATCTCGCCGCTCACCAGCTCGTCGGAACCGTCATAGACATATTCGTCGATGGTGCTGGCCATCTGGCGAACCTTGAAGGGGGTCAGGAAGCCGTCTTCGATGCCGTCCTTCAGAGCATAGGTGTAAACGGGTTCGCCGAAATAGGCGTAAGTGTCGGCGTTGTGCTTGCGCTTCGGCGTCGCCGTCAAACCGAGTTGCACGGCAGGCTCAAAGTATTCGAGAACCGCGCGCCATTCGCTTTCGTCCTTCGCGCCGCCCCGGTGGCATTCGTCGATCACGATGAAGTCGAAGAAGTCCTTGGGATACTGCGTATAGACCGGCTCGCCCTCGCCGGTCATGAAGGTCTGGAAGATGGTGAAGAACAAGCTGGCATTCTTCGGCACCTTCCCCTTGTTCTTCGCGATCGTGCCCGGATCGATCCGGGTCACGGCATCATTCGGGAAGGCTGAGAAGGCGTTATAGGCCTGATCTGCTAGGATGTTGCGATCGGCAAGGAAGAGGATTCGCGGACGGCGCACCGGCTCGCGTGACAGGTTCCACTTGGACTGAAAGAGCTTCCAGGCGATCTGGAAGGCGATCGAGGTCTTGCCGGTACCCGTTGCGAGCGTCAGTAGGATGCGCCGGTCACCCTCGGCGATGGCATCCAGCGCCGCCGTGATGGCTCGGTGCTGATAATAGCGCAGCTCCCATTTGCCGCCATCCGTCTCAAAATCAATTTCGCCGAAGCGGTCGCGCCATGAGTTGGGGCGCGAGAAGGTCAGATCCCAAAGCTGATCCGGCGTCGGGAAGGGCAAGGCAAGGTCGCCCTCCTTCCCCGTCGTCATGTCCACCTGATACCAGTTCAGCCCGTTCGAAGCGTAGGCGAAACGCGCGGCGAGCCTTCCGGCATAATCCTTCGCTTGCCCTACGCCGTTGCGGTGGCTCACAGAGGCTTTCTTGGCCTCCAGCACCGCAAGCTTATGGCCCTTGTAGATCAGCACGTAATCACACGACAGAGACTTGCCGCGCCGGCCTCCTGACATGATGCGGCCTGGGCAGATGACTTCGCGACGCACCTTCGAGCCGTCCAACACACCCCATCCCGCCGCAGTCAGAATCGGATCAATGCGATCAGCGCGGGTGTCAGCCTCGGTTTCGTCGTGTGGGATCATGCAATGCCGGGTTCGCTAGGAGCTTCGGTTGCATAGGCTATCAGTTCTTCCTTCAGTTGATAGATGGTACGAACGATCCTGCAAACTTTTTTAGCTTCCTCGGGAGTATCGGCATAGCCATTTGCATGGGCGATCTGATCCCTGAGCTTTCGGATTTCGCCAAGCGACTCCTTTGCCTGCAGTTTTGTACCAGAAAGGAGGCCGGCTTTTCGGATCAGGTCAGCCTTGTCACTAAACTGAGTGAAGCTGAGTTCACTTATGAAGCCGTCCAGCTTTTTCGCTTTGTGGATTTCATCGTGTAGCTTCTGTTGGCGCCCTTCCGACAGACACTGTAGCCACAGCCGCGCCTCGGGCCACTTTCGTTGAATTGCCATGGCCATGGCCATTTCCAGGCTGGTGATGAGGGAGAATAGCGCGGCGCGCACTGGCAGTTGCTGAATGTCCGAAAGGCTGATCAACCCGGCAACCCCGCTGCCGGAAACCACAAGCTTAGTGGCGAATTGATCTGCGGATGTTACAAAATCGAAGATGCCGGCATTGGCACCGATGACGATCTCCTCCGACAGTCGGATAAAGTCCTCAGCAATCATCTCGTTTGGTGCCTCGCGCTGAAACCACCGCTCAGCATCATAGAGGCCGATCACCAGCTCCCGGTTATCGACCACCGGCAGGAAGCTGAATCTGTTCTCATTCCTGGCGTTGACCTCCGATGCCGTGTCGTTGACACGGCAAACTTGGAAGTCTTTCTTCGGAACCATGATCAGATTGACTGTGAGACTAGCCTGAACACGATGAAGCTTCTCCAAGCTACCATCATGATTGCTCGCCCAACTCATGTCAGCTGGCCCGCAAACGCCTTCTGGAGAATGGACTGCCGGAGCTCGGTGAGATCCTGAAGCATCAGCTGGTAACGCATTTTAAGTACGGCTGCTGTCTCTGTCATTCCGAAGATCTCGGATGCGATTTTCTCCTGCAGACGACGTTCTGGAACCGGAGTTGGAAAGGCTCGTAGCTTCCCAAGTCCGATAAACGGCTGGGCACCTCCGTTTGTTGCTTCCGCGACATATTTTTCTGCGGCTGCAGACTGGAGGTAAAACAACAGGAAATCCATGTTCATCTTGTCCGTCGCTTTGATCAGGCCAACGTTCTTGATGCTGAAGACGTCTTCGGAGTCTACGAGGCATGACATGCCTCTGTTAGCTCCAATCATCGAGATCAAGATGTCGCCTTTGGCAACATTCGATCGCTTGTGGATCGCCAGATGGTCAGATCGGCTGATTAGTTTGACATTTTCTAAATTTAGCCCTTCTGGCCTGATGTTTTTCTGTGTAACTAACGGCACGCCATTTTTCACATAATTAGGTGTATTGTGGGTTCCATCTCGCACATCACAGATTTCACTTAGTGGCACCGTTGGAAACTCTTCCGAGTTGATCCGCATGGTTGTCATGTGTTGAAACAAATCCCGCGCATTCTGCAAATTGGCTTCGGCATTGGCGCGGGCGCGGTCTAACCCCTCGAAGGCTTCGTCAAGGATGGCGACAATCTGTTGCTGTTCTTTCAGCGGCGGTAGGGGAAACTCAACAACTTCTGCAAGGCCAATATTCAAATTTCGAACTGTGGAGCCCGCTGCTAATCGGTCAAACTGATCGTAGACCACTCGCGAACTCAGTACATAGTAAAGAAAATCTTGATCAACCCGATTGTAATCTGGGTCGAGAACAAGCCAGCCGTCGTGAATGCAGCCACTTGTTCGAAGAATATACGGTCGTCCGAAGCTCATCGAATTAGAAAGCAAAAATGAACCAGGCTCAACAAAGCGTGACCGAGCCGCGCCTTCCGGCCTAATTTTTTCTTGCGTTTGATCAATGTATCTACCGCCCCGCTCTGTATCGCCGATCTTGATCCAATTGATGCCGTTCTCATCGTTGGTAATATATTGACTGATGGGCCTTGGTGAACCTCCACGCGCTATCGTGCAAAGCTCACCCAACCTTATGTATTGCCAGCCACTCTTCACAGTAGTCTCCGGATGTTTTCCAGAATGTCCGCTGTTTCAGCATCACGCGCCAACATATCGGCGATAATGTCTTCCGGACTGCGCAAGGCTTCCCTTTCCGGTGAGTAGGGATTCTTCGCCGAAAGGTCAAAGGTCGTGGCGTCCAAATCACCGCGTTTCACCATCCAGCTTTTCGGGCTGTCGGCGAACGTCCGTTGTAACTCTACAAATTCCTTCAGATCGTCGTCGTTAAGCGGATTGGTCTTGCCCATGCTGCGGCCTGGATCTAGCTGATAGAACCAGGTCTGTCGTGTCGCCTCGCCCTTTTCGAAGAAGAGGACGACGGTTTTGACTCCAGCGCCCTGAAACGTGCCCTGGGGGCAATCTAGCACTGTATGCAGTTTGCAGGCCTCCAGCAGCTCCTTCCGCAGAGCCACGCTCGCGTTATCGGTATTCGACAGGAACGTATTCTTGATGACGACGGCGCCGCGCCCGCCAGCCTTCAGCTTGCGAATGAAGTGCTGCAGGAAGAGGTAGGCGGTCTCGCCCGTACGGATCGGAAAATTTTGCTGAACCTCGCGGCGCTCACCACCGCCAAAAGGCGGATTGGCAAGGATCACGTTATGCCGGTCCTTCTCCTGGATATCCATCGCGTTTTCATTCAGCGTGTTGGAATGGATCAGGTTGGGCGCCTCGATCCCGTGCAGGATCATGTTCATGATGCCGATGATATAGGCGAGGCCCTTCTTCTCCTGCCCGTAGAAGGTCTTTGTCTGCAGCGTCTCGTAGTCTGTTCCGGACAGTTCCTTGCGCCGCAAATAGTCATAGGCTTCGCAAAGGAAGCCGGCGGAGCCGACGGCACCGTCATAGATCGTCTCGCCGACCTTCGGCTGCACCACTTCGATCATCGCGCGAATCAGGGGACGCGGCGTGTAGTACTCGCCACCATTACGCCCGGCATTACCCATGCGCCGGATGCGGCTTTCATAAAGCTGCGACAGTTCGTGGCGCTGCGCCTGCGTGCCGAAGGATAGCCCGTCAATGGTTTCCAGCACATCGCGCAGGATATAGCCGGACCGGAACTTGGAGCGCAGTTCGGTGAAGATCTCGCCGATCTTGTATTGCAGGGTCTGCGGCCCGGTGGCCGATTGCCGGAACTTGGCAAGATAGGGAAACAATTCGCCGTCAACGAACTTAATCAGGTCATCGCCGATCAGCGCGGCATTGTGATCAATTTCGCCATTCTTCTTAGGTGCCGCCCATTTGTCCCAGCAGAACTCCCCGGTGATGATCGGCGTATAATCCTCGCCATCCAGTTCGGCCCGGTCGCGCCGCTCGTTCTCCAGGTCGTGCAGATATTTGAGAAACAGAACCCAGGAGGTCTGTTCAACATAATCCAGCTCGTTGGCCACGCCTTCTTCGGCGCGGAGGTCTCTTTCGATCTGATTGAATGCGTTGTCGTACATGAATTGCCGATCACAAGGGCCCAAACGGGGCTATTCTAGAATGGGTAAATGCCGGAGCTGAAAAGCGGAATCGCGCCGGCGGTGGCGCGACTTTAGATTTGCGTGGGCGGGGAGGCAAACCCTATCAGGGGTAGTGTCCCATCGGTGTCATGCGATCAGCCGGCGCGCTGAGTAGGAGTTTTTGGCTGCTCTTGAATGATCGTTCTTAGTTCTTCCACCGTGAGCGGCTTGGCCCGGCGGTGAATCATAGCATGGCAGTTGGCGCATACCGGTATCAGATCATTGATCGGATCGACCTTGTAGGCTCCACCGCATTCATGGATCGGCTTGATGTGGTGTACGTGGATGTAACCTTGCCCCAAGGGACCATAGGTCTTGCCGAAATCGATTTCGCAGGCGTTGCACTTCGCGCCGTAGTGCTCAATGCACTTCATCCGGGCTTCCGGATTGCGTTCATAAGCGTTCACGACGACATTGAAAGACGCCCCCTCCCAGAACTCCTCTTCGACGACTTCCGGGATCGTCTCGAAGTCGTCTTCGATATGGGACGCATACCAACCATCAGGTAGTACGATGAGGCGAGCGTCCGTCAGTTCCGGGGTGAACATGGTGATTTGCGACGCAGAAAGCTCGCCCTCCTCCGGATTGCGGGGCTCGCCGACCATCGGAAAAGTTTTGAGACTGTAGCCTTCCTGTTCGATCAGGCGAATATGTTCGATGGCCTGACCATAGCCGTTGTTCTTGCGGCCTTTGGCACTGAACTTCCACCTCTTGCCCAAGATGCTACCCAACTTTCTGGTTTGGGAATCCTGCCAAATGCCGAAGATTACGAAGCGTTCAGCCTCGTTCACAAAGGACCAACTCCAGTTCCAGTTGCCGCAAGTCGCCCCGTGGCTCTCAATGAATTCTCGCCGGCTCACCATCTGTCGTCCCCCAAGTTGCCTCGGCAACTGTTACTAGAAGAAACTCGCTCTGCACAACGGGTCTGGTCGCGCTGCAACGGTGAAGAAAACTGAAAGCTCGCATACACGGCAGCGACAGGGGCGTTGAAGGCAAGCGGAGCTTTAGCTGCGCAGGTTGTTCCATGGCCTATGAATGGTGAACCATTATGGGTGGAACAACCTGCGCAATGCCAATCTAGTTGGGAACGTGACCAGAAATCGCCTGCGGATTCGGTTTGCCCCGCTTCTCCCAGGTGCGGCGACAAATGCCGTACTCCTGCCAAGGCTTGGTCGCCGATACTGAAGTGGCCAGATACTCGTCGCGGGTCTTCTTGCCCGCTTGCCGACGCTTCTCGCGCTTACGCTCACAATCGCGCAGGCGGCGGAGCCGGTTCTGGATTTGCTGGCGCTGCCTCTTGGACACATCGCATGCGCCAATCGTGCGTATTCCAAGCCGCTGCCGCTCTTCGTATGTCAGGTGCAGGGCATGCCCCAGGGCGTCCGCCGTCAAGGGCGTGAAGCTTACCTTGGTTCGCTCGTAAGCGACCTCTTCGAGCTGCTGGAGCGTAGCCCACGGGTACCAGCGCCGGCCCCATTGCCGCGCCTTATCGATGAACTGATCGTTGTATTCAACAAAGAGCAGATTGCAGATGCATTCGAGATAGATGAAGGCGTCGTCCGTCTCCGGCACCACTTGCCCGTGCCGATCCTTGATCAGCTTCTCGATTTCCCGCATGCGACCACGGAAGTGGCTCCACCGACTTTTGCGAACGCTAGTAACAAGGGCCTGATAGCCCAAGACGCATTCGCCAATCTTCTTCTGGACAATCTGCCGTTCGGCAACTCTAAAATCGGGTGGCTCGATGGGTTGTGAGCCGAACGGTCTTGCCTGCTTATCTTCGGACACATTTCTTGGTATGATGCCCATGCCGTCATCCTTTCGATTCTCTGGGAGGATTCAATGGCTTGTGTCGGCGGCAATCGGTCTGTTTGGCGACCGCCCGATTGCTTGCCGGCGCTTCTGTCAGGCTGCACCTTTGCAGCCATATTCCGAAGTGGATTGATAGCTTTGCGCTTCAATCCAGGCCTCGATGTCGGAAGGCTTGTAAGCCACTCTCCGTCCGAGCTTGACGAAACGTGGCGATACTCCGGAGAGACGCATCTTGGCGAGGGTCGAAGGCGAGATATTGAGAATGCTTGCGGCCTGTTCGGCGCTGATAAGGTGATCCATTAACTGTCCTTTTCGAGGTCGTGCCTTGGGAGGGCGTTGAACGGTATGATTGTAGCGGAACAGCCCGGAAAAAGCATCTACTTCGGGCGCGTGTTAAGGCTTTTCCCAAGCGGAATATGCCATTCCGAAGTAAAATCACATGCGTCAATCTTTATGTTGCTTTGCAACTAAGACTGAACGACGCGAAGCTGGGGAAGAATATTAATCCGGCTGCCGATCTGACTTGCTGCAAGCTTCATCGGGTCATCCGCAAGATGCGCATACCGGGCCGTCGTCTGAGGCTGGGAGTGTCCCAGCAGCTTTCCTATCATCGGCAGAGACATGCCACTTGCGACGGCGATCGAGGCAAACGAATGGCGCAAATCATGGATGCGCAGATCCGGAAAACCGGCCCGCTTACGAATGGTATTCCAAGGTTTCTGCAGGTTGACGAGCGAAGAGCCCTTCTTTTGACCGCAAATGATAAAGGGATTGCCTTCGAGGCGCGGGATCGAATCCAGCACCTGCAAGGCTGGCGCGCTCAGATAGATCTTCTTCGCACCGGTCTTCGAATCCGGCAGGCGGATGCAACCAGCACCGGAGTCGAGCCATTGCCACTGCGCCGACAAGATCTCGTTCAATCGAGCACCGGTCAGGATCAACAGCCGCACGGCGGCAATGACATAAGGGCTTGCAGTCCCCTCCGTCTCGATCTCGCTCAGAACCTCACCCAACTGTGCGATTTCAGCGGGAGAGAGGAAGCGCTCCCGCTTTCGCTCTCTGTAAAGTTCAACATGCAGGGCCGGATTGGTGAGGTCGGCTCGAAAGCCGTTCTTTTCGCACCAGTTGAAATACTTGCGGAGAACAGCAAGCAGACGGTTCGCCTGATATGGCGTGGCTGAAAGGCTGTTGTGCAACTGGGCGACGTTCGCCCGCGATACCTCTGATATCGGCATGCGGCGAAGGCGGGCCGGGACAAGCTTGGTAATGAGGCGCTTGTATTCGGCGGAGGAACGGCCCTTTAGCTTCGACTCAGCATGTTCCTTCAAGAACTGATCCAGCAGGTCACCTGTCAGGGATTCCTCTCGCTTGGCGACACGCTCCGCCATCGGATCCTCGCCTCGCGCAACCTTCCGCAATGCGGCTTGCGCAAGAGAACGGGCTTGGTCCGGGGTGATCGGGCCGAATGCCCCCAGCGTCATACGCCGGGACTGGCAACCAACCCGATACTGCAGAATGAACACCTTTTTGCCAGCTGGCGTCACCTTCAAGCCGTAGCCCGTCAACTCGTCATCCCAGACGAACGAATCTTTACCGGATGGTGCCGCCGTCTCGACAAGGCGCTTGGTGATTTTGGGCATTGAAAACCTGCTTACTAGCTCGATCCAGTAAGCATATAGTAAGCGAACCTGGCGGAATCCGCAAGAATCTCCGTGAATCTCACGGTTGGTTTTCCCTAGCTTTTCAACCCCATCATTGACCTTTTGGAGTGCGCTGGCTATCTCAGTGACGCTAGGGCAATCAAACTTTTAATCAGTAGGTCCAGGGTTCGAATCCCTGCGCTCTCACCATTCTTCCTTTGTCAATTGATGGCTATGTGGGCAGGTCGTTCCGAAGCCTCTTGTTGACGAGATTCGATCTCAGGGAACGGCGTTGTATCAGGGCTTCTTTGTGAACCGCTTCGCATATAATGCGTAGCGAAGCACGAATACATTCCAAGAAGAGCCTTCAAATACCCTTGTATTGGTCGCGGTCATAGTTCTTGATGGGTGCACCATCGTCCCAAGAGACTCGCAAATGGCCAAAACGAATGTCGAGAGAATTCGCAATCTGCTGGATTCCATCCAAGGTCGCGTGGGCCATTTGATGGGCTTTGGTGAACAGTTGGGCGACTGGCACCAGTACCCGGCATTTCGTGAATCTTCGATCCGCCTTCTCTCACTGAAGTCCGATTGGTTATCGCGAGCGGATCGCTTGTCACCGGGAGATCTAGATACGTTCCGGGCGGAAATCGACCACATTCTCAGACTGTCGAATGATCGGGGTTTGGATAGACAAATAAGAGACGGCGATTCATTTCGTAAGGCGAACCTGGCAATCGAGCAAGAGTGCATATCTATCAAGAACATGCTCGCTGGCATACAGATAGGCCTTAACCAGATGAGCTTAGATGAGTTGGGGAGTTTGGTGCCCGACCAGAAAATTGCTGCGTTTCAGTTCGGTTTTGACGGCGACAGCATCGTGGTGTTGGCCCAGCCGCCTTCAACTTCAGAACCGGATGCATCCATTGCCGCCGCATCAAATGAGGTCTTGGTCGAACAAGGCTTTAGAATCGCTCAAGATCTTAAAGGATCCAACTGTTCACCCCGGCTAATCCAGGCGTTCGAGGCACTCCAAGGTCGGCTGACGAAGCACAAGAACATCGTAGAAGTCGGTATGCTGAATGTGTCCTGCAGCAAAGTTGCGCTCGCCAGCGCCGATGAACTCTCCAACACCCTGCTTGAACTAATAAAAGCGCACATTGACGGCGTGTACGACTACTTAGCTCAGCATTCAGAATGGCGCATTTTCGTCGAAAACTCGCTTTCCACTAAGCTTGCCAGAAGTGAGGTTGTCGACCTTGTGAATACAGCGCGCTCGTTGGCAACACATTTCGCCTCCGACGAAAATTCTGCCTCCGCAAAAGTCCCGCAAGCGCTTGAATCTGTGGCGACCGTCGCTGATGATTTGCACAGGCCGGACGGAAGGGTGACTCTTGCGCTGGCGCGGACCATTGAGAACCTCATATCACTTGTTACGCGCGTAGCAGCCGGCCTTAGAAATGATGTCGTTTCAGAAGCCCGCAAGTGGATTGCCAGGTCCGTGTTGGTGCTTGCCGCAACGCTTGCATTACCTACTCTTGCGAAGGTGCCAGGAGCGGAGTGGATTCCCGATGCCGTTTCCTACGCCGTTAGGGTTTTGTCGCCCAAATAGGAAAACGCACATCTCCACGTTTTGCCAGTTAGCTTGACCGTGTCTCACAACTGCGATTCGAGCGGCAGCAGTCCGGTGACGGTGGCGACGAAGCGGCGCCAGTAGCTGGCACCGGGTTCGTCATGCTGCGGCGGTTGGTCGGGTTCGCCGTTCCATTGCAGGGCACCGCCCTCGATGCTCAGCCGGTAGGCATGGGTCGGGCCGCTGTGGGTGAGGAACTCGCGGCGCACTTCGGCCGCCAGATTCGTATCGCGAAACAGCACGCCCATTTCGGTGTTGAGCGCAATCGACCGCGGGTCGTAGTTGAACGAGCCGATGAAGCCGGTCCGGTCGTCGACGGTGAAGGCCTTGGTGTGCAGGCTGGCATTGCTGGAGCCGAACAGCGAAATCCGCCCCGGCCGGCTCTCCGCCTTCAGTTCGAACAGATCGATCCCGCTTTCCAGCAGGCCTTCCCGGTAGTGGGCATAGGCGCCGTGGACGGCGGCGACGTCGGTCGCGGCGAGCGAATTGGTCAGTACCTTCACCTCGGCGCCGCGCTCGACCAGGCGGCGCAGGCTGCTTGCCCCCTCGTCGCCGGGAATGAAATAGGGCGAGGTGATTTCCAGGCTGCTGGTCGCGGACGCAATGACCGGGTCGATGCTCTCGTTGAGCCAGCTCTGCTGTCCGACATCGAGAACCTTTTCCGGCGGATCGGATACGACCTCGGCCGAGGCCGTCCAGTGCGTGGCGCCTCCCGATATCAGCGCCTTTGCCGCCTCTTCCCCCTGTTTCAGGCGGGGCAGGTAGAGCTTTGCCGGCTCGCTCGAGGCCGCCTGTTCCAGCCGCGCCCGCAGCCGCGCCAGTTCCCGGCGTTCGGGATCCGACAGGCTGCGGATCGGCAGGACGACCGGGCTGTTCCAGAAACGGTCGAAGATGGTCGCGGTCTGGGCGACCGCCGGTCCGACCATGGAGACGTCGAGATCGCGGAAATTGGCGGTGTCGGAGGCGCCGAAATATGCGTCGCCGATATTGCGCCCGCCGACGATCGCCAGCCTGCCGTCGGCGATCCAGGCCTTGTTGTGCATGCGCCGCGTGACCGTGAAGATGCGCAGCGCCATGTCCATGCCGCGCGCCAGCGTGCTGTCGCGGCTGAGCGCCGGATTGAAGAGCCGCACCTCGATATTGGGGTGGCTGTCATAGGCGAGATAGACGTCGTTGCCGCCGCGCGCATTGATGTCGTCGAGCAGGATGCGCACCCGCACCCCGCGATCGGCCGCCGCCAGCACCTCCCGGCCGAGAAGCCCGCCGGTGAAGTCGTCGCGCCAGTAGTAGTATTGCAGGTCGAGGCTGCGGCCGGCGGAGCGGGCGGCATGGGCTCGCACCGCAAAGGCGTCGATGTCGTCGGAGATCAGCCGAAGCCCGCTCTCGTCCGGGTGGTCCACCGTCAGCGGACCGATCTCCCGGTCGAGCGGGGTTTCGCCATCGGCGACCGGCAGCGCATACGAGGCCGGCCCGCGCGCCTGCGCGGCGAACCGCCCGTAGAGATAGACGGCAAGCCATGAGGCCACGGCAAGGGTGACGATGCCGATCAACACGAATTTCGCAATGCGCAAGTCTGACCTCCGGAACCCCACTGCAGCGCTGAGATAACGCGCGGGCATCGGAACGGTTCGATGCGGCCTGCAATTATGGGCAGGAAAGTCAGCGAATGCCGCGGAGCGCCGAGGACGGCGTGGCGCGCGTCACCCGCCAGGCCGGATAGAGCGCGGCGAGCGGCCCGACCAGCACGACCCAGAACAGCGCTTCGGCGACGATGCCAAGGCTCAGATAGGGTTCGAGCAGGCCCGCCGAAATGCGCAGCCACGAGACCAGATGCATGCCGGCAATGCCGAGCCCGACGCCGATGAAACTGCCGACCAGGCACATCATCAGCCCCTCGACCACCACCAGCATGCGTATGCGCGCCGGCGTCCAACCGATCGCCGCGAGAATGCCGAATTCCTGGACGCGTTCGGAAACCGACATGAGCAGCGTGTTGGCCACCAGGATCGACGAGGCGAGGATCATGATCAGCGAGACCGCCGAGGTGACCGCGTCCACCGTCTTGACGAAATCCATGTTCTCGGCGAATTCGGCGCTGTCGCTCACCTCGATCGTCGGCGACACCTTGGCGAGCGCCGCCTTGGCCGCCGCCGCCCTCGCCGGCTCGACGGGACGCGTCAGCCGGATCTGCACCAGCGAAACGCTGGCCGGGCGGCCGAGAAGCTCCTGCAGCCCCTTCAGCCGCGCCACGGCGACATTCTGGTTGAACACCGAGTCCGGCACCGAAATGCCGGTGATGCGGAAGGGTTCGTACTGGATCTGGATCTCGTCGCCCACCGTCTTGCCGAGCGCCTCGGCGACGGTGCGGCCGAGCACCACTTCGCGGTCGCCGGTCGGGATCACACCCTCCTCCAGCACGAGCGAGCGCCACAGGAAGCTGCCGTCCGGCCAGCCGGTGACGAAGATATTGGCCTCGTCGTCGACCTCGGCGATCGTCAGAACGATACCCGCCGCCTCCTCGACATCAGGCACCGCGTCGAGCTTGTCGACCAGTTCAGCCGAGATCGAACTGCTGACCAGGCTGTAGGTGCCGCGCTGGCTGACGACATAATCGCCACCGACATCGCCGACGCCCTGGGCATAGCTGTCCTGCAGGCCGCGCGTCAGGCCGGTGAGCGCGACGAAACTGCCGACCGCGACCGCGATGCCGAGCACGGTCAACGTCGAGCGAAGTTTCTGCGACAGGAGATTTCGGGCAGGCAAGGTCAGGAGATTCATGCGGAGACCTCGGAAGGCGCGGCGAGCCGCGGAACGCGCTGGTCGGAAACGATCCGTCCGTCGACCAGCTCGACGCGCCGGTCGCAGCGCTCGGCGATTGCCCGGTCATGGGTGACGATCACGACGGTGATCGCATTGTTGCGTTGCAGATCCTCGAGCAGGTCGATGATGTCGGCGCTGGACCGGCTGTCGAGGCTGCCGGTGGGTTCGTCGGCGACGATCAGTTCGGGCCGGTTGGCAAGCGCCCGGGCGATCGCCACGCGCTGCCGCTCGCCGCCGGACAGTTGCAGCGGGTGCTGGCCTCCGCGCTGGCCAAGGCCCAGCCGCTCCAGCAGTTCCGCCACCCGGTCGCGGCGGTCGCGCGCCGAAATACCCTGCCACAGCATCGCGAGTTCAATATTCTCCGCCACCGTCAGCGACGGGATCAGATAGAAGGACTGGAAGACGAAGCCGATCCGCTCGGAGCGGATGCGCGCCCAGTCGGTCCTGCCCCGGACGATCTCGCCGTCGAACAGCACTTCGCCTGCGCTCGGCTCTTCAAGGCCGCACAGCACGTCGAGCAGCGTCGACTTGCCGCTGCCGCTCGGGCCGGTGATGGCGATGAAATCGCCGCGCGCCACGGAGAAGGACACATCGTCCAGAGCGATGATGCGGCCATTGTCGTAGACACGGCGGCAATTGCGGAGTTCGACCAGCTGGGACATGCGAAAGCTCTCAGTTCCGGCCGGCGAGTTCGGCGCGCAGGCTCTTGGTCAGCGCGGCGAGCGAGCCGCCGAGCGCCTTTAGGCGCGGCGCATAGTCGTCGCGGCGGGCGACGGTGAGCGAGGCGCCATTGCCGACGATATCGATGAGGCAGAAGGATCCGCCGCAGGGCCGCATCTTCCAGTCGAGCCTGCGGGCGCTGCCATCTCGGCGGATCTGCGAGGTCAGCACCACGACATCCTTTGAGCCCAGAGGCTTGGCTTCGTTGACCCGCAGCCGGTCGTCCGGGCGGATGCGGCGATCAAGCTCGACGGCCATGACGTCGCGCAGCACGAGCCGGAACTCCCGACGCTCGGCTTCGCTGGCGCCATCCCAGGCCTTGCCGGCAACCTTGCGGGCGATTTCGCCAAGATCGAGGTAACGCTCGAGCAGAGGTGCGAGTTTCGAGGCCGGGCCGCTGGCCGAGGCGACGGTCAGGGCGTGGATCTTCTCCACCGCGGCGATGGCGCCGTCGAGATTGGCGGCTGCCGCCGGAGACGATGCGCCGCCCCACAGGGCGACCATGCATGCCAATGCGGTGAGCAGCCCGCGCCAACGATGGCGTGCGCGCCCAGAACCTTCGAACTTCAACCAAGAGTACATGCCAACCCCAGAAAGTATTCCGCAAGATGAATGCGGCACAACTTTCCCTTTTCCCATGCGCGAATCGTCCCCACGACTACTCGAGCGCGCGCTTGACATCATATGTACGGCGTACCTAATGCGCAAAGGAAAAGGCTTCTCGGCCAATTGGCAATTGGCCGCAGGGAGGCGGGGGCTGCGTCCGGGTCTTCTTCGCCCGGGGTTCGACGGAATCGGTGATGACAAGCGACTGGAGTGCGCCGATTTCGGGTGCCTATTGCGAACGGACGGCGCCGGGCTTCTGGGGCGAGCCGCTGAATGCCGGTTCCAGTCTGCTCGTCATCGTCGTCAGCCTCCTGGCCCTGGTCCATGTGCTGCGCAGCCGCTCCCTTTCTCCCGCCCTGATCGCGCTGATGGCGCTCGCGCTGGCGATCGGCATCGGCTCCTTCCTGTGGCACACCTTTGCGACACGCTGGGCCGAACTGGCGGACGTTCTGCCGATCTGGGCCTTCGTCGCACTCTATGGCGCGGCGGTGCTGAAGGATTCCGTGAAGGCGTCCTACGCCCTGCCGCTCGCCGTGGCTTTCGGGGCGATGGTCTTCGTCGCCGGACTGGCGCTGTCGATGCGCGAGACGCATATGCTGGGCGACACCGTCAGCGGCTCCACCCAGTACCTGCCGGCGCTGTTCGTCGTCTTCGCCGCCGGCCGGGTGGCGTGGAAGGAGCGCCATCCGTCGTTTCGCCTGATTGCAGTTTCGAGCGCACTGTTTGCCCTCTCTTTCGCCTTCCGCAGCCTCGACATGCCGCTCTGTTCGACCGTTCCGTTCGGCACGCATTTCCTCTGGCACGTGACAAACTGTCTGGCCTTCGGCGTCCTGCTGGCCGCCCTCATCCACTTTTCGCCGGGCAACGGGCGGGCGGCGGACAAGTGACGCGGAAGTTTCGCCTGCGGCTTCTGCGGCGAGGCGCCACTATTACCAAGATTTAACTTCGCTTCGACCGGAGGCTGTGACACACCAGCCATAGGCGATACCTGCGGTGGGGCGGGGCTCGCCGCGCTGCAATTTGCCGGGATTTGACACGGGTCAATAACAGCCCGCCGCATTCCGGCGATACAGACAGAACATTGACCGGAGAAGATGGACGCGACATGACGAGCGATTCCGAAACAACCCCATCCCCCGCCACCAAGAGCGAGGCCGGCGAACTCGCCGCACTGCTCGGCACTTCCCACAAGCGCGGAGGCCGTTCGCGCTGGACCTGGCGCCTTCTGGCCGCCGGCGTGCTGATCGTCGGAGCCTATGGCTACTGGTCCTACAGCAATCAGGCGACCGCCTACACCTACACGACCGCGGCCGCGAAGAAGGGCGACCTCACCGTTCTCGTCACCGCGACCGGTTCGGTCGAGCCGACCGTGCAGGTTGACGTCTCGAGCGAGCAATCGGGCACGATCCGTGACGTGCTCGTCGACTACAATAGTGCGGTCAAGAAGGGCGAAGTCGTTGCCCGCCTCGACACCGCCAAGCTCGAGGCCAACGTCAAGAGCGCCGAGGCGAGCCTGCTCTCGGCCAAGGCGAGCGTCGCCAAGGCGGACGCCGACATGAAATCGGCCAAGGCGACCTTCGACCGGCTGAAATCCCTGGTCAGCAGCCGGGTGTCCAGCCAGCAGGACATGGACGCGGCGGGCTTCACCTTCGAGGCGGCAGAGGCCACCAAGGCGAGCGCCGAGGCCAATGTTCTGTCCGCCGAGGCCGAACTCGAACAGGCCAGGCTCAATCTCTCCAAGGCGACGATCGTCTCGCCGATCGACGGCATCGTGCTGTCGCGTGACGTCGACCCGGGCGCCACCGTCGCTGCCTCGCTCGAGGCGCCGACCCTCTTCACCATCGCCGGTGACCTGAGGCAGATGGAGCTGCAGGTCGATATCGACGAGGCCGATGTCGGCCAGGTGGCGGTCGGGCAGACGGCGACCTTCACGGTCGACGCCTTCTCCGACAAGCGCTTCCCGGCCGAGATCACCGACGTGCGCTACGCCTCGGAGACCGTCAACGACGTCGTGACCTATATGGGCATTCTGCGGGTCGACAACGACCAGATGCTGCTCCGCCCCGGCATGACGGCCACCGCCGACATCGTCGTCCAGTCGATCGCCGGCGCCCTCCTGATCCCCAACGCCGCCTTGCGTTATTCGCCACCGCAAAGCGCCACCGCGACGAGTTCCGGTGGCAGCGGCGTGTTCAGCCTGTTCCGCCCGCCGCGCACCGGCTCGATCAGCGCACCGGAACCGGAAGGCAGCGAACGCACCGTGTGGCTGATGAAGAACGACGTGCCGACGGCCGTCAACATCGAGATCGGCGCCAGCGACGGCCAGAGCACCGTCGTCACCAAGGGCGCCATCGCCGAGGGCGACCTGCTGATCACCGATGCCGCGGAAAAGAACGGCTGAGGGCGCGACATGGCCAGCCCTCCCCTCATCCAGTTCCAGCAGGTCTCCAAGATCTACGGCCGCGGCGAAGCGACGATCCGCGCCCTCGACAATGTCGACCTGGTGATCGAAAAGAACGAGTTCGTCGCGATCATGGGTCCGTCCGGCTCCGGCAAATCGACCGCGATGAACATCCTCGGCTGTCTCGACGTGCCGAGTTCCGGCGAATACCTGTTCCAGGGCATCAAGACCTCGGGGCTCGACCGTGGACAGCACACGCTGCTGCGCCGGCACATGCTCGGCTTCGTGTTCCAGGGATTCAACCTGCTCGCCCGTACCTCGGCGGTGGAGAATGTCGAACTGCCGCTCGTCTACCGCGGCATGGAGGCCGGCGAGCGCCGCCGTCTCGCCAATATCGCCCTGGCGCAGGTCGGCCTTGCCGGCCGTGAGAGCCACACGACGCAGGAACTGTCGGGCGGCCAGCAGCAGCGCGTGGCGATCGCCCGGGCCATCGTCACCAGCCCGAAGGTCTTGCTCGCCGACGAACCGACCGGCAACCTCGACACCAAGACCAGCAAGGAGATCATGGAGCTGATCACCGGCCTCAATGAGGAGCATGGCATCACCGTCATCATGGTCACGCACGAGGACGACATCGCGGCCTATGCCAAGCGCAACCTGCGCTTCGTTGACGGCCGCCTGCATTCCGACAGCCAGAACGGAAAGGTCGCCGCCAATGTTCTTTGAGACGGTCAAACTGGCCCTGCGCGCCATCAGCCGCAACATGCTGCGCTCCTTCCTCACCGTGCTCGGCGTGGTCATCGGCGTCGCCGCCGTCATCGCCATGGTGACGATCGGCAATGGCACGACCGCGCAGGTGACGGCGGAGATCTCCAAGCTCGGCACCAATCTCCTCTTCGTGCGCCCCGGCCAGTTCGGCCCGGGACGCGCCAGCTCCGACGCCAAGAAGTTCACCGAACGCGACGTGCAGGCGGTCCGCGACCAGATCAGCGGCCTGCGCGCGGTGGCCGGCGTCAACCAGTCGAGCCAGGTCGCCATCTATGGCGGCGAAAACCATCAGACGACGGTGACCGGCACGACGGGCGGCTACTTCATTGCCCAGGACTGGACGATTGCCAGCGGTCGGACCTTCCTGCCCTCCGAAGAGCGTGGCGGCCAGGCTGTGTGCGTGATCGGCGAGACTGTGCGGACCGAACTGTTCGGCTCCACGCCGGCGCTGGAGCAGAGCATCCGCGTCGGCGGCGTCTCCTGCGAGGTCATCGGCACTTTGGGCAAGAAGGGCCAGAGCGGCATGGGCAGCGACCAGGACGACATCGTCGTGATGCCGCTCAAGGTCTTCCAGCGGCGGATCGGCGGCTCCACCGAAGTGTCGAGCATGATCCTTTCGGCCGAAAACGGCGTCTCGACCTCGAGGATCCAGGCCAATGTCGAGCGACTGCTGCGTGAACGGCGCAAGATCATCGCCGGCCGCGACGACGACTTCACGGTCAACGACATGACCCAGATGGCCTCGACGCTGACCGGCACGACGACCCTGATGACCGGCCTGCTTGGCGCGGTGGCCGCCGTCAGCCTGCTCGTCGGCGGCATCGGCATCATGAACATCATGCTGGTTTCGGTCACCGAGCGTACCCGCGAGATCGGCATCCGCCTGGCGATCGGGGCGCTCGAACAGCAGGTGCTGATGCAGTTTCTCGTCGAGGCTGTGACCCTGTCGCTCGCCGGCGGCATCATCGGCATCCTCCTGGGGCTTGGTCTCGCCTATAGCGCGGTGTCCTACATGAACGTGCCCTTCGTCAGCAGCCCCTCGGTCATCGTGCTGGCCTTCGGCTTCTCCGCGGCGATCGGCATGGTGTTCGGCTATTTCCCGGCGCGTCGCGCCGCCCAACTGAACCCCATCGATGCCCTGCGGCACGAATAGCCGTCCACAAGGTTCCAAAGCAGGCCCGCCGCACCAAGAGCCGCGGCGGGTCGCTCGGCCCCAGCCAGATCAGGCTTCCTGGCCTATCCCGTGATCGTGAGCACGGGTCCAGGTTTTCGTCGCCGAAGCCGTTGATATATCACTCTGCCTTGCCATTCCGAATGCGACATGGCAAGTTGAAATATATCAGCGGAGGGACGCATGACTGGAATCACCGGCTCGCAGAGTCACCTCGCCTATCTGGCGCTGGAACAGCAGATCGTCACGCTGAAGCTCAAGCCCGGCGCTTTGGTCAACGAGCGGCAGCTGATCGAACTGTCGGGCTATGGCCGAACCCCGGTCCGGGAAGCGATCCAGAAGCTGGAATGGCAGGGCCTCGTGCTGGTCCGACCGCGCGTCGGCCTGCAGATCGCCGAGATCCAGCCGACCGACCACAAGGCCATCATGGCGATCCGCCTGAAGCTCGAACCGCTGCTGGCAAGGCTCGCCGCCGAGAATGCCGATGAGACGCAGCGCGCGGCCCTGCTCGACTGCGCCCAGGCGATGACCGCGGCGGCCGCGGCCGGAAGCTTCGACGCCTTCCTCAGTGCCGACAAGGCCTTCGACGAAATCCTCGAGGAGGCCTGCCCCAATCCGTTCCTCATCTCGGCGGTAGCACCTCTCCAGTCCCATTCGCGGCGCATGTGGTATGCGCGCGCCACGGTGGGCAAGATGGACCGCTCTGTCTCGCTGCACGTCGCCGTCATCCGCGCCATCCAGCAGGGTCAGGGCGACCAGGCCGAGAGCGCCATGGAAGCGCTGATCGCCTATCTCAGCGAAGGCTGAGCGCCGCACCTCGCTCAAAGGGTTGGTCCCAGGAACGCAAAACGCCCGGCCATTGGCCGGGCGCTGCATTTGAACGACCGAACGGATCGCGTCAGCCGACGAAGGCGCGCTCGATGACGAATTCCGCCGGCTTGTTGTTGGCGCCTTCGGTGAGGCCCGCCTTTTCCAGCAGGGCCTTTGTGTCCTTCAGCATGGCCGTCGAACCGCAGATCATGCCGCGGTCGATCGCGGGATCGAGCGGCGGCACGCCGAGATCGGTGTAGAGCTTGCCGCTCTCCATCAGATCGGTAATGCGGCCCTGGAACGGATATTCCTCGCGGGTCACCGTCGCATAGTGCTTCAGCTTGTCGCCGACAATCTCGCTCAGCATCTCGTCTGCCTTGATCTCGTTGATCAGGTCGAAGCCGTACTGCAGCTCAGCCACTTCGCGGCAGGTGTGGGTGAGGATGACCTCCTCGAACTTCTCATAGGTTTCCGGATCGCGGATCAGGCTGGCGAAGGGCGCAATCCCGGTGCCTGTCGAGAACATGTAGAGCCGCTTGCCGGGCGTCAGCGCGTCGAGCACCAGCGTGCCCGTCGGCTTCTTGCGCATCAGCACGCGGTCGCCGGGCTTGATCATCTGCAGGTGCTGCGTCAGCGGACCTTCCGGTACCTTGATCGAGAAGAATTCGAGTTCTTCGTCCCAGGACGGGCTGGCGATCGAATAGGCGCGGTAGATCGGCTTGCCGTCGACCATCAGGCCGATCATGGCGAACTCGCCGGAGCGGAAGCGGAAGCCGGGCGGCCGCGTCATGCGGAAGCGGAACAGCCGGTCAGTATAATGCGTCACGCTGAGCACGGTCTCGGCATAGACGCCTTCCGGGACGATCAGTTCCGCATTCTCGGTCTTGACGGGAGCATTCATGCGTCTTTGGTTCCTATGGTCGCCTGACTGACTTTCGCTGGCAGCCCTATACCGCAAGTCTCGCGGCGGAAAAAGCCGGCATTTGGCCGCGCCCAGCGTTTCGTCGTCTCTATCGGATGCCTCAGTCGAGATCGGCTTTCCTTGACCTCCGTCAATTCAGCTCAAATACATCTCGACATTCTTATGTTTTATGCCCCGCGACTGCCGATCCGGCGCCAGCTGAAGCCGCCGGCCTCGGTCGAAGGCACGGCGCTCGGCTGGTAGCGTTCGGCGATGCCCGGCAGCCGGTTTTCCGCCAGGCGCGCCAGCGCCACCGGATTGGAAACGGCAAAGCTGGTGAACCCGGTCCGGAGCATCAGCGGTACCTGGTCGATCAGCACGTCGCCGACCGCCCGGACCTCGCCGGCAAAGCCAAGCCGCTGGCGCAGCAGCGTCGCATGGCTGAACCCGCGGCCGTCGCTGAAGGCGGGAAAGCTGATCGCGACGAGCGCGATGCGGTCGAGATGCGGCGCGAGCCTTGCGACGTCGTCCGCCGGCCGCAGCAGCACGCCGAAGCCGTTTTCGTTGCTGTGTTCCACCGCGTCGAGGAAGGCCTCCAGGCCGACGATGGCGCGCTCGCCCTCGCCCGCCTTGATCTCGTCCGTCTCGATTACCCAGGTGTCGTTGTCGAGGAAACCCGACTGGTTCCAGATCTTGGTCATCTTGTCCATTTCTCAGGCCGCCTCGGCCGTCTGGCCGTAAAGGGCTTCCTTGAAGGGCTTCGGACCGACGCGGCGATAGGCGTCGATGAAGGTTTCCTTCGGTTCGAGTCGCAGGCCGAGATAGGTGTCGACGATCGTCTCGATGGCGTCGGTGACCCGCTCCGGCTCGAAGCCTCGGCCGATGATTTCGCCGATCGAGGTGTTCTCGTCACCCGAGCCGCCGAGCGTGATCTGGTAGAGTTCGGCGCCCTTCTTCTCGACGCCCAGCAGGCCGATATGGCCGACATGGTGATGGCCGCAGGCGTTGATGCAGCCGGAGATCTTGATCTTCAGCTCGCCGATCTCGGCCTGGCGCTCGGGCGATCCGAAGCGCGTCGAGATTTCCTGCGCGACCGGGATCGAGCGGGCATTGGCGAGCGCGCAATAGTCGAGCCCCGGGCAGGCGATGATATCGGTGATCAGCCCGGCATTGGCCGTGGCAAGGCCGGACGCCTCCAGCGCCTGGTAGACGGCGTAGAGATCGCCGAGCGCCACATGCGGCAGGATCAGGTTCTGCTCGTGGCTGACGCGGATCTCGTCGAAGGCCAGCCGTTCGGCGACATCGGCGACCACGTCCATCTGCACGTCGCTGGCATCACCCGGCGTGCCGCCGATGGGCTTCAGCGAGATCGTCACCATGCCGTAGTCCGGATGACGATGCGGCTGGACGTTCTGGGCGGCCCAGGCGGCAAAGGCCCCGTCGGCCTTCTTGGCGCGGGCAAGGGCTTCCCAGCCATCGGCGCGGTCGGGCAGAGCCGGCGGAGCGAAATAGGTCTCGATCGCGCGGATGTCGCCTTCCGGCAGCTTCAGTTCGCTCTCGCGGATCTGCTGGAATTCGGCCTCCACCTGGCGCATCACTTCCTCGACGCCCGTCTCGTGCACGAGGATCTTGATGCGGGCCTTGTACTTGTTGTCGCGCCGGCCGTGCAGGTTATAGACGCGCACGATCGCCGTCACATAGGTCAGCAGGTCCTCTTCCGGCAGGAAGTCGCGGATCAGCTTGGCAACCAGCGGCGTGCGCCCCTGCCCGCCACCGACATAGACGGCAAAGCCCAGCTCGCCGGCGTCGTTCTTCTTCAGATGCAGGCCGATGTCATGCACCTGGATCGCGGCACGATCGCGCGGCGCGCCGGTCACCGCGATCTTGAACTTGCGCGGCAGGAAGGAGAATTCCGGATGGACGGAAGACCACTGGCGCAGGATTTCCGCATAGGGGCGCGGATCGGCGACCTCGTCGGCGGCCGCGCCGGCGAAATGGTCGGCCGTCACATTGCGGATGCAGTTGCCCGAGGTCTGGATCGCGTGCATCTCGACGCTTGCCAGTTCGGCCAGGATGTCCGGCGTATCCGACAGCTTCGGCCAGTTGTACTGGATGTTCTGGCGCGTGGTGAAATGGCCGTATCCCCGGTCGTAGCGACGGGCGATGTGGGCGAGCATGCGCATCTGCTTCGAATTCAGCGTGCCATAGGGAATGGCGACCCGCAGCATGTAGGCGTGCAGCTGCAGATAGACGCCGTTCATCAGGCGCAGCGGGCGAAACGCGTCCTCGGCGATCTCGCCCGAGAGGCGGCGGGTCACCTGGTCGCGGAACTGCTCGACGCGGGCCGAAACGAAGGCGTGGTCGAATTCATCGTAGCGGTACATGGAAATCCTCAGGCGGCAATGAAGGCGGGATCGGCGAAACTGTGGCCGTCCGCATAGGCAATGGTCGGGCCTTCGGCGCGGATGCGCTCGCGAAGCCGCAAGGGCCGCAGCAGACCGCCCTTTTCCTCGACCTCGATGACGTTGACGTCGAGAACCAGGTTGCTGGCAAAGGCCTTGCGTCCGGCATCCTCGATTGCCGCCACCGCTTCGGCATGGCGGGCCACGAAGGCATCCTGCAGCTTTTCGGTCCACCGGCCGTTGGCGTCGAGCCAGACGGCGATGCCGTCGCCCAGGCGATTGGCGGTCAGTACTTTGTCTGCCATGTCATGTCCTCTCGAAAGGGGCAAGGCTGGCGATCGTGCCGCGCAGCGGTTCGGAACGGGTGAAATTGCCGCCGGCGACGGCATCGCCGATGATCACCATCACCGGGCCTTTGAGTTCGTCGCGCGCTTCGAGCGCCGGCAGTTCGGCCAGCGTGCCGTGCATGAGGCGGCTGTCGCGCCGGCCTGCATTCTCGACGACCGCGACGGTCGTGTCTTCAGAAAGCCCCGACGCCATCAGGCGGGAGGCGACGGAAGCCGCATTGCTGCGGCCCATATAGACGGCGACCGTGGCGCCCGACAACGCCAGCCGCGCCCAATCCGGCAGGGTCTCGCCATGAAGGTCGTGACCGGTCGTGAAGACCAGCGAGGATGCGACACCGCGCAGCGTCAGCGGCAACTCGAAATCGGCAGCCGCCGCGAGCGCCGAAGTGATGCCCGGCACGACCTCGTAGGCGACGCCCGCTTCACGCAGCGCCGCCATCTCTTCGCCGGCGCGGCCGAAGACCAGCGGGTCGCCGGATTTGAGCCGCACCACGCGCTTGCCCTCGCGGCCGAGTTCGACCAGCAGGTCGTTGATCTCGTCTTGCGACTTCGAATGGCAGCCCTTGCGCTTGCCGACGGCAATGCGGGTCGCGTCGCGACGGCCCATGTCGATCACGGCCTGCGGCACCAGGGCGTCATGCACGATCACGTCGCATTCCATCAGCAGCCGGTGGGCGCGAAGCGTCAGAAGGTCTTCCGCGCCCGGTCCGGCGCCGACCAGGAATATCCGGCCTTCGGCCTTCTCGTTCACCGCGTCCTTGAGCAGGCGCGTGGCGCGGCGGCGGGCATCGCTGACGTCGCCGGATGCGACGGCATCGGCAACCTGGCCCTTGAAGAAGGAGCGCCAGAACAGCCGGCGGGCCAGGCCGCGCGGCAGCAGACGGTCGACGGCGGTCCGATAGCTATTGGCCAGTTGGGCCAGATGGCCGAGGGTTCGCGGAAGCAACCGGTCGATGTCGGCGCGGATCATCTGGGCAAGCACCGGGCCCGCCCCTTCCGTGCCGATGGCAACGGCGATCGGCGCCCGGTTGACCAGCGCCGGCGTATAGAAATCGCAGAAGTCCGGCTGGTCGACGGCATTGACCGGGATGCGGCGGGCGCGGGCAGCCCGGACGATGGCACGGTCCAGCTCCGCATCGCCGGTGGCGGCGAACACCAGAACGGCATCCTCGACCTGGGCGGGGGCAAAGCTGCGGGCCACAGTTTCGATGTCGTGCTCGGCGAGATAGGCGGCATAGTCGGCGTCGGGCGCTTCGGCATAGGCGACGATGCGCGCCTGGGTGTTGCGCAGCAGGCGGGTCTTGGCAAAGGCCTCCGGCCCGTTGCCGAACACCACGGCAACGGCGTTCGCGACCTTGAAAAAGGCCGGAAATACCGAAAGTCGCTGTTCGCTCACGCCCATGCCCGATTCCGCGTTCTGGAAGACTGCCCATTTATCCCTGTAATCGACAAGGGATTGAAGAAACAGGAATCCGTCGGGGTTCGGAGAAGGATATTTCTTTGCTAGGCTTTGCGCGGAAGTGAGCAAATCTCACCGAACCGCGTCGAAGAGGTGCGGCAGCGCAGCAAAACGCACGGGATAACGGCGCCGCGGACGAAAATTGCGCCTTCCGCCGGCCATGGCCGGCCGATAGGATCGGCCCTCACCCAGCCAGGAGAACGCCTTGACCGCCGCCGACCTCACCCGCCGCCTGCTCGACGTCATCGAGCACGACATCCTGCCGCTGACCGAAAAGGGTGTCGCGGCCGGCAACAAGGTATTCGGCGCGGCCATCCTGAGGAAATCCGACCTGTCGCTGGTATTGGCCGAAACCAACAACGAGCTGGAGAATCCGCTCTGGCACGGCGAGGTGCACACGCTGAAACGCTTCTACGAATTGGGCGAACGGCCGGCGACCAAGGACCTGATCTTCCTGTCGACGCACGAACCCTGCACCATGTGCATGTCGGCGATCACCTGGGCCGGCTTCGACAATTTCTACTATTTCTTCAGCCATGAGGACAGCCGCGACGCCTTCGCCATCCCGCACGACCTGAAGATCCTGAAAGAGGTTTTCGGTCTCGAGCCAGGCGGCTATCGCAAGGCCAACGCTTTCTGGAACTCCTACGCCATCGCCGACCTGGTCGCGGTCGATGACGACGCTGAACGGCTTTCGGGCCAGTCGAAGCGCATCCGCGCCGTTTACGACCGGCTCTCGCAGGACTACCAGTCCGGCAAGTCCGACAACGACATTCCGCTCAACTGAGCGCCCAGCACAGAGACCCGCATGGAACCCTCCAAGGACATCACCCGCCTGCTCGACATCATGGCGGCACTGCGCGAACCCGAAACCGGCTGCCCCTGGGACGTGGTGCAGACCTTCGAGACCATCAAGCCCTATACGATCGAGGAGGCCTATGAGGTGGCCGACGCGATCGAGCGCAATGATCCGGACGATTTGTGCGACGAACTCGGCGACCTGCTGCTGCAGGTGGTATTCCACGCCCGCATCGCCGAGGAGGCAGGCCTGTTTGCGTTCGGCGACGTGGTTGAGGCCATCACCAGGAAGATGATCCGCCGGCATCCGCACGTCTTCGCCGTGTCGGACGCTGCGACCCCGGACGCCATCAAGCTGCAATGGGACGAGATCAAGCGGCAGGAAAAACAGGAACGCGCCGAACGCCACGCCGCCCGTGCGAGCGCTTCCGGCAAGCCCATGCCCGATGATCCGAAGGCCGGCTTCCTCGGCTCGGTGCAGCGCAGCTTTCCAGCGCTGACCGAAGCCCTGAAACTCCAGGAACAGGCGGCCAAGGTCGGCTTCGACTGGTCGGAGGCCGAACCGATCCTCGACAAGATCGAGGAGGAGATCGGCGAACTGCGCGAGGCGCTGAGGGCCGGAGAGGATAACAAGATTGCCGACGAACTCGGCGACCTGATCTTCGCGCTCGCCAATATCGGCCGCCATGTGAAGGCCGATCCGGAACAGGCCTTGCGCGGCACGAACACGAAATTCCGCAGGCGCTTCGGCTACATAGAGCGAACTCTTGAAGCAAATGGTGAGAGCTTGCAGGCCGCGACCCTGGAGCGGATGGAGGAGTTGTGGCAGGAGGCGAAGGCCGGCGAGCGACAACTCGACTGAGCGGGTCTCAACGCCCGGCGGGCGACGACTTGACGAAATCGATGAAGGCCCGCAGCGGCGCGGGCACCAGGCGCCGGCCGGGATAGTAGAGGTACGGGCCCGAGAAGCTCGGCCACCAGGGTTCGAGAACCGGTTCGAGCGCGCCGCTGTCGAAATGCGGGCGAAGCCAGTCTTCGAACAGCGCGACGATGCCCGTGCCGGCGATCGCGGCGTTGACGGCGAGATCGCTGCCGCCGCCGGCCGTGACGAGCAGCGGACCGGTCGGCTCGACGACCACCGTTTCGCCCTCACGCTCGAACTCCCACACAGTCTCGACGCCGCTGGAGAATCGCGATCTCAGGCATGCATGCGCCAGCAGATCGCGCGGATGGTCGGGCCGTCCGCGCCGTTCGAGATAGGCGGCAGACGCGCCGAGGGCAAAACGCTGGATGCGCGGACCGATCGGCACGGCGATCATATCGGGGCTCAGCCGCTCGTCATAACGAATGCCGGCGTCGCAGCCGGCGGCGATCACGTCGACGAAGCTCTCTTCGGTGATGACTTCCAGCTGGATGTCCGGATAGGCTTCCAGAAAGGCCGGAACGATCTGCGGCAGCACCAGACGTGCGGCGCTGACCGGCACATTGAGACGCAGCGTGCCGGTAGGCCGTTCGCGAAACACGTTGACGACGTCGAGTGCGGCTTCCATTTCCGACAGCGCCGGCATCAGCCGGTCGAGCAGGCCTCTGCCGGCCTCCGTCGGCACCACGCTCCGGGTCGTGCGGTTGAGCAGCCTTACGCCGAGCTGCGCCTCCAGACGGCGCACCGCATCGCTCAGGCCCGATGCGCTCGATCCGCTGAGGCGGGCGCCCTCGCGGAAACCTCCGGCCCGCGCCACGGCCACGAAAGCAGAGAGATCGCCGAGTTCCACATTCATTGTCCGCCTCACCGTACAGCCCGTGCAATTCCTATCCGGTTATCGCGAAGCCCGGCAAGCGCTAACTCTTGGTCATCGAACAAGGAGATCGACATGAACACCCTGAACACCATGAACAAGGCCGGGACGTTTGCACTGGGGGACCGCAAGGTGACGAGGATGGGCTATGGCGCCATGCAGCTCGCCGGGCCGGGCGTCTTCGGACCGCCCAAAGATCGGGACGCCGCCGTCGCCGTGCTGCGCGCCGCCGTCGAAGCCGGGATCGACCATATCGATACCAGCGACTTCTACGGCCCGCATGTGACCAACCAGATCATCCGCGAGGCGCTGCACCCCTACCCAGATGATCTGACCATCGTCACCAAGATCGGCGCGAAACGCGGCCCCGAAGGAACGTGGGAGCTGGCCTTCACGAGCGCCGAACTGATGCAAGCCGTGCATGACAATCTGCGCAATCTCGGTCGGGAGACCATCGACGTTGTCAACCTCCGCCTGATGTTCGATGTCTATGGGCCGGCCGAAGGGCCGATCGAGGAGGCGGTGACGACGCTGGCCGAGCTTCAGCGCCAGGGGCTGGTCCGGCATATCGGACTCAGCAACGCGACCGCCAGACAGGTCTCCGATGCCCGGAAGATCTGCGACATCGTCTGTGTGCAGAACATGTACAATGTCGCGCATCGCCATGACGACGCGCTGATCGACGATCTCGCCCGCGACGGCATCGCCTATGTGCCCTTCTTTCCGCTCGGCGGCTTTGCCCCGCTGCAATCGGCGACCCTCTCTGGCGTCGCGGCACGCCTCGGGGCCACGCCCATGCAGGTGGCCCTGTCCTGGCTCCTGCAACGCGCCCCGAACATCCTGCTCATCCCGGGCACGTCGTCGGTCGCACATCTGAAGGAAAACCTCGCGGCGGTGGATCTGGTTCTGCCTGTCGATGCGATCCGCGAACTCGACTCGATCGGAGGAATGGCGGCAGCCCACGGCTGAGGGCCGAGGGGGCGAACTGCATCGACCGGGATGGGTCGGACCGAGCCGCTCCAGGGGTAGATCGACGAAGTGATCAGCGAACCACTGGAGGCGCCAACCGCGACGAATAGGACAAGGTCGCCGACGAAATCGGCGACCCGGACTTCGCGCACTCCAATGTCGGTCGCCATGGCAAGGAAGGATGTGGAGACCATACCCACATCAGGTAGCATGTCTCAATTATTTCAAATAAATAGGATGCGTTTTTGATATGGGAAGTTAGGAGCGAGAAGAAGCGGTGATGGGCCGGATCAAGGCGCTTTGGCACACGGCGAAGGTTCCTCCGCCCGAGGTTGGCAGACGCGGATCAGACCAGCGCGAGACGCAAATGCGCCGGCTACTGCCTTAACGGTCGTGCAGACCCTTCCCTGCCAGAATTCTGTCCCGCATCTTCCGGATACGCCCTTCGCGTGTCGCTGCCTGCTTGGGCTGCCCGAAAAACAAAGCAAAGCCGCGCCGGCGTCCCGGCGTCAGCTTTTCGAAGGCCTCCTGCAACGGCGGGTCTGCCTCCATGGCCGCGATCAGTTCCTCGGGATAGACGAAGTCGTTCTTCGCAAGGTCGACCGTAGCGCCGGCCTTCTCAAGTTCCATGGCTTCCAGCGCATAGCTGCGGATTACCGGCTCCATTTTGCCGATCTGGTCAAGGTCGGCAAACTTCAGGACCCGTGACGAACGGGAATTCTCGCCCGGCGCCATAAGCAGGTTCTGCTCGTCCTTCAAAAGCACACCTTTGAAGAAGCCAAGGGTGGCATGGTCCTTGAAGCCCCAGACGATGGCGACATTGGCGCCGTCATAGGTGTAGCACGGCCCGCGCCATTTGAATTCTTCCGTGAGCCCACAGTCGAGCAGGATCGCCCTCAGCGCCCGCAGTTCCTCCGGCCACACCTTGGCCTCGGAGAAGAAGGAGTTCAGCTTTTGCCGTTCGTCGCTCATCACATCCTCCTGGCGATAACTCTGGTTAATGAGGCGGCTCTACCAAGTAGTGTCACCTGTCCATGACCTCGAATCATAGTCCGCCGGCAAGTCCGGCACAGGATTTCCGAACGTCTGAAAGTGACATCGAAGGCTGTCACGGAGAGAGAGTGCCTTACGGTCACTGAGAAATCCGAGGTCAAGCACGATCGGTCTTGTCTGCGCCATACGCTCTTCCGCTTGAGGCATCGGACGACCTGCCGGTGCGGCCGGCGCCGGCAATAGCCGGTCGGCAACAAGACTATAGGTCGGCAGCTTTCCGTAGCTGCCGGTTCTGCTGAGGTGAACGGATTGCAGCTCGCGCCAGTCGAACCGTAGATTGACCGGCGCCCCGAGAACCAGCCCTTCGGTGGATACCGAGACAAGCAGAGCATTTTCAGGGCGGTAGATTGGTGACCGATTGACGATGCGTATGGCAAGAACGATGCCGCTCACAACAGCCGCTGCAGTCAACAGGAACTCGATTGCTGGCGGAAGACCAAGAACGGACGACACCCACTGACTGCATGCCAATCCCGCGAACGCAAAAAACAACGAAAGCGACAGGTAGGGACGGTCCTCACGCAGTAGCTCCACAACCTCGCATGGATCGCCTGCGGGATCTGTATCGCACACTTGCGGGTTTGGAATTCTGTTTGTCACGACCGTCCTCGGAAATCTGTACCTTACGTGCACCAGATCACTCGTGACCGCTCGCAGCCCTTGCGTCGACAGTCACTGAGAAAGAAGCCGCGATGTCGGGAATCCATTGCCCGGCGGCCTCACCGCTCCCAGTCTTCCTTTTCCGCCTTCTGACCGCTGCCGAGCTTGCGCTCCAGCTCGTCGGCCTGGCGGGCGGTCAGGCGCAGGTCGAGGCTGACGGAGCCGTCCTCGTTGTCCTCGCGGCCATCGACCACGGCGTTCTCGTAGGCCCAGGAAATCAGCGCCTGCTTGTTCGACGGGATGACGATCGTCGCCTCGGTCAGCACCCCGGACAATCTCTCGGAGATCACGTCGAGCAGGTGGTCGACGCCTTCCCCGGTGATTGCCGAGACGGTCATGACGTTTTCGCGGGTCGCTGCCTTCTGCAACAACGCATCGTGCATTTCCGGCTCCAGCCGGTCGATCTTGTTCCAGATCTCGATGATGCGCGCGGACTTCTCCTTGTCGTCGATCCCGAGGTCGGAGAGGATGCGCAGCACGTCGCCCGCCTGCGCCGCATTGTCCGGATCGGACATGTCGCGCACATGCAGGATGAGATCGGCCTCAAGCACTTCTTCCAGCGTGGCGCGGAAGGCGGCGACCAGATGCGTCGGCAGGTCGGAGATGAAACCGACGGTGTCGGAGAGGATGACGGTTCGGCCATGCGGCAGCTTCATCCGACGCAGCGTCGGGTCGAGCGTGGCAAACAGCATGTCCTCGGCCAGCACCCCTGCCCCGGTGATCCGGTTGAACAGCGTCGACTTGCCGGCATTGGTGTAGCCGACCAGGGCCACGATCGGATGCGGCACCTTGCGGCGCTTGGCGCGATGCAGCTGGCGGGTGCGGACCACCTGCTCGAGCTCGCGCTCCAGCTTGATGATCTTGTCCTGCAGCATGCGACGGTCGGCCTCGATCTGGGTTTCACCCGGACCACCCATGAAGCCCGCACCACCGCGCTGGCGTTCAAGGTGGGTCCAGGAGCGCACCAGGCGGCCCTTCTGGTAGTTGAGATGGGCGAGTTCGACCTGCAGCGTGCCTTCCTTGGTGGAGGCGCGGCGGCCGAAGATTTCGAGGATCAGGCCCGTGCGGTCGATGACCTTGGCGTTCCATTCCTTTTCGAGATTGCGCTGCTGCACCGGCGTCAGCGGATGGTCGACGATGACCAGGCCGGCATTGTGCTCATCCAGCTTCTCGCCGATCTCGGCGATCTTGCCGCTGCCGAGCAGGGTGGCCGGGCGCGGCTGGTTGACCGCCACGATCAGGGCCTCGCCGATCCGAAGGTCGATCGCGCGGGCAAGGCCCATGGCCTCTTCCAGCCGGGCTTCGTTCGACCGGGTCGGCGCAACCACGCCATTGTCCGAACCGGCTGCGGGCGCCGCATTGCGGCCCTGCTTGAGGACCGGAACGATGACGACGGCACACATGTCATCCCGGGGCTTTTCGTCCTCCGGGATGATCGATTCGTTTTTCGTGTCTCGGGTGGTTATGGCTTCAATCCTGTGACGAAGAGGTCTCTTCGCTTTCGAACATCTGCATCGGCTGCCCCGGCATGATGGTCGAGATGGCGTGCTTGTAGACGAGCTGCGAATGGCCGTCGCGGCGCAGCAGGACGCAGAAGTTGTCGAAGGACGTGACCACGCCCGTGAGTTTCACGCCGTTGATCAGGAAGATCGTCAGCGAAATCTTCTGCTTGCGAACGGTGTTGAGGAATAGATCTTGCAGGTTCTGAGAACGTTCCGCCATGGCGCCGCTTCTTTCTTTTTTGCCGGCCTTTGCGCCGGTGTAATTATTGTTCAAGCTTGTCAGAAAGGTAGGGTTTGTCCCCTGCAAGCCCTTTATCTGGAAGTTGGTATCAAATCGCCGTCTTTTCCGCAATGTCGAAAAAGGCGGACCGGATTTTCTCCGAAAATGTGCCCGGATGACCGTTGCCGATCGTCTTTCCGTCGATCTCGACGATCGGAAAACAGATGCTGGTCGCAGCCGTGATGAACACTTCGCGGGCGGCGAGCATCTCGTCGCGCGTAAATTCGCGCTCGACCACCGGAATGGAAAGGCTCTGCGCCACGTCCTTCAGCGTCGTGCGGGTGATGCCGCGCAGAATGCCGTGTTCGGCCGGACGGGTGACGAGATTGCCCTCGCCGTCGACGATCCACACATTGGTCGCCGCGCCTTCGGTCACCATGCCGCGCGGATCGATATAGATCGCCTCCTGGGCGCCGGCCTCCTTCGCCGCCTGCCGGGCGAGAACATTGGGCAGGAGCCCGACCGTCTTGATGTCGACCCGGTCCCAGCGGTTTTCGGCAACGGTGATCGCCTTCAGCCCGTTCGCGTTCTTTGCCGCGATGATCTTCGGATCGGCGCTCTTGGCGGTGACGACCAGCGACGGCGCCGTGTCGGCCGCGGGAAACACGTGGTCGCGCCTCGCCTCGCCGCGCGTCACCTGCAGGTAGAACAGGCCGTTCTTCACCCGGTTGCGCCGGGCAACCTCCCGGATGACCCCGACCAGGGCCGCGCGCGACATCGGCTTCGCGATGCGGATTTCGTTGAGCGAGCGGTCGAGCCGGTCGAGATGGCGCGAGAGGTCGACGATCATCCCGTGGCGGATCTCGCAGACCTCGTAGACGCCGTCGGCGAACTGGTAGCCGCGATCCTCGATATGTACACCCGCATCGCGGTGCGGCAGGTAGCGGCCATTCACATAGGCAATTCTCGGCATCTTGGTCCGTCCGATGGGTTTCTAGAAATACTGGATCGACACGCGGAACATCTGCTCGACGTCCCGGACGGCCGCGGCGGTGGCAAACAGCACCACCCGATCCTTCGCCTTGATCTTCAGGTCGCCGTTCGGCCGCAGCACCGTGCCGTCGCGATAGATCGCGCCGATGCGGATGCCGGGCGGCAGGTGCAGGTCGCGGAAGGCAACGCCGACCAGCGGCGAGGTCTCCAGCGCCTCGGCCTCGATCACTTCGGCCATGCCCTTCTGCACCGCGTAGACGGAGCGGATACGGCCCTTGCGCACGTGCTGGAGGACGCGCGAGATCGTCACCGCGCGCGGATTGATGTGGTGGTCGATGCCGATCGCGTGGGTCAGATCCTGGAAGCTCGGATTGTTGATCAGCACCATGCCGGCCTTGCAGCCCATGCGCTTGGCCATGGCGGCGCTTAGGATATTGGTCTGGTCGCTGTTGGTCAGCGTCACCATCAGGTCCGCATCCTGGATTTCGGCCTGCTGCAGGATGTTCTGGTCAAGCGCCGAGCCGTGCAGCACGATCGACTTGCTGAGCTTGTCGGACACCATGACGGCGCGCTGCGCGTCGCTCTCGATGATCTTGACCTTGGTCTTCGGCTGCACGTCCTCGATGGCGCGCGCGACGTAGTAGCCGATATTGCCGCCGCCGGCGATGACCAGCCGGCCCGCTTCCTGTTCCTCGTGGCCGAACAGGCCGAGCGTGCGGCGGGTATGGTCGCGCTGGCAGATGACATAGGCAAGGTCGCCGACCAGCAACTGGTCGGTCGAGCGGGCCACATGCAGGCGGCCATTGCGGTAGATCGCCGTCACCGTCGCCATCAGGTCGGGAAACAGCTGACTCAGCTGCTGCAGCGGCGTGTTGAGGACCGGGCAGTCCTCCATGCACTCGATCGCCACCATGGTGATGTGATCGTCGGCAAAGCGCACGATGTCGGTCGCGCCGGGAAAGGAGATGCGCCGCAGCACCATCTTGCCGACCTCGATTTCCGGCGAGATCGTCACGTCGATCGACATGTTCTGCCGGCTGAACAGGTCGGCATATTCCGGCTTCAGATAGTTCTGCGCGCGAATGCGGGCGATCTTGGTGGGCACGGAGAAGAGCGCATGCGCCACTTCGCAGGCGACGATGTTGACCTCGTCGTAGAGCGTGACGGCGATGATCATGTCGGCCTGGTCGGCACCGGCCTGGGCCAGCATGTCCGGATGCGCGCCGTGGCCGACATAGCCGCGCACGTCGAGCGTCTCGGTGATGTGGTTGACGAGCGAGGCGGAGGTGTCGATCACCGACACGTCATTGTCCTCCTGGGACAGACGCTCCGCGATGCCGTAGCCGACCTGTCCCGCCCCGCAGATGATGACTTTCATGATGGCTCTTTCAGAGAATGATCCGGATGCGGGGCCGCCCGGCCAGCGGCCCGCCGCCCGTTATACGCCAAGCGATTTGAGTTTGCGATGGAGCGCCGAGCGTTCCATGCCGACAAATTCCGCGGTGCGGGAAATGTTGCCGCCAAAGCGGTTGATCTGCGCGATCAGGTAGTCGCGCTCGAACATTTCGCGCGCTTCGCGCAGCGGCAGGGTCATGATGTGGGTGTCGTTGCGCGCGGAGATCTTCGGCAGCATGTCGGACAGGTCCTGCGGCAGCATTTCGGCGGTGATGTGCGTCTCGGCATTGTCGCTCTGCGCGAGAATCATCAGCCGCTCGATATTGTTGCGCAGCTGCCGGATATTGCCCGGCCAGTCATTGGCCTGCAGCACCGCCATCGCGTCCTCGCCGATCTTGCGGGCGCGAATGCCGGCCTGCTCGGAGATCTGCCGCATGAACATGTCGACGAGGAAGGGGATGTCCTCGCGCCGCTCAGCCAGCGCCGGTACCTTGACCGGCACGACCGCCAGCCGATGGAACAGGTCCTCGCGGAACCGGCCCTCGGCGATCAGGCTTTCGAGATTGTAGGCCGAGGACGAGATGATGCGCACGTCGACCTTGACCCGCTTCGACCCGCCGACCCGCTCGAACTGCTGTTCGACCAGAACGCGCAGGATCTTGTTCTGCGTCTCGCGCGGCATTTCGCCGATCTCGTCGAGATAGAGAATGCCGCGATGCGCCTCTTCCAGCGCGCCGATGCGGCGCGGCTGGCCGGGCGTGCCCTCGGTGCCGAACAACGCGATTTCCATGCGCTCGGGCGTGATCGTCGCGGCATTCAGGGCGACGAACGGGCCGGCGGCCCGCGCCGAGCGCTTGTGGATCATGCGGGCGACCAGTTCCTTGCCGGAACCGGACGGCCCGAAGATCATGATGCGGCTGTTGGTCGGGGCGATCTTCTCGATCGTCTGGCGCAGCTGCGAAACCGCGACCGAGGTGCCGATCAGTTCGGCGGCATCGCCCGTGCGCTTCTTCAGCTCCGTCACTTCGCGCTTCAGCTTCGAGTTTTCCAGCGCCCGTTCGGCGATCAGGATCAGCCGGTCGGACTTGAACGGCTTTTCGATGAAGTCGAAGGCGCCGCGCTTGATCGCCGAGACCGCGGTCTCGACATTGCCGTGGCCGGAGATCATCACCACCGGGAGGTCCGGATGGCGGCTCTTGATCTCATCGAGCAGCGACAGGCCGTCGAGCCGGCTGCCCTGCATCCAGATGTCGAGGAAGACCAGGCGCGGGGCGCGGTCGGAGATCGCCGCAAGCGCGCTGTCCGCATCATGGGCGGTGCGCGTTTCGTGTCCCTCGTCGCTCAGAATACCCGAGACGATCTCGCGGATATCCTCCTCGTCGTCGACTACCAGAATGTCAGAGGCCATGGACCATTTCCCTGTTGCTTTCGGCGTCCATGGCGGCCGGCGTCTCGATCCGCGGCAGGACGATGCGGATCATCGCTCCCCTGCCCCGGTCGAATTCCGCGGGTGCATCGTGCAGCTCCAGCTGTCCGCCATGTTCTTCGATAATCTTCTTCACGATGGCGAGGCCAAGGCCCGTGCCCTTGTCGCGCATCGTCATGTATGGCTCGAGAATGCGGTGCCGGTTCTCCACCGGCAGGCCGCGCCCGTTGTCGATCACGTCGACCACGAAGCGATCCTGTTCGTGATCGAAGGCGGAGCGGATCAGCACCTTGCCGCCGTCCATCAATTCCTCGCGCGGCACCGCCTCGATCGCCTCGACCGCGTTCTTGATCAGGTTGCCGACCGCCTGGCCGAGCATGCGCGCGTCGAAGCTGCCCTCGAGCGGCTCGTCGCCGAATTCGCGCGTGAACGTGATGTCGTGATGGCCCATCTCGCGCAGGAACACCGCATCGCGCAGGATATGCCGCAGGTCCGACCGCTGCTTGGCGGGCTTCGGCATGCGGGCGAAGGCGGAGAATTCGTCGACCATGCGGCCGATGTCCTCGACCTGGCGCACGATCGTATCCGTGCACTGGTCGAACACCGCCCGGTCGTCCTCGGCGATCTGCTTGCCGTAGCGGCGCTTCAGTCGCTCCGCGGAGAGCTGGATCGGCGTCAGCGGGTTCTTGATCTCGTGGGCGATGCGGCGCGCGACATCGGCCCAGGCCGTCGACCGCTGGGCGATCACCAGGTCGGTGATGTCGTCGAGCGTGATGACGTAGCTGTCGGCCGAGCCGCGCGTTTCCTCGCGCGTCACCTGCACGTTGAGGGTGCGTTCCTTGCCGCCGCGGATCAGGTTGATCTGTTCGCGATATTCGCCGCGGTGCCTGACGGCCGCCTCGGCGAGCACGCGATCGACCTCCGGAGCCACGAGGTTGAGCTTCTTGCCGATCAGCTCTTCCGTCGGCAGAGCGAGGAAATATTCGGCGGACGGGTTGACGATGGTGATGACGCCGTCGTCCTCGACGCCGATGACGGCCGCCGTCACGCCCGAGAGCACCGCCTCGATGAAGCGCCGGCGGTCGTCGACCTCGTCCTTGGCCTCGAGGATTTCGTCGCGCTGGGTGCGGATCTGCGAGATCATCTTGTTGAACGTGCGCGACAGGCTGCCGACGTCGCCGTCGGCGACACGCACTGGCACGATGACGTTCCAGTTGCCCGAGGCGATGCTGTCGGCCGCCCCGATCAGTAGCCTGATCGGTCGCACGATCCGGTCGGCGACGGCGATCGCGGTCCAGATGGCGGCGAGCAGCACAATCAGTGCAAAACCGAGATAGAGCACGGCAAAGGCGATCTGCAGCGTCGTGCGGCCGGCTTCCATCGCCTTGTATTCGGCCGTATTCTCCTCCATCAGCCGCATGGCGGACATGACCTTCGGATCGACGGCGCGGATCGTGTAGAGGAAGGTCCCCGAGATCGAATCGAGCTTGATGATCGCGCCGACCAGATTGGTGACCCCCGGCGGGATCAGCGTCGGCTGGCCTGCGGCGGCACTCTCGAGCGCATCCTTCGGAATGGCCGGCAGCGGCTTGTCGGTCGAGATCTCCGCCTGGGTAATGGCTGAGCCGTCCTGGCGCACGAGGAAGGCGCCGAGCAGGCCGCGGCCCTTGGCCTGGCGTGTCAGAAGCTGCACGAAACCGGTCCGGTCGAGATAGTAGAGCGACCGGTTGCGCTCCAGGTCGTTCGCCATCGACACGGTCTGGCCCTGGAGATAGCTGGCGTTCTCCATCATGTAGGCCTGGGCGATGTTCATCGACGACGAGACGATCGACTGGGTTCGGATCGAGAACCAACGGTCGAGGCCGACATTGAGCGTGATGCTGGCGAAGATCGCCACCAGGATCGCCGGCGTGATCGCGACGATCGAGAAAAGCACGACGATTCGCACATGCAGCCGCGCCGCCGCCCGGCCCTTGGTGCGCGCACGCACCAGCCGGGTGACCTCGCGGCCGATCAGGAACATCAGGCCGACGATGAATAGCGAATTGATGATGGCCGAGGCGATCAGCACGTTCGACGTGGGCTCGATCGAGGTCAGGCCGAGCAGCACGGGCAGCGTGAAGACCGCGCAGGCCAGTGCGCCGCCGGCGAGAGCCAGTCCCGGAAGGGCGAAGGATGCCCGGCGATCCTGCGCCAAAGCGGGATCGCTTTCCGCCACGGATTCGGTCATTCGCCTGATCATTAACAAGAACTCCCGCGCTCTGCGCATGACGAGCTGTTCCCCGATTTCGCGCAGACGACGACGGTCGTGGGAGTCACGACCTCGTGTCCATTGAGCAACGCATTGTGGCGAAAATGCAACGGGCGTCGTCGGCTTGTCAAGCCGACCGGGAACTGCGGTAGACCGAGACGCCCAGTTCGCGGATTTTCTTGCGCAGCGTATTGCGGTTGAGCCCGAGCAAGTCGGCGGCCTTGATCTGGTTGCCGCGGGTCGCCGTCAGCGCCGCGAGAATCAGCGGATACTCGACTTCCGTCAGCACCCGTTCATAGAGGCCGGACGGCGGAAGCGAGTCGCCGAAGCCGGCAAAATAGGTCCGCATGTTCTCCTCGACCGCCTGGGCGATCGTCATCGGACCGGAGGGAACGCCGGCCTTGGCGATCGGGCTGTCGGAGATGTCGGAGCGCAGTTCCTGGTCGACGATCTCGCGCGAGATGACGTCCTGCGGGTAGAGCGCCATCAGGCGCCGCACGACGTTTTCCAGCTCGCGTACATTGCCCGGCCAGGAATAGGACTTCAGCACTTCCAGCGCTTCCTGGTCGAAACGCTTCGGATCGAGGCCTTCTTTCTCTCCCTGCTGGATGAAATGGCGCACCAGGTCAGGAATGTCCTCGGCGCGGTCGCGCAGCGGCGGCAGCCGGAGCGGCACGACGTTCAGGCGATAATAGAGGTCCTCGCGGAACAGGCCCTGGTTGATCGACTGCTTGAGATCCTTGTTGGTCGCAGCGACGATGCGCACGTCGGTGCGGATCGGCGTGCGTCCGCCGACCGTCGTGTACTCGCCCTGCTGCAGCACGCGCAGCAGCCGGGTCTGCGCATCCATCGGCATGTCGCCGATCTCGTCGAGGAACAGCGTGCCGCCCTCGGCCTGTTCGAAGCGCCCGGTGGAGCGGGTCTGCGCCCCGGTGAAGGCGCCCTTCTCGTGGCCGAACAGTTCGGATTCGATCAGATCGCGCGGGATCGCCGCCATGTTGATGGCGACGAACGGCCCGTTGCGGCGCTTGCCGTAGTCGTGCAGCGCGCGCGCCACCAGTTCCTTGCCGGTGCCCGACTCACCGGTGATCATCAGCGTCAGGTCGGTCTGCATCAGGCGCGCCAGCACGCGGTAGATTTCCTGCATGGCGGCCGAGCGCCCGACCAGCGGCATGCCGTCCTGCGTGTCGTCGTCGAGCCGCGCCGGCTTCTTCTTCGGCTCGGCAAGCGCACGCCCGATGATGGCGATCAGCTCGGTCAGGTCGAACGGCTTCGGCAGGTAGTCATAGGCCCCCTTCTCCGACGCCTTGATGGCCGTCATGAAGGTGTTCTGCGCGCTCATCACCAGGACCGGCAGGTCGGGCCGCGCCTTCTTGATGCGCGGCAAGAGATCGAATGCGTTCTCATCCGGCATGATGACGTCGGTCACCACCAGATCGCCCTCGCCGGCCGAAATCCACCGCCACAGCGTCGCCGCGTTGGAGGTGATGCGGACATCGTAGCCGGCCCGCGTCAGCGCCTGGTTGAGAACCGTGCGGATGGCGGCGTCGTCGTCCGCGACAAGAATCGTGGCAGTCATCGGGTGCTTCCTGTGGAGTTCGCCGGAAAGGAGTCGTCGAGCGCGATGTCCTTGGAGACGGGCATCAGCACGCGGAACGTGGTTCGGTTGGCCTGGCTTTCGCATTCGACGATGCCGCCATGGCCGTCGATGATCTTGGCGACCAGCGCCAGCCCCAGGCCGGAGCCGTTGGTCTTGGTGGTGATGAACGGATCGAACAGGTGCGGCAGCAGGTCGGACGGGACGCCCGGACCGTTGTCGTGCACGCAGAATTCGAGCGGCAGCGAGATCTTTTCGCGCGTGCCCGCCACCGATAGCCGGATGCCCGGTCGATAGGCGGTGGTCAGCTGGATTTCGCCGTCGGGCCGGTCCCCGATCGCTTCCGCCGCGTTCTTGATGAGGTTGAGAAAGACCTGCACCAGCTGGTCGCGATTGGCATAGACCGCGGGCAGCGAGGGATCGTAATTCTCGGTGATCTTGATGTGACGGGCGAAGCCGGCCTTGGCGATCGCCTTCACATGGTCGAGCACCGAGTGAATGTTGAGCGCGATCCGGTCGACCGGACGCTCGTCGGAGAAGACCTCCATGCGGTCGACCAGCGAGACGATGCGGTCTGTCTCGTCGCAGATCAGCCGGGTCAGCGGCCGGTCTTCGTCGGGTACCGAGGTCTCGAGCAGCTGGGCGGCGCCGCGAATGCCCGAAAGCGGGTTCTTGATCTCATGCGCCAGCATGGAGGCAAGCCCCGTTACCGAGCGGGCCGCGGTGCGGTGCGTCAGTTGCCGGTCGATCTTGTCGGCCATCGAGCGTTCCTGCAGCACCACGACGACGCTGCCCGGCTGGCTGAGCACCGGGGCGACATAGAGGTCGACGAGCTTTTCCTGGCCGAGCCGCGGCGAGCTGAGGTCGACGCGGTACTCGTTGACCGGCGCGCGGCGCTCGCGCACCTGCTCGATCAGCGCCAGAAGCGGGCTGCCGAAGGGAATGAAGGTGGAGATGCGGTAGCGCCGCAGATGGCTGGCGCTCGCCCCGAAGAAGGCCTCGGCCTCCCAGTTGGCGAAGGCGATATGCCCGTCGGAATCGACCATGACCACCGGATGCTGGATGGCATTCAGCACCGCCATGGCCACGCTGTTGCTTAGGTTTTCGTCGGTCATGCAGCCTCCCGCCGGCGATCCGTATCCATTGCCGCATCCGCGAGGCATCGCGCCAGCGCCTTCGAGACGAAGGCGGAATCCCTGGATGTCATGATTTCCGCCTTTTGCGCCGCCGGCACATGCGGCGCGAACCGTTCCAGGTACCAGCCGACATGTTTGCGCGCGTGCCTTACTCCGACATCCGCGCCGTAGTGATCGAGCATCTCTTCATAGTGCCCGGCGGCCAGCTCCGGGATCTCGTTGCGATCCGGTCCCGCATGGCCGGCGACCCAGCCGGCATGCCACGGCCGTCCCTGGCAGGCGCGGCCGACCATCACCGCATCGGCGCCCGAACGGCGGCGGATCTCCTCGGCGTCCTCGCGGGTCTCGACATCGCCATTGGCGACGAGCGGCACGGAGACCACGTCGCGCACGGCGGCGATCGCGTCCCAGTCGGCCCTTCCCTCGTAGAACTGCATGCGGGTGCGGCCATGCACGATGATCATCTGCACGCCGGCCGCCTCTGCACGGGCGGCGATCTCGGGCGCATTCAGCGAATTCTCGTCCCAGCCCAGGCGCATCTTCAGCGTCACCGGAACCTTGACGGCCCGAACCGTCGCTTCCACAAGCGACAGGGCGTGATCGGGATCACGCATCAGCGCCGAGCCGGAATAGCCACCGATCACCTTCTTCGCCGGGCACCCCATGTTGATGTCGATGATGTCGGCGCCGTTGGCCTCGGCGATCCGCGCAGCCTCTGCCATCCAGTGGGCCTCCCGGCCGGCAAGCTGGACCATGTGCGGCGTCAGACCGGCACCCTTCAGGCGCGACCAGGATTCGGCGTCGTTGTGCACCAGCTCCTTGCTGGCGACCATCTCGGTCACGACCAGGCCGGCGCCAAAACGCCAGGCGAGCTGCCGGAACGGCAAATCGCTTACACCGGACATCGGAGCGAGGATCACGCGATTGCGGATCGCGATCGGACCGATCTCGAACGGTGACTGCAGTGTGCTTGAACTCAATTGATTATCTTTCAGGCATTCGAGGTATATGCACGATTTTTAGCCATTAAATATCGCCTTGCCAAGGGCTTTCCTCGAGCCTGCAACTAAATTCGAACGGATGCTGGAAAATCGATCTGGCAGCCGGTAGACCACACCCACGAGTTTTCTATGTCAAGGCCGGACACTGCAATGCAGCAATGCACGAATACAGCCATCGGCATCATCGTCGTCGCCGCGGGACGCGGCGAGCGTGCCGGCTCATCTGTCGAGGGACCCAAACAATACAGGCGAATCGGTGGAAAGCCGGTGATCGTCCACGCGCTGGAGCGATTTATTGCCTGGCCGAAGGCGGCAAGGATCGTCGCGGTCATTCATCCCGACGACACCGGACTTTTCGAGGATGCGCGGAACGGCCTGTCCGGCGGCGCGGCGATCGATATGTGCTTCGGCGGCAAGACGCGTCAGCAATCCGTTCTGGCGGGGCTGAGGGCGCTGTCCGGCTCCGGCATCACCCATGTGATGATCCACGACGCGGTGCGGCCGTTCTTCGACGAGGACCTGCTCGAGCGGATCGCTGCGGGGATCGAGGCCGGCGAGACCTGCCTTTTGCCCGCCATGCCCGTCACCGACACGCTGAAGCGCGGCGATGCGGCCGGGCTCGTCGTCGAGACCGTCCCGCGTGCCGGCCTGTTCGGCGCCCAGACCCCGCAGACCTTCGCCTATCCTGCGATCCTTGCGGCCCACGAGGCGGCCGCGACATCCGGGTTGGACGATTTTACGGACGACGCCTCGATCGCCGAATGGGCGGGCCTGCCGGTCCGCCTGGTCCAAGGCTCGCCCGACAATGTGAAACTGACGCTGCAGAGAGATATCGCCATGGCCGATGCCAAGCTCACCCGCCAGAGCCTCCCGGACGTGCGCACCGGCAACGGCTACGACGTACATCAGCTCGTGCCGGGCGACGGGGTCACGCTCTGCGGCATCTTCATCCCGCACGATCAGGCGCTGAAGGGCCATTCCGATGCGGATGTCGCCCTGCATGCCCTGACCGATGCGCTGCTCGCCACCTGCGGCGCCGGCGACATCGGCGACCATTTCCCGCCCTCCGATCCGCAGTGGAAGGGTGCGCCTTCGCGAATCTTCCTCGAACATGCGGCAAAGATCGTCCGTAAGGCCGGCGGCACCATCATGAATGCCGACATCTCGCTGATCGCCGAGGCGCCGAAGATCGGTCCCCACCGCCAGGCCATGCGCGAGAAGCTCGCCGAGGTGCTGGCCATTTCGCTCGATCGCTGCTCGGTCAAGGCGACCACCAACGAGACCATCGGCTTCGTCGGCCGCCGCGAGGGCATTGCCGCGATCGCCACCGCAACCGTCGTCTTTGCAGGAGACGCCCCATGAGCCTTTATCCGGCCGACATCGAAGCCATGGCGGCCCGGATCATTGCCGTCTTCGGTGCGCGCAGGCTGACGCTTGCAACGGCCGAATCCTGCACCGGCGGCCTTATCGCCGGCGCGCTCACCGAGATCTCCGGATCGTCCGCCGTGGTCGACCGCGGTTTCGTCACCTATTCCAACCAGGCCAAGATCGACCTGCTCGGCGTTGGCTCCGAGACGCTGGAGCGTTGCGGTGCCGTGTCGCGGCAGACGGCCATGGAAATGGTCGAGGGGGCCCTGAGCCGCTCGGGCTGCGACGTGGCCGTGGCAGTCACCGGCATTGCCGGTCCGGGCGGCGGCACGGACGAGAAGCCGGTTGGCCTGGTCCATCTGGCGGCGAGATCGCTGAGCGGCCCCCTCCTCCACCGCGAAATGCGCTACGGCCAGATCGGCCGCGCCGAAATCCGCCTGGCGACGGTTCGCACCGCGCTCGACATGCTGATCGAGGCGGCAGGCTGAAATGGCCAAGCCGAAGCGGATCGCCCGGATCGCCCGCACCGCGCTGAACGCCGCGCTGGCGCTCTGCCTGACGGCATGGTCCGTGCCGGCCGCCGCCTCCCCTTATGCGCCGGGCTCCATTGCGCCGACAGCCGACCAGGCGGTGCTCGACCGGGCACTCTCAGAATTTTACAGCCAGTGGAAGTCGATCTATCTGCGCGAGGGCTGCGGCGAAGGCCGCGTGCTGGTGCGAACCGACGGCGACGGCAAGCCCACCTATGGTGGTTCGGCCAAGGCGACGATCACGGTCTCCGAGGCGCATGGCTACGGCATGCTCGCAACCGTGATGATGGCGGATGTCGATGCCGACGCTCATCGCCTGTTCGACGGCATGCTGCGCTTCTTCCACGACCATCCGGCCAAGTCCGATCCCGGCCTCATGGCCTGGAACCAGGTGGCGGACTGCACGGATGCCGGCGAGGACGTCGGGGGCTCCAACAGCGCGACCGACGGCGATCTCGACATCGCCTATGCCCTGCTGCTGGCCGAGCGCCGCTGGGGCAATGACGGCACGTTCAACTATGGCGCCGAAGCCCGGCGCGGGATGACCGCCATCCTCGCCCATGAAGTCAATCAGCCCGGAAACATCCTGCTGATCGGCGACTGGGCGAAGTCCGGAGACGACGCGACCTATGCCGCGACCACCCGTTCGTCGGACTTCATGCAGTCCCATTTCGCCGCCTTCGCCGAACGCACAGGCGACAAGCGCTGGCTCGACCTGCGCGACGCGATCTATGGCGTCATCGCCACCGTCGGCAAGAAATACTCCCCCCGCACCGGCCTCATGCCCGATTTCATCGTCGGCCTGCCGGACAAGCCGAAACCCGCGCCGGCCGGCTTTCTCGAAGGCGACCATGACGGCGGCTATTCGTGGAACGCTGCCCGTTATCCGTGGCGGGTCGGCTTGGATTTCCTGCTCACCGGCGACGAGCGGGCGCTGAAGGCGCTCCGCCCGCTGAACACCTGGGCAAGACAGGCAACCAAGGGCCGGCCTGAGCGCTTCGCGGACACCTACCGGCTGAACGGCAAACCCGCTCCCGACGCCGGCCACGACCAGATGGCTTTCGTCTCCATGCTCGCCGTATCCGCCATGATCGATGCCGACAACCAGGACTGGCTCGACGCCCTGTGGGCCGCGATGGAGACGAAGCCGGTGGCCGAGGAAGACTATTTCGGCAATACGCTGAAGCTGATGGCGATGATCGCCGTCACCGGTCACTGGGCCAGGCCCTGATCCCCAAGGGCAGGGCAAAGCCCTGATCCCAGGGTCGCGGTCAGTCGGTGTAGATCTTGTCGGCCCGGGTCTCGAAGGCTTCGGCGAACATGCGGAAGGCGCGGTCGAACATCGAGCCCATCAGCGCGCCGAGAATGCGGTTCTTGAACTCGTAGTCGATGAAGAAATGCACCGAGCAGCCGCCGTCGCGGCCCATCTCGAAGCGCCAGCGATTGTCGAGATAGCGGAACGGCCCCTCGATATACTTGACGTCGATGGCAAGTTCCGCCGGGTTCAGCAGCACCTGCGTGGTGAAGGTCTCGCGGATCGCCTTGTAGCCGACCGTCATGTCGGCGATCAGCAGCTCCTTGCCGTCACGCTCGCGCTGCGAGCGGACGGTCAGTGCCTCGCACAGCGGCAGGAATTCCGGATAGCGTTCCACATCGGCGACGAGAGCGTACATCCGTTCGGGAGAATGCTTGACGGGACGGCGGGTTTCGAACTGGGGCATAGTCGCTCAACTAGCCGCTCGCCCAAGCGAGATCAAGGGGTCTGAGGCAGCGCGACAACGACAATCCGACGACCTGCTATCCGGCTTTCTGTGCCGCAGTCCGTTGAAAAACGGCGTCGCGATAGAGCATCGCCGATAGCACAAAGAGTGGCGTGGCACTCAAGACCTCCGTCGCCGAGACACAGATAGCTGAGGCCAATTCGAATAGAGTCGCCGGAGGCGACCATGTGGGTACGACATTGCCTATTCTCCCGAGGAGAAGACTGACAAAAATCGGCAACGCCAATGAAAGCGTGTTAGCCACAAAATATCGAGCATATGTCTTGATCAGTTTTTTACGGCCCCGCTCAAGAGCTTCTCCGACGGATTTCTCACGCTTCATGATATCAGCAGGCAACCATGTACCGAACAAGGCGAGAGAAAGTGGCATCGTTACCACAAAGATCACAGCCAAAAGGCCGGTGATGGAGCCCTTATGCGAAACAAGCGGAGGCATGAGATTCGCAACGGTGTAAGTCGCCAGCGCCGCCAACAGCAATCCGAAAAGAAAGATGAAGGCACACTTTAAGATATACAGCAATCCTGGAAGAGACGGGACATACGCGAATTGCCTTGCAAGGTTTTCATCTTTTAGAATTGCAGCCTGTATATTATGACCAATATAAATATAGAATATTGTTAATGCATATGAATTTTTAATGCCAAAGATCTCTGTACAAAATTTCGCTATCCCATATATTGATATTAAAACAGCGAAGACACCCACATTAGCGCGAAATAATGCGATACTCTTCGAAAACATTCCGGATCCAACCACTTTGCTGTGAGCGCTCCACTACATGAGCCAGTACAGCGCCTCAACCTCGAAAAACGCGCGTTTAGCGCTCATTCATGCCATCCGAGAACACCTCAGGTGGCAAGACGAGGAAAGAATATCCTCTGGTTGTATACAAAGGCTTGAGACAGTCTATTCCGTCACTTGCAGCTTCCGCTCCCGCGCCGCCCGAAGCCGGGCGAAATCGTCCCCCGCGTGATGCGACGAGCGGGTCAGCGGGCTGGCGGACACCATCAGGAAGCCCTTGGCATAGGCGACCGTCTCGTAGGATTTGAATTCGTCCGGCGTGACGAAGCTCATCACCTTGTGGTGCTTGCGGGTCGGCTGCAGATACTGGCCGATCGTCAGGAAGTCGACATCGGCGACGCGCAGGTCGTCCATCAGCTGCAGCACTTCGTTACGTTCCTCGCCCAGCCCGACCATGATGCCGGACTTGGTGAACATGGTCGGGTCGAGTTCCTTGACCCGCTGGAGAAGCCGGATCGAGTGGAAGTAGCGTGCGCCTGGACGCACCGTCAGATAGTTGCCGGGCACGGTTTCGAGATTGTGGTTGAACACGTCGGGCTTGGCGGCGACCACGCGTTCCAGCGCGCCGGGCTTCTTCAGGAAGTCGGGCGTCAGGATCTCGATCGTCGTCTCCGGCGAAGCCGCGCGGATGGCGAAGATCACCTTCTCGAAATGCTCGGCGCCGCCGTCGTCCAGGTCGTCGCGGTCGACCGAGGTGATGACGACATGCTGCAGCCCCATCTGCTTCACCGCCTTGGCGACGCTCTCCGGCTCGGCCATGTCAAGCGCATTGGGCTTGCCGGTCGCGACGTTGCAAAAGGCGCAGGCGCGCGTGCAGATCTCGCCCATGATCATGAAGGTGGCGTGCTTCTTGTCCCAGCATTCGCCGATATTCGGGCAGCCCGCCTCCTCGCACACCGTGACGAGCTTGTTGTCCTTCACGATCGACCGCGTCTCGGCATAACCCTTGGAGGTCGGCGCCTTGACGCGGATCCATTCCGGCTTGCGCATCACCTCGGTATCCGGGCGATGGGCCTTTTCCGGATGCCGGACGCGGGCCTGCGGATCGTTGATCTTGTCGAGAATGGTAACCACGTGTCGTTACTCCGCGCCGCGTCTGCCGGGCGCTCTTAGCATTGATGGCTGTAGGTGAAAACCAGCGTGTCGGTCGTGGTGCGGCCTGTCGGCTGGCAGCGCTCCATGGTCTCACGGCTGCCGCGCAGCGTCACCCGTGTCTGGTTGCGATCGACCGGGCCTTCAACATAGTACTCAAGCGGCGTGCCGGGGCAATATTTCGAAAAGACCCGCGCCGTCCCCGAATAGCGGCCATTGACGTTGGAACCGTTGAACAGCAGCGTACCGTGGGTGACGCCCGCACCGCGCATGACCTGCTTGGGATGCTCATAGTAGAAGGCGCGCTGGTTACCGGCGGCCTTGAGGCGCATCAGCGAGCCGTTATGGTCCCAGCAGCTGTCCGCATGGGCAACGGCCGGCGCAAGCGCTAGCAGGCACGAAGCGAAGAACAACGCGGTCCGTCTGGCGATACCTGCAAACATGCCCTGCCCTTCCCTTGTTGCGTTTAACAGCCGCGTCAGCGGCGGATGAGCTTCACCGCGTACAGCAGGAGGCTGGAGCCGACGAAGCTGGTCAGCAGGAAGCCCAGCCAGTCGCCTTGGACCACGACACCGAAGCGGCGGAAGATCGCCGCGGCCACCACCGCGCCGACAATGCCGATGATGATGTTCATGATGATGCCGTAGCGCATGTCCAGGAACTTGCCCGCCATCCAGCCGGCAAAGCCGCCGACGATGATGGTCAGGAACCAGCCAATTTCAAACCCAGCCATTGCCTACTCCTTCGATTGAACAATCCCGCCCCTATATAGGCGGCGGGACCCGGCCCCACAACTCGCCTTTAGGCGTTGAGCGCCCTTCCATAGGCATCCAGAACGCTTTCCTTCAGCGTCTCGGAAATGGTCGGATGCGGGAAGATCGTGTGCATCAGCTCTTCCTCGGTGGTTTCGAGGTTCATGGCCACGACGAAACCCTGGATCAGTTCGGTCACTTCCGCCCCGACCAGATGCGCGCCCAGCAGTTCGCCGGTCTTCTTGTCGAAGATGGTCTTGACCATGCCCTGGTCCTCGCCGAGCGCGATCGCCTTGCCGTTGGCGACGAAGGGGAAGCGGCCGACGCGAATGTCGCGGCCTTCCGCCTTCGCCTTGGCTTCGGTCAGGCCGACGGAGGCGACCTGCGGATTGCAGTAGGTGCAGCCGGGGATCTTGGCCTTGTCCATCGGATGCACGTTCGGCAGGCCGGCGATCTTCTCGACGCAGATGACGGCCTCGTGTTCGGCCTTGTGGGCGAGCATCGGCGGGCCGGCCACGTCGCCGATCGCATAGATGCCGGCAACATTGGTCCTGCCGTAGCCGTCGATGGCGATGAAGCCGCGATCGGTCTTCACGCCGAGCGCCTCAAGCCCGATATTCTCGATATTGGCCTGCACGCCGACGGCCGAGATCATCCGGTCGGCGGTGATCTTCTCGACCGTGCCGTCCTTCTTCTCGACATGGGCGGTGATGGAATTGGCGCCCTTCTCGACCTTGGCGACCTTGGCCTCCAGCAGGATCTTCATGCCCTGCTTGTCGAACTGCTTCTTGGCGAAGGCCGAGATTTCGGCATCCTCGACCGGCATGACCTGGCTCATCACCTCGACCACGGTCACGTCGACGCCCATGGTGCGGTAGAAGGAGGCGAACTCGATGCCGATGGCGCCCGAGCCCATGACCAGCAGCGACTTCGGCATGGAATCCGGGTTCATCGCCTCGAAATAGGTCCAGATCAGCTTGCCGTCCGGCTCGATGCCGGGAAGCGCACGCGGGCGCGCGCCGGTGGCGACGATGATGTGCTTGGCGGTATAGGTGCCCTCGCCCAGCGTGTTCTTCGGCAGCGGCGCCTGCGGCTGGACGATCGTCTTGGTGGTCTTGGAGACGACGATTTCGCCGGGCTTGGTGAGCTTGGCTTCACCCCAGATGATGTCGACCTTGTTCTTCTTCATCAGGAAGCCGACGCCGCCGTTCATGCGCTCGGCAATGCCGCGCGAACGGGCGATGATGGCCTTGAGGTCGGGGGTGATCTTGCCTTCGAGGGTCAGGCCGTAATTCTTGGCGTGTTCGGCGAGATGCAGGACTTCCGCGGACCGGAGCAATGCCTTGGTCGGGATGCAGCCCCAGTTGGAGCAGATGCCGGCGAGGTGCTCGCGCTCGACGATCGCGGTCTTCAGGCCCAGCTGGGCGGCACGGATCGCGGCAATGTAGCCGCCGGGGCCGGAGCCGATAATGAGAACGTCATAGGCATTCGACACGGGTCTTCATCTCCTCTTTGAGGGCGGGCTCCACCTTGAAGGCGGAGCCCCTCCGGGGGATGAAGCCGGGCCGGATCAGGCCTTGGTCAGCATCCCGTAGATTTCATCCTTCAAAACCATGCGCTGCTTGCGCATCGTTTCCATCTCGACGTCACCGACGGGCTCCACTTCGGTTTCCGAACGATGGATGGCACGGTTCACGTCGCGGTAATCCTCGAGCATCTTGGCAAAACGCTCGTCGCTCAGCTTGAGCGCATGCATCTTGTCGGAATATTCCGGAAACTCGTCGTGGATTTCGTGCGGGGTATTCGACATCAGGTATCTCCTCTTGTGTCCGTCGATACCTGCAGCCTAGTCACCCCAATACGCCACTCCCTTGATCTTGATCAACTTTCGCCGGGCATTTCGTCAAATCCCCAGCAGCATGCGCACGACAGGTTCGATGCCGCGCCCGATCGCCCGGGTGTTGTCGGCGTCGAGATGGATGCCATCGAGCGGGCTGGTCTGCGACACCGCACCGGCGTCGAAGAAGCCGCATCCGGTCTCGTCCGCCAGGTCCCGGTAGAAGCTCGCCAGCATCGCCGATTCCTCCAGCGCACCACGGAACATCGCGGCGAAATGCACGTTCGACGTCTCGCAGATCGCCGGCGGCGCAACGATCAGGATCTCCGGCACCTCGAAGCCAAAACCCCAGTCGTGATGCCGGATCAGCTTGACCAGCCGGTCGATGCCCTTGGTGGCTGCGATCGCCGTGCCGGCAATGCCGCGCTTCATGTCGTTGGTGCCGAGCAGCAGGATCACCAGGTCCAGAGGCTTGTGGCTTTCCAGCACGCTCGGCAGGAGTTTCACGCCGTTGCGTTCGCAATCGGCGAGATGGTCGTCATAGGCGGTCGTGCGTCCGTTCAGGCCCTCGGCAATCACGTTGACCTCGGGCCTGAGCGCCGCGCCAAGCACGCTCGGCCAGCGGTCGCCATGCGGATGGCGGCCGACCGTCAACGGATCGTAACCCCAGGTCAGGCTGTCGCCGTAGCAGAGCACGGTTTTCATACTACACCCCGCATCAAGCCGTCGTACCGATGAGCGCCCATGATCTTGAAAAACGCCCAATGCGCGACAGTCATGACCAGCCCCGGAATGAGCGCTCCGACGAGATACATTTTGTCGGAAGAGGAGCCCGCATCTGCATAGTTGTGATACATGCTGAGCAATCCCACGAACAAGACAATGGCGAAGCACAGCATCGCCAAATCGACAGCAACTCGCTTGGACGCCAGTTGGGCGAAGAAGGAAAGCAGTCCCAACGCGACGGAGACCAGCGGTATGTTGACGATCACCAAGAAGAAGTCCTGATCTACGCCAGCCTCGTCGGCGCCTTTTGGCGCCAGAACCATGGCCAATATCCAAAACGCCAATACTCCGGCAATGCCGGCGAACAGCGCTGCACAAAACGACATCCCGAGAGAGCGCCTCAAGCGCACTCCCCAGGACAACGTTTTCTGCAAGTCGGCCACGTCCGCCTCCGCTCTTAGACGAGCATGCCCATCGGGTTCTCGATGTAGCGCTTGAAGGCGCCGAGCAGTTCGGCCCCGAGCGCGCCGTCGACGCAGCGATGGTCGGTCGACAGGGTCACCGACATGACATTGGCGATCTTCATCTCGCCGTTCTTCACCACCACCCGCTGTTCGCCCGCGCCGACCGCAAGGATCGTCGCATGCGGCGGATTGATGACGGCGGCGAACTGCTTGACGCCCATCATGCCCATGTTCGACACCGAGGTGGTGCCGCCCTGGTATTCTTCCGGCTTCAGCTTGCGGTCCTTGGCGCGCTTGCCCAGGTCCTTCATCTCGTTGGAGATGGCCGACAGAGTCTTGAGCTCCGCATGGCGGATGATCGGCGTGATCAGGCCGCCCGGGATCGACACGGCGACGCCGACATCGGCATGCTTGTGCTTGACCATGTTGGTCTCGGTCCAGGAGACGTTGGCATCCGGCACTTCCGTCAGTGCCATGGCCATCGCCTTGATGATCATGTCGTTCACCGAAAGCTTGTAGGCCGGTGCGCCATCCTTGCGGGGGGCGGCGTCGTTGAGCTGGGCGCGCAGCGCCAGAAGCGCGTCGAGCTCGCAATCGACGGTGACGTAGAAATGCGGGATCGTCTGCTTCGACTCGACCAGCCGCTTGGCGATCGTCTTGCGCATGCCGTCATGCGGCACGAGTTCGTAGGAACCCGGCTCGAACAGCTTGAGCACGGCTTCTTCCGAAGCACCCTTGGCCATGGCCGGTGCGGCAGCAGCGGGCGCAGTGGCAGTGGCAGCGGTCGGCGCAGCCTTCGCGCCACCGCCGGCAACGGCCTTCTCGACGTCGCTCTTGACGACGCGGCCATGCGGACCGGAACCCGACACGGCAGACAGCTCGAGACCGGCTTCCTTGGCCAGGCGACGGGCGAGCGGTGAGGCAAACACGCGCTCGCCGGACTTGGCGACGGGTGCCGGCGTCGAAGGCGCTGGCGCCTTGTCGCTGATCGGTGCGGAGACGGCAGGCGCCGCTTCGGCCTTGGCAGGTGCCGCTTCCGTCTTGGCGGGCGCAGTCTCGGCCTTGGCCGGTGCGGCGGAACCGCCGCCGGCCGCGGCGGCCGCGACGTCTTCGCCGTCAGCCGCGAGGATGGCGATCAGGGCATTGACCTTGACCGCTTCCGTGCCGGCCGGCACGACGAGCTTGGCGACCGTGCCCTCATCGACGGCTTCGACTTCCATCGTCGCCTTGTCGGTCTCGATCTCGGCGATCACGTCGCCGGACTTGACCTTGTCGCCTTCCTTGACGAGCCACTTGGCGAGATTGCCCTCTTCCATGGTCGGGGAGAGTGCCGGCATCGTAATGTTGATCGGCATGTGCTGACCCTCCCGTTACTTGTAGCAGACGGTTTTGACCGCCTCGACCACTTCGCCGACATTCGGCAGAGCGAGCTTTTCGAGATTGGCGGCGTAAGGCATCGGAACATCCTTGCCGGCGATCGTCAGGATCGGCGCATCGAGATAGTCGAAGGCCTGCTGCATCACGCGGGTGGCGATTTCGGTGCCGACGGACGACTGCGGATAACCTTCCTCAACGGTCACCAGACGGCCGGTCTTCTTCACCGATTCGATGACGGTCGGCAGGTCCATCGGACGGATGGTGCGAAGGTCGATGATCTCGACATCGATGCCGTCCTTGGCCAGTTCCTCGGCCGCCTTGACCGCATAGGTCATGCCGATACCGAAGGAGACGATGGTCGCATCCTTGCCCACCTTGTGGATCCGGGCCTTGCCGATCGGCAGGACGAAATCATCCAGTTTCGGCACCTCGAACGAATGACCGTAGAGGATCTCGTTCTCGAGGAAGATGACCGGGTTCGGATCACGGATCGCCGCCTTCAACAGGCCCTTTGCGTCGGCCGCCGTATAGGGCTGCACGACCTTGAGGCCGGGGATATGGCTGTACCAGGCGGCATAGTCCTGGCTGTGCTGCGCACCGACGCGGGCGGCTGCCCCGTTCGGACCGCGAAACACGATCGGCGCGCCCATCTGGCCGCCCGACATATAGAGCGTCTTTGCGGCCGAGTTGATGATCTGGTCGATCGCCTGCATGGCGAAGTTGAAGGTCATGAACTCGACGATCGGCCGCAGGCCGGCCATGGCCGCACCCACGCCGACGCCGGCAAAGCCGTGCTCGGTGATCGGCGTGTCGACGACGCGCCTTGCGCCGAACTCCTGCAGCAACCCTTGGGTGATCTTGTAGGCGCCCTGATATTCCGCGACTTCCTCACCCATGATGAAGACGTCGGGATTGGCGCGCATTTCCTCGGCCATGGCTTCGCGGAGCGCCTCGCGCACCGTCATCGTCACCATTTCCGTGCCGGCCGGGATGTCCGGATCGGACGCGACCTCGACCTTCGGCGCGGCCGGAACGCTGGCGGCATCCTTGATGGCGGTCGGCTCGGCAGCCGCTTCGCGGGCCTTGCCGCCGGCAGCGTCAGACGTTGCAGCGGGCGTGTCGGCGTCGGCGACAGGCGCCGCGGCCGGCTTTGCGGCAGCGACATCCGATGCGCTTTCGCCATCCTGCAGCAGGACGGCGATCGGCGTATTGACCTTGACGCCTTCGGTTCCGGCGGCGATCAGCAGCTTGCCGAGAATGCCTTCATCGACGGCTTCCACTTCCATGGTCGCCTTGTCGGTCTCGATCTCGGCGATCACGTCGCCGGACTTGACGGCGTCGCCTTCCTTCTTGATCCACTTGGACAGCGTGCCTTCTTCCATCGTCGGAGAAAGGGCGGGCATCAAAATTTCGATCGGCATGGGTTCCCTCCCCGATTACAGAAGAATGTCGGTGTAGAGCTCGGATACATCCGGCTCCGGATCGGCCTGGGCGAAATCGGCCGAGTCGGCGACGATGTCGCGGACGTCCTTGTCGATCGCCTTCAGCTCGTCCTCGCTCGCCCAGCCCTTTTCGAGCAGGCGCGCACGCACCTGTTCGATCGGATCGTGTTCGGAGCGCATCTTCTGCACCTCGTCCTTGGAGCGATACTTCGCCGGGTCGGACATGGAGTGGCCGCGATAGCGGTAGGTCATCATTTCGAGGATGACCGGGCCCTTGCCGGTGCGGCAGTATTCGGCGGCCTGTTCGGCAGCCGCCCTGACGGCACGCACGTCCATGCCGTCGACCTGCAGGCCCGGAATGTTGAAGGCGAGGCCGCGCTGGGCGAAATTCGTCTGGGCCGAGGCGCGCGACACCGAGGTGCCCATGGCGTAGCGGTTGTTCTCGATCACGTAGATGACCGGCAGCTTCCACAGCTCGGCCATGTTGAAGCTCTCGTAGACCTGGCCCTGGTTGGCCGCGCCGTCGCCGAAATAGGCGACCGAGATCTGGCCGTTGTCGCGGTAGCGGTTGGCGAAGGCCAGACCCGTTCCGAGCGACACCTGGGCGCCGACGATGCCGTGGCCGCCGTAGAAGTTCTTCTCCTTGGAGAACATGTGCATCGAGCCGCCCTTGCCCTTGGACAAGCCGCCGCGACGCCCGGTGAGTTCCGCCATGACGCCGCGCGCACTCATGCCGCAGGCCAGCATGTGGCCGTGGTCACGGTAGCCGGTGATGACCTGGTCACCGTCCTTCAGCGCCATCTGCATGCCGACGACGACGGCTTCCTGGCCGATATAGAGGTGACAGAAGCCGCCGATGAAGCCCATGCCGTAGAGCTGGCCGGCCTTTTCCTCGAAACGCCGGATCAGCAGCATTTCGCGATAGGCTTTCAGTTCGGTGTCGCGGTCGAACTCGGCGATCGCTCCTTCGCTGAAGTCCTTCTTGGCTGGCTTGGCCGTAGTCTTGCGACCGGTAACGGTCGCGGCTTTTCGCGGCGCCATTCATCCCTCCCTAGGGTTATGTCGGATCTTTGTTGGGCAGCAGAATAGGCAAGAAAGGCGCGCTGGGCAATGCTATAAATGCATGGCTCTTATTCAATCTATCAGATTGAAAAACAACGGGAATTTCAGATTAACCAGATTTCGGTTAATTCAGATAGCTGTCAAATATGACGATTTCGTCCGGCCGCGACATGTTGAGCTGATATCGCGCCTTCTCGTCCATCATGTCGCGTTCGAGCGAGCCGTCGCTCAGCAGCTGGACCTGACGTTCCAGGCGCTCGCGACGCCCGACCAGCTCGGCAAGCTCGGCGCTTCGCGCGATGCGCTGCCGCTCGAAATCCTGCGCCGCCCGCAAACCGTAGTCGCCATGCAGGGAATGATAACCGAAATAGGAGAGAAACGCGACAGTGACGGCAGGGAGAATGAGACGACCGAATTTTCTCTTCTTGTGATGCCTGGTCCACATGCGGATGATGCCTTGAAACGCAAAACTATCGTTTCAAATTATCGGCGATAGCTTAACCGATCGTTGACCGTATCGGTTCGCACAAGAAAAAAGCCGCGCCCCTTTCGGAACGCGGCCCTGGATGGTGATGCGATCGGGGGCGATCAGGCGCGCAGGATCGAGGTTCCGGCGTAGCGGGCCTGGGGACCCAGCATTTCCTCGATGCGGATCAGCTGGTTGTACTTTGCGAGGCGGTCCGAGCGCGACAGCGAGCCGGTCTTGATCTGGCCGCAGTTGGTGGCGACGGCGAGGTCGGCGATCGTCGAGTCCTCGGTTTCGCCCGAGCGGTGCGACATGACGGCGGTGTAGCCGGCCTTGTGCGCCGTTTCGACAGCGTCGAGCGTTTCCGTCAGCGAGCCGATCTGGTTGACCTTGACGAGGATGGAGTTGGCGACACCCATCTTGATGCCGTCGCGCAGGCGGGACGAATTGGTGACGAACAGGTCGTCGCCAACCAGCTGGCACGAATTGCCGATCTTGTCGGTCAGCGCCTTCCAGCCGTCCCAGTCGTCTTCGGCCATGCCGTCTTCGATCGAGATGATCGGATACTTGGCGGCCAGTTCGGCGAGATAGTCGGCCATGGCTTCCGGCTCGAGCGTGCGGCCCTCGCCTTCCATCACATACTTGCCATCCTTGAAGAACTCAGTCGAGGCGCAGTCGAGCGCCAGGTAGATGTCCTCGCCCGGACGGTAGCCGGCCTTCTCGATCGACTTCATGATGAAGTCGAGGGCTTCCGGCGCGCTCTTCAGGCCCGGAGCGAAACCGCCTTCGTCGCCGACATTGGTGTTGTGGCCCTGGGCCGCCAGTTCCTTGCGCAGCGTGTGGAAGACTTCCGAGCCCATGCGCACGGCGTCGCGCATATTGTCGGTGCCGACCGGCATGATCATGAATTCCTGGAAGTCGATCGGATTGTCGGCATGCGCGCCGCCATTGATGATGTTCATCATCGGCACGGGCAGCAGATGAGCGTTGGGGCCGCCGACATAGCGGTAGAGCGGCAGGCCGGTGGCTTCGGCGGCGGCCTTGGCGATGGCGAGCGAAACGCCGAGGATGGCATTGGCGCCGAGGCGCGACTTGTTCGCCGTGCCGTCCAGTTCAATCATCAGATTGTCAATCTGGATCTGGTTTTCGGCTTCGAGACCGCCGATCGCATCGAAGATCTCGGTGTTGACGGCCTCGACGGCCTTCTCGACACCCTTGCCGAGATAGCGGCTGCCGCCGTCACGCAGTTCGACGGCTTCGTGTGCGCCGGTGGAGGCGCCCGACGGAACGGCTGCACGGCCCATGCTGCCGTCTTCGAGATAGACATCGACCTCGATGGTCGGATTGCCGCGGCTGTCGAGAATTTCGCGGCCGATAATGTCGGTGATGGCAGTCATGGGAGCCTCCCTGCTTTTGGGTGGGGATTGAGGATGGCCTGTCTTAATCGATGATGCGGAAAATACAATGGCAGCGGCATGACAGATGCCGAAAGGCAATGCCGACGTCAGTCCCAATGCAAAACGCCGGCCCAAGGGCCGGCGTCCACATGGATGATAGTCGCTTGATCGCGGGTCAGGCGGCCTTGGCGATCGCGTCGAAGGCCAGCAGCTTTTCCAGCAGGCGTTTCATCTGGCTGATCGGCACCATGTTCGGACCGTCCGACGGGGCATTGTCCGGATCCTGGTGAGTCTCGATGAACAGGCCGGCAACCCCGACGGCGACGGCAGCGCGCGCCAGCGTCTCGACGAATTCGCGCTGGCCACCCGAGGAGCCGCCCTGGCCGCCGGGCTGCTGCACCGAATGGGTGGCGTCGAAGACCACCGGAGCGCCCATGGCCGCCATGATCGGCAGCGCGCGCATGTCGGACACCAGCGTGTTGTAGCCGAACGAGGCGCCGCGCTCGCACAGAAGCACGTTCGGGTTGCCGCTCGCGTTCAGCTTGTTGAGCACGTTCTTCATATCCCAGGGGGCGAGGAACTGGCCCTTCTTGACGTTGATCACGCGGCCGGTCTGGGCTGCGGCCACCAGGAGATCGGTCTGGCGGCAGAGGAAGGCCGGGATCTGCAGGACGTCGACGGTCGGTGCGACGAGCCGGCAGTGCTCTTCTGTGTGCACGTCGGTCAGCACCGGGAAGCCGTATTCCTTCTTGAGGTCGGCAAAGACTTCCATCGCCTTTTCCAGGCCAATGCCGCGCTCGGCCGAAAGCGAGGTGCGGTTCGCCTTGTCGTAGGACGACTTGTAGACGAGGCCGAGGCCGAGTTCGCCGCAGATCTCCGAAAGCTGGCCGGCGATCATGAAGGCATGGTCGCGGCTCTCCATCTGGCAGGGGCCGGCAATCAGCGAGAATCGCTTGGAATTGGAGAAGACCGCCTTGGCGGTGCCGTCACCGACGACGACTTCGGAATTTGTCGGATTGCTCATGAAACCTCCTCGAATGCGAAGGGCACGCCCTGCCCCGCCTCGTGCGGAACGATCAGGCGCGCGCCGCGGCGGCTGAATGCGATGCCCTTACCAGCGAGAAGCCGCTCTGTCACGCCGATATCGGCGACCTTGACGACGATCAGCCGGCCCTTGAGCCCGCGTCCGCCATTCTCGGTGTCGAGGCCGAAATAGCCCGAAAGCCCGGCCGGCGTCAGTACCTCGATCGCGACATTGGCCGATTGCAGCAACAGCCCGAAGGAATGCGCCTCGACCGTGCGCTGCTCGAACACCTCTTCCAGCAGATATTGGAAATCGCTCGGATTATCCTCGCCGAGCACGACGGTCGACAGGCCGAGCGCGCCGTTCTCGTGCCGCGCCAGCGCGCCACGGTCGGCCGGCAGCGGATTGACCCGTTCGCAGGCAAAGAGGAAGAAGTCGGGCGCCCGCAGGTCGGCGGCAAAGGCGAGCTTGAAACCGCCCAGGACCTCTGATCCGTCCGCCATCTTGAACATGCGTTCGAAATGTAGAATCGGACCGCCGGAAAAGCCCTCGGCGACGAAACGCCGATGGTCCGCCTCCCCGTCTTCGGTCTTGACGACGATCGCCGACAGCCCTTCCGGGCCGTTGCGGAAACGGAAGGCCTGGTCGCGGGCCACGAACATGTTGCCGGCCTTGGCCGCCGCTTCGCATTCCTCGCGGCTGGCGACCGCCAGCGGCTCGAGATAGGTGTCGTCGCCGAAGAACACGCAGGCGTTCTCCGTGCCGAACGGATGGCGCGCATCGGGCGCCACGGTGAATCCCAGCTCGGTCAGGCGCAGTCGCGCCGCCTCGAGCGACAGGACGGGAAGGACGAGGTGGTCGAGACCCCGCGGCTTGTTCAGTTCGGACATTCGACACCTCTCGTCGGCGGGCGTGATCGCGCGGAGATTTGCGCCATTTGATCCGGATTGGCAAGCTGGCGTCCGAAGTCGGAGTCCGTCGCTGCGCGCACGACCGCCCTGGTCTGTGTCTCGTCCCGGCCGTTTCGTAAAGACTTCCATTTCGCACTGCACACTTCACGGAATCTTAGGCACTTGCGGAACACAAATGGAACATATAGTGTATGTTCCGTATTTGTTTCACCAATTGGGGCTCCGAACATGCTGACGCGCAAGCAACAGGAACTGCTTCTGTTCATCCACGAACGGATGAAGGAATCGGGCGTTCCGCCCTCCTTCGACGAAATGAAGGACGCGCTCGACCTCGCCTCCAAGTCCGGCATCCACCGCCTGATCACGGCGTTGGAAGAACGCGGCTTCATCCGCCGCCTGCCGAACCGGGCCCGCGCGCTGGAGGTGATCAAGCTTCCGGAAGCCTATTCGCCGAGCCTGCAGCCGCGCCGCGGCTTCTCCCCCAGCGTCATTGAAGGCAGTCTCGGCAAGACGCCGCCCGTCGCACCGAAGGCGGTCGAGGAGCCGTCGAATTCCGTCAGCGTGCCCGTCATGGGCCGCATCGCCGCGGGCGTGCCGATCTCGGCGATCCAGAACAACACCCATGACATCACCGTGCCCGCCGAGATGCTCGGCGCCGGCGAGCACTATGCGCTCGAGGTCAAGGGTGATTCGATGATCGAGGCCGGCATCCTGGATGGCGACACGGTCATCATCCGCAACGCCTCCAACGCCAATCCCGGCGACATCATCGTCGCCTTGGTCGACGACGAGGAAGCGACGCTGAAGCGCTTCCGCCGCCGCGGCGCATCGATCGCGCTGGAAGCCGCGAACCCGGCCTACGAGACGCGCATCTTTGGCCCCGACCGGGTGAAGATCCAGGGCAAGCTGGTCGGCCTCATTCGCCGCTATCACTGACATCCTCGGCGGCCGAAGGGCCGCCGGCATGGCCAGCCGGCGTTGAGGGAACGGCGCCGTCGGGCACGGGATCGGCCCGAAAACTGTCGCTTCGCCAGTCATAGAGGCGATGGACGGACCAAGGCCGATAGTCTCCGGAGAACGACGCGGTCACGCGCATGTCGCGCGCCTTTCGGTCTCCTAGCCATAGCTCCACCGCGCCGCTGCGACGCAGGCTCTCGGCCGTGAACAGCCGGGCGCCCGAGCGGCAGGACGAGAACGCCACCCGCCGCGCCGATACGACGATATCGGCCACGTCGCAGGCGCCGCCGACGAAGGCTGCTTCCTCCACCGTGGCGATCGTCCAGCCGCTGCCGAGCCGCGCCACGCACCAGCTCTTGCTTTCGCAGACAAACCGGCCCTCGCCTGCTTCCTTCAACGCGACGCGCATGCGTTCGCGCGCCTTGCGCAGATCGTCCTCCGACCATTTTGGCGCTTTTCGGTCCGGCGGCATAGTCGTCTGCGGCACGGACTTGGCCAGCGGAGCGTCCGGCGCCGGTGCTTCCGCAACGGCCGGAAGACCGGTCGCCGCCTTGCCGAGATCAATTGGCCCGAGATGTTCGCCGATACCGAGCGCCGCCTGCCATTGCTCGAAGATGAAGCGCGGCGGGCGCGTCCGGTTGGTGGCGAGGCTCTGCTGCGACAGGCGCAGCCCGACGAGGCGGCCGTCCTCCGCGATCAGCACGTCGACCGAAGGTTTGTTCGGCGCCAGCGCCGCCGCCGCGATGACCGCCGCGAGCAGGACCGAGCCGGCATGCCGGAGCCAGCTACGCAGCAGCGTCATCAGCAGAAGACCGATTGAGGCGACAGGCAGGAACCAGCCGGGCATACGGGTGAAACCGATCGCCTCGCCCCAGCCGGCGACGCCATGGGCGATCACCAGCACCCATTCGAGCCCGATGCCCATCAGCAACAGGAACGGGGCGTCGAGGCCGAAGGGCATCAGCAGCATGGCGACCAGTCCCGCCGGCATCACCAGGATCGAGATGATCGGCATGGCGGCGAGATTGGCCTCCAGCCCGTGCGGCGCCAGCCGGTGGAAATGGGCGATGGCGAAGATCGCCGTCGACAGCCCACCGATCAGCGAGGTGAGGAAGGTGCCGGCCATCAGCTTGCCGCCCTCGCCGAGGAATCTCGCCCCCGGGAAGCTCAGCCTCAGGCCGGGGTTCCACCGTGGCCGGGCGCGCCATGCCGCATAGCCGGCGATGAGCGCCGCGGTGGCGGCAAACGACATCTGGAAACTCGGTCCCATCACCGCCGACGGCGTGGTGGCAATGATGACTATCGCCGCCAGCGCCAGGTTGCGCAGGCTGATCGCTGGCCGGTCGAACAGCACGGCGACCAGCATGATCGCCGTCATCAGGAAGGCCCGGACGGCCGAGACCTGGTAGCCGGAGATCATCAGATAGGCGAAGGCCGCGAGCAGCGCGCCGGCCGCGGCGATCTTCTTGATCGGAACGGCCTGGGCGAGCCCCGGCAAGAGGCTGAGCGCCATGCGCAGCCCGACGAAGAAGATGCCGGAGGCGAGCGCCATGTTGAGCCCCGAAATCGCCGTGATATGGGCAAGGCCCGAGAGCCGCAGCGCCTCGGTCGCGTCCCTGGACATCGATCGCCGCTCGCCGGTGATGATTGAGGCGGCAAAGGCGCCCGGATCGCCGCCGATCACGCGGCGGATGCGCGTCGATATGCCGTCACGCACGGAAAACAGCTGCCGTTCGGTCGCCGCCCACAAACTCTGCTCGTCCGGTCCGGGGCCCAGCCCGCGCGGCGCGCCGAGGAAGAAGCCGACGGCGCCGATGCCGTCGAAATAGCTGGCGAAGGAGAAATCGTTGAGGCCCGGAAGCGCCGGCCCAGACGGCGGCGACAGGCGGGCCCGTCCCGTCAGCAGGTCGCCGAGCATGGCCGGCGGTCCCTTGCCCCGCGCCAGCAGCGACACACGCTCCGGAGCACGGCGCAGACGCGGCTCTGCCGTCGATGTCAGCCGCACCACATAGCGCCACTCTCCCTTGGCGCCCGCCTCCCGCCGCTCCACCACCCCGGTCACCACCGTCGTCACCCCGCTGTCGAGCATGGTGGTAGCCCGGCGCCGCGCCTCGAAGTCGGCCAGCAACATGCCGGCCAGCACGAGGGCGGCCACCGTGGTTAGCCGGCAACCGATCGGGTTGCGGCCCGAGAGCAGCAGACTGACGCCAATGCTGGCGCAGCACAAGACCGCGAGTGCCAGGGTCGGCGGCGGTTGCCCGAGGCAGAACCAGAGCACCGCGCCCGTGCCGAGAAACACCGGCACGAAATGGAAGAAATGGCCGTGGTCGTGCTCGCGCCTGAGCGCCCCTTCGAAGCCCTCGGCAACCCTTTGCAGCCTTTCGCGCATGCGAACGGCGAGGCCGGCCGTCGGCAGTCCTCGCAGGGCCGTCGGCGGGGTCGGGACGAGCGCCGTCACCGGCGGCGGAAACGTGTCCGCCCCCTCGATGCGCACGGCTTCCCGGTCGGCCACCACCGTCACTTGCCGCCCCCCAGACGCCCTGCCCGGCGCCGATTCCGCCCCGAAAACGAGGCGGCTCCCAAGACGTCAAATCTAACAAGCTATACGTGCGCGGAAAAGCATTTTCGCGCCAAAATCATTCAATCGATTTAACGCCGATTATTTCATCTTGTGCCTGCTTTCGCGATGCACAATTTGCCCTTTGGATAGCTTGGCATTAACTTCCGGATCATATAGCTACATCCCTACGCTTAAACCCAAGGCGCCCTTTCGGACGCCTAACCGCCAATTCCGGAGGATTAGCATGACGGACAAAAGCGCTTCTTTGAAACTCGGGGAAAAGTCGGTCGACCTGACCGTCAAGGCCGGCACGATCGGCCCGGACGTCATCGACATCGGCGCCCTGTACAAGCACACCGGCGCGTTCACCTACGACCCGGGCTTTACGTCCACGGCGTCCTGCGAATCCAAGATCACCTATATCGACGGCGATGAAGGCGTGCTGCTGCATCGCGGCTATCCGATCGAACAGCTGGCCGAGAAGGGCGACTTCCTCGAAGTCTGCTATCTGCTGCTCTACGGCGAACTGCCGACCGCAGCCCAGAAGAAGGACTTCGACTATCGCGTCACGCACCACACCATGGTGCACGAGCAGATGAGCAAGTTCTTCACCGGCTTCCGCCGCGACGCCCATCCGATGGCCGTCATGGTCGGCACGGTCGGCGCGCTGTCGGCCTTCTACCACGACTCGACCGACATCACCGATCCGCACCAGCGCATGGTCGCCTCGCTGCGCATGATCGCCAAGATGCCGACGATCGCCGCCATGGCCTACAAGTACCATATCGGCCAGCCCTTCGTTTACCCGAAGAACAATCTCGACTACGCCGCCAACTTCCTGCACATGTGCTTCGCGGTTCCCTGTGACGAGTACAAGGTGAACCCGGTTCTGGCCCGTGCCATGGATCGCATCTTCATCCTGCACGCCGACCATGAGCAGAACGCCTCGACCTCGACCGTGCGTCTCGCCGGCTCGTCGGGCGCCAACCCGTTCGCCTGCATCGCGGCCGGCATCGCCTGCCTCTGGGGCCCTGCCCACGGCGGCGCCAACGAAGCGGCGCTCAACATGCTGCAGGAAATCGGTACCGTCGATCGTATCCCGGAATACATCGCCCGCGCCAAGGACAAGAACGACCCGTTCCGCCTGATGGGCTTCGGCCACCGCGTCTACAAGAACTACGACCCGCGCGCCAAGATCATGCAGAAGACCATGTACGAAGTGCTGGAAGCGACCGGCCATTCGGACGATCCGCTGATGCAGGTGGCACTGGAGCTCGAGAAGATCGCGCTCAACGACCCCTACTTCAAGGAAAAGAAGCTCTACCCGAACGTCGACTTCTATTCCGGCATCACGCTGCGCGCGCTCGGCTTCCCCACGACCATGTTCACCGTTCTCTTCGCGCTCGCCCGCACCGTCGGCTGGATCGCCCAGTGGAACGAGATGATCGAGGATCCGCAGCAGCGCATCGGCCGTCCGCGCCAGCTCTACACCGGCGCGCCGCAGCGCGACTACGTTCCGGTCACCAAGCGCTAAGCGCTTCCAGGACCATCCAGATGCAAGGGCCGGCGGTTTTCCGCCGGCCCTTTTTCATTGCCAGAGCAAGCCGCCGTGCGTCAGGGCCGCGCGGCCAGTTGCCGGCGATAGATGACCTTCTCGATCTCGCTCACCACCAGCAGGCTGGAAGCGAGCGCCATCAGGAGGAGCCAGTCGTTGAGCGTGATCGGGGTAATGCCGAGCAGGCCGTTCAGTCCCGGCACATACATTGCTCCCAGATGCAGCGCCTGCGAACCGATGACCCCGACCAGCAGGAAGGGATTGGAGGCGAGCGACTGGCGAAACACCGAGCGACGCTCCGAGCGGCTGTTGAAGCACTGGAAGTTCTCGAAGAGCACGAACAGCACCAGCAGCAGGTTGCGCGCGGTGAACTCGCTGACGCCGGTCGAGATCAGCCAGTAGAACAGCCCGAACCCGCCGCAGCCCATCAGCAGCGTCGCCACGACGATGCGACGGACCATCAACCGGTCGAACAGTGATTCCTCGGGCTTGCGCACCGGCCGCGCGAGTTCGTCGCCCTCCGCCGGCTCGGTCACCAGGGCAATGTCCTGCACGCCGTTGGTGACGAGGTTGAGCCACAGAAGCTGCACCGCCGTGAGCGGCATCGGCGTGCCGAGAATCATCGCCAGCAGGAAAAGCAGCACTTCGGCCGCCCCCGTCGACACCAGCATGAAGACCACCTTGCGGATATTGCTGTAGGCGACCCGGCCCTCACGGATGCCGGCGACGATGGAGGCGAAATTGTCGTCGGTCAGGATGATGTCGGCGCTCTCCTTGGCGACATCCGTTCCGGCCCGCCCCATGGCGACCCCGACATGGGCATGCTTGAGTGCAGGCGCATCGTTCACGCCGTCGCCGGTCACCGCCACATAATGGCCGTTGCGGGCTAGCGACCGCACGATGGCGAGCTTGTGGTCAGGCTTCACCCGGGCGAAAATGCGCACATGCCTTGTGAGCGCGTCGAGCGCCTGTTCACCGACCGCCATCGCCGCCGCCACTTGTTCGCCGGTCGCCACGTCCTCGGGCTTGAACACCAGTCCGGCCTCGGTGGCGATCGCGGTTGCGGTGCGCGGATCGTCGCCGGTGATCACCACAACCTCGATGCCGGCGGTGCGGCAGGCGGCGAGTGCGGCCGGCACTTCCGGGCGGATCGGGTCCTGCATGCCAGTGAAGCCGAGGAAATTCAGGTCGATCAGCATGTGGTCGCCATAGTCGCCGTTCAGCGTATGCGCCATTCGCCCCTCGGCAAAGGCCAGGACCCTCAAGCCCTTGCGGGTCATCGCATCCATCTGCCGATGCAAGAGATCGTGGTCGACAGGAACCGCCCGGTCACCCACCTGCATCGTGCCGCACATGCTGAGCAGCATTTCCGGCGCGCCCTTGACGAAGATGTGCAGATGGTCGGCATCTACGTGGAACGAGGCGGCGTATTTCAGCTCCGGCTCGTAGGGGATGCGCTTTTCCAGGCGGTAGCGCTCCATCAGGTCGCTCTTGCTGACACCGCCCTTGTGCGCAGCGGCCAGCAGCGCGATATCGACCGTGTCGCCCATCGGATCGAAGCCGCCGTCGCCGTTTCGCGCCAGCTCTCCCTCGTTGGGCAGGGTCGCGGCGCGCAGCAGGCGCTGGACGGCCGGGCTCGGCACATCGTGCTCGCCGTCATGGCTGCGAATGCCGCCGGCGACCGGATCGACGCCGGTGTCGAACAGCCAGTGCGTGTCGTCGGGCAGGCGGATATCGGTCACCGTCAGCTCATTCAGCGTCAGCGTACCGGTTTTGTCGGTGGCGATCATGGTGCAGGAGCCGAGCGATTCGACCGCCGGCAGGTTGCGTACCACGACATTGACCTTGGCCATGCGGCGCATGCTGATGGCGAGCGCCACGGTGATGGCGATCGGCAGCCCCTCTGGAATGGCACTGACGGCAAGACCGATCGACATGGTGAGCAGTCCGCCGAGCGGCATCTGGCGCCACAGACCGACGGCGACGAGGAAGACTATGGCGACACCGACGGCGACCGCGATCAGACGGGTGAAATCCTCCATGCGGATCATCAGCGGCGGCTTGGCGGTCGAGCGCTCCTGGATGGCGCCGGCGATCCGACCGAGTTCGGTCTGGCTGCCGGTGGCGACGACCAGACCGCGGGCCCGGCCCCGGGTGACGATCGTTCCGGCAAAGACCGGATCGCCCGCTTCCTTCGCCACCGCGCGCGACTCGCCGGTATGCGCCGCCTCGTCGCATTGCAGGCCGCTTGCCTCGATCAGGCGGATGTCGGCCGGCACGCGTTCGCCGGATTCGAGCATGACGAGATCATCGGGCACGAGGCCGGCCGCATCGATCACCTGCCGCTGGCCGTCGCGAATAACCGTCGCATGCGGCTGTTCCAGCGCCCGCAGCGCCTCGGCTGACTTGCCGGCGGAATATTCCTGGATCGCGCCGATGATGCCGTTGACGATCAGCACGGTGGCGATGAACAGCGCGTCGGTGATCTCGCTGATGATGGTCGAAAGCGCTGCCGAGGCCATCAGGATATAGATGAGCGGGCTCAGAAACTGCAGCGCCAGCACCTTGATGAAGGACGGGCTGCCGGCGACCGGCAGGCGGTTCTCGCCGAACTTCTCCATCTGACGCGCGGCTTCGGCGCTGCTGAGCCCCATCGCCGTCGCAGGCCCCTCACCCATCATGCCATTCGTCTCCGCCATCCCTGCCCCGCATGTTCGACGACGGCCTGAAGCCGTCGGTTTTGTTGTACCCGATATTCATGCCGATGGTACCGCGACATTGTGAATGGGGATCCGAGCACACGCCTCGGCCGGCCGGTGCGGCGAACGTTTACGGTCTGCCTCGCGCGCTCCGCGTCGCGACCGTCTCTGTCGGCGCCTTTTCGCCGAACATCCCTTCATTTCCGCGGCGGTTTGTTCTAAGGAACGTCAACCGCTTCGCCGTCTGCGAAGAGCTGTAATGAGGTGAATTAGTTCCGATGATGGAAGTTCTGAGAAAAGCTGCCCACACCGTGGTCGCAAAAGTGCTGATGCTCTTGTTGGTCGCATCCTTCGGGATCTGGGGCATCTCCGCATCCCTCTTCAACTCCGCATCGGATACCGTCATCGCCGTCGGCGACCAGCAGGTGTCGGCCAGCGAGTTCAGCCTCGCCTATCAGCGTCAGCTCGCCGACCTCGGCCGACGCTTCGGCGTGAAGCTCACCACCGAGCAGGCCAAGGGCCTCGGCGTCGAGAGTCAGGTCTATGCCCAGCTTTCCGCCGGCGCAGCCCTCGACCAGCTGTCGGAAGACATGAATCTCGGCCTTTCCAAGGACCGCCTGGCCCAGCTCATCGCCGAGGACCCGGCCTTCAAGTCGGAGACCGGCCAGTTCGACCGCAATCTCTTCACCGCACGGCTGCGCAATGCCGGCCTGCGCGAGGACGACTATATCCTCGAGCGCTCCAAGGTCGCCGTGCGCAGCCAGGTCGTCGAAGCGACCTCGGACGGATTCGTGGCGCCGAAGACGCTGGTCGACGCGCTCAAGGCCCACCGCGACGAAACCCGCGACCTGAGCTACCTGCTTTTGACCAACGCCAATATCGACCCGATCAAGGCGCCGGACGAAGCGACGCTCGCCGCCTGGTTCGAAACCGTCAAGGCCCGCTACCGCGCCCCCGAATACCGCAGCTTCTCCTATGTGAAGCTCGAGCCCTCCGACATCGCCGACAAGGCGGCGATCTCCGACGAGGCGATCCGCCAGGATTACGAGGCCCACAAGAAGAACTACGAGATCGCCGGCACCCGCACGATCGAACAGCTGAGCTTCGAGAACCGCGAAATGGCCGATGCCGCCGCCGCCGAACTCAAGGCCGGCACGACCTTCGACCAGCTGGTCACCGACCAGGGCAAGACCGCCAGCGACGTGTTGCTCGGCGAATTCTCGCACGACAAGCTGCCCGATCCGGTGCTCGCCGACGCCGCCTTCGCCGTCACCAAGGAAGGCGCGACGACCGACGTCATCGACGGCGCGCTCGGCCCGGTCATCCTGCGCATCACCAACATCAAGGAAGGCCGCACCAAGCCGCTCGAAGAGGTGAAGGAGGAGATCCGCGAAGCGCTGGCCGAGGCCGCCGCGATCGAGGACATCGCCACCGTGCATGACCAGTTCGAGGACCTGCGCGCCGGCGGCTCGACCCTCGAGGAGGCCGCCACCGAGCTGAAGCTCAAGCCGATCACCGTCAAGGCCGCCGACAGCAACGGCAAGGACGAGAAGGAAGTCGACGTCCCGAACCTGCCGGAGCGCGCAGCCCTGCTTGCCGAAGTTTTCCAGACCGATGTCGGCGTCGAGGCCCTGCCGGTCAATATCGGCAATGACGGCTATATCTGGCTCGAGGTGAAGGACATCATTGCCGAGCGCGACCGCACGCTCGACGAAGTGCGTGAGAAGGCCACCGCAGACTGGATCGCCGAACAGCAGAAGATCGCGCTCGGCGCCCGCGCCGAGAGCCTGAAGGAACGCGCCGTCAAGGGCGAGACGCTCGAAGCCATCGCCACCGAACTCGGCATCGCGGTCGAGAGCAAGGCCGGCATCCGTCGCCAGACCGACGACGCCGTCCTCGGCACGGCCGCCGTCACCGCCGCCTTCAGCGGCCCGGTCGGCACGGTCGGCAGCGCGCCGGGCGGCGATCCGGAGACCCAGATCCTGCTCAAGGTGACCGACGTCAAGGATCAGCCGACGAGCGATGCGCTGGTCAACGACGATGCCCAGATCACCGAGATCGCCAAGGCGGCCGGCGACGACATCCTCGACCAGATGGTCCGGCGCCTGCAGGACGAATACGGCGTGACGATCAACCAGCAGCTTGCCGAACAGGCAATGGTGCGCTGAGGCGAAGGGAACAAGGAAGATGTCCGGCCTGAAGCCCTTTATCGCCAAGATCGCCACGCGGCAGTCCCTGACGCGTCAGGAGGCCAGCGAAGCCTTCGAGGTGCTGATGTCCGGCGAGGCCAGCATGGCCCAGATCGGCGGCTTCCTGATGGCACTGCGGGTGCGCGGCGAGACCGTCGACGAGATCGCCGGTGCCGTCTCGATCATGCGCACCAAGATGATCCCCGTCGACGCCCCGGCCGATGCCATCGACATCGTCGGCACAGGCGGCGACGGTACCAACACCTACAACATCTCGACCCTGGCGGCGCTGATCGTCGCCGGCTCCGGCGTGCCGGTCGCCAAGCACGGCAACCGCGCCCTGAGTTCGAAATCCGGTGCCGCCGACAGCCTGTCGGCGCTCGGCGTGCGGCTCGACATCGATCCGGAGACCATCTCCCGCTGCATCCGCGAGGCCGGCATCGGCTTCATGTTCGCCCAGCTGCACCACCCGGCCATGCGCCATGTCGGGCCGGCCCGCGTCGAACTCGGCACCCGCACGATCTTCAACATCGTCGGTCCGCTGTCGAGTCCCGCCAATGTCAAGCGCCAGCTGTTCGGCGTTTTCTCGCCGGAATGGCTGGTGCCGGGCGCCGAAGCGCTGCGCGACCTCGGTCTCGAAAGCGCCTGGGTCGTCCACGGCAGCGGCCTCGACGAAGTGACCACCACCGGCCCGACCCAGGTCGCCGCGCTGAAGAACGGCGAGATCACCACCTTCGAACTGAGACCGGACGATTTCGGCGTTCCGACCGTGCCGCTCGAGGCGATCCGCGGCGGCGACGGCGAGGTCAATGCCGCAGCGCTTCGCGAAGTCCTGGCCGGCGCCCGCAATCCCTATCGCGACGTCTCGCTCTGCAACGCCGCCGCGGCCCTGATTGTGGCAGGCAAGGCCGACACGGTCCGCGAGGGCATGGAGCTTGCCAGCCGTTCGATCGACAGCGGCGCTGCCGCAGCCGCTCTGGACAAGCTGATCGCGGTTTCCAACCAGGCACCACGGGACTGACGGCCATGGCGGACATCCTCAAGCGTATCGAAACCTATAAGCGCGAGGAGATCGCCGCCGCCAAAGCCGCGCGGCCGATCGCCGAGCTGAAGGCGGCTGCCGCCGATCAGCCCGCTCCGCGCGGCTTCTATCGCGCCCTGACTGTACGCCGCGACGCCGGCGAATTCGGCCTGATCGCCGAGATCAAGAAGGCAAGCCCGTCCAAGGGCCTGATCCGCGCGGATTTCGATCCGCCGGCGCTCGCCGCCGCCTACGAAGCGGGCGGTGCCGCCTGCCTCTCGGTGCTGACCGATACGCCGAGCTTCCAGGGCTCGCTCGACTATCTCGTTGAGGCGCGAGCGGCCTGCGGCCTTCCGGCACTCCGCAAGGATTTCATGTTCGAGACCTATCAGGTGTTCGAAGCCCGGGCCCACGGCGCCGACTGCATCCTGCTGATCATGGCATCGCTTTCCGACGACGAGGCGAAGCGCCTCGAGGGCGACGCGTTCGCGCTTGGCATGGACGTGCTGATCGAGGTGCATGACGAGGCGGAACTGGAGCGCGCGCTGAGACTCGCCTCACCGATGATCGGCATCAACAACCGCAATCTGCGCACCTTCGAGGTCAGTCTTTCGGTCAGCGAGCGTCTGGCCCCCATGGTGCCGGCCGACCGACTGCTGGTCGGCGAGAGCGGCATCTTCGCCTTCGACGACTGCAAGCGGCTGGAAGCCTGCGGCGTTACCACCTTCCTCGTCGGCGAGAGCCTGATGCGCCAGCAGGATGTCGCCGCGGCCACCCGCCTGTTGCTGACCGGCCAGCCTCCGGCACAGGTCGCCTGATGGGCGATCTCACCCACATCACCGCCTCGGGCGAGGCGCATATGGTGGATGTCGGCGACAAGGCCGAGACGGCCCGTAGCGCCACCGCCGAGGGCTATGTCCGGATGGCACCAGCGACGCTCGAGGTGATCCGCTCCGGCAATGCCAAGAAGGGCGACGTGATCGCCACCGCCCGCATCGCCGGCATCATGGCGGCCAAGCAGACGTCGAACCTCATACCGCTTTGCCATCCGCTGATGCTGACCAAGGTCATCGTCGACATCGCGGAAGACGCGGACCTGCCCGGCCTGCGCGTCACGGTCACCGCCAAGCTGACCGGCAAGACCGGCGTCGAGATGGAGGCGCTGACCGCCGTCTCGGTTGCCTGCCTGACGATCTACGACATGGCCAAGGCGGTCGACAAGGCGATGGAGATCGGTGGCGTCAGGCTCATCGAGAAAACCGGCGGCAAGTCTGGCACCTTCCGCCATCCGGAGGCCCGCTGATGTCGCTCCTTTCGGTCGAGGAAGCCCAGCGCCGACTGCTGGATGCCACCGCCCCCCTCGCCCGCAGCGAGACCTTGGCGCTTGGCGAAGCCGACGGCCGCATCTTGAGCGCCGGTATCCAGGCCCGCCTGACCCAGCCGCCGTTCGATGCCTCGGCGATGGACGGCTATGCGCTACGCGCCGCCGACGCGCCCGAGCCCGGCGCGGTCCTCAAGGTGATCGGCACCGCGGCGGCGGGCCATGGTTTCGACGGCACGGTCGGTCCGGGCGAGACGGTGCGCATCTTCACCGGCGCACCGGTGCCGGCCGGCGCCGACGCCATCCTCATCCAGGAGGATGCCGAGAAGCTCGAAGGCCAGGCGATCCGCACCACGTTCCCGGTGACGCTCGGCCGGCATATCCGCCCGCGCGGCCAGGATTTCGCCGAGGGCGAAACCGTGCTGAAGGCCGGCGAACAGCTCGACTTCTCCCGCCTGATGCTGGTCGCGGCGATGAACCATGCGACCGTCGAGGTCTTTGTCAGGCCACGCGTGGCCATCCTTGCCACCGGCGACGAACTGGTGTCGCCCGGCGAACAGCCCGGCCCGCACCAGATCATCGGCTCCAACACGTTTGGCATCGCGGCGCTTGCCCGCCAGGCCGGGGCTGAGGTCATCGATCTCGGCATCGTCGGCGACGACCGCGCGGCGATCACCGCCTCCGTCGACAAGGCGAGGGCCTGCGGGGCCGACATTCTCGTCACGCTCGGCGGCGCTTCGGTCGGCGACCACGATCTCGTCCAGTCGACGCTGGTGGCCGCCGGCATGCGCCTCGATTTCTGGAAGATCGCCATGCGTCCCGGCAAGCCGCTGATGGTCGGCGAACTCGGCGGTATGCGTGTGCTCGGCCTGCCCGGCAACCCCGTTTCGTCCATGGTCTGCGGACTGCTGTTCATGGAGCCGCTGCTGGCGAAGCTCACCGGACGCCCACCCCTGTCCCGACTGTCTGTGGCGCGCACCTCGACCGTGCTTGCCGCCAACGACAAGCGCCAGGACTATCTGCGCGCCCGGCTGTCCCGCGATGCGGACGGAACCCTTCTGGTGGAGAGTTACGGCAAGCAGGATTCGTCGATGATGAAGATCTTTGCCCGCTCCGACTGCCTGATCGTCCGCCCGCCGCATGCGCCCGATCTGCCGGTCGGCGCAGAGACACCGGTATTGCTGCTGCGCATGATCGCGCGTTGAGGCGTCGCATGGGGGACGCGCCGAACACCCCAGACCAGCATCCGCAGCCCGGCCTGATGGCCCCGTCGGCCCTGATCGGTCTCGTCGCCGGTGCGGCGGTCCTGCTTCTGACACTCATCATGGAGCCGCCCGCCGGCCTGTCGGCGCAAGGCTGGCATACGCTCGGGCTGGCGCTTCTGATGGCGATCTGGTGGTCGACGGAGCCGATACCGATCGGCGTCACCGCGCTCCTGCCGCTCGTTCTCCTGCCGCTGATAGGCGGAGGCGACATCGCCGGCGCGGCTACACCCTATGCCAATCCGCTGGTCTTCCTTTTCCTCGGCGGCTTCCTTTTGGCCGCCGGCATCAAGCGCTGGGGGCTGCACCGGCGCCTGGCCTATTCGGTGGTCAGCGCCATCGGCACCGAACCGCGCCGCCTGGTGTTGGGATTCATGGTCGCCACCGGCACGATCTCCATGGGAATCAGCAACACGGCCGCCGTTGTGCTGATGCTGCCGGTCGCCACCTCGGTCATTGCAGCGCTTGCCGACGCCCATGGGACGGACGACGGGAATGTCCATCGCTTCTCCCGCGCCCTGCTGCTCGGCCTTGCCTACGGCGCCAGCATCGGCGGCATGGGCACGCTGATCGGCACGCCGCCCAATGCGCTGCTGGCCGGCTATCTTGCCGAGAGCCATGGCATCGACCTGTCCTTCGCCGCCTGGGCTGCGGTCGGAGTTCCGCTGGTCATCGTATTCCTGCCGCTCGGATGGCTGGTGCTGACGCGGATCGCCTTCCCGGTAAGCGCCGAATTCTCAGCCTCAATGAAGGCTGACGATGTGGTGTCGAAGCTTTCAGACGACGAACCGATGAGCCCGGCCGAATGGCGCGTCGCCATCGTCTTTGCATTGGCGGCGGCACTGTGGATCATCCGCCCGCTGCTCAACGGTGTTCGGGGGCTGGAATACCTCAGCGACCCGGGCATAGCGCTCACTGGTGCCGTTGCCCTCTTCCTCATCCCGAACGGACTTGGCGGTCGACACCAGTTCCTGTTGCGCTGGCAGGATGCCCAGCAGATCCCGTGGAGCGTGCTGCTGCTGTTCGGCGGCGGGCTTTCGCTCGCCTCGGCGATGGACCGCAGCGGGCTCGCCCAATGGATCGGCACGGCGCTCGCCGCTATCGACGGACTCTCGCCCTTCGCCTTCCTCCTGCTGCTGACGCTGACGGTCGTGATGCTGACCGAGCTTGCCAGCAATACGGCAACCGTCGCCGCCCTGCTTCCGGTCGTCGCCACAATGGCGGCGGCGACCGGTATCGACCTGGTGGTGCTGGCGTCCGCCGTGGCACTCGCCGCCAGCTGCGCATTCATGCTGCCGGTCGCCACCCCACCGAATGCCATCGTCTTTTCCACCGGCGAACTGCGGGTGGCCGACATGATGAAGGCAGGCGTCTACATAACATCCTGTCCGTCATTCTGGTCGCGGCCGGCGCCCTTCTGCTGGCGCCGGTGCTGGCGGCTTTCGGCTGAGGTTCAGCCCTCCGGCGTCAGGGTGACGGAGGTGCCGGTGGCGGCGAGGTTGAGGCCGAGCTGGCCGGTGACGCTCACCGTCTGCAGGTGGATCGAGCCGGCCGTGCCGCCGACGAGGATATTGGCACCGATGCCGGCACCGACGGTCGCCTCGGCGCTTGCACCCTGGTAGAGGCCGCCGAGCGAGCCATGGTGGTAGCCGGCCGTCGGGGCAAATACCGCCCAGACCAGCTTCGAGCGCGTGGTGAAGCCGATGTCGACGCCCATCTTGCGGATCGTGCCGCTATAGCGGTCGAGCGCCTCGCCGCCCATGGCGGAGGAGAACACGCAGTCCGCCTGCTTGGCCGAGCCGATGACATAACCGACGCCGCCGCCGACATCGCAGGTCAGGTAGCCGATGCGCACGCCGCCGACCCGGTCGCTTTCCTGATAGGTCGGCACCGGCTCGCGTGCCGTGACCGCATCGGCGGAAACGGCCATGCCGGCCGAGAGCAGGACCGGCAGTGCGGCGATCGCCGTGGTGATTGTCTTCTTCATCCCTGTATTCCTTCTTGTCTTTGCATTTTCCGCGCAGGCCGAGGGGCCGATGCAGGTGTGGAGCTTGGTCAACGCGCGTGGCGAAAGAATGATCCAATGACGGCGGCACGGCGGCGTTTGCGGGCGGCAGGGCCTTGCCCTGCCTCTGCCTCCGGCGATGACGCTAGTGCTGATCCTTTTGCGCCGACGGCGGCGGGCGATCTCCCCCCTTGAGGGGGAGATGTCGGCGTAGCCGACAGAGGGGGGTGACTGCGAACGCGAGGCTGGCCTTTGGTCTAGTTTGGGGCCTTCATTTTTCAATGTCAGCGCAACTTCGCCCCCTCTGTCCTGCCGGACATCTCCCCCTCACGGGGGAGATCGACCCGGGGCCGGCCTCTTGCCCAGCCTAAAACGCCGGTCAGGCCTCCGCCCTCCGGTTCCGCTGTCATTTCGTTTGCCCAGGTCGAACCTGAGCGGACGGGGCGCCTCCGGCTGCCGCGTAAGGTAAAAAAATCAAATGACACCCGAAGGCGCCCCGTTCGGCGGTTTTTGCCCGCGACTTCGGCCTCTCTGCGGCGCCGGCCCTTGCCGGGGATTCTTCAGGCGGGCCCGGTTTTTGACCGGCGGACGCCCGCACACCCTCGGCAACCCGGTCTTACCACCATGCCACGCCACACAGGCGCTCCCGGCACGCTGTCAGGGCCGGCAAGGTTTCGGGCCGTCCAAAGCCCTTAACCCTGCCCCCACGTCGCCAGGGGGAGACCATTTTCCGCGGACCCGAGGTCTGGGTTCTTGCGTCTTTCCCCCAAACCCCGCGCCGGCCCCGCCTCGCCACAACGCCTTGTGGTGTATCCGAGGGCGGAACGGGATCAGTTTAGGGCCGGTGTCTGGGGGCGGGGAAGAATGGGGCGCGTCAGCGCTGAATTTGCTGGGGAATTGGGGCTGGGCTTCCCCGTCTGGGGGGCGTTCGGGGCGGGATGCTTCGAGGCCTGGCCTGCGGCCAGGCACCTCAGCATGAGGGCGGTGCATGGAGTTGGATGCTTCGAGGCCCTCGCTTTGCGAGGGCACCTCAGCATGAGGGCACACGTCGGCGGCTCTCGCCGCAAGGCGGTCTTGGGGAATACCTTCACCAAGGCGCACCACGATAGCCCTCACCCTGAGGTGGGAGCGCAAGCGACCCTCGAAGGGCGGGGGCGGATGGGGTGCGGTGGGGTCGGAGTCTGCCGCCGGATGCTTCGAGGCCCTCGCTCTGCTCGGGCACCTCAGCATGAGGGTGCACGTCGCGGCTGTCGCCGCGAGGCGGCCTCGGGAAATGCCTCACCAAGGCGCACAACGGAAGCCATCGGCATGAGGGCGGGTCCGCGGCCCCTCACGCGGCTGCCGCCACCTTCTCCCCGCAGGCGGGGAGAAGGCAAACCCAAGCCGATCTCAGACCAGACGGCTCTGCTCGACGGCGGCTTCGATGAAGCTGGAGAACAGCGGGTGCGGTTCGAGCGGGCGGGATTTGAGTTCCGGGTGGTACTGCACGCCGATGAACCACGGGTGGTCCGGGTACTCGACGGTTTCCGGCAGGAGGCCGTCGGGGGACATGCCGGAGAACACCAGGCCGCAGGCTTCCAGCCGGTCCTTGTAGTCGACATTGACCTCGTAGCGGTGGCGGTGGCGCTCGGAGATTTCCGTCGAGCCGTAGATCTCGGCGATCTTGGTGCCCTTCTTCAGCGCCGCCTGGTAGGCGCCGAGACGCATGGTGCCGCCGAGGTCGCCGGAAGCGGCGCGCTTTTCCAGCGCATTGCCCTTCATCCACTCGGTCATCAGGCCAACGACCGGTTCCTCGGTCTTGCCGAATTCGGTCGACGAGGCCTTTTCGATGCCGGCGAGATGGCGGGCCGCCTCGACGACCGCCATCTGCATGCCGAAGCAGATGCCGAAATAGGGCACCTTGTGTTCGCGGGCGAACTGGGCGGCGTGGATCTTGCCTTCCGAGCCGCGCTCGCCGAAGCCGCCAGGCACCAGGATGCCGTTGACCTTCTCGAGATAAGGCGCCGGGTCTTCCTTTTCGAAGACCTCCGACTCGATCCATTCGAGCTTGACCTTGACGCGATTGGCGATGCCGCCGTGATAGAGCGCCTCGATCAGCGACTTGTAGGCGTCCTTGAGCCCGGTGTACTTGCCGACGATGGCAATGGTCACCTCGCCTTCCGGCGTGCGGATGCGGTTGCAGACCTCTTCCCACTGGTCGAGGCGGGGCTTGGGCGCCGGCTCGATGCCGAAGGCGGCCAGAACCTCGTTGTCGAGGCCTTCCTTGTGATAGGCCATCGGCACGTCGTAGATATTGGCGACGTCGAGCGCCTGGATGACGGCGGACGCCCGCACATTGCAGAACAGCGACAGCTTGCGGCGTTCGGCTTCCGGGATCTCGCGGTCGGCGCGCACGAGCAGGATGTCGGGATGGATGCCGAGCGCCTGCAGTTCCTTGACCGAATGCTGGGTCGGCTTGGTCTTCAACTCGCCCGCCGCCGGGATATAGGGCATCAGCGTCAGGTGGACATAGACGGCGGTGCCGCGCGGCAGGTCGTTGCCGAGCTGGCGGATCGCCTCCATGAACGGCATGGCCTCGATGTCGCCGACGGTGCCGCCGATCTCGCAGATGACGAAATCGTAGTCGTCATTGCCCTCGATGACGAAATCCTTGATCTCGTTGGTGACGTGCGGAATGACCTGGACGGTCGCGCCGAGATAGTCGCCGCGGCGTTCCTTGTCGATGATGTTCTTGTAGATCCGACCGGTGGTGATGTTGTCGGTCTTGGTGGCCGAACGCCCCGTGAAGCGTTCGTAGTGACCGAGGTCGAGGTCCGTCTCGGCGCCATCGTCGGTGACGAACACTTCCCCATGCTGGGTCGGGCTCATCGTGCCGGGATCGACGTTGAGATAGGGGTCCAGCTTGCGCAGTCGAACGCGGTAACCCCGCGCCTGCAGCAAAGCTCCGAGTGCCGCGGCCGCAATTCCTTTACCAAGAGAGGAAACCACGCCGCCAGTGATGAATACATATCGCGCCATGGGCTTCACCGGATACCGTTTCGAATTCGATTCCGCCAGCCCAAAATCGGCCTTTACCCACTTTTTTGTTAAGCGGGGCGGAATATGCACAAAAGAAAACCGGCGGACCCGAGAGCCCGCCGGAGCGATGAGAAGTCAGGCGATCAATTGCCGGTGGGTACGGCGTTCGGATCGGCCTTGGGGGTGGCCGGTGCCGGTGCTGCTGCACCATTGGCGGCAGGTGCGGCTGCACCATTGGTGGCCGGCGCCGGCGTGGTCGCCGGAGCGGCACCCGGAAGCTGGTCGAGCACGTTGCCGCTCGGAACCGCCGTGCCGGCCGGGATGCGGTCGAGAATGTCGGTCGGCTTCGCCTCGTAGCGGGCGAGCAGACCCAGACCCAGCGACGTGATGAAGAACAGCGTCGCAAGGATCGCCGTGGTGCGGGTCAGAGCATTGGCCGTGCCACGCGCCGACATGAAGCCGGAGCCGCCGCCGACACCGAGGCCGCCGCCTTCGGAACGCTGGATCAGAACGACGCCGACAAGCGCCAGCACGATCATGAGATGAATGACAATCAATACGGTCTGCATGAATTTTCCACCTGCCCGAAAGGGGCACAATCAATCGGTTGGCCGCTCTTTACATGAGAGGCCACGGCAAAGGAAGCCCTGAACGGCAGCACCCACCGCCTTTTCAGGCGGTAAGTTCCTCATAGACGCGGTATATGGCGAGGAAATCGGAGGCTTTCAAGCTGGCCCCGCCGATCAGCGCGCCGTCGACATTGGCGACGCCCATCAGTTCCTTCGCGTTGGACGGCTTGACCGAACCGCCATAGAGGATGCGCATCTTCTGGCCTTCCGCACCGAAGCGCTTGACGAGTTCGGCGCGCATGAAGGCATGGGCCTCCTCGACGTCGGTGGTGGTCGGGGTGAGCCCCGTGCCGATCGCCCAGACCGGCTCGTAGGCGATTACGGTGTTTTCGGCGGTGGCGGCGTCGGGCAGCGAGCCGGAGAGCTGGCGCTTGAGGATGTCCAGCGTCTGGCCGGCCTTGCGCTCGTCGGCCGTCTCGCCGATGCAGACGATCGCGGTCAGTTCGCTGGCATAGGCGGCCTCGGCCTTCGCCCGCACCAGATGGTCGGTCTCGGCATGGTCGGTGCGGCGCTCGGAATGACCGACGATCACATAGGTGCCGAAGCAGTCGGCGATCATTTCGGCCGAGATGTCGCCGGTATGGGCTCCCGAGGCGTTCTGGTGGCAGTCCTGGGCGCCGATGGCAAGCGGGCTGTCGTCGCAGAGCGCGGTCGCCACATAGAGCAGCGTCGCCGGCGGGCAGATCAGCGTCTCGACCTTTTCCGACAGCGGGCCTTTCACGCCCTCGGCCATCGCCTTGATCTGGTCCAGCGAGGCACGCGTGCCGTTCATCTTCCAGTTTCCCGCGACAAGCGGACGGACATTCGGTGTCGTCATGGTCAAAACCCACCCCAGCTACGTTAGGCCGGACCTAGCAAATCGAGGGGGCGATGAAAAGCGCAGCGGCGGCGATTCGCCTGCAATTCGGGCGATATGGTGAAAATCCGACGCGGTTTTGCGGCATAAATTAGCAACACCTGCGTGCAGCTTGCCACTTCACCGCGCCATCAGCAGCCAGTTGAGGATCGCGCGCCAGTCGCTCATGCGCACCGGCGTCCCGTGCGAGCCGGTCTCGAACAGGGTGAAGCGGGTCGGATAGCCGGCCTTGTGCAGCCGGTCGTAGAGGGCGATCTGGTCGGCCGAGGCATAGACGCTGTCTCGGCTGCCATGGGTGAAGAAGACCGGCAGCCTCGCCTTGTGCGCGGCGCTGCCGACGAAGGACGGGTCGGTAGCGCCGCCGAGAATGGCAAGACCGGCGAGCTGGGAGACCGTCTGGGCGTCGCGGGCCGCACCCCAGCAGATGAAGCTGCCCATCGAGGCGCAGGCGAGCACCACCGGCCGGCCGCCAGAGCGGGCGGCGGCATGGGCGATCAGGCCGGAAATGGCGGTGACGCCGGCGGCGTCGAAGGACGGCACGGAGGGGGCGTAGTAGACGCCGCCGTTTTCGACCGCGAGGTTCTTCAGCCGGTTGAAATTGCCGCCGAAGGAGAAGTCGTTGATGCCGAGCCGCCGGTCGCCGCCGCGGCCGTGGATGAAGATCACGGTAAAGGCGGCGCCGTCCGCCTTGCCGACGCGGGCGACCTGCAGATTGCCGGAGGACAGTTGCAGCGTCTCGTTGGCCTGTTGGCGCTTGACGCCGAGATCGACATATTTCGATTTCACCCGCCGTTCGGGGATCTGATCGCGGCCGTTGATGTCGCGCAGTTCCTGGTAATCGACCACCTCGAAATCGCCGCCGTCGCGGCTTTCCAGCACGATCGGCTGGGAAAACAGCGCATCCTTGAACGGCTGCAAAGCCTCGGCTCTGGTGGGGCCTGCGGCAAGCGCACCGAGAAGCCCGCACAAAATGGCGGCCTTGCGGAAATGAGCTGTGGACATCTGCATCGAAGCGGGGTCTCCTTGCGGGATCAGGCCTTGCCTTCGCCCATGTCGGCACGCAAAGCTCGACCGACACGCAAGGTTTGAACGAATTCCTCGCGGCAGCCAGCCGGCACCGTCGCGCCTGCCCCGCCTTTCTGGCATGATCCCGCTGATTCGCAAGAGCGATCGGGGCGCGAGGCAGCTTGCGACCCCCGGCCCTGCCGATTGAGCCGACGCAACGGACAGATTATTGAACGACGCCATGGACGACAACGATCTTTTCGCCGCCCTGCCGCTTGTGCCCAAGCCGGCGGACGCACCCTCGCCTGCGGCCACGCCGAAGGCCGAGGCTCCGCGCCCGGCGGCCGCGCCGAGGGCGAACAATACATCGAGCGAGAGCGAATACGGCGCCTCGTCGATCCGCGTCCTCGAGGGGCTGGAGCCGGTGCGCATGCGTCCCGGCATGTATATCGGCGGCACGGATGAGAAGGCGCTGCATCACCTGTTTGCCGAAGTCATCGACAACTCGATGGACGAAGCGGTGGCCGGACATGCCGATTTCATCGACGTGCATCTCGATGCCGAGGGTTTCTTGACCGTCACCGACAACGGCCGCGGCATTCCGGTGGAGCTGCATCCGCAGGTGCCGGGAAAGTCGACGCTCGAAGTGATCATGACCAAGCTGCATGCCGGCGGCAAGTTCGACGGCAAGGCCTATGAGACCTCCGGCGGCCTGCACGGCGTCGGCGTCTCGGTGGTCAATGCGCTGTCCGACCTTCTCGAAGTGGAAGTGGCCCGCAATCGCAAGCTTTATCGCCAGCGCTTCTCGCGCGGCGTGCCGCTCGGCGGGCTGGAGGAACTGGGCGACGTGCACAATCGTCGCGGCACCCGGGTGCGCTTCCATCCCGATCCGCAGATCTTCGGCGACCATGCGAAATTCGATCCGGGCCGGATTTTCCGCATGGCCCGCTCCAAGGCCTATCTGTTCGGCGGCGTCGAGATCCGCTGGTCCTGCGATCCGGGCATGGTGCCGGAAGGCGGCGACATTCCGGAAAAGGCGGTCTTCCATTTCCCCGGCGGCCTGAAGGACTATCTGGCGGCCACGCTCGGCAAGGAATTCACCGTCACCCGCGAGATCTTTGCCGGCAAGACCGAGAAGACCGGCGGCCACGGCGCGATGGAATGGGCGATCACCTGGTATGGCGGCGACCCGATGGTGCATTCCTACTGCAACACCATCCCGACCGCAGAAGGCGGCACGCACGAGGCCGGCCTGCGCATCGCGCTCACCAAGGGCCTGAAGAACTATGCCGAACTGACGCAGAACAAGCGCGCCAAGGAGATCACCACCGACGACGTGATGATTTCGGCCGTCGGCATGCTGTCGGTCTTCATCCGCGAGCCGGAGTTCGTCGGTCAGACCAAGGACAAGCTGGCGACCGTCGAGGCCCAGCGTCTGGTCGAAAACGCTCTGCGCGATCCGTTCGACCACTATCTCGCCGACAATCCCAACGAGGCGGCCAAGCTGCTCGACTGGGTGATCGAGCGCGCCGAGGAGCGGCTTCGCCGACGCAAGGAAAAGGAAGTCAACCGCAAGACGGCGGTGCGCAAGCTGCGCCTGCCCGGCAAGCTGGCCGACTGCTCGCAGAACACGGCGGAAGGCGCGGAACTGTTCATCGTCGAAGGCGATTCGGCCGGCGGCTCGGCCAAGCAGGCGCGCAACCGCGCCAACCAGGCCATCCTGCCGCTCCGCGGCAAGATCCTCAACGTCGCCAGCGCCGGTCGTGACAAGATGACCGCCAGCCAGCAGATCGCCGATCTGATCCAGGCGCTCGGCTGCGGCACGCGGACGAAATACCGCGAGGAAGACCTGCGCTACGAACGCATCATCGTCATGACCGATGCCGACGTCGACGGCGCGCATATCGCCTCGCTGCTCATCACCTTCTTCTACCAGGAAATGCCGGAACTGATCCGCGGCAGCCACCTCTATCTCGCGGTGCCGCCGCTCTACGTCATCCGCCAGGGAGCCAAGAGCGTCTATGCCCGCGACGACGCGCATCGCGCCGAGCTGATGGAAACGGTGTTCAAGGGCAAGAAGGTCGAGGTCGGGCGGTTCAAGGGCCTCGGCGAAATGATGCCGGCGCAGCTCAAGGAAACCACCATGGATCCGGCCAAGCGCACACTGCTGCGCGTCGATATCGACGATGTCGACTTCGAGGGCACGCGCGATGCGGTGGATGCGCTGATGGGCACCAGGCCGGAAGCGCGCTTCCGCTTCATCCAGGAACGTGCGGCCTTCGCCGAAAACCTCGATATCTGACTCGATATCCGGGACGAAGACTCCGGCGCTGACCGCCTGACGACCGGACCCCTGGTCCTGGCGGTCGATGGCCCGGACCTTCCGGCGAACCCGCGCCACACCGACATCGCCAGCGGTTTCCATACACCGTCATCGCCGGAGATACGCGCCATCCCGGCGACCGGCGACGTGTGAAGACACCCCATCCCAAACGCGAAAATAGTGCCAAAACTGGCACTTCACCGGGTGGATATGCCCAGGATTGGACGATCCCAATCCGCAATTCCCACGCTAGAGCTGCGGCAACACAGTTACTGCGATCCGGTCCTCGCGACGGGCATCGCCAGCACGAGCATTTGCCACATGCCTTCCATGACCTTCGCCCCGATGCAGAAAATCGCCTGCGCCATTTTGGCAATTTGGCTCCTGGTCGGCCTGTCGACAAAGAGCGCCCAAGCGGCCGACTACTATTATCAGGTCTACAGCGGCGAAAGCGTGAGGATCGCTGAAAATTGGTACGGCGGCCACATGCTCGAATACTCCTACCCGAATGGCTTCCACGGTGCGTTGCTGGGCGCTCTCGACACGTATTACACCCCGAATAGCGGTTTCCTGGGTACGGACATGTTCACGTATACCGCCTATTCGGGTACCACCAGCGACACTACCGTGCTAGGCACCGATGTCGTTTACATCACCGTCAAACCGAAAATAACCTTTTCCGCCAGTTCCTTGCCGAACGGGCAGAAAGGCGTCTCCTATAACCAGACTGTCACCGCAAGCTACAATGCGGGTTCGAGCTCGGTGACCTATTCCGTGACTGGCGGAACACTACCCTCGGGGCTCAATCTCGATTCGTCGACCGGTACGATCTCGGGCACGCCGACCGCGGCCGGATCCTGGTCCTTCGCCTATGGGGTCGAGAATGCCGACGGCTACTCGTCCAGCCAGTCGATGACGGTGAAGATCGCACCAAGTGCCGAGGATAAGACGGCAACGGTCGCCGCCAACAGCAGCAACAACGCAATCGGCGTCACTGTGTCCGGCGGTGAATCGGTGACCGCGGTCTCAACGCCAAGCCATGGCTCGGCCAGCATCAGCGGTTCGACGCTGCTCTATACGCCGGCCGCCGGCTATTCCGGCCTCGACGGCTTCACCTATACGGTGACCGACGGCTCGTCCGGGCTCTCCGATACGGCCACCGTTTCCGTCACGGTCACGCCGCCCACGCTGGCGATTGCACCAAGCAGCCTGCCCAACGGAACCGCCGGGACGGCCTATAGCCAGGTGCTCACGGCGACCGACGGCACCGCTCCCTACAGCTTCGCCGTGGATGCTGGTGCCTTGCCGGCCGGACTGAGCCTCACCTCTGCCGGCGTGATTTCAGGAACGCCGACGGCCGTCGGAACCCAATCCCTGACGGTTACGGCAACCGACGCCCATGGCGCGACCGGCAGCCGGGTCTATACCCTGACCATTGCCATCGCCGCTCCGGTTGCCGGCAATGCCAGCGCAACGGTCGCGGCAAACAGCACCGGCAATCCCGTGACGCTGAATCTTACCGGCGGCGCTGCGAGCAGCATCACGGTCGCCTCGGCGCCGGCGCATGGCACCGCGACGGCAAGCGGCACATCGATCAGCTACACGCCGACGGCAGGCTATTCCGGCACCGACAGCTTCACCTATACCGCGACCAATGCGACCGGGAATTCCACGGCCACCGTCTCCATCACGGTCACGGCACCCGTGGTGGCTGTAACACCCACCATTCTGTCCGACGGAACCGCTGATGTCGCCTATAGCCAGACGCTGACGGCCGGCAACGGCACCGCGCCCTATGTCTTCTCGCTGAACAGCGGCGCCCTGCCCCCCGGCCTGACGCTGTCCTCGGCCGGGGTTCTCTCGGGCACGCCGACGACAGAGGGGTCCTACTCCTTCGTCGTCGGGGTCACGGACCGGTATGGCGCCTGGGGGGCGCCCGGCTACACCCTGGATATCGCCATCGCCACTCCCGCCGTCGGTGACGTCAGCGCAACCGTCGCGGCCAACAGCAGCGGCAACCCGATCACGCTCGACCTGTCAGGCGGCACCGCGAGCAGCGTCACCGTCGCCTCGGCGCCGGCGCATGGCACGGCGACCGCAAACGGCACATCCATCAGCTATACGCCGACCGCCGGCTATTCGGGCACCGACAGCTTCACCTATACCGCGACCAATGACACGGGCACCTCGGCGACCGCGACCGTATCGGTCACCGTGACGGCACCCGTGGTGTCCGTGAGCCCCACGGTCCTGTCCGACGGGACGGCTGATGTCGCCTATAGCCAGACGCTGGCGGCCGGAAATGGCACCGCACCCTATGTCTTCTCGCTGAACAGCGGCACCCTGCCCCCGGGCCTCACGCTGTCTTCGGCCGGCGTTCTCTCCGGCACGCCGACGACAGAGGGTTCCTACTCCTTCGTCCTCGGCGTTACGGACCGGTATGGCGCCTGGGGGGCGCCCGGCTATACGGTCAATATCGCCATCGCCGCTCCGATCGCCGGCGATGTGAGTGCCACCGTCGCGGCCAACAGCAGCGACAACCCGATCACGCTCGACCTGTCCGGAGGAACGCCCAGCAGCGTCACCGTTGCCTCGGCACCGGCGCACGGCACGGCAACGGCGAGCGGCACATCGATCAGCTATACGCCGACATCAGGCTTTTCCGGCACCGACAGCTTCACCTATGCCGCTACCAATGCCAGCGGCACCTCGACGACCGCGACCGTGACGCTCACCGTCTCGCCGCCGACGCTGGCGCTCTCGCCCTTCACCCTGCCCGGCGGCACGGCGGCCGTCGCCTACGGCCAATCGCTTTCCGCGGCCAACGGTACGGCGCCCTACGGTTTCGCCATCACCTCCGGCGCGCTTCCCGCCGGCCTCACGCTGACGTCCGGCGGTTTGCTCTCCGGCACGCCGACGACCGAGGAGAGCCAGTCCTTCACCGTGACCGTGACGGACGCCCATGGGGCGACCGGCAGCCGCGCCTATACGCTCGCCATTGCCATCGCCGCCCCGATCGCCGGCGATGTCGGTGCGACCGTTGCGGCCAACAGCCGTGACAACCCGATCGCGCTCGCTCTCTCCGGTGGAACGGCTTCCAGCCTTTCCATCGGCACGCCGCCCACCCATGGCTCGGCGACCGTGACAGGCACGACGATCACCTACACACCGACCGCCGGCTATTCGGGCACCGACGCCTTCACCTACAGCGCCGCCAACGCGACCGGCACCTCCGCCACCGCCACGGTGTCCATCACGGTCAGCCAGCCGAGCATCGGCCTGACGCCGACCGGAACGCTGACGCTGCGGCAGGGCGAGGCGTTCAGCCAGGCCTTCGCCGCCTCCGGCGGAACCGCCCCGTATCGCTATGCAATCCTCGGGAGCCTGCCGCAGGGCGTGACGCTCGATGCCGCGGCGGGAACGCTGTCCGGAACGCCGGCCGAAAGCGGCCACTTCTCCGTCACGCTCACCGTCACCGACGCTTATGGCGCCAGCGGTACGGCCGGCCTGACGTTGCAGGTCGACGATGCCTTGCCGGTCGCTCCGTCCGTCTCGGCACCGGTGACCCAGGGCCTGACCACCACCGTCGACCTCACCGACGGCGCGACCGGCGGACCCTTCACCGGCGCCGACCTGATTTCGCTCTCTCCGCCCACGGCGGGCACGGCCGTCATCGTGCTCGGCGACACCGCGGACGCCAGCGGACCGGGCGCCATTGGCGCGGCCTATGCTGCGGGCCGTTACAAGCTGCGGTTCACCGCGAGCCCCGACTTCTCCGGCACGGCCGTCGCAGCCTATACGCTGACCAGTGCCGGCGGCACCTCTGCTCCGGCCGCCATCCAGTTCCAGGTTGCGGCCCGCCCGATCCTCTCGGCCGACGCCGATCTGGTCGGCCTCGTCGAAGCCCAAGCCACCGCGGCCAAGCGCCTGGCAGATGCCCAGACCGAAACCGTCGCCGACCACCTGAAGGGTCTGCGCGGCAAAGCCTGCCTCGAAAACAATCTGTCGCTCGCGCTGACCGACAGCGACGATGGCCGCGCGCCGGTGGGCGCCAATGCTGGCTGCTCGCCGATCGCCGGCGGTGACCTCGCCTTCTGGAGCGCCGGATCGATCAGCCTCGGCGACAGTGACGGCCGAAACGGCGAAAGCGGCTTCGACTATGCGACGGTCTCGCTGACCGCCGGCCTCGACTACCGGCTCACCGACACGGTCATCGGCGGCCTGGCCGTCGGCTATGGCCGCGACCGGAGCGACATCGGCGACAGCGGCACCACCAGCCTCAACGAGTCGATGAGCGCTACGCTCTACGGCCTTTACCAACCGGGCGGCGGCTTCTTCGTCGACGGCCTGGTCGGGGTCGGCCTGCTCGATTTCTCCTCGCTGCGCGTCACGTCGGCGACGGGCGCCGAGGCGGAAGCCGACCGCAGCGGCCGGCAGGTCTTTGCCGCCGTCACCGGCGGCTACGACAGCCGCTATGGCGATCTGTTGCTCTCCACCTATGGCCGCGTCACCGCGTCGCACTCGATCCTCGACAGCGTTGCCGAGACCGGCGCCGACTGGGAGAACGCCCTGCTCGGCCGCCAGGAGGTCGACAGCCTGACCGCGACGCTCGGTCTCTCCATCGGCTACGACATCGACCTCGACGACCTGGTGCTCACCCCGGAGCTGACGCTCGACTTCTCCCACGACATGCTCGACACGTCGGAGACGATGGTGACCTATGCCGAGGACGGCTGGCCGACCGATTATGTGATCCCCGGCTCCACGACCAATCGGGACCGCCTCACCGTCGGGTTCGGCATGACGCTGGCGTCCGGGCGGGCGGGAACCCTCGGCGGGCGTTACACGGCGACCCTCGACCGCGACGGCCTGGCAAGCCAGAGGTTCAACATCAATCTGTCGAAGGCCTTCTAGGCAGGGATGGCGCAGCGTTCGGCGAAAACGGGGATACTCGGCCTGGATTGCCCGCGTCAGACCGCGTCTTCGCCCTGCCGGCGAGCACCGCACTTGAGGCCGTCGATCAGCAGGGCGACCATGCGCTGGGTATGGCCGGCCGGGTCGACGCCGCTGCCGACGGCGAGGTTGCCGATGGCGCGCAGCAGGTCGTAGGGCTCGATGTCGCCACGCACCTCTCCCGTGGCCGCGGCCGCAGCCAGCAGAGTGGCGAGCGCCGGCTCGAAATTCGACTGGAAATAGGCGGGCAAGGTATCGAAGGCCGGGTCGCCCGAGTGGAGTGCTGCGGCGAGGCCCCGCTTGGTGGCAATGAAATCGGTGTAACGCTTCAGCCAGAGCTCCAGCGCCCTGCCCGGCGGGTTGTCCGCCGCCAGCGTACGCGCCTCGGCGGCGCAGGCGTCCACCTCGCGGCGGAACACGGCGGCCACGAGATCGGCGCGCTTGGGAAAACGCCGGTAGAGCGTGCCGACCCCGACACCCGCCATCGCGGCGATTTCCCGGACCGGCGCATCGACGCCAGAGGTGAAGAACACCGTCTTTGCCGCTTCGAGCACCGCATCCTCGTTGCGCCGCGCATCGGCACGCATGCGGCCGCCGGCCTGCTCCTCGTCATCCTTCATGCCTGACAGCTCCCTCATTGACAAAAGCCGGAATCGAAAACTCCGGTCGCGAGCGTTCGGCCCTTGATAAGCGGAACGATGATCCGTATATGCAATTCATAAGCGGAACAATGATCCGTTAATGACGGGATCAGTGTTCCGCTTATCCCATATAGGCGAGCCGCGCCGGCTCCGCCAGCCTCTCAAGGAGATCATCTCATGGCCGAATCTTACCCCTCCACCGTGCCTTCCCCCGTCCTCTCGGTTGCGCCCGTAAGCCTCAGCGCCCCGGGACGTGGCGAGGATCTGCAACTGCGCGTCTCCGGTCCCGTCACGGGCACCGGGCTTCCCATCCTCGTCTTCTCCCACGGTTACGGCCAGTCGCTCTATACCTATGGGCCGCTGGTCCATCACTGGGCGTCCCACGGCTTCGTCGTCCTCCAGCCGACGCATCTCGATTCGCGCATGCTGGCGCTCGCCGCCGACGATCCGCGCCAGCCGCAGCTCTGGCGCTTCCGCGAGCAGGACCTGACGCGCATCCTGGACCAACTCGACGCCATTGAGGAAGCCGTCCCCGCGATCAAGGGACGCCTCCACCGCAGCCGCATCGCCGTTGCCGGGCATTCCTGGGGCGCACAGACGGCCAGCATGCTGCTCGGCGCCACCCATCCCGACCCGGATGACGGTTCGACCGTCAACATCATGGACAAGCGAATCAAAGCGGGCGTGCTGCTGACGGTGCCGGGCACCGGCGGCGACAATCTGAGCCCCTTTGCCGCCGCGCATTTCCCCTTCATGCATCCCGATTTCTCCGCCATGACCACACCCACCCTGGTGGTGGCCGGCGACAACGATCACGGCGCCATATCGGTGCTCGGTCCTGAATGGTGGCGGCATGCCTATGTCCTGAGCCCGGGCCGCAAGGCGCTCTTCACCGTGTTCGGCGGGGAACACTCGCTCGGCGGTATTTCCAACTACGAGGCGAAGGAAACCACGGACGAAAACCCGGCGCGCGTTGCCGCCGTCCAGCGCATCTCCACCGCTTTCCTGCTGAGCGCGCTGAGCGGCGATGACACGCCCTGGAAGCAGGCGGTGTCGAGCCTCGAGGCGGACGCCCCGCCGCAAGGGGCGGTCGAGACCAAGTAGACGCGTCGCGTATTGGACGGGCCTTTGCCTTGCGGCGCGGCCCGTCTTGCTTTGGCTGCAATACTCTGTTTGAACTCGCACCGGCGCAGAAAAGCGCCGGATCAGAGGATACCGGACAAGCCCCATGCAGACCGCCATTATCGTCATGACCATTCTCGGCTGCGACGACAGCGTCACCCAATGCCACTATGTCGCGACCGCCCAGGAGCATTTCGTCTCGGTCGCGCTGTGCGACGCGGCGTCGGAGAAGATCCTGGCGGGCTTTTCGGGCGTGAACTACCCCATGCTGGTCGCGGTGTGCCAGCCGCCGGAAAACCAGACGGCGGAAATCCCGGCACTTCCGGCCGGCGCCAACCAGCCGGCCGCAACCGAGGTCGCGCCCCTACCCGGTCCGGCGGAAACCCTGAAAGAGGAAGAGCGCCAGTCGCTCGCCGCCCGCGCCGTCGGCAAGATCCGTAAGGTCCTGCCGGACACGGCCGACATTCGCATGGTGTTCGAGACACCGCTGCATGTCGTCGCCGACAGCTATTCCTGGGTCGCCAAGAAGATTTCGCGCTAAAGCCGCACCGGGCCGCCGCTCAGGCGGCCAGCACCAGCCCGGTCGCATAGTCGCGGGCACGACGCCGCTCCTCGGCGATCGCCAGTTTCGCCACCATCTCCATCAGTTCGCCGGCCGCCGGCGACAGCGTGCCCAGACTCTGCTGGCGCGCGATCAGCAGCGGTGCGATATTGTCCATGTCGGCGCTCGCCGACTGCACGGCATTGCGCCACAGGAGAATGGCCTCGACGAAGAGGGAACTGATGTCACGCGACAGGCCGACCGATTCGAGCAGTGCCCGCACCGCATGATAGCGCGCGGTCGCCAGGATCGAGCGCACCCGGCGCTCTTCGAGGCTCGACAGCGTCGTCAGGGCTGAGGCGAAGAAATCGGTGCGCCCGACGCAGAGCGCGTGCATGAGGAAGGCGGGAGTGAGGCGCCCTTCGGCGCGCAGGTGCTCGACCAGAACGGGAAGCTCGTCGGCCGTGACCGAGCCGAGAATGGCGATGGTCGCAGCCCTGCCCGCCTCGCGGGTGATGCGTTCGATGCGCCGCGCGCCGATCGCCGCCCGGACGAAGGCCGAGCCCGACAGGGCGTCGGCGACGAACTGGACCAACAACTGGCGGACGGCCGCCGGCAGGTCGGGGCGATCGAGCAGCAGGGAGCGCACGCCGTCATGGCCGCCATGGCGTTCGGCGATGCGCTTCAACGTGAGCCGCGCGATGCTGGCGCTGTGATTTTCGAGGAGAACGACGACCTCTTCGGCATTGCCGATTTCGGCGAGCGCTCCGGCGACGGCGCGCGACAGGCCGGGCCGGGCGGCGATCAGCGCCCGGGTGACGCCGCTGCCGCGGCCGGCGAGATCCACCAGATCCGAATCGGACAAGACGGGCGAGCGCAGGATCGGCAGCGAGGCGATCTCCGGCTGGTCCTCGGACAGCGACACCATCAGGGCGCGCGGCGCATCGGACGAATCGGCCAGTGCCTCGGCCAGCGCCAGCCGCACGCGGGGCGACGGATCATCGAGCAGATAGGTCATCGCCACATGGGCGGCATTGCGCTCCGGCGGCGCCATGGCGGAGCGGAGATAGGCCCTTGCCAGCGCATTGGCCGCGCGCGCCCTGTCTCCCGCCTTTGCCGTTTCCACCCACCGAAGAAAAGCCGCAACGATCACTGAACAACCCAATCCGCGAAGAGAACACGCATGGCCGAGCGGCCACGGTTTGAAGCTAGCGGCAAAACGTTTAGATTTGGTTCACCATGCTCATTAACCCCGAGGTCGACTTGCCCATTCCCCCTGGTTTCAGCCTTGCCGGCTGCCTGCTGCGCGCGATCCTCGTCATGCCCGTCAGGACGGACGATGTCGCCTGCCCGCCGACAGCCGATGCGCTAGCGATCCTGGCCGGCAACACTCCGGGCGACTGGTCGTTGGCCGCGCAGATGATTCTCCGCCACCGGCAGGTGCGGCCCGAGGTTCCGCTGTTGATCGTCGTCGATGCCGGGCTCGATGCCGCTCATCTGGACGCGTGCTTTGCGATCATCCTGCCCGCCCGACCCAACGGCCTGATCGTCACCGGCGTCAGAAACGGCGTCGATCTGCAAAGGATCGACGTGATGCTGTCGGTGGCGGAGGCCATCGCCGGCCGGGAACACGGCGCGACCGCCCTCCTCGCCATCATCGGCGACAATCCAGCAGGCCCGCTCGACGCCGGCAGCCTTGCCGGCAAGATGCCACGCCTGGGAGCCATCGGCCGGAATGCCACGGCGCTTGCCGCCGCACTCGGGATCGAGCGGCACTCGCCGGCGCCAAGCGCCTCCAGCGCCGTTTCGCTCAGCCGCGGCCTGACGGTTCTGGCCGCAGCAAAGGCGGGCGTGGCCGCGCTGGATTGGATCGACCCCGCTCTCGAGGGTGAGGCGCTGATCGAAGCCTGTGGCCGCGCACGCGCCGACGGCTTCGGTATCCTGGCCACGGAAGAGCCGGAGCAGCTGACGGCGATCGCCGCCGCCTACCGCTGATCCGGCTTGGCCGGCGCCTGCGGCCGCAAAAGCTCGAAGACCGGCTGTATCTCGGCATAGTCCATATAGCCGAGCCGCGTGACCGGGCGGGCGAGGCTCACGTCGAACCGGCCGTCCTGGATGACGCGCTCGTGGATATGGATGCCGACCACCTGGCCGAACACCGCATGGCTGTCGCTGTCCTCGCCCTCGATGGTCTTGAGGGTATGGATCTCCGTCACCCGGCATTCGAGTACGGCATGCGCCTCGCCGACATAGGGCGCGTCGACCAGTTGCGCCAAAACCGGGGTGAGGCCCGCGATGGAAAATTCGTCCGTGCCGTAGGGGACCGCGACGGAGGACGCGTTCATCGGCTGCAGCAGGTCGGCGCTGACGAAATTCGCCGTGAACACGCCGGTCTCCTGAGCATTTCGCAGCGAATCCTTGCGACCGCTCGATGAAAACATGACGATCTTCGGCCGGTCGCTGACCGCGTTGAAGAAGGAATAGGGCGACAGGTTGTAGCTCCCGTCCCGCCCCTTGGTGCCGATCCAGCCGATCGGCCGCGGCGCGACGATCGCCTTGAAGGGATCATGCGCCAGACCGTGCGCGTTGCTAGCGGTATCGTAGAACATCAGCCCTCACCACCCACCCAGGTGACGACGTCGGACAGTGCCGGACGCGGCCGTTCCGTGACCGGGAAGGTCGTCGAGCCGATATGGATGAAGCCGGCGACCTTCTCGCCCGGCCTGATGCCGAGCAGCGGATGGGCCTTTTCGTCATAGGCGAACCACTCGGTCAGCCAGTTCGACACATAGCCAAGGGCATTGGCGGCCATCAGCAGGTTGAGGCAGACGGCACCGGCCGACATCAGCTGTTCCCATTCGGGGATCTTCACATGCGGACCGGCGGTGCTGATCACACCGATCACCACCGGCGCCCGGGTGAAGCGCGCGCGCTCGACGCCGATCATCTCCTCGGAAAACTCGGGATTCTTCTCGAGCGCCATGGCCAGAAGCGCCTCGCCGATGCGTGCACGCTCCTCGCCGCGATAGACGACGAATCGCCAGGGCGCGATTTTTCCGTGGTCGGGAACGCGCACGGCGAGCGTCAGGATCTGTTCGATCTCCGCGGTCGAGGGACCCGGTTCGCACATCTGGAAGGCGGGCACCGAGCGGCGCACGGCAAGATAATCGATCAGCTTGATATCATTTTTCATATTCGGACACTTTCACGGCTCTTCTGGCGGCTGCGACGTCTTGAAATTGCCACCGCATTGGGATTGAACTTGCTGCCATTGGAGAGGAAGTCAACCAGTTGTGTCATCCATGAACGGCCATTCCCTTGCAGCCCGCTTCGTTCTCGTCGTGGCGGCCATGCTCTTCGTCCTGAGCCCGGCGCGCGGCGAAGACGCCTTCAAGGCTTTCAAGCAGCTCGACGGCTCGGTGAAGATGCCGAAGCTCAATGCGTTCTCGCCGAACCTGGGCACCGCGATCCAGCCGAGCTCGGCGCGCAATGTCAGCCTGGAAGCACGTTTGACGGGCGACGGCGAGGCGATGCAGCAGGGCCTGTCCTGGCGGGTGTTCAGCCCCATTCCCGGCGCCGACGGCAAGCTGCCGCTGCTGGCAAGCGCCGAGGGCGGCTCCGCCGACTTCCAGCTTTCGCCCGGCGACTATTTCGTCAACGTCTCCTTCGGCCGCGCCGGGGCGACCAAGAAGCTCACCATCCCGTCCGACGGCGATGTGGAAAAGCAGGTCCTCGTGCTCGACGCCGGCGGTATCCTGCTCAACGCCGTGTCGGGCCCCGACACGCGCATTCCCGCCAAGGATCTCAAGTTCGACGTCTATTCGTCCGAGGCGCAGGCCGACGGCGAGCGCGGCCTGGTGCTGGCCGACGTGCCGCCGGACACGATCGTGCGGCTTAATGCCGGCACCTACCACATCGTTTCCGAATATGGCGCGGTCAATGCCGTGGTGCGCGCCGACATCAAGGTCGAGGCGGGCAAGCTGACCGAGGCGATGATCCAGCACCGCGCCTCGCAGATCAACCTCAAGCTGGTCTCCGAGCCCGGCGGCGAAGCGATCGCCGACACCGCCTGGTCGGTGCTGACAGGTTCGGGCGACATCGTCGCCGAAAGCGTCAGCGCCTTCCCGGTCATGGTGCTGGCCGAAGGCACCTACACGGCCGTCGCCCGCAACAAGGAAAAGATCTACCAGAAGGACTTCACCGTCGACGCGGGGCGCAACGAGGACGTGGAGATCCTGCTGACGCAGTGAGAACGCGTTTTCCGGTCGAGGACAGTGATCGATCGTACCGTGAATGAAAAAGGCCGCCCCGAGAGGGCGGCCTTTTCTGTTTCATCTGCCGATTCGAGCCCGGCTGCGAGACCGCAATCAGGCGCGGGCGACCTTTGCGGCAAGCTTGCGCTTGAGGTCCGGCGCGGTGGCCTCGAGGCTGAGCGAGGCGATCGCCTCGTCCAGCGTCATCGACACCTGGTCCTGCGAACCGAGGCGGCGGATGTTTACGGTGCGCTCCTCGGCCTCGCGCTTGCCGCAGACGATGATGACCGGAACCTTGGTCACCGAGTGCTCGCGGACCTTGTAGTTGATCTTCTCGTTGCGGAAGTCGGTCTCGACCGCAAGCCCCGCTTCGCGCAGCACCTCAGCGACCTCGCGACCGTAGTCGTCCGCATCCGAGGTGATCGTCGCGACGACCGCCTGGACCGGTGCGAGCCACAGCGGCATGTGACCGGCGAAGTTCTCGATGAGAATGCCGAGGAAGCGCTCCATCGAGCCGCAGATGGCGCGGTGGATCATCACCGGCTGCGTCTTTTCCGAGTTCTGGTCGATGTAGAAGGCGCCGAAGCGTTCCGGCAGGTTGAAGTCGACTTGCGTCGTGCCGCACTGCCATTCGCGGCCGATGGCGTCCTTCAGCGTGTATTCAAACTTCGGACCGTAGAAGGCGCCCTCGCCCGGCAGGATGCCGGTCTTGATGCGGCCGCCGGACTGCGCCTCGATCTGCTGCAGCACCTCCGTCATCACCGATTCGGCGCGGTCCCACAGGTCGTCGGAGCCGACGCGCTTGTCGGGACGGGTCGACAGCTTGACGACGATCTCGCTGAAGCCGAAGTCCTCGTAGACAGAGAGGATGAGGTCGTTGATGCGCAGGCACTCGGCCGCCATCTGCTCGTCGGTGCAGAAGACGTGCGCGTCGTCCTGGGTGAAGCCGCGGACGCGCATCAGCCCGTGCAGCGCGCCCGAGGGTTCGTAGCGGTGCACATTGCCGAACTCGGCGAGCCGGACCGGCAGTTCACGGTAGGACTTCAGGCCGTGCTTGAAGATCTGGATATGGCCCGGGCAGTTCATCGGTTTCAGGGCGAAGACGCGTTCGTCCTCGTGCTCTTCGCCGGCGACGGTGACCTTGAACATGTTGTCGCGGTACCAGCCCCAGTGACCGGAAGTCTCCCACAGCGACTTGTCGAGCACCTGAGGCGCGTTGACTTCCTGATAGGTGCCGGCCAGACGGCGGCGCATATAGGCGACCAGCGTCTGGAAGATGCGCCAGCCCTTGCCGTGCCAGAAGACGACGCCGGGGCCCTCTTCCTGGAAATGGAACAGGTCCATTTCGCGGCCGAGCTTGCGGTGGTCGCGCTTCTCCGCTTCCGCGAGGATATGCAGGTAGTTGTCGAGCTGTTCCTGCTCGGCCCAGGCCGTGCCGTAGATGCGGGTCAGCATCGGCTTGGTGGAATCACCGCGCCAGTAGGCACCGGCTACCTTCATCAGCTTGAAGGCCGTGCCGATCTGGCCGGTCGAGGCCATGTGCGGGCCACGGCAGAGGTCGAACCAGTCGCCCTGAAAATAGATCTTGAGGTCCTGGTCGGCCGGGATCGCGTCGACGAGTTCGACCTTGTAGGCCTCGCCCTTGTCGGCGAAGACGTCGCGAGCCTTGTCGCGCGACCAGATTTCCTTGGTGAACGGCTTGTTGCGCTGGATGATCTCCTTCATCCGCTTTTCGATCTTCGGCAGATCTTCGGGCGTGAAGGGCCAGTCCTCGCGCGTGTCGGGATGGACACGCTTGAAGTCGTAGTAGAAGCCGTTTTCGATCACCGGACCGATGGTCACCTGGGTGCCGGGCCACAATTCCTGAACCGCTTCGGCCATGACATGGGCCGTGTCGTGGCGGATGAGTTCCAGGGCGCGCGGATCCTGCCGGGTGACGATCTCGATGGCGCCGGTCTCGACCGGGTCGGACAGGTCGCGCAGCGTACCGTCGAGCGTGATGGCGAGCGCCTTCTTGGCCAGCGACTTGGAAATCGCTTCGGCAACCTCGCGGCCGGTCGTGCCGGCCGGGTAAGCGCGGACGGAACCATCGGGGAATGTGAGGGAAACGGATTCTGACATGGTTTGCTCCTTATCCAGTCCCGCCAACCAATGCGGGTGGTAAAAAAAGACCGGCTCGGCCGGCTATCAACGGGCCGGGTGATAAAGCCAAACCGGGCGTGAGTAAAGATTATGTTGGACGATTACGGCGCCCAGAAGTCCCTGCCGGCGGGCGGAAGGCTGGCCAGGGCGCGCTCGAACGTGCCGCCATCGACATGGCGTCGAAGCACCTTCGCCACATCGGCGATCGCGGTCTCCGTCGAGAAATTGTGGTCGCGGCGAAGCTCCCGCGTCTCGCGCGTCATCGCCTCACGCGACTCGAACTCCTTTCGGGGCTCCTCGGGGTCCCAGTCGCTGACGAAGATCGCCCGCAGCACCGGAGGCAGCACCGCGGCAAAGGCGATCGCCTCGGACAGGCTCAGTCGACGGCGGAAGACCTGCAGCACGGCCTGCAGCAAAGTGTAGGTCTGGTTGGTCGTCGCCAATCCCGCCTCGTCGCGCAGTTCGACCATGAAGGCATCGAAATCCGCCGAGGCCTGGCGGTATTCCATCGGTATCGTCATCCGGCTCAAACCTCCTTTTCCGAGCGTTTCCGTCCGGCTTTCCAGAAGGACCACGGCGCCCACCAGTGCATGTCGGATGCCAGCTTTTCCGGCACGGGATCGATGCCCCAGGTGCCGCCCGGGCCGCAGCGTCCGACGCGAAACAGCGTCAGCCACCCTCCCGACCACAAGCCGTGTCGGGCGATCGCCTCATAGCCATATTCGGAACAGGTGGGCATGTGACGGCAGGAATTGCCGATCAGGCTCGACAGCGTCAGCTGGTAGAGGCGAATGAGGCCCATGCCGATGAGCCGGTCGGGAGTCTTGCGAAAAGGTCCCGACCAATTGCGCGAGCGGGCCTGGCCGGCGGGCTCCTTGCCGGAATGGCCACATCCCTGGGCGTTGCACATCTCAACCGGCCACGGCGACGGCCGCGTCCTTCGCCTTAATCTGGTCGAGACAGTCGGCCACGGCCTCGAAGGTCAGCATGGTCGAGGCGTGGCGGGCCTTGTAGTCCTTGACCGGCTTCAGGAAGCGCATGTCCTCGAACCGGCCGGAAGGCCCCTCGCCACCTTCCTTCAGCATGGCGAGCATATCCTCGCGCGCCTGGCGGATTTCCACAGGCGTCGCGCCGATCACATGGCGCGCCATAATCGAGGACGAAGCCTGCCCGAGCGCGCAGGCCTTCACCTCATGGGAAAAATCGCTGACCACGCCGTCGGCCATCTTCAGATAGACCTTGACCCGCGAACCGCACAGTTTCGAGTGCTTCTCCGCGCTGGCATCGGCGTCGGCGAGCTTTCCCGTGCGCTCGATATTGCCGGCGAACTCGAGAATCCTGGAATTGTAAATGTCGTCCATGGTCGGTCTGGCACTTTCCTGAAGCGGCTATACGTCGTCGGGTGCGCAACGGATTGTCGCCACCTGCGCGACACTGTGTTGCGCGCGCGTTCCTTCACACTGCCCAAGTCGCTATTATATGTAAGGTCAGAACTCGGTCCAAACAAATCAAGCGCAAATTCCTGCGCCGGAGCGAGAATCGGAAGAACGGACTTGCCAAGATGAGCCGAGTTACGCATTTACAGGCGGAAAAGTCGAAACAGGCGGTCCGGAACCTCAAGGACCGGGAGACCATGGGCATGGATGCCATCGTCAACAAGATCGTCCCCGTGGACCAGCGGCCCAGCCGCGAAGAGGCGGAAAACGCCGTTCGGGTGCTGCTGCGCTGGGCCGGCGACGACCCGGAGCGCGAAGGCCTGCTCGACACGCCGAAGCGCGTCGCCAATGCCTATCGCGAACTGTTCGCCGGCTACGACGCCGACATCGAGGACGTGCTCGGCACGACCTTCGAGGAGGTCGCCGGCTATGACGACATCGTGCTCGTGCGCGACATCCCGTTCTTCTCGCACTGCGAGCACCACATGCTGCCGGTGATCGGCAAGGCGCATGTCGCCTACCTGCCCGACGGCCGCGTACTCGGCCTGTCGAAGATCGCCCGCGTCGTCGACGTATTCGGCCGCCGCCTGCAGACGCAGGAAGCCATGACCGCCCAGATCGCCGCGGCGATCGACGAGACCCTCTCGCCCAAGGGCGTCGCCGTGTTCATCGAGGCCGAGCACATGTGCATGGCTATGCGCGGCGTGCAGAAATCGGGCTCGACGACGCTCACCACCACCTTCACCGGCCGGTTCAAGGACAATGCCGCCGAACAGGCGCGCTTCATGTCGATGGTCCGCGGCCGCTGACCGCATTTTCCTTGAGGACCTGACCGATGGCCGTCACCTTCGCCCCGCCGCCCGCCGACAAGCACGCGCTTGAGGAAGACGGCCGTTTCACGCCGAAATTCGATGCCAACGGCCTGGTGACGGCCGTGGTGACGGATGCGCAAGACGGCGAGCTGCTGATGGTCGCGCATATGAACGACGAGGCGTTGGCGCTCACGCTCGAAACCGGCATCGCCCACTATTTCAGCCGCTCGCGCGGCGAGATCTGGAAGAAGGGCGAAAGCTCCGGCAATCTGCAGACGGTCCGGGAGATCCGCACCGATTGCGACCAGGACGCCGTCTGGCTGAAGGTCGAGGTCGCGGGCCACGACGCGACCTGCCACACCGGGCGCCGTTCGTGCTTCTATCGCAGCGTCGGCCTCGTCGAGGGCGAGGCGCGGCTGGAGATCACCGACGATCACCGGCATTTCGATCCGGATGACGTCTATGGACGGCCGGACAAGGCCTGACGTTCCGGATTCGAACGACTCTGGCCGACCGCTAAACGAATTGGTAAACATCCAGTGCGCTAATGATGTACTGGGAGTTGTTCAGCCATAAGGGTGTGCGGATATGCTGAACTGGAGTATGAGGAACGGCACGGCATCGCGTTCGGTGCAGCCGGCTGGTGACGGGCCGACGATCGGCATTCCACTGGTGAAAGAACCTGAAAAGCCGAAGAAGACCAAGATCGCGCTGGCGCTCGGCGGAGGGGCTGCGCGGGGCTGGGCCCATATTGGCGTGTTGCGCGCCCTGGACGAGGCCGAGATCGAAGTCGGCATGATCGCCGGCACTTCGATCGGCGCCCTGGTCGGCGGCTGCTACCTTGCCGGAAAGCTCGATGAACTGGAATCCTTCGCCCGCTCGCTGACCATGCGGCGGATCGCCTCCCTGCTCGACCTGACGATCGGCGGCGCCGGTCTGCTTGGCGGCATGCGGCTGACCAAGCGCATGCAGGAACACCTCGAAGGCCTGATGGTCGAGGACCTGCCCAAGCCCTTCGTCGCCGTGGCGTCCGAACTCAACAGCGGCCACGAAGTGTGGATCGACGGCGGCAACCTGATCACCGCGCTTCGCGCCTCCTACGCCCTGCCCGGCATTTTCGAACCGGTGAAATGCAACAACCGCACGCTGATCGACGGCGCGCTGGTCAACCCGGTCCCGGTCTCGGTCTGCCGTGCCTATGAGCAGCCGCTCGTCATGGCGGTCAACCTGCAATACGACGTGTTCGGCCGCTCCGCAGTCGTCAAGCACCGCGCCAGCGAACTGCCTGACAGCCTGAACGACACGCCGAAGGATCACCACAAGCTGGGGCTCACCGGCGTCATGGTGCAGGCCTTCAACATCATCCAGGATCGCATTTCGCGTGCCCGCCTTGCCGGCGACCCGCCGGATCTGGCACTTCATCCTCGCGTCAACGAGATCGGCCTGTCCGAATTCCACAAGGCCGGGGAAGCGATCGATCGCGGTTACGAGGAAGCGCAGGCCCGCATCGGCGAACTGAAGCGCATGCAGGAATCCTTCGCCCGCTGACCGACCCTCAAGGGTCGCGCCAGCGGATGGTCATGGAAAGGTCGGAGCCTCTGCCCCGCCGTCAGCCCGCGATATAGGCCTTGATCTGTTCGGCCTCGGTTTCGACCTCGCGGATGCGCGACTTCACCACGTCACCGATCGAGATGATGCCGCAGAGCCTGCCGTTTTCCTCGACGGGAACGTGGCGGAACCGCCGGCTGGACATCACTTCCATCAGTTCGTTGACCGTCGAGGCCTCGTTGCAGCGATAGACATTGGTGGTCATCATCGCCGATACCGGCTGATCGAGCCCTCCCGCCCCTGAACGTGCGATCGAGCGGACCAGGTCGCGTTCGGTGAAGATGCCGACGATGCGGTTCTCCATGCCGACGACGACCACTGCGCCGATCTTGTGTTCGTCGAGTGTCCGGGCAGCTTCGGCCAGCGTGACATTGGGACCGATGGTCACGACATCACGGCCTTTGACTTCCAGTATGCTCCTGACTGACGCTGACATTCGTTCCTCCTTCGCATTCGGCCCGTTCGGGCCTGCGTCCGCATTCCTCCATGCGGCCGCGACAGGCGAAATGGTGCCCGTTATCTCAGAGGAATGCAATATACCGGCCATGTACCTAAAAGGATCGGTGTCCGCCGGAACCGGATCGAACACGCCGAACAGCAGGAAGCCGAACAGGAAGCCGCCGATATGCGCGTCCCAGGCGATCGTGCCGGCCAGGTCGCCGAACAGCGGCAGGCCAAGCGCGATGGCGATGTTGCCGAGGAACCAGAAGATGATGAAAACCCGCACGGTGCGCAGCGACAGCGCCTCGCCGATCGACAGTCGCGCCGGCTGCAGGCCCGTATAATGCGACACGGCACGGCCGGAGCTGCCGAAGGCGAATCGGCAGGCTGCGCCCATCAGGGCCGACACGACGCCGGATGCGCCGATCAGGATCGTCGGCTGGCCCCAGTTGACGGCGGCGTGAACCGCAGCCCCGGCAGCCGCCGAGGCGATCCAGAAGACGACGAAGCGCAGATTGCCGATGCGCCGCACCACGGGCGTGCCGAAGGCGGCGAGCCACAGGCCGTTGAAGGCGAGATGTTCCAGGCTACCGTGCAGCAGCGAATAGGTCACCGGCGTCCACAGCCATTCGAAGCCCTGCTCCGCCAGCGGATAGACGTAGCGCAGCGGCAGGAAGCCGAAGGTCACGGCGAGCCATTCGGCGGCGCTGGCCGAGAGAATCAGCGACTGAGCGGCGTAGATGACCGCAAGCAGCACCAGCGAGGCCAGGATGCCCGAGGGCATATTGAACACCGGCACGCGCGGGTGCTCTGCATTGCCTTCCCCTTCGGGAGGGGCACCGCCCTCAGGCGATCTCGGGGGCAGTTCATCCATGCGGCACCAACCTTCGTGACATCAACGAAGCTGCATAGCCGACCGGAGGGATAAAAAAAAGCCGCCCGGCGGTGCGGGCGGCGTGTGGGGATCTTCCGGAGCCGGGCTCCTGCCCCAAATTGGTGCTGAAGGATGACCTTCGTGACGTGATAATCGTCATTTGCCACAACCGCGCGAACGTCGCAACGATCAGAAAGAATTAACCTTAATCCCACAGTATGGCCTTGCGAATACGAAGGATCTGAGCGCCGGGCAAAACGTTATGTTAACGGCTTCCCGGTAGTTGTTTAACGATAGAGAAATATTTCAGAACAGAACCATGTTTTCCTCTCCAGCAGCGCAGAACGGTGGTCTTGTCTCTCCTGCTCAACGGCGGGCGTTCCAACGCGTCGCCGTGAACCTGCAGGGCCGGCTGATGCTCGCCAATTATGAGGAATATGTCTGCAAGGTGGTCGACATGTCGCCCGGCGACGTGCGCTTCGCCTGCGCCGGCTGCCCGGTTCCGAACGAACGGGTGATCGCCTACATCGATCATCTCGGCCGCGTCGAAGGCACCGTGATCAAGCTGGTCGAAGGCGGCTTCGTCATGTCGATCAACGCGACGGGCCGCAAGCGCGAAAAGCTCGCCGCCCAGCTGACCTGGATCGCCAACAAACACGAACTCGGCCTGCCCGAGGACCGCCGTCACGATCGTCTGACGCCGCGCGTCACCCGCACCGAGCTGATGCTCGAGGACGGGCGCCGCTATCCCTGCCGCCTGATGGACCTGTCGCTCTCAGGCGCGGCGGTCGACATCGACATCCGCCCGCCGATCGGTACGGCTGTCCAGCTCGGCAACATGCGCGGCCGCGTCGTGCGCCACTTCCTCGAAGGCGTGGCGATCGAGTTCCTCACGCTTCAGTCGCGCGAAGCCCTCACCGAATTCCTCTAAAGTACAACCCGGCCAGTCAGGGCTGCTCCGTCGCCTCAGCGAAACTCGAAGATCTGGCGGAACACGCCGGGCGCGATGATCGACAGCGGATTGACGACCAGCTTCGGCTGTTCGGTGGCACCCGTCAGCTTGAAGGTGATGCCGAGCAGGCCTCGGTCGCGGCCATTGCCGAGCAGGATGCCGATCACCGGCAGTTCGCCGAACAGGCGGTTGAGCCCGTAAGCCGGCATGAAAGTGCCGGTCAGGTCGATCTGGCCCTTGGCGTCACGCACCATGCCCTGGAACGTCGCGCCGACCTGTTCGCCGCGCACCACGCCGTTTTCGACGCGCAGGCCGCCGTCCGCATAGACGAGACGGGCGAAGGCGCGCTGGAAGCGGGCGGAGCTGACGTCGATGTCCTTCTTGACGGCCGTGTTGAGGCTCTTGCCGTCGGCACCGGTGGGCGTGGTGACGATCGACTGCAGCCGCTGCTCGTTCTCGACGCGGAAGTCGCGCACGTCGAGCGAGCCGCTCCAGGTGCCGTTGGCATACTGGGACAGCTTCAGGTTCATCAGCCCGCCGATCATGCGGTTGTAGAGATTGACGAAACGGGCCACGGCGCCGGCATCGCTGCTGGTCACCGAGACCTCGCTGAGTTCCGACGGCCGGCGCAGCTTGGCGACGACCGCCTGGCCGCTGTCGGTGACCCCGGATACGTCGAGTGCGGTCGTCTTGCCGCCGCTCGAGCCGTAGAGGATCGACACGCCGGCGAGCGCTTCGTCGCCGAAGCCGACGACGCGGTCGAGCCGGCCCTTGACCTTCAGGGCCGCCGACTTGCCGTCCCCGTCGCCCTGGCCCTTGCCGCCCTGTTTGAGTTCGGTGATCAGCGAGCGCACATCGGCCGACTTGCCGGATATCGAGACCTCGTAGCCACCCTTGCTCTGGCGCACGGACAGCGCATAGTCGTCGGCAGGCGCCAGACGCATGCGCTTTAGCTCCGCCGAGATGAGGCCCTGCTTACCGACCACGAGCGAGCCGGCGGCACCGAAGCCGTCGCCGTCGAGTTCGAACTTCTCGATCGTCGTCTGGCCTTCGCTTTCGATCGCCTCGAAGCTCGCCTTGGCGCCGATGCCCTGCCCCTTCGCCCAGCCGATCCACGGCACGGTCAGCGTCGCCGAGGACAGGTCGATGACCGCCGCCTGGCGCTGATCGTCGACGCGCGACAGTTCGACGGTGATCGGGCCGTCGATCAGGTCTTCGAGGCCGGGCACGAAGCGGCGCCGCTCCTCGTTGTTGAGCTTCAGCTTGACGACGCGTTCGCGCGCCACCGGCTTGTCCTTGTCGACCGGCTCGGTGACCTTGAGTTCCATCGGCACGTCGTCGATCCGGGCCTTGCCCTCCAGCCGCGCCGCCTTCGGGTCGACGTCGAGCGTGCCGGTGAGATCGGTAATCTTGCGCCCGGAATAGGGCTTGGCGACGTCGACGTCGGTCAGGTCGAGATGTGCCTTCCAGTCGGGGTCCGGCGGATGCTGGTCGGAAATCAGGCCGAGCCGCACATGGGCCTCGCCGCGCACCGCGCCGGTGAAGTCGGTAACGGCAAAGCCGACCCGCTCCAGGGCCCGGATGGGCTTGAAGGAGACGAGCTCGGCGACCGCGTCGGCGGCGCCGGAAACGGCGATGTTGATGTCGGCCATCAGCGGCTTGCGATAGATGTCCTCGAGTTTCAGTTCGCCGCGCTCGACCTTCACGACCCGGCCCGACGGGAAATAGGAAGCCGCCGAATTGATCGTGGTGACGACTTGACGCCCGGCGAGGTCGAGATGGGCCGAGGTATCGCGCAAGGGCGGGATCTCGCCGGTGATGTTCATGCGCGCGTCGACGATGTCGAAGCTGACGCGGAGTTCGTTCTCGTCGAGATGCAGCGGCTTCGGCTCGACGGTCAGCCGGTCCTGCGGGATGAAGACCGAGATCTGGCCGTTGGTGATCGTGCCGCCGAAGATGTTGGCGAGCACCCAGCGACGCGGCTTCTCGGCGATCCAGTAGGGCCAGAGCTGCTTGACCACCGAGGTCTTCATGTCGCGGATCAGCGCGTCGAACCGTATTTCCGGCCCGGTGCCGACAAAACGGATGCCGAGCGACGCATCCATCGTGCCGTTCGGCGTGGAGACCGTGAAGGTATCGAACTTCAGTTCGTGTTTCTCATTAACATAGCGCCCGAAAACCTTGAGCGAAAACGGGAAAGGCGCCTCGCCCGCAGACGGAACATCGGCCCGTCCCTCGCTCACCAGCAGGTCGATGCCGAAGCCCGAGCCGGTTTCGGTGTTGCCCGGCAGGCGGTCGAGGTCGATCAGCCCGCCCGACAAGGGCAGGATCATGCCGCCGAACTCGGCGCGCGACGACGACAGCTCCAGCGTATCCTTGGTGAAGTCGTAGCCGAAATTGAGCCGGGCGCGCGTCAGTTCCTGTCCTATGCCGTCGGAGTAGATCGTGCCGCCGGCGGTTTCGATGACCATGTTCATGGCGGGCGCCTGGCCCTCGCCGGCGCGCTTGGCCGAAATCGTCACTTCGGCCGAACCGTCCAGGCCCTGCCGCGGATTGCCGGCCGCGCCGCGCTTCAGGAGGAAGGGCGTCAGGCGCACATCGGCCAGCCGAAGCGTCAGGGACTGCGCCTTGCCGCCCGTATTGACGGTGAGCGCCGATATCTCCGTCTGCTGACCGTTCACCGAGACCGCACCGAAGAAGGACAGCGAATCGTCGGCGCCACGCTCCATGGCGAGATCGTCGACGGAAACCAGCAGAGGGCGTCCATTGGTGCCGGTGGTGGAGACTTCCAGCCCGCCGATGCGCATGCGGTCGAGCCCGGCCTTGGCGATGAAGGACTGGATCTGGTCGAGTTCCAGGAAGGCCCGGTCGAGAACGGCGGGAATGCCGTCGATGCGCAGATTGGCGAAGTCGATCGGCGGACCGGCCGGTAGCAAACGCGCGTCGAGCGCCACGCCGTGGGTGACGATCTCCTTGACCTTGAACTGACCGCCGAGCAGCGCGATCGGGTCGAGCACCATGGCGACCGACTGGGTGAGCGCCAGCGGGCTCTTGCCGCCCTCGGGCACGATCGCGACATTGCGCGCTTCGACCGCCAGCTGGAAGGTGTCGGAAAAGCGGATCGCGGTCTCGCCGATCTCGGCCCGGTACGCCGGACCCACGGCGGAATTGAGCACCGTGCGTGCACCGTTCGACAGCGCAGCGTCGAGCGCCCCGCTCTCGACCACGGCAAAGACCCCGCCGATGACGACGAGAATGAGGCCGGTGATGCCGATGAAATAGCGCAGGATTCGCCGCGCCAGGGTGGCCCGCGGCGGGCAATGGACGATCAACGGATCATCGACGAGCGAAGACGGAAGCTCGTGCAAGGCCACGAAGTCCTGTCTGCGAAACCGTACCTTTTCGCCCCGGATTTCTCCCATGTGCCGGCGATTGTCTCCGTCGATCGATGTCGTTATCACAGTCGCGCGTGGACGACTGCGTCGCCGACTATATATCGAGTGTGCCGACAATCATCCATAATGCGGGCAAAAGAAAGGTATTCCCATGGCGGAATTGACAGCAGGCGACATGGCTCCGGATTTCACCCTGCCCCGTGATGGCGGCGGTACGGTCTCGCTGGTCGAGATGCGCGGTTCTCCCGTCGTCCTTTACTTCTACCCGAAGGACGACACCAGCGGCTGCACCACCGAGGCGCTGGCCTTCACGGCGCTGGCCGACGAGTTTGCCAAGGCCGGCGCCAAGGTGATCGGCCTGTCGCCGGATGCAGTGAAAAGCCACGACAAGTTCGTCGCCAAGCACGGCCTTTCGGTCATCCTCGCCTCGGACGAGGAGAAGACCGCCCTTAGCGCCTATGGCGTGTGGAAGGAAAAGAGCATGTACGGCCGCACCTATATGGGCGTGGAGCGCTCCACCTTCCTGATCGACCGTGACGGTCGCGTCGCCGCCGTCTGGCGCAAGGTCAAGGTGCCCGGCCATGCCGAGGCGGTGCTGAAAGCGGTGCAAGGGCTTTGATGACAGGTTCCGACCCCGTCCGGATCACCTCGCTGCGCGGCGGCGCGACCCTGGCGATCCTCAGCCCAGACCTCGACGAGAAGACCGAGCTGGCGCAGGAGACGGCGCGGCGCTGGCATGCGCGCCGCCTGTCGCTGCGCTCGCCGCTAGATCCGGAACTTCCCGAGCGGCCCGGCCGGCCGGAAAAGCCGCGGCTGGTTCCGCCGAAGGCGACGGAGAAGCGCTCGCTGCACACGCTTCCCGGCCGCATCGCCATGCTGCATGCGCTCGCCCATATCGAGCTCAATGCGGTGGACCTGGCACTCGACATCGTCGCGCGATTCGCCTCCGAACCCGTGCCCCACTCCTTCTTCGACGGCTGGATGCGCGTCGCCTTCGAGGAGGCCAAGCACTTCCGCATGGTGCGCGAGCGCATGCAGGCGCTGGGCGCCGACTATGGCGACATGCCGGCCCATGACGGCCTGTGGCAGGCCGCACACTCGACCCGCAACGACCTGACCGCGCGCCTGGCCGTGGTGCCGCTGATTCTCGAGGCGCGCGGCCTCGACGTCACCCCGTCACTGCAGGAAAAGATGCGCGAGACTGGCGATATCGACAGCGCCGACGTGCTCAAGGTGATCTACGAGGACGAGAAAGGCCATGTCGCGGTCGGCGCCAAGTGGTTCCGCTTTCTCTGTGCCCGCGAGAAGAAGGACCCGGCGGCCACCTTCAAGCAGCTCGTGCGGGCCAATTTTCGCGGCGCGCTCAAGGCACCGTTCAACGACGTGGCACGCGCCGAGGCCGGTCTGACACCGTCCTTCTACCGCTCGCTGACCTCCACCAGCAGCTAGAGCCAAGCCCTTCAATTTCCGTCAATTCAGCCATTATTAACCTTAACGGTGTGTAATCCCGTCAAGCCCGAACCTGATGCGGCAAGGGCAGGAAGGGAGACACCCGTGGCGGGAAAGACATCGAATCAGGTCTTCGGCAAGCGACGGCAGCAGCACGTCGTCATCCTCGCCAGCGGCGACAGGATCCGCCACATGACGGTCCGGCCGTGGATGGCGGCGATCGCCGTCTGCTTCGTCGGCGTCATGGCGATCGGCTATCTCGGCGCCACCACCTATCTCGTCTTCCGCGACAACCTGATCGGCGCCTCTATGGCGCGCCAGGCCCGCATGCAGCACGAATACGAAGACCGGATCGCAGCACTCCGCGCCCAGGTCGACCGCGTCACCTCCCGCCAGCTGCTCGACCAGCAGGTGGTCGAGGACAAGGTCGAGAAGCTTCTCGAACAGCAGGTGGCCCTCGCCTCCCGCCATGGACGCCTCGACGCCCTGCTCGACCGCGCCCAGGCGGTCGGCGAACTGCCCGAATCAGGGCCGCTGCCGACCATCAAGCCCGGCGAACCGAACAAGCAGGCCAGCCTCTCGGGCGGTGCGGCCGCGATTGAAAACCTGCTCGGCGGCGGCAAGGCCCAACCGGCGGAGAAGACCTCGGCCCTCGGCTACGTGCCGCTCACCGACACCGTGGCCGATCGCGCCGACCGGCTGTTCTCGCACATGACGCTGTCGCTGAAGGACATCGAGCAGGACCAGATCGACCGCATCCAGCAGCTGACGAGCGGCGCGACCGAGACCGCCGAAGAAATCTCAGGCATCCTGCTGCGCAACGGCATTCCGCTCGACCAGGCAGTGAACGCAGATGCCGAGGACGGGATCGGCGGCCCCTATGTCGCCCCGCAGTCCTCCTCGCCGTTCAACGCCTCGCTGAACGAACTCGATGCGGCGCTGACCCGCCTCGAGACAATGCGCGACACGGCGAAACGCATGCCCTTTGCCAATCCGGCACCCGGCAAGGACATCACCAGCCGTTTCGGCAACCGCCCCGACCCCTTCCTCGGCGGCCTTGCCATGCATGCCGGCATCGACTTCCGCTCGCCGGTCGGCGGCGAGATCCGCAGCACGGGCGCCGGCAAAATCATCGCGGCAGGACCTGCCGGCGGCTATGGCAACATGGTCGAGATCGACCACGGCCTCGGCCTGACGACGCGCTACGGCCACATGTCGCGCGTGCTGGTCAAGGTCGGCGACGAGGTGGCGAGCGGCGACGTGATCGGCCTGTCCGGCAGTACCGGCCGCTCCACCGGCCCGCACCTGCACTACGAGGTCCGCCGCAACGGCGAGGCCGTCGATCCGATGCGCTTCCTCAATGCCGGCATGAAACTGACAACGCTGATCGATTGACCGGCGGGCGCCGGCCTGTAGTCTAGGCCCTGCCTGCAACGCCGGATCAGCCATGGAACCGCAAGCCCTTCTCGCTTTCGCTCTCGCCTTCTTCGTCTTTGCCGCGAGCCCCGGCCCCGACAACATGACGATCATGGCGCGCACCGTGTCGCATGGCGTGTCGTCGGGCATCGCCTACGGGGTCGGTACGGTCATCGGCATCCTCATCTACCTGGCGCTCGCCGCCTTCGGCCTGTCGCTGATCGCCAGCGAAATGGGCCTCGCCATGACCGTGCTGCGCTATGCCGGCGCGGCCTGGCTCATCTACATGGGCATCCGGCTGTGGACGGCGAAGCCGGTCGTCGCCGAGGTCGCCGAACCGGGGCGCGGCCGCGACCTGCTGACCGTCTGCCTCACCGCGATCGCGCTCAACCTCGGCAACCCGAAAATGCCGCTCTTCTATCTCGCGCTTCTCCCGAACTTCGTCGGTGCGGATTTCTCCGCCGGCGGCTATATGTCGCTCGGCGTGGTGATCGTTGCCGTCGAGACGGTGGTGGTCGGAGGTCATGTGTGGATCGCCGGCCGCGCGCGGCGGCTGCTGAGAACCCCGCGCGTCGTGAAGGCCGTCAACCGCGGAGCCGGAACGGTGCTTGCCTGCGCCGGAATTGCGGTAATTGCCACGCATCGCGGCAGTTGATCCCACTATTCACCCTTTGTTACTGCAAATCCGGCAGTTTCCTTGACTTTCAAGCGTTTTGGCACTATCCCGCGCTGACGTTAACGCCCACGTCCCGGGCGGCCCAATAGCGTTCGCAAGAACCGGAACGGAACAGATTCCCCTTTGACCACATTTTCTGACCTTGGCCTGAGCCAAAAAGTACTTTCTGCCGTCACCGACGCCGGCTACACCGTGCCGACGCCGATTCAGGCTGGCGCCATCCCGTTTGCCCTGCAGCGCCGCGACATTTGCGGCATCGCGCAGACCGGCACGGGCAAGACTGCTTCCTTCGTACTGCCCATGCTGACCCTGCTCGAAAACGGCCGGGCCCGCGCGCGCATGCCGCGCACGCTGATCCTTGAGCCGACCCGCGAACTGGCCGCCCAGGTCGCCGAGAACTTCGAGAAATACGGCAAGAACCACAAGCTGAACGTTGCGCTCCTGATCGGTGGCGTGTCCTTCGAAGAGCAGAACCGCAAGCTCGAACGTGGCGCCGACGTGCTGATCTGCACGCCCGGCCGCCTGCTCGACCATTGCGAACGCGGCAAGCTGCTGATGACCGGCGTCGAGATTCTCGTCATCGACGAAGCCGACCGCATGCTCGACATGGGCTTCATCCCGGACATCGAGCGAATCGCCAAGATGATCCCGTTCACCCGCCAGACGCTGTTCTTCTCGGCCACCATGCCGCCGGAGATCCAGAAGCTCGCGGACCGCTTCCTGCAGAACCCGGAACGCATCGAAGTCTCGCTGCCGTCCTCGACGGCGACCACCGTGACGCAGCGCCTCGTCGCCGCCCACAACAAGGACTACGAAAAGCGTTCGACGCTGCGCGACCTCATCCGTTCGCAGCAGGACCTGAAAAACGCCATCATCTTCTGCAACCGCAAGAAGGATGTCGCCGACCTGTTCCGCTCGCTCGAGCGCCACGGCTTCTCGGTCGGCGCCCTGCATGGCGACATGGACCAGCGCTCGCGCACCAACATGCTGGCGGGCTTCAAGGACAACCAGATCACCCTGCTCGTCGCCTCCGACGTCGCAGCCCGCGGTCTCGACATTCCGGACGTGAGCCACGTCTTCAACTTCGACGTTCCGATCCATGCCGAGGACTATGTCCACCGCATCGGCCGTACCGGTCGTGCCGGCCGCTCCGGCGCCGCCTTCACGCTGGTGACGCGCAGCGACACGAAGTATCTCGACGCGATCGAAAAGCTGATCGGCAACAAGATCGAATGGCTGGACGGCGACGTCTCGTCGCTGCCGCCGATGGCCGAAAGCCATGACGAGGGCCGCGGCAAGCGCGGTTCGCGCGACAAGGACAAGGATAAGGACCGGGGACGCGAGCGCCGCAGCGGTCACAAGACCGAGACAAAGGCCGAGCCCGTCAAGGCACGCGAGGTGGAACCCGCCAAGGCCCGCGAAGCAGAAGAAGTCATCGAACCGGTAAGGACCGAACCATTGAACACCGAGCGCAAGGCAGACAGGCGACCCACTCAAGGTAACCGCAGCGCGCGGCCGAACCCGGCCAATGACGACCAGCGCGAGCGCCGCCGCAGCCATTATCGCGACCATGACGACGGCCCGACGCCGGTCGGCTTCGGCGACGAAATCCCCGCCTTCATGCTGATCGTCGCTGCCGCGAAGTCCTAAGTGTCCAAGCCCGGCATCGATTTCCCCGGTGTCGGCGTCGGGTTGGCGATCCTGCGCGACGGCAAGCTATTGCTCTGCCGTCGTCTGAAGGCGCCCGAAGCCGGCTTCTGGAACATCGTCGGCGGCAAGGTGGACCACCTGGAGCCGGCCGAAATCGCTGCCCGCCGCGAGGCCGAGGAAGAAACCGGCCTGATGATCGGCGCGATCGAATTCGTCACGACGACGGAACAGATCATCGAAGCCGACGGCCAGCACTGGATTTCGCTACTCTACAAGACCACCGACATCAAGGGCGAACCACAACTGACCGAGCCGGATAAGCTGTCGGCCATCGGCTGGTTCGATCTCGACGCGCTTCCCGAACCGCTGTCAGCCTTCACCCGCGCGCTGTTGCCGTTTCTGCGCTGAGCCGCGCGGCCGTGCCGGCTTGACCTTGGCGACTTCCGCCCTCAGGCCCGCCTCGAAGGCCAACCCCACCCATTTCGCCATTTCGTCCGGATCGTCATAGGCGTCTTCGGGCACCGACCAGTAGGGCATGGAGACGGGGTTCTTGCCCTCGCGCTGATAGACCCATTGGCGTGCGCCGGCCGCCGAGAACGCCGGCGCCGACTGCGCATCGGCCTTCAGCATGAGCTCGTCGAACAGGTAGAGGGCGATGATCACGCCCTGGTGGTAGATGCCCTTGCCGCTGAACATGAGCTTGATGCCGACCGGCCCGAGCGACGAGAAGACTTCCTCGATCTCGACATTGTCCATGCGCCTACCCCTTCAGGATTCCGCCGGCCGCAATCACGGCCTCGGGCGTGTCGACGTCCAGCCGGGCGGCGACGCCGATCTCGACGTCGACGATCGGCAGGCCGGCGGTCTCGATGATCGGCCGGGCGCCGATGTCGCCTTCGAGGGACTTGATCGCCTCGAAGGTGGAGCGCGGCAGGATGACCGGATTGCCGCGCTTGCCGTCGGCGACGGCGCGCACGATCGAGCGGCCGGCCGATGCGCGAAAGGCCGACACCAGCGCGTGTAGATCGCCGACCGACACGCCCGGCATGTCGGCCAGCAGGACGAGAACGCCATCGGCGCCGCCGGCATTGGCCGCGGCAAAGCCGGCTTTCAGCGAACTCGCCATGCCGCTCGCATAATCGGGATTGTCGACGCAGGCGACGGCAAGGCCCTTGAGACTGCCGGCGATCTCAGGGGCGCGATGGCCGGTGACGACGATGACCTCGCCTGCTCCCGCTTCGAGCGCGGTCCGCGCCGAGCGGCGCACGAGCGGCTCGCCCTCGAACTCGGCCAGCAGCTTGTGCCGCCCGCCCTCGCCCATGCGGCTCGACCTGCCGGCGGCGAGAAGCACGGTCGCCACCTTGAGAGGCTGGTGTTCGACCTCGGTCGCCAGTTCGCGCGGCAGTGGCCGGCTTGGAATTTCCATCAGCAGCCCTCCGACCCCCAGGCCCGTCAGTTCGTGAGACGTCGGCGTCTCGCCGGCCAGGAGCCGGTTCAGCACCCAGTCGAAGCCGTTTTCCTTCGGCGAGCGGGCGCAGCCGGGCGCACCGATCACCGGGACACCGTCGACATGGCCGAGCACCAGGAGATTGCCGGGATCGACGGGAAGCCCCACCTGATCGACGACGCCGCCGGCCATGCGGATCGATTCGGGGATGACGTCGACGGCATCGCACATGGCCGAGGCGCCGAAGACGACGATCATCGGTGGCCGGGTGTCGACCCGGCGCAAGGCGTTCTCGATCGCCGCGGCAACCGCTTCGGCCCGATGCGCGACCCGTTGTTCGGCGACCAGTTCGCTCGACGAGGGGGCAAGGCGCTGCTCCAGCACCCGCGCGGTCTTGTCCATCACCGTGGGCTTCAGCGACGGCAGTTCGGTGGCGATCAGCTGGACGGCGTGCGGCCGGTAGGGCTTGAGCCGGAAGGCGGCACCCTCGGTCAGGATCGCCCGCGCCTGCTCGACGCTGTCCCCGGGCACCGCGAGCGGGATGATCTTGACGGTCGCCACCAGATCGCCGCTGCGCACGTCGCTATGGTCGGCGAGACAGGCGAGCGTGATCGCTGGATCGACGCGGTTGAAGCGGTCGACCAGCGCCTTGTCCGCGACGAACAGGCCATTGCAGGTGGCGTGGAAATTGACGCGGCCGGTGGAGGCCGGGGTGAGCCGCAGGTTGGCCGGGTCGATTGCCGAGGCGCAGCGCTCCGCCGCCTCGTCCTCGCCGAGGTCGCCCGCCTCCATGCGACAGGCGATCACGCTGGCGATGCCGGCCTCGGCGAGTGCCTCGATGTCCTTGGCGTCCAGCACATGTCCCTTCGGCAGACGCCCGGCGGGCAGCTTCACCGCATGGGCGAGGATCAGGCCCTCGGCATCGCTCGCGGCGAACTCCCCGAAGATCATGCGGGCTCGCCTCCGGCCACGGAGAGCGAGCGCCGGCGGAAGGCCAGGATGATCTCCGCCAGCGTGGCGACTGCGATCTCTGCCGGGGTCGCGGCGCCGATGTCGATGCCGACCGGCGCCGAGATGCGGGCGATCTCCGCTTCGGAAAAGCCCTGCGCCTTCAGCCGCTCGACCCGTTTCGCATGGGTCTTGCGGCTGCCGAGCGCGCCGACATAGAAACAGCCGGCCTTCAGCGCCGCGGCGATCGCAAAGTCGTCGATCTTCGGATCATGGGTCACGGCGACGAGGGCGCTGTAGCGGTCAAGCGGACGGGACGACAGCACATCCTCCGGCCAGTCTGCGACGAGGTCGACGCCGGAAAACCGTTCCGGCGTGGCAAAGGCGGTGCGCGGATCGATGATGGTCATGTCATAACCGGCGATCGCCGCCATCGGATAGAGCGCCTGGCTGATATGCACCGCGCCGATCACCACGATGCGCGGAGGCGGCAGGTGCACGTTGAGGAAGAGCGGACGCCCGTCGATCTCGACGGCGCCGGACTTGCCTGAGCGGAAACGCGCCGCGATCTCCGCGCCGAGCGCACCTTCGACGGCATCGCCCTCGACCACCACCCGGTCGTGAGCGTCTGCAAGATCGGTGATCAGGATCGCCGCCTGCCGCGCAGATCGGGCCGCGTTGAGCGCCTTGAGACTGGAGAGCTGCATCAGGAAAGCCTCTCGACAAAGACGCGGATCTTGCCGCCGCAGGAGAGCCCCACCCGCCAGGCGGTTTCGTCGGCGACACCGAATTCGAGCATCTTGGCCTTGCCAGATGCCAGCACATCGAGCGCCTCGGTGATCACAGCGCCCTCGACGCAGCCGCCCGAGACAGATCCTTCGAAATTGCCCTCCGCGTCGATCACCAGATGGCTTCCGACCGGACGCGGCGCCGAGCCCCAGGTCTCGACGACGGTGGCGACCGCCACCGCGCGTCCCTGCCCGATCCAGTCCTCGGCGATGAACAGCGGATCCCTCGTCTGCATGTCGGTGGTCATTGGAGCCCCCTCAAGGTGCGGAGAAGCCGGCGTGGATCGCCCTTGTCCGCGGACGTTGCCGAAAGCGCGCCGACCAGGTCGGACAGCGAATTGAGATTGTGGACCGGCCGCAATTCGTCGACACGCGGCAGCATGGCCCGCACGCCGCGCGCCCGCGCCTCGAAGCCCTCGAAGCGCAACAGGGGGTTGAGCCAGATCAGCCGCCGGCAGGAGCGATGCAGGCGATCGGTCTCGGTGGCCAGCAGTTCGGCCCCCTCGCGCTCCAGCCCGTCGGTGATCAACAGCACGATGGCGCCCTGGCCGAGCACGCGGCGCGCCCATTGATGGTTGAACTCCTTCAGCGTCTCACCGATCCTTGTGCCGCCCGACCAGTCGCGCACCGCATCCGTGCACTGGTCGATCGCCTCGTCGGGATCGCGATTGCGCATCTGCCGCGTCACATTCGTGAGCCGCGTGCCGAAGACGAAAGTGTGCACGCGCCTGCGGCGCTCGGTCAACACATGGAGGAAATGCAGGAAGATGCGGGTGTACTGGCTCATCGAGCCGGAAATGTCGGCGAGGACGACGAGCGGCGGCGGCTGGCGGCGGCGCTCGCGATATTTCGGCAGGATCAGATCGCCGCCGGTGCGCATAGCCGCCCGCATCATCGCCCGCGGATCGACATGGCGCGACCGAGAGGTCGGCTGGTAGCGCCGCATCGGCACCTGGTCGAAGGGCATGGTCATGCGCTCGATTTCGCGCCTCGCCTGAGACAGTTCCTCGGCCGTCATCTGGGCGAAATCGGTGCGGCGCAGGACTTCGCTGCCGGAGACGGTGAAGCGGGCGTCGATCTCGATGTCCGGCTCGTCGCGCTCACGGCTCTGGCGCTCGCGCTCGGCAAACAGCGCATCGCTCACGCGCGACGACCCAGCCTTGGCCTTCTCGCGCTCGCTGTTGTCCAACGCCACCGGCGACATCATGGCGATCATCTTGTTGACCATGTCGCGCGAGCGCCAGAACAGGCGAAACGCCTCGTCGAACACCGGCTGGTCCTCGTGCCGCTTGACGAGTACGGCCGAAAGCGCGGCATGGAATTCCTCGCGCGAACCGATGCCGATCGCATCGATGGCGGCGATCGCATCGGCAACCGCGCCTGGACCGGGCTTCAGCCCGGCGCGGCGCAGGACACGGGCGAAATAGACGATGTTGTCGGCGAGCCGCCCGTCGCCGATCGGCGGCGTCACGACGACAATGCCTTCCCCGGTTCCCGGCGTCTGCATGGCCTAGCCCGCCGCCAGCAGTTCGGCCTTGACCTCGGAGAGCACCTTGTGGCCCTCGCCGCCCTGGATCCGGGCAATGTCCTCCTGGTATTTCAGGAGCGTGCCGAGCGTATCGGCAATGGTTTCCGGATCGAGCGCCAGCCGGTCGAGTTCGGTGAGCGCGGTCGCCCAGTCGATGGTCTCGGCAATGCCGGGGTTCTTGAACAGGTCGATGGTGCGGATCTTCTGCACATAGGCGACGATCTGGCGCGACAGCTGCTCGTTGCAGCCCGGCACCTTGCGCCGGATGATCGCCAGTTCCTCGGCCGCTTTGGGATAGTCGACCCAGTGGTAGAGACAGCGACGCTTCAGCGCATCATGCACCTCGCGGGTGCGGTTGCTGGTGACGATGACGATCGGCGGCTCGGCGGCCTTGACCGTGCCGAATTCGGGGATGCTCACCTGGAAGTCGGACAAAACTTCGAGCAGGAAGGCCTCAAAGGCCTCGTCGGTACGGTCGAGTTCGTCGATCAGGAAGACTGGCGCGCGGCCCGGCTCGCATTGCAATGCCTGCAAAACCGGACGGCGGATCAGGTGGCGCTCGGAGAAGAGATCGTGCTCCAGCCGGTCGCGGTCGGAAATGCCGGTGGCTTCGGCCAGGCGGATCTCCAGCATCTGCGCCGGATAGTTCCACTCGTAGACAGCGGACGCGACGTCGAGACCTTCATAGCATTGCAGGCGGATCAGAGGGCGGTCGAGTGCCTTGGCCAGCACCTTGGCGACCTCGGTCTTGCCGACGCCCGCCTCCCCTTCGAGGAAGAGCGGACGCTGCATGCGAAGCGCGAGGAAGAGCACGGTCGCCAGCGGCCGCCCCGCCAGATAATCGTGTGCGGACAGGAGTTCGATGACGGCGTCGATCGATGCCGGCAGGCCAGTTCGTGACGTTTCCGCCATGGTTCCTCCCCTTGATTGAGGGAGAGCTTACAGGCTGCGATAGCCGCGGTCCAGATAGATGAGCGAGGCGTCGATCGGACCGAAATGCACAGCCTTGACCTCGCCGAACAGCACGGTGTGGGTCGCCGTCACCTTGCTGTCGGTGACCCGGCAGTCGAAGGAAACGATCGAATCGGCAAGCACCGGCGCGCCGGTCACCAGCGTCTGCCATTCGGCCAGCGCGAACCGGTCGTCAGGCGCCAGTCCACCAAAGCCGGCAAAGGCATTGGCAAGCGCCTGGTGATGGGCGCCGAGCGAATTCAGGGCGAAATAGCCGCTTTCGAAGAAGACCGTATTGTTCGGATTGCCGTTGTTGAGGCACACCAGCAGGCTCGGCGGACGGTCGGACACGGAGCAGGCAGCGGTAATGGTGACGCCCCGTCTGACGCCCTCGTACTCGGTCGTGACGATCTGCACATGGCCGGCATAGCGGCTCATCGCTTCCCGGTAGACGACGGGGTCCATCTGCTGCGAGTTCAACAATCTCTTCTCCGGGGTGCTTTCGCCCTTTTGGCATATTGACCGTCAATATGGCCTCCAAGGTTTACGTTTTCCACAACGCAGCGGATTTTTCGCGTCCGAAGGCGACTGCGTTTGGCGTTGCCGAGGCCTGTCGCCTGCGGATAGGATGGTACCGACCGTTCAGACGAACAGGAAGACACCTTGCCCATGCCCCGCCGAATGCTGCTGCCCGTCCTGTTACTGCTGACCGCCGCCGCCCCGGCGCTGGCCGACGGATCAAAGATCGCGCTGGTCGCGCCACAGACCGGCCCCTTCGCCATGCTGGGCAACCAGATGCGCGACGGCGCAAGCCTTGCGGCCAAAAAGCTCGGGCTGGAACTCGCCCTCATCGAGGAAAGCTGCGAGCCCGGCAGCGGGCCGGCAATTGCCCGCCAGGTGCAGGAATCCGGATCGAAGGCGGCCATCGGCTTCCTCTGCTCGGAATCGCTCGACGGCGCCCTTCCCCTCCTCAAGGACGCCGGCATTCCGGCCGTCACCCTTTCGGTGCGCTGGAAGGGCGTGATGGAGGACGCGCTGAAGAACGGCTGGCCGCTCTACCGCATGGCGCCCTCGACCGACGACGAGGCCGAACGCCTCACTGAAGTGATCCTGCGCGACTGGTCGGGCGCCGCCTTTGCCCTGATCGAGGACGGCACGATCCATGGCCGCGAACTGACCGAGACGATCCGCAACGCGCTGGAGGAGCGCGGGCTCAAGCCGGTCTTCACCGATACCTTCCGCCCCGGCCAGGAACAGCAGGTCGCGCTGGTGCGCCGGCTGAAGAAGGCCGGCGCGACGCATGTCTTCATCGGCGGCGACCGCACCGACGTCGCCATCATCGCCCGGGATGCGCTCGCCGAAGGCACTGCCCTCACCCTGATGGGCGGGGAAGCGATGAATGCGGCCGACACGCCGGTTCCGCTGGTCGACGGCGTGCTGGTCGTAACCCTGCCAGACTATGCCACAATGCCGACCGCTCAGGCGGTCGTTGCCGAATTGAAGGCCGAAGGTATCGAACCGGAGGGTTACGTCCTGCCCGGCCATGCCGCTGTAAATGCCGTTGCGGAAGCGGCAGCTGCCGCCGGCGCGCTGTCCCTGCCGCTGGCGCAGGCGCTCGGCGAGGCGCATTTCGACACCGTCATCGGGCCGGTCGCCTTCGACGAGCAACACGAACTCACCGACAACCCCTATCGCCTGCTGGAATGGCGACAAGGTGCCTTCGTCGCCCCGCCGGCACCGGGCCAATAGGCGGGGTTGGCACAGGTCGGAAGGTTGCAACCGTACAGCCTATTCCCGCCCAGTGGGGATTACTTTACCTCTCTCATCAAGTGGCTTACAGGCCATTCTAAAAAGGTGTATTTTGGGCCCGTTCAACGCTAACGGGAGGAACAAATGCGTCTGACTTTGATTCTGCTTCAAACCGTTATTTTGCTAGCGCTCACGCCGAGCATGTCGAGAGCAGGCTGCACCTACCAAGTTACCTGCGCAGCCAACTCCTGCCAAAACTGCGAGTCAGATCATTGCGGGTTTCGAGGGAAATTGTGGTGTGGAATCAAGAATCCCGGCTGCTCGGTTGGCGCCGTGGGAGCTTGCGCGGCATTAAACACCATGATGTCGACTTCCGATGCACTGACTGTGAAGGAAACGGACAAAGGTTATGTGGTCGAATTGACGAAAGATGCCGTCGATACTTTTCTGAATGAGTAAATTGTCAATTGTGTGCGTCGCCGCGAGGTGACGCACACCCTCACCTTTCAGCGCGAACTATCCCGCCTCATGCACAACCTCAGGAAGAATAGGGCCAGAAGGCCTGGGTGAAGACCCCGCCGTCGACCCACAGCGTCTGGCCGGTGACATAAGCCGCCTGCGGGCCGGCGAGGAAGAGCACGGGGCCAGCGATGTCGGCGGGCGTTCCGACCCGGCGAAGCGGCGTGACGCGACCCCAGGTCTCGGCATAATCGGGCGCTTCCGCGCGCGTCCGCTCCGTTTCGATGGCGCCGGGTGCGACGCAGTTGACACGGATGCCATGCGGTCCAAGTTCCACGGCCGACACCTTGGTGAACTGCTCGATGCCGCCCTTCGAGGCGGTGTAGTCGACCAGTCCCGGGAAGGCGAGCTTGTTGCAGCCCGAACCGATATTGATGATCGCGCCGCCCTTGCCGGCCGCCACCATGCGCCGGCCCGCTTCGCGCGTATTGAGAAAGCAGCCCTTGAGATTGGTGCGGATCACCGCATCCCAGCTCTCCTCAGATAGCTCGAGCAGCGGCGACCAGGTCTGGATGCCGGCATTGTTGACCAGCACGTCGGGGGCGTCGCCGAACCAGGCCGAGGCCTCGTCCATCAGCTGGGAGACTGAGGCGGCATCGCCGACATCGGACTCGAAGGCGCGCACCTGGCCGCCGCCGGTCATGACCTCCGCCGCAACGGCTTCCGCAGCGTCAGGCGTATCCCGATGGGTGAAGGCGACCTGGTATCCGGCATCGACGAAGGCCGAAACCAGATGCCGCCCGATCCCGCTGCTGCCTCCGGTGATGATCGCATACCGTCCCATTGCCCGCCTCCTGCCTGCGTTTGCTGCGGCCCAGAAGTGAACAAGCCTTGAAGCCGGGTCAAGGGGCGGGCGCGGCGCCGCAGACTTTCGCAGTGTTGCCGGGGGTGCGAGGCGGTGCTAAGGGCTGGCCGAAACGCGCCCCAAACCGCTGGACATTCCGGAGCTTCTGCCATGACCCGCCCCCTGCTGATCGCCCCTTCGATTCTTGCCGCCAATTTCGCCAAGCTCGGCCAGGAAGTGGCCGACGTCGTCGAAGCCGGCGCCGACTGGATCCATCTCGACGTCATGGACGGCCATTTCGTGCCGAACATCTCCTACGGGCCGGCCGTGATCAAGGCGCTGCGCCCCCACACCAAGGCGGTGTTCGACTGCCACCTGATGATTTCGCCGGCCGATCCCTTCCTCGAAGCCTTCGCCGATGCCGGCTGCGACGTGATCACCGTGCATGCGGAAGCCGGTCCGCACCTGCACCGCTCGCTGCAGAAGATCCGCTCGCTCGGCAAGAAGGCCGGTGTCTCGCTCAATCCGGCAACGCCCGTCTCGGTCCTGGAACACGTCCTTGATGACCTCGACCTGATCCTCATCATGAGCGTCAATCCCGGCTTCGGCGGCCAGAAATTCATCCCCCAGGCGACGGCCAAGCTTGCCCAGGCCAACATGCTGATCGGCAACCGCCCGATCGACCTGGAGGTCGATGGCGGCGTCACCGCCGAGACGGCTCCGCTCGTCACCGCCGCCGGCGCCAATGTGCTGGTCGCCGGATCTGCCGTCTACAAGGGCGAAGGCGTTGACGACTACCGCAAAACGGTCGACACTTTGAAAAAGGCTGCACTGGAGGGGCGTCGTTGACAGTATTGCGGACATGGCTCGGAGCGGCCACGGCGATGATCTTCGCCGCCGCACCGGCCGTGGCCGGCGATATCGCAGCGGTTCAATCGATCGGCTTCTCCGATGACGGCGGCATCTATGCCTTCGAGGAATACGGGATCCAGGACGGTTCCGGCTTTCCCTATTCCAACATCTATGTGATCGACACGGTCAAGGACGCCTATCTGCCGGGCACGCCGATCCGCATCCGTCTCGACGACGAGAATGCGGGCCTCTCCGATGCCCGCCGTGCGGCGATGGACAAGGCGCAGCCGCTGATCGGAAAATACGAGCTCGGCGACAATCCCGGCAGCCTCGTCGCCTTCAATCCGGTGAGCGAAATCGGCGTGGAGAAACACGAACTGCGCTATCTGGAATATCCGGCCGACCCGGCCTTCGGGCAGGCCTATGCGCTGAAGATCGAGGAATTCTCCGTCGCGCCAAGCGGTTCCTGCGTCGGCCAGGTCGATACGCTCACGGCCTTCCGCCTGAAGCTGACGGAGAAGGACGGGAGCCCGGCGGACGAGCTCGTCTACGAGGACAAGGGCGTGCCGGCCAGTCGCGGCTGCACTGTCGGCTATCGCCTCGGCGGCGCGGTCACCTATTCGCCGCTCGGCGGAGCGGCACTGCACATGGCGCTGGTCAACGTGCTCAGCCACGGCTTCGAAGGCAATGACGGCCGCTGGATCGCCGTCCCGGTTCGTCCGTGACGCCGGTTCCGCCCGATCTCCGACCCGCCTCCGGTTTTCGCGCACGCCTCGCGGCAAGCTGGCCGCCGCTTGGCGAATGGCTGATCGGCGCCGTGCTCTGGGGGCTGCTGATCGCCTTCTCCGTCACCTTCTCCGCCTATGGCCTGCACCGGCTGCCGGGCAATCACCGGGCGATCGTGCTCGGCCTCTATTTCACCGGCGCGGCGCTCGGCTGGATCGCAGCCCTGCCGCTCGTCCGTCTCGCCAGTCTTGCCCGGCCACCCGAGACGCGCTTTGCCGCGGCCTTCCTGTTTCTCGGCGCCGGCACGGCGGTTCTGACCGCCCTGCTCTTCGCCCTGCACTACCGGCAATTCTATGCGCAGTGGCATCAGCCGTTCGGCACGGTAATCTGGTTCTTCCAGTTCGCCTTCACCTCCGCCTCGGCCGTCTATCAATTCGCCGTGCTCGGCATCCGCCATTACCTGCCGTTCGGCCTGATCCTGCTGATCGGCGCCAGCATCCTCCATGCGCGCCGCAGCCGTTGAGATTGCCGCCCGTCTTTGCTAAAGCGACGCCAACTCCAGCCGTAAAGTGAGAACGTCCGATGATCCCGCGTTATTCCCGGCCCGAAATGGTCGCCATCTGGTCTCCCGAAACCAAGTTCCGCATCTGGTTCGAGATCGAGGCGCATGCCTGCGATGCGCTCGCCGAACTCGGCGTCATCCCGAAGGAATCCGCCCGGACCATCTGGGAAAAAGGCGGCGCGGCGAAGTTCGACGTCGATCGCATCGACGAGATCGAGGCCGTCACCAAGCATGACGTGATCGCCTTCCTCACCCATCTCGCGGAATTCATCGGTCCGGACAGCCGCTTCGTCCACCAGGGCATGACCTCGTCCGACGTGCTCGACACGACGCTCAACATCCAGCTGGTGCGCGCCGCCGACCTGCTGTTGGCCGACATGGACCGGGTTCTGACGGCGCTCAAGACCCGCGCCTTCGAACACAAGGACACGGTCCGCATCGGCCGCAGCCACGGCATCCATGCCGAGCCGACGACGATGGGCCTGACCTTTGCCCGCTTCTACGCCGAGATGAGCCGCAACCGCGCCCGCCTCGTCGCCGCCCGCGCCGAGATCGCCACCGGCGCCATTTCCGGCGCCGTCGGCACCTTTGCCAATATCGACCCCAGCGTCGAGGAGCATGTCTGCGAAAAGCTCGGGCTCGTGCCGGAGCCGGTCTCGACCCAGGTCATCCCGCGCGACCGTCACGCCATGTTCTTCGCGACGCTTGGCGTCATCGCCTCCTCGATCGAGAACGTCGCGATCGAGATCCGCCACATGCAGCGCACCGAGGTTCTGGAAGCGGAGGAGTTCTTCTCGCCCGGCCAGAAGGGCTCGTCGGCCATGCCGCACAAGCGCAATCCGGTGCTGACCGAGAACCTGACGGGCCTTGCGCGCCTGGTGCGCATGTCGGTCGTGCCGGCCATGGAGAATGTGGCGCTGTGGCACGAACGCGACATCAGCCATTCGAGCGTCGAGCGCGCCATCGGCCCGGACACCACGATCACGCTCGATTTCGCGCTGAACCGCCTTGCCGGCGTCATCGAGAAGCTGGTGATCTACCCGGAAAACATGTTGAAGAACATGAACAAGTTCAAGGGCCTGGTGATGAGCCAGCGGGTCCTCCTGGCGCTCACCCAGGCCGGCGTGTCCCGCGAGGACAGCTACCGCCTCGTGCAGCGCAACGCCATGAAGGTCTGGGAACGGGGCGCCGACTTCCTCGAAGAACTGCTCGCGGACCCGGAAGTGCGGGCTGCACTCTCTGAGGAAGAGATCCGCGAAAAATTTGACCTCGGCTACCACACCAAGCACGTCGACACGATCTTCAAGCGCGTCTTCGGTTGATCCTTTCGAACTGCGACCGGCGTGCAGATGCATGCCGGTCGACCTTCTATCCAAAACCCGTCCGGAAGGACGCCTCCTAGGCTTCGGACGACTCGGTTGCCTTCGCCCGCTTCTCCTCGACGCCGTCCTGCTCCATCGCCTCCTCAACATGGCGCTCGACCTCGTCGAGCCGCTCGCCGCGGGCCTCGCCGTCCGCCGCGGCCGCTTTCGCCAGGAGACGGTTGAGCTTCTTCAGTTCGTTCTCGTCGAGGCTCTCAATGCCGATGAAATGGTTCTGGGCGCCGTTGCTGGTGAGGATCAGTTCGTCGAGCTTGGTCTGGATGGCGCGGGTATCGCGCATCTGCGCGTTCTGCAGGATGAACACCATCAGGAAAGTGATCAGCGTGGCGCCGGTGCTGGCGAGCGCCTGCCAGGTGCTGGAATAGCCGAAATAGGGTCCCGTCAGAGCCCAGATGCAAAGCAGGCCGAGCGCGGCGAAGAAGATCGTCGGGCGACCCGACCATTCGGACACCGCCGAAGCAAAACGGGCAAAGACATTCACGCGGTCGGCCATCGCTCACTCCCTGCGAAAGGTGCACAGGAACGCCTTTGCCCAGCGATGGTTCCCGGCGACCAGCACGACGTGTCACGTTGACTTGGCGGGCTTCCCCGGCAACTATCCCTCTACACATAGACGATCCTATATGCATGACCGTTGCGCGGCACCGGATGGAACAGGGGAAAACATGGCACGCTCCGCACAACCGCGACCATGGGCTTTCTCGGGCCGATCGCTCGCGGCCCTCTACCTGATCCTGACGGCAGGCCCCGTCCTCCTCGCATCGCTGAGCGGCGGCCTCAACTCCCCGACGGTCTACCCCGTTCTGGCGCGGGCCACCGGCGTTGCGGCGCTGGCGATGTTCATGATGCAGTTCGCCACGTCCGGCCGCTTCGAGGTCATTTCGGGCCGCATCGGCCTCGACCGCACCATGGGCTTCCACCGCCTGGCGGCGGTGGGCGCGCTGTGGATGATCCTTTTGCACGTGGTCTTCTTCCTCTTTCGCGGAAGGGACGGCAGCCTCGACATGCTCTGGCAGCGGCTGGTGCTCTACATCACGACGCCCGATCTCGCCTCCGGCATCGTCGCGGCCGGACTGGCCGTCATCCTCGTCATCACCGGCAAGCGTCTGCGCGGACGCATCATTCCCTATCAGGCCTGGCGGATCGGCCATGGGGTTCTGGCCGTCGCTCTCGTCGCGCTGTCGCTACAGCACGCCTTCACCCATGCGCGCTTCATGGCCGATCCCTTCGGCGCCACCGCCATCCTCGCGGTCGCGCTGCTCGCGCTGTCATCACTTCTCGTGGTCTATGTCCTGCGGCCCCTCCAGGCCTTCCGCCCGGATTTCAGGGTCGAATCCGCCCGCACGCTCAGCCCGAGCGTGGCCGAGCTGGTGCTGACCACCGACAGACCGGATCGCTTCTCCTTCGCCGCCGGCCAGTTCGTCTGGCTGACCATCGGCCGGCGCCATACCGTGACCGACAACCCCTTCTCCATCGCCTCGGCCCCGTCCGATCTGCCACGGCTGCGGTTCCTCATCCGCAATGCCGGCGACATGACGGCAGCGGTCCCCAGGCTCGTCCCGGGAACGCCGGTCGGCGTCGACGGGCCGCATGGCAGTTTCACGCTCGACGAAGCCGGCCCCGGACCTCTGCTGCTGCTCGCCGGCGGCATCGGCATCGCCCCGGTGATGAGCCTGCTGGGCGAGCTCGCCGCCGCGCGCGACACCAGGCCGATCCGCTTGATCGCCGGCGCGCGAGGCCCGCAGGATCATGTGATCCGCGGTGAAATTCCACCGCTGATGGCCGGGCTGGATTTCGGCGCCATCTTCCTCGCCGACCGCGACGGCGACCGCGAAGATTACGAAACCGGCGCCTGCAGCCCTGATCACGTCAGGCGCGTACTCCAGGGGTTGGACCCCGGCGAAACGACGGCCTTCGTCTGCGGTCCGCCACCGATGATGGAAAGCGCCGTGGCGATACTGCTCGAAGCCGGTCTGCCGCTGGATGGCATCGTCATGGAACGCTTCGACTTCGACGCCGGCAATGACGCGGTCTGCCATGCGGTCCGTCGGCGCTTCATCGCCCTCATGGCCACGGTCTTTGCCAGCGTGCTGTCCGTAGCGCTGATCGCCGCCGCCTAGCAGCAACCCGTCGGGCAGGATCTTTTTGCCGGACCGGACAAGGCGCAACCCCTTGACGTCCGGGCGCTTCGACAGCAGATAAGGCGACATGAAAGCATCCGACGCCGACATCCTCATGATTCCGGGATACACCAATTCCGCACCCGATCACTGGCAGACCCGCTGGCAGTCGCGGCTGTCGACGGCGCGCCGCGTCGAGCAGGCGGAATGGTCGAAGCCGGTGCGCGAGGACTGGGTCGCCCGGCTGATCGAGGAAGTGAATGCCTCGACCCGGCCGGTGGTGCTGGTCGCCCATTCGCTTGGTGTCCCGACGCTGATCCACGCGGTGCCGCACATCGCCGACAAGGTCGCCGGTGCCTTTCTGGTCGCTCCGCCTAATGTCGCCAATCCGGCGATCCGCCCCAAGCACCTGATGACCTTCGGCCCCTACCCGCGCGAGCCGCTGCCCTTTCCGTCGATCACCGTCGCCAGCCGCAATGACCCCTTCGGCACCTATGAGCATGCCGACGACATCGCCAATGCCTGGGGTTCGCTGTTGGTCGATGCGGGCGAGTCGGGTCACATCAATGCGGAATCCGGCCACGGCCCCTGGCCGGAGGGCACCATGGTCTTCGCCCAGTTCCTGAGCCGGCTATAGGCCGCGGCGCTTTGTCCCACCCTGGCACCCTGCAGCAGCACATCCATTAAGTCGGCCTTAATTCCCAAGATCTAATCTAGCGCGCAACTCGAAATTGATTTTTCGAAAGAGCTGCCGTTGCGCCAGAGTGTCCAAGTATCCGACGAGCCTGAACAGACGCCTGGCGACGATTCGCCAGCCTGGCTCGACCAGCTGCCCTTGCCCAGCGCGATGCTGGACGGCGAGGGCCGCATCACCGCCACCAATCCACACTTCCGCACGCTCCTTGCCCATGCCCGCTCACTTGACGGCGTGGCCCTGTCCGCCCTGCTGGCGCCGGAAGACCGGGCCGCATTCCAGGGCATGCTCGCTGCCGCACTGACGGGCAACGGACAGCCGCGCAAGCTGGAGTTTTCCGTACCGCTGCCGGATGGGTCCCGCCGCTGGCTGACGGCCACGGCCGCGCCTGTATCGTCGATGACGGCCGGCACGAGCCCGGCGCTCCTTCTGCAATTCACCGACATGACCGGCTACAAGGATCGCGAGGCGGATCTCGCCGAACGCGAGAGTCGCTGGAACAATGCGCTTGTCGGCTCGTCCTCCGGCGTCTGGGACCTGCGCCTCGACAGCGGCACCATGTATTATTCCGACGTCTGGCGGGCGATCCGCGGCCTCGCCCCCGGCGAGCCGCCGCCGAATTCCGAGGAATGGCTGGAACTGCTGCACCCGGACGACCGCGAACGGGTCCTGCACGCCATCGAGCGCCAGAATGCCGGCGACCCAGCCTACATGACCTTCGACTATCGCGAGCGGCACAAGCACGGCCACTGGATGTGGATCGAATGCCGCGGCGCCTGCGTCGAGTGGAATGCCGCCGGCCAGCCGGTGCGCATCATCGGCACCGATACCGACATTACCGGGCGAAAGGCCTCGGAAGAGGCGCTCAACCGCATGTCGCGGCGTCTCAAGCTGGCGCTCGACGTCTCGCGCATCGGCGTGTTCGAGGCCGATTTCACCAGCGGCATTGCCGACTGGGACGCCGGGATGAGGACCATTTTCGGCCTCGACGGCGATTCGGATGTTCGCATCGGCGGCGAATGGGAGGACATGCTGCATCCCGAAGACGCCGAGCGTGTGATGAATAAGGTCGAGCATCACGTCGACAACCTGCTACCCTTCTCCGACGAATATCGCGTCGTGCTCGGCGACGGCTCCACCCGCTATATCCGCTCGCGCACCCTGCCCTTCATCGACAGCGACGGCCACCGCAAGATGATCGGCGCCAATTGGGACGTTACCGCCGACCTGGCCCTCCACAAGGAGCTGGAACGCGCCAAGACGCTCGCCGAAGCGCGCAACCGGGACCTGGAAAAGGCCAAGGAACGGATCGAGCATATCGCGCTCCACGATCACCTGACCGACCTGCCGAACCGCCGCTACCTCGACGAATTGCTGGAACAGCTTTCCGACGACGGCCGGCAGAACGGCAGCGGCCTCGCCATCCTTCACATCGATCTCGACCGCTTCAAGCAGATCAACGACACGCTCGGCCACAGCGCGGGCGACGCCATGCTGCGCCATGTGGCCCGCATCCTGCGCGAGAACGTGCGCGATGGCGACTTCGTCGCCCGGATCGGCGGCGACGAATTCGTCTTCGTGGCGCGCTTCGACGGAAAGCGGCACCAGCTTTCGGCGCTCGCCGACCGGCTGATCAACGAGTTGCGCAAGCCGGTGGCCTATGAGGGGCAGGACTGCCGTTTCGGCGCCAGCATCGGCATCGCCTGCGACGCCAAGGGGCGGATCGATCCGCGCCAGCTGTTGCTCAACGCCGACATCGCCCTCTACCACGCGAAGAACAGCGGCCGCGGCCGCTATTCCTACTTCTCGCTCGACCGCCATGACCGCATGAAGGATAGCCGGCGCCTCGCCGACGAAATCCTCCGCGGACTGGAGCGCGACGAATTCCTGCCCTACTACCAGTTCCAGTTCGACGCCGACAGCCTCGACGTCGTCGGCGCCGAGACGCTGGCCCGCTGGCACCATCCCGAACGCGGCATCCTGACGCCGGGCACCTTCCTCGCCACCGCCGAGGAGATCGGCGCCGTGGCGGATATCGACGGCCTGATCCTCGAAAAGGCACTCGCCGATCTGAAGCGCTGGAAGGCGCGAGGGCTGGAAATTCCGAAGATCTCGGTCAACGTCTCCTCGCGCCGGCTGCATGATCCGGCGCTGAAGCACAAGCTCAACGCGCTGTCGTTCGATTCAGGAACCGTATCCTTCGAACTGCTGGAATCCATCTTCCTCGACGAGAACGACGAGCAGGCGATGGAGAACCTGCGGCATCTGCGAAAGCTCGGGATCGAACTCGAGATCGACGACTTCGGCACCGGCCATGCATCGATCGTCAGTCTGCTGCGGCTGAGCCCGCGCACCCTGAAGATCGACCGGGAACTGGTACAGAAGGTGGCCGAATCGCGGGCACGCCGCAATCTCGTCGGCTCGATCATCGATATCGGCCGCTCGCTCGGCATCCGGGTGGTGGCGGAAGGGGTGGAGACGGCCGGCCATGTGCGCGTGCTGCGCTCGCTCGGCTGCGACGTCCTGCAGGGTTACGGCCTGGCGGTGCCCATGTCGTTCGACGACACGATCGGCTTCATCAGCCGTCAGGACTGGCGCCGCACCGGCCTCGCGTCCTGACCAGGCGCCCTGCGGCGCCCGGCCTTCTCAGGCAATTTCGAGCGATTACTCGCCCTGGATCTGTGCGACTGCGATGGCCAGGAGTTCCTGCATCTTGGCGCGGATTTCCTCGTCGGTGACGGCAACGCCACCGGCCTTCAGGTCGCCGCCGACCTTGCGCAGAACGTCCTCGTCGCCGGCTTCCTCGAAATCGGAGGCGACCACTTCCTTCGCATAGGCATCGATGTCGGCCTTGCCGAGCAGCCCGCCGGCCCACTGGCCGAGCAGCTTGTTGCGTCGTGCCTCGGCCTTGAAACGGAGTTCCTGGTCGTGCGCGAACTTGTTCTCGAATGCCTTTTCGCGATCACTCATGCCGCTCATCTGCGTCTCCCAAAATATGCCGCCACCATGCGGGTTTCGTTCCCCCATTAATCAAAAGGCGGTACAAAGTGCAATGCGAACTTAGTTGATTCCCCAAGCGCGGCTATGCTTTGGACGATTTCAATCGGGGCGACAACTGTTGCATTGTGAAAAGCCATCTTTTCCGCTAAGGGACCGCTTCGACAATCCACTTGCGTCCCCCTGTGTGACGCCAACAACAGAGAAAAACCAGCCATGAACCGTCGCCGCCGTGTTTACGAAGGCAAGGCCAAGATCCTGTACGAGGGTCCGGAGCCCGGCACGCTGATCCAGTTCTTCAAGGACGATGCAACCGCATTCAACAAGAAGAAGCACGAAGTCATCGACGGAAAGGGCGTTCTCAACAACCGCATTTCCGAATATCTCTTCACGCATCTCAACAAGATCGGCATCCCGACCCACTTCATCCGCCGCATGAACATGCGCGAGCAGTTGATCAAGGAAGTCGAGATGATCCCGCTCGAGATCGTCGTGCGCAATGTCGCCGCCGGCTCGCTGGCCAAGCGCCTCGGCATCGACGAAGGCATCGTGCTGCCGCGCTCGATCATCGAATTCTACTACAAGTCCGATGCGCTCGCCGACCCCATGGTCTCGGAAGAGCACATCACCGCCTTCGGCTGGGCCAATCCGGCCGAGCTCGACGACATCATGGCGCTCGCCATCCGCGTCAACGACTTCCTGTCGGGCCTCTTCCTCGGCATCGGCATCCAGCTCGTCGACTTCAAGATCGAATGCGGCCGCCTCTACGAAGGCGACATGATGCGCATCATCCTCGCCGACGAGATCTCGCCGGACAGCTGCCGGCTGTGGGACATCGAGACGCATGAAAAGCTCGACAAGGACCGGTTCCGCCAGGATCTCGGCGGCCTGCTCGAAGCCTATCAGGAAGTGGCCAAGCGCCTCGGCATCATCAACGAAAACGAGCCGCTGCGCGGCACCGGCCCGGTGCTGGTAAAGTAACAAGCCCAGGGAGACTTTAAGAGTGATCAAGGCACGCGTGACCGTAACCCTCAAGAACGGCGTTCTCGATCCCCAGGGCAAGGCGATCGAGGGCGCGCTCGGCGCACTCGGTTTCGAAGGCGTCGGCCATGTCCGCCAGGGCAAGGTGTTCGATCTCGAAGTCGAAGGCACGGACAAGGCCAAGGCCGAGGCCGACCTGAAAGCCATGTGCGAAAAGCTCCTCGCCAACACCGTCATCGAGAACTATACTATCGCCATCGCCTGAAGGTGTTGGAGCGGAGCGATGGCCGACCAGACGCAGGAACTGATGTTCGAAATCTTGCGAAAACTGCAAGCTGACATCACGACGATCAAGGAAGGTCAGCGCGACGCACGCCAGGACATCGTCTCGTTGCGCAGCTACATGCATGTCTTGCAAGGCGATTTCAACAATATGCGCGGAACGATGACGCAGGTTCTGGATCGCCTCGATCGCATCGAAAATCGCCTGGAGCTGCGGGAGCTCCAGGAAGCACAAGCAAGGTTTGAGCCCCACCCATGAAATCCGCCGTTCTGCAACTTCCTGGCCTCAACCGCGACCGCGACATGATCGCTGCGCTGACGAAGATCTCGGGCCATGCACCGGTCACCATCTGGCAGACCGAGACGACGCTTCCGGATGTCGATCTGATCGTCATTCCGGGCGGCTTCTCTTACGGCGACTACCTGCGTTGCGGCGCGATCGCCGCGCGGATGCCGGTCATGCAGGCCGTCAAGGCCGCCGCCGAACGCGGCGTCAAAGTGCTCGGCGTCTGCAACGGCTTCCAGATCCTGCTCGAGGCGGGCCTCCTGCCCGGCGCTCTGATGCGCAATGCCTCGCTGAAATTCGTCTGCAAAGAGATCAAGCTCGAGGTGGTCAACGCCGAGACCGATTTCACCCGCGCCTATGCCAAGGGCCAGATCATCCGCTGCCCGGTCGCCCATCACGACGGCAATTATTTCGCCGACACCGAGACGCTGAAGGCGATCGAGGGCAATGGCCAGGTGGTCTTCCGCTACGCGGACGGAACCAATCCGAACGGCTCGATCAACGACATCGCCGGCGTGATCAACGAGAAGGGCAATGTTCTCGGCATGATGCCCCATCCGGAAAACCTGATCGAAGCGGCCCATGGCGGCAATGACGGGCGCGGCATCTTCGCCTCCGCCCTCGATGTAATCGCCGCTTAACCAGACCGATGATAGAAGGCCGGGCTCTTAACCGGAAAGCACCCCGCATGCGCCCTGCCCTCTGCCTTCTTCTTCTCCCCTTGCTGGCCCTCGCCTCCTGCCAAGCCGAACCGAAGGCGCCGACGGCCCACGGGCAGTCGGCGCTCGACGTCATGGAACGCGTGGCCGTCGGCGCCAACAATTGCTGGATGAAGTCCGGCGACCCGGCCTTCAAGGCCTATTCCATGGCGCCGGAACTCAATTCGTTTTCTGGCAAGCCGCGCATTCTTCTGGTGCGCAAGGGCTCCAGCGACATCCGCCCGCTGCTGGTCGTCCAGGCCGAAGGCAGGCCCGCCCGGCTCGACGCGTTCGGCCCGATGATGAACGAGCCGGTGGCCGGACGCATCGCTTCCGACGTCACGCGCTGGTCCAAGGGCTCCAAGACCTGCCGATAAGCGCGGTCTTGCGCCGGTTTGGCAGTGACTTTTGGCACAAGCCTGTCGCCATTCAAAAAAACGTGTGCTAGCGTCTGCCTCGAAATTGCCCGGATTCGAGCTGGATCTCCCATGACGTTCAACGCCTCCCTGCGCCTTGCCATCGCTGTCAGTGCCTTTGCGTTCATCCCACTTTCGGCGCGGGAGGCCGCTGCGGCGGACTGGTCCATCAAGGAAGTCCGCGCCGGCGTCACAGGATCGATCCAGGCGCGCAGCACCTTCGAGCCAGGCTTCTTTCCGACCGTGGCGCTTTATTTCGATCCCCTCGACCGAGCCAATGCCGTCACCTGGAAGGACACGCTTCTGCGGCCGCGCGTCAACGTCGGCGCTTCGGTCAGCACCGCCGGCGAAGCCAGCCAGATTTTCGCCGGCCTCGCCTGGACCGTCGACGTCACCGATCGTTTCTACATCGAACTCGGTTTCGGTGGGGCCGCGCACAATGGCGACAACGAGGACGACGGCACGAACGGCCCCAAACTCGGTTGCACCCTGATGTTCCGAGAATCTGCCGCGGCCGGCTTCCGCCTGACCGACAAGCTCGACCTCGTCGCCTCCATCGACCACTCTTCGAATGCCGACCTGTGCGAGCCCAATGACGGCATCAGCCATGCCGGCCTTTCGCTGGCCTACAAGTTCTAAAGGCCTCAAAGCCGCCGTAAGCTTCCATCTTGGCCAAGGCTCCGATCGAAGGCGTTTGCGGCCGGACTGCGCCCGACGCGACCGCCGCCCCTGTCAGAGCATCAGCAGCCGTGACTTCTGCACCTCCCGGTCGGCGGCGATCCGTGTCAGGCCGATATCGCGCAGCTGGTCTTCCGTCAGGTCGTGCAGGGCGAGCCGGCCCGCGCGCCTCATCCGCCAGTGCGACAGTCCCTGCCACAGACGCGCGAGCCAGCGCTTCGGCCGCACCGAAGGGGTCAGCATGTCGCCCGCCGAACGGAACAGCGTCTCCCGGGCATAGCCGTCGGGATAGATTGTATCAATTGTATCCACATAGCGCGCTGAATCGGACATATTGCACCTCTGCTCTCCGAGATTTCTCGATACAATCGCCCTATATTGACCGGATTGCCGAGGCAATGTAGTGAATTGTCATGATGACAAATTGGCTCCCAGACCTGCACCAAGGCAAAGGCCCGATCTATGTGCGCCTCGCCGACCAGATCGAGACGGCGATCGCCGGCGGCACCCTGCCGGCCGGCGCCAAGCTGCCGCCGCAACGCAATCTCGCCTATGACCTCGGCATCACCATCGGCACGGTGAGCCGCGCCTATGCATTGGTCCACGAACGGGGGTTGGTCAGCGGCGAGGTGGGGCGCGGCACGTTCGTACGCGACACGCATGACGCACCGCCGGAGGCCAATCTCGATCCGGTGACCGCGGCGCTCGTCGGCACCCGGCCCATCATCCCGCCCCCCGGCAAGATCCGCTTCGACAGCACCGCCGCGCCGGATGTCGCACAGGGCGCCTACCTCCAGAGCCACATCACGGCGATCCTCAGAGACCACCCGAGCGACATTGCCAGCTACACGCGCAGTTTCCCCGACCACTGGTTCACGGCCGGCGCCCGCTGGCTCGGCAAGCGAGACTGGGCTCCGTCCCCGCGCGACATCGTACCGACGCTCGGCGCCCATGCGGGCATCATGGCGGTCATCACCGCCGTGACGTCGCCGGGCGACAAGGTCGTGTTCGAGCACCTGACCTATTCCCAGGTGAGTCGCGCCGCCGGACTGGCCGGACGCCGCACAATCCTGGTCGAGAGCGATGCCGGCGGCGTGCTGCCAGAGGATTTCGAGCGCGTCTGCGCCCAACAACACCCGAAGGTCGCCTTCCTCATGTCGTCGGCGCAGAACCCGACGCTCGCATCCATGTCGCTCGAACGCCGGCAGGCGATCGTCGACGTGGCGCGCCGCTATAGCGTCTGGCTGATCGAGGACGATCTCTACGGCGCCATGTCGCCGGAGCCCCTTCCGCCGCTGGCCCAGCTCGGGCCGGAGCGCACCTTCATGGTCGGCGGCCTGTCCAAGTCGGTCGCAGCCGGCGTGCGCGGTGGATGGGTCGCCTGCCCGCCGCATTTTGCCCAGCGCGTGCGCATCGCCCACAAGATGATGACCGGCGGCATGCCTTTCCTGCTCGCCGAACTCTGTGCGAGGCTCGTCTTCTCCGGCGATGCCACCCGCATCCGGGCCGCCTGCGCCGAAGAGATCGCCGCGCGCGAGGCGCTGGCACGCGAATATCTTTCAGGCTTCGACTTCGTCTCGCATGCCGCCGTGCCCTTCCTCTGGCTGGCGCTTCCCGATCCGTGGCTGTCCGGCACCTTCAAGCACGCCGCGCTTACCGAAGGCGTGCTGATCGACGACGAGGACGAGTTCAAGGCCGGCCGTTCGGAAAAGGTGCTTCACCGCGCCCGCCTCAGCTTTTCCTCGCCGCAGCACCGCGACGAGGTGCGTGCCGGTTTCGCCATCGTCCGGCGCCTCCTGGAGAACGGCAGCGCCGGCTACGACAGCGTCGCCTGAGCAAACCAACGCCTAAGGCAGCCCGGCTGCGAAAAAGCTTTGCACAGAGCCTGTCGTCAGCCGCATTTTCCTGTCGCACCATCGGCATTCATGCGCTAAAGAAGCGCCCAAACCCCGATTTCCGGCAGGCTATCCAGGACCAGCGATGACGATCCCCAACACGATCCAGATCACCCCCGAACTCGTAGCCTCGCACGGGCTGAAGCCGGACGAATACGATCGCATCCTGCAACTGATCGGCCGCGAGCCGACATTTACCGAACTCGGCATCTTCTCGGCGATGTGGAACGAGCACTGCTCCTACAAGTCCTCGAAGAAGTGGCTGAAGACGCTGCCGACCAAGGGTCCGCGCGTCATCCAGGGTCCCGGCGAGAATGCCGGCGTGGTCGACATCGACGACGGCGACTGCGTCGTCTTCAAGATGGAGAGCCACAACCACCCGTCCTATATCGAGCCCTACCAGGGCGCCGCGACCGGCGTCGGCGGCATCCTGCGTGACGTCTTCACCATGGGCGCCCGGCCGATCGCCGCGATGAACGCGCTCCGCTTCGGCGCGCCCGACCATCCGAAGACCCGCCACCTGGTGTCGGGCGTCGTCGCCGGCGTCGGCGGCTACGGCAATTCCTTCGGCGTGCCGACGGTCGGCGGCGAGGTCGAATTCGACGCCCGCTACAACGGCAACATCCTGGTCAACGCCTTTGCCGCGGGTCTTGCCAAGTCGAACGCCATCTTCCTGTCGGAAGCCAAGGGCGTCGGCCTGCCGGTCGTCTATCTCGGTGCCAAGACCGGTCGCGACGGCGTCGGCGGCGCGACCATGGCATCGGCCGAATTCGACGAATCGATCGAGGAAAAGCGCCCGACCGTTCAAGTCGGCGACCCCTTCACCGAAAAGTGCCTGCTGGAAGCCTGCCTCGAACTGATGCAGACCGGCGCCGTCATCGCCATCCAGGACATGGGCGCCGCCGGCCTCACCTGCTCGGCCGTCGAAATGGGTGCCAAGGGCGACCTCGGCATCGAGCTCGACCTCGACAAGGTACCGGTTCGCGAAGAACGCATGACGGCCTATGAAATGATGCTGTCGGAAAGCCAGGAGCGCATGCTCATGGTGCTCGAGCCCTCCAAGGAAGAGGTCGCCAAGGCGATCTTCGTCAAGTGGGGCCTCGACTTCGCCATCGTCGGCCACACCACGGACGACCTGCGTTTCCGCATCATCCATCAGGGCGAGGAAGTCGCCAACCTGCCGATCAAGGATCTCGGCGACCAGGCGCCGGAATACGACCGCCCCTGGGTCGAACCCAAGACCCCGGCGCCGCTCGCGGAAAACGACGTGCCGCAGGCAGACGTGGCCGACGCGCTCGTCAAGCTTGTGGGTTCGCCGAACAATTCCTCGCGCCGCTGGGTCTATGAACAGTATGACACGCTGATCCAGGGCAATTCGCTGCAACTGCCCGGCGGCGACGCCGGCGTGGTGCGCGTCGACACCCATCCGAAGAAGGCACTGGCCTTCTCCTCCGACGTGACCCCGCGCTATGTCGAGGCCGATCCTTTCGAGGGTGGCAAGCAGGCGGTTGCCGAATGCTGGCGCAATATCACCGCGACCGGCGCCCTGCCGCTCGCCGCCACCGACAACCTCAATTTCGGCAATCCGGAAAAGCCGGAAATCATGGGCCAGTTGGTCTTTGCCATCAAGGGCATCGGCGAGGCCTGCAAGGCCCTCGACTTCCCGATCGTCTCGGGCAATGTCTCGCTCTACAACGAGACCAACGGCCAGGCCATCCTGCCGACCCCGACCATTGCCGGCGTCGGCCTCCTGAAGGACTGGGCCAAGATGGCCCGCATCCGTTTCGCCGCCCAGGGCGAAGCCCTGCTTCTCGCCGGCGCTCCGTCGGGCTGGGGCAGCCATCTCGGCCAGTCCGTCTATCTGCGCGACATCCACGGCCGCACCGACGGCCCGGCGCCGCATGTCGACCTGGCGCACGAGAAGAAGGTGGGCGACTTCGTCCGCGGCCTGATCGAGGACGGCCAGGCAACGGCGGTCCACGACTGCTCGTCGGGCGGACTGGCGCTGGCCGTCGCCGAAATGGCCATGGCCTCGGGCATCGGCGCGACCGTCAACGCGCTCACCGATGCCGACCCGATCGCGGTCTTCTACGGCGAAGACCAGGGCCGCTACGTGCTGACGGTCACCCAGGACAATGTCGACGCGGTGCAGATGCGCGCCGAAGCCGCCGGCGTCTTCTGCCCGTGGATCGGCCGCACCGGCGGTAACAATGTCGTGCTGGGCGACGCCCGTCCCGTCGCAATTGAGGAATTGCGTTCGGCGCATGAATCGTGGTTCCCTCGCTACATGGACGGCAGCATCGCCTGAGGCGGTGCTTCGCATACGCAGGAGAAGCAGACATGGCTATGAAACCCGGTGACATCGAAGACCTGATCAAGGCCGGCATTCCCGGCGCGAAGGTGGTCATCCGCGACCTCGCCGGCGACGGCGATCACTATGCGGCCGAAGTCGTGGCGGAGGCGTTTCGCGGCAAGTCGCGCGTGCAGCAGCACCAGATGGTCTATGACGCCCTGAAGGGCAATATGGGCGGCGTGCTGCATGCACTCGCCCTGCAGACCTCCATTCCGGACTGAAGCGCCAGGGAAGCGTCAGATGGCAGATCTCGTCAAGGAAGTGATCGAAAACGTCGTTCAGGGCGTGCTCAAGGAAATCCTGAAGAAGACCACGGGCCGCGGCACGACGCGCCGCCGCAAGCGGCAGGCCCGCTCGGCCACGACTGGACGTTTCGTCAGGAAGACCAGCCGCCCGCGCAAGCCGGCCAAGAAGCAGGTCAGCCGCCGCCGCACCGCCGCCAATCGCAGCCGCCAGCGGACCCGCTGACGGCCGCAGGCCAGTCATGCGTATTTGCGCTCTGGCAAAGACGGCGACTGCTTGCTATTTAGAATGCACAATCGAGACAGCGGCCCTTGAAACCGCATGTGAAAGGATATCCCATGAGCGTCCAAGATTTCATCGCCAATGAAGTGAAGAGCAATGACGTGGTGCTGTTCATGAAGGGAACGCCGCAGTTCCCGCAGTGTGGTTTCTCCGGCCAGGTCGTCCAGATCCTCGACTACGTGGGCGTCGACTACAAGGGCATCAACGTGCTCGCCGACAACGAGATCCGCCAGGGCATCAAGGACTATTCCAACTGGCCGACCATTCCGCAGCTCTACGTCAAGGGCGAGTTCGTCGGCGGCTGCGACATCATCCGCGAGATGTTCCAGGCGGGCGAGTTGCAGAAGCATTTCGAGGACCAGGGCGTCGCCGTTCGCGGCGCTGCCTGACCCGATCCGTCATCCGCGTTTAGCGGATTTCGTCATTCACTCAACTTTTGAAGGCGTTGCCCCAAGCAACGCCTTATCTCTGTTTTGGATATTGAGCCATGACTACAACGTTACAGCCGGCGCCCGCCAATTTGCGGGGTATGGGCCGGGTCGAATTCATCGCCATGATGGCCTTCCTGATGTCGCTGAATGCGCTGGCCATCGACATCATGCTGCCGGGCCTGCAGGAGATCGGCAAGGCGCTGAACGTGGTCAACGAGAACCACCGCCAGTATGTCGTCTCCGCCTATCTGATCGGCTTCGGCGTCGCCCAGCTGTTCTACGGCCCGATCGCCGACCGATTCGGCCGCCGCCGTCCGATGCTGTTCGGCCTCGGCATCTACATCCTGTCGTCGCTCGCCGTCGTACTGGTGCCCTCCTTCGCCAGCCTGCTGGTGCTGCGCTTCGTCCAGGGCATCGGTTCCGCCGCAACCCGCGTCATCACCGTATCGATCGTGCGCGACGTCTACGGCGGCCGGCAGATGGCGGAGGTGATGTCGCTGATCATGATGGTCTTCATGGTCATCCCGGTCATCGCGCCGGGCACCGGCCAGGTGATCATGTTCATGGGCCACTGGCACTGGATCTTCGTCTTCATGGCGGTCTCCGCCATGGTGGTCGGCCTGTGGATGTTCATCCGCCTGCCCGAAACGCTGACGGCCAAGGACGTCCGGCCCTTCACCGTCGCGTCGATCTACCAGGGTTTTCGCATCGTGCTGACCAACCGCATCGCGCTCTGCTACACGATCGCCAGCACCTTCATCTTTGGCGCACTGTTCGGCTTCATCAACTCGGCCCAGCAGGTCTATGTCGGCATCTACGATCTCGGCGCCTGGTTCGCTGCGGCCTTTGCCGGCGTAGCGCTGTTCATGGCGCTGTCGTCCTTCGTCAACGCCCGGCTGGTCGGCCGGATCGGCATGCGGCGCCTATCGCATGCCTCGCTTCTCGGCTTCATCGCCATCAACTTCGTGTGGCTGGTGGCGCAGGTGCTCGGACCGCAGCCCATGCCCTTCCCGCTGTTCATGGTGTTCTTCTCGCTCGCCATGTTCCAGTTCGGCTGGATCGGCTCGAACTTCAACTCGCTCGCCATGGAGCCGCTCGGCCATGTGGCCGGCACGGCCTCGTCCGTGCTGGGCTTCATGGGCACTGTCGGCGGCTCGCTGATCGGCGCGGCGATCGGCCAGGCCTATGACGGCACGGCCCTGCCCATGGTCGCCGGCTATTTCACCGTCTCGGTGATCGGCCTCGTCTTCGTCCTGATCGGCGAACGCGGCGTGCTGTTCCGCCAGCAGAATCCGCGCGTCTGACGACGGCGGACAGGACATGAAAAAGGCGCGGGGACCGCAAGTCCCCGCGCCTTTTCTTTTGCCCAAAGTTCTTGATCTCAGAGCGTGAAGACCTTTTCGCGTAGCTCCTGCCAGCTGTCGCGGTCGGGTGCAAGCAGCAGCCCGCCTTCGAAATTGTGCGGCAGGTAGGATGAACCGTCGAGACGGGCGACATGCGCGCCCGCTTCCTGCGAAATCAGCGTGCCGGCCAGGTGATCCCAGGGCATCAGCTTCTTGTACATCAGGAAGTGCAGGTGACCGGCGGCGAAGGTGCGGTATTCATGCGCGGAGCAGCGATAGCTGGTGAACAGCCGGACCTCGGCGAGATTGGCGAGGATCTGACGCTTCGCCGAGGTTTCCATATAGGTGAGCGCCGCGATGCCGACCATCTGGTCGAGCGGCACGGCGGGTGCGACCGCCACCTGCGCCTGCGACCCGTCCGGGCCGCACATCCAGGCGCCGGAGCCCTTCTCGGCGATCAGCCAGTCATTGCCCATCGGATCGTAGATGATGCCGGCGACCGTCTCGCCCCTGGAGACCACGCTCAGCATCACGCCGAACAGCGGCAGGCCGGCGGCGTAGTTGAACGTGCCGTCGATCGGATCGACGATGACGGCGAGATCGGCGTCGGCGATCCTGTCGAGCAGCGCCGGGTCGGCGGCGACCGCCTCCTCGCCGATGAACACTGCGTCCGGCATGGCTTCCGCCACCCGCTCACGGATCAGTTCCTCCGCGGCCTCGTCGGCCTCGGTGACGAGGTCGATGGCCTCGGTCTTCATCCGCACGTCGCCGTCGCCAAGCTTGCGGAAGCGCGGCAGGATCTCCGTCGCCGCCGCTTCCTGGAGCGCGTTGGCGAGCGCAGCGATGTCGAGTTCGGCCATGGTCAGACGTCCTTTGTCATAAGGGAGGAAAAGTCGAAGAGTTTTGGATCGAGCAGATGCGAGGCATCGACATGGCCGAGCGCGCGCAGCATGGCGTCCTTGCGGCCCGGCATCTTCGCCTCGATGCCCGCCAGCATCTCCTTCATCGCATTGCGCTGCAGGCCGTCCTGCGAGCCGCAGAGATCGCAGGGGATGATGGGAAATTCCATGGCGACGGCGAAGCGGGCCAGATCGTCCTCGGCCGCATAGGCGAGCGGGCGCAAGAGCATCAGGTCGCCGTCGTCGTTCAGAAGCTTTGCCGGCATGGCCGAGAGCCGGCCGCCGTGGAAGAAGTTCATGAAGAAGGTTTCGAGAATGTCCTCGCGGTGATGGCCGAGCACCAGGGCATCGCAGCCCTCCTCGCGCGCCACCCGGTAGAGATTGCCGCGGCGCAGGCGCGAGCAGAGCGAACAGTAGGTCGCGCCGGTCGGCATTTTTTCCTTCACCACCGAATAGGTGTCGCGATATTCAATGCGGTGTTTCACGCCGATCGAGGCCAGATAGTCCGGCAGCACGTGCTTGGGGAAATTCGGCTGGCCCTGGTCGAGATTGCAGGCGACGAGTTCGACCGGCAGAAGGCCCCGCCATTGCAGGTCGAGCAGGATGGCAAGCAGGCCATAGCTATCCTTGCCGCCCGAAAGGCCGACCAGCCAGCGCTTCTGGCCCTTCATCATGTCGAAATCGGTGATCGCCTGGCGAACCTGGCGGATCAGCCGCTTGCGAAGCTTGTTGAAGCCGACCGAGCGCGGCGCATGCGCAAAGACCGGATGCACGCCGGCCGCATCCGCGGCGAATTCCTCGTCCTCGGCGGACGGGTCGATGATCTGGTCGGCGGACAGGATGGTCATGGCTTCAGGCTCCACGGGCGCAGCGGGCGCGCGCCCTGCCAATGCCCGGTTGATGCGGCAAGATCAAGTCCCGAATACCGACCAGCCAGTGCGCGCCGCCAGCATTTCGAGCGCGACGGAGCCGAGCGCCGAATTGCCGACCTTGTTGAGGCCCGGCGACCAGACGGCGATCGAGGCCTTGCCCGGGGCGATGGCGAGAATGCCGCCGCCGACACCGCTCTTGCCCGGTAGGCCGACATGGAAGGCGAAGTCGCCCGATCCGTCGTAGTGGCCGCAGGTCAGCATCAGCGCGTTGATGCGGCGTGCCCGCTTCGGCGAGACGACGGAATAGCCGCTGATCGGATCGGCCCCTTGCGCGGCGAGGAACAGACCGGCGCGCGACAGCTGCCGGCAGGTCATCGACAGCGCGCACTGGTGGAAATAAACGCCGAGCACATGGTCGACCTCATGGTGCAGGTTGCCGAAGGAGCGCATGAAATTGGCCAGCGCATAATTGCGGAAACCCGTCTCCGTCTCCGACTTGGCCACCGCCCGGTCAATGCTGATCGTCTCGTCGTCGGCCAGGTAGCGCACGAAGCGCAGCACTTCGCCGATCGCCTCCTTCGGTTTGTGGCCCGCCAGCACCATGTCGCAGACGACGATCGCGCCGGCATTGATGAAGGGATTGCGAGGGATTCCGTGCTCCTGCTCGAGCTGCACGATCGAATTGAAGGCGGAGCCGGAGGGCTCGCGGCCGACGCGCTTCCATATCGATTCGCCGGCCTTGCCGAGCGCCAGCGTCAGCATGAACACCTTGGAGACGCTCTGGATGGAAAACGGCGTCGCCGCATCGCCGGCGGTGAAGATCTGGCCGTCGACCGTGGTCAGTGCGATGCCGAACTGGTTGGGGTCGACCTTGGCAAGCTCGGGAATGTAGTCGGCGACCTTGCCCTCGCCGCGCCGTTCGGCCAGCGACAATGCGATGTCGTCGATGATCGCCTGAAGGTCCATCCGCTTCCTCTCACAGCCCAGCGCCGTTCCTGCATATTCGCCGTAAAATATTGCAGCGCAAATAGAAAAAGCCGCCCCGAAAGGCGGCTTTCAACAATCCGGTCGCTAAGCGATCAGCGCGAGTAGAATTCGACGACCAGCTGCGGTTCCATGACGACAGCGTAGGGAACGTCGGACAGGCCCGGAACGCGAACGAAGGTGGCAACCATCTTGTTGTGGTCGACTTCGATGTAGTCCGGAACGTCACGCTCGGCGAGCTGAACCGATTCGAGAACGGTGACCAGCTGCTTCGACTTCTGGCGAACTTCGATCACGTCGCCGGCCTTGCAGCGGTACGAGCCGATGTTGACCTTGACGCCGTTGACGGTGACGTGGCCGTGGTTGACGAACTGACGGGCAGCAAAGACCGTCGGGACGAACTTGGCGCGGTAGACGATGGCGTCGAGACGCGATTCGAGCAGACCGATCAGGTTCTCCGAGGTGTCACCCTTGCGGCGGTTGGCTTCGTCGTAGGTGGCGCGGAACTGCTTCTCGCGCAGGTCGCCGTAGTAGCCCTTGAGCTTCTGCTTGGCGCGCAGCTGCACGCCGAAGTCCGAAAGCTTGCCCTTGCGGCGCTGGCCGTGCTGGCCGGGGCCGTATTCGCGACGGTTGACCGGGGACTTCGGACGGCCCCAGATATTTTCGCCCATGCGGCGATCGATTTTGTACTTGGATGCAGCGCGCTTGCTCATCGCATTTCCTTTACAACAGGTTACACCAGTCCGTTGCCAGACTGGATCAAGGAAACACGCCCTCCTCTGAACTCCGTTTTGGAAGCTCTGACAGGCCTCTCACATAAAGCGTATGGAAAGTGCCACGGGACATGTCAAAGAAAACACCGGGCGACAGGCCCGGCGTTGGTGGGGTCATTAGCGGTGGATCACGCGAAAGTCAACGGCTAGCGCTTGAACTAAATGTGCGCGTGACCATTTCGGGGGAACGCAGCACCGGGCCCCTCTGACGCGAGTGCCGGATTCCCGTGATGTCGGAGCTGCGATCATCAACCGTTCCGGCAAAGGAAACCCTCAATGGATTTTCTTTGGACAGACTTCCTGGGGACCGCCGTCTGGATGTGGCTCTCCTTCCTGGCCCTTGTAATCTTTCTACTCGCCCTCGACCTTGGCGTCCTGCATAAAAAGAGTGCCGAGATCGGCATTCGCGAAAGCTTCCTCCTCTCCGCCTTCTACATGTCGCTCGGTCTCGCCTTCGGCGGCTGGGTCTGGTGGCAGTCCGGCCAGCAGGCCGGCATCGAATACCTGACGGGCTTCGTCGTCGAGAAGAGCCTGGCGATGGACAACATCTTCGTCATTGCCATGATCTTCGGCTATTTCGCCATTCCCCGCGCCTACCAGCACCGGGTGCTGCTCTGGGGTATCCTCGGCGTCATCGTCCTGCGCGGCATCATGATCGCCGCCGGCGCCTCGATCGTCGAGAACTACCACTGGGTGCTCTACCTCTTCGCCGCCTTCCTGATCGCCACCGGCATCAAGATGCTGCTGACGGCCGACAAGGAATACGACGTCTCGGGCAATCCCGTGCTGCGTTTCCTGCGCAGGCACCTGCCCGTGACGGAGAAGCTCGAGGGGCATCACTTCTTCGTCCGCCGCGAGGACCTCATGTCCGGACGGATGAAGACCTATGTCACGCCGCTCTTCCTGGCGCTGGTCATGGTCGAACTGGCCGACCTGGTCTTCGCCGTCGATTCCATCCCGGCGGTGTTCGCCATCACCACCGATCCCTTCATCGTCTACACCTCGAACATCTTCGCCATCCTCGGCCTGCGCGCGCTCTATTTCGCGCTGTCGGCGCTCATCCACCGCTTCGCCTATCTGAAATATGCGCTGTCGGTGGTGCTGATCTTCATCGGCGCGAAGATTTTCATCGCCGACATGCTGGGGCTCGCCAAGATCCCGCCGCTGGTCTCGCTCGGCGTGACGGTGGCGATCCTCGCCGCCGGCATCCTCGGATCGCTCTGGGCGACCCGCAACGAGGGAAAGACCGCCGCCACGCCACTCGAGCAGCAGTAACGATGGAAGACGGCGCAGGGCGGCCCACCGGCCGCCCTGTCTCCGCCTTGCCCACGCTGCAACCGTCGCCTGACGGTGACGCGTCAGAGCATTCACCTCGCCCGCCGGGGCGGCTATAGCTAGGCGACCCCGCAACCGCAGATCGGATTCGCCCATGACCGACACCGTCCTCGACCGCCTTCTCCGCTACGTCGTGATCGACACCCAGTCCGACCCGACCTCGTCGGCCCAGCCCTCGAGCGAGAAGCAGAAGAATCTCGGCCGGCTGCTGGTCGAGGAACTGCTGGCGATCGGCCTTGGCGACGCCCATCTCGACGAGCACGGCAATGTCTATGCGACCCTGCCCGCCAATGTCGAAAAGCAGGTCCCCGTCATCTGCTTCTGCTCGCACATGGACACGGCACCCGATTTCACCGGGACCAATGTCAAGCCGCAGCTCGTGCGCAACTATGCCGGCGGCGACATTCGCCTGGCCGGCGACCCCAACCAGGTCATCCGCCTTGCCAACAATCCGGAACTGAACGACCAGATCGGCCATGACATCGTCACCACAGACGGCACGACGCTGCTCGGCGCCGACGACAAGGCCGGCATCGCCGAGATCATGACCGCGGTGCAGTTCCTCGCCGCCAATCCCGACATCCCGCGCGGCACGGTGAAGGTGCTGTTCACCACCGACGAGGAGATCGGCCGCGGCGCCGACAAGGTCGACCTGAAGAAGCTCGGCGCCGAATTCGGCTACACGCTGGACGGCAGCACGGTCGGCGAGATCGAGGACGAGACCTTTTCGGCCGACGGCGTCGACATCGCCATTTCCGGCGTCGCCATCCATCCCGGCACGGCCAAGGGCAAGATGGAGAACGCCATCAAGATCGCCGCAGAAATCGTCGCCCGCCTGCCGAAGGACCAGGCGCCGGAAACGACGGAAGGCCGCCAGGGCTTCATCCATCCGACCGACATCAGCGGCTCGATGGAAGGCGCGAAACTCGGCTTCATCATCCGCGATTTCGACGACAAGGGCCTCGCCGACAAGGAGGCACTGCTCGAACAGATCACCCGCGATGTCATGACGTCCTTTCCGGGCTCCAGCTATACCTTCACCGTCAAGGAGCAGTATCGCAACATGAAAGTCGTGCTCGACCAGCACCCGCAGGTGGTCGATCATCTCATCGAAGCGGTGAAGCGCGTCGGGCTCGATCCGGTCCGTCACAGCATTCGCGGCGGCACGGATGGCTCGCGCCTGTCCTTCATGGGCCTGCCCTGCCCCAACATCTACACCGGCGGCCATGCCTATCACTCGCCGCTTGAATGGGTGAGCCGGCAGGACATGGAAAAGTCCGTCGAGACCATCGTCGAACTGGTTAAGGTCTGGGAGGAAAGGACGCCGGCGTGAACGATCCCTTCGACCTCGAACGCTTTGTCGCAGCCCAGCAGTTGGTCTATGCGAGGGTTTTGAGGGAACTTCGCGCCGGGCATAAGACCAGTCACTGGATGTGGTTCGTCTTTCCGCAGATCCAGGGTCTTGGCGGAAGCCCCATGGCGATCCGCTACGCTATTGCGTCGCTTGCTGAAGCCCGCGCCTATCTCGACCACCCGGTGCTTGGGCCGCGGCTCAGAGAATGCTGCGAGATCCTTGAGGGGCTGGAGGGCAGAACCGCCGAGGCGATCTTCGGCTATCCGGACGTGCTGAAGCTGAGATCGTCGCTCACGCTCTTTGCCCGCGCGGCCGGCGAGCGCGACAGCGTGTACGACGCGCTTCTGGAAAAATACTACGAGGGACAACCCGACCTGCAGACGCTGGCGTTGATCGCCTAGCCTTCTACCGCCTACTCCGCCGCCGAGGGAACCTCGCAATCGTCCGTCGCATTCGGATCGCCGGGCGCCGTCTCGACCTGCAGGTCGGGGAAGGCGACGATGCGCTTGCCGGCGAAGTCGGTATGGACGACGATCAGATTGTGTTCCTCGAAATAGCCGAGCAGACGGCGGGCGCGGCGGGCCGAATGGGTGCCGTAGGCCTTGGCGATGCACTGGTCCGAGGGGCAGGCCTCGCTGCGGATGGCGGCGCGCGCCATCAGCAGGAAGACGCCCTGCAGGTCGTCGGAGACGCGCTGCGACAGGTCGAGCGCCATGGCCCAGCTTTCGCTGCCGGCGGTCTCCTCGTCGACGCCCGAACGGGTGATCGCCACGCGGCGGCGAAATTCGCCCATGGCCATGGGCGGGCCCGCCACGCGCCGCATGCGGGCGCGCACCAGGAACTCCTGATAGAGAACCGAATCGGTACGGTAGGCCGCCTGCGGATCGGCGAGGATCTCGGCCAGCACCTGGGCCAGCTTCTCCTCGCGTTCCTCCAGCGACATTTCCGGCGCCGACGTACGGCCCTCGACCGGACCGGCAGAACCGCTCGCCGCCGGTGCAGCCTTCGACAGTTCGGCGAGGATGTCGGTGGTCGGCCGCGGCGCCGGCGGCGCGCGCCTGACCATCGGCCGGGTGAATTCTTCCGGATCGGGCGTGAAGATCAGGTCCTCGACGTCCTGCGGCGCATCCGGCAGCGGCATCAGCTTCGGGCTCGACGAACGCGCCGAGGTCTCGACCGTGCCGATGACGATCGGCAGCGGCCGGCGAGAAAGCGCCGGGCCGAGCGCGACGAAATTGCCGCGCTTCAGGTCGCGGAACATTTCCGCCTGGCGCCGGTCCATGCCGAGCAGGTCGGCGGCGCGCGCCATGTCGATGTCGAGGAAGGTGCGGCCCATCAGGAAGTTCGAGGCTTCGGCCGCGACGTTCTTGGCGAGCTTGGCGAGGCGCTGCGTGGCGATCACGCCGGCGAGCCCGCGCTTTCGGCCGCGGCACATCAGGTTGGTCATCGCGCCGAGCGACATCTTGCGCGCGTCTTCCGACACGTCGCCGCCGACCGAGGGCGCGAACATCTGCGCTTCGTCGACCACCACCAGCACCGGGTACCAGTATTCGCGCTCGGCATCGAACATGCCGTTGAGGAAGGCGGCGGCGGCGCGCATCTGCTGTTCGATGTCGAGGCCTTCGAGGGTCAGGACGCACGAGACGCGGTGCTGGCGGATGCGGTTGGCGATGCCGGCAAGCTCGGCCTCGGTGCGCTCGCCGTCGACCACCAGATGGCCGAACCGGTCGGACAGGGTGACGAAGTCGCCCTCCGGGTCGATGATGACCTGCTGCACCCACGGCGCCGACTGCTCGAGCAGGCGCCTGAGCAGATGCGATTTGCCCGAACCGGAATTGCCCTGCACGAGAAGACGCGTGGCCAGAAGCTCCTCGATATCGAGCTTGGCCGGCTCCCCGCCCGACAGAGTACCCATATCGATTCCGACCTGCACCAATACCACCTCGTCTGATCACGCGCTCGCCGGACGAACACCTCGCCCCGCGAACCACAGATGCTTTAGCAAATAAACTGCGAATCGGCGTCGAGAAAGACCCGGCATCAACAGGCAATTATGCCTCAGGGGCCGACAGACTGCGAGCGCCGGTCGCATCTTTTCGCTCCACGTCGGACCGAATGCCCATGTCGAAGCGCCGGACCCGGCGTGAGCAACACGGTTTGCCCAGGAGGGCTTCGGCGAGCCACGCCGCCGAAGCCCTCCGTTGCATCGTCACAGCCGAATGTCCCAGGCATTGAAGCGCCGCGGACGCCGCCAGGTCTCCGGCGGCAGTAGACCGATGTCGCGCAGCATGTAGTCGGACAGACCATGGACCGAATTGGACCGCCGGCGTCGTTTCCACGCGACATAGACAAGAGCCCGGGCCGATGCCCATACACCGAATTTGCGGCACAGATCGTCGACCGCTGCCAGGGGGTCGTCTGCAATTATAGATTGTTCCTTATACATAGCTTTTCCGTCCCGGCGCAGCGATGCAACCAGGTCCTCTCGATGGAAAACAAAGGTGTGAGGCGAGCGGGAGAACGCGCTTACGCGTCTCGACGGTCGATCACATCAGTTCTGCTGAAAATGGCGCCAGACGCCGGGAGATCCTGGACGGAAGACCGTTCAGGCGGTGGTTCGCGACCCCGAAGCGCAAAGCGCCGAGAGAAGGAACATTGATCCGCCAGCAAGGCGCATGAATGCAATATGTGTTGACATCGACGCCTCCTGTGTTTGAGTTGCGGACGGCCACAAGCTCTCACAAGACAAAGCAACCGACAAGTGCGCAATTGCGGATTGCAAAGATCGGCGGATCGGCGTTGCAGATTGGCAACAGGTTGAGGATCAGCCGCCCGACAAGGGCGGCAGCCGAAATCTTAGCCTTGGGGAAAGGCAGCCAGAGGCCGGGAGCCGTCAGATCGACGGTTCGCCCACCGGCGAGACGAGCAGCTTGTCGATGCGGCGTCCGTCGAGGTCGATCACCTCGAAGCGCCAGCCATTGGCCTCGAAGCTTTCGCCGAGTTCGGGAATGCGCTTCAGCTCGGCGATGACATAGCCGGCGACCGTCGTGTAGTCCGGATCGGATTCGACCGGGATGCGGATGCGGTCGACGAACTCGTCGATCGGCGTCCAGCCGGCCACGAGATAGGACCCGTCCTCGCGGCGCACCACGTAGGGCTCCTCGTCCTCGTATTCCTGGAACACGCCGGTGATCGCCTCCAGAATGTCGCCGGAGGTGATGATCCCTTCGAAATGCCCGTACTCGTCATAGACGAGCACCATGTGCAGCGGCGTCTTGCGGATCGCCTGGATGATGTCGACAGCGCTGGCGAGATCGGAGACGATCGGCACTTCGCTCAGATGCTGGCGAATGTCGAAATCCGAGCCGAGCGCGATGGCGTCGTAGATGCGCTTGGAAAACAGAACGCCGATGATCTCGTCGGAATCGCCGGAGCGGACCGGCAGACGCGAATGCGCCGCACTGCGCAGCTTGTCGCGGATTTCCTCGAGCGTGTCGTCGACGTCGAGCACCTCGACGTCGCGGCGCGGCGTCATCAGACCACGCGCGGTGCGGTCCGCAAGGCGCATGACGCCGGAGATCATCGCCGATTCTTCGTTCTCGATGACGCCGGCGCTCTGCGCCTCGGCCAGCACCGACTTGATTTCCTCGTCGGTCACCGTACCCGCCGATACACCCTGCTGGCCAAGCAGCCGCAGCAGCAGGCGTCCGGAATTGTCGAGCAGCCAGACGAGCGGCGCGGCGACCTTGGACAGGATCAGCATGGGCACGCCGACCTTGGCGGCGACCGCTTCCGGGTTGCGCAGGGCGATTTGCTTCGGCACGAGTTCGCCGACGATCAGCGACAGATAGGTGATCATCACCACGACGGAACCGACGCCGAGGGCGCTCGCCACGTTTTCAGAAAGGCCCTGCTCGGCCAGCCATCCGGCGAGCCGGGCGCCGAGCGTGGCGCCGGAGAAGGCACCGGAGAGGACGCCGACCAGCGTGATGCCGATCTGCACCGTGGAGAGGAAGCGGCCCGGCTCCTCGGCGAGCCTGAGCGCGATGGTCGCGCCGCGATTGCCCTGTTCGGAAAGCACCTTGAGGCGCGTCGTGCGCGAGGAGACGACCGCCATCTCGGACATGGCCAATACGCCATTCAGAATGGTGAGCAAGGCAACGATCAGAATTTCCGTAAACAAAATAAGCTCGAGGCTCCTGTGAAAATGCGGTCTGTCCGGCGACGGCCAAGCTCTCTACCATGATTGGCCGCCGCTTTCCAAATATCGGCGAGAAGATTTAGCGGTCCGCCGCCACCTTTAGCAAGGGCGTTGCGATGTCGAGGCCGAAGCCCTGCATCAGACGGCGGGTGGAAAAGTCGGGATTGCCCGAGGTGAAGACGGCAAAATCGAAGTCCTCGGGGTGTTCCGCCCCCTCGACCAGCGGCACCAGACGCCGGGCCTGGCGGGCGATCGCCTCCGCTGGATCGAGCCAGTCGACAGGCCAGGGGGCGAGCCGACGAAACACGTTAGCGAGGAAGGGATAGTGGGTGCAGGCGAGCACGACGATGTCGGTGCGCGCGCCGTCCTTCTCGACGAAGCAGGGGCCGATCTCCGTGAGCACCGCCTCGTCCGATACGGGCTCGCCGCGGATATAGGCTTCCGCCATCCTTGCCAGGTTTTCCGAACCCACCAGCCGCACATGACAGCGGGCGGCAAAGGACTGGATGAGGTCGCGGGTATAGGCGCGCTTCACCGTGCCGGGCGTGGCGAGCACCGAGACGAGCCCGGACCGGGTGCGCTCGGCCGCCGGCTTGATCGCCGGAACGGTGCCGATGAAACGCATGTCGGGAAAGGCGTGGCGCAGATCGTTGCCGGCAAGGGTAAAGGCGGTGTTGCAGGCGACAATGACCGCTTCCGGGTCATAGGTCGCGAGCAGTTCGGCAAACAGGTCGAGGATGCGCTTACGAAGCGGCGCTTCCTCCCAGCCGCCATAGGGAAAGCCGGCATCGTCGGCGACGTAGATGAAGCCGCGCTCCGGCATCAGGACGCGCGCCTCGCGCAGCACGGTCAATCCGCCGATGCCGCTGTCGAACACCAGCACCGGCTTCAGTTCATTCCCCGTCTGCGCCATCGTCCGCCCCGTCTAAGTCCTGCCAAGGTCCCGCCTTGCCGCGCGGGCTCTTGCGGCTGTATCGGTCGAATGTGGCGAAAACGCCGCGCATGATGCTGATCTCCTGCTCGGAATAAGCGCGGCGCGTCAGCACGGCGCGCAGGTTGTCGATCATCTTCGGCTTCTTGGCCGCAGGCCGGAAATAGCCGCGCGCATCGAGCGCCTCCTCGACGGATTCGATCATGCCGAACAGCTGTTCCTTGGTGGCCGGCTTCTGCTCGAGCGGCTGGAACGAGGTCTCCGTCAGATCCTCCAGCCCGCCCTTCATCCACTCATAGGACATCAGCAGCACCGCCTGGGCGATGTTGAGCGAGGCGAAGGCCGGATTGACGGGAAAGGTGACGATCTCGTCGGCAAGCGCCACTTCCTCGTTGGTGAGGCCCCAGCGCTCGCGCCCGAACAAAATGCCGGTCGTCTCGCCTGCCCTGAACTTCTCCCGCAGCGTCGCCGCCGCCACCACCGGCGAGCGGACAGGCTTGAAACCGTAGCGTTCGCGCGCCGTCGTGGCATAGACGAAATTGAGATCGGCCAGCGCCTCCTCCAGCGTGTCGAAGACGCGGGTTGCGTCGATCACATGGTCGGCCTTGGAGGCGGCGGCCCGGGCCTTCTCGCTCGGCCAGCCGTCTCGCGGATTGACCAGGCGCAGCTCCGACAGGCCGAAATTGGCCATGGCGCGCGCCACCATGCCGATATTCTCGCCAAGCTGCGGCTCGACAAGAATGATCGCCGGCCCTTCGGCCAGAAGTTCGCGTTCGCTGTTGGTGCCTGACATGATATTTCCTGGATGCATATTCTCTCAGCCGGCCTTAGCAAGTCATCGGGGTGTTGAGAATAGCGAAACCGCCGTACAGCCCGGCAAGCGCCCGGTTTCACGCTGTTCTCCGCCCGGTTGCCCCGCACCGTCGCCCGTCGAGCACGAGCATCAGGAGAGGCCGATAGAAGGCGGAAAGGAGTCAGCGCCGTTCGAGCCAGGCCTTGATGGACGCCCAGCGCGTCTCGCGTGCCTCCCGGGTGATATCGTCGATCACGTAACGCCCTCCGCGCTTCTCGTCCTTCACCAGGAAGAACATCAGGCGGATGCTATTGCGCGGCCCCTCCCCGCCATCGTTGCAGGCCGAATTGTCGAGCCGCGCCTCGACCATGATCCGCGTGTCGGCCCTTGTGAGGTCCCTGACGGCATGCGCCCCGATCGGACAGCGATTGGCGTCTCCCGTCAGCGGATCCCGCTCGAACAGGGTGACATCCCCGCGCTGCCGCACGCGCGCCAAAGCTCCCGTATAGGCATTGACGAAGTCGATGCTGAAATCGCTGAGCAGCCGGATCTCGCTGAAATAAGGTTCGTAGATGTCGGGCTGGTCGAGCGAATTGACAACGACCCTCTCGACAAACGCCTTGACCAGCGCTTCGCGATCATTGGCTGCGGCCGGGCCGGCAAGCCCCCCCAGCATAAGCGATATCAACCAAGCCGATGCGCGCATAAGCCCCTCCGGTCATGCAGACTGCCGGACTTTCATAGCGCGGTTGACGCAGCCCCGGCAATGCGCTCGGCCGGGGACATTCGCCGCAGCCGGCGCCTTACTGCGCGGCGATCGTCTTCAGCTCGTCCTTGATCGAACTGCCCGAATTGCCGTCGACGACCGGATAGATGTCGTCGATCACCGGGCGTCCGCCTTCCTCCTGGACGTGGAAGATCAGCACCGTGTCCTTCTGGTATTCGGGATCGTCGCCGAAGCACTTGCGGTTGTTGAACAGCGCCGTCACCTGGCCGTCGCCGTCGTCCTCGATGCGGATGTTCTCGAACGCACAGCCATCCTGTCCGCCGGCGATCGGATCGTAGTCGAAGGGCGAACCGGTGGTTTCGCCTTCCGGCGGATCATAGGCCGGGTGCTTGGACGCTTCCTTGTAGGCGGCGACGAAATCGGCACTGAACAGGCGGGCGAGGCGTTTGGCGTCGAACACGTCCTCGGACGCCGCGTCCTCGCCCTTCCAGTTGCCGGCCGCGACGTCGATCACTTCCCTGACCGGGGCGGTGACGTCGGCGGCTAGCGCGGGACCGGCCGCAAGGCAAAGCGAGACGGCGGCGGCGACGAGAGACTTCATGGCGCAGGCCTTTAAAACGAGGGAAACGGATCGGCGGCAATCTAGCGGAGCGCGGTCAAACCGCAAGGCCGGCAAAAGGCCGCCGATACGGCCAAAGTTGGTATGATTTTGTGAACGAAAAGGCGCTAGAGCGGGGGCACTGCGCTTTCAGTTCCCGATCCGGAATGCTATAGCCCAGCCAGACTGACAACAGGGACCCTCGTCCCTCCCCCTAGCTGCGAGGATACTCATGAACAAGATCAAGGTTGCAAACCCCGTCGTCGATCTCAACGGCGATGAGATGACGCGCATCATCTGGCATTTCATCAAGGAAAAGCTGATCCTGCCCTATCTTGATCTGCAGATCGAGTATTACGACCTCTCGGTCGAGAATCGCGACGCCACCAACGACCAGGTGACGATCGATTCCGCCAACGCCATCAAGAAGCACGGCGTGGGCATCAAGTGCGCGACGATCACCCCAGACGAACAGCGCGTCAAGGAATTCAACCTCAAGGAAATGTGGAAGAGCCCGAACGGCACGATCCGCAACATCCTCGGCGGCGTAATCTTCCGCGAGCCGATCATCTGCAAGAACGTGCCGCGCCTGGTTCCCGGCTGGACCAAGCCGATCGTCGTCGGCCGCCACGCCTTCGGCGACCAGTACAAGGCGACCGACTTCAAATTCCCCGGCAAGGGCACGCTGACCATCAAGTTCGTCGGCGAAGACGGTGAAGTGATCGAGAAGGAAGTCTACAAGGCTCCCGGCGCCGGCGTCGCCATGGCGATGTACAACCTCGACGAGTCGATCCGCGATTTCGCCCGCGCCTCGATGATGTACGGCCTGATGCGCAAGTGGCCGGTCTACCTGTCGACCAAGAACACCATCCTCAAGGCCTATGACGGCCGCTTCAAGGACATCTTCGAGGAAGTCTACCAGAACGAGTTCAAGGCTCAGTTCGACGAAGCCGGCATCATCTACGAACACCGCCTGATCGACGACATGGTCGCATCGGCGCTGAAGTGGTCGGGCGGCTATGTCTGGGCCTGCAAGAACTACGACGGCGACGTGCAGTCCGATACGGTCGCGCAGGGTTTTGGCTCGCTCGGCCTGATGACCTCGGTCCTGCTCACTCCGGATGGCAAGACGGTGGAAGCCGAAGCCGCCCACGGCACGGTCACCCGTCACTACCGCCAGCACCAGAAGGGCCAGGAAACCTCGACGAACTCGATCGCCTCGATCTTCGCCTGGACCCGTGGCCTCGCGCACCGCGCCAAGCTCGACGACAATGCCGAGCTCGCCCGCTTCGCCACCACGCTGGAAAAGGTCTGCATCGACACCGTCGAAAGCGGCTTCATGACCAAGGACCTGGCGCTGCTGATCGGTCCCGACCAGCCGTGGCTGTCGACCACCGCCTTCCTCGACAAGGTCGACGAAAACCTCAAGAAGGCCATGGCCGCCTGAGCCAACAGGTTCGGCTCAATGCCTCCAGATCACGGAAACCCGGCCTCGCGCCGGGTTTTCTTTTTTGCGTCCGACCGTCTTGCGCAGCCCCGGCAAGGCTGTTAACAATTGGAACATAAAGGGAACGCATCGACACGGGAGTAAAGGAATGGCCGATCTGACACTCTACACCAATCCCATGTCGCGCGGTCGCATCGCCCGCTGGATGGTCGAGGAAACCGGACAGCCCTATGACACGGTCATTGTTCCCTTCGGACCGGCGATGAAGTCGGCCGACTACCGGGCGGTCAACCCCATGGGCAAAGTGCCGGCGGTGCGCCATGGCGACGTGGTCGTCACGGAATGCGCGGCGATCTGTGCCTATCTGGCCGACACCTTTCCCGAGGCGAAGCTCGCCCCGCCCAACCCGCAGCGCGGCAGCTATTATCGCTGGCTGTTCTTCGCCGCCGGCCCTCTGGAGGCGGCGGTCAGCAATCGCAGCCTCGGTTTCGAGGTCCCCGACGAACGGCGCCGCATGATCGGCTATGGCAGTTTTGAGGACGTGATGGATACGCTCGAGATGGCCGTCTCGACCAACCCCTTCGTCGCCGGACAGGCCTTCACCGCGGCCGACGTCTATGTCGGCTCGCATATCGCCTGGGGCCTGCAGTTCGGCTCGATCGAAAAGCGGCAAGCCTTCGCCGACTACCTCGCCCGTGTCAGCGACCGTCCTGCCTTTCAGCGCGCCAGGGAGAAGGACGACGCCGCGGCTGCAGCGATGCAGCCCTAGGCCTCAGCCATCGGCGCGGCCGGACAGACAGCGTCGTCTGCGCCCGGTCCGGCGAAGGCGGATCCCGCGAAATCACGGGGGCGCCGAGCGGGCTTGAGAGCCGAGGGAACAATTTTGCCGGGACCGAGACTCAGGCTATGAAGAAGGCGCGTTCAAGACTGTATCCGCTCCAACGCCGCTGAGCGATCGGCCCTCATGAATCAGGACTTCACGCCAAAAATCGTCAGCGTCTTCCAGGAAGGCTATTCGCTGGCCCGCCTGAAATCGGACGCGCTGGCCGGGCTCACCGTGGCGATCGTCGCCCTGCCGCTGTCGATGGCGATCGCCATCGCCTCCGGCGTCACCCCCGACCGTGGCCTCTACACCGCCATTGTCGGCGGCTTCCTCGTCTCGCTGCTCGGCGGCAGCCGGCACCAGATCGGCGGACCGGCCGGCGCCTTCATCGTACTCGTAGCGACGACCGTCGCCACCCATGGCGTTGAGGGCCTGATCGTTGCGACGATGATGGCCGGCGTCTTCCTCATGCTGGCGGGCGCGCTGAAGCTCGGCGACTATGTGAAGTTCATCCCCTATCCCGTCACCGTCGGATTTACCGCCGGCATCGCGGTAATCATCTTCGCCAGCCAGATCAGCGAACTGCTGGGCCTGAGGCTCGCGGTCAAGGAGCCCGGCGCGCTGGTCGAAAAACTGCCGGTGCTTTTCGCCGCCCTGCCGACCTTCAGCCCCGCCGCGGCCGCGATTGCCGCACTGACGGTCGCGACCATTCTCGTGCTGCGAAGATTTCGCCCGACCTGGCCCGGCATGCTGATTGCCGTCTGCCTCGCTTCCGCCGCGACCGCACTGCTGCATCTCGACGTCGCGACGATCGGCACCCGGTTCGGCGGCATTCCGCGCAGCCTGCCACTGCCGCAACTGCCGCAATTCTCGCCCGAGCTGATGCGCGCCGTCCTGCCCGACGCGATCGCCTTTGCCCTGCTGGGCGCCATCGAATCGCTGTTGTCGGCGGTCGTCGCCGACGGCATGACCGGCCGGCGCCACCGCTCCAATGTCGAGCTGATCGGCCAGGGCGTCGCCAATATCGGTTCCGCTCTGTTCGGCGGCATGTGCGTGACGGGAACCATTGCCCGCACCGCGACCAATATCCGCGCCGGCGCGACTAGCCCGGTTGCCGGCATGCTGCACGCGCTGGTGTTGCTGCTGTTCATGGCGATCGCCGCACCGCTGGCGAGCTACATCCCGCTCTCGGCACTTGCCGGCGTGCTCGCCATCGTTTCGTGGAACATGGTCGAGCGGCCGGCCTTCGTCGCGCTGATCAAGACCTCGCGCGGCGACGCCGTGGTCCTGCTCGTAACCTTTCTGCTGGTGGTGTTCCGCGATCTGACCGAAGGCATCATCGTCGGCTTCACCCTCGGCGCGCTGCTCTTCATCGACCGCATGGGCAAGAGCGTCACGGTCGCCCCGCATGACGACGAGCCGGAGCGGCCGCTGGACAATACCGACAGCAAGACCGTGGTCTACAGGCTCGGCGGCGCCTTCTTCTTCGGCGCGGCGGCGACCGTCGGCTCAGTGCTCGACCGCATCGCCGACCAGTATCACCACTTCGTGCTGGACTGCTCGGCCCTGTCCTTCATGGATTCGACGGCGGCCAACGTGATCGCCGGCACGGTCCGCAAGGCCCGGCGCGCCGGCGTCTCGGTCTATATCGCCGGCGCCGGCCCCGAGCTGCAGCGCCTGCTCGAAACCCATGAAGTCCACGGGACGAACGTGACCTATGTGCGAAGCGTGGACGAGGCCCGCCAGCTGATCGCCACGCGGCCGGCCTAGTCGGCACGACAGGCGCAGCGCCCGCCGACCACGAAAAAGGGCCGGCGCGCCGGGCGCCGACCCATCATTCATTCCAATGCAGCAGAACAGCAGAAGGGCAGCGCCCTCCCCGAACGCCTGCCTCAGCCGGCAAGCGCCGCGACCACGGCCTCGATCGCCGCATCCGCCTTGTCGCCGTCCGGGCCGCCGGCCTGGGCCATGTCGGGACGGCCGCCGCCGCCCTTGCCGCCGAGCGCCGCCGAGGCGACGCGCACCAGATCGACCGCGCTCGCCTTACCCACCAGATCGGCGGTCACGGCCACAACCGCGCTGGCCTTGCCGTCTTCCGATACGCCGATCAGCGCGACCACGCCCGAACCGAGCGACGCCTTGCCGTCGTCGGCCAGGGCCTTGAGGTCCTTGGGATCGACGCCCTTCAGCACCTTGCCGATGAAGCGGATGCCGTTGATTTCGCGCACGGCGTCCTCGGCCGCGGCCTGGCCGCCGCCCATGGCGAGCTTGCGCTTGGCATCCGCCAGTTCGCGCTCGAGCTTGCGGCGCTCGTCGATCAGCGATTCAACCCGCGACACGACGTCGGCCGGCTGGACCTTCAGCGTCGAGGCAAGCTGCTTCACCCGCTCGTCCTGATCGGCCAGATAGGCGCGAGCCGACTCGCCCGTCAGCGCCTCGATGCGGCGCACGCCGGCACCGACGGCGCTTTCGCCGAGAATGCGCACCAGGCCGATATCGCCGGTCGCGCCGACATGGGTGCCGCCGCAGAGCTCGACCGAATAGGGCTTGCCGGCCTTCGGGCCTTCGATCGCCGTGCCCATCGAAACGACGCGCACTTCGTCGCCATATTTTTCGCCGAACAGCGCCATCGCCCCTTCGGCGATCGCGTCGTCGACGCTCATCAGGCGGGTGGTGACCGGCGAATTCTGCACGATGATGGCGTTCGCCATCTCCTCGACGACCTTCAGCTCATCCACCGACATCGGCTTCGGATGGGAAACGTCGAAGCGCAAGCGTTCCGGCGCGACCAGCGAACCCTTCTGGGCGACATGGGTGCCGAGCACTTCGCGCAGCGCCTCGTGGATCAGGTGGGTGGCGGAATGGTTGGCGCGAAGCCGCGAGCGGCGGTCGTGATCGACGGTCAGCGCCACGGCGTCGCCGACGCGGAGCGTGCCCTCGGAGACCGTGGCGATGTGGACGAACAGCCCCTCGCCCTTCTTCTGCGTATCGCTGACGGCCACCGTCGCGCCATCGGCGGTGATCAGGCCGGCATCGCCCATCTGGCCGCCGGATTCGGCGTAGAACGGCGTCTGGTTGACGACGATCTGGACGCTGTCACCCTTGACCGCGCTGTCGACGGCTACCCCGTCACGCACGATCGCCTGGACCTGTCCCTCGGCCGTTTCGGCACTATAGCCGAGAAATTCGGTGGCGCCGTGCTTTTCCTTGAGTTCGAACCAGACGGTCTCGGGCGCCTTGTCGCCCGAACCGGTCCAGTGGGCGCGCGCCTCGGCCTTCTGCCGCTGCATCGCATCGTTGAAACCGGTGAGGTCGACGCCGATGCCGCGCGCGCGCAGCGCGTCCTGCGTCAGATCGAGCGGGAAGCCGTAGGTGTCGTAGAGCTTGAAGACGGTCTCGCCGTCGAGACTGTCGCCCTTGTGCAGGTTCACGGTCGCGTCCGACAGCAACGAGAGGCCGCGCTCCAGCGTCTTGCGGAAACGGGTTTCCTCCAGCTTCAGCGTCTCGGCGATCAGCGCCTCGGCACGCACCAGCTCGGGATAGGCCCGGCCCATCTGCTGCACCAGAACCGGCAGCAGCTTGTAGATGACCGGCTCGCGCGCGCCGAGCAGTTCGGCATGGCGCATGGCCCGGCGCATGATGCGGCGCAGAACGTAGCCGCGGCCTTCGTTCGACGGCAGCACGCCGTCGGCGATCAGGAAGGCCGAGGAGCGCAGATGGTCGGCGATGACCCGGTGGCTGGCGCGGCGCTCGCCCTCGGCCAGAACGCCGGTCAGGTCGACGGAGGCCTCGATCAGGGCGCGGAAAAGGTCGATGTCGTAGTTGTCGTGATGACCCTGCAGGACGGCGGCGACGCGCTCGAGACCCATGCCGGTGTCGATCGACGGGCGCGGCAGGCTGACGCGCTCTTCCTTCGTCACCTGCTCATATTGCATGAAGACGAGGTTCCAGATCTCGATGAAGCGGTCGCCATCCTCTTCCGGCGAGCCCGGAGGACCGCCCCAGATGTGGTCGCCGTGGTCGTAGAAGATTTCCGAGCACGGACCGCACGGCCCGGTATCGCCCATGGCCCAGAAATTGTCGCTGGTCGGAATGCGGATGATGCGGTCGTCGGTCAGGCCGGCGATCTTCTTCCACAGGTCGAAGGCTTCGTCGTCGGTATGGTAGACGGTGACCAGCAGGCGCTTGCGGTCGAGGCCGAATTCCTTGGTGATCAGGTTCCAGGCAAGCTCGATCGCCCGTTCCTTGAAATAATCGCCAAAGGAGAAATTGCCGAGCATTTCGAAGAAGGTGTGGTGGCGCGCGGTATAGCCGACATTGTCGAGGTCGTTGTGCTTGCCGCCGGCGCGCACGCATTTCTGCGCGGTCGCGGCCGTCGTGTAGGGACGCTGCTCGAGCCCGGTGAAGACGTTCTTGAACTGCACCATGCCGGCATTGGTGAACATCAGCGTGGGGTCGTTACGCGGCACCAGCGGGCTCGACGACACGATCTCGTGGCCGTTCGCCTTGTAGTAATCGATAAAAGTCGACCGGATGTCGTTCACGCCGCTCATGTCATGCCCTTCATTCTGGCCGGAAACCGGCCAATCCGCGAAAATCAATGGCTTTTATCGCCCGCCATCCCCCCTGTCCAGCCGCCCGACGCAAAACCGGCCACACCTCTTTCGATATGTGGCCGGTCTTTGAACGGGAAAATGACAGGGTGCCGCACTTATGCGTCGCCGGCGTCGCCCTCTTCGCTGTCCGGTCCGCCGTTCTGCAGGAAGCGTTCGGCAATCAGGCCGGCATTCTGGCGAAGCGCCATCTCGATTTCCTGAGCGAGAGCCGGATTGTCGCGCAGGAACAGTTTGGCGTTTTCACGGCCCTGGCCGAGGCGCTGGCTGTTGTAGGAGAACCACGCCCCCGACTTCTCGACGATGCCGGCCTTGACGCCGAGATCGACGAGTTCGCCGGTCTTGGAAACGCCCTCGCCATACATGATGTCGAACTCGACCTGCTTGAAGGGCGGTGCCATCTTGTTCTTGACGACCTTGACGCGGGTCTGGTTGCCGACGACCTCTTCGCGGTCCTTGACGGCGCCGATGCGGCGGATGTCGAGACGGACCGAGGCGTAGAACTTCAGCGCATTGCCGCCGGTGGTGGTTTCCGGCGAGCCGAACATCACGCCGATCTTCATGCGGATCTGGTTGATGAAGATCACCATTGTGTGCGACTTCGAGATCGACGCGGTCAGCTTGCGCAGCGCCTGGCTCATCAGGCGGGCCTGGAGACCCGGCAGGCTGTCGCCCATCTCACCTTCGATTTCGGCGCGCGGGGTCAGTGCCGCGACCGAGTCGACGACCAGGACGTCGATCGCGCCGGACCGCACCAGCGTGTCGGTGATTTCGAGCGCCTGCTCGCCGGTGTCCGGCTGCGAGATCAGCAGATTCTGCAGGTCGACGCCGAGCTTGCGGGCATAGACCGGATCGAGCGCGTGTTCGGCATCGACGAAGGCGCAGATGCCGCCCTTCTTCTGGGCCTCTGCGATCGTCTGCAGAGCCAGCGTCGTCTTGCCCGAGCTTTCCGGGCCATAAATTTCAACGATTCGTCCCTTCGGCAAGCCGCCGATGCCGAGCGCAATGTCGAGGCTGAGCGAACCGGTCGAGATCGTCTCGATTTCGACCACGCTCTCGTTTGCCCCGAGTTTCATGATCGAGCCCTTGCCGAACGACCGTTCGATCTGCGAGAGCGCCGCTTCCAATGCCTTGCTTTTGTCCACCGATTTGTCCTCTACGAGCCGCAAAGAATTTTGTGCCATCTGGTCCACCTTTAGGTTATTGAAGCCGCATAGGCAATGAAGCAGCCGAAGGCCAATATGTACACGTTTTGTTCCGATTTGGCAATACCCTGCCAAACTATTGGTATTTCGCCGTATTCCGGCGTGTGTTCGCATTTTGTCCGCACGGTCGGAAACCTGCGCTTCGCGCGCTCGCCGGTCCGGCCATCGACCGCTTTTCACCGCTTCGATTCGCAATCTTCGACCGATCCGGGGAAACGCCGATGAGCCTCGACATCCTCGTACTGGGCGGTGCCCATATCGACCGGCGCGGACGCCTGGACGGGCCGACCCGCATGGGCGCCAGCAACCCCGGACGGTGGCTGGAAGAGCCCGGCGGCGGCGCCTTCAACGCGGCCTGCAACCTCGCCCGGCTCGACCATAGGGTCCGTCTCGTCGCCCCGCGCGGCGGCGATGCCTATGGCGAACGGGTGGCGGATGCGGCCGAACAGGCCGGCATCGAGGATTGCCCGGTCGTCTTTCTCGACCGCGCCACGCCGAGCTATACGGCGATCCTCGAAGCCGACGGCAACCTGATCGTCGCGCTGGCCGACATGGCGCTCTACGATTTCTTCTCCGCCCGCCGTCTGAGGAGCCGGTCGATGCGCGACAGCCTGGCGCTGGCGCCCCGCCTGCTGTGCGACGCCAATCTTCCCGGCGAGACCATCCTTGCCCTTGCGACCAGCGCCAGTCGGCTCGGCAAGCCGATCGCCGCGATCGCCATTTCACCGGCCAAGGCCACCCGCCTCAAGTCCAGCCTGCCGCTTCTCGACCATGTCTTCATGAATGTCGCCGAGGCCGAGGTACTGGCCGGCGCCCGTGCCGACCGTCCCGCCGATTGGCCGGTCCTTCTCAGAAAGGCCGGCCTGCGCGCTGGGACGGTCACGATGGGGGCAGGCGCGACGGTGGCGTTCGACGAGACCTGCATCGCCCTGCTCGCCCCGCCGCATCTCGATGAGATTTCCGACGTGACGGGCGCTGGCGACGCCTTTGCCGCCGGCTATCTCTCCGCCTGCATTGCCGGCGAACCTATCCACGAAGCGCTGCGCCACGGCACCGCCTGCGCTGCGATCACCCTGCTTTCGCCGCACGCCACGGCGCAAAACCTCACGCCCGATCTCCTAAAGTCGGGGCTGGCCCTTGTGCCGGCTGCCGCTATCCTGTCATGACACCTGCACGAGAATCCCGGACACCACCATGAGCAAATCCATTTCGCCCCTTCTGCCGATCGTCTATTCCAGCGAGGTCGTCGCCGCCAAGGCGCGCGGGGCACCGATCGTCGCGCTGGAATCGACGATCATCACCCATGGCATGCCCTTTCCCGGCAATCTGGACATGGCGCGCAGCGTCGAGCAGATCGTGCGCGAACATGGTGCCGTTCCCGCCACCATCGCGGTGATCGAAGGGGTGCTGCATATCGGTCTCGAGGACGAGCAGATCGCCGCGCTGGCGCAGATGAGCGGCGTGATGAAGCTGTCGCGCGCCGACCTGGCCTTTGCGCTCGCCGAGCGCCGCACCGGCGCAACGACCGTGGCAGCGACGATGATCGCCGCGGCCCGCGCCGGCATTTCGGTCTTTGCCACCGGCGGCATCGGCGGGGTCCATCGCGGCGTGGAGGAGAGCTTCGACATTTCCGCCGACCTCGAGGAACTGGCCCGCACCGCCGTCATCGTCGTCTCCGCCGGTCCGAAAGCCATTCTCGACATACCGAAGACGCTGGAAGTGCTGGAAACCCGCGGCGTCCCGGTCGTCACCTATGACAGCGAGGAGTTCCCGGCCTTCTGGTCGCGCAGCTCCGGCCTGCGCAGCCCGCTCAACCTGCCGAGCCCGGCGGCGATCGCCAATTTCCAGCGCATGCGCGAACAGCTCGGTATCGACGGCGGCATGCTGATCGCCAATCCGGTGCCGGTCGAAGACGAGATCGCGCGCGAGGAGATGGAAATCTATATCGGCCGGGCACTCGCCAGCGCCGAACGCGAGGAGATAACCGGCAAGGAGGTTACCCCCTTCCTGCTCGACACGATCTTCCACATGACCAGCGGCCGCAGCCTGAAGACCAATATCGCCCTCGTCGAGAACAATGCCCGCCTCGCCGCCGAGATCGCGGTGGCGATGAACGGCTGACGGGTAGTCCGTTTCAGGAAATATAGCCGAGCCGGATCGCCTCGCCGAGCGCATGCTCGAGGCGGTCCGCACCAAGCTTGCGGCAGAGCGAAGCGACCAGATAGTTGACCGTGCGGGTCGACAGAGACAGCCGCCGCGCGATCGCCGCCGTATCCAGCCCGGCGGCCGCCATTTCCAGACATTCGATCTCAAGACTCGATATGCCGGTCCGCTGCCAGTTGCTGCGCTTGTCGATGACCTCCATGCGGTCGAGAAGATGGATCGACAGGAAGCTGAACTCGTCCAGGTCCGGCTGCGACAGCGGTGGACGCTCGCCATAGACCCCGAAGATCTGCCGCCGTCCGTCAAGGGTCGGCAGGACGGTATAGACGCCCTGGCTAATGCCGTGCTCTTCGAGCAGCACCATCAGCCGTCCCACATGCGGATAGAGGCTGGCCTTTTCCCGGAGATCGCTGACATGCCACTGCCAGGCGACCCGGTCGGACGCAGCCAGGATGCGGACCGGTGCGGCCGGCAATCCGCCGATCGAATCGAATCCGTCGATGAAAGCCTCGGGAACATTGCTGAGAAGCAGCTGGCCGCGCAGCGTGTCCGTCGAAAGCGGCCGTGAGGAAAAGAGCTTGAAGTAGCGGAACTGGAAACGTTGCAGCAGGAGATCGATCGCGGCGCCGATCTCGCTCAGGCTTTGCGCCGTCTGGATACGGACGAGCAGGTCCCTGCTGCCGCCGTCTGACACCCCGTCTGCGTCCATCCCACCTCGACCAAATGCCGGATTGCCGGCCGGGCGACCTCGCACCCGACCGTTCAAATCACCAGGCGTGCGGCGAGAGACCGCCTTCGGGTAATTTGACAGAAGTCACGAACAGTAGGCCAATGAACGGGGCAAATGTCAATTTGACCCGTCCAGCATTTCGCGCACGGCGACGGCCAGTTGCTTCAGGGAGAAAGGCTTCGGCAGGAAGCCGAATTTCGCATCCGCCGGCAGGTTGCGGGCAAAGGCATCCTCGGCATAGCCGGAGACGAAGATGAACTTCATGTCCGGATACTTCTTGCGCAGCTCGGTGAGCAGCGTCGGTCCGTCCATTTCCGGCATGACGACGTCGGAGACGACGATGTCGACGGCCCCGTCGAGCTCTTCCAGGATGTCGAGCGCCTCGACCCCGGATCCGGCCTCGTGCACGGTATAGCCGCGGGTTTCGAGCATGCGCTTGCCGCCGCGCCGCACCGCCTCCTCGTCCTCGACCAGCAGCACGACGGCCGACTTGCCGGTGAGGTCGGCGGGTTCGTCCTTGGCGGCACCGGAAGCCCCTTGCGGAACGACGGTGGCGCGCTCGTCGCCCGAAGCTTGGCCGATCGCCCCTGCCGCGCTGGCCGGGACGATTTCCGGGATATGGCGCGGCAGGAAGATGCGGAACTTGGTGCCGCGTCCGACTTCGGATTCCGGATAGATATAGCCGCCGGACTGCTTGACGATGCCATAGACCATGGCGAGGCCGAGGCCCGTGCCCTTGCCCACTTCCTTGGTGGTGAAGAAGGGTTCGAAGATCTTGTCCATAATCTCGGGCGCAATGCCTGTCCCGGTGTCGGCTACTTCGACGAGAACGAATTCCTCCTCCGGCAGGCCGCGATAGTTGAACGCAGCGGCTTCATCGGGCGAGATGTTGCGCGTCGTCACCGTGATGGTGCCGCCGTCCGGCATGGCGTCGCGGGCATTGACGCAGAGATTGATCAGCACCTGCTCGAACTGCGACAGGTCGGTCTTTACCGCCCACAGGTCGCGGCCGTACTCGACCTTGAGCTTGACATTGCTGCCGGAGATCAGTCGGTCGACCAGCATGCGCAGATCGCCGATCACGTCGGTGAGGTTGAGCACGCTCGGCCGCATGGTCTGCTTGCGCGAGAAGGCGAGCAGCTGGCGCACGAGCACCGCCGCACGGTTGGCGTTGCGCTTGATCTCCATCAGATCGGCAAAGCTCGAATCCGACGGCCGCGCCTGCAGCAGCAGATGGTCGGAGGAGAGCAGGATCGCGGTCAGCACGTTGTTGAAGTCATGCGCAATGCCGCCGGCCAGCGTGCCGACGGCATTCATCTTCTGCGTCTGCGCCATCTGCGTCTCGAGCGCCTTCTGGTCGGTCACGTCGACCGCGTAGACGATCGCCGCCTCTTCCGGCGCCTCGTCGCTCTGGTCGATCACCGCATTGACGTAGAAGCGGAAATGCCGCGTGTCGTTGACCGGATGGCGACTGTCGATCGGTGCGATGTCGACCTGGCGATCCTTGGCGGCGGCCAGCGCCTCGTGGAAGCGCTCGCGCTCGTTCTCGTGGATGACGACTTCCAGCTTGCCGCCGCGGTCGACGTCGTCGCGGCTGACGATGTCGGAGAACAGCTTGAGGAAGGGCGCATTGGTGCGCAGGATCCGCCCCTCGCCGTCCACCGAAGCGATCGCCATCGGCGTATTGTTGAAGAAGCGGGTGAAGCGCATCGAGGCGATCGACGCAGACTGGTCGCTGCCGCCCTCCTGGCGCGCCAGCACGATCGAACGGCTTTCACCCGGCGCGCCGTCGCGGGCCGAACGCACCCGGTGGACGAGCCGGACCGGCAGGCTCTGGCCGTTGACGCGGCGAAGGTCGAGATCAAGCGTCTCGGTCTTCGACTGGCCCGGCTCCGCCTGGACGGAATCGATCAGCGCCATGCCTTCGCCGGCCACCAGGTCGGCGATCGTCATCGAGCCGGGGCTGAACTGGGTCAGGTCGACGCCCAGCCATTCGGCGAGCGTCGCGTTGATATAGTAGATCTCGCCCTTGCGGCCGGCCGAGAAGAAGCCGGCGGGCGCGTGGTCGAGATAGTCGATGGCGTGCTGCAACTCCTTGAAGAAGCGCTCCTGGTCGTCGCGCTCCGACGTGATGTCACTGATCTGCCAGATATGCAGCTTCTTGCCGAGGCTGCGCTCTCCCGACAAGAGGCGTGCCTTCAGCCGGTACCAGTGCGCGCCCGATCCGCTCGCCGTGTGCGTGCCGAGCGGCTTCAACAGCCGGAATTCCTCGTAGCCCTCGCGGCCTTCGCGCAGGCCGTTGGTCAGGCGATAGAGCGCCTCGCTCGATTCGCGGTAGCGCGACAGCAGCGCCTCGAGCGTCTGCACCTCCGTCGCCTTCTTGGCGCCGGTCATCCGCCCATAGGCGCCGTTGGCATAGACGACGCGGCCGTCTTCGTCGGTGATCAGGATGCCTTCCGGCTGGCTGGCGAGAAAACCGCGCGCCAGCGTGTCCGAATGCGACTGCGGCATCACCTCGACGAAACCGATCACGGCGGCGACGATGAAGAAGATGCCCATCATCGCCAGGATGCCGAGAATGCCGAGCACGAACTCGTTGTCGAGCTGGCCCTTGAAGACGACGAACGCGACCGCGGCGCCCAGCAGCACGACGGCCAGCAGGATGACGCGCAGTGCCGTACCCGAACGCGTTGCCCGATCCACCAGCGGACCCTCGTCGTCTGCGCCCTTCGGCTCTCTTGTCATATATGCCTCGTGCTCGAACCCGGATGCCGCGTCGCCGCCTGCGATGACGGAAGGAATCGGGCGTATAGATCATCTTTAGCAATTTGCGGCAGCTGCAAAAAGCTCCGTACAGGCATATTGCGCGCACCCATACACAGCAATCCCCACAGGAATGCCGCATTTTTCGAGGAACATGCCCGTTTTATCCGAAGCGCCGGCCGAGCCGGCCTCCCAGCCCTTGCCGGATTGCGAAATAGACCGTCTTCTGCCAGAAAGCGGAAAAAGGAGAGCCCGACATGTTTGACGAACTGGTGACCGCCTATGGGAACCGTTTTCTGGTCGCAGCACTCGGCGTCAGCCTTGCGCTTCTGTGCCTGTTCATCGTGCTGTGGCTGCTGCGCAACCGTGCGCCCTCGCCCTTCGTGCGCGGTGGCCGCAACCGCCAGCCGCGCCTGCAGGTTCTCGATGCCGCCGCCGTCGATGCGCGCCGCCGGCTCGTTCTGGTCCGTCGCGACAATGTTGAGCATCTGGTGATGATCGGTGGGCCGACCGACATCGTCATCGAAAGCGGCATCGGCGACGAGCGCGCCTATCTGCAGGCAATGCCGGTTCGGGATGCACCCTTGCAGGTCGCTGCCGACATTCAGGCGGCCGCGCAGCCGCAAAACCCACCCGCACCCGCTCCGCGCGCTCTCGACCGTATGGAGACCCCTGTCGCGCCGACAGCAAGGCCAGAGGTCGTGCCCGCCCCTAGGCCCGAAGCGCCGCTCACCGCCCGCCCCGTGACGCCCGCGCCCGCCGCGACACCGGCGCCCGTCGCCGCCGCGAGCGTAGTGAAGGCCCCCGCCCCCGTCGCAACCCCGGCACCAATCCAAGCGCCGCAGCCCCGTCCGGAACCAAGCGTGGAGATGCGCGCACCCGAAGCCCCGAAGGTGGAGGCGCCGCCTTCGCCGGCGCCGAGGCCGGAACCCGCCGCGCCGCTGCGCGATGCCGCCGAAACAGCGAAGCCGGAAGGCGTCCGCGCCGAACCTCCGGTCCTGCGTCCGGTTTCCGAGGTACTTGCCCAGTCGCCGTCCGTCACCGCCATAAGGCCCGAGCCGAAACCCGCACAGCCCGTCCCTTCGGCGTCTCCGGTGATTCAGCCCCCGGTCGCTCCGGCGCCTGTCGCTGTCCCCGCCGCCCCGGCCGTTGCACCGGAGCTTCGCCCGGTCGAGGCTTCGGCGCGCTTTGCCACACCGGCAGCCGCCGCCGTGATGGCGGCGCCGATCGTCGCGCCGTCGCCTGAAATCGCCCCAAGGCCCGCAGCCGACCTGACGACCATTCCGCAGAGCGATGCCGCCGACATCCTCGAAGCCGCGCGCCAGCGCGTGCTTGCCCCCGTATCCATCCCGTCGCCGCGCAGCGATACCCATCCGGACCAGCCGTCCGGCGAGCCCGAAGTTCCCGCCCGGTCAGGAGAGCTGAGCGAGTTCGAACGCGTCCTGGAAGAAGAGATGGCGCTGCACCTGGCGGCAAACGACGCCCAGCCGGCGGCGGCACCCGTTCCGTTCCCGCCGCTCTTGCCCGAGACGCGCGCCGACCGGCCCGTCGTTCCGCCCATGGCGACGCCCATGCGTGTCGACCCGGCTCGCCCGACCGCAACCGCGTCGCAGGAGCCGGACCTGCAGAACGAGATCGCCCGCATCTTCGGCGAGATGTCCGCCGACCGGAACTGAGCCGAGGCGCACCAGGATCCTGAACGCAAAAATGCCGGCGCAAGCCGGCATTTCACGTCGGCCCTAAGACCGTTCGAGCTGAAAGACAGGCTGCGTCCGGCGCCGCCTTATTCGTCGCGATAGACCTTCTCGCGTCGCTCGTGGCGCTCCTGCGCCTCGATCGACAGGGTCGCGATCGGCCGGGCATCGAGGCGCTTCAAGCCGATCGGCTCGCCGGTTTCCTCGCAATAGCCGTAGGTGCCGTCATCGATCCGCTGCAGGGCGGCGTCGATCTTGGAGATCAACTTGCGCTGCCGGTCGCGGGCACGAAGCTCAATGGCACGGTCTGTTTCGGAGGATGCCCGGTCTGCGAGGTCGGGATGGTTGGCACTCTCTTCGGCCAGATGGCCGAGGGTCTCACGAGCTTCCCGGAGGATGTCGTTCTTCCATGCGACCAGCTTTGCGCGAAAATAAGCCCGCTGGCTCGCGTTCATGAACTCATCGTCTTCCGAGAGAACATAATTGCTAAGATTGATCTTCTCACTCAACGCGATTCTCCTGAAGAACATCTCAATGGCGGGCTGTATATCCTTTCGATAACCGGGGTTCAAGCCTAATGGGTGAATGTTAAGGCATTTTTAAATCTGTCATATTTTTAGGCTAAGGGCATATTTTTTAACCGCTATTTAGCGCGTCGACGATGCCGGGGCCGCCCAGGCCGCAAGCCGCCTCCTGCGACTGTGGTCTAATCGGTTTGAACGCCTGTTGACGGACCTCCCCGACAAAAGCTAGTTCAGGATAAGAAAGCCCAGTCGCGGAATTCCTTCGGATGACCCTCCTTGCCTCGCCTCCCCAACGCATCTACCTCATGAGGCACGCGAAGTCCGGCTGGGCAAAACCCGGCGAGCGCGACTTCGATCGCCGCCTGGACGACGCCGGTCTGATCGAGGCGGAACAGGTCGCCGGCGTGGCGGCCAGGCGCGGTTATCGCCCCGCTATCGTGCTCTCGTCCTCCGCGGTGCGCTGCCGCCAGACCGCAGAGGCAGTGCGCCGCTCGATCAACGGCGCGACCGATTTCCGCTTCCTCGACGAACTCTACAATGCCCCGGCCGATGCTTATGTCGACCTGCTCGAACAGAGCCGGCAATTCGACTCCGTCATGCTGGTCGGCCACAATCCGGCGATCGAGGAACTGTTCGCCACGCTGGTCGGCATGGACGCCGTCAACCGCACCATCCCGGAAGGCTATCCGACCTCCGGCCTTGCGGTCCTCGATCACCAGGCCGCCGGTGGCGACTGGATCCTTACCGATTTCATCGCCTGACCCCGGGCGCGGCCATCAAGAATCCGGCTGCGACGATCCGGCGGCCGTCCTGTCCTTTTTCCTTGGCCTCCTGCGTCCTATATGCGGGAGGCACATCACGCGGGGACGAATGAATTGCCGCCATCCTTGACCAGCTTCACCGACGAAGCCGCAATCGCACTCGACAATCTCGCCGACCGCGCGGCAAACTTCGTCAATCCGACCATCCGCCTCGGCGTCACCGGCCTGTCGCGCGCCGGCAAGACGGTGTTCATCTCCTCGCTGGTCCACAATCTGCTGCATGGCGGACGCCTGCCGCTGTTCGAGCCGATCCGGTCCGGCCGCGTGACCGCGACGCGCCTCGAGGAACAGCCGGACGATGCCGTGCCACGCTTCCAGTACGAGGATCACATCCGCGCCCTGGTGCGCGACCGCATCTGGCCGGACTCGACCCGGGCGATTTCCGAGCTGCGCCTGACCATCGAATACAAGAGCGCCAGTGGCTGGAACCGCATGTTCTCGCCCGGCCGTCTGTCGATCGACATCGTCGACTACCCCGGCGAATGGCTGCTCGACCTGCCACTGCTCGCCCAGGACTTTCGCCAGTTCAGCGACACGACGGCGGAACTCGCGCTGACCGGCATCCGCACGGAGCTGGCGCGCGACTGGCTCGATCTGTGCGCCGCGATCGACATGGATGCGCCGGCCGACGAGATGGTCGCGCGGCAGCTGGCGACGACGTTCACCGCCTATCTGCGCGCCTGCAAGGCCGATGAGCGCTCGCTGTCGACGCTGCCGCCCGGCCGCTTCCTGATGCCCGGTGACCTCGACGGCTCGCCGGCGCTGACCTTCGCGCCGTTGGTCGGCATGCCCGAGACGCGCGCGCCGAAGGGATCGCTGCGTGCCATGATGGAACGCCGCTTCGAAGCCTACAAGACGGTCGTCGTCAAACCCTTCTTCCGCGAGCACTTCGCAAGACTCGACCGGCAGATCGTCCTGGTCGACGCGCTGCAGGCGATCAATCGCGGCCCCGAAGCCGTGCAGGACCTCGAGCGCGCGCTCGCCGACGTGCTGGCCTGTTTCCGCGCCGGCACCAACAACATCCTCACCTCTCTCGTCCGCCGGCGGATCGACCGCGTGCTGGTGGCCGCCACCAAGGCCGACCACCTGCACCACGAAAGCCACGACCGCCTCCAGGCGATCACGCGGCGGCTGGTCGATCGCGCCATCCAGACGATCGGCATGTCGGGCGCCGGCATCGACGTCATGGCGATCGCCTCGGTGCGGGCCACGCGAGAGGCGACCGTGAAGCGCGACGGCCATGACCTGCCGGTCATCGTCGGCACGCCGATGGCGGGCGAGAAGGTCGGCGCCGAACGCTTCGACGGCAATCGCAAGACCGCCGTCTTTCCCGGCGACCTGCCGGACGATGCGGAAGCCTTCTTCCGCTCGATCGATGAAGGCGCCGAACGCCTCGACCTGCCCGAGCTGGACATCGTGCGCTTCCGTCCTCCGTTGCTCGAGGAGACCGGCGGCGGGATCACGCTATCGGTCCCGCATATCCGCCTCGACCGCGCCATGCAGTTCCTGTTTGGAGATCGCCTCGCATGAAAAGGCCCCCGCCGCCGCACGCCGCTCCGCGCCGTCCCGCGTCCTTCGCCATCGAGCCGGAGATGACGGCCGCCCCGAAGGCCAGTGCCCCCAGGGCGCCGCAGAGTTTCGACGACGAGATCGAAATCACCCCTGACGAGGCCGACCCCTTCATCGGCGGCGATCTCGCTGTCATCGAGCCGCTGGCGATCGCCCGGCCGCGGCGCCGGGGTCTCTCGCTCGGCAAGATCGCCGCCGGCGCCTTCGGCCTGCTCCTGTCGCTGGCCTTCGGCCTCTGGCTCGACGGCCTGATCCGCGACCTGTTCGCCCGCTCGGACTGGTTGGGCTATGCCGCACTGGCGGTGCTGGCCGTCGGCCTGCTTGCCCTGTTCCTGCTGCTGGCGCGCGAGGTCGCCGGCCTCTACCGGCTCGAAGCGGTGCAGAACCTCAAGGCCGATGCCGAAAAGGCCGCAGCGGAAGGGCGCAAGCCCGCCGCCCGAAGCGTCGTGCGGCAATTGATGCGGCTGGTCTCCGCCCGCCCGGAAACGGCGCGCGGCCGCGCCACGCTCGAAGCGAGCGAAGAGGACATCATCGATGCGCCGCAACTGATCGAGCTCGCCGAACGGGAGCTTCTGGCGCCGCTCGACATCCGCGCCCGGGGCCTGATCCTCGGCGCCTCGAAGCGCGTCTCAGTGGTGACCGCCGTCAGCCCCCGCGCCATCGTCGATCTCGCCTATGTGCTGTTCGAGGTCTTCCGACTGGTGCGGGCCATGGCCGAACTCTATGGCGGCCGGCCGGGCACCGTCGGCATGCTGCGGCTGCTGCGCGACGTGATCGCCCACCTTGCCGTCACCGGATCGATCGCCGTCGGCGACGGCCTCGCCCAGCAGATCCTCGGCCACGGGCTCGCATCGCGGCTGTCGGCGCGCCTCGGCGAGGGCGTGATCAACGGCCTGATGACCGCGAGAATCGGCATCGCCGCCATGGACCTCTGCCGCCCCCTGCCGTTTCGCGCGGTGAAGCGGCCGGGCATCGGCGATTTCATCTCCGACCTCACCCCCAACATGACCGGCAGGCCCGAGCAGCCGATCAAGTGACGCCGGCCCGGCACGAAGCGCCGTTTTTACCGTTGCCCGCAGCTTCTTTTGCGTCTAGGGCAAGGATGCATTAACCATCTCCCGTTAGTTTGACGGCAGGTTATTGGTTGCTCGTACCAAGGTAGAGTCAATGTCGCTCCGTATCTTCTCGCCAGTCGGCCGCATTGCCGTCATGTCCGTCGTCGCATTGACGGTTTCGGCACCGATCGCCGATGCCGCTTCGCGCGACAAGCGCTTCTTCCAATCGGTCGCCGGGGTCTGGAAAGGTCCGGGCGAGATCGTCGCCGGCAAGTACAAGGGCACCAAGTTCACCTGCAGCCTCACTGGCCTGCCGGCGGATGGCAACCTGACCGGCATCACGCTCGACGGCACCTGCCGCGTCGGCGTCTTCTCGCAGCCGATGAAGGCAACCATCGCCGAGGTTGGCGGCAAGTATCAGGGCCAGTTCCTCGACGGCGCCGAAGGCAAGGGCCTCGACATCGTCTCCGGCGCCGTGACCGGCGATCGCGTGGTCATGGGCATCAACCGCAACAAGCTGAACGGCGCCATGGTCGCCCGCCTGCAGAACGACAGCGCCATGAACATCACGATCTCGGTCAAGGTCGAGGACCGCATGATCCCGGTGATCGGCCTGAAGCTCAACCGCCAGGCCGACGCCTACGCCGTCAAGAACTGACGTCGCATCCGGGCCGCCAAGCCCTACCCAGCGAACCGTCCACCTTCAACCGCGCCACCAGGCGCGGTTTTCGTTTGCGACGACGATGCCCTCGGCACTGGTTGAGGCGAGCCAGTCCGCGACCGCCCTGCCCTTCACCTTGAGATCACCGGCAATGTCGGCCAGCGGCATCAGCACGAAGGCGCGCTCCGTCATGCGCGGATGCGGCACGGTCAGCGCCTGCTCGTCGATCTCCAGCCCGTCATAGGTCAGTACGTCGATGTCGATGGTGCGCGGCCCCCAGCGCTCGTTGCGCACCCGCTTCATGTCGCGTTCGATGTCGAGACAGGTCTCGAGCAGCTTGAGCGGCGGAAGTCTCGTCTCGATCGCAGCACAGGCGTTGAAGAAATCGGCCTGGTCGGTCTTGCCCCACGGCGGCGTGCGGTAGAGCCGCGACACGGCGGTCACCCGGCAGTCGTCGCGCGCGTCGAGCCGGCGCAGGGCTAGGCCCATGGCCGCGACGGGATCGCCGATATTGCCGCCAAGCCCCAGCGTGGCCGGGCGCCAGTCGTCCTCAACGGAAGTGTTCAACGCTCACCTGTACATAGTCGAGAATGCCGGGCACCGGGGCGCTCGGCTTGCGCACCGAGATTTTCGCCCGGCGGATTTCCGGAAACTGCGCGCACAGTTCCCTGGCGATCGTCAGCGCCAGCGCCTCGATCAGCAGGTGCCGGCTGGTGGTCACCGTCTTCTCGATCACCTTGAAGGCGACGCCGTAATCGACCGTGCCCTCCAGCGCGTCGTTCTCAAGAGCCGCCCCGGCCGCCACATCGAATTCGGCATCGACATAGAAGCGCTGGCCCAAAACCTCTTCCTCTGGATAGACGCCGTGGCGGGCGAAGAACGCGCAGTTCTTCAGGGTAATCGTATAGACGTCCGTCATCGCGCCTGTCCTTTGCCGGATTCTCGTTGTGCCGCGATCATAGCATCGGCGATGGCCAGCGCGTCCCGGTTGATCGCGACATTGTGCACCCGAAAAACCGAAGCGCCCTTCAGCCTGAGCAGAGCGGTGGTGGCAGCGGTCGCCGCGTCGCGCTCGCCGGCATCGCGGCCGGTCAGCGTGCCGAGGAAGCGCTTGCGCGAGGTGCCGACCAGCAGCGGATAGCCGAGCGCCAGCAACTCGTCGCAGCGCGCCATCAGCGCCATGTTCTCCTCGACCGTCTCCTTGGCGAAGCCGAAGCCCGGATCGAGCACGATCGCCTCGTGCGCCACGCTGGCTGCCGCGGCGATCGCCAGCGACCGTTCGAGATAGTCGAACTGGTCGGCGACCACGTCGGCCAGCCGCTCGCGGCCGCGGCCGGTGTGCATGACGCACAGCCCGGCCCCCGTCGATGCGGCGATGTCCGCGATCTCCGGTTCCTTCTGCAGGCCGTAGACGTCGTTGATGATGTGGGCGCCGGCCGCAACGGCCAGGCGCGCGGTCGCGGCGCGATAGGTGTCGATGGAGATCAGCGCCTCTGTCTCGCGCGCCAGCCTCTCGATCACCGGAAGCACCCTGTCCTGCTCTTCCGCCGGGCTGACGGGTGCCGCCCCCGGCCGGGTCGATTCGCCGCCGATATCGAGGATGTCGGCGCCATCTGCGAGGCAGGCAAGTGCATGTTCAACCGCCTTGTCGACGCTGAAATGCCGGCCGCCGTCGGAAAAGGAATCGGGCGTGACGTTGACGATCGCCATCAGCCTGCCTTTGCCGTCGAGGGAAATGCCGCGCCCGTGGGCGGCCCGCCAGTATGCGCTCGTTCCGATGGTCACAGCGCTGTCCCTTCCGGCGAAAAATCGCACACGCCGATATTGCACTCTCAGAGCCTATGCCCCAAGGTCGCGGCGAATTCAACACGACGGACACCGAGAATGAAGACTGCACGCCGTTTGAGCGTCCTCACAGCCGCTGCGGCATTGCTATTCGGCTTCAGCCACGGGGCCAGCGCCGAGACGATCGTGCGCAAGTCGATTTCCTATTTCCAGATCGGCGGCACCACGGCCGAGGATCTCGACCGCGAGCTGGAGCGCCGGGGCCCGGAAACCCGCGCCAGCGGCTCGCGCCATCCGGGCGCCACGCAGATCAAGTTCGGCGGCGAGCTGACCTATGTGCATTCGGCCGGGCAATGCCGGATCGGCGAAACCAATGTGACGCTGACGACGCGCATCATCCTGCCGAGCTGGAAGAACCGCAAGAAGGCCCATGGCGACCTGGCGCTCATCTGGGATGCGCTGTCGAGCGACATCAAGCGCCACGAGGAACGTCACGCAGAGATCGCCCGGCAGTATGCCCGGCAGCTGGAGAAGGCTCTGAAGCGGCTCCGCCCGCAGCGCAACTGCGAGGCCATGCAGGCCAAGGTGGCGGAAGCGACCGACAAGGTCATCACGGCCCATGACAAGGCGCAGATGGATTTTGACCGAGTCGAAGCCGTCAATTTCGAGAAACGCATGATTCGAATTCTCGAATACCGAGCGAAGCGAAATTCCCCCAAGAATTGAGGTATATCGGGCCGCAAGCCGGGCAAAAATGCCACAGGGCTTGCCTCAAACTTGCGAGAGAGCCTGTGAATAACTGGCTATTTCTCGGCGTGGTACTTGATCATTTCCTGAAATATAACTGTCATCAAGTTCAGTTGGTCACGTACAGACGGTTCCCGAGTTCTCCCTGGCGCATCCTGGTGCCACAGGTGTCCCCTCCCTCGCCTGATTATGGCGATGCGCCCTCCTGCCTCGCTCTTCGCTGGCCGACGAGCGGGGCTTTTTTTGTCTTCCGTCAGCCCTGGCGTTCGGGAACGCGCACGACGAGGCCGTCGAGGGCCGACGTCACCTTGATCTGACAGGAAAGTCGGGAATTGGGCTGCACGTCGACGGCGAAGTCGAGCATGTCCTCTTCCATCGGCGAAGGCGCCCCGACCTTCTCCGTCCAGGCCTCGTCGACATAGACATGACAGGTGGCGCAGGCGCAGGCGCCGCCGCATTCGGCCTCGATGCCGGGAACGGAATTGCGCACGGCATTCTCCATGACCGTGGATCCTTCGTCCGCAGCGAGTTCAAAACGCGTGCCGTCGAAAGCGATGATGGTGAGTTGTGCCATGATGAGGTGTCCAGACTTCGCCGATTGCAAAAAACGGCGAAGTCATCACCCAAAACCGCAAGCCAGTCAACATTGGCCCGGGCAAAATCGCAGCGGGTCACCGCATTGCAGCAAGCTTTGCTTGTGCAATGCGCAACCGTCAGCGGCAGAGCTTGAGGATGAAGTTTTCGGCTTCGAGCACCCGGGCGGCGATCGCGGCGACCCGGCCGGCATCCGGACCATCGCGCTCGACGGCCTCGGCGGCGGTGAAAATCGCATGGGCGCCGACTGCATCGGCGGCACTCTTGAGCCGCTGGGCGATCACGACGCGGGCCGCGGCTTCGGGCGCATTGGCCAGTGCCTGGAGGCAGCCGCGGGCCTGACGAGCAAACATCTGGAGGATTTCGATTTCGACCGCCTTGTCGCCCTTAGTCTTGGTAGCCAGGTGGACCAGGTCGATCGGCCGGTCCTTCGAGGGGCAACGCCCGCCATGGTTTTCGGGGGCTTCGAATGCGATATTGAGTGCGGCCACGGGACGATTTCCTTCTTATGGGTTTTCTTGGTACCCGCATCCTCGGCGAGGTGGCGTCGATATCCGGTTAAATCCGCGCCGAATTGCGGGCAAAACCTTACGATATGGTTAACGACACCTAAACGGCGGAAGCATATGGTTTTTCACGCACTAATTTAGTTTAAATGCTGTTAACAATCGCTCCATCGCATTAGGAATGCCGACCCCACTTAATTGTCTCGGCTTTCTGAATGTGTCACTACGGTACGGATGATATGGGTGAAGGGTGGAAACCTTTGCCCTCGAACCGGATGATGGTAGGAAACGAACATCAGGCTCTTTATAAGGGGCAGTTCCGGCGACGTATTCCGATGGAGATTTCATCTGGCGTGGCGGCAGGATGGGGTCCCCTTGAAAAGTTGTCTTTCCGGACGCCCCGTCGCGATCGACCAGGGGCGGCAGGCACGACGGCTCAATAGACTTGGTAACGAGGCGTAACCCTATGGCGAACAACAAGACGGTCGAGTCGATTGACGACAGCGCGTTCCAGGCGCTCGAAGCGGCTCTGAGGATCGATTTCGACGAACAGGAGACGCCGGCCGGCCGAGGCAGGCAGGCGTCAGACGCACCGGAGGCCAAAGTGTCCGAGTCCAGCAACCAGCGTCCTGCCGCTCCCAAGAAGTCGAGCGAGCGCCGCCCGGCGCGCGCCGCCGACCTCGCGCCCGAAATGGCGCCCAAGGCGCCCGCCTTCGAACCCGCCAACGACGCCTCCCGCCGCAACCCGGCCGCCATCATGAGGACGCTGGAAGGCGCCTCCATGCCCGGCGCCATGCGCAACGCCACCATCGTCTCCGTGCTCTGGGTTCTCGGCGCCGTCGGCCTCAGCCAGCTTCTCTACGGTACCGCCATCTGGCAAGCGCCGAGCGTCGCCGACGTCGTGGCCATGCCGGGCGTGGTTGCGATCTTCGTCGGCACGATCATCCCGGTCATGCTGTTCTTCGCCTTCGCCATCATGATGGCGCGCGCCCATGACCTGCGCAACGCCGCCCGGTCCATGGCCGAGGTCGCGCTGCGCCTTGCCGAGCCCGAGACCATCGCCTCCGAACGCATCATGACGGTCGGTCAGGCCGTGCGCCGCGAAGTCTCAGCGATGAACGAGGGTATCGAGCGCACCATCGCCCGCGCCACCGAGCTTGAAACGCTCGTCCATTCCGAAGTCACCGCGCTCGAACGCAGCTATACCGACAACGAGCTGCGCGTCCGCGGCCTCGTCCATGAACTCGGTTCCGAGCGCGACGCGATCGTCAATCACGCGGAACGCATCCGCAGCTCGATCGTCGGCGCCCATGAGCAGCTCAAGGAAGAGTTGTCGCTGGCGACGGAAGAGATCGCTGTCCGCCTCGCCACCTCTGGCGAGGCTTTCGCTTCGCTGATCGACACCCGCGCCGCGGCCCTGATGGAAAAGTCGGACGCCGCCGCAACCTCGATCGGCAGCCTGCTGTCGAGCCGGACCGAAAACCTCGTCCAGACGCTGAGCGCTTCGGGCATTTCGCTCGCCAGCGAGTTCGACACCCGCCTGCAGCAGCTCACCGGCACCCTGCAGGAGCGCGGCCGTGAACTGCTCGGCGAGTTCGAGACCCGCGCCTCGACCCTCGACGCCAATACAGAAAAGCTCAACGCTGCGCTGAGCGAACGCGCCCGCCAGCTCAACGAGACGCTCGCCGAACGCACCCGCGAGATCGCCGACCGCCTGACGAGCGGCGAACAGGGCATCACCAGCTCGCTCGACCAGGTTCTGGCCAAGCTCAACGCCACGCTCGACGACAAGGGCGCCGCCTTCCGCCACAGCCTGCAGTCCAGCGCCGACGACGCCATCGTCGACCTCGACCTGCGCTCCGGCCTGTTCGAGGATCGCCTGCAGGCGACCATCGGGCTCGTCAACTCGGCCTTCGACGAACGCGTCGCCGAATTCGCCAGCGCATTCGACCAGCGCGCCGGCTCGCTCGACAGCAAGCTGATGGAAAGCCTCGCCCGCATCAACGAGACCGTCACCGGCGGTTCGGAGGCGATCGACGGCATCCTCAATTCGAGCATCGAACGCCTCGGCTCGACGCTGACCGACCAGTCCTTCGCTCTGGCCACCGCCGTGGGCACGGGCCAGGAACTGATCGACGACGCCCTGTCGACCCGCGCGCAGGAAATCGCCGATGCGATGTCGGCCCGCGCCCTTGCGCTGAGCGAAAGCCTGGAGAACGCCCACAAGCGCATCGACGCCGTGATGGAAGAACGCGGCGGAGCGCTCTACTCCGCCCTTTCCGACAACCAGAACCGCTTCGAGGAAACCCTGTCGAGCCGCGCCGAGACGATCGTCAACGCCCTTGCCGGCAACCAGGATCGCTTCGCCGAAACCCTCGACAGCAAGACCCGCGAGATCGCCGACACGCTGGCCGACAGCCAGAAGCGCCTCGACGAGACGCTGGAAGGCCGCGCCGCCTCGATCATCGAGGCCGTATCCGGCACCGAGTCCCGACTGGCCGAGACCCTCGACACCCGCAATCAGGCGATCGCCCAGACCTTCGCTGACGGCCAGCGGCAGATCGACGCCACGCTCGAAAACCGCGCTGCGACGTTGATCGATGCCGTCTCCGGGACCGAGCGCCGCCTCGCCGACGCCCTCGACCGCCGCACCGCGACGATCATCGACACCGTGGCCGATGCCGACCACCGCCTCGAATCCGCCTTCGCCGACAAGGCAGAAGCGATCCGCAGCGCCTATAGCGAAAACCAGGACCGCCTCGACCTGTCGCTGGCCGGTCATGCCGCCTACCTCGCCTCCACGCTGGAGCAGGCCGGCGAGCAGCTGGAAAAGACGCTCGGCGAAGGCACAGGCCGCATCGGCGAAACCATGGCGTCCGGCCTTTCGGGCCTTGGCGACACCATGGCGTCGGGCCTTGCCGGTCTTGGCGACACGATGGCGTCCGGTCTTGCCGGCATCGACGGCAAGCTGTCCGACACCCATGAGCGGATCCGCGCCACGCTGGAAGAGCGCGGCAACGCGATCGATCTTACGCTGCGCACGGCCCAGGAACAGCTGGACGGCACGCTTGCCGAACAGGGTGCCGCGATCGGCGCCTCGATCGCCGCCTCCACCGGCATGCTGGAAATGACGCTCGAGGAGCGCGAGGAAGCGCTGCGCCGCGCCATCGACGAAAGCGGCAAGGCGCTCGACGAACGCCTGCGCGGAACCGCCGGCGCGCTCACCAGCCAGCTCGGCGAGGCGGCCGGCGAAATCACCCGCACCGCCCAGGATTTCTCCGGCCGCATCGAACAGTCGGTCGGCGGCATGGCCAACCGGATCGACGACACCAGCACCCGCATTGAGGTCAGCCTCGAAACGCTCGAAGAGCGCATCAAGAGCGGCCTTGACGGCGTCGACACCCGCATCGGCGACGCCGGCGAGAAATTCGCAAGCCGCCTCACCGAGAAGGTCTCCGATCTCGAGCGGGTCGGAAGCGACGCCGTGGAGCGCGTCTCGCGCGTACTCGACGACGGCGCCTCCAAGGTCGCCGAGACCTTCGACAGCCGCACCGCCCAGATCGACGAACGCCTGTCGACCATGGACCGCGCCCTCAATATCGGCCTCGACAACGTCAACCGCACGATCGAGGGCAAGGCCGCCGGCCTCGCCGCCGCGCTGCGTGGCGCCGTTGCCGATGCCGCCCGCGACCTCGACGGCGAAGCCCAGCGTTCCGTCGAACTGCTCAACCAGACCGGCGCCCAGTTTGCCGAGCGTATCGGCGAACGCAGCGCCGAGCTCAGCCGCACCGTCGAGGAAAAGTCCGAGGACCTCGCCAACCGCATTTCCGAGACCCAGACCCGCCTTGCCGGCCAGGCTGCGGCCGTCGCCCAGACCTTCGCCGAAGCCGGCGACGTGATCGCCAACAAGGTGGCGGAAGCCGAAGCCCTCGTCGGCAGCCATATCTCGGCTCTGTCGGGTACGCTCTCGGATGCCGGCTCGGCCCTCGAGGCCCGCGCCGCCGCGATCCGCGAACAGCTGTCGGGCAATACCGAGGAAATCACCTCGACCATGGATGCCGTCGAAAAGGCGCTCGAAGCGCGCGGCAACACCATTCGGACCGTGCTCGACGAGCGGACCCGCGAACTCAACTCGATGCTCGCATCGCGTTCGGCAGAACTGTCGCGCCTGATCGACGAGAAGGCCGCCCCGCTGGTCGCCGACTATGCCGAGACCGGCCGCACGGCGGCCGAGCGCATCGCCGAGGCTGCAGCGCTCAGCGCCGAACGCCTGCGCGCCGAGAACAACGCGATCGTCGAGGCCATCGGCCAACGCGCCGACAAGGCCGCCGAGACCATCAATGCTGCCGAGACCAGCCTGACGCAGAGCGCCGGCCGCCTGATCGAGCGCCTGAGCGAAAGCAATTCGGGCCTCGCCAACATGATCGAACAGGTCGCCGCCAATATCGTGGCTGCCGACGGCCAGCTCGGCCAGACGACCGAGCGTTTCGCCGAGACCACCTCAAAGGCCGCCGACCTGCTGCAGACCTCCGGTCGCCTGCTCGACGGCAAGCTCGAGCGGCTGGCCGCCGTTTCCGGCGAGACCCTGTCGCAGGTCACCTCGATCGTCGGCCGCTTCGGCGAACACTCCAAGGTGCTGAGCCAGGCCTCCGATCTTCTCTCCGCCGCCCAGTCGAACCTCGTCGGCACGCTCGAGGAGCGCCAGCAGGCGTTGCGCGACCTCGCCGTCGGCCTCGTCAAGCGCTCGGAAGAGATTGAAACGACGATGCAGAACCTCGGCAACATGGTCGACAGCGCCTTCGAGCGCGCCGAACAGCGGTCGGGCCAGGTTGCCGGCAATCTTCGCCAGAGCATCCAGACCTCCTTCGCGGACATCGGCAAGATCCTGTCCGAAACGGAAAAGCAGGCGCTGTCTACCGCGGGCAACATGCGCGGTGCGCTGATGTCGGCCGGCGAAGACGCCAACCGGGCCATCGAGAAGACCCTGTCGGAAGCCGAGAAGCGTTCGGGCGACCTCGCCGACCGTCTGCGCGGCGGGCTCACTGCCTCGCTCTCCGACGTCGACAAGCTGCTCGGCGAAGCCGGGCGCAAGTCCGACGGCGCCGCCAACCATCTGCGCGAAGCCATGCGCCAGGCGGTCGAGGAAGCTGTCACCCGCTTTACCGGCGCGACCGACGAGATCCGCCGCTCGGCCCAGGATATCCGCAAGGAACTGGACATGACCCGCAGCGAGCTGAAGCGCGGCGCGTTCGACCTTCCGGAAGAAGCCAAGGAAAGCGCGGCTGCCATGCGCCGCGCCGTGTCCGAGCAGATCAAGGCGCTGCAGGATATTTCGCAGCTCGTCGGCCGCTCGACCCAGGTCCTGGAAATCTCCGAACCCGTCGCCCGCAAGCTGGCCGAGCCAAAGCCCGTCGAGGCCCCGCGCAAGGCCCCTGCTCCGGCTCCGGCCCCCGTAGCCCAGCAGCCCGCACCTGCACCGGTCGTGGCTCCCGCTCCGGCCCCTGCACCGGCACCGGCCCGCACGATGGAACCGCTCGGCCTGCGCGGCAGCATCAACCCGTCGACCGCCCCTGCTCCCGCCGCAGGCGGCGTATCGGGCGGCTGGATCAGCGACCTGCTGCGTGGCGCCTCGCGCGACGAACATGAGGATTCGGCTGCAGCCCCCGCCCCGCGCGCCCCGGCACCGCGTCCGGCCGCCGAGGCTCCCGCCGCACCGCGCCAGGCCGACACCCGCAATCCGCGCCACATGGTGGAATCGCTGAACTCGCTGTCGGTCGACATCGCCCGCGCGATCGACCACGACGCATCGGTCGATCTCTGGCGCCGCTACCAGCGCGGCGAGCGCGACGTGTTCACTCGCCGACTCTACACGCTGAAAGGCCAGCAGACCTTCGACGAGATCAAGCGCAAGTACGACCGCGAACCGGAATTCCGTGTCGCCGTCGACCGCTACATCGCCGATTTCGAAAAGCTACTCGGCGACGTCGCCCGCACCGACCGCGACAAGACCGTGACCCAGTCCTACCTGACCTCGGACACCGGCAAGGTCTACACCATGCTGGCCCACGCCGCCGGCCGGTTCAGCTGAGAGCGGAACGCCGGCGGGTTACCGCCGGCCGTCGATGACAGAACGCACGAAAGAAAGAGCCCCGGCGCCTGACATGGCCCGGGGCTCTTCTCGTTCTTGATGTGGGGAGAGGCACGACCAGCCGCAACGCCTCCGCGGCCCGTCAGAGATCCCTAGATCTGCGTCAGCGTCCAGGCGACGATCTCCGCGCTCACCCGGCCGAAGGCCCGGTCCATGGCGCGGATATAGGCCTCGTTGGACGAGCCTGTCGCCGGCTCGCTGGCACTGAACACCTTCTGCGCCTTGACCGAGCCGTTGCGGTCGTTGAGCAGCTTGACGGAGATCTCGACGACACCCCGGTCGCCGCCGACCGTGTCGATCTCGAAGGCGCGCACGTCGGTGATCAGCTGGTAGTCGATCGCCAGGCCCTGGCCGGGCTTGCCGACGCCGTCCAGCTTGCCGGTGTTCTCGAAGGTCTCGACCAGCTTGGCCTGGACCATCCTCGTCAGCTTGTCGCTCCACTGGGAGTTCGACAGATAGCGGATCTCGGAAGGCGAGACGCGCACCAGCACCTGCTCGCTATCCAGCGCCTTCAGGGCCGAGGGATCCGCGACCAGCAGCTGGCGGCTGCGCGCCGGCACATTGCTTTGGACGTCAGGAGCGGCCGTAATGTCGAAGGTATCGTTCGACGCCTTCGACCCGCAGGACGACAGCCCTGCGACCAGCAGCGGCACGAGGATCGCAGCCCTCATTGCCGTCGTGCAACGCGCCATGATAGCGGTTCCGCCCATGTGACCCCTGTCCCTTCCCGTCCTGTTCGTCATCGTCTCGTCCGCCCGTCAAACTGCTTGACGTTGTCGCCGCCGAACAGCAGCCGCTGCGGATCGTTGTCGAAATTGGTGATCGCGTCGTTCAGGCCGCGCACGGTCTGGCGCGTATCGGTGACCAGCGACTGGATGTCCCTGAGCCCGGTATTGGAGAAGCGCGCCAAGTTGTCGGCGATCGGGCCGATCTTGGAATTCAGGTTGTCGGCGGTACTGCGGATCGACTGCAGCGTCTTGCGCGCCTCGGCGCTCAGCGAATCCGCCTCGCCGGAGCCGAGGAACGAGTCGACCTTCTTCAGGATGCCGTCGATCTGGTCGGAGGCATTGTTCAGCTTGTTGGACAGCTGGGTGAAGTCGGTGATCGCCTGGTCGATGTCCTGGGTGCGGTCGGTGATGCTTTGGCTCAGATCCTTGAAGCCGCTGATCGCTTCGCGCGCATCGGCGGATGCGACCGAGACATTGTCCATGACCTGGGTGATCTTCTGGGAATCGACGGCGGCGACCACCGCATCGACCCTCGCCAGCGTCCGGTCGGCATTCTCGCCGAACTTCTGGAATGTCGATGCCGTGTCGCGGAAGGTCTCGATGGCCGGACCGATGGTGTTGGAGGCATCGGCGAAGTTGCCGGTGAAGGCCTCGGTATTGGTCAGGATCTGGTCGATCTTGTCCGAATTGAGCGCCTTGAACAGGCTCTCTGCCGCGCCGAGCGTCGAATCCAGACGGCCCGACAGGCCGGACACCGAGTCCGACAGGGCGCTCACGCTCTGCAGGAACTTGTCGATGCCGTCGGCATTCTCGGCCAGCGACTTGGAGAAGGTCTCGGCGTTCTTGACGGTGTTGGTCAGCGGGTCGCGGGCGTCGGTGATGAAGCCCTGCAGCTGGCCGATCGCGTCGTCGGCACGCTTCAGGATCTTGTCGGCCGTCGCCAGGAGGTTGGTGACGCTCGACTGATCGGCGAGCAATACCGCCGGCTCACCGGTCGCGATCGCCTTCTCGAGAATATTGGCGTCCCCCGCATTGCCGCCGGAGAGTTCGATATAGGCCGCCCCGGTCAGGCCCTGGATCTCAAGCACCGCCTTGGTCGAGGCGGTGACGGGCGCGTCGGCCCTGACCTCGGTGAAGGCCACCGAGAATTGCGGATCTTCCTTGTCGATGTAGAGGCTGCGCACGGAGCCGACGGCAATGCCGTTGAAGCGCACCGGCGAACCGATGCTCAGCCCGTTGGCCGAACCCGGAATGCGGATCGCCAGCGGCGCGAGCGTTCCGCCACGGCCATACTCCGCCATCCAGTAGACGAAGCCGAAGGCGGCCGCGATGACGAGCATCGTGAAGAAGCCGACGATCGCATAATTGGCTTTGGTTTCCATCAGTCAGTCACTCTACCGGATGCCGCCGGGTCGGCCCGGCGAGGAATGGAACGGGCCCGCTTGCCCTTGAAATAGGATTTTACCCACGGATCGTCGCTGGCGAGCATATCGTCTAAGGTGCCTTCGACCAAGACTCGCTTTTGACCGAGAACCGCGATGCGGTCGCAGACGGAAAACAGGCTGTCGAGGTCATGGGTCACCATATAGACGGTCAGGCCCAAAGTGTCGCGCAGTCTCGCGATCAGTTCGTCGAATTCGGCCGCACCGATCGGGTCGAGGCCGGAGGTCGGCTCGTCGAGGAAGACCAGGTCCGGGTCGAGCGCCAGCGCCCGCGCCAGCGCGGCGCGCTTGATCATGCCGCCCGACAGTTCCGACGGATATTTGTCGGCCGCGTCCGGGTCGAGGCCGACCAGATCCAGCTTGAGATAGGCCAGCTCATCCATCAGCCACTTCGGCAGGTCGAGATATTCGCGCATCGGCAGCTGGATGTTCTCCTTCACGGTCAGCGCCGAAAACAGCGCGCCGTGCTGGAACAAGACGCCCAGCCGCGTGTCGAGTTCCATCCGTGCGCGTTCATCCACGGTATTATAGTCGGAGCCGAGGATTTCGATCGTGCCGGAGCGGCGTGGCAACAGCCGCAGCACCGTGCGCATCAGCACCGACTTGCCGGCACCCGAAGCGCCGACGAAGCCGAGAATCTCGCCGCGATAGATGTCGAGGTCGAGATTGTCGAGCACGACCTTGCTGCCGAACGCGACCGTCAGATCCCTGACCGACAGCACCTTCTCGCGCTCGTCCATTTCTACCGCTTCGGTTTCCGTGTTCACGTCCGCCACCTCAGAAATCGATTGCCGAGTAGAAAATTGCGAACAGCGCATCCACCAGGATGACGACGAAGATCGACTTCACCACCGCCGCCGTGACGTGCCGGCCGAGCGACTCGGCACTGCCGCCGACCTTCATGCCCTCGACCGCCGAGACGATTCCGATGATCAGTGCCATGAAGGGCGCCTTGATCATGCCGGATGCCACGGTCGAATAGTCGATCGCATCGTGAAGACGCGTGGTGAAGACGTCGAAGGTGATGCCGGAATAGGTCCAGGCGACCACGGACGCGCCGTAGAGCGCGGAGAAATTGGCGATGATCGTCAAGAGCGGCAGCACGACGGTCAGGGCCACCAGGCGCGGAAACACCAGCACGCCGATCGGGTTGAGGCCGATGACCTTGAGCGCGTCGATCTCCTCGCGCATCTTCATCGAGCCGATCTCGGCGGTGATCGCGCTGCCGGAACGGCCGGCGATCATGATCGCCGTCAGCAAAACGCCGATCTCGCGCAACTGCAGGATGCCGACGAGGTCGACGACGAAGATCTCGGCACCGAAATACCGCAGCTGGAACGCGCCCTGCTGGGCGATGATCGCCCCGATCAGAAAGGACATCAGCATGATGATCGGCACGGCGCGCACGCCCATATGGTCCATCTGGGTGACCACCGAAGCGGGCGAGATGCCGCTGCCGCGCCCGAGCTTGGTCTGTGCGCCGTGCACTGCCGAGCCGAGCACGAACATCATGGCCACTATGTCGAGCCACAGATTGACGATCACCTTGCCGACCGGCGCGAAGATCCGCTGGAACAAGGGGCCCTTGGGCGGTGGCGGCGGCGGATGCTTGACGTCCTCGGGCAGGACGCGGAGCAGTTCGCGCACCGCCGGCGTGCCGCCTGTCACCTTGACACCGCCGCCTGCCTTCTCGCGAGCGGCGACGAAGCGGCGCACGAGCCAGGCGCCGGCCATGTCCATTTCCGATACGGCGGACAGGTCGATCTCGACCGGCCCGGTGCCGTCAAGCGGGACCAGGCGGCCATTGTTCTGCAGCAAGGTGCCGAGACTGTTGTTGCGCCAGGCGCCGGATAGCCGGATGCGATGCCCTTCGCCCGGCAATTCGTCGATATCAATCGCGGCGCTCTCTGGGTGTACGGACTTCAAGGTTCTGACAACTTCCACGCATTGCGCCACGCGGGCTCGGCGAAATCATCTTGCCGGCGCAAATCACTCAAGCGCGCAGTATAACGACACGGGCCGGCAATGAAATCCTTAAGGAAGCGTTTATCGCCGCGCGTCACCACGAAGACACACGCAGTGCGGGACTTGACGCCCCGCCCTGCAAGTTCCGTCCCGCTCAGGCCGCCTGGACGTCCTTCGCATTGGCCATCTCGGCGGCGATCGCCACAGCCGCCGGACGCGGCGGAGCAAGAGCGGCGACCTTCTTGGCGGAGGCGCCGATCAGGTGACCCCAGGAGATCAGCTCGAAGCGTCCGTCGAAATGCTCGACGATGGCCGTGCAGCTTTCGACCCAGTCGCCGGTATTGACGTAGTGGATGCCGTCGATGTCTTCCATGACGGCATGATGGATATGGCCGCAGATCACGCCGTCGACATCGTTGCGGCGCGCCTCCTCGGCGACGACACGCTGGAACTCGCCGATGAAGTTGACGGCCTGCTTCACCTGCAGCTTGGCCCAGGCAGAGAAGGACCAGTAGGGCATACCGAGGCGGCGGCGCACGGCGGCCAGCAGGATATTGATGTTGATCGCCATGTCGTAGGCCCAGTCGCCGAGATAGGCGACGAGACGGGCATTGCGCACGACGACGTCGAATTCGTCGCCATGCAGCACGAGGTAGCGCTTGCCGTCGGCCGTCTCGTGGATCATGCGTTCGGCCACTTCGATGCCGCCGAAATGAGTGCCGGGAAAGCCGCGCAGGAATTCGTCGTGATTGCCGGGAATATAGACGATCCGGGTGCCCTTGCGCGCCTTGCGCAGCAGCTTCTGCACGACGTCGTTGCAGTCCTGCGGCCAGTACCAGCTGCGCTTCAGCCGCCAGCCATCGACGATGTCGCCGACGAGGAAGATTGTCTCGGCCTCGTGGGTGCGCAGGAAATCGAGCAGGAAGTCCGCCTTGGCCGCCTTCGAGCCGAGATGCACGTCGGAAATGAACAGGGTTCTGAAGTGACGGATTTCGGAATCTGTATTCACGGTCATGGGCCTCTAGCTTGACGAGCCTTCGCCCCCTCCAAAACCAGACTCGTGTTTCAGGATGATGACAGGCCCGTCAAACGGGGCGTAGCGAGCGGCAAACGGCCTATTGCTGGACGAGTTCCGGCAACTCGCAGCGGGCAATCTCGCCCGCTTCGGCGCGGTCGACGCCGAGCGAGACGAGGATCAGTTCGGCCACTTCGCTGCCGGCTTCGCGCCAGCTCTTGTAGCCCTCCAGCACCAGCATCATGCCCGACAGCGTCGCACCGCCGATGATCGCCACCATCGAGGTGACCTGTTCCGGCCGGATCGCATAGCGGCCCGTATCGATCGCCTTGACGATCTCCTCCGTCGAGGATGCGGTCAGCAGCCCGCGCAGCGACTTGTTGCTGAAGCCGAACTGCACGATGAAGCGGCCCCATTGCGGCTCCTCGTGCGCCCGGCGCAGGAAGAGGCGGATGCCGCAGGACAGCCGGCGCGCCGGATCGGCGATCTCGACGATGCTGACCCGCACGCGTTCCTGCATCTCGCAGGCGAGATCGCCCGCGACCTCCTCGAACAGCCGGTCGGGGTTGGGCACGGCATTGTAGATCGTGCCGCGCGCCACGCCCGCCTCCTCGGCGAGATCGCTCACATTGACCCGGTTCGCGCCCAACCGCGCGAAAAGACGCATCGCCGCCTCATGGATGCGACACTGAACTCCAGACTTCACGGCCGACTCCCTTCAGAACTTCCTACTCGTAGCGCACCGGGCGCCTACAAGCCAAGACCCACCTATATTTTCTAAAGCAACAATGTTGACATTTGAACACTAATGTTCAATATGAGCCAAGAAAGTTCAGTCTCCCAAACGACAGGCCACTGAGAGCCGCCGCGCGGGACATCCACCAGGAGATCAGATCGTGGAAAAAATACTCGTCGCCCTGCTTGTCGCCACAACGCTTGCCGGCTGCTCACAGACAACCCGTCCGGCGGACGAAAAAAAGGCGGCCTGCGCCTATGCCGGCCTGTCCGACGAAGAATGCGCGAAGTCGAAGTTCGGCTATCGCGGTGTGACGGCGCCCTCGATCGTCTCGCCTTCTACCTGAGACCAGCTGCCGTCTTTGCTGGATCGAAGGCAAGCCCGGCGCTCCCCCGCCGGGCTTTTTCATGTGTGGGCGGAACACCCTCGCCGACAAAATCGGTGAGGACGGCGGCGGGGTACTCCCAGTCCCGTTCATTTGGTGTATGCAGGAACGCAATCCAAAGGAAAAGCGGACACGGGACAGCATGGATACCAAGGACACGAACAAGTCGCAGCCGACAACCGCCACGGCCGACCTCGATGAGCAGGCACTTTTCTACCATCGCTATCCGCGACCGGGAAAACTGGAAATCCAGGCCACCAAGCCGCTCGGCAACCAGCGCGACCTCGCGCTCGCCTATTCGCCCGGTGTGGCGGCCCCCTGTCTTGCCATTCGCGACGAACCGGAACTGGCCGCGGAATATACCGCCCGCGCCAACCTGGTCGCCGTCATCTCCAACGGCACGGCCGTGCTCGGGCTCGGCAATATCGGGCCGCTCGCCTCGAAGCCGGTCATGGAAGGCAAGGCCGTCCTGTTCAAGAAGTTCGCCGGGATCGACGTCTTCGACATCGAAATCGACGCGCTGACCGTCGATTCCATGGTTTCGACCGTTTCGGCGCTCGAGCCGACCTTCGGCGGCATCAATCTCGAGGACATCAAGGCGCCGGAATGCTTCGAGGTCGAGCAGCAGCTGCGCGACAAGATGAACATCCCGGTCTTCCATGACGACCAGCACGGCACCGCGATCATCGTCGCCGCCGCCATCCTCAATGGCCTGGAACTGGCCGGCAAGAAGATCGAAGACGTCAAGATCGTCGCGTCCGGCGCCGGCGCCGCCGCGCTCGCCTGCCTCAATCTTCTCGTCATCCTCGGCGCAAAGCGCGAAAACATCTGGGTGCACGACATCGAGGGCCTGGTCTATCTCGGCCGCGAAGTGCTGATGGACCAGTGGAAGTCCGTCTATGCCCAGGACAGCGCCAATCGCGCGCTGGCCGAATCGATCGACGGCGCCGACGTCTTCCTCGGTCTGTCGGCCGCAGGCGTGCTCAAGCCGGAACTGCTGGTGAAGATGGCGGAAAAGCCGCTGATCATGGCGCTCGCCAATCCGACGCCGGAAATCATGCCGGATCTCGCCCGCGCGGCCCGCCCCGACGCGATGATCTGCACCGGCCGCTCCGACTTCCCGAACCAGGTCAACAACGTCCTGTGCTTCCCCTACATCTTCCGCGGCGCGCTCGACTGCGGCGCAACGACGATCAACGAGGAAATGAAGATGGCCGCGGTGCGCGCCATCGCAGCCCTCGCCCGTGAGGAAGTCTCAGAGGTCGCCGCCCGCGCATATTCCGGCGAATCCCCGACCTTCGGTCCCAACTACCTCATTCCCTCGCCGTTCGACCCGCGCCTGATCCTGCGCATCGCGCCTGCCGTTGCCAAAGCGGCCGAGGAGAGCGGCGTGGCCCGCCGCCCGATCACCGATTACGACACCTATTTCGACCAGCTGAACCGCTTCGTCTTCCGTTCCGGCTTCGTCATGAAGCCGATCTTCACGGCGGCGAAGAAGGCATCGAGCAAGCGCGTCATCTTCGCCGAGGGCGAGGACGAGCGCGTGCTGCGCGCCGCGCAGGTCCTGCTCGAGGAAGGCAGCGGCAAGCCGATCCTGATCGGCCGTCCGCAGATCATCGAGAGCCGCCTGCAGCGCTTCGGCCTGCGCATCCGTCCGGGCGTCGACTTCGATCTGGTCAACCCCGAGGACGATCCGCGCTACCGCGAATATGTCGAGGACTATTTCGCCCTGGTCGGCCGCGCCGGCATCAACCCGGAAGCGGCCCGCACGATCGTGCGCACCAACAATACGGTGATCGGCGCGCTGGCCGTGCGCCGCGGCGATGCCGATGCCTTGATCTGCGGCGTCGAGGGTCGTTTCGACCGCCATCTGCGCGATGTCGCCCAGATCATCGGCAAGAAGCCGGGCGTCAGGTCCTTCTCCGGCCTCAGCCTGCTAATCTCGCAGCGCGGCGCCATCTTCTTTACCGACACCTTCGTCACCTACAATCCGTCCGCCGCCGAAATCGCCGAAATGACGATCCTCGCCGCCCAGGAAATCCGCCGCTTTGGCATCACGCCGCGCGCTGCACTCGTGTCGCATTCGAACTTCGGCTCGCGCGATTCCGAAAGCGCCCGCAAGATGCGCGAAGCCCTGCAGCTGATCCGGGCCCAGGCGCCCGAACTGGAAGTCGACGGCGAGATGCAGGGCGGTTCGGCGCTGTCGGAGACGCTGCGCAAGCGCGCCATGCCCGACGGTACGCTGACCGGCGAAGCCAATCTCCTGGTATTCCCCAACCTCGATGCCGCCAATATCTCGCTCGGCATTGTCCGCACCATGATGGATGCGCTGCATGTCGGACCGATCCTGCTTGGCGCCGCCCTGCCCGCCCATGTGCTGTCGACATCCGTCACCTCGCGCGGCGTGGTCAACATGGCCGCCCTTGCCGTCGTCGAAGCCGCCCAGCCCGGCTGACGACGGCGCGCATCCCGGTCCTCGGACATCGGGCAGAGGCCCCGCCCCCGACGGTGACGGGGCGCCCCTTCAGGCCGGTGCATCCTCCAAATTACCGGCTGGACATCACGGTCTCCGGCGAACACTCTTGACCCATATTTTTGCAGGGTTTCAGGAATGACGAACCAGGGCGGCTACTTCGACCTGCTGGACTGGCTGCAAGACCAGAAGGTCGTGCGTCCGCTCCCGTTCTTCAGGCAGATGCAGGCCAGCTTCGGCATCGCCCACATCTTCTACATCGACGCGGTGTGCACGCCGGCCGGCGTCAAGGCCCACCGCCTGTTCCACACCTTCGGCGCGGCCGCGGTGCACGCCGTGAGGGCGCTCGGCCCGAGCGTGTTCGAACCGCCGCTGCGCCTGGCGCTGTCGGCGATCCGGCCGCTCGACTGGAACGTGCTGACACCCGGCACGCCCGCCCGCGACGGCCTCGACAAGGTGGCCGAACGCCTCGGCATCACGCCCTGCGGCGTCGCCTACCCGCTCATCTCGCGCGAGGGCCGCCAGGCCGTGTTCGCCGTGCACATCGATGCCGAAGCCTGCGACTGGCACAGGTTCCGCCGCATGCATGACCGCGACCTGCAGGCGCTCGCCGTCGAGTTCCATGCCTCTCTGCTGCAGGGCAGCGGATCTGGCGGCGTCGACAGCGAGGCCGCGCCCCGGCTGACCCGGCGCGAGCGCCAGGCGCTCTACTGGGCGGCGGCCGGCAAGAGCTACTGGGAGACAGCCGTGATCCTCGGAATCACCGAGCGCACGGTGCGCTATTTCATGTCCAATGCGCGCCGCAAGCTCAATGTCGTCTCCAATACGCAGGCGGTCGCGGAAGCCGCCTGGCGCGGTCTTTTGCCCGGCCCGGACCTGCACTGAACACCCCCGCCCGTTGCGGCGCACAAGCATAATCCGCAATTGCAATTCCGCGACCTGTCGCTACCGACAGTTTCATTTCATATGTAATTCGCCATCTTTCAGTCGCCTGGACAAACAAGGGAGACTGGAATGATCCGGATCATCAATGGCGCCAATCGCAACGAATACCCCGAGGAAATCGCCGCCATGCACCGGCTGCGCAAGCGGGTTTTCCACGATCTTCTGAAATGGGACGTAACCGTGAGGGACGACTGGGAAGTAGACCACTATGACGATGCCAACCCCATCTACGTCATGTCCTATTCGGCCGACGGCCAACTGCGCGGCTCGCTCAGGCTGCTGCCGACGCTTGGCCCGAACATGCTCGACGATACCTTCCCGATCCTGCTCGGCGGACGGCCGGAGATCCGCAGCGCCGAGATTTGGGAATCGAGCCGCTTCTGCATCGAGCCGGAGATCTCGCAGGACCGCGCCTCGAACCAGGTGACGATCGCGGCCGCCGAGCTGATGTGCGGCGTCGGCGAGATCGGCCTTGCCTCTGGCCTCAGCCATATCGTCACCGTGACGGACGTCTTCCTTGAGCGCATGTTCCGCCGCATGGGCTGCCCGGGCGAGCGCATCGCCGAGCCGCACAAGATCGGCTCGGTCCATGCGGTCGCCGTCGCATGGGAGGTGACACCGGACCTGCTCGCACGGATGAAGGCGGTCGCCGAGATCGAGGGACCGTTGCTGGTAGAGCCGCTTTCCATCGAGCAGCCGCGCGCCGCCTGACACCGCCCGCAAGAAGCCGAAGCGCCGCGCCCGCCGCGGCGCTTCGGCGTTAACACAGATTTGTGTTGCCGTTTGGCGGTTTGTCCCTCGCAAACTATAGTGAAACTGCCTATAGGCTCCGCAGTAATCCGTACAAGGACCGACGCCGACCGGGGACGCGACTTGCACCATCGCAGACATCGATTGCTCCTGACGCTTGCCGTCCTGTTCACCTGCCAGCCGCTTGCTGCGCAGGCATCCGTCGTGTGCGAGAGCCTGCGGCTGCGGCTCGCATCCCAGCCGGAAGTGATTGCCGACACCAGCGAGATGCGCCGCTATTCCAGCGCCATAGCCCGGCAGAACCTGGAAATCCGCAAGGTCCGCTACGACATGCGGCGCCTGCGCTGCGACGGCGCGGTCGTCGAATATCGGGCCGACGGCACCAGCCAGTGCGGCGATCTCTCCACGGCGCTCACCCGCATGGAAAGCAACAAGCAGATGCTCGCCGGCAAGCGCGACGCGCTGCGCCAGGAAGGCGCTGCCGCCAATCCGGCGCGCGAGCGGCTTCTGGCGGCGCTCGAAGCCAATGGCTGCAATGCCGAGCAGCCGGGCCCGAGCGACATGCCCATGTCACCGCCCGGCACGCTCAGCCGACCGGTGGAGGCTACGGAGCCCGAGAGCGAGGCAAGCCACGCCGGCCGCTTCCAGACCTTTACCGGCCATGGCAGCCTCCGAACCCTGTGCGTGCGGACCTGCGACGGCGCCTTCTTCCCGATCTCGTCGAACACCTCGCCGCTCAACTTCCGCCGCGACGCGCAGATCTGCGAGCAGATGTGCCCGGAGACGGAGACCGAACTATACTATCATTCCATGCGCACCGAGGAGAGCGCCGACATGGTCTCCGCCGAGACCGGTCAGCCCTATCGCACGCTGCCGACCGCCTTCGCCTACCTCAACCGGTCGAGCGGCGAAAAACCGTCCTGCGGCTGCGATCTCGCCGGTTACTATCGCCGCATGCAGGGCCGCACGGCGCAGGGCAATGCCGCCGCCGGCAGTGACAAAGCCGTCGTCGAGATCGGCCGCTCGGCCTCGGCCAACGCAAAGCCCGGCGTCCTGCCGCCGCGGACGCCGCCGGCCGCGCCGCAGGATCGGACCTATGATCCGCAATCGGCATCCGTTCGCCAGGTCGGCCCCACCTTTCTGCCGTCCACGACCAGCGACATCGACCTGCGCAATCCCGCCTTGCCTGGTCCCCAGCCGCTCCAGCAATAACGACCGCCGCCACCCGCCGGGATGGATAGTCCGCTTGCCGAACGCAAACGGCCGGGCAAGAGCCCGGCCGTCTGGCAGTAAATGAGATGGGTCCGATCAATCAGGCGGCGCGCGCCCGCGCCGCCGGGGCATAGCCGGCGCGATTGCCGCTGATGTCGAACTGCCCCACCTGGGTGAAGAGCTCTTCTGCCTCCTGCGCCAGTTTGTGCGCCGAGGCGGTCGACTGCTCGACCATGGCGGCATTCTGCTGGGTCACCTGGTCCATCTGGGTGATCGCCCCGTTGATCTCCGAGAGGCCTGTGGCCTGCTCGTGGGCACCGGTGACGATGGCACGGATGTCGCTGTTGATCTGCGTGACATTCGCCTGGATCAGGCTGAGGATCTCCCCCGACTGATTGACGAGCGAGACGCCGGAGCTGACGGCCTCGCTCGAGCGGGCGACCAGCGCGGTGATTTCCTTCGCCGCATTGGCCGAGCGCTGGGCAAGCTCGCGCACTTCCTGGGCGACGACGGCAAAGCCCTTGCCGGCCTCGCCGGCGCGAGCGGCCTCGACGCCGGCATTCAGCGCCAGCAGGTTGGTTTGGAAGGCGATCTCGTCGATTACGCCGATGATCTTGCCGATCTGCGACGAGCTTTCCTCGATATTGTCCATGGCGGCGATGGCGTTGCGGACGATCTCGTCCGACTGCTGGGCCTGTCGGTTGGCTTCGCCGACCTTGCGGCTGGCGCTGTCGGCGATCGCCGCCGAATTGCTGACCGTCGTGGTGATCTGGTTGAGGGCGGCGGCCGTCTGCTCGAGGGCGGCGGCCTGCTGCTCGGTGCGGCGCGCCAGATCGTCGGAGGCGGAACGCATCTCGGCGGAGCTCGAGCGGATCTCGTGCGAGATGCCGGCAATGTCGGACATGGCGATCTGGAGCCTCGTGGCCGACTGGTTGAAGTTCAGGCGCAGGCGATCATATTCGCCGTCGAAGACCGTGTTGATGCGCGACGCCAGGTCCCCCTGCGCCAGCCGGTCGAGGGCTTCGGCCAGGGCATCGACGGTGGTCTTGGTGCGGTTGAGCTCGACGATGCGCTCCGCATCGTTCATCGACTGGATCTCGGCCAGACGCTCGCGATTGCGCCGCTCCTCGACCTCGGCTTCGCGCCGGGCGATGAGGTTCTCGCGGAAATTCTTGAAGGACCGCGCGAGATCGCCGATTTCGTCGGGGCGATCGACCCCGGCAAGCTCGACGTCGACATGGCCCTCGGCCAACTTGTTCATCGCCGCGGTGGCGCGGTTCAGCGGGCTGAGCAGGCGGCGCATGACGAAGGCCGCAAGTCCGGCCCCGCAGGCCAGCACGAAGACACCCAGTGCGGCCAGCACGAGTGCCATGTCGTTCGACTGCTGGCGCGCCGTGCGGATATCGGCCTCGGCCTTGCCGGTCTCGCGGTCGACGACCGCCGTGACGATGGCGCCGGTCGCCTCGATCTCCTTCTGCAGGGCATCGGAGAAGCCGTCGAAACTGCCCATCAGCTTGTTGCCTTCGGTGGTCCCGCCGGCAATGAAGGCCTTGGCCATCTCGATCCCGGCCTTGTGGAACTCGCCATAACGCTGGGACAGGAGTTTCATCGCGGGAACGAGATCGGGCACGTCGAGGGTCACGGCCAGGCTGTCGATCCGCTCGACCAGCTTGGCGAGGCGCGCCGCTTCCTGCTCGGCGAGTACGAAGCCATCGTCGAGGCCGTCCTTCGCCTGCGTCGCGGATATGTCGGTCAGCGATTCCTGGGTGCTGACGATCGCCAGTTCGACTTCCTTCTGGCTGGCGACCAGCTCGCGCAGCAGCACGTCGGTCTTGCGCTCTTCTTCGTAGAGGCTGATGACAGCCTCCAGCTGGCGCTGCCCTGCGATATCCGAAACGGCGATCACCGAAACACTGACGAGAACGAGCCCGCCGATGGCAGCGGAAACAGCCCTGCCGAGGCGAATTTTGAGAAGATTCATGATGGCCCCAATTGACGATGAAATGTTGAAAGAGCCTCGCCGAGCCATTCGGCGCGCAACATCTGCATCATGCGGTTGGTGGAGCAAACTCCCAGGCAGGGCAAGTTTTAGCCCAGGATGTTTAATGGATGTTAAACATAGCGGTCGGGTGCAGAACTGCTGCAAGATACAACCAAAAGCTTACGTCGCATCGGAGTGCCGGACATTTCCCCAGACCTCGTCGAAGATGAGCTCCTCGATCGGCAGCCTTTGCCGCCAGCCCTTCAGCGCCAGTTCCGGCTGGTCGTAGAGCTGCTCGACATAGCCGATGCAGAACCAGCCGATCACCTCGACATGGGCCGGAATACCGAGCACGGCGCGGATGTCGTCCTGGTGAAAAATACTGACCCAGCCCATGCCGACGCCCTCGGCCCGTGCTGCGAGCCAGAGATTCTGCACGGCGCAGACGGTCGAATAGCTGTCCATGCGGGGATTGTGGGTCCGCCCCAGCACGACCGGACCGCCGCGGGTCGGGTCGCAGGTGACGCAGATGCCGAGCGGCGCCTTGCGGATCCCCTCGAGCTTCAGCCGCATATAGCTGTCGCGCTGCTCGCCGTCGAACAGGGCCGCGGCTTCCTCATTGGCCCTGGTGAAGGCCCGCCAGACGGCCTCGCGGCGCGCGGCGTCCTGCACCAGCAGGAAATTCCACGGCTGCATAAAGCCGACCGAGGGCGCGCTATGTGCGGCCTGCAGCAGACGGGCGATCAGGTCTTCGGGCAAGGGATCGGGCAGGAACTGGTCCCGCACGTCGCGGCGGGTCCGGATCGCCCGGTAAACGGCCTCGCGCTCTTCCACGGAAAAGGCGCCGGCCCGGACGAGATGGTCGTTCGGTTCGTCGTGCATCGTTTTATCCCCAACAATGCGTCCGACCGCCTGCCGTCCTCGCAGGCTAAGCCTATCTTGTCAGGCCGGTCTTCTGACTGGGCTTCGTCTGCACCGCACCGACCTTCCCGGCCCGCAAGGACCAGTGGTTCGAACCGCCTGCGGTTCGTTGGCGCGAGGCATCCACCTCACAGCGTTGGGCACGTGCCGGAATTCCACCAGCTTCCCGATTCTCCCGCCCCGGAAGGGCAGGCACCTGACGAAAGAATGTCTACAGCATCACCGCCCGAAGGCAAGATGGCTTGCCCGTCTCTGCCTAACCGGCCGCCGGAAAATAGCGGACATAGGCGAATTCGTCGCCATCCGGCGACCAGCACGGGACGTTGATCGTGCCCTGCCCGCCGAACAGTTCGAACAATGTCTCCGGATTGCTCCCATCCGGATCGATCAGCCGCAGCCGCACGTCGAGATCGCGCGGATGGTCGAAGACATCAGGCTCGTAGGACAGGAGCAGCACCTTGTCGCCCTTGGGCGACGGATGCGGAAACCAGTCGCCGAAGGCACTGTCGGTGATGCGCTCCTCGGCACCACCCTCGGCCGGCACGCGCCAGATCTGCATGCGCCCGGAGCGGCTGGAATTGAAATAGATCCATCGGCCGTCCGACGAATAGTCGGGACCGTCATTGCGGCCCTCGCCGAAGGTCATGCGGACCTCCTCTCCGCCGTCGACGGAAATCGTGTAGATGTCGAAGACGTCGTTGCGAATGCCGCAATAGGAGAGCGTGCGCCCGTCCGGCGACCAGCCATGCCAGTAGGACGGCAGATTGCGCGTTACCTGGCGCGGCGTGCCGCCCTCGGCCGGCAGGATGTAGATGCAGGACTTGCCGTGTTCCACCTTGTCCGACACGACGATCCATCTTCCGTCCGGCGAGATCCCATGGTCGTTGTTGCAGGCGGTGGCAAAGCCGGTGTCGATCTTGACCGGCGCCGCGCTGCCGTCGGCCGGCAACCGGTAGAGCAAGCCGTCGCCGTTGATGACGAGGGAGGCGCCGTCCGGGCTCCAGTTGGGCGCCTCGACCAGCCGGTCCGTCTGCCACACGACGCGCCGAGCGCGGCTGCGGATATTGAAGATCTCGACGGAACTCCGCATCGCGCGCTCCCTGTGGGCCCCGGGGAACCGCGTCTGTCAGCGATCCCGGAAGCGGTTGGTGATCGGATAACGCCGGTCGCGGCCGAAATTCTTGCGCGTGATCTTCACGCCCGGCGCCGACTGGCGGCGCTTGTATTCGGCGAGATAGAGCAGGTGCTCGACGCGGTGCACGGTGGCGATCTCGTGGCCACGCGCGACGATCTCGTCGACGGACATTTCCTTCTCGACCAGGCATTCGAGGATATCGTCCAGCACCGGATAGGGCGGCAGCGAATCTTGGTCGGTCTGGTTCGGCCGAAGCTCGGCGGACGGCGCCTTGGAGAGAATATTGGCCGGGATCACTTCGCCCGACGGTCCGAGCGCACCCGGCGGCACATGCTCGTTGCGCCACGCGGCCAGCGCATAGACCTGCATCTTGTAGAGGTCCTTGATCGGATTGAAGCCGCCGTTCATGTCGCCGTAGAGCGTAGCATAGCCGACCGACATTTCCGACTTGTTGCCTGTGGTCACCACCATCGAGCCGAACTTGTTGGAGATCGCCATCAGGATCGTGCCGCGGGCACGGCTCTGCAGGTTCTCCTCGGTGATGCCGCTTTCGGTGCCCTCGAACATGTCGGACAGCGCCGAGAGGAAGCCGTCGACCGGCTCGCCGATCGGCACGATGTCGTAGCTGCAGCCGAGTGCCTTGGCGCAGGCGGCGGCATCGGTGAGCGAGTCCTTCGACGTATAGCGATAGGGCAGCATGACGGCGCGCACGCGCTCCTCGCCGAGCGCATCGACGGCGATCGCCGCGCAGATGGCCGAATCGATGCCACCCGACAGGCCGAGCACGACGCTCTTGAAACCGTTCTTGTTCACATAGTCGCGGAAACCGAGCACGCAGGCGCGGTAGTCGGCCTCTTCCTTTTCAGGGATGCGCGACATCGGCCCGTCGCCGCAGCGCCAGCCGTCCGCCGCACGCTTCCACGTGGTCACCGCCAGCGTGGCCTCGAACTGGCTCATCTGGAAGGCCAGCGTCTTGTCGGCATTGAAGCCGAAGCTCGCGCCGTCGAACACCAGTTCGTCCTGGCCGCCCAGCTGGTTGGCGTAGATCAGCGGCAGGCCGCTTTCGATCACCTGCTTCAGCGCGACCTGGTGGCGGATGTCGACCTTCTCGCGGAAATAGGGCGATCCGTTCGGCACCAGCAGGATCTCGGCACCGGATTCGGCCAGGGTCTCGCAGACGCCGAGATCACCCCAGATGTCCTCGCAGATCGGAATGCCGATGCGGATGCCGCGGAAATTGACCGGTCCCGGCATCTCGCCGGGGCTGAACACGCGCTTTTCGTCGAACTCGCCGTAGTTGGGCAGGTCGATCTTGTCGCGCGTGGCGATGACCTTGCCGCCGTCCAGCACCGCGATCGAATTGTAGCGCCCCTTCTCGTCCTCGCGCGGAAAACCGATCACCACGCCCGGCCCGCCATCGGCGGTCTCGGCGGCAAGCTGTTCGACCGCCTTGCGGCACGCCTTCAGGAAGGCCGATTTCAGCACCAGATCCTCCGGCGGATAGCCGGAAATGAAGAGCTCGGTCAGCAGCAGCAGATCGGCGCCCTGGGACGCGGCTTCCGCCCGCGCCTCCCGGGCCTTGGCGAGATTGCCGGCGATGTCGCCGACAGTCGGATCGAGCTGCGCGACGGCAATGCGGAGGGTGTCGGATCGGGTCTGGATATCGCTCATGACCCTCGTTTAGCGCGGGACGCTCGCCTTCGCAATGTCGGCGAGCGAATGGGGTGTGCCGCGCCGCAACTACCGTGTTGAAAATCGCGGGAACAAAGCACCGTGCGGCATGGTTCATCTAGCGTTCATGACGACTATGTGACAGCTATGCGAAAGTTTTGTTAAGCTTCTTGTCGATTGCTGGAGAGCGCGTTGGCTGAGATTATCTCCGAGCCTGGAATGTCCATTGCAGGCGCAAAAGTCGCCCTTCAAGGCGAGAATGCAGTCCCTTCGCAGCGCGCCGGGGCCTTTCGCGCGGCCGTCCGGCTGGTCAATTCGTTCCTGCTGGCACTGCTGACGATCATCGTCACCGAATGGCTGGCACGCGGCACGCTGATCGACGTCTCCGACTACCTGCTTTCCCCGGCCCGCCCCGGCATGGTCGCCGTGCTGGCGCTCTTCCTGCTGTTCGTCGCCGCCGACGCCCTGGTCGGCCGGGCCTACCAGTCGGCGCTGATCCTCGTGCCACTGGCGATCCTGCCGGCATTCCTGTCGATGCAGAAGCAGCAGTATCTCTCCGACCCGCTCTACCCGAGCGACATGCTGTTCGGCCGCCAGATCGGCGAGCTCGTGCCGGTGATGTTCGCCGCGCGCCCCTTCGCATCGATCGGCCTGGTGCTCGGCACGCTCGCCGCCCTTGGCCTGCTCGGCTATCTGCTCGTGCTCGGACGCCGCCACTTTCCGCAGCTCTCGGCCTCGTCGAAGCTTCTCCGCCTGATCGTTTCCCTGCCCCTGATCGGCGGCTTCCTGTCGCTGATGGATCCCAACTCCTTCTCCTATATCCGCGACCGGCTGAACATCGTGCCGATGATGTGGGACCAGCAGGAAAACTATCGCCACAACGGCTTCCTGCTCGCCTTCGCCTTCAACGTGCCGATGGCCAATGTCCAGGCGCCGGGCGGCTACGGCCCCGACGTGATCGCCGACATCGCGCCGGAGCGGCTGCCGGCCACCTTCTTCGGCGGTCGCAACGCCGACGTGATCATGGTGATGAGCGAGTCGCTATGGGATCCGACGCGCCTGAATAACGCCGCGCTGTCGCCCGATCCGATGCCAACCATCCGCGCCAATTCCTCGGGCAATCTGTTCTCGCCGGAGTTCGGCGGAATGACGGCCAATGTCGAATTCGAGGCACTGACCGGCTTCTCCAACGCCTTCCTGCCCTATGGCAGCATTCCCTATCAGCAATATGTGCGCCGGCCCCTGCCCTCGCTCGCCACCTTCTTCGCCTCGAAGGGCTATACGACGCGCGCCTTTCATCCGTTCCAGAGCTGGTTCTGGAACCGCGCCAACGTCTACCAGTCGCTCGGCTTCCAGTCCTTCATGTCGGAAGAGAACATGCCGGTCATGGACAAGCGCGGCCTGTTCACCTCGGACGATGCGCTGACCAAGGAAATCATCCGCTCCGCCGACCAGACCAAGGAACCCTTCTTCTTCTTCGCCGTGACGCTGCAGGGCCACGGGCCCTATGAGAAGAACCGCTATGCGAAGAACACGATCGACGTGCAGTCCACTTCGCTGGCTCCGGAAAACCGCGACAGCCTGGCGACATATGCCCAGGGCGTGCGCGAAGCCGACAGCAGCCTCAAGGCGCTGATGGACTGGGCCAAGAAGCGCCGCCGCGAGACCATCATCGTATTGTTCGGCGATCATCTGCCGCCGCTCGGCAATGTCTATACCGACACAGGCTACATGCCGGACGTGGTCGCCACCCGCAAGGCTTCGGTCGGCGTGATGAAGCGCGAACACGAGACGCCGCTGGTGGTCTGGTCGTCGAAGCGCGGCGTGCAGAAGGATCTGGGCTCGGTCAGCCCCTCGCAGCTGCCCTACTACGTGGTGCGCCTCGCCGGTTATCGGCACGCCTTCTACACCGGTGTCCTCGGTCGCCTGCACGAACGCTATGCCGTCGTCGACCGCCACCAGCTGATCGAACGCAACGACCGTCCGCATCCCGACTGGGCAACGTCAGGCGCACCCATCGACCCGCTGATCCGCGACTACCGCTTCCTGCAGCACGACCAGATGTTCGGCGAGGGTTTTGGCACCGAGCGGTTCTTCCCCGAGCAGGCGGAACGCGTCGATGCGCCGGCGAGCTGATACGCTCGCCAGCGCCGCGGCCTGGGCTCTCTCGGCCGTAGAGCGGCATTGCCGTCTTGCGTCGGCGACGTAAACGAGCCATTGACACAAAACGGATATGAAAACTGTCTAGCCAGCAGCTAGGCTCGCCACGCCGTCATCCCGCTCGCCGGAATGCCGGCTGATCGCAGGCCGAGCATAACGTTGAAGACCTTTAGCAAAGCGTAGACCAGCCATGCGGCCACTGACCCGCACCGAGATCGCCGCCCACCCCCTGTTCCCGACGATCGAGAAGCAGATCGCCGAACATCTGATCGGCATTCACCAGCGCACGCCCCGCCTGTCCCGGCTGAAGGCGTCGCATCGCAAATGGCTGATGACCCATTCGCTGTTCGCCCTGTCTCTGCAGCGCCGCAACGACGATCCCCTGTCTGGACTGACGGCGACCCGCTTCGTCGAGATCGTCATGAAGCTCGGCGCGGCGAGCCGCAACACGGCGACCGCCTTCCTCGCCGAACTGGTCGCCTACAAGTTCCTGCGGGACGTTCCCGATGTGCCCGACCGCCGCGTGCGCGTGCTGGAGACGACCGAAACCGCCTATGAGGCGATGACGGCCTGGTTCATGGGGCACATGGCCTGCCTCGACCGGCTGGATGGCGGCACGCGCGAGCAGACGGCTGCCGCCGACCCGCGCATCTTTCGCCTCGCCCAGCCCTTTGCCGCGGCCCATCTGGTGGAAGATCCGACCTGGCGCGATCCGCCGGACAGCATCGGCCATTTCCTCTGGTCGGATCTCGGCGGCATGGTCCTCCACGACCTGATCGCACGCATTCCCGGCAGCCTGGCCGACCAGGACCGCATCGATGTCGGCCCGCTGTCGCTGCCGGAACTGAGCGAGGTCTACATGATCTCCGCCACCAACCTGAAGCGCATGTTCAAGAAGGCCGAGGTCGAGGGGCTCCTCGGCTGGCAATTGCCACGCCGCCGCGGCTCGCTCTGGCTGTCGCGCCCCTTCGTCGATGACTATTTCCGCTGGCAGTCGGCCAAGTTTGCGGCGCTGGACCAGGCCTACCACCACGCGGCCGGCGAACTCGGCATCGCCCTGCCGGTGGAACTGACGCCGGCCCGGCCGGCGCTTCAGGCGGGCTTGCCGGCCTGATAGGCGGGCAGTCCGTCGTCGATCTCATAGAATGCGGCCTTGTCGGCGCAGAAGATGTGATAGCCGCCGACCAGCCCGCTCGGCTTGTCGAACGCCCCGGCCATGACCGAGATCTTCTCGCTGCCGTCGCGCAGCCAGAAAAGCGCCGAACCGCAGGTGCCGCAGAAACCCCGCTGGGCCTCGTCGCTCGCCCGATACCAGCGGACCTTGTCTTCTCCCGTGACCTCAATCCGCTCGCGCGCCACGTCAGTCGCGGCGTAGTGAAGCCCGGTCTGCCGGCGGCACTGCGAACAGTGACAGTACACCACCTCGCGAAGCGGCCCATGCGTGCGGAATCGGACGGCGCCGCAAAGGCAGGCCCCGGTTCTCGACTCATCCATTTGATACCCCCACCTGACAAAAACGAAACCGGGCCAGCTTGGGGAAGCCGGCCCGGTCGGTCAAATGCGCTTATCTGAAGCTAAGCTTCAGCCGTTCGCGACCATCATCCGCTTTTCGTCGCGGCCGCCCTTCATCCGCTCGGCGAGCAGGAAGGCCAGTTCGAGTGCCTGGTCGGCATTGAGACGCGGGTCGCAATGCGTGTGGTAGCGATCCTGCAGGGCCTCCGCCGTGACCGCACGTGCACCGCCGGTGCATTCCGTCACGTCGTTGCCGGTCATCTCGATGTGGATGCCGCCCGGATGCGTTCCTTCCGCACGATGGATCTGGAAGAAGCTTTCGACTTCCGACAGGACCCGCTCGAACGGACGGGTTTTGTAGTTGTTGAGCGTGATCGTGTTGCCGTGCATCGGATCGCAGGACCAGACGACCTTGCGGCCCTCGCGCTCGACCGCGCGGATGAGGCGCGGCAGATGGTCGGCGACCTTGTCGTGACCGAAGCGGCAGATCAGCGTCAGACGGCCGGCCTCGTTGTTCGGGTTCAGGATGTCGATCAGGTTCAGGAGATCGTCGGCCTGCAGCGACGGACCGCATTTCAGGCCGAGCGGGTTCTTGATGCCGCGGCAGTATTCCAGATGCGCGTGATCCGCCTGGCGCGTACGGTCGCCGATCCAGATCATGTGGCCGGACGTGGCATACCAGTCGCCGGACGTGGAATCGACGCGCGTCAGCGCCTCTTCATAGCCGAGAAGCAGCGCTTCGTGGCTGGTGAAGAAATCGGTCTCGCGCAGGCTCGGATTGGTTTCCGAACTGATGCCGATCGCCTTCATGAAATCCATCGTCTCGGAAATCCGGTCGGCGAGCTTGCGGTAGCGCTCGGCCTGGGGCGAGTCCTTGACGAAGCCGAGCATCCACTGGTGCACGTTGTCGAGATTGGCATAGCCACCCATCGCGAACGCGCGCAGCAGGTTGAGCGTCGCCGCCGACTGGCGGTACGCCATGATCTGGCGATCCGGATTGGGAATACGCGATTCCGGCGTGAACTCGATGCCGTTGATGATGTCGCCGCGATAGCTCGGCAGCTCGACGTCGCCCTGCTTCTCGAAGTCAGACGAGCGCGGCTTGGCGAACTGGCCGGCGATGCGGCCGACCTTGACCACCGGCAGCTGGGCGCCGAAGGTCAGTACCACGGCCATCTGCAGGAAGGCGCGGAAGAAGTCGCGGATCGTGTCGGCGCCATGCTCGGCGAAGCTTTCGGCGCAGTCGCCGCCCTGCAGCAGGAAACCATTGCCTTCGGCGACGTTGCCGAGCGCCTTGGTCAGGCGACGGGCTTCACCGGCGAAGACGAGCGGCGGAAATTTGGCGAGACGCGCTTCGGCATCGGCAAGGGCGCCCATGTCCGGATAGGCCGGAACCTGCTTGATCGGCTTGCTGCGCCAGCTGCTCGGGGTCCAATTCTGTGCCATGATCGTCACCTGCTGTTCGAAATAGGACGGCCTCCTCCCGGCCGCTTTGGATCGGGGGCTTATAGACCCTAATATTTGCCTTGCAAAGCCGTACTTGAAGGCCCACCGGCAACGATTCTGCCGGGGCGGCGAAAAAGGCACCCCGCCCTCTGCTCTCGGACCAGATCCGCCGTCCCCAGTCGGTCCCAAATCCGCGCACTTGCATTTACATGGACGTAAACGTAAGTATTTTCGTCGTTGAGCGTGGGAGATGGAGGAGATCAGCCATGCAGGACCGGACCGCCGTCGCGCGCGAAGAGATCACGTTTGCCGCGAAGGACAGCTTTCCTCTCGCCGGCACGCTGTTCCGCGGCCATGGCGACGGCCCCCTCGCCCTGATTTCATCCGCCGCCGCCGTGCCACGCGGCATCTACGCGCGCTTTGCCGAACACCTGGTGGCCGAACGCGGCTTTCGCGCCACAATGACCTATGACTATCGGGGCGTCGCCGGCTCCCGCATTCCCCGCGGCTGGAAGGCCCGGCCGAGCATGGCCGACTGGGCGGAGAAGGATATGGCGGCGGCGGTCGATCGCCTGGAGAGCGTCGCGCCAGGCCATGCCATGGTCGGCGTCGGCCAGTCCTTCGGCGGTCAGGGCCTGGGGCTCTGCGGCCGCGCCAACCGCTTCGACCGCTACATGATGGTCGCGGTCATGTCCGGGCACTGGGCCTACACCGCCGAGCCCTACAAGGTCTTCGCCTCGATGAACCTCGTCGGCGTTCCCCTCGCCCTCCTGACCGGCCGTGTGCCTGGGTGGATCGGGCTCGGGCAGACGCTGCCCGGCACGGTCTTTCGCCAGTGGGCGCGCTGGGGCCGCTCGCCGGACTATTTCTTCGCCGACCAAAAGATGGATGCGGCCCGCCGCTTCGCCGAAGTGCGCACGCCCATCCTGTCGATCGGGGTCGAAGACGACGTATGGGGCACGCCGAAGGCCCAGGAGGCCATCCTCAAGGCCTATGTGAACGCCCCGGTCGAGCGGATGCGCGTGTCGCCGGCGGTGGCCGGACAGCCGATCGGCCATCTCGGCTTCTTCCGTCCGGCCTTCCGTGACAGCCTGTGGAAACCGGCCGTCGACTGGCTGAGCTCTGGTTCGCCATCCTCGGCGGCCATCGCCTCCTGAGGTCCGCAGCGCGGCTTTCAATCGATTAATGCGACAGATTTTCCACTTCCGTCCCTGCGACGAAGCAGGCTGGCGTTCATCGAAAAATTGTCATACTCTAATCTTTGGAGGCGAGCGGAGGGCTCGTATCCGGAGGGTTTATAACAAGCTTCGCGCCAGCCTCGACCGCTATAGCGGATGAGGCATGGATTTATCCGTGCCTATCGGGACGGCGTGAGTTGCTCCCGCGTATCAGTAACGATCATGAGGATCAGTGCTATGGCGTATGATTGGAGTGGAGTTCGTACCAGGCGTATCCGGCGATTGAAATTCGCAATCGCGTCCTGTTTCGGGCTGATGGTGCTGGCGGCACCGGTTCTGGCCTTCACCTGAAAAGAATTCTCGCTCACGACGGAACCCGCGCTGCGTTCCGGCGTTTGAGCATGGTCGGACCGGCGCCGTGGCGCAAGTCCGAGGTTCCTTCCGCACAAATTGCCCCGTCATCGACGGGGCATTTTTCGTTCTGCGGCAGGTGCTGTGTCGGCAGAGCCGCCTCGCCCGCCTAGATCCGCTCGCCCTTGCGGATGCGGTAGCTCGGGCTGTACATCGTCACCAGCTCCTCCGCCGCGGTCGGATGCACGGCCATGGTCCGGTCGAAATCATCCTTGGTGCAGCCGGCCTTCAGCGTGATGCCAAGGATCTGAGCCATCTCGCCGGCGTCGTGGCCGAGGATATGCGCGCCCACAACCTTGCGGTCGGCGGCATTGACGATGAGCTTCATGATGGTCTTCTCGCTGCGCCCGGACAGCGTCGCCTTCATCGGCCGGAACTGGGCCCGGTAGACTTCGAGCTCGTCGAACCGTTTGGCCGCATCGTCTTCCGACAGGCCGACTGTGCCGATTTCCGGCTGCGAGAACACCGCCGTGGCGATCGTCTCGTGATCCGGAGAGGTCGGGTTGTTCCGGTACTCCGTCTCGATGAAGCACATCGCTTCGTGGATCGCCACAGGCGTCAGCTGGACGCGGTCGGTGACGTCGCCAAGCGCAAAGATGCTAGGCACATTGGTCCGCGAGTACTTGTCGACGACGATCGCACCGCGCTCGTTGATCTCGACGCCGGCGGCCTCCAGACCGAGGCCCTGGGTGTAGGGATCGCGGCCGAGCGCCAGCATGATCTGGTCGGCGACCAGTTCGCCGCTGTTCTTCGTCTCGGCCACCAGGCGACCGTCGGCAGTCTTGCTCACCTGCTCGATGATGTCATGGCACAAGATGCGGATGCCCTTGGCCTCCATCGCCTCGTGCAGGCCGCGCCGCATGTCGTGGTCGAAGCGGCTGAGGATCTCCGCGCCGCGGTAGATCAGGGTCGTCTCGACGCCGAGGCCATGGAAGATGTTGGCGAATTCGACCGCGATATAGCCGCCGCCGGCGATCACGATCGAGCGCGGCAGTTCCTTCAGGTCGAAGGCTTCGTTGGACGAGATGCACAGCTCGTGGCCCGGCAGCGCCGCGTGCGGATTGGGCGCGCCGCCGACGGCGATGATGATCTTCTCGGCGGTGACGATCTTTCCCGACTTGAGCAGGCGCACGCTGTTCGGCCCGGCCAACTCGGCGCGCGTTTCGAGAATCTCGGCGCCGGCATTGTCCAGCCCCTTGCGGTAGAGGCCTTCCAGCCGGGCGATTTCCCGGTCCTTCGCCGCAACCAGCGTCGGCCAGTCGAAACGGGTCTCGCCGACGGTCCAGCCATAACCGGCCGCATCCTCGAAATGCTCGTGGAACTGCGAGGCATAGACGAACAGCTTCTTCGGCACGCAGCCGCGGATGACGCAGGTGCCGCCGAAGCGGTATTCCTCGGCGATCGCCACCTTCTTGCCCAGCGAGGCGGCCATGCGGGCGCTGCGCACGCCGCCGGAGCCGCCACCGATCACGAACAGATCATAGTCAAAACCGGACATGGCGAATCTCCTTGCAAATCGGCGGTACGGACGTGGCCCTGATATAGGATGCCGGGTCCCCAAAAGAAAAGCCCGGAACGGGTCCGGGCTTGGCATTTCTCGGGGAAGCGGCTGGGCTCAGGGCTTGGGGGCCGGCGGCGTGGCGCCGACTTCCTTGAGCATGGCTTCGTTGGCCTGCTTTTCCAGGTCGCGCGCGACGCCGGCGGTCCAGATGTCGGCAGCCTTCATCAGCTCGCGCATGGCGATCGGGCCGTCCTTGAGCAGCTTCTTGCCGGCTTCGCTGGAGTAGAAGGCCGTCATGGCGTTGAGCTCTTCGACGGTGAAGGCCTTGGCATAGACCAAGGCGGCCTCGCGCTCGAGATCGCCGCGGCGCGGCGCAAGCTTCAGGGCCTCGGCATCGACCGTCTGCGAAATCTTGTCCTCGAGGTTCGGATAGGCCTGAATGAGCTGGGTCTTCAGACGATCCGAAATGTTCGGCAGGATGTTGTCGAGACGATCGGTCGCACCGAGCGCGGTGATGGCGGCGCGCGCCGCCTGAACGTGTTCGGCCGGGATTTCCTGCGCCTGGGCGGAAAGCCCGGTGAAAAGGGTGCCGGCAATGACGGTGACAGAAGCGAAACGCCCCAAACCCGAAAATTTGACCATGAAATCCATTGCTCCTGTTTAGTTCTTTGCGTCCATGACCCGCGCACCCGCCGGTCCGGCGATGATGGCAAGCGAGGCCAGATTGATGAATAGCCCGTGCTCGACCACACCCGGGATCGCGTTGAGCGCTATGGCCAAGGCCTCTGCATCAGGAATGCGGCCAAATGATGCGTCGAGAATGAGGTGGCCGCCGTCGGTGGTGAAGAGGCCGTCGCCCGAGGCGCGCAGCTTGAGTTCGCCGGTGAGCCCGAAGAGCTCGGCCGTCTTTTCCACGGCGATCCGCGTGGAGGCCTGGCCGAAGGGATTGATTTCGATCGGCAGCGGAAAGCGGCCCAGCACGTCGACGACCTTGCTTTCGTCGGCGATGACGATCATGCGCTCAGAGGCCGCTGCGACGATCTTCTCGCGCAGCAGGGCGCCGCCGCCGCCCTTGATCAGGCGAAGCTGCGCGTCGACTTCGTCGGCGCCGTCGATGGTGAGATCCAGCTGCGGGAGTTCGTCGAGCGACTTCAAGGGCACGCCGAGTTCAAGGCAGAGACGCGCGGTACGTTCCGAAGTCGGCACGCCCTCGACCTTCAGACCGCCGGCCACCTTTTCGGCCAGAAGCCGGACGAACTCCTCCGCGGTAGAACCGGTGCCGATGCCGAGACGCATTCCGTCCTCGACATGCTCCAAAGCTGCAGCCGCAGCCTTAATCTTCATCTCGCGGGCGTCCATGCGCCAAAAGCTCCTGTCCGTTTCGTCGACAGCTGTTTACACGCCTCGCCCGGCAAACGAAAGCCCCTTTCCGATACCGCTGTATCGGTTGCCTTTTGTCAGTATTTCGCCTACCCGGCTTGTGTAATCCCGCGTTTCCCAGAGCCAGCGACGGAGCCTGCCCTTGAAAGCCCCCACGATCGTCTTCGACCTTGACGGCACGCTGGTCGACACCGCCCCGGACCTCGTCTCCAGCCTCAACCACACGATTGCCGTCGCCGGCCTGCCGCCGGTCGGCTACGAGGACCTGACCCATCTGGTCGGCCACGGCGCCCGCGCCATGATCGCCCGCGCCTTTGCGCTGCGCGGCGTGCCGCTCGACGAAGACGAACTGCAGCCGCTGCTCGATCGCTTCATCGCTCACTATACGGCGGAAATGCCGGGTGAGAGCCAGCCCTATCCGGGCCTCGTCGACGCGCTCGGGCGCCTGCGCGAGGCCGGCTTCCGGCTGGCCGTGTGTACCAACAAGATGGAGGGACTGGCGGTCCCGCTGATCGAGAAGCTGGGCCTCGCCCATCATTTCGCGGCGATCGCCGGCGGCGACACCTTTGCCGTGCGCAAGCCCGATCCGGGCCATCTCACGGCAACCATCGAACGGGCTGGCGGCGATCCGGGCCGCGCCGTCATGGTCGGCGACAGCATCAACGACATTCTGGCCGCACAGAATGCCGGCATCCCGTCGGTCGTGGTGCCCTTCGGCTATTCCGATCGTCCGGTCGAGGAACTCGGCGCCGACCGGCTGATCCGTCACTTCGACGAACTGACGCCGGCGATGCTGTCGGAGCTGATGGGGCGGGCCTGACGCCCGCCCTTCATCTTAGCTGCGCGGCGCGCGGGCGTCGCTGATAGCCTTGAAGGCCTTGCGGGTCGAATCGTCGCGGCCGTAGACGTCGTCGAAATAGTCGATGCCGCCGTCCTTGTTCGGCCAGGCGGTGAAGTAGGCCACGTAGACCGGGATCTTCTGCGGCACCTGCACGGCCCGGTTCTGGCCCGAGGCGATCTGCTTGGCGATCTCGGCCGTCGTCGTGCCCATCACCGCTGCCGCCATCACCCGCGGCTCGGCCAGGCGCACGCAACCATGGCTGAGCGCGCGCATGTCGCGCTGGAAGAAGCTCTTCGACGGCGTGTCGTGCATGTAGATGGCATGGCTGTTCGGGAACAGGATTTTGAGTTCGCCGAGTGCATTGTCGCCACCCGGCGGCTGACGGACGTCGACGGCATGCGTCGCGTTCCAGTCCACCTGTGTCGACGAGACCTTGCGCCCGCCATAGCTGACCTCATAGCCGAGCCGGTCGAGATAGCTCGGATCGGCCCGAAGCTTCGGCAGCATCTCGTTGACGATGATCGACTTTGGCACGCCCCAATAGGGATTGAACTCGACGGTCTCGATCTGGTCCTGGAAGAAATAGGTCTGGTTCGACTTCGACCCGACGACGACCCGCATGGCCAGCTGCTCGCGGCCATCATTGACGTAATAGGCGGTAAAGGCCGGCTGGTTGATGAAGACGTAGCGCTGGCCGAGATCGTCCGGCAGCCAGCGCAGCTCCTCCATGGCGATAATCAGCTTGTCGATCTTCTCGGCGTTGCTGTGGCCGGTCAGCTGGCGGATGGTGGCGCGGCCGACGACGCCGTCGGGCTTCAGGCCCCTTTCCTTCTGGAAGGCCTCGACCACGGCGACCAGCTCGGGCGTGTATTCCGGCGCGCCGGCATAGGCGGACAGAACCACCGCGTGGGCCGCCTTGAGCTCCTCCGAGCCTTCGGTGCGGATCGCCGCGAGGATGTTGGCAAGCTCCGGATTGCTCTGGCCTGGCTTCAGCAGTGTGCCGGGTGCGATCTCGACCCGGGCGCCAGCCTGGCTGTCGGCCGCACGCAGGCGCGCCAGTTCCGCCTTCATCGCCTGGAACTGCGCATTGTCCGGATCGCGCGAACGCAGATAGGCGGCGACATCGGGGCTCAGCCGCAGCATGTTGAGAACGGGCTTCAGGTTGACCGTCTTGCGCTTGAAGTCGTGATAGCCGGAGATCTTGTTCGGATCGATCCGGCCGCGCGCCGTGTCGGTGGCATAGGTCAGGAGCTTGGCAGAGAGCGCCACTTCGAACCGTGCAAGCTCGCGGGCCAGCTTGTCCGGGTCGGCCGGATCGGCGGCCTCTGCCGGCAGCGCGACGGCGTAGTCTTCCGGCGCAAGCCCGGCTTCGCCGGCCTGGCTCAGGCCCTGCATGGCCTGGCGCGCGCGATCAGTGATCCCGCTGTCGGTGACCCAGATCAGCGGCTTGTTGTCCTTGTAGTAGGTTTCCACGGCTGCGGCGATTTCGTCGGGTGCGCGCACGCCGGTCTCGGCGAGGAAGCGGCGCACCTGCGGCTGATCGCCGGCGACGGCCGGGCTGACGGCAGCAGCGTCCGTGACGGCCGGAGCCGCCGGCGCCTTGATTGCGATCGGTCGCGTAGCCTCTGCCTTGTAGGTGTAGTAGCGGGGACCGGCGACCTTCGGCAGCGGCTCCGGATCGCCCATCTCCAGCCCGCCCCGGGCCTGGGGCTCGAGGATCGTGCTCAGGCCGGATCTCTGGTTGGATTTGCCGGGTCCGCCGCGCAGCAGATCGAGAAGCGTGGCCGCCTCCGCCGCCTGGGGCAAGGCATTGAGGCTCGTCATCGCAGCCAGCACTGCCGTCGCCGCGATCTTCCTGTATTTTGTCATTCTCGCACTCGTTCCAGATCTGTCGTCGCGAAGCGGCGCACGGGGCCGCCGCCGTTCATGGCGCGGATCACTAGCCCAAAGGCATATCATTGAAAAGTTGCCGACGCTTCGGCGCCGAAGCCAACCGGTTTCAAATTTGCGTGAGTCCGCAAATGCCGGCACGCCGGCATTCATCCAGACTTTAATGAAAATACTCGTTAAATTTTCCTTTACCGGAGAGCAAAAGGTTGTGCGCGAACCGAGTGTGGGCGATTGCGGCCAGACGATTTATCCAGGCCGCGTGCCATATATGACACTTCGCACGACCGCTCGCTCGGCAGATCCTCCGCTCAGGCGGGAAAGTAGCGCCGCGTGCGGTTGGCCACAGCCACCAGCACCAGCATGGCGGGCACCTCGACGAGCACGCCGACGACGGTCGCGAGAGCGGCACCGGAATTGAGGCCGAAGAGGCTGATGGCGACGGCAACCGCCAGCTCGAAGAAGTTCGAGGTTCCGATCAGCGCAGCTGGCGCCGCCACATTGTGCGGCAGCCGCCAGAGATAGGCCCAGCCATAGGCGATGACGAAGATCAACGCGTTCTGGAGCAGCAAGGGTATGGCAATGAGCACGATGACCAACGGTGACGAGACGATCGTCTCAGCCTGGAAGCCGAACAGCAGCACGACCGTCGCCAACAGCCCGACTATCGAGAACGGCTTCAGCTGCGCGGTAAAGCGGCCTACCGCTTCGCCGTCATGCCGGGCGTCGAGCCGCCGCCGGGTCAGATAGCCGGCGAGCAGCGGAATGACCACGTAAAGGATCACGGAGAGTAGCAGCGTCGTCCACGGCACCGTCACCTCGGTCACCCCGAGCAGGAAGGCGGCGATCGGCGCAAAGGCGACGATCATGACCAGATCGTTGATCGACACCTGAACGAGCGTGTAGTTCGCATCGCCGCGCACCAGTTGGCTCCAGACGAAGACCATGGCCGTGCAAGGCGCGACACCCAGCAGAATCATGCCGGCGATGTATTCCTTGGCATCCTCCGGCGAGACGAGGTCCGCGAATACATGCTGGAAGAACAGCACGCCGAGGATCGCCATGGTGAAAGGCTTGATCAGCCAGTTGACCACCAGCGTCACGCACAGGCCCTTGGGCTTGCGGCCGACATCCTTCAGCGAGGCGAAATCGATGCTGACCATCATGGGGTAGATCATCACCCAGATCAGCACCGCGACCACCAGGTTGACGCTGGCATACTCGATCGCCGCCACCGCCTGGAAAAGCCCGGAAAAGGACAGGCCGAGTCCGACGCCGGCCGCGATGCACAGCGCGACCCACAGCGACAGATAGCGCTCGAAAAAGCCGAGCGGAGACGGTGACGAATTCGAGGACATGAGCAAACGCCGATCGTTGAAGGGAGGGTGCGCCAGCGCGCCCTTTTAGGATTTGCCGATATCGCTGATCCGCTTCTGCAGGGCGAGCCTGTCGAGGCTGGCGATCGGCAGGTTGACGAAGATGGAGATGCGGTTGTTCAGCATGCGGTAGGTGTCGGCAAAGGCCAGCGCCTTCTCCGTGTCGGTGCCCTCGACGGCAGCAGGATCCGGGACGCCCCAATGGGCGGTCATCGGCTGGCCGGGCCAGACCGGGCAGGATTCGGCGGCAGCCGAATCACAAACCGTGAAGACGAAGTCCATCTGCGGCGCGCCGGGCACGGCAAACTCGTCCCAGCTCTTCGAGCGCAGGCCGGAGACATCGTAGTTCGCCCGCTTCAGCAGGTCGATCGCCATCGGGTGGACCTCGCCCTTCGGATGGGATCCCGCGGAATAGGCCGCGAAGCGTCCCCGCCCCTCGCGGTTGAGGCAGGCTTCGGCGAGGATCGAGCGGGCGGAATTGCCCGTACACAGGAACAGAACGTTGAAATGATCTTGGGTCATCAGAGGGGCCTTCAGCAACGACAGGTGATTTCTTCAAGTATTGGACGGCACAGCTCGGGCGAACCGCCGCAGCAGTCCTCGAGCAGGAAGCCCATGAGGGCGCGCATCGCCTCGAGATCGGCGCGATAGCGGATATGCCGGCCCTCACGCTCGCTGCTCACCAGGCCGGCATTGGCCAGCACGGTCAGGTTGGCCGACAGCGTGTTGGCGCGAAAATTGAGGGCAACGGCAATATCGCCGGCGTTGAGCCCATCCGGCGCGTGACGCACCAGCAGGCGGAAGATCGCCAGCCGCCCGTCATGGCCGAGCGCCGAAAGCGCCTCGAGAGTCTGTTTCGTATCCATATTTCCAGAAATCATGAATTGTCGAAGTTTACAAGAGGCCGGACCGTGAATATTTAACCTGAATTATCCAGTCAAAAATTCCGCCGCCCATTGCGCCGGACACGACGAGGACTAATTATCCCGCCACGAAACAGTTCGAGAGCAAGGCCAGCACGATGAGCAATACCCGCACCGAAACCGACACATTCGGCCCGATCGACGTCGCCGCCGACCGCTATTGGGGCGCCCAGGCGGAACGCTCGCGCGGCAATTTCAAGATCGGCTGGGAAAAGCAGCCCCTCTCCGTCGTGCGTGCGCTCGGCATCGTCAAGCAGGCGGCGGCGCGCGCCAACATGGCGCTCGGCGGCCTCGATCCCAGCCTCGGCGAGGTCATCGTCAAGGCGGCGCAGGAAGTGATCGACGGCAAGCTCGACGACCATTTTCCGCTCGTCGTCTGGCAGACCGGGTCCGGCACGCAGTCCAACATGAACGCCAATGAGGTGATCTCCAACCGGGCGATCGAAATGCTGGGTGGCGTCATGGGCTCGAAGAAACCGGTCCACCCCAACGACCATGTCAACATGAGCCAGTCGTCGAACGACACCTATCCGACGGCCATGCACATCGCCTGCGCCGAACAGATCGTCCGCCACCTCAACCCCAATCTGAGGCACCTCCACGAAGCCCTTGATGCCAAGGCGAAATCCTTCGCCCACATCATCAAGATCGGGCGCACTCACACCCAGGACGCGACCCCCCTGACGCTCGGCCAGGAATTCTCCGGCTATGCCGCCCAGGTCGCCTCGGCGATCAAGCGGATCGAGCTGACGCTGCCGGGCCTCCACGAACTGGCCCAAGGTGGCACCGCCGTCGGCACCGGGCTCAACGCGCCGGTCGGCTTTGCCGAAAAGGTGGCTGAAGAGATCGCCGGGATCACCGGCCTGCCCTTCGTCACCGCGCCGAACAAGTTCGAGGCGCTCGCCGCCCACGACGCCATGGTCTTTGCCCACGGCGCGATCAACGCCGCCGCGGCCGCCCTGTTCAAGATCGCCAACGACATCCGTTTCCTCGGCTCCGGCCCGCGCGCGGGCCTCGGCGAACTGTCGCTGCCGGAAAACGAACCGGGTTCGTCGATCATGCCGGGCAAGGTCAACCCGACCCAGTCCGAAGCGCTGACCCAGGTCTGCGCCCACATCTTCGGCAACAATGCCGCCATCACCTTTGCCGGCAGCCAGGGCCATTTCGAGCTCAACGTCTACAATCCGATGATGGCCTACAACTTCCTCCAGTCGGTGCAGCTGCTCGGCGATGCCGCCCGCTCCTTCACCGACAATTGTGTGGTCGGCATCGAGGCGCGCGAGGACAATATCAAGAAGGGCGTCGAAAACTCGCTGATGCTGGTCACCGCGCTCAACACCCGTCTCGGCTACGACACCTGCGCCAGGATCGCCAAGACCGCCCACAAGAACGGCACGACGCTGCGCCAGGAGACGGTCGGCGGCGGCTATCTGAGCAATGAGGAATTCGACGAACTTGTGCGGCCGGAGTTGATGATCGGGCCGAAGTGAGGGTCAGCAACCTTGATGGTTTCGGCCTTCTCGAATAGACTGGCGCCATGATGGGTTCACTCAAGAGATCTCTCACCGTCTCCCTCGATCCGGCCGACATCGACCGGATCGAGGCGGCTGTGGCCTCGGGCGACTTTGCATCGGCAAGCCAGGTTGTCGAGGCAGCGCTTTCCCTCTGGGCCGGGACGAAAACCGACAAGGATTTCGACCGCCGACTGAAAGCGGCCTACGACGAAGGCAAGGCCAGTGGCCCGCCCCGCGAACTGCGCCTGCCGGACCTGCTGCGCGATTTGAAATCGGCCGGGTAAGAACCGTCGTGTCCTATGTCTTCAGCCCCAGAGCGGAGCAGGACCTCAGGGACATCTGGCGCTGGGTCGCGGCACGAAATGAACCGGCAGCCGATGCTCTTCTTTCCGCATTCTTCGAAAGACTGGAGCTTGCCGCGCAATATCCCAAGATGGGCGTCAAGAGGCCGGATCTTGGCGATCTGGCCCGCATCCTTGTCGTTGGCGACTTCGTCATCATCTATGAACCCCACGACGCGCATCTTTTCGTGGTTGCGATCATCCATGGCGCCCGTGACTTGAAACAACAGCCATAGACTACGCTTCCCCCACTTTGGACTGATTGCAAAACGGCCGGTGTCGGACTAGACGGAAGCGGAAATTTCCGCTCCCTGTTCCCCTAAAGGTCCACCATGGCTGACGCTCTCTTTCCCCTCGGCGAAGACACCACCCCCTATCGCAAGATTTCCTCCGACTACGTATCCGTCGCCAGCTTCAAGGGCCAGGATGTCCTGTCCGTCGATCCGGAGGGCCTGCGCCTGCTCGCCGAGACGGCCTTTGCCGACATCAACCATCTGCTGCGTCCCGGCCACCTGAAACAGCTCGCCTCGATCCTTTCGGACCCGGAAGCGACCGACAATGACCGCTTCGTTGCCTACGACCTCCTGAAGAACGCCAATATCGCCGCCGGCGGCGTGCTGCCGATGTGCCAGGACACCGGGACGGCGATCATCATGGCCAAGAAGGGTCGCCGCGTCTGGACCGAGGGCGGCGACGAGGTGGCGCTCGCGAAGGGCGTGATGGATGCCTACGAGCGCAAGAACCTGCGCTATTCGCAGCTGGCGCCGCTGAAGATGTTCGAGGAAAAGAACACCCGCACCAACCTGCCGGCCCAGATCGACATCTACGAAGAAGGCGAGGACGCCTACAAGTTCCTGTTCATGGCCAAGGGCGGCGGCTCGGCGAACAAGACCTATCTCTACCAGGGCACGCCCTCGCTCCTGACGCACGACCGGATGATCGAGTTCCTGAAGGACAAGATCCTGTCGCTGGGTACAGCGGCCTGTCCGCCCTACCATCTGGCGATCGTCATCGGCGGCCTGTCGGCCGAGATGAACCTGAAGACCGTGAAGCTCGCCTCGGCGCGCTATCTCGACAGCCTGCCGACGCAAGGCTCTGAGTCGGGCCACGCCTTCCGCGATCTCGAGATGGAGCAGGAAATCCACAAGCTGACCCAGTCGCTCGGCGTCGGCGCGCAGTTCGGCGGCAAGTATTTCTGCCATGACGTGCGCGTCATCCGCCTGCCCCGTCACGGCGCCTCGCTGCCGATCGGCCTTGGCGTCTCCTGTTCCGCCGACCGTCAGGCGCTCGGCAAGATCACCAAGGACGGCGTCTATATCGAGCAGCTGGAAACCGATCCGTCGAAATACATGCCGGAGATCGACGAGGCGGCGCTGTCCTCCTCCGTCGTCAAGATCGACCTCAACCAGCCGATGAGCGAAATCCTCGCCGAGCTCACCAAACACCCGGTCAAGACCCGCCTGTCGCTGACCGGCACGATCATCGTCGCCCGAGACCTCGCGCACTCAAAGATCCGCGAGCGGCTGGAGAATGGCGAAGGCATGCCGGACTATCTGAAGAACCATCCAGTCTACTATGCCGGCCCGGCCAAGACCCCGGCCGGCTATGCTTCCGGCTCCTTCGGTCCGACGACGGCCGGCCGCATGGACAGCTACGTCGACCAGTTCCAGTCCTTCGGCGGCTCCCTGGTCATGCTCGCCAAGGGCAACCGCTCGCGGGCCGTGCGCGAGGCCTGCAAGAAACACGGCGGCTTCTATCTCGGTTCGATCGGCGGCCCGGCGGCGCGTCTTGCCCAGGACTGCATCAAGAAGGTGGACGTACTGGAATATCCGGAACTCGGCATGGAAGCGGTGTGGAAGATCGAAGTCGTCGACTTCCCGGCCTTCATCGTCACCGACGACAAGGGCAACGACTTCTTCCAGGAATTCAACCTCGGCTGAACCGGACGGCGAAAAATGAACATCGAGGGGCGGCACGAAAGTACCGCCCCTTATTGTGTCCAGAAGGTTTCAACTGTGAATTCAGCATGTTGCGCGACGCTTGCGCAGGCACTGCAAAATATCGCCGACTATTTCAGGGGTGCGGCCCATTAAATATTTCCAAACAATTTTCATCTAACTATTGGAAAGGATCATGGATCCGAGAGATGAATGGAGTTCGCCGATGAACACGGCAACGACGCCGAAGGCGCAGATTCCCGACATAGCGGCGCAGATCACCTATGCCATGCGCACGATGGGCGTCGCTCCCATTCCGCGGAACTATGAACTGTTTTACGAAGCCTATATCGGCTCCAATCCGACCCTGACCAAGGAACTTGCCGCGCTCGGCAGCAAGGCCACCCAGGAGGAACTGGACGAGCTCGGCCAGCAATATTTCGGCAATCACCAGACAAGGGTGATCGAGAACGCCCATTCCAAGATCATCACCGAACTCGACGGGCTGCTGCGTCTGCTGAAGCAGGAGCAGAATTCGCTGGAGAGCTACAACAAGCTGCTCGGCGAGACCTATACCCGGATCAGTTCGAAGAACAGCACCAGCGCCGACATCCTGCGCAGCGCCATCACGCTTCTGTCGGAAGCCACCGGCGACACCATGGCCCACGGCTCGCACACGGTCGAGCAGGTCAGCCAGAAGTCCCAGGAGATGGACCAGGTCCGCAAGGAACTGGACGAATACAAGCGCATCGCCAACACGGATTCGCTGACCCGCATCGCCAACCGCCGCGCCTTCGACGAGCGCCTGGCGTCGATCTACAATGCGACGACGAGCGCACCGCTGACCGCCCTGGTGCTGGCCGACATCGACAATTTCAAGAAGATCAACGACACCTATGGCCATCCCGTCGGCGACAAGATCCTCGCGACGGTCGCCACCGTGATCCGCGCCAATGTGCGCAAGGACTGTTTTGTCGCCCGGACCGGCGGCGAGGAATTCGCCATCATCATCGAAGGCAATACCGCCGAAGAGGTCAACCAGATGTGCGAGCGGGTCAGAACCTCGCTCGAGACGACACCCTTCAAGAACTCGCGCACTGGCGTGAACTACGGCCCGATCACCCTTTCGCTCGGCTTCTGCATGGCCGGCGACGCCGAGGATCCCGGCGAGCTCTACGCCAAGTCGGACATCGCCCTCTACTGTGCCAAGAATGCCGGCCGCAACCGCACGAAGATCTTCGAGGACGGCATGAAGAAGGACTTCACCAAGAGTTGGCTGATCTACAAGCGGTAGGTCCTCGCCTGAAGGGTCACGGACAGGCCGAAACGCCGCTTCCCCGGGCAATCGCGATCAGCTCCGGCCGGTATTCGAAGTGCATCGTGTCGTAGTGATACCACCGTCCGCCCCAGATGAAGCCATGGCGCTCGAAGACGTCGATGATCGCCATCGGGAACTTGTTGGCGTAGTTCGGCACCTTGCCGGGCTTGCCGCCGGACCAGATCCAGTAGTCGGCGAACTTGGTGTTGATGTCGATCGCCGCGCCGAAACTGTGCACCGACATGTTCGAGGCATTCGCCACCTTGCGCCAGTTGAACGTGCCGGCCGAGGGCGTGAGATATTTCTTCAGCTCGGGTTTTGACTTGAGTTCGTCGCGGACCTTCTCCAGCGCCGCCGCCGCACCCTGCCTCTTCGTCACCCGGAGACTTTCGCCGAACCAGGCCACCTTGACCAGAGAGCGTTCCACCTCCCGGGCCGATGCACCGTAGAGCCGCATCATCAACGGATCGCTGCGGATGCGGCCGGGATCGAAATTGACCGCCGGCTTGGTTTCGCACGGCCCGACCGGATAGTCCTGCGAAAGACTGTCCTCGACGTCGCCCTTTTCGAGCTTGGTGAAATGGTCCTTGGCCTTGCCGTCGTCGATCAGAAGGGGCTCAGCCCCGTCTCGAAAGGTCAGGCGACCATCCTCGATGCCGGCGATCGTTTCGGGATAGGCCGCGACGAGCAGCCTGAGCTTTCCGTCCAGCCCGAGGTCGCCGGCCGCCGCCGCAGAACCGGCCAGGGCAAAGCCGAGGCACATCAGTGCAAATGACCCGACACGCTTCATCCGCTCCCCCTTGCTGGCTGTCACAGCCCCGCGGCCAAAGCGTCGCACGGGCGGCCGGCCCTGACAATGCGTCACGCCGCCGCCGGGTAAGGGAGCGGCGCAGACGCCTGTCTTACCACATGGTCTTGGCGGCGCGCTCCGGCCACTGGCGATCATAGCTCTCCTTGTCGAAATCGGCCTGCGCCGCCTGCAGCAGATCGCCGGGCGTCGGCAGGCTCTTCGGATCGACGAAACTTTCCGGGTTCCACAGATCGGCCCGCATGATCGCCCGGGCGCACTGGAAATACACCTCGTCGATGGTCACCAGTACCACGCTGCGCGGGTGCTTGCCGTCCATCTCGAAGCTGTCGAGCAGGTCGGCATCGACCGAGACAACGGCCTGACCGTTGACTCGGATCGCCGTGTTCGAGCCGGGAATGAGGAACATCAGCGCGACGCGCGGATCGCGCACGATGTTGAGCAGCGAATCGATCCGGTTGTTGCCGCGCCAGTCGGGAATGGCGAGCGTCTTTTCGTCTTCCACCCGCACGACCGCGCCGCGATCGCCGCGCGGGGAACAATCGAGCCCTTCGGGACCGACGGTTGCCAGCACCATGAAGGGCGAGGCCTCGATCATCCGGCGATAGTCGGCGGTCAGCGCCGGCGTGACCTTGACCAGCGAGGCTTCCGACACGCCCTGATAGATGTCCCGGAGTGCTTCGGGGCTGCGGATGATCGTCATGGCTGCTCCTTCCTGGTCTGCCGCGATGGGGCGCGGCACGCGGCCGCCGGCCCCCTCTACGACCGAAGCGTATCAGAAGGATGACGCCGCGCGCAGCCTCGTCGTTTCACCGAGATCGCCGACAGCGCCGTCCCCGAGAAGAAAGTCGGAAACGGCCGCGATCACCCCCGGTGCGCTGACGATGCGGCGGTGCCCCTGCCCGTTCGCCCAGTGATGGTGGATGTGATCGGCGACACCGAGATAGCGCCGAGCCTGGTCGGCGCCGACCTCCTTGTCGTCCTCGGCATGCACCACCAGCAGGGGCTTGCCGAGCCGAAGCGCGATCGGCACGCCGTCCAGTGCCTCGACGGGACAGCCGACCCGCCGCTCGGTTCTGGCGATGAGCGCCCGGCCGGTCGCAGGCGAAAGGCCGACCATCCGCGCAAAGCCGGTGAAGACATCGTCGATCCGCGACGGCGCACCGATCACGGCTAGACGGTTTGCCTTGATGGCCGGAATGCCGGGAAAACTGCCGCCCGCCGCCGCCATCAGGGCTGCGCCGCCGAAGGAGTGGCCGACGGCCGCATCGAAGGGTCCGAACCGCTCCTGCACCCTGGCCATGGCCTCGGCCGCCAGGCGCATGTCGAGGCTCCGGCCATAGGAGCGGCCATGTCCCGGCAGGTCGAGCACGAAGACTTCCGCGCCCGCTTCCCGCAGGCCCATGGCGAGATCGGCCAGATACTCGGCCCGCGAGCCCCAGCCGTGCACCACGAGCACCCTCGGCGCCGAGCAGTTCGGCGAGCCGATCCTGTGGACGCCGACCCTGGCACCGCCAGGCCCGAGCCGCAGCTTCTCGGCAAGCGCCAGCGTGCGCGCGCCCTCGGCAAAGGCTGCCTTGGCCTTGCCCTCCCGCGGCCGTTTCGGCGGCGTACGGCAGAAAAGGGCAAGGGCGGCGCGGCTGGCGAGTTCCGGAGAGACGCGCCCAAGCGCGGAGAAACCGAATCGGGTGACCTTGATGGCAAAGGATGGCATAGTCGGAATCCCTGTGAATGTTCAACGATGAACAATAAAGTACAACCATGAACAAAAATCAAGCCCTGCCGTGGGACCACCCGCGCTTCAAGAGCTGGATCTCCGTCGGCCGCGCCTGCCAGCTCATGCAGCAGGCGCTGACGCGCGCCCTTTCCTCGCTCGACATCAAGCCGCCCCACCTGGACATCCTGATCAATCTCTACCGCTTCGAAGGCATTTCGCAGCAGGAGCTGGCCCGCAAGCTGCTGGTCGGCCGCTCCAACATGAGCATGCTGCTGCCGCAGATGGAGAAGCGCGGCCTGATCGAGCGGCGCCCGGACAGCCGCGACAAGCGTATCCTGCGCCTGTTCCTCACCGACGAGGGCCGCGACCTGACCACCCGGGCCATGGTCATCCAGACGGACCTGATCGAGCGCACGCTTTCGGTAACTCCGATCGAGGATTGCATGATGATGGCGACGCATATGGAAAAGCTGATTGCCCGCCTGCAAAGCGAGGAGGCCGCGGAGGACTGAACAGCACCGCCTCCTGGCCTTCCGGAGTGCTTTTCGGTCAGCGGCGGTCGCGGCTGAGACCTTTTTCGGCCAGTTCCCGTTCGTATTCGGCAAACTTCGCCTCGCCGGTCTCGCCGAGTTCGCGCAGGTAGGTCCAGGTGAAGATGCCGCTGTCATGGCCGTCGTCGAAAGCAATGCGCACGGCGTAGTTTCCGGTCGGCGCGACGGCCTTGATCGCCACCTCGCGCTTGCCGGGCACGGTCACCTTCTGCCCCGGACCGTGACCCTGCACTTCCGCCGAGGGAGACAGGACCCGCAGCATTTCCGCCGGCAGGGCCGCCGTCACGCCGTCGTTGAAGCTGACCGACAGCATCCGCCGATCCTTCGACACTTTGAGTTCGGTTGGCCAGAAATCGCTCATCTTCGCATCCGTCAAATTGCCCTGCGCCGAGAACTATGCCCGCATCTTGTGCAGCGCAAGACATTTTGCCGGTCGAACAAGCACCCATTTGCTTGACGTTAGTCACCATGCTGACCATCTTAGCCGCATAAACGGGAGGTCGTGCTTTGAATTTCAGTGCCGGACCATGGCAGGATGCAACCGCGCTCACCTCGGCCGACGCGCCGATGGTCGATCCGTTCGGCCGCGCCGTGACCTATCTTCGCGTCTCGGTCACCGACCGCTGCGATTTCCGCTGCACCTACTGCATGTCGGAAAACATGAACTTCCTGCCGAAGAAGGACCTGCTGACCCTCGAGGAGCTTGACCGGCTCTGTTCCGCCTTCGTCGCCAAGGGCGTGAAGAAACTGCGGCTGACCGGCGGCGAACCCCTTGTGCGCAAGAACATCATGTTCCTCGTCCGCAGCCTGTCCCGTCATCTCGAAAGCGGCGCGCTCGAGGAACTGACGCTGACCACCAACGGCTCGCAGCTCTCGCGCTTTGCCACGGAACTCGCCGACTGCGGCGTACGCCGCATCAACGTCTCGCTCGACACGCTCGATCCGGAGAAGTTCCGCACGATCACCCGCTGGGGCGAGTTCGACAAGGTGATGGAAGGCGTGCGCGCCGCCCAGGCCGCCGGCATCCGCGTCAAACTCAACGCCGTCGCCCTCAAGGATTTCAACGAACACGAGATCCCCGAACTGATGCGCTATGCCCATGCCAACGACATGGACCTGACGCTCATTGAAACCATGCCGATGGGCGAGACCGGCGAGGATCGCACCGACCAGTACCTGCCGCTGTCCCTGGTTCGCCAGCGGCTGGAGGAGAGCTTCACCCTCACCGACCTGCCGCTCTCCACCGGCGGCCCCGCACGCTATGTCAGGGTCGAGGAGACCGGCGGCAAGCTCGGCCTGATCACGCCCATGACGCATAATTTCTGCGAGAGCTGCAACCGCGTGCGCCTCACCTGCACCGGCACGCTCTATATGTGCCTCGGCCAGGACGATGCGGCCGACCTGCGCACGGCGCTGCGCGCATCGCCCGACGATGCCTTCCTGTCGGCGGCGATCGACGAGGCGATCGGCCGCAAACCGAAGGGCCACGACTTCATCATCGACCGCGACCACCGCCGCCCGGCCGTGGCCCGCCACATGAGCGTCACCGGCGGCTGAATGCCGACGGCGGCTCTGCCGTCTCCCCGCACTCCAACGCGTCGTACACGTCTTTTCGCGCACAACCCGACAATCACCGCCCCAGGCGATACCGAACATGCGTCGTTTCCGTTAGAAGGTCCGACAGAGTTTTCCAGGATTCCCCCCGAATGGCATTGTCCAACAATACCAAGGGCGCCTTGCTGATGGCGCTCTCGATGGCCGGCTTCACGTTCAACGATGCGCTGAGCAAGGCCGTGACCCCGCTGATGAATGTCGGCCAGTTGATGTTCGTGCGCGGTGCGCTCACCACCATTCTGGTCTTCCTGGTGGCCCGCCACATGGGAGCCCTCGGTCACATCCGCATGCTGACGCGGCCGACCGTGCTGCTGCGCATGCTGTTCGAGACGCTGGCCGCCGTCACCTTCCTCAGCGCGCTCGGGCAGATGCCGCTCGCCAACGTTTCGTCGATCCTGCAGTCGCTGCCGCTCGCCGTGACGCTGGGCGCCGCCCTCTTCCTCGGCGAGCCGGTCGGCTGGCGGCGCTGGACGGCCATCGGCATCGGCTTCCTCGGCGTGCTGATCATCATCCGGCCCGGCCCCGAAGGCTTCACGATGGCCTCGCTCTACGTGCTGATGAGCGTCGTCTTCGCCGCCGCCCGCGATCTCGTCACCAAGAAGATCGATTCCGGCATATCCTCGCTCGCCATCACGCTGAGCACGGCTGCCGGCATCACCATTGCCGGCGCAGCGCTGATCGTTCCCTTCGGCGGCTGGCAGCCGATGAGCGGTTCCACCTGGGGGATCATGCTGATCGCCTCCTGCCTGATCTTCATCGGTTACCTGGCGATCATCATGGCCATGCGCACCGGCGAGATTTCCTTCATCGCTCCGTTCCGCTATACGAGCCTGCTCTGGGCCGTCACGCTCGGCATGGTCTTCTTCGGCGAGGTTCCCGACATCTGGATGGCAGTCGGCACGGTGATCGTCATCGGCTCCGGCCTCTACGCCTTCTATCGCGAGAACAAGCGCCGCGCTGAGATGGCGAGGCTTGAGGCCGCGTTGGCCAAGCCGGCCCTGTAGGTAGGCCAGCGAGGCGCCCATGGACGCGACAAGGAAAGACAGCTTGAAGACCGCCCGCTTCCTCGACCGCCGGTCGCCGCCGCACATCGTCACGCTGGTGGCCATCGCCGGCCTCTCGGCGCTGACGATGAACATCTTCCTACCCTCGCTGCCCAGCATGGCGAAGGATTTTGGCGTCACCTACGGCACGATCCAGATCCTGATCTCGGGCTATATCGCCATGACGGCCGTGGTGCAGATTGCCATCGGCCCGCTCTCCGACCGTTTCGGGCGGCGCCCGACCGTCATCGGCAGCCTCGTCATCCTGCTGCTCGCCACGCTTGTCTGCATGGTCGCGACGGACATCTACACGCTCGTCGCCGCCCGCATGCTGCAGACAGCCGTGGTCGCCGGCATCGTCCTGTCGCGCGCCATCGTGCGCGACATGGTGCCGATGGAAGAGGCCGCCTCGATGATCGGCTACGTCACCATGGGCATGACCATCGTGCCCATGATCGGCCCGACGCTCGGCGGCGTACTGGGCGATGCCTTCGGCTGGCGGGCCAATTTCGTCGCCCTTTTTGCTCTCGGCGTGGTCGTGCTGGCGCTGGTCGCGGCCGATCTCGGCGAGACCAACCGCAACCGCAGCGCCAGTTTTTCCGCGCAGTTCCGGGCTTGGCCGGGGCTGCTCGCCTCACAGCAGTTCTGGGGCTATACGGCGGTCGTGACCTTCACCTCCGGCGCCTTCTTCGCCTTTCTCGGCGGCGCGCCCTTCATCGGCGCGACGCTGATGCACATGAGCCCGAGCACGCTCGGCCTGCAGTTCATCTTCATCGCCGCCGGCTACATGGCCGGCAACTTCGTCTCCGGCCGTTACGCGCGCCGCTACGGCACCTCCAACATGATGCTCGCCGGCACCATCGCCATGATCGTCGGAACGCTGGTTCCGGCCGCCTTCCTTTTGGCGGGCGTGGGATCCGCCCTCGCCTTCTTCGGGCCGCAGGTGATCGTCGGCTTCGGCAACGGCCTGACGCTGCCGAGTGCCAATGCCGGCGTCGTCAGCGTCAAGCCCCATCTCGCCGGCTCGGCATCGGGCCTGAGCGGCGCCATCGCCATGGGCGGCGGTGCGGGAACCTCGGTATTCGCCTCGTCGATCCTCACCGTCGAGACGGGCGCCATGCCCATGCTGCTGGTCATGCTGGCCTGCGGCGTGCTCGCCGTGGCCGCGATCCTCTACCTGCGCTATGGTGATCCGCAGGTGAGCGAGTAAGCCACGGAGCCGTGATGCGAGACCGTCTTGTCCCCGCCCTCATTCTCGCCGGTGGCCTGTCGCGTCGCATGGGCCGCGACAAGGCCTCGGCCGAGCTTGGCGGCAAGCCGATGATCGTCCGGATCGCCGAAAGGATCGGGCCGCAGGTCGGAGCGCTCGCCATCAACGCGCCGGAGGCTTCTGCAGCCGGCATCGACCTGCCGCTGGTTCCCGATACGATCGCCGGCCGTCCCGGCCCCCTTGCCGGCGTGCTCGCCGGCCTGCGCCGCGCCGCCGCCATGACGCCCGCTGCGACCCATCTGCTGACCGTCCCGGCGGACACGCCCTTCCTGCCGCTCGATCTCGTGGCACGGCTCGAAGGCGCGGCCGCGGCACGCGACCAGATCGTTCTCGCTGCCTCCGCCGGCCAGGTCCATCCGGTCGTCGCATTGTGGCCGCTCTCGCTCGCGGACGATCTGGAGGTTTGGCTGACCGAGCCCGGAAACCGGAAACTGCAGGCCTTCATCGCACGCCATCCATCCTTGGCGGTCGACTTTCCCCTGCTTGCAACGCCGGCCGGCAAGCTCGATCCCTTCTTCAACGTCAACACGCCGGACGATCTCGCAACGGCCGAACGTTTTCTCGAGGTTCTTGGCGAATGACCGACAAACCCCGCATCTTCGGCATTTCCGGCTGGAAGAATTCCGGCAAGACCGGCCTCGCCGTCCGCCTGGTAGAGGAGTTCACCCGGCGCGGCTATCGCATCTCGACGATCAAGCACGCCCACCACGATTTCGACATCGACAAGGTCGGCGCCGACAGCTACCGCCACCGGCAGGCCGGCGCCCATGAGGTGGCGCTCGTGTCAGGCACGCGCTACGCCATCATGCACGAACTGCGCGGGGCGGACGAACCGAGCTTCGAGGACATCCTCGCCCGGCTCGGCCCCTGCGACCTGGTGCTGATCGAGGGCTACAAGCGCGAACCCGTGCCGAAGATCGAGGCACGCAGGCTCGACGCGAAGAACCGCGAGCCGCTGGCACCGAGCGATCCGCACATCGTCGCCATCGCCGCCGATCATCCGGTCGCCGATGAGTTCCTGCCCGTCTTCGACCTCGACGACACCCAGGCGATCGCCGACTTCATCACCCGCGTCACCGGACTGCCGCAGCCCCGCACCTGACGGCAACGGCGCGAGCCCGACATGAAAAAGGGCCGCCGGATGATCTCCGGCGGCCCTTTCGATTGCGATGATCAGTTAACCGTCAGTTGGCGGCGGTCGCCGGGCGAACGAGCGAGGTGACGCGGCGGATGGCGACGCGGCGGTTCTGCTGTTCGTCTTCGGCCGTGCGGATCTTCAGGTAACGTTCGCCGTAACCCTGGATCGAGAGGTTTTCCGGCGGAATGCCGTAGACTTCCGTCAGCAGGTTGGCGACGGTTTCGGCACGCTGGTCCGACAGGATCAGGTTCGAGCGGTCCGAACCGACGGCATCGGTATGGCCTTCGATCAGGAAGGTCTCGCCCGGATCCTTGGCCAGCACCTGTTCCATGGCGGCAGCGACCTTGCGCAGCGTCTTGGCCTGGGCCAGCGGCACTTCAGCCGAACCCGACGGGAAGGTGATCGTGTCGAGGTCGATACGGCGGACCTTGTCACGAATACGGGCCGACGACTTCACTTCCTCGATCGAATAGACGCGTTCGACGCGCTCGACCGGCGGCTGGGCGAGGAAGTCGTAGTAGTCGCGATCCGGCGCGTTGGACGTGGTGACGATATAATCCTGGACCGGAATGGTCAGGCGCATCGGCGGGAGGCTGTAGCCCACGTCGACATAGACATGCGGTTCGTCACGGTCGGCTTCCGGTGCATAGAACAGGACATATTCGTCGCCATCCGTCGTGAAGCGCGAGCGAAGGATGATGTCGCCGAAGCGGTTGTAGACCGTCACCAGACGCGAGCCGTCATTGCGCTCGATCGTTTCGCGAACGCGGCCACGGGACAGTTCCTCGTAGGACGTCTGTTCCTCGTCGTAACGCAGGCGCGAACGGTCGTTGCCGCGCACGACTTCGAGATTGCCGATGTTGATGATCGTCCGGTTGTCGATTTCCTCGATCACCCGCACTTCGTTGACCTGGTTGACGATGTTGGTCTCGTTGTTGGTGTTCGTCACATTGGTGACGTTCGTGACATTGGTCACGTTGGTCACGTTGTTGATGACGGTGGTCGGCACCTCGAAGGTCGGGGCGGAGTCGCGCGTCGTGCCCTTCTCCGTGATGATGGCTTCCATCACCTGCGGTTCGAACTTGGGTGCTTCGCCCTGGGCTTCGACATCGCTTGTCGGCGCTGCGACGACCGGGGTTTCTTCGCGAAGCACGGTGCGGGCATCGCGGACATTGGCAGCGCCGGTATTGTCGGCGTCCTTGTCGCTGTCGAGAACGGCAGCACCATTGTCGACCGGCAGCACGACGGTTTCGGCCGTGCTGGACGGGTCCTCGGCGATCTGCTGCTTGTCTTCTTCGGTGCGCTCGTCGATGACCTCGACCACCGGCGCATCCTTCGGCGCTTCGACGGCCGGCACGACGACCTGCTCGCCGGTCGGCTCAACAGTCGGTTCGGTCGTCGACTGATCCTGCGGCACGGCCGGGGTCTCGCCCGGAACGGCGTCCTGAGCGGGCTTCAGCTGGTCGTCGGTCAGCGGGCTTTCAGCCGGCTGGTCGGCAGGCGCCGGTTCCGTTGCGGGGGTCTGCTCGGCCGGTGCCTGATCGGCAGGAGCGTCGGCCGGGGCATCGGGGGTCTGAGCCGGTTCTTCGGCCTGAGCCGGTTTTTCGGCCGGAACCTGTTCGGCGGGGGCTTCCTCTACGGCGGCAGGCTGTTCTGCCGGAGCCTGTTCGGCTGGCGGGCATGCATCGGCGGATGCTGCCTGCGATCCGTCGGCACAGGTCACGGCTTCCGCTGCCGGCTGCTGTTCGGCAGCCTTCTGGGCTTCTTCGGCGGCCTGCTGCTCTGCGGCCTTTTGGGCCTCGTCAGCGGCCTGCTGTTCTGCAGCCTTCTGGGCCTCGTCAGCGACCTGCTGCTCGGCGGCCTTCTGGGCTTCATCAGCAGCCTGCTGTTCGGCAGCCTTCTGAGCCTCTTCGGCGGCCTGCTGTTCTGCAGCCTTCTGGGCCTCCTCGGCGGCCTGCTGTTCTGCGGCCTTCTGGGCCTCTTCGGCAGCCTGCTGCTCAGCGGCCTTCTGGGCTTCCTCGGCGGCCTGCTGTTCAGCGGCCTTCTGAGCTTCCTCGGCCGCCTGCTGCTCGGCAGCCTTCTGGGCCTCTTCGGCGGCCTGCTGTTCGGCGGCCTTCTGGGCTTCCTCGGCAGCCTGCTGTTCGGCGGCCTTCTGGGCCTCGTCAGCGGCCTGCTGTTCGGCGGCCTGGGCCTCTTCGGCAGCCTTCTGGGCTTCATCTGCCTGCTGCTGTTCGGCGGCGCGCTGGGCGTCGATCGCATCACAGCTCGCCTGGTCGGCCGCCTGGCTTCCGTCACTGCAGGTGACAGCGGCCTGGGCCAGCAGGATCATGCCTTCGACCGCGCCGGGGCGGGATTGGCTTGTGGTGTCCTGCGCCTTCAGAACGGCCGCAGCCGCCACGGGCTCGACCATTGCGGCGGCCGACAGAACCGGCACCGCAACGGTGGCGAACAGTCTCGATCTTAAATTCATATTCGTTTCCTTGCGAAGCGTGTCACCACGCGGAGAGTGTTGGAGGAGCCAATGGCGAGGCGGCTTTTTTAAGGCCACGCGATTCTCGCGCTCCGATGAGGCAGAACCTAGCTTCCCGCGAATTAACCCTGCCTGAACGAAAAAGTTTCGTGACCTCCACGTTTTTCGCGTTTGCCGGAGGCGATCCGAACGACGCGGCTATTGCTCAACTGTACAATTTTTGTCGGCGCCACGTCTTTGGAGTTGATTTTCGCTGAGAAAGAGTAGGAATATCGCGACAGGTACGACACGCCGGTGTCGCGCTTGCCCTGTTCAGCGCAGGAACCATAACAACCGCGCGAACAACCAACAGAGAGGATCTCATGCGTATTTCGACACGTTTCTTCGCCGCCGCTTCGATTGCCGCCTTGTCGCTTTTTGCCGGCAGCGCAATGGCCGAAGGCGAAAAGCTGATCATCGGCACGGAAGGTGCCTACCCGCCCTTCAACAATCTCGAATCGGACGGCACGCTCGTCGGCTTCGACATCGACATCGCCAAGGCTCTTTGCGATGAAATGAAGGTCACCTGCGAATTCGTCACCCAGGATTGGGACGGCATCATTCCGGCGCTGCAGGCGAAGAAGTTCGACGCCATCATCGCCTCGATGTCGATCACCCCGGAACGCAAGGAAAAGGTCGACTTCAGCGACAAGTACTACAACACCGGACCGGCGATCGCCGTGCCGAAGGATTCGCCGATCACCGACGTGGCCGGTCTCAAGGGCAAGGTGCTCGGCGCGCAGTCGTCCACCACCCACGCCAACTATGCTGAAAAGCACATGCCCGATTCCGAGCTGAAGGTCTACCCGACCACGGACGAGTACAAGCTCGACCTCGAAGGCGGCCGCGTCGACGCCGTCATCGACGACGTCGTCGTCCTGTCGGAATGGGTCAAGTCGGAAGCCGGCGCCTGCTGCAAGATCCTGACCGCGCTCACCCCCGACATCGAAATCAACGGCCCGGGCGCCGGCATTGCCGTCCGCAAGGGTGATACCGCGCTGGCCGACAAGTTCAGCGCCGCGATCAAGGCGATCCGCGCCAACGGCAAGTACAAGGAAATCAACGACAAGTTCTTCGATTTCGACGTGTACGGCGAGTAAGCGTTGAAAATCTGAAACCGAGATGGCGGAAGGCTTGCACTTCCGCCATTTCTGCTTGAAAAAGAATGACAAAAAATTTGCGGCTCGAACCGCAGAGGGGATATTCAGCATGAGCGGATTGTTTTCCGCGCTTGGGTCGTTCTGGGCCTGGTTCCAATATGCCTTCGATCCGCTGTGCGGACCGGCCGGCGTCTTCACCATATTCGGCAGTTCTTCGCTCGTCGCCTGTGGCGCGACAGGCTGGGGTGACGAGATCGCCTTCGGCGTGAAAGTCACCGTCTCCCTTTCTCTCGCGACGCTGCCCATCGGGCTGCTCATCGGCTTCTTCGTGGCACTCGCCATGCAATCGGAGGAAAAGATGCTCAGGCTCGCCGGCGGCGTCTATACGACGATCTTCCGCGGCCTGCCCGAACTGCTGACCCTGTTCATCGTCTATTACGGCGTGCAGATGGGCATCCAGTCGATCCTCGCCTGGTTCGGCAACGACCAGCGGATCGAGATCAACGCCTTCCTGGCCGGCATGATCGCGCTGTCGGTGGTGTTCTCCTCCTATTGCTCCGAAGTGCTGCTGTCGGCGTTCCGCGCCATTCCCAAGGGCCAGTACGAGGCCGGCGATGCGCTCGGCCTGCATCGGGCCCGGACCATGCGGCTGATCATCGTGCCGCAGCTGATCCGCATCGCCTTGCCCGGCCTAGGGAACCTGTGGATGAACCTGCTGAAGGACACGGCGCTCGTCTCCGTCATCGGCCTCTCGGACATCCTGCGCCAGACCGGCATCGCCGCGAAGGTCGCCAAGGAACCGTTCTTCTTCTATCTGCTGGCCTGCGCCCTCTTCCTCTTTCTCGCCGTCGTCTCGTCGATCGGCATCAGCGCGATCGATCGCTGGAGCAACCGCGCCGGAGTCCGCCGATGAGCTACGCGACCCAACTCATTCCGCCGCGCCCGGCCCCGCCGCAGCGCGTGATCGCGCTTAGCGCCTCGCGCGTCCTCGGCCTGGTCGGCATCGCTTTGTGGCTCCTGCTCGGCGCCGCGCTCGCCTATATGATGATCAGCAACTGGGACACCGACAAGTTCGTCAAATACGGACCGCGCTACCTGTCCGGGCTCTGGGTCACGCTGACGCTGGTGGTCACCTCGATCACGCTCGGCGCCCTGCTCTCGGCCCCGATCGCCTTTGCCCGCATGTCGAAGAACCGCGTGCTGAACGTCATATCCTACGCCTATGTCTACGTCTTCCGCGGCACGCCGCTGCTCGCCCAGATCTACCTGATCTACTACGGCTTCGGCTCCTTCCGTCCGCAGATCGAGGCCGTCGGCCTGTGGTGGTTCTTCCGCGAAGCATGGTACTGCGCGCTGCTGTCGATGACGCTCAACACCGCGGCCTATCAGGCGGAGATCCTGCGCGGGGCCATCCTCAGCGTGCCGCGCGGACAGAGCGAAGGCGCGAAATCCCTCGGGCTCAGCCCCTTCGTCACCTTCCGCAAGATCATCCTGCCGCAGGCGCTGATCGTGGCGCTTCGCCCCTACGGCAACGAGATCATCCTGATGGTCAAGGGCTCGGCCGTCGTCGCGGTCGTCACCGTGCTCGATCTGATGGGCCAGACCCGTTACACCTTCTCGCGCACCTTCGACTACCAGGCCTATCTCTGGGCGGCGATCTTCTATCTGTCGATCGTCGAAGCCATGCGCCACATCTGGGCGGCGATGGAAGCGCGGCTGACGCGCCACCTCAAGCGCTGACCGCTCGCGCGTTCCCACCTCAGGCGTTGGCAGCACTCCGCGGGACCGGCTGCCAACTCATTGGTTTCGAAGGGGAATTTGTAGAACGTCCGCTTTCGTTAAGCTTCGGGTAACCTTACACTGCTTCCATGGATACAGGCCGCTCCTCGGGCGGCCGATCGGTCCGCCGAAGCGGAACACCGCCGGCTCCGGTCCTCTGGAAAAGGGAACGAAGACGAGGTTGTCATGAACAACGAAATGGAACTGATGCTGAAGGGCTACGGCCTGACGACGGCGCAAATCCTCTACCGCCTGCCCGACCATCCCACCCTGCTGCAGACCTATGTCTGGCAGCACTATGATCTGGCGCCGGACTTCCCCGAGATGAAGGGCTTCCTGAAATTCTGGCAGGAAAAGCTCGACGGTCCGCTGCATTCCGTCAGCTACGTGCACCAGCGCCTGATCGCCGCCAACGAATGGCGGGCGCTGCGGGGCGAATTCATCCTGCACTGACGCCGCTCAGACATGCACCTCGCCATGGGCGAACTCGCCGTCATCAGGCTCGCGGTGCAGTGCTGCGAAGACCACCAAAGAGTGCAGCAGGGCGACGGCCGACAGCACCAGCCAGCCCGGCAGCGGCCCGAGCGTGGCGTTGGCCGCCAGATCGCCGAAGGAATGGATGAACTCGACCGAGAGCTCGTCCGGTAGCAGCTTGGGGCTGGAGATCTTCAGGCCCCAGGCCAGCAGCAGGATGAGATACATCCAGACATAATTGCGGCGGATGCGGCGGAACAGCGCCTCGCGATAGCTCATCAGGAAGGCGGGGCTGCGCAGGCTTGCTGCGATCGCCACCGCCCAGTCGGGATTGAGCTCGGCCTGCGGGCTCAGCACCTGGGCGAAATAGTGCCGCTCGAGCTGGCGCACCCGCGCCCGGTAGACGTCGAAGAAGCGGTAGCGGCGGGCCTCGATCATCAGAAACAGCGAAATCAGCAACATGGCGAACAGCACCACGCCATGATGTGAGGTCGGCGTCGACAGCGACACCGAGAGCAGGCCAGCGACCACGGTCATGGCCCAGTTGGAGGTCCGGTCGATCCGGTCGCGCCAGCTGGTCATCCGGCCGATCTCGCCGCGGTAGTAGTGGATGATCATATTGGCTTTTTCGACCGAATTGGCCGGCAGGGCCGGCCCGTCGCCATGCGCCTTGCCGGCCCCCTGGATGATCGTGCCCGCACCCTGGATGATTTCGCCCTGTTCCGCCATGCCGCTGCCCATCTCCCGTGTAACCTTCGTGGTTATCCCGCCTAACGGGGAACGGCAAGGCCGTGTTCCGGCACGCACCCCGCCTCGCGCATTGCCAAAGGCCCGGCGACCCTTTAGAGGCTGGCCAAACGGGCGCCGGCGGTCGGCGCGCAACGATTGGAGTTTCCCCATGGCCAAGATCGACGAAGACGCATTGGCGGAAGCCTACAACCGGGCGCTCGCCCTTGAAAAGGCTGGCGACATCGACGCCGCCGTCAAGGCCTATGAGGAAGTACTGGCGATCGACCCCGAGGACCATGGCGGCGCCTCGGTGCGGATCGCCTCGCTCGGCCGCGGCGAAGCGCCGCCGAAGGCGCCCGACGCCTATGTCGAGACCCTGTTCGACCAGCATGCCGAAGCCTTCGAGGACATTCTCGTCGAACAGCTCGGCTATGCCGTACCGGCCATGGTCCGCCAGCGGCTGCAGGCGCTGGAGCTCGGCCCGTTCAAGCGCATGCTCGACCTCGGCTGCGGCACGGGCCTCACCGGCGGCACGCTGCGCGACATGGTCGACGACATCACCGGCATCGACATCTCCGAAAACATGGTCGAGATCGCCCACGAGAAGGATCTCTACGAGACGCTCTACGTCGCCGAGGTCGAGGATTTCCTCGAGGACAATGACGACGAGGCCTTCGACCTCATCACCGCGACCGACGTGCTGCCCTATCTCGGCGCGCTGGAGCCGCTGTTCTTCGGTGCGGCGGAAAACATGGTCGCCGGCGGCCTCTTCATCTTCTCATCCGAGACCCTGCCCGAAGACGTGCTGGCCGGACGGCCCTACATGGTCGGTCCGCACCAGCGCTTCGCCCATTCGGAAGCCTATATCCGCGAACGGCTGGCCTCGACCGGCTTCGAGATCGTCGAGATATCCGACATCAATGTGCGCATGCAGGACGGCAATCCCTCCCCGGGCCACCTGGTGATCGCGCGGCTCAAGGGCTGAGCCAATTGCCGCGCCTTTGATTTGATGAGAAGCTGAGGGGCACACCGGAGGCGGCCCCGTCTCTTCTCATCAGAGGTCTCCCATGATCCGCGCCATGTCTCTCGCCTTTCTTCTCTGTCTGACCGGAATGGCTCAAGCCGCGGGCGATCCCGTCGCCGGCGAAGCCGCCTATGCGAAGGCTTGCGCGCGCTGCCACCGCAGCGTCGACCGCCTCATCCCGATGATCGGCGGCGATGGCGCGGCGGCCAAGACCGCTTATCTCGACGGCTTTCTCGCCGACCACAAGGCGCCCGATCCGGCCATGCGCGCCGACATCATCGCCTACCTGCTGAAAGTTTCCGGCTTGTGAGAACCGCTGCCCGGCCTGCCGCGCTTTTCCTTCGCCGCGCAATGCTTTAATCCTGCCCGCACGAAACACGAGGCAGGAGAATTCTGAGCATGGCCAAGGTCGCATTCATCGGTTTGGGCGTCATGGGTTACCCGATGGCGGGGCACCTGAAGACCAAGGGCGGACACGACGTCACCGTCTATAACCGCACCGCCGCCAAGGCCGAGAAATGGGTCGCCCAGTTCGGCGGCAAGGCCGCGGCCACCCCGGCCGAAGCGGCAAGGGATGCCGATTTCGTCTTCACCTGCGTCGGCAATGACGACGACCTGCGCTCGGTGACGATCGGCAAGGACGGCGCGCTGTCCGGAATGAAGTCCGGCGCCATCCTGGTCGACAACACCACCGCATCCGCCGAGGTCGCGCGCGAGCTGGCCGAGGCGGCAGCGGCAAAGGGCTGCGGCTTCATCGACGCACCCGTCTCCGGCGGCCAGGCTGGCGCCGAGAACGGCGTGCTGACAGTGATGTGCGGCGGCGATCCGGAGACCTTCGACAAGGCAAAGCCGGTGATCGACGCCTTTGCCCGCATGGTCGGTCTGATGGGTCCGGTGGGATCCGGCCAGCTCACCAAGATGATCAACCAGATCTGCATCGCCGGCCTCGTCCAGGGCCTTGCCGAGGGCATTCACTTCGGCAAGAAGGCCGGCCTCGACATCGAAAAGGTCATCGAAGTCATCTCCAAGGGGGCGGCCGGTTCCTGGCAGATGGAGAACCGCCACAAGACGATGAACGAGGGCAAGTACGAGTTCGGCTTTGCCGTCGACTGGATGCGCAAGGATCTCGACATCGTGCTGTCCGAGGCCCGCCGCAACGGCGCGGCCCTGCCCGTCACCGCCTTGGTCGACCAGTTCTACGGCGAAGTGCAGAAGCTCGGCGGCAGTCGCTGGGATACGTCCTCGCTGCTAGCAAGGCTCGAAAAGAAATGACGCTGACGCCTGCATCTTCGGTCGACGAGATCGTCGCCTGTCTCCAGTTGTTGCGCAACGAAGCCAATATTGCCGGCATGGCCCGGTTCGGCATCGACACGACCACGGCGCTCGGCATCACGACGCCGCAGATGCAGGCCCTCGTTCGGCAGGTGAAGCGCGACCACCGCCGGGCGCTCGCCCTGTGGGACACGGGCCTGCGCGACGCCCGCATGCTGGCCATCCTCACCGCCGATCCCAAGGTGCTGAGCGCGGATGAGGTGCGCGCCTGGGCCGGCGACTTCAATTCGTGGGAGATCGTCGACACGGCCGCTGATCTCTTCACCGAGACGCCATACTGGCGCGATCTTGTCGCGGAATTCGCCGCCGACGAGCGCGAATATGTCCGCCGCACCGCCTTCGCCATGATCGCTGGCGCCACGGTCCATAACAAGGACGAGCCGGATCGGGCCCTGCTCGGCTATCTGCCGCTGATCGAGAAACACGCGACCGACCCGCGCAACTTCGTCCGCAAGGCGGTGAACTGGGCGCTGCGCAATATCGGCAAGCGCAACCGCACCTGCCACGCACCGGCACTGGCGCTCGCCGAAAAACTGGCGGCGAGCGACGACAGGACGGCACGCTGGATCGGCAAGGATGCCGTGCGCGAACTGACGAGCGAAAAGATCCTGAAGCGGCTGAAGCCCTGAGGCTCTGCGCGTGCCTCAGTCTTCGGAATTGCGCTGGTTGTCGAGCAGCATGTAGTCGAGCGGCAGTTCCGTCGTGTACTTGATCTGCTCCATGGCGAAGGCAGACGACACGTCGCGGATCTCGATCTTGGCGATCATGCGCTTGTAGAAGGCGTCATAGGCGGCGATATCAGGCACGACGACGCGCAGCAGGTAGTCGACGTCGCCGCTCATGCGGTAGAACTCGACGACTTCAGGGAATTCCGCCACCACTTCGGAAAAGCGCTTCAGCCATTCGATCGAATGGCTTGAGGTGCGGATCGAGACGAAGACGGTAACCTTGGTATTGACCTTGACCGGATCGAGAAGCGCGACGCGGCGACGGATGATGCCGTCCTCCTCCATCTTCTGGATGCGCCGCCAGCACGGCGTGGTCGACAATCCGACCTTCTTCGCCAGGTCGGCGACGGCCAGAGTGGAGTCTTCCTGAAGGATGCGGAGAATTTTTCGGTCGAGTCTGTCCATGCCAAAGCCTTTCGAATAATTTTCTCGGTATAGCTGAAAATCCGTTAAAGCAAAGAAAATCGTTTCAGGCCGCGAGCTTCTCCACCTCGCGCTTCAGCACCGGCAGAACCTCGGCCTCGAACCAGGGATGACGCTTCAGCCAGCCGGTATTGCGCCAGCTCGGATGCGGCAGCGGCAGCACCTTCGGCCCCTCGACATTGCCCTGCCAGTAGTCGCGCCAATGCTGCACCGTTTCGGTCATCGTCTTTCGCCGGCGCCCGCCCAGATGCCAGGCTTGCGCATATTGGCCGATCGCCAGCACCAGCTCGATCTGCGGCATGGCCGCCACCACCGTCTCGCGCCAGTGCGGCGCGCATTCGCGCCTTGGCGGCAGGTCGTGGCCGTTTTCGTTGTAACCGGGAAAGCAGAAACCCATGGGCACGATGGCGAAACGGCGGCGATCGTAGAAGGTCTCCCGATCGACGCCGAGCCACTGGCGAAGCCGGTCGCCGGAGGCGTCGTTGAACGGCAGGCCCGTCTCGTGCACCCTCAATCCCGGCGCCTGGCCGGCGATCAGGATGCGGGCCTGCGAGGAGATGATGGCCACCGGGCGCGGCTCGTGCGGCAGGCGATTGTCAGGCCCGCCGGCCGCGCAGTCGCGGCAGATGCGGCAGGCGGCAATGGCGCGCCGGAGCGGATCCAACGCCTCGTCCATGCCCTCGGCAGCACCAGCCTCTTCCATCATGCGACCGTTCAGAGGGCAGCGCTCGGCCGCTCATGCACGGCCTTGTACCAGCGCCACACATGCGTCAGTTCCTCCGGACAGGTGATCTTCGCCGGCTTCATGAATTCGAAGGCGATCATCGCGGTGATGTCGGCGATCGTGTAGCGCGGCCCGGCGATGAATTCGCGGGTCGCCAGCTCGCCGTCGAGGAAGCGCAGGAAGTCCAGCACCTTCGGCTTGTTGACCTCCCCCCATTCCGGCACCTGCGGCACCTCCCATTCGCGCATAGCGGGATGCAGGTGGCGGAAGGCCGCAGCCACCGCGGCAAAGAAGCTCAGTTCCGCCCGCCGGTTCCACATCTCCACCAGCGCCTTGTCCTTGGCGTCGATGCCGAATAGCGGCGGGTCGGGCTGGATCTCCTCGAAATAGCGGCAGATGGCAACCGATTCGCACAGGATCGTCCCGTCGTCGAGTTCGAGGACCGGCAGTCGCTGCAGCGGGTTCTTCGACGTGATCTCGGGCGACTTGTGCCCGAACGAACCCATGTCGACCGGCACGATCTCGACCTCGATCCCCTTTTCCTTGAGGAACACCGTGACCCGGCGTGGATTGGGCGCCCGCCCGCCGTCATAGAGTTTCATGATACCTCCCGCGATTTTGGCTCAGTTGACACCAAGCCAGCGGCCAAGGGAAGCCAGAAAACCCGGCGAATGCTCGCTCTCCTCAGGACCCACCCCGGCCTGATGGCTGCGTCGCCAGTCGGCCGGCCGCTGGAATTCGCCAGCCCAAAGCCCCACACCGTCGAGCCGCGCCGCCGCCTCCTCGCGACCGTAGTCGCCATAGGAGACGGCGAACCCGTCGCTGACCAGCGCCGCATTGACGTCGGCCGCGCCTGCCCTACAGCGAACCAGAAGGCGATCATAGCGGTCGCGCTCGCCGCCGCTGCAGGAGAAATCGCTTCGCGCCACCCATTCTGCAAGCCTTCGCTTTGCGATCTCGCCGCAGGCGGTCGGCGCTTCTGCCGGTCCGCAGCTCTGCCCGATCTCCGGCGCGTCGATCCCCTCCAGCCGGAACCGTGCCCCCGCCTGCATCAGCGTGTCGCCGTCCACCGCGATGAAATGCCCGGCGACGGTCTGCCGATTGTCGTTCTCCAGCTTGGCGGCGATCAGAAGGCCAAGGAAAAGCATGGAAAACCCGACGACGACATCGCGCGCCACGCGCCATGCACGCTTCACATTTCGGCCCATTTCAACAACGAAGCCTTGGCAATCATGGCAAACAAATCCTTTTCGACAGCATCTTCTTAAGAATTTCCCGCTAATTTCGCCTGATCCGCGACAAGTGACCATCCGAATATGAGTAAAGGCGTCCCAACCTCGACTGACAAGAACATCGTCGACCTCTCCCGCGGCCATCGCAACACGGCTGTGGCGAAGGCGGTCCGGACGACGCGCGAACGCTTGCAGTCGAACAAGGCCGGGACGATGCTGTTCGAGAGCGAGATGCTCGGCATGCATGTCGGCGCCACCCTGCAGGGTGCGGCCGTGATGCCGATCGTCATCCTCATGGTCAGCGGATTCGGCGCCTACATCAATCCCGATCCGACGCTTTTCCTCTGGACGCTGGCGACGCTCACCGTCCACGCGCTCAACATCCTCCTCGTCAAGCGCGCCGCGCGCCATGACCTGACCACCGCGAACCTCGTCAAGTGGCGCCGTCTGCTGCTTGCCGGCCAGGCCGCGATGGGCGTCTGCTGGGCCTTCTTCTCGCTGCAGTCCTGTACCGCCTGCAGCGGTGACACCTTCCTGCTCTACAAGGGCGCGGCCCTGCTGATCGTGCTGTCGGTCACGGCCATGTCGAACATGCTGCTGCGCCAGGCGGTTCTGTTCGGTTTCCTGCCGACCGTCGGCGCTCTCGTCTATGTGGCAATCACCACACGGAATGCGCTCGACATCGGCGTCACTGCGCTGTTCACCACCGCGCTGATCTTCTTCATCTACATCACCAGCCGGCTGCATCAGGCAAACCTCAAGCTCCTCTCCTACCAGACGGAAAAGGACGACCTGATCGCCGAGCTCGAAGTGGCGAAATCGCTGTCTGACGAAGCGCGCCGCCGCGCCGAAGAAGCAAATCTCGCCAAGTCCCGTTTCCTCGCCTCGATGTCGCACGAGCTCAGGACCCCGCTCAACGCCATTCTCGGCTTCTCCGAGGTCATGGCGACGGAAGTGCTCGGCCCGCTCAACAATCCGCTCTACAAGGAATACTCCGGCGACATCCATCGCTCCGGCCAGCACCTGCTCGACCTGATCAACGAGATCCTCGACCTGTCGCGCATCGAGGCCGGCAAATACGAGCTGAACGAGGAAGTCGTGTCTCTGCTCGACCTCGCCGAGGACTGCGTCGGCATGGTGCAGCTGCGCGCCAAGGCCAAGAACATAACCATCGAGGAACAGTTCGAGCCCGACCTGCCGGCCGTCTGGGCCGACGAGAAGGCCATGCGTCAGGTCGTACTCAACCTGCTGTCCAACGCGGTCAAGTTCACCCCCCAGGGCGGCGAAATCCACGTCAAGGCCGGCTGGACCGCGGGCGGCGGCCAGTATGTCTCCATCCGCGACAACGGCCCCGGCATTCCGGAAAACGAGATCCCGGTCGTGCTGTCCGCCTTCGGCCAGGGCTCGATCGCCATCAAGAGCGCCGAACAGGGCACCGGCCTTGGCCTGCCGATCGTCCAGGCGATCCTTGCCAAGCACGGCGGCGAATTCAAGCTCAAGTCGAAGCTGCGCGAAGGCACCGAGGTCATCGCCATCCTGCCGGCGCGGCGCGTGCTGGAAAGCCTGCCGGCCGTGACCGAGACCCAGGCGGTCGAGCCGCGCAAGCGCCAGTTCGCCTAAGCGCGGGCTGCGTCCAGCCTTACGCGCCAATCATTTTTCTTTCGTGCGTCTGTCATCGATCCCGCCTATCGTCGGCGAAAATCGACGGATTCGGGAGATCTCCATGGCCAAGCTGCTGTTCGCAATGCTCATCTCGACGGCGCTCGCCGGCGCACCGGCTATGGCCGCCGATACCCCGACCGAACTAACGGTCATGAGCTTCAACATCTGGGGCGGCGGCGCCAACGAGGAGAAGGACGTGTCCGAGACGGCCGTCGTGATCCGCGCCGCCGGCGCCGACATTATCGGCATCCAGGAAACCAAGCCTGAACCCGACGTCTGCGACGCCGACGACTGCGTGCCGACCGGCCCGAGCGTCGCCAGGGAACTCGCCAAGGCGCTGGGCTTCCACTACTACGATCAGACGAAGACCAACCCGGCGCTCTGGGCCAACGCGATCATCAGCCGCTACCCGATCGGCAAGCCGACCGACAATGATCTCGGGGCAGAGATCGACGTCAACGGCCGCAAGGTGTACGCGTTCAACATCCACCTCACCGACTTCCCCTACCAGCCCTACCAGCTGCTCGGCATCGACTACGGCCCAGCACCCTTCCTGAAGACCGCCGATGAAGCGGTCGCTGCGGCGACCAAGGCGCGCGGCCCCGCGCTCGATCTGGTGATGAAGGACATGAAACAGGCGGAAGGCTCCGATGCCGTCTTCCTCTTCGGCGATTTCAACGAGCCGTCCTATCGCGACTGGACCGAGGCCGCCGTCAAGGCCAGCCACCAGCCGATGGCGGTGAAATATCCGTCTGCGCTGAGGATCGAGCAGGACGCCGGCATGACCGACCTGCTGCGCGCCGCCTATCGCGACGAAGTGGCCAAGCCCGCCTTCACCTGGACGCCCGCGTCCGAGCCGACCGCCAAGGACGACCATCACGACCGGATCGACTACGTCTTCGGCCGCAGCCCGAAGCTGGAGACGCTGAGTGTTTCAATCGTCGGCGAAAAGCAGCCGGAGGCCGATATCGTCGTCACGCCATGGCCGTCCGACCACCGCGCGGTGGTCGCGAAGGTGCGTTTCTAGGCGGCGAAGAACACGACGTAGCCGGCATAGAGCCCATTCGCCACCAGCAGGCAGAAGACGGCAAACGAACCGAGATCCTTGGCATTGCGGCCGACCGTCGAGATTTCCGGCGAGATGCGGTCGACCAGTTCCTCGATCGCCGTATTGACCGCCTCGACGCAGAACAGCACCAGCATCAGGATGATGAAGGTGACGAATTCGCCAAGCGTCGCACCGACATAGGCAAACAGCCCCAGGCCGACGACCAGCGCCAGCAGTTCGTGGCGAAACGCCGCCTCGCCGATCAGCCGGCGAAAGCCCTGGAAGGAATAGCGACCGGCTGCGAAGAAATGGGCGATGCCCGTCTTCTTCTCGATCGCCGCCGCGGCCTTGGCCGCGGCTTTCTTGTCGCGCGCGTCGTTAGCCATCGGACTTCGTGGATACCCCGGCGCTCTGGAAGGTCGCCATGCCGGAATGGCAGGCGGCGGCAGCCTTGACGATGCCGGCGGCGAGCGCCGCACCCGTACCTTCGCCGAGCCGCATGCCGAGCGCCAGGAGCGGCGTCTTGCCGAGCTTTTCGATTGCCTTCAGGTGGCCCGGCTCGCCGGACACGTGGCCGATCAGGCAGTGGTCGAGCGCCGACGGATTGGCGGCCTTGAGGATGGCCGCCGCCGAGGTCGCGACATAGCCGTCGATCAGCACGGGGATCTTCTGCATGCGGCAGGCGAGGATGGCGCCCGCCATGGCGGCGATCTCGCGCCCGCCGAGGCGTCGCAGGATCTCGAGCGGATCGCCGAGATGGTCCTGGTGGAATTCGACGGCGGCCTTCACCGCGTCGATCTTGCGCTTCAGCACCTCGCCTTCCGATCCGGTGCCCGGACCGACCCACTCCTCGGCCGTGCCGCCGTAGAGCGCGAGATTGATCGCGGCGGCGATCGTCGTATTGCCGATGCCCATTTCGCCGATGCACAGCAGGTCCGTGCCGCCGGCGATCGCTTCCATGCCGAAGGCCATGGTGGCGGCGCAGTCGCGCTCGGAGAGTGCTGCCTCGCAGGTGATGTCGCCGGTCGGATAGTCGAGCGCCAGGTCGAAGATCTTCAGCCCGAGGTCATAGGTCGCGCAGATCTGGTTGATCGCCGCCCCGCCGGCGGCGAAGTTCTCGACCATCTGCTGCGTCACCGACGACGGATAGGGCGTGATGCCGTGCCTGGTCACGCCGTGATTGCCGGCGAAGATGGCGACCAGCGGACGCGTGACGGCCGGCGGACGGCCGGTCCAGGCGGCGAGCCAGAAGGCGATCTCCTCGAGCCGCCCCAGCGCGCCGGCCGGCTTGGTCAGCTGCCGGTCACGCTCGCGCGCCGCCACCAGCGCCGCGGTATCGGGACCGGGCAGGTCACGCAACAGCGCGCGGAAATCGTCGAATGGCAGGCCGGTCACGGTCATGAGCAAGGCTTCCTTGTAATCTGCGTCGAAATCGGGCTTTGTTGGCTCCTCTAATACGGACCGCGCCCTGCCGCAACAAGCCAAAAAACGGTGCCGACCGTCGTCTTTGCAATGGAGTGAACCGATCCCATGGATTGGCGTGCCTATCTGACCGACACCGCCCGGGCGGTCTCCTTCCTCAGCCGTATCACCGTGCCGGCCCGCGTTTTCGAGGGCCATGACGGCAGCCTGTCGCGCGGCGTCAGGGCCTTTCCGCTGGCCGGCCTGCTGATCGCCCTGCCGGCCGCTGTAACCCTCGGCCTCATGCTTCTGCTCGACGCGAGCCCGCTGCTTGCCGCCTTTGCCGCGCTTGCCGTGCAGGCGGTCGTCACCGGCGCTCTGCATGAGGACGGCCTGTCGGACGCCGCCGACGGCATGGGCGGCGGCCGCGACCGCGAGCATGCGCTGGCGATCATGAAGGACAGCCGCATCGGCTCCTATGGCGCCGTCGCGCTGGTCGTCGCTTACGGCATGCGCGCCGCAGCGATCGCCCAGCTGGCAACCGAGCTTGCCCCCCTCGCCGCAGCGCTTTGCCTGCTGGCCGTCGCCGCGCTCAGCCGCGCGCTGATGGTATGGCACTGGTCGGCACTGCCGCCGGCGCGCACCGGCGGACTGGCGGTCGCGGCCGGCGCGCCGCTCAAGTCGTCGCTGAACAGCGCGCTGGTCACCGGCCTAGTGCTCGCCGCCGCCCTTGCGGTCCCCTCCGCCTCGCTGTTCGCCTATTTCCTCGCCGTGCTGGTCGCAGCCGTCGCCGCCGCCGCCTTTACCGCCAAGGTCCGCCGCAGGCTCTCAGGTCACACCGGCGACACGATCGGCGCGACCCAGCAGCTGACGGAGATCGCAGCGCTTGCGGCCCTTGCCATGGCCAGCTGAGCACCCGATATAGTTCGGACCCGCAAACCAAGGCCACCCGATGGAATCGCCCTGCATCCTCGTCTGCTCGATCGACATGAACACCGGCTACTGCTTCGGCTGCGGCCGCACTGGCGACGAGATCGGCGCCTGGACGAGCTATACCGACGCCGAGCGCCGCGCGATCATGGAAGCCCTGCCCGCGCGCCTCGAGACCGTCGAGCGCAAGCCGCGCCGCGAGACCCGCCGCAGCCGCATGGCCAGGGAGCGGGAGACCTACTGATGCGGCTGATCATCGTTCTTGCCATTCTCGGCTTCGGCCTCGCCGTGCTCGTCGTCAACCATGACAGCGGACAGAGCTTCGGCATGGCCAACGAGGATTTCGGCAGCTTCATCCGCCTGCTGCCTTTCGCGGCCCTGCTGTCGGTCGGCCTCATCGCCTCGCGCCGCTCGCTGGGTGAAAGCGCCCGGCAGCTCGCCGTCTGGCTGCTGATCATCTTGGCGCTCGTCACCGGCTATCTCTATCGCATGGAATTGCATTCAATCGGAGACCGGCTGCTGGCAGGCCTCATTCCCGGCCGCGCCGTCGTCGTCACCACCAGCGAGGGCACGGCGGAAGTCATCCTGCACAAGTCGCTCGGCGGGCATTTCGAGACCTCGGTCGACGTGAACGGGGTATCGGTCCCGGTGCTGATCGACACCGGCGCCAGCGCCGTGGCGCTGCGCTACGAGGATGCCATGCGCATCGGCATCGATCCCGCCGACCTCGCCTTCACTCAGACGATCCTCACCGCCAACGGCCGGGCCATGGCGGCGCCGGTCCGCCTGCGGCAGGTGGCGCTTGGCCCGATCCTGCGCGAAGGCATCCAGGCCGCGGTGATCGAGCAGGGTCAGCTCGACCAGAGCCTGCTCGGCATGAGCTTCCTGTCGACGCTCGGCTCGCTGCAGATGCAGAGCGACGAACTGCGCCTGCGCGACTGAACGGCGGTCAGGCGCGCAGCTTGTAGCCCGTGCGGAACACCCAGGCGAGAAAGCCGATGCAGATGGCGAGGAACAGGCCGATCATGCCAAGGCTGATCAGCGGATGCACGTCCGACACCTCGAAGAAGCTCCAGCGGAAGCCGCTCACCAGATAGAGCACCGGATTGAAATGGCTGACCGTCTGCCAGAAGGGCGGCAATACGCTCACCGAATAGAAAGTGCCGCCGAGGAAGGTCAGCGGCGGAACGACCAGCATCGGCACCATGCTCAGCTGTTCGAAATTCTTCGCCCAGATGCCGATGATGAAGCCGGCCAGGCTGAAGGCGATCGCCGTCAGCAGCATGAAGAACAGCATCAGGACCGGATGTTCGATGCGCAGGTCGACGAAGAAGGCTGCCGTGGCGAGAATGATCAGGCCGATGATCATGCCCTTGGTCGCCGCCGCGCCGACATAGCCGATGAGGATTTCCGTCATGGCGATCGGGGCCGAGAGGATCTCGTAGATCGTACCGGTAAATTTCGGGAAATAGATGCCGCTCGAGCCGTTCGCCACGCACTGGGTGATCAGCGTCAGCATGATCAGGCCGGGGGTGATGAAACCGCCATAGCCGACGCCGTCGACCGGCTCCATGCGCGAGCCGACGGCCGCGCCGAAGACGATGAAGTACAGCGCCGTGGTAATGACCGGCGAAACCACGCTTTGCAGCAGGGTGCGGCGCGTGCGCGCCATCTCGTAATAATAGATCGCCTTGATCGCTTCGAAATTCATCTGCCTTCTCCGATCAGGGAAACGAAAATGTCCTCCAGCGAGGTCTGGTGGGTCGACAGGTCGGCAAAGCCGATGCCGGCCGCCTCGACGGCTGCGAGCAGCCGCGCGATGCCGCCGTGATTGCTCTCGTCGTCATACTGATAGACCAGCTGCTCGCCGGTCTCGGACAGCGACAGGTTCCAGGCGGACAGCGCCTCGGGTATCTCGCCGATCGGCGCCTTCAGCTCGATGCTCAGCTGCTTGCCACCGAGCTTGCGCATCAGCGTGTCCTTGTCCTCGACCAGCATCAGCCGGCCGCGGTCGATGATGCCGATGCGGTCGGCGATCTCCTGCGCTTCCTCGATATAGTGCGTGGTGAGGATGATGGTCACGCCCCCTTCGCGGAGGCGCCGCACCAGCTGCCACATGTCCTTGCGCAGGCTGACGTCGACGCCGGCAGTCGGTTCGTCGAGGAAGAGGATGCGCGGCTCGTGCGACAGCGCCTTGGCGATCAGCACCCGGCGCTTCATGCCGCCCGACAGTTCGCGCAATGCATTGTTGCGCTTCTCGAACAGCGTCAGCTCACGCAGCAGGTTGTCGATATGCTCCGGCGCCGGCTTCTTGCCATTCAGGCCGCGGGAAAAGCTCACCGTGTTGACCACGGTTTCGAACATGTCGGTAGTCAGCTCCTGCGGCACGAGGCCAATCAGGCCGCGGGTCTTGCGGAAGTCGCGTACGACGTCATAGCCGTCCACCGTCACCGAGCCTTCGCTCGGATTGGCGATGCCGCAGATGATCGAGATCAGCGTCGTCTTGCCCGCGCCGTTCGGGCCGAGCAAGGCGAGGATCTCGCCCTCCTCGATGTCGAGCGACACGTTGTCGAGCGCCTTGAACCCGTTGGCATAGGTCTTGGAAAGGGAACGTACGGAAATGATGGGGGCCATGGCCGGAGACTCCGGATGGGAGGAAGATCGTCAGCCCTATATAGGCAGCGCGCCGGCGATTGCCAGCGCCCCGCCCGATCTCGGGCGGAAATCAGAAATGCACCAAGCCCTCAGCCGCCGGTCGCCAGCATGCGAAGCAGCGTGTTGTCGGAATAGACCCGGTTGCGGCCGTAGCGCTTGGCCAGATAGAGGAACTGGTCGGCCGCATTGAGGTAGTTGCTGAAGTTCTCCAGCCCCGCCACTTCCGCAACCCCGATCGAGGCGGTCACCGCGATGTCGGTATCGTCGAGCGCGACCCGCAATTCGGCGATGCAGCGGCGCACGGTTTCGCAGAACAGGCTCGCGCTCTCGCAATCCATGCCGGTCAGCAGGATGCCGAACTCCTCGCCGCCGAGCCGCGCCAGCAGGTAGTCACTGTCTTCCACCAGGCTCGACAGCCTAGTTGCGACGGCCTTCAGCACCCGGTCGCCGATCTCGTGGCCATAGGTGTCGTTGAGCTGCTTGAAATGGTCGATGTCGAGCATGGCCATGCTGCAGGCCTCGCCCCGCTCGAGGCAGCTCGCGACGCGGGCCGGCCCTTCGTCGAAGAAGTGGCGGCGATTGCGCAGGCCCGTCAGATAGTCGCTGAAGGCCGCGAGCCGCAGCTGGCGCATCTGCGACAGCGTCTCGATATTGTGGCCGATCCGGCACTGCAGTTCCTCGACCACGAAGGGCCGATAGACGAAGTCGTTGGCGCCGGCCTTGAGGAAGCTTGCCGACAGGAGACGATCAGCGGAGGACGAGATGCCGATGATCCGCAGCCGGTCGGAGCCGTGTTCGCGGCGGATGCGGCGGGTGAGCTCGTAGCCGTCCATGTCCGGCATATTGTAGTCGGTGATGACCATGTCGATACCGGGATGGCGCACCAGCATGTCGAGGGCTTCGCTGCCCGTCGTCGCCTCGAAGACCTGGAACTGCTGCACCCTGAGCAGGTCGGTCAGCATCTTGCGCGCCGAAGCCACGTCATCGACCACCAGCACCCGCACATGGCGGTTGGAGAGAACACGCTCGACGGCCGAGACGACCATGTCGACGGCACGCTCGTTGTTCTTGATCACATAGTCGGCCACACCGCGCTCGACCAGGCGCTCGCGCATGTGGCGGTTGAAATCGGCGGTGAAGACGACCGCCGGAATGCCCATGGCCACGACTTCGTCGAGGATCTGGCCGTCGGGCGAATCGGGAAGATTGAGATCGACCACTGCCGCATCGAAGGGTTGGTCCGTCGCCTCTGCCGCCTCGTGGAACGCCTTGGTCGACGCGCAATGCGTCACCTTGAGCCCGTGCTCCTTCTCGAAGCGATGGCAGAGCAAGGAAGAAAAAGTGCGGGAATCTTCGATCACAAGCACATGCGCACGTTTGCGCGCGGCGGATTGTGGTCCCGGTGACGGTTCGCTCGGCAGTGACATTGTATTTGCCTTCGGAAATCAGTCGGTTTTCAAAAAAAGAATGCGTAGAGAACAGGCAACCGCCGATCCGGGGTCTTCTCCCCGGATCGGCAAAATTCGACGATATTTCCCGGTCCGGCAGCTTATCTGCGCGCCGTCGCCGCCTTGATCTGCACGAGCGTGTCGAGGTTCTGGTTGACGCGGCAGTAGAACTCTTCGTCGATGAACGGACGCAGCATGAAGTCGTTGCCGCCGACCTTGAGGAAGCGGGCGGACAGCAGGCGATTTGTCGAGGACGACACGCCGATGATGCGAAGCTCGTGGCTGCCGCGGGCGCCACGGATGCGCCGCGTCAGCTCGAAGCCGTCGATGTCGGGCATGTTGTAGTCCGTCACCACGAGGCCGATATCCGGATTGGCTTTGAGGATCTCGAGCGCCTTGGCACCGCTTTCGGCGGTGCTGACGCGAAAATTGTAACGCTTCAGGCGGCTGGAGAGCAGCGCCCGCGCCGTCGGGCTGTCGTCAACGATCAGCACGTGATGGCGGTGGTTGGTCAGGAAGCGGTAGACCGACTCGCCCAGCATCTCGACGGCGAAGATATTGTCCTTGAGGATGTAGTCGACAATGTCCTTGGCGAGCAGCTTCTCGCGGGTCTGTTCCTGGAAGGTGCCGGTAAAGACGACGACCGGAATGTTCTGGTCGATCAGATATTCGAGCGCCTCGCCGTTTTCCGCGCCGGGCAGGTTGATGTTGGAGATGGCCAGCGTGACGGCTTCTTCCGACAGCTCGTTGGCGGCCTGCAGGTCCTCGAAGGTTCTGCAGATCTCGACATTGATGCCGAACAGCTCCCTCATGCGCGTGCTGATCATGGACGTGAAGACGTTCGAATCCTCGGCAACAATGATTCGAACATCGGGGAAAGTTTCTCCGGAATATTGCATTCCAGAAATGCCTAGAAAAGCCATGACGCGCCTTCAACCTGAGAGAACTATTGGCAATTTAGCCTGTGCGGCTTGCAGATCCGTTAATCGACGATACGCGATCGAAACATGCTAAGATTAATTCGCCATAAAAACGCCGGCGTCACTTCTGCCCCTTTTTGACGATTGCTTGGTCTGCAGCTGGTCGAAGACAAGATGCCGCATCCTGATGGCCAAATCGGGTGTCCTGCCCGGTGGACCGTCGGCCGGTTGCTGTGATCTGCACAGACAAAAGCGCCCGGACTTGGCCGGGCGCTGTTTACTGACGATTCGGTCTGCGGATGGAGAGCCGGCTACTTGACGGTGGCCGCACCATCCTTGATCTCGACGGTCTCGCCGCCTTCCAGGCCGATGCGGTCGCCGTTCGGCAGGGTGAGGAAGCAGCCCGACGGGCAGATGGTCTCGGAGGCGCCGGCATCGATCGCGACTTCGGTGCGGTTGCCGTCTTCGACGACGGTCAGGACGACGGCGTTCGAGCCGGCATTGGATATCGACGCAGCCCAGGCACCGCTCGTCGCGCCGAAAAGGACCACTGTGGCTGCCAGAAACTTGATCATTGCGCATTCGGCGCTTTCTGCGCCGCCCTCTCGTTTTGCCCGTCCGCCGACTGTTGCTGGTCGATCAGGCATGCCCTCTTCTAATATGCTTCCCCTGAACGCCTGCTGAACATGCCGTTCATGGCAGGATCTTGTCATCATCCGGCGGATCGCGCAAATCCGTCCGGGTTTCCGGCTGGCGTACACCGGCCCGTCCGCCAAAAGCACGTCGGGCATCCTCGTCTAGATGCAGATGCACCTCCTGATGGGGATAGGGCATGAGGATGCCCTTCGAGCGGAACCGTTCCAGGATTGTCACCCGCAATTCGTTGCGGATCGGCAGGGCGCCCAGCACGTCGCCGATGAAACCGCGCAGCTCGAAATCGAGCGAGGACGCACCAAAGCCGTTGAACAGCACCACCGGTTCCGGATTGCGCAGCAGGCCTGGATGGGCGAGCGCGATCTCCATCAGCAGGTCCATCACCTGGCGCGGGTCGCTTTCATAGGAGACACTGACCGGGATCTCGATGCGGCCGAGCTTGTTGCGATGGGTCCAGTTGCCGACCGGCGCGTTGATCAGCTCGGAGTTCGGCACGATGATCGACTGGCGCTGGAACGTCTCGATCTCGGTCGCGCGCACCGAAATGCGCCGCACGAAGCCCTCCGTCGTGCCGGTCGCCACCCAGTCGCCGACCTTGAAGGGCCGTTCGACCAGAAGGATCAGGCCGGAGACGAAGTTGGAGACGATGTTCTGCAGGCCGAAGCCGATGCCGAGCGACAGGGCGCCGGCGACCAGGGCGAGGCTCGACAAGTCGATGCCGGCCGCGGAAATGCCGATCAGCCCGGCAATGCCGGTGCCGAGATAGCCGACCCCGGTCTTGACCGAGTTGCGCACGCCGGCATCGACCTGCGAGCGGGCCATGACATTGCCGTCGAGCCATTTCTGCAGCCAGCGCGTGGCAACCAGGCCGAGGCTGAACAAAAGGATGCCGCCCAGGATGCCGAAGATCGAGATTCGGATCGTGCCTATATTGATCTCGGTGAAGATGTTGATCAGCCAGATTTCGAGGTCGCGCGGCTGGAAGCCCCAGGAGATCAGGATGAGCGGAATGCCGATCGAAAGCGCGAAGACATAGATGGCCAGACCGGCCGCGATGCCCGCCTGGTCGAGGCCGACCGGCTTCAGGTTGAAGCGCCGCTGCAGGAACCGGCCGACCCGCGTCTCGCCGAACTGGTTGGGCGCCGAGATCGCCTTGCCGGACAGGATGCCGATATACATGGTCGCGACGACCGCGCCGGTGAGCACGATCTGGGTCGCCAGGAAGCGCGAAAGCCCGACATAGCCGATGGCGCTGAGCAGGATCAGGCCGATGCCGATGACGCGGAACGAGATGGCGATGGTCTTCGGCCAGGGCCGGCCGCGCTCGGCCGGATCGCCGCTGTCGCTCAGCACCGGGCGCAGGAACGAGACGATGAAGACGATCAGCCCGACGATCACCGACGAGATGAAGCTCTTCATCACCGTCAAAACGACGGGCGAACTCAGCGTCTCGCTCACCGCGCCGAGCACGTAATCGGAGCCGTTGACGACTGCCATGGAGAGCACGGCGAAATTCAGGTCGCGTGCACCCTTGTTCGACAGCCTGACCAGCCGCCAGCTCGGCGCCTTCGGCGCAAGCACGGCGCGCGCCAGCATGGCGACGAAGAAGACGAGCCCGGCAAAGCCGAACAGCGCCGCGGCGATCGGCGCGATGTCCGGCCGCAACACATTGAACGTGTCGAGGAAGAAGAAGCTCGCCACCAGGAAGGCGCCGAGCGCCAGCGCCGGCAGGATGGTCGACCAGAAGGCGACCGAGAACCGGCTCATATAGCTGGGATTGCTCTCGGCCGGATCGCGGCGGATCAGCGAGCCGAACAGGCGGTATTCCGCGGCCAGCAACACCAACGCCATCACCAGCGATAGCATCACCGCCGTGCCGAGCGGCACGCGCTTGAATTTCCAGATGAACGAGAACCAGCTGCTGACCGTGCGGTTGAAATCGCTGAGCTCGGAAGAGAACACGTTGATCGCGTCGTCGAGCACGTCGCCCGAGATCTCGGTATGCTCGAACAGGCGCTCGGTGAACAGCTGGCGCCTGAGGTCGGTGATGGTGTCGGAGAGGTTGGAGGCGCGGATCGACAGGTCTTCCGCCCGCCCGGTCAACGTATTGATCTCGAGCCGCGTGGCGTTGAGCCGGTTGCGTTCCTCGGTGACGGCCGGTGCCTCTTCCGGCTCGCCCTCGGCCGGCTTTTCGCCGAGCTGGGCCAGCCGCGCCTTGACGTCGTTGAAGCGTGGCCTCAGTTCGACCGAGATCTTCAGCAGCTGGCGGATGAGTTCATCGGCCTTGACCTTGATGTCGACCAGCGCCGCGTCGTCGTTCTTGCGCTCCTCGACCTGTCCCTCGACGACGCCGAGCGCCTTCTCCGCTTCGGTGATCTGGGCGCTGACGCTCTCGACGACATCGTCACGCGCCGGCACGACCTCCTGGGCGAATGCCGGGAGAGCGTAGCAGGCTGCGACAAGGGGCTGGAAGGCCAGCACCATGACGAGGGCGAAGGGGAATATGCGGCGGTTGCGAAACAAAGTCGGTCCTTGCAATGGTCTCAAATCTGCGCGGACCATAGTGGCTGTTTTAGCCAAAAGAAAGAACGCCATGGCGGGCCCTTGCGACGAAAATCGCCGGGCGTCGATCGGGACACCCGGCGATCAGATCGGCGCAGTCTGCAAGGGATGGTTCAGGCGGTCGCCATGGCCTCGCGCAGTGCTTCGAAGCGGAGCAACTGGTCGGCCAGCAGCGCCTTGTCCGCATCACGCCGCACGAAGATTTTGAACATCGCCCGGCCGTCTTCGTTCATGAACCAGACGGAACAGGACCGCCGCCCGTGGAAGCCGCGGTCGACGAAGGCGATCGAAGTGCAGCGATCCTTGCGGATATGGCCGCCGATCGGGCTGTCGCCGTGGATGTTGAACCAGCCATGGCCCTCGCTGCCTTCCGGCAGCGCACCTTCGACCTCGAGAACGATGTCCTCGGTGTGGACGATCATCAGCACCTCGCCCCAGCCTGCCATGTCCTGCCAGATCGGCAGAAACCGGTCGGAAGGCGCCAGCACCGCGGCGCCGGGCGGCAGGACCGCCAGGATTTCCGCCGGGGTGACGTCCGCCCGGGCGGCGATCGCCTCGACCACGCCGTCGGGCTTTTCGGCAAGTGCCGCGCGCGCCCGCTCGGCACGCTCGGGGCTGTTGGTAGCCAGATCCATCGCGCCGCTCCTCACGCCGCCTCGTCGACGCGCTTGCCGTCACGGTCCTCGTGGATGATGACCTCGAAACCCTCGAAATGCGGGCCGGACAGGTACTGGACCTTGGATTCTCCGGCACGGGCATGGGCGGCACGGAACTGCTCGGACTTGGTCCAGGCCTTGAAATGCTCCTCGGTCTCCCAGACGGCATGCGAGGCATAGAGCGTGTGATCTTCGGCCGTCGGACCCTTCAGCATGTGGAATTCCACATAGCCGGGCACCTCGGCCAGACGGCCCTTGCGGTTCGCCCACATGGCCTCGAAGGCCTCCTCGTGGCCGGGCACGACCCGAAAACGGTTCATCGCAATAAACATGGCTGAAATCCTCTCTTCTATCTGCCGCGCAGGCCGCCGGTCCCGTGGGCGACGGCCGTTTTCAAGCCGCCCCGAGCCCCTGTCGCGGCGGCGCCGTGTTGCCTTGGTATTTAAACTTGTGTATTTGTGTCAAGTTAAATGTCGTCGGCCACGGCGCACCTCCATCCTTCGGCTTCCGGCGCTCAGCGTGCCGGCAGCGCTTCCCTTTTTGCAACAGGAATTTCCCCGCATGCAGCTTTTCCGAGCCCCGCGCACCGCCGCAAGAACCCTCGCCGCACCCCTTATTCTCCTGGCGCTTGCCGGCGCATCGGCTCGCGCCGACGAGATCCCGACGGATGCGAAGCGGATCGTGTCGATCGGCGGAACGGTGACGGAGATCATCTATGCGCTGGGCGACGACGCCCGAATCGTCGCAGTCGACAGCACCAGCACCTATCCGGCGAGCGCGGCCGACAAGCCTGATGTCGGCTATATCCGCCAGCTCTCCGCCGAGGGCGTGCTGTCGCAGAAGCCCGACCTGATCATCGCCGAAGCCGGCGCCGGCCCGGCCGACGCGATGGCCATCCTGAAGGCCAGCGGCATTCCGATCGTCTCCATACAGACGCCGCCCGAGGCAGGTGCGATTGCCGGCAAGATCCGCGCGGTCGGCGCAGCCGTCGGCAAGGACGACGCAGCGGACAAGCTCGCCTCCAAGGTCGATGCCGCGCTGAAGACCCTGGAGACCCGCGTCTCCGCCCTGCCCGAGCCGAAGAAGCGCGTGCTCTTCGCGCTGTCGCTCGCCAATGGCCGCGCCATGGCGGCCGGCACCGACACCTCGGCCGACGCCATCATCCGGCTCGCCGGCGGGGTCAATGCGGCAAGCGGCATCTCCGGCTACAAGCCGCTGAGCGACGAGGCGGTGATCGCCGCCGCCCCTGAAGTCGTGCTGGTGATGGACAATCCGGCCATGCACCTGACCGCCGAACAGGCCTTCGCCCTGCCCGCCCTGCAGTCCAGCCCGGCCGGAAAGGCCAGGGCCTTCATCGCCATGGACGGGCTCTATCTGCTCGGCCTCGGTCCGCGCACCCCGCAGGCCGCACTCGATCTGGCGGCAAAGCTCTATCCGGACGCCGTCAAGCCATGAGCGCGGTCGCTTCGCTGATGGGACGGGCGTCGGTCACCGGCGATCGTTCCGGCCTCGGCATCGCCGTGATCCTGCTGCTGCTGGTCCTGCTGGTCGGCGCGGCCCTGGTCTCGCTGATCAGCGGTCCGACCGGCGTCGGACTGCAGGATCTCCTCACCTATCTCGGCGGCGAAGCCGACAGCCTCGCCGACCAGGACCGCATCATCCTCGAAGCCGTCCGGCTGCCGCGCACCGCGCTTGGCCTGCTGGTGGGCGCCGGCCTCGGCATTTCCGGCGCCATGATGCAGGGACTGTTCCGCAATCCGCTGGCCGACCCCGGTATTGTCGGCGTCACCTCGGGCGCGGCCTTCGCCGCGGTCTGCGCCATCGTGCTCGGCGGCACGGTGCTGGCGCCGCTGCAGGCCCTGTTCGGCAACCAGTTCCTGCCGCTCATGGCCTTTGCCGGCGGCCTCGCCAACACCTTCCTGCTCTATGCCATCGCTACCCGCAACGGCCAGACCTCGACCACGGCGCTCATCCTGTCGGGCATCGCGATCGGCGCCATGAGTGCGGCGGCGACCGGTCTCCTGATCTTCGTCGCCGACGACCGGGCGCTGCGCGACATCACCTTCTGGTCTCTCGGTTCGCTCAGCGGCGCGACCTATGCCAAGGTTCTGTCCATCCTGCCTTTCATCCTGCTGGTCATGGCCGCCCTGCCCTTCGTCGCCCGCGGTCTGGACGCGCTGGTGCTGGGTGACGCCGCCGCCTTCCACATGGGCGTGCCGGTGCAGCGGCTGAAGCGTCTCTCGATTCTTGCGGTCGCTGCCGCCTGCGGCGCGACGGTAGCGGTCGCCGGATCGATCTCCTTCGTCGGCATCGTCGTTCCGCATCTGCTGCGGCTGGCGATCGGCCCGTCGCACCGCTTCCTGCTGCCGGCCTCGGCGCTGGGCGGCGCAAGCCTGCTGCTTCTGGCCGACAGCATCGCCCGCACGGTCGCCGCCCCGGCCGAACTGCCGATCGGCATCATCACCGCCATTCTCGGCGCCCCGGTCTTCCTCATGCTGCTGCTCGGCCGCAACGGCCGCGCCGCCATGGAGGGCCTGTGATGTTCGTCGCGCAGAATGTCAGCGTGCTCCGCGATGGCCGCGCCCTGGTCGCCGATGTCGATCTGGCGCTGAGGCCCGGAATGTTCACGATCGTGATCGGCCCGAACGGCGCGGGAAAATCGACCCTGCTCAAGGCCCTGTCCGGCGAGATCCCACCCGATCGCGGCCAGGTCTTCTGCCATGAAAGGCCGCTCGCCCGGCTGTCCGCCGTCGAGCTTGCGGCCGATCGCGCCGTGCTGCCGCAGTCGACCACCCTGTCCTTCCCCTTCACCGCGCTCGAAGTGGTGCGCATGGGGGCAATCGCCCATGGCAGCCTCGATCCGATCCGGGCTGCGCGTGCTGCCCTTGCCCGCGTCGGCCTCGAAGGCTTCGAGGCGCGCCCCTACCGCGCGCTGTCCGGCGGCGAACAGCAGCGCGTCCAGTTTGCCCGCGCGCTCGCTCAGGTACCCCTGCCGGTCGAACACGGCCGTCCCCGCGCCCTCTTCCTCGACGAGCCGACATCGAGCCTCGACATAGGCCACCAGATCGGCGTGCTGGAAATCGCCCGCGACTTCGCCCGGCGTGGCGGCGCGGTTCTCGCCATCCTCCACGACCTCAATCTCGCAGCGGAATTCGCCGACCATCTGGTGGTCATGCATCATGGTCGGATCGTGTCGGAAGGCCCGCCACTCGAAACCATCGACGACCGGGTCATCGCCGATGTCTACGGCATCAGCGGCGCCGTCGGGCGGCTCCCGGCGGCGTCGGTGCCCTTCGTACTGCCGCAGTCGCGCCATATGCAGCAGTCCAAAGCCGGCTAACAAAGTTATCCACAGCAATCCACAGGCGGGATTCGCTCGATCGACCGCGAAAACGGGAACACGTGGCGAACATCGCCCCCGGACGGATGGAACAAATAGGCATTTTCCTGTCGGCGTCGGGTGTGGACCGTCCATCCGGCTATCCGGCCGGAAATTCCAGGTCTGTGGAAAACACTGAGCCGGACAAGGAACGAGCCGCCGGCCCCAGCCGGCGGCTCGTGGAGCCGAACGCTTATTCGTGGATCGTGTACGAACCGAGTTCGCAAAGGTTCTGGCTGTCTTCGGTGGTGTCGAGGTCAGAGCTTTCCTCGAATTCGAAACGCATGTCGTATTCGCACTGGGTGCGGCCGTCGGCAATGGTCAGCTGAACGCTGGCGCCCGGCTCCAGGACGTGATCGCCGAACACGTCGCCTTCCCAGCTGTCGACGCCGACCGGCGAGGTGTAGAAGTGGGTGAGAACCGAGCTCGTGCCGTTGGTCAGCGTGAAGACCAGGTCTTCCGCCTGGGCGGTGGTCGAGAAGAGGACGGCTGCCAGCAGGCCGGCGGCGGAGAGAATACGTTTCATAAGACTGCAATGCTCCAGGCCCGAGATTGGGCGGGAACGACATATGCCGGGGTCTGGTGACGAAGCAATTAAGTCGCGGGAAGATTTCGCTCAGATGCCAATAATGGCCTGCCCCGGATCCCGCGGTCGGCGAACACACGATGTGCTTCATCTACTGGCTCAAGAGCCCGCAAAGCCGACGCCGCACTGATGCGCGCCCTTGAGGCGTCACATCAGAAAACAGTGCTATGAGATTGAAATGGTGGGTGATGTAGGGCTCGAACCTACGACCCGCTGATTAAGAGTCAGCTGCTCTACCAACTGAGCTAATCACCCGACCAACGCCTTCCGGCGGTGTGACGTGGCGTATAAACAGCATCTCCGATGTTGTCCAGCGCTGAGGCAAAAAAACTTCGCCCAAACTTCAAAAAAAATACACGGAGCCGAAAAAGCCAGCGTTTTCAGAGATCGAGGATTCCCGAGGCGATGCGCACCGCCTGGCCGCCGATCCGCGCCCGGCTGATCTCGCCGTCCTTGGCGTCGACATGCAGATGGATATAGGAGGGCCGACCCATCTCCACGCCCTGCTCGACCATCAGCGGATGGTGGCCGTCGGGAAGCCCGTCGAAATGATGGATGGCGCCGGACAGGGCCGCGACCGCGGAACCGGTCGCCGGGTCCTCGGCAATGCCCATGTCGGGGGAAAACATCCGGGCATGAAACTTGGCCGCATGATGCACACCACCGCGACAATAGACATAGGCCGAGGTCAGCATGCCTTCGCACAGCGGGGCGATGCGCTCCCATAGCTGGGCGTCGAATTCCAGGGTTTCGACCGCGCTCAGATTGTGCACCGGAACCATCAGGAAAGGCACGCCGGCGCCCCAGACGGAAGGCACATGATTCTCGAAGCCGATATCGGTCGATTTCAGCGCCAGTGCGTCGGCGATGCCCTGGCGGTCGAGCGCAAGCTCGTAGCGCATCGAGGTCTTCGGCAGGTCGAATTCGGCAAAGCTCGCCTCGCCGTCGCGCAGCTTGACGGCGCAGCGCACCGGCCCGACATTCTCCTCCAGCACCGAAACGAGATCGAGCCCGCCGCTATTGTTGCCATAGGCGCGCTCGGCGAGCGCCACCGCCGTGCCGACCGTCGGATGGCCGGCAAAGGGCAGCTCCCGCCCCGGCGTGAAGATGCGGATGCGGGCGGAGTGGGCGGGATTGGAAGCCTTCTGCACGAACACCGTCTCCGACAGGTTGGTCTCCGCCGCGATGGCCTGCATCGCCGCGGGCGACAGGTCCTCGCCGTCGAAGATCACCGCCAGCGGATTGCCGGCGAGCTTCTGATCGGTGAAGACGTCGTAGATCGAATAGTGCCGCGCCAAAGGATCCTCCGGGTTCGTTGAACGATTTGGCCAGAGACTGCCCGACCTTGCCCGCGCGCGCAAGCAAGCGATGTCAGCGCGCTTGCGCGAAGAACCAGTCGAGCACCGGCAGCATGGCGGGATTGTAGGGATGCGCAGCGGGATCGGCGGAACGGATGGCAACCGCGCCAGCGATCTCCTTCTCCTCGTCGACCTCCATATGGGCGGCGATGCGGTCCAGGATCGCGTCGGCGGAGAGATCGAAGCGGAAGAGCCGCACGATCGTCAGCCGCCGCCGGGCAAAACTGGCGAAGAAACGCCCGTCGGTGGCCGCCTGCGCCAGGTCGAGGCCGGTCTCCTCGCGGACCTCACGCATCATGTTGCCGGCGATGTCGCAATGGCCGTCGACGATGTCGTGCTGATCGAGCGATCCGGCGGCGCAATAGACCTGGCCGGGATTGGCGGTATGGGCGGCCATCTCAACGGCGATCAGCGCGCCGTCCGCCGAGGCGATCACCGGAAAGGCGAAGACATGGAAGCCACCCCGCCCGAGCGGCTGCCGGCGCCACCAGAGAAAGGTCGAATAGGGCACGACATAACCCTCGCCCTCGACCATCCCGTCCCGCAGCGACAACCGGTGCTGGAACACCATTCGGCCGTCGAATAGCGCCGGATTGGCGGCGATCTCCGCCTGCCAGTTCGCTTCGGCCGCTGCGCGGTTTTCCAGGTGGAACGGATGATCCCCGTCGAGCACGCGCAGCCGCACGTCCTCCACCGGGAACAAATGCGCCTCGGACGGAAAGCCGGTGGCGCTGTCGGCATATGTCTCGGACATCAAAGCTCCAGCGCCATGACGATTGGGCAATGATCGGAAGCCTTCGGCCGGTCCCAGCCGATGCGCGGGTAGCGCTCTACGGCCTGGCCCGGGGGAAACGGCGTGCGGAAGGGCTGGCCGTTGCGGATGATCTCCGGCGCCTTGCCGGCATTGCGGCGGGCGAGCGCCGGCGACAGCCAGAGATAGTCGAGCTGGCAGAGATGCTGCTCTTCGGGGCCCCGCGCATGATAGAGCGTCCAGCGGTCGAGCGGGTCGCGCCGCAGCATGACATTCTCGGCAAAACCGTCGGCGGAAAACACGTCGAGCGCGCTTTCCAGCCCGTCTCGGGGCTCGAACCGATAGCCGGTGCGCCGGTCGCCGATCACGTCCACCCGCTCCTGGCAGTCGTTCATGTCGCCGCAGATGACGAAATTCTTGTCGGCCGTCTGGCCCTTGCCAAAGCGCGCTTCGATGATGTGGCGGATCGCCTTCGTCTCCGCCTCGCGCACCGGCTTGGTGAAGCTGCGCCCGTCTACCCCGTCGCGGCCGTTGGTCATGGATTTCAGATGCACGACATAGATGGTCAGCGGCCGCCCGCCGATTTTAAGGTCGAGTTCCAGGCAGTCGCGCTTGAAGATCTTGTCGTCGGCCTTGACGGTGGCGGCCAGCGCAGGCGTGAAGAGATCGAGGTCACGATAGGTCAGCGCCGCATGGCTGCGGATGTCGACGATCTCGATCTTCTCGCCATCGCGCGTCTCGTCGCGCATCATCACGCCCACGTCGATGCCGCGGCTGTCATTGCCCTCGACCAGATATTTGTGCCGGTAGCCGGAGCCGACCATGCGGAACAGATAGCCGTATTCGAAGGCCTTCAGCGCCTCCATGCTGTCGACCTCCTGCAGGCACAGGATATCGGCCCCCATGTCGGCGATGGCGAGCGCCGAGAGCTGGCGGGTGTCGTCGGTCGATGAGACCACGCGGGCCGATTCCAGCCGCTGATAGTCCTGTTCGTTGCGCACTTCGAACAGCTGCATCACCCGGTCCTGCCGCAACTGGTTGCGAAAGCCGGTGAAGTCGAACCTCGTCATCAGGTTCTCTATGTTGAACGTGCCTAGCCTGAGCGCCATGATTCTCTTTTCCCGATTGAACCCGAGTATAGACCAACCGACCTGAACGGACAGATGACAGTCGGAACGTGCCCGACTGAGGCCGGGCGCCCCGCAGCCCAAAAAACGTCCTTCCACCGACTCCCGTCATCATCCTATGATTGGACATCAGCATGACCGGGGGAGTTCAGCATGCGCCGCGCCCATTCATTCCTTGCCGTTCTGGCCGTCATCTTCACGACCCTGGCTCCGGCCCTGGCGGTTGCCGACAGCTACGGCGCGATCGCCTTTTCGCCCTCGACCCGGGCCGACGGCTGGTCGAATTCCTTCTCCACCCGCGCCGACGCCGAGCGCCGGGCGCTGCGTGAATGTTCTGCCCGCGCCCGCGACTGCCGTGTCGCCATCTGGTTCAAGAATGCCTGCGGGGCGCTTGCCGTCGGACAGAACGGTGGCTGGGGTTCCGGCTGGGCGTCCGACCGCAGGGGCGCCGAACTCGAAGCGATCGGCGTCTGCAACCAGTATACCGGCCGCTGCCGCGTCACCCGCTGGGTCTGCTCCGGCGCGCCGTGATCATCGGCCAGGCCGCCAGATACGAATCGGCTCACCTCAGAGCCGCCAGCCGGCATTGATCCTCACCGTCACCCGCTCGCCTTCGTTGCAGGCGACGCGGCTATAGGCCCGCAGCTTCTGGCCGTCGCCGAGCGTCAGCCTCAACGCGTAGCGCTCGCCCTCGAAGAGAACGCCCTCGACTTCCGCCGGAAGCCCCTCGCCTCCGAGCATCACGTCCTGCGGCCGCACCAGCACGTCCATGTGCGTTCCCCCGGGCACCCGGTCGACGAGCCGCGTCAGGATCTCGTCCCATCCGAGGTCGCGCCGCACCGCGCCGCGCTCGGGAAAGGTCAGGATCGCCCCCTGCCCGATCAGCCCGCCGACGAGCCGGCCTTCCGGCCGCGCATAGATCTCGGCCGGCGCCGCGACCTGCAACAGCCTGCCCTCCGACATCACCGCGACATCGGTGGCCAGCGCCATCGCCTCCGCCTGGTCATGGGTGACATAGATCATCGTCGCGCCCGAGCGGGCATGGAACTCGCGAAACGTCTCCTCCATCTCCTGGCGCAGGTGCCGGTCGAGATTGGCGAGCGGCTCGTCGAGCAGCACGACGTCCGGCGCCGTTACCAGGCAGCGCGCCAGCGCCACGCGCTGCCGTTGCCCGCCGGAAAGGTCGGCCGGCCGGCGCCCGGCATAGGCTTCCAGCCGCACGGCCTTGAGCGCATCGCTCACCTTCTCCCGGTAGCGTTCGCCGGAAATGCCGCGCACCTTCAACGGATAACCGACATTGTCGGCAACCGTCATGTGCGGCCACAGCGCATAGGACTGGAACACCATGGCCATGTTGCGCTTCTCCGGCGGAATGACCCCGCTCGCATCCGCCAGCACCCGTTCGCCAAGCAGGATCGAACCGTCGCTCGGCGTCTCGAAGCCGGCGATCATCCGAAGCACGGTCGTCTTGCCGCAGCCCGACGGCCCGAGCAGCGCCAGGAATCCGCCCTCGCGGATGTCGAGCGACACGTCGTTCACCGCCGGCTTGCCGGTGCCGTAGTCCTTGCTGAGCTTGTGGAGGATCAGTTTCGCCACGGGACGACCCCTTTCGGCAGCCTTGCCGCCATGAGTTCGAGCAGCAGCATCAACACCACGACCATCAGCACCACCAGCACGGAAAGCGCCGAGGCAAGGTCGTAGGAACCGCTGTCATCGAGATTGTAGATCGCCACGCCGAGCGTCTGGGTGCCGGCCGACCAGAGAAGGGCCGAGACGGTGAGCTCGTTGCAGGAGATGAGGAAGACGAGGATGACCGAAGCGCCGGCGGCGGGCGCGATCAGCGGCACGATGATGTCGAACAGCCGCCGGTAGAAGCCGGCACCCGACAGCCGGGCTGCCTCCTCCAGAGCCGGATCGAGCTGGCGAAGCGCGCTGACTACCGGTTTCAGCCCGACCGCAAGGAAGCTGGCGAAATAGGCGGCGAGGACGATCCAGATCGTCCCGTAGATGGTCACGCCGAGGAAGGGCAAGGGTGCGGCGAAGACCAGGACGAAGGCGACGGAAATGACGATCCCCGGCAGCGCATAGGGGATCTCGATCATCGCCGACAACAGCCCCGTCCAGCGGCTTGCACCCCGCGTCAGCGTGTAGCCGGCGAGAACGCCGATCACCAGCAGGCCGAGGGCCGTGGTGCCGGCCAGGAAGATCGAATTGCCGAAGGCCGTGCGCGTCACGGTCTGGCGGAACAGGATTTCCTCATAGGCGGAAAACGACGCCGTCTTCAGCGACAGCACGACGCCGTAAGCCGGCACCAGCGAGGCAGAGACGAGCGCCGCCATGGGCGCGATCAGCATGACGAACAGCAGCAGCCAGAGGAAGGCTTCGAGGGCCGGCCGCCAACGGCCAAGCCGGAAGGTTGCCGAGGCGCCGGAAAGCCCGATCACCCGGTAGTCGCGGCCCCTGAGCGCGCGCTCCTGGATCTGCAGTCCGGCGACCGCCATCAGGCCGATCATCGCCGAAAGCACGGCGATGTCGCCGAAGGTATTGCCGCCGAAACTGGCGAGCCGCGAATAGATGAGCGTCGGCAGCGTATAGATCTGCGCCGGCAGGCCGAGGATCGCCGGAATGCCGAAATTGCCGACACCGGAGACGAAGGCGATGGCCGCCCCGGCAATGATGCCCGGCAGCGACAAAGGCAGGATGATGTCCTTCAGCACGCGAAGGGGCGAGGCCCCGGCGAGCTTCGCCGCCTCGATGCCGTCGCGCGGCAGGGCGAGCAGGCCGGCCCTGAGCGAGAGATAGACCAGTGGCGCATGCTGCACGCCGTAAAGCAGCGCGATGCCGCCGACCGAATAGAGCGGCTGCGGACTTCCCATGGCCGGCGCAATGCCGAGGGCTTTGAGAAGCGGGCTCGACGGGCCGGACATGCCGACCCAGGCGAGCGCCTGCACCTGTGGCGGGATCATGGTCGGCAGCATGAAGAGGAAGCTCAGCAGCCACTTGCCGCGCACGTCGGCGAGCGTCAGCGCCAGGGCGAAGAGCCCTCCGATGGCGACCGCGGCAATCATGCCGAAGAAGGACGTCGTGAGCGTATTGACCGCCGCCGACCAGACGCTCGGCTCAAGAACGAGCGCGAGTGCCTTGCCCGACAGGATCGAGGAAATCCCCGCCCCGACCAGCCGGGCCAGCGGCAGGACGCAAAGGCAGGCGACGAAGGTGACGACAAAAGGAAACAGCCAGCGGGGCTGGCTGTTCGCTTTGGCAAGGAAATGCGGCATTGACCGTTTCGATCAGTTGGTGCCGAAGATGCCGGAGAAGGTCTTCAGGTCTTCCTCGGTGGCCTTCAGCGCGGCGGCGGCGTCGATCGGCAGGACCTTGATGGTGTCGCGGGCCGGGAAGCCTTCCGGAACCGGCATGCCGTTGCGCGCCGGGATATAACCGAGCTTGAGGAAACCCTCCTGGCCCTTTTCCGACAGAACGTAGTCGACGAACTTCTTCGCCGCTTCGGCATTCTTGGTGGTCGACAGGATGGCGACGGGCTCGGTCACGGCCGATACGCCTTCGGTCGGGAAGACAAACTCGACCGGCGCGCCCTTGGCCTTTTCGCGGATCGGCATGTAGTCGACGACGACGCCATAGGCCTTCTCGCCCGAGGCGACCGACTTCAGCACCGCACCATTGCCGCCGGCGGCAACCGCGCCATTGGCCTGCAGCGCCTTGTAGTAATCCCAGCCGAGGCTGGAGACGCCGGCCAGCGTCTGGGCGTGGATCAGGGCGGCACCCGAGGTGAGCGGGCTCGGCATGGCGACGAGGCCCTTGGCTTCCGGCTTGGCCAGATCGGCCCAGCTGGTCGGCTTCATCGCGGCGGCGGTATTGTACATGATGCCGGTGGTGATCAGCTTGGTCGAATAGTAGGCGCCGTCGGCGTCATACAGGCTGGCGTCGTAGTTGACGGCTTCCGGCGACTTGTAGGCCATCAGCTGGCCGGCCTGCTTCATGCGCTCGAGCGTGACGGTGTCGGCGATCAGCAGCAGGTCGGCGGCCGGGCTGCCGGCTTCGATCTCGGCCATCAGCTTGGCCATGATCTTCGGCGTGCCGTCGCGCACCCAGTCGACCTTGACGTCGGGATTGGCGGCCATGAAGCCATCAACGGTCGCCTGCGCATCCTCGTTCGGCTGGCTCGTGTAGAGCACCAGGTTCGCGGCGGTGGCGGAGGTCGCCAGCATGCCGACAGCAACAAGCGCGGAGAAGGCGGAAAGCAGATTTTTCATGGGGGGAGCATCCTCGTAATTCAAATGAGGCCGATGCATAACCACACGCGGTTGACAGGCATGTGACAGCGCCGCCACCGCCGCATGCCGCAGAAATCCGGCGGAGCCGGCCAGGAGACGCCGAAAGCCGCGAAAAATCCATGAAACCCTTGACTTTTATGGGTCCGCCTTCGCCTTGTGCCGGGAGGCACGATTGAAGTCGCGGGCGATTCCTGCAATGGCGGATTTTCCACATTTTTGAAGACGAACTGAGAGTACCAAGATGAAGACGGGCGGAAATTGGCGGGCGCGCTTGCGCTATGAGTTCGACAAGAGCATGGCCGGCGGTGCCGTGGCGCTGATCGGCTGGCTGGCACTGATATCGCTGGTGGTGATTTCGCTCGCCGGCGCGTTTCTCGCCCTCACCGGCATCGCGCCGGAGGGCGGCGAACCCGTGAGCTTCATCGAGGGCACCTGGGCGTCGCTGATGCGCACCTTCGACGCAGGCACCATGGGCGGCGACCAGGGCTGGGGCTTCCGCCTCGTGGCGCTCGTCGTGACGCTCGCCGGTATCTTCGTCTTCTCCGCCTTGATCGGTGTCATCAGCTCCGGTCTCGAAAGCAAGCTCGACGAACTGCGCAAGGGCCGCTCGCGCGTCCTCGAATCCGACCACACGATCATCCTCAACTGGTCGCCGTCGATCTTCGACGTGATTTCCGAACTGGTGATCGCCAACCAGAGCCGCCGCCGTCCGCGCATCGTCATCATGGCGAACAAGGACAAGGTCGAGATGGAAGACGAGATCGCCACCAAGGTGGCCGACCTCAAGAACACCAAGATCGTCTGCCGCAGCGGCGACCCGACCGACCTCTACGACCTCGACATCGTCAATCCTCAGAATTCGCGCTCGATCATCGTCCTGTCGCCGGAAGACGTGGACCCGGATTCGCAGGTCATCAAGTCAGTGCTGGCGCTGGTCAACGACCCGAAGCGCCGTCCGCAGCCCTACATGATCGCCGCCGAAATCCGCGATGCCGGCAATGCCGACGTCGCTCGCATCGTCGGCGGCAAGGAAATGCAGATGGTGCTGGCCGACGACCTGATCTCGCGCATCGTCGTGCATACCAGCCGCCAGTCCGGCCTGTCGGCGGTCTACTCCGAGCTGCTCGATTTCGACGGCTGCGAGATCTACACGATCGAACAGCCGGCACTGGAGGGCAAGCCCTTCGCCGCCGGCGTCATGGCCTATGAGAACTGCACGCTGATCGGCATCTGCGATCGCGACGGCAGGATCCACATCAACCCGGCTCCGAACCGCGTCATCGAGTCGGGCGAGCGCGCCGTGATCATCGCCGAGGACGACGATTCGATCCGCACCTGGAGCAATGAGATCAATCTCGCCAAGGAAGCCATCCTGACCCCGGTCAAGCGCCCGGTCGGTCCGGAGCGCACCCTGGTGCTCGGCTGGAACCGCCGCGGCCCGATCATCGCCACCGAACTCTGCCGCTACGTCACGCCGGGCTCGCACCTGACGATCGCCGCCGACACGCCGGAGTTCGAGACGGATATCGCCGGCCTCCGCCTGCCGAACGGCAATATGACGATCGAACACCATGTGATCGACACCAGCAGCCGCGCCGCCCTCGATCGCCTGAACATTCCGAGCTTCGACCACGTTCTGGTGCTCGGCTACAGCGACGACATGACGATGCAGTCGGCCGACACCCGCACCCTGATCACCCTTCTGCACATCCGCAAGATCGCCGAAGGCGCCGGCCTGCACATCAACGTCGTCAGCGAGATGACCGACGTGCGCAACCGCGAGCTTGCCGAAGTCACCCGCGCCGACGACTTCGTCGTCAGCAACAAGCTGGTCAGCTTGATGCTGGCACAGGCCTCGGAAAACCAGTTCATGGCAGCAATCTTCGCCGAACTGCTCGACGAGGACGGCTCGGAGATCTACATGCGCCCGATCGGCGACTATGTGGCGATCGACCGCCCGGTGAACTTCTTCACCGTCGCGCTGGCAGCCCTGCGTCGCGGCGAGATCGCCATCGGCTATCGCCGCCAGCGCGGCGACGACGAAGACCACCGCAATCTCGGGGGCGTCACCGTCAACCCGTCCCGCTCGGAAATGCTCACCTACAGCCCCGACGACATGGTCATCGTGCTGGCACAGGACTGAGCCTCGGCTCTCTGGAAGACCCGAATTTTCTGGAAAGGGAAGGCCCGCTGCGACGCGGGCCTTTCCCGTTTTGGCCTTCCGCTCTTGTCGCCGCGCCCCCGGGCACCTAGATTGAGAAGGAATTTGTCTCTCACAGGATGTGTGCCGCCATGGATTTCCTCCCGAACGCAAAGCCCGCCCGCATTTGCCTCCGGAGAGCCTTTATCCATGTCCGCCACCATAACTCTTTCCCATTTGACCTGGTCGACGCCTGACGGCCGTACCCTCTTTTCCGACTGCGATCTGACCTTTACCGCCGAGCGCTCAGGCCTTGTCGGACGCAATGGCGTCGGCAAGACCACGCTGCTCAGGTTGATCGCGCGAGACCTCGTCCCGCAGGCCGGCACGATTACCTCGAGCGGCAATATCGGCTGGCTCCGGCAATCGCTTGTCCCCGCCCCTCAAGACACCATCGGCGACCTTTTTGATGCCCGGGACGCGCTCGCCGTGCTTAAGCGGGCGGAGGCCGGCCATGCCACGGCCGAAGACCTGGCCAAGGCCGACTGGACACTCGAGGCCCGCATCGAAAAGGCGCTGAACGCGATGGGCTTTGACGCCGGTCCGGCGACGCCGCTGGTAGCCCTGTCGGGCGGTCAGCGAACCCGCGCCGCCCTCGCAGCTCTCGTTTTCGACGAGCCCGACTTCCTGCTGCTCGACGAGCCCACCAACAATCTCGATCGCGAAGGGCGACAGCGCGTCATCGATCTCCTGGCGAGATGGCCGAAAGGCGCTGTCGTCGTCAGCCATGACCGCGAACTGCTCGATACGATGGACGCGATCGTCGAACTTACCTCGCTCGGCGTGACGCGCTACGGCGGCAACTGGAGCCTCTATCGCGAGAGAAAGGCTCTGGAACTCGCCGCATCGAGAAAGGACCTCGACGATGCCGAGCGACGACTGGAAGAGCTTGCCCGCAGCGCCCGCGAAACGGCGGAGCGCAAGGCCCGCAAGGATCGCGTCGGCAAGAAGAAGGCGCTGAAGGGAGACATGCCCCGCATCCTCGCCGGAGGCCTGAAGATGCGCAGCGAAGCGACCAGCAGCAACAATGCGCGCCTCGCGGAAGATCGCCGATCCGAGGCCCGGATGGCGGCCGACGCCGCCAGAGCCCGCATCGAGGTGCTCCAGCCCCTGTCGGTGACGCTCGCATCGACGGGTCTGCCGGCAGGCCGCACGGTTCTCGAGGTCACGGACGCGAGCGCCGGCTACGCCGCCGATGCCCCGGTCCTGCGCCATCTCTCCTTCTCCATCGCCGGTCCCGAACGCATCGCGATCTGCGGACCGAACGGGTGCGGCAAGACCACGCTTCTTCAATTGATCACAGGCGGGCTGCCGGCTTTGTCAGGTCACGTGAGTCTCAGGGTTCCCTTCGCCCTGCTCGACCAGCAGGTTCGGTTGCTGGACGCCTCGACGTCGATCCTCACCAATTTCCGGCGCCTGAACCCGGACGCCGACGAAAACACCAGCCGGGCGGCGCTGGCGCGCTTCATGTACCGCGCCGAAGCGGCCCTTCAGACCGTCGGCGACCTCTCGGGCGGCCAGCGGCTGCGCGCCGGCCTCGCCTGCGTCATCGGCGGATCTAACCCTCCGCCGCTGCTGATCCTCGACGAGCCGACGAACCATCTCGATATCGATGCGATCGAGGCCCTCGAGGCGGGCCTGCGGGCCTATGACGGCGCGCTCATCGTCGTCAGCCACGACGCGGCCTTCCTGCAGGCAATCGGCATCACCCGACACCTGACTTTGCCGGTCGCCAGCGATCCGGCCCTGTAGCGCAACGCAAAACGGCCGCAACACGAGTTGCGGCCGTTTTGCAGTCTGGAACCCGAGGCTTCGTGCGAACCGCGCCTAGCTCAGGCGGCGGCTGCCATCGCACCGCCGATCAGCCGGCCGAGGCGCTTGATGCCCTCGTCGATCATCTGCTCGTTGGCGCAGGAGAAGGAAAGCCGCAGCGTGTTGGCGCCCGACCGGTCGGCGAAGAAAGCCTGGCCCGGCACGAAGGCGACCTTCTCGGTCTCGACCGAGCGCGCCAAAAGCTCCGCCCCATCCAGCCCTTCCGGCAGCGTCACCCAGATGAACATGCCGCCCTCCGGCTTGGTCCAGGTCGTGCCGGCCGGCATGTAGGTGGCGAGCGCCTTCAGCATGGCATCGCGGCGCGCGCTGTAGGCGGCGCGGATCTTGGCGACCTGGGCATCGAAATGCCGCTCGGCGACATGAGCGATGGCGATCTGGTTAATCGATGAGGAATGCAGGTCGGCGGCCTGCTTCATCAGCACCAGCTTGCGGATGACCGGCATGTTGGCGACGACGAAGCCGACGCGCAGGCCCGGCGCCAGCGTCTTGGAGAAGCTGCCGCAATAGATGGTGCGCGTGTCCTCGATCGAGCCCTTCTCGGCGATTTCGAGCGCCAGGATCGGCGGCACCGGCTCGCCGTCGTAGCGCAGCGACTGGTAGGCCGCGTCCTCGATGATGGCGATGTCAAGTTCCTCGGCGAGTTTCAGCAGCCGCTCGCGCGTGGCCCGGTCGACAGTCTCGCCGGTCGGATTGCAGAAATCGGCAGAGAGATAGGCGAACTTGACCTCGCCGCCGAGGTTTTCGGCCGTCGCCTTATAGCTTTCCGGCGTCCGGTTGCCGAGCGTCAGCTGGTCGTAGTTCGGCTCATAGGCGTTGAAGGCCTGAAGCGCGCCGAGATAGGTCGGCCAGCTGACAAGCGCCGTATCCTTGGGCGACAGGAACAGCTTGCCGAGATAGTCGAGCGCCTGCTGCGAGCCGGAAGTGATGAAGATGTTGTCGGCCGTGCAGGCGACGCCGATCTTCTCCATCTCGCCCTTCAGCCATTCGCGCAGCGGCTTGTAGCCCTCGCTGACCGAATACTGCAGCGCGGCCGTCACCTGGTCGCCGCTAAAGATGTCGGCATAGGCCGCCTTGAACTCCTGGTCGGGAAACAGCGCCGGATCGGGAATGCCGCCGGCAAACGAGATGATGTCCGGCCGCTCCAGCAGCTTCAGCAGTTCGCGGATTTCGGAGGCGCGCATGCGCGAAGAACGCGTCGCAAAGATATGGTCCCAATTCAGCACAGGAGTTTCCTCGAAGTTTTTTATGATGATGAAAATGACCACAGAAACGGCGATATGTCAACAATGCTGACCTATCAGTTCTCGCAATATTCTGCACGCCCGGTCCGCCATTGGCGAAATTATCATACGTCGCAAACATGCTGCGCGCACGAATCCAACGGAGACGGCTGCCGTAACGTAAAGGTGCTCCGCTTGGCGCAGGATCGCCGGTGCAGAAAGGATTTGCTTAAACTTTCTGCATTAGCGTGACGCCATACAAAACAGAGCATTGGCCTGATGTTGGTTCCATTCCGTTACCTCCTCCAATCCGCCGTCGGCCGTGAATACGGTTCCGATCGCTATGGATGGTCGATGCTCGACGACCTGTTCGACCTGTGGCCGCATGTCATGGCCGCCATCGCCATCCTGTTGACCGCCCTCAACACCTATCTGCTGGGCGATCCGCAATATATCGTCTGGTGCGTGGCGGCGCTCGCGGTGCAGCTGGTCGCGAGGGCGATTGCCAAGCTCGCCTATCGAGGGCGGGGCAGCACCGACACGATTGACCGCTGGCTTCGCGTGTTCTGGTTTGCCGCCGCCGGTTCGGGCCTGCTGTGGGGCCTGTCTCTCAGCCTGCTGTTGATCGATGCGACACCTGATGCCCGCGTGACCATTCTCACCGTCGGCTGCGTCATGGTCCAGTCCGCCTCGGCGCGGGCCTATATGGCGCCGTTTCCCGCCCTGTCGCAATCGGGCCTGATGCTCGCAATGCTGCTTGGCGTCACGGTGGCACAGGGCGACCTGCTGATCGTGCCGATCTGCGTGCTCTTCGTGCTGTTCCAGATCGCCTATATCCGCCGCCTGATCAAGCTGCGCCTGGCGCAGATGCAGGCGGAGAGCGAAAAGAACGCGCTGCTCAACCAGCTGGAAAAGACCAATTCCGAACTCAAGCACGCCAATGAACGGCTGGCGCGCCATGCCCTGACCGACGGGCTGACCGGTCTGCCGAACCGCCGCCATTTCGACCGTAGCCTGTCCGACCTGCTGGCCCGCGCCACGCGTCGCAGCGAGACCTTCTCGCTGGTGCTGATCGACGTCGACCAGTTCAAGCGCTTCAACGACACCCATGGCCATCTGGCCGGCGACGGCTGCCTTGCTGCCGTCGGCAAGGCCATGGCGGAAACCATCCGCGGCACGGACGTGATCGCCCGCTACGGCGGCGAGGAATTCGCCCTGCTGCTGCCGCAGACCGGCACGGAGGAGGCCCGCGCGCTGGCGGAGAACCTCCGACGCGCCATTGCCGCCGTCGACCTGTCGCACCTGCCCGGCAGTCCCGCCCCGGTCACCGCGAGCCTCGGCATCGCCAGCAAGGCCGCCGCCGAGACGATCGGCGCCGAACAGCTGATCGCCCAGGCCGACGAAGCGCTCTATGCCGCCAAGCACGAGGGCCGCGACTGCGTGCGCCACGCCGACGACCTCCCACGCGAAGCGACACTGCGCGCCTGAGGTCCTAAGCCCCCAAGAGATCGGGGGGGGGGTGCATGGGGTGTTTTATACGCTCTCCCTCTGATAGATGAAATGGCTGTGTTTTAGATGCCTGCGCAGCGGCCTCGCAGCGCGGAGCCATAGTGCGTCTTCGAGTCCTTAGCAGGTGCAGAGCACGATGAGAATCGAAGAAGTTCTCTCTCAGGTTACCGACTGGATTCTCGTTGACGACTTTATCCAGTTGGTTGAAGCCCACTTCCATGGGCCTAGGACGCCGCAAGAAATTGCCCACTACAGACTTGGCAAGGGAAGGAAGACGTTCAAGAAATTTCGTGATGAGATTGTGCCTGCCTATCACTTCGTAGTCGCAACGGGCATATCCGGGTCGATACGGTTCGCACTATCCGATAGCATGCCGGATTGCTGGATCAGGCATGAAGGCCGGCCGACACCCCGAGGTATCGAAGTCACTCGTGCGAACGTCAAAGAACAGGTGTGGGATGCCCGAGAGCTTAATCAACATGGCCGCGGGCGAGGCTTCCTGGGGCTTTCTGACGACGATCCGGATGCGATGTACGCCGATAAAATCCGACGAGAACCGAGCGGTCACTCAACAAATAAGGTGTTGGAAGCAGGGGTAGCGGGAATACTGCGCTGTATCGAACGGAAAAATGTAGCACGCGAGGCTAGAGACTGTTCCCGCTATGAGCTTCTTGTTGAGGGTTATATTCACGAGAAGCTACTGCCACTATCGTATTGGGATGAGATCCTTCCGCGCCTACGCGACGCAGCCGCACACAGCATATTTGAACGCGTCCACCTAATTGGGTGCAGTTCCGCTCAGTTCTATCGCTGTTTGAAGTAGCCGATAAAAAAAGCCGGGGAGGCTGGCCTCCCCGGCTAATCCTATTTGCTAAATGCTACTGCCTATTGCCTCAGTTGCGGGCCTTGTCGACCAGCTGGTTCTTGGCGATCCACGGCATCATGGCGCGCAGCTTGGTTCCGACTTCCTCGATCTGGTGGCTGTCGTTGAGGCGACGGATGCCCTTGAAGCGGGCGCCGCCAGCGCGGTATTCCTGCATCCAATCCGAGGTGAACTTGCCGGTCTGGATGTCGGTGAGGACGCGCTTCATCTCGGCCTTGGTCTCGGCGGTGATAATGCGCGGACCGGACACGTATTCGCCCCACTCGGCGGTGTTCGAGATCGAGTAGTTCATGTTGGCGATGCCGCCTTCATAGATCAGGTCGACGATCAGCTTCACTTCGTGCAGGCACTCGAAATAGGCCATTTCCGGCGCGTAGCCGCCTTCGACCAGGGTTTCGAAGCCGGCGCGGATCAGCTCGACCAGACCGCCGCAGAGGACGACCTGCTCGCCGAACAGGTCGGTTTCGCACTCTTCCTTGAAGTTGGTCTCGATGATGCCCGAACGGCCGCCGCCGACGCCGCAGGCGTAGGAGAGCGCGAGTTCGAGAGCGTTGCCGGAGGCGTTCTGGTGAACGGCGACGAGGCAGGGAACGCCGCCGCCCTTCTGGTATTCGCCGCGAACCGTGTGGCCCGGGCCCTTCGGCGCGATCATGACGACGTCGAGCGAAGCCTTCGGCTCGATCAGGCCGAAGTGAACGTTGAGGCCGTGGGCAAAGGCGATGGCCGCGCCGTCACGGATGTTGCCGGCGATGTCGGCCTTGTAGATGTCGGCCTGCAGTTCGTCCGGGGTCGCCATCATGATGAGGTCGCCCCACTTGGCGGCGTCGGCAACCGTCATGACCTTGAAGCCGTCGGCTTCGGCCTTCTTGATGGTCGGCGAACCGGACTTCAGCGCGATCGCCACGTTGGCGGCGCCCGAATCCTTCAGGTTCAGCGCATGGGCGCGCCCCTGGGAGCCGTAGCCGACGATGACGACATTCTTGGCCTTGATGAGATTGAGATCGGCATCACGATCGTAATAGACGCGCATTGTATGTTCCTTCCCTATGCTTGTCGGTTGTGGTGACTGTCATTGACCCGGCTGGCCGGAACGGGTTGCCCCGTCGCGGCCGGCCAGAACCTTTTCCGTGCCGTAGAGCGTCAGGAAGGCATTGACCGCCTTCTCCGCCCGGGCAGCGAAACTCTTTGTCTGCGGCATGTCGCCCAGCAGCATGCGCACATGCATGTCGCAGACGATCAGCCCGTAGAGGGTGCGATAGGCTTCCTCGCCATCGGAGAATCGCAACAGGCCGTCGCGTTGTCCCGCGTCCAGCAGCGCCCTCGCCCGCCGATCGATCTGCCGGCGGCCGCGCTCGAGCAGCAGCGTGCCGAGCTTCGATCCGTCGCGATTGGTCTGGCCGATCGCCAGCCGGTTGAGCGCCAGCGAAACGTCGCCGGCCAGCACGTCCAGCAGGTCGTGGGCGAAGATCTCCAGATGTTCGGTGAGGCTTGCCGCCGTCAGCCGCTCTCCGGGACGCTCGAAGGTGCGCACCTTGCTCGCCTGGTAGGAGATCATCGCCGACAGGAGGCCGTCGCGATCGCCAAACCACTTGTAGAGGCTTTCCTTGGAGCAGTTGGCAGCCCGCGCCAGCCCGGCCGTCGTCAGCGCCTTGTCGCCACCCTCCACCAGAAGCCTCAGGGCTTCGGCGAGAACGGCGCTCTGGCGCGGCGTGAATTCGGCGTTGGCGGTTTCGGTCTGCACGATTGACATCTCTCAAGTACCGTACGGTACGGTTCTGTCTAAGGGCAAATTTCGTCCCCGTCAAGGGGCTTCACAACCGCTGTGCAGATGCTCCGATGACGCTTTCGGCGGACATCACATTTATTTGAATGTAATGCCTCATAACAATTTTAGCGTCCAAAACAGCGACGGTACGATAGGTTTATCAGTTTGTTTTCATTGCTGTATTCAACCTCATAAGTAGCACTTTTCACTTTGCAATGGCTAGAACCATCTGGTTCGATTGTGCGCAATCAACTCTTGCAATGATCGCGGAAGAGGCACAAATGAGGCTCATCGAACCGCACAGTTCGAGCCAAACAACACAGATTGCAGACGCAAAGAATTCAACGCTCATCAAGGAGTACATACAATGAAGACCCTCATCGCCATCACCGCCGTTGTCGCTTCGCTGGCCGGCGCATCCACCGCCTTCGCTCTGGAACCCACCAACGGCAGCGCCGCTCCGGTCCAGTCGTCGAACAGCGACATCGACCGCACGGTCGTCGGTTCGATCACCCCGATGAACGGCGCCCAGGCCGACCGCTCCCAGGTCGACAGCAGCAACCTCAACGTCGTCTACGGCTTCAACTCCGGCCGCGGCGTGACCGTCGGCACGCCTTCGCACGACGAATAGCCCCGATACCCCGATCTCAGGCCGACACAGTCTGCCGACCTGAGCGAACAGACTTCACTCAGAAAAGGAACACCACCATGAAGACTTTCATCGCCATCACCGCCGTCGTCGCTTCGCTGGCCAGCGCGTCCGCAGCCTTCGCACTGGAACCCACCAACGGCAGCGCCGCTCCGGTCCAGTCGTCGGACAGCAACATCGACCGCACGGTCGTCGGCTCCATCACCCCGATGGGTGCCCAGGCCGACCGCTCCCAGGTCGACAGCGGCAACCTCAATGCCGTCTACGGCTTCAACTCCGGCCGCGGCGTCACCGTCGGTACGCCGTCCCACCAGGAATAAGCCAGGCCTCCCAAGCCTTGGCCAGACCTCCCAAGCCTCGGGCCGACACGCTGTGTCGACCTGAGCTGGCCCAGGAATTTTACTCTGAAAGGAATAAGATCATGAAAACCTTCATCGCAATCACCGCCGTTGTCGCTTCGCTGGCCGGCGCTTCCACCGCCTTCGCCCTGGAACCCACCAACGGCAGCGCCGCTCCGGTCCAGTCGTCGAACAGCAATATCGACCGCACGGTCGTCGGTTCGATCACCCCGATGAACGGCGCCCAGGCCGACCGCTCCCAGGTCGACAGCAGCAACCTCAACGTCGTCTACGGCTTCAACTCCGGCCGCGGCGTGACCGTCGGCACGCCTTCGCACGACGAATAACCCCGATACCCCGATCTCAGGCCGACACAGTCTGCCGACCTGAGCGAACAGACTTCACTCAGAAAAGGAACACCACCATGAAGACTTTCATCGCCATCACCGCCGTCGTCGCTTCGCTGGCCAGCGCATCCGCAGCCTTCGCACTGGAGCCCACCAACGGCAGCGCCGCCCCGGTCCAGTCGTCGAACAACGACATCGACGGCACGGTCGTCGGTTCGATCACCCCGGTATCGGGCTCCTATGCTGATCGCGCCCATATCGACAGCGGCAACCTGAACGCCGTCTACGGCTTCAATTCCGGCCGGGGCCTGACCGTCGGCACGCCTTCGAACGCCGAATAAACAGCACGTCGCGCGCGACGGCCCGTCGCGAACGGACGCCAACGACGACCCAATGGCACGTCGTTCGGCAAACAGGCCCCGAAGCGCAAGCTCCGGGGCCGTAATTTTTTCGCAGTTGCCCCGCCTTGTCCCATTTTTGGCGTTTGGCGAAGAGGGTTTGCGGCGCTATTGCATGGAGTGCCCGCAACAAGGAACCGCACCGATGCAGCCGCGCAGAACCGCCCTCCTCCTCAGCCTCGCCTTTCTCGCCGCGCCTGAGTTCGCCGCCGCCAAGGAAAACCGCTGCGGCTGGATACAGAATCCGACGCCGGGCAATTACTGGCTCGACGATTCCGAGGGCATGTGGGTCCTGCTGACCCAGGGCTCGGACGAGGAGCCGCTCGGCATGGAGAATTTCCCCGACATCTCGACCGGCGACTATGTCGCCTCGAACGGCAACTACGGCTACACCTGCGGCTGCATCCAGGCCGAGACCGAACGCAGCACCGACAGCCAGGAAGCCGCCGCCGGCCGCATCACCGCGATTTACGGCGTGAAGCTGCTGCCGCTGAAGAAGTGTCTGGCCGATCCGGCCCTGCCCAAGCCCGAGTGAGCTAGACGGCGTGGTCGACCGGCACGGCCGATCCCGCCTTCAGCGTTTCCATCGAGATGAAGGCCGACACGTCGAACAGCTCGATCCGCTTCACCAGCCGCCGATAGACCACGTCATAGTGCTCGACCCGGGGCAGCACGATCTTCAGGAGATAGTCGTAGGAGCCGGTCAGCCGATGCGCCTCGACGATCTCCGCCAGATCGCTGATCGCCCGGCGAAAGCTCTCGATCCACTCGTCCGAGTGATGCGCCGTCTTGACCAGCGCGAAGACCGTGGTCGGCACGCCGACCCGCTCGCGGTCGAGCACGGCGATGCGCCTCTCGATATAGCCCGTCTCCTCCAGCCGCTGGATGCGCCGCGAACAGGCGGATGGCGACAGCGACACGCGCTCGGCAAGCTCCGACACGGGAACCGAAGCGTCCCGCTGCAGTGCATCCAGAATCTTCCGATCGCGATCGTCAAGCATTTGGCATCCACCCTATGAACCATTGACGCATCCAGTGTGCACCATGGGTGAGAAGCGCGCAATTCCAGCGCGTCACCCACCGCGATTTTCGCGAAAAATGCAAACCGTTTGCCCGAAGGCTTGGCCATAATCCCTGCAACAACCAGGGGAACACGACCATGAAGACAATCGGACTGATCGGCGGCATGAGCTTCGAAAGCACGGCGGTCTATTATCGCCTCATCAACGAGATGGTCCGGGCCGAACTCGGCGGCATCGCCTCGGCCGAGATCGTCATGCACTCGGTCAACTTCGCCGAGATCGTCGGCTACCAGAAGGCCGGCCGCTGGGATCTCGCCGAAAAGCGCCTGGCCGACTGCGCGCTCGGGCTTCAGGCCGCCGGTGCCGGCTGCATCCTGATCTGCACCAACACCATGCACCTGGTTGCCGACGGCATCGCCGCGCGCCTCGACGTGCCCCTTCTGCACATCGTCGACGAGACCGCCGCGGCGATCAAGGCCGCCGGCTTCCGCCGTCCCCTGGTCCTCGCCACGCGCTACACGATGGAACATGGCTTCTATACCGACCGCATGCGCGACCTCGGCCTTGATCCGCGCGTGCCGGAGGCCGACGACCGCACGGTCGTCCATGACGTGATCTTCGAGGAACTCTGCGCCGGTGTGGTCAAGGACGCCTCGCGCGAGGCCTATATCGCCATCATCGACAAGGCCAGGCAGGCCGGCGCCGATTGCGTCATCCTCGGCTGCACCGAAATCTGCATGCTGCTCGATCCAGATGCGCTGCCCCTGCCCGGCTTCGATTCGACGACCATTCATTCGCGCGCTGCGGCGGACTTCGCCCTTCGCGCCGAGCCGGCCCTGAAGCTTGCCATTTAGTTGACTGCGTCAACAATTTTATTGTCAGCGTAAAGCGGCCATGCTAGCGATCGGACCTCACGGGGAGGTCCGGTCCATTCGCGAATCCACAGACATCACGACGATCGAGGCGATGCGCGCCTTCAACCGGTTCTACACCGACCGGATCGGCATCCTCGACCGCGCCTATCTCAAGGCCGACTACACGCTGGCGGAGGCCCGCATCGTCTATGAGATCGGTACGCGCGGAGAGGTCCTCGCCGTCGAACTCGTGCGTGACCTGCGCCTCGACCCGGCATATCTCAGCCGCATATTGAAGAAGTTCCGCGAACGCGGCCTGGTCATGGTCGCCCAGGACCCGGCGGACGGACGCAGCCAGCGCCTGTGCCTGACCGACAGGGGCCGCTCCGAATTTGAGACGCTGGCCGAGCTTTCCCGCAGTCAGCTGCGCCAGATGGTGGCGCCGCTCGGTGAGGACGAGCAGGCGTCCCTCGTCGCGGCGATGGCGACCATCACCCGCCTGATCGAGCCGCAGGAGCGCGCCCAGGCCGCCCCGATTCTCCGCCCGCACCGTCCCGGCGACCTTAGCTGGATGATCCAGTCGCAGACCGATTTCTATGTCGGCACCCTCGGCTGGAACGGCAGCTTCGAGGCGCTCGTCAGCCGGGTCGCGGCCGATTTCCTCGAACGTTACGATGAAAGGCGCGACCATTGCTGGATCGTCGAGCGGGCCGGCAAACGCATCGGCTCCGTCATCGTCATGGACGGCGGCAATGGCATCGCCAAGCTACGGATGCTCTACGTCGACGGATCGGCCCGCGGCCTGGGCCTCGGCAAGCTTTTGGTCGATCAATGCGTGCACTTCGCCCGCAATGCCGGCTACCGCCAGCTGACGTTGTGGACCAACGACATCCTGCACACCGCCCGCCACATCTATATCGCGACGGGATTCCAGCTCGTCGCCGAGGAGCGGCATACGATGTTGGGACCCGAACTCAACGGCCAGACCTGGACGCTCGACCTCTGACGGCAGAAAGCTTCAGTGATTGCGTTCGTCGTAGCTGCGGCGCGCGTCCTTGACGGCCAGATAGTTGACCTCCGCCCATTCGAGCAGCACGCACAGCGCCTTGAACAGCGAATGCCCGAGTTCCGTCAGTCGATATTCGACACTCGGCGGCTTCGTCGGAAACACCGTGCGCAGCGCATAGCCGTCGCGCTCGAGGTCGCGCAGTGTCTGGGTCAGCATGCGCTGCGAAATGTCCGGCACCAGCCGACGCAGTTCGCCGAAGCGATAGGGCTTTTCCGACAGCGCCAGCAGGATCAGCGTCGACCATTTGCCGCCGATGTGATCGATCACCGTGCGCACCGGGCAGTTCTCCAGCTTCGGTCCGTCACCGCCGTATCCGGCGATCTTCTCTTCGAAACGGGTTATGGCGACGGTCATGGCGGTTCCCTATCGGTAAGGTGGGCACCAAAAACTGCCTCCTTTACAAGCGCTGGTCAATCTCCAATTTAGTGTAACTCTCATTTTGAGAGCAGCTATTCGTTCGGCGGCGCCTGCCGCCATCGCCAAAGGAAAGACCATGAGCAAGATCCTCGTCACCGGCGCCGCCGGCCATCTCGGCCGCCTCGTCATCAAGCACCTGATCGAGAGCCAGAATGTCAGCCCCGCCGATATCGTCGCCGGCAGCCGCGACACCGCCAAGCTTGCCGATCTGGCAGCGCAAGGCGTCGGCACGCGCCGCGTCGATTTCGACGACAAGGCGTCGCTCGAAGCCGCCTTTTCCGGCATCGACCGGCTGCTGATCGTTTCCACCGACGAACTCGGCGCTCCGGGCAAGCGCCTGGCACAGCACAGTGCCGCCGTTGCAGCCGCCAAGGTCGCGGGCGTCGGCCGCGTCTTCTACACCTCGATGCCGCAGCCGGAAGACTCGGAAGTCACCTTCAGGGGCGATCATCTGGGCACGGAACAGGCGATCAAGGCTTCCGGCCTCGCCTACACCATCTTCCGCAACGGCTGGTACATGGAGAACCTGTTCATGAGCCTGCCGCAGGCGCTCGCCAGCGGCCAGTGGTATACCTCGGCCGGTGAAGGCCGGATCGCCCATATCGCCCGCGAAGACATCGCCCGCGCCATCGCCGCAGGTCTGGCCAAGCCGGCAGATGGCAACGCCATCTACACGCTGACGGGCGAGAAGGCCTATACGACCGAAGAGATCGCCGCCGTGGTCCGCGAAGTCACCGGCAAGCCGCTCGCCGTCGTCAACCTGACCGATGCCCAGCTGTCCGAAGGCATGGCCGCCGCCGGCGTGCCCGCGCCCTTCATCCCGACGATCGTGTCCTTCGACGCCAATACGCGCGAAGGCAAGATCGCCATGGCGACCGCCGACGCCGAGACCCTGTCCGGCGTCAAGCGCATGTCGCTGAAGGCCTTCCTCGAGGCCAACAAGGCCGCGCTCGGCTGACGAGCCCCCCGGGCAGGACGATCCGACGGACGAAGCCGCCGCTCGCCGTCAGACCTTCTGGCCGCAGGCATGGCGGAAACGGNNCCGCACCGTTTCCGCCATGCCGAATTCCAGCGCATCGGCCGTCAGCCCATGGCCGATCGACACCTCGGCCAGTTTCGGAATGCGTTTGATCAGCGCGGGAAGATTGGCGACGGTCAGGTCATGGCCGGCATTCACGCCGAGACCGACCGAAAGCGCCGCATCGGCCGTGCGGCCGAGCAGGTCGATCTCTTGGGCGGCCTTGTCCGGATTGTCATAGCAACCGCCGTAAGGCCCGGTGTAGAGCTCGATCCGATCGGCACCCGTCTCGCGCGCTTGGCTCACCGCCTCGGCATTGCCGTCGCCGTCGGCAAACAGCGAAACCCGCATGCCCCTGCCCTTCAGCCGCGCGACGACGTCGCTGAGGAACGACTTGTGTTTGGCGAAGTCCCAGCCATGGTCCGACGTGGCCTGGCTCGGATCGTCCGGCACCAGCGTCACCTGCTCCGGCTCGGTCGCCTCGCACAGCGCCAGGAAGTCTTCCGTCGGATAGCCCTCGATATTGAACTCGGCCTGCGGGAACGCGTCGTCGATCAAAGCCCTGAGCACGGGCAGGTCGGTGAAGCGGATATGCCGCTGGTCCGGCCGCGGATGAACCGTCAGGCCGCTTGCGCCGGCTTGAAGCGCGATGCGGCCGAGATGGGCCACGTCCGGCCACGGCAGATCGCGGCGGTTGCGCAGCATGGCGATGGCATTCAGGTTTACGGAGAGCTTTGCGGGCATTCGGCGGTATCCATGAAGGGTGGCAATCGTCCAGACTTCATTTAGGCGATCACGCAAGGGAAGGCCAACGAGAATCACACATGATCCCATTGACGATACTGATGGATGTGCCCAACAGCCTCCTTAGTCTCGGAAATTCCCCCTAATTCCGGTATTGACGGCCCATTGCGACTGCGATTCTCAAGTTTTGCTTTGTGCCATCCGTCACACTCGCTAAGTTGCAGCGCAGCAGTTTCACCCAGGACGGACGGCACCTCGCGGCAACCGCCAAGGCGGTCGGCGCGGCGGAAAACCCGGATGGAGACCCAATGACCCAGGCTCGGCGTATCGACGGAGAAAGGATCAGTCTGGCGCTCGCGGCAATCCTGTCGAGCCAGACCTTCGCGCGGTCCGAGAGATTGCGGACCTTTCTCAAATTCGTCGTCGAGCACGAACAGCTCGGCCTTGCGCACCAGCTGAAGGGCTACACGATCGGCATGGACGTGTTCAGCCGCGACGGTGCGCTCGATCCGGGCGTCGACGCTCTGGTGCGGGTGCAGGCCGGCAAGCTGCGCCGGCTGATCAATCTCTATTATGCCGACGAGGGCCGCCACGACCCGGTGCGCATCCGCATCCCGCTCGGCGGCTATGTCCCGGTCTACGAATGGGGACCGGAATCGCGCCGCACGCTCGACGCCGTCTTCCCCTATCTCGTCGCGGCCGAAAAGAACGGCGGCGATCCGATCCGCATCGACAGGGAGGCGGGCGGCGAAACGGGCGCGGCCCATCGGCCGGCCCATGCCTCGGACCGGCACCTGCACGCCCTTCCGCAGATCTTCATCGTCATCGCCCCCGGCAGCGACTGGCGTGCCAAGACCTTCGACAGCGCCATGCGGATCTCCGAGGCAAGGCTTTTCGGCCTGAAACTGGCGCCGCAGCAGGCAGCCACACCAGCGAACGCGGACGACCTCGACTTCCTGCTGCACCTGGATTCAACCTGCGCCGGCGGCCCTCTGGCCGCCCGCCTGACGCACATCGCGACCGGCGACGTCATCGCCCGCCAGGCCCGCCCGGCCGGCGAAACCATCGACAGCCGCCGGATTGCCGCCTTCGCCAATCTCTTCGCCGCCGAGACTATGACGCTGTGCGGCGAGGTCTACACCTTCTGCCGCCGCCACCGCCTCTCCTCCGCGCTGATGGACTGCCTGGAGGCGACCTACCAGTACAAGCTCGAGAACTCGCATGACGCGTATCTCGAAGCCAGCCGCCACCAGCAGCGCCTCGCCCACCCCCACCGCCTGCCGGCCTTCATCACCGAGCTGTCCGACCTGCTTGCCCTGACAACGCGCCGATCCTGACCGATCGGCCGGCGCAGTGCCGCGGATTTGCCAAACCCGATCAAGCCGCCTAATCTAGTTTTTGCTATCTATTGCAGCGCAACCTGAAATAGGTTGACGAGATCGGCGCGCGGATGCGCTCGGCCGATGGCCGCCTGGGACGGAGCGGACAATTCGCAGACTTGATGCAACGCTGGACGCGGGGGAGGTCATGGCGGACGGATCGAAAATTCTGCAGAGCGAAGGCAAACGGTCAGACGGCGTCGCGAACGACGCCGAATTCCTGCCCGACATCCCCCTGCCCCGCGACCTGCCGGCCGAGCCGGTCGCCATCGCCGACATGGCGGAATTGTTCGGCGTCACCCACCGTACCCTGCACTTCTACGAGGAAAAGGGCCTGATCAAGGCCCGGCGCATCGGCCTGATGCGCGTCTACAGCCGTGCCGACATCGCCCGCATGGCGCTGATCACCGCCTGCCGCGAGGTCGGCATGCCGGTCGCCGTGATCCAGGACCTGATGGAGACGTTGAAATCGGCGCGCTCGCGCGAGGATGCCGACGGTCTTTTCGAAGAAGCCCTGGTCGCCCGCAAGCGCGAACTGACCGCCGGCCTCTCGACCATTCACCGCCAACTGCAGCAGCTGAGCTCGCTTCTGTCGCACGACACCATGGACGGACAGTCAGAGCGCGGTGCGCTGCGCAAGACCATTCCCCTGACCGATCTCGAACGCCGCTGCCTCGAACTGATGGCCGAGGGCTACGCCCCCTTGCGCGTCGCCCGCGCGCTCTCGCTCACCAGTTCGGAGATCGCCGCGCTGGAGGCGACGATCATCACCAAGCTCGAGGCGCACAACCGTTTCCAGGCGGTCGCCAAGGCGGTGCTGCTCGGAATCGTCGCATCGTGATGTTCAATTGAAATTCGTCAAAGATGACAGAGATTTAACGCGACAAGCGGCCCGGACGGCACTAGCGGTTGGATGACATCAACAGACAGATGGTCCTCCCCATGCCCAGCTTTTTCTCCCGCTATGCCACGCCCTCGATTACCGGCCTCTTCCTCGTCTCGCTCATCTCCGGCATCGCCCTGTTCTTCCACTTCGGCACCGCCGCGTTCCGCGAGATGCACGAATGGTTGAGCATGGTGCTCATCCTGCCCTTCGCCCTGCATGTCTGGAAGAACTGGCGACCGTTCCTGATGTATTTCAAGCGTCCGCCAATGGCGATCGCGCTCGGCCTGTCGCTCGCCGCCGGTCTCGCCATGGCCTGGCCGGCCCTGACCGGAGAAACCTCCGTTTCGCCGCAAGTCGCCATGATCGAACTCGTCGCCAATGGCACGCCCGCCCAGGTCGCCCCGCTCTACAAACAGACCGAAGAGGCCTTCATCGCCGTCTTGAAGGAAAAGGGCTTCACCGCGGCCGAAACCGGCAAGTCGCTGGTCGATATCGCGACAGCATCCGGCAAGGGCGAGCGCGACGTCGTCATGACCCTGACCGCACTCAAGCAGTGACTTGTCCCCGGCAGGCGCTCACCGCACGATGGTGAGCGTCTCCGCCGCACGGGTCACCGCGGTGTAGAGCCAGCGTTCGCGGGTATCGCGAAAGGCCCAGCTCTCGTCGAACAGCACGACGTCGTTCCACTGCGAACCCTGGGCCTTGTGCACTGTCAGCGCATAGCCGTAGTCGAACTCGTCGTAGCGCTTGCGCGTGGCCCACGGGATCTCCGCCTCGACGTCCTCGAAGGCGGCCTTCAACAGCTTGATCTTGGCCGCGCCGCGATCCATGTCGTCGTCTTCCGGCTTGATCAATAGGTTGATGCCGGGCTTCACCGTCTCGCGCGACGAAGTCATCACCTGCCAGAGCGAGCCGTTGAGCAGGCCCTTGACCTGGTCGTTCCTCAGGCACACCAGCTTGTCGCCGGCCTGCGGGTAATCGACGGTAAAGCCTTTCAGCTCCCGCAGGCGCTTGTTGTAGCGCCGCCGCGTCTTGTTGGTGCCGACCAGCACCTGGTCGGCGCCGAGCACCAGATCCTGCGTCACCTCGTTCTTGGAGATCACCTTCGCGGTGCCGTAGTCTCCATACATGATCTCCTTGCCCTCGCGCACATGCATGGCGAGCTGGATGATCGGATTGTCCCGCGCCTGGCGGTGGATGTCGGTGAGCAGATAGTCCGGCTCCTGGTCGGTAAAAAAGCCGCCGCCCGAGACCGGCGGCAGCTGGCCGGGATCGCCGAGCACCAGGATCGGCGTGCCGAAGCTCATCAGGTCCTTGCCCAGCTGCTCGTCGACCATCGAGCATTCGTCGATGACGATCAGCGCCGCCTTGGCGAGCGGGCTCTGCCGGTTGATCGAGAACATCGGCGCGATCGAGGTGCGGCCTGTCTCCTCGTCCTCGACGGCTTCCTCGCCGCGCGGCCGATAGATCAGCGAATGGATGGTCCGGGCATTGGTCGCGCCGCGCGAGCGCAGCACCTGTGCCGCCTTGCCAGTGAAGGCGGCGAACAGCACCTCCCCATCGACATTTTCGGCGAAATGCCGGGCAAGCGTGGTCTTGCCGGTGCCGGCATAGCCGAACAGGCGAAACACCGGCTGCTTGCCCTCCTTCAGCCATTTGGCAACGGCTTTCAGGGCTTCGTCCTGCTGGGGTGCGAACTGCATGCATGGTGCTTGGCAGGATTCCCCGGGCTTGGCAAGGCGAAGGCCGGCGCTCAACCCGACCGTCCAAGGGTTTGCGACGGGGTCTCCCCGTAGAGCTCGGCATAGTAGGCGGAGAAGCGGCCGAGATGCCAGAATCCCCATTTCATCGCTACGTCGGATACCCCGATCCCGGAGCGCCGGGCCGCCAGAAGGTCGCGCCTCGCGCCGTCCAGCCGCTTCTGCCGCAGCCAGGCGCCGGGGCCGATCCCGACCGTCTCGACGAAGGCGAACCGCAGCAGTTCGGCCGGCACCGAAAGCCGTTTGGCCAGCGCCGTCACCGACATAGGCTCGTTCGGCTGGTCCTCGACGATCTCGCGGGCCCGCCGGTAGAGGGCGTAGTCATGCACCGACGGCGCCCGGCCGCTGCCCTCGCGCCGCATGATCGCCGCGTAGAGAAAGCTCAGCTTGTCGCAGATCAGTTCCGGCAGGAAGCGGGCAAGATCGTCGCCCGGGCAGCCCGCCTCGGTTGCAAAGGCCGCCATCAGCGTCAGGAACCAGCCCATCACCGCCTCGGCCTCGGGAAGCTTCTGTGCCGTTGTCACCGAACTCTGCGGCGCGGCGATGCCGCCGAGCCTCGCCGCATCCACCATGGTGATCAGCACGTCGCTTCCCTCGTCCAGCGCGGCATGCACCTCATGCCCGCCCTTGAGCACGGAAACCTCTGAGGAACCGAGGCACACGGCGTTGACGCGCCAGGCGTTGCGCTGTGCCAGCGAATGCAGGAAGACGAGGCTCCCTTCGGGCGGACAGGTGGCCTCCTCGACCGCGACCTCGACCCGTTCGCGCGAGATCGACACGCCGTCGAACTGCAGCGTCTGCAAGGTGCCCTGGTAACGGCCCGGACGCAACTGCGAGTAGCGCTGGCTCCAGCCGGCAAGGCCCCCTTCCTGTTCGGAGGCATCGGCAAAGACGGCATTGGTTACGCGGAACTCGGACATGGCGGGCGGTCCTTCGGGCGGATAACCGGCCCGATTGAAAGCGCGTGCCGCGAAATAGTCAATCCGAATCTCTGCCCAATATTTAGGCTTAACGATTTCCGAAACTGGATAGCAGCTTGCGACAATGCGCCGCTAGCATTGCCGCAGATCAACATGGAGACCATGCCGTGGCAACGCTGAGCCGACTAGCCCTGGGCGCCCTGTGCGCCGCCGCAACCCTCCCCGCCCTCGCCCATGCCGAGGAGTTCACGCCCGAAACCGTGACGCTGAAGGAAACCATCGATCCCGGCCCGAATGTCTTCGTCTACCAGCAGGAACTGAAGGGCGCCGGCTCGATCGCCGTGTTCGGCAAGGACGACCTCGCCTTCAAGGGCTTCATGACCGCCGGCGTCATGGGCCAGATGCTGATCGGGGCCGACGGCAAGACCGCCTACGGCCAGTCCAACTACATGAAGCGCATCACCCATGGACCGAACGAACAGGTCCTCGAGATCTACGACATCGCCAGGCTGTCGGCGACGCGCGAGGTGATCCTGCCGCCCAAGGCGACCCAGGCGCTCGGCTATGTGCCGATGCTGCAGCAGACGGCGACGGGCAAGTTCCTGCTCGTGCAGAACGCGACGCCGGCCACCTCGGTTACCATCGTCGACCTCGCCTCGGGCGCCGTGACCGCTGAAATCCCGACACCCGGCTGCTACGGCATCTACCCCTCGGCCTCCGGCGAAAAATTTGCCACCGCCTGCGGCGACGGCACCTTCGTCAGCTTCACGCTCGGCGCGGACGGCAAGATGGCGGAAAAGCTCGCCGGGGAAAAAGCCTTCGACGTCGATGCCGATCCGGTCTTCATCACCGCCGCCCCCTATGACGGCGGCTACGTGTTCGTCACCTATGGCGGCAAGGCGATCGTGCTCAAGGACGCCGACGGCCCGTTGAAGACCGTCGAGACCATCGCCCTCAACGACGGCATCGAAGGAAACTGGGCGCCCGGCGGCTACGAGCTGGTCGCGATCAACGCCAAGACCGGCGTGCTGTTCATCACCATGCATCCGGATGCCAAGGACGGCAGCCACAAGGCCGCCGCCCACGAGATCTGGGCCTACGACCTGAAGGCCAGGAAGCTCCTGTCGCGTTCGCCGGTCGAGCACATCGTCTCCATCGCGGTGAGCCCGGACGACAAACCCGTCCTGTTCGGCACGACCGAGACCGGTTCGCTGAAGCGCTTCGAAACCGATCCGGCCGCCGGCTACGCGCTGAAGGCCGCCGGCGAAGCGGGGCTCACCGGCTTCCCGCTCGTCGTGCAGGTGGTCGAATGATGGAGACCTTCGTTCCGCCGCTGGTCGCGGCCACCGCAACGGTCTTCATGGCGCTGCTCTTTGCTCGCGCCGCCTTGCACAAGGTATTCGACTTCACCGCCTTCACCGGCTTCCTCGCCGACTATGAGCTGGTGCCTGAAAGCGCCGTGCGGCCCGTCGCAATCCTCGTCGCCCTCGCCGAACTGGCGGTGATCCTGACAGCCATCGTCCCGGCCCTCCATGTGGTCAGTGCCGTGCTCGCGGCCGGCCTGCTGCTTGGCTATGGCGCCGCCATGGCGGTCAACCTCAGGCGTGGCCGCGACCGCATCGAATGCGGCTGCGGCGGCGCGGTCCAGCCGCTCGCCTGGACGCTGGTCTGGCGCAATGCCGTGCTCGCCGCCTTCGCCCTCGTCGGTGCCGGATCGAGCGCCAGCGGCTTCGGCGTGACCGAAAGCGCCGCCGTCATCATCGGCGGCCTCACCTTCTTCACGACCTACCTGCTGGCCGACCAGATCCTGGCCAATGCCGCCTTCATCCGCCTGAAACGCTAACGCCCAACCACGGAAAGTACAGTTCGATGAATGTCATGGTTTTTTCTCTGGCCTTGCTCTGGGTGGTCGTGCTCTTCCTGATCGTCGCCCTCTTCGCCCTCTCCCGCCAGATTGGCATCCTGTTCGAGCGCATCACGCCGCTCGGCGCGCTGGTCAACGACAGCGGCCCGAAGGTCGGCGAGCCGACCCCGCTGTTCAAGCTGCCGAGCCTGACCGGCGGCGAGGTCTTCGTCGGTCCCCGCGCCGGCCGATCCACGCTGATCTTCTTCCTCTCGCCCACCTGCCCGATCTGCAAGAAACTGCTGCCGATCCTGCGCTCGGTGCGCCAGGCGGAAAAGGAATGGATCGACGTGGTGCTCGCCAGCGACGGCGACGTCGACAAGCACAAACGCTTCATCCAGACCGCCGATCTCGGCTCCTTCCCTTACGTGAACTCGACCGAGCTCGGCCTTGCCTACCGCGTCTCGCGCCTGCCCTTCGCGGTCCTGCTCGATGAGAAGGGCATCATCCGCTCCAAGGGGCTGATCAACAGCCGCGAACAGCTCGAAAGCCTCTTCAACGCCAAGGAACTCGGCGTCGAGTCCATCCAGGGCTACCTGGACGGTTACGCCGCCGCCCGCAGCTGATTTCAGAAAGGAACGAAACCCGTGCTCTCTCTCATCGACAAGTTCACCGACTGGATGGACCGTCTGGCCGAAACCGGCAGCCGCCGCGTGGCCCAGTCGAGCGGCCGCCGCTCCTTCCTCGCCCGCTCCGGCGCAGTGCTCGTCGGCGGCGCCCTGCTCCCAGTCCTTCCCTTCGATCGCACCTTCGGCCAGGCGACCGCCTGGGCGGCGGAAGAAGGCGACGCCTCGACCTGCGAATACTGGCGCTACTGCGCGCTGGACGGCAATCTCTGCAATTCCTGCGGCGGCTCGCTGACCCAGTGCCCGCCCGGCTCGGAAATCTCCAAGGTCTCCTGGGTCGGCACCTGCACCAATCCGATGGACGGCAAGGACTACCTCGTCTCCTACAACGACTGCTGCGGCAAGGCGATCTGCGACAACAGCCCCTTCTGCAACACCAACGAGCGCGAGCGCCCCGGCTATCGCATGGGCCTGCACAACGACATCAACTGGTGCATGGCCAACGCCTCGCAGGGCTATCACTGCACCGTCGCCGCCCTGGTGGGTCTCGCCGAATGAGACTGAGTGCTGCAATCATCCTGCTGGCGGGCCTCGGCTCGCCGGCAGCAGCACTCGCCGAAGACGGAGCAGCCCTGTTCGAGGCCTCCTGTTCCGCCTGCCACCAGTCCGGCGGGATCGGCACGCCGGGCATCGCTCCGCCGCTCAACGACCCGGCGTTATGGCAGCGCCTCGGCGCCAAAGCCCCGGACTATGTCGCGGGCGTCATGATCTCGGGGCTTTCGGGCACCATCACCGCCGGCGGCCAGATGTATGCCGGGCTGATCATGCCGTCGCATGCGTCGATCTCCGACGCGGACCTGGCCGTGATCGGCACCTATATCCTCTCGACGGTCAACGCGACCGGCCTCACCCTGGACGCGGCCCATCTCGAAGCGGCACGCCAGGCCAGGCCCTCGCATGCCGACCTGCGCAAGCTCCGCAAGGGATCAACGCAATGACCAACCGCCTCGCTCCCGCCCTCGCCATCGCCGCCCTGATCTCGACCTCGTTCGGCAGCTCGCCCGCCCTCCGTGCCGAAAGTGCCGCGCCGCTCTCGGCACGGGCCAATTACATCCTGCGCTGCACCGGCTGTCATGGTCTCGAAGGTGCCGGCAGCGAGATCGGCGGCATCCCCGATTTTCGCGGCTATGTCGGCGCCTTCTCGCGCACCGGGGACGGACGCGCCTATCTCATGCATGTGCCAGGCGTGGTGAACTCCAGCCTCACCAATGCCGAGATCGCCGCGGTGATGAACTACGTCATGCAGACCTTCGGTGGGCCGTCCCTGCCGGCCGATTTCAAGCCGTTCACGGTGGGGGAGGTCGACGCCCTGCGCGCCCATCCGGTCGAGGATGTCGTCGCCTACCGCCGCGACGTGGTGAAGGCGGTGACGGCCGCCGGTATTGCCACCGCCGGCTATCCCTGGCCGTAAATCTTCGCGTCGGATAGAAAAAAGTCTGTTCTGGCGGGAATAAAATCGCCGCTTGCGATGTCTCATGCACAGGTAGGCCCAGAACGGCGCCTGCCGCAAACTCTCCGGAGAGACATCCATGAGAAACCGCATTCTCCTCACCATCGCGCTCGCCGCCTTTGCCGGCTCTGCGCTCGCCGCCCCGGTCAAGACCGTCAAGAGCGGCAAGGGTCCGGTCGTCGCCGCCGATAACGGCATGACCCTCTACACCTTCAAGAACGACAAGAAGGGCGTCTCCAACTGCTACGACGACTGCGCCAAGAACTGGCCGCCCTTCATCGCCGCTTCCGGCGCCAAGGCCGAAGGTGCATATTCGCTCGTGACCCGCAAGGACGGCACCATGCAATGGGCCAAGGACGGCATGCCGCTCTACTTCTGGGTCAAGGACATGAAGGAAGGCGACGCCACCGGTGACGGCGTGAAAGGTGTCTGGAATGCCGCAAGGCCCTGACGGCGACAACCGGAGGCCGGGGGACATCTCCCCCGGCTCCGGCCCGTTCGAAAGCGACGTGCTGGCGCTGCTGCCGCAGCTCAGGCGCTATTCGCGCAGCCTTGCCCGCTCGGAAGCCGAAGGCGACGACCTCCTGCAGGATTGCGTCGAGAAGGCGCTGACCAACCGGCGTCACTGGCGCGGCGTCAACCTAAAGGCCTGGACTTACGCCATCATGACCAATCTCTATCGCAACCGCTACCGCCGCAATGCGCGCCATGCCGCCGTCAGCATCGACGAGGCGGCCGGGCTGCCGGCGGCCGAGATTCACAGCGATCCGCTTGAGCGCGACCGGCTGGTCGCCGCCCTCAACAGCCTGCCCGAGGAGAACCGCGCCGTGCTGATGCTGGTCACCGTCGAAGGCTACGGCTATCAGGAAGTGGCCGACATGCTCGACCTGCCGATCGGCACAGTCATGTCCCGCCTGTCGCGCGCCCGCCAGCGCCTGCGCGATCAATTGAACGACAGCAACATCATTTCGTTGCGGAGACCGCGATGACCGACCAGACCACCCCCGTCAGCGAAGACGACCTGCATGCCTATGTCGACGGCTATCTCGATACCGATCGGCAGCGCGAGGTCGAGGCCTGGCTGGGCGCCAATCCCGATGCCGCCGCCATGGTCGCCGACTGGCAGCGGCAGAATGCGGACATCCGCGGCCTGTTTGCCGGCCGTGCCGAGCCCCGGGCGGACGACGCTGCCATCGTCTTGAAGTCCAGAGCCGCAGCCGCACGCGGCCCCGCCCCGGGCCTTCCGCGTGTCTGGCAGGCGGCCGCCGCCGTCTTGCTCTTCATCGGCGGCGCCTTTGCCGGCCAGTTGGCCCCGTCAATCTTGCCCGGCGAACGGCAGCCGGCGCTGCAGAGCGCGGCCGCCCTGCCCGACCAGTCGCACTCGGCCTTCCTGATCTATGCCAGCGACGTCCGCCATCCGGTCGAGGTCGGTGCCGACGAGCAGCAGCATCTCGCCGCCTGGCTCGGCAAGCGGCTCGACACGCCGCTGCACATCCCCGATCTCACCGGCGTCGGCCTGAAACTCGTCGGCGGCCGGCTCGTGCCGGTTTCCGGCAAGGCCGGTGCGCTCTTGATGTACGAGGACGATGCGGGCGAACGGGTCACCATCCTGCTCGGCCGCAACGAGGAAAACCGCGAGACCAGCTTCCGCTATGCCAGCGACGCGGGTCTCGAGACCTTCTACTGGATCGACGGCCCGATCGGTTATGCCGTGACCGGCGAGATCTCGCGCGAACGTCTGCAACAGGTAGCCGACGAGTGCTATCGGCAGTTCGAGACCTGACGGCAGGCGGGCCGGAACCGCGTCCGGCCCGCAGGCTCGAAAACCGCCCGCTCAACCGGCGACCGGCAGTTCCACCGCCGCCGACGTGCCGCCGCCCTGCGTGCCCGCCACGACCACGACCGGCAGCTTGCCTGGCCTTTCCAGATCCTCGGGCGACAGGGTCACCACCAGCAGGCCGGCATTCTTGAACACGCTGTCCCGCTTCTTGTCGCCGACCTTGACCGTGGATTTGTCATCAAAGCCGCTGCCGATCACCTTGAGCGTCAGGTCCGGGTCCCGCACCTTCTTTGCGGCAGGATCGAGCTTGTCGATCTTCGGCCGTGCCACCGGCGGCTTCTCGGCCGTGCGGAACACCGCCTTGAAGATCTCTTCCAGCTTGTCCGACGCCTCCTTGGCAAACATGCCGGCCAAAGCGCCGAGTGCGGCAAAGCCGAAGGGATTGGCCGTGTCCATCACCGCGCCGCTGTCGCTGAGCGAGGCCGAGAACAGCCCGCCGCGCACGACCATGTAGAGGAAGAGCGCCAGCCCCATACCGATCGGCACCTTCATCAGGTACCACCAGGTCCAGCTCGGCTCATAGCGGCCGAGGCCGTGGAAATTGGCGTAGGTGCGCGCCGCCGAAACCGCGCTGCCGAGCGCGCCGGAGACCAGCACGATCATCAGCAGGCGGACCTCGACCTGGTCGGTAAAATTCCACAGCGAGCGGATTTCCGGCACCGTCTTGCCCGGCGGCGTAAACGGGCTCGGCCAGATCGCCACCAGCAGGCAGGTGAAAAGAATGGGCAGGATCAGCAGATAGACGCCGAGCATGCGCTCGCGCCGCTTCTCCGCCGCCAGCGCCGCTTTGGTTTCCGCATCCAGGCTCTGCGCCTGTTGATTGCTTCCCGTCGGATTCGTCGTGTCCCCAGCCATCCCGTCCCCCGGATTGCATCGCCTGCACACGATAGGAACGATACTCCAAGCCGGACCAAATGCAACCGATCCGGGAGGACGCCTTTAGGATGAACGCAGGGGATCGTTGGTCAGCACGATCGGGCTGCCATGCGGCGTGGCCTCCGCCGCGCGTTTCCAGCTTTCCTGCAGCGCCAGCACCGTCTCCGTCTCGGCGAGCCCCTTGGCGGCGAGCAGCGTCGTCAAGGCCGCGACCCACCCGTCGAAATAGTCCGAACCGTCCTCGGCGCGCCCGGGCTTATGCAATTCCGCCGACAAGGTGTCTGCCCATTCGGCCCAGCTGAAGAGACCGCGCTCGTGCAGATGCACGGTCATGGCGAAGGCCTGCGCATGCCACGGCTCGGCAAAAACCGGATCGCCCTCCGCCGACTTAGCCAGGCCGGGCGACTGGCTCAATGCGGAGCGGATCTCACATGCGCTCAAGATAGCTCTCCCACGCGTCGATCGAAACGCTCAGCGTCGGATCGCAGCCGTCGCCCCAGATCTCGGCCGCCTCGAACACCACGGTATAGACCCATTGCGGGTTCTCGCCCTGTCCATGGGCGTTGTCGTCGGGGAAGACGAAGCTGCCCTGCACCGCCTCGATCCTGCCGACCTTGTCGCGCGCATAGCGCGGCAGGCGCATATGGGTTTCCGGATGAAAATTGCGGGTGCGCACGCGCTCGCCGGCGGCAAACTTCGGCTCGACATGCAGCGGCCGGTCGCACGGCCCGCCGCGGGCGAGCACGCCTGCCACCATCTCGGCCTTCAGCGTGCGCATCGGCACGGCCCCTTGCGTCAGGCTCTTCCCCGAACGAAGCTCGCCGCGCGTGGCAAATCCGTGCCGTTCCAGCAGCGTGTCCAGCGCCCGGATCCAGATCTCGTAATAGCTCGCCGAGAGGTATTCCGCGGGCGGAATGCTTTCGCGTGCGTGACGGCTCTCGTCAATGTTCCAGGCCCCGAAGGCACCGCAGGAGAGCGTGAGGCCGAGCGCGCGCTTTTCCCAGTCGGCATGGAAGACCGGTTCGTCCTTTTCCGGCGCGACCGGGCCGAAACCCATCTGCCCACCGAGATCGTGCGGCCCGTTCAAGATGCTACTCCCGGCGCAAGCGCCAGACCCGTGCCGATCATCGAATCGCGGGTGACGAGGTCCGCCAGCGCCGCCTCGTCCAGACCTTCGGTCCCGGCGGGGCGCTCGGGCACGACGAGGTAGCGCAGTTCCGCCGTCGAATCCCAGACGCGAATCTGCGTTTCCGGGCTGAGCGTCACGCCGAATTCGGCCAGCACGGCGCGCGGATTGATGACGGCGCGCGAGCGATAGGCGGGCGCCTTGTACCAGACCGGCGGCAGCCCGAGCACCGCCCAGGGGTAACAGGAGCAGAGTGTGCAGACGACCATGTTGTGGGTGTCTGGCGTATTGAACACGGCCCGCATGTGCTCGCCCTGGCGGCCGGTATAGCCGAGGCTGGCGATCGCCGCGGTGGCATCGGCGCGCAGCCATTCGGCAAAGTCTGGATTGGCCCAGGCTTTCGCCACCACGCGCGCCCCGTTGCGCGGCCCGACCCTGGTTTCGTAGGTCTCGACAATGGCGTCGATCGCCGCCGGATCGATCAGCCCCTTTTCGGTGAGCAGGGTTTCCAGCGCCCGCACCCGCGCCTGCATGTCGCCGTAGTGGTTGTCGTGGTGATGGTGCCCATGCCCGTGGTCGTGCCCGTGGTCATGGTCGTGATGATCGTGGCTGTGGTCGGACAAATCGCTCTTCCCCTCTGGCAGCGCCCAGTCTTAAGCACCCCCGCACGGTTGGCAAGAGCGCAGGCGACCGCTAGCGCAGCATCGGCCAGAGGCTGGCGACGAGCAGCACCGCCATGGTGATGTTGAACCATTTGAGCCGCACCGGCACGGAGAGCCATTCGCGCAGCACCGAGCCGAAACCGGCCCAGGTCGAGACGCTCGGCACGTTGACCGCAGCAAAGACCAGGCCGATGACGAACACGCTCCACACGTAGCTGTTCGGATCGACATAGACGGCCATGGCGGTCACGGCCATCACCCAGGCCTTGGGATTGACCCACTGGAAGGCGGCGGCACCCAAAAAAGTCATCGGCCGGGCCGAGGCCTTGCCTTCGCCGAGCGTGCGCGAAGATCCGATCTTCCACGCGATGTAGACGAGGTAGAGACCCCCGGCGATCTTCAGGCCCGTATAGAGGATCGGCACGGTTGCCAGCAGCGCCCCGAGCCCGAGGCCCACGCCGATCAGAAGCGACAGAAACCCGGCGCCAATGCCCAGCATGTGCGGAATCGTGCGGCGGAAGCCGAAATTCACCCCCGAGGCGAACAGCATCATGTTGTTCGGCCCCGGTGTGATCGAGGTGGCGAAGGCAAAGGTCACAAGGGCGGTCAGCGTCGCCGTATCCAAGGCAGGTCTCCCGAAGAATTTGCCGCACGATAGTGAGGCGTAACCTGCCCCGCCACCGCAGATTTGTCACCATGGCAATCCGCCATGGATTGAAACCGCCCGACGCTCGACTAAGCTGGAGGACATGCCAAGCGATGAGGAGTCCCGATGCACGATCCGATCCCGACCGTCACCCTGCCCTCCGGCATCGACATTCCGGCGCTCGGCCTCGGCACCTGGCAGATGGGCGAGGTGAAGGCCCGGGCCAATGACGAGATCGACAGCCTCAGGCTCGGCCTCGATCTCGGCATGACGCTCATCGACACGGCGGAAATGTATGGCGAGGGCGGCGCCGAACGCATCGTCGGCAAGGCGCTCGAAGACCGGCGCGACGAGGTCTTCCTGGTGAGCAAGGTCTATCCGTGGAACGCCAGCCGCACCGGCACCATCGCCGCCTGCGAGGCGAGCCTGCAAAGGCTCGGCACCGACCGCCTCGACCTCTACCTCCTCCACTGGCGCGGGGAGCATCCGCTCGCAGACACGGTCGCCGCCTTCGAGCAGTTGAAGGCCGCCGGCAAGATCGGCGCCTGGGGCGTCTCCAACTTCGACACCGCCGACATGGAGGAACTGCTGACCGTGCCGCAGGGCGAGAATTGCGCCGTCAACCAGGTGCTCTACAACCTGTCGCGCCGCGGCATCGAATACGATCTTCTGCCCTGGTGCCAGAGCCACGGCATTCCGGTCATGGCCTATTCGCCGATCGAGCAGGGCCGCCTCGTTCACCATCCCGACCTGATCCGCATCGCCAAGGCCTACCAGGCCACGCCCGCCCAGGTCGCGCTTGCCTTCATTTTGGAACGCGACGGCGTGGTCGCCATCCCGAAGAGTTCCAACCTCCGGCGCGTGCGCGAAAACCGCGACGCCGTCGACCTCGACATTTCCGACGAGGACTGGGCCGCCCTCGATGCCGCCTTCCCGCCCCCGGCGCGCAAGACGGCGCTCGACATGCTGTAAGCGCCGCCCCTGTATCCCGTTCGGATCCGTGGATCAGTTATTTAGGCATAAAGCTAAATATCAAAATCTATGCAGCACTGGACTTTTAGGGGATTTCCTAATTATAGAAATCCCGACCAGACTATCGCATGTAAAGACGGAACTTCGGCGTGAAAAAGCAGACAAAAAAACCGGCCGCCGGGCGGGACGAACGTCGTGTCCAGCAGGTTTTCCACGCGCTTGCCGCGCCGCCGCGCCGGGCCATCCTCAGATATCTCGCAGAATCCGGCCTCACCGCCGGCGAGATCGCCTCGCGCTTCGACATGGCGAAACCCTCCATCTCGCAGCACCTCACCATCCTCGAAACCGCCGGCCTGATCAGCCGCGAAAAGCGCGGCCAGTTCGTCCACTATGCCCTGGTGCGTGCGACGCTGGACAAGGTCCTGTCCGGTTTCATCGAAGAGCTTGGCGCGGCCGGATCGGAAGCACCGCCGCCATCGAAGGCGAAGAACGCAGGCTCCGGCAAGACGGACCCTCGTAAGGCGGCAGCCGTCGAAACGGTGGCTGCCGAAGCCGAAACAGCCGACGTACAAGCCCAGCCGGCACCGGCGCAGATGTCGATGTTTTAGGTAGCCATCCCACCGTCATTCGTCTTCAGCCCAAACTGACAGACACAAAAGGCGCAAGTCTTGTATCTCCCCCTTCTCCCCATTGGGGAGAAGGGCCGAGCGCCCTTCGACAAGCTCAAGACGAGGCGAGGAGGGGGCGAAGCCGCCATCCACGCAATCGAGGCCCCCTCCATCCGGCGCTACGCGCCACCTTCTCCCCGATGGGGAGAAGACGAATGGACACGCCTCGCCCGGCAAAGACCGACGGCGGAGACTGCCATCTGCGGACGACATGAGCTCTACGAAAGCAAAACGGGCGCCAAAGGCGCCCGTTGCCGTCTCGTTCGATCCCTCCGGCCGATTACATGCCCTGCGGGCCGCGATTCATCGCCGCAATGCCGGTGCGGCAGATCTCGTTCAGACCGAGCGGCTTCATGATTGCCACGAACTGGTCGATCTTCGACGACTTGCCGGTGATTTCGAAGATGAAATGCTCGACGGTCGCGTCGATGACCTTGGCCTGGAAGGCGTCGGCCAGGCGCAGCGTTTCGGCGCGGGTCTCGCCGGTGCCGGCCACCTTGACCAGCGCCACCTCCCGCTCGACCGGCCGTTCCTGGCCGAGGTCGCGGGCACGCACCGTCAGATCCACCACGCGGTGAACCGGGATGATCCGCTCGAGCTGCGCCTTGATCTGTTCGAGCACGCTCGGCGTGCCGCGCGTCACGACCGTGATGCGCGACAGATGCGCCTCGTGCTCGGTCTCCGAAACCGTGAGGCTTTCGATGTTGTAGCCGCGGCCGGAGAACAGGCCGATCACCCGGGCGAGTACGCCAGGTTCGTTGTCGACCAGGATCGACAGCGTATGGCTTTCGACGGCTGCGGTTTCCTTGGCGATGAAATAGGCCGAACCGGTGGGCTGCTGATGTGCGTTCATGTCTCTGTTCCTATTTCAATCGTCAAACCAGCTGGCGGCCCTTGGCATCGATGGCGTTGGCCACCGCTTCGTCGGTCGCCTCGTCGGGCAGCAGCATTTCGTTGTGCGCCTTGCCCGACGGGATCATCGGGAAACAGTTGGCGAGGTTGGCGACGCGGCAGTCGAAGATCACCGGCTTCTTGACGTTGATCATCTCGAGAATGGCGTCGTCGAGATCGTCCGGCTTCTCGCAGCGCAGGCCGACCGCGCCATAGGCATCGGCGAGCTTCACGAAGTCCGGCAGCGCCTCGGTATAGGAGTGCGACAGACGGTTGCCGTGCAACAGCTGCTGCCACTGGCGGACCATGCCCATGTACTGGTTGTTGAGGATGAAGATCTTGACCGGTGCCTCGTACTGCACGGCGCAAGACATTTCCTGGATGCACATCTGGATCGAGGCGTCGCCCGCGATATCGATGACCAGGCTTTCCGGATGGGCGATCTGCACGCCGATCGCCGCCGGGAAGCCGTAGCCCATGGTGCCAAGACCGCCCGAGGTCATCCAGCGGTTCGGCTGTTCAAAGCCGAAATACTGCGCCGCCCACATCTGGTGCTGGCCGACTTCCGTGGTGATGTAGGTGTCATGGCCCTGCGTCAGCGCCGACAGCCGCTCGATGGCGTATTGCGGCATGATGACGTCCTTCGACGGTGTGTAGGCGAAGGAATTGCGCGCCCGCCACTTCTCGACGCTCGCCTTCCACTCGGCCGTCTGGGCGGCGTCCGGCTTCTTCGGCAGCGCCCGCCACAGGCGGACCATGTCTTCCAGAACATGGCCGACATCGCCGGTGATCGGCACGTCGACGCGGACGTTCTTGTGGATCGACGACGGATCGATGTCGATGTGGATCTTCTTCGAGTTCGGCGAGAACGCGTTGAGGCGGCCGGTGATGCGGTCGTCGAAGCGCGCGCCGATGCAGACCATGACGTCGCAGTCATGCATCGCCATGTTGGCCTCGTAGGAACCGTGCATGCCGAGCATGCCGAGCCAGTTCTTGCCCGAGGCGGGATAGGAGCCGAGGCCCATCAGGGTCGAGGTGATCGGGAAATCGGTGAGCTCGACCAGTTCGCGCAGGAGCTTGGAGGCTTCCGGCCCGGAATTGACGACCCCGCCGCCCGAATAGATGATCGGCCGGCGTGCATTGGCCATCAGCTCGACGGCGGCGCGGATGGCGTTGATGTCGCCCTGTACCTTCGGCTGGTAGCTCTTCTGGATGATGTGGTTCGACGGCGGCGTATAGGTGCCGGTGGCGAACTGGACGTCCTTCGGCACGTCGACGAGGACCGGGCCCGGACGGCCGGACTGGGCGATGCGGAAGGCCTCGTGGATGATGCGGGCGAGATCATTGACGTCCTTGACCAGCCAGTTGTGCTTGGTGCACGGCCGGGTAATCCCGACGGTGTCGCATTCCTGGAAGGCGTCCGAGCCGATCAGCGAGGTCGGGACCTGGCCGGAGATGCAGACGAGCGGAACGCTGTCCATCAGCGCGTCCTGCAGCGGCGTCACCGCATTGGTGGCGCCCGGTCCGGAGGTCACCAGCATGACGCCGACCTTGCCGGTGGAGCGGGCATAACCTTCGGCCGCATGGCCTGCGCCCTGCTCGTGACGCACCAGGATGTGCTGGATGTCGTCCTGCTGGAAGATCTCGTCATAGATCGGCAACACGGCGCCGCCGGGATAACCGAAGATATGCTCGACCCCGTTGTCCTTCAGCGCCTTGAGGACGATCTCGGCGCCCGTCATCTGATTGTCTTTGCCCGTCATGCCTCTTCCCGTCTCATTCTGTCTTGCTGGATTATCTTTGGAGGGGTGCTACCCCGGTTTCGGCCATAAAAAAAGGCCCCTTTGAGGAGCCTGTTTGTCTGCGCATGGGTGGCTGTCGCCGGATGGTTACACCACCCTGCCCATGCGCTTTCCCACCACAATAAGGATCTGCGAATTGTTCATGGGAAGAAGTGATAGACAGAAATATGGCAGGCGTCAACGCGGACGAGCCTAAAAACCGGACCCGACGCCCGCGGAACGGGCAGGCCTGCGAACTTATCGCATATTAATTATACGCCCTGTTAAAGCCTTGGGCACTAAACTGCGCCCCGACCAGGGAGCAGATATTGCGCAATAGTGACCTCCAGACATCCGGCCAGGCCGGCGAGCAGGATCGCCGCGACCAAATGGCACGGGGAAACCGCTTCCTCGGCCGCGTCGTCGCCTGCAACGGTTCGCGCGCGACGATCGCGGCCGTCGCCGAGGACGGCGGCACGGATCTGACCGAGCTGTGGTCGGTCGGCCGGCTGATCTCCATCACCGTCGGCAAGAACCGCGTCGTAGCGCTCGCCTATTCCATGCAGACCGGCACGAAGAACTGGGGCGAAGGCGAGGACAACACCTTCCTCATCGAGGTCGAACTGCTGGGCGAAGTGCATGTCGGCGACGACGGCAGCGAACTCTTCTCGACCGGCATTTCGCGCTATCCCTATCTCGGCTCGATCGCCCACCGCATCCGCGCCGCCGATCTCCTGCGCATCTACGACACCCGCAAGGGCGACACCGCCGTGATCGGCAAGCTTACCCAGGACGAGAGCATCGACGCGACGATCCACGTCCCCTCCATGCTGTCCAAGCATTTCGCCGTGGTCGGCTCGACCGGCGTCGGCAAGTCGACCGCCGTGTCGCTGCTGCTGCGCAAGGCGATAGAGAGCGATCCGAAGCTGCGCGTGCTGATCCTCGACCCGCACAACGAATTTGCCGCCGCCTTCCCCGAACATGCCGTCGTCATCGACACCGATACGCTCGATCTGCCCTTCTGGCTGATGCGGCTCGAGGAGTTCGCCGAGGTTCTGTTCCGCGGCCGCCCGCCGGTCGCCGAAGAACTCGACATCCTGCGCGACCTGATGCCGGAGGCCAAGCGCGCCTTCCGCGGCAATGAGAGCGCGCTGATGCGCCGCTCCGGCGACAAGAGCTCGATCACCGCCGACACGCCGGTGCCCTACCGCATCGCCGATCTTCTGGCGCTGATCGACGAGCGCATCGGCCGGTTGGAAGGCCGCGGCGAAAAGCCGATGCTGCGCTCGCTGAAGATGCGCGTCATGGCGGCGATCAACGACCCGCGCTATCATTTCATGTTCTCCAACAACACGATCAGCGACACGATCATGGAGACGATCGCCCATATCTTCCGCATCCCGGGAGACGACCGGCCGATCTCGACCTTCCAGCTCGCCGGCATCCCCTCGGAAGTCGTCAATTCCGTCGCCTCCGTGCTCTGCCGCATGGCCTTCGAGCTGGCGCTCTGGTCGAACGGCGCGATCCATATGCTGGTTGTATGCGAGGAAGCCCACCGCTACGTGCCCGCCGACCCCAATCTCGGCTTCTTCCCGACCCGCCAGGCGATCGCCCGCATTGCCAAGGAAGGCCGCAAATACGGCGTCTCGCTCGGCATCATCACCCAGCGCCCCGGCGAACTCGACCAGACGATCCTGTCGCAGTGCTCGACGCTCTTTGCCATGCGTCTCGCCAACGATCGCGACCAGGAGATCATCCGCTCGGCGATCCCGGACTCGTCGATCTCCACCACCAGTTTCATCTCGTCGATCGGCAATGGCGAAGCGATCGCCTTCGGCGAGGCCATCGCCGTACCGATGCGCATGCGGTTTGCCCGCGTCGACGAAAACCACCTGCCGAAGGCCAACGGCGTCACCGCCAAGGCCTCGGACGACAGCCCCGACACGGTCGACCTGCGCACCATCGTCAGCCGCATGCGAGCCATTGCCGGCCCCGACATTTCCGCCTTCCAGCAGAGCTTCGACGCCGGGCAGCCGGCAAGCGTCGACGACACGGACGAATACGCGCCGGACGGTGCTACGGTCGAGCCGCCAAGAGCGGCCGCGCCCGAACGCGAGGCCCTGCCCAATCTGGGCCACGATGCGAGCTTCGAGGAGATCCGCCAGGCCCTGATGACGCCGCCGCCGCAATCGGCCCCGCCAGCCCAGCGTCCGCCGGAACCGGCATTCCAGCGTCCCTATGCACGTCTCGACACCCCGCAGCCCGAGGCAGCCCCACTCGACAGGCCCCGGCTCGACACGCCGCCGATCGAACCCTACCGCCCCGACATGCTGCCGCGCACCGCGCAGCCGGACGAGCCTTCTCGCTACGCCCGCCGGCTCGACGATCCCTCGGAAAACCTCCGGGACCCCTACGCCGCCCGCCCGCAGCCACCGCTGGAGCGAACCGACCCTGCCCCGTCGATCCGCCGCGAATCCGGCTCATCCCTGCGTGAGAGCATCCTGAAAAAACCGCTGTCGAGCCTCTACCGCAAGGACTGAGGCTAACCACTCGGGCGCGAACAATAGCCCTCACCCTGAGGCGGGAGCGTCAGCGACCCTCGAAGGGCGAGGGCGGATGGCCTGGCCATGACATCCGCGGCCGGATGCTTCGAGGCTTGGCCTTCGGCCAAGCTCCTCAGCATGAGGACGCATGAGGCGCGCACGAGACTACTGCCGCCGCCCTCAGCCGATCCTCCCCCAGCTCGCGTCCGTCTGGTTGCGGAACCACGTCATCTGCCGCTTGGCATATTGCCGGGTGGCGGCCGAGGCCTGATCGACCACCTCTTCCGGTGTCAGCTCGCCCCGCAGCAGGGCGGCGATCTGCGACACGCCGATCGCCTTCATCGCCGGCATGTCGGGCGAAAGCCCGAGCTCCAGCAGCGCCTCGACCTCCGCGACCGCCCCGTCGTCGAACATCCGCGCGAAGCGCCGGTTGATCCGCTCGTGCAGCAGCTTGCGGTCGGGCAGCTTGATGATCTTCTTCGCCCGTTCGGGATCGACGATCACCGGCCCGCCCCGCCCCTGGAAGTCGGCAATCGACCGGCCGGTCGCCTGCAGCACTTCCAGCGCCCGCACGATGCGTTGTCCATCCTGGCGGCCGAGCCGCGCGGCCATGGCCGCATCTCGGCTTTCGAGCTCCCGATAGAGCGCCTCCGCTCCCTCCGCGATCAGTCGGTCGCGCAGCCGCGTGCGGATTTCCGCCGGAATGGCCGGCATCTCGTCGAGCCCGCCGGTCAGCGCCTTGAAATAGAGCCCGGTCCCGCCGACGATCACCGGCAGCACGCTTCTTGCCTTCAAATCCGTGATCAGCGCAGCCACTTCCCGCAGCCAGTCGCCGGTCGAATAGGCAGCCCCCGCCGGCATATGGCCGTAGAGATGGTGCGGCACGCCCTCCATCTCTTCGTCCGACGGACGCGCGGTCAGGACCCTCAGCGTGTCATAGACCTGCATGCTGTCGGCATTGATCACCTGGCCGCCATGCCGCTTTGCCAGTTCCAGCGCCAGCGCGGACTTGCCGCTGGCGGTCGGCCCGGTTATCAGGATCGCGTCGATGTCGTTTTCAGGGTTTTCCATCATGGCCTTCGTTGCCACGCTTCTCGCCAATCCGTCAAATCCGATCCTTGAGCGCGCGCTTGCCGAACGTGCGGCCGAGAGCCTCAAGGCCTCCGGCCTCTACTGGCTCGCCGACGGCATCGCCTGCGACATCGTGCTGAAGGACGGCACCGACGAGAAGGCCGCTGAAGCCGCGCTTCGCGCACTGATCGGCGATCGGACGATCGACGTCGCCGTGCAGGACGCCGACACCCGGCGCAAGAAGTTCCTGATCGCCGACATGGATTCGACCATGATCGGCCAGGAATGCATCGACGAACTGGCCGCCGAAGTCGGCCTCAAGGACAAGGTGTCGCTGATCACCGCCCGCGCCATGAACGGCGAGATCGCCTTCGAGCCGGCGCTGCGCGAACGCGTCGCGCTCTTGAAGGGCCTGCCGATCAAGGTGGTCGATGAGGTGATCGAAAAGCGCATCACGCTGACCCCCGGCGGCCTCGAACTGATCGCCACGATGAAGGCCAGGGGTCACTACACCGCCCTCGTCTCCGGCGGCTTCACGGTCTTCACCGCACCGATTTCCGCCCGCCTCGGCTTCCACGAGAACCGCGCCAACATCCTGCTGGAAAAGGACGGAATCCTCACCGGCGAAGTGGCCGAGCCGATCCTCGGCAAGCAGGCCAAGGTCGATGCGCTGGTCGACATCGCCGCCCGCCTCGGCATCGACACCCATGAGGCGATCGCGGTCGGCGACGGCGCCAACGATCTCGGCATGCTGGAACTCGCCGGCTCCGGCGTCGCGCTGCACGCCAAGCCCTCGGTCGCCGCCCAGGCGAAGATCCGCATCGACCATGCCGACCTCACCTCCCTGCTCTACCTCCAGGGTTATCGCAAGACTGATTTCGTCACGCCCTGACAGCGCACGGAGAGCGGCCATGGCACCGATCGTCGAAACGCCGCGTCTCATCCTGCGCAACTGGTGCGACGACGACCGCGATCTGTTTCGCGAGATCAACCGCGACCCGAAGGTCATGGAATTCTTCCCCTTCCGCCGCAGCGCGGAGGAAGCCGACGCGATGATGGAGCGCATCCGCGCCGTGATCGACGAGACGGGTTTCGGGTTCTACGCGGTGGAGCTGAAGGAGAGTGCCGAGCCGATCGGCTTCTGCGGGCTGGCCAGGGCCGGCATTTCGCCGATCCTGCCGGAAGACACCGTCGAGATCGGCTGGCGGCTGGCGACGCGGTTCTGGGGCAATGGCTATGTCACCGAAGCGGCCCGCGCGCTCATCGATTTCGGATTCGCGACCAAGGGCTTGGACGAAATCGTTTCCTTCGCGGTTGAAGCCAATACGCGCTCGACCGCAGTCATGCTGCGCCTCGGCATGCGCCACGACGCGGATGGCGATTTCGACCACCCGCGCGTCCCCGACAGCCATCCGCATCTGAAGCGGCACGTCCTTTACCGGATCGGCCGCCCCGAGGTTTGAAGGGCGCGCTCAGGCGCCCTTGACGATGTAGCCGCCCGGCGCATTGGCCCAGGGGAACCGCTTGACCGGCGCGACGATGCCGTTCTTGCGGGCGAAATCGTCCCAGGCGCGGGTCTCGCCCGGCCATTTGCTCGTCGCGTATTCGTCGAGGATCAGCACGCCGCCCGGCACCAGCCGGTCCCAGCAATGCTCGAGAATGGTCTTGGTCGGCTCGTAGATGTCGACATCGACGTTGATCAGGCAGAAGCGCGATTCCGGGTTCTTCTCCAGCCATTCCGGCAGCGTCTTGGAAATGTCGCCCTCGACGATCTGCCCGCGTCCGGTCGGCAGCACGCCGTCCTCGTTGTGCAGCTTCAGGAGTTCGCGGAACTCGTCGAGGAAGTTCTCCGAGCTCAGACCCCCGACTTCCTTCTGCACGTTGGCGTCATGTGCGCCGTCCTCTTCGTGCAGGCTGGGGAAGCCGGCGAAGCTGTCGAAGCCGATGACCTTCTTGTGGGTGGCGGTCGGGGTCAGGACCTCGATGAACTTGTGCCAGCTGAAGAACGACTTGCCGTAGTAGACGCCGAAATCGGCATAGTGTCCCGGCAGTTCGACCGTCAACTTGAACAGCTCATAATGCGCCAGCTGCCGGATGAACGAGCGGCGGCTCACATAGGTCGGGAACAGGTCGAGATAGTGGCGCACGTCGTGCGGCCAGCGGGTGGTGATCTCGTTGAGCTTGCTGAAAAACTTGCTCTCGCCATCCGAGGGGTAGAAAAAAGTGTCCTTCATGTCCGATGCGCCTTCCCGCCTGGCCGCGTCCGGCCGACACCGCCCTTGAAGATGGGCCTTGAGTCGTCGCCGCTGCGTCTGTTTGCTGGCCGGACCCTAGGCAGCGAAACTTGTCCCAGGCTGTGAGCTTCATCGGCGGCCAGAGGCCCTGATCTGTCGCGGTTTGGAACAGCTCGGCCGGCATTAATCATCCGCTCACGCTGTTTCAATCGGCTGCCCGCCGCCCGCGCGGTTTCACGAGCTTTTAAGTTCCTGCATTTATTCTAATATCCATGAACACGATCACACCTGCCCGGCTTTTGCAGAAACTCCGTAGCCTCGGGGACGCATTCCTGCGTCTCGGCGAATCCGGGCAGAGCGAAGCCGAGGCGGGACGCATCCGGGCGGTGCGCCTTGCGACCGTGCTGCGCAACACGCCGTGGATGATGGCGGCAAACATCGCCAATGCCGTCGTGGCACTCATCGCCTTTGCCGACAGCGAGTGGTTCGCCTGGGTCGCGGCCTGGGCCTCGCTCGTCGTGTCGATCGCCGCCGTCACCGGCTGGACCTGGTTCCGCAACCGGAACCTTCCCCTGCGCCAGACGGCCTCGCTGAGGGGCACCCGCCGGGCGGTCATCTATGCGGTGCTCTTGAGCGGCCTGTGGGCGGCCCTGGTCATACTCTTCTATCTCAACGCCACCGAGGACCAGCGCCTGGTGATCGTCGCGATCACCGTCGGCATGATGGGCGGCGGCGGTTTCGCGCTCGCCACCATCCCGCCGGCCGCGATAACCTTCAGTGTGCTGATGGGCATGGGATCGCTGCTCGCCCTCAGCGTGGCGGCCGAAGCCGTCGGCGTCAGCCTGCTGGCGCTCTACATCATCTACACGGCGATCATCGTGCGCTCGTCCTTGGCGCTCTGTGACAGCCTGACGATCCGGGTTCGCGCCCAGATCGCCGCCGACGATCAGCGCGACGTGATCGGCCTTCTGCTCAACGATTTCGAGGAGAATGCTGCCGACTGGCTGTGGGGGATCGACAGCGATCTCGTGCTGCGGCGCGCCTCGACGCGCTTCTTCGAGCAACTCCACTGCAGCGAGACCGAGGCCTTCGGCAAACCGTTCTGGGACGTCATGCCCTGCGCCAGCAACAGCTGCCGCACGCTGCAGAACATGAACGGCGCCGATGCCCTTCGCCTGCAACTCGACAGCCACGCCTCGTTCCGCGACTTCGAGGTCTGCGTCATGCAGAACGGCGAACCGGGCGTCTGGTCGCTCAGCGCCAAGGCCGTCTTCGACGGCGAAGGCCGCTTCGTCGGCTATCGCGGCGTCGGGCGCGACGTCACCCAGGCCCGCGAGGCCCGCCGCCGCATCGAATATATGGCGCGCCACGACAGCCTGACCGACGTCGGCAACCGCGTGCTGCTGAACGACGACCTCGATCGCGCCATCGACCGCCTGGAACGCTTCGGCGAGCATTTCTCCATCCTGCTGATCGACCTCGACCGCTTCAAGCAGGTCAACGACACCCATGGCCATGGCGCCGGCGACGAGCTGCTACGCGAGGTCGCCAAGGTCCTGCAGTCGGTCTGCGGGGAAACCGATACGCTCGCCCGGCTCGGCGGTGACGAGTTCGCCGTCATCCGCACCTCCATGCAGGATCCGCGGGCCGTGGCGGTGCTGGCCGACCGGCTGGTCAACGCGCTCTCCCAGCCCTTCCCGCTCGCCTCAGGCACCGCCCGGATCGGCGCCTCGATCGGCATCGCCTGCGCGCCGATCGACGGCCGCGACGCCGACGCGCTGATGCGCCATGCCGACCTCGCGCTCTATCGGGCCAAGGCCGACGGCCGCAACCGCTTCCACTTCTTCGACACTTCGCTCGATGCCGCCGCCCGCCGCCGCAACCTGATCGAGCAGGAACTGCGCGCCGCCGTGGCCGCCCGCTCCCTGACTCTGCATTTCCAGCCGCTGGTCGACAGCGCCAGCGGCCAGGTCGTCTGCGTCGAAGCGCTGCTGCGCTGGCACCATCCGACGCTGGGCGCCATCAGCCCGACGGAATTCATCCCGATCGCCGAGGACATCGGCCTGATCGAGACGATCGGCGCCTGGGCTATCCGTGAGGGTTGCATGACCGCCGCCGCCTGGCCCGCCTCGGTTCGCATCGCCGTCAACCTGTCGCCGCGCCAGTTCGCCGGCACGGGTCTCTATGCCGGCATTGCCGCCGCCCTCCGCGACAGCGGCCTGCCGCCCGCCCGCCTCGAGCTGGAAGTGACCGAATCCCTGCTGTTGAGAACCGACGCGCTGGTCGAATCGACGCTGGTCGCCATCGCCGCGCTCGGCGTGCGTGTCGCGCTGGACGATTTCGGCACGGGCTATTCGTCGCTGAGCTATCTGCGCCGATATCGCTTCGACAAGCTGAAGATCGACCAGTCCTTCATCTCCGACATCGAAAGCAACACCGACAGCCGCGCCATCGTCGACGCCATCATCCGCCTCGGCCACGATCTCGGCATGTCTCTGGCGGCCGAAGGCGTCGAGACCCAGGCGCAGTACGAAATCCTGCGCACCCTCGGCTGCGGCGAAATCCAGGGCTATCTGATCGGCCGGCCCATGCCGGGCGAGGATCTGGCACGGTTCCTCGCCCAAGCGAACGACGCGCGTCCGATCCGCCAGATCGCCTGAAATGAAAGATGCGGGCGGTCAGCCGCCGAACGGCGGCTGGGTGCATGCCAGGAGCGCCGGGACTATTCCAGCGGAATGGCGACGTGGCGCAGATTGCCCTCGGTGTCGGCAATCATCACATAGGCGCTGCGCCGGCCCTCGTTCTTGAGCGCGCTCAGCGTCTGGCCGACATCCTCAGGCGTCTCGACGAATTCCTGGGCCACCTCGACGATCACCTGCCCCGGCTCGAGACCCTTTTCGGCGGCGGGCGAACCCGGCTTGACCGAGGTGATCACCACGCCCTCGACGCTTTCGGCGATCGAATATGTCTTGCGCGCGGCATCGTCCAGCGTGCCGAGTTCAAGACCGATCGCGCCCAGCACGGCCGGAAGTGCTGCATCCGGCGCACCCGGCGACTGCTGCTCGCCGCCCTCGTCACCCGGTGCGATTTCCTCGCCGTCGTCTGGCGGCGTCAGCTCGCCGTCCTCGGGCGTCGTGCCCGGTGCCGCCGATGCGTCGGCCGTCTGCTCGTCGTCGAGCTGGCCGAGCTTGACCTTCAAAATCTGTTCCTTGCCGTCGCGCAGGATCTTCACCTCGACCTCGGCGCCGACCGCACTCTCGGCGACGGTCCGCACCAGGTCGCGCGTGTCGTCGACGCTCTTGCCGTCGAAAGCGATGATCACGTCGCCGACCCGGATAGGGCCGTTCTCGACCGGGCCGCCCTTGACCAGCCCGCTCACCAGCGCGCCGCGTGCCTTGCCGATCTTCAGGCTTTCGGCCACCTCGTCGGAGACGGGCTGAATGCGCACGCCGAGCCAGCCGCGGCGGGTCTCGCCGAATTCGATCAGCTGCTTGATGACGTTCTCTGCAAGCTCGGTCGGTACGGCAAAGCCGATGCCGATCGAACCGCCGCTCGGCGAGATGATCGCGGTGTTGATGCCGATGACTTCGCCGCTCATGTTGAACAGCGGGCCGCCGGAATTGCCCTTGTTGATCGCCGCGTCGGTCTGAATGAAATTGTCGTAAGGGCCGGCATTGATGTTGCGGCCGCTCGCCGAGATGATGCCGACGGTGACGGAGCCGCCGAGCCCGAAGGGATTGCCGATCGCCATCACCCAGTCGCCGATGCGCATCTTGCGCGAATCGCCGAACTTCACGGCGGTGAGCGGCGCCGGCGGCTCGACCTTCAGAACCGACAGATCGGTCTTGGTATCGGTGCCGACCAGCTTGGCCTTGAGCTTGGAACCGTCGGGAAAGATCACCTCGATGTCGTCGGCGCCTTCGATCACGTGGTTGTTGGTGACGACGAAGCCGGCCGGGTCGATGACGAAGCCGGAGCCGAGCGAGTTGACCTTGTTGTTGTCGCCGTCCTTGCCGCGGTTCTTGAAGAAGTCCTCGAACAGCTCCTGGAACGGCGAGCCTTCCGGCACCTGCGGCACCGGACCGTCGCCCTCTTCCTTGACGCTTTGCGAGGTGGAAATGTTGACCACGGCGCCAAGCAGGCCCTGCGCCAGGTCGGCGACCGATTCCGGCCCCTGCGCCAGCGCCGGACGGACCGCCCCGAGCGAACCGAAGGCCAGGGCCGTCCCGAGCAACAGGGCCGGGATCAGCGTACGGGACTTGGCGGCGGTCAGGGTCATGCGGTCTTCCTCTCGCGAACAGGCGTCTTTTTTGGCCGCAGCATAAGGCGGAAAGATGAAAGGGGAAATCAATTTCGCCGGAATGCAGGCCGGGCCGAAGCTAGCCGCGCACCAGCCAGACGAGCCCGACGCCGCAGGTGACGGAGACGAGGCCCGCAAGCCGCAACTGCTCCGGCGGGATCGACGGAAGCAGGCGCGCCATCTCAATAAGAAATCGAGGGGCCAGTGCGTAGACCAGCCCCTCGATGATCAGGAAAAAGGCAAAACCTGCGAGCAGATCCGCCATGGCCGTCGTCAGTTGCCGGCGGCCGGTGCGGCAGGCGCAGCCGGTACGGCCGGCGCTGCGGGCGTGCCCTCGGAGTCGTTGAAATAACGGAAGAACTCCGAATCCGGCGACAGCACCATGGTCGTCCCGGTATTGCTGAGCGCCCCGGTATAGGCCCGCATCGAGCGATAGAACTCGAAGAACTGCTCGTCGCGGCCGAAGGCCTCGCCGAAGACGCGGTTACGTTCCGCATCGCCCTGACCGCGCAGGATTTCCGAATCGCGCTGCGCTTCCGCCTGCAGTTCGACGACCTGGCGGTCGGCGATGGCGCGGCGGCGCTGGCCTTCTTCGTTACCGCGGGCGCGGATCAGTTCGGCCTCGGCCAGACGTTCGGCCTTCATGCGGTCGAAGGTCTGCTGCGAGACTTCCTGGGTGAGGTCGGTGCGGCGGATGCGGACATCGGAAATGGTGACACCGAGCGATTCGGCATCGACCCTGAGGTCGTCACGCACTTCCTGCATCATCGATGACCGTGCGTCGGAGAGCGCCGCCTCGAAGCCGCGCAGACCGTAGACGCGACGCAGCGAGGCGTCGAGACGGGTGCGCAGGCGCGATTCGGCCGATTCACGATCGCCGGAGACCGTTTCGCGGAAGCGACGGGCGTCGGTGATCTTGTAGACCACGAAGGCGTCGACTTCATAGAACTTGCCGCCGGAAACCTGGACGCGGATATTGTCGAGGTCGAAGCGGAGCGCCTGGTCCTCGACATACTGGACGCGGTCGGCGTCGGCGAAGGCGAAGGGCAGCTTGAAGTAGAGGCCCGGCTCCTTATGAACGGCCTGGATCTGGCCGAAGCGCACGACGACGGCCTGCTGGCGTTCGTTGACGACGAAAACCGAGGAATAGACGAGCAGCAGCACGGCGGCGAGCCCGATCAGCACATAGGCGAGACGATTGGACATGATCAATTGCCTCCCTGCGTCTGGGTCTGGGGCTGCGTCGCGGTCTGGCCCATGCGGCCGATTTCGTTGAGCGGCAGGTAAGGCACGACGCCCTGCTGGTTCTCGCCGATGATGACCTTGTTCGAGTTCTTCAGAACCTGCTCCATGGTTTCGAGATAGAGGCGCTTGCGCGTGACATCAGGCGCCTTGCTGTATTCCTCGTAGATGTCGACAAAGCGCTGGGCTTCACCCTCGGCTTCCTTGACGACGCGATCCTTGTAGGCGGCTGCCTCTTCGCGGATCTGCGCGGCCTGACCGCGGGCCTGGCCAAGCTGCTGGTTGGCATATTTGTTGGCTTCCTCGACAAAACGGTCCTCGTCCTGCTCGGCGCGCTGCACTTCGTCGAAGGCATCGGCCACTTCGCGCGGCGGGGCCGCATCCTCGATCGCGACGGCATTGATCGAGATGCCGGCGCCATAGCTGTCCATGGTGCCCTGGATGATCGCCTTGACGTCGGTCGCGATACCCTGGCGGGCGTCGCGGAAAATGTCCTGTGCCGGACGGCGGCCGACCACTTCGCGCATCGCGCTTTCGGCGACCTGCTGCAGCGTCAGCTGCGGGCTTTCGAGGTTGAACAGGAAGGCCTTCGGATCGCTCACGGTAAAGAGAACCGAGAACTGCACGTTGACGATGTTCTGGTCGCCAGACAGCATCAGGCCGGCATTCGACGAGGACGAGGCCTTGGCGCCGATGTTCTGCTGCTGCTCGGTGACCTTGACGATTTCGACGGTTTCCAGCGGCCACAGATGGAAGTGCAGGCCCGGCATGGAAATGTCTTCCGTCGGCTTGCCGAAGCGCAGTTCGACGCCGCGTTCGTCCGGCTGGACGGTATAGATGGCCTGGACGAGCCAGAAGGCCGCGAGCACCAGCACCAGCACGACGATCACGCCGCCGTTGAATCCGCCGGGAACGATGTTCTTCAGCCGGTCCTGACCACGCCGGATCAGGTCCTCGAGATCCGGGGGCGTGTTGCCGCCACCGCCGCCGCGCGGCCGGTTCGGCCCCTGCCCCCAGGGGCCCTTGTTATCACCGCCGCCGCCGCCCCATGGGCCGCCGCCGTTCTGATTGCTCCAGGGCATTCATACCTCTTAGCTTTGAATTCTCTCCCGATGCCTGCGCGGCTGCCTTGCGGCCCCTCGCGGACGTTAGTCCCGTTATAGGTATCGGCACCGGTGCTTTCAACGGAAAGCACCTAACTTCTTCGAGAGTTACGGAAAATAGTGCGTTATGCCGCAGGCCTGCGGCGATAGACGGCGTAACGCGTCGGGTAATTGTCCTTTTCCCCGGCAGGCACGTGCGTTTCCTCGATTTTCTCGAAGACCGCCGGATCAATCGCCGGAAACACCGTATCGCCCTCGATCACGGCTTCGACATGCGTGACGTAGAGTTCGTCGCAAAGCGGCAGGGCCTGCCGGTAGATCTCGCCGCCGCCGGCGATGCAGGCCGCATCGACGCCGGAGGCGACCGCGATCGCCTTCGCCCGCGCAATCCCCTCCTCCAGGCTGCCCGCCGTCTCGACGCCCGGCATCTCGATCTTCGGGCCGCGGCTGACAATCAGGTGCGGCCGGCCCGGCAAAGGCTTGCCGCCGACGGATTCGAAGGTCTTGCGGCCCATCACCAGCGGCTTGCCGAGCGTCAGCGCCTTGAAGCGCTTGAGATCGGTCGACAGCTTCCACGGCATGTCGCCGTCGCGGCCGATCACGCCATTCTCAGCCATGGCGACGACGATTACGATCTTCGGGTCAGACATGGCCTGCCTTTCGCGGGAACCGTCCACCGCCGTCAGACGGCGATCGGCGCCTTGATGCTGGAATCGGCTTCATAGCCCTCGAGGTTGAAATCCTCGAAGCGGAAGGCAAACAGGTCGCGCACCTGCGGATTGATCCGCATGGTCGGCAAGGCCTTCGGCGTCCGCGACAGCTGCAGCTTCGCCTGCTCGAAATGGTTGGCATAAAGGTGAGCGTCGCCGAGCGTATGGACGAAGTCGCCCGGTTCCAGATCCGTTACCTGCGCCACCATCATCGTCAGCAAAGCATAGGAGGCGATGTTAAAGGGCACCCCGAGGAAGATGTCGGCCGAGCGCTGGTAGAGCTGGCACGACAGTTTTCCGTCGGCGACGTAGAACTGGAACAGGCAGTGGCACGGCGGCAGTGCCATCTCGTCGACCTCGGCCGGGTTCCAGGCGGTGACGATGTGGCGGCGCGAATTGGGATTCTTCCGGATGCTCGTCACCAGATTGGCGATCTGGTCGATATGGCCGCCCTTGCCGTCGGGCCAGGACCGCCACTGCGCGCCGTAGACCGGGCCCAGATCGCCGTTCTCGTCCGCCCACTCGTCCCAGATGCTGACGCCGTGTTCCCTGAGATAGCCGATATTGGTTTCGCCCTTGAGGAACCACAGCAGTTCATGGATGATCGAGCGCAAATGCAGCTTCTTGGTCGTGGTGACCGGGAAACCGTCGGACAGGTCGAAGCGCATCTGATGGCCGAACACCGAGCGCGTGCCGGTGCCCGTGCGGTCGCCCCGGTCGGAGCCGTTCTCCATCACGTGGCGCAAGAGGTCGAGATACTGCTTCATGGGTGTGCCGCCGATTCCTTTTCGGCGCCAATGTAGCGTCCCCGAGCGGCGGAACCAAGCGGCCCCGCCGGTTTTCCAAGATTGGCGTCAGAGGTCGCCCAGCTTGCCGAGTTCCTTGGCCACCAGATAGTAGAAGGTCACGCGCGATTTCGTCTTGTCGGCTTTCATCGCCGCGCAGGTGGCGTCCACCGCCTTGTCGGCGGCCTCGCCGGTCACGCCGAGCTTCTTGCCGCACCACTTCTCCTTGACGCGGGCCAGTTCCTCCGGATCCGACGCGGACACCAGCGAGGAGTCGCGATTGCGAAGCGCGATGCCCAGATGGCGCACGATCTTGTTGACCACCGCCTCGTCGGCACCGGCATCGTAAAGCTTCACGTCTGCAAGATAGTCCGTCATGGCCTTCTCCTTTCGCCCGGCGCGGGCGTCTCATGCGCGCCCGCTTGATGAGCAGAATGAGAGAACCTCCGAGGACCGTCAAGCGGCCGACGGCGGCCTGCCGGACACAGTCCAAAATTCGCCGACACCAATTGAGTTTTGCCAAGAATCCGGCGAAGAAAGTGGTCCGGCACGCAACGTCGCCCAGGACCAACGGAGGCACACGCGACATGGCATTCAGACGGCTCATTCTGGCGCTGATGGCGGCGCTTTCCATGGCAACCGCTCCCCTTTCCGCCCACGCCCAGTCAGGTGCGCCGCATCGCCTCGTCGGCATGTGGAACGTCGATGCCGGCGGACCGGTCGGCAAATGCCAGATCGAGCTGCAGAGCCACAGTTTCGCCGGACGCCTCGCCGCCCGCTCGATCATGTGCATGGGGCCGCTTGCCTTCGTCAACGGCTGGGCGCCCGACCGCAACGGCTTTGCCCTTCTCGGTCTCGACGGCCGCCCCATCGCCAGCTTTGCGCCGGCCCGCGGCATCATGAACGGCCGGCTTTCCGACGGTTCGCTGGTGGTCATGCGGCCGGCCGGCGGCCAGAGCCTGGAAACCGTCCAGCCTGCGCCGGGCAATGGCGGAAATCCGTGCTATATCCGCGAGGACACCGGCAAATGTGTCCCGCCCGACGATACGGTCGCGCCGCGCGGGCCGCATCCGGTCCGTGTGATGATCACCGGGCTGATGAACATCCGCCGCGAACGCAGCTTGGAAAGCCAGGTCGTCGGCCAGGTGAAGGCCGGCCAGTGCATCATCGTCAACGCCTGCTTCGACACCAAATGGGGCGTTCGCTGCGAGATCCCGATGGACGGCGGCGCGACCCGCGGCTTCATCCTGAAATACTACGAGAAGAAGGGCCGCGACTATGTCGGCTTCGTCAATCGCTGCTGACGCAAACTTCCTTGAGGTTTGCCCTTTTCATTGGCGGATGAAACACCTATATCTCCCTTGCCGGGGCTTGCTCCGGCTATGGCGATAAACGGTCGGTGTAATAAACCTATTGGACCCGGGGGCGGTACCCGGCGCCTCCACCAAAAACCGGTCGGTCTTCGAGGACCGGCTTTTGATGGGGGCGAAATAGGATCGACAAGGGTGTAAAGATCGAACTTTTGCTCGGCATGATACCGCCGTTATCGGGTCACAAGTGTAGTTGCAAACGACAACAACGCTAAGGGTTATGCTCTCGCTGCCTAATGGCGGTGCGGGAAATCCGAACTAAGCCCTCAAGGTTAGCCCCTTGAGGCGGGGTCCGAAGGCACCTGGCAACAGAAGCCTTCACCTTCCCTCCCCTTTGCCTACCCTCCGCTTTTCAAATCGTGTAATATGCATTGTTATGACTCGGGTGACGGGGGCTTTCCCCGAATGCGGCGTCGTGGCATATAGCCGCGCACAGACGCCAAGACAGAGAAAGACAGGATCATATGGGGAACGACCATATTCGCTACGACATTCTGGCTCAGGACGCGCTGCGCGGCGTCATCCGCAAGGTATTGACCGAAGTCGCAGCCACCGGCCGTCTTCCGGGTGACCATCACTTCTTCATCACCTTCCTGACTGGCGCGCCGGGCGTGCGCATCTCGCAGCACCTCAAGGCCAAGTATGCCGAGCAGATGACCATCGTCGTCCAGCACCAGTTCTGGGAACTCAAAGTCACCGACAGCCTCTTCGAGATTGGCCTTTCCTTCTCCGACACCCCGGAAAAGCTGGTCATTCCGTTCAACGCCATCCGCGGCTTCTACGACCCCTCGGTGAATTTCGAACTCGAATTCGACGTGCCGCTGGCCGACGAGGACGAGGAAAGCGCCGAGATCACCGCCTACCCGGTTTCGGCCGTCGAGCGCACCGAAGACCAGTCCGAGCCGAAGGCCGGCGACGAGGAGAAGAAGCCGGGTTCGGTCGTCTCGCTCGACGCCTTCCGCAAGAAGCAGTAGTTCTCGACAAGACCCGCGCGCCGTCGCCCGATGGCGCGCACCGTTCCGGAATGAGAGGCATGAGCGCAGACGTCGTCAATCTCCGTCAGTTCCGCAAGGCCAAGACCCGCACGCAAAAGGAAAAGCAGGCGGAACAGAACCGCCTGACCTTCGGCCGCAGCAAGGCCGAGAAGAACCTGACGGAAGCGCTGAACGCCAAGGCCGAAAAGACGCTCGACCAGGGCCGCCTCGAAAAAGCCGACGACGAATAGCCGACCGGCAAAAACGATTCCCGATCAGGCACCTGCGCGGATTTCCGGATTCTTTCCGTCAGGCGCCAGAATGAGAAATCCCGCGCCGGAGCCGCGATGATCCGCAAGCATTCGATCACCCTGCACGGCCACCGCACCAGCTTTTCGCTGGAGGAAGCCTTCTGGGACGAACTGAACGCCATCGCCGCGGAACGGCAGATCCCGCTCGCCGCCCTCGTCGTCGAGATCGACGAGAACCGCGACCCGCGCACCAACCTTTCCTCGGCCGCCAGGCTCTATGTACTGGCTCGCCTCAAGGCCGCCGCCCAAGGCGCCGAACCGCCGCATACGTAGCGGGCGCAAGGTTATCAGCAACAACCATTCCTTAAGGGAGTTGTCCTAGTCTGGGACCACTCATCAATGTTTGCGTCGATGCCCCGTATTTTAAGGCTCAGTTACGCGTATTGCCCATCGATCCAACCGTGTGACGTGATTTTACAACGTTCCTTTTTCTCAAGGATTTAAACATGGTAACCGCAATTTCCTCGACCTCCGCCACGACATCCAGCACCGCTCTCGACCAGGCCGGCGCCACCGGCGCCTCGCTGAAGTCGTCGATCGCCAAGCTCGAAAGCCAGATCACCTCGAAGGAAGAGGAACTGGCCAGCGCCGAGACCGACGACCAGAAGTCCGAGATCAACGACGAACTGACCGACCTCCGCGCCTCGCTGGCCAAGCTTGAAGCGCAGCAGGCGCAGGCGGAGGCGGCCGAGAACGCCGCGAAAACCCCCACTGCAGAGCAGGCGAAGCCGGCCCTGCTGTCGGGCGAAAGCGACAAGATCGGCAGCACCAATTACGACGAAGAAACGCCGTTCGGCGAGCGCTATGCCTATGTCTGAGCGAAGGCTCCGGTGATGAATGACGAAGGCGGCCGCCACGGGCCACCTTTTTTCATGGCCTCGGCTCGGCCTTGGCCGGGCACGGCTTGAAGCGCGTCGCGCCGCCGGTATCGAGCGCACCCGTCGCCGAGAGCGACATCAGCCCGTCGCCGTCCCGCTCGTAGATATGGCGGTCGAGCCAGAAGTCGGCTTCGCCGGAGCACAGGAGGTCGACCACGAGGCTTTCCTTCAGCACCGACGCGGCGCCGAAATTGCAGCCATATTCATAGCCGCGGACGAGCGCATTGCCCTTGGCCGCGTCATATTCGAAGGTCAGCGGTCCCATGTCGCAGGAATATTCCGTCTCCGGATCGGCATCCTCGGCGGCAAAGCCGTCCTTGGCCCCGGCCAGCTCCGTCACGAAGGCGGTGACCTTGTCGTCGAGCACCGCACCGGTCTCATAGCCCCAGTTGCCGAGCCGCCAGCCGGCCGCCTCGGCGAAATCCTCGAAGCGTTTCTTGCCCTTGCAGGCCGTGGTATCGTCGCAGTCGAGGAAATAGTCCTCCATCTGCTTGTCGATCTCCTCCAGCGCCATCAACTCCAGCGCCGCCGGATAGTAGCCGAGCAGTGCCGCATTGCCGAGCGCCCCGGCGCAGACGCCGGCCGTCGACTGTTCGAAACAGGCCCGCATCGAGGCCGTCAGCCGCCGCTCGACCACAGGCCGGAAGGCATCCTCGCGCGTCACGTCGCGCGCCTCGCCGTCACGCAGGGCCATGATCTTCACCGGCGGCGCAGATTCGGCATAGCTCGAAAAGGCGTACAGGAAGCGATCGTCTCTGAGGTCGAATTCGATATTGCCGTCCTCGTCGAGATCGGCCGGGACCACGCCGAACCCGTCGAACGTGCCGAGTTCCACGGTCTTCACCGCATCGTCGCTTGCATGGGCGAGCGCCACCGCCGTGCAGCAATGCGCCCCGCCGCTGAACGAGGAAAACACCACGCCGGGCACCGCCCATTGCAGCGGATAGATGCCGATCTGGCCGCGCGCCATCTCGTCCGGACCGGTCTCCAGCCGGATCACCGTCTCGCCCTTCTCCTTGTGGCGAACCGTGAGCACGGCCGTCGCGGTACCTTCGTCATTCTCCTCGCCGCTCAGCGTCAGCGTCCAGTCCTCGCCGCTATAGGTCTTGCCGAAATCGGCCCGCGTCCAGTCGACCATCATGCCGGAGCCGATCGTCACCTCCTGCGCCTCGCTCGTCTCCTCCGTCTTGGCCGGGCTGAAATCGCCGCGTTCGAGCGCCCGGGCGCAGTCGGCGAGCTGCTTCAGCGTGTCGTTGGAGCCGGACAGCGAGAACGGGCCGTAGCTGACATTGTCGACACTCAGCGTCATGCGCCCGGCATCGCGCAGCGCCGCCATGAAGCTCGCATGGGGATTGCTGAGATAGAGCCCGCCCGAGCCGTCGGTGACGTTCGCCCGCATCGTGCCGGTCCATTTGCGCCGGTCGGTATGGACGACGACGTCATAGTCCTCCTCGTTGGTCAGCCAGCCGAGCTTGCTGCTGGCGATCAGCACGACCACGTCCTTGCTGTTCGGCCGCACGAAGAACAGCCCGCCCTTGCCGCCCTTCGGCGAGGCGATGCAGACCTTGTCCTGGCGGTCATAGGCCACCGTCCAGCCGCGATTCTCGGCGAAGGGCTGGTAGCGCTCCTCGGAAAAGGCCGGACCGGCGGCGCCGGCAACGATCAGCAGAAACAGACAGGAAAAAAATGCGCGAACCATGGCGAGCCCCCCTTGCCCCCGCCGGGTCCCGACCGGCGGCCGGATGCAGCCTAGGCCTGCGTTCTCCGGCAGGCAAGCGGACGCGCGGTCGCAGCGGTCAGCCTTTAGTTGACGCCCGGCAGGCCCTCGAACTGCAGCTGCACCGGCGGCAGCGCGCCGCCGCGGGTCACGCCCTCGCCAGGCGTCACCGGCAGTTGCGGCGTGCCGGTCTCGCCGGCCGGCGGCAGCGCCTGTTGTTGAGCGGCCTCGGCCGCCTTGCGGCGCGCCTCTTCCTCCGCCGCGCGACGCTCGGCCTCGGCCTTCAGCCGGACCTCCTCGGCGATCCTTGCCCGCTCGGCCGCGGCCCTGGCACGTTCCTCGGCGCGAAAGCGATAGAGCGCGGCCTCGCGGCGCAGGCGCTGCTTCTCCAACACGTTGGATTGCAGCGTCTCGACGCGACGTCGCTCGCGCTCGAAGGCGCGCTGCGACAGGAAATTGGCGAGATCGCCCACGTCCAGCTTGCGTTCGGGATTGGCGACATCGCCGGAAAGCAGCAGGCGGACACCCGGCTCCGCGCCGGCCAGCGCGTCGTCGCCGGCGACAAAGGCCATGCGGATATCGGCTTCCGTCCGGCGCCCGGCGAGATCGACGCGCGCCGTGCCGTCCAGCTTGGCTGTATCATTGGCGAGCGACAGCGTGGTGACGCGCAGCACGCCGTCGGTGATGTTGAACGGTACCTCGACATTGGCAAAGGCGCTGGGCGCACCGCCAAGCAGGCGCTCGGCAAGGCCTTGCACCTTGTCGGAGGTGACCTCCCCCTCGATCGCATCGGCCTCCGGCAGGATCTTCGGCAGGAGCCCGCTGTCGAGGCGGCGCACGATCAGCGCCGGCACCTTGGCCGTTCCGGAACCGTTAGTCGCCGCCAGCAGGTCGCTGACGCTCGCGCCCGTCGCCTCGGCCACCAGGTCGAGGTCGAGCTTGCCCTCCAGAACGCCCGCTTCGTCCACCCGGCCGATCGCCTTTTCGACGGCGGTGAGGTCGGCCTGGCGCAGCGAGATCCGCCCCTGGTAGAAGCCGTTGCCGTCGGTGTTGGCGACCATCAGCCGGCCGCTCATCGTGCCGCCGAGCCAGCGCCCGGCCGCATCCTCGAGCGTCAGCTGTCCGCCTGCCCCGTTCAGCTTGCCGGAGAAATCGGCGATCGGCGAGAACACGCCGGGCGCGAAGCTCTTGGCGGTGAATGCCAGGTTGAACTCGAAATCGCTGCGCGGCTTCGGCAGCGGCGCTGCCGAGACGGCCCCCGTGCCGGGATCGGTGACGGGCCCGAGCACGCCTTCCGCCAGCCAGGCGAGATCGACGCTGTCGAGCGCAAGCTCGCCACCGACCTTGGGAACGGCGCCGTTCCAGTCGACTGAGAGCGCGCCGGTGATCCGGTTGCCGGCGGCCTCGGCATCGATCGCCGAGATCGCCGCCTTGCCGTCGCCGAGCGCCACTTCGGCGCCGAGCCGCGCCGGCAGTCCCGCCCCGCCCTGCGGCAGCAGGACGCCGGTCATCATCAGATAGGGTTCGAGATCGGGGCTCTCGAGCTTGACGGTGCCGCTTCCCTTCGGAAAGCCCGCCGCCGCAAGCCCGATCTTGCCGCGCGCCGAAAGCGTCGTGCGGCCGGCTGCGACCGTCAGCGTCGCATCGGCCGGCTCGTTGCCGGCGCCGTTGACGCTGAACTGCAGCCGCCCGCCCTCGCCGCCGCCGATCGGCAGCGGGTCTAGACCGGCCTGGCCGAGAAGGATCTGCGCCTCCGGGTTTTCCAGCGTTGCGGCAAGGTTGACCTTCGCGTCGGCGGTGAGCTTGGCGAGGTCGTCGACGCCGTAGTCGAGGGCGATGCGGCTGCCGTTCGACGTGCCGGCGACCTTCACCGCCATGCCGCCGCCTGCCGCCTCGCCGAAGACCAGGCTCGCCGTCAGATTGCTGTTGGCGTACCACGGGGCGCTCTTCACCAGCCGCGCCGCCAGCGGATGCGCCGGCAGGCGTTCGGCGACCAGCGCCAGGAACGGCCCCGGATCGACGGCCGACAAGGCCACCTGCGCCTTGCCGGAAGGAGACGTCACCGGTCCCTTGACCGTACCGCTCGCCTTGATCGTCGCCCCCGCGAGGTCGCCGATATTCAGCCGGTCGATGACGACGCCCGTGCCGTCATAGGTGAACACCGTCTCGACCTCGCCCGCCTCCATGCCGTAGCCCGTGAGCCGGCCGACCTTGAGCCGCGTGGCGATTTTTTCCGCCAGCAGCGCATGGTCGGCTTCCTCGCCGACGATCAGCCCCGCGACGGCGCGCGCCGCATCGAGGTCGATCTCGTTGCCGGTGAGGTCGATCGACAGCGTCGCCGCTTCCTTGTCGAGCGACTGGCGCTCCAGCCGGCCGTTGAGCAGCGCCGGCCCGATTGCCAGTTCCAGCTTCTCGAAACGCTGGATCTGCGGCGTCAGGTTGACCGCGGCGGAAAAGCCCATCGACTTCAACTGGCGAATGGCCGGATCGACGCCGCCGGAAATCCAGGTGGACAGGCCCGAAGGCTGCGTCGAGGCGACCAGCAGGTCGCCGCCGAACGACGGTGCCGTTCCAAGAACCAGCCGGCCCTTGGCCTCCACCTGGGTGCGCCCGGGCAGGACCACCACGGCGCGCTCAACGTTCCATCCGCGTCCATCCGGCCGCACATCGAGCGTCACGTCGCGCAGCACCGTGTCACCGGCGACGATCGCCGGCAGCCGCAGCGTCGCCTTGCCCGGCAGGTTGGGAATGGGGATCTCGCTCGCCATGGCGATCAGCAGGTCGAGCCGTTCGCGCACCGAGCCGGCGGCATTGCGCCCGGTCTTGCCCTTGGCGCTGTCATTGGCCAGACGGTTGACGTCGACCTGCTGGCCTTCCGCCGTCAGCAGGAATTCCGGATTGGCGCCGGTGTCGAGCTTGGCCTCGCCGGTGACGACGTATGGATCGGCCACCTCGCCCAGTTCGAAGCGGTACGACTTCACCGCGATCCGCTCATTGGTCAGTTCGAAATCGCCCTTGGCCCGCGGCGGCGGTATCTTCGGATCGGCCTTGGCGGTCTGGGTGCCTTTCCACACCGCCTGGAAATGGCCCTGATAATTGGGCTTGCCCGCCTTCAGCGCCAGATTGCCGTCGAGTTCGATGTCGAACGGCCGGGCATCGGGCTGCAGCCTGAGCTTCAGCGAAATGGCATCGGCGCCGATTTCCGGCTGCAGGCTGGAGAGGAAGAAGCGGCCGGCCTCGCCGTCGAGCGCCGCCTTGCCGTCGACCGACCACGGACCGGCCAGCGAACGCGCCGACATGTCGGCGTCGAGCCCGGTCAGCTTGCGGGTGCGGCCGGTCTGCTCGTCGATGAAGTCGATCTCGCCGCCGACGATGCGGACCTTCTCCAGGACCACCGTGCGGGCCGGGATGTCGGCGCTGCTGCCGCGCAGCCAGTCGAGCGTGCCGTCGGCCGAAAGCCGGATGCGCGCCTTCGGTTCCTCGATGCGCATGTCGAAGATGCGGGCCTCGCCGGAGAGCAGCGGCGCAAGCTCGGCGTCCATGGAAAAGCGCGCGACATGCACCAGCGGCTTGCCGTCCTGGTCGGCGCCGACCGTCACGTCATGCAGGGTAACCGAGGGGAAAGGCAGCAGGCGCGCCTCGACCTCGCCGAGCACCGTGACCTTCTTGCCCAGCACGCGGCTGGCCTGGCTCTCGAAATCCTTGCGGAAATCCGTCCAGTCGACGAACAGCGGCGCCAGCAGCGCTCCGAACAGCGCGACGACCAACAGCCCGCCGAGGAAAACCAGTATGCGTCCGAGCACGTCTTTCGACTCCCATCACTTCCGGCGCAAAGGTAATGCAATTCCCGGCGGGAGCAAGCCGCGAGGGGTGCTCTTCACATACGGAAGATCTTGCCGGGATTGAATATATTGTCCGGATCGAGGCTTTTCTTGATCGACCGCATCAGCGGGATGGCCGAGCCCAGTTCCTGTTCGAGATAGCTCATCTTGCCCTGGCCGACGCCATGCTCGCCGGTGCAGGTGCCTTCCATGGCGAGCGCCCGGGCGTTGAGCCGCGCCATGAAGGCCTCGGTGCGGGCGATTTCCGCCGGATCCTTGTCGTTGAACAGCAGGAGCACATGGAAATTGCCGTCACCGGCATGGCCGACGATCGTCGCCAGAAGGCCACTGTCGCGTATGTCGGTCTGGGTTTCGGCAACGCAGTCGGCAAGCATCGATATCGGCACGCAGACGTCGGTCGACAGCCCGTTGAGCTCCGGCGCCAGCGCCCGGCCGGCCCAGTAGGCATTGTGCCGCGCCTTCCACAGCTGCGCCCGCTCCTCGGCATTGGCGGTGTAGAGGAACTCGTCCGAGCCGTACTCGGCGGCGATCTCGCGAAACTGCTCGGCCTGCAGCGCGACCGTCTCCTCGGTGCCGTGGAATTCGACGAAGAGCGTCGGCTTCTCCGCATAGGAGAGCTTGGAATAGGCGTTGACAGCCTTCATCTGCATCTCGTCGAGAAGCTCGATGCGGGCAACCGGAATGCCCATCTGGATGGTCATGATCACGGTGTCGCAGGCCGCCTTGAGGCTCGGAAAGGCGCAGACCCCGCCGGAAATCTTGGCCGGAATGCCCTGCAGCTTCAGCGTCACCGAGGTGATGATGCCGAGCGTGCCCTCGGCGCCGACGAACAGCCGGGTGAGATCGTAGCCGGCCGAAGACTTGCGGGCGCGCTGCGCGGTCCGGATCTCCTCGCCGTCGGCGGTCACCACTGTCAGTGCCAGCACATTGTCCTTCATCGTACCGTAGCGCACCGCATTGGTACCGGAAGCCCGCGTCGAGGCCATGCCGCCGATCGAGGCATTGGCGCCGGGATCGATCGGGAAGAACAGTCCAGTGTCGCGCAGATAGGTGTTGAGCTCCTCGCGGGTGATGCCGGGCTCCACGGTGCAGTCGAGATCTTCGGCATTGACCGACAAAACCTTGTTCATCCGGGTGAAATCGACCGAAATGCCGCCGCTCGGCGCATTGACATGGCCCTCCAGCGAAGAGCCCGTGCCGAACGCGATCATCGGCACCTTGTGCGCCGCGCAGGTCTTGACCACCATCTTCACGTCGTCGCTCGTCTCGACGAAGACGACGCCGTCGGGCAGCTGGGCCGGGAGATAGGAGGTCGTGTGGCTGTGCTGCTCGCGGAAGGACTGGCCGGTCTGGAAACGCTCTCCGAAGCCCTGCTTGAGGATGCCGAGCACGGCCGTGATCCCCTCCTCGTTGCGAACCCCTGCGACGACATCCTTCAAGGCCATGCGAACCGTCTCCCCCGCTCTGCCGTCTCGGCAGTATGCTCACCAAAACAGGACCGAGCTATGGGCCAAGTCGCTCCCGCTTGTCCAGTGTCGAGACCATGCCGCCGACGGTAATGCACAAGTGTGCTGGGCGAAAGCATTGCGGTGCGAAATGGCCTTGGGTTAGATGGTCTTCATGAGAACAGCCCTCAAAAGCCTCGTCATCGTCCTTGTCCTCCTCGGTGCCGCCGGCGGCTATGTCTGGTGGAACTACGATGCCGTGGTGACGATGATCCTCAAGCCCCAGACGGCGGCCGCTGGTGACATCACCGACGAGAGCTTCGGCCTCGTCACCGCCGACGGCAAGCGTTTCGCCCTTGGCGACCTGGAAGGCGCACTGGCAAGCTTCACGCCCTCCGCCGATGGCACGCCACGCCCGCTGGTGCTGTTCGTCCACGGCTTCGGCCCCGACCCGGACGGCGAGTTCGGCCTCTACACCATGGGTGAACTGGCCAAGGGTGCCAATGCCGATGTCATCATGTTCAACTGGCCGTCCTGGATCTCGATGACCGAGTTTCCCGTGCTGAACGCCAAGGCGGCGAGTGAACGGCTGATCGTCCTGCTTGAGAAAATGGCCGGACTGCGCGGCCTAGGCCTGCCGCTGGCGGATCGCCCGGTGATGATCGTCGGCCATTCGATGGCCGGAGAAGTCTTCCGCCATCTGGCCGAGGCGACCCCCGACCTGCCGGCCGGCCTGGTGAAGCGCATCCTCTTCGCCGTCCCGGAAACGGCGCTGCCCGATCACCGGCTATGGATGGAAAAACTCGGCTTTGCCAACGAGATCTTCGTCTTCGTCAATGCGGACGATCCGGCCCTCCAGGTGACCACGCGCATGTACAACACCGCGCGGCTCGGCAGGACGCTCACCAATCTCGACGGCTCAGCCGAACCGCTGGCGCAGAATGCGAACTACATCCTGCTCGACCCGGAAAGCTGGCGCCACTATTTCTTCGTCTCCGGCCAGCGCAGTGAGGCGATCGACCAGATCTTTGCCGACATCCTGAAGAACGGCGCCACCGCCCTGAAGAATGTCTACCTGCGGCCCGAACCCGCCGGCAATGTCTTTGTCGTCGTCGGTCCGGGCGCCGAAGGCAGCTGACGTTGCGCGATCACGCCTTCAGCGTCTCGCCCAGGAAAGTGGTCAACCGCCGCCAGTGCCGCTCGGCCCCGGCCTCGTCGTAGACGCTGTTGTCCGGCACACACCAGCCATGCGCCATGCCGACATGGTTCTCCAGCAGGAAATCCACCTCCGCGCGGCGAAACGCCTCGACCAGGCGCGCCGACTGCTCGGGCGGGAAGGAGCTGTCGACGCCGGCCGTGCCGATATGCACGCGCGCCTTGATGGAAGCGGCGTTCAGGTGCGGGCTGTCCGGCTTGTCGCTCGCCAGATTGCCGCCATGGAAGCTCGCGGCCGCCGCGATCCGCTGCGGATAGGCCGCCGCTGCAGACAGCGCCCGCGCACCGCCCATGCAATAGCCGACCACGCCGGCCGGACCGTCGGCGCCGGCCTCGGTCAGGGCATCGAGGAAGAAAGCCGTGTCGGCGACCGTCATCGCCTGGCTCGTTCCGTCGATCATCGCCCGCAGCTGTTTGGCGCTCGCCTCCTCCTTGAAGGCGGTCCGGACATCGAACGGCCCATAGGGGCCGAAGCGATAGAACAGGTCCGGCACCAGAACGACATAGCCCTCGCCGGCAAGCCGCTCGGCCATGCCGTCGAGCGCCGGCCTGGGGCCGAAGGCGTCCATGTAGAGCACCACGCCGGGGCGAATGATCGCCGGACTTGCGGCATCGGGCAGGAAGAGCCCGGCCTTGGCCGTGCCCTCGTTGGTCTTGATGGCGATCTCGCGTTTGCTCATGGACTGTTATTCCCGTCGGTCGCCACAAAGGCGACGCTTGTCACTCCCCGGCCTCGATCGCCGCGGCCACCTGCATTTCCTTGTGCAGCCGTGCCTCCTCGTCGGCATGCGGCTTGGAGAAGCGCGCAAGGCCGAGATAGGCGAGCGGCGTCACGTAGAGCGTGACGACCGTGGCAAAACCGAGCCCGCCGACGATCACCCAGCCGAGCGCGATGCGCGCCTCGGCACCCGCCCCATGGGCCAGCACCAGCGGCACGCCCCCGAGGATCGTGGCGATCATCGTCATCATCACCGGGCGAAGCCGCAGATTGGCGGCATTCTCGATCGCTTCGCGCACCCCCTGCCCGCGGTCGCGGAGCTGGTTGGCGAACTCGACGATCAGGATGCCGTTCTTCGCCATGATCCCGACCAGCATGACGAGGCCGATCTGGCTGTAGACGTTGAGGCTCGTCCCGGTCAGCAGCAGCGCGAAGACGGCACAGGCGAGCCCCAGCGGCACCGTCGCCATGATGATGATCGACGACAGTACGCTCTCGAACTGCGCCGCCAGCACCAGGAAGATGATGACGATGGCAAAGCCGAAGGTCGAGCCCATGCCGCCGCTGTTCTCGCTGAGGGTAGCTGCTTCGGCGAGCGGCAGGAGCCGCGTGCCCGGCGGCAGGTTCGGCCCGGCGAGTTCGGTCGCCTTCTCCAGCGCCGCCCCAAGCGACAGCCCTGGTCCAAGTCCGGCGGTAATCTGCACGGCGGCCAGCTGCTGTTCGCGCGCCAGCGACGGCGCCACCGCCTTCTCCTCCAGGCTGGCGATCACCGACATGGGCACGGTCTTGCCGTCCGCGGTCCTGAGGAAGATGTTTTCGAGATCGGTCGGATCGTCGATCGGTCGCGTCGTCGACGCGAGCTTGACCGGATAGGCCTCGCCGTCGACGAACACGTCGCCGATCGAGCGGCCGTCCAGCAGCGACTGCAGCGCCTGGGCAAGCCCGGTGATGTCGATCCCCAGATCGGCGGCCCGTTCGCGGTCGATCGACACGCCGAGCTGGGCCTGGCTGATGTCGTTCGACAGCCGCGGATTGTCGAAGCTGCCGTCGGCCTCCAGATCGGCCACCAGCTTGATCGCCGCCTGGGTCAGCTGTTCGTGGCTGGAGCCGACGAGCGCGAACTGCAGCCCGCTGCCGCCGCCGCGGATCCTCAGGCTGTTCGGCTGCATGGCGAAGGCGTTGACGCCCGGAATGCCCGACGCGATGCGCGTCACGTCCTGGACGATCGCGTCCTGCGGCCTTTCCCGCTCGCCCCAGGGCGCCAGCGTCAGCACCATGAAGCCACTGTTCTTGTTGCTGCCGAAGCCCGAGATGGAAAACAGGTTGGCGACCTCACCGCTGTCGCGCAGCGGCTTCATCGCCTCTTCGATGCGCTGCATCTGGTCCTGCATGTAGTCGAGGCTCACCCCCTGCGGCGCCGAGACGCGCACCATCACCGCCGAACGGTCCTCGCGCGGTGTGAGTTCGCTGGTGATCAGCGAGAAGGCTGCAAAGGCGACGAGAGAGAAGGCGATGCAGACGGAAACGACGACGATCGGCGCATTGAGGCAGGCGCTGAGGCTCCGGCGATAGAAGCGCGAAAACGCGTCGCCGAAGCGGGCCAGCGGCCCGCTATGATGCTCGATCGCGTGCGCGGTGAGCATGCGCGAGGCGAGCATCGGGCAGAGCGTCAGCGCCACGATCGACGACAGCGTCACCGAGAAGGCCAAAACGAAGCCGAATTCGCGGAACAGCCCGCCGACCTGGCCCGGCAGGAAGGAAAGCGGGATGAACACGGCGGCCAGTGTGGCCGTCGTGGCGATGACGGCGAAGAACACCTCGCGCGTGCCGAGCACGGCCGCGGCCCGCGGACCGAGCCCCTGGCTGCGCCGGCGCACGATGTTTTCCAGCACCACGATCGCGTCGTCGACGACGAGGCCGGTCGCCAGCACGATGGCGAGCAGCGTCAGGATGTTGATCGAGAAGCCGACGAGATAGACGGCCGCCACCGTTCCGATCAGCGAGACCGGCATGGTGACCGCCGGAATGATGGTGGCGCGCCAGTCGCGCAGGAAGAGGAAGATGATGCCGATGACGATCACGGCGGCGAGAATGAGCGCATTGACCACCTCGTCGATCGAGCCGCGGATGAAGACGGCGTCGTCGCTGGTGATGCGGATCTCGGTGCCTTCCGGCAGCTCCGTCTGCAGCCGCTCGACCATGGCCTTGACGCCATTGGAAATGCTCAGCGTATTCGACTGCGCCTGGCGGATGATGCCCATGCCGATGCCGGCCTTGCCGTTCGAGCGCAGCGCCGTCGACGACAGGTCCGGCCCGAAGGTCACGGTCGCGACGTCGCCGAGCCGCACATTGTCGCCGATGATCAGCCGGGTGAAATCCTCCGGCGTCTTCAGGTCGGCGGTGGCGCGGACCACGATGTCCTGCGTCGACGACGTGATCGAGCCCGCCGGCACGTCGAAGGCGATGTTGGACAGCGTAGAGGTGAGCGTCGCCACCGTCAGCCCCCGGCTCGCCAGCGCCGCCTGGTCGACGTCGACGCGGAAGATCTTGTCCTGGTCGCCGTAGAGGTCGATGTCGGCCACGCCGTCGACCGAGGCCAACCGGTCGGCGATCTCGTTGTCGACCAGAAGCGTCAGGTCCTCGAGGTTCATCCGGTCGGAGGTCACCGCCAGCCGCATGATCGGATCGCTGTCGGAATCAGCTTTCACGATGCGCGGCTCGTCGGCATCGTCCGGCAGGCTGTTCGACACGCGTGCAATGGCATCACGCACATCGCTCGCCGCGACGTTGAGGTCGGTCGCGTCGGAGAATTCGAGCGTCACCCGGCTCGATCCGAAGGACGAGCTGGATGACATGGATTTGAGCCCGGCGACGCGCGCCACGGCCCCTTCGACCACCGTCGTCAGCTGCTGGTCGATGGTCTGCGGCGACGCCCCGTCGAACGAGGTCCGGACCGTGATCACCGGCCGGTCGACGTCGGGCAGCTCGCGCACCTCGATACCGTAGAACGCGGCAAGCCCGGCTACCACCATCAGCGCATTGGACACCGCCGCAAAGATCGGTCGGCGGATGAACAGCGCGGTGAAACCGGTCTGCTTGTCGGGCGCCGCCGCCGCAGCGCCGTGGACCTCGCCGTCGCCGTTCTTGCCGTCGCTCAAATCGCTGCCCCCGCTCATCGGCTTGCCACCGGTCTTTCGCCGTCGGCAGGCTTCGCACCGGCTTCGTCGCCGATCACCTGCACCACCCGGCCGGCGCGCACGCGCTGCACGCCCTCGGTCACCACCCGGTCGCCTTCGGCAAGCTTGGCCTCGACCAGCACGGCGTCGGGATTGCGCTGGACGATCCGCACCGGCACCTTCTCGGCCTTGCCTTCGGTCACCCGCCAGACGAAGGAACCGTCGCTGTCCCACTGCACGGACAGGGGATCGACGGCGGGAAACCGCTCGCCGTCGAAGCTCATCGCCACGGTAAAGGCCATGCCGGCGCGCAGGTCGTCGTTCTCGTTGGCGATCTTGGCGCGGATGCGCAGCGTCCGGCTCGCTTCGTCGATGCGGTTGTCGGCCGCCGCCACGCTGCCCTCGTAGAGCTTGCCCTGGCGGGCCACGGCGGTTGCGGTCAGCGGCTGGCCGACCTTGATGATCGGGGCGAAACGTTCCGGCACCCAGAAGTCGATCAGCAGTTCGGAGCGGTCGTCGACCGTGGCGATCGCCGTCGAGGTGGTGACGTTGTCGCCCGGATTGACGGTGACGATGCCGGCGACGCCGCCGATCGGCGCGACGATCTCGCGCCGCTTCAGTTCCAGTTCCGCCGAAGCGAGCGCCAGCTTCGCGCCCTCCAGCGCGATCGCCGCATCGAAGGCGTCGATGCGGGAGACGGCGGATTTCAGATTGGCATAGAGCTGGTTCTTCTCGGTCGCGCTCTTCAGCGCCACCTGCGCCTGGTCGCGGGCGATGCGCTGCTCCTCGTTTTCCAGCCGGGCGATCACCTGGCCCTTGGCGATCCGCTCGCCGGACTTGATGGCGATCTCGGCCAGCATGCCCGAAACCTGCGGCATGATGGTGACCGACTGGATGGCATCGCCGGTGCCGAGCGCCGAGAGACGGTCGTTGACGGTGCCCACCTCGACCGGCCGCACGACCACCAGCGGCTGCGCTCCGGCCCCGCGACGGTTGCCGCCCTGGCCCTGCGCGGCGCCCTGTCCGGCCCCTGGCCCCTGCCCCTGCGCACCTTGGCCCTGCCGCGCCTGACCGTTGCCTGGCGCCTCGCCCGTCTCGTCCGCCGCCGGTGCGACGAGCGCAACCACGCTTTCGGGCACGCCGATCCGCCGCAGCACGCCGTCGGCCCCGGGTACGAACCAGACCCACAGCAATAGGCCGGCGGCGATCGCCGCGAGACTGAGGGTCAACTGCTTCCAAAATGCCATGGGGAACTCCGGCCTGTGCCATGTCCGCCGCGCCACCCGGTCGGGTGCGAGGCCGGCACAGGCGAACTGTGCGTCTTCATTGCCGGCAATATTTCGCTGCAAGGCACAAACGGCAAGGCGCAATGGCCAAGATTACGAAATTGTCATCTGGCAAGCCTCCGGCCCGCGGCGACGATCCTTGCGCTCGCCTGACCTCCGGCATCGGCAAAACCGTCGACATTCCCTGCGGATAGCACCCGGATCGGAATGAAAGGGGAACATCTTTTCTGGTCTTTCCGATCCGAATCACTACATTGGCCGCATGAGTAACGGTTTCGACGACATACCCTTCTTCGACGACGAGGAACCCGCCCCGCGCAAACCCGCCGCCGAAGGCCGTGCCCCGGCTGCGGCACCCGCCGCCGGCGGCCTCGGCATTGCCGCACGCGCCATGGCGGCGCGCGACCAGAACCGCGTGCCCGACTATCTTTCCGGCCTCAATCCGGAACAGCGCGAAGCCGTGGAAACGCTGGACGGTCCCGTCCTGGTGCTCGCCGGCGCCGGCACCGGCAAGACCCGGGTGCTGACCACCCGCATCGCCCATATTCTCGCGACCGGCCGCGCCTTCCCGAGCCAGATCCTCGCGGTGACCTTCACCAACAAGGCGGCGCGCGAGATGAAGGAACGCATCGGGCTTCTGGTCGGCGGCGCCGTCGAAGGCATGCCCTGGCTCGGCACCTTCCACTCGATCGGCGTCAAGATCCTGCGTCGCCACGCTGAGATGGTCGGCCTGCGCTCCGATTTCACCATCCTCGACACCGACGACGTCATCCGCCTGATCAAGCAGATCATCCAGGCCGAGGGCATCGACGACAAGCGCTGGCCGGCCAAGCAGTTCGCCCAGATGATCGACGGCTGGAAGAACAAGGGCCTCGACCCCTCGCAGATTCCCGAGGGCGACGCCCGGGCCTTCGCCAACGGCAAGGGTCGCGAACTCTACGCCGCCTACCAGAACCGCCTGAAGACCTTGAACGCCTGCGACTTCGGCGACCTTCTGCTGCACCCGATCCGCATGTTCCGCGCCAATCCGGACATCCTGAAGGACTATCACCAGAGGTTCAAATACATCCTGGTCGACGAATACCAGGACACCAACACCGCGCAATACATGTGGCTCCGTCTGCTGGCGCAGCGGTCAACTTCCTCCTCTCCCCAGCGGGGAGAGGGTGGCGCGAAAGCGCCGGGTGAGGGGGCGGCACCCACGAACCTTGGCGGACAGGCCCCCTCATCCGGTCCTTCGGACCACCTTCTCCCCGCCGGGGAGAAGGGAAAGCCGGCCGTCAACATCTGCTGCGTCGGCGACGACGACCAGTCGATCTATGGCTGGCGCGGTGCGGAGGTCGACAATATCCTGCGCTTCGAGAAGGATTTTCCCGGCGCCAAGGTGATCAAGCTGGAGCGCAACTACCGCTCGACCGAACACATCCTCGGCGCCGCCGGCCATCTGATCGCCCATAACGAGGGCCGTCTCGGCAAGACGCTGTTCACCGACCGCGTCGATCCCGACGACGAGAAGGTCGTCGTGCACGCCGCCTGGGACAGTGAAGAGGAAGCCCGCGCCATCGGCGAGGAGATCGAGCGGCTGCAGCGCGGCGATGCCGACGGCAAGAAGCACGCCCTCAACGACATGGCGATCCTGGTGCGCGCATCGTTCCAGATGCGCGAGTTCGAAGACCGCTTCGTCACCCTCGGCCTCAACTACCGCGTCGTCGGCGGCCCGCGCTTCTACGAGCGCCTCGAGATCCGCGACGCCATGGCTTACTTTCGCCTGGTCTGCCAGCCGGCCGACGACCTCGCCTTCGAGCGCATCGTCAACACGCCGAAGCGCGGCCTGGGCGACACCACCATCCGCACGCTGCACGACTATGCCCGCGCCCGCGACGTGCCGATGCTGGCCGCGGCCGTCGACCTGATCGAGACCGACGAGGTCAAGCCCAAGGCCCGCAAGGCGCTGTTCGACGTGATTCAACACTTCAGGCGATGGTCGGAACTGCTTGAAACGACTCCCCATACCGAGCTTGCCGAGCAGATCCTCGAAGAGTCCGGCTATACCGACATGTGGAAGAACGACAAGTCGGCCGAAGCCCCCGGGCGCCTGGAAAACCTGAAAGAACTGATCCGCTCGATGGAGGCCTTCGAGAGCCTCCGCGGCTTCCTCGAACACGTCTCGCTGGTCATGGATACCGAGCAGAATGCCGAGATGGACGCCGTGTCGATCATGACGCTGCATTCGGCCAAGGGACTGGAATTCGAGACCGTCTTCCTGCCCGGCTGGGAGGAAGGCCTCTTCCCCCACCAGCGCTCGCTCGACGAAGGCGGCCGCTCAGGCCTCGAGGAGGAACGCCGCCTCGCCTATGTCGGCATCACCCGGGCCAAGCGCCGCTGCCACATCTGGTTCGTCTCCAACCGCCGCATCCACGGCCTGTGGCAGTCGACCATGCCCTCGCGTTTCCTCGACGAGCTTCCTGTCACCCATGTCGAGGTCGCCGAGAGCGAGCAGTCCTATGGCGGCTATGGTCGCGGCGGCTACGGCCAGTCGCGCTTCGACAAGGCCGATCCCTTCGCCAACAATTACTCCACCCCAGGCTGGAAGCGCGCCCAGGCCAACAAGTCGGACGCCACCCGCGACAACTGGGGCAACCGCTCCGGCCACGCCATCGAGCGCATCGGCTATGGCGAGAGTGGCCCGAAGGCCAAGACCATCGAGGGCGAACTGGTGGCCAAGTCCACCACCACCGAACCGTCGAAATTCACCGTCGGCGACCGCGTCTTCCACATCAAGTTCGGCAACGGCAACATCGCCTCGATCGAGGGCAACAAGCTGACCATCAACTTCGACCGCGCCGGCGAAAAGCGCGTGCTGGACGGGTTTGTCGAGAGGGTGTGAGGACGGCGCATCGGTCATCGAAGCCGACGCGCGAAAGCGTGATCCTTGTTCCTGAGCCCCAGGTGCGCTATTTAATTGGCACGCTTGAGCTTGAATGAGGCGCGATGTCGATCTTGGCAATAATGGTTCTGTCGACGGTCAACGCCCCTTATGGGACGAGCCTTTCGGCTGAACAATTGGCTGCCAGGATCTCCGATCCTGAAAGCGTCACCCATTGCGATCCGGCAGCCTTCTCCTTCTATTCGGAAGTGGAAGAAGGATTGCAGAACTCATTCCTCCAAGAAATGCACATAGACCCGCACATTGCCGCCGACGTCGCACAAAGGTTTTCCGCGGTGGCGGGTTACACGCTGCCTCTGGCGCGGGCGGCTTGATTGGCTGGACTTGCAACGAGCAGATGGGGTTGGCTGTTCGACCAGGCTTGCAGCATCATTGAACAGGCCAATACAGCGGTCGACCTGGTCGACCGTTGGAGTTTCGGGGGCGGGACCGCGCTCATGCTTCAGATCGATCACCGCGAAAGTTTCGACATCGATATTTTCCTCGATGATCCGCAATTGCTTCCATTTCTCAATCCTCAGACCCAGGGATATGGTCTCGACAGGAGGCCCGCCGGTTATCATACCGACGGATCGCGCACGTTGAAGATCGTCTTCGAGGAAGCGGGCGAAATCGACTTCATTTGCGCATCGAGCCTGACGGCAAAGCCGACGGCAGCGACCGAGGTACGTGGGGTCAACGTGCTACTGGAAACCCCGGCGGAAATCATCGCGAAGAAGATCCACTACCGCGGCGCTTCGATGCAGCCACGCGACATGTTCGACATTGCCTGCGTCGTGAAAGCCCTTGGCAGAGACTACGTTCTCGACGCGCTTGCTCCATTCGAGGACGAATGCGCCAAGGCGCTCACGGTCGCTCGCCAGATGAACCCCGCCTTTGCACAGAATATCATGGCAAGGCTGCTCTTGCGTGACGACTTCTCTGACGTTCCCGGTGAGGCCCAGGCAGTAACGATCGCGCTCCTGGAAACAGTATGCAAGTCGTCCCATCGCTTGAAAGCCGACAATTAGTTGTCACGTTTCAGCGCTAGGCAGCGTCGCCAAGCGCTCGCATCGCACGTCATCCCATAAACGTCTTAGGTCCCGTCCAGCCCTGCAGTCCGAGAATGGGCGGCACGATCAGCGTCTTGAACCAGATGTCCGGTTCGCGCCAGCTGATCAGCCAAAAGGCTTCCTTCAGCTTGCCGACGTCCTGCCACCACGTCATCAATTGCTCTGGCGCACCCATTTCTTTCGGCTGGTAGATGAAAGGCAGGCCGGATCTGTTGAGGGAGACCAGAAGATCGAAGAGCGCCTCATTGTGTTCGAGCCCGCCTGACGTGTCGAAGGGCAGGAGGTCAAAGGTGCCGGGCGGCAGGGACGGATCGTAGATATGGACGACGCCGTTTATTATATGCGATACGCACAGCGGCGGCGTCTCGCCTTGGCGGGCGAAATAGCATTGCTGCGGTAGCGGTCGCCCATGCGTCAAACCGGTCAGCCTCCAGCAAGCGCACCTGAGATGCAAACTCTTGGAGCGACACCAGGTGCTTTCAGGAATACGTGCCCCCTCACCCCCGCGCCTCTTGCGCCCGGTGCAGCCACATCAGTTCCATCTGGACCGCCGCCTGGAAATCCATGATCTCGGCGCGCATCTCTTCTTCCGGGCAGCCGAGCGCCAGAAGCTCAGCGCCGAGCGCGCGGCAGGTCGTGCGCCAGAAATCGACGGCGGCCGGGCCATGGCAATTGTCGAGCGCGACGGCCGAGCGGCGAACGAGGTCGCGGCGGCTGGCAAGCGGGAAAAAGGCGATGGACGGGGTGACCTGGCCGATCATGGCGTCGTTACTCATGCGTTACATCCTCACATTGACAAAACACGTGTAGAATCAACATGGTTAACGTTCCGTTGCCGGACGGCGCGAATGGGCCCGAAAAGGAACGGCACGCCCGTTTGCCGCCCGAAAGGCCGCAGGTGACGTCCCCGCAGGCGACATCTCCTCCGGCAAGCGGCGACCCCAATCCCTGCCCGACCGGCCGCCGCCGGAGCTTCGGACTGCGGTCAGAGGCTGACCGAAAGCCCCCCGAGGGAGCGACCGCAATCCCGTGTTCGAAGCCGGAGGCGCGAATGCAAAGTGGGCGACCGCCGTCGAACCGCAAGGTCGCAGAGACGGCAGTCATGGAGCGCGACTGAACGAAAAGCCACCCCGACGGTGTCGGAGCGGCTCTTTGGTCTGGTGGTCCATACGGGCGATTGTCGCGACGGAGAAAGTCTCCGCCGGGTCCTATTCAGAGAGCGTATAGGCGATCACATAGTCGCCCGGCTTGGTGCCGACCGAGCCGTGGCCGCCGGCTACCATGACGACATACTGCTTGCCGCCCTGCTCATAGGTCATCGGCGTCGCCTGACCGCCCGCCGGAAGGCGGGCCTTCCACAGCTCTTTCCCGGTCGTCAGATCATAGGCGCGGAGATAGTTGTCGACCGCGGCCCCGAGGAAGACGACGCCGCCCTTGGTGATCATCGGTCCACCGATGCCCGGCACGCCCACCTTGAAGGGCAGTGGCAGCGGTGTCATGTCCATGACGGTGCCGTTGCGGTGCTGGTAGGCGATCTCGCCGGTCCGCAGGTCGGCGCCGGCCACCGTGCCCCATGGCGGGGCCTGGCAGGGAATGCCGAGCGGCGACAGGAACGGGCCCATATAGACGCCATAGGCAGCACCGTCATTGCGATTCAGCCCCTGTTCCGAGCCCTTCTGCGACTGCTCCTTCGGCGGAACCTGGTCGCGCGGCACCAGCCGCGAGGTGAAGGCGAGATAGGTCGGCATGCCGAACATCACCTGCCGCTCCGGATCGACCGCGACCGAACCCCAGTTGAACGTGCCGAAATTGCCGGGATAGACGAGCGTGCCTTCGAGCGACGGCGGCGTGTACTGGCCGTCATATTTCAACTTTCGGAAGGCGATGCGGCACATCATCTGGTCGATCAGCGTGACGCCCCACATGTCCTTTTCTTCCAGCCGGTCCGGACGGAAGGTCAGGTCGGTGATCGGCTGGGTCGGCGCGGTGAAGTCGTCCTCGATCGCCCCGCCCGGAGCCGGGATTTCGCTGATCGGCAGGATCGGCTGGCCGGTGCGCCGGTCGAGCACATAGATGTCGCCCTGCTTGGTCGGACCGACGAGCGCCGGAACGGCCGTTCCGTCCTTGGTGGTGATGTCGAGCAGCACCGGCTGGGCCGGCACATCCATGTCCCACAGGTCGTGATGCACGGTCTGGCGTACCCAGCGATCCGCCCCGGTATTGACGTCGAGCGCGACGATAGACGAGGAGTATTTCTCCACGCTCGCGCTGCGGCCGATGCCGATCTGGTCCGGCACCTGATTGCCGAGCGGCACATAGACGAGGCCGAGCTGTTCGTCGACGGAGAACACCGACCAGCTGTTCGGCGAATTCGCCGTATAGGTCTCGCCGGGACCGATCGGCGCGGTCTCAGCCGGATTGGCGCTGTCCCAGTTCCATACCAGCGCGCCGGTATTGACGTCGAAGGCGCGGATCACGCCGGACTGCGACTTGGTCGAATAGTTGTCGTTGACCGCCCCGCCGATGATGATCTTGCCCGCGGCGATGACCGGCGGCGAGGTCGAGTAATAGTAGCCGGCCGGATTATACGGCATGCCGGCCTCGAGCCGGAGCGTGCCCTTGTCGGCAAAGCTCTCGCAGACCTTGCCGGTTGCGGCATCAAGCGCGATCAGCCGCGCATCCGAGGTCGGCAGGTAGACGCGCGTGGCGCATTCCGCCCCCGCGGTCGCTGCCGGATCGGCATAATAGGTCACGCCGCGGCAGGTCTGGTGCTGGCGGTCGGGATTGAGGCCCGCATTCGGATCGAACTTCCACTTTTCCTTGCCGGTCGCCGCATCCACGGCGATCGCCCAGTTGTGCGGCGTGCACAGATAGAGCGTGTCGGCGACCTTGAGCGGCGTCACCTGATAGGTCGTCTCGCCGACATCGTCGGGCAGCTTGACGTCGCCGGTCTGATAGGTCCAGGCGACCTTCAGCTTGTCGACATTCTCGGTGGTGATTTCGGCCAACGGCGAATAGCGCTGGCCATAGGGCGTGCGGCCATACTGGTGCCACTCGCCGTCCGGGACGTCGCCGCCATAGGAAGGCGCCTGCGTGACCTTGTCGGTCGGCAGGGATCCCGCCCGATCATAGGGATCGATCGTCATCGCGTAAGCGGCGACGGCGAAGGAGACGAGAACGGGAATGGCGACCGGCCATACATTCGCCGGCCGGCCCAGTTCCTCGGCCCGGCGCGGGCGAATGAGCGGCCGGCGAACCGCCGGCAACATCAGCCACAGGCCGAGCAGCACGATCAGACCGCCGCGCGTGCCGAGCTGCCACCAGTCGAAACCGACCTCGTAGACGGCCCAGCCGAGGCTGGCGAGGATCAGCAGGCCATGCAGCCACAGCGCCTCGGCGCGGCGCGCGACCACCAGCACGGCGGTGATCATCAGGACGATGCCTGCGGCGAGATAATAGGGACTGCCGGAAAGAGACACGAGCTGCGCGCCCCCCACGGCGAGTAGCAGCCCGATCGCCCCGAAGACGACGGCGGTAAAGACGTTGATCATGTCCAAATTCCGTTTGGTTATGAAAAGGGATGGACCGGACTTGGGAGCGCCCGGCTCCCGTGGAAACGCCCGGCGGAAAAATTTGTTCCACTCTTCAGAACGTTGACCCGACTTTTGGCCCGTGGTCCGGGTCACAGTGCACAGCCGCAAGGTGGATCTCAGGCTTTTCCGCGGCCGCAGCGAATCCCGGCTCGCCACTCCCAACACCGGCGCGGGGTGACTCCCCGAAGAACGCCGCCTGCGTAAAGACCGCTCCTCAGGCGTCCAGTGCGACCGCCAGGGCCCGGCCGGCAAGCCGCGCCGAGGCCAGCAGGCGCTCGACGCCGTGGCCTTCGCGCGCCTTGGCGGAAAGCCCGGCCATGACCGTGCTGACGAAGTCCGTCAGGCGGTCGGCCTTTTCCGGATGCCGGGCGGCGATATAGGCGCGGATCACGCCCTCCGCCCCGGCGCGGAACACGCTCGCCGCCTCGCGCGCCTCCTGGTCGATACAGCGCGTGCCCTCCAGCACCAGACAGCCGGCGGCCCCGGGATCGGCGGCATAGCGGCGCGCCGCCTCCTCCAGCAGTGACACGAGGCAGTCGGCCACCGGCCGGTCGGGCAGCAGCAGCTCATGCAGCGGAATGGCATTGGTGAAGGCATAGCGGTCGAGCACGCGGGCATAGAGCCCCGCCTTGTTGCCGAAGGCGGCGTAGAAGCTCGGCGGGTTGATGCCCAGCGCCTGCGTGACGTCGGCGACGCTGACCGCGTCGTAGCCGCGCGCATGAAAGAGGTGCTGCGCGGTTGCCACCGCCTGGTCGGGATCGAAACGGCGCGGCCGCCCACGGGCACCGGAGTTTTTTGTAGCGTCCATTACAAAATACCTTGACTGCAGTCTGTCTCATTCTTTATGTAGCGCATCGTACAAAATACCTCAAGGAGAGTTTGATGACGACGTTTCAGGGAAAATCCGTTCTGGTGCTGGGCGGTAGCCGCGGGATCGGCGCCGCCATCGTGCGCCGCTTCGCCGAGGACGGCGCGACGGTGACCTTCAGCTATGCGGGTTCGCGCGAAGCCGCCGAAACGCTGGCCGCCGAAACCGGCAGCACGGCGGTCGTGACCGACAGCGCCGACCGCGACGCGGTGATCGAACAGGTGCGCAGCAGCGGCCCGCTGGACGTGCTGGTGGTGAATGCCGGGATCGCCGTCTTCGGCGACGCGCTGGAACAGGACCCCGACGCGATCGACCGGCTGTTCCAGATCAATATCCACGCCCCCTATCATGCCGCCGTCGAAGCGGCGCGACAGATGCCGGACGGCGGGCGGATCATCGTCATCGGCTCCGTCAACGGCGACCGCATGCCCGTCCCCGGCATGGCGTCCTACGCGGTCAGCAAATCGGCGTTGCAGGGCCTGGCCCGCGGCCTGGCGCGCGACTTCGGACCCCGCGGCATTACCATCAACGTGGTGCAGCCCGGCCCGATCGACACCGACGCCAACCCGGCCGAGGGGCCGATGAAGGACCTGATGCACAGCTTCATGGCGATCAAGCGCCATGGCCGGCCCGAGGAAGTGGCGGGCATGGTCGCCTGGCTCGCAGGCCCCGAGGCGAGCTTCGTCACCGGGGCGATGCACACAATCGACGGCGCCTTCGGCGCCTGATCGAGACGACGCAGGGGGCCGGCCGGCACACCGGCCGCCCCGATCCCGGTGCCAAAGCCCTGGAATTCGGAAGGGTCCAATCTCCCGCTCCTGCCCGAGAGCCGCCCGCCGGACGACGTTTCCCTCGACCGACATTGCCGCTGCCGCAATCCACGCTATCTTGCCCTGGTGCAAACGACAGGGAAAGCGAGCCGATGGATGACGAGAGAATGGAACACAAGGGCGCCTGTCACTGCGGGACCGTTCGGTTCCGCGTCAGATTGACCGACGAATTCAACACCGTTAGGCGCTGCACCTGCTCGCTCTGCCGGATGCGCGGCGCGGTGGCGGTCACCGCGAAGCTGGGCGACATCGATTTTGTCAGCGGCGAGGACAACCTCACGCTCTACCAATTCAACACCGGCACTGCGAAGCACTATTTCTGCAGGACCTGCGGCATCTACACCCACCATCAGCGCCGCTCGAACCCTTTAGAATTCGGCGTCAACGTCGCCTGCCTGGAGGGTGTGAGCCCCTTCGACTTTGCAGCGGTTCCGGTCTCCGACGGGATCGCCCACCCCTCCGATGGCGGGTCCGGAGGGCTGGTCGGCCTGCTGATATTCCAGCCGTCCGAATCCGAATGAGCGGGACCCAGGACGAGCGTCGTTGCCGAACCGGCGCGGCCTCACTCGGGAGCAACGACCTCTCAAAGCGCCGGGCAGGCTCCAAGGTGGCTATTGCCGCAGGATCTTCGCCATCGCCTTGCCCTTCGCCAGTTCGTCGATCAGCTTGTCGAGATAGCGGATCTCCCGCATCAGCGGGTCCTCGATCTCCTCGACGCGCACGCCGCACACCACACCGGTGATCGCCGATCGGGCCGGGTTCAAGCGCGGCGCCTGCGCGAAGAAATCCTCGAAACTGGTCCTGTCGGCCAGCACGCCGGCCAGGCTTTCCGGACTGTGTCCGGTCAGCCAGCAGAGGATCTCGTCGACCTCCGCCTTGCTGCGTCCCTTCTTCTCCGCCTTGGCCACATAGTGCGGATAGACGCTCGCGACGCTCATCGAATAGATGCGATGCTTTTCCATGCCGGCTCCTTGAAAAGGTCGAAACGGGCCCACGAATCCCGACATAACGGAGATCGCCGCCGGGGCAACCGGTCTGTCCCACGCGGCCAGGACGCGGGGAAGATCTTTGCCGAAACCCGAACAGTTTCAAGGCCGGCTACTGCATTTCTTCCCCGCCTTCCGGCCTCGCCCTAAACTACCCTCGTTCCGTCGCGGATACACCACAAGGCGTTGTGGCGAGGCGGAGCCGGCGCGGGGTTTGGGGGAAAGACGCAAGAACCCAGACCTCGGGTCCGCGGAAAATGGTCTNNGCGCCTGTGTGGCGTGGCATGGTGGTAAGACCGGGTTGTCGAGGGTGTGCGGGCGTCCGCCGGTCAAAAGCCGGGCCCCGCATGAAAAATCCCCGGCAAGGGCCGGCGCCGCAGAGAGATCGAAGTCGCGGGGCAAAAACCGCCGAACGGGGCGCCTTCGGGTGTCATTTGATTTTTTACCTTACGCGGCAGCCGGAGGCGCCCCGTCCGCTCAGGTTCGACCTGGGCAAGAGGAAGTGACAGCGGAACCGGAGGGCGGAGGCCCGGCCGGGGTGTTCGGCTGGGCGAGAGGCCGGCCCCAAGTCGATCTCCCCCCGCGAGGGGGAGATGTCCGGCAGGACAGAGGGGGGCGAACTTGCGCTGAGGCGACGATAGAGTTCCACCCGGTTAGTCGAAGCTCGGCCTTGGGCCTCGCGACACCCCCCTCTGTCGGCTACGCCGACATCTCCCCCTCAAGGGGGGAGATTGCCCTCCGGCGTCCGCGACACGCATACAGCCCCTTCCCCCTTGATCCCGCCGTCCCCCCTTGCCATCTTGCGCCGCACCCAAAGAAGAGGACGACGACCATGACCAAGGCCCTGCTGCTGATCGATATCCAGAACGGCTTCTGCCCGGGCGGCAATCTGCCGGTAGCCGATGGCGACGCGGTCGTGCCCGTCGCCAATGCGCTGATGAAGAGCGGCCGCTATGACCTGATCGTCGCCTCGCAGGACTGGCACCCGGCGAACCATGGCAGCTTCGCCTCGCAGCATCCCGGCGCAAAACCCTTCGACTTGGGCGAGCTCTCCGGCAAGCCCCAGGTGCTGTGGCCCGATCATTGCGTTCAGGGCACGCCGGACGCCGAATTCCATCCCGGCCTTGACCGCTCGGCCATCGCCCATGTGCAGAAGAAGGGCGAGAACCCCGCCGTCGACAGCTACTCCGCCTTCCGCGACAACGACCGCGCAGCCCTCACCGGCCTTGCCGATTATCTCAGCCAGAAGGGCGTGACCGGACTCGATCTGATGGGCCTCGCCACCGACTACTGCGTGAAATTCTCTGCCCTCGACGCGGTCGACATGCTGCCGGGCGTTACCGTCCGCTTCATCGAGGACGGCTCGCGCGGCATCGACCCGCAAGGCGTCAAGGCCGCGATCGACGAGATGAAGTCCGCCGGCGTCGCCGTCGTGTCGAGCCGGGACATCCTCGCCGCCTGATCCGGCACATGCCCTTCCCCCTTCGGCCGATTGATTTCCCCGCCCATCCACGCTAGGGGACCGGCGCGCCATAAGGTATTGCGGAGGACCGATATGGAGACCGTCACCACCATTGCCGACCTCAGGGAGAGGCTGGCCGCCCATCGCCGGGCCGGCCGCTCGATCGGCTTCGTGCCGACCATGGGCTATCTGCATCAGGGCCACCTGACGCTGGTTGGCCGGGCCAAAGCGGAAAACGCCGTCACTGTCGTGTCGATCTTCGTCAACCCGCTGCAATTCGGCGCCAACGAGGACCTGGCGAAATATCCGCGCGATCTCGAGCGCGACAGCGCCCTGCTCGAGGAGGCCGGCGTCAACTTCCTATTCGCCCCCGGCGTCGCCGACATGTATCCGCACCCGATGCAGACCGTCGTCGACGTGCCGAAACTCGGCTCGGAACTCGAAGGCGCCGCCCGCCCCGGCCATTTCGCCGGCGTCGCCACCGTCGTCACCAAGCTCTTCAACATCGTCCAGCCGGACGCCGCCTATTTCGGCGAGAAGGACTACCAGCAGGTGGCGATCATCCGCCGCATGGTGGACGACCTCGCCCAGCCGGTCCGCATCGTGCCGGTCGCAACCGTGCGCGAGGCCGACGGCCTCGCCTGCTCGTCGCGCAATGTCTACCTGACGCCCGCCGAGCGCACCGCCGCCGCCATCGTGCCGCGCGCGCTTGCCGAGGCCGCAAGGCTGATCCGCTCCGGCATCGCCGATACGACAAGGCTCGAACAGATGATCGCCGATTTCATCCGCGCCGAGCCGCTGGCCACCCCCGAGGTCGTGGCGCTCCGCCACCCCGAGACGCTCGCCGAGATCGACACCGTCGCAGGCCCGGTCCTGCTGCTGCTCTTCGTGCGCATCGGCCAGACGAGACTTCTCGACAACCGGGTGATCGACATCGCATCCGAAAACGGCATGGAGGCCGCCTGACATGAGCACCCCGCCCCGCCAGAAGCGACTGACCCCGAACGACATCACGGCGCTCAAGGGCCAGCGCCCGGTCGTCTCGCTCACCGCCTACACGACGCCGATGGCGCGCCTGTTCGACCCGCATTGCGATCTGCTTCTGGTCGGCGACAGCCTCGGCATGGTGCTCTACGGCATGGACACCACGGTCGGCGTCACCGTCGAGATGATGATCGCTCATGGCCAGGCCGTCATGCGCGGCGTGAACCGCGCCTGCGTCATCGTCGACCTGCCCTTCGGCTCCTACCAGGAATCGAAGGAACAGGCCTTCCGCACCGCCGCCCGCATCATGAAGGAAACCGGCTGCGACGGCGTCAAGCTCGAGGGCGGAGAGGAAATGGCGGAAACCGTCGCCTTCCTCGTGTCCCGCGGCGTACCGGTCTTCGGCCATGTCGGGCTGATGCCGCAGCAGGTCAACACCTCGGGCGGCTACCGCTCCAAGGGCCATACCGAAACGGAAGCCGACAAGATCCGCCGCGATGCCCGCGCCATCGACGAGGCCGGCGCCTTCGCCATGGTGATCGAGGGAACGGTCGAGCCGCTCGCCCGCGAGATCACCGGCACGGTCTCGGCCGCCACCATCGGCATCGGCGCCTCGCCGGCCTGCGACGGCCAGGTCCTGGTGTCGGACGACATGCTCGGCCTGTTCAACGACTTCAAGCCGCGCTTCGTCAAGCATTTCGCCGAACTGGCCGAGGTGATCTCCCGGGCGGCAGAGGATTATGCAACGGAAGTCCGCGCCCGCACCTTCCCCGGGCCGGAACACACCTTCCAGGTCCGCCCGAAGAAGTAGGCCACGAGAGAACGGGCACGCCATGGCCCGGCAAAGTCATTTGCCGGGCGTCTGCTCCAGCTGGTAGATCGCGTCGTTGATCACCTCGATCTGGTTGGTGATCACCGCCTGGGCGTCGTAGAGCCCGCGATTGTAGAAATGCGCGCCGATCTCCTTGGCGAAGAATTCCAGCATGGCTTCGGCCTCGAACCGGCCGACATCGAGTTCGAATTCGGTGAGGAAATAGTCCCGCACCTGGGCGACGATCGCCGCCTGGTCTTCTTCGGAGAAATCGAGTTTCGGCACCGGCCATTCCCTTGTTCTGCGCGCGTGGTCCAAGACGCCCAGAGACTATGATCACATGTCAGGGGAATCAATCGATCCATCAGGCTTATTCGTTTGTTTGGACGGCGGCTTGCCTCTAAGGGCTTTCCTCAAACGAGGTGCGACAACAGATGAATTCCGATTTTACCGAGGGCCTGCGCGGCAGCACGCCGATCCTCGTCTCGACCATCCCCTTCGCCGCCCTGTTCGGCGCGATCGCCGTCAGCAACGGCCAGACCGTCGCCGAGGCAACGCTAATGAGCGCCATCGTCTTTGCCGGCGCCAGCCAGCTGGTGGGCATCGAACTGTTCGGCCATTCGGTGCCGCTCTGGGTCATCGTGCTGTCGATCTTCGCCGTCAACTTCCGCCACATCCTCTATTCGGCGGCGATCACGCCCTTCATCGCCCATTTCTCCCCACTGCAGAAAGCTGTGTCATTCTTCCTGCTGACCGATCCGCAATTCGCGCAGACCCTGACGCGCGGCGAGACCGGCAGGAGGGTTTCGTTTGCCTGGTACATGGGATTTGCCACGACGATCTATGTCGGCTGGGTCGGCGTCAGCGCGATCGGCGCCGGCTTCGGCAGGCTCATCGGCAATCCCGCCGCCTGGGGTTTCGACGTGCTTTTGCCGATCTATTTCATGGGCCTGGTGCTCGGCTTCCGCAAGCGGTCGAACTTCCTCGCCGTGGTCTTCGTCAGCGCCGTGGTCTCGGTCCTTGCTCAGCAGCTGGTCGGCTCGCCCTGGCATGTCAGCATCGGCGCGCTGGCCGGCGTCATCCTGGCCGCCCTCCTGCCGCCCAAGGCCGCAGCCGCACCTGCCGCCCAAGGGGAGAACAAGGCATGAGCGAGCTCTTCACCCCCTACATGACCCTGCTGATCCTCGTCGGCGCGGTCGCCACCTACCTCACCCGGATCGGCGGCTACCTGCTGATCAGCCGGCTGAAGAACGTGCCGCCGCGCGTCGATGCGGCGCTCAATGCCGTGCCGGCGGCGGTTCTGACCACGCTGGTCGCCCCGGCCTTCTTTTCCGGCGGGCTCGACGTGAAGGTCGCCATGGCCGTTTCGCTGGTGATCGGCCTTGGCGCCTCCTCCATCCCCATGCTGATCGGCGGATGGATCGTGGTGATGCTCATGCGCCAGCTGATAGGCTGAACGGCTCGGTCGCCCGCTCCAGCCAGGCCTTCGCCTTTTCGTCATGCATCAGCGGCATCAACTCGTCGCGGGTCTTGGCATGATAGTCGTCGAGCCAGCGCAATTCCTCGTGCGTCAGCAGGTCGGTCACGACGAGATATTTGTCGATCGGCGCATAGGTCAGCGTCTCGAAGCTCATCATCGGCATGTCGCCGCCTTCAACCGGTTCGGCCTCGCGCACATAGACGAGGTTCTCGATGCGGATGCCGAAGGCGCCCGGCCGGTAGTAGCCGGGTTCGTTGGAGAGGATCATGCCGGGCAGCAGTTCCTGGGTGGCGAGCCGGCTGATGCGCTGCGGCCCCTCGTGCACGGAGAGATAGGAGCCGACGCCATGGCCCGTGCCGTGGGCATAGTCGGCGCCCGCCTTCCACAGCGCGATGCGCGCCAGCGGATCGAGGTCGCAGCCGCGCGTGCCCTTGGGGAAACGCGCCGTGCTGATGGCGATCATGCCCTTCAGCACCAGGGTGAAGAAGCGCTTGTGCTCGTCCGACACCGCGCCGACCGCCACCGTACGGGTGATGTCGGTCGTGCCGTTGACATATTGCGCGCCGCTGTCGATCAGGAACAGCTCGCCCGAATGGATCGGTCGGTCGGACGTGGTCGTGGCGCGGTAATGGATCACCGCCCCGTGCTCGCCGGCACCGGCGATCGTGTCGAAGGAAATGTCCTTGAGCGGGTTCTGCATGCGCTCGCCGACGCGCATGCGCGCCTCCTCGAGCGCCTTTGCCGCGCCGATCTCGGTGATCGTGCCGGGATGCTGGTCGTCCAGCCAGGAGAGGAATTCGACGACGGCCGCGCCATCCTGCAGGTGGGCGGCAGCCGAGCCGTTGAGCTCGACCGAGTTCTTCACCGCCCGGGCGATCTTCGCCGGATCGGCGCCGGTCACCACGGTACCACCATGGCCGCGGATGAGCTCGACCAGAGCGAAGGGCGCAAGTTCAGGGTCGACCAGGATGCGCTTGCCCTCGACGGCGAGCTTTTCCAGATGCGCGACCAGCATACGCGGATCGATCTGCCGGCACATCTGTCCAAGATAGGCCTCGACCTCGATGCCGGTCTTGCGCTTGTCGAGGAAAAGCTCGGCCGAGCCGTCGGACTTGATGATGGCGCGGGCCAGCGGATGGGGCGTGTGGGGCACGTCGCTGCCGCGGATGTTGAAGATCCAGGCGATCGACGAGGGATCGGTGATCAGCGCGGCGTCGATCTGCTTGTCGGAGAGGTCGGCGGCGATCCTGGCGATCTTGTCTTTGGCCAGCACGCCGGAATATTCGATGGGCTGGATGACGACCGGCCCCAGCGGCTCGGCCGGACGATCCGTCCAGATCGCGTCGAGCGGATTAGCCCCCAGCACCACCAGAGCGCCGTCCAGTTCGGCGAGCGCCTTCTCCAGCCGCTCCACCTCCTGGCTGGTGTGCAGCCACGGATCGATGCCGAGCCGGAAGCCCTTGTGCGCGTGCTTGACGATCCACTTGTGCGGCGGCTCGCCGACGAGATCGCCGGGCGAGAACACGGCGGGATCGACCTGCTCGGCGAGCTGCGTCACATAGCGCCCGTCGACGAAGACGACCGCCTTTGCCGTGGTGATCAGCGCCTGCCCGGCCGAGCCGGTGAAGCCGGTGAGCCAGGACAGCCGCTCGGCACAGGCCGGCACATATTCGCCCTGGTATTCATCGGCGCGCGTCACGAGGAAGCCGTCGATGCCGAGCGCGTCGAATCGCGCCCTCAAAGCCTCCACCCGCTCGCGTCCAAACTCAGGCGTGGAGGTGACATCGAAGGACTGGAACATGACGGGCGCTCTCTTCAGGCTGGAATCTGGAGCGCCCCTTATAGCAAGCGGCACCGATCCTGCACCATGGCAAAAGCCGTCCGGTGTCCCCCTGCCCGGAAATCATGCGGCAATGCAACATAAAACAGGCAGAGCACCCGATTTTCGGTCAAATATTCGGCACAGGACGGGCTGCAACGGCCTACTCATGCGCCAGGCGCATGACACCCATGTAGCAACCCCTCTCACTCAAAGCGTTTGCGGAGCCTATATTCCACTCATCGAACAACGCAGACATAACCTGCAAGGAACATGGCAATGGCAAACTCCTTCTTTCGCAATGCCTTCAACCGTTTCGTCGCCGCCCGCGAACTGCAGGCCAGCCGTTACGTCAACGGCGCCCTGATGAATCTCGACGACGAAGCCCTGAAATCCCTAGGAACCACCCGCGAAGAACTGCGCCGCAAGGGCGCCCGCGCTTCGGCATTCTAAGCCCCGCCGCCCGCGGGCGGACCGGACGGCTCGACGACGATAACTAGCCTGCTTGTAGCTCTCCTCCCAAAGCTCGCAGGTCCCGATCAGGCGACTGATCTGAAAAAGGCGGCATCTCCGGATGCCGCCTTTTTCATGTTCTGTCCGTCGGGAACGCCATGCATCTGGCGCAATTGTGCAGCGCGGAAATTCCGGACCCTCAGGCGAGCCCGCGGCCCTGCCGCAGATGGATCGTCACCCAGCCATTGCGCCAGATGGTCCGGACATGGGCGAGGCCCGCGCCGTTATAGGCGGCGATCACCTTCCAGCGCTGGCTGGCGAGGATGCCCGACAGGATGACCGAGCCGCCGGGCGCCAGATGCGTCGCCAACTGCGGCGCCATCTTCATCAGCGGGCGGGCGAGAATATTGGCGATGATCAGGTCGAACGGACCGTATTCGCCGAACGCCGTCGAATGGAAGCCCGGCGCGACGCGAAACTCGATGCCGTCGACAAGACCGTTGCTGCGGGCATTCTCCCGGGCGACCCGAACGGCGATCGGATCGATGTCGGTCGCCAGCACCGGGATGTGCTTCAGCTTACGCACCGCGATCGCCAGGACGCCGCTGCCGGTGCCGAGGTCGAGCGCATTGCGCACGGTCCGCGACCGCACCACCTCGTCGATCACCTCCAGGCAGCCGGCGGTCGTTCCATGATGGCCGGTGCCGAAGGCCTGGCCGGCCTCGATTTCGATCGCCAGGTCGTTGACCCGAACCTTGTCGCGGTCATGCGAGCCATGCACGATGAACCGCCCTGCCCGCACGGGCTTGAGGCCTTCCAGCGACTTGGCGATCCAGTCGATATCGGGCAGCACCTCCTTCTGGATCGACAGGTCCGGAAAGGTCTCGGCGAAAAGCTCCTCGAGACGAGCGCGGATCTCGTCCTCCTCCTCGGTCAACATATAGACGGAGGCTTCCCAGACATCGTTCTTCTCGTCCACTTCGGTCGTGGCGATCGCCAGATCCTCTTCGCCGAAGCAGATCGTCATGAGATCGAGGATTTCCGTCGCCATGGCTTCGGTCGTCGTCACAAAGAGGCGGATTTCACTCACGGTCGGTCATCCTGTCGAAATGGGAGAGAACGGGGCGGCGATGGAACACCGCCCGGCCTGGCGCCTGCGGTACAACGCGACGCCGCCGATGGCAACAGGAGAGCACCCCGACCGGCCTTGCGCCTCAGCCCTTGGCGAGGTTCTCGAGCTTCTTGATCGCCACGTCCGGGTTCTCGCCATAGGAAATCGTGCCGACGAACCGGCCCTCCTTGTCGAGCAGGAAAACCGAGGCGGTGTGATCCATGGTGTAGTCGCCGTTCGGATCCTTCTCGTCGAGCGGGATCTTCTTGGCATAGACGCGGAAGCCCTTGACCACCTCGCCCACCTTCTGCGGATCGCCGGCAATGCCGATCACCCGGTCGGTGACGTTGGAGATATAGGCGCCCAGCATTTCCGGCGTGTCGCGCTCCGGGTCGACGGTGACGAAATAGGCCTGCAGCTTGGTCTTGTCCGGATCGACCGTGGTCAGCCAGCCATTGAGCTCGAACAGCGTCGTCGGGCAGACTTCCGGGCAATGGGTGAAGCCGAAGAACAGCGCCGTCGGCTTGCCGCGGAAAGCCTGCTCGGTGATCGCCTTGCCGTTCTGGTCGACGAGCTGGAACGGCACGCCGAACGGCGCCTCGGCGATCTTGTCCTTGGTGTCGGTCACCGCCAGCGTCAGCCAGCCGAGCACTCCGGCCAAAACGACGACGCCGGCCCAGAGGATAATGCGCAAAGTCTTCATCGAAGGTCAGGTCCCTTTGGAACGTCGGCAGGAAAGTTACCTGCCGATACGTCGAACCGTGCCGAAGTGCAAATCAACTCGCCGTTTGCATGCCGCAGCGCGCCGATTTGTCCCAGGGCAAGCCGACCTCAGGCCGTCAGAAGCAGGAGGACAGGCCGTTTTCGGCGTAGGTGAGCACGATATCGGCGCCGAATCGCATCCAGCCGGCAAAGACGACGGCTGTCAGCGCCGCCGCACCAAAAATCAGGGCGGCGATCAGGGCATGATTGAGCGGTCTTGGCGCGAGGCGATCCATCTCTCTTACATAATACGCAGCCGGGCCATGCGAAAGGGGAAAGGCGCGCGCCGCCTCGGGAAATAAATCGATGATTACCGAGAGTTCTTAAGGCCGCCGTCACATGTTATCATGGCAATACAGACGTTTTGGGAGGGACGAATGGAAGAACAGGTCATTCAGACGGCATTGCCGCCGAAGATGCGGATCAACCGGCTCGAGATCAAGGATGTCACGGGGGCGCTGGCCGAAGGGGTCAGGGACTTCCGCCGCTTTCCCCTGTTCGGCCTGTTCTTCGGCGGCATCTATGCGCTCGGCGGCCTCTTCATCGTCGTGATGCTCAGCCTCTACCACCAGCCGTGGATGATCATCCCGGTCGCCATCGGCTTCCCGCTGATCGGCCCCTTCGTCGCCGTCGGCCTCTATGAAATCAGCCGCCGGCACGAGCGGGGCGAGCCGATCAGCTGGCGCGGCGTGCTCACCGAAGTCTTCCGCCAGCGCGAGCGGCAGCTGTCCTGGATGGCCTTCGCCGTGCTCTTCATCTTCTGGATCTGGATCTACCAGGTGCGACTGCTGCTCGCCCTGTTCCTCGGCTTCAAGATCCCCGCCTCGCTCGCCGCCTTCGCCACGGTGGTGACCACGACGCCCGAGGGCATGCTGTTCCTGATGGTCGGGACCCTGGTCGGCGCCGTCATCGCCACCGTGCTCTTCTCCCTGACCGTCATCTCCATGCCGCTGCTGCTCGACCACGACATCGATTTCGTCACGGCGATGCTGACCAGCATCCGCACGGTGGTGGAGAACCCCGTGCCCATGCTGACCTTCGGCCTCGTCGTCGCGGTGACTGCGTTCCTCGCCCTGCTGCCTTTCTTCGCCGGCCTGTTCGTCGCGCTGCCGATCCTCGGCCACGCCACCTGGCACCTCTATCGCCGCGCCATCGCCTCGGAGTGAACAGCCGGACCGGGCGGTGCATTCGACATCGTCCGGTCTTTAACGGAGAGAGCGACTCTGCTAGTAATATTATCCGTTGCTTAACCACTATTTGAGATCATCTAGACGCGAGATGACCGGTTCGGTCATTCGGACATAACGTCCACCGGGACGGGTTTCTCTTTTCCTCGGGCCTCTGCATGCGAAACGGAATCGCCGATGCGCAGCATCGGTGAACAGCTGGGGCATTGGGGAGGCGCATGCTAGGATTTATTTCGGGAAGTGGCCTGTCGGTCCGTCAGAGACTGATGACGCTCGGCGCCGCGACGTCCCTCGGCATTGGTTCGATGCTGGCCGTCGGCTGGTACGAGAATGCGCAGGTCGATACCGCCCTCACCCGGGCCCTGGCAATGCAGCGCGATGTCGAACAGCTGAACGAGATGCAGCTCGCCAGTTCCCGACTGGTTCTCGCCGCCATGGACACCATCATCGATCGCGGCGAAGGCGTCATCCAGAAGGAACGCGCCGAAATCATCCGATCCGCCGCGACGCTCCTCTCCGCCGGCGCCCCCATCATGAAATCCCTCGCTCAGGAAACCGGCAATGCTGCCCTGGCGGAAACCTATGACGCCGACGTCGCCGAGATCGTCAAGGCGATCGAGGTCGACCTCAAGCGCCTGGTCGAGACCGGCGCGCCCGAAGCCGATTATGCGGCCATCGACGATGCCATCGACGGCGCCGGCGACCGGCTGTCGGCTACGCTCGATCAGAGTGCCGCCCTCGCCGGCCAGATCATGCAGGCGAGCGTCGAAGGCGCGACCGCAAGAGCCGGCGCCTCCCTCTATATCCAGCTCGGCCTCGGCCTGCTCGCACTCTGCACCACGCTGCTGCTCCAGGCCGTCCACGGCAATGCCATCGTCAACGGCATCCGCGCGGTGCGCTCCGCCATGCAGCGCGTCCTCGACGGCGATCTGGAAACCGCCGTCCAGGCGAACGACCGCCGCGACGAGATCGGCGAAATGGCCCGCTCCGTCGACGTCTTCCGCAATGCCGCCGTCGAAAAGCGCGCCCTGGAATCCTCGTCCGCCGAAGCCAGCCAGCGCAACGAGCAGGAGCGCGAGGCCCGCGCCGCCGCGATCGCCGCCGACAATGCCGCCGTCAAGCGGGCCGTCGACCAGCTGGCGCTTGGGCTGAACCGCCTCTCCGAAGGCGATCTGTCGGTGACCATCGCCGAAGCCTTCCCGGGCGACCTCGAACGCCTGCGTGCCGACTTCAACCAGACGACCAACCGCCTGCAGAGCGTGATGGGCGAAATCGCCTCGAACAGCTCCTCCATCCGCGCCAACGGCCTGCAGATGCGCAGCGCCGCCGACGATCTCGCCCGCCGCACCGAACAGCAGGCGGCGTCACTGGAAGAAACCTCGGCCGCGCTGGACGAGATCACTGCGACCGTTCGCAACGCCACCGAGCGCGCCGAAGAGGCGAGCCACATGGTCGACAACGCCAAGGTCTATGCCGAGAAGTCGGGTTCGGTCGTCAGCGACGCCATGGCCGCCATGGAACGCATCGAGGATGCCACCGGCGAGATCGGCAAGATCATCAACGTCGTCGACGAAATCGCCTTCCAGACCAACCTGCTGGCGCTGAATGCCGGCGTCGAAGCCGCCCGCGCCGGTGAAGCCGGCAAGGGCTTTGCCGTCGTCGCCCAGGAAGTGCGGGCGCTTGCCGGCCGTGCCGCCGAAGCCGCCCGCGACATCAAGACCCTGGTCGGTCGTTCCAGCGCCGAAGTGAAGACCGGCGTCGAGCTGGTCACCGCCGCCGGCGAGGCCCTGCACCGCATCGGCGAGGACGTGCTGCGCATCAACGAGCATGTGAAGTCGATCGTCACCTCGGCCCGCGAGCAGTCGGTGGGCCTCAGCGAAATCAACTCGGCCGTCGGTCAGATGGATCAGGTCACCCAACAGAATGCCGCCATGGTCGAACAAACCAACGCGGCCAGCCACACCCTTGCCGGCGACGCGGAGAACCTCTCGCGCCTCGTCGGCCAGTTCAAGATGACCGGGAGCGCCTATGCCGCCCCCGTTCAGCTGCAGGCGGCCAGCGCCGCCTCGCTGCCGAAGCCGTCCCCCGCGAAGAGCCTGATCGACAAGGTCGCGGGGACATTCAACCGAAGCGCTGTCGCCCGCGTCGCAAGCCAGGGCGCCGCAGCCGAAAACTGGGAAGAGTTTTGAAAATGAGCAATGCAATCAAGCAGTCCGGCGCCTATCTCGAGATCGTATCCTTTCATCTCGCCGAACAGGAATTCTGCATCGACATCATGGCGATCCGCGAAATCCGCGGCTGGGCCCCGGTGACCCCGATGCCGCATACCCCACCCTACGTGCTCGGCCTCATCAACCTGCGCGGTGCGGTGATCCCGGTCATCGACATGGCCTGCCGCCTCGGCATGAAGATGACCGAACCGTCGGAACGTGCCGCCATCATCGTCACCGACATCGCCGGCAAGCTGGTCGGCCTGCTGGTCGAACAGGTCTCCGACATGATGACCATCAAGGGCGAAGACCTGCAGCCTGCACCGGAAATCATTCCCGAAGAACAGCGCGCCTTCTGCCGCGGCATCGTCGCCCTGGAGAAGTCGATGGTCTGCTTCCTCAATCTCGACACCGTCATTGCCGACGAGCTCGCCCAGGCAGCCTGATCGCCTGAGCCTTTCGGATCTTCCCACCCATAACCCGCTGACGGCGGGGTTATGGGCCGTTTTCGTGCATCCAGCGAAGGCGGCCTGCCGTGGCGCGGCCATTTTTCCGCCACGCCAAGGACACATTAAGTATCTGTAACAATTAATTTATTAGACGATTTCAGAGGAACTGAATTGCCCTACCGACGTTTCTCCGGTGCATTCCCGACATGTCGAGAATGAAGAGTTAACCAAGGAGAAACATCATGAACAACGCTATCAAGATCGCCCTCGCTTCCGTGCTTGCCCTCGGTTCGGTATCCGGCGCAGCCTTCGCTCAGACCGCAGCCGTGATGACCGAGCAGACCGACGTCAGCGTCGTTCGTATCGACTCGCTCAACAACGATTCCGGCCGTAGCGAATACGACCGTCTGACCAAGCTGTCGGATGACACGTCCGCCATGACCGAAGCCCAGGCGATGGTCACGGCTGATCCGATGCTGGTCGCAGCGCTCGAATCCAAGAACGTTCAGCTGAACAATGTCGTGCACGTTGAGACCGCGGCCAATGGCGGCAAGATCGTCTATGTCCGTTAAGGCTGTCATCAGCCCAAACGAATTGCGCTCCGAACTCGAAAGAGGTCGGAGCGCAACTTTGTTCGAATTCGAGGCTGCAACCCCTCGACTGGCAAGACATGAACAGTCAACGAACACTTTGGGGTGATGTGAGCGTCTTCCGATGTCCTTTAGAAGCTTGCCAAACTTTAGCCCCGGGCGAAAGTGACATCGTTCGAAAAAATGAACATTCGGGCCTTCGAAACTGACCAATTTTGGGCGCAATGGGAACCAGACGGCCGGATGGTCGTTATCACCGCCCCCCAGCGCCTCAGGGCTTGCCGTTCGCCCAGGTGACCGGCTGACCGAACAGCGGCACGGTGGAGATCGCCATCTTGGCAGACCCGTCAACGACCTGGCGCGAGTGGATCAGGTAAATCAGCGTGTCGTTGGCCTTGTCGTAGATGCGGTTGACGACCAGCTGCTTCCAGATCAGCGACATGCCCTCGCGGAACACTTCCTCACCTTCCTTCGACAGGTCGATGTCGCCGATCTCGATCGGGCCGGTCTGGCGGCAGGCGATCGAATTGTTCGACGGATCCTCGAACCAGTTGCCCTTGGACAGCCGGTCGATGATCGAGCGGTCGAAATAGGTGACGTGGCAGGTGATGCCCTTGATCTTCGGATCGCTGACCGCCTCGACGATGATGTCGTTGCCGACCCAGTCGACGCCGACCTCACCGACGACCTCGGCAACGGCCGGAGTGGCAAGGGCCGAAAGAGCGACGGTGGCGGACAGGAGCAGGGATCGGATCGACATGGCAAATCTCCAAGGATGACTGCAATCTAGATAAGGCCGGCTCGCCGCCTTACAAGGCCGGCTCGCGCTTGCGGATGCGCCGCACCGAACAGGCGTCGTAGCCGCCGCGGTAGAGCCGGCCGACCGAAATCCCGACCCGCTCCGGCAATTCCGCCAGATGCACGGCGCCGGCCTCGCGCATCATCGCGATCGAGGCGAGCGCACAGACCCGCGCATCGTCGGCGGCATTGTGATGCATGAAGGTGAGACCCAGATGCACGGCGAGGCTGTTCAGCCGGTGCGAGCCGAGCTGCGGCCACATGCGCTGGGCCATCTTGACGCTGCACAGATAGGACAGTTCCGGATAGGGCTGGCGATAGGCATCAAGCGCCGAGCGCCAGACCGAGAAGTCGAAGGCGGCATTGTGGGCGATCATCATTGCGCCTGAGAAATCCTCGGCGAATTCGTCCATCACCTCGGGAAACTCGGCCGCGTCCTCGACATGCTCCGGCCGGATGCCGTGAATGGCGATGTTGAACGGCGAGAACCGCATGGATTTCGGCCGGATCAGACGCTCCTCGACCCGCACAACCTCGCCGTCCTCGATCCAGGCAAGCCCGACCGAACAGGCGCTGCCACGCTCTTCGCTGGCTGTTTCGAAATCGATGGCGATGGTTTTCAAGGGGAACGACTCTTCGGATTGTGGGTGCTGTCCGGTTCATAGGGCTTCCCGTCGGGCGAAGCAAATATGACATATGCCCGCGGCAGCGCCGGCTGGCCGGTCCTCGCATCCGCATTCGCCCGCATTTCTCGCCTTTTGCAGCCATCCCCCTATACAATTCGGCGTAAGCCGGGTAGGAACGCCCCAAACATACCCGCAATCGGCGGGCGCGGTGCATTGGCCCGCTCCACATCCAATTCGAAAGACTTACTCCATGACAGAATTCAACGGCATCGTAGCGCCGATCGCAGAGGCATTGTCCAAGCGCGGTTATGCGACGCTGACCCCGGTGCAGCAGGCCATGCTCGACCCGGAACTCGAAGGCAAGGACGCACTGGTCTCGGCCCAGACGGGCTCGGGCAAGACGGTCGCCTTCGGCCTCGCCATCGCCCCGACGCTTCTCGCCGGCGAAAACCGTTTCGGCCGCGCCGGGGCGCCCCTGGCGCTCGCCATCGCGCCGACCCGCGAACTGGCCATGCAGGTCATGCGCGAACTGGAATGGCTCTACGAGAAGACCGGTGCCGTGATCGCATCCTGCGTCGGCGGCATGGACGTGCGCAACGAACGCCGGGCGCTCGAACGCGGCGCCCACATCGTCGTCGGCACGCCGGGCCGCCTGCGCGACCACATCACCCGCCGCGCCCTCGACCTCTCGGGCCTGCGCGCCGTCGTGCTGGACGAGGCCGACGAAATGCTCGATCTCGGCTTCCGCGAGGATCTCGAATTCATCCTCGACGCCGCACCCGACGACCGCCGCACGCTGATGTTCTCGGCCACCGTGCCGCGCTCGATCGCCGACCTCGCCAAGAGCTATCAGCGCAATGCCAAGCGCATCGAGACGGTGTCGGAAAAGAAGCAGCATGTCGACATCGAATACCGCGCGCTGACGGTTGCCAATCCCGATCGCGAGAACGCCATCATCAACGTGCTGCGCTTCTACGAAGCCCGCAACGCGATCGTCTTCTGCTCGACCCGCGCCGCCGTCAACCACCTGACGGCCCGGCTGCACAATCGCGGCTTCTCGGTCGTGGCGCTGTCCGGCGAGCTTTCGCAGAACGAGCGCACCCATGCGCTGCAGGCCATGCGCGACGGCCGGGCCCGTGTCTGCATCGCCACCGACGTCGCCGCCCGCGGCATCGACCTGCCCGGCCTCGAACTCGTCATCCATGCCGACCTGCCGACCAATTCGGACACGCTGCTGCACCGTTCGGGCCGCACCGGCCGCGCCGGCAACAAGGGCGTCTCGGCGCTGATCGTGCCGATGAGCGCCCGTCGCAAGGCCGAGCGCCTGCTGTCAGGCGCCAATGTGCAGCCGACATGGGTCCTGCCGCCTTCGGCCGACGACGTCCTGGCCCGCGACGACGAGCGGCTGCTCGCCGATCCGGCCCTGTCGGAGAAGATCAACGAAGACGAAGCCCCGTTCATCGCCACCCTGCTGGCGACCCACGGAGCCGAACAGGTGGCCGCCGCCTTCCTGCGCCTGCAGCGCGGCAATCGCTCGGCCCCGGAAGACCTGATCCCGGTCAGCCTCGACGCCGGCGCCAAGCGCCGCGAGCCGGACTATGCCAATCCGTCGAGCCCGGCGACCAAGCCGCGCTCGGATTTCGGCGCCAGCACCTGGTTCTCGCTCTCCGTCGGCCGCCGCCAGAGCGCCGAGCCGCGCTGGCTGATCCCCATGCTCTGCCGCAACGGCAACATCACCAAGGCGGTGATCGGCGCGATCAAGATGCAGCCGGAAGAGACCTTCGTGGAGATCGCCGAGAGCGGCGTCGACGGTTTCGTCGAAGCGATCGGCCCGAACAAGACGCTGGAGCGCGGCATCATCGTCAAGCGCCTGGATGGCACGCCGGACTTCAGCGCGCCGCCGAAGGAGCGCCCGGTGCGCGACGCCAAGCCCTTTGCCGAGAAGAAGCCCTACGAAGGCAAGAAATCCTACGACGACGCGAAGCCGCAGGGGGACAAGAAGCCCTGGGTCGAGAAGCGGGCCGCAGCACCCGCGCGCGGCGCAACGGACGACCTGGCCCAGGCCGATGCCGAGGTCTGGGGTGCAGCGCCGGCCAAGCCCGCCCGTGACGACTGGAGCAACGACAAGCCCGCCTTCAAGAAGAAGCCGAAGGGCGCCTCCAACGCCTATGACAAGCCGGCAAAGCCCGACTGGGCCGGCAAGCCCAAGGGCGACAAGCCCGCCTATGCGGCCAAGGGTGACAAGCCGGCCTATGCCGGCAAGCCGAAGGGCAAGTTCGACGATCGCGGCCCGGCATCGGGTCCGAAGAAGAAGAGCTTCAAGCCCAAGGGCTGATCGCCCCTCGAATGTAGTTTTACGAGAAGGCCCGCGCATTGCCATGCGCGGGCCTTTGCGTTTGAAGCCTCTTCCGCTCGACGGTCACCGATTGCGGTCGTGGCTTTGCCCCTCACCCTGCCCGACCGGGGTCGAGCCGCGTGTCTCGACCCGTCCTTCGCCCCCCGCAGGCGGGGAAAGAGTATCCCGAGCCAGCCCCACCCTATCGCCGGCATGGCCCGGCCGACACTGCCGCCCGCGCCCACGTCTTCGGCAACGACGGCAAGCGCGGCAAGGACGGCACCGATGGCAGGGCCGCCAAGGGAACAATTGCCCCTCCGCCGCGTTGTCGAGCGCGCAAGAATGGAGCGGGGCGGTATGTCGGATTTTGCAGCGCGAGGTCGGGACCTGGACCAGCGGCGAAAGGCGAGATCGGCCTTTCTCGCCGGCATGGGCCGCGGGCTTGCCGGAGCCCTGCTCTTCGCCCTTCCCATGCTGATGACCATCGAGATGTGGCAACTCGGCTTCTATGTCGCGCGCGAAAAACTTCTGTTGCTGATGGTGATCGACCTGCCGCTGCTGGTCATCCTGTCGCATCGCATCGGCTTCGAGGAAACCTTCGACTGGCGCGAGGACGTGCGTGACGCGATCGTCGCCTATGGCATCGGCATTGCGGCGAGCGCGGCGATCCTGTTCCTGTTCGGCCTCTTGAACCTCGACATGCCGTGGAGCGAAGTGATCGGCAAGATCGCCATCCAGGCGGTGCCGGCCAGCATCGGCGCCATGCTCGGCCGCAGCCAGCTGACGCGCGACGAGGACGCCGACTGCGAGGGGCCGGAGCCGCGCCAGCGCCGCACTTCCTATTTCGGCGAGCTGTTCCTGATGGTGGTCGGCGCGCTCTTCCTGTCGCTGAACGTCGCGCCGACCGAGGAGATGATCCTGCTGTCCTACAAGATGACGCCCTGGCATGCGCTGGCCACCATCCTGCTGTCGATCGCGCTGATGCACGGCTTCGTCTATGCCGTCTCCTTCGAGGGCGGCCACGAGCTGTCGCCCGATACGCCCTGGTGGCACGCGCTGATCCGCTTCACCCTGCCCGGCTACGTCATCGCGCTCGGCATCAGCCTGTTTTCACTGTGGATCTTCGAGCAGGTTGACGGCACGGGGCTGGCCGCACTGGTCTTTGCCACGATCGTGCTCGCCTTCCCCGCCGCCATCGGCGCCGCCGCCGCCCGACTGATCCTGTGAGGTCCGACATGAGTCCGTCCCGCCACCCCCTGCACACCGAAGCCGACAATCCGCACTGGCTGGAATGGCTGACCGGGCTGATCTCGCTGATCCTCATCGCCCTGCTGATCGGCTATGTCAGCTGGTCGGCGCTGACCGAGCAGATGGAACCGCCGGAATTCGCCATCGAGGCGACCGGCATGGCGCACGTACCGGGCGGCTACCGCATAACCTTCGACATCGAGAACCGCGCCAACAGCACGGCGGCGGCCGTGATCGTGCGGGGAGAACTCACGCGGGGCGAGGAAAGCGTCGAATCGGTGGACGTCACCTTCGACTACGTGCCGGGCCAGTCCCAGTCGAGCGGCGCGATCCTGTTCTCGACCGACCCCGGCAGCGCCCAGCTGACACTGAGGGCGATCGGCTATACCGATCCGTGAGCGGCCCCTCACCCGCCGATGAGCGACAGCCATTCGTCCTCGGTGAGAACCGAAACGCCGAGCTCCTGCGCCTTGGTCAGCTTGGAGCCGGCGTCGGCGCCGGCCACGACGTAGTCGGTCTTCTTCGACACCGAGCCGGACACCTTGGCGCCGAGGCTTTCGGCCCTCGCCTTCGCCTCGTCGCGGGTGAATTTCTCCAGAGAGCCGGTGAACACGACCGTCTTGCCGGCGACCGGGCTGCCGCTTACGACCGGCGCCTCGGCGTCGATCGGCGTAATCTCCTGAAGCAGCCTGTCGACCACTTCGAGATTGCGCGGCTCCTTGAAGAACTCGACGATCGAGGCGGCGACGACCTCGCCGATGCCGTCGATGGCGTTGAGGTCGTTCCACGCATCACCGAACATCGGCGCAGCCGCCTTCATCGCCTCGGCAAAGGCCGCGTAGGAGCCGTAGGAACGTGCCAGGAGCTTGGCGGTGGTTTCGCCGACATGGCGAATGCCGAGCGCGAAGATCAGCCTGTGCAGGGCGATTTCGCGGCGTGCGTCGATCGCGTCGAACAGCTTGCGCACGCTGACACGGCCGAAGCCCTCGATGTTCTCGAGCTTGACCAGCGGCGAGGCCTCCTGCCGGCGCTTCAGCGTGAAGATGTCGGGCGCGGTGCGGATCTGGATCGCCGGATCCTCTGCCTCGAAGAAGAAGTCGACCTGCTTGGTGCCGAGCCCCTCGATGTCGAAGGCGTTGCGCGAGACGAAATGCTTGATGTGTTCCTTGGCCTGCGCCGAACAGACGAAGCCGCCGGTGCAGCGGGTGACCGAATCGAGCTTACCGGTCTTCTCGTTCATCTCTCGCACGGCATGACTGCCGCAGACCGGGCATTTGGTCGGGAACGCGTAAGGGACGGCCCCCGCCGGTCGCTTTTCCAGGACGACGTCGAGCACCTGCGGGATGACGTCGCCGGCCCGCTGGACGATGACCGTGTCGCCGACGCGGATGTCGTGATCCTCCGGCCGGATGCGCTCGCCGGAATTGCCGATTCCCTGGATGTAATCGGCATTGTGCAGCGTCGCATTGGTCACCACCACGCCGCCGACCGAGATCGGCTCCAGCCGCGCCACGGGGGTGAGCGCGCCGGTGCGGCCGACCTGGATGTCGATCGCCTCGACGGTGGTGAAGGCCTGCTCGGCCGGGAACTTGTGGGCTGTCGCCCAGCGGGGGCTGCGCGAGCGGAAACCGAGGCGCTCCTGCAGGTCGAGGCGGTCGACCTTGTAGACGACGCCGTCGATGTCATAGTCGAGATCGGCGCGCATCAGGCCGATCTGGCGATAGTGGTCGAGCACCTCGGCCGTCGAATTCAGCCGCTTCATCAGCGGATTGACCGGGAAACCCCATTCGCGGAATTTGTCCACCATGCCCATCTGCGTATCGGCCGGCATCTCGGACATCTCGCCCCACGCATAGGCGAAGAATTTCAGCTTGCGGCTGGCGGTCACCTTCGGGTCGAGCTGGCGCAGCGAGCCGGACGCGGTGTTGCGCGGATTGACATAGGTCTGCTTGCCCTCGGCCTCCATCTGCGCGTTCAGCGCCAGGAAGGCGCTTTTGGCCATGTAGACCTCGCCGCGCACCTCGACCACGGCCGGCGCGCCGGCCGGCAGCTGCCGCGGGATCTCCCCGATCGTCAGGATATTGGCGGTGACGTTTTCGCCGGTCGTGCCGTCGCCACGCGTCGCGGCGGTGACCAGCCGGCCGTTCTCGTAGCGGATCGACATGGACAGCCCGTCGATCTTCGGCTCGGCGGTAAAGGCGATCGAATCGTCCGGCAGGCGTCCGAGGAATCGATAGACCGAGGCGACGAAATCGGCGACGTCCTCGTCGGAGAAGGTGTTGTCGAGCGACAGCATCGGCCGCGCATGGACGACCGGTGCGAAGGTCACCGACGGTGCGGCGCCGACGCGTCTCGACGGGCTGTCAGGGCGGACAAGCGCCGGGAAGCGTGCCTCGATCGCATCGTTGCGCCGTTTCAGCGCGTCGTAGTCGGCATCCGAGATCTCCGGCTGGTCCTTGGCGTGATAGAGCGCGTCATGACGGGCGATCTCCTGCGCCAGCCTTGCAAGCTCGGCCCTCGCCTGCTCCTCGCTCAGATCCTCGACTGCGATCATGTGCTCTGCCATTACCCTGCTCCGAATTCGACTCGACGGTCTTAGCCGAAATTCACCCGATGAAAAACCTCACGCCTCTTTGCGGACGGACGGCTCAGCGCAGACTGCCGGCACAGAGGTCGATCCGCGCCAGCAGCGGCAGGTGGTCGGAGGCCTTTCGGGCGAGCGGCGTGTCGTGCACCGCCATTTCGGCAATCAGATCGGCGCGGTTGGCCATGATCCGGTCGAGCGAGAGCACCGGCATGCGGGCCGGATAGCTGGGGATCGGCGCAGGCAGCGGACCGAAGACCGATTCGAGACGGGTGAGCGCCGATCCGGGGCCGAGGCGCCACTCGTTGAAATCGCCCATCAGAAGGGTCGGCCGGTCTTCGCGCCGGCCGATGATATCGAGGATGGTGTCGGCCTGCTGGCGGCGCGCCCAGCGCAAAAGGCCGAGATGGGCGGCGATGATTCTGAGGCCCTCACGCGATTCGAGATCGATTTCTGCGACCAGCGCGCCGCGTGGCTCTAGCCCCGGAAGCGCCACCTGGTGCACGTCGCGCACCACACCCTCCCTGAACAGCAGCACATTGCCGCGCCAGCCATGCGATTTGGGCTTGTGCAGGACGGGCACCGGCATCAGGCCGGTCTCCAGCCGAAGGCGCGGCAGGTCGAGCAGGCCTGACCGCTCGCCGAACCGCTGGTCGGCCTCCTGCAGGGCGATCACATCAGGGCCGATCTCGCGGATGACCTCGATGATGCGCTCCGGATCGAAGCGGCCGTCGGTGCCGACGCATTTATGCACATTGTAGGAGGCAACCAGCATCGAGCCGTCGCGCGGGTCCCGGATCAACGGATTGTGGATGCGATTGGACCGGTTCTTGATCGAGGCGATGACTGCGGAAGCCAGAGTGTTGTTGGTCTTCGTCATTTCACTTCCATGCGTGCTGCAGCATTGCCGGCCCGGTTCCAAGCATAGGGCGCGAAGAGGGAGAAACCACTTCCGTTGCGTAATGACGAGAGGATTTCAACAAGACAGTTCTCCATCACAGATAGGGCGAACCGAGCCAAAGGAAACGGTCGAACAGACGGTAAACGAACGGGCGCCGGCGCAGTTCCTCCTGGGTGACAGGCTCGGCCCCTTCGAGCGACGCGTCGATGCGCGCCTCGATCGTCCGGGCAAAGTCGACATCGAAAACTTCAAGGTCGATCTCGAAGTTCAGCCGGAGCGAGCGCGAATCGAGGTTGGACGAGCCGATGAAGGACCACTGCCCGTCGACGGTCATCAGCTTCGAATGGTCGAACGGCCCCTGGGCGCGGAAGATCCGGCTGCCGTCCTTGAGGATCTGGTCGAACTGGGCGGCCATGGCATGGCTGACGATGGCGAGATTGTTCTGCGCCGGGATGACGATGTCGACGGTCACGCCGCGCCGCGCCGCCGTGGCGAGCGCGCCCAGCAGGATATTGTCAGGCAGGAAATACGGCGACATGATGCGGATCGACTTCTCCGCGACGGAAAAGGCACCCATCATGATCTTGTGGTTGGTTTCGAGGTTGGTATCGGGGCCGGAGACGACGGTGCGCACGAAGCTCGGCGTGCCGGGCTCGGCGGCGAAGGGCGCCACGCCCCAGTCGGCGCCAGTGAGGATCTCCCCCGTCTCGAAATGCCAGTCCTCCGCCGCCACGGCGAAGATGTCGGCGACGACCGGGCCGGTCAGGCGGAAATGCGTGTCGCGGGCCGCCTCGTCGCCCTCGAAGGCGGCGCGGATGTTCATGCCGCCGAGAAAGGCGACCGCGCCGTCGGCCACCAGGATCTTGCGGTGGGTGCGCAGATTGGCATAAGGCAGCCGCAGCCCCATGATGACCTTGCCGTTGAAGGTGGCGACCGACACGCCGGCGTCGGTGAGATAACCGATGATGCTCGGCACACTGTAGCGGGCGCCCACCGCGTCGATCAGCACACGGACCGTCACGCCGCGCTTGTGGGCGGCGATCAGCCGGTCGGCGACCCTAAGTCCGGCGGCGTCGCGGTCGAAGATATAGGTCTCGAGGATGATGCTGCGTTCGGCGGCGTCGATCGCCTCGCAGAAGGCGGCATAGGTCTCAGCCCCCGAGGACAGCATGTCGATCCGGTTGCCGGAGGAGAGCGCGTGCTTGGCGACCCGGTCGCCGAGCGTCTTCAGCCCCGCCATGCGGCTGCCGAAGTGCTTGTCGACCGCCTCGCGCGACACGCCGTAATGCGACAGCGTGCGCCACAGCTCGTCGAGATGAAGAGCGCGGCGCGAGATCAGCGACTTGCGCCGGATGCGGTTGACGCCGACCACGGCATAGATCAGCGCGCCGAGCAGCGGCGACAGCACGATGACGCCGACCCAGCCGATCGCCGAGCGGACCTCGCGCTTGGTCATCGCCGCATGCACGGCCGCGACCGCGCCCATGGTGATCGACAGGACGGCGAGAATATGCGGCCAATAGGCAGAGAGGACTTCGAACATCGCGCACCGAGGGAAACAGGTTTCGGCCTTGAATGCAATCGCCGCACCAAAGGTCCGCCGGCGCTCAGTTTTCTCCGGCCAGAAGCCGCGCCGCGGCGGCTCTCGCCTCGTCGGTGACCGAGGCGCCGGCGAGCATGCGGGCGATTTCCTCGCGCCGGTGTTCCGGTTCCATGGTCGCAACGCGGGTGGCGATCTTCTCGCCGCCCTCGCCGGTAGGTCCCTTGGAGATCAGCAGATGGGTGGCGGCACGGGCGGCCACCTGCGGGGCATGGGTGACGGAGAGCACCTGCACCTTGGCGGAGAGCCGCTTGAGACGCTGGCCGATCGCATCGGCGACCGCACCGCCGACGCCCGTGTCGATTTCGTCGAAGACCAGGGTCGGCGCCGAACCGCGATCGGCGAGCGCCACCTTGAGCGCCAGAAGGAAACGCGACAGCTCGCCGCCGGAGGCGACCTTCATGATCGGTCCCGGGCGGGTTCCCGGATTGGTCTGGACATGGAACTCGACAGTGTCGATGCCCTCGGCCGTCGCAGAGTCCGGATCGCTCGCCACCTCGACCATGAAGCGCGCGCGCTCCAGCTTCAGGGCGGGCAGCTCGGCCATCACCGCCTCGGAGAGCGCGGAGGCGGCATTGCGGCGCTTCGTCGACAGGGCACCGGCCAGGTGGTCGTAGTGGGCCTTCGCCTCGATCACGCCGGCCTCCAGCGTACCGAGCTTCTCCTCGCCGGCGTCGAGCTCGGCCAAGTCGGCGATCATCTTTTCGGCGAGCGCCGGAAGACCGGTCACCGGCACGGAATATTTGCGGCCCGCAGCGCGCAGGGCAAACAGACGCTCCTCGACCCGTTCCAGTTCGTTCGGATCGAATTCGGTGCGTCGAAGTGCTGCCTCGACCTCCATCTGCGCATTGGAGAGGTTGTCGAGCGCCGAATCGAGCAGCTGCACGGTGTCCTCGAGAAGGCCCGGCGCCTCGTGGCTCTTGCGCTCCAGCCGGCGGACCAGCGAAGCGATCAGCGGCACCGGCGAGGCATGTCCGTTGAGGAACTCCGAAGCCTCGGCGATGTCGCCGGCAATGCGCTCCGACTTCTGCATCGCGGCGCGGCGGTCGGCGAGTTCGTCTTCCTCGCCGTCACGCGGCGAGAGCTTTTCCAGCTCCTCGACCGAGGCCCTGAGATAATCCGCCTCGCGGGCGGCGGCCTCGACGCGGGCACGATGGGCTTTGAGCACCCGGTCGGCATCGCGCCAGCGGCGATAGCGCTCGCCGAGGCTCACCGCCTCGTCGGAGAGACCCGCAAAGGCATCGAGCAGCATGCGATGGGCGTCGGTGTCGACGAGCGCGCGGTCGTCGTGCTGGCCGTGGATCTCGACCAGGAGCTGGCCCGCCTGGCGCATCAGCTGCACGGATACGGGCTGGTCGTTGATATAGGCGCGGGTGCGGCCGTCAGCCGACTGAACGCGGCGGAAGATCAGGTCGCCGTCGTCGTCGACGCCGTTGCCGCGCAGGAGGGTGCGGGCCGGATGGCCCATGGCGACGTCGAAGACCGCCGTCACCTGCCCCTTGTCTTCGCCATGGCGAACGAGCGAGCCGTCGCCGCGCCCGCCGAGCGCCAGCGAAAGGCTGTCGAGAAGGATGGACTTGCCTGCACCGGTTTCGCCCGTCAGGACGGACAGGCCGGCTTCGAAGGCAAGATCCAGCCGCTCGATCAGAACGATATCGCGGATCGACAGCTGGACCAGCATGGCAAACTCATCTCGCGTCTAGGAAAGAAGGGTCAGCTCCCGACAAGAATCTTCTTGCCGGCCCTTGCGATCCACGAACCGGAATTCTCGCGGGGCTCGAGGCCGCCCGACTTCAGGAGCTTGTAGGAATCGGCATACCATTGGCTGTCGGGATAATTGTGGCCGAGCACGGCGGCAGCCGTCTGGGCTTCCTGTACCACGCCCATGGCGAAATAGGCCTCGACCAGGCGCGCCAGCGCTTCCTCGATCTGGTTGGTGTTCGGATATTTCTCGACCACGACGCGGAAGCGCGAGATGGATGCCAGATATTCCTTGCGTTCCAGATAGTAGCGGCCGATCTGCATTTCCTTGCCGGCGAGCTGGTCGCGGGCGAAACGGATCTTGGCCTGGGCGTCGTCGACGTATTCGGAGTCCGGATAGTTGTCGACCACCTTCTGCATGGCGTCGATCGTCTGCAGCGAGCTCTTCTGGTCCTGCGTGACGTTCGAGATCTGCTTCCAGTAGGAAAGGCCGACGAGATACTGCACGTAGGCGGAATCGTCCGAACGCGAATAGAGGTTGAGGTAGCGGTTGCCGGTGGAGACCGCCTCCGTGTAGCGCCCCATGCGGTACTTGGTGAAGGTGCTCATCACCAGCGCCTTCTGCGACCACTCGGAGAACGGATGCTGGGTATCGATCGCGTCGAACTTGCGCGATGCCTCGACGATGTTGCCGGCCTTGATGTTGGCGAGACCCTGATTGTAGAGGGTTTCCGGCGGATCGGTCTCGACGCCGAGCTTGGTGATGTCGATATCGGGATCGGACTGGCAGGCGGCAAGCAGCGCGCCGGATACCGTCATCATCACACATATACTGGCAATACGCGCGGCTTTATTCACAACGACCGACCCTACATGACTCATTCGACAGTTCCCGATTGCAGCGCCGCTAGAAAACAGTCGCTTTCAACACGCGTTTCTAGCCATAAAAGCAGTATGAGAGCAACGCAATGATGGCGATTTAACGCATTTTTGTGGCGGGCCGAAACGAAAGCCCGGAAATGGTCCCGGGCGTGCCTCCCCGCCGAAAGACGGCAAATTCCGTCGCGGCATAAAAAAGGGCCGAGGATCTGACACCCCGGCCCCAGTCTGGAGGTAATTTGATGGTCAGGCCGACCAGGGTGCGAATTCCGGCACGTTGACCGCGACGAATTCGCGCGCCCGTGCCTGCAGGCTGCGTGCCGGAGCCTCGACCACCTCGTAGGCGTCGCGGTTTTCCAGGAGCGCCTTCAGCGCATTGGCGTTCAGCTTGTGGCCACCGCGATAGGAGCGGTAGCAGCCGATGAACTGCGCACCGGCAAGCGCCAGGTCGCCGACGGCGTCGAGCGTCTTGTGGCGGACGAACTCGTCCTTCTCGTAACGCAGGCCTTCGACATTGATGACCGTGTTGTCGTCGGAGATGACGACGGAATTCTCGAGCGACGAACCGAGCGCGAAGCCGGCGGCCCACAGGCGCTCCACGTCGCGCATGAAGCCGAAGGTGCGGGCCCGCGACAGCTCGTTCTTGAAGGTGGCGGCGGTCAGGTCGCCGGCCCATTTCTGACGGCCGATCAGCGGGCTTTCGAAGTCGATCTCGACCTCGAAGCGCGTGCCGTCATAGGGGCGGAACTCGGCCCAGGAGGCGCCGGCTTCGATGCGGACCGGCTTGGTCACGCGGATATAGCGGCGCTTGACGCCGAGATTGACGATGCCGACCTGCTCGATCGCATCGATGAACACTTCCGAGCTGCCGTCCATGATCGGCATTTCGGCGCCGTCGACTTCGATCACCAGATTGTCGAGGCCGAGCGCATAGATGGCGGCCATGACATGCTCGATGGTGGCGATCGACCGGGCCGGCGAGAAACCCAGCACGGTGCAGAGATCGGTATTGCCGACCTGCGAGGAAACCGCCTTGAACTCGGCCGAACTGCCATCGTCGTAGGTGCGCACGAACACGATGCCCGCGCCCGCCTCGGCCGGCAGCATGTTGAGCGTGACCTGGCGCCCGGAATGGACGCCGATACCCGTCAGGCTGAGGGGAGCTGCGATGGTGGTCTGGAAGCCCAGCAATGCGATTGCCATGAAAATTGCCTTTAGCGGTGCAGTCGGCTCCTGCCCTCGGGCGCGGATCTTGCGGCTGCTCTTGTCATTCCGGATCGGGGAATCAGCGACCGTTGCCGTCCATGCCCATTTCCGAGCCCATACATACGGACAGGGCCGCGTCGTGCCAAATCACTGTTTCTTTCGCATTGTAACGAAACCATACGATTGAAAACTAAAGGGAAAATCGTAGCCGGCGGAGACGTGTGAAACACAAAGGGCCCGGGTCGTGAGACCCGGGCCCTTGATCACTGAAAGCGCTCGATCAGTTGGATTGGCGGCGAAGGAAGGCCGGGATTTCCAGCTGGTCGTCCTCGTGGCTCGAACGCGACGGGGGCGTGGCGCGACCCTGGTCGTCGAGCTGGCCGCGACGCGGCGCATAGAGGCTGGCTTCCGGCGAAAGAGCGCGACGCTGCGGGGCGGCCGTGGCCGGTGCAGAGGCGGTCATGTCGACGGCGGGTTCTTCGTCCTGATGGCGGCCAAGCGAGTTGGTTATCCGCTTCAGGAGACCCATCGGACCGCGTTCGTCCTGGGCGGCCGGAGCCGCCGTGTGGGCGCGGTGGTCGATCTCGGCACGCAGCACCGGCGGGAAATCTTCCACCTTGGGCATGCGGACCTGATCCACCGTCTGGCGGACTGCCTGAGCGACCGGCTCGTGGCGAACCGGTGCCGGGGCATGCCTCGCCTGCATGTCGGCAGAAGCGTGCATGGCCGGAGCCGGACGGCTCATGACCGGAGCAGGAGCGGCAACCGGCTCGGCCGGCATACGCGCTGCGGGCTGTGCTTCTGCGGCAGCCGGCGTGGCGAACAGACGGCTCTGCGGACGGAATTCCGGCTCGGCTGCCGGCTGCGGTGCCATGGCAGCCTGACGGGCGATGGCGATTTCCAGTTCGCGTTCCATTTCGGCTTCCGCCGAACGGATCGTTTCTGCCACGGGATCGATGGTCTTCGGTGCCTGCGCCATTGCAGGCTGCACTGCGGCCGGAGCAGAAGCAACGGCCGCCGAAGGACGGATAAGCGGCTTTGCAGCCGGAGCGACGTCACGGGCAGCCATGGCGCCGGCGGCACGATCGATGCCGGTGGCGACGACCGACACGCGGATCAGGCCTTCGAGCGCTTCGTCGAAGGTCGCGCCGAGGATGATGTTGGCGTCCGGATCGACTTCTTCGCGGATGCGGGTCGCAGCCTCGTCGACTTCGAACAGGGTCATGTCGCGACCGCCGGTGATCGAAATCAGCAGGCCCTGTGCGCCCTTCATCGAGGTTTCGTCGAGCAGCGGGTTGGCAATGGCGGCTTCCGCAGCCTGCATTGCACGGCCCTGGCCCGAAGCCTCGCCGGTACCCATCATCGCACGGCCCATCTCGCGCATCACGGAGCGAACGTCAGCGAAATCGAGGTTGATCAGGCCTTCCTTGACCATCAGGTCGGTGATGCAGGCGACGCCCGAGTAAAGAACCTGGTCGGCCATGGCGAAGGCGTCCGCGAAGGTCGTCTTGTCGTTGGCGATACGGAACAGATTCTGGTTCGGGATGACGATCAGCGTGTCGACCGACTTCTGCAGTTCCTCTATGCCGGCCTCGGCGAGCCGCATGCGACGCTGGCCTTCGAAGTGGAACGGCTTGGTGACGACGCCGACGGTCAGGATGCCCTTGTTGCGGGCGGCCTGGGCTACGACGGGTGCCGCACCGGTGCCGGTGCCGCCGCCCATGCCGGCGGTGACGAAGCACATGTGGGTGCCGTTCAGGTGATCGATGATCTCGTCGATGCACTCTTCAGCGGCCGCGCGGCCAACTTCCGGCTGCGAGCCGGCGCCGAGGCCTTCGGTGACGCTCACGCCGAGCTGGATGATTCGCTCGGCCTTGGTCATGGTCAGCGCCTGGGCATCCGTGTTGGCGACGACGAAGTCGACGCCCTGGAGACCGGCGGTGATCATGTTGTTGACAGCGTTGCCGCCGCCGCCGCCGACGCCGAACACGGTGATCCGAGGCTTCAGCTCGGTGATATCTGGCTTTTGCAGCTTGATGGTCATTTCAGACTTCCTTCTTTCTCCGGCCGCAGCGCCACGCCGGCCATTCATTTCAACTTTTCGCCCCGACCGGTCCTGCGGGACCGACCTGGACTGAACTCAAAAGCTTTCCTTCAGCCATTGGCCCATGCGGGCTATCCGGCTGTTTCCGTTGCCGAAGGGGGAGAACAAACCGCCCTGCCCGGCATGGGTTTCCTGATCGGCGACCTGCGGATAAATCATCAATCCGACTGCGGTCGAAAAAGCGGGGCCCTTGGCCGCGGCCGGGAGGCCGGCGACACCCATCGGGCGCCCGATTCGCACGTTGCGGGCCAGAATGCGGCGAGCCGCCTCGGGCATACCGGTCAGCTGGCTGGCGCCGCCCGTGAGGACGACTCGCTTGCCGACGACGGGCGAGAAGCCCGACTTCTGAATCCGATCGCGCAACAGTTCAAGAGTCTCTTCGATGCGAGCGCCAATAATGCGCGTCAGCAATGCCTTGGGCACCTGCAGCGGCAGGTCGCGGTCGTCCTCGCCGATCGGCGGCACGGAAACCACATCGCGCTCGTCCGCACCGTTAGCGAGAGCCGAACCATGGACCACCTTCAGACGCTCGGCGTCTTCGATGCGGGTCGACAGGCCGCGCGCCAGGTCGGTCGTGACGTGATGTCCGCCGATGCTGATGGCGTCGGTGTGGATGAGCTTGCCTTCGGCGAAGACAGAGATCGTCGTCATGCCACCGCCCATGTCGATGGCCGCACAGCCGAGTTCGACCTCGTCGTCGACCAGGGCTGCAAGGCCGCTCGCGTAAGGGGTGGCGACCACGCCCTCGACGGTCAGGTGCGCACGGTTGATGCAGAGTTCGAGATTGCGCAGCGCGGCCCGTTCGGCGGTCACGACATGCATGTCGACACCCAGGACGTCGCCGTACATGCCGAGCGGATCGCGGATGCCGCGTTCGCCGTCCAGCGAGAAGCCCGTCGGCAGCGAATGCAGCACGGCCCGGTCATTGCCCTGGGACTGCTGCCCGGCCGCAACGAGAACCTTCTTCAGGTCGCTGCCTTCGACTTCCTGCCCGCCGAGATCGATGGTCGCGGTATAGACGTCGGAACCGATACGGCCGGCGGATACGTTGACGATCAGGCTCTCGACCGTGAGGCCGGCCATGCGCTCGGCCGCATCGACGGCGAGGCGAACGACGCTCTCGACCGCATCGAGATCGGAGATCACGCCGCACTTCACACCGCGCGAACGCTGATGCCCGATGCCGATGATCTCGACATTGTGGGTGCGACCCGGGAGAACCGAGCTTTCCTTGCGGGGCGTCAGGCGGCCGATCATGCAGACGACCTTGGTCGAGCCGATGTCGAGCACGGAAACTACATGCGCCCGCTTGGACGACAGCGGCTTCATGCGGGGCAGACCGAAATGGGAGCTTCCGAACAGACTCATATGCTCAGCCCCGCCTTCTTCAACATCTTGCGCCGCTCTTCGACAGCAGCCAGGCGGCGTTCCTGCGCACCCGGCGTCAGCTGGATGGTGGTGCGATCGGGAAGGCGAAGGTCGACGGCGGCGATGTCGCGCTCCAGCAGGCGCTGCTCGGCGTCGAGACGCGACAGCTTGGCCAGCGCCACACCGATATTGTCTTCCGGCAGCTTCACGACAACGCCGTTGTCGAGATGGATGTCCCAGCGGCGGCCGGCGACACGCACGAAGGCCTTCACCCGCGCGGCGATCTCCGGAAACTTGGAAAACTCACCTTCGACGGCGGCGGCGGCGGTTTCGGCATCACGTCCGACGAACAGCGGAAGCGAGGCAAACTTGTTGTCGCGCAGCGGAGCGATCACACTGCCGGATTTCTCGATCAGCGAAAGCTCGGTGCCGTGTTGCCAGATACCGTAGGCCTGACGCTCGCGCAGCACCACTTCGACGGCGCGCGGATAGATCTTGCGAACCTCGGCCGATTCGACCCAGGGCAGATCCGAGAGCGCCGCACGGGCGGTGGCGATGTCGAGGCCAAGCAGGCTGGTCGAACCATCGAGGCCGAGCAGCTGAAGAATATCGATTTCCGACGTGTGCTCGTTGCCGGAGACGCGCACGTCCTCGACGGCGAAGCCGGCACCGGTGGTGACAGCCTGTACGACCGCCGGGCCGTGACCGCCGACGACGATGCCGTAGAGCGCAACGGCAGAATAGAACCCAACCAGGGAAACCTTGCCGGTATGGGCCGGAATGGCGATGCGGCCGGAGCAGAGACTGACGACGAAGCGCACGACGCGGCGCATCGGCCGAGGCAGGACACGCCCCTCGCCGGCAGAAACGGAGGCCACGCCGTAGCGTCCACCCATATCCGCAGATCTATCGCCGTTCACCGCAAACAAGACGCGTCCTCCACCATCCACCGAAGAAACTCACCAAAACCAAGGCCGGCATGTGCTGCCATTTCCGGCACCAGCGAGGTCGGGGTCATGCCGGGCTGGGTATTGATTTCCAGCCAGATCAGTTCGCCATCCTCGGAAAAACGATCGTCGTAACGGAAGTCCGAGCGACTCACTCCGCGACACCCGACCGCCTGATGTGCCGTGAGGGCCAATGATTGTATTTTTTGGTAAATTTTCGGTGAAATTTCCGCAGGAAGTACGTGACGGGACCCGCCCGCAACATATTTGGAATCATAGTCATAGAAGCCATGCCCCTGCGGCACGATCTCGATGACGCCAAGCGCCTTGTCGCCCATGACGCCGCAGGTCAGTTCTCGGCCGGCGACGTAATGCTCGACCATGACGCGGTCGCCATAGCGCCACTCGCTGGAACCCAGCGACTGCGGCGGGTGCGACGCATCCTCGCGCACGATGACGACGCCGAAGCTCGAACCTTCACGAACGGGCTTGACGACATAGGGCGGCGCGATCGGATGTTCGTTGCCGATGTCGAAGCGCGACATCACCTTAGCTTCGGCGACCGGTACGCCGGCATGGGCGGCGATGATCTTCGCCTGCCCCTTGTCCATGGCAAGCGCCGAAGCGAGCACGCCGGAATGCGTATAGGGGATCTGCAGATATTCGAGGACACCCTGGATCGTGCCGTCCTCGCCGAAAGGTCCGTGCAGCGCATTGAAGGCCACATCCGGACGAAGGTCGGCGAGCACCTGGCCGATATTGCGGTCGACGTCGATTCGCGTGACGCGATAGCCTTCACCCTCGAGGGCAGCAGCGCAGGCATTCCCCGACGACAGCGACACCGGCCGCTCGGAAGAAAGACCACCCATCAGGACGGCTACATGCTTGCCACTCATCAACGCCCCCGCAAATCGCAGACCAACTCTCGGACAACGGGCGGCGATGACGCCATCGGAAAAGGCCCTGTCCTTTGCTTAAGTTAGACAACAGTAAGGTTAATGAAGTGTTTACTTTCGTTAACCGACCGCATCGGGTGACGGATTTATTTGCTCGGACGACGCCTCACGAAGCCGCCGCAAGACATTGGAAATAAACGACGAAAATGGCGTTATCGTCGCACGAGCGCTCAGCCGGCGAGACGCTCGGAATGCGCCGGATGGAGGACCGGCGACAGGACAATGGCGCCCGTAGACAGCGAGTCGATGTCTCGATGGCGCACGATTCGATTGCGCCCGCTCGCCTTGGCGACATAGAGCGCCCGGTCGGCCTCGGAGAAGATCTCGTTGAAGCCACGCGCACCGGCCAGATCGGCGATACCGCCGGAGATGGTGATGCGCACGCGCCTTTCGCCGGCCGCGACCTCGAGTGCGGCCACCCGCTGGCGCGCGAGTTCTGCGCGCTCGGCAATGGTCCTCGCATCGTCCCTGGACCAGAGCACGGCGAATTCCTCGCCGCCGATCCGGGCACAGATCTCGCCGTCGGCGAATGTCTCGCGGATGACCTCGGCCACCGCGGCAATCACGTCGTCGCCGGCCGAATGGCCAAAGGTGTCGTTGACCGCCTTGAAGCGGTCGATGTCGAACAGCACGAGCGAGGCATCGCCGTGGCTGTCGTCGAAGGCCTTCTGGAAGGCCCGGCGGTTGAGCAGGCCGGACAGCATGTCGATCCGGCTGATGCGCTCCAGCTCGGAGCGCGAGACGCCGAGATCGTAGATGGCGAAGCCCACCACGGCATAGGCGATGACAGCGACGATGAAGGACACCGGCGGGGTCAGCACGGTGGCAATGACAAGGGCCGGAAAGAGATCGTAAGGCAGGAGACCGAAGGCGACGAGGCCGAAATGGGCGCAGATGTTGAGGCCATAGGCCAGCATGGCGATCTTCGCCGCCATCCACACGGCACGCCAGACCACCGCACGACGGCTGGAGAATTCGCCAAGCGTCAGCTGCCGCACGATCCAGTTTCTGGTCGCATTCCCCATGAACCACTCTCCCAAGACGCAGGCAGAATAGAGACGCCCGCTTAACAATTCGTCGAGCGGGCGTGCGAGGAATGGACTATGTGGATCAAATCTGCCCGCCCTGAGCGGGAAATCGGAGCGATTGGGAGCAGGCCCTGCCCGCTCCCGCCCGTTACTCCGTCGTCACGCCGTGGAATGGCTTCACTTCGCGGCCGGGCATGAAGATGCCGATCCGCTTGATTTCCCATTCGAGCTTGATGCCGGAATGTTCGAAGACGCGCTGGCGCACGGTCTCGCCGAGATATTCGAGATCATAGGCCGTGGCATGGCCGACATTGATCATGAAATTGCAGTGCAACGACGACATCTGCGCCCCGCCGATCATCAGGCCGCGGCAGCCGGCCTGGTCGATCAGCTCCCAGGCCGAATGGCCCTCCGGGTTCTTGAAGGTCGAACCGCCGGTCTTTTCCTTGACCGGCTGCACCGTCTCGCGGTGATGGCGAACCGCGTCCATGTCGGCGCGGATCTTGGCCTTTTCTTCCGGATAGCCCTCGAACAGCACGCTGGTGAAGATCAGGCCTTCCGGCGCGTTGGAATGGCGATAGCTGTAGCCCATCTCGGCCTTCGACAGCACATGCACATTGCCCTTGCGGTCGACGGCCTCGACTTCGATCAGCCGCTCGGCCGTCTCTCCGCCATTGGCGCCGGCATTCATGAGCACGGCTCCGCCGATCGAGCCCGGAATGCCGTAGTAGAAGTGGAAGCCACCGATATTGTGGTCCATCGCCATGGCGGCGATGTGCTTGTCGGGGCAGATCGCGCCGGCCCGGATGCGGTTTTCGCCGGCAAGCTCGACCTGTCCGAAACCCTTGGCCGACAGGCGGATGACGACGCCGGGAATGCCACCGTCGCGCACCAGAAGGTTGGAGCCGACACCGACCACGGTCAGCGGTACTTCTTCGGGTAGAAGCTTGAGAAAGGCGATGAGGTCTTCCCGGTCGTGCGGCTGGAACATCAGCTCGGCGAGACCGCCGGCCTGGAACCACGTCACGCGATCCATCGGCGCATCCGGCGTCAGCCGACCGCGCAACTCTTCAACACCCGGCCCGAGCGAGGCCAGCAGCTTTTCCCCATCCACCTGTTTCATTCAAGACTTTCCCGAAAACGCTTCCAGTTCGCGCGGCAGCGCCGCCGCCCACTGGGTGATGTTACCTGCTCCCAACAGAATCACGAAATCACCCGGTTGCGCAATGCCTGCGACGATCGGCGCCAGCTGATCGGGCGACGGCAGGGAACGGGCGTCGCGATGCCCGCCGGCGCGGATGCGCTCGACCAGGGCCTCGGCATTGGCGCCTTCGATCGGATCCTCCCCCGCGGCATAGACCGGGGCGAGAAGCAGCGTGTCGGCGTCGTTGAAGCAGTTGGCGAAATCCTCGAACAGGCTCGACAGGCGGGTATAGCGATGCGGCTGGTGCACGGCGATGATCCGGCCCTGGCAGGCTTCGCGCGCCGCCTTGAGCACGGCCTTGATCTCGACCGGGTGGTGGCCGTAGTCGTCGAACACCTGCACACCGTTCCATGTGCCCGTCAGTGTGAAGCGGCGCTTGACGCCGCCGAAGGACGAAAGCCCCTTGCGGATCGCCTCTTCCGGAATGTCGAGCCGGTTGGCGACGGCAATCGCCGCGCAGGCATTGGCGACGTTGTGGCGGCCGGGCATCGGCAGCCGCAGGTCCTTGAAGTTGAACACCCGACCGGTGCGGCGACGACGGATCTCGACGTCGAAGATCGAATGCGTGCCCTCGAGCCGGACGTTGGAATAGCGCACGTCGGCCTGCGGGTTTTCGCCATAGGTGATGACCTTGCGGTCCTCGATGCGGCCGACCAGCGCCTGGACTTCCGGATGGTCGAGGCACATCACGCCGAAGCCGTAGAACGGCACATTCTCGACGAACTGGCGGAAGGCAGCGCGTACGGCGTCGAAGGTGCCGTAATGGTCGAGATGCTCGGGATCGATATTGGTGACGATCGCCACTTCGGCCGGAAGCTTGAGGAAGGTACCGTCCGATTCGTCGGCCTCCACCACCATCCACTCGCCCTCGCCCATCCGGGCATTGGTGCCGTAGGCATTGATGATGCCGCCATTGATGACGGTCGGGTCGAGCCCGCCGGCATCGAGCAGAGCCGCAACCATCGAGGTCGTCGTGGTCTTGCCGTGCGTGCCGCCGATGGCGATCGCATTGCGGAAGCGCATCAGCTCGGCCAGCATTTCGGCCCGGCGCACGATCGGCAGCAGCTTTTCGCGCGCCGCGACGAGTTCCGGATTGTCCTTCTTGATCGCGGTCGAGACGACCACGACCTCGGCATCGCCGAGATTTTGGGCCGTGTGGCCGACATGGACTTCGATACCCTTGGCGCGCAGGCGCTGGACGTTGGCGCCGTCGGACTGGTCCGACCCCTGGACGCGATGCCCCAGATTGTGCAGCACTTCGGCGATGCCGCTCATCCCGATCCCACCGATGCCGATGAAATGGACGAGCCCGATGGACGTCGGCATTTTCATGAATTGGCTCCCTTCACGTGAGCGATATCTTTGCCAGCGGCAATAGACTCAACGAGGTCGGCGAGCAAGCGTGTTGCGTCGGGCTTTCCCGCTGTTCTGGCGGCTTCGGCCGTCTTTGCCAGCCTTTCCGGCTCCTGCATGGCGCTCGTGAGCAGCTGCGCCAGGCGCTCGGGCGAAAGCTCCGATTGGGCAATGACGCTCGCGCCGCCGGAGGCCGCAAGGGCCGCCGCATTGGCCGCCTGGTCGTGGTCGAGCGCATAGGGATAAGGCACGAGGATCGACGGGCGCCCAACCACCGACAGTTCCGAGACCGTCGAGGCGCCGGAGCGGCAGATCACCAGATGGGCCGCGGCGATGCGTCCGGCCATGTCGGTGAAGAAAGGCGAAACCTCGGCCGGAACGCCGAGCTTTTCGTAACACGACTTGACGCGTTCGGCATCCTCCGGCCGCGCCTGCTGGGTGACCGTCAGGCGGTTCCGCAGGGATGCGTCGAGCAGGCTGATGGCGTTCGGCAGGGCCGAGGAGAAGAACTGCGCACCCTGGCTGCCGCCGAACACCACGAGGCGGAACGGGCTGCCGGGCTGCGACGGGCTGTAGGGGATGGACGAAGCGGCAATTACCGCCGGGCGGACCGGATTTCCGGTCACCACCGTCTTGCCGGCATAGGTCCCGCCCTCGGGAAGGAAGCCGCCGGCGATCGCCTTGACCCGCGTGGCGAGCGCCTTGTTGGCGCGGCCCATGACCGCGTTCTGCTCATGCAGGAGCGTCGGCACGCCGAGGCCGGCGGCCGCCAGCAGCGGCGGCACCGTCGGATAGCCGCCGAAGCCGATCACGGCCTTCGGCTTCAACTGACGGATCAACTGCTTTGCCTGGCGAAAGCCTTTCCACAGCGACAGCAGCGCCCGCGCGACCGCAATCGGGTTCTTCGAGCCGATGGTCGCGGAGGCGACGGTGTGGATCGCCTCGGCGGGAAAAGTGCCGGCATAGCGCTCGGCGCGGCTGTCGGTCACCAGATGCACGGAATAGCCGCGCTCGGCGAGCAGGTGCCCCAGGGCCTCGGCCGGAAACAGATGGCCGCCGGTACCGCCGGCGGCGAGCAGGATGATGCCTTTTGTCATGATGGCTTACTCCGCCGGAACGCCGTGCGCGGCGCGAAAGAGGCTGCGTTCCTGGGCGCGCTTTTCCGGCCGCCGACGCGTCAACGCCAGGATGAAGCCGGCGGTCACGCAGATCGCGATCATCGACGAGCCACCATAGGAGATGAGCGGCAGCGTCATGCCCTTGGCCGGCAGCAGTTCGAGGTTAACCCCGATATTGATCATCGACTGCGTGCCGATCAACAGCACGAGGCCGGCGACGGCGAAGCGGTTGAAGTCGTTGCGTTCCTTGAAGGCGTGGCTGAGGCCGCGCAGAACGAGGAAGCCGAAGATGGAAACCAGCACCATGCAGAAGAAGATGCCGAACTCCTCGGCCGCGACCGAGAAGATGAAGTCGGTATGGCTGTCCGGGATGATGCGCTTGACGATGCCCTCGCCCGGCCCTTGGCCGAACCAGTCGCCGCGGATGATCGCCTGGCGGGCGGTATCCACCTGGAAGGTGTCGCCCTCGCCGGTGAGGAACCGGTCGATACGCCCGGCGACGTGCGGCAGGGTGAGATAGGCGCCGAAGACGCCGGCAACCCCGATACCGCCGAGCAGCGTGATCCACAGCCACGGCATGCCGGCCATGAAGAACATGCCGCCCCAGACGACCGAGGTCAGGATGGTCTGGCCAAGGTCGGGCTGGGCGACCAGAAGGGCGGCGACGATGCCGAACAGGATGATGGCGAAGAGATTGCCGGGTATTTCCGGCTGGCGCGCATGCTCGGCAAACAGCCAGGCGCAGATGACGACGAAGGCCGGCTTCATGAATTCGGACGGCTGGATGGAGATGCCGGCAATGGTGATCCAGCGTCGCGCGCCCTTGACCTCGATGCCGAAGAACAGCGCCGCCACCATCATCAGCAGCGAGACCGCCAGGATGACCATGGCGGTGCGGCGCACCTGGCGCGGCGACAGGAAGGACAAGCCGATCATCACGCCGAGCGCCGGGATCATGAAGGCGGCATGGCGCTTGACGAAGTGGAAGCTGTCGAGGTTGAGCCGCTCGGCGACCGCGGGCGATGCAGCGAAGGAGAGCATGAAACCGATCCCCATCAGGAGGATGAAGGTGATCATGAACAGACGATCGATCGTCCAGAACCAGTCGGCGACCGGACCTCTCTCAACGCGGCTTACCATCTCAGTTGCCTCCTGTTGGCACGTCGACCAGCATCGTCACTCCGTCGAGGGCCGCGACGTGGCCGACGAAGGCATCACCTCTAACTTCGAAGTTCTTATATTGATCGAAGCTTGCGCAAGCCGGTGATAGCATTACCGCAACCGGACTATTTTCCGCCGCCGCATCGGCTGCCGCATGGGCCACCGCCTGGGAGAGTGTACCGGAGATTTCGTAGGGCACCGCATTGCCGAGCGTCGAGGCGAAGGCGGAAGCCGCCTCGCCGATCAGATAGGCCTTGGCGATACGCGAAAACAGCGGCGAAAGGCTGGCGATCCCGCCTTCCTTCGGCAGGCCGCCGGCGATCCAGTAGATCCGCTCATAGCTTGACAAGGCCGGCGCTGCCGCCTCGGCATTGGTGGCCTTGGAATCATTGACGAAGACGACATGGCCGCGCCGGCCAACCGGCTGCATGCGGTGTTTCAGACCGGCGAAGGAGGACAGCCCTGCCCTCACCTCGTCCGGCGACACGCCGACGGCGAGGCAGGCGGCAATCGCCGCTGCGGCGTTCTGGGCGTTGTGCGCGCCGCGCAGCGTCTGGATGCCGTTGAGGTCGGCGAGCACGGCGGTCGCGCCGCCATGCGCCTCGACGATGCGATGCCCGTCATTGTAGAGCCCGTCGGCCAGCGGCTGGCGCTTGGAAATGCGCACGACCTTGCTGCCCGCCCGCTCGACGCGGTCGGCGATCAGCTCCGAATAGCTGTCGTCCACGCCGATGACGGCCGTGCCGCTGCCGGCAACCAGGCGTTCCTTCACGTCGGCATAGTGCTGGATCGTGCCGTGACGATCGAGATGGTCGGGCGTCACGTTGAGCAGGATGCCGGCGGTCGGATTGAGCGTCGGGGCGAGATCGATCTGGTAGGAGGAGCACTCGACGACGAAGAACCGACCGGCCTTCGGCGGATCGAGCGTCAGCACGGCCCGGCCGATATTGCCGCCGAGCTGCGTGTCGCGGCCGCAGGACTGGAGAATATGGGCGATCAGCGCCGTCGTGGTCGACTTGCCGTTGGTGCCGGTAATCGCGATGAACGGGCAGTCCGGCGCATGGACCCGGCGCTCGCGCACGAAGATCTCGACGTCGCCGATGACCTCGACGCCTTCCGCCCGGGCGAGCTCGACCGACCAGTGGGGCTTCGGATGGGTGAGCGGCACGCCGGGCGACAGCACCAGCGTGGAGACGGCCTTCCAGTCGATGCCGCGCAGATCCTCGGTCGGGATTCCCTCAGCCTTCGCCTTTGCGACGCTGTCGGGATTGTCGTCCCAGCAGGCGACGTCTGCACCGCCGGCCACCAGCGATTTCGCCGTGGCGAGGCCCGAGCCGCCGAGGCCGAACAGCGCTACCCTTTTGCCCTTGAACGTGGTGGCCGGGATCATGGCGCCCTCACCGCAGTTTCAGGGTGGAGAGGCCGAGCATCGCGAGACCGACCGCGATGATCCAGAAGCGGATCACCACCTGGCTCTCGGTCCAGCCGAGCTTTTCGAAATGGTGGTGGATCGGCGCCATCAGGAAGACGCGCCGGCCGGTCAGCTTGAAATAGCCGACCTGGATGATGACCGACAGGGTTTCGGCGACGAACAGGCCGCCGATGATCGCCATGACGATCTCGTGCTTGGTGGCGACCGCTACCGAACCGATCAGGCCGCCGAGCGCCAGCGAACCGGTGTCGCCCATGAAGATCGCCGCCGGCGGCGCGTTGAACCAGAGGAAGCCGAGGCCGGCCCCGATCACCGCGCCGAGCACGACGGCCAGTTCGCCGGTGCCGGGGACGAAATTGATCTGCAGGTAGTTGGAGAACACCGCATTGCCGGTGAGATAGGCGATGATGCCGAAGGAGGCGGCGGCGATCATCACCGGCACGATGGCGAGCCCGTCGAGGCCGTCCGTCAGGTTGACCGCATTGCCGGCCGAAACAATGACGAAGCCGCCGAAGACGATGAAGAACAGGCCGAGATCGATGCTGAAGTCCTTGAGGAAGGGAAAGGCGATCGAGGAGCCGAAGGTCGAGCCCTGCGGCCCGGAGCTCAGCGCGGTGGTCATCATGAAGTAGACGGCGATGCCGGCGATGACGAACTCGATGGCGAGGCGCGCCTTGCCGGAAAAGCCCTTGTCCGTCTGCTTCGTCACCTTGAGATAGTCGTCATAGAAACCGATGGCGCCGAAGCCGAGCGTTACCAGCAGGGTCGCGACCACATAGACGCTGGAAAGGTCGGCCCACAGCAGCGAGGAGACGACGATGCCGGCGAGGATCATCAGGCCGCCCATGGTGGGCGTGCCGGCCTTCTTGAAATGGGTCTGCGGCCCGTCGGCGCGGATCGGCTGGCCCTTGCCCTGACGGACGCGCAGCGAAGCGATCATTGCCGGCCCGAACAGGAAGACGACCAGGGCGGAGGTAAGGAGCGCGGCTCCCGTGCGGAACGTGATGTAACGGAACAAGTTGAAGAATTGAAAATTGTCCGACAGTTCCACAAGCCAGATCAGCATTGGAGCCCTTTCCAAAAGCCCGGATTAAATTTGGCGCCCCGTGTCGTGGAATGCCGGATACTTGTCAAGCAGAGCGGAGACGATCTTGCCGAATCCGAGGCCGAGCGAGGACTTGATCATGATCACGTCGCCGGGCGCTACGGCTCCGGTGACGAATTCGACCATTTGGGCCGTGGTCGGCCGGTATTCGACGTGAACGCTCTCCGGCAGGGCATCGCGCAGCGCCGCCATCTCCGCACCGGCCAGCCAGACATGCTCGATGCCGGCGGCCAAAAGCGGGCTCACCAACTCGGCATGCACCGCGGGCGAGAACTCGCCCATCTCCAGCATGTCGCCGAGTACGGCAATGCGCCTGCCCTCGGCATCCGGCTGGGCGGCGGCCAGAACGGCGATCGCCGCGCGCATGGAGGCCGGGTTGGCATTGTAGCTCTCGTCGATCAGCGTGAAGCTCCCATTGCCGATCGCCAGGCGATGGCGGGCGCCACGGCCCTTGACGGCGGAAAGCTGCGACAGCGCGTCGATCGCCGCATCCAGATCGGCCCCCACCAGCGCCACCGTGCCGAGCACGGCCATGGCGTTTTCGGCGATGTGCCGGCCCGGCGCACCGATGATGACTTCGCGGGTCTCGCCGCCATGGGAGAACCAGACGGTCGAAAGCTCGGCCGCGCCGTCGAATTCGGCAAGCCGGAACTCCGCCTTGGCGTGCTGGCCGAAGCTGTGAATATTGTCGATGCCGGCCGCCTGCGCCGCCTGTTCGAGGAAGTCGAACTGACTGTTGTCGCGGTTGAGGATGACATCGCCGCCCGGCACCACGCCTTCGAAGATCTCGGCCTTCGCCGCGGCGATCTCCTCAATGTCCTTGAAATTGCCGAGATGGGCGGGGGCGATCGTGGTGATGATGGCCACGTCGGGGCGGACCATGCGCGACAGCGGTCCAATCTCTCCGGCATGGTTCATGCCGATTTCGAACACGCCATAGCGGGCCTCGACCGGCATGCGGGCGAGCGTCAGCGGCACGCCCCAGTGATTGTTGAAGGATGCGACGGCGGCATGCACATTGCCGGACGGCTCGAGCGCCAGCCGCAGCATTTCCTTGGTGGTCGTCTTGCCGACCGAACCGGTCACCGCGATGATCGTAGCGGAGCTTCTGTCCCGCGCCGCGACCGCGAGCTTCTGCAGGGCGCCGAGCACATCTTCGACGACGATCATCGGCACGGTCAGGCGTCCGAGCGCCGGAAGCTTGCCTTCGGAAACGACCAGCAGCGACGCACCATTGGCGATCGCAAGGCTGGCGAAGTCATGACCGTCCACCCGGTCGCCCTTGATGGCGAAGAAAGCTTCGCCCTGCGCAACCGTCCGGCTGTCGATGGATATGCCGGTGATCCCCGCGGGCAGCGACCCGAAGGGACGCCCCGCCATGGCCTCGATCATTTCCTGCGACGTCCAAAGAAAGGTCAATGGTCAAACTCCTCCAGTGCTTTACGCAATTCCGCATGATCCGAGAACGGCAGCGTGACATCGCCGACGGTCTGGCCCTCCTCATGCCCCTTGCCGGCCACGATCAGCGTGTCCCCCGCCGACAGCATGGCGACCGCGGCGCGGATCGCCTGAGCCCGGTCGCCGATCTCGATGCCCTTGGGCGCCGCCGCCATGATTTCCGCGCGGATGACCGCCGGGACTTCGGAACGCGGATTGTCGTCGGTGACGATGACGATGTCGGCGAGCCGGCAGGCGATCTCGCCCATGATCGGCCGCTTGCCCTTGTCGCGATCTCCGCCGCAGCCGAAAACCGTAATGACCCGGCCGGTGGTGAAGGGCCGCACCGAGGTCAGCACGTTTTCCAGCGCATCCGGCTTGTGCGCATAGTCGACATAGGCGAGCGCCCCGGCCTTGGACTGCCCCACCAGTTCGAGACGGCCGGAGGCACCCTGAAGCTTTTCCAGCGCCTTCATCGCGACAGCCGCCGGAACCCCGGTCGCGATCGCAAGGCCAGCGGCAACCAGGGCATTGGCGACCTGGAAATCGCCGGCGAGCGGGATATGAACCTCGAAGATCTCGTCGCCGAAATGCACTTCAGCGACCTGCTTGTGGCGGAAATGCTCGACCCGCTTCAAAGCGAGGAACTGGCCGTTGCGCCCGACCGTCAGCACCTTGTGGCCGGCTTCGGTGGCCACCCGGATCGCCTCGGCCGACCACGGATCGTCGGCGAAGATCACCGCCGGCGAGCCCTTGGGTAGCAGGGTGTCGAACAGCCGCATCTTGGCGGCCATGTAGTCCTCGACCGTCGGGTGATAGTCCATGTGGTCGCGGCCGAGATTGGTGAAGGCGGCGGCGGCAAGCCTGACGCCGTCGAGCCGGCACTGGTCGAGGCCGTGGCTGGAGGCTTCCATCGCCGCATGGGTGACGCCCTCGTCGGCGAGTTCGGCGAGCAGCCGGTGCAGGCCGATCGGATCGGGCGTGGTCAGCGAACCGTAATCGTTGCGGGTCGGCGAGACGACGCCGGTCGTGCCGATCTGCGCGGCGGCATGGCCGGCCTCGGCCCAGATCTGCCGGGTGAAGGAAGCGACCGACGTCTTGCCGGCGGTGCCGGTGACGGCGACCATGGTGGCCGGCTGGCGGCCGAAGAAATTGGCGGCGGCAAGGGCGAGGAAACGGCGCGGATTGGCGACGACGACGACCGGCACGGCGGCGTCGAGGGCATGGCCGGCGACGATCGCCGCGGCACCGCGCGCAACCGCGTCGGCGACATAGGCCGCACCGTCGGCCTTGGTGCCGGCGAGAGCGACGAACAGCATGCCATTTTCGATTTTGCGGCTGTCGGCGGAGAGGCCGGAGATCTCGAGGGTGCCGACCGATTTGCCGGCCTCGTCGACCTCTTTGTGAAACTCCTTGCCCGCCAGATCCCGCAACAACATCGATTATGTATCCACTGCTGAGAGGCGATCTTGACGAATCGCCTCCTGAATTGAAGTTCGCTCAATAAGAGACGAGCAAGGCAGAGCCGTCGTCCCCGAATTTGGGTTCTACACCGAGAATTGCGGCGCTTCTGCGGATGATCTCGCCGACCATCGGAGCCGCCGAGGTGCCGGCAAGCGCCGCCCCATTGCCCTTGTCGGTCTTGGGTTCGTCGATGACGGCCAGCACGACATAGCGGGGATCGTCGATCGGGAAAGCGGCGAGGAAGGCATTGAAGTTCTTGTCGCCGACATAGCGTCCGTTGACGACCTTGTCGGCCGTGCCGGTCTTGCCGCCGACGTTGAAACCATCGACGCGGGCGTTGCGGCCCGAGCCCTTCACCCCGTTCACCTCGAAGAGGTAGCGCATGTCCTTGCTGGTCGAAGGCTGGATGACCTGCTGTGCCACCAGATCGGCCTGTTCGGGCGTGCGCGGCAGGAAGGTCGGCTCGATCAGCCGGCCACCATTGACCAGCGCCACCCCGGCGACCGCGGTCTGCAAGGGCGTGGTCGAGACGCCGTGGCCGAAAGAGATGGTGATCGAGTTGAGCTTCTTCCACTGGCGCGGCTGCGAGGGCATCGCCACTTCCGGCAGTTCGGTCTGCATCTTCGACAGCAGGCCGAGCCGGGTCAGGAATTCTTTGTGGCCTTCCGTCCCGACGATGTCGGCGACCTTCGCCGTGCCGATGTTGGACGAATACTGGAAGATTTCCGGAACGGTCAGGATGCGGTGCTTGCCGTGGAAGTCCTGGATGGTGAAGCCGCCGATGCGGATCGGATAGCGGGCGTCGAACGAATCGTTGATCGACACCTTTCCGGAATCCAGTCCCATGGCGATGGTGAAGGACTTGAAGGTCGAGCCCATCTCGAACGTGCCGTTCGACATCCGGTTGAGCCAGCCTTCCTGGGCGCTCGCCGCCGGGTTGTTCGGATCGAAGTCCGGAAGCGACGACATGGCGAGCACTTCGCCGGTGCGCACGTCGAGCACCACGGCGCCGGCGCCGAGCGCCTCGAACTTGGTGACTGCGCCGACCAGAACGTCGCGCACGATGTTCTGCACCCGAAGGTCGATCGACAGCTTGACCGGCTCGAGCGGGGAATCGCCCGTCATGCCGAGGTCGCGCAGATCGGCGAGCCCCTGGTTGTCGATGTATTTCTCCATGCCCGACATGCCGCGGTTGTCGATGTTGACATAGCCGACGACGTGGGACGCGGTGGGGCCGCCCGGATAGAAGCGGCGCTTCTCCGGGCGAAAGCCGATGCCGGGAATGCCGAGCGCGAGCACCTGGCTCTGCTGCTTGGGGGTCAGCTGGCGACGCAGCCACTGGAAATGCGAATTCGGATTGGAGAGCTTCTTGTAGGTGCCCTTGATGTCGAGGTCGGTCAGCACGGTCGCGAGCTTTTCCACCGCCTCGTCGGCATCGACGATCTTGTGCGGCTCGGCGAACAGCGAAACAGTGCGGATGTCGGTCGCCAGAACCTCGCCATTGCGGTCGAGGATATCGGGACGCGAGGCCATCAGCCGATCGGCCGGCAGGATGCTGGAGGTCACTTCCGGCTGGGCATAGCCGTATTGCACGAGACGGCCGCCGATCACCGCATAGGCGACGGTGAAGCCGGCGATCATCAGGCCGACGCGCTTGCGGGCGAGTTCCGTCTTGCGCTTGCCGGTGCCCTTGAAGGCGGCGCCGTTGATCGAGGTCCCGCCCCGCTGCACGTCGGTCGAGAAATGCGCCTGGCTCTTCAACAACATGATTCGTGAAAGGAAAGTCATCAGGGCTTCACCGATCCGGTTGTGATGAGATCCGAGACCGGATCCTTGCTCTGCTCGCCTTCGGCCACTTCGGGCTTGGGCAACTGCTCGCGCGGCATGGGAAGCTCGACCGGCCGTGCCAGCTGTTCGGGCTGGGTAGGCTCGAGCTGCAGCTCGGTGCCATAGACCTTGAGCAGCCGTTCCAGTCGGTTCGGCTGCGTCAGCAGCGCCCAGTCGGCCTTGAGCAGGTCGATCGTATCCTTCTCGAGCTTGATCTCGGCCTCGAGGCGGCGGACCTCCTCGAGCTTGTTATCGGTATGATGCTTGATCTGGTAGGTGACGGTCGCCGCGGCCGCCATGGCACCGATCAACAGGAGGTCGAAGGTTCTAATCATCGATCACACTCCGATCTTGTCGAGACTTGCGAGATCCGGCAGATCGAAGATCGACATGTCGGGGCGCTCGGCCGGGGCGGCGGTGCGCTGTCCGGCACGCAGCTTGGCGGAACGGGCGCGCGGATTGATCTCCGCCTCGGCCTCGCTCGCCGCGATCATCGACTTGCCGACCGGCTCAAACGTCGCCGCCCGCTCATGCACCATGGGCAGATGGCGCGAGCCGGACGCCTTGCCGGAACGCTCGGTGAAGAACTTCTTGACGATGCGGTCCTCCAGCGAATGGAAGGTGACGACCACCAGCCGCCCGCCGGGCTTCAGCGCCTGCTCGGCGGCAAACAGCGCCTGGGCGAGTTCGCCGAGTTCGTCATTGACGAAGACGCGCAGCGCCTGGAAGACGCGGGTCGCCGGGTGGATCTTGTCCTTGGCCTTGCGCGGGGTGACGATTTCGATGAGGCCTGCGAGATCGCGGGTGGTGCGGAAGGGCTCGCGCAGGCGCTGCTTTTCGATGGCGCGGGCAATGCGGCCCGCCTGCTTCTCTTCGCCAAGGAAGCCGAAAATGCGGATGAGATCGCCGACCTTGGCGCGATTGACGACGTCGGCGGCGGACACGCCGGCTCCGGACATGCGCATGTCGAGCGGTCCGTTGCGCTGGAAGGAAAAGCCGCGCGCGGCCTCGTCGATCTGCATGGACGAGACGCCAATGTCGAGCACGACGCCGTCGAGGCCGCCTTCGGGGGCGTAGTCAGCGAGATGGGAGAACTGCGTGTGATGGAGTGTCAGGTGTCCGCCACGCGCCGCGACCAGCGCCTGGCCGGCGGCAATCGCCGTCGGGTCGCGGTCGAGCGCAATGACATCGGCGCCCGCATCGAGGATCGCCGTGGTATAGCCGCCGGCACCGAAGGTACCGTCGAGAACGACCTTGCCCGGCCGCGCATCGAGCGCCGTCAGGACCTCGGAGAGGAGGACCGGAATGTGGCGAACCGGTCCGCCATCGGCATCAGTAGAACCTCCGCCAAGATTCGCCGCCATTCCGTTTCCCCGTCTTATGAAGTTTGCAGCCCTCGCAGCCTGCGCCCTTCCCTCGCCGCCACCTGCGCCTCGTGAAACGCCTGTGGCTGCCAAAGCTGAAAATGATCCGACCGCCCGACGAAGCAAACCTCCGTCGCGATGCCGGTAAAGTCCCGGATGAAATCCGTGACCATGAGACGCCCTTCGGCATCGAGCCGCATGAAGACGCCGCCGCCATGGATCAGCAACGACATCTCGTTCCCCTCGCGTGCAAACGGATCTTCCGCCGAAATCTGCCGTTCGTAGCGCTCCAGCAGATCGGGGCCGCCGACGCTGATTGCCGGAAAGACGAAATCCTGGATGCAGTAGAGCTCCTGGATATCGCGCTGCGCCAGAACGGCACGGAACGGCGCAGGCACGGAGACCCGGCCCTTCGCATCGATCCTGTTTGTCGCACTGGACAGAAAGCGGTTCATGACAATCGACCGCTCTCCCTTCTGGCAAGAGGCCCTCTGTCGAGCCCCGCAAATTCCAAATCACCCGCACCGCCGAAGTGCCGCGCCAAACCGGAAGCCACCGTTCGTACCTGGTGACAGACCCGCTTTCGACTGCGATTTCCGGGGCCTCAATCAGCCCCTCAACGGTACGATTATGGGATAGCATGGGACTATATGGGCGTCAATGGGACAGAGCTTCCGCGATCCTCCGAGGGATTCAAATATTGATAAGCGGTTAAGCTTAACGAATCGTTAGAACCACCTGTCGCGCCACTGCTTTTTCACCCCGGACCTTGACCGTAGCTGGACAAGGGCAAGCCGAAATTGTGACGGTTTTTCAGAACATTGGATTTGTTCGCTGAATCCGTTCCCGCCCGGGTGCTCGGGAGGAAGGAAAAATCGCCAGTTGGCCTGTAAGCCGGGTTCTGTATGGCTCCGGTCGCCCGGAACGTGGCAGCCATTCATCTGGGACAGCGTTTGCACGCTGCCTCACGCAACCCACCCGGATGACTGGCCCGGAAACAGGCTGTGGCCGCGCTTGCGCGTGACCCGCGTCATCCCTATTCGGTCTTGCTCCCGGTGGGGTTTACCGTGCCGTCCCTGTTGCCAGCGACGCGGTGGGCTCTTACCCCACCCTTTCACCCTTACCTCGCGAGCGAGGCGGTTTGCTTTCTGTGGCACTTTCCCTGAGGTCGCCCCCGCCGGACGTTATCCGGCACCGTGTTTCCGTGGAGCCCGGACTTTCCTCACCCTACCGCCTTTCGGCATTGGTAAAGCGCGGCTGCCCGGCCAACTGGCACCGCGTCCTTAACCGAGCGGCCCGGCGATTGCCACCAAAAAGGAGTCTCCTCCAATGGCAGCACGCCGGATGGTGAACAATCAGCGGAATGCGGGGCGGAAAACATCGCCATAGGCCGGCTCGTCGAGATCGCCGCCCTGAAGAAGCGCCGCACCCAACCGGCCGATCTCGTCCGAACTCTTGGCCGCCGCTCCGCAGCCGCCGGTCAGGACGGCGATCCGGTCGCTGGCAAAGCCGATCGCCGGATAGTTGTTCGGCGTGAAGGACGTGACGCAGGCGGCCATGCTGAGCGGCGCCCCGGCCAGATCCGGAATGAGGTCATCGATGATTCGCTTGAGATGATCGCGCGTGCCGGTGCGGCCGCCGTTGCGGAACCAGGCGCGAACCTCCGGTTCGGTCGCCAGCGGCAGATCGTGCGGATCGCCACCGATCTTCAGATAGGTCTTGCCGTCGGGATAGCGCACGGGCGGAAGCAGATAGATGTGCCCATACGGGTCTTCAGGGTGATGGATCAGCGACGGCATGCCGGCATAGCGGGAAAGCTCGGCCTCGGGGATCTCGAAGAAGGCGACCGTGCGGGCATAAACCGAAAGATCAATTGGCTTTGGCAAGAGATTCTCGGCAATGGAGAATCCGCCGGCGGCGGCGAGCACTTTGTCGCCCCTCACCTCGCGTCCTTCCGCCGTGCGGACCAGGACGCTGCCGCCGTCTTCCTGCGTGCTCACCACTGTCTCGGCGATCACAGTCGCCCCCGCGCGGCGCGCCAGGACCGACTGCGCCTCGACCAGACGGCGGGGATTGACGTAGCCGGCCTCGGCCGCCTCGAACACGCCCTCGCAGCCGCTGCCGAAGGAGAAATACGGAAACCGTTCGGCCAGTCGCCGGTCGTCGATCATTTCGACATCCGCCCCAACCCGTTCGGCCGCGGCGCAGATGTCGGCGACATAGGGATCGCGGCCGCCACTCTCGGGCCCGACCATCAGGCAGCCCGTGGGGTGGAAGAACTCGATCCCGCTCTCAGCGGCGATCTCGCCGTAGCGGGCAATGGACCGCTTCGCCAGCAGTGCCCAGACCGGGTCCGGATCGATGGTGCGGGTGATGCGCGCCTCGTCGTAGTGGCTGGCGAAGACGCCTTGATGCCGGCCGGCGTCCTTCGGCTCGTCGGGACCGATCAGTGCGACCCCGTCGGTCTGCCCGGCCAGATGGCGGGCGGCGGCGGCGCCCATCATGCCACGGCCGATGATGATATATTTGAAGCTCTCGACCATTCCTGTCCCCTGTCGACGCGAATCCCGACAGCTTTTTCCGATCGGAGCCGGACCGGCAAGGGTGGAATCGGCCTCAGAAGAAGCGTGTCCGCAATTTCGTTACGGGACATGGCGCCGCCAACTTTGGGCGCCACCTGGAACGCAGCGGCACTCACCGCCTTCGACGACCCGCCGAAGCCGGCGGGCGACATGGAAGGATGGCCAGGGTGACACGCACGCCTGGCCTGCCTTTCAGAGCCTTACGAAGCGATCAGCGCCAGCACCTTGCCGCAATAGCGCTTGGAAACCGGGTTCATGCGCTTGGCGGCGTGGCCGGCATTGTATTTGAGGATGGTGGTGCAGGTCTGGCCGTTGCCGAGGTCATGCGCCATGGACAGGTATTTCATGCCGTAGCGGATGTTGGTCTCGGGATCGTAGAGGCCCTTGGACGAGCCCGAATAGCCCATCATGCGCGCCGTGGCCGGCTTGATCTGCATGAGGCCGATTTCACCGGCGCTGCCGCGGGCCTTGGGATTGAAATTGCTCTCGACCCTGACGACCGCGTGGGCGAGCGCCACCGGAACGCCGTAGGTCTTGGCATATTTGGAGATCAGACTCGAATAGGGGCTCTTCGAGAAAGAAGGCGCCGGATAGCCCGCCTCGCGGTTCACGGTCTTGAGCGGAGCCTTGAAGCTGCGCTCCTCGTCGCGGGCCGATGCCGCCATAGACGAGGACAAAAGAATACCGAGGCATGCCGCAGCAGCAACAATTCGCTTCATCATGTAAAAGTCAGTCTCCGAACCAGAGAGGCGGGCGAACGTCCGTTGCGGACGCAAATCTTCCTCGTTCGCCCTATCCGTCGGATAGGTCGCCGCCCATGCTCTCATCGTTGATATTTGCAAACACGGTCCGCAAAAACTGGGTGCCCGTGCCGCCGTTCAGTGGGTTCTTTAGAGCGGCGAAATGGGGAATTCGTGTGGCGATGCAACAAATTGGCGTTTCGCGCGTTTGCCGGCCCCCTCGGAAACCGGTGTTTCCGGCCGCGGCGATCAGGCGTAACGGGGCAGCGTCGTCAACAGCCGATGCAGGGTCTCGATCGTCGACATGTCGGCGATCCCGTCCACCCGTTCGGGGCGGAAATGGCGCTGGAACGCGGCCACGACGCCTTCCGTCTTGTCGGAATATTCCCCGGTAATTTCAATGTCATATCCGTAGAGAGACAGCATCGACTGCAGGGCCTCGACCGGCTGGCCGTGGTCGCCCTTCTGGAAGAAGCGGCCGCCCTGTACCGCCACCGGCTCGACGAAGTGGCCGACACCCGCCGCATGGAGTTGTCCCCAGGGGAAATTTTCACCCGGATCGACCTTGCGAACCGGCGCCACATCGGAGTGCGCCAGCACACGTTCGGGCGCGATATCGTGCCTCCGGCCGCAATCGAGACACAATTGAATGACCGCTTCGATCTGCTTTTCTGGGAAACCCGGGAGCCCCGCGGGGTGCCCGGCATTGGCGATCTCGATGCCGATCGAGCGCGAATTGATGTCGGTCTCGCCTGCCCAGAAGCTTTTTCCCGCATGCCAGGCGCGCCGGTCCTCCGGCACCATCTGCACGATCCGGCCGTCCTCGTGGACGAAATAGTGGCTGGAAACCTGGCTTTCGGGATTGCACAGCCAGGCGAGCGCGCCGTCATGCTCGGGCATTCCGGTGTAGTGCAGAAGGATAATGTCGGGGCGACGCCCGCCCGCCCGTTCGCCCTGGTTGGGCGACGGCATCACGGTGGCGCCGGCGAAATCGGCGGTGAAAGGCTTCATGCGGCGCGGCGTTCTTTCTCGATCGCCGAATAGGCGGCGTTGAGCTTGGCCATGCGGTGATGGGCGACGGCATGGAATTCGCTCGGCACGCCGCGGGCATGCAGCCGGTCGGGGTGATGCTCGGCGGCGAGCGCCCGGTAACGCTTGCGGATGGTGGCGAAATCGTCCGACCGCTGGACGCCCAGCACGCCATAGGGATCGCCATCGAGATGCAGATGGCGCTGGGTGATCATGTGGAAGCGTTCTTCGGTCAGGCCGAAGATCTCGGCGATGCGCGACAGGAAGGCCAGTTCTTTCTCATGCACCAGCCCGTCGGCCGTGGCGATATGGAACAGCGCGTCGACGATGTCCTCGAGCACCGGGCAGAAATTGTCACAGGTCCGGCAAAGCTTGGAGAGCTTCTCGGCATAAGCCTCGAAACCGGCGACGTCCTGGCGCGCGAGATTGTAGAGCCGGGCGACGTTCTTCGCCTCTTCCTCGGGGAAATCGAAGATGCTGCGGAAGGCATCGACCTCGGCAGCCGTCACGATGCCGTCGGCCTTGGCCATCTTGGCGGACAGGGCGATGATGGCAACAGAGAAGGAAACGCGGCGGCGGGTCTCGGGGTCGCCTTCGAAAACGGTTCTGACCGCCTCGACCATACCCGACAGGACGCTGCCCGCTGCATCGCCGATAGCGCCCAGCAGACGATCCCACAACGACGCGATCTGTTCGCAGGCGAAATCGAAAATCATGAGCGAGCTTGACCAAATATCGCCGGAAAAAGCAAGCCGCGGCGCCGGTCTGCGACATTAAACTTTATTCACGTTCGGTTGCGAAACGCTGAACGACGGGCCCCTTTCCTCCCCTTCGAGCCGTCGCACCACACAGCGAAACCCTTGCACGCAGCGCGTCCATCTCCCGGATTGATTGGACTATTCGCCGCGCTCATGCGACCACCGCCGCATTTCCTCCAAGCGGAGCCTGCATGAAATCGGCAATCCCCTCCCCCGCGCTGGGCATGATCCTCGGCGCGATCGGCGTCACCATCTTCGGGCTCACCCTGCCGATGACGCGCATCGCGCTCGACGGCTTTTCGCCGCTCTTCATCACTTTCGGACGGGCGGTGATCGCCTCGGCGGCGGCGGGCACCGCACTTCTCGTGCTCGGCAAGCGCCGGCCGCGCGGCGCCTTCCCGGCCCTGTTCCTCGCCGGCATCTGCCTCGTCTTCGGTTTTCCGATCTTCTCCTCGATTGCCATGCAGAGCCTGCCGGCCGCCCATGGCGGCGTCGTGCTCGGGCTGTTGCCGCTGCTCACCTCGATCTTCGCCGTCATCGTCGACGGCGAACGGCCAAGCCCGGTCTTCTGGCTGTGCGGCGTGGCCGGGGCCGCCCTCGTCGTCGCCTTCTCCGCCCGCCAGAGCGGTTTCCATCTCGAGGTCGGCGACCTCTGGCTACTCGCCTCCGCCGTCTCGGCCTCGCTCGGCTACGTGCTGTCCGCCCGGCTGGCGCGCCGGCTGTCAGGCTGGGAGGTCATCTCCTGGGCGCTGGTCGTCATGCTGCCGCTGTCGCTGGTCGGCGCGGTGCTGACCTTTTCGAGCGGCGTCACGACGCCCGGCCATGCCGCGATCGGCGCGCTTCTCTACCACGGCCTCCTGTCGATGTTCGGCGGCTTCATCTTCTGGAACGCGGGGCTGGCGATTGGCGGAATTTCGCGCGTCGCGCAGATCCAGCTGATGCAGACTTTCGTCACGCTGTTGTTTTCCACACTCCTGCTCGGCGAGCACATCGGCATTGAAACGATTATATTCGCAATCGCCGTCGCCTTCGTCGTCTGGCTCGGCCGAAAGGCCCGTATTTCCTGAACTTTTCGCTTTACAAGGCCATCTGCTCGTCGCATCCATTCGCGCGGAAAAGCTGAAAGACAACGGCGCCCGAGGCGCGCCGAAGGAGGATCAATGGCCAAACAGAAAGTTGCAATGCTGACCGCCGGCGGCCTGGCGCCCTGCCTCTCGTCCGCCGTCGGCGGATTGATCGAGCGCTACACGGACATCGCACCGGACATCGAGATGATCGCCTACCGCTCGGGTTACCAGGGCGTGCTGCTCGGCGACAGCATCCAGATCACCAAGGACATGCGCGAGAAGGCCCATGTTCTGCACCGCTACGGCGGCTCGCCGATCGGCAATAGCCGCGTCAAGCTGACGAACGCTGCCGACTGCGCCAAGCGCGGCCTGACCAAGGAAGGCCAGAACCCGCTGCGGGTGGCCGCCGAGCGCCTCGCCGAGGACGGCGTGACCATCCTCCACACCATCGGCGGCGACGACACCAACACCACCGCGGCCGACCTTGCCGCCTATCTCGGCGCCAACGGCTACAACCTGACCGTGGTCGGCCTGCCGAAGACCGTCGACAACGACGTCGTGCCGATCCGCCAGACGCTCGGCGCCTGGACGGCGGCCGAAGTCGGCGCCCGCTTCTTCGACCACGTGTCGAACGAGCAGAGTGCGGCCCCGCGCACGCTGGTGATCCATGAAGTCATGGGCCGCCACTGCGGCTGGCTGACGGCCGCGACCGCGCGCGCCTACATCAACCGTACGCGCAACAACGAGTATGTCGAAGGCTTGATGATGAACACCGAGCTCAAGAACATCGACGGGCTGTATCTGCCGGAAACCCATTTCGATCTCGAGGCCGAGGCGGACCGCCTCAAGGAGATCATGGACAAGAGCGGCTACGTCACCCTGTTCGTCTCGGAAGGCGCCTGCCTCGAGGAAATCGTCGCCGACCGCGAGGCCGCCGGCGAGGAGGTCAAACGCGACGCCTTCGGCCATGTGAAGATCGACACGATCAATGTCGGCAACTGGTTCCAGAAGCACTTCGCCAAGCTGCTGAAGGCCGACCGCTCTATGGTGCAGAAGTCCGGCTATTATGCCCGCTCCGCGCCGGCCAATTACGAGGATCTGCGCCTCATCCAGAGCATGGTCGACCTCGCCGTCGAAAGCGCGCTCAACAAGGTGTCGGGCGTGACCGGTCACGACGAGGACCAGGGCGGCAAGCTGCGCACCATCGAATTCCCGCGCATCAAGGGCGGCAAGGCCTTCGACCTCAAGACCCCCTGGTTCCACGAGGTCATGGATTACATGGGCCAGAAATTCCACCCGGCCAATTGACGGAACGGGCGAAAGCTGGCTTGCTCTTCAGTGGAGGAGTCGAAACGATGTCACTGGAACACTGGCTGGCTTTCGCCGTCATATCGGCGATCTGTCTGATTTCGCCCGGCCGCGTGCTGATGCTGATCGTATCCTATACGCTCGGCCAGGGCCGCAAATCGATGCTGGCGACCATTCCGGCTGCAACCTTCGGCACGGCGATGGCTCTGGCCATCGTCATCCTGGCGCTCGGCTGGCTGCAGTTCGCAGCCCCGGAGATCCTCGATCCGATCCGCTGGATCGGCGGCGCCTATCTCGCCTTCCTCGTCATCCGCACCTGGCGCAGGCCCGGCGGCGGCGTGCCGCTCGCCGACAACGACAATCTGCCCCAGGAAAAGCCCCTGCGAATCATGCGGCACGTCTTTACCGAGACGGGCCTCGATCGCCGCAGCTACGCCTTTTTCGTGGCACTCATCGCGCAATTCCTCGATCCGGCAGCGCCCTTGCCAGAGCAGGCGCAGGCTTTCGTCGAGACGTTTCTCGGGCTGGCGCTGGTCTCCTGGATCGCCGCCGCGATCGGCGCAGGCCCGCTGCATCGCTTCATCCGCAGCCATTCTCCGAAGCGTTCGACCAAGCGGCGCGATCGCAATGTGCTGATTTCGTCCAGTTCCGTGACGGCGGGCTACCGCAAGATTGCCGCATGATCCAATAGTCAGCTTGCCGCAATTTAGCCCATCCATTATGACAACGGAATGTTAACGCACGGCGCTCGCTTCGCTTGCGGCTCGGGGATTGATTGGGAAGTCGGCATGATTGCAAAGAGAGACCATGGATTGCACCTCGGCCTCGCCGCCGTGCTGCTCGCGGGACTGGCCGGCTGCACGAGCAGCATGGAAGACGCCGCAAAGCAGGAACTTAAGGCCAATCCGGTCGCCGGCACCGCCGCCGGACAGACCCAGACCGCAGCCGCAGAAGCGGCAAGCACCCTTCCCGCCCCCGTCGATCCGGCCGCAGCCGCCGTGCCCGCGCCGATCATTCCGGGCACGGAAACACCAGCCCCCATTCCGGTCTTCAAGGTCGTGGCACTTGCCAATCCAGGCGCCACGCCGGTGGCCATGGCCATGGCGGCCGGCCAGGAAAACATCGCCATCCAGACTGCGGCCATGCCGACCTCGCCGAATACGGTGACCACGCTGCAGATGTCGACGGATACGGCCGATCCGGCCGTGCTTCCGCCTGAAGTGACCGCCCAGCAGACGATCGTGCCGGTCGCCAAGCCTGCCGGCGGTGCGCTCGCCTATGCCTCGCCCTCCGCCGCCACGTCGCTTGCAGCACTCGACTCGCAGTTCGACGTCACGCCGCCCGGCCCCGCCCCGATGCTCGAAGCCACCAAGCCGGCCACATCAGGCCCGACGGTGATCAACGCGCTGATCAAGAAATATGCGGCGATCTACCAGATGCCGGAATCGCTGATCCACCGCGTGGTCAACCGCGAAAGCACCTACAAGCCGACCGCCTACAACAACGGCCATTACGGCCTCATGCAGATCAAGTATTCGACCGCCAAGTCGATGGGCTACGACGGCCCGGCCTCCGGCCTCTTCGATGCCGAAACCAATCTGAAATACGCGATCAAGTATCTCAAGGGCGCCTGGCTCGTCGCCGACAAGAGCCATGACGGTGCCGTCCGGCATTATTCGCGCGGCTACTACTACGATGCCAAGCGCAAGGACATGCTCTACGTCCTCCAGCCCGGCTTCATGTGATCTGCGACTGCTGACCCGCAGCACCGCGCCCGGGTCCCGCCGCACAAGTCTTCGAATCCCTACCCTCGCCAGCCAGACTCACACGCCAGCGCTGAAAACACGGCGCCGACGCGTGCGCCGTTCAGCGCAGCGCGTCCGAGACCGCCTTCACCAGTTTCTGCGGCCGATAGCCGAGCTTCGACGGGGTGAGGCCGAGCCGCACGACGACCAGACGCTCCGAAGGAATGACCGCGACCACCTGCCCGTCATGCCCCTGCAGCCAGAAGGTCTCCGGCGTCAGGCCAAAACTCTCGTCGGGCTCGTCGCCCGGCCCCACCTGCCACGCCTGTATCTCCGTATAGCGCCCGCCGGACGCGCTCGTCGGCCTCTGCATCGCGGTGACAAAACCATTCGGCAACATCCGCTCCCCGTTCCACACACCGTCGTCGACGAGGAACTGGCCGAAGCGCGCCCAGTCGCGGGCTGTGGCGTAGAGATAGGAACTGCCGACGAAGGTTCCCGCGGCATCGGTTTCGAGCACGGCGCTCGACATGCCGAGCGGGTCGAACAGCGCCGTGCGGGGGTAGGCGAGCGCTTGCGCCTGGTCGGGGAACTTGCTCATCCAGATGCGGGTGAGCAGAACGCTCGTACCCGAGGAGTAGCTGAAGCTTTCGCCGGCCTTTGCCAGCACCGGTTTCGCCAGGCTGAAGCCCGCCATGTCAGGCTCAAGATAGAGCATGCGCGTCACGTCGGTGACGTCGCCATAGTCCTCGTTGAATTCGAGCCCGCTCTCCATCCCCAGCAGGCTGCGCAGCCGGATCGACGCGTGCGGCGCGTCCGTCCAGTCGACCAGAAGCTTGTCGTCGTCGAGGGAGAGGCGCCCCTCCTGGACCAGCCGACCGATGATCGCCGCATTGACGGTCTTTGCCATGGACCAGCCGAGCAGCGGTGTCTTGGCGGAGAAACCCTCGCCATAGGCTTCACCGACGATCCGGCCATCCTTGACGACGACGACCGCCCGCATGCCGGGACCGCCGAGCGCAGGATCGGCAAGGAGCGAAGCGATGCGGCTGTCCGTCGGGCCGGTCTGCTCGCCGGCCGGCCACGGTGTCGCCGGGTCGACCAGCGGCTTCGGCGGCATGGACGGCACGGCAACGGCGCGGGCCGCTTCGACGTCGCCATCGGGAACGCTGGCGCAGCCGAGGCCCTCGCGATAGACGGCGGTGCCCGCGGCAAAGGCTCCGAGCATGCGCGTCGTGACCACCTTGTTCTCGGTGTCCACGGTGATGGCGATCAGCTTCAACAGCGGATGGCCGGGCGCCTGGACGTCGAGCGCCAAGACCGCCTCGGGATCGCGCCCGGCGAGGAAGACGTTGGAGCAGACCATCTTCGCCGCATAACCCGTGCCGACCCGCAGCAGTTCGGGCGGTGCGACGGACAGCCAGACGATCACGCCCGCGACCAGCAGGATCGCGGTCAGCACGGCTCCCTTCAGCACTCTCACCAACAGTCGCATGGACGTCTCCTCCGCCGATCTCGATCCATGCAAGCAGGAATTGCCGACGCACGAAAGGCGTCGGATGGCCCTGCACACGGCTTTTTTGCACGTGCAGGACCGGCCCGCCTTCGCCAACAGGCCGCGTCATCAAACTGTAGCAGTGCGCGGCTAAACGCCATCAACGTTCAATGGATGGCTGACACAGATGACCGATGTTGCGCCCGATGCCGGCTTTCGCAAGAACCACAAGCTCAAGAACGCCCTGCTGCAGCACAAGCCGCTGAGCCGCGACGGTCTGTCGGAGCGGCTGTTCGAACTCCTGTTCTCCGGCCTGGTCTATGCCCAGATCTGGGAGGACCCCGAGGTCGACATGGAGGCCATGGAACTGGCCGAGGGCCATTCGATCGTGACGATCGGTTCCGGCGGCTGCAACATGCTGGCCTACCTCTCCCGCCACCCCTCGCGGATCGACGTGGTCGACCTCAATCCGAACCATGTCGCGCTGAACCGGCTGAAGCTCGCCACCTTCCGCCACATGCCGGATCACGAGACCGTCGTGCGCCAGTTCGCCGGCGAGCGCAACCGCACCAACAGCCGCAATTTCGACCGTTACGTTTCCCCCAATCTCGACGACTGGACGCGCAGCTACTGGAACCGGCGCGGCCTCGACGGCAAGCGCCGCATCGCCGCCTTCGACCGCAATTTCTGCCGCACCGGACTGCTCGGCCGCTTCATCGGCGCCGGCCACCTGCTGGCCCGCCTGCACGGCGTGGATCTCACCGAATTCGCCCGCACCAAATCGCTGCGCGAGCAGCGCCAGTTCTTCGACACGCGCATCGCACCCTTGTTCGAAAAACCGCTGATCCGCTGGATGACCAGCCGCAAGAGCTCGCTCTTCGGCCTTGGCATTCCGCCACAGCAGTATGACGAGCTGGCCAGCCTTTCCGAAGGCGGCACGATCGCCCCGGTGCTGCGCCACCGGCTGGAAAAGCTCGCCTGCCACTTCCCACTCAAGGACAACTACTTCGCCTGGCAGGCCTTCGCCCGCCGCTATCCGAAGCCGAACGAAGGCGCGCTGCCGACCTATCTGAGGGCGGAGAACTATCCGGCGATCCGCGCCAATGCCGCGCGGGTGACGGTCCATCACGCCAACTTCACCGAGCTTCTCGCCGCGAAGCCGGCCGGCAGCGTCGACCGCTACAGCTTGCTCGACGCGCAGGACTGGATGAACGACGACCAGCTCAACGCCCTGTGGAGCGAGATCACCCGCACCGCCGCCCCCGGCGCCCGCGTCATCTTCCGCACCGCCGCGGAAAAGAGCGTTCTCGACGGGCGCCTCTCCGACGCACTGCTTGGCCAGTGGACCTACCGCGCCGCGCGCTCGCAGGAGCTGAACAAGCTCGACCGCTCGGCGATCTACGGTGGTTTCCACATCTACGAGAGGAAGGCCTGATGGCCGTCGAGCCGACCGCCGCGTCAAGCCTCGATGCGGAACATGCCGAACGCATGGACGGCATGTATCGCTACCAGCGGCACATCTACGACCTGACGCGCAAATACTACCTCTTCGGCCGCGACCGCATGATCGCCCGCCTCGACGTGCCGCGCGACGGCACCTTGCTGGAAGTCGGTTGCGGCACGGGCCGTAATCTCCTGCTCGCCCATCGCCTGCATCCGACGGCGAGGCTCTACGGCCTCGACATCTCCGCCGAAATGCTCACCTCCGCGCGGGCGAACTTCCGCGGCATCCCGGTCATGCCGCAGCTCCAGGTCGCCGATGCCACCAGCTTCGATGCGGCGGCCTTCGGCGTCTCAGGCTTCGACCGGATCATGATCTCCTACGCGCTGTCGATGATCCCCGACTGGGAAAAGGCGATCGACGCTTCGCTTGCCGCGCTGAAGCCCGGCGGATCGCTGCACATCGTCGACTTCGGCCAGCAGGAGCGCCTGCCCGGCTGGTTCCGCCGCCTGCTGCAGGGCTGGCTTTCCCGCTTCCATGTCACCCCCCGGGAGACGCTCCGCGAGGTGCTGGCTTCAAGCGCCGATGCGGTGAACGGAAGGCTGGAATTCGAAACCGTCGGCCGCGGCTATGCCTGGCACGCGGTAATTCGCACCTGAACGCATAAGAACAGTTGAAAATAACCGATATTTAACGATGATGGAGGCAAAAGGAGGTTTGCGCCTCTTTTGTATTTGCGTGTGCGCGCGCCGCATCAGGGGCATGACCTCGAATTCGTTTCTATGGATGTTCCATGCGGTGGCTTCTTCTCTCGCTCCTGCCGATCGCGCTGACCTTCAGCGGCTGCACATCCGCCAGCTATGACCTGATGGAAACCGCGTCGATCTCGACGCCGCGTTTCGGCGACAAGGACCCCCAGGATTTCGGCGCCAAGACCCCGCACCACCACAAGGTGCACGGCATCGATGTGTCGAAATGGAACGGCGACGTCGACTGGGTCAAGGTGCGCAAGTCCGGCGTCTCCTTCGCCTTCATCAAGGCGACCGAAGGCAAGGACGTCGTCGATTCGCGCTTCGACGAATACTGGCGCCAGGCCGCCGCCGCCGGCATCCCGCATGCGCCCTACCACTTCTACTATTTCTGCTCGACCGCCGACGAACAGGCCGACTGGTTCATCCGCAACGTGCCGAAGGCCTCGATGCACCTGCCGCCGGTGCTCGACGTGGAATGGAACCACACCTCGAAAACCTGCAACTATCGCCCGAGCGCCATGACCGTGCGTGCCGAGATGAAGCGCTTCATGGACCGCATCGAGGCCTATTACGGCAAGCGGCCGATCATCTACACCTCGGTCGACTTCCACCGCGACAATCTCGAAGGCAGCTTCCAGGACTACCATTTCTGGGTCCGCGCCGTCGCCCAGCATCCGGAGGAGATCTATCCGGACCGGCGCTGGGCCTTCTGGCAATACACTTCGACCGGCGTCATCCCGGGCATCAAGGGCGATACCGACATCAACGTCTTCGCCGGCACCGAGAAGAACTGGAAGAACTGGGTCGCCGCCGTCTCGAAGCGCTGACGACCTTGGTTTTGCCGAGAAAAATGCCGCATCGGGCGCAGTTTTTCCGCGACGATCTCGCTTTGGTCAAAAAGTCGGCCAATATCGTTTCTGCATCGTTCCGCCCGGCCGCCGCTTGCGACCGGGCGGATTTCGTCAAGCCATTCACGGCGCCGTCACGAGCGGGGTATTTGCTCGGCCGCAGCGCCCAGTCACTGCCCGAACCCGCAAGGATGATTCCATGAAGACCGCCTCCCACCTCGCTCTTGCCCTCTCCGCCCTTCTCGCCACCTCCTCGCTTGCCGCAGCCCAGCAATGCGGCGGCGATCTCGGCGCCTTTCTCGAGGGCGTGAAGGCCGAAGCGGTTGCCGCCGGCGCATCACCCGAGGCCGCGGACGCCGCACTTGCCGGGGCGCAGATCGACCAGAAGGTCCTGGCGCGCGACCGCTCGCAGGGCGTCTTCAAGCAGACCTTCCTCGAATTCTCCAAGCGCACCGTCAGCCAGGCGCGCCTCGACATCGGCCGCCAGAAGATGCAGCAATATGCCGAGGTCTTCGGCCGCGCCGAACAGGAATACGGCGTGCCGGCCGGCGTGATCGCCGCCTTCTGGGCCATGGAGACCGATTTCGGCGCCGTGCAGGGCGATTTCAACACGCGCAACGCGCTCGTCACGCTCGCCCATGACTGCCGCCGCCCGGAACTCTTCCGCCCGCAGCTGCTCAACCTCATCACCATGGTCCAGCACGGTGACCTCGATCCGGCCACCAATACCGGCGCCTGGGCCGGCGAGATCGGCCAGGTACAGATGCTGCCGAAGGACATCGTCGCCTTCGGCATAGACGGTGACGGTGACGGCCATGTCAACGTCAAGAAGAGCTCGCCCGACGCCATCCTGACGGCGGCCAAGTTCATCGAACATCTCGGCTTCCGCCGCGGCGAGCCGTGGATCCAGGAAGTCGTGGTGCCGGAAAACCTGCCCTGGGAAAAGACCGGCTTCGGCAGCACCATGACGGCCGCCGACTGGTTCGCGCTCGGCGTCAAGCCGCGCGACGGCAACACCGCCTCTGGCGCGCTTCCGGCCTCGATCGTGCTGCCGCAGGGCCGCAAGGGACCGGCCTTCATCACCTATCCGAACTTCAACATCTATCTCGAATGGAACCAGTCGTTCATCTACACGACCTCGGCCGCCTATTTCGCCACACGCCTGATGGGTGCCGAACCCTACCAGAAGGGCAATCCGGAGCCGGGTCTCGGCGATGAGGAGATGAAGGCGCTGCAGACCAAGCTGCAGGCGATGGGCTACGACGTCGGCAAGATCGACGGCATTCTCGGCTCCGGCACGCGCATCGCCATCCAGAAGGAACAGCAGCGCCTCGGCATGCCGGCCGACGGCTGGGCGACGCCGGCCCTGCTCGCCGCGCTCTGATTAAAACAAGGGCGGCCCAGAACATGGGCCGCCCTTTTCGCGTACCGTGACGCATGAGGGTCGTCACGACCTTCCCGTCCGCCTGCCAGCCCCCCCGGCTGAACACCTGGCACAATTCGACGTGCACGAGGCGGCGAGACGCGGCACGTTTCGGGTGGCCAGTGGTTCGCCCTTCACCTAAAGCTGGCTTCTGTTCTTTGTCCTGGAGCCTGTCCATGCCGCCCGTCGCCCCGCCCCGCCTCAATGCCCTGACCTGGTCGCTGCTTGCCCTTCTGGGCCTGATCTGGGGCGGCTCCTTCTTCTTCGGCCGGGTCGCTGTGCCCTATGTGCCGCCGCTGACACTCGCCTTCCTGCGGCTGTCGATCGCCGCGCTGGCGCTGCATATCTACCTGCATGGCCGCATGGACCTCTACCGGTCGCTGTGGCAACGCTGGCCAGCGTTTCTGCTGCTCGGCCTCATCAACAACGCCATCCCGCACACGCTGATTCTCTTCGGCCAGACGGAGATCGGCGCGGGCCTTGCCGCGATTCTCAACGCCACGACGCCGATCTGGACCATGCTGATCGCCAACCGTTTCACCGCGGACGAGAAGCTGTCGCCGGCCAAGCTTGCCGGCACGGTGCTCGGCCTTGCCGGCACGGCCGTGCTGATCGGTCCGAGCGCATTCAAGGCCAGCGACATTCCGCTCTGGGCCGTGCTTCTGCCGGTCACGGCGGCGATCTCCTACGGATTCGCCGCGACCTACGGCAAGCGCTTCCGCGACCTGCCTGCGCCGGTGACTGCCACGGGCCAGCTGACCGCATCCTCGATGATCATGCTTCCGACCGCGCTTCTGGTCGACCATTCCTGGCAGATTCCGATGCCGCCGCTCGAAGCGATCGCCGCCATCCTGGCGCTGGCGCTGATCTCGACCGCCTTCGGCTATATCCTATTCTTCCGCATCATGGCGCTCGCCGGCGCCACCAATACGTCGCTCGTCACGCTGCTGGTGCCGCCGAGCGCGATCCTGCTCGGCGCGCTGTTTCTGGGCGAGACCCTGCAGCCGGTGGATCTGGTGGGAATGGCGCTGATCGGCATCGCCCTCATCGTCCTCGACGGGCGTCTCCCGGGCTTTCGCCGCAGTGCAGCATGAATGGGACGAGTCTCCGGATGTGTGCCTCCCGGAGGCGCCTCGGCCGACTCCCGATCACGCTTGTTAAGCAATATTAATAATCGCTGAAGTTAGGCAAGCGGTTGAATTTTCTACGGAAGCGCGGGGGTGCGACAAGTTTTCCACCGCCTTCGACGGCACTGCAGCACATTAATCGCTTTCCTTGCGACACAAATCCGACATATTATCTAACGGTCAACACAAGGAGGCAGACATGGGACTTACGAACTCTCTCAATGTCCTGATCGTCGGTGCGGCGTTTGTGTTCATTGCCACAATGCTGTTCATCTAACCCAAATGAGTTGAACAAGAGGCCTAGAGGAACCGTCAGCGGTCAGGCCCTTAAGCCGTAAGAGCTTTCCAGTTTTCATGAAGAAGGCGCATGATCCGATCGGACATGCGCCTTCTTCGTATCTGCCGGTCGGGCACCTGCCTCAGGCGGCAGCGCCCGCCCCTTCCCGCCCGCGCGCGGCAAGCGGCCTCAGGCCAAGATTGCCGAGCGTGGCGGTGACCAGCGCCGAACGGTTCATCGTGTAGAGATGGAAATCGGAAACGCCGCGCCGGACGAGATCCTCGATCTGCTCGGCCGCCACTTCGGCTGCGACCGCGGCGCGCGCCTGCGGCTGATCGTCGAGACCGGCGAAGCGCTCGTCGAGGAAGGCCGGGATGCTCGCGCCGCACATCGAGGCGAAGCGCTTCAACTGCGTGAGGTTCTGGATCGGCATGATGCCGGGCACGATCGGGATCGAGATGCCGGCCGCCCGCACCCGCTCGAGGTAACGCTCGAAGATATCGTTGTCGAAGAAGAACTGGGTGAGCGCGCGGCAGGCGCCGTTGTCCACCTTGCGCTTCAGCATGTCGATGTCGCTCGCCTCGTCCGGGCTCTCGGGATGCTTTTCCGGATAGGCCGACACGGAGATCTCGAAGTCGCCCAGCTCGCGCAAGCCGGCAACCAGCTCGGCGGCATTGGCATAGCCGCCCGGATGCGGCTGATAGGGCGTGCCCATGCCGCCCTGCGGATCGCCGCGAAGGGCGACGAAGTGCTTCACGCCGACGGCGCGGAACTGCTCGACCACCTGATGCACCTCCTCCTTCGTCGCGCCGACGCAGGTCAGGTGCGCGGCGGTGCGAAGCGGCGTCTCGGCGATCAGTCTGCGCACGGTCGAAAGCGTCGGCTCGCGGGTCGTGCCGCCAGCGCCATAGGTCACCGAGACGAAATCCGGTGCCCAGTCGGCCAGCTCGTCGACCGTCTTCCACAGCTGGTCCGCCATGTCTTCCGACTTCGGCGGAAAGAACTCGAAGGAGTAGCGCAGGCGCTCGGCGGTCTTGCCGTTTCGATCGTCAATCGCCATTCACCTGCTCCCGGTCTGTGCGGCGGTCCCGCTCAATTGCGCTTCTGAGGTCTCGCCGCCCTTGCGCGCGAGCCAGATGGTCACGGTCAGCCCGCGGCTGGCGGTGCTGCCGGGCGGCAGGTCCTCGGTCCGCTCGACCGACATGCCGTATTTCGCCAGCCATTCGGCCATGGTCTGGTGCGAAAAACCGAGCCGCACATGGGCATGCTCTTCCCGCAGGTATTCGAGCGTGTGCGGAGCCAGATCGATGATGATCAGCCGCCCGCCGGCCTTCAGCATGCGGCTTGCCTCGGCGAGCGCCAGCTCGGGCTGGACGAGGAAGTGCAGCACCTGGTGGATGATGACGATGTCGTATTCGTTGCCGTCGAGCGGCAGGTTGAGAATGTCGCCGTGGCGGACCGAAGCCTTGAGCACGCCGGCCTTGTCGAGATTGGCACGCGCCACCGCCAGCATGTCGCGGCTGGCGTCGATGCCCGTCGCGCGGCGGTAGCCGTCCTGCAGAAGCTGGAGAATGCGGCCGGTGCCGGTGCCGAGATCGAGCAGCGCGTCGACCGTCTCGGTGCCGATCAGCTCGAGCAGCTTGGCCTCGACGGCAGTGTCGTCGACATGCAGGCGGCGCAGCTCGTCCCATTCGGAGGCGTTGCGCTTGAAATATTCCTGGGCCCGCTCTGCCCTCGCGCGCTTGACGGCGGCCAGGCGTTCGCTGTCGCGCAGGAGCACGGCGTCGTTCTCGCAGGTGGCGGCCAGCAGCATATTGGCAAGCGCCGCCGCTTCGCCATCCTGCTTGAGGCGGAAATAGGCCCAGGCGCCCTCCTGATAGCGGTCGATCAGCCCCGCTTCGGCCAGCAGCTTCAGATGGCGGGAGATGCGCGGTTGCGACTGGCCGAGAATGTCGGTCAGGTCGGTAACCGTCAGGTCACCCGCCGAGAGCAGCGCCAGCAGCCGCAGGCGTGTCGGCTCGCCGGCCGCCTTCAGCAATTCCACCAGGGCGTCGACGCCGAATTTCATGTTTGCCGTCATTCTTCACCCAATCAAGACATAAACATATCTTTATGTCAGTCGCGATTCTTGCGCAAGGGCAAAGTGTGAAAACCTGCAGACGAGCAAGCGACGTTCCACAGCAAAGGGGTACACCAGCGGGTGAACGAAGCCATAGAGCGGCTGGTGAAACGGCAACAAAAAACCCCGGCGAACCGGGGTTTCTGCAGAACCTGGAAGCTTAGCGCGTCAGGCGCTTGTAGCTCATCCGCTTCGGGTTGACCGAATCCGCGCCGAGGCGGCGGATCTTGTCCTTCTCGTAATCCTCGAAGTTGCCTTCGAACCATTCGACATGGCTGTCACCCTCGAAGGCGAGGATGTGGGTGGCGAGACGGTCGAGGAACATGCGATCGTGCGAGATGATGATCGCGCAGCCGGCGAAGCTTTCCAGCGCGTTCTCGAGCGCACCGAGCGTTTCGGTGTCGAGGTCGTTGGTCGGTTCGTCGAGCAGCAGCACGTTGCCGCCGGCCTTCAGCATCTTGGCGAGGTGCACGCGGTTGCGCTGGCCGCCCGAGAGGTTGCCGACTTTCTGCTGCTGGTCGCCGCCCTTGAAGTTGAAGGCGCCGCAATAGGCTCTGCTGTTCATGTCGAACTTGCCGAGCTTGATGATTTCGGCGCCGCCCGAGATTTCCTCCCACACGGTCTTGTTGCCGTCGAGCGTGTCGCGGCTCTGGTCGACATAACCGAGATGCACGGTGTCGCCGATGCGGATCGAGCCGCTGTCAGGCTTTTCCTGGCCGGTGATCATGCGGAACAGCGTCGTCTTGCCGGCGCCGTTCGGGCCGATGACGCCGACGATGCCGCCCGGCGGCAGCTTCAGGGTCAGGTCTTCGATCAGTACGCGGTCACCGTAGCCCTTGGTCACGCCGTCCATCTCGATGACAACCTGGCCGAGACGCTCGCTGACCGGGATGATGATCTGCGCGTCGCCGGGACGAACGTTCTCGGCGGCTTCGACCAGCTGCTCGTAGGACTTGATACGCGCCTTGGACTTGGCCTGGCGGGCCTTCGGGCTCGATGCAATCCATTCCTGTTCGCGCGAGATCGCCTTCTGGCGGCCGGCATCTTCGCGGGCTTCCTGTTGCATGCGCTTGGCCTTCGCCTGCAGATAGGCCGAGTAGTTGCCTTCGTAGGGAATGCCGCGGCCGCGGTCGAGCTCGAGGATCCAGCCGGTGACGTTGTCGAGGAAGTAGCGATCGTGGGTGATCATCAGCACGGCGCCGGGATACTGGCGCAGGTGATTTTCCAGCCAGCCGATCGTCTCGGCGTCGAGGTGGTTGGTCGGTTCGTCGAGCAGCAGCAGGTCCGGCTGCGACAGCAGCAGCTTGCAGAGTGCCACACGACGGCGCTCGCCGCCCGAAAGGCTGGTGACGTCGGCGTCGCCCGGCGGGCAGCGCAGCGCGTCCATGGCCATTTCGACCTGGTTTTCCAGATCCCAGAGATTCTGGCTGTCGATCATGTCCTGGAGCTTGGCGCCCTCGTCCGCCGTCTCGTCGGAATAGTTCATCATCAGTTCGTTGTAGCGCTCGAGGATCGCCGTCTTCTTGGAGACGCCTTCCATGACGTTCTCGAACACGGTCTTGGTCGGGTCGAGATGCGGTTCCTGCTCGAGATAGCCGAGCGTTGCGCCTTCGGCGAGCCAGGCTTCGCCGGTATATTCCTTGTCGAGACCGGCAATGATCTTGAGAACGGTCGACTTACCCGCACCGTTCGGACCCAGGATACCGATCTTGGCATCGGGGTAGAAGGACAGATTGACGTTTTCGAGGATCTTCTTGGCACCGAAGGCCTTGTTCAGGCCGGCCATGTGATAGATGAACTGACGTGCCATCGTGTTGAATTGCTCCGCGGGCGTGAAGGGGATTTGCCGCTATGTAGGCGAAAGCGCCGCACGGGGCAATGCGAAACGCAGCCGGGCCGGGCTCTTTTCTGGCTAGAGCCGTCGCCATCCGGCCCGTTTCAACGCCACGCGAACCCTCCACGCGCGCCGACGGCCGCCCGTCGTTCAGCGAGGCACTGTCAGAAAAAATTCCTTTGCGGCCCCGCCTGATGCCCTTTAACCCTTGATCCGAGTTTGGGGAGGACGGCAATGGCATTCGAAACCAGCAGGCAGCTTGCAACGGTCACGGGCGCGGAGCTCAGCTATCACCTTGAGGAAGCAGCGGGCACGGCGCGCGGAATCGTCATCGTGTGCCACGGGCTGGCCGAACATTCGCGCCGCTACCGCCGCTTCGCCGAAGCGCTGTCGGCCGCCGGCTACCACGTCTTTGCCCACGACCACCGCGGCCATGGGGAGACGACCGCAGTCGGTGCGCCCCGCGCCCGCTTCGCCCGGCGCGAAGGCTGGAAGGCCGTGATCTCCGACACGCTGTCCATGCGTGAGCTGGCGGTCGGACAGTATCCCGGGTTGCCGGTCATCCTCTTCGGCCATTCCATGGGCGGGCTCGCCGCCCTCAACACCGTGACGGATCATCCCGAGGCCTTCGATGCGCTGGCGGTGTGGAATTCCAACTTCAATCCGGGGCTCGCCGGACGGTTCGCCCAAGGGGTGCTGGCGATCGAGCGCATGCTCAAGGGCTCGGACGTGCCGAGCCTGATTCTGCCGCGCGCCACCTTCCTGGCCTGGGGCAAGCGCATTCCCAACCGCCGGACCGATGCCGACTGGCTGTCGCGCGATGTCCAGGAAGTCGATGCCTATGTCAGCGACCCGCTCTGCGGTTTCGACGCCAGCGTCTCGCTCTGGCGCGACGTGTTCACCCTGACTTTCCGCGGCGCCTCGGCGGAGCAGCTGCAGCGTCTGCCGAAGGACAAGCCGATCCACCTGGTGGGCGGCGGGCAAGACCCGGCGACCGACAATGCCCGGGCGATCGAATGGCTGAGCAAACGTCTGGCCGGGCTCGGCTTCCGGGCGGTCACCACCCGGATCTACCCCGACATGCGCCACGAAACGCTGAACGAGATCGGCCGTGAGGGAGCGACCTCGGACTTCGTCGCCTGGTGCGACGCGGTGACGGCGCAGGCCGGGGCGCACAAGGCCTGAAGCCCTGGCGATGCCGAAACGGAATGATCCCATGAGAGAAATTCAAGTGCTTCCGCCAAAGGGCGAAGCTATAGATATCTCAAGAGTAACTTGTCCGTAGCACCGCAAGCGCAAAGCTGCAGGCGGTCCTGACCGCAGAAGAGCAAGGCCCGCGATGACCACCCCACCCGGACCGCCCGCGCCGGCCCTGCCCGCCTCGTCCCCGGATGTAACGATCGGTCTGCTGCTGATGGTCGCCGCGGTGCTGATCGCGCCGTTCATCGACATCTTCTCCAAGCTCGCCACCGAGACCACCTCGCCGATGGAGATCACCGCGGTACGGTTCTTCTTCCAGATGGTCTTCATGCTGCCGATCTTCGTCTGGCGGCAGACCCTCCCGCGTTTCTCGCGGACCAATACCCGCTACCACGTCGCGCGCGGCGGGTTGATCGCGCTCTCCATGGTCTGCTACGTCACGGCGCTCTCGGTGATGTCGGTTGCCGATGCCGTGGCGATCTTCTTCATCGAGCCGATCATCCTGACGGTCCTTTCCAGCATATTCCTCAAGGAAACCATCGGCTGGCGTCGCTACACCGCCTGCGCCGTGGGCTTCTGCGGGGCGCTGCTGATCATCCAGCCGAGCTTCGAGGAGGTCGGTTTCATCGCCCTTCTGCCGGCGGTCTCGGCGCTGTGCGTCGCCATCTTCGCCATCCTGACTCGCAAGCTCGCCCATCGCGAGGACCCGTGGTCGATGCAGATCGAGACCGGCTTCTGGGGTCTGGTGATCTCGGCCGCGGCCATCGGCCTCTTCGGCCAAAGCATGCCGTCGATCTTCGCGCCCAGCCTGCCCGATCTTACCAGCATGGTGTGGATGACCAGCGTCGGCCTTGCCGCGGCGATTTCGGGCATATTCGGCGTCTATGCCTATCGCTCGGCCCCGGCCTCGACGCTGGCACCGCTGCAGTATCTGGAGATCGTCACCACGACGATCTTCGGCTGGCTGGTCTTCCGCGACTTCCCCGACCCGATCAAATGGCTGGGCATCGCCATCATCATCGGCTCCGGCCTCTTCATCATCTGGCGGGAACGCCGCTTCACCTCGAAGCCGGTCTCCGAGAACGCCACGCTTGCGCCATGACAGGACCCAGCATGACCGAAAACCCCGTCAAGAAGCCGCCGCTTGCCGGCATCCGCGTGATCGAGCTCGCCCGCGTGCTGGCCGGCCCCTGGGCCGGGCAGATGCTCGCCGATCTCGGCGCCGACGTCATCAAGGTCGAGAACCCGGAAGGCGGCGACGACACGCGCGCCTGGGGACCGCCCTTCGTCGAGGGCAAGGACGGCGAGAACCTGTCGGCCGCCTATTACCACTCGACCAACCGCAACAAGCGCTCGATCGCCATCGACTTCCGCTCGCCGGAGGGCCAGGAGATCGTCAAACGCCTGATCGCCAGCGCCGACGTGGTGATCGAAAACTTCAAGCTCGGCGGCCTGAAGAAATACGGCCTCGACTACGAAAGCCTTAAGGCGGTCAACCCGAAGCTCGTCTACTGCTCGATCACCGGCTTCGGGCAGAATGGCCCCTATGCCGAATTCGCCGGCTACGACTACATCGTCCAGGGCATGTCGGGTTTCATGTCGATCACCGGGGAACCGGACGGCCAGCCGATGAAGGCGGGCGTGGCGATCGCCGACATCTTCACCGGCATCTACGCCGTCACCGCCATCCAGGCAGCGCTGATCCATGTGATGAAGACCGGCGAAGGCCAGTTCGTCGACATGGCGCTGCTCGACGTGATGTCCGGCGTGCTCGCCAACCAGAACCTCAACTACCTGATCTCGGGCAGGGCCCCGGTCCGGCTCGGCAATGCCCATCCCAACATCTCGCCTTACGAGGTCGTGCCGACCGCCGACGGCCATCTGATCCTCGCCGTCGGCAATGACGGCCAGTTCAAGCGCCTCTGCGCCATTCTCGGCATTGCCGGGGTCGCCGAGGACGAGCGCTTCGCCACCAACAAGGCCCGCGTCGCCAACAAGGTCGAGGTCCGCCGCATCGTCACCGCCGAGACGGCGAAATGGGCCAAGCGCGATCTCCTGACCGCCTGCGAGACCAATGCCGTGCCGGCCGGGCCGATCAACTCGATCGCCGAGATGTTCGACGACCCGCAGGTCAAGGCCCGCGAGCTGCGCATCGAACTCGAGGATGCCGACGGCAATGTCATCCCCGGCGTGCGCACGCCCATCGTCCTGTCCGAGACGCCGCTGCGCTACGCGCGCCCGAGCCCGCGCGTCGGCGAGCATCAACAAGAAATTCTCGCCGAACTGGCCGAGATCGAAAGGGAGAGAAACCAATGAAGAAGACTGGCGGGGAACTGATCGTCGAGGCGCTCAAGGCGAACGGCGTAGAACGCGTCTCCTGCGTGCCGGGCGAAAGCTATCTGGCCGTTCTCGACGCGCTGCGCGACAGCGGCATCGAGACGCTCGTCTGCCGCCAGGAAGGTGGTGCCGCGATGATGGCCGACGCCTGGGGCCGCCTGACCGGCAAGCCCGGCATCTGCATGGTGACGCGCGGTCCGGGCGCCACCAACGCCACCGCCGGCCTGCACATCGCCCGGCAGGATTCGATCCCGATGATCCTGTTCATCGGCCAGGTCGGACGCGACATGCGCGAGCGCGAGGCCTTCCAGGAGGTCGAATACCGCCGCGCCTTCACCGAATTCGCCAAATGGGTCGGCGAGATCGACGACGCCCGCCGCATCCCGGAATTCGTCACCCGCGCCTTTGCCGTCGCCACCTCCGGCCGCCCCGGCCCGGTCGTTCTCTCGCTGCCGGAAGACATGCTGGTGGACGAGGTCGAGGCCCCGGCCGCCAAGGCCGCCATGCCTGTTGAAGCCCATCCCGGCCCGTCGCAGATCGAGCAGCTGGGCGAAATGCTCGCCACCGCCAAGCGCCCGATCGCCATTCTCGGCGGCACGCGCTGGACCAAGCAAGCCGTTTCCGAATTCGAGGATTTCGCCAACCGCTGGAAGCTGCCGATCGGCTGCTCCTTCCGCCGCCAGATGCTGTTCGACCACCTGAACGCCTCCTATGCCGGCGATGTCGGCATCGGCATCAATCCGGCTCTGTCGAGGGAGATCAAGGAGGCCGACCTCGTGCTGCTGATCGGCGGCCGTTTCTCGGAAATGCCGTCCTCCAGCTACACACTGCTCGACGTCCCCTACCCGTCGCAGACGCTCGTGCATGTCTATCCGGATCCCTCCGAGCTCGGTCGCGTCTATCGCCCGGATCTCGCCATTTGCGCTGCCCCGGTCGAGTTCGTCGGCGCGCTCAAGTCCTTGAAGGCACCGGAGCAGCCCGTCTGGGCCGCCCGCACCGAGGCCATGCACACCGCCTATCTCTCCTGGTCGACGCCGCCGACCCAAGGCCCCGGCCCGGTTCGCATGGGGCCGATCATGGACTGGATCGAGGCCAACACGGCCGAGGACACGATCTTCACCAACGGCGCCGGCAATTACGCCACCTGGGTGCACCGCTTCCACCGCTTCCGCGACTTCGCCACCCAGGCCGCCCCGACCTCCGGCTCGATGGGCTATGGCTTGCCCGCCGCCGTCGCTGCCAAGGCGCTGCATCCGGACCGCGAAGTCATCTGCTTTGCCGGTGACGGCTGCTTCATGATGCACGGACAGGAATTCGCCACCGCCATCCGCTACGATCTGCCGATCATCGTCTGCCTGGTGAACAACGGCATCTACGGCACGATCCGCATGCACCAGGAGCGAGAATATCCCGGCCGCGTCAGCGCCACCGACCTGACCAACCCCGACTTCGCCGCCTTCGCCCGCGCCTACGGCGGGCATGGCGAGAAGGTCGAGGCGACGGAGGATTTTGCCGGCGCCTTCGAGCGCGCCCGCGCTTCGGGCAAGCCGTCGATCATCGAGATCAAGCTCGACCCGGAAGCGATCACGCCGATGAAGACGCTGACGCAGATCCGCGACAAGACCTGACGCGGCAATTGGTCCAACGGAGGACCTACCCGGCAAGCCGTCAGGAGCGCCGGGGGCTTGCATGGAGATCGGCGGCAGACTTCAAAGATGCCGCCCGTCTTGTCGCTGGACTTGAACGGACCTTTGAGGCCGCGCGTAAACTCGCGTGAGGGCGTGAGAAATCCGGCAAACGCTAAAGGCCTGGCCAGGCCTTCAGCACCTGCACGCCCGCCATTTCCTTTGCCGGCCAAAGCTGAAGCAGATAGCGGTCCTGTCCCTCAAGTCCGGTGTGGTCGATGGTCTGAAATCCGGACATGCTGACGCGCAGACCCACCGGCCCCACCGGCACCTGAAGGCGGGCGGATGTTTCTGTGTAGTCCATGAGCCCCGCCAGCATCAGCCGGCCGGAATCCGTGAAGAAGCCGGCTTCCACGACGTGATCGAATGCTGCAAGCTCCGGTGCCGGCCTCTCATCGTGCCATTCGACGAGCACGTCCACATCAGCATTCCGCGCGGCATGCACAATCGCCGCGTGCGGAGCCATGATGAGACGCTGCCTGATGCTCTCTTCCGAATAGTCCTCAGGCAATTGTGAATTGTTTTCGTCACACAGGAAGAACTGGAAATAGTCTGCAAACAAGGTGCCGTCATATAGAATTCGGGACATGGCAACTCCACGAAGAAACAGAAGCGTCAATATCGATCTGACTTTAGCCTTTTAGGACAGATGAAGCAGCACCCGTTCGCGATGCGCGCAAATAGAAAAAGCGCTCAAACGGTATGAGCGCTTCAAATTCATAAAGTGCCTGCAATCAGCACTCCGGCCCGGTACATCAACTGCCAGGCCGTTGCTCAATCGGAAGCAGAGTCCCGATTCAGATCGCCGCGGTGACGATGAACTCGACCTTGTAGTCCGGGGTCGCCAGCGCTGCTTCGCTGGTGGCGCGGGCCGGCGGGTTCTTCGGGTCGATCCAGGCTTCCCAGACGGCGTTCATTTCGCCGAAGGTCGACATGTCCGAGAGGTAGATGATCGTCTGCAGGATCTTCGACTTGTCCGAGCCAGCCAGCGCCAGCAGGCGTTCGACTTCAGCCAGAGCCGACTTCGACTGTTCGGTGACGGACGTGCCGTCGCCGACCTGGCCGGCCAGATAGACGGTGTTGCCGTGGACGACGGCGCCGCTCATGCGGGCGCCCGGCTCGATACGCTTGATGGTCATGGCAAATACTCCTGTTGCACGTGATGGGACGGAATGGTGGGAGGGCGAGCGAAAGCCGCCAAGGCTTGCTCAGCCGCGCAGGTGCTGGCTCTTCTGGTAGGTCGCGGTGGAACGCGCGCCGGAGCGGCAATAGCCGAGCATCGGCCGGTCGAAATCGTCGAGCGCATCGACCATGCCCGAGATGGCATCCGGCGTGACGCCCATCGGGCCGACCGGCACATGGGCGATCTTGAGGCCGAGTTCTTCTGCACGCCGAGCGATCTCGGCAAAGGTCGGCTGGCCGGCCTCTTCGCCATCCGGGCGATGGCAGACGATGGACTTGAAGCCGAGCGCCTTGATCGTGTCGAGATCGTCGACCGAAATCTGGCCGGTCACGGAATATTCTTCGTCAATCTGCGAAATGTTCATGGCGGTCTCCCTGCTTGCGAGGGGCAAACATCTACGATGCGGGCAGGCGGGCGTCAATCGCCGGCCGCCCCGTTTCCCCGCCGCGCGCGGCCTCAGACGAAGGCGAAGGAGAGCGCGTAGTCGCGGCTTTCGCCGGGCGCTAGATCGACGAATTCTCCAAGCTCCGAAAGCTTCTCGCGCGGTTCCCAGCGGTGCGAGACCGGCTCGATCCCGAGCACATGCGCCGGCGCCGCCTGGTTGCGCCAGACCTGCAGGAACGGCAGCGTATCCGTGCGGAAGCGCACCACCAGGGTCTTGCCGCCGATCGCCGCGATCGGCCCGAGCCGCACCTGGGCCCATCCGCCCTGACCGGCAGGAACGCAGAACACGCCCCCGTCGCCCTCGCCGAAGGCCCAAGGAAAACCGCCGCCGTCCAGCATGGCGCCTTCGAGCCGCACGCCGTCGTCGAAGTGTTTCGCCCCGAGGTTCATGTGGTACATGAGAAACGCCGGGAAAGCCGTGGTACCGGTATTGGTGACGGTGTCGGTAAGGATCACCTCCCCCGTCTCGCCATTCAGGCGCCAGCAACGGTCGAGACGCGCGCGGCCGCCATCCGCCAGGGTGACGTCAACGCTCGCGCGGCACGTGGTGTCGCCGTCCTCGACCGAGAGCGCGACATCACGCGCCGGATGCGACGAGAAGGATCCATGCAGCGGATAGCGGGGCCCGCTTCTGCCTGCGATCGATTCCGGATGGCGAATATGGTCCGGCCCGCAGGTGAACAAGAAGCCTTCGAGCGAATGGTCGATGCGCGGGTCGCCGTCGTCGGGGATCGCCCGGCCAGGCGCCAGGTCGACGCCGCCGACCACGCAGGCGCCAATATCGAGGACGGAACCCTCGTCCAGCGTCAGCGCCGGACCCTTCCGCCCCTTGAATTCCATCATGCCGCAGGCTCCCCCATCGACGGTTGCGGCGCCGTGAACTGGCCGCTGGCGATCATCATTTCGACACCGGACAATCCGTCCGCAAGCGACCTGAGGTACGGCAAATCGATCGCCCCTTCAAGCCATCGCTGGTAGTCGGTGGCCCGCCTCTTGAGCATGGCGTAACCCTCCATGCCGGGGGCCGTCAGCGCCAGCAGTTCGAACCGTCGGTCGTCGTGGTCGCGACAACGCTCCAGCCAGCGGCGATCCTCCAGCGCCTTGACCGCCCGGCTGATCTTGGTCTTGGTCAGCCCGGAATGGCCGGAAATCGCCTTCGCCGTCTTGTGGATCCGCTCGCCCAGCGACCAGAGAACCTGCCACTCCGCCCAGGAAATGTCCTCGCCCACGCCGCTGAAGCGCATGAAGTGGGCACTCAATCGTTCAGCGACACGGCTGAGGCGATATGGCAGAAAATTATCAATATCAAACCGATTCGGCATCGTTCCCCCGTACGATGAGCAGGCAGGCCGAAGCCTCGCGCTGCAGCGCCCAAAATATTCCGCCTCCCCCCAGGAGTCGGTTTTTAAAACAATATTCACCATGAATTCACCTTTTCCACACTAGTGTCAAATTTGGCGGGTTTGTCGGATGCGCAAAAGAAGGAACCGAATCTTGATCGACATGCTGAGAGCGGGAGTGATTGTGGCGTCCATCGCGGCCCTGCAGGCCGGCGTGGCTACATCCGCCCTTGCCAACGACCCCTATGGCTACCGCAACGGTTCCGTGCTGCTGGTATCGCCGGACGGCGACCTGCTCGACTACGTGCCCGAAGAGGGCGACGTGGTGATCAGCCGCGATCGCATGGGCCGGCGCGTGCTGATCGACCGCTACGGCAATCTGGTGGCCACCGAAGTGCCCGCCGAGACCTATTTCCCGCGCCAGCGCGAGGCCCGGGCGCCCGCCGCCTACGACGAATTCGGCGACCCGCAGCCGGTCTGGGAAGATGACGCGATCGTCACCGGCGCGATCCCCTCGCCCGGCGCCGTCGACCGGCAGGATCTCGGCGAGCCGCTGCCGGACATGCCGTCCGGCGGACCGGACATGGCACCGCCGATGGATCAGTCACCCGCGCGCACCGTCACGCCGGAAATCCCGGTGAAGAGCAATTTGTCGCAGCTGGAAATCACCGCGCTGCAGGTCTTCCTCGATCGCGAGGGCGTCTCCCCCGGCGTGATCGACGGCAAGATGGGCCAGAACGTCAACAAGGCGCTGGTCGCCTGGCAGGAAATCACCGGCGAGACGATCGACCCGAACAATGCCGAGGACATCCTCGAGCGCCTTCGCCTGTCGGGCGGACTGGCGATCACCGCCTATACCATCACGCCCGGCGACGCGGCGGGCCCTTACGTCGCCGCCATTCCCGAGGACTACGCCCACAAGGCGCAGCTTCCGGCGCTTTCCTACACCTCGACCACGGAAATGCTGGCCGAGAAGTTCCACATGGACGAGGCCTATCTGAAGGCCCTCAACCCCGGCATCGACTTCACCATTCCCGGCACGACGATCAAGGTCGTCGATCCCGGCCAGACCAAGAAGGGCGAGGTCGCGCGGATCGTCGCCAACAAGGGGCTGAAACAGGTCTTCGCCTACGGCGCCGACGGCGCGCTGATCGCCGCCTATCCGGCGAGCATCGGCTCGACGGATACGCCCTCCCCCTCGGGCACCGTCACCGTCGAACGCATCGCCTTCGATCCGGGCTACACCTACAACCCGAAGATCAACTTCCAGCAGGGCGCCAACGACAAGGTCCTCTCCATTCCGCCGGGCCCGAACGGTCCGGTCGGCACGGTCTGGATGGCGCTGTCGAAGCCCACCTACGGCATTCACGGCACGCCGGAACCGTCGAAGATCGGCCGCACCCAGAGCCACGGCTGCATTCGTCTGACCAACTGGGACGCGACCGAACTCGCCAAGATGGCCAAGCCCGGCGTCACCGTCGAATTCATCGACTGACGCCCGCTTACTCCTGAAACGACACAGGACAAAGAAAAGAGCCGCCAGATGAAAATCTGGCGGCTCTTTCATTGCGCTGCTCGGGAGGAGTGGGAGGAGGATCAAGCAGCGTTTCGAACGACCCGGAAGATGCGGCGCGGCTCCTGGCTGCGGATGACCTTGGCCGGCAGCAGGCGGCGAACCTCGCCGGCGAAGGCCTGGGCATTCTCGCGCGCCTTGTCGAGATTGCTGATCCGGCCCGCGTCCATGCTGTAGAGCGTGCCGCCGCAGTCGAAAATCTCACGGAACGCGCTGCGCTCGACGATCGGCGTATCCATGACGTTGACGCCGCGGGCGGAAAGCAGGCCCTTGATGGTCAGCAGCGCGCGGGTCGTTACCATCGAGGTAACCCGCGTCAGTACCACCGAATGGGGGATAATGAGGCGGCCGGCGCTTTCCATCATCTTGATGAGGTCGAGGATCTGCGCGGCGCCCTTGGCGTCCATCGCACAGCCCTGCACGGGGATCATCACATGGTCGGACAGGCCGATGGCCGTGGTGACGATGGCGTCGCGCGCACCGGCGAGATCGATAATCGTGTAGTCGGCGGTGCGGGCCGTTTCGCGCAGATGGCCCTGGATCGAGGCAACCGACACCTCGGAAATCACTTCGATATTGTGCTGGAAGCCGGAGGCTTCGTGCCACTGGGTGATCCAGCGCTGGGGATCGGCATCGAGGATGGCGACCCGATAACCCTGGTGGGCGAGTTCGGTCGCAAGCAGCAAGGCGGCAGTGGTCTTGCCGGCTCCGCCCTTGGCATTGGCAAATGAGATGACTGGCATGCTGTTTCCTCGAAAGGGTATGGACCGAGCGTCTCATCGCTCTTGAAGGCACCCTTGGCTCATGGTGTCAGTAAATGCATCATTGCTAATTATGGTTAACAAACTGGTAAGAGCCACCCTTTCCCGCCTCCCCAAAAATGGTAGTACCGCCGCCTCATGCCCCTGATCGGCAAAGAAAAAAGCCCGCGGCACTGTCCGTGCCGCGGGCCTTGACGTTTGTTAACTTTCGGCCGTTCAGAAGCAGTCGAGGAAGAGCGCCTTGGTGTTCTCCAGCGTCATCTTCACCGGATTGCCGCCACAGCTCGGATCCTCGATCGCCATGGCGGTCAGTTCGTCGACCCGGTCAGACTTGATGCCCATGGCGGTCAGGTTTTCGGGAACGCCGAGCTCGGCGCGCAGCGACAGGACGTAGTCGTAGAAGCCGTCGAAACCACCCGAGATCCCGAGATAGGACGCCGCGCGGGCGATCTTCTCTTCGATGGCCGAGCGGTTGAAGCGCAGCACCGGCGGCATGACGACCGCATTGGTCATGCCGTGATGGGTGTTGTAGACCGCGCCGATCGGGTGCGACAACGAATGGATCGCACCGAGGCCCTTCTGGAAGGCGACGGCGCCCATGGCGGCAGCCGACATCATGTTGGTGCGGGCTTCGAGGTCGGTACCGTCCTTGTAGGCGCGCGGCAGGTATTCCTTGACCAGTCGCATGCCTTCGAGCGCAATGCCCTGGCTCATCGGATGGTAGAAGGGCGAGGAATAGGCTTCCAGGCAATGGGCGAACGCATCCATACCGGTGCCGGCCGTGATCATCTTCGGCATGCCGACGGTCAGTTCCGGATCGCAGATGACGACGCCGGGCAGGAACTTCGGATGGAAGATGATCTTCTTCACATGCGTCTTGGAATTGGTGATGACCGAGGCGCGGCCGACCTCGGAACCGGTGCCGGCCGTGGTCGGGACCGCGACGATCGGCGCGATGCCGTCGGAATTGGCCCGCGTCCACCAGTCGCCGATGTCCTCGAAGTCCCAGACGGGGCGCGTCTGGCCGGCCATGAAGGCCACGCACTTGCCGAGATCGAGGCCCGAGCCGCCGCCGAAGGCGACGACGCCGTCATGGCCGCCATCTTTGTAGGCCTTGATGCCGGCCTCGAGATTGATCTCATTGGGGTTCGGATCGACGTCGGCGAAGAGGGCGCGGCCGAGGCCGGCTTCCTCCAGAACGTCGAGCGCGGTCTGGGTGATCTGCATCGGCGCCAGGCCCCGATCGGTGACCAGCAGCGGCTTCTTCATGCCGAGCGACTTGCAGGCGTCCGCCAGTTCCTTGATGCGGCCGCGTCCCATCTTGATGGCGGTGGGATAGCTCCAGTTTGCGACGATATTCATTTCGTGACCTTCTTGAGGTGGTAGGATTTCGGACGGGTGAGGTTCTGGAAGCCGAGGACCGAGAGCGAACCGCCCTTGCCGGTCTCCTTGCAGCCGGTCCAGCACAGCGCCGGGTCGAGATAGTCGGCGCGGTTCATGAACACGGTGCCGGTCTCGATCTCGCGGCCGATGCGGGCGGCCCGCTCCGGATCCTGCGTCCACAGCGAAGCCGTCAGGCCGTAGGGGCTGTCGTTCATCAGGGCGAGCGCTTCCTCGTCGTTCTTGACCTTCATGATGCCGACGGCCGGACCGAAGGTCTCGTCCTTCATGAAGGACATGGAATGATCGACGTTCACCAGGATCTGCGGCATCAGATAGGCATGGCCGTCATCCTGCGGGAAGAGCTTCGGATCGACGAGCGTCTTGGCACCCTTGGCGACGGCCTCGGCGATCTGCTCGCGCACATGCGCGGCAAAGCGGCGATGCGCCATCGGACCCAACGTCGTTTCCGGATCGAGCGGATTGCCGAGCTTGTAGTTCGACACCCAGGCGACCGACTTCTCGACGAAGGCATCGTAGAGGTTCTCGTTCACATAGATGCGCTCGATGCCGCAGCAGCACTGGCCGGAATTGTAGGTGGCGCCGTCCATCAGCGTGTCGACGGCGGCGTCGAGATCGGCATCCTCCATCACATAGCCCGGATCCTTGCCGCCGAGTTCGAGGCCGATGCCGGCAAAGGTGCCGGCGGCAGCCCGCTCGATGGAGCGGCCGCCCTCGACCGAACCGGTGAAGTTGATGAAGTTGAAATTGCCGGTGGCGATCAGCGCCGAAGTGGTGGCGTGGTCGAGGAAGAGGTTGACGAAGACGTCGTCGGGAACGCCGGCCTCGACAAAGGCGCGCACCATGCGCTCGCCGACGAGCAGCGTCTGCGTCGCATGCTTGATGACGACCGTATTGCCGGCCATGAGCGCGGGCGCGACCGTGTTGATCGCCGTCATGTAGGGGTAGTTCCACGGCGCGATGACCAGCACGACGCCATGCGGCTCGCGCTCGATGCGGCGCTCGAAGGTGGCGCTGTCTTCGATCACCAGCGGCGCCAGCGCGTCGGCGGCGATCGAGGCGACATAGTTGGAGCGCTCGTTGAAGCCCTTGAACTCGCCGCCGTAGCGCACCGGACGGCCCATCATATGGGCGAGTTCCGGAACCACTTCGTCCTTCATCTCATTGAGGCGCGCGACCCCCTTGAGGACGAGCTGCACACGTTCTTCGAGCGGACGGCGGGCCCAGGCCTTCTGCGCCTTGCGCGCGCGCGCCACCGCTTCGCTTGCGGCATCCAGCGACATGGCCGGACGCTCGGCGTAGACCGATCCGTCGATCGGCGAAATGCATTTGATCATGTTCATTTTCAGTTGCTCCTTGAAAGCCTCGCCAGCCAGTAGCGCGAAGTCGGATCGCGCGCCATCTGCCAAGATGGCGCAACCGCCCTGCCCCGCCCGGACCGCGCGAACGCATGTCCGGTGCCTGCCGGCACGAACGCCCTCCCCGGTAGTACCGCGAAGGGCCGTGAATGTGTCATACCGCCATTCGAGCGGCGGGAATATCACCCGAAAGGGATAGGGCGGCCGACAGGCATAGCTGCCGGCGGCCGCACCGGATCAGGCGCGCTCGAAGCCGCGGGCCACCTCCCAGTCGGTGATCTTGCGGTCGTATTCCTCCTGCTCCCACTCGGCGGCGCGCACATAGTGCTCGACGACCTCGTCGCCGAAGGCATGCCGCAGCATGGCCGAGCCGTTGAGCGCGACCGCGGCCGAGCGCAGCGTCCGCGGGATCTCGCGCACGTCGCTGGCCCCGTAGGCATCCCCCGTGAAGGCCGGCTCCAGCTCGAGCTTGCGCTCGATGCCGTCGATGCCGGCGGCGATCAGAGCCGCCATGGCGAGATAGGGATTGAGGTCGGACCCGCCGACGCGGCATTCGACGCGGATGCCCTTGGAGCCCTCGCCGCAGAGCCGGTAGCCGGCGGTACGGTTGTCCTTCGACCAGATCGCCTTGGTCGGCGCGAAGGTGCCGGCCATGAAACGCTTGTAGGAATTGATGTAGGGCGCGAGGAAATAGGTGATCTCGCTGGCATGGGTGAGAAGCCCCGCCATGTAGTGCTTCATCGTCGTCGACATGCCGTACTGGCCGTTCGGATCGAAGAACAGCGGCGTCTTGCCGTCGACGCTCCACAGCGACTGGTGGATGTGCGACGAGGAGCCGGCGGCATTGTAGTGCCACTTGGCGAGGAAGGTGATGGCCTTGCCGCGCGACCAGGCGATCTCCTTGCAGGCGTTCTTGATGATGACGTGGCGGTCGGCCATCGTCAGCGCGTCGGCGTAGCGGACGTTGATCTCTTCCTGGCCGGCGGAGGCTTCGCCCTTGGAATTCTCGACCGGGATCTCGGCGCCCTGCAGACCCTTGCGGATCGCCCGCATCACGTCTTCTTCCTTGGTGGTCTGGAAGATGTGATAGTCCTCGTTATAGCCGCTGGCGAGCTGCAGGTCGCGATAGCCGGAGGCACGGGCATCGTCATAGGTCTGATCGAACAGGAAGAACTCCAGTTCCGTCGCCATGAAGGCCTTGAAGCCCATGGCCTCGAGCCGGGCCACCTGCTTCTTGAGGACGGCACGCGGCGAATGCGGCACATCCGCATGGGTGTGATGGTCCTGGACGTCGCACAGCACCAGTGCCGTGCCTTCGAGCCACGGCACGCGCCGCAGCGTCGCAAGATCGGGCTTCATGGTGTAGTCGCCATAGCCCTTTTCCCAGCTCGTCGCCTTGTAGCCCGACACGGTTTCCATCTCCATGTCGGTCGCGAGCAGATAGTTACAGCTATGGGTTTCCTCATAGGCGCTCTCGACGAAATACTCCGCCTGAAAGCGCTTTCCCATCAGCCGTCCCTGCATGTCGACCTGACAGGCGAGCACAGTGTCGATGCGGCCTTCGGCAACATCCTTCTTCAAATCGTCGAATGTGTAGGTCATGTGAGTGAGCCCGCTGATTATTGTTGTTGCCGGCCCTGCCGGCCCGCTTTTCCCATGTGTTCAGGAGACCCCGGCCGTCGGGCGGCCGGGGAGATTGTCGGGTGCAAGGCTCAGGCCTCGCCGACCGCCTTTTCGGCTGCGGCGATCCCGGCCTGGCGCCGGGCGACTTCGTCGCCGATCGGCGGGCCCTTGAAGCGCTTGTTCTCGAACGCGAACCACACGACGGCGGTGATCACGAAGAAACCGATGGTGATCGGAAGCGCCCAGTCGTTCGGCGGCTGGATGCCGATGTAGAAGATCAGCGCCATCGCCAGGATGACGAGAACGGCGACGACACGGAAGGCACCGGCACCGATGTTCCACGGACCCATGGTCGGCCATTTCGGCGTACCGATTGCGACGAAGCCGAGCGCGATCGGCAGGGCGAAGGAGAGGAACAGGAAGATGACCGTGCACGACACGACGATCGAATAGGCCGGCGTGCCGGCAATCGTGATGGCCGAGGTGAACCAGACGAACAGGACCGACAGGATGGCGCCGATCCAGATCGCAGCGACCGGCGTGCGGTGCTTGGGGCTGACCTTCGACAGCGCGGCGGAGCCCGGCAGGCCCTTGTCACGCGAGAAGGCGAAGATCATGCGCGAAAGCGAGGTCACGGTGGCAAGGCCGCAGAGGAACTGCGAGATGAAGATCAGGAAGTACATGATCTCCTTGACCGTCGGGTTGACCTGGCTGTCCATGGCCCAGAAGAACACGTTCCAGCCCTGCTTTGCGGCATCGTCCATGTTCGGCAGCATGAGCACGAACGAGCACAGCATGACGTAGCCGAACACCGCCGACCAGACCACCGAGGTGATCATGCCCTTCGGCACCGAATGTGCGGCCTTGACCGTTTCTTCCGACGTATGCGCGGACGCGTCATAGCCGGTGATGGTGTAGATCGGCAGCAGCAGGCCGAGCAGGAAGGCCATACCGCCCGAGACGGCGAACGGCCAGACCAGAGAAGCGCCTTCCGTGCCGGTATAGTTGGAGAAGGTGAACAGGCGGGCAAACTCGAAGCTCGGTGCGGACACCAGGCAGACGATCGTCAGCAGGATGGCGGTGGCGAAGATCAGGTAACCGGAGAAGTCGGTCAGCTTGGCGGTGAGCCCGATGCCGAAATGGTTGATCAGGGCCTGCAGGCCCGTGATCGCCGCGACGAAGACCACGCGGTGCATGAGCGTGTCTTCGATGCCGAAATAGGAACCGAAGGCGCCGAAAAAGAAATAGAACGTGCCGACATTGATGGCGCCGAGAACGGTCACCAGACCAAGCAGGTTGAGCCAGGCGGCGAGCCAGCCGGTGAAGCGGTTGCCGAGGATCGAGCCCCAGTGGTAGAGGCCGCCGGCCGTCGGATAGGCCGAGCTGATCTGCGCCAGGCCGATGGCGAAGAGGCCGGAGATCAGGCAGCCGACCGGCCAGCCGATGCCGATGGCCGCGCCGCCGGCACCCGAGGTTGCCTGGCCCAGCGAATTGATGCCGCCGGAGAGAATGCAAATGATCGAAAAGGAAATAGCGAAGTTGGAAAACGAGCTCATTCGCCGCTCGAGTTCCTGGGCATAGCCCATCGAGTGCAATATGTGCACATCGTGCTTTTTATCTGCTTCGGTATAATCTGACATGACGTCCCCCAATTAACCGATCATCCGCGGGATTGCGGATAATTTCGTATCCTGCGCCGCCGGCATCGCCGACGGCTTTTTCGCAGATCAACTGATCCCCGGGGCCTTGTTATTTGCTGGCAGTATCGATCGCCTTGGCGATCAACTCCGCCAGATAGTCGGCCATAACCCCTTGGCCGACCTCATCTCGTATCAGGTCGTTTCGGACCTCGATCATTACGTTCAAATGCCCGTCCGGCAGGCCGTGCAGCCTGAGACTATGGGTAACACCGTCGTCCGGTCCATAGGGTTCGTTGCGCTCGACACGAAAGGGCCCGCCCCTCGCCGCATCCAGCATGCCGTCGGCAAGACGGCTGTCGTCGTCGTGCAGTATGCCGATTTCGACGGCGCGCTGCTTGCCGAGATAGACCGGCGTGAAACTGTGGACGGTGACGATCACCGACGGACGGCCGGACGCCTTGCGCGCCGCGAGAATGGCGCAGACCCGGTCATGGAACGGCACGTAGAGCGCGGCGGTGCGCGCATAGCGCTCGGCGACCGTCAGCCCGTGATTGCCGGGAATGTCGTAGATCTCACTCTTCTCCGGCATCGCGGCCGGAGACTCCGGCGGACGGTTGCAGTCGTAGACGAGCCGCGAGAACCGCTGATGGACAAGAGTCCCGTCGAGCATGACGGAGAGGCGTTTTGCAACCTCGAGCGCCCCAGGGTCCCAGGCGATGTGGCTGACCAGGGCGTCGCTGTCGAGGCCGAGATTGCCGGCCCGTTCGGGCATGCGGCGCGAGGCATGTTCGCACACGAACAGGCAGATCCCCGCCCCTTCGGCATTCTCGACGGCCACGGCTTCGCCGTCAGCCTCTGTTAGGATGTCCGACCTCAAGAGCATGCGGAAACTCCCCGGCGCCTTCCGGCTTTTTATCGTTGCGAAGAGAATTCTTCACGATTGCCAAGCTGTCAACTGCGTTATGAAAATTTCTCTTCAAATTGCACATTGACAGATTTTCCGACTGCAAGGATAGTTTTGTGACAGACCGGCAAAAGATCGGTCCGAGGGGAAAAACAGGACTTGAGCAATACGCCGAAGACAGTCTCGGACGTGATCCGCGCCCATTTCGATGGGCTGACGCGCGCTGAACGCCAGCTCGCGGAGAGCCTGCTCGACAATTATCCTGTGTCGGGCCTCGGCTCCATCACCACGGTCGCGGACAATGCCGGCGTCTCCACCCCGACCGTCGCGCGCATGGTGCAGAAGCTCGGCTACAAGGGTTATCCGGAGTTTCAGGCGCACCTGCACCACGAGCTGGAGGCGACGCTCTCCAATCCGATCGCCAAGCACGACCGCTGGGCCTCGAACGCCCCGGGCACGCACATTCTCAACCGTTTCGCCGAAGCGGTGATGAACAATATGCGCCAGACGCTGAGCGAGCTCGATACCGCGACCTTCGATCAGGTCGCCAAGCTGCTCGCCGACCGCAAGCGCAGCATCTATTTCGTCGGCGGCCGCATCACCGGCGCGCTGGCCGAATACTTCTTCACCCACATGCAGGTCATCCGGCCGAAGACGACTCTGATGTCGTCGAACACCAGCGCCTGGCCGCAGCATATGCTCAACATGAGCGCCGGCGACGTTCTCGTGATCTTCGATATACGTCGTTACGAGGATGATATTGCGACGTTGGCAAACGTAGCCAGAACGGGCGGCGTGACAATAGTGCTGTTTACCGATCACTGGACTTCGCCCGTCGCCAAATATGCGCAGCACAGTTTCAAGGTCCAGATCGAGGCGCCCTCTGCCTGGGATTCCTCGGTCGTCACGCTGTTCGTCATCGAGGCGCTGATAGAGGCCGTGCAGAGTTCGGCGTGGGAGGAGACGCGCGAGCGCATGAATACGCTTGAAGGACTCTTCGAGCAGGCGCGGCTGTTTCGCCGGCCGCGTTGACCGCCAAGACACCGAAAGGGGAGAAGAGAGGAGCAAGACTATCGGGAACAAGCGACGAGCCAGCAAAAGCGCTGCCGGGCCCGTCACATAACTATCATGCAAGCTGAATATCAGTCCCGCATCGCTGTACACCAACAAGGAGAACTTCAGTGATTACGAATTTTCGCCGCGTGCTCTCGCTGTCGACCGCCATGGTCGTCGCATCCACCTCGCTCGCATTCGCTGAGCCGAGCGCCGAACTGGTCGAAGCCGCCAAGAAGGAAGGCATGCTGACCACGATCGCCCTGCCCCACGACTGGTGCGGTTACGGCGCCGTGATCGACGGCTTCAAGAAGAAGTACCCGGAAATCACCGTCAACGAACTGAACCCGGATGCCGGCTCGGCCGACGAAGTCGAAGCCGTCAAGGCCAACAAGGACAACAAGGGCCCGCAGGCTCCTGACGTCGTCGACGTCGGTCTCGCCTTCGGCCCGCAGATGAAGGCCGAAGGCCTGCTGCAGCCCTACAAGGTCTCCACCTGGGACGAAATTCCGGACACCATCAAGGACGCCGAAGGCTTCTGGTATGGCGACTACTACGGCGTCATGTCGATGATCGTGAACAAGGATCTCGTCAAGGAAACCCCGAAGGACTGGGCCGACCTGCTGAAGGCCGACTACTCGGGCCAGGTCGCACTCGCAGGCGACCCGCGCGCCTCGAACCAGGCCATCCTCGGCGTTCTCGCCGCCGGCCTTTCGACCGGTGCCAAGTCCGGCAAGGAAGCCGGCGAAGCCGGTCTGAAGTACTTCGCCGACCTCAACAAGGCCGGCAACTTCGTTCCGGTCATCGGCAAGTCCGGCACGCTCGCCCAGGGCTCGACCCCGATCGTCATCGCCTGGGACTACAATGCACTGTCCTGGAAGGACACGCTGGCCGGCAACCCGCCGGTTGACGTCATCGTTCCGGAATCGGGCGTTCTCGCCGGCGTCTACGTTCAGGGTATCTCGGCCTACGCGCCGCACCCGAACGCTGCCAAGCTCTGGATGGAATTCCTCTATTCCGACGAAGGCCAGACCGCATGGCTCGCCGGCTATTGCCACCCGGCCCGCTTCAACGCCATGTCCAAGGCCGGCAAGATCCCGAAGGAACTGCTGGACAAGCTGCCGCCGGCCGCTTCCTACGAGAAGGCCTACTTCCCGACCCTGGAAGAAGTCGATGCCAACAAGGCTGCTGTCACCGGCGGCTGGGACAAGGTCGTCGGCGCCAACGTACAGTAATTAAAACGCTGTGAAATGCCGCCCCGGTCTTGAGGCCGGGGCGGCTTTTCTCTTCAATAGACGCTGCGCATGAAGCGCGGACGGGGGACAATTCGATGGCGTCTGACAGCACGGCCGCATCACAGACCACGCGCCCGACAAGGCAGCTGCCGCTCCAATGGGTCGGCATTGCTCCTTTCGCGGCCTTTGCCTTGCTATTCCTCATCATGCCGACGATGAAGATCGTCATCGGCGCATTCCAGACCCCGGATGGAAGCTTCACGCTGGAAAACATCCAGGGCCTGTTCACGCCCTCCATCCTTGCCGCCTACTGGATCTCGATCAAGATCAGCCTGTCTTCGGCGCTGCTCGGCTGCCTGATCGGCTTCGGCATGGCGACCGCCGTCGTGCTCGGCGGACTGCCGCCATGGATCCGAGGTCCGCTGCTGACCTTTTCCGGCGTCGCCTCCAATTTCGCCGGCGTGCCGCTCGCCTTCGCCTTCCTGGCGACACTCGGGCCCATGGGCCTGGTGACGGTCTTCCTGCGCACCCAGATCGGCATCGACCTGCGCTCGCTCGGCTTCAACCTCCTGTCCTTCTGGGGGCTGACGCTCACCTATCTCTTCTTCCAGATCCCGCTCATGGTGCTGATCATCACGCCGGCGATCGATGGCCTGAAACGCGAATGGAAGGAAGCGGCCTCGATCCTCGGCGCCACCAACCTGCAATACTGGCGCATGGTGGCCTTCCCGATCCTCCTGCCCTCGATCCTCGGCACGCTCGCGCTGCTGTTCGCCAATGCCTTCGGCGCCGTCGCGACCGCGATCGCGCTGACCGGTTCGTCGCTGAACATCGTGCCGATCCTGCTGTTTGCCCAGATCCGCGGCGACGTGCTGGGGAACCCGCATCTCGGATACGCGCTGGCCTTCGGCATGATCGTCGTCACGGGTGTCGCCAACGCGATCTATATCTGGCTGCGTGCCCGCAGCGAAAGGTGGCTGAAATGAAGAAGTTCTGGGCCTGGGGGGCCTTGGCATTCGGCCTCCTCTATTTCGTTCTGCCGCTGATCGGCATGACCAATTTCTCGCTGAAGATGCGGCGCGGCGAATATTCCTTCGACGCCTATGCCAAGGTGCTCGGCGACCCGCAGTTCCAGCAGACCTTCACCTATTCGGTGACGATGGCGCTGGTGACCATCCTTTTCGGCGTCATCCTGGTGGTTCCGACCGCCTACTGGGTCCGCCTGCGCCTGCCGGGCCTGCGCCCCTATATCGAATTCGTCACGCTGCTGCCGCTGGTCATTCCGGCGATCGTCATCGTCTTCGGCTATATCCGCCTCTACAACACCTCGAGCTGGCTGCCGCTGACCGGATCGCTGATGGGCACCAACCTGCTGCTGATGTTCGGCTATGCCACCCTGTCCCTCCCCTACATGTACCGGGCCGTCGATACCGGGCTGTCGTCGATCGACGTGCGGACGCTGACCGAAGCCGCCCAGAGTCTCGGCGCCGGCTGGACCCGCATCCTCTTCCGCATCATCCTGCCGAACGTGCTGATCGCCGTCCTGTCGGGGGCCTTCCTGACCTTCGCCATCGTCATCGGCGAGTTCACCATGGCGGCGCTGCTGAACCGGCCGGCCTTCGGCCCCTATATGCAGTTGCTCGGGGCCAACCGCGCCTATGAGCCGGCCGCACTCGCGGTCATCGCCTTCGGCATTACCTGGGGCTGCCTCGGGCTGATCCAGCTCGTCTCGCGCTTCCAGAAAACCACGCAACGCCCGGCCTGAGGATCACATCCCATGACATTCCTGACCCTGACCAACATTCAGAAGTCCTTCGGGCCGGTCAAAGTCGTCCATGACTTCAACATGGCGATCAACAAGGGAGAATTCGTCTCCTTCCTTGGACCGTCGGGCTGCGGCAAGACCACCATCCTGCGCATGGTCGCCGGCTTCGAGACGCCGACCGGCGGCACGATCATGATCAACGGCCGCGACCAGTCGAGCCTCAAGCCCAACCAGCGCAATATCGGCATGGTGTTCCAGGCCTATGCGCTGTTTCCCAACATGAACGTCTTCGACAATGTCGCCTTCGGCCTGAAGATCCACGGCATGCCCAAGGCCGACATCGAGAAACGCGTGAAGGAAATGCTGGCGCTGATCAATCTCGATCATCTGGCCGAACGTTATCCCTATCAGCTGTCGGGCGGCCAGCAGCAGCGCGTGGCGCTCGCCCGGGCGCTTGCGCCCAAGCCGCAGGTCCTGCTGCTCGACGAACCGCTCTCGGCGCTCGACGCCAAGATCCGCGTGTCGCTGCGCGAGGAAATCCGCCAGATCCAGCGGCAGCTCGGCATCACCACGATCTTCGTCACCCACGACCAGGAAGAGGCGCTGTCGATCTCCGACCGCGTCGTGGTGATGAATGCCGGCCGCGCCGACCAGATCGGCACACCCTTCGAGATCTACAACAAGCCGTCGACCCGCTTCGTCGCCTCCTTCGTCGGCACGCTGAACCTGATCGAGGCGAAGGTCGTCGATCCGCAGAACAGCACGGTGGCGATCGGCGACCTGACGATCGGCATCAAGGAGAAGATCGACGCCCCGGCGGGCACCACGGTCCAGCTCGCCATGCGTCCGGAGGCCGGCTCGATCATGGACGGCGCCAAGGGCGACACGACCTTGCGCGGCGAGGTCGTCTCCAGCCATTTCCTCGGCTCGGTCATCCGCACACGCATCAATGTCGCCGGAAACATCGTCTCCTTCGACATGTTCAACGATCCGAGCATTGCGCCGCCCTCGCTTGGCGACACCGTGGCGCTGAAGATCGACTCCGCCGATCTGCTGATCCTTCAGGCCTGACGGCACGCGCCCGACCGGGCGCGCGTCCCCTCCTCTGCACCCCTCACGCGCTCGTCCTGGCAGCAAGGCCTCTGCACGCCTGAATTGTTCTGGACCATACCATTTTCTTTACAAAATCATGGAACCATAGGTCGGAACAAATAGGAGCGTGAGGATCCTGCGCATGTGGAAGCATGACAGAGATGATCTGCCGGTGACGCCTTCCCGTTTCATGGACGAGTTCATGCGGCTGAAGCGCGGCTCGGTGAACCGCCGCCATTTCCTCAAGGTCAGCGGCCTCGGTCTGGCCGCCGCGGTCATGGGTGCCGGCACGCGGCCATCCTGGCGGGAGGCGCGAGCGCAGACACCCGGCGAGAAGGTCTGCCTGAATTCCTGGCCCAACTATCACGATCCGGCGACCTTCGAGACCTTCACTGCCGCAACCGGGATCGCCGTCGACCTGACCGTCTCCAATTCCAACGAGGAGATGCTGAAGAAACTCCGCACCGGCGTGGCCGACTGGGACCTGTTCGTCCCGACCAATTACGCGATCTCCACCTATGTCGAGCTCGGTCTGATCGACGAACTCGCGCTCGAGCGCATCAGCCATTACAGCGCGGCAAGCCAGAACGCGCTCTTCACTTGGGCCGGCCAGGTGTCGGGCCGCACCTATGCCGTGCCGAAGAACTGGGGCACGACCGGGATCGCGACCAATACCGAGGAGCTCGGAACGGGAATTACCCGCTGGGCGGACTTCTTCGCCGTCGCGATGGCCGAGGCCAGCGGCCGTACCGTGGTCCACGACTACCAGCTGACGACGATCGGCAATGCCCTGGTCTCGCTCGGCTTTTCGTTCAACTCGATCGAGCCCGCGGAACTCGCGGCGGCGGAAAAGCTGCTGCTCGCCGTCAAGCCGCACCTTCTGGCGATCGACAGCGACTACCAGCCCGCCATGCGGGCCGGCGATGCCTGGCTTTCCATGTGCTGGGCCAATGACGGCCAGCAACTCCACCGCGACCTGCCGGAGATCGAGTTCACGCTCGGCAAGGACGGAGGCGAGATCTGGACGGACTATTTCGCCATTCCGACCGCCGCGCAGAACAAGGCAGGCGCCTACGCCCTCCTCGACTTCCTGATGGATCCGCAGGTCGCCGTGAAGGAGCATATCGCCAATGGTGCGGCGACCACGGACAGCCGCGTCCTCGACCTCCTGCCGCGCGACATACGCACGAACGCCTATATCTATCCCGACAAGGCCCTGCTCACCGAACTCGAATTCGCCGCCGCCGTGACGCTGACCAACCCCGCCCGGGCCGACCTGATGGCGCGCTTCAAGGCCGCCTGACCGGCACAATCGCGAGGAAGTCTCCGCCCCTTCGGACCGAAAGCGCAAGCTCTCGTTAATCGACACATGCTAATATTCAGACATCGGCGAGAACTGCGGACCGAGCGGCTCAACGGCATCGGAGTGCGCAGACCGCATTTGTGACTCCGCATCAACGGCTTGCGGACCGCGCTTGAATCACTTTGCCAGCGACTTGAATCAGTCTGCGAACCAGCTGATTCAAGACATGAGGTACACGCCGTCGACACGACCGCGTCCGCATCGATGCGATGCCTTACTCCACAGATCCCCCATCACGGCATGCCTTCCAAGCTGGCGGGCGAGCACTGGCTGCGCAGGCCCGTCCCCTGCCCTCATTGCACCACTCACCTGACGACCAGCCCTGCAGCAACTTGACACACTTCGAACCAGTCTGTACCAATCGGTAAACACATAGACAAAAGGTACAGACAGATGCAAACCTTCCTCCGCCGCCATCAGCCGGCCGTCCCCGCCAGCCGCTGGCTCCTCTCAGGCGTCGGCGGTCTCATCGCCATCGCCCTGGCCGGGGCGCTGAGCCACTATGCCGGCACGCCGTTCCTGATGGCGCCTTTCGGCGCGACTTGCGTGTTGATCTTCTCCGCGGCGGCCAGTCCTTTCTCCCAGCCCGCGAATGTCGTGGGCGGCCATCTGGTCTCTGCCCTGATCGGCCTCGTTCTTCGCGCCGCCCTGCCCAATGAATGGTGGGCGGTCGCGCTGGCGGTCGGCCTGTCGATCGCCGCCATGTCGGCGCTGAGGATCACCCATCCGCCGGCAGGTGCCGATCCGATCGTCGTCTTCGCCGCCGATCCGGGCTTCGATTACCTGCTCTTCCCCGTGCTGTCCGGATCGCTGTGCCTCGTCGCGGTCGGCGCGCTGTTCCACCGCGCGACCCGCACGCCCTATCCGCTGAAGGCAGGTTGAGCATGGCCCGTCTCGTCGCCGAACGCCACGACGTCATTCCGCAGCTTGCCGAGATCTTCCGCGAGCAGGGTTACGAAGGAACGAGCCTGAAGATCATCACCGAGCGCACCGGGCTTGGAAAGGGAAGCCTCTACCACTTCTTTCCCGGCGGCAAGCAGGAGATGGCGGAGGCAGTGCTCGACGATGTCGACGGCTGGTTCCGCACGCACATCTTCGCACCGCTGCGCGAGACGACGGATGCGAACGCGGCGATCGAGGCGATGTTCGCCAGCGTCGAGACCTATTTCCGCTCCGGTCAGCGGGCTTGCCTGATGGGCGTCATCGCCTCGAGCGGGGCGATGGACATCTTTGCTGAACGTGTCCAGGACTATTTCGCCGGCTGGAAACGGGACCTCGCCGCCACGTTGACGCGTGCCGCATTTGCCGGAGACGAGGCAAGCGCCCTCGCCGAAGAAGTCCTGGCCGGCATCCAGGGCGGGCTGATCCTTGCCCGCGGACTGGAAGACACGCAGGCCTTCACGCGCGTGCTGACACGCCTGAAAGCCCGCTGCCGGCCGCCCCTGCGGCGATAGTGGCGACGATCACGCCGCCTCTTCGCCGGGAACCGCCGGCACGTAGTTGAGCACCGGCCCGAGCCAACGCTCGATCTCCCGGATCGTCATGCCCTTGCGCGCCGCGTAGTCTTCCACCTGATCGCGCTCGACCTTGGCCACGCCGAAATAGTAGCTGTCCGGATGGCCGATATAGAGGCCGGACACCGACGAGCCGGGCCACATGGCATAGCTCTCGGTGAGCGTCACGCCGGTCGCCTTCTCCGCGTCGAGCAGGGCAAACAGCGTGGTCTTCTCGGTATGGTCGGGCTGAGCCGGATAGCCGGGCGCCGGGCGGATGCCGGCATAGGCTTCGGCCGCCAGTTCGTCCGGCGTGAAGGCTTCAGCCGGCGCATAGCCCCAGAATTCGCGCCGTACGCGCTCGTGCATACGCTCGGCGAAGGCCTCGGCGAAGCGGTCGGCCAGCGCCTTCACCAGGATCGAGGAATAGTCGTCATTGGCCCGCTCGAAACGTTCGGCAATGGCGATCTCCTCGAAGCCGGCCGTGACGACGAAGCCGCCGACATAGTCCTCGACACCGCTCTCCTTTGGCGCGACGAAGTCGGACAGCGCCACGTTGGGCCGTCCGTCGCGCTTCGACAGCTGCTGGCGCAGCGTGAAGAGCGTCGCGAGTTCCTCGCCCCGGCCTTCGTCGGCATAGAGCCGGATGTCGTCGCCCACCGCATTGGCCGGCCAGAAGCCGACCACCGCCCGCGGCCGGAACCATTTCTCAGCGATGATCTTGGACAGCATGGCCTGCGCATCGGCAAACAGTTGCCGTGCCGCCTCGCCCTGTTTTTCGTCCTCGAGGATCGCCGGATAGCGGCCCTTGAGCTCCCAGGTCTGGAAGAACGGCGTCCAGTCGATGTAGTGGGCGAGCTCTTCCAGATCATAGTCGTCGAAGACCTTGGTCCCGAGGAAGCGCGGCTTGATCGGCTTGTAGCTCGACCAGTCGAGCTTCACGGCGTTCTCCCGGGCCCTCGCCAATGGCAGGCGCTGCTTTTCCGCTTCGGCGCGGGCATGGGCCTCGGCCACCTTGGCATATTCGGCACGAATGCCGTCGCTGTAGGCCTGCCTGGTGTCCGGCGACAGCAGCGCTGAGACGACGCCGACGGCGCGGCTGGCATCGGTCACATAGACCGCCTGCCCTGCCTTGTACTGCGGCGCCACCTTGACGGCCGTGTGCACGCGGCTGGTGGTCGCCCCGCCGATCAAAAGCGGAATGGAAAAGCCCTGCCGCTCCATTTCCGCCGCGACATGCACCATTTCGTCGAGCGACGGCGTGATCAGGCCCGACAGCCCGATGATGTCGACCTTCTGCTCGCGCGCCACCTCGAAGATCCTCGTCGCCGGCACCATGACGCCGAGGTCGATGATCTCGTAATTGTTGCAGGCGAGCACGACGCCGACGATGTTCTTGCCGATGTCATGCACGTCGCCCTTGACGGTGGCCATCAGCACCTTGCCGGCGGCCTCGCGCTCGCCGGTCCCGCCGTTGGCGCGCTTTTCCTCTTCCATATAGGGCAGCAGAACCGCGACTGCCTGCTTCATCACGCGGGCGGACTTCACCACCTGCGGCAGGAACATCTTGCCGGCGCCGAAGAGGTCGCCGACCACGTTCATGCCGGCCATCAGCGGACCTTCGATGACATGCAGCGGACGATCGGCCTTGAGCCGCGCCTCCTCCGTGTCTGCCTCGATGAACTCGGTGATGCCGTTGACCAGGGCGTGCTCCAGCCGCTTCTCGACGGGAAGCTCCCGCCAGCTCATGTCCTGCGTGCGGGCCTGTTTCTCGCCGGTGCCGCGATAACGCTCGGCGATCTCCAAAAGCCGCTCGGTACCGTCGGTCCGGCGGTTGAGCACCACGTCCTCGCAGGCCTCGCGCAGTTCCGCATCGATACTTTCATAGACCGCCAACTGCCCGGCATTGACGATGCCCATGTCCATGCCCGCCTGGATGGCGTGGTAGAGGAAGACGGCATGCATCGCCTCGCGCACCGGCTCGTTGCCGCGGAACGAGAAGGAGAGGTTGGAAACGCCCCCGGAAATATGCACCAGCGGCATCTTCTGCCGGATCGTGCGGGCCGCCTCGATGAAGTCGACGCCGTAATTGTTGTGCTCCTCGATCCCGGTCGCGACGGCAAAGACGTTGGGGTCGAAGATGATGTCTTCCGGGGCAAAGCCGGCCTGTTCCGTCAGCAGCTTGTAGGCCCGCTCGCAGATCTCGACCTTGCGTTCATAGGTGTCGGCCTGGCCCTGCTCGTCGAAGGCCATGACGACGACGGCGGCTCCGTAGTTGCGGACCAGTTTCGCCTGCTCGATGAAGGCTGCCTCACCCTCCTTCATCGAGATCGAGTTGACGATCGCCTTGCCCTGCACGCATTTGAGCCCCGCCTCGATGATCGGGAACTTGGATGAATCGATCATCACCGGCACGCGGGCGATGTCCGGCTCGGCGGCGATCAGGTTGAGGAACTCGACCATCGCCTTTTCCGAGTCGATCAGGCCTTCGTCCATGTTGATGTCGATGATCTGCGCGCCGTTCTCCACCTGGTCGCGGGCGACTACGAGCGCTGCCGAATAGTCGCCGGCGGTGATCAGCTTGCGGAACTTGGCCGAGCCGGTGACATTGGTGCGCTCACCGACATTGACGAAGGGAATGTCCTTGGTCAGCACGAAGGGCTCCAGGCCCGAAAGCGCCATGAAGGGCCGATGCTCGGCCGGACGGCGCGGCGCCTTGCCCGCCACCGCCTCGGCGATCGCCCGGATATGCTCCGGCGTCGAGCCGCAGCAACCGCCCACCACGTTGACCAGTCCCTCCTCGGCAAAGCCTGAAATCTGGCGCGCCATGTCCTGCGGGCTTTCGTCATACTGGCCGAATTCATTGGGCAGGCCGGCATTCGGATAGGCGCAGATGAAGGTGTCGGCAACGCCCGACAGTTCCTGCAGATGCGGCCGCATGGCATCGGCGCCGAGCGCGCAGTTCAGCCCGATGGTGAACGGGTTGGCGTGGCGCACCGAATACCAGAAGGCCGACGGCGTCTGGCCCGACAGCGTGCGGCCGGAGAGATCGGTGATCGTGCCGGAGATCATCACCGGCAGGCGCACGCCCTTGGCGAGGAAGCGTTCCTCGCAGGCGAAGATCGCCGCCTTGGCATTCAGCGTGTCGAAGATCGTTTCGATCAGGATGATGTCAGCGCCGCCGTCGATCAGGCCGTCGATCTGCTCGCCATAGGCGATGCGCAGGTCGTCGAAGGAGACGGCGCGGTATCCCGGATTGTTGACGTCCGGCGAAATCGACGCGGTGCGGTTGGTCGGGCCGATTGCACCAGCGACGAAACGGCGACGGCCGTCCTCGCGCTCGGCCCGGATCGCGGCACGGCGGGCGACCAGTGCGCCGTCACGGTTGAGGTCGTAGACCGCCTCTTCCATCTGGTAGTCGGCCTGGGCGATGCGGGTGGACGAAAACGTGTTCGTCTCGATGATGTCGGCGCCGGCCATCGCATAGCGGAAGTGGATCTCCTCGATCGCGTCCGGCTGGCTGAGGATCAGCAGGTCGTTATTGCCCTGCTGGTGACAGGCACAGCCGATGAAGCGCTGCCCGCGAAAGGCCTCCTCGTCGAGGCCGAGCCCCTGGATCTGCGTGCCCATGGCGCCGTCGAGGATCAGGATGCGTTCGCTGGCCGCTTGCTTGAGCGCGCGCATGACCTCCGCTCCATCCCGCTTCGTGGCCTCAGAACCGAACAGCGTATCGAGCATGGGCTACCCCTTCCTTACAAAAGACAATACTGCGAGATCACATAAAGATATGTTTATGTCAACATACGAATGACATTGTCACCCCATTTACCCTTCGCGCCGCCATCAGTGGAGGAGCTCTTCGGGCGCGGTGACAAGCGCGGCTTTTGCCGGTATGGAATTCAAACGATTAGATGCACGATGGGAGGAACGTCATGTCTGCGGTCACCACAACTTCGGCCCTGGCAGATAACTGGACCGGCCGGCCATATCACCGCAAATGGCTGCTGGACCAGGCGAACGGCCTGTTCGATTTTTTCCAGTATGGCAGCATCAACCCGAAGGGCGGCTTTTTCGACCTCTCCCGCGACGGCAAGCCGCTGAACTCGGACAATCCGGTGCGCGGCATCCATGCCAGCGCACGCATGGTCCATTGCTTTGCCATCGGCGACCTGCTCGGCCGTCCCGGCGCGGCCGACATCGTCGATCACGGCATGCAGTTCCTGTGGAACCGCCATCGCGACGAGAACCATGGCGGATATTTCTGGCAGGTCGACGACTATGGCGCGGCCGATGCCTCCAAGCAGGGTTATGGCCACGCCTTCGTGCTGCTGGCGGCCTCCTCCGCCAAGACTGTCGGCCATCCGCTCGCCGACCGCATGCTGGCAGACATCACCGAGGTCCTGAAGACCCGGTTCTGGGAAGATCGCCACGGCGCGATCGCCGAGGAGTTTTCGGCCGACTGGCAGCCCGTGCCCGGATATCGCGGCCAGAACTCCAACATGCATCTGACCGAAGCGCTGATGGCCGCCTTCGAGGCGACCGGGGAAAGCCATTATCTGGACAAGGCGACGAGCATTGCCGACCTGCTGATCCGCCGCCGCGCCGCCGAACAGGGCTACCGCGTGCCGGAACATTTCGACGAGAGCTGGACGCTCGACCGCATCTACTATCACCCGAACGAGATGTTCCGGCCGGCCGGCACAACGCCCGGCCACTGGCTTGAATGGGCCCGCCTGGTGCTGCAACTCTGGGTGCTCGGCGGCAAGAAGCACGACTGGATGCCGGAAGCGGCCCGCGGTCTATTTTTCCAATCCATGTCACTCGGCTGGGACAAGGACCGCGGCGGCTTCTTCTACACGCTCGATTGGGAAAACGTGCCCGACAAGAAGATGAAGCTGTGGTGGCCGCTCTGCGAAGGTGCCGCCGCCGCGCATTTCCTCAATCAGCACCTGCCAAGCGACTTTCACGAGGAAAGCTATCGCAGGATCTGGAGCTTCATCGCCAACAACAGCCTCGACCATGCCTTTGGCGGCTGGCATGAGGAACTGACCGAGGACCTGAAACCCTCCAACTCGCTTTTCCCCGGCAAGGGTGACATCTACCACGCCCTGCAGGCCTGCCTCATCCCGCTCTTTCCGGCCACCGGCAGCCTGACGCGCGTGATCGGCGAAACCGGCGGAGCCTTCTGACCACCGACCAATACCTCGGACCGAAGCAAAGGCCGCCCGCCCGGCGGCCTTTGCTATTCCTGCCGTTCCGCCACCAGCGTTCCCTCGCTGATCACGTCGCTCGGATGCAGGATCACCTGATCGCCCTCGGCCAGCCCGCCGATCAGTTCGGCCGTCTCGTCGTTCATATGGCCGATGTCGACGGCAACCTGCCTGGCCCGGCTGTCGCGGATGGCGAACAGGCTCCACTGGCGACCGTCACGGAACAGCGCGCTGATCGGCACCTGGAGCGTCTCGCCGCTCTGCCAGAGCGTGAGCCGCGCATAGACCCTGAAGCCGTGGCCGAGGCGCGGATCCTTGTCTTCCAGATCGAGCACCAGATTGACCCGCTGCTCCTCGATGCCGAGCGCCGAGACCTTGGTGAAGCCGGCCGGATCGATACGCCGGACCGTGGCCGCCAGCGGCCTGTCTCCGCCCCAGTCGAAGATCTCGGCCTTCGAGCCGGGTGCGATGCGCACCGCGTCCGAGGACAGGAGATCGACCGTCACCTCGATATCCGCGGGATCGCCGATCTCGGCGATCTTGGTGCCGATCGCCACCGGCTGCTCGCTCTTGGCGAAGACCGACAGGACCACCCCGTCGACCGGCGCGGTCAGATAGACGCAGCAACTGGCCTCGGGCTTGCGGTTGGGATCGCTCGGCGGAATGAGCCGCGCCTCGGCGCTGGCGAGCTCCGCCTTGCGCAATTCGATCGCCGCCTCGGCCGAACCGATCTGCGCCTCCAGCACCTCGACATCGGTCTTGGCCTTTTCCAGCGCGCTCTTCGCCAGGAACTTGGTGCGGGCGAGCGCTTGCGCCCGCTGCAGGTTGTCGCGCGAGAATTGCAGGTCGGACTGCAGGCGCTTCAGGTCGATCTCCGCCATCGAGACGGCAGCCCGCGCCGCATCGCGTGCGGCAATCAGCTCGGCCTCGCTGCGGCTGTCGATCAGCGGCGGATCGAGCGGATGGATCGCGGCCACCACGGTCACGCCGGCCTTCACCGTGTCGCCCTCGTCGAGCACGGTGCGGGCGAGATGCCCGGCGATCGGCGAGGAGACCGCATAGACCTCCCGCACCCGGGTCACACCCTCTTGCGACACCGTGACCCGCATCGGCCCGCGCGTCACCGCGCCGGCATCGACCATCTGCGGCTTTTCCCGGAGCGCATAGGCAAAGCCGGCAATGATCGCGCCGACCGCAACGGCACCGATGACACGCTTGATCCACTTACCCTGCATGGGGTTACTCCCTCGATTTCAGAACCGCGATGAGGTCGAGTTCGTCGATGCGCCGGCGCACGATCAGCGCCGAGGCCAGCGACGCCCCGAGAACCACAAGGCTCGCCTTGGCATAAGTTGAAGCGTTGACGATGAAAGGTATACGGAACAGGTGGCTCTCGATCCCCTCCACCACGAAGCCGGCGAAGGCATAGCCAAGCAACCATCCGAGGGGCTGGGCCGCCAGAATGACGGTGGCCAACTCGGTCATCAAGACGCTGGAGACTTCTGATGGCGTGAAGCCCAGCACGCGCAGGCTCGCGAGTTCGCGAGCCCGCTCCGACAGCTGGATGCGCGCCGAATTGTAGATCAGGCCGAAGGCAACGATGATCGCCAGCGTGGTGTAGACGATCTGGATCATCAGGATGTTCTCCTCGATGGTCGCCCGGAAGCGCTCGCGCGACAGCCCGATCAGCATGACGAAAGCCAGCGCCGGCGTGTTCTTGACCTCGGCGAAGAGCGCATCCTTCTGCGCTGTGTCGAGTGCGATGCGCGCACCGGAAATGCGCCGCCCGTCGCCAACCAGCCGGTGCAACGCCTCGATGTGCATATGGGCGTCGATCCCCACCAGGCTCTGGCTGATGCCCGTGACCGGTACCGTGACCCGCCGGTGATCCTTCTCCAGCAACTCCACCTCGACGGCATCGCCGACCTTGACGCCCAGTTCTTCGGCGATGCGCCCGATCAGCAGGATACCGGTCGGCGGTGGCGGGATGGGCCGCATGTCCGCATCCATGATACGCCCTAGATCGGTGTCGGCCTCGACGCCGAAGATCGTCAGGTCCTTTTCGGTGTGCTGGTTGCGCACCGTGACGGACAGCGCCCGGAATGGTTCGGCGCGCAACACGCCCGGCAATTGCCGCACGGCATCGAGGGCCGCGACCGGCCGGTCCTGGTCGAAATAGAGGCTCGCGTCCTGCCGCTCCATGCGGAAGAATATCTCCTCGACCATGTTGCTGACGGAATCCGCCGTGAACATCGACACCACGAGCAGTGCCACGGAAAAGGACACGCCGAGCGCGGTGAGAAACGAGCGGACCGGCGCCCTGATGATCTGCCGGAAAGCCATGATGGTGAGCTGCGACAGGAATCGCGGCCCCCGACCATGCCCCTTGAACAGCGATCGGAAGCGCAGCGTCGCCGGCGGCTGCATGGCAACGGCTGCCGGCAGCACGACAACGGCCCAGATTGCCCGGATCGCCCCGGCGAAGGCCGCAGCGACACAGATCCCCGCCGAGATCGCGTAAAGGTCGACGCTCTCGCGGAAGATCAGGAAGGGGAAGGAAAAGAATCGCGCATAGAGCTTGGTCATCTCGCGTCCGGTCCAGTTCCCCGCCGCAAAACCGATGACCACGCCGATCAGCGCAATGACGATGGTCAGCTTGAGATAGTGCCAGGCGACCTCGGTCTCGCGGTAGCCGAGCGCCTTCAACAGCCCGATCTGCTCGCGCTCCAGCGTGATCAACCGCGTCAGGATCATGTTGACCAGGAAGGCGGCGACGAACAGGAATATGGGCGGAATGACCGCCGCCATCGCCCTCAGCTGATCCAGCTCATTGGCAAGGAATTCAGCGGAAATCTGGTCTTCCCTACCGTAGGCGCCGCGGCCGCCATATTGGTCGAGCAGGTCGTCGACGGTGGATTTGGTGACGTCGAGATTGGTGCCGCGCAGCGTCGCGAGAACGAGATTGTTGAAGGCATCGCCCATGTCGAAAATGCCTTCGAGGGCCTTGCGCGACATGTAGAAGACGCCGAAGCGCCGCGGATCGGGGACCATGTCGCCGGGACCGATCGTATAGATATATTCCGGCGACAGCACGATGCCGGTGACGGTCAGCACCTGCTTGCGGCCGTTCATCACGGCGGCAAACCGGCTGCCCTCGCGAAGCCGATGCGCCTTGGCGAAGCTGTCGAGCACCGCGGCCTCGTTGGCGCGGCCGGGCTCAGGCAGCCGGCCGCTGCGGATATAGAGGCGATTGACGCCCGGCTGGCCACCGTCCGGCAGGGACACGGCCACGCCGGTGGCGGGCTCGGCCATGCCCTCGATGTCGAGCAGCACATATTTGACGATGCGAAGCTCCAGCCCGCCGATCCCCTCGATCGCGGCGATCCGGTCGCGCAGGTGCAGCGGCGCACGGTTGGCCTCGGCAAACAGATTGGCAAAGCGATAGCGCTCGTAGAAGACGTCGCGCGTCTCCTCCAGCGAGCGGTAGGAGCCGATGGCGATGATGATCGTCGCAACGCCGCAGGCCATAACCAGCGCCACGGCGAGCACCTGGGCCCAGAGCCTGAGCACGTCGCGGTAGAGCTTGCGGTCGAGCATCGACATGGCGCTACCAACTCACGGCGGAGGGCGGCAACCGCTCCGCATTGGTGGACGATTCCTCGATCCGGCCGTCGCGGAAGGAGAAGACGCGGTGGGAAATCTGGCGGATGGCCGCATTGTGGGTGATGATCGCCATCGTCGTATTGAACTCGGCATTGACCCGGCACAGCACGTCGAGCACGAGCACGCCGGTCTTGGAATCGAGCGCGCCCGTGGGTTCGTCGCAGAGCAGCACGTCGGGCCGCTTGACGATGGCGCGGGCGATCGCCACGCGCTGCTGCTCGCCGCCGGAAAGCTGCGCCGGAAAATGGTCCATGCGGTCCTTCAGCCCGACCATTTCCAGCGCCTCGCCGGGGTCCATGGGATTGCTGGCGATTTCCGTGACGAGGGCGACATTCTCATAGGCCGTGAGGCTCGGGATGAGATTGTAGAACTGGAAGACGAAGCCGATATGGTCGCGACGGAACTGCGTGAGCTGCCGCTCGCTGAAGCCGGTGAGCTCATGGTCGGCGCAGCGCACCGTTCCCGCCGTCGCCCGGTCGAGACCGCCCATGATGTTGAGCAGGGTCGACTTGCCGCTGCCCGAGGGGCCGAGAAGCACGGCCATCTCGCCGCGCTCGAGGCTGAGATCGACGCCACGCAACGCCCAGACCTCGACATCGCCGGTGCGATAGGTCTTCGTAACGCCCTGAACCTGGAAGAGAGGCTCTACCATCCTGCATCCTTGTCGAACTGGGCTGACGATAGAGTACGCCGTCGGGTCCGGCTTTGACCATTGTCAAACCGCGGAAATGAGCAGCCGCCTTACCGGCGAAACGAGGCCGGCCGCGTTATGAGGAAACGTCAGGCGATGTGTCGAGCCGGCCGGCCAGCCGAAAGGTCAGCCCTGTCGGCTCGAAGCCCATGCGTCCCTCGCCGGAGAAGATCGCCGAGATGATCCGCTCTGTGAGCCGCGAGCCGAAGCCGCGCCGCTCGGGCGCAGTCACCGGCGGACCGCCGATCTCGACCCATTCGAAGGAAAATGCGCCGTTTTCTCCGACCGACCAGCGGATCTCGATCCGCCCTTCCGGCAACGACAGGGCGCCGTATTTGGTGGCGTTGGTCGCCAGTTCGTGAATGGCGAGCGAAAGCCCGAGCGCCTGCTGGGCGGTCAGGTAGATCGGCACGCCGGAGATGATGAAGCGGTCGTCCCTGTCGCGATGCGGCACCAGTGCCGCCGAAACGATCTCCTCGAAGCCGGCCGCCGAGCGCAGCGAGCCGGTGAGAATGTCCTGCGCCTTGGACAGGGCGCCGATCCGCGCCGTCACGGTGGCGATCGCATCGGTGATCGATTCCGAGCCGCGCAGGGACTGGGTGACGATCGACTGCGTCATCGCCAGGGTGTTCTTCATGCGATGGACAAGCTCCTGGTTCAGCAGCTTCAGTTCGCTCTCATGGGCGGCACGTTCGCGGATATGCTCCTGCGCCCGCTCATAGGCCACCAGCAGGGCGGCGCGGTCCGCCACCGCCTGGGTCGTCTCAGTCACGATGTTGAGCAGGCCCTCGATCGCGCCGTCGTCGCCGTAGAGCGGGCTGTAGGAAAAAGTCCAGTAGGTCTCTTCCGGATAGCCGTTGCGCTGCATGGTGAGCGGCATGTCCTCCATCCAGGTCGCTTCGCCGGAGAGCGCGCTGCGCACGAAGGGCACTACGTCATCCCACACATCGGCCCAGACCTCCTGGAACGGCCGTCCGAGCGCCTTGCCGGCTCGCTGGCCGAGCATCGGCACATAGGCGTCGTTGTAGAACTTGAGGAGCTCGCGGCCCCACCAGAAGCACATCGGCTGTTTGGAGGAAAGCACAAGGCTGACCGTGGTCTTCAGCGAGATGGGCCAGCCCTCGATCGGTCCGAGGCTTGTCGCACCCCAGTCGAAGTGACGGATCTCCTCGCCGCTCGCGCCGCAACCGGTGAGGAAATCGCCGGACGGAACGGCCCGGGGTGACGCCGGCCAGGCCTCACTCGCATTCGAATACGCCATACAGCCGAAACTCCAATCCTGTCGCTGCGATTATTTCAGAACGGGACAGGCGTTGCAATTGGCGCTAGACTGAACTTGCAAGGGAACAATGTTCCCGGCCGAAGCCTTTGGTGGATCTCAGCCTGTTGCCCTCGGAGGGACTATGAAGCCCATTTTGTTTGCCGCCGTCTTGCTTGCCGCCCCGACCCTCGCCTATGCCCAATCGCCCGGTCTCGAAGACACCTGCGCCCTTGTTGCGCGCAACTTCGAGATGGTCAAGGCGGTCAAGGTGGGCATCGTGCAGAGCTTTCCGGAATTGAAACCGCCGGGCGTTCGCATGACCTATTCGACCAAGATGGACGCCGCGGAGGGCGACATCCAGGACACGATCGAATGCGAATTCGAAACGGCATCCGCCCCGTTCAAGCTGGTCAAGTTCTGCCTCGGCAGCAGCACCTGCTACTCCGCCGACGAGAAGAATGCCGATCGCCTGCGCCGATTCGAGGAGGCTCAGTCGCTCCTCGCCAAGCCGAACTGAGGCGCACGAACCGCACACCGCCATCGGCCTTGCGGCCGGTGGCCCCGACTGGCCGCCTCATTCGCGCCAGGCATTCATCTCAGCGGCGGAAAAGACCTTCTTGCGGCTCCTGTTCCAGGTGACGCCGCGCTTGGCAATCCTCGCGGGCACGCCGACGATAACGACCCCTTCCTCGTCGAACGCCGCGTTGACGAAGGCCATGGCGCCGACGATGCTGTCCGAGGCGATACTCGATCCCTTGTTGATCACCGCGCCGACACCCACCCATACGTGATCGCCGATAGTGACCGACGCCGGCGTATTGAGGCGCTTGCCCGTCCGGCGATCGATCACCGAATGCGCATCGGTCGTGCGGATTTCGATGTCACGCGAGAGCATGCACCAACGCCCGATCCTGACGCTGGCGCCTTCCTGGCACAGGATATAGACGCTGTTGCTGGTCGAATGGTCGCCGAACACCACGGTCTGGCCGTGGTCCTTGACGACGATCTTTCCGCGGAAGTGGCAGTTCTCGCCGATTACCACCGTGTTCCGGGTGCCCTGGATCTCGATCGAGCCGTCGAAACGGGTTCCCCGGCCGATTGTCACCGTGTTGCCGGTGCCCCGCTTGACGACCACACGCCCCTTGAGCGAGGCAGCACCCTTGTCCTCGAAACTGTTTCCCTCCGGCATGTCGAGCAGAAAGAACCAGCGCGCCCGGATGTAGCGGACGGCCCGCAAGACGTATGACAGCTTCATTGAACCCCTCCCCCGACGGCCTTGTCTTCCGGCTCATTCCTCCCGCATGGCGCGGGCGGCATGGTCGGTGATCGGCTTCAGGAGCCAGGACAGCACGTTGCGCTCGCCGGTGCGCACAAAAGCCTCCGCCGGCATGCCGGGCACCAGTTCCAGGCCGGCATGCTGGGCGACATCCGCCTTGTCGACGGCGATATCGGCCCGGTAGAAGGCCGCGCCGGTGCGCTCGTCGACTTCCAGGTCCGCGGAGATGCGGATCAGCTTGCCGTCGAATTCCGGCGTCGTGTTGCGGTTGAAGGCGGTGAACCGCACGGTGGCGGGTTGCCCGACCAGCAACTGGTCGACATCGTCCGGCCGCACCTGTGCCTGCACCACGAGGTCGGCCTCACGCGGCACGATCTCCATCAGCGCCTCGGCCGGCGATACCACGCCGCCCGTGGTGTGGACCATGAGCTTGTGCACCACGCCGGCAACCGGCGCGCGGATATCGACCCGCTGCAGGTCCTCGACCAGGGCGATTTCCTCGCTGCGCATCTCGCCCTCCCGGGTCTCAAGGTCGCGCAGTTCCGTCGACACTTCGGCCCGCATGGCCTGGTCGATCTGGATTTTTTGCAAGCCGATCTCCTCGATGCGGGCCTTGGTCGCGGCGATCTGCGCCTTGAGTTGACCGAACTCGCCGTTCAGCCGCACGGCCTCGCGCTTCAGCGCTAGCACCTGGCTGAGTGAAGTCAGGTTCTTGGCGTAGAGCGCATCCTGGGCCACCGCCTCCTCGGCGATGAGGGCGATCTCGTCCTCCTTCGCCTTGACCTGCACGGCAAGCCCTTCGACCTGCTCGTCGAGCTGCGTCACCTGGCCGTCGAGGCGTTCCTTCTGACCCTGGCGTTCGGCGAGGCGGTCGGCGAAGAGCCGCCGCTCCGCCTGCATGATCGCGTCGCGGCCTTCCGGCGGCAGGCGCTCGACAAGGGCTTGCGGCACATCGACCTGGCGCGCGTCGCCGAGTTCGGCCAGCAGCCGCGCCTTGCGGGCATAGAGCTGGTCGAGCGCCGCCTTGGTGGCGTCGAGCTTGGCGCGGGTGACCGTGTCGTCGAGCTTGATGAGGATCTGTCCCGCCTCGACGGCGCGTCCCTCGGCCACCATCAATTCGCCGACCACGCCACCCTTGGGATGCTGGACCTTCTTGACGCTGCCCTCGACCACGAGGTGACCGGAGGCGATGACCGCACCCGACAGGCTGGTGGTCATGGCCCAGCCGCCGGCCGCAGTGAGGAACAGCACGGTCGCCAGCAGGCCGGCGACGAGGTGGCGGTCGAGCGACAGGCCAAGGACCTTCTGGCGCGGAACGGACATCATGCCTGGCCCTCGTTCTCGATCACGGTGAGAGCGCGCGGCGTCGCGGGCGGGCGTTGGGGCGTCGGCGGTGCCTGGCGCGCCTGCGCCAGGGCTTTCAGGATTTCGTCGCGCGGCCCGAAGGCCTTGACCGCCCCTTGGTCCATGATCAGCAGGCGGTCGAGCACGGCCAGCACGCTGTCGCGATGGGCGACGACGACGGCAATGCCGCCGCGGGCCTTGACGCCGCGCAGCGCCGCGGCCAGCGCCTGCTCACCCTCGGCGTCGAGATTGGAATTGGGCTCGTCGAGCACGACGAGGAAGGGATCGCCATAAAGCGCGCGGGCCAGCGCAACGCGCTGGCGCTGGCCGGCGGACAGCGTCTCGCCCCCCGCGCCGAGCCGCGTCTCGTAACCGTCGGGCAGGCTGACGATCATGTCATGGGCTCCGGCCGCTTTCGCCGCGGCAACGATCGCCGCATGGTCGGCGTCGCGGTCGAGCCTGGCGATGTTCTCTGCGATCGTGCCGGTGAAGAAGTCCGACTGCTGCGGCATGTAGCCGACATGCCGGCTGCGTGCTTCCGCCGACCACTGGTCGAGGCTCGCCCCGTCGAGGCAGACCTTGCCGCGCAGCACCGGCCAGGCGCCGGTGAGGGCCCGCACCAGCGAGGATTTCCCCGAGGCGCTCGGGCCGATGATGCCGAGCACCGTACCGGCCTCCAGCCGGAAGCTGACATTCTGCACCGTGATCCTCTGCGCGCCCCCGGGCGGCCCGACATAGACGCCCTCGACGCTGAGGCTGCGGCTCGGGGCCGGAAGCGCCGTGCGTGCCTCTTCCGCCGGAAACGCGGCAAACGCCCGGTTGAGGCGCTTCCACGCCTGCTGCGCCGACAGGAGCCCACGCCAGTTGGCGACCAGCTGCTCGACCGGCGCCAGCGCCCGAGCAACGATGATCGACCCGGCGATGATGGCGCCGCCACTCAGGCTCCCCTCGACCACGAGATAGGCGCCGAGCCCGAGCGAGGCCGACTGCACCACCTGGCGGATCGTCTTGGAAAGCCCGGAATAAAGCCCGGCAATGTCGCCGGTGCGGCGCTGCGCTTCCGAGGCGACGTCGGCCGTTTCATTCCAGCGGGCAGCGGCCCGCGAATGCATGCCGAGCGCCACGAGGATTTCGGCATTGCGGCTGGCGTCCTCGCCGACCGCGTTGCGGCTGGAAAGCTGGGCCGACTGTTCCAGGGTCGGCTTGCGGGTCTGCCAGCTGGCGGCGAAGTTGAGCAGCAGAAGCAGGACGAGCGTGCCCGTCGCCAGCCAGCCGATGGCCGGATGCAGGAAGAAGCAGGCGACCAGATAGACCGGCAGCCATGGCAGGTCGAAGAAAGTGACGGGCCCGGGGCCGGCGAGGAACAGGCGGATCTGGTCGAGATCCTGGGCGGGCTTCAAAATGTCGCCGCCGAGCTTCAGTTTCAGCGGCCCGCCGGCGATGACGGCAAAGACGCGGTCGGTCAGATTGGCATCGACGATGCCGGCGAAGCGCGCCAGAATGCGCGTGCGCAGCACGTCGAGCAGGCCGGAGAAGACGAACAGCAAAAGCGCGAACACGGAAAGGGCAATGAGCGTCGGCACGCTCCTCGACGGGATCACCCGGTCATAGACCTGCAGCATGAAGAACGGGCCGGTCAAACCCAGCACGTTGAGCACAAGGCTGATGATGGCCGTACCGATTAGCGCTCGGCGCATGAAAACTCCGTGGTTCAAGGCGGCCCGCCACATCCGACGAACAACCGACCTTAGTCAATCCCATGTTGGTGCGGCAGGCGATTTTTTGCAACCGCTCGCCCCTTCCGGACGGGATGGCGGAGGATGCTGCCCGTCATCCGGCAAAGTCCGGGCGCGAACTGGCGGAATTCGCAGGGCACGTCTCATAAGCGTTACGCATGGCGGTCGGAATGCACCGAAGGATTAGGCAGCCCGGGCAATTGCGGCTATGATCCACCGGGAGATCACGGGAGGCGGCCACGAGAGCCGGTGATTTGATGGGTTTTGCAGATCACGTTAAGGAAATCGAGCGGGTCGGCCAGGGCAGCAACACCGGTCGCGACGCCATCGTCGTGGAATCCTGGCGGCGCTGCCTCGACACCTACCAGCTCGATCCGGCGCAGGCGCGCGAGGCGGTCATCGTCTCGCAGACGCGGCTGCGCGAACATCGCCAGCAGGCGGAAGACCTCGTGCACATCGCCCGCTCTGGCCTGGAGCGGCTCTACCGGCAGGTCGCCGAGCAGAACTATGTGCTGCTGCTCTCCGACCGCGAAGGCGTCACTGTCGAATTCCTCGGCGATCCCTCCTTCAACAACAATCTGCGCAAGGCAGGCCTCTATCTCGGCTCCGATTGGGCCGAGCCACTCGCCGGCACCTGCGCCGTCGGCGCCTGCATCGCCACTGGCGAGGCGCTGACCATCCACCAGACCGACCATTTCGACATCACGCATACGCCGCTCTCCTGCACCGCCGCGCCGATCTATGACACGCAAGGCGCCCTGGCCGCCGTGCTGGACATCTCGCTCCTGAGTTCGCCGATCCTGAAGGCCAGCCAGAACATGGCGCGCCATCTCGTCTCTTCCACGGTGCGGCGCATCGAGCTCGCCAACCTCATGGCCAACAGCCGCCACGATCTGGTACTGCGCTTTGCCGGCGCGCCGGAATTCCTGGACGTCGATCCGGAAGCGGCGATCTCCGTCGACGGCTCCGGCCGCATCACCGGCATGACCCATGGCGGCGCGCGGCTTCTTGCGGCCTCGCGCGGCCTCGACTGGCGCAGGCCCGAGCTTCTGATCGCACAACCGGTCACCGACTTCTTCGAGGCGGGGCTGGACGAACTCGCATCGCTTACCCGCGCCAGCCTGCCGCAGGACCGGCGGATCGCCGTGCGCGACGGGTCCACCCTCTTTGCCCATGCCATCGAGCCGCAGCAGCGCACGGTGAGCGTGCCCGTTGCGCGTCCGTCCCGCCAAGCGCCGGCGATGAGCAGCCTGGGCGGCAATGTCCCGGCCGTCGACGAACTGAGGCGCAAGGTGACGAAACTCGCACCGAGCCGGCTGCCGATCCTCATCCAGGGCGAGACCGGAACGGGCAAGGAATATCTGGCCCGCATCGTGCACACGGTGAGCGGGCTCTCCGGCCGCTTCGTTGCGGTCAATTGCGCGGCCATCCCCGAACAGCTGATCGAGAGCGAATTGTTCGGCCATGCGCCGGGAGCCTTTACCGGCGCGCTCGCGAAGGGCCGCAAGGGGCTGGTTGAAGAGGCGCAGGGCGGAACCCTGTTCCTCGACGAGATCGGCGACATGCCCTACGCCGCGCAAAGCCGGCTGCTCCGGGTTCTGGCCGAAGGCGAAGTCCTGCCCGTGGGCGGCTCGGTTGCCCGAAGGGTCGATTTCCGCGTGCTTTCGGCGTCGCATCGGGCGCTTAACGACATGGTCGCGGCCGGCACGTTCCGCGAAGACCTCTATTACCGGCTGAACGCCGCGGTGCTTTCGCTGCCACCGCTCTGCGAGCGCGAGGACCTGCCCTGGCTGCTCGAACGGCTACTCGAAAAGCATGGCACGGGGGGCCGGCCTCTCAGGCTTTCGAGCGCCGCCAGACTGCTCATCCACAACTATCCCTGGCCGGGCAATATCCGCGAGCTGGACAATGCGATCGCCTTTGCCGCGGCGCTCTGTGACGACGGTGTGGTCGAGGTGGCGGACCTGCCGGAGCAGCTGTCGGGCATGACGTCGATCCTCGGCGACGACAGCACTCAGGCCGACCTCAGGGCGGTGCTCACGGCTTGCAAGGGCAACGTATCCGAAGCCGCGCGCCGCCTCGGCATCGATCGCACGACCTTGCATCGCCGCATGAGACGGCTCGGCATAGACCGTCCGCATTGAGCGCCACACTGCGGCATGTGCCACAGCTGTCGCGCCACAGCTGTGGCGTGTAACGCCGCCGCCGGCGCGAAAAGCCGAAGCATTTCAGTCCTCAGCGCCGGCGCGCGCCGCTGGCATGGGCATTGCTCCCCTCCTGTTGTCAAAGGCAGCCAATGGAGGAAACATGCGCGCACTCAGATTTCACGCAGCCAAGGACTTGCGGCTCGACGACATCCCCGAGCCGAAGCAGCCGGGGCCGGGACAGGTTCTCGTACGCAACCGCTTCGTCGGCATCTGCGGAACCGATCTTCACGAATACAGCTACGGCCCGATCTTCATTCCCAAGGAGCCGCATCCGTTCACCGGCGCGCACGGCCCGCAGGTCCTCGGCCATGAATTCGGCGGCGTCGTCGAAGCCGTCGGCGAGGGCGTGACGTCCGTCGCCGTCGGCGACCGTGTCTCGATCCAGCCGCTCGTCATGCCACGCTCCGGCGATTACTTCGCCGATCGCGGCCTTTTCCATCTGAGCACGCAGCTGGCGCTGGTGGGCCTCAGCTGGGAGGGCGGCGGCATGGCGGAAGCCGCCATGGTCAACGAGTACAATGTCCAGAAGATTCCCGACGAGATGACCGACGAGGAGGCCGCACTCGTCGAACCGACGGCGGTTGCCGTCTATGCCTGCGATCGCGGCGGCGTGACCGCCGGCAACAGCGTCCTCGTCACGGGCGCCGGACCGATCGGCATGCTGACCCTGCTTGCCGCCCGTGCGGCCGGCGCGGCCCAGCTCTTCGTCTCCGATCTCAACGATGCCAGGCTCGAGCTTGCCAAAAGCGTGCTGCCTGACGTCATCACGATCAACCCGAAGCGCGACAATGTCGGCGATGTCGTTCGCGCGCAGACGGAGGGAAAGGTCGGCTGCGACGTGGCTATCGAATGCGTGGGCAATGAGCACGCGCTCAAGGCCTGCGTCGATGCGGTGCGCAAACAGGGCGTGGTCGTCCAGACCGGACTGCACCCGCATGAGAACCCGATCGACTGGTTCCAGGTGACGTTCCGCGACCTCGAGGTCAAGGGCTCCTGGGCCTATCCGACGCATTACTGGCCGCGCGTAATCCGTCTGATCGCCTCGGGCCTGCTGCCGGCGACCAAGATCGTCACCAAGCGCATCACGCTCGACACGGCGGTGAAGGAGGGCTTCGACGTCCTGCTCGATCCGGCCGGCACCCATCTGAAGATCCTGATCGATCTTTCGAAATAGGCATCTCTGCCGAAGCCTGTCCCGGGAGAGGAGCCCGGCCGGCGGAGGCTTTGACGCTTTCCGGAACGCCCCGTGCGGGCGTTCCATGACCACCCCCAAGCATCCATGGAGGAGAAAAAATGCTTGATATCAGCCCCGGAACCAAGATCGACACGATGCTCTCAAAGCTCGGGCAGGCGCTTGCAAGCGGCGACATCGACGCCGCCGTCAACCTGTTTCAGGCCGATTGCCACTGGCGCGACCTGGTGACTTTCACCTGGAACCTGAAGACGCTCGAAGGCCATGAGCAGATCCGCGACATGCTCGAGAGCCAGCTATCCGCCGCAAAACCCTCGAACTTCGTGCAGGACACCAAGGAGGCCGCCTCGGAGGCCGGCGGCGTCACCGACGGCTGGTTCGAATTCGAGACCGGCGTCGCCCGCGGCTATGGCCATATCCGCCTGAAGGACGGCCTGATCTGGACGCTGCTCACCACCATGACGGAGCTGAAGGGCCACGAGGAGCCCAAGGGCTTTCGCCGTCCGATGGGAGCCGAGCACGGCCATGACCGGGATCGCAAGACCTGGAAGGAAAAACGCGAGATCGAGGCCGCCGAACTCGGCTATTCGGTCCAGCCCGAGGTCGTCATCATCGGCGGCGGCCAGGGCGGTATCGCGCTCGGCGCGCGTCTTCGGCAGCTCGGCGTGCCGACGATCATCATCGAGAAGAACGAACGGCCCGGCGACAGCTGGCGCAAGCGCTACAAGTCGCTCTGCCTGCACGACCCCGTCTGGTACGACCACCTGCCCTATATCCCCTTCCCGGAGAACTGGCCGGTCTTCACGCCCAAGGACAAGGTCGGCGACTGGCTGGAAATGTACACCAAGGTCATGGAGCTGAACTACTGGGGCTCCACCACGGCGAAGTCCGCGCAATATGACGAAACGACCAGCGAATGGACGGTCATCGTCGAGCGGGACGGCAAGGAAGTGGTGCTGCGGCCGAAGCAGCTGGTGCTGGCGACCGGCATGTCCGGCAAGGCCAATGTGCCGAAATTCGACGGCCAGGATGTCTTCAAGGGCGAACAGCAGCATTCCTCGCAGCATCCCGGCCCGGATGCCTATTCCGGCAAGAAGGTTGTCGTCATCGGCTCCAACAACTCCGCCCACGATATCTGTGCGGCGCTCTGGGAGGCCGGCGCCGATGTCACCATGCTGCAGCGCTCGTCCACCCATATCGTCAAGTCCGACTCGCTGATGGAGATCGGCCTCGGCGATCTCTATTCCGAGCGGGCGGTTCAGGGCGGCATGACGACGCGCAAGGCCGATCTGATCTTCGCCTCCCTGCCCTACCGGATCATGCATGAATTCCAGATCCCGATTTACGACAAGATCCGTGAAAAGGACGCGGACTTCTATGCGGCGCTCGAAAAGGCCGGCTTCATGCTGGACTTCGGCGACGACGATTCCGGTCTCTTCATGAAATATCTGCGCCGCGGATCGGGCTATTACATCGATGTCGGGGCCTGCGACCTCGTCATCGACGGCTCGATCAAGCTGAAGTCCGGCGTCGACGTGTCCCACCTGACGGAAAACGCCGTGGTGCTGAAGGACGGCACGGAACTGCCCGCCGACCTCGTGGTCTACGCCACCGGCTACGGCTCGATGAACGGCTGGGCCGCCGATCTCATCTCGCGCGAAGTGGCCGACAAGGTCGGCAAGTGCTGGGGCCTCGGCTCCAACACCACCAAGGACCCAGGTCCCTGGGAGGGCGAGCAGCGCAACATGTGGAAACCGACGCAGCAGCAAGCGCTCTGGTTCCACGGCGGCAACCTGCACCAGTCGCGCCACTATTCTCAATATCTGTCGCTTCAGCTGAAAGCTCGCCAGGTCGGCATCGACACGCCGGTCTATGGAATGACCAAACCGCAGCACCTGTCGTAAAACGCATGAGGGCGCCGGCCAAGCCGGCGCCCTTTCGCCGCCGCAAACGAGGGCATTGCCAGCGACCAGCTCCTGCTCAAGGTGTGAAAACGTCCGGTCCTGTGGCTTTGTCGCCCATATCGTGGCCGCCCTCCCTATTGACGGAAGAGCGCCACCGCCGCCGAGACGATTTCGGCATTGTCGCGCGCCAATCGACCGTCGGGAATGTGCTTTCCGTCCTCCAGACCGACGCGCGTCGAAAGACGCTCCGTGCGCGCGCGCTTGACGAAGGGCCAGACGGTCTGATCGTAGCCGTGCAGAAGAATTGGCCGGCTGACGCCCGCTTGTCGAAGCACGGCCATGATGCCGTCGCAGCTCGCCATCGCCGCCTCAAGGTCGCGTTCATTGTCGAGTTCGACGAGAATACGCAAAACCCGGTCATGACCCGCGGTTTCGACGAACCGGCGCGCGTCCGCGACGGTTGCCAGACCGGCTTCCACACCGATGCCTTTTTGACCGAGCAGGTCGATCACAGCCGGTGCATCTTCTTCCGACAGGTTGACCGACGCGTAGTCCGGAAGGACGCGCCAACGGGAAATGGCCTCTCTGGTACGGTCCTTGTCGCCCTCGATCCAGGCGCCGGTCGAAACGCCGATCAGTGTGCCGGGACAAGCCCTGCGGATCGCCGCGACCGTTTCGTCGACGGCGGCGAGGCTTTCCCGCCCGTCTCTGTCGCGGGGATGGACGTGCAGCTCGGCCGCCCCCGCCTCGATGACGGCCGAGGCATCGCGCACCATGTCCTCGGTGGTCGCGGGAAACAACGGGTGGAAGTCCGGCTTTCGGCTGCCATTGATGCAAGCTTGGACGATCATGTCAAAAACCTCCCGGAAATTTGGCGACACAGAATGCGTGGACTGTCCCGACGGTTCCGGCCGCGGCCTAAAGTCCCAACCGCGATTCATCCTCCAGCAGAAGCCAGTCGGCTCCGTCGAGCGAATAGCCGGCAAAGAGGCTGTCGCGGATGGCCGAAATCTCGTTCCGGCGCCATGTGATACGGACATAGTGGCTGGGCTCGAACCGGTCGCGGCGAGCATCGAAGACCAGCATGACCGGCCGGCCGTCGACGGCGCCCAGCACGAAGCGCCAGTGCGTAAGCTCCGCGTAGCGGGTGAAGTAGGATCCGATCTCCTCCCTGCCCTTCAGCCTCAGACGCGCCACCAGATCCAGCTGCACGTCGGCCGCCAGCATCCTCCTGATCTCGTCGAAGTCGCCGTTGCGGAACATGGTGACGAACGTCTCCAGCCGGTCTCGATCGGGCGCGCTCATGGACGGCAGCAGCATGCCTTCCGCCTGATCCGCGGCAAGCAGACGCAGGGCCGCGCGCCCGCGCTGCAGCGCCGCCTTGACGGCCATGGGCCCGGTGCCGACGATCCCGGCGATTTCGTCAATGGAATGGCCCAGTACATCCTTGAGGATGACGGAGGCGCGCGGCAGTTCCGGAAGCTGCTGGAAGGTCCGGAAGCTCAAGGCAAGGATGGCGGGCTCGGGACCGGGAGCGGCGAGTTCCTCAACCGCCGATAGTTCGGAATGGTCGCGCCGGTGGCGCCCCCTCGCAAGATCGACCGAGGCATTGTGCGCGACGCGAAACAGCCAGGCCCGCAGATTGCCGAACTCCATGCCCTCCTCATAGGCGACGAGCGCACGCGCCAGCACGTCCTGGACCACGTCTTCGCCGTCCATCGTCGTGCCGGTCATTCGCGCGCAGTACCGGTGCAAGGCCGGCCGACAGGCAATCAGAGCCTGCTCAAACTCTTGTCGTTCCAATCTTCTCTCCCTGGTGGCGGCGAGCGCCGATCGGGCCCTCGCCGCAGTGGCTTTGACTAGGCCTCGATCCGGGCCTCTTCGGCGCGAACGCTGGTGCCCAGTATCGATTCAAAGCTGGCGATGGCCCTGATCTCTTCGAAATAGGCGACCATCCTCGGGTCGAGGCGCATGGCCTGGATATGATCGGCCGAGCGCCAGCGGGAAATGATGATCACGGCGGTTCCGTCGGTGCTGGCGACCAGGTTGGTGCTCACCCAGCCGGGCAGCTGATGGATCACGCTATCGATACTGTCGTTGATCATGTCGACAAGCTTGTCCTGCGAAGAGGGATCGACCTTGAGGATGTTGATGAGGGTGGTGGTCTTGTTGGTTACCGCGGGCATTGGCTTCTCCTTGATTGTCCTTGCAGCGATTGATCGCCTGTCTAGGACGATGCAGGCAGTCAAAACGGACCCGCATCAGACATCAAAAAATTCGTCGGGCCCCGTCGTTGGTGACGAAACGATGAGGGGCCGGTTACGTCGGCAGCAGCTTCCACACGAAGCATGACCGCGGATGAAACGGCGACGGGACCGGCGTCGACCCCCGTCGGCGGTGTCCTGCGCACGTCGGTGGCAGGTGAATTTCCATTGAAACCCTTGCGCATGGCTTCTAACTTTTCACATATTTCGTACAGCGCCGAGACCAACGAGGCCAAACTCGGTCACGCCATCGCGAATGCCACCTCGATATTCGCAGCCCCGGAGCGCGGAAGCCAGAATGAACCCACGCCAGTTGAAGACCTTTCTCGCCGTCGCCCGGTTCGGCAATCTGACCCGGGCCGCAGCCGAAGCGAACCTGGCGCAGTCGAGCCTCAGCGACCAGATGCAATCTCTCGAACAGGAGCTCGGCGTGCAGCTCTTCGAGCGCTCCCGCCAGGGTGTGACGCTGACGCCGGCGGGACACGTGATGCAGACCTATGCCGAGGAGATCCTGGCGCTGCATGACGAGGCGGGAATTGCCATCCGCGCCGCGGCTCAGAAGAGCGAACAGACCCTGACCATCGGCACGCTCGAAACCGTCGCGGCCGACAAGCTCGCGGGCTTTCTCCCGCACTTTCGCGAAGCTCATCCGGAGATCGGCCTGACGCTGAAGATCGGCGGCAGCGGCGATCTGCAGCGCTGGCTGGAAGACAGTTCGATCGATCTCGCGATCACCTTCGATCGTGGCCAGACCGACGAACGCTTCATCAGTCGCCTGATCTCGCACGAGCCCCTGTCGCTGATATCGGGCAATGCCGGTGCCCCGCCCCCGACGACCCTCGCCGAACTGAGCGAACTGCCCTTCATCGCGACCGGGGACGGCTGCGTCTACCGCCGCCTCTTCGATACTGCTTTTACCGAAGCGGCCATTGCCGCGCCGCGGATCGTGACCCAGGTCGACAGCATCACCACGATCATCCGCCTGGTCGCGTCCGGTGTGGGTTATGGCCTCGTGCCGCGGCTGGCGATCGACGCCCATGCCAAACGCGGCGACGTCTTCGAACTGCCCTGGCCGGGCAAGGCGCCGAGCGCGTCGCTGATCATGGTCTGGCGGCGCCGGCGGGTGCAGCCGCCGACGCTCTCGCGGCTGCTCGCCGCAGCCCAGACGGAGTTGCGGCCGCTCAGACCAGCCGATGCCCGCCTTCGACATGAAGGATAGTGCCGGTGGCGAAACCGTTGCCGATGAGGAAACGGATCGCGTCGGCAATATCCTCGGGCCGGCCGACCCGGCCCGCCGGCAGCCTCTGCGCCATTGCCTCCAGCGTCGCTTTGCGGGCGTCGCCTGCGACGAACTCCCAGATCGGCGTATCCACCCATCCCGGCGATACGGCATTGATGCGGAGCGGCGCGAGTTCCACCGCAAGTGCCCGCACCAGTCCTTCCAGCGCCGCATTCACCGCGGCAACGACCGAACCGCGCGCCGCCGGCCGATACGCCGCCACACCCGACGTGTAGGTGATCGAGCCCGAGGGGGGCAGGCAAGGAGCGCCATGCTTGGCAAGCAGCAACGGTCCGTAGAACTTGCTTTCCACCACCCGCTGCGCCGCCGACAGCTGCATGTCCGGCAACAGCTGGTAAGCCCCTTCGATGTCGGCCGCGGTGCTGACGATGTGATCGACCCGATCCCGCGCGCCGAAGAAGGCCGCGACCTCGTCTTCGCGTGTCAAATCGAGAACGGCGGTGCGCAGCCTCGGATGGTCATCGAGCGAGCGCTTCGCGGCTTCGAGCTTGACCGCCGCGCGGCCGGCGACGGTGACCTGCGCTCCCTCGGAAAGCAGCCGCCGCGCAAGCGCCAGCCCCATGCCTGAGCTCCCGCCCACGACAACGATCTCTGCGCCTTCGATCCCGGTATCATTCATGTGCATCTCCTTTTTCGATGGAGAGCAGATGCCTTTTGCCGGACGGGAAAGAAAACGGAAGAATCCGATCATGCCATCGGATTCTCCGATGATGACTGGGCAAATTTCGCGCAGGTTGGCTCACGCGACGAACTTGGCGCGGCTCGCCGGGGCAGGCTTGCCGCGAACCACTCAATTGACCGTCCCGCTCATGTCGGCAGCGCCAGCCCGCGTCCGGTCCGTCGAGCGAAGGGCCTCGAGAAGCAAATTCTGCATCAGACGCTGAAGTGCATCGGTCGCGGCGCGGACATCCGCCATCGCCTTCGTCACCTCCGCCTCCTTCAGCGGCGGGGCACTGGCCGATGCCAGGGCGCGGCGCGCCTCCCTCAGCTGGCGAAGCGCCTGAACGGTCTGCGCCCGGTTTTCCCGCAACAGACGGCGGAACTCCGTGCGCACGTCGTCCGGATAGGCCGAGAACGCAACTTCCGCCAGGATCGACATGGCAGGCGCGTTGCGCTCCCGCTTGAAGATGTAGCCCAGGGAGAAGACATTTCCGAGCAGCGAAGCCACGAAGATGGCCAAAAGAACCCATCGCAGCCATGTCAGTCTTTTCACGGGCGGCCTCCTTCTTCCTGCGTGAAGATCGTCGCCCCCGACAGCTCGGAAGGGGGAGCGCCGACGGCAAAAGCCAGGAGCGCTTCGTCGGACATATCCGTTTCCGTCCCGGCGGCCAGGTAGCCGCCGGCTGCAAACAGGGCGACGACGACGGCCATGCTTGCCGCTGTCGCCGGGATCGGCCACGATCGAGCAACCATCGTCGGGCCAAAGGTTCGGCCCCTGGGCTTGGCAAGTCTCGCCATCACCTGACGCGCAAGAGCCCGCTCGTCAGTCGGCATCCTTGCCGCCTCGAGTACGAGACGGTCGAGCCTTTCATCTTCGCCGAGGGCGTCCTCTCCGTGCGCAGCAAGAAACTGCGACGCCTCCTGACGAAAGGGCGCCGGCCAGGACGCCACCTCGTCTCCAAATCTGATCTTCAGGTCCTCGAATTCGCCCCTGTTCATCTCGATACCCCTTCTTCTTGTGATTCATTGTCAGCCGTCGCCAGCCGGGCACGCAGCGTCCGCCTCGCCCGCACAAGCAACTGCTCCACCGACCCGGCGCTGGTTCCCATGACCTCGGCGATCGCCGGCACGTCGAGGTCTGCGACCGCCCGCAGGAGGAGCGCCATGCGCTGCCGTTCCGGCAATTTGTCGAGACCGGTCCGCACGATGGCCAGTTCCTGGCGTGCGCCGACCAAAATATCCGCCTGGGGATCTTCCGAGGCAAAGACATCGTCCGTGTCTTCGAAGCCCAGGAACATCCGAAATCGCCGCCAGCGCCGGACGTCGATGCATCGATTGGCGGCGATCCGGTAGATCCAGGTGGTCGCGCGTCCTTTCGCGCGATCGAAACGCTTGGCGTTGTTCCAGATGGAGAAGAAGACATCCTGAACGACATCTTCCGCATCGTGGGTACCGCCGAGAAAGCGCGCGGCGAAGAGTTGCAGGCCGCGTCCATGCCGGTCTATCAGCTGCCGGAGCGCAGGCTGCTCGCCCGCGGCGACACGGGCGAGAAGCTCCTCGTCATCGAGGCGCTCCGGCAGTCTTGCTGCTTCCGGGACACGCGCTGGGTTCACGCGGACTTATCTCCAGTGGCGGCGAATGATGCCGACCGTCCCGCCTGGGCCGTTGTGGACGCCGACGGATCGCACGCGATAGGGACCTCGCGCCGTCGCGGTGTTGCCCGAATAAGTCCGGCCATCCGGACCGGTGGCCGTGTAACTGCGCCGGCAGCGGTCGACAATACCGTCACGGCAGGTCGAATTCGAGGTGTAGGTGCCACCATTCGGTCCGACGCGCGTCGTCTGTCCCGAATAGATATTGCCGTCCCTCGTCACGTTACGGGTGATCTCACCGCCGCCCGGCGTATTCCGCGTCCATTCGGCCGACAGGGCCTGGACCGGAACGAGCATTGCGACAAGCCCGAGCGTTGCAAACGTTGTCTTCCAGCCATCAATCATCGTCATCTCCTCGTTGCTCTTCAATTTTCTTGGGTTGCCGCCGCGGCCAGCCTCAACGGTTGAACAGAATGCCGCGGATGACGAGAAACTCGGCGTCCGACAGCTTGCCGTCCCCGTCCCGGTCGGCGAGATCGAAAAGCGGCGTGCGGGCTTGAAACTCGGCTGCCGACACATTGCCGTCGCCACTGGTGTCGAACCGTCGCATCTGAACGCCGAGGAACGCCTGCATCGCGATGGCATGATCCATGATCGCGTCCCGGAAGCGTTCCGTTTCGTCTTCGTCGATGGCGCCGTCTCCGTTGCTGTCGAGCCGGGCGAACAATTGCGCTCGGGCCGCGCGCACCTCGTCGCGCGAAAGGGCGCTGTCCTTGTTCTGATCGAGCCGCTGCAGGACAGGCAAACTCGTTTCAGCCTCTGCCGAGAACGCCGGCATCGAAAGCGGCACGATGAGCGCCGCCATCAGGGCGTATGGCTTCTGTCTGATTGATCGTGGTCCTCTTGTTGCGTTGTTTCCGACTGCCGATCGGCAGCTACACCGACTGATACGGCGCGCCGGCGAGCCTCCTACGCGGTCGTCGGTCGATTTTCGCAGGCCGTGTGTGCAGCGCTGATCGGAGGCCATCGGACAAAAAAGGAGAGACCACGCGTAGGAGCCGCGGTTCGCGCGCGTAGAAGACGGCATTGACACCAAACTCAGCCGTCGAAGGGGAGAAGAAAATGAATGTGAAACTGCTTGCCGGCGTGATGCTTGTCGTGGCGACCGGAAGCGCCTGTGCGGCCGACGGACAGAAGGCCCGCAAGGCCTTTCGCCAGATGGATCTCAACGGCGACCGCGCGCTTCAGTTCACCGAGTTGCAGGCGGCGCGCGCCAACCTGTTCGATCGCCTGGACGCAAATCGCGATGGCGTACTCGACGAGGGTGAGGCGAAGGCCGCCCTGCAGCGCGTGAGAGAAGGCGGCAGGCTCCAGATGGCGACGGCGGAAGGCCTGGATACGCAGGCCCGGCGCATGGACGCCAACGGCGACGGCCGGGTTGCACGGGCCGAGTTCGCCCAGTTCATTCCCGATCGCCTTCTGCGCGCCGACACGAATGGCGACCGCACTCTCTCCCTCCCGGAGCTCAAGGCTTTGCGTCAGCGCTAGGCACCGTCTCCACTCTCAACCATAGGACACCAGATCCCATGAAGAAGATTGCATCCTTCTGCGCCGCAGCCATCCTGCTTGTGGCCGCTTCCGTCCCTGCTTCCGCCACTTCGGTTCGACGGCCGCCGGTGAGCGTGAACACGGACATCGTCCAGGAAGTCAGCCACCGCCACGGCGTGGTCGTCGTTCGCGGCGTCCACTATTACAACGGCTTCCGCGGCGTCGTCGTGGCGCGGCCAGGCTACCGCTATTACCGCGGTTTCTGGTTTCCCCCCGCAGCCTTTGCCGCCGGCGTGATCGTCGACAGGACCCTGGCCCATCCGGTACCGGCCGCCAGGCGGCTAACGGCCGCGCATATCGATTGGTGCTATGCCCATTATCGGTCCTACCGCGCCTACGACAACAGTTTCCAACCCTATGCGGGCCCGCGCGAACAGTGCTGGTCGCCCTACAACTGAACGCCGCTGTCCGGTCCTAGAGGTGCGCACCCAGACATGTGAACGGCGCGACGGCAAGTGAGCCGTCGCTCCGACAATCGGTGTCGAATGGCCTGCCCGGAAGCCGAAATCATGCCCCTGCGTGAGCAGAACTCCTGCTCATCTCCAGGCATCCATCATGTGGCGACGGCCAAGTCTCATCGAACGCCCCAAGGGCCTTCGCGCTACTTGCCTGTCACCACCGCCTCGGCCTCGATCTCGACTTCGTAGTCGCCGATCAGGGCGCCGGCTTGGATCAGGGTGTTGGCCGGCAGGATCTCGGAGAAGAAGCGGCCGTGAGCGCGGGACACGGGTTCCCATTGCGCGGCATCCTTGAGGTAGATGCGGGTGCGCACCACGTCCTCCATGCTCCCGCCGAGCGCCGCGATCGAGGCGGCGATCTTGTCGAGGATATAGGTGGTCTGTGCCCCTGGATCGCCGGGCGCGACGCAGCGGTCGCTGCCATGGGTCGCCGTGGTCCCCGAGACGAGGATTCGCTCGCCCACCCGCACCGCCCGGCTGTAACCCGCCAGCGGCTCCCAGATGCTGCCGGACGAGACCCGCATGCGGTCTTCCCTGCCCGGCACGGCCGCGGCCGTATAGACGGACGGGATCGCCGTCAGGTGATGGCTGAGATCGCCGGAGGCGGTGAGGAAGGGCGGCTTGCGGTACTCGTCGCCGCAATCGCCGGGAATGGGGCTTGAGGCGGCAAAGGCATTGCCGAGCAGCGTCTTGTCCTCCTCGTCCAACCGGAAGGTGAAGACCTTCAGGTTGTCGTCCCGATGCTCGTTTTCACCCAGCCGCGCGCCGATGATCGTAGCGGCGACGGCCTGATGTTCGAGGACCCAGCGGCTGGCGACATTGGAGACCGAGACGCCGTGCTTACGGGCGATTTCGGCAGCGGCCGCGAGGATGCCCTGATAGACGGCCCAGCCGCCGGCCGCGTCGATGAAGCGCTTGTACTTGGACCGGCTCCAGTCCGGGATCGTTTCCGGCTCCGCCTTGCCGAGCCATTTTTCCGAAAGAAAGCCGCCGCACAGCGTACCGTAGGCGAGAAGCTTTACGCCCTTGTTCTGGCAAAGGGCGGAGAGATCGCCCGCCGCGCGCCGGTCGATCAGGGAGAAAGACACCTGGTTGCTGGCGATCTCGATGCCGTCGGCAAGCGCCAGACCCAGATGGGCAGCGTCGAAATTGGTGAGGCCGAGCGCGCCGATCAGACCCTCCTCCTTCATCGCCTGCATCTCGTGCAGGGCGTCCAGCCAGGCCGGGTGCTCGAAGGTCCACCAGTGGAACTGCAACAGATCGACCTTTTCGACGCCGAGCCGGACCAGCCGCTCCTCGACGCCACGCCGCACCACATCGCGGGTCATCGGACCGGGCTCGGGGCACCATTTGGTGAAGGCGACGGGCCGTTCGGATCCGGCGGAGTAGCGCCTTAGCAGGTGGCCGGTGATGATCTCCGCAGAGCCATAGTGGTCGGCCATGTCGAACGTATCGAAACCGGCCTTGGCATAAGCCTGCAGCGCGTCGGCCCCCTGCTCCGGATCGATCGTGCGGCCGTCCTTCTCGATGTCGGCGACCTGCCACAGGCCGCAGACGAGCCGGCTGATCGACAGGCCCGGTGCAAGGGCGATGCGTTCGGGAAACTGGGGCATGGAGATCACTCCTTGGGTCGTTGTTGTGCGTCGAGCCGGCGCGAAAGCGGGCTCTTCTCGCCGAACAGGCCGCGAGGACGCAGCAGAAGCATGAGGCAGAGACCGACGCCGATGGCGACGATCTGCAAGGCGGCGGCGCGGGCCTGTTCTTCCGGCGGTACGGAGGCCGAGACGGCGGCGCCCGTCAGCGCCCAGAGCCCCCACACGAGAATGGCACCGGCAATGGCGCCGCGGTTGTTGCCTGAGCCGCCGACGATCAGCATGGCCCAGACCTGAAAGGTCAGGATCGGCATGTAGTTGTCCGGCGCGATGAAGCCGATGAAATGCGCCTGGGCGGCACCGGCAAGCCCCATGACGGCGCCGCCGACGGTGAACGCCTGCAGGCGAAAGCGGATGGGCCGCTTGCCGAGCGCCTGAGCCGCCGCCTCATCCTCGCGGATCGCCCGCAAGACGCGGCCCCACGGGCTTCGCGACAGATGCTGCAGACCGAGATAGAGCACAAGGACGATCACGGCCATGAGTCCGCAATTGGCGAGGCTGAACAGCAGCGCATCCCCCTGCAGTCCGGCGAAGGGCCGCGGGATGAAGCCGATGCCGAAGGCGCCGCCGGTCAGCGGCTGCAGGTTGAGCATGCAGAGCTGGACGGTGACCGCGACCCCGAAGGTGGCGATGGCAAGATAGTCGGCCCTGAGGCGGATGGTGAGCGCCCCCACGCCCCACGAGAGCGCGCCCGAGACGATGGCGGCGCCCAGCCAGCCGACGGCGATCGGCATGTCGAAACCGCCGAAACGGTCGGCGGTATCCGGCGTGGTGAGAATGGCCGAGGTGTAGGCGCCCACGGCGACAAAGGCCGCGATACCGACATTGAACAGCCCCGTCATGCCCCATTGCACGTTCAGTCCCAGGCTGATGATCGCATAGGTCAGCGCCATGGAGAGGAAAAAGGCGCCGTAGGCAACGAGATCGAGGGTCATTGCGCTTTTCCAAACAGGCCGCGGGGGCGAACGAGAAGGACGGCGATCAGAATGGCGAAGGACACCGCCGCCCGCCATTCCGCCCCGACGATCTGTACCGCGAGGGCTTCGCAAAGCCCGATGATGAGTCCGGCGATCATGGCGCCCGGAACCGAACCGATGCCGCCGAGGATGGCGGCGGCAAAGAGGGGCAACAGAAGGTCGTGGCCGAGATAGGGACGGATCTGGATGATGAGGCCGCTCATGATCCCAGCCACGCAGGCGAGCGCCGCCCCCAGGAACCAGACGGTGCGGATGACGCGGCGCACGTCGATGCCGGCAATGCCGGCTAGAGCGGGATTTTCGCTGACGGCGCGCATGGCCCGGCCGATATCGGTCCGGGTCATCACGAGATGCACGGCGATGACAGAGACCAGCGCCACGGCCAGCATGGCCAACTGGTCCGGCGTGGCGCGCAGGCCGCCGCCGAGCTTCATGGCGATCTGCAGCGCCTGAGTGAAATAGGCAGGCTTCGAGGTGAACAGGAACTCCAGCAGGCTACGCAGCGCGAGCGAAGCGCCGAAGCTCGCCATGACCATGATGATGATGGCGCTGCCGCGTCTCCGGAAGCTGGAAAACAGCACCGCATCGACGGCAAGCGCCAGAAGTCCCGTCATTATGATAGCCAGCACGGCGGCGATGGGCAGAGACCAGCCGAAGGAGAACGGACCGAGCGGCGTGGTGAAGCCCGCGCCCAGCACGCCGAGCGCACTGCTGATGCCGAGCGCCAGATAGGCGCCCCAGGACAGAAACTCGCCATGGGCGAAATTGGAGAAGCGCAGGATCGAATAGGTCAGCGTGACGCCGATGGCGCCAAGTCCGATGATCGCTCCGGCGATCAGCCCGTCCATCAGGAATTGCGGATTCATTGGGCCAACTCGCCGGATGTATGCCGGGCCGAACCGAGATAGATCTTGCCGATCAGCGGATCGTCGGCGAGATCGGCGGGCCTGCCCTCGTGGCGGATCTTTCCCTCCGCCAGGATGACGGCCCGATCGGCGATCGCCATCGCCGCCTTCACATTCTGTTCGACCAGGACGATGGTCACGCCATCGCCGTTGATCCGCTTCAGCATGGCAAACACCTCTCCGACGATCTTCGGAGAAAGCCCGGCGGAGGGTTCGTCGAGGATCAGCACAGGCGGATCGAGCGCCAGCGCCCGCGCGACGGCCAGCATCTGCCGCTGCCCTCCCGAAAGGGAGCCGGCCGATCGCGTCGGCTTCACGGCAAGATCCGGAAAGCGCTGGAACAGCGCCGCGATCTTGGCGGCGCGCTCGGCCTTGGGCAGAAGCGCGACGGCGATCTGCAGGTTCTCCAGAATGCTCATGCTGGCGAAGACGTTTTCGGTCTGCGGCACGAAGGCCAGACCTTCCGCCAGCTTGCGGTGCGGCGCGACCCTGGTGATGTCGCGCCCGTCGAGATGGATCGTGCCGGAATGGACCGGCACCATGCCGGCAATCGCCTTGACGAAGGTGGACTTGCCGGCGCCGTTCGGCCCGAGGAGAATGACCAGCTCCCCCTTGCCCACGGAGAAATCCACGCCGCGAACGATCGGCAGGTCGGGCTCGTAGCCGGCCACCAGCGATGTCGTCGAAAGCACGGGACCGGTCACACGCCGCCTCCCAGATAGGCTTCTATCACCGCGGGATTGGAAGCGACCTCCGCAGGCGTGCCCTGCGCCAGCGGCCTGCCGAGCGCCATGGCGACGACGCGCGAGCAGAGCCGCGAGACCATGTCCATGTTGTGCTCGATCAGCAGGATGGACTTTCCCTGCGCATTGAGTGCCACGACCCGTTCGATGATCACCTCAAGCAGAGCCGGGTTCACGCCGGCTGCCGGTTCATCGAGCAGGATCACCTGCGGATCGGCCATCAGCACGCGCGCCAGTTCCAGAAGCTTGCGCTGGCCGCCCGAAAGCACGCGCGCCGGCTTGTGGGCAAGCCGCGACAGCGTGACGAACTCCAGAAGGCCAAGCGCCTTTTCCAGCGCCGCCTTCTCTTCGCGGCGTACGATGCCTGGCATAAGGAAATTGGCAAACAGCCGCTCGCCATGCTGTTTCTGGGCGCCGACCAGCAGGTTCTCGAGCACGCTCATCTCGGAAAACGGTCGCGGGATCTGGAAGGTACGGGCCACGCCGTGGGCAATGCGCCGTTCGGGCGGCTCGCCGGACACTTCGCGGCCGCCGATCCATATCTCGCCCGAACTGGGCCTGAGGCTGCCGGCCAGCAGATTGAACATGGTGGTCTTGCCGGCACCGTTCGGGCCGATCAGTCCCACCATTTCGCCTTGGGCCACTGCCAGCGACATGTCGGAGACGACCGTCAGGCCATCGAACCGCTTCGTCAGGTGCCGTGCCTCGATGGCAGCCGGCGCTGCGGTCCTCATGACCGGCGCGGGCGGATGGAGGGTTTCGGCATGCATCGTCAAAAAGGGGCCTTGATCTGATCGGTGATGTTTGATCAAACTTTACCGCAGAACCAAAATCAACCGATATTTGCTCAAAGGCGCACCAGTGGCAGGAATGACGGAACCAGTCGGTCCGACGGATGACCTCCTCACCCCCGTCGGGCGCGAGACATTGCAGGACCGTGTCTACGACCAGCTGCGCCGGACATTGATCAATGGCGGCTTTGCCGCGGGCGACATGCTGCGCATCGTCGATCTGGCGGACCGGCTGAAGACCAGCACCATGCCGGTGCGCGAGGCGCTGGGCCGGCTCGTCTCCGAACAGGCGCTTGAGGCCCTCCCCAACCGCACCGTTCGGGTGCCCCTGATCACGCGGGAACGGCTCGACGATCTGGAGCGCGCCCGTATCCTGATCGAAGGCCGCCTGGTGGCGCTGGCCTGCAAGCGGCTGACGGCCGACGATCTGGAAGGTCTGAAACAGCTCAACCGCGACTGCGAGGCCGCCTTTGCAAGGCACGGCCAGGACATCGGCCCGGTGACCTCGGAAATCAACCAGCGCTTCCATTTCCAGATCTACCGGGCCGCGGGCTCCCAGGTGCTGATCCCCATGGTGGAAAGCCTGTGGCTGCAGTCCGGTCCGGTGGTGCGCCAGGCCGCCCATATTCACGACGAACAGGGTGGACTTGCCGCAACCAACCACCACTGGACGATGGTGGCAGCGCTCGAGGCCGGAGACGAGCCGGCCGCCGTCCAGGCGCTCGCCAACGACATCGGCCGGTCCTTCGACCTGGTGCGCGGCCGTCTCGACGCCGGCGAAGAGGCGGCATGAGGGCAAAGCCATGAGCCATACCGACGACATGTTCGAACTTTTCGACCTGCGGGTCGACGTGGTGATACCGGAGAATGGCGCCGTCTATTGCGGCGCCAAGCCCGGAGACTATTTCGAGCTGCGCGGCGAGATGCTGCATCTGCCGGCGGGCCAGGGAATATCGATCTATTCGCTCGCGTCCGTCCTGCCACTCTTGGCCGCCAAGCAGCGCCCCACCCATGCGTATGACTGGATGACGACGGACAGCGACATCGCCTGCCCCGATCCCAATTGCTCGACCCGGTTGAGGATCAGGCGGACCGGCCTTCGCCGCTTCAGCCATGCCGCAACGACGGCCGTGCCCCTTGAGGAAAAGTAGTGACCATGCAGCGCATCACCATCGCCCCCGGTTATGAAATTTCCCGTGTCATTCGCGGCGGCTGGCAGCTGGCCGGCGGACATGGCGCCGTCGACGGCGAGACGGCGATCGACGACATGGTGGCCTTTGCCGATGCCGGCATCACCACCTTCGACTGCGCCGACATCTATACCGGCGTCGAGGAACTGATCGGTCGCTTTCGCCTGCGCTACCGCGACCTGCGCGGACAGGCCGCCCTGGATCGCATCCGCGTGCACACCAAGTTCGTGCCGGACCTCGGCGTCCTGCCGACCATCGACAAGGCCTATGTGGAAGGCGTCATCGACACCTCGCGCAGGCGTCTCAACCTGGAGCGCCTTGATCTCGTGCAGTTCCACTGGTGGGACTATGACATGCCCGCCTGGCTCGACACGCTCGGCTGGCTGAACGAGTTGAAGGAGGACGGCCGGATCGACAAGATCAGCGGCACCAATTTCGACAGCGACCACGTGCTCGCGATCCTCAATGCCGGGATTCCGTTCACCTCGCTGCAGCTGCAATATTCGCTGCTCGATCAACGGCCGGAAAAGCGCATGGTCGATCTGGCCGCCCGACATGATTTCGCGCTCTTCTGCTACGGCACCGTGGCCGGCGGCTTTCTCTCCGATCGCTGGCTGGGCAAGCCTGAACCGGAGCATCCGCTCGAGAACCGCTCGCTCACCAAATACAAGCTGATCATCGACGATCTCGGCGGCTGGGATCTTTTCCAGGGACTGCTTTCGGCCCTGCGCCAGATCGCCGACCGGCACCAAACCGACATCGCCACGATCGCCAGCGCCGCCATGCTGCGCCGGCCGGGCGTGTCTGCCGTCATCGTCGGGGCGCGCAACCGCGCTCACCTCGCCTCGAACCTGGCGATCGCCGACATCGTCCTGTCGGATGCAGATCTCGGCGAAATCGACGCCGCCCTGGCCGGGGCACGAGACCTCGAAGGAGACGTCTACACGCTCGAGCGCGACCGTACGGGGCGTCACGGCAGCATCATGAAATACAATCTCAACAAAGGGGAATGAAATGGAAAAGGGGAACAACATGAAACGACTGGTACTTGCCTCGACTATGCTTGCCGGGCTGTCGCTCGCCGCCTCACCGGCCCTGTCGCAGGCCTGCGACATCACCGTCGGCGTGGTGATGGAACTGACCGGCCCTGCCGGCGAATACGGCAAGGCGGGCGCGAAATCCGTCGAAATGGCCTTCCGCGACTTCAACGAGGCGGGCGGCGTCGGCGGCTGCAAGCTCGTCATGGACACGCGCGACAGCCAGAGCCAGGGCAATGTCGCGGTCGACCAAGCGACCCAGCTCGTCAACATCAAGAAGGTGCCGGTCATCATCGGCGGCATCATTTCGTCGGTATCGATCCCGATCCTCACCTCGGTGACGGCGCCGGCCGGCGTGGTCCAGGTCTCGCCCGCATCCTCCTCGCCGACGCTGACCGCACTCGGGCGCGACGGCAAGACCAATGGGGTCTTCTTCCGCACCATCACCTCGGACGCGCTGCAGGGCACGGCAGCCGCCAAATACGCGCTCGACCAGGGCCTGAAGAAGATCGCCATCATTCACGTCAACAACGACTTCGGCAACAATCTGATGGCCGAGTTCACCGCCGCCTACACCAAGCTCGGCGGCACGATCACCTCGACGACGCCCTATAACGAGAAGCAGGCGAGCTATTCCTCCGAAGCCTCCGTGGCCATGGCCGGCGAACCGGATGCGCTCTACCTGATCTCCACACCGGTCGACGGCGCCACCATCGCCCGCGCGTGGATCTCCGGCGGCGGCGTGCAGAAATTTCTGCTGAATGACGGCATGAACTCCAAGGATTTCATCACCAGCGTCGGCCCCCAGTATCTGAACGAAGCCTATGGCACGTCGTCGGGCACCACGCCGACGGCCTCGACCGAATATTTCAACGCCAATTACGAACAGTTCTCGGGCGGGATCGCGCCGTCCGCTCCGGCCGCCGACCGGTCCTATGACGCCGGCGCCATCGTCGCCCTGGCGATCGCCAAGGCCGGCAGCGCCGACAAGGCCGCCATCAGGGCCGCCATCTCCGAGGTGACGGCGCCGGGCGGGACGCCGATCCATGCCGGAAAGGCGGAGTTCGAAAAGGCGTTGGCGCTGATGAAGGACGGCAAGCCGGTCAAGTATGAAGGCGTCATCGGCCCGGTCAGCTTCGACCAGTACGGCGACATCACCGGCCCCTTCCGCCTGTGGAAGATCACCGATGGCGAGGTGACCACGGTCGGCGAGATGCCGGCGGAAGACGTCTCCAAGATCAAGGAATCGCTCGCCAAATAAGCGGGTTTGCACAGACGACAAAGCGGGCGGCCTGCAAAGGGCCGCCCGCTTTCGTGCCGGGATCATCGTCAATCGTCCGAAAGCCTGCGCTGATCCGGTCAGACAAGCTGAGTGTCGGGCGCGCCATGGATCGCCACGCCGAAGCGGCCCCGGTCGGGCAAAGCATCCGCCTCCCCTGCCGCTGCACCAGATCTTCGCGAAGCGAGCAACCGACCACAGCGTCTCGCGCCCGGCCAAATCACCGCCCGCGGGCGTTACGCAAGGCGATCCGGACCTTCGCAAGCACGAGGACGTCACCGACGCCCGTTCGCGCCGGCCGTCAGGATCGACAGAGCCGCACTCAGGCTCCGACGGTCTCGCTCACATCATCCAGCAGGAAATACACCACGACGTACTTCGTCGAATACGGCCGGCCGCTCTCCGAAACGCTTTCCACGGTTCCACCGTCGGCCGGGTGCCATTGGCCATAGTGCGGATTGTTGACGATCAGCGTCACAGCCTTGCCCGAAAACTTCCCCTGAAGCCTATGACGCGCCTCGGCGAATGGCCAGATCCGCTCATAGTCCTCCTGGGTGAGGCGCACCTTCAGCGCCTTGCGGTGGATCGCCTCACCGGCCGATCCGTCTTCGCGCTCCGTCGCCGGACTATCAAGCGTCACTTCCTCCGCCTCATCGAAAATGAAGCGGAATTCATCGGGCCACATGCGTCTCATCAAATTGCTCCTCCCGAGCGTTTCCCGCTGAAGTGTACCGCGTCCGCCGCCGGAAACAACGCATGAATCCATCGCCTTGCCCCGACCCACCGGAAAATCGCGGCCGCAGGCTCGGTTGTGCGATGGCCCGTGCTCCCGGCACATCCGAGCCCTCCGTAGCATCAACGTCGGCTTTGAGTGCCGGAAAAGCGACGTGGCCCACGATATTCCCCACCTCATCGAGGCGGAGATCCGGTGAGACAAATCGAAGAAAAACGTCGGAAAATGGAAATTGGTGGGCCCGGAGGCTACCGGAATGCCAGGAGTTCTGGGCTTTCGGGAGAGTTCGATGGCACGTCACCCCCATAAAGACCCCACATTTCTCTCAACCCAAATCCGGTTAGTTCAACTACCCTCCTTGGGCGGAGTCGTGATTCTGTCGGACGCCATTGTTTCCATCCTTTTAGCGACCTGAACAGGTGGCTCTCCATGTCCGCGCCATGAGTAGTGGTTTCCCGCGCTGTCGAAGGCGATCCTGAAATTCGGATAGTCGTTCCCAATGCGACGCATGAGATCCGTGTAGGCTGCGATCGGCACAAGCCAGAGGTGGCTATCATTGCGATCGGATGTCACAAAGAACCCGCTGACCCGGAGATCGCCCTCAGCGTAAACGCACTCCGAAAACACCCTACTATGGACAATGATGTCCAGCAGGTAGCCTACACCGAGCGCGCAGGTCGAGGGCGCTTCCACATCGAACGCTTCCCAGAAATTATGTCGCTTCCACCAATCCAGCTTCTGCCCTTGGAGAAGTCCATACCTTTCCGCTCGCAGGCTGCGCCCCTCGACATCGCTTGATACCTTCTCGCATTCGATGAGTTTCCGCATCGCGAAAGCCGAGACGAACACCTTTCTCTCGATCAGCATGGAGCCGCGCTCCGTGGCCCGCGTCTTTGCCGCCCACCGCTCTATAAGATCGGCATCGTTGAGCAACTGGTCTTTCCAGGGTGCGCTTTCGGCGATCACACCTTTCGACCTCGATGTTCGGCAATTTGATGAGGGAGGTCGTATACGATTTTCAGCAGCATACTTAGATACTCGACCACTGCCAAAGCATCAGCGGCTAAAGTCCCAGACGCGCCCGGCATCGGATGCGCATTGCTGTTTCCAATCTCCCTCACCTCATGCGCCCAATCCACCATGATCGGCGGCAATATGCCCTTGCTACCGAGGTCTTTGATCTCCTTAAACAGGCTGTCGCCTTCAGCCTCCTGATAACGAAGGATCAACTGCACGGCGCTTCGTGCCATCAGTGCAGCGGCGTCGTAGTTTGACGCCTCAACGCTTCGTTTCGCTTGCAGCCAATATCGCCCAACATCGTCAGGCCAGTGCTCGGGCCATCTCGTCGTATTGCGAGGCCACGGAACTTGGTGGATTCCGACAAGGCCAGAATTTCCCATGCCCCAAAATACGGAAGTCAGATTACCGCACTGCTGACAGACCAAAACGTCATAATGTAACTCTTTCGACTTATCCGGCTTCGTCTTGGATACCCTGCTTTCAAAGCCAAACCGACCGACTTCTCCGCAGAAGCCGCAGGTAACTTCATTAAGCGGCAGGTCGCCGTCGTAGCTTCGGTATCCCCTTCCTTCCCCTAGATCCCACCAACTCATCACTATGCCCTCTAACGCCGGGACTCGTTTCGTTCCCGATTCATCGGCTAAGCATGTGTTATTTTACTGATGCATTCAACGTAACCGCGTTTCGGCGTCGTGATCATTCATACGCCGCTCGGCCTCACGCTTCCGTTCTTCCAAAACGCTTTGCCATTCTTCATATGACATTCCAGAAAAAGCGCTTGGTCATTGAAGATCGCTCTCACGTATCCAGGAATATTCTCCTGGAGCATTGGGGATTGGCATCAGCGCGTCGGTATAAGTTGAACGATCCGGACTTGCACCGGCAACGTTTGGACACGAACCCGCAACCATCAGACTGCAATACATGCTTCCGACTTGGGCCCTTGGATCGCTGGACTCCAACGTTTAGGTATAAACGGGTTGAGTAATCGCCTGGAGCGTCACCCCCCGGCGTTACCCCCGCATAAGCCTCAAGGGGTAACGCGGTACTCGAACGCGGGGGCATCCTGCGCCTTTGATACCCTCAAAACCTCTGGATTGAGGCATTTGTGGGTTGCTAAACCATTGATTTTACTATTCACCGCAAAAGAGCGGATGGTGGGCCCGGAGGGACTCGAACCCCCAACCAAGCGGTTATGAGCCGCCGGCTCTAACCATTGAGCTACAGGCCCAGCCCGGCGTCTGGCGCCGCAGGCGGCGGGCAATGGCACCCGTGCCTTGGCTGACGCTCTAGCCGAATTCGCCACAGGCGACAAGTCTCCGCCGCAATGGCTTCACAATCGCCCGTCATCAAGGCAAGTGTAAGGGACGCCAATTCGAGGAAACCATGATGAACCATCTGAAGACAACGAGGCTTGCGCTCGCCGCCACCCTCTCCTGCGCCATGCTCCTGCCGCTGTCAGCCTTCGCCGCGGAGCCGGAAATCCGCGAGGCGACGATCATCGTCTCGGGCGAAGGAGATGCGGCGATCGCACCCGACATGGCGGTGCTCAGCCTCAGCGTCGTGCGCGAGGCCGAAACCGCGGCCGAGGCGCTGAAGGCCAACAGCCAGGCCATGGCCGAGGTCATCGCCGACCTGAAAGCCAAGTCCATCGCCGACCGCGACATCCAGACCTCCGCCTTCTCCGTCGATCCGCTCTATCGCCAGGACAAGGCCGACGACGACACCTATGAGGCGCCGGTGATCGTCGGCTACCGGGTCACCAACGGGCTGACGCTGCGGGTGCGCGACCTCACCATGCTCGGCGGGCTGATCGATGCGGCCGTCAAGCTCGGCGTCAACCAGGGCGGCGGGATCACCTTTACCAACGACAATCCGGAGGCGGCGATCACCGAGGCCCGCAAGAAGGCCGTGGCCGAAGCAATGGAGAAGGCGAAGGTGTTGACCGAAGCCGCCGGCGTCAAGCTCGGCCGCGTCGTCGAGATCAGCGAAAACTTCGCCCGCCCGATGCCGCAGCCGATGTACCGCGCGGCCATGGCCAAGGAAATGGCCGATGCCGCCCCGATCGCAGCCGGCGAGAACGAGTATACGGTGACCGTCAACATCACCTACGCCATCGCGCAATAACGACGACGTGCTACCCGCCTGACATCTTTCGGGCGGGCAGACGCGCTTCCGGACATCGTCAAAAGCAAAAGGCCCGCCTTCCGGCGGGCCTTTCTCGTTCGAACTGTGGACGATCAGTAGGTGATGACGGGGCAGCCGCGCACATTGGCGAAAACCATGCGGTCGAACTCGCCATGGCGGAAGCCGGCGACGACGATCCGGCGCGGCGTCACATTGTGGACGCGGGCGCGGCGCAGGCCGCTCCAGCGGGCCTCTTCCACCGCGCGGCGCGGCGAGCAGCCTTCGGGACGGTGGCGGCGCGGCTGGTAGCCCCAGCCCGGACGCGGACCGTAGCGGTCGTGGTGGTTGTAGCCGGGCTCTCCGCCGCCGACATAGATGCCCCAGCCGAATTCCTGGCCGGCGGCGGCGGTCGACACGGTGCCGACGGTGGAAGCGAAGGTGACGAGGGCAACGAGGCCGAATTTTGCAAGCATGCCGGTCATGGGGTTCTCTCCTGTGGCTGTCCGGCCTTGGCCGGGGTGACGCTCCCGCTTTCCTCAGCGATTGGGAAGAGATTGCCCGATCATGCCTGAATGCGGTCCGAACCGCTTATTCAGCGATCGTTCATGCAGGAAAGGCGGTCATCGGTTCAACCGGCGATGTGCAGGATCACCTCGCGCCGATGCGGCAGATCCCGGTGCTCGAACAGGTAGAGCCCCTGCCACGTGCCCAGCAACAGGCGCCCGGCGGAAAACGGGATGCCGATCGACACCTGCGTCAGCGCCGCCTTGATATGCGCCGGCATGTCGTCCGGCCCCTCCTGCCGATGCTCGATCCAGTCCATCACCGGATCGGAGGATGGCGGGACCAGACGACGGAAGAAGGCCTTGAGATCGCGCTGGACCGACGGATCGGCATTCTCCTGGATCAGCAGGGAACAGGAGGTGTGGCGCACGAAGACCGTCAGCAGACCCTCCTCCGCGTCCTCGGCCTCGAGGAAGGCTACCGCCTCACGGGTGAACTCGTAGAGCCCCTGCCCTTCGGTCCGAATCACTATCCGCCGCAAGGCCATGCTCTCCTCCATCGCGTTTCGCCGGCGCGCCGCCGCTATGGCTCTACATGGGCGCGATCGCCCCGGGGTCAAGCAAGACACCGGGGAAGGCCTGAGGGAAATGTCCCGGCGCCCGCTCATCCATCAGCAAGACATGATATAAATCCCGACTATATTGACGTTCGTCATAAACACGCGCGAAAAACACCAGAAATGGCCATGCTGCGAAAGTACTGCTTTAACTTTATGGAAAGGCGCTCATGATTGTCTTTGGAAATATACTGAATATCCTCGCACAGGCCATTTCATGCAAGCCGTTTTGGACCAGCTTCGCGACAGCGACAGACTAAGGGACCTCGAGAACTACAGCGTATTCGGAACGACAACCGAAGAGGACTATGATCACATCGTCCGGCTGACGGCCGAACTGTTCGATGCGCCGATCGCCCTGATCAATTTCGTCGGCGGCGAGGAGGTCTGGGTGAAGGCGCGCATCGGCCTCGACGTCCAGTCCGTGCCCTGCGATATCGCCTTCTGCAGCTACACCGTGCTCGACGACAAGCCGCTGGTCGTGCCCGACCTGTCACGCGATGATCGTTTCTCGGGCAATCCGCTGGTAACAGGGGAACCCGCTTTCCGCTTCTATGCCGGCGCGCCGCTGCGCTCGGCGAGCGGCTTTGGCATCGGCACGCTCTGCGTCATCGACAGCAGGACGCGCGAAGCGTTCGACGAGCGCCAGTCGCGCCGCCTGCAGGATCTCGCCCAGCTGGTGACCGACAAGCTCGAGCAGCGCCGGCTTTCCCGTCTGGAAGTCATCGCGTCGAAATTGATGTCGGCGACTGCCGACGCCGTGGTGATCACCGACAAGGACCGGCGCATCGCCGCCTGGAACCAGGCGGCCGAAACGGTCTTCGGCTACAGCGCCGAGGAAGTGCTCGGCAAGCCGCTCTCCACGGTCTTCCCGATGGGCTTCGACGAGGTAGACGCGGGCGACCACACGGGCGAGCCGGGTCTCAAGCACCGGCGCACCGAGCTCACCGCCTATCACAAGCGCAATCATGAAATCACGCTCGAGGTATCGGCGATTTCCTGGCACGACGAGCGCCTCAACCTGTCGGGGCTCGGCCTGATCATCCGCGACGTGACCGAGCAGCGCATCGCCGACCGCCAGATCGCCTTCCTCGCCCATCACGACGAGCTGACCGGACTCGCCAATCGCAACAGCCTGCACCAGAAGATGGAAGACCTGCTGGAGCCGGGCTCGGACATCGCGCCGGCCCTCGCGGTCGTGTGCATCGACCTCGACCGCTTCAAGCTGGTCAACGAAACCCTCGGCCACAAGGTCGGCGACGCGCTTCTGCGCCAGGCCGCGGAGCGGCTGCGCGCCATCGCCGGCCAGGACGACATTCTCGCCCGGCTCGCCGGAGACGAATTCGCCATCGTCCGGCTTGGCGCCCAGGACGAGGAGGCCCTGTCGCTGTTTGCCGAGACCATCCTCGCTGCGATCAGCGATACGTTCGAGGTCGACGGCCATCTCGTCTCCACCAGCGCCAGCCTCGGCATCGCCCGCTATCCGCGCGACGGAGAAGACTGTGACACGCTGCTCAACCACGCAGACCTCGCCACCTATCGCACCAAGATCGAGGGCCGCAACGGCTACCATTTCTTCGCTCCGGACATGGATGGCCAGACCCTGGTCAAGCGCGGGCTGGAACGGGATCTGCGCGGCGCGCTGAAGCGGGACGAGTTCGAGATCCACTACCAGCTGCAGTTCGACATCGCGTCGGGCCGCCCGGTCGGCGCGGAAGCGCTGTTGCGCTGGAAACATCCGGTGCACGGCTATGTCAGCCCGGCCGACTTCATTCCGATCGCCGAGACCACCGGACTGATGGTGTCGATCGGCCGCTGGGCCTTCCACAAGGCCTGCCACGACTTCGCCACCACGGCGCCGGGGCTGAAGCTCGCGGTCAATCTCTCGCCCGTGCAGTTCCGCCGCGACGACATCGTCGCCCTGGTGCGCGAGGCGCTCGCTGCCTCCGGACTGCCGAGCAACCGGCTGGAGATCGAGATCACCGAATCCTTGCTGATGGAAAAGGATGCCGGCACGCTGGACGCGCTCAATGCGCTGAAGGACATGGGCGTCAGCATCGCGCTCGACGACTTCGGAACCGGCTATTCCTCGCTCAGCTACCTGCACAATTTTCCCTTCGACACGATCAAGATCGACCGGAGCTTCGTCAAGGAGGCCGAGACCAACAGCGATTGCGCCGCGATCCTGCAGGCGATCGCCGCCCTGGCCGCCGCGCTGAACCTGACGACGGTTGCCGAGGGCATCGAGACCGAACAGCAGCTCGCCCGCGTCAAGGCGCTCGGCTACCAGGTCTGCCAGGGCTATCTGCTGGCCCGGCCGCAGCCGATCACGGCGCTCACGGAACTCGGCCAAGCGAGCCGCACCGCCGGCTGACGCAGTCAAAAGCGTGTCGCGGCCGAGGCCGGTGCATAACATCGCCGCGGCCTTTGCGTGCCGCACGCAACGCGGTAATCTCCCGCCAACACCGTGAGGGAGAGGAAACACCATGTCGAACGACCGAGACCTGCTCGACACCCTGGCCGGCCAAGAAGACGCCCTGGTCTTCAAGGCCTTCAGCGAAATCACCGCGATCGAGGTGGGCGAGCACCTGCTGCGCGCCGCGCGCGCCGGCGACCTGCCGGTGGTGATCAACATCCGCACGGCCGACCGCGTTCTGTTCCACGCCGCCCTGCCCGGCTCCTCGCCGGACAATGACGAATGGGCGCGCCGCAAGAGCAATGTCACGCTGCGCTTCCACCGTTCCTCCATGCGCGTCGGCGAAAACTACCGGCTCAAGGGCCGCGAAGTCTGCGTCGAACTGGGGCTCGATCCGATCGACTATGCGAGCCACGGCGGCAGCTTTCCCGTGCGCGTCGCCGGGACCGGCGTGGTTGCCGCCATCACCGTTTCGGGGCTGACCTCCGAGGACGATCACGGCCTGATCGTACGGGTGCTGGAAGACTATCTTTCGGAAGAACAATAGGCTCCCGAGAGCCGGATGATCGTCAAAGCGCGCTCGACAGGTAAAGGCTGAGCCGGGTCAGGTGATCGTCTTCGCCTTCGAAGACCAGGACGCAGGGCAGCGAGAACCGCGCGCCCTCACCCGATCCGGACGTGCCCGCGCTGTCGGTGCCGTCGATCGTGCCGTCATAGGCGCCGCGCAGGCCGGCCTCGTCGGCCATGGCCACGCCATTGGCGAAGCGCGCGTCGTGACGCAGCAGGTAGGCCGACAGTGTGTCGCGGATCGAGTCGAAGCCGATGACCCGCTGGCCGTCCGGCATGTCGAGCACGGCATCGGCATCGAACAGGGCTTCGAGGGCGGCAAAATCGCGCTGGTTGAGCGCCTCGATGGCGCGCGACATCTGCTGTCGGATGGGCATGGACGAATTCCTCCGCTGGACTGGTCCAGTGCACTTAGGGCAGCACACACGCCTCGGCAATGGCGGCTCTAGCCGGCAGGCGCGTGGGGCGGGCGCAGCATGGCTCGCGCCGTTTCACCGACCGCCGCGTTCAACGGCCTGAGGGCCGTGGCGACCGAGCGGCTCCAGTGCCAGTAGAGCGGCACGTCATAGGCGGCATCGGAGAGCAGCGGCACGAGCCGACCCGCGGCGATCGCGTCAGAAACCAGCCCCTCCGGGTTGAGCCCCCAGCCGAGACCGGCAAGCGTCGCATCGACGAAGGCCTGCGACGAGGGCAGCCAGTGGGTCGGTGGCACGATTCCTTCGCCGACATGCGCCTCGATCCAGCGGGCCTGCAGCATGTCCTTGGTGTTGAAGGTCAAGGCCGGCGCCCGCGATAGCGTCTGCGCACTCACCCCGTCGGCAAACCAGCGGCGAACGAAGGCCGGGCTCGCCGTCGCGATGTAGCGCAGCGTGCCGAGCGGCCGGCAGTCGCATCCCTGCACCGGCGCATCGGAACCGCTGACCGCAGCCCGCACCTCGCCGCGGCGCAGCCATTCGGCGCTGTGTTCCTGGTCGTCGAGCACCAGATCGAACAGGCAATCGGGCACGGCCGCCATCGCCCCGACGAACCAGGTCGCCAGACTGTCCGCATTCACGGCAATCCGGATGGTAGGCATCCGGCCGTCCAGCGCCCCGCGGCCGAGGTCGAGGCTCAGCGTGCGCTCGAGCAGCGCCACCTCATCCGCATGCCGCGCCAGCCGCAGCCCCGCCTCGGTACCCTTGCACGGCTGGCCACGGATGACGAGCACGGCGCCGACGCGTTCCTCGAGCAGCTTGACGCGCTGCGAGATGGCAGACGGCGTGACGCCGATCTGCCGGGCGGCGCGCTCGAAGCTGCCAGTCCGGACGACGGAGGCCAGCGCATCCAGAAGCGCATAGTCGAGCATAAGTAAGCAAACCTAATCTGGTGGAAGAAATATTAGCTTCTCTAAATTTCACACGATCGCTAGTCAAGGCAACGTCTTATCCGGAGCCTTGTCATGCTGATTGCCGCCACCGCCGGTTTTTTCCTCGGCCTGAGCCTGATCGTCGCGATCGGGGCGCAGAACGCCTTCGTGCTGCGTCAGGGGCTGCGGCGCAGCCACGTCTTCGCCATCTGCCTCACCTGTGCGGCCTCGGACGCGGCGCTGATCGCCGCCGGCGTCGGCGGGCTCGGCAAGGCCATCGCCGCCCTGCCCTGGCTGACACCCCTCATGCGCTATGGCGGGGCCGCCTTTCTTGCGTATTACGGGCTTCGCAGCCTTCGGGCGGCGCTGAGCGGCAATGCGGCGCTGAAGCCGGAAGGAGAGGCGCAGGAAAGCCTGGCCGCAGCGCTTTTTACCTGCCTGGCGCTCACCTGGCTCAACCCGCATGTCTATCTCGACACCGTGGTCCTGCTCGGCTCCATCTCCACGCAGTATCCGGGCCAAGGTCTGGCCTTCGGCCTCGGCGCCACGACCGCTTCCTTCCTCTTCTTCTTTTCCCTGGGCTTCGGCGCGCGCTATCTGCGCCCGCTTTTCGCCCGTGCCGCCGCCTGGCGCGTGCTCGACGGGCTGATCGCGCTGGTGATGGGATCGATCGCCATCAATCTGGTGTGGAGCAGTTGACCCGCCGACTATCGGCGATGGGCTACAGCGAACAACCGGTGTAGGTTCGCGGCAGTATCGTCTTGCACGGGATGCGCCTGATGTTCCTCACCAATCACGACATGGTCGATCTCATCGACTTCCGCCACGAACTCCACCGCCATCCGGAAATCTCCGGCGAGGAAGAGCAAACCGCGCGCCGCGTTGCGGGCTTCCTTGAGCCCATGAAGCCCGCCCGCATCCTGAAGGGGCTCGGCGGCCATGGCGTCGCGGCCGTGTTCGAAGGCGCCGAGCCCGGCCCGACCCTGCTGTTCCGCTCCGAGATCGACGCCCTGCCGATCGAGGAGAAGACGCAGATCCCCCATGCCTCCACCATTCCCGGCAAGGGCCATCTGTGCGGCCATGACGGCCATTCGGCCACCCTGCTGGCTCTCGCGCTCGGGCTTTCGCGTGCCGCTCCCAGGCGTGGCCGGGTCGTTCTGCTGTTCCAGCCGGCGGAAGAGAACGGCGCGGGCGCCGCCGCCGTCATCGCCGATCCGCGCTTTGCCGAGATCCGGCCAGACTTCGCCTTCTCACTCCACAACATGCCGGGGCTGGCGCTCGGGCGTGTCGCCCTGACCGACGGCCCGGTCAACTGCGCCTCGCGCGGCATGAAGATCAAGCTCTCCGGCAAGGCGGCCCATGCCTCCCAGCCGGAAACCGGCCTCTCGCCGATGAAGGCCATGGCAAGCCTGATGCCGGCCCTGACCGCCCTCTCCCGCAGCGCGCCGCCCGACCGCGGCTTCCGCCTGGCAACCGTCACCCATGCCGCGCTCGGCGAGCGAGCGTTCGGCATCGCCCCCGGCGACGGCGAGATCTGGGTGACGCTGCGCACCCTGATCGACGACCGCATGGCCGAACTCTGCGCCGAGGCCGAAGCGCTCGCCAGCCAGGCGGCCAAGGCGGAAGGGCTTGCTCTGGACATCACTTACGACGACGTCTTCCTGCATTGCGAGAACGCGCCGGAGGCCGTCGCTCACCTTGTCTGCGCACTCGACGCCGAGGGGATCAACCACGACCGCGGCAATCTGCCGATGCGGGCTTCCGAAGATTTCGGCCGCTTCCGCGCTTTCGCGCCGTCCGCCATGTTCTTTCTCGGATCGGGCGAAGACCACCCCGCCCTGCACAATCCGGACTACGACTTCCCGGACGCGCTGATTGCCATCGGCGCGCGGGTGTTCATGCGCGTGGTGCGCGACATCCTGGGCCAAGCCAGGCCAGGCGCGACTGCAGACTAGAAGTCGGGAAAGCCGTATCGCTTCCACTCGGACTTCGGAATCGACCGTCCGACCTCGAAGGCGAAGGACAGGACGCGCGTGGCGTCGGTGTCGATCTCGCAGCGGAAGCGCAGATCGAACCACTGGCCGGCGGCGCGGAATGCCGCCTTGTTGACCTCCAGCACATTGCCGTCCTGCAGGCGGAACGACGGCAGAAGCTCCGGTCGGTAGGCCGGCGTTCCGTGGCGCAACTGCTCCCGCAGTTCGGTGACGCACAGCTGGTCGGCCCGGTCGGGACGCGGAACGTCGCTCATCGCCGTCATCGCCGCCGCGTCGCCCGAAAGACTGGTCGAATAGAGCGTCTTCACCTCGTCGAGCTCGGCCTTGGCCGGCTTTGCTTCGTCCGTCGATTCCTCCGCGGCCTTCGGCTCGGCGGCCGGCGGCTCGGGCTTCTTGGGAGGCGTTTGGCGAGCAAAGGCGACCGTCGTCTCCTCCGGCTCTTCCGCTGACTTTGCCCCATCGGCCTCGGCGCCGTCCTGACCGGTGTCGACTTCGGGCAGGGCTATGTCATCCGGCAGCGGCGTGCCCTCCGGCTCGTCGGCCTCGGCGGTCTTCTCTTCCTCGGCTGGCGCCGTTTCCGGCTCCTCTGCCGGCGGCTCGCGTTCTTCGGGCGGCGCTTCGGCGGGCTTCGCCGCTTCCTCGACCTCCTTGCCGCTTGTGTCCTGGCGCGGCCCGGCATCCTTCTCACCGAACTGGATCACGGGACGCAGCACCGGCATGGGCGGCGCCTGCTCTTCGTTTGCTGCCTCCTCAACCGGCGGCTGCTCGGCCGGCCTCTCGGGCGGCGTCGGCACGCTCTCCGGCGGCGGTGGTTGCGGCGCCGGCGGCGGAGGCGGTGGCGCCGCTGCCTGCTCCTGCTTCGGCGGCGCAGGCTCGGGCTCTTCGGTTTTCTCCGGTTCCGGCTCATTCTCCTCCGGCGGCGGCACGATCTCGACCGCGACGCTTTCCTCCGGCTCCGGCTGGGACATGGGCTCCGGCATTTCGACGAACAGGACGGCAAAGGCGAGGAAATGCAGAAGGATGGAGACGACGAGCCCCCCACCCAACTTTCCCCAACGCTTTGACGGTGCCTTCTCCATGCCGCTCGATAGCCTTTCCCAGGTCCGGCTCATGTGGTCCCAAAAGGCGACGCCATCAAGGGACAAATGCGTGATCGCCGCTCGATATCACCGCGGCCAAAAGAAAACCCGACTGGATCGCTCCGGCCGGGTTGTCGTTTCGTCGGACCTTTGATGCGGCTCAGCTGTCCAGGAACGAGCGCAGCTTGCGGCTCCGGCTCGGGTGCTTGAGCTTGCGCAGCGCCTTGGCTTCGATCTGGCGGATACGTTCGCGGGTGACCGAGAACTGCTGGCCGACCTCTTCGAGCGTGTGGTCGGTGTTCATGCCGATGCCGAAGCGCATGCGCAGCACGCGTTCTTCACGCGGGGTGAGCGAGGCGAGAACGCGGGTCGTGGTTTCGCGCAGGTTCGCCTGGATGGCAGCGTCGATCGGCAGAAGCGCGTTCTTGTCCTCGATGAAGTCGCCGAGATGCGAATCCTCTTCGTCACCCACGGGGGTTTCGAGCGAGATCGGCTCCTTCGCGATCTTCAGGACCTTGCGGACCTTTTCGAGCGGCATGGCGAGCTTTTCGGCCAGTTCTTCCGGCGTCGGCTCGCGGCCGATCTCGTGCAGCATCTGGCGCGAGGTACGGACGATCTTGTTGATCGTCTCGATCATGTGCACCGGAATGCGGATCGTGCGGGCCTGGTCGGCGATCGAACGGGTGATCGCCTGCCTGATCCACCAGGTCGCATAGGTCGAGAACTTGTAGCCGCGGCGATACTCGAACTTGTCGACCGCCTTCATCAGGCCGATATTGCCTTCCTGAATGAGGTCGAGGAACTGCAGGCCGCGGTTCGTGTATTTCTTGGCGATGGAGATGACGAGACGCAGGTTGGCCTCGACCATTTCCTTCTTGGCGATGCGCGCTTCGCGCTCGCCCTTCTGCACCATGTGCACGATGCGGCGGAATTCCGTCACCGAAATGCCGGTCTCGGTCGCGAGATTCTGGATCTCGCCGCGGATGTCGCGGATCGTCTGGTTCTCTTCGCGGGCAAAATCCTTCCAGCCACGGGCCGAGAGGTTGCCGATCGACTTCATCCAGTTCGGATCGAGTTCCGCACCCTGATACTGCTCAAGGAAGCTGTCACGCTTGACGCCGTAGGATTCGGCGAGACGCAGCAGCTTGCCCTCGTTCTGAACGAGGCGCTTGTTGATGTCGTAGAGCTGCTCGACCAGGCTGTCGATGCGGTTCTGGTTGAGCGACAGCGACTTGACCGCCGTGATCAGCTGATCCTTGAGCTCCTTGTAGCGGCGCTCCTGGCCGGACGACAGGGTGCCGGCGCATGCAAGGCGCGCCTCGACCTGCTGGTCCTGCAGCTTGCGGAGCTTCTTGTAGGTGTCGGCGATCGTGTCGAGGGTTTCCATGACCTGCGGGCGCAGTTCCGCTTCCATGGCGGCCAGCGACAGGTTCGATTCGTCCTCGTCCTCTTCCTCCTCTTCCGGCGGAGCACCGTCGCCGCCGACATCGGTGATGTCGTCGTCGCCGCTCGGCGCGCGGGCGCGGCGGGTCTTTTCCTTCTCCTCGGCCGCCTTGCGGTCGGCCTCGATCTTTTCCGGGCTCTGGAACTGCGGCGCAGCCTTGGCTTCCGGGCCGGAATAGGTGGTTTCGAGATCGATGATCTCGCGCAGAAGAGTCGTGCCTTCGTTGAGTTCGTCGCGCCAGATGATCAGCGCCTGGAAGGTCAACGGGCTTTCGCACAGGCCGGAGATCATCGTCTCGCGGCCGGCCTCGATGCGCTTGGCGATGGCGATTTCGCCTTCGCGCGACAGAAGCTCGACCGAACCCATTTCGCGCAGATACATGCGCACCGGGTCGTCCGTGCGGTCGGTCGGCTCTTTCTTCTTGGCGGTCGCCAGCTGCGTGCCCTGCGACGGCGCAAGTTCGCTGCCCTCGCCGTCACCGTCGCTGTCGTCGTCGTTGTCCTCGGCCGGAGCCGCCTCTTCGGCGTCCTCGTCCTCGATGACGTTGATACCCATGTCGGACAACATGGCCATGGTGTCCTCGATCTGCTCGGAGGTGACTTCCTCCGACGGCAGGACCGAGTTCAGTTCGTCCATGGTGACATAGCCGCGCTTCTTGGCGGCCTTGATCATTTTTTTGACCGCGTCATCCGAAAGGTCGAGAAGCGGACCGTCGGTAGCGCCGTCGCGTTCGCTGTCTGCTTCTTCGTTTTCTTTGACTTTGGATGCCATCTATTTCGTCGCTTTCCTGACGTGTGATCTTGTCCGCACGATGCAAAGCGGAGAGCGGCCCCAAGGCCCCTGCCCGCTACGATTTCTGTCAATGACCTAACGGAATGGTGCTTAATTCCCGATTAACTAAGGACTGCATCGCCGCCGCGCAAAGCCCTCGTTCTTCCGAATGACCGGTCATGGTACTAGAGATTCGCCTGGACCCACTTCACCCTTGTGTGCCTGTATTGGTGATTCCCACAATTTTCCCTGCCGTCAAGCTTTTCCCGTACGATTGCCTGGGAAAACGGGAAAATTCTTAACACTGATGCCTGTCTTTGCTGCTGTGGGCAGATGTAGGTCCGAAAGCGCAGGAAACAAGGGGTAGTGGTTCGGCAGGCCCCGGCCCGCCTGTCACAGACCGTCTGCCCTGCCCGCGGAACCGCGCACCTACACCTTCCGGCCGTTAAGAAACCAGACGCGCATCGCCCCCTTGCCCTTGACCTCGATCTCACCGCGCAGTTCGAAGTCGAACCGGTCTTCCAGCATGCCCTTCAGATGCTCCCCGACCTGGATGCGCCCGGCCACGCCGTGCGATTCCATGCGCGCCGCCATGTTCACCGTATCGCCCCAGACGTCGTAGAGCAGCTTGTTGGAGCCGATCACGCCGGCGACCACCGGACCGCTGTCGAGGCCGATGCGCACATCGACCGTTTCGCCGTATTCCGCCGAGATCTGCCGGCAGCATTCCAGGATGTCCAGCGCCATCAGCGCCACGCTCTCGGCATGGTCGGCCCGGGGCTCGGGAAGACCGCCGGCCACCATGTAGGCGTCGCCGATCGTCTTGATCGTCTCCAACCCGTGAGCGGCCGCCAGATCGTCGAAGCTGCGAAACACCCGGCCGAGAAAGGTCACCAGGTCCCTGGGCGGCCACTTGGCGGCCCGGGGGGTGAAGTCGACGATATCGGCAAAGAGAATGGTCGCCGAATCGACGTGATCGGCGACCATGGCCGTTTCGCGGTGCTTGAGGCGAAGGGCCACGGCGCGCGGCAGGATGTTCTCCAGCAGGCGCGTCGAAAACCGGTGCTCCTTTTCCAGCGCCACCTCCGCCAGGCTCGCCTCCTGGAAGGCGAAATAGACGGTGGTGAAGATCAGCAGGAAGACGAACGGTACGGTCAGCAGGAAGAGGATATCGAGCAGGGCCGGATCGGCGGCAGCAAGAGCCGGGGTCGGGAAGAATATCGCGGTGCCGAGGAAAGCGAGGAGAGCCAGCACCGTCAACAGGGCCGACAGCAGCACCCGTTCGGCACCGAAGATCAACATCGCCGCGGCCGCGCCCGCCAGGAAATAGAGGGCAAGGCCTGACTCGCGCCCGAAGAGAAAACAGTAGACGACGGCGAAGGCCAGCCAGATGACGCTGAAATAGAGCGCGGCGGCGGACGGTCCGAGCCGGTGAAAGCACGGCGTGACCGCATAGAGCACGATCTGCGGCGACAGGACCACGATCGCCGGCCACAGGCCCTCATAGTCATAGAGCGCATAGAGCAGGATATACGGCACGGTCATCAGGCTGCAGAGCAGCGAGACGACATTGGTCACTGCCATCCGTCGGCGCACATGCGGCGGATAACCCGCAGTCCCGCAGCCTGCGAGCAGGCGCGACACCGGTAGAGACTGTCGGGAACCGGTGCGGCGTTCCCGACGTGATGGTATTTCCAGGTCTTGCGTCGACACAACTTGTTCCGCTTGGCCGTTTGCACAGCTGAATGAAGTATTCACCGCGTTACGGCAACCGTTTAAAGCGAAACGTTCTACGAATTGTGACCCGAAGCCGCTCCCTTGACACGCCCGGACATGACGCCGAAGCCGTCGATGATCGCCTCCTGGTTCTCCATGCGGGTGATCTCGAGCTGAACCTGATGCAGCGCACCGATCACCTGGTCGATCCGTCCTCCATCCTCGGCCTCCGTCGCCTCGGCGACCTCACGCTCGAGCTCGATGCGCTGGCGTCTCAGCGCATTGGTCCGCTTGTGCAGCGAAAGCGCCTGGCGATAGCCCTCGCCCGCATCCTCGGGGGCTGCGATCTCGGTCGCCGTCCACAGCCGCGCATTGCGGATCTGCTGGTCGAGGCTCTTGATCAGCCCGCCATGGCCCTGTTCTTCGAGGCGGGCGATCAGCGTCTCACGCGTCAGCTGGGCGCCGGCGCCGGCGGCGATCGTCAGCAGCGAGGACCACAGCTTCTGCAGCTCGCGATTCTCGTAGTCGATCGACGCGATCTCGTCATACTCGTCCTGCAGCAGTTGCGGGTGGTTGACGATGGTCAGCGCCAGAACGCTCTCGCGAAGCGCCGGCTGGTCCTGATGTCCCTTGACGAGACCCGATCTCGCCAGCCGATCGGAGACGCCCGCGCTCGTCGCCGAAAAACCGGTGCCCGGCCGCCCCTGCTTGCCCTTGTCGCCGCCGCGTCCGCCGCGATTGCCCCCGTCGAAGTTGCCGCGCCGTTCGCCGCGATTGGCCGAAGCAGGCTGGAAGAAGGCATTCAGCCGGTCGCGAACGTCCTGCTGGTAGTGCCGGCGCACGTTCTCGTCGGCGATGACCGCGACCACCTGCTTCATCCGCGCTTCGAGTTCCGCGCGCTTCTCCGGCGTGTCGAACTGTCCGGCGCCGAGTTCGCGGATCCACAGCATTTCCGCCAGCGGCCGCGCCTCTGCAAGCACCTTGTCGAACGGCGCGCGGCCGTCCTGCTTGACGAGGTCGTCCGGATCCTTGCCGTCGGGCAGCATGGCAAACCGCACCGAGCGGCCGGGCTTGAGGTGCGGCAGGGCCAGGTCCACGCCGCGGAAGGCCGCACGCTGGCCGGCGCCGTCGCCGTCGAAGCAGAGCACCGGCACCGGCGTCATCTTCCACATCAGCTCGAGCTGGTTCTCGGTGAGCGCCGTGCCCAGCGGCGCAACGACATTCTCGATGCCGGCCTGGTAGAGCGCGATCACGTCCATATAGCCTTCGACGGCGATCAGCGTGTCGGCCCCGTCGGCGCCCTGGAGCGCACGGCGCGCCCGGGAGAAATTGAAGAGCACATTGCCCTTGCGGAAGAGCTCGGTCTCTGGCGAGTTCATGTATTTCGCCATGGCATCCTGCGCCATCGCCCGGCCACCGAACGCGATCACCTTGTCGCGCGACGACAGGATCGGAAACATGATGCGGTCGCGGAAATAATCGTAGGAGACCGGAATGTCCGGTCCATGCCGCACCAGCCCGCAGGCCTCGATCTGCTCCTTGGGCACGCCTTTGCCCGCCAGATATTCCTTCAGCGCATTGCGGCTTTCGGGCGCATAACCGAGCCGGAAGGTCTCGATCGTCCGCCCCGATAGCCCGCGCTCGCGCAGATAGGCCCTGGCCCTCGCGCCGCTCGCGGTCTGCAGCTGATCCTGGAAGAACTGCGTCGCCATTTCCATGACGTCCTGCAGCGTGGTGCGTTCCTTCTCGCGACGCTCCGCCTGCGGATCGGCCTTGGGCATGGCAATGCCGGCCATGTCGGCGATCTGCTGGACGGCCTCGGGAAAGCTCAGACCCTCGAGATCGGTCAAGAAGCGGAAATGGTCGCCCGACACACCGCAGCCGAAGCAGTGGTAGCGGCCCTTGCGATCCTCGCAGTGAAAGCTCGGGCTCTTCTCGCCGTGGAACGGGCAGCAGGCCCAATAGTCGCCGCGCGACACATTGGTCTTCTTGCGATCCCACGCCACGCGCCGACCGACCACGGCCGAAATCGGCACGCGGTCGCGTATCTCGTCGAGAAAGTCGTTGGAAAAGCGCATGTCTGTCCCTTGATGGTTTCCCTCATATAGGCGGGTGCCCCGGCAAGCGCCAAGGGTTTTGCGGCTTGCACCCGCTATTCACAGCCTTGACCGAAATGACAGATGTATATACACGGCGAAAATCAGACATGACCGGATGCGCCTGAATTCAATCGGCCCAAAGAGTCGCCAATGCGATCGGAGTTGGCTCCCGTCTTCGCGACCTTCGAATGGGACGAGAACAAGCGGCATCCCAATTTGCTGAAGCACGGCATGGATTTCATCCGCGCGGCTTAAGCGCTGCAAAGACCGCACGTGAAGATAAGGTCGAACAGAGTTGGAGGCCAAGCATGTCGGATCATCTCGGCCTGAGTGGCACGGAAATATGAGCAAAGAGCGTATCGTCAGATACTCGGCTGAGGAGATCGAGGAGAAGATCGCCCGCGGCGAAAAGAGCAAAACCGACTGGGCCCGCGTCGACGCGCTGACCGATGAGGACATCGAACGCGCCATGCGTGACGATCCCGACTGGCAGGATCTGATGGACATCGACTGGTCCAAGGCCGTGATGGTGAATCCGCAGAGGAAGAAGGCGATCTCGATCCGGCTGGACGAGGATATCGTCGATTTCTTCCAGGCTTCGGGCAAGGGATACCAGACCCGCATCAATGCTGTGCTGCGCCATTTCATCACCGAACAGAAGCGTTCGAAGGGCTGAACGCAAAACTCCGCCCGAAGGCGGAGTTCTGGTCGTCCATTGCGAAGCGATCCTTACTTCAGCAGATCCTTCACCACGCCGGAGGCTTTGGCGAAATCGATCTGTCCGGGATAACGCTCCTTCAGCGTATTCATGCACTTGCCCATGTCGCGCAATCCTTGCGCCCCGGTTTCGGTGATGACCGAAGCGCAAAGCTCGCGCACCTTTTCCTCGGGCAACTGCTCCGGCATGAAGCTTTTGATGATGCAGATTTCCTGGCGCTCCTGCTCGGCAAGCTCAGGCCTGCCGTTGTCGGCGTAGATCTTTGCCGATTCGTCGCGCTGTTTGATCATCTTCATCAGGATCTGCATGATCTCGTCATCGGTGACCGGATCCTTGCCGACACCGCGATTGGCAATGTCGCGATCCTTGATCGCCGTCTGGATCAACCGCACAGTCGACGTGCGGCGCACATCCTTCGCCTTGAGCGATTCCTTCATAACGTCGGTAAGCCTGTCGCGCATCATCTCTTCATCTCCACGGAAAAGCCGGTTGGCGGGCTCCGCCAATTGTGGCTTTTCCTTGTCATTTTGGTCGAACTCTTAACCAGACCTGCAGGTCCACGCAAATCAATTAGACAACCCATTGAAATACATGGGTCTAAATTCCACGCTTTCCACAACGGCGAATTGACCTCGCGGATCGATCCGTCTATTTTCCGGCACCTGCACGAAAATTGTCATCAGGGGAAAAGCGCGCGCTTCGCTGCGCGACCTTGATCTGCGAACATAAATGGCGCGTGGGCTCCGGTTCTTCAAGGGATCGGCGGTCCTCGGCCGGACAAGGAACGAACATGACCTCGACAGCCCCATGGACCACCCGCAAGCCGACCGCGCTTCTCGTTCTTGCCGACGGCACCGTCATCGAAGGCCACGGGATCGGCGCCACCGGCAAGGTACAGGCCGAAGTCTGCTTCAACACGGCGCTGACGGGTTATGAGGAAATCCTGACCGACCCGTCCTATCTCGGCCAGATCGTCACCTTCACCTTCCCGCATATCGGCAATGTCGGCACCAATGAGGAAGACATCGAAGACCTGACGCCGGCGGCCCGCCACGGCGCGGTCGGCGTGATCTTCAAGGCCGACATCACCGAACCTTCGAATTATCGCGCGGCAAAGCATCTCGACGCCTGGCTGAAGGCCCGCGGCATCATCGGCCTGTGCGGGGTCGACACCCGCGCGCTCACCGCCTGGATCCGCGAACACGGCGCACCGAACGCGGTCATCGCCCATGACCCGGGCGGCGTCTTCGACATCGATACGCTGAAGGCCGAAGCCAAGGCCTGGAGCGGCCTCGTCGGCCTCGACCTCGCCAAGGTCGCGACATCCGGCCAGTCCTCGACCTGGGACGAAAAGCCCTGGGTGTGGAACGAAGGTTATTCGACGCTGGGTGCAGCGGACGCCAGGTATCACGTCGTCTGCGTCGATTTCGGCGTGAAGCGCAACATCCTGCGCCTCTTTGCCGGCCTCGACTGCAAGGTCACCGTCGTTCCGGCATCGACCAGTGCGGAAGACATCCTGGCGCTCAATCCGGACGGCATCTTCCTGTCGAACGGCCCGGGCGACCCGGCCGCGACCGGCGAATATGCCGTTCCGGTGATCCAGAACCTGATCAAGTCGGACAAGCCGCTCTTCGGCATCTGCCTCGGCCACCAGATGCTGGGCCTGGCGCTCGGCGGCAAGACCGAGAAGATGCACCAGGGCCACCATGGCGCCAACCACCCGGTCAAGGACTTCACCACCGGCAAGGTCGAGATCGTCTCGATGAACCACGGCTTCGCGGTCGATTCGAAGTCGCTGCCGGAAGGCGTTGAAGAGACTCACGTTTCCCTGTTCGACGGTTCGAACTGCGGCCTGCGCCTCGCCGGAAAGCCGGTCTTTTCGGTGCAGCACCACCCGGAAGCTTCGCCCGGCCCGCAGGACAGCCACTATCTCTTCCGCCGCTTCATCAACATGGTGCGCGAGACGAAGGGTGAGCCGGCGCTCGCAGAGCGCTGATCCGACTCTCACATTAGAAATCGAAGATGCGGCCCGGTCAGACCCGGGCCGTTTTCATTTCGTAGCGTACCTTGTGGAAGAAGCGCAGGCAGAGCAGCAGCGCCGCGCTCATCAGGCCGATCAGGAAGCCGAGCCAGATGCCGATGCCGCCGAAACCGAGCGGAAAGGCCATGACCCAGGCGAGGAAGAATCCGATCGGCCAGTAGGAAATCAGCGCCATCACCATCGGGATGCGCGCATCCTTCAGGCCGCGCAGCAGGCCGCTGGCGATCGCCTGCAGGCCGTCGACCAGCTGGAAGATGCCGGCGATCACCACCAGCGGCACGGCGAAGTCGAGCACGGCGGCAGCCTCCGGCGTATTGGCATCGATAAAGGCGCCGCTGAGCGCGCGCGGCATCAGGTAGAAAAGTAGTCCGCCGGCAATCGCGATCGCGCTGGCGATCCCCAAAACGGCGATCGCCGCACGCATCAAGTCGGCGTAGTCGCCCCGTCCATGGGCCACCCCGATCCGCACCGTCGCGGCTTGCGACAGGCCAAGCGGAATCATGAAGGCGATCGAGGCGAGCTGCAGCGCGATGCCATGCGCCGCAAGCTCGATCGTGCCGATCTTGCCCATCATCAGCGAGGCGGCGGTGAACAGGCTAACTTCGGCCAGCACCGTGATGCTGATCGGCAGACCGAGATGCACCACTTCCCAGAGCGCGTGCCAGTCCGGCCGCCAGAAGCGGACGAACAACTCGTAGCGGCGAGTCTCCGGCCGTGTCTGGATATAGGCGACCATGAACAGGAAGCTCGCCGTCTGGACGATCACGGCGACGATGGCCGCGCCGATCATGCCGAGCCGTGGCAGGCCGAAATGGCCAAGCACCAGCGCATAGGCGAGCACCGCATTCATAAGGAGCACGGCAACCGTGACATAGAGGATGATCCCTGCCCGGCCGATCGCGCTGACAAGGGATCGCAGCACGGCAAAGAGCAGCGCCGGCAAGAGGCCGAACTGCACGATCATCACGTAGTTGGCGGCAAGCGCCGCGACTTCCGGTTTCTGACCAAGCGCAAGAAGGATCGTCTCGGCATTGAAGAACAGCGGCGCGGTCAGGAGCGTGTAGCCGATCGCCACCCACATGCCCATGCGGATGGCCCGGCGAACCGAAACCACGTCGCCGCGGCCAAAGGCCTGCGCCACCATCGGCACGACGGCGATGGAGAAACCCGAGCCGAAGATGAAGATCGTGAAGAAGAACTGGCCCGACAGCACCATGGCGGCCAGCGACTGCGCGCCGAGCTGCCCGACGATCACCACGTCCGTCGTGTGAATGCCGAGCTGCGCCAGTTGCGCGCCGATCAGCGGAATGCCGAGCGCAAGCGTCGCGCGAATGTGCGACGACCAACTGCTGGCAGCTTTGCCGGTTCCCGCGAATGCATAGTGGCTAGACATGACGATATCCAAGACGAAAAAAGCCGCTTCCAGACGATACTGGCGAGCGGCGCGTGTTCACTGGATAGAAGAAACCCGCTGCGGTAGCAAGCCGCAGCGGGATAGTGCAAAAAATTTCGTCGATTGTTCACAAAGGCTGATGGACGACCGAAATCGCCTCAGATCGCGCCGGAAAACGTGTCACAGGCCGTGAACTCGCCGCTTTCGAAGCCGCGCTTGAACCATTTCGCCCGCTGGGCGGAGGTGCCGTGGTTGAAGCTGTCGGGCACGACATAGCCCTGGCTGCGCTTCTGCAGCGTGTCGTCGCCGATCTGATGAGCGGCATTCAGCGCCTCTTCGAGGTCGCCGGCCTCGAGCAGGCCCTTCTGCTCGGTATACTTGCCCCAGATCCCGGCAAAGCAGTCGGCCTGGAGCTCGACGCGGACCGACATCTGGTTGGCTTCCACTTCGCTCATCGACTGGCGCATCTGGTTGAACTTCGGTAGCACGCCGGTCAGGTTCTGCACGTGATGGCCGATCTCGTGGGCGATCACATAGGCTTCGGCGAAGTCGCCGGAGGCGCCGAACTGATCGCTGAGCTGCTGGAAGAAGGCCGTGTCGAGATAGACCTTGCGGTCGCCCGGGCAATAGAACGGCCCCGTCGCCGAGGATGCGAAACCGCAGGCCGAGCTGACCTGGCCGGAGAACAGAACCAGCGTGGGCTCTTCATAGGTCTCGCCTTCCGCCTTGAAGATGCCGTTCCAGGTATCCTCGGTCTCGGCGAGCACGGTGCGCACGAAGGCGGTCATCTCGTCGGCTGCGGGCGAGGTCGGTCGCTCGCCCACCGTCTGCTCGTAGCCCGGCTGCTGCATCGAGCCGTCGTCCAGCATCTGCAGCATGTCGATGCCCATCATCTTCAGGACGAAGTAGATGACCACCAGGAAAATGATCGTGCCGATGCTCAAGCCGCCGCCGCGACGGCCGCTGCCCATCGGGATCTGGATGCCGGAACGGCCGAACGGGTTGCGTCCGCCACCGGTGGGGCCGACAGAACTGCCGCGGCGATCCTCGATATTGTCCGACTGACGTCGACCCTTCCATTCCATGATGTGCTTCCTCTCCGTCACGACTGCCTGCGGCTTGAAACACTTCATAAAGCAAAGCGTTCCCGCGGGCCACGCAAATTAGGGAACAATTGTGTAGCCCTCCGTTCGGTATTCAGGTCGTGGCGAAGCTGTAGGCGCCGCCGCGCGCCAGCGCGCGCTGGTAAGCCGGTCGGGACCGGATCGCCTCGAGATGACGACGGACCGCGGTCAACGGCCGCTCCCTCCCCTTTTCCATCCGCGACATGGCGGCCTCAAGAGGAAAACTCATGGCGATGTCGGCGGCCGAGAAAGCGCCGCCGGCAAAATAGCCGTCACGGGCGAGTTCGCTTTCCCAGAAGGCGACGTGATCCTCGAGTTGCGGATCGATGAAGCTTTTCGCCGCACCCTTGGCGATCAGCGCCGCGAAGGGCCGGACGAAGAACGGCACCTGGCCCGGCAGCTTGGCGAAGATCAGTTTCATAACCAGCAGGGGCATCGCCGAACCTTCGGCATAGTGCAGGAAATAGGTGTAGCGCAGCCGCTCGTCGGTTGCGACGGCCGGTCGCAGCGCCTCGCCGCCATAACAGTCGATCAGGTATTCGATGATCGCGCCGCTTTCGGCGATCACCTTGCCGCCATCCTCGATCACCGGCGATTTGCCGAGCGGATGCACCGCCTTCAGGTTTCTCGGCGCCCGCATGTCTGAACCGCGACGATAGACATTGATGTCGTAGGGAATGCCGAGTTCTTCGAGCAGCCAGAGGATGCGGTGGGCGCGGGAATTTTCGAGATAGTGTACGATGATCATCGGCGGCTCCGTGGCGAGGCCTGCCGGAGATGCGGCGGGCGACATGGTACCTATACGCCCCGACCGCCCCGGCGGTTTCATCGCCGCGGCACATTCCGCCCTATCCGGTTCAGGCCGGCGGGCGCCGATCCTTCCAGGGCCTAGCCTGTTCCAGCTCGCCCGCAAGGCTGAACAAGGTCACCTCGTCGGCGAAGCGGCCGACGAAATGCATGCCGATCGGCAGCCCCTCGGGTGACCAGTTCAGCGGCACGGACATGGCCGGCTGGCCGGTGACGTTGAATACCGGCGTCCAGGGAATGAACTCGAAGGTCTGGGCGGCGAGCTGGTTGGCGATGCCAAGCTTCTTCAGCAGCGAGCCGCCGTGGATATGCCCCATGAAGCGGATCAGCTTCTTCTCGATCGGTTTCGGCTGGAGCGCGCCGATCTTCACCGGCAGGCTGGAGAGGACCGGCGTCATCAGCACGTCGTGGGTCTCGAAGAAGCCGAGAACGGACCGCGCCGAGAGCTTCAGGTAGCGCAGCGCCGCAGCCAGTTCGGCGGCGGAGAAAGCCTGGCCGAGCAGGCCGAGGCCGAACGAGGACGCATCGAAATCCTCCGGCCGCACCCGCACCCCGCTCAATTCGGCGATGAACTCGATGTCGGCGCGCAGTTCGGCGGCAAGCACCGTGAGGAAGGCGAGCGAGAACCGCTCGCGCTCGACCGGGGGCGCCGCCTCCACCACCTCATGCCCCATTCCTTCGAGCAGGCCAACCGTCTCGGCAAAGGCCGCGCGAACCTCGGGCGCGACCGCCTTGCCGAGCATGGGCTCGCAGGAGACCGCGATCCGCAGGCGCTTCGGCGCGCGGCCGACCGCCTCGAGCCACGAGCCGCGAAACTCCGGCAGCGGATGCGGATTGCCGATGTCCGGCCCATGGGTGGCGTCCAGCATGGCGGCCGAATCGCGCACCGAGCGGGTCAGCACGTGCTCGCCGGCAAAGCCCGACCAGGCCTCGCCGATGAAGGGGCCGACCGGTGTTCTGCCGCGCGTCGGCTTCATGCCGAACAGGCCGCACGCGGAAGCCGGGATGCGGATCGAGCCGCCGCCGTCGCCCCCGGAGGCGAGCGGCACCATGCCCGAGGCAACCGCCGCCGCCGAACCGCCGGACGAGCCGCCCGGCGTACGCGTCAGGTCCCAGGGGTTGCGGGTCGGGCCAAAGGTATCCGGCTCGGTATAGGGTGTCAGGCCGAATTCGGGCGTATTGGTCTTGCCGAGGATGATCAATCCCGCCCGTTTCCAGCGCTTGACCAGTTCGTTGTCGCCGGAGGCCGGGATCTTCGCCCAGAGATGGTTACCCTGCGAGGTCGGGATGCCGGCCACCTGCGAGAGCAGGTCCTTGAGCAGGAAGGGCACGCCGGCAAACGGGCCGTCGCCGAGCGGCCCCGCTGCCGCCTTCCGCGCCTCGTCGAACATCGGCCGGATCACCGCGTTGAGCGGTGGATTGAGCCGCTCGATCGCGGCGATCGCGGTCTCCACCAGCTCCGGCGCGCTGACTTCGCCGCGCCGGACCAGGTCGGCGAGCCCCAATCCGTCATGTTCAAAATAGGAAGAATACATCCCATACCCCCGCTTTTTACCCAAACTAGCAGGTCAAACCCCGCGGACAACGCAATAAATCGAGTAAAGCGCCGAAACGGCACGCAGATCGGCCGTGCTTAAACACCTGCTTAACCACGAAAAGTCTAATCTGGCCCGGCCGCGCTGAACACCGCGCGGTCGCCTGCCGGTTCGCGCTGTGGACCGAGGGTTCAGTAACTTGCTCGGAGGGGGCATTCATGCTTTTCAAATCGGCCACAAGCCGCAACATATTCTCGGCGGTCGCGCTCGGCGTCGTGACGACGATCGGCGTGGCAGCCACGCTAGTCACGATTTCGTACGACAATATCCGCACCGCGAGCCTCAACGAAATGCGCGCAGCCGCGCAGCAGGCCGCAGCCGAGATCAATGCGGGTCTGCGCGACGGGCACAGAATGGTCAGCGGCCTCGAAGCGGCGATCACTTCGCTGCGCGAATCCGGCTCGGCGACCCGCGAGAATACCGTGGCCGTGATGCACAAGACGCTCGAAGGTTATCCGGGCGCGATCGGGCTTTCGACCGGCTGGGAACCCAACGCCTTCGACGGCAAGGATGCGGACTTTGTCGGCAAGCCTTACCATGACGCGAGCGGCCGCTTCGTGCCTTACGTGTTCCGCGCGGGCAGCGACATCAAGGTCGAGGTTCTCGTCGACTACGACAAGCCGGGCGCCGGCGATTATTACCAGCTGCCGGTGAAGACCGGCAAACCGGTCCTCATGGAGCCTTACGTCTATCCGGTGAACGGCAAGGACGTGCTGATGACCACCTTGTCGCTGCCGACCCGCGTCAATGGTGCGGTCGTCGGCTATGTCGGCGCCGACATCGACCTCGACAAGACGGCCGCCGACCTTGCCGCCAAACGTCCGCTGGGCGACGGTTACATCGCGCTTCTCTCTTCCGCCAATGCTTTCGTCAGCCACCCGGACAAGGCTGTGATGGGCAAGGCGCTCAAGGAAAGCGGCGTCGACGCCGCAGCCTGGGAGCGCGCCCTGGCCAAGCCCGGCGAGGCCCAGACCATCGTTCGGCCCGACGGCACCGAAGACCTTGCCATGGCGCTGCCGATCGTGCCGTTTGAAGGCGCCGTGTGGAACGTCGTCGTCTCGGTCCCGAGCGCCACGGTCTATGCGAGCCTGACGAAGATCGTGTGGAACTCCGCAGCGATCATCGGCCTTGCCGCAGTCCTTCTGGTCGTCGCCGGCTGGCTGCTCGCCCGTGGCTTCATCGGCCGCATCAACCGCGTGATCCACCAGACCACGCAGATCGCCGAAGGCCGCCTCGACGTCGAGCTGACCGACCGCGAAAAGTCCGACGAACTGGGCGACCTTTCCCGCTCGCTGCAGATCCTGCTGGAGAACAACCGCCGCAAGGTTCAGCTCGAGAACGAAGCCGAAGCCCACCGCGTGCAGGAAGAAATCGAGCGCAACGAACGCTCCAAGGGCCACCACGCCCGCGAGGAGGAGATCCGCTTCGTGGTCGGCGAACTCGGCAACGGCCTTGCCCGCCTGTCCGACGGCGACATGACGGTTCGCCTCGAACAGCCGTTCAGCGGCGCCCTCGATTCCATCCGTGGCAATTTCAACGAGTCGGTCGAGAAGCTCCAGGCCGCGATGCTCTCTTTCCGCGAGAACGCCTCGACCATCCAGAACGGCTCGAACGAGATTCGCTCCGCCGCCGACGACCTCGCCCGCCGCACGGAGCAGCAGGCTGCTTCCGTCGAGCAGACGGCCGCGGCACTGGCCGAGATCACCCGGTCGGTCCACGAATCGACCCAGCGTGCCGAAGACGCCGGCCTTCAGGTCAGCCGCACCAAGGAAGGTGCCGAGCGCTCGGGCGAAGTGGTCCGCACCGCCGTCGACGCCATGAGCGCGATCGAGCAGTCGTCGCAGTCGATCTCCAACATCATCGGCGTGATCGACGAAATCGCCTTCCAGACCAACCTGCTGGCTTTGAACGCTGGCGTCGAAGCGGCGCGCGCCGGTGAAGCCGGCAAGGGCTTTGCCGTCGTCGCACAGGAGGTGCGCGAGCTTGCCCAGCGGTCCGCCAATGCCGCCAAGGAAATCAAGGCGCTGATCACCGCCTCGGGCGAGCAGGTACGCAACGGCGTCTCGCTGGTCGGCCAGACCGGCGAAGCGCTGCAGGCAATCGTCTCCGAGGTCCAGCAGATCAACACCAACGTCCAGGCGATCGTGCTGGCCGCCCGCGACCAGTCGACGGGGCTGAGCGAGATCAACTCGGCCGTCAACATCATGGACCAGGGCACGCAGAAGAACGCCGCCATGGTCGAGGAAACCAACGCTGCCTCGCATACGCTGGTGTCGGAAGTCTCGGCCCTTTCGGCCCGTCTCGACCAGTTCAACCTCGGCAATGGCCGCGGCACCGGCGCCCCGATGCGGACGGCATCCGCCGCAAGCGCCCCGGCCCGGCCGGTCGCGGCAAGCCCCACCCGCTCCGCACCGGTCGCCTCCCCGGCCCGCGCCCTCGGCAACCGGCTCGCTGCCGCGATCGGCGCCAAGCCCGCGCCGGCCAGCAGCGACTGGGAAGAGTTCTGAGCGTCAGGGACGGTACACCGAAACTGCAAATGGCGGGCCGCGAGCCCGCCATTTTTCGTTTTGCGGGCCTGCGGTCAGCGGGCCTTGAAGGTCGGAAGCGGCAGGGCGACCGAGACCTTGCCGATCAGGGTGCTGCGCTGGATGGCGGCCACGGCAAGCAGCGCGAGCAAGGCCAGAACCATGCCGGCGAGCACGTCGATCAGATAGTGCCCGCCATGGGTCAGCGTCGAGACGACCATCAACACGTTCAGCACCAGGACCGGATAACGCAGCAGGACATGGCTCGAGGCCGCCGCCGCGCACAAGATGGCGACCGCGGTATGCAGCGAGGGAAAGGTCAGGATGCCCTGGGCGGTCGCCACCGACAGCACGAAGGTCGCCTGGTCCCTGACCGCATGGAATTCGTTCAGGAATGCATAGCCGAAATGGAGGTTCACCGATGAGAGCGCCTGCGATGCGATGCCGTAGGTCACATGGGCGCCAAGCGCCGGAAACCACACCGAGATCGCGCTCGCGGCGAAACCGGCCATGCCGTAGCTCAGAACCAGGGTGAAGGCAGGGCCAGGCTGGCTGAGCAGGATCAGCAGTATCGGAAGCACCAGCAGCTGCGGCGCAAAGGACGCATAGGAATACATCAGCAGCCAGCTGAGCACCGGCACGCCGTCGACCCATTTGACGAGCGCGAGGCCGTCGAAACCGAGCCAGCGATCCAGCCGCGCGAGAAACGGGTCGGCCAGAGGATAATCGGTCGAAATGGCCAGATAGGATGAAATCAGGACCAGGAGCGAAAGTGCGATCCCGCAGGCCAGGATCTCGATCAACAGCGAGGCGGTCTTCAGGCCCCGCATTCTGGTGAGCAGCGCACCGAAGACCAGCAAAACCAGCGTCGCGGCTGCGGGCGCGAAAGAGCGGTCGTCGATCACGATCTTCGATGCAGCGAGCAGCGCCAGAACGCCGGCGGCACCGATCAGGACCATGCCGATAAGGGCCAGCCGAAAATTGGTCACTCCGTCAGATGCCACCCTCGCCCCCTCACCGAGACACGCCATCAGACTCATGCCCGTTTTGCATTAAGATTCGGTTGGCCGCGCAGCCGGTTCGGCGGTTCGCCCGCCTGTGAAGCTAGCCCTCGGAGGATCTCGGAATTTTCCTGCCGAATGTGTAATTTCGGGGTTCCGCTCCGGTCAACATTTCCCTATAAGCCGCTTCTAGCCTTAAAAGACCTCGTTTGCGCCCCGGCCGGTGAATTCACCCTGGCTGGCCTTTCGCGCAACTGAAAATTGGAAGACGCCGATGCCCAAGCGCCAAGATATCAAGTCCATCCTCATCATTGGCGCGGGGCCGATCGTTATCGGTCAGGCTTGCGAATTCGACTATTCCGGCACCCAGGCCGTCAAGGCGCTGAAGGAGGAAGGCTACAGGGTCATCCTGGTCAACTCCAACCCGGCCACCATCATGACCGACCCGGGCCTAGCCGACGCAACTTACGTCGAGCCGATCACGCCCGAAGTCGTCGCCAAGATCATCGCCAAGGAACGCCCCGACGCGCTTCTGCCGACCATGGGCGGCCAGACCGCACTCAACACCGCGCTGTCGCTGAAGCGCATGGGCGTGCTCGACCGCTACAATGTCGAGATGATCGGCGCGAAGCCCGCCGCCATCGACAAGGCCGAGGACCGCGCGCTGTTCCGCGAGGCCATGGCCAAGATCGGCCTCGAAACGCCGAAGTCGATGCTGGCCAATGCCACCGAGATCAAGGATCTCGACCGCAAGACCCACGAGGCCGCCCGCGCCGAGATCAAGGCCCGGCTCTCCGGCGCGGAACTCGACACCGCGCTCGACGCGCTGGAAAACCAGTGGAACCTCGGCGAGACCGACCGCAAGCAGCGCTACATGAACCATGCCATGGCGGTTGCCGCCCAGGCGCTCGACGTCGTCGGCCTGCCGGCGATCATTCGCCCCTCCTTCACCATGGGCGGCACCGGCGGCGGCATTGCCTACAACCGTTCGGAATTCTTCGAGATCATCGGTTCGGGCCTCGACGCCTCGCCGACGACAGAAGTGCTGATCGAAGAATCGGTGCTCGGCTGGAAGGAATATGAAATGGAAGTCGTCCGCGACAAGGCGGACAACTGCATCATCATCTGCTCGATCGAGAACATCGACCCGATGGGCGTCCACACGGGTGACTCGATCACGGTGGCGCCGGCGCTGACCTTGACCGACAAGGAATACCAGATGATGCGCAACGCCTCGATCGCGGTGCTGCGCGAGATCGGCGTCGAGACCGGCGGCTCGAACGTGCAGTTCGCCGTCAACCCGGCCGACGGCCGCCTCGTCGTCATCGAAATGAACCCGCGCGTGTCGCGCTCTTCGGCGCTGGCCTCCAAGGCCACCGGCTTCCCGATCGCCCGGGTCGCCGCCAAGCTCGCCGTCGGCTACACGCTCGACGAGCTGGAGAACGACATCACCGGCGGAGCAACCCCGGCCTCGTTCGAACCGTCGATCGACTATGTCGTCACCAAAATCCCGCGTTTCGCCTTCGAGAAGTTCCCCGGCGCCGAGCCGACGCTCACCACCGCGATGAAGTCGGTCGGTGAAGTCATGGCCATCGGCCGCACCTTCGCCGAGAGCCTGCAGAAGGCCCTGCGCGGCCTCGAAACGGGTCTGACCGGCCTCGACGAGATCGAGATCCCCGGCCTTGGCCAGAGCGACGACAGGAACGCCATCCGGGCCGCCATCGGCACGCCGACCCCCGACCGCCTGCGCATGGTCGCCCAGGCGCTCCGCCTCGGCATGTCGCCAGAAGAGGTGCATGAAGGCTGCAAGATCGATCCGTGGTTCATCGCCCAGCTCAAGGCCATCGTCGACATGGAGGCCCGTATCCGCGAGCACGGCCTGCCGGAAGACGCCGAGAACCTGCGCATGCTGAAAGCCATGGGCTTCTCCGACGCCCGCCTTGCCAGCCTCACCGGCAAGCGCCCGAAGGAAGTGGCCGAGATCCGCAATGCGCTGAACGTGCGTCCGGTCTTCAAGCGCATCGACACCTGCGCCGCCGAATTCGCCTCGCCGACCGCCTACATGTACTCGACCTACGAGACGCCCTTCGTCGGGCAGACCCGCTCCGAAGCGGAAGTTTCTGACCGCAAGAAGGTGGTCATCCTCGGCGGCGGTCCGAACCGCATCGGCCAGGGCATCGAGTTCGACTACTGCTGCTGCCATGCCGCCTTCGCCCTGAAGGACGCCGGCTTCGAAGCGATCATGGTCAACTGCAACCCGGAAACGGTCTCGACCGACTACGACACCTCGGATCGTCTCTACTTCGAGCCGCTGACGGCGGAAGACGTGATCGAGATCCTGCGCGCAGAGCAGGAAAAGGGCGAACTGGTCGGCGTCATCGTCCAGTTCGGCGGCCAGACGCCGCTGAAGCTGGCCGAAGCGCTGGAAAAGAACGGTATCCCGATCCTCGGCACGGCCCCCGACATGATCGATCTGGCCGAAGACCGCGACCGCTTCCAGAAGCTGCTGATGAAGCTCGACCTCAACCAGCCGAACAACGGCATCGCCTACTCGGTGGAGCAGGCCCGCCTGGTCGCCTCGGAGATCGGCTTCCCGCTGGTCGTGCGCCCGTCCTACGTTCTCGGCGGCCGCGCCATGCAGATCATCCATTCGGAATCGATGCTGCAGAGCTATCTGCTCGACACCGTTCCGGGTCTCGTGCCTGAGGATATCAAGCAGCGCTACCCGAACGACAAGACCGGCCAGATCAATACCCTGCTCGGCAAGAACCCGCTTCTGTTCGACAGCTACCTGACCAACGCCATCGAAGTCGATGTCGACGCGCTCTGCGACGGCACCGACGTCTTCGTCTCGGGCATCATGGAGCATATCGAGGAAGCCGGCATCCATTCGGGCGACAGCGCCTGCTCGCTGCCGTCGCGCTCGCTCTCCAAGGAAACCCTCGACGAGTTGGAACGCCAGACCAAGGCCATGGCCAAGGCGCTGAATGTCGGCGGCCTGATGAACGTGCAATACGCCATCAAGGACGGCGTGATCTACGTTCTCGAGGTCAACCCGCGCGCCTCGCGCACCGTGCCCTTCGTCGCCAAGACCATCGGCGCGCCGATCGCCAAGATCGCCGCTCGTATCATGACCGGCGAAAAGCTCGATGCCGCGATTGCCGCCTACGGCGCCAAGCCCGACCCGCGCAACCTCAAGCACATTGCCGTCAAGGAAGCCGTCTTCCCGTTCGCCCGCTTCCCCGGCGTCGACACGCTGCTCGGTCCGGAAATGCGCTCGACAGGAGAAGTCATCGGCCTCGATACCGATTTCGCCCTGGCCTTCGCCAAGAGCCAGCTGGGCGCTGGCGTCGAACTGCCGCGTGACGGAACGGTCTTCGTCTCGGTCCGCGACGAGGACAAGGTCCGCGTCCTGCCCGCCATCAAGCTCCTGACCGAGATCGGCTTCAAGGTCATGGCGACCGGCGGCACCCAGCGCTTCCTCGCCGAACAGGGCATCGAGGCGATCAAGATCAACAAGGTTCTGGAGGGCCGCCCGCATATCGAGGACGCCATCCGCAATCGGCAGGTCCAGCTGGTGATCAACACGACGGACAGCAACAAGGCGATTTCGGACTCCAAGTCGCTGCGCCGCGCCGCCCTGATGCAGAAGGTGCCCTACTACACCACCATGGCCGGCGCGCTAGCCGCCGCGGAAGCCATCCAGGCCCTGAAGAAGGGCCAGCTCGAGGTTCGCCCGCTGCAGAGCTATTTCTGAGAGAGCCCATGAACAAGCCGCTCCGCTTCACCGCTCATTCGCAGACGGTGATTTCGGAGCGGCAGTTCGGCACACCGTGACTGATTGGCGATAGGCACAGGGTCCGGCCTTCGGGACAATTTGCCTGGAAACCGAAGAAGGAATCCGTATCATCACGGCGTTCCTCGATCGGAAAGCACGGATGCCGCAATGAAGCCGAAGCTCGAATACGATCCAGCGGCAGATGCCGCCTATATCCGCTTTTCCAGCGAGCCCGTGCTCGAATCCGAGGAAGTATCGCAGGGCATCGTCCTGGATTACGATCGCGACGGACACATCGTCGGTATGGAAGTCCTCAACGCCCGCACCAACCTGCCGCCTGCCGTGCTCGACGACGCGGCCTGAGCCTTTCCATCTCCCTTGAGCAGATATCCATAGGAATCCTGAACGCCAGGCGTTGACAGACTTTTTCTCCTCCTTTATTTAGCCATTCAGTTAATTAACCGATGAGCTAAATAATGTCTCTCGACCCCCTCTCCGATACGCTCTCCGCGCTCGCCGACCCCACACGCCGGGCGATCCTGGCGCGGCTGGCGCACGGCGAGGCGACGGTCAACGAACTGGCCGAGCCCTTCGCCATGAGCCTTCCGGCGGTTTCCAAGCACCTGAAGGTGTTGGAGCGGGCCAAGCTGATCTCGCGAAGCCGCACCGCCCAGTGGCGCCCCTGCCGGCTGGAACCGGAGCCACTGCAGAAGCTGGACAGTTGGCTCGAGGAATACCGCGATCTCTGGGAGCACCGCTTCGACCGACTGGAAACCTATCTCGAAACCATCAAGCACGACGCTGACAAGAAAGGCGACGATCATGAGTGACAAGCTTGAAATCCTGAACACGCGTCTGCTTGCGGCGAGCCCCCGGGCGGTGTTCGATGCCTTCGCCGAGCCCGACCAACTGAGGCACTGGTGGGGTCCCCACGGCTTCACCAATACCGTCCCCGAATTCGACTTCAGGCCGGGCGGCAAGTGGCGGATCGTCATGACGGCCTCCAACGGCACCGATTTCGACAACCACGCCACGTTCGAGGAGATCGTCGTGCCGGAGCGGATCAGCTACGTGCACCACCTGCCCATGCACGTCTTCACCATGACCATGACCTTCGACGAGGAGGCGGACGGCACGCGGCTCACCTGGCGCATGCTGTTCGAGCCCACCGAAGAAAACCTGCAGCTGGAGAAATTCCTGGCGGCGGCCAACGAGCAGAACTTCGACCGCCTGGAAGACCACCTTGAAAACAAGACCGGGAAGGCTTGACCATGACAGTCCACGCAGATCCGAACAGAACCCTCTCCGTCTCGCGCCTCGTCGGCGCTCCTCCCGAACTCGTCTTCAGGATGTTTTCCGAGGCTCGGCATCTCGACGCCTGGTGGGGGCCGGACGGTTTCACCAACGAGACCCATGAAATGGATTTCTCCGTCGGCGGCGTGTGGCGCTACACGATGCATGGCCCGGACGGCAAGGCCTGGCCGAACTGGATCCGCTACCGCGAGATCAGCCCGCCGACGCGCCTCTTCTATGATCACGGCGGCGAGATCGGCGAGCCCGCCCATTTCGAGGGCGAGATCCGCTTCGAGGCGGAAGGCGACAAGACCCGCGTGACGCTGACCCTCGTCTTCCCCACGCCCGAGGCGCGCAATGCGACGCTGAAGTTCGGCGCGGTCGAGGGCGGCAACCAGACGCTCGCCAAGCTCGACGCCTATCTCAGCACGCAGACCGGCTGAACCACCGGGAGTTGCGGCCGGACGAAATTGACACTTGCCAAGGCGGAGAATTCGCGAAATTCTCCGCCGGATTTTTTCGAGGACACGAGGTCATGACCGAATCTTTGCCCATTGCAGCGCGGGCGACCAGCCGCGAATGGATCGGACTGTTCGTCCTTTCCATCGCCTGCCTGGTCTATTCCATGGACCTCTCCGTCCTGTTTCTCGCCATGCCCGCGATCACCGCCGATCTGGCGCCGTCGGCCGCCGAGCTCCTCTGGATCAACGACATCTACGGGTTCATGGTCGCCGGCTTCCTGGTGACGATGGGTACTCTCGGCGACCGGGTCGGGAGGCGCCGGATCCTGATGATCGGCGCTGCCGCCTTCGGTCTGGCCTCGCTCTTCGCCGCCTTTGCCACGACGGCGTCGATGCTCATCTTTGCCCGCGCCCTGCTCGGCATCGCCGGAGCCACCATCGCCCCCTCCACGCTCTCGCTGGTCGTCAACCTGTTCTCTGACGAATCCGAGCGTAACCGGGCCATCGGCATCTGGGGCACGGCCTTTGCCCTTGGTGGTCTGATCGGACCTCTACTCGGCGGCGTCCTGCTGGAGTTCTTCCACTGGGGATCGGTGTTCCTGATCAACGTCCCGGTCATGCTGGCGCTGGTCGTCGCCTCCCCCTTCCTGCTGCCGGAATTCCGCAGCGAAGAGTCGGGCCGGATCGATGTCGCAAGCGTGCTTCTGTCGCTGGCGACCGTCCTGCCGGTCATCTATGGCCTCAAACACATCGCCACGGACGGCTTCGAGCCCATCCACCTGCTGCCGATAGCGGTCGGCCTCGCTCTGGGCGTCGTGTTCCTCCGCCGCCAGATGCGCCTGCAAGACCCATTGATCGACCTGTCGCTGTTCGCCATCCCCTCCTTCACCGCATCGCTGCTGGTCAACCTGTTCGGCGTCTTCTTCGTCTTCGGCATCTTCCTGTTCCAGAACCAGTTCCTGCAGCTGGTGCTCGGGCTTTCGCCGCTGCAGGCCGCGCTCTGGTCGATCGCGCCGAGCCTGGTCTTCACCGTCATGTCGCTCCAGGCCTACCGGATCACCAACCGGCTGGGCCCGGTCCGCACCGTGTTGCTCGGGCTTGCCGTCAATGCAATCGGCGCGGCCGTCATGGCGATGGCGGCCTATGACCAGAGCCTCTACGGGGTGCTGTTCGCCAGCATGCTGATCGGCCTCGGCTTCGTGCCGGTCGTCTTGACCACGACCGGCCTCATCGTCGGCTCCGCCCCGCCGGAGCGTGCCGGCGCAGCCTCGGCGATCTCCGAGACCAGTGCGGAATTCGGCGGCGCCATGGGCGTTGCCCTGCTCGGAAGCCTCGCCAGCGTCATCTACCGGCTGGCCATGGCCACCACGGACCTCGGCGCCTTGCCCCCGCCGCTGGCCGAGGCCAGCCGTTCGACGCTTGCCGCCGCCGTCGAGGTCGCTGGCGGCATGAAGGGCGAAGAGACGCCCTGGCTCGGCGTGGCGCGCGACAGCTTCTCGCTCGGCTTTGCCGTTTCCTGCGCCGTGGCGGCAATCACGCTGGTAGCGCTCGCCCTCCTCGCGCGCAAGGTCTACGGCACGAACCCGCCGGCAGCGGCAGCCGCCGCCCACTGAGACCCCGGCCGAAAGGCTCCAGACCAGACCGCATCGCGGGTGGGCGCGGGGCAAGGCGCTATGATGGGCGCCTCGCCCAGCCCTGCCTTCAGACGGCGGGACCGGTGATCGTGGCGACCACGGGGGCATGGTCGGACGCGATGCCGCGTTCCGGCCCCTCGCGGAAATGCGCATCGAACACCTCGACCTTGCTCACCGTGCCCCGACGCCGCGGATTCTTCGGATTGAGGCCGTTCGACAGGATCGCATAGTCGAGCACCGAGCCATGGCCGAAACTGCTGTGGGTCACCGGCCGGGTATTCAGCTGGGTCGGCACGAGATGCCAGGCATCGTAGAGCTTGTAGACGTGTTTCAGATAGGCGAATTCCTCCGGGATCGCGTCGCCGGCGACGCTGCCCCAGGAGAACACGCGCTCGCCCTGCGTCAGGATGCCGAGCGTGTGGGATTCGGGATCCTCGTTCATGTCGCCGAGCAGGATGACGGCCGCTTCAGGATCGACGTCCAGCGTGCGCCTGAATGTACGGTAGAGAGCCCCGGCCTCGGCCGCCCGCTTGGCGACTTGGTCGACCCCTGCCATGGTCCTCAGCGCATAGTAGCGCTTGATCTTGTCGGCCCAGTCGGCGATCGCATCGATCTCGTCCGGATCGACGAAGGCACCCTGCGACTTCAGATGGCAGACATAGACCTTGATTTCGCCGATGCCCGGCGCCTGCACGATCGCCTCGACCGGAACGCGGGAGAAGCCGAAGCCCTCGTCGATCACCGTGTCGGCAGGGATGCCGGCGACACCGGCAAGATCGTTCACGGAAACGAACGGCAGCCGCGAGGCGATCGCCACGGTGGCGTTGACATAGATCTCCGGATCGTCCAGATCGAAGATCGCCCGCGCCGCATTGTAGAAGTAGGGATAGCCCGCCGCCTGGGTCAGTACCCTCAGGGCCTCGTCGGACACCACTTCCTGGAAACCGACGACATCGGCGTTCATCTTGGTCAGCATGCCGGAAATCCAGGCGAGCTTCGCTGCCCATTGCTCCGGTGTGTAGATCGCATTCGCCTTGCGCTCGTGCCAGAAGATGCCCGGCGCGGCAAAATGGTAGAGATTGAAGGTGGCCACTCTCAGATCAGGCATGTTCCGTCCTCCCCTTGCCCGCAATCCTCGACAGGATGTCGCAAGACTGCGGCATCCACTTAAAATTGTAAACATGACGGGGTTGTGATAGCGTCCGACCGTCACGGTGATGGGGCAGACCATGGGCAAGAACATCGTCCTTCTGTTCGACGGAACCTCGAACGAGATCGCCGCCGACCGCACCAATATCCTGCGCCTGTTCGGCACGCTCAGGCGCACCGACGAACAGATCGTCTACTACGATCCGGGCGTCGGCACCTTCGGCGCGGACAATGCCTGGTCGCGCTGGTGGCGCAAGGCGGTCGAGATCTGGGGCCTTGCCACAGGCTGGGGCATCGACGCCAACGTCAAGCAGGCCTATCGCTTCATCGTCGAGAACTTTAAGGCCGCCCCGCGCGACAAGGACGGCAAGAGGATCGGCGAGGACGACCGGATCTATCTCTTCGGCTTCAGCCGCGGCGCCTATACGGCACGGGTTCTCGCCGGCTTCATCCATAGTCTCGGCCTCGTGCGTCCCGAGCAGCTCAACCTGGTCGACTATGCCTACCGCACCTACAAGGGCATCTCCGAACACAAGACCACGGCCGACGGCGAGGACGAAGCCGACAATTCCGCCTTTGCCGACATGCGCCTCTACGAACGCACGCTCAAGGGCTACCGCCCGGCCATCGAACTGCTCGGCCTGTTCGACACCGTCGCCTCGGTGATCGAATCCGGCCGGGTCGGCCTCAAGTTCAAGACCCATCCCTTCACCCATCGCAATCCGAGCGTAAGGCGGGTGCGCCATGTCGTGGCCATCGACGAGAAGCGGACGATGTACCGTGCGGAGCCCTGGACCCCGGACCAGCCCTTCTGGGGCAGCCCCTTCCGGCCGCCCAAGGACAAGCCGGTGGTGCCGCAGGACGTCAAGGAGGTGTGGTTCAGCGGCGTGCACGGCGATGTCGGCGGCGGCTACCCCGAAAAAGAGAGCGCGCTCATCAAGCGGCCGCTTGCCTGGATGATCGAGCAGACCAAGCCGATGGGCCTCGATTATGCGACGCTCACCGTCAACGAGGTGGTGCTCGGCAAGAACCCAAAGAAGGCCTATGTCGAGCCCGATGCGATGGCCCGGGCGCATGATTCGATGAACCTCGTCTGGCGGGCGGTCGAATTCCTGCCGCGGCGCGTGCCCTCCTCGTCCTGGCGGCATGGCGGCAAGGGCGGCGGCATCTACCTGCCGCTGTCAGATCCGCGCTTCATTCCCGAGGATGCGTTGATCCACCAGTCCGTGGTCGACCGCCTGAACGGCATGCCGGCCGACGGCCCCTACCGCCCGCGCAACCTGCCGAAGAACTACCGGATCGAACCCTGACCGGCACCTGGCGGTGCTGCTTGCCGGAGGTTCCGCCGAAAGGAAAAATTAAATCTCTGGAAATTGCGCGATCCTATCTGCTATAGTTCCCTCATCGTTGATTTGAACTGGTTCCGTAGCTTCGCTTCGGGACCTGTTTTCTTTTATGTCCAGCGCCAAGCGGGCATGAAATGCGAAGGAAAATGACATGGTAGAAAAGGTACCGATGACGCAGTCCGGCTTCACGAAGCTGAACGAGGAGTTGCGTTGGCGCCAGCAGGAAGAACGCCCCCGCATCATCGAGGCGATCGCCGAAGCGCGCGCCCATGGCGACCTTTCCGAAAACGCCGAGTATCACGCCGCCAAGGAGGCCCAGAGCCATAACGAAGGCCGGATTGGCGAGCTCGAAGACCTGATTGCGCGCGCCGAGGTCATCGACCTGTCGAAGATGTCCGGCTCCACCATCAAGTTCGGCGCGACCGTCAAGCTCGTCGACGAAGACACCGAGGAGCAGAAGACCTATCAGATCGTCGGCGACCAGGAAGCCGACGTGAAGGCCGGCCGCATCTCGATCTCCTCGCCCATCGCCCGTGCCCTGATCGGCAAGGAAGTCGGCGACAATATCGAAGTCGTCGCCCCCGGCGGCTCCAAGGCCTACGAGATCCTCGCGATCAACTGGGGCTGACCCCGCCCGGAAGGCCCATCCCTTGCCTCCCCTCGACGACATCACGGTGATCGCGCCGCATTTCAAGCGGCGCCTTTCCGGCGTGACTTCGACCGTCGTCCAGCTCATCCCCGAACAGCGACGGCTCGGGCGTGGCATCGTCACGCTCGGCCCCGGTCTGCCGGACGATCTGCCGAAGATGTCGTGGGCGCAACTGCCGGCGCTCTGGCGCCGGCCGAAATCCGCCCGCCACCGCGTCTGGCACGCCCGCCGCAACAACGAGATGTTGTTCGGCCTCTTGCTGCGCGACATTCTGCGCATGCCGCTGAAGCTGCTGTTCACCTCGGCCGCCCAGCGTCGCCACACCGCCTATACCCGCTGGCTGATCGCGAAGATGGATGCCGTGGTCGCCACGAGCGCCCGCTCAGGCTCGTTCCTCGAAGTGCCGCATACGGTGATCCGCCACGGCGTCGACATCGACCGTTTCCATCCAGGAGACGGTTCCGATGACACGATCGCCGCGACCGGCCTTCCCGGACGATATCTCGTCGGCTGTTTTGGCCGCGTGCGCCATCAGAAGGGCACCGACCTCTTCGTCCGCGCCATGATCGAGCTCCTGCCGCGCTATCCCGACTGGACGGCCGTGATCAGCGGACGCGTGACGCCGGACAACAAGGCTTTCGCCGACCAGCTGAAGGCCGACATCGCGGCTGCCGGCCTGTCGTCGCGCATCGTCTTTCTCGGCGAGGTGGATGACATCAGGCCCTGGTACCGGCGGCTCACCCTCTATGTCGCGCCCTCGCGCAACGAAGGCTTCGGCCTCACCCCGCTCGAAGCGATGGCATCCTCCACCGCATCCGTCGCCAGCGATGCCGGCGCCTATGCCGAACTGATCGCCGAAGGTGAAACCGGCAAGGTCGTGCCCGCCGACGACTACGAGGGGCTGCGCGACGCGATCGCCGGCTATCTCGCCGACCCGAACGAGGCGATCGAAGCCGGCCGGCGCGGACGCGCCCATGTGGTCGAGAATTTCGCCCTGGTGCGGGAAGCGACGGCGCTGGAGATGGTCTATAACCGGCTTCTCCTCGAGAACTGACGGACCGCGCCATGGGCAACAGGGATTTCATCGTCTGCCGGACCAGCCACGTACGCGGCTTCGTCGCGCGCTTCCAGGACCGCGTCGCCGCATTGCCGTCTGACCTGAAGAGCGCGGTGAAGACGGTTCTGAAACGCAAGGGCCTGTCCGGCCTGCTGCGCACGGTATTCGTCAATGGCGGGCCGGTGCTCGACGAACTGGCCGAGCGCAACCTGAAGCGCCGGCAGATCCGTTTCCGCGCGGTGTTTTCCAATCCGCTGGTCGCCTGGATCTATCGCAAGGGAACGCGCATTCAGTGCCGCCTGATCGCCGCCGTCTTCGAGGCGCGGCTCGAGGAAGACCCGCAGGCGAGTGTCGTCGTGTTCAACGGCTATCTCATGCCGGATTCGATCCTCGCCGCCGTGGCGACCCGTGAGAAACGTCGCGTGGTGTTCCTGGAGAAGGGATTCTTTCCCGGCACGCTGCAATGCGACCCGCACGGCATCAACCACCAGAGTTCGCTGCCGCGCGATCCCGACTTCTACCTCGCCTTCGACCCTGCCGAACTGGGCGAAAAGCCGACCGCACTGGTCAAACGTGCGTCCAAGCTGAAGGACGATGGCCCGGCCGCCCTGCCCGACCGCTATGTCTTCGTTCCCTTCCAGGTGCCGAGCGACATGCAGATCCTGGCGCTGTCGCCGTGGATCCGGGACATGCGCCACCTCTATGACGAGATCTATCGGCTGTCGGAGGCGGAAGGCCAGAGCCATTTCGTCATCAAGGAGCATCCGAGCTTTCCGCTGTCGATCCGCGCCGAGGTCACGCCGCATCCGCGCATCCACTTCGCCAACCACCACGACACGCAAGCGCTGATCGAGGGCGCCGACGCGGTGATCACGGTCAACTCCACGGTCGGTCTCGAATCGGTGCTGCTGGAGAAGAAGGTCATCACCCTAGGCCTTGCGCCCTATGACATCGAGGGACTGGTCTTAAAGGCCGCCAATGGCGCGGAACTGCTCACCGCCTTTCGCTCGCTCGACAGCTGGTCACCCGACGCGGACCTGCGCGAACGGGTCATCCGCTATATCCAGAACGTCTTCCTGCTGCAGGGCGAGCTGAAGAATCCCGATCCCCACCTGCCTGACATGATCGCGGCGCGGCTTGCCGGCACGGATCGGCACGGTCAGGCGGTCGCGGCCTTTGCTGCGGCGAAGCGCGGATCATAAGGGAAACCCGCGCCGATCAGGGCGGAGACCGGCGAAAAATTCAGGATCTCAATGCGATCCGCGGCGCAGATCCGGCGTGCGAGCGCGAAATGCGCGACGATGCGCCCTGCCGCCCCGGCGATCCCCGACCCTGCCGTATCGCCGGCCTTCTCGTAGAAACGCGGCTCGCCGGCATTCGAAATGTCGATGCCGAACAGGCCGATGATGGCCGGCCGGCAAAAGGCGGCGAACTGCAGCGCCGATACGGCGACCGAGCCGCCCTGGAACACGCCCCGCGACGGGTCGCGGGAAAACCCGGCGCCGTCGTCCGCGAGCACAGTAAAGTCCAGGCACTTGAGATCTTCGTCCGAATGCCGCCGCACCCGGTAGGGCTTGCGCAGGTCGTCGATCAGAATGACCCGTTTGTCGGCGAGCCAGCCCCGATCCGTCTCGCAGATCGCCCGGATGACACCGACCGACAGCAGGCAGATCGTCCCAGCATTGATCTTCTCGCGCATCAGCGGAAAATGTCGCCAGACGAAGCGCTCGTCCTCGATGGCGACCGCCAGGGGCGCCCCGATGCGCGTTCCGATCAGGTTGATGGCGCCGTTGAGCAGGACCGCCTCACCGGGCTCGACCCGCGAGAAATCGACGCCGGCGATCGAAGGCCCCGAACCAACAATGTGAATCGTCTCATGCGCAGTCTTGCGCAGCAGATCGGCATGATGAAGCGCGGCGACCCGCTCGCCCTTGTAGAGGATTGCCCCCTCGCCCAGCGGCGTCGTGGGGAGGCGTAGTTCCAGCCCCGGAAGCCAGTTCTGCGCGTGCGCCCAGGTCTTGCCGAAGAAGACGGTCGCAGCGAGCTTGACGATCGAACGCTTGAGCGGGCGCTCCGATTTCAGTTTCAACGCCGTTCTCCCCATTCCCGGACCGCACCCGGCAGCCGCGCATCCAGCCGCTGCCAAGAAACTTGATTGTGCCGTGCCTCTCGGCCTAAATGCTCGCCAATCCACGCATGGCCTGCCAGAGACGGCCATTCCGGCATACGCGAAAGATCGGTCCCTTGCCACTCAAAGCCGTCATATTGAACGACACCCGCGGCGACAACCATTTTGGCTGCATGCGGGTGATGCGGATCATCGAGCAGAACCTCGAGGCCCGCGGCATCGAGATCGCCGCGACCAGCCTGGTGCGCAACGACTGGAAGCGGGACGAGGCTTTCCTGAACGCCATGCGCACCGCCGACCTCATCGTCATCAATGGCGAGGGCACGCTGCACCACGGCAGCAAGCAGGGTGTAAGACTGCTCGACGTGGTCGATCACCCGGCCCGCGGCGCGACGCCGGTGGCGCTGATCAATGCGGTCTACCAGGACAATCCACCGGCCTGGAACGAGCGCCTCGCCCGTATCGACCTGATCTCGACGCGCGATTCCTGGAGTGCGGCCGAAGTCGAAAAGGCGATCGGCCGGAAGGTCGGTTTCGTGCCCGATCTCTCGCTGGCCGAAGGAGCGATCGCAACACCCGGGACGGCGCGGCGCGATCGGCTGCTGGTCGGCGATTCCGTCAATCGCGATATCGGCCGGCAGCTGCTGGCCTTTGCCGACCAGCGGGACGATGCGCGCTATCTGCCGATCCTCACCTCGATCAAGCCACCCAAGCCACACTATCCGCCCCCCCTGCGGGCGCTGCGCCAGGCCTATATCGACCTGCACGCCACGCTCTTCGGCTGGCGTCACCGGCACACCGAGTTCAACAACTCCGAGGCCGGATTCCTCAAGAGCCTGCAGTCCGGCTACCTGCATGTTAGCGGCCGCTTCCACGCCGTCTGCCTCTGCCTTGCGACCGGCACGCCCTTCCTGGCGCTCGAATCGAATTCCTGGAAGATCGCCGCCCTGCTCCATGACTTCGGCCTCGGCGCCGAGCGCATCGTCACGCTCGATGAAGCCCGGCGCCGCATCGAAGCGAACGAGCGCTTCGACTTCACCCCGGAGGAACGCCACACCATCGCGACCGGCCTTGCCGCGGCCAGCAAGGGGGCCGGCGACCTGTTCGACAGCCTGCTGGCGCTCGCCAGATCCAAGCCCGCCGGAGCCGAAGCGCCATGAAGAATGCCTATGCCCGGATCGCCGACATCCTTGCCCGCTCGCTCGGTGCCGGCCACCTGACGCTTCACGGCGAAGGCATCGCCGCCCGGCAGATCGCAGCGCTGCCGATCGCGCGCCCTGCGGCCAGCCCCGCCCCAGCCGAAGCCACATTGGTGGTTTCGGTAAACGAGCTGGAGAAGACGGAGCCGGCCGACCTCGACGCGCTCATCGAGAGCCGCAAGAATGGCGGCACGCACCAGATCTTCGTCGTCTCGACCATCTTCTCGCTGAAGCTTGATGACGCGGGCATCAACGTCAACCGCATCATCGAACGGCCGGAATGGTGGCGCGACCGTCTGGCGGCGCATTTTCCCGACGTCACCCGACTGCCGGAGGTCGAGCCGCACGAGGTGATGTTCCTCAGCTGGACGCCCGAGCCGGCCGTGCGCAAGCGTCTGGGCAAGGCGTTGAGAACGCTGAAGCTCGCCAGCCGCATCCAGGCCCTGCCCGGCCGGCTCTTGCAGCGCTTTCGCGTCAAGCGCGCCGGCTTCATGTCCGAGCGAGTGCTATCGCATCTGCTCAACGGCAAGTCGGCAGCGCTGGTCGGCAATGCGGTCAGTCTTCGGGAAACGGCCTTTGGCACGGCGATCGACGCAAACGACATCGTCATCCGTTGCAACCGCGCGCCGATCATCACCACCCGCTCGCACGGCGCACGAACCGACTGGATCGCCACCAGCATCGACATTCCCGAAGACGTGCCCCGCGAGCGCGGCGCCCGCCTCATTCTCTGGATGTCGCCGAAACTGAAACGCCTGCCGTCCTGGCTGTTCCGCTGGCCGCAGGTGTTCATGAACACCCGGGCCGGCAACCAGCGGCTCGCCGACCAGCTCGGCAGCCGGCCTTCGACCGGGGCCATGGTGATCGATCTCCTGGTTCGCTCCAACTGCCGCAGCGTCGAACTCTATGGCTTCGATTTCTTCAGCGGCCTGTCGCTGTCGGGCGTGCACACGCGCGAGACGACACCGCACGACTTCGGTTCAGAAGAGGTCTGGGTCCAGCAGCTACTGGAAATGGACAAGCGCTTTTCACTGCACCGCTAGGCAGGGTCCTGCACAACGGGGGAGCGCTCAGATCTCCACCAGCCCCGCCTTCTTCACCTGGCGGATGGTCAGCATGGTGCGCACCGTGTGGACGTGTTCGTTGGCGGTCAGCACCTCGATGACGAAGTCCTGGAACTTGGTCAAGTTCTCCGCCACGCAATGCAGGAGGAAATCGCTGTCGCCCGAGACCATCCAGGCCTGGCGGACCATCGGCCAGCCGTCGGTGGCCGCGGCAAAGGCCTTGAGATTGCTTTCCGACTGATGCTTGAGGCCGATCATGCAGAAGGCGACGAGGTCGAAGCCCAGCTTCGGGGCATTGAGCATCGCATGATAGCCTTCGATGATACCCGCCTCTTCCAGCTTGCGCACCCTTCTGAGGCAGGGCGGCGCCGAAATGCCCACGCGCTCGGACAGCTCGACATTGGTCATGCGACCGTCGCGCTGCAATTCCCGCAGGATCTTCAGATCAATAGCGTCCAGCTCGGCTCTCACCAGGGATCGACCTTTCATGGGAGGATGATCCCGATATCTAGCGGAAACGCGCGAATAAGCAAGAATCTGTCGGAGACGAGCACAAAAATTGCCGTAGACCCCATTGCCTTGTTGGTATTGCAAAGCTGACCTTGAATAAATGCATGGACCAATCATAAATGAGGCTACAAACGAGCGGCGCGCGGTCTTATATCGCCCCTCCCTTTGCTCCGCTTTGAAAGGACAAGCCATGACTGCCCGCCATACCAAGGTGCTGATCATCGGTTCCGGCCCGGCCGGATATACCGCAGCGATCTACGCCGCCCGCGCAATGCTGAAGCCCGTCCTGATCGCCGGCATGGAACAGGGCGGCCAGCTGATGATCACTACGGACGTGGAGAACTATCCGGGCTTCGGCGATCCGATCCAAGGCCCATGGCTGATGGAACAGATGCTGAAACAGGCGACGCATGTCGGCGCCGAGATCGTCAACGACCTCGTGACCGAGGTCGACCTGTCGCGCCGTCCCTTCACCGCCAGGACCGATTCCGGCGCCGTCTGGACCGCCGACACGCTGATCATCGCCACCGGCGCCAAAGCCAAGTGGCTCGGCATCGAGAGCGAGCAGCATTTCCAGGGCTTCGGCGTCTCGGCCTGCGCCACCTGCGATGGCTTCTTCTACCGCAACAAGGATGTCATTGTCGTCGGCGGGGGCAATTCCGCGGTCGAGGAGGCGCTCTATCTGTCACACATCGCCAAGTCCGTCACCGTCGTGCACCGCCGCGATTCGTTCCGCTCGGAAAAGATCCTGCAGGAGCGCCTGTTCGCCAAGGACAATATCCGCGTGATGTGGAACACCGAAGTCGCCGAGATCACCGGCGCGCGCGCCAAGCCGCCGATGCCGCCGTCGGTCAGCGGCGTCAGGCTGCGCGACACGCAGACCGGCGCGATCACCGACATGCCGATCGACGGCGTCTTCGTCGCCATCGGCCATGCGCCGGCCGTCGAACTGTTCAAGGGCAAGCTGAAGCTCAAGCCCAACGGCTATCTGTGGACCGCGCCGGATTCGACCGCCACGGACATCGAGGGCGTCTTTGCCGCCGGTGACGTGACCGACGACATCTATCGCCAGGCGATCACCGCCGCCGGCATGGGCTGCATGGCAGCGCTTGAGGCCGAACGCTTCCTGTCAGCCGTTCCGGTGCGGGCCGAAGCGGCAGAATAACGATAAAGAGAGGGGGCGTAATGCCTTTGGATTGGGACAAGCTGCGCATTTTTCACGCGGCAGCGGAAGCGGGGTCATTCACCCACGCGGCCGACAGGTTGCATTTGTCCCAGTCGGCCATCAGCCGTCAGGTCAGCGCGCTGGAGCAGGAGATCGGCGTCAAGCTGTTCCACCGCCATGCGCGCGGCCTGATCCTGACCGAACAGGGCGAGCTGCTCTATCGCACCGCCCATGACGTGCTGCTGAAGCTCGAAACGGTCAAGATGCAGCTGACCGAGACCACGGAAAAGCCGAGCGGCAAGCTGCGCGTCACCACCACGGTCGGTCTCGGCCAGGGCTGGCTCACCGACAAGATCCAGGAATTCCTCCAGCTCTATCCCGACATGTCGATCCAGCTGATCCTCGACAACGAGGAGCTGGACGTCAACATGCGCCATGCCGACTGCGCCATCCGCCTTCGTCAGCCGCAGCAGTCCGACCTCATCCAGCGCAAGCTGTTCACCGTGCACATGCACGTCTACGCGGCGCCCTCCTACATCAACCGCTACGGCGAGCCGCAGTCGATCGAGGATCTCGACAACCACCGCATCATCACCTTCGGCGAACCGGCACCGGGCTACCTGCTCGACGTCAACTGGCTGGAAGTGGCCGGGCGCACCTCCGACAATCCGCGCCAGCCGCATCTGCAGATCAACAGCCTGACCTCGATCAAGCGCGCCGCCCTGCTGGGAATCGGTATCGCCATGCTGCCCGACTACATTGTCGGGCGTGATCCGGGGCTGCTGCAGCTGGTGACCAGCGCTGACGTGCCCTCGTTCGACACCTATTTCTGCTATCCGGACGAAATGAAGAATGCCGCGAAACTGAAAGCTTTCCGCGATTTCATCGTGGCAAAGGCCAGAAACTGGAACTTTTGACGGGAAACCGCGCGACCAAAGGTTAAGGCCTGCGGTCAGCGCATGTCTGCATTGCATAAAAAAGCATTGTTCACTGCACAAAAAACCACCATATCGCACTCAGTTGATGCACATGGTGGCTTTTTCCTCCCAGTTCCACCGCATCAGCTGTTCCCCTCTGGAGGTTTTTGACCTTCATAATTAAAGGGCCCTGGAGCAATCCGGCGGCCCTCTTTTTTTGTGCACTCGGCGAATGACGGCGTTCAGCCGGAAGCCGCATCGTGAAATTTTGTGCAGCAGAGTGTACCAAAATTGGACACTTTTCCATGATCTTTCACGCGAGCGTGAGTTGACCCCCGGCATTCCTACCATATGTGAAACGGCATACACCGATACGGACGACGGCTGATGAACCTCGATGAAACTCTCAAAGCGCTTGCACACCCTGCACGCATCGAAATGCTGAACTGGTTGAAGGAGCCGGAACGCCATTTTGCCGCGCAGCTCCAGCCCCTGGCGCTGGGTGTCAGTGCGGGCCAGTTCGAACGTTGCGGCCTGTCGCAGTCCACCGTTTCAGCCCATCTCGCGACGCTGCAGCGCGCAGGCCTGATCTCCTCGACCCGCGTCGGCCAATGGGTGCTCTATCGCCGCAACGAAGATACCATCAACGCCTTCCTCGCCGCCTTGAACAAGATACTCTGAAGCACCAGATTTGATCGGCCGGCGCCCTCCTCCCATTCCGTCGGCTTTCTGGAGATCTTCATGACCAGCCTCTTTGATCCGATCCAAATCGGAAATATTTCTCTTTCCAACCGCATCGCCATGGCGCCGCTCACCCGCAACCGCTCGCCGGGTGCCGTGCCCAACGATCTCAACGTCACCTATTACGAACAGCGCGCCTCCGCCGGCCTGCTGATCTCCGAAGGCACCCCGATCAGCCATCAGGGCCAGGGCTATGCGCAGGTACCCGGCCTCTATCTTCCCGAGTCGCTCGAAGGCTGGAAGCGCGTGACCTCCGCCGTGCATGCCGCCGGCGGCCACATCGCCGCCCAGATCTGGCATGTCGGCCGCGTGTCGCATACCTCCCTCCAGCCGAATGGCGGCCAGCCCGTCGCCCCGTCGGCCATCCGCGCCAAGTCCAAGACCTATATCGTCCACGAGGACGGCACCGGCGGCTTCGTCGAGACGTCCGAGCCGCGGGCCCTCACGCTCGACGAGATACCGGGCATTGTCGAGGTCTATCGCCGCGCCGCCCGCGCCGCGATCGACGCCGGTTTCGACGCGATCGAGATCCACGCCGCCAACGGCTACCTGATCGACCAGTTCCTGCGCTCGAACTCCAACACCCGCACCGACGCCTATGGCGGCTCGATCGAGAACCGCACGCGTTTCGCCATCGAGGTGGTGGATGCGATCGTCAAGGAAATCGGCGCGGAGCGCACCGGCATCCGGCTTTCGCCCGTGACGGCGGCCAACGACGTCTCCGACCCCGATCCGCAGCCGCTGTTCAACCACCTCATTGAAAAGCTGGCGGCCTATGACCTCGCCTTCATCCACGTGATCGAAGGCGCCACCGGCGGACCGCGCGACAACATTCCCTTCGACTGGGCAGGCTTCAAGGCGGCCTATCGCGCCAAGGGCGGCAAGGCGGCCTGGATGGTCAACAACGGTTATGACCGCGCCATGGCGATGGATGCCGTTGCCTCCGGCCGGGCCGACATGGTCTCCTTCGGCAAGGCCTTCATCGCCAATCCGGACCTGGTGCAGCGCCTGAAGGTCGATGCGCCGCTCAACGAGGCGGACCGCGCGACCTTCTACGGCGGCGGCGCCGACGGCTACACCAACTACCCGAAAATGGCCTGATCTGGACGGCAGGAACCCCGGCACGTTACCGGGGTTCCTCCTTTCAGGCCCTGCGGTCGCCCTGCCCGCCGAACGCCTCGTTCACCAACCCTACGGCCGCGCCCATCATGAAAAGCCCGTTGACCGGATGCAGTGCCGAGATGAAGGCAAGGCCGAGCTCGCGTCCGAGGATCACCAGCAGGACCTGCAGGCAATAGAGGCTAAACAGCAGAACCGTGTGGCGGCGATAGCGGTGCGCTGAAGGGCTCGCCAGCGACAGCGCCAGCAGACCGATGACCGGCAGAGACAGGCCGCCGCCGACCGCCCCGTGCAGCGACCAGAGCGCTGCGTCGGAGAAGATCGACAACCCGGCGAGGAAGAACTGTCCGCAGATGCCCAAGACCAGCGCCGCAGACAGCAGGCGGATGCCGCGGCCGGCACGGGCCGTCTGGACGGCCGAAACGGAACTCATGCCGACCTCCCGCGCGCGAGGCTTGGCGCGACCTGGGCGGTCGACGGGGTCGTAGCGGGTTTGTCGAGACACCCCAGCGATGAAAGCGTCGCCCGCACGGCCTCGTCGATGGGAGTCTGCGGCTCGCTTCCAAGCGTCGCCACCAGCCGGGCGTTGCGCATGCGGACCGGCTGGCGCCACAGATAGCGCATTTCAGCCAGTTCCCGGAACAGCGGCACGAACGGCGAAGCCAGCCGGACCACCATCCACGGAAAGCGCTTGATCTTCAGATCCGGCTTGCCGGTCACCCGGCGGATTGCCGCCGCCATCTCCGTTCCGTCGGTATCGAAGAAGCCATTCATCTGGAAGCGCGCGAAGGGCGGAAGTCTGTCGGCCCGCTCGATCAGCTGCATCATGGTTTCGGCGACATCCGGAAGATAGGCCCATTGATGGCCAACGCCGCGCTTGCCGGGATTGGTGACGAAGGCGACCGGCTTGCCCGGCTTGATCAGCCCCTGCGCAAACCAGTTGTTGCCGGCACCGGGGCCGAAGAAGTCACCGGCGCGGACGATCAGCACCGGCGTACCGCGCCCGGCCGCCGCTTCGAGACGCTGCTCGAGGGCGACGCGGATCCGGCCCTTGGCCGTCTGCGGGTTCTGCGGGCTATCCTCGTCGATCAGCGGAAAGGCATCGGGGCCGAAATTGTAGACGGTCCCCGGCATGACGATCCGCGCGCCGACGGCGCCGGCGGCAGCGATCGTATTGTCGATCATCGGCAGAACCAGTTCGCCCCAGTTGCGATAGCCCGGCGGATTGACGGCATGGACGATCAGGCTGGCCCCTTGCGCGGCCTTGACGACATCCTCGCGGCGCATGGCGTCCCCCGGCACCCATTCGAACTGCGAATGGCGCAGCGCCATATCCCTGGCATTCCTGTGCATGGCGCGCACGCGGTAGCCTCGGGCGGCAAGCTTTTGAGCCATGGCGCCACCGATCCCGCCGGTGGCGCCAAGCACGAGAGCAAGCGGCAATTGCATCAATTCCTGTGCCATGACGTGTCTCCTGTGTCCGGCATGTTTGCGATGACTGGAGTATCGCCTGCAGCGGAATTATACGGAATTGCCTATTTTTCTGGGTTTGCTATACATATTCGAATGACAGAGCCGAACGCGAACTGGGACTATTACCGCACCTTTCTTGCCGTGCTGCGCGAGGGATCGCTGTCGGCTGCCGCCAGGGACCTGGGCCTGACCCAGCCGACCGTCGGCCGGCATATCGATGCGCTGGAAGCACTCTCCGGCGCTCCGCTCTTCCTGCGCTCGCAGCAGGGCCTGCTGCCGACGGAAACCGCGCAACAAATGAAGCCCTATGCCGAGACGATGGCGGCCACCGCGGCAAGCCTCGCGCGTGCGGCGAGCGGCCAGCCCGGCAGCGTCACCGGCACGGTGCGCATCAGCGCCAGCGAGGTGATCGGCATCGAAGTCCTGCCGCCGATCATAGCCGAGCTTCAGGAACGCCATCCCGCCCTCAATGTGGAACTCTCGGTCTCGGACGCCGTCGAGGACCTGCTGCGCCAGGAGGCCGATATCGCCGTGCGCATGGTGCCGCCGTCGCAGGGCGCGCTGGTGAGCCGCCGGATCGCCGCCATCCCGCTCGGACTGCATGCGCACCGCCGCTATCTCGAGCGCCACGGCACGCCGACCGGGCTCGACCAACTCTCCTCCCACCGGCTGATCGGCTTCGACCGACAGCTCGCCTATATCCGGGCGATCCTCAAGGACAAGCCGATGCTCGCCGACATCCATTTTTCCATGCGCACCGACAGTAATCTCGCCCAGATGGCGATGATCCGGGCGGGCGGTGGCATCGGCATGTGCCAGAACACGCTTGCCCGGCGCGATCCCGACCTCGTGCCGGTCCTGGCCGACGCCATCGAATTGTCGCTGGAAACCTATGTCGTCATGCATGAGAACCTGAAGACGGCGGCCCGCTGCCGCGTTGCCTTCGACGCATTGGTGGCCGGGCTGCTCGACTATGTTTCCCGATGAGGAGAATGGGATGACCGAAATCTCACGCGCCGAACGCGACGCGTCGGCGGGAACCGGCAGCGGTCCGACCGGCGGTTTTGCGCCGCTGGTGCCCGAACTTGACGTCACCAATATCGCGGCCAGCCTCGCCTTCTGGTGCGACGGCCTCGGCTTTCGCGTCGCCTACGAACGACAGCAGGCGAAGTTCGCCTACCTCGAGCGCCAGGGTGCGCAGGTGATGCTGTGTGAAATCAACGGCAACTGGCAGGTGGCACCGCTTCAACGGCCGTTTGGCCGGGGCATCAACTTCCAGATCGCCACGGACGACCTGGAGCCGACACTCGAAGCCCTCCGCAAACTGGATTGGCCACTCTTCGAAGAGCCGAGCGAAAGCTGGTATCGCATTGGCGAAAGCGAGGAAACCGGTTCGCGGGAATTCCTCGTCCAGGACCCGGACGGTTATCTAATCCGGTTTTCCCAGTCCATCGGCAGACGCGGCATCGCCTAGGCCGGCGTTTCGCCCGATTCGTAGCGATCGACGATCTCGACTTCCGGCCGGTCGCCGCCGTCGCTGTACTCGTAGTGCCACTTGCCCTTCTCGTCCTGATAGCTGATCTTGACGGGCTCGTCCCCGACCTGCTGCTCCTGCATGACGATACGCGCTGCCTCCAGGGCCTCGTCATGGCTGGCAAAGCTTTCGGAAAAGACGTCGCCGAGCTTGTAGGCCCATCCCCCATCGTGAGGAACGATCTCGTAGGCAACTTTGGTCATTCTGTCCTCCTTCCTTAAGCTTTGGCTTAGTATCGCATCAAGCGCATCAATCCGCAAACCCGAAGCGGGGCGGAACAGTTCCATCCGCTCGTCCGTTCCCGCCCATCGCACCTAAAGGTCTGCACGCAATGCACAGGAGCCGCCCATGCTGAGACAGGAGAAAATCCTTCTCTTTCCAATCCTTATGGCCGTTCTCGGATTCAGTCTGGAACACGAGATCCTCGCCATGGGCACGGCCGTATCGCTCGTCGCCGCCGCGGTCCTGATCGGCGCCATCGTCGCGGCATCGCTGCGCGTCGCCCACCACGCCGAGGTGCTCGCCGTCAAGGTCGGCGACCCCTACGGCACGATGATCCTGACGCTATCGGCGGTGGCGGTGGAGGTGCTGATCCTCGCCATCATGATGAACAACGAAGGCTCGCCGACCCTGGTGCGCGACACGATCTATTCGGCGGTGATGCTCGACATCAACGGCATTCTCGGCCTGGCCGCCCTGCTCGGCGGACTCAAGCATGGCGAGCAGCCGTATAACGACGATTCGGGCAAGACCTACGGCGTGATGATCTTGACCGCCATGGGCATATCCATGGTCGTGCCGGAGTTCATTCCGCTCGACAAATGGCAGTATTTCTCCTTTTTCACCATCTTCGCCATGGTCGCGCTCTACGGCCTGTTCCTGCGCATGCAGGTCGGCACCCACAGCTATTTCTTCAGCTACAGCTATCCGCGCGGAAAGAAGCGCGACACGGAGGAGCATGATCCCGCCGACGCGGACGAACCGACGGCGCGCTCGATCGGCGTGATCCTCTTCGGCGTCGTGCTGATCGGCGTGCTGGCCGAGCTGATGTCGACCTTCATGAACACCGGCCTGAAGGAAATCGGTGCGCCAGTGGCGCTCACCGCCATCCTCGTCGCCGGCATTTCCGCCGGACCGGAAATCCTCACCGCGCTTCGCGCCGCCCTTGCCGACCGCATGCAGGCGACCGTCAACATCGCCATGGGCGCCTCGCTGTCGACGGTCATTCTGACCGTGCCCGTCATGGAGGCGATCGCCCTTTATACCGGCCAGCCTTTCATCATGGCGATGACGCCGGTGCAGACGGTGATGGTCGCCATCACGCTGATCGCCGCGGCCATCAACCTCAACGACGGCGAGACCAACGCGATCGAAGGCATGACCCATTTCATCCTGTTTGCCACCTTCATCATGCTGTCCTTCCTCGGCCTCTGAAGGTTTTTCGTCACCCGAAAGGGCGGAACTTTTTCCGCCCTTTCCGCTTTCCCCGGTCATGGTCCCCGGCGTGACGAAGGGCTCGCCCCATTCTCACCAAGATAGCGGACCAGAAACTTCCCGCGGTCGCGGGGGGCAAACTCGGGAGCCGAACCTTGAAGAGACTCGACGTTATCGACGGCATGCGCGGCTATTTTCTGGTCTTCATGCTGATCAACCACCTGGTCTTCACCGGCGGCCTCTGGCTCGTCCAGATCAACCACCGCAACCTGGCCTTCGTCGAGGATGCGCAGGGCTTCGTCTTCCTGTCGGGCCTTTTGACCGGCATGGTCTATGCCCGCAAGATGATGAAGGACGGCTATGCCGTGGCGCGTGACCGGATCTGGTCGCGGGTCTTCGAACTCTACCGCTATGCGATGGGCATCGTGCTGGTGATTCTCGCCCTGCAGCTCGTGTTGCCCGGCGCCGCAACGATCTGGACCAACTGGCTCGGCGCTACCCGGATCGACGATCCGCTGCGTCTCGCAGCCATTGCCGGCTTCCTGTTCCAGCCGACCTTCATGGACATCCTGCCGCAATACATCATCTACATGTTCTTCGCCCCGGCCATCATCTGGCTCTGCTTGCAGGGCCGGTGGAAGACGGTGGCGATCATTTCCGTGCTGGCATGGATGGCCGCCCAGCTCGGCCTGCAGCGCATCGTCACCTATCCGGTCAGCGACTGGCTCTCAGGCGGCGCTGATGCCGAGAAGGAAGGCATTCGCGCCTCGTTCAACCTGCTCGGCTGGCAGATCGTCTTCTTCGCCGGCCTGCTTGCGGGCACGCTGACCTCGATGAAGAGGGTCGAGTGGACCCGTATCTTCGATCCGCACAAGGATTTCATCGCCAAGGCGGCGCTGGCCGTCTGCGCCTTCTTCCTGCCGCTGCGCATCCTCACCGCCCACGGCATGATGCCGGGCATCGTGCTGGAGAAGTTCGGCCTGATGGAAGTGCGCGCCGACTTCGGTCCGGTCTATCTGCTGAACTTCGCCGCCGTCGCCTATGGCCTCGCGTGGCTGCTGATCGCCGGCCCGCGCCACGACAATGCGACGATCCGCAAGATCGCCTCGGCGCTCACCGGCCTGTTCTCGCTGAGCTATCTCCAGCTGCTCGGCCGCCATTCGCTGCAGATCTATGTCTGGCACGTGCTGATCGTCTACGGCGTCTTCTATCTCGACGGCCGCTTCGGCGCCTTCTCCGACGCGACCAAGACCGTCATCACCTTCGGTTCGCTGGCCTTGCTCAGCCTGCCCGCCCTGTGGCGCGAGCGCAACCGCACACCCGCCGCTCCGGCACCCGCACTGACAAAGCTGCCGGCGACCATGAAGATCGCCACCTGACGGTAGGGCACATCACCAACCAAACGAAAAGGGCGGGACCGCGAGGCCCCGCCCTTTCTCGTGTTGTCTTTTGTCGCGCTTATTTGCAGGCGGCGCAGAAACGCTGGATGCGCTTGCAGGCCTCTTCCAGCTGCTCTTCCGACGTCGCATAGGAGATGCGGAAGTTCGGGCCGAGACCGAAGGCCGAACCGTGCACGACGGCCACGCCTTCCGACTCCAGGAGCTCGCTGACGAAATCCTCGTCCGTTTCCATGACCTTGCCCGACGGAGCGGTCTTGCCCATCAGCCCGGCGCAGGACGGATAGACATAGAAGGCGCCTTCCGGCGACGGGCAGACGATGCCCTTGGCCTGGTTCAGCATCGAGACGACGAGATCGCGGCGCCCTTCGAAGATCTTCTTGTTGGCCGGGATGAAGTCCTGCGGACCGTTGAGCGCCTCGACGGCGGCCCACTGGGCGATCGAGCAGGCGCCGGACGTCTGCTGGCCCTGGATCATGTCCATCGCCTTGATCAGCTCGAGCGGACCCGCGGCATAGCCGATGCGCCAGCCGGTCATGGCATAAGCCTTCGACACGCCGTTCATCGTCAGCGTGCGATCGTAGAGCTTGGGCTCGACCTCGACCGGGGTGACGAACTTGAAGTCGCCATAGGTCAGGTGCTCGTACATGTCGTCGGTCAGGATCCACACCTGCGGATGCTTGACCAGCACGTCGGTCAGCGCCTTCAGCTCGTCATGGCTGTAGGCAGCACCCGACGGGTTGGACGGCGAGTTGAAGATGAACCACTTGGTCTTCGGCGTGATGACGCTTTCGAGTTCGGCCGCAGTCAGCTTGAAGTTGTTTTCCTGCTTGGTCGAGACGAACACCGGCGTGCCGCCGCACAGCGCCACCATTTCCGGGTAGGAGACCCAGTAGGGTGCCGGCACGATGACTTCATCCCCCGGGTTCAGGGTCGCCATGAAGGCGTTGAAAAGAATCTGCTTTCCGCCGGTGCCGACGATCGTCTGCTCGGGCTTGTAGTCGAGGCCGTTCTCGCGCTTGAACTTTTCGGCGATCGCCTTGCGCAGTTCCGGAATGCCCGAAACCGGCGTGTACTTCGTCTCGCCGCGGGTGATCGCGTCGATCGCTGCCTTCTTGATATTGTCCGGGGTATCGAAGTCCGGCTCGCCGGCGCCGAGGCCGATCACGTCGCGGCCCTTGGCCTTCAGCTCGCGGGCTTTCTGCGAGACTGCGATGGTTGCGGAGGGCTTTACACGGGAAAGAGCGTCGGCAATGAAGGCCATTGTGATTGTCCTGAAGCTGTTGATCGGCGGAACCTCGATCGGCCAAGGCCCCAGGTTCAAGTTCTATGGCGAAATCGTCCCCGCGTTTCAAGCGGAAAGCGGCCGGGCGCCGGCAATCGCCAAAGTTTTCATTTTTAAGTCTTTCTTAATCCGGAGGTAAGCCTTCGGCGATAGACTTGCGTGCACGACACTATCGAAGCAATCACGACGCGAAACCGATGACCACGAACAGCATCTATGCCCAGCTCGTCAAGACAGGAGACGCCTGGTCGACGGCCTATGGCCCCTTCGTGCTGCGCTCCGCCCTTCAGCCGATCTTCAAGAAGGTGGCGGACGGCGTCTTCGACATTCATGCCTTCCAGGGACTGGTGCGGGCCGAGCGCAACGGAGAGGCCTATCCGCCCTCGCAGTTCTTCCCGCTGGTCGCCCCTGAGGATCTGCCCGCCGTCGACAGCCTGCTGCGCAGCATCCACATCCTCAATGCCGGCCTGCTGCAGCGGGAACGCACCATGGTCGTGGTGAGCTTCCAGCCGCAGCTCTTCACCGACGGCGTCGAGCTGCGCCACGAACTCGACCGCATTCGCCTCGCGGCCCACGAGGCCCGGCTGGCGCCCGAGCGCATCATCTGCGACGTGTCGGCCGGCAGCGGAAACGGCAAGCTCATCGCCCGCACCATCGGGCAGCTGCGCGGCGCCGGCCTGCGCATTTCCATGTCGAACTACGAGGCGAGCGAACACGACATCCAGGACGTACTCGCCCTGCGGCCCGACTTCGTCCGCTTCGACGGGGACTGGGTGCGGGACTACCTGCACAATTCTGCCGGCTCCGCCTTGCTGCGCGTCATCGTGCGCCAATTGCAGGACGAAGGCATAGAGCCGATCTTCGAGCAACTGGAGGAGACCTGGCAGGTCGATCTCTGCCTCGAACTGGGCGTGACCCTGCTGCAGGGCTATGCGCTGGCCCGGCCGCAGATCGCCCCGACCGCGTTCAACGACGAATATCCGGAAATGCTGCTGCCCCCGGCCGAGCCCTCAGCCGCGCCTGCGCCGCCATCGGAGAGCCCGGCGGAACCCGCGGCCCTCGCCGCACCGCGCGGCGAGCCCGTAACGCGGCCGGTCCGGGTCTTCGGCAAGCGCCGCTAACGGGCCTCGCTTGCAGGCATCCTGCCTGTTGAAATGGCAGGCGTCGACGTCGCCACGATATCGCCATGATAAATGCCGGGTGACGCCGCAATTCGGTCCCCGTGAAGCCCTCAAACAGGGTTCTTCTCCTCGCATTGCACGAATTCAATTGCGAGGAATGACGAATGTTTCTGGAAGACGAAAATTCCGAAGCGCGTCCTTGGTTCCAACTCTTCCTTGAGCGCGGCCGCATGGCCTTTGTCGGCCTTTTTGCCTGTGCCGTCATGCTGATCGGCCTGGCCGCCACGGCCCGGGCGGAGACCTTGCCGCCGCAGCCGGCCGGTGACGCCGCCATCGTCCTTCCCCTCGCAGCCGTCCCGGAAGCCGAAGGCGAGGCGCAGGCCTCCAAGACCGCCCCCTCGGTCACCGTCGACCCGATGCCGACCGCATCGACGCCGCTTTCCGCCTCGCGGCTGGTCACCAACCCCACCGGCCTGGCGCTGCCGCGGACGGAAACGCTCTCCGACCGGTATATCCTGCTCGGCCTGATGATGGTCTGCTTCGCCGCGATGGCGGCCGGCAGTCTGGCGCTCTGGCGCCGCAGCCTGAAGGAACTGTTCCGCGCCGAGACGGACCGTCGTCGTGCCTGATCACTCACCCCGCAGCCGCCCGCCCCTGTGGCGCCGGCTCGGCCCGGCCGAACGTGCCGTTGCCCTCGCCATTGTCGTCGTCGCGATCGGCGGCCTGCTGCTCATCGCCGACGGGCTCTACATCAAGGCAAGGGCCACCGACTCCCTGCCATCTCGGACCGCGGCGTGTATCCAATCACCCATTCCGGCCGCGCTTGACAGCGGTAGTTGCGCCGCTGACGCGACGATCACGTTCCCGCCATCTCCCCTTGCCAATCCGGCCTCGCTCCCCAGATAGATCACTGGATCACAGGGAGGCCGACACATGACCCTAACCGCAGCACCACGACGCCCGGGCAATCGCAGACGCATGACGGCGGGCACGTCACTGGCTCTTCTGCTGCTGGTAGCCCCGGCCATGGCAGCCGATCGCTTCTCCTCGAAGAAGGCGGAACTGGACGTGACAGCCGTTGCGACCGGCCTTGAGCATCCGTGGTCGGTCGAGGTGCTGCCCGACGGCGCCTATATCGTCACCGAACGCCCCGGGCGTCTGCGCATCGTGCGGGACATGAAGCTGGGCGAACCGATCGCCGGCCTGCCCGAACTCTTCGTCGGGGGCCAGGGCGGCCTGCTCGACGTAGCCCTCTCCCCCGACTTTTCCGAAAGCCGGAAGCTCTATTTCACCGCCTCCATACCGGGCGACGGTGGCCAGGGAACGGCGCTCTTCGCCGCTCGCCTGTCCGACGACGAGGCGAAGCTGGAAAACGTCGACAGACTCTTCGCCATGAATCGCTTCACCGGCACCACCCAACACTTCGGCTCGCGCATTGCGATCGCCGGGGACGGCAGCCTGTTCTTCGGCATCGGCGAGCGGGGCGAGATGGATCGGGCGCAGGATCCGCAGGATCATGCCGGCTCGATCCTGCATGTTGGTCCAGACGGCAAGCCTGCCGCGGGCAATCCCTTCGCCGACGGCGGCAAGGGTCGTCCCGAGATCTGGTCGATAGGCCATCGCAATCCGCAAGGCATCGTCATCGATCCCGCCGACGGCACGCTCTTCACCGTCGAGCACGGCGCGCGCGGCGGCGACGAGATCAACACGCCGAAGGCCGGCAGCAATTACGGCTGGCCGGTCGTTTCTTACGGCAAGCACTATTCCGGCGCGGAAATCGGCATAGGCCAGTCGGCCAAGGGCTATGAACTGCCCGTGCATTATTGGGATCCGTCGATCGCACCGGGCGCCATCGACGTCTACCGCGGCGCCATGTTCCCAGAATGGGACGGCGACTTTCTCGTCGCCGCGCTCAAATACGAACTCCTCGCCCGCATCGAACGCGACGAGAGCGGCGCGATCGTCGGCGAGGAACGCCTGCTCGCCGGCGAATACGGGCGCCTTCGCGACGTGAAGGTCGCGCCGGACGGTTCGGTCCTGCTGCTGACCGACGAGGAAGACGGCCAGCTGCTGCGCATCAGCCGCGCCCCCGCCCCCTAGTCCCCTGTTCGAGGCGGACCTGCCCAGACCGGCGTCCAGTTCTGCGGCCCGCCAAGGTCATAGGCGTCGCAGGCGCCTTTGACACGCTGGTCCTTCAGCACGAGCACATGGTTGTTGCGCGTCAGGTCGACATGCCACCGGTACCACGAACCGCAATCACCGGAGCCCCGGCCGCGGTGAAAGGACGTCAGTGTCTTCGTCGAGGGTTCGTAGGTCAGATTGTAGGCGATCATCAGGATTGACGGCCCCTCTTTTGTCATGTCCGGAAACACGATGCGGTGGAGGTTGGCTTCGTCGATGCCGAAATAAAGGGCGTATGGTTCGTTGTAGGCACCGGGCGTGCCGCAGGGCATGAGAACCAGACGATTGCCCTCAGCGTCCTCTAGGTCCGTGCCGGGCGCGAACCGGAGCCTCGCCTCGTCCACATGGCAGGGGGAGGCTTCCTGCGTGAACGCCGGGAGAATGGGCGCCGGTATCGCGTCATAGCTGTCGATCGCTTTCGCGACAGGCCGTTCCGTCGCCGGCATTTCGCCGCTTGATTCGGCGGCACACATCGCACCGGCAGCCGCCGTCGCGGCGCTGGCGATCGTCAGCAGTCCCCTCGTCAATACTCGCGCTGCCGTCATGTTCCTGTTCGTTTCCGGATGTCTCTCGCCTGACGTTCGACCTTGTCGAACACAAAATCAACTGTTACGCCTCGCCTCCCACCATCCATCCGCGATCCGGAACCCCATGTCTCGCATCCAGGCCAATCTCCTCCTCCTTCTCGCCGCCGCGATCTGGGGCGGAGGCTTCGTCGCCCAGTCGGAGGCGATGGAATGGTTGGGACCCAACTGCTTTAACGCGCTGCGTTTTGCGCTGGCGACCCTCGCCGTCCTGCCCTTCGCGCTTCGCGAGGCCAAAGGCGCCGGCCGGCCCCTCTCCCTTCGCGACTATGGCTGGTTCCTGCTCGTCGGGCTGTCCCTCCTCGTCGCGCAGACCCTGCAGCAGATCGGCATCCAGTCGACGAGCGTCACCAATGCCAGCTTCCTCACCGGCCTCTACGTCGTGCTCGTTCCTGTCATCGCCGTCGCCGTGCTCCGCCGCCGGCCGCACTGGGTCATCTGGCCGGCCGCATTGATCACCGTGCTCGGCATCCTGCTGCTGAACGGCGGCTCGCTCTCGGCGCTTGGCGACGGCGACATCCTCGTCATCCTGTGCGCCATCTTCCTCGCCGTGCAGATCACGCTGACGCCGATTGCGGTCGGGTTCAGCGAACGGCCGCTGGCGCTCGCCACGGTGCAGTTCGCCGTCTGCGCCGTGGGCGCCGGCAGCGCCGCCACGGCGCTCGAGCCGATCAGCACCAGCGCCATCATCTCGGCCCTGCCCGAAATCCTCTATGGCGGGCTGCTCTCCTCGGGCCTCGCCTTCGTCCTGCAGATCATCGGACAGCGCTATACGACCGCCCCGCAGGCGGCGATCTTCCTGTCGTCGGAAGCCCTGTTCGGCGCGCTTTTCGGCGCAGTGCTGCTGGCGGAAACCCTACCCGGCATCGGATATGCCGGCTGCGGCCTGATCTTTGCCGCCATGCTGCTGGTGGAACTCGTGCCGGAACTCACCCGGCGGCGGGCCGTGGCCGCCTAGCGGCTATTTCACCCCTTGCGAAAATACGCCAACTTTTCCTAGTGAAGGAAGGTTTTGACCAAAAAAATGCATCGCTCGCGATGCATTATGCACCGGTCAAGCAAAATATTTCGCCGACAGGCCGCAAGCCCGCAAAACACGGGCTTTCGGGGCCTGAACCACCGCCACAGGTTGGAAAACTTTCGCTTGCCAATTTTTTATAAACCAAGCACTCTTTGCCGGTTCGGGCAATTTTGCGAGCACGGGAAGACCTTATAATACATGCGCGCCGGAGACGCTAAAAGTTCCGGGCAGGTTATGCACTATAGAAGCGAGTATACTTGCTTTTTTAGCGCCGGCTTGCGGTAACAGGGGTCCCTTTCCTCAAACATCGAGAAATGCCTGTCGAGCACCCGGTTACGGGTAACATTGCAATGCTGCCCCGCCGACACAGGGCAGAGAGAAAAGGACCTGACGCATGGCCGAGACTGGCATCGTAAAATTCTTCAACACCGACAAGGGCTTTGGCTTCATCAAGCCTGACAATGGCGGCGCAGACATCTTCGTACACATTTCCGCCGTCCAGGCTTCCGGACTGCAGGGACTTTCTGAGAACCAGAAGGTCAGCTACGATACTGAACCTGATCGTCGCGGCAAGGGCCCGAAGGCCGTCAACCTGCATATCGCCGGCTGACACTGACATTTTGCTTCGGCATTGGCTTTTCCGCCCGGCAGGTTTGCCGGGTTTTTTCGTTCAGGCTCCATTCAGCCTGCCGCCCCTATCCTGACTTCATTGTTCGCTATTACGCGACGAAGCCAATTGCAGGTCACAGGAAGGCAGAGCCATGTTGAACTTCGCGAAATATTCCCTGTTGTCGGCAGCGATCGCCATCGTGCCGCTGGCCGCATCGTCCGAGGCCAATGCGGGCGACTACTACCGCCGCCATCACAGGGAAGACGCCCTTGCCGCCGGCGCCATCGGCCTTGCCGCCGGCCTGGTCACCGGATCCCTGATCGCCAGCCAGCCGCGCACCGTCTATGTCGAGCCCGAACCGGTCTACATCGAACCGGCACCGCGCCGCGTCTATGTCGAACCCGAGCCCGTCTATGTCGATGACTACCCGCCGGCCCCGGGTCCGGTCTATGGCGCAGCCGTCGAGCCGTGGTCGCCGGAATGGTATGACTATTGCTCGGCCCGCTATCGCAGCTTCAATGCCCGCTCTGGCACCTATGTCGGCTATGATGGCCGCTCGCATTTCTGCACCGCCGGCTGAGCCGACGGCCTTTGAAATCCGAAAGAAATGCGCCGCATCGCCGGCGCATTTTTCGTTTCGGCCTCCCCTTGCGCGCTCAGATCCCGCGCAGGAACGGGTTGGTGCGGCGCTCCTCGCCGATCCGGCCGCCAGGCCCATGACCGCAGATGAAACCGACATTGTCGCCGAGCGGCAGGACCTTGTCGCGGATCGAGTCGAGCAGCGTCTGATGGTCGCCGCCCGGCAGGTCCGTCCGGCCGATCGAGCCGGAAAACAGCACGTCCCCGACATGGGCGAAATTCTGCGCGCGGTTGAAGAAGATGACGTGGCCCGGCGCATGGCCGGGGCAGTGAAAGACCTCGAATTCATGCGCGCCGAACGACACCTTGTCGCCCTCTTCCAGCCAGCGGTCGGGCACGGTATTGCGCACCTTCATCGGCACGTTGAACATCTGCGCCTGCTGCTCGAGCTTCTGCAGCAGGGGCAGGTCGTCCTTGTGCGGACCGACGATCTCGATGCCGAGCGCTTCCTTCAGCTCCGCGGCCCCGCCGGCATGGTCGATATGGCCATGGGTGAGCCAGATCTCCTTGAGCGTGATGCCGTTTTCCTTCAGCGTCTGCAGGATCACGTCGACATCGCCGCCGGGATCGACGATCACGCCTTCATGCGTATCGCTGTCGAACAGGATGGTGCAGTTCTGCTGGAAGGGGGTCACCGGAATGATCCCGGCCTGCATTTGTCCCATGGGGCGGTTCCTTCTTTTTGCGCAGGCAGCGCATAACACGTCCGCGATCAAACTTAAATCCGCGAAGCTTGGCCGGGAAACTGTGCGATCCCGGTAATTTCGTTGGAGTTTTTCCCCGTCTGCGCTTAGTTTTGCCGCAAAACGGGTGCCGGCCTGACGGTCATAGCGCCCGCATCGGGAATGACCGGCAGCCATTGCCGCGGCAGGTTCATGCGACCGCCGCCCAACAGGCGCCGCAAGAACAAGGAAGTGACAAGTGGCTCGACAGTCTGCGGGTAAGGCTGCCAGGAAAGAACTGCCGGAAATGCCGGTGGTCGACGACAAGACCATCGATTTCGAGACGATCGAACTGCTGTTCTTCGCCTATCGCGATTTCGTCTCGGATCCCGACGCGATCCTCGCCAAGATCGGCTATGGCCGCGCGCATCACCGCGTCGTCTATTTCGTCAGCCGCCGGCCCGGCATGACGGTGGCCGACCTGCTCAACATCCTGCAGATCACCAAGCAGAGCCTTGCCCGCGTGCTGAAGGAACTGATCGACTCGGGCTATATCCGCCAGATGGCCGGCCCGGCCGACCGCCGCCAGCGCCGGCTCTACCCGACGCTGGCCGGCCGCGAACTGGCGCTCGCCCTGTCCGAACCGCAGTCACGCCGCATCGCCAAGGCGCTGGAGGGTTTCACCCCTGCCATGCGCGAGGGCGTGCACAAGTTCCTCGAAGGCATGAGCCGCCCGGACACGTCTCTGCCCGCGGACACGGCCGGAGTCGAATGACATGGCGCGCAAGATCTTCATTGCCGATGATGCGCCCCATCTCCTCGTCGTCGACGACGACACGCGCATCCGCGACCTCTTGCAGCGCTATCTCTCGGAACAGGGTTTCCGCATCACCGTCGCCGCGGATGCCGGAGAAGCAAGGCGCAAGCTCGAAGGCCTGCACTTCGACCTTCTCGTGCTCGACGTGATGATGCCCGGCGAATCCGGGCTGTCGCTCACCCGCAGCATCGCGGCCGACAAACAAATCCCCGTCATCCTGCTCACCGCCCGCTCGGAGGCGGAATCGCGCATCGCCGGTCTCGAGGCCGGCGCCGACGACTACCTCGCCAAGCCGTTCGATCCGCGCGAACTGGTGCTGCGCATCAACAACATCCTGAAGCGCAACCTGAACGCAGACCAGCCGAAGATCGAGCAGGTCATGTTCGGGCCGTATAGTTTCTCCATCCTGCGCAAGGAACTGAAGCGCGGGCCGGAAGTGATCAAGCTCACCGACCGCGAGCAGGACATCATGCTGCTGTTCGCCACCCGCGCCGGAGACACCATTCCGCGCCACGAACTGATCGGCAACGATACGGAAGTCGGCGAGCGCACGATCGACGTGCAGATCAACCGGCTGCGCCGCAAGATCGAGGACGATCCGGCCAATCCGGTCTGGCTGCAGACCGTGCGCGGCATCGGCTACCGGCTGAGCATGGACTAGCGCCAGTCGGCGCGGCAATGGAAGCGAAGGCAAGATGACGCTGTTCGACAGCATCCGCAGGGACAATGATCGCACGCCCGGCGGGCTCAAGGGCCTGTCGCGCTGGCTGAGGCACCAGTTGCCGACCGGCCTCTATGCGCGCTCGCTGCTGATCATCATCCTGCCCATGCTGATCCTGCAGACGGTTCTGGCCGCGGTCTTCATGGAGCGCCACTGGCAGATGGTCACGGAGCGCATGTCGAGCGCCGTCACGCGCGACATCGCCGCCATCATCGCTCTTATCGAGGCTTATCCCGACGAGGCCGACTTCAAGAACGTCGTGCGCATCGCCCGCGACAAGCTGAACATGACGGTCTCGATGGAAGCGGGAGGGCAACTGCCGGCGACGCGGCCGAAGCCGTTCTTCTCGATCCTCGACCAGATCCTCTCCGACCAGATCGAGAACCAGATCGCCCGGCCCTTCTGGATCGACACCGTCGGCGATTCCCGCTTGGTCGAGATCCGCATCGCGCTGGACCAGGGCGTGCTTCGCATCTTTGCCCGCCGCAACTCGGCCTATGCCTCCAACACCCACATCTTCCTCTTGTGGATGGTCGGCACCTCGCTGGTGCTCATCGTCATCTCCACGCTCTTCTTGCGCGGCCAGATCCGGCCGATCCTGTCGCTCGCCAAGGCGGCGGAAAGCTTCGGCAAGGGCCAGCGGCCGCCGGAGGACTTCAGCCCCCGCGGCGCCGACGAAGTGCGCCGCGCCGGCCTCGCCTTCATCCTGATGCGCGAGCGCATCGAACGGCAGATGGAGCAGCGCACCGCCATGCTGACCGGCGTCAGCCACGACCTGCGCACCATCCTTACCCGCTTCAAGCTGCAGCTGGCGCTTGCCGGCGACAACCCCGACCTCCAGGGTCTCAACCAGGACGTCGACGACATGCAGACCATGCTCGAAGGCTACATGGCCTTTGCCCGCGGCGAAGCGGAAGAGGATGTCGGCAAGCTGAGGCTCGGGGAACTGTTCGACAAGCTGAAGGCGGATTTCGAGCTGCACGGCAAGTCGCTGACCTACCATATCGAAGGCGACGAGGAGGTCGCGGTGCGGCCGACCGCATTCACCCGGCTCGTCACCAATCTCGCCTCCAACAGCCGCCGCTATGCCGACCGCGTCGAGATCGAGGCAAAGCACAGCGCCAAATGGCTGACGATCGTGATCGACGACGACGGCCCGGGCATTCCCGCCGACTATCGCGACGACGTGTTCAAGCCCTTCTTCCGTCTCGACGAGGCGCGCAATCTCGATGCGTCGGGCACCGGGCTCGGCCTGGCGATCGCCCGCGACATCGCGCGGGGCCATGGCGGTAACGTGACGCTGAGCGACAGCCCGCTCGGCGGTCTGCGCGCCACGGTGCGCGTGCCGGCCTGATACCCGATCGAGGAGAACCACGATGTCGACCAGCGACTGGAATACGATGACCTGGCTCAATCCGCCCCCGCACACGCAGGTGGGGCCTGACGGACTGCAGGTCGTGACCGGCGGCGAGACCGACTTCTGGCAGAAGACCTACTACGGCTTCCACCATGACAACGGGCATTTCCTCCATCTGCCCCGCACCGGCGACTTCACCATCGGCACGCGTTTTACCGGCCGCTATGAATCGCTCTACGATCAGGCTGGGCTGATGGTCCGGCACGACGAGCGCAACTGGCTGAAATGCGGCATCGAATTCACCGACGGCCTTTGCCACTTGAGCACCGTGGTCACCGTCGACGGCCGCTCCGACTGGTCGGCCTTTGCCCTGGCCGGTTTCTCCGGTGCGCTCGAGCTTCGCCTGAGCCGGCTCGGCGATGCCATGTTCGTGCAGTACCGCGTGCAGCCCGAAGGGCTCTGGCGGATGGCGAGGCTGGCCTATTTCCCGCCCGGTCTGGAAAGTCTGGAAGTGGGGGTGATGACCTGCTCGCCGCAGCGCGCCGGTTTCGAGGTGGTGTTCCACCATTTCCGGGTCAGCGACCCGGTCAGCCGCGACATCCACTGACGCTGCGGACGGCCTCACATCATCTTCATGCCGTTCGGCACGGGCTGCTCGACCGCGGCAAGCACGATCGCGCCATTCTCGTCGGCAAAGCCGAGCGTCAAAACTTCGGAGCGGAACGGACCGATCTGGCGCGGCGGGAAATTGACCACGCCCAGCACCTGCCGGCCGACCAGGCTCTCCGGCGTGTAGTGCACGGTGATCTGCGCCGACGATTTCTTGATGCCGATCTCCGGCCCGAAGTCGATCTTGATCTTGATCGCCGGCTTGCGCGCTTCCGGAAAAGGCTCGGCCTCGACGACCGTTCCGACACGGATATCCACCTTCTCGAAATCGGCATAGCCGATCTCGGGCTGAACCTTCGTCGTTTCGCTCATCCGGCCAGTTCCTCGGCCCGCTTGCGCGCCGCCTCAATCGCTTCGTCGAAAAGCGGCTGCATGCCGCCCTCGGCCATCAGCACGGCCAGGGCCGCCGCGGTCGTTCCGCCTGGCGAGGTCACGTTCTGCCGCAGTCTCGCGGCGGCGTCGGGGGACTGGTGAAGCAGTTCACCAGCCCCCGCGACCGTTTCCCGTGCGAGGCGCATGGCCAGGTCCGCCTGCAGGCCGGCTTTGCGGCCTGCCTCAGCCATGCACTCGACGAGATAAAACACATAGGCCGGGCCGCTACCCGACACGGCCGTCACCGCATTGATCTGCTCCTCGCCGTCCAGCCATTCGACCGGGCCGGAAACCTTCAGGAGACGATGCACCATGTCGCGCTGCTCGGCGCTGACGGCATCATTGGCGAAGGCGCCGGTCACGCCGCGACCGATCATCGCCGGCGTGTTCGGCATGGCGCGCACCATGGCGGCGGCGCCCAGATGATGTTCCATGAAGGCAAGCGTCTTGCCGGCGGCGACCGAGACCACGACGGTCTGCGGTCCGACGAGCGACTTGAGCGGCGGCAGAACCGCCTCCATCACCTGCGGCTTGAGCGCGAGGAACAGGATCCCGGCGGTGAGCCCGGCCGGCACGTCCTTGGTATAGGTCGCTCCCGCATCGGCGATCTGCTTCAGCATGGCCTCCGACGGACCGGGATCGATCACCGTGACGGACGAGCCCGGCACGCCGTTCTTCAACCAGCCGGACAGCATGGCGCCGCCCATATTGCCGGCGCCGACGAGTACGACGGGCCCCATCGTCGAATAGGTCATGCTCAGGCTTCTCCGGCCGTTTCGAAAAGAACCGCTTCCATGGCGCTCTTGGCGTCCATGCCGGACCAGACCACGAACTGGAAAGCCTGGAAATAGGCTTCGCAGGCATCGACGGCGCTCGACAGCAGCACTTCCACCTGGCGATTGGTCGGCTCGGCACCGCCGGCCAGCAGCAGCGACTGGCGGAAGATCACCACGTCCTCGTGCCGCCAGATGTCAAAGTGACCCATCAGCACCTGGCCGTTGATATGCGACAGCAGCCGGATGACTTCGTTGACGCGCGCTTCGGGAATCTTGAGGTCGAAGGCCGATGCGAGATGCAGCGCCTCGAACTCTTCCATCCACGAGAAGGACACGTGGTAGTCGGCCCAACGGCCCGCAACCGTCATGGCGAGTTCGTCCTCGCCGGAGCGCTCGAACGACCAGTCGTTGTTCGAAGCGACGAATTCGATCATGTCGACCGGGTTGGACTGTCGTTCGAATTCAAATTCCATCAGGCTCATGCGGCACCTTCTTGACCGGGATGAATGCGATATTTCGAGTGGCGACACCGAAGGACACAGACAAATTAACCGGAAACAACACTAGGAATGATTACCTATGGACCCCAGGGTACATCACCCACCCTGTCCGAAACTTACGCAGGTCCGTTTCGAATCATCATTTAAAATCAGTGTATAATGGCGAAGACCAAGTACCAGCCCCGAAACCGCGTTTTGGCTAACGGGTCTGTGGACAGCACTTGCGGCACAACCTGTGCAGTCGCCCTTAAACGACTCTGGCCATTGGCTTTTTTCCGGCCGCGAGCATGTGGAAAAATAACCTGTATGAACTCGTAGTCGGCAGCGGAGAAAGAAACGCGGCCGAAAAAGAAAAAGCCCGGCGCGAGGCTTCGCGACAGGCTTCAAAAAACGACGGATCGGGGCGACAACGCCCCTCGGAAGAGAGGTCTCCGGATGCGCGAAAGCGCTTACTGGGTCTTGGCGGCGAGCTGCGCCTCGAGCGCCTCGATACGCTTCAGAAGCGCGTCGTTCTCGTCGCGGGCCTTGACCGCCATCTCGCGGACAGCCTCGAATTCCTCGCGCTTGACGACATCCATGCTGTTCAGCCAGCGCTCGGCCTGCGAATGGAAGGCGGTCTCCATCTCCTTGCGCACGCCCTGGGCGGCGCCGGCGGCATCGGTCATAAGCTTGGCGAATTCGTCCATAATACGGTTCGGGCCCGTCGACATGGCAGTGGCTCCTCTAGCGTTCGATCCCTGGACGGTGTCCTCGGTAACAGCAGTTGAGGTAGGCATTCGGAGGCGTCGTTGCAAGCAGATTTCGCGCCCGCGCCCGCGTGCGTTCACGACGCGGCAAGATTCCATCTTGACCGTGCCATAGCGGAACGCCATTTTCCGGCAACATTAGAGAAAGAGCACCCTTGTCGTCAGCCGCCGAACTTCTTTCCATCCTGACCTTCCCGGCGATCGATCCGGTGGCCTTCTCCCTCGGCCCGCTGGCGATCCACTGGTACGGTCTCGCCTATGTCGCCGGCATCATGCTGGGATGGGTCGTGGCGCGCGGCATGCTGCGCAATGCGAAACTCTGGCCGAACGACACGCCACCTTGCACCGCCGCCCATCTCGACGATTTCCTCGTCTGGGTAGCGCTCGGCATCGTGCTCGGCGGCCGCATCGGTTATATCCTGTTCTACGATTTTGCCGCCATCGTCGCCGACCCGGTCCGTGCGATCGAGATCTGGAACGGAGGCATGTCCTTCCACGGCGGCTTCCTCGGCGCAACGCTGGCCATGGTCTTCTTCGCCAGGCGCAACGCGATCCCGCTGTGGAGCCTGTTCGATATAGTCGCCAGCGTCGCCCCGCTCGGCATCCTGTTCGGCCGCATCGCCAATTTCGTCAATGGTGAACTCTGGGGACGCCCCTCGGACGTGCCTTGGGCCACGGTCTTCCCGACAGGCGGCCCCTTCCCGCGGCATCCGAGCCAGCTCTACGAAGCCCTGCTCGAAGGCCTGCTGACCTTCCTCGTGCTGCAGGTCGTCGGCCGCCTGCTCGGCGGCTTCCGCTCTCCCGGCCTGGTCACCGGCTGTTTCGTCATTCTTTACGCCTTGTCGCGTATCACCGTCGAATTCTTCCGCGAACCGGATCCGCAACTCGGCTATCTCGCCGGCGGCTGGCTGACCATGGGCATGCTCCTGTCGCTGCCGATGCTTGCGGTCGGCGCCTGGGCGCTCCTGAGAGCCCGCCGCGCCGCCGGCCCGCGGTCGTGACGCGAACATGAGGCGCCCCGCATGACCACTGCCCTCGCTCAGAAGATCAAGTCCCTGATAACAGCCAGCGGCCCGATCAGCGTGACCGACTATTTCGCCCTCTGCCTCGCCGATCCCGAGCACGGCTACTACAAGACCCGCAATCCCTTCGGCCGGGCCGGCGACTTCGTCACAGCACCCGAGATCAGCCAGTTGTTTGGCGAGATGGTCGGCATTTTCCTCGTCGTCGCCTGGCAGCGCCACGGCGAGCCGCTCGACGCCCGAATCGTCGAAATCGGCCCCGGACGTGGCACGATGATGGCCGACATGCTGCGGGTCGTCGCAAGGCTCGCGCCCCGCCTCTACGAGACGGCGAGCATCCACCTCGTCGAGACCAGCCCGGCGCTGCAGACCGTCCAGCGCGAGACGCTGTCTGCGCATGGCGACAAGATCGCCTGGCACACCAGTTTCGACGAGGTGCCGGAAGGCTTCTCGCTGATTGCGGCCAACGAACTGTTCGACGCCATTCCGATCCGCCAGTTCGTCAAGACGCCGACCGGCTGGCGCGAGCGCATGGTCGGCCTCGATGCCGACGGCGAGCTGTGTTTCGCCGCAGGCGTCGCCACGCTCGATCCTGTGCTTCTGCCGCCGCGCCAGATCGCCCCGCCGGACGGCGAGATCTTCGAGATCGCCCCCGCCCGCCAGGCCGTGATGACAACCCTTTGTGACCGCCTTCTGAAGTGCCACGGCACGGCGCTGGTGATCGATTACGGCCACATGGTCAGCGGCTTCGGCGACACGCTCCAGGCGGTCCTGGCGCACGAGTACGACCCGCCGCTCGCCCATCCCGGCATGGCGGACCTGACGAGCCATGTCGACTTCGAGAATCTCGCCCGCACGGCGCTTGGCGCCGGCGTCCACGTCAACGGCTGCATGTACCAGGGCGACTTCCTGATCGGCCTCGGCATCGAGGACCGCGCAGCCTCCCTCGGGCGCGACAAGGACGCCCAGACCCAGGGCGAAATCGTCAAGGCGGTCGAGCGTCTGGCCGGCGCCGGAGAGGGCCGCATGGGCGAGCTTTTCAAGGTCATGGCGATCTCCAGCCCGGCCGTGACCCTGCCCCCATTCAAGGGAGCCAATTGACAGGGGCGGCGGCGATAAGCCAACATCGCGCCGACTGAAACTGCGGCGAGATCCTTGTTTCCCTAATGTTTTCAGGGGCGAGGCGTTCGAATCGATCGCCCGCGCGCCGCTTCGGAGGCTGCTTATGCAGAACCACCCTTTGCCCGACCCGATCACCAGCCCGCTGTTTGCCGAAGCCGAGAGCAAGGGCATCCGCCATGGCTATTTCACCCGCAGGGGCGGCGTGTCGGAAGGCATCTACCGCGGCCTGAATGTCGGCCTCGGATCCCGCGACGAAAGGGAGAAGGTCGAGGAGAACCGACGCCGCGTCAGCGACTGGTTCGGTCTTGCGCCGGAAAGACTGGCAACCGTGCACCAGGTCCACTCGCCCGACGTTGTCGTGGTCGACCGCATCTATGCCGGCGACCGGCCGACGGCCGATGCGCTGGTCACCGCTTCTCCCGGGGTCATCCTCGGTGTGCTTTCCGCCGATTGCGGCCCGGTGCTGTTTGCCGATGCCGAAGCGGGTGTTATTGGTGCTGCCCATGCCGGCTGGAAGGGCGCGCTCGGCGGGGTGCTGGAGAACACCATTCTCGCCATGCAGTCGCTTGGGGCACGGCGCGAGGCGATCACCGCCTGCCTCGGCCCGTCGATCAGCGGCGCCAATTACGAGGTCGGACCGGAATTCGTCGACCGCTTCATCGCCGAAAACCCCGCCTTCGCCCGGTTCTTCAGCCCCTCGGAGAAACCGGGCCATGCCATGTTCGACCTGCAGGGCCTGACCGTGAAGCGGCTGAGCGACGCCGGCGTGCGGGCCGAAAGCCTCGGCATCTGCACCTATGCCGACCCTGATGCCTTCTATTCCTACCGTCGCACCACCCATGCCGGCGAGCCGGACTATGGACGACAGATTTCCGCGATTGCCATAAGGGAGGACTGACATGGCCCTGCACTTCGACGCGAGCGAATATGCCGTTCGGCTGGAGCGGCTGACCGCCAGCATGGCCGAGCAGAAACTCGACGCCATCCTGCTCTTCGCCCAGGAAAGCATGTACTGGCTGACCGGCTACGACACGTTCGGCTACTGCTTCTTCCAGACGCTGATCGTCAAGGCGGACGGCACCATGACGCTGCTGACCCGCTCGGCCGATCTGCGCCAGGCGAAGCAGACCTCCAACATCGAGAATATCGTCATCTGGGTCGACCGGGTGAATGCCGATCCGACCATGGACCTGCGCAACCTATTGAGCGAGATGGACCTGCTCGGTTCCCGGATCGGCATCGAATACGACACCCACGGCATGACCGGCCGCGTCGCGCGCCTGATCGACAACCAGCTCACCAATTTCTGCGAGATCATCGACTCCTCCTATCTCGTCAGCGAGCTCAGGCTGGTGAAGAGCGCAGCGGAGATCGCCCATGTGGAGCGGGCCGCAGCCCTTGCCGACGATGCTCTCGACGCCGCCCTCCCCCTGATCAGGGCCGGCGGCGACGAGGCCGCGATCCTCGCCGCCATGCAGGGAGCGATCCTCGCCGGCGGCGGCGACTATCCGGCCAACGAATTCATCGTCGGCTCGGGCCCGGACGCGCTGCTATGCCGCTACAAGGCCGGGCGCCGAACGCTCTCCGACAAGGACCAGCTGACGCTCGAATGGGCCGGTGTCAGCGCGCATTACCACGCCGCCATGATGCGCACGATCGTCATCGGCGAGCCGAGCGCCCGCCACCGCGAGCTCTATGCCGCCTGCCACGAGACGATCAAGGCAATCGAGGAGGTGCTGCGCCCGGGCTTCACCTTCGGCGACGTGTTCGAGACCCATGCGCGGATCATGGACGAACGCGGCCTTGCCCGCCATCGGCTCAACGCCTGCGGCTATTCGCTCGGCGCCCGCTTTTCGCCGTCCTGGATGGAGCACCAGATGTTCCACACCGGCAATACCCAGCCGATCCTTGCCGACATGTCGCTCTTCGTGCACATGATCATCATGGACAGTGAGCGCGAAACCGCCATGACCCTCGGCCACACCTATCTGACCACGGCCGAGGGCCCGCGGGCGCTCTCCCGCCATCCACTCGAACTGCTGGTGCGGTAGCGGGCGGCAACCCTGAGGCGATGATTCCGTCCTCTTCGCCAGCCCTCTAAGGAATTGATAGGATTTTAACGTTATCCTCCTCAAATCCACACGGAGGTGGCACGAGGACGGCAGCGACGATGAAACTCTCCCGAACGGCTACGGCCGGACTGATCGCGGCGGCGGCACTCACAGCCTGCAACACGCCCGATGCCCTGGTGCCGCCGATGGAGATCGGCGACGGCGGCCAGCCCGTGAGCGAGAACGAACTGTCGCAAGGCCCGCAATCGGCCTATTCGGAACCCTCCTATACCCAGAGCCCGGCGCTTGCCGAACAGGGGTATACCCAGCAGCCGCAGAATTCGCTGGAAGCCCAGGCCGCCGCGCTTGCATCAGGCCAGAGCAATCCGGTCGCCTCCCCGCCGCTCTCGGGCCAGCTGAGCGAGGACAGTTATCCGCAGGCGCCCGCGCCGGCCGCCCAGCAGCTCGCACCCGCCGAGGGACCGCTGCAGGCGCCCTCCGAACCGGCCGAAACCGCCCAGGCACCCCAGCAGCCGGCTGAGCAGCAGCCCGCACCCGCCCAGCCGAACGTTGCCGCCCTCGCCCCGGCCGGCGCCGCCGGCACCATCCGCTTCCTGCCGATCATCGGCGCCCCGGTCCAGTCAATCACGCCGCTGTCGCGCCAGCTCGGCGCCGAGGCGCGCGGCAAGGGCCTGACGATCAAGAGCGCCAGCGATCCGGCCAGCGAACATATCCTGAAGGGCTATTTCTCCGCCTTCGGCGACGGCGGCACGGTGACGGTCGTCTATGTCTGGGACGTGCTGGACAGCGGCGGAAACCGCCTGCATCGCATCCAGGGCGAGGAGAAGGTCCCGTCCGCAGCGACCGATCCCTGGGCCGGCGTGCCGGCCTCGCTGATGCAGCAGATCGGCACAAAGACCATCGCCGAATACACGTCATGGCGGCAGGCGCGCGGCGGCTAAACGCCACCGCCCGGAATCTTTTCACGAAAAAGGAAGGCATTTCCGGCAAACCACTTGCATTCGAGGGGAAGGGCGCTAAAAAGCGCCCATCTCAGCATGACAACAGGCGGACCAACATGAAGGTTTTCGCAGGTAATTCGAACCGGCAACTCGCCGAGGCAATCTGCAATTATCTCAACGTACCACTCGGAAAAGCCAGTGTCAGGCGGTTCGCAGACCAGGAAATTTTCGTAGAAATTCAGGAAAATGTACGCGGTGAGGACGTTTTCGTCGTCCAGTCGACATCGTTTCCCACCAACGATCACCTGATGGAACTGCTGATCATGATCGATGCCTTCCGCCGCTCGTCGGCCAAGCGCATCACGGCAGTCCTTCCCTATTTCGGCTATGCCCGCCAGGACCGCAAACCCGGTCCCCGCACCCCGATCTCGGCCAAGCTGGTCGCCAATCTCATCACCGAAGCCGGCGCCGATCGCGTGCTGACCCTCGACCTGCATGCAGGTCAGATCCAGGGCTTCTTCGACATCCCGACCGACAACCTCTACGCCGTGCCGCTGCTCGCCCGCGACGTGAAGGAACGCTACGACACCAAGAACGTCACGGTGGTTTCGCCGGACGTCGGCGGCGTGGTCCGCGCCCGTTCGCTCGCCAAGCGCCTCGACTGTCTGCTGGCCATCGTCGACAAGCGCCGCGACCGTCCGGGTGAATCCGAAGTCATGAACGTCATCGGCGACGTGGCCGGCAAGGACTGCATCCTGATCGACGACATCGTCGACAGCGGCGGCACGCTCTGCAATGCGGCCGAAGCGCTGCTGAAGAACGGCGCCACCAGCGTCACCGCCTATATCACCCACGGCGTGCTGTCCGGCGGCGCGGTTGCCCGCGTCACCTCCTCCAAGCTGCGCGAGCTGGTCATCACCGACTCGATCCAGCCGACCACGGCGGTGCAGTCGGCCCACAATATCCGCGTACTGACGACGGCCAACCTGCTCGGCGAAGCGATCAACCGCACCAGCGCCGAAGAATCCGTCTCGAGCCTGTTCGACTGATCCTGGGCGGCGCAGACCAGCGCGCCGCCACTCCCAGATCAACCAGCGGTCGCTTAACCCCTCCGTAAGCAATTCTCTTGAAACTTCCCGCGGGTTCAACGCCCGTGGGAGGGAATTCATGTCACGTAACCATTTGGGCGGCGCCAAGCCAGGTGCCCTGTCATCCGTTAAAGCAAAATTTGCCACACTCGTCGTCGGAGCAACGCTCGTATCCTGCCTGTCGGTCGGCATACTGAGCTACCAGGTCGGCAAGAGCGGACTGATCGAGGCCAGCAAACTGCGGCTCGAATCCGTCGCCAGTACCCAGTCGAAGGATCTGAACGCCTATATCAAGCGGATCGAGCAGTCGCTCTCCGACCTGGCGCAGAACACCGCGATCGGCGAAGCCACCGAGATGATGGTCAATATCATTCCCATCGAAGCCAAGGACATCAAGCAGGTCTTCCAGCCCACCGGCGCCAGCATCGACGACCGCGTCGCCATTGACGGCGCCAAGCTCAAGCTGCTCTACGGCGTGCGCCATGCGAGCTTCCACGGCACGGCGGCAAGCGCATGGAAGAACACCAATGCCAGCGACATCATCATCATCGATAACGCCGGCACGCTGGTCTACACGGTCGCCAAGGGCAAGGAATTCCTCTCCACCGTCGCCGACCCGGAAAATGCGGCGATCAAGGAAATCTACGACCGCGCCAATGCCGGCAAGCTCGACGAGACGCACGTCTCCGGCTTCGCCGACTATCCGCAGGGCGAGGACGGCCCCTCGGCATTGATCGCCAAACCGCTCGCCGTCTCCGTCTGGGGCGAGACGGTGAAGAAGGGCGTGGTGATCATCCGCGTCTCCGCCAGCAAGCTCTCCGCCATGCTGGCACCCGACGGGCTCGGCACCAGCATCGATGACGCCTTCCTTCTGAGCGCCGACGGCACGGTGCGCGGCGGAACGGTCAGCGGCGGCAAGGATGCCGGGATCGCTGGCGAACTGAAGACCGCCGCATCGGCGAGCCAGACCGGCTCGACCTTCGCCGCTTCGGGCGACCATTCGTCCTTCTATTCCTATTTGCCGGTTATCCTGTTCGGCCAGAAGCACCTTCTGGTCGTCGGCCAGGGCGAGGCCAAGGTCCTCGCCTCCGCCAACGAACTTGCCGGCTGGGCAGGCCTGACCACCCTTGCCGTTCTCGTCGCCATGGGCGGGGTCGGCGTCCTCGTCTCCTCCGGCCTCACCCGGCCGCTTACCGACCTCGCCGGCCTGATGAACCGGCTGAACGAAGGCGACAAGAACATCGACATCACCGCGACCGGCCGCGCCGACGAGATTGGCGTGATGGCGCGGGCGCTCGAATCCTTCCGCCAGAATGCGGTCGAGAAGGAGCGCATGGAAACGGATGCCGTGGAGCGCAGCGCCCAGATCGACGACGAGCGTCGCCAGCGCGAGGCGGAGAAGACCCGCAGCGCCAAGGAACTGGAGGATGCCGTCTCGGCCCTGGCCGCCGGCCTGCAGAACCTGTCGAGCGGCCGCCTCAACCTGCGCATCGAGCGGCCCTTCGTGCCGTCGCTGGATCACCTGCGCGTCGACTTCAACAACTCGGTAGAGCGCCTGGAAGACACGATCCGCACCATCAGCGAAAGCGCAGATACCATCCGCGCGGGATCCGCGGACCTGAAGAGCGCCTCGGAGGATCTTTCCCGCCGCACCGAGCGCCAGGCAGCCTCGCTGGAAGAGGCAGCCGCGGCCCTCGGCGAAATGACCGGATCGGTCAACGATGCCCTCAAGCGCTGCGAGACCGCCGTCCGGGTGACCGCCGACACGCTGTCGGATGCACGGACCTCCTCGACCGTGGTCAATGACGCGATCGTCGCCATGGAACGCATCGAAAGCTCCTCGGCCAAGATCCGCCAGATCATCGACGTGATCGATCAGATCGCCTTCCAGACCAATCTGCTGGCCCTCAATGCCGGTGTCGAGGCCGCCCGCGCCGGCGAGGCCGGCAAGGGTTTCGCGGTCGTCGCCCAGGAAGTGCGTGAACTCGCGCAGAAGTCTTCGGGTGCCGCCCGCGACATCAGCCAGCTGATCAACACCTCGACCACCGACGTCGCCGACGGCGTGGCCCTGGTACTGAAGACCGGCGAGAGCCTGCACAAGATCGAGGGCAATATCGAGACGATCAACAGCCATATCGGCTCGATCGCCGATGCGTCGCGCGAACAGTCGCAGCGCCTCGGCGAGATCAACGCCTCGGTCAACGATCTCGACCAGGTAACCCAGCAGAATGCCGCCATGGTCGAGGAAACCACGGCCGCGGCCTTCGCATTGGCCAGCGAGGCCGACGCATTGACCGAGCAGGTCAGCAGCTTCGCCATCGACCACGCCGCGCACGGACAGGCCCGACGCGCCGCCTGAGAAAAGACTGCGGCGCTACAAAAAAGTCCCGCGGAGCTGACGCTTCGCGGGACTTTTCCTTTCAGTCGTCAAGCGGATGGCTTTGCCGCGACCGCCGGAATGGTGCAGGCCTCGCCGCCGGCAAACAGCCTGGAGCGCGTGAGGAAGCGCCGCTCGCGTCCGTTGTCGAGCGAGAACATGCCCCCTCGCCCCGGCACCACGTCGATGATCAGCTGCGTGTGTTTCCACACCGCATACTGCGAGCCGCTGATATAGACCGGCACGCCGCCGATCTCTCCGAGTTTCACGTCGGTCTCGCCGACCCGGTATTCTGCTGCCGGGTAGCACATCGGCGACGAGCCGTCGCAACAGCCGCCGGATTGATGGAACAGGATGTCGGGATGATCCGCCTGGATCTCCCGGATGAAGTCGAGGGCAGCCTGCGTGGCCATCACGCGCGGCTCCGCCGGATTGGTCTCGTCGATCATGGCGAATTCCTCCTTCCCGAAACGGCAATCCCTCCCCCCGCCAGGGCGGGGAGAGGGACGGCAAGAGGCTGAAGCGGGGGCAACAGGCCTCCTCCCTGTGGAGATGGTGGATCAGAAGAAGCCCAGCGCCTTCGGGCTGTAGCTCACCAGCATGTTCTTGGTCTGCTGGTAGTGATCGAGCATCATCTTGTGGGTCTCGCGACCGATGCCGGACTGCTTGTAGCCGCCGAACGCGGCATGCGCCGGATAGGCATGGTAGCAGTTGGTCCAGACGCGGCCGGCCTGGATGTCGCGGCCGAAGTTGTAGCAGCGGTTGGCATCGCGGCTCCACACGCCCGAGCCGAGGCCGTAGAGCGTGTCATTGGCGATCTCGAGCGCTTCGGCATCGTCCTTGAAGGTCGTGACCGACACAACCGGTCCGAAGATCTCCTCCTGGAAAACCCGCATCTTGTTGTGGCCCTTGAACACCGTCGGCTTGACGTAGTAGCCGCCGGCCAGATCGCCCGACAGGTTGTTGCGCTCGCCGCCGATCAGCACTTCGGCGCCTTCCTGACGACCGATATCCATGTAGGACAGGATCTTCTCCAGCTGTTCGCTGGAAGCCTGGGCGCCGATCATCGTCGACATGTCGAGCGGGTCGCCCTGCTTGATGGCGGCAACGCGGGCAAGCGCCTTCTCCATGAAACGGTCGTAGATCTTCTCATGCACCAGCGCACGGCTCGGGCAGGTGCAGACCTCGCCCTGGTTGAGCGCGAACATGGCGAAGCCCTCAAGCGCCTTGTCGAGATAGTCGTCATCCTCGCGCATGACGTCTTCGAAGAAGATGTTCGGCGACTTGCCACCGAGTTCAAGCGTGACCGGGATGAGGTTCTGGCTGGCATACTGCATGATCAGCCGGCCCGTCGAGGTCTCGCCGGTGAAGGCGATCTTGGCGATGCGCGGGCTGGTGGCGAGCGGCTTGCCGGCTTCGAGGCCGAAGCCGTTGACGATGTTCAGCACGCCCGGCGGCAGCAGGTCGGCGATCAGTTCGGCGAGCACCAGGATCGAAGCCGGGGTCTGCTCGGCCGGCTTCAGCACGACGCAATTGCCGGCAGCGAGCGCCGGTGCGACTTTCCAGGCTGCCATCAGGATCGGGAAGTTCCACGGAATGATCTGGCCGACGACGCCGAGCGGCTCATGGAAGTGATAGGCGATCGTGTCGTGGTCGACTTCGCCGATGGTGCCTTCCTGGGCGCGAATGCAGGCGGCGAAATAGCGGAAATGGTCGATGGCGAGCGGAATGTCGGCCGCCATGGTCTCGCGCAGCGGCTTGCCGTTGTCCCAGGTCTCGGCGCGGGCCAGCAGCTCGAGATTGTCCTCCATCCGCTGCGCCACCTTCATCAGGATGTTGGAGCGCTCGGTGGTCGAGGTCCGGCCCCACTTGTCCTTGGCGGCATGGGCTGCGTCGAGCGCCAGGTTGACGTCCTGTTCGTCGGAGCGGGCAACCTCGCAGAGCTTGCCGCCGGTCACCGGCGTGGTGTTGTCGAAGTATCGGCCATTGACCGGCTCGACCCACTGGCCGCCGATGAAATTGCCGTAGCGGAGCTTGAACGGCGTCTTGCTCGTGGTCTGCACCTGAATATTCATGCTGTCATCCTCCCTGGGAAAGGTCCCTCCAACGGACCCGTGCGAGGATGATTGCGGGGAACGGCCGACGGCGATAGAGAGGCGAAACCATACCGCAGCGCACACTGTTTCAGGAATGCGACAGATAAGGGCAAGCGGCCTATTGCAGGGAAAAACGCTTGATCTTGCGATGCAGGGTCGCCCGGCTGATGCCGAGAATCTGCGCGGCCTGCGAGACATTGCCGCTGGTCCGCGACAACGCGCGGCGCAGCGCCGCCCGCTCCGCATCGTCCAGATCGGAACTCGCATCGCCCCGGCTCTCGAGCAGGGCATCGGCCGCCGGCAGCCCCTGGGCGATCCGCTGGTCGTCAAGCTTGAGCGCCGCACGCGCCGCCTTCGTCGCCCCAAGGATCAGGTCGTCATAGTCGACGGCGATGAGGGCTGCGGTGGCAGAATGGGCGGTCGGCACCATGATGATGCGCGCGCCCGGAAAGGCCTGGCGGAAAAGGGTCGCCTCGACCCGCGAGGCGACGTCGCGCACCGCCTGCGACAGGATCGCCAGCGTCATGTCGGTCACGTCGTTGCGGCAGGTGGAAATATCGAGGGCTGCAGCCACCCGGCCCATATGGTCGCGGATCGGCGCGGTGGCGCAGCTGAGTTCGATATTGGAGCTGAGGAAATGCTGGTCGCGGTGGATGATCACGGCACGCTCGTCGGCCAGCGCCGTGCCGATGCCGTTGGTGCCGACGCTCGCCTCGCTCCAGACATTCTGCTGCCAGAGCCCGAGCTCGCGGAAGTCGGCGTCGTCGCCGGCCGATCCCCGCCGATCGAGCACGATCCCGTCGCGGTCGGACAGCACGATGCAGCAGCCGGAGCGGCCGATCGTCTGATGCAGGCGGTCCACCTCGTCGCTGCAGGCGACCACCAGATGCTCCATCCGTTCGCGCGCCGAGCGGAATACCGCGTCTTCGACCTGAACCGGCTTGCGTCCCTCTTCGGGAGCCAGCTGGTGGAGGTTGAGGCAGCGCCGCCACGACGCGGCGATCGGCGAACTGGCGGCCGCGGAACTCTGCGACGCGGTGGCGTAAACGAGGTCAGAATGGCTGGATGGCTGGCGCATCGGCTCCTCCCAAAGCGATAATGCCTACGTCGCGGGACTCTTTCAATGACGATGAACTAAAACAAGCACTGTAGCATTGTCGTGGCGCAAACTGTCGCAGATGTGCGACAGTTTGCGAGCCGCCTGCCTGCCCGCGCGTGAATCGGTGCTGAGCGCTGTGCCGAAAGGTGGCAGCTCGCCCCTTGCCGAGGAAAACGCCTGGCAAAGCTTGCCTTTCCGGCACTTCTGTTCTATAGCGCGCCCGTCCGTGTAGACACCCTTGGAGGCAACGCGGATGAGGATCTCTATGAGGCCTCCGGTTTCAGCAGGCGGCGATATGGTACGCCGGCGAGACTCTCCAAACAACCTCGAAAGGTAAAACCATGAGCCACTCTTCTTACGAGCTCAAGGCCGAGGCGCGCGAACGGGTAGGTAAGGGGTCCTCCCGTGAACTTCGCCGCAACGGTTTGATTCCCGCTGTCATCTACGGTGACAAGCAGGCCCCCATCGCGATCTCGCTCAACACCAACGAAGTGACGAAGCGTATCCACGCCGGCGGTTTCATGACCACCGTCGCCACGATCGACGTCAACGGCGAGAAGATCAGCGTCCTGCCGAAGGACTACCAGCTCGATCCGGTCCGCGACTTCACCATGCACGTCGACTTCCTGCGCGTCTCCGCTGACAGCAAGGTCACCGTCGAAGTTCCGGTTCACTTCATCAACGAAGACAAGTCGGCCATCAAGATCGGTGGTGTTCTGAACGTCGTTCGTCACGAAGTCGAGCTGCACTGCCCGGCCAACGACATTCCGGAATTCATCACCGTCGACCTGACCGGTGCGAAGATCGGCGACAGCCTGCACATCTCGCATGTCAAGCTGCCGGCTGGCGTGACCCCGGTCATCACCGACCGCGACTTCACGATCGCCACGATCGTCGCTCCGGCTGGTGGTCTCGCCGAAGAAGGCGAAGCAGAAGCCTGATAAGATACGGCAACATCGTTGCCGCATGATGATCCCGCCTCCCCTCGGAGGCGGGATTTTTTATGGCCGGAACACACGGATAAATACAACTTGCGCGAAATCTGGGACCGCTGCTTTAGCGAGATTTAATCAATTCGTGAAACCGTTCGGGTTCGATTCACGGGGCGTCGGGGAGCATATCGTCTTGGCTTTGATCAAGAACCGTCACATGTTTGATGGGACCGCCGCGGTATGACCCGGTCGATCGAAAGCCGATTCCTTGCCATCGTGGCGATCACCGTCTTCATCCTGGTGGTCCCGCTATTCGCGCTGTTCCTGACGCTGTCGTCCGACCGTGCCGCCAAGGAACTGCAGGATCACGTTGAAATCCTGCTCGCCACCAATTCCCAGGCGCTGGCCAAGCCGATGTGGGACTTCGACCGCGAAGGCGTCGAACAGATCGCCGCAACCATCATTTCCGCCAACGGCGTGAGCAAGGTCCAGGTCCGCGACCTGTCGGGCGGCATCAACATTTCCATGCCGCCCCTGCCCGCCTGGCCGAAAAGCGGCGTGGAATCGAAGTCGCGCGAGATCTTCTACGAGGGCGTGGAAGGCCGGAAGCCGGTCGGCACGATCACCATCTACTATGGCCGCTTCGACGCGTTGTCCTCGCTGCGCGATGCCGAAGCGATCCTGATCGGCATCTTCGTCGTCGCCGTGCTCGGCGTCGTGCTGGCCGCCATCTTCGGCAACCGCCTGATGATCATTCAGCCACTGATGAAGCTGACGGCGGCGATCGAGGCGACCCGCCAGCTCGGCTCGCGCCATCACGTCGACTGGCAGTCGAACGACGAGATCGGCCGCCTGGCGAAGAGCTTCAACGCCATGCAGATCCAGCTCGAGCAGGAAGAGCGCGAGTTGAAGATCGCCCACCGCCGCGCTACCGACATCTACAACCTCACCCCGGCCATGCTGTTCTCGCTCGACGAGCAGGACCGCATCACCGGCGTCAGCGACTATTGGCTCTTGGCCACCGGCTATGAGCGCAGCGACGTGCTGGGCAAGCGTTTCGCCGATCTGGTGCACGAGGATGCCCGCGAGAGCTATCTGGAGCGCAAGCGGCAGAAGCACCGCGACCACGCCGTGGTCGAGAGCACGACCAAATTTGTCTGCGCCGACGGCAACCTCATGGACGTGCTGATCGTCGAGGCGAGCAAGGAAGGCAAGACCGGCGAGAACGGGCTGTCGCTCAGCGTCATGACCGACGTCACCGCGCTCAAGCAGTCCGAGGCCCGCAACCATCGCCAGGCGATCACCGACCACCTGACCGGCCTGATGAACCGCCAGGGCTTCGAGAACGCCCTGGATGCCGAGATCCGCCAGACCGACGCGATGGGCGGCGAGCTCGCCTGCATCTTCGTCGACCTCGACCGCTTCAAGTGGATCAACGACAATCTCGGTCATCAGGCCGGCGATACGGTCCTGCGCATGCTGGTCGATCTGATGCGCCCGCTTCTGCCGTCGGGCGCGGTGGCCGCCCGCCTCGGCGGCGACGAATTTGCCGTCCTTTTGCGCTCGGCCAGGGTCGAGCACGACGCACTGGAGCTCAGCCACCGCCTCTGCGCCATCTTCGACGAGCCTCTGCTGGTGCACGGCGCCACCGTGCGCCTTAGCGCCAGCATCGGCGTCGCGCTCTATCCGCGCCATGCCAGCAACGCCGCCGAACTGCTGCAGAAGTCCGACATGGCCATGTACAGCAAGAAGCGCGACGGCAAGAACGGCGCCTTGCTCTACGATCCGCTGATCCAGGACACCACCCGCCAGCGCGCCGCGATCGAGCGCGACATCGAGGCGGGCCTTGAGGAAGACTGGTTCGAGGCCTATTTCCAGCCGATCGTCGACCTCGCCAGCGATGAGGTCGTCGGCTACGAGGCCCTGCTGCGCCTCGAGCATCCGACCAAGGGCACGCTTCCGCCCAGCGACATCATCAAGGTCGCGGAAGAGACCGGTGCGATCACCCGCATCGGCAACCGCATACTGGAAAAGGCCCTCGCCAATCTGGTGAAGATCTCCAAGGCGACGAAGGACGACGAGGCCTATATCGCCATCAACTTCTCGCCGCTGCAGTTCGACCAGAGCCTGCCGATCCGGCTCGCGGCGCTGAGCTCGCGTTACGGCATCGCGCCGCACCGCCTGGTGATCGAGATCACCGAAGCGACGCTGCTGCACGACAATCCGCAGATCCGCACCATCCTCGACGAATTCAACCGGTTCGGCTGCCGCATCGCGCTCGACGACTTCGGCACCGGCTATTCGTCGCTGAGCTACCTCAACCGCTTCCCCGTCGACATCGTCAAGATCGACCAGTCCTTCATCCGCTCGCTCTCGGTCGAGGAGCCGGAACTGCAGCACAAGAGCCGCATGCTGGTCGAAGGCATCACGGCGATATCGCACAAGATGGAATGCTCGGTCGTGGCCGAGGGCATCGAGACAGAGGAACAGCGCGACATCCTGCGCCAGTTCGGCGTCGATCGCGGCCAGGGCTATCTGTTCGCCCGGCCGCAGCCGGTCAGCCACCTGATCAAGACAATGGCAGAGAAACGAAACCGCAGGAGCTCGGTCGCCTGAGTCTCCCCTGATATCGAGAAGGAAAGTGCCTATGAGGATCGCCGCATTTCTTCTGTCGATGGGACTGGCAAGCGCCGCCGCCGCCGAAACCATCCATTTCACCACCGAGGACTACCCGCCCTACAATTTCCGCGAGGGCGGCGAATACAAGGGCGTCGGCTACGAACAGACGGTCGCCCTGATGAAATACGTCAAGGCCGATCACACGATCGAGATGATGCCCTGGGCCCGGGCGCTGTCGCTGGCCGAGAGCGACCGCACGCACTGCGTCTTCACCACCGCCCACATCGCTGAGCGCGACAAGCGCTTCAAGTGGGTGGAGCCGCTCGCCATCGACCGCAACGTGATGATCGCCAACAAGGCCTCCGGCATCAAGCCGCGCTCGATCGAGGAAGCCCGACAGTATACCGTCGGCACCCAGCGCAACGACTATACCCAGGACCTTCTGGAGCGGAACGGCTTCCCGAAGATCGACCTCGCCACCGACCTGAAGCTCACCTTCAAGAAGCTGATGAGTGGACGCATCGACCTGATGCCGATCTCGGAGAAATACTTCGAGGACCTGAAAGCCGAGGGCAATGCCATCGAGGCGCTGTTCGTCCTCTCCGAGCAGAAGTTCGCCATCGCCTGCAACATCGACTTTCCCGATGCGCTGATTGCCGAGATGCAGGCGGGGCTCGACAAGCTGATAGCCGACGGCACGCAGAAGACGATCTTCCAGAAGTACAAGATGCCCCTCGGCGAATGACCGGGACGGGCCAGCACTCAAACCGGGTTGACAAGGCGGTCGTTTCGCGGTGCTGAGGGGTAACCTTTCATCATCGACGGACACGGCTCATGATCATCATAGCGGGGCTCGGCAATCCCGGCGCGAAGTACGGCGACAACCGCCACAATATCGGGTTCATGGCGGTCGACGCCATCCACCGGCGCCATGCCTTCTCGCCCTGGGCAAAGAAGTTCAGGGCCGAGATCGCGGAAGGCGAGATCGCCGGCGAGAAGGTGCTGCTGATGAAGCCGCAGACCTTCATGAACCTGTCGGGCGAATCGGTCGGCGAGGCCATGCGCTTCTACAAGCTCGGACCCGGCGACATCGTCGCCGTTCATGACGAACTCGACCTGCTGCCCGGCAAGGTGCGCATCAAGACCGGCGGCGGCCACGGCGGCCACAACGGGCTGAAATCGCTCGACGCCCATTGCGGCAAGGACTACCGGCGGCTGCGCCTCGGCATAGGCCATCCGGGCGACAAGGACCGCGTGCACGGCCATGTGCTCGGCGATTTCGCCAAGATCGACCGCATCTGGCTGGAGCCACTGCTCGATGCCATCGCCGACAATGCCGACCTGCTGGTCAAGGGCGACGACGGCAAGCTGATGAACAAGCTGGCGCTCGCCACCGGGGCCAAGGAGGAGGCTCCTTCACCGGCCAAGGCCGACAAGCCCGCCAAACCGGCCGGCCAGTCGCATATCCGACAGGCCCGCAACAACGTCCAGCCGAAGAAGCTTCCCGAAACCGGGCCGATGGCGGAAATGCTCAAGCGCATGTTCGGCAAGAAGGACGACTGACGTCATGTCGAAGACCGTCGAGGTCCGGCCGCTGCAGAAGAGCGACCTGGCCGGCCTGCTCTCGCTCTATGCGCAGCTGATCGAAAACGACCTGCCGCTTGCTCCTGCCTTGGCCGAGACACGATTCGATGAAATGCTCAAACGTGACGGCCTCACCGTGTTCGGTGGTTTCGCCGACGGCATTCTCGCCAGCACATGCATCCTGATCGTGGTGCCCAATCTCACCCGTGGCGGCATGCCCTATGCCTTCATCGAGAACGTCGTGACAGACGGAGCGCATCGCCGCACCGGCCTTGGACGCCAAACGGTCAAGACCGCCATCGATGCGGCATTCGACGCCGGCTGCTACACGGTCCGCCTGCAGACGGGCGGAAAGCGGCCGGGTACGCTCGACTTCTACAGGAGCTGCGGCTTCGACTTGACGAAACACGGGCTGGAGGTACGCCGGATCCCACCCCGCTAGGTTTCGCCCGCTCACCCGGGCGGAACAAGGACGGCCGCTGCTGCATTGACCAGCCCTGGAGGCCCCCTAACATGCAACTCGCCCTATCGCCCCTGCCCCTGCCCGGTCCCTTGAGCCGCAGACTGGATCTCTTCGCCCTCAAGTTGTCCCAGCCCAAGGGCATGACCTTCGACTTTTCCACGCCCCAAGGCGAACCGGCGCTGGTGCCGGCCGACTCGATCTCCTGGCAGGTGTTCAAGAACCCGGTCACCGTCTTCATCGGCGGCATTACCGCGGTGCTGCTGGAGCTGGCCGAGCCGCATGTGCGCGACGGGGTCTGGCAGCACAGCAGCTTTCGCACCGACGCGCTCGCCCGCATGCAACGCACCGGGCTTGCCGCAATGATCACAGTCTATGGCGCCGCCAGCCGCGCCGCGGCGATGATCGAGGGCGTCAACCGTCGGCACGGATCGGTGACCGGCCTGACTGCCGAGGGCAAGCCTTATCGCGCCGACGATCCGATCCTGCTCGACTGGGTCCAGGCGACCGCCGCTTTCGGCTTCATGGAAGCCTATCACCGCTACGCCCGGCCGCTGTCCGACGACGCCCGCAACCGCTTCCTGGCAGAGGGCAAGGCCGCGGCCAGACTCTATGGCGCCAGCAACGCACCGGTCTCCGTTTCCGAGATGAACATGCTGTTCGACGTGATGCGCTCGAGACTGGTGAAGACCGAGGTCGTCTTCGAATTCCTCGACATCGTCGGCAAGGTCCCGGCCCTGCCGGCAGCACTCCGCCCCTTCCAGAAGCTGCTCATCACCGCCGCGGTCGAGCTTCTGCCAGGCTGGGTGCGCGACCGGCTGGGGCTCAGGCAATCCTGGTCGCTGACGCCGATGCAGCGCGCCATGGTCAAGGCAGCGGCCTTCGGGGCCGAGCGGATCATGCTGCCGTCGTCCGCCCCGGTTCAGGCCTGTCGCCGCCTGGGCCTCCCAGACACCTACCTCTACCGCCGGCGCCCCTGATCAGGGCGGGAGCCGCCTACTCCTCGGGTTCCGTGGCGAACATCAGCGGGAAGCCGGCTTCCTTGCCGAGATCGGTCGCCTCCTTGGCCTTGGTCTCGGCAATGTCGCGCGTGCAGACGACGACCACGGCCGAGCCGAACTTGTGAGCCGTCATCATCACCCTGTAGCCGGTCTCCTCGCTCATGCGGAACACCGCCTTCAGCACCATGGTGACGAACTCGCGCGGCGTATAATCGTCGTTGAGCAGCAAGACCTTGTAGAGCTTCGGCCTCTCCGGCTTCGGCTTGGTCACTGTCTTCGGTTTGAGGGCGACATCGTCTCCCGTCATCGGAAACTCTCCAGCGATGACATCAGGTACGGACCTTCGGCGGCCGGCCCGGCGGGTGCATTCTAGCGCATCGCGCCGCGACCGTCGACGGTCAGCCCGGACGGGCCGCACCGCTCCAGAGACTTGACCGCACCCTTCCTTTATCCCATAGGCGTGGGCAAAGATCATTCCAAGCTAAGCAGGTACTCTGGCCATGGGCTTCAAATGCGGTATCGTCGGCTTGCCCAATGTCGGCAAGTCCACCCTCTTCAACGCGCTGACCAAGACGGCGGCGGCTCAGGCCGCCAACTATCCGTTCTGCACGATCGAGCCCAACACCGGCGAAGTGGCCGTTCCGGACCCGCGCATGCAGAAGCTCGCAGCCGTCGCCGGCTCGAAGGAAATCATCCCGACCCGCATCTCCTTCGTCGACATCGCCGGCCTGGTGCGCGGCGCATCGAAGGGTGAAGGCCTCGGCAACAAGTTCCTCGCCAACATCCGCGAAGTCGATGCCGTCGTGCACGTGCTGCGCTGCTTCGAGGACGACGACATCACCCATGTCGAAGGCCGCATCAACCCGGTCGGTGACGCCGAGACCATCGAGACCGAGCTGATGCTCGCCGACCTCGAGAGCCTGGAGCGCCGCGTCGAGCAGACCCGCAAGCGCGCCGCCTCCAAGGACAAGGAATCGCTCGCCCAGTTGCCGGTCATGGAAGCCGTCATCAAGCTGCTGAACGAAGGCAAGCCGGCCCGACTGCTGCTGAAGACGCTTGCCCCCGACGATATCGAGATACTCAAGAGCCTGAACCTCCTGACCTCGCATCCGGTGCTCTACGTCTGCAACGTGTCGGAAGCCGATGCAGTGGACGGCAATGCCCATACTGAGGCCGTCGCCAAGATGGCGGCGGAACAGGGCGCCGAATGCGTGATCATCTCCGCGGCGATCGAGTCGGAAGTGGCGCAGCTGCCGGAAGAGGAAGCCAAGGAGTTCCTCTCGGCGCTCGGTTTGCAGGAAGCCGGCCTCGACCGCCTGATCCGTGCCGGTTACCACCTGCTTGATCTGATCACCTATTTCACCGTCGGTCCCAAGGAGACCCGCGCCTGGACGATCGTGCGCGGCACCAAGGCCCCGGCCGCTGCCGGCGTCATCCATACCGACTTCGAACGCGGCTTCATCCGCGCCTTCACCATCGCCTATGACGACTACATCAACTACAAGGGCGAAGTCGGCGCCAAGGAAGCCGGCAAGGGCCGCGACGAAGGCAAGGAATATGTCGTCCACGACGGCGACGTGATCCACTTCCGTTTCAACACCTGAGACGAACTGCCCCCGACATTGCAGTCGAACTTTTGCGCTGCCGTCCCCTTTTACCGAAGGGGCGGCAGTTTTGCCTGGAGCGACAGCGGAAGGGTCGAGACGACGCCGCGGCGAAACCACGGCCAGCCGACGCCGATGGTCAGCACCACGAGCCCGACGATCAGCAGGGTGACGAAGACATAGACGCCGACTTCCATCTCAGCCTTCTCGAACAGCTTGTAGATGGCAAAGCCGAGCGACAGCAGACCGGAAGTGACGAAGGCGCGGCGGTCGATGACCAGTCCGACACCCATGAACATCGCGACGATCACCACCACGAGGAAGGCTTCGAGACTGCCCGCGCTCTCGGAAAAGACGGTGAACCCGGCGGCATCCCCGATGAAGACGAAGGACAGCATGGCGTAGAGCAGAGCCGGCGCCGCACCGAGATGCATCCAGAATGCCACATCCGAATTGCGCGTCATTCGTGCCGGATCCTTGAAGTCGAAGCTGAGCGCCAGGGCAAACAGCGCCAGCGCCGCCGCCAGCAGGATGACCGAGGTCGCCGTGCGGTGATTGAGGATGAAGCTCGGATCACCGGTTGCCGCAATGATGACGTTGAAGATCGCCACCAGTGCCACGCCGCAGGTGGTCATCAGCAACAGCGCCAGCGACAGCGGAACCCGGTAGCGCCAGTAGAAGGGCGCGAGCAGGACCGGGAAAGGCAGGACAAAGAGCAGCGCATAGACCGCCGGACTGATCCCCTCCCCGTCCGTATCGAGCACGAGGGCCGCAACGACGGCGATCCACTGCACGAAAGCGACGGTCAGCGCGACAGCAGGCAAGGCCAGCCGCTGGCGGCGCACCAGCACTTCGGCAAGGATCAGGATCGCCGGCAGCACACCATAGACCGTGCTCACGCCCCAGATCCCGGCCAGCACGATGACGATGCCGATGGTGATCAGCACATCGTGGAAGCCGCGCACGAAACGCGGCGTCTCAGTATCGCCGACCGGGCTTTCCGCTTCGGCCGCGTCCATGTCCGGCGGGATCGCTGCGCTGGTCTTGCGGGTAATGTAGGACTGCAACTGCTCGGCCTGGCTGGCGCTGATGATACCTTCAGCGGCCGCACCGGCCAGAATGGCCTTGATATTGGGAACCACGAAACCGTCCTTCGGTGAATTCTGTGATGCCCTAGATACAGAGCCGCCGACCGACAGGCCAGAGCCAGGCGACCGAATTTCCGGTTTGCTCGCGACCAACGCTCGCATGCGATCGCGCCGGATCTGCCATCGTCGAATGGAGAAGGACCCGCCGGCAGCCGGCCGGCGGGTCCCCTGATCGCAACGAGAGTGATCCCAGGATCAGACCTTCTTCATCGGGCAGGTCGAGATGCCGAGGATCGAATAGAGTGGGCAGGTCGAAAGAAGCCCGGTCAGCAGCGGCACGATGCCGAGGAGAGCGAGATAGCGCCACGAGGCATCGGGGTAGATGAAGAACAGCGACAGCACGACGAGACCGACGACGATGCGCAGGATACGGTCGATCGATCCGACATTCTTGGCGAACATGGCAATTTCCTTTCGGGGCTGGGCATCTTGCACAGGACGTCACTATAGCGCCCGGCGACGATGCGTCGGTGACTAAGTCACGCTTTCGACGACTTGGCCATGCGGGCAAGTTCGGCGGCGTCCAGCACGCGGATCAGACCGCGCTCGTTGGCGATGACGCCTTTCGAGCCCAGCGCTTCGAGCCGCCGTGACACCACCTCGCGGGCCGAACCGATCATCACGGCCAGTTCCTGATGCGTCACCTCGATCACGTCGTGGCCCGCGGCCCTCTCGACCAGCGCATGGGCGAGCCGCTGCTCGACCTTGACGAAGGCGACCTGCTCCAGCACGAACATCAGGTCGTTGAGGCGCGCGGCGAAGGCGCGGAACACGAAGGCACGAAAGGTGGCCGACGTCGCCATCAGCGTCTCGAACACGGCCTGCGGCACCATCACCGCGACAAGATCGGTCTCGGCGATCGCCTCCCCCGTATAGACGGCGCCTCCGAGCACGCCGAGCGTGGTCTGCACGCAGGTCTCGCCGGGCGTCACGGCGTAGAGCAGAAGTTCGCGCCCGCTCCGCCCGGTCAGGTAGACACCGATGCGCCCGGACACGAGGATGACGAAGGCCTCGGCCTGGTCACCCGGACGAAACAGCGTTGTGCGATCGGGAATGTGCTGCGGCCGCAATCCCTCGAGGTGGCCCAGCGCCTCGCGGTCGAGTTCCGAAAGGAACGACGCCTGTTCGATCCATCCCGCCATCGGCACTCCTTGTAATTGCAGGTCGAGGCGGCCATTCTGCACAGAAACGCCCACAAGGAAACGTCGCATGCCATCCCCGAAACTGCATTTCGAAGACTTCCATATCGGAAGGGTGTTCGAGCTTGGACCGAAGACCGTCGATGCCGCCGAAATTATTGAATTCGCAACCGAATTCGATCCCCAACCGATGCATCTGTCGGAACAGGCCGGCAAGGCCAGCATCCTCGGCGGGCTCAGCGCATCCGGCTGGCACACCAGCAGCATGTTCATGCGGATGATGATCGATTCCTACCTGCTTTCGTCCGTGTCGGAGGGAGCGCCCGGCATCGACGTGATGGAGTGGAAGAAGCCGGTTCTCGCCGGCGACACGCTCAAGGGCCGCTCGACGGTCACGGCCGCGCGCACCATGCGCTCTCGTCCGCATATCGGCATCGTCACCTTCAGCCATGAGCTGGAAAACCAGCGCGGCGAGACGGTGCTGCGCTCTGAAAACGCCATCATGTTCCGCATCCGCGGCGAGGAGAATGCCGCGTGAAGATGACCGAACTCTACCCCGCCGGCCACAAGGTCGAGACCGGCTCGAAGCTCTTCACCGCCGAGGACATCATTCGCTTCGCGAAAAAATTCGACCCGCAACCCTTTCACACGGACCCGGAGGCGGCGAAATCCTACGTCTTCGGCGCGCTCTGCGCCTCGGGCTGGCACACCTGCGCCGGCTGGATGCGCTGCTTCATCGACTTCTGGAGCGCCGAGACGAAGCGCCTGAAAGCCGAAGGCATCGCACCGCCCAAACTCGGTCCCTCGCCGGGCTTCGAGCAACTGCAGTGGCTGAAGCCGGTCTATGCCAGCGACACGATTACCTATAGCCTGACCAGCCTGGAAAGCCGGCCGCTGGCTTCGCGCCCCGGCCTGATCCTCAACATCGGCCTTGGCGAAGGGGTCAACCAGAACGGGGAGACGGTCCTGCGCTTCAGGACCAAGATCCTTGAATTCGAATAGGAGAAGAGCCCCATGAACCTGCACGATTTCCACGCCGTCGACATCGACGGCAAGGACCGCCCGCTCAAGGACTTCGCCGGCAAGCTGGTTCTGGTCGTCAACACGGCGAGCGCCTGCGGCCATACCCCGCAATATGCCGGCCTGCAGCGCCTGCAGGAGACCTTCGCCGACGACCTCGTCGTCCTCGGCTTCCCCTGCAACCAGTTCGGCGGCCAGGAGCCGGGCAGCGAAGCGGAGATCAAGGCCTTCTGCGACATCAACTACAAGGTGGGCTTCCCGCTGTTTGCCAAGGTCGAGGTTAATGGCGAAGGCGCCCATCCGCTGTTCAAATACCTGACGCATGAAGTGCCGGGCATCCTCGGAACGGAGGCGATCAAGTGGAACTTCACCAAGTTCCTGGTCGGCCGCGACGGCGTGCCGATCGCCCGCTACGCCCCGGGCACCAAACCGGAAGACATTGCCGGCGACATCCGCAAGGCGATCGGAGGCTGAGGCGGTGCGGGCGCGCACGAGCGAGTTTCGGCTGCTCCCGATCGGACACCCGGGGCTGTCCGCCGTCGTCGCCCGCTCGGCCCATACCTTCCCCCGCCACACCCACGACGAGTTCGGCATCGGCCTGATTGCCCGCGGCGGACAGATGTCCGCCTCCGGGCGCGGACAGGTGACGGCCGGCGCCGGCGACATCATCACCGTCAATCCCGGCGAAGTGCATGACGGCGAGCCCCTGCGCGGCGAGGCCCGCGAGTGGCACATGCTCTATCTTTCGCCGGAACGCATGCAGGAGGTCTCGCTCGGTTTCGAGCCGGCCGGCGCGTTCGAGTTCACCGCTCCGGTCTACCAGAACGGCGAACTGGCTCGGACCTTCGCGGCCGCCTTCAGCCGGCTGGCGGAGACCGATGTCGCTCAGCCGGAACTTGCCGCCGACGAGGCCTTGCTGAAGCTCTTCGCCTCATTGGTGAGACGGACGGATCGCCAGGCACCGGACCGCCTTCACACCGGCCTGCAACGCGCACGGGCGCGGCTCGATGACGACCCGGCCAGCAACCATTCGCTCGGCGGCCTCGCCGCCGAGGCGGGCCTCAGCCGCTTCCAGCTGCTCCGCGCCTTCGTTTCCTGGACCGGGCTGACGCCGCATGCCTATCTGATGCAGAGGCGGGCAAGCCATGCCCGAAACCTGATCGCAGCCGGCCACGGCCTCGCCGCCGCCGCGTTCCAAGCCGGCTACGCGGACCAGAGCCACATGACCCGCGACTTCCGCCGCCGCTATGGCCTGACCCCGTCCGCCTTCGCCGGCAGCCGCTGACAGGCTGCAATTCCGTTCAAGACCGGTCCCCGCGGCGGCACTAGGCTGTCCCGGAACGCAATCCGAACGGAAGAGATCATGCTGCTGGAATTCACCCTCACCTCCCTGATCGTCATCGCCACCCCGGGCACCGGCGCGCTCTATACGATCGCCATGGGGCTCTCGCACGGCCGTGCCACCGCCCTCGTCGCAGCGCTCGGCTGCACGCTCGGCATCGTGCCGCACATCGCGGCCGCCATGCTCGGCCTGGCTGCGGTCCTGTCGACCAACGAGACCGCCTTCAACCTTTTGAAATTCGCCGGAGCGCTCTACCTGATCTGGATGGCGATCAGCGTCTGGCGCGATACCAGCCTGCTCACACCGTCCGCCGACGACAGGCCGCGGTCCGGCCACGAGATCGTCCGCCATGCGGTCCTGATCAACCTGCTCAATCCGAAACTGTCGATCTTCTTCCTGGCGCTGCTGCCGCAATTCGTGCACCCGGACGAGCCGAACGCGCTGCTGGCCATGAGCGGCTACAGCTTGGCCTTCATGCTGATGACACTCCTGGTCTTTGCCCTCTACGGCTGGTTCGCCGCCCTTGCCCGCGACCGCGTCCTGTCGAGCCGCGCGCTCACCAACGCCATCCGCCGGGTCTTTGCGGCAGGCTTCCTGATGCTCGGCGTGAGGCTCGCCCTCGCCGAGCGCTGACAAGCCAGGCCTCAGTGGCCGGAGAATTCGACCAGCGTGCGCACCTCGACGCCCAGCGCCTCGAGCTTCTGGCGGCCGCCGAGATCGGGCAGATCGATGACGAAGCAGGCCGAGACCACGTCGGCGCCGAGCTTGCGCAGCAGCTGCACTGCGCCGACCGCCGTGCCGCCCGTGGCGATCAGGTCGTCGCACAGGATCACCTTCTCGCCCGGCTCGACGGCATCGATATGCATCTCCATCTCGTCGACCCCGTATTCCAGGCTATAGGCGATGCTGACCGTCTCATGCGGCAGCTTGCCCTTCTTGCGGATCGGCACGAACCCGGCCGAGAGCTGATGGGCGAGCGCGCCCCCGAGGATGAAGCCGCGCGCCTCCATGCCCGCCACCTTGCCGACCTTCAGGCCGGCATAGGGCTGCACCAGTTCGTCGACGGCACGGCGGAAGGCGCGCGGATTACCGAGCAGCGTGGTGATGTCGCGGAAGATGATGCCCGGCTTCGGATAATCGGGGATGGAGCGGATCGAGGAAGCGAGCTCCAGCGCAAAATTGCTCATGTTGGGTCCATTGTCTGGTCGGTGGGGAGGATGACGCCGGACACTATCAATTCGGCAAATCCAGACCAACAAAAAAGGCGACCCGAAGGCCGCCTTTTCCGTTCAGACCCCGAAACCCGAAGGCTCAGTGTTCCTTGTTGGCATAGACCGACTTCTTCGTCAGGTAGACGAGCGCGGTGAAGATCGCCAGGAACACCATGACCATGAAGCCGGTGCGCTTGCGCTCTTCGAGATGCGGCTCGGCAGCCCACATCAGGAAGGCCGAGATGTCCTGGGCATACTGGTCGAGCGTCTGCGGCGTGCCGTCGTCATAGGTGACCTGGTCGTCGGCGATCGGCGGCGCCATGGCGAGCGCGGCAGCGCCGGCGAAATACGGGTTGAAATACGTGCCTTCGGCGACGGTGACGCCTTCCGGCGGCTCCTGGTAACCGGTCAGCAGCGAGTAGATATAATCCGGGCCACCTTCCTGGTACTGCGTGAAGATGTCGAAGACGAAGGTCGGAAAGCCGCGCTCGACGCCGCGTGCCTTGGCCAGCAGCGACATGTCCGGCGGAGCCGCACCGCCATTGGCAGCCGCAGCGGCTTCGTCGTTCGGGAACGGCGACGGGAAGTAATCGGACGGAACGGCCTTGCGGGTGAACATTTCACCGTCGCCGTTCGGGCCGTCCTGCACTTCATACTCGGCGGCGAAGGCCTTGACCTGTTCCTCGGAGTAGCCGAGCTCTTCCAGGGTGCGGAAGGGCACGAGCTTCATCGAGTGACAGGCCGAGCAGACTTCCTTGTAGATCTTCAGGCCGCGCTGCAGCTGCGCCTTGTCGTACTTGCCGAACGGACCGGCAAACGACCAGCCGAGATTGTGCGGCTTGAGGATCGGATAGTGGCTGGCAGCCGCGGCATGTTCGACGGCAGCCGCCAGGTCATGGCCTTCTTCCGCAGCCGATGCGCTGGAAACGAAACCAGCCATGGCGGCGATCAGCGCGATGCTTGTAACAAGCTTTTTCATGTTGTTGATCCCTCTCTCGCGCACTCAGGCCTGGGTCGCGGCAGATTTGCCGCTCTTTTCGAGAACTGCCTCGGTGATCGAGTTCGGAATGCGGCGCGGGGTTTCGAAGAGACCCAGAAGCGGCATGATCACCAGGAAGAAGCCGAAGTAGTAGGCCGTACCAATCTGCGACAGGATGACGTACAGGCCTTCAGCCGGGCGCGAGCCGAGCCAGCCGAGCATGATGGCGTTGGCCACGAAGATCCAGAAGAACAGCTTGTACCACGGGCGGTAGACGGCCGAGCGAACCTTCGACGTGTCGAGCCAGGGCAGGAAGAACAGCACGAGGATCGCGCCGAACATGACGAGCACGCCGCCGAGCTTGGAGTCGATGAACAGCACGTTGAAGGTGATCGCGCGCAGCATCGCGTAGAACGGCAGGTAGTACCATTCCGGAACGATGTGGGCCGGCGTCTTCAGCGGGTTGGCCATCGTATAGTTGTCGGGGTGGCCGAGATAGTTCGGCATGTAGAAGATGAACCAGGCGAAGACGATCAGGAAGACCGATACGCCGAAGGCATCCTTGAGCGTCGCGTAAGGCGTGAACGGAACGGTGTCCGTCTTCGACTTGACTTCGACGCCGGTCGGGTTGGTCTGGCCGGTGACGTGCAGCGCCCAGACGTGCAGGACGACGACGCCGGCGATCATGAACGGCAGCAGGTAGTGCAGCGCGAAGAAGCGGTTCAGCGTCGGCTGGTCGACGGCGAAGCCGCCGAGCAGGAACTGCTGGATCCACTCGCCGACCAGCGGGAAGGCGGTGAAGAAGCCGGTGATGACGGTCGCGCCCCAGAAGGACATCTGACCCCAGGGCAGAACATAGCCCATGAAGCCGGTCGCCATCATCAGGAGGTAGATGACCACGCCGAGGATCCAGAGGATTTCGCGCGGTGCCTTGTACGAGCCGTAGTAGAGACCACGGGCGATATGCAGGTAGACGGCGATGAAGAAGAAGGATGCGCCGTTGGCATGCATGTAGCGCAAGAGCCAGCCGTGGTTGACGTCGCGCATGATCTTCTCGACCGAGAAGAACGCGATGCTGGTGTCGGCGGCATAGTGCATGGCCAGAACGACGCCGGTCAGGATCTGCACGATCAGCATCACCGACAGCATGGCGCCGAAGGTATAGGCGTAGTTCAGGTTGCGGGGAACCGGATAGGCCACGAAGCTGTCGTAGATCATGCGCGGCAGCGGCAGCCGCGCGTCGATCCACTTCTCAAGGCCGGTCGACGGCTGGTAACTGGAATGATCACTCATATTTCTGAATCCCCTCAGCCGATCTTGATCACAGTATCGGAAACGAATGCAAATGTCGGAACGGGCAGGTTCTGCGGCGCCGGACCTTTGCGGATACGGCCAGCGGTGTCGTAGTGCGAGCCGTGGCAGGGACAGAACCAGCCACCGAAGTCACCGGCCTGACCGAGCGGCACGCAGCCGAGATGGGTGCAGACGCCGATCATCACCAGCCAGTTTTCCTTGCCTTCGCCGGCCGAGCGGGCGAGGTCCGTCGCTTCGGCTGCGGCATCGCCGTTGGCGTTGCGGGCGACCGGATCCTTGAGGTCGGCGAGCGCGACAGCCTTGGCCTCTTCGACTTCCTTGTCGGTGCGGTTGCGGATGAACACCGGCTTGCCGCGCCACTTGACCGTCAGCGACATGCCGGGCTCGAGTGCTGCGACATCCACTTCGATCGCGCCGAGGGCGAGCGTGGAGGCGTCGGGGCGCATCTGGTCGATGAACGGCCAGGCAACCGCAACGGCGCCGACCGCACCGGCCATGCCCGTGGTCAGGTAAAGGAAGTCGCGGCGAGTAGGCTCGCCCAAGGTTTCGCTATTCATCTCGTGCTCGCTCACGGTCAAACCATCCTCTTCGCAAATTCTGCGACACACCGCATTGCCAGGCGACGGCGAATCCGCGCGCGGACACGATTGCGCCACAGATTCCCCGCCAATTTGGCGCGTTCTAAGCTTGATATCGGATTATGTCCAGTCTTCACAGGGGGATGGGGGCACAATGTCGCGGATTTATTCACGCCTCTCTGCGCGTTGTTCGGACCGTCGGCGGGCATGTTGCAATGCGGTGTAAATTGCGGCATGGTCGCGCCTTTCAGACCCCGTCCGGGCCCACGGATTTGCACCTTTGACACGAGATCGAATTTCCTCCGCTCTGGGCGTGCTCATCTCGTTCGGCCTCCTTGTCGTCAGCCTTCGTTACGTCACCGACTTCTGGCTGCTGGCCTTCTTCTTTAGTCTACAGCCGCAGCTCGGCGTCGTGGCCGCGCTCGGCGCCCTCGCCTGTCTGGCGCTCCACCGCAGCACTTTCGGCTATGTGCTTCTGGTCGTGTCGCTGCTGTTGTGCGGGCACGCCTTCTGGATGCAGCGCGAGTTCCTGCCGCCGTCCGACGTCGAGGCGCCCGCTGACGCGACGCGCTTCCGCCTTCTGTCCTTCAACATCCTGGGCAACAATTTCGCCAATGTCGGCCGCATCATCGACATGGTCAACGCCTCGGGCGCGGACATCGCCTACCTCTTCGAATCCGGCCCGCTTCTGCATCACCTTTCGGACCTCAAGGCGGTCTATCCCTACCGCATCGGCTGCGGCGTGGAGATTGAAACCTGCGACCTGATGATCCTGTCGAAATACCCGATCGAGGCGCCGAGGGTGGTGAGCCTCAGCGACATCCGCGCCAACCGCTTCGCCGTGGCAACGATCCGCATCGGCGGCCGGCCGATCGAGTTCGCCGCAATCCACCTGACCAAGCCCTATTTCGACGACTACCACACCACCGAGCTTCGCCGCGCCGGCGCCATCCTGCGCAAGCGCGGCGGGACGCTGATCATCGGCGGCGATTTCAATTCCGACACCATCGCCCCGGATATGCAGCGCTTCCTCAGGCGCTCCGACCTGCAGACGGCGGGCGCGGAGCCGGCCACCTGGCCGGTCGAGGCGGGCATATTCGGCATCCCGATCGATCACATCTACACGTCGAAGGCCATCATCCCGCTGTCGCTCACGCGCCTCGAGGACGATTACGGCTCCAACCACTACGGCCTGGTCGCCGATCTGGCCATTCCGCCGCTGCCCTGATCCGAAGAAAGATCGAAGACGTCAGACGGTCGCGGACACGCTCGCATCCGCCTCGTCGTCGCTGTCGTGCGTGTTGAGGAAACCGCCGGACTGGCGCGCCCAGAGGTCGGCATAGAGACCGCCCCTCTCGACGAGCTCGGCATGGGTCCCCTCCTCGATGATCCGGCCCTTGTCCATGACCACGAGACGATCCAGGGCGGCGATGGTCGACAGGCGGTGGGCGATGGCGAGCACCGTCTTGCCCTGCATCAGCTTGTCGAGATTGGACTGGATCGCCGCCTCGACTTCCGAATCGAGCGCCGAGGTCGCTTCGTCGAGCACCAGGATCGGTGCGTCCTTGAGCATGACGCGGGCGATCGCGATGCGCTGCCGCTGGCCGCCGGAAAGCTTGACGCCGCGCTCGCCGACATGGGCGTCGAAGCCCTTGCGTCCGCGCTGGTCTTCCAGGCGTTCGATGAACTCGAGCGCCTCGGCGCGGCCCGCCGCCTTGCTCAGCATTTCTTCCGTCGCATCCTCGCGGCCAAAGACGATGTTGTCGCGGATCGAGCGATGCAGCAGGGCCGTGTCCTGCGTCACCATGCCAATCTGCGACCGCAGGCTCTCCTGGGTGACGGTCGAGATATCCTGGCCGTCGATCAGGATGCGCCCGCCCTCGACGTCGTAGAAGCGCAGGAGCAGGTTGACCAGCGTCGACTTGCCCGCGCCCGAACGTCCGACGATGCCGACCTTCTCGCCGGGCCGGATAGTGAGCGTCAGGTGATCGATCGCCCCCTTCTTGCGGCCATAGTGGAAGGAGACGTCCTCGTAGCGGATCTCTGGGCTCCGGACCTCGAGTTCGGCAGCGTCCGGCCTGTCGGTCAGTTCGATCGGCTTCGAGATCAATTCCGCCGAGTTCTGGATCGTGCCGATATTGCGCATGATCCCGTTAAGCTGCGTCATCATCCGACCGAGCAGCATGTTGAGCCGGAGCACCAGGCCGAGCGTGAAGGCGACGCCGCCGGCCGTGATCGCGCCGGAGAACCAGAGATCGACAGACAGGGTCGCGATCATCAGGATCATCGCGCCCGACAGCATAGCCAGCGACGAACGCACTCCGGTCAGCAGCCGGGCGAACGGCGTCAGCGTCGCCTGGAAGCGGTCGAAGCCGGCGCGGATATAGTGGTCGTTCTGCTGCTCGCGCCCGAACAGCTTCAGCGTCTGGATGTTCGAATAGGAATCGACCATGCGGCCGTTCAGCATGGAGGCCGCTTCCGCCGTATCCTTGGCATGGCGGCGGATGCGCGGCACGAAGATGCGCGCCAGAACGAGGAACACGGCGATCCACAGCGCGATGATGCCGGCGAGCCGCCAGTCGAGCTGCGCCACCAGCGCCATGGTCGACGCGGTATAGATCACCATGAACCAAACGACCTGCAGCAGCGAGGTCAGGAGGTCGCCGGTCGACTGCCCGGCCGACCAGACCTTGGTGACGATGCGGCCGGAAAAATCGTTCTGGAAGAAGGAGAGCGACTGGCGCGCCACATGGGCATAGGCCTGCCAGCGCACCAAATTGAAGAAGTTGAGGACGATCACCTGCTCCTCGACCAGCGCCCCGATCGTCACGACGACGAAGCGGCCGGCGAGCACGATCAGCGCCATGACAAGCAGTTCTCCGCCATGGGCGGCGAGCAGGCCGTCCCAGCCTGCCTCCTTCGGCACGGTGTCGAGCAGATCGACGAGCCGGCCGACGAACCAGAACAGCGCCGCCTCGAGCATTGCGACCGCGCCGCCGAACAGCGCCATCATGACGAAGGGCATCTTCGCCTGGCTCACATAGAACCAGACGAAGGCCCAGGTTCCGGACGGCGGCCTGAGGTCGTCCGAGCGGGCAAAGGGAGAGATCCAGTTTTCGAACAGGCGGGCGACGGAGCGGAAGATCATGCCAAGCGATATAGGCGGATTCCGCCGCAGGGCAAAGAAAATGCGAACGGAAAGGGACTACATTCGCGTCATCACCACGGACGTCCCGAAGGTTAACCTCTGTGCCGTCACTTGGAGAAGCGCGTGAGATAGATGCCGAACAGGATAAGCGCCACGCCGGCCGGCTGGCCGACATGGAAGGTTGCGGTGCCGCGCAGATAGTCGATCGCCAGCCCGGCGATCATCTGCCCGCCGATGATCAGCAGGGCCGAGCGGGCAGCGCCGATGCGCGGGAAGACATAGGAGGAGATGGCGACGAACACGGCGCCGATCATGCCGCCGGTGAAGGCCCAGCCCGGTACCTGGCCAAGCAGCGCCAGCCCCTGCCGCTCGAAGAAGACGACGAAGACGGTGAGCAGGGCAAAACCGATGAAATGGTTCCAGAACGAGGCGCGAAATGCCCCGCGGTCCATGGTGAGACGCCCGTTGATCGAGCGGCTCATGCCGACGGCGGCCCCGCCGGCCAGGGCGATCAGAACAGCGGTCAGCATCACGCGCCTCCCGAATAGATGATGAGCGCGCTGCCGGCGATCACGCAGGCCGCAGCCATCAGGTCGAAGCGGTTGAGCAGGCGCTTCGGCGTACCGAACAGGCCCCAGAGATCGGAGATCAGGCCGAACAGGATCTGGCCGACGAGCAGAAGCGAAAGCCCGCCGGCGAGCGCCAGCTCGGAATTGACGGCGATCGAGGAGAGCGCCACGGCAAAGGCGCCCGGCGCGCCGCCGAGATAGGACCAGAGCGGCGGCTTCGAAGCCCCGTGCGTCACAGCGCCCGCCCGTTTCGATACCAGCAGCAGATTGACGCGCAGCAGGAAGAAGGCGGCAACCGCCCCGACCCCATGCACGACCCAAGAGGCGACGAACGGCGTCGAATGCGCCGCCAGCCCGCTGTTGATGGTGATCATGACGGCCAGCAGACCGCCGGCCAGCCCTGCCCAGACCCAATCGAGATAGTGTCGCATGGAGAAATCCCGGCCAACCGCGCCTGCCCGCTTTGTGAGGCACGCAGGGCTGCATAACCTCGGCCCGGCGCAGCGGCAATCGATTTGTCGGCGAGGCGCGTACAGGACAACTGCACGGGCCTGGAATTGAGGATTACCCACGCCGCGCCGACCGTCGGGGACATGGGGCCGAAATGCGAAACGGGGCCCTCGGCCCCGTCTCTGGATGTTCGTGCGTTTCGCTTGGACGCGAATCAGAATTCCGTCCAGCTCTCCTGGACGACGGCTGCATTGCCGCGAAAGGCGCCGGCGAGCTTCTGGCCGAGCGCACGGGCCGGCGAAGGCGCCGGACGCGAGGCGGGCGTAGCTGCCCTCACCGTCTGCAGCGCGCCATGGGCCTGGCCGTCGCCGAGCGTGAACTGGCCAAGCAGCGCCGTCAGCGCCGATGCCTGCTGGGCAAGGCTGTGGCTCGCGGCGGTCGACTGCTCGACCATCGCCGCATTCTGCTGGGTCCCCTGGTCCATGGTGTTGACCGCCGTGTTGATCTCCAGGAGGCCGGTCGACTGCTCCCGGGCCGACGTGACGATCTGCCCGACATTGCGGTTGATCTCCTGCACCTCGGAGACGATCTTCTCCAGCGCCTTGCCGGTCTCGTCGACGAGAGCCACGCCGTTGCGGACCTGCTCGCCCGAAGTGGTGATGAGCGCCTTGATCTCCTTGGCGGCATTGGCCGAACGCTGGGCAAGCTCGCGCACCTCCTGGGCGACGACGGCGAAACCCTTGCCGGCTTCCCCGGCGCGGGCCGCTTCCACACCGGCGTTGAGCGCCAGAAGGTTGGTCTGGAAGGCGATGTCGTCAATGACCCCGATGATATTGCCGATCTCGCCCGACGACTTCTCGATCGCCTGCATCGCGCTGACGGCACGGCGGACGATCTCGCCCGATGTCTCGGCCCCTTCCCGGGTCCGGGCAACCAGTTGGCCGGCCTCCTCGGCGCGGACCGAGGAATCCTTGACGGCGGTCGTCACTTCCTCGAGCGCGGCAGCCGTCTCCTCCACCGAGGCTGCCTGCTGTTCGGTCCGCTTGGACAGGTCGTCGGCCGCCGACAGGATTTCGCGGGCGCCGGCATCGATGGCAAGGGCATTCTCGCCGACGGCACGCATCGCGTCCTGCAGCTTGCGGACCGACTGGTTGAAGTTGACGCGCAATCCGTCGAGATGATCGGCGAAGGCGGCGTCGATCTTCGCGGCAAGGTCGCCGTCCGACAGGCGCTGGAGACCGCCCGCCAGCTGGTCGACGGCGAACTGTACCTCGGCCGCTTCGCGGGCCTTCTGCTCTTCGCGGGCGATGCGCTCCTGCTCGGTCAGGCTGCGGCTCTGCTCGGCCTGGCGCTCGAGGTTTGCCCGTTCGATCGCATTGTGGCGGAATACGCCAACGGCGGCAGCCATCTCGCCGATCTCGTCCTTGTGGGTCTCGAACGGAATGGGGTGCGCCGTGTCGCCGGCCGCCAGGTTGTTCATCGCATGCGTGATCTCGGTGATCGGCCGTGCGATCCTGAGAAAGCTGAGGATCGCCGCAGCCGCAGCGATGAGCGCTGTGATCAGCACGGAGGCGATCGTCGCAACGATCGAGAAGGCCGACACGGAATCCGCATGGGCGATCGCGACGTCCGTCGTGGATATGTTCAGCTCGACGATGTCGTTCATACGGGCAGAGGCCGCCTTGGCGACTTCGGTCATCTTGCCGGAGAACAGCGCCTTGGCGGCCGCCGTATCGGCCGCGGCCTTGTGGGTCAGCAGTTCTGCGCCCAGCTTGTCGTAGTCGACCAACGTGGCCTTCAGGCGATCGAACAGCTCGACCGCGACGTTGCTGGTGATCATCGCGCCGAAGGCATCGAAGGCTGCGTCGCGGGCCGCGACCGCTTTATTGAGCGACTCGGTCTGTCTTGCCAGTTCCGCGGCGTCGTCGGCGCTGAGAATGATCGCATAATTGCGGCGGACTTCGGCGAACTGCGCGTTCATCTTCGCCACCGCCAGCGTGCGCGGCATCCGTTCGCGACCGATGACCTCGACTTCGCCTTTGACGTCTTCGATGAACTTGACGGCCATCGCACCCTGGATGATGCCGAGCAGAACGATGACGGCAAAGAGCAGCGGCAACATGACTTTGATTTTAATATTGGACATTGGACTTGTTCCGGGAGGGGAAGGACATCCCAACAACCAGGGCAAAAGCCCAGGAAAAATCATTTTTCGATCAAAATACGTCGGGTACTTATTAAGTTAAATTGAAACAATTAAACGAAACCTTGCACGTGCGCCGTTTTGGCACGTGGATTCTTGCGGGTAACCTTTCGCAGTTGCGAAGGGCGGAATTTCTGTCGTTCCGCCCTTGCGCATATTCTTACTCAACTAAAGTCTTATTCGGCAGCTTCTTCAGTGGCTTGGTCCACCTGGTCGGCGAGGAAGCCGCCTGACTGGCGGTTCCACAGGTCGGCATAGACGCCGCCCTCGGCGACCAGTTCGCCATGCGTGCCGGTCTCGATGATCCGGCCCTTGTCGAGGACGACCAGCCGGTCCATCTGGGTCAGCGTCGATAGGCGGTGGGCGATGGCAATGACCGTCTTGCCCTCCATCAGCGAGAACAGGCTTTCCTGGATCGCCGCCTCGACCTCGGAATCGAGCGCCGACGTCGCTTCGTCGAGCACCAGGATCGGCGCGTTCTTGAGGAACACCCGGGCGATCGCGATGCGTTGCCGCTGCCCGCCGGAGAGCTTCACGCCTCGTTCGCCGACCTGTGCGTCGAGCCCCTTGCGGCCCTGCATGTCGACCAGACCCTCGATGAACTCGGTCGCATTGGCGCGCCTGGCCGCCTCCAGCACCTCCGCATCGCTCGCCTCCGGCCGCCCGTAGGCGATGTTGTCGCGAATCGAGCGGTGCAGAAGCGAGGTATCCTGGGTGACGACGCCGATCAGTGCCCGCAGGCTGTCCTGCGACACCGCGGAAATATCCTGGCCGTCGATCACGATGTGGCCCTTCTCGAGATCGTAGAAACGCAGCAGCAGGTTCATCAGCGTCGTCTTGCCGGCACCGGAACGTCCGACCAGGCCCACCTTTTCGCCGGCCTTGATGGTCAGCGAGAAGTCCTCGATCACGCCCTTGTCCTTGCCGTAGTGGAACCGGACATGGTCGTAGACGATCTCGCCCTTGGGCACCTGGAGGGCCTTGGCGCCGCCGGCATCGACGATGTCGTGCGGCTTCGTCATCATGCCCATGCCGTCATAGACCGTGCCGATGTTTTCGAAGAGCGCCGAAACCTCCCACATGATCCACTGCGACATGCCGTTGATGCGCATCGCCAGGCCGATGGCGACCGCGATCGCGCCGACCGAAACCGTGCCGCCCAGCCAGAACCAGATGCTGAGCCCCGAAATGGCGAAGAGCACGATGGCATTGTTGATGTCGACGAAGACATTGAGCAGCGTGATCTGCCGCATCTGCCGATGCACGGTGTCGAGGAAGGCGTTCATGCCGTCCTTGGCATAGGCTTCCTCACGCCCGGCATGGGAGAACAGCTTCACCGTGGCGATGTTGGTATAGCTGTCGACGATCCGACCCGTCATCATCGAGCGTGCGTCGGCCTGCTCGCTGGAGAGCCGGCGCAGGCGCGGGACGAAGAAGGTGAGGATCAGCGTGTAGACGACGATCCAGATGATCAGCGGCGCCACCAGCCGCCAGTCGGCGGCAAACACCAGCGCCAGCATCGAGACGAAGAAGCTGATCGCATAGACGAACACGTCGATGATCTTCATCACCGCTTCGCGCACGGCGAGCGAGGTCTGCATCACCTTAGTCGACACCCGGCCGGCGAACTCGTTGGCGAAGAAGGTCATCGAGTGGCGCAGCAGGAAGCGGTGCATCTGCCAGCGGGCGATCATCGGGAAATTGCCGGCCAGCACCTGGTGCATGGTCAGCGTGTGGATGAAGCCGACGACCGGCAGGCCGACGAGAAGCAGCGCCGCCATCCAGATCAACCGGCCCTTCTCCGTCTCAAGGAAGGTGGCGCGGTCGGCGACCGACAGCCAGTCGACGATATTGCCGAGGAACTGGTAAAGCAGCACCTCGCCGACGGCGATCAGCATCGAGCACAGCCCGAGCAGCAGCAGCCAAGGGGCGGCCGGCTTGGTATAGTGCCAGCAGAAGGCCACGAGACCCTTCGGCGGCAGCACGGGGGCTTCCGGCGGATAGGGATTGAGGCGGTTCTCGAACCACGAAAACATGCGGAATTCTCCAGAAAATCGTGCCCGGTTTGAAACCGGATTCCGCCGGGCGGAACCGGGAGGGCTGAAAAATCAGACAATGAGGCCGCAGACGGCCGCAAGGTGATTCAAATGGAAAAGTCTTGGAAGATGGGCGACCAGGTCGCCGTCACGCAGCCTGCAAGTAGTGCGGCACCGGAAGGCGCGTCATACCATGTGATATCATCGAGGCCTCCCTGTTGCGTGTTGAAGAGGAGTGCTTTCTACCTGTCCCATGCCGAATTGAAAAGCATCAAACCTCCGGCCCTTGTTCGATCCCAACGACCTGTTGCCTGAAGACAACAGGCAATTGCGCCAAACGATCGCTTGAGTGACATGGCCGTGCCGCGATAGGAAGAGCCATGACCGGACTTCGCATCGCCCTCTACCAGCCCGACATTCCCGGCAATACCGGCACGATCCTGAGGCTCGCCGCCTGCCTGGGCCTGGGCGTCGACATCATCGAGCCCGCCGGCTTCGACATTTCCGACCGCAACCTGAAGCGCGCCGGCATGGATTATCTGGCGAGCGTATCGCTTGCCCGACACGTCAATTTCGAGCGTTTCGAGGAATGGCGGCGCGCAAGCGGGCGGCGTCTGGTCCTCGCCTCGACCAAGGCGGCCGAGCGCTATACCGATTTCGCCTACCGCCCCGATGACATCCTGCTCTTCGGCCGAGAAAGCGCCGGCGTGCCCGAGACGGTGCACGACGGAGCCGATGCACGCGTCATCATCCCCATGGTCGAGGGCCAACGCTCGATCAATGTCGCCATGTCCGCCGCGATGATCGCCGGCGAGGCGCTGCGCCAGACCGGTTGACGCTGCGCCCGCCCCTGACATCGGGCGCGTCCCTGCCGTCCATCAATCAACCGTCGTCAAATGCGGCTAGACTGGCTGCACCGGCCGGCATGCCGCGCGTGCGCCGGTTACATCTGCACCTGCGGCATGATGGCTCGTGCCCCCGTAGAATTTGCTAATTCTACCGACGGATGATATATTGCAGCGCAGCATAAACCGGGAGACGATCGATGTTCGAGACCGCATTCGCCCTGAGTTTGACCCAGTTTGCCCGAAGCCTGAGCTTTCCGGAGCGGCTTCAGCATCGCCCTGCCCGCAATGCCGCGCTTGAGCCCTGGCGCCTGCGCAATACCGGGCTCGATGCCATTTTCTACGACGTGGAGTCGCTGACCGCGGAGGAGACCTTCTACATCAGCGACTCGCTCGCCTCCGAAGGCCTGATCATGATCGTGCCGCCGAGCGGCGGCGCCATGCTGACCATCTGCGACAGCGTGGCGGAATACAAGCTGCGCGGCGGGCGCGACGTACACGCGCTCGCGGTGGCCGGCATCGGCGGTTCGGCGATCGGGGCTGCGGCTTTCGCCCGCAACGTCGCCGACGCGATCGGCGAGCCGGTCGCCGCCGTCGTGTCGGGCTACGGCCTTGGCGACATCATCAACGAGACGATCGGCGGCTCGTTCTTCTTCGGCTGGCTCGGCCACATGCGCAACGATCTCGAGGTGATCGACGACGTCGTCGGCCGCCCGCATCTGGGCGCCTACGAGGATCGTCACAAGCTGGCGCTGAAACAGCATCCGAGCGCGCTCGACACCGACACCGTCGAGACCCTGCTCGCCGACCCCGCCCTCTCCTTCCATCTGCTTGCCGGCCATTCGCGCGGCAACCGGGTACTGTCCGAAGCGCTCTATTCCATACGCGAAGAGGAACCCGCGCGTCTGCGCAGCATGGCCAGCGGCCTGCGCATCGTCACTTTCGGCGGGCGCATCACCATGCCGCCGGATTGCCGCGACGTCGTCGACGTGATCGGCGAGCTCGACTGGTTCGGCGAGATCAATTCCCGTCCGCAGATCGCCAGCGACATCCGCGTGCCGCTCGCCGGGCACGCGACCAATACCGACTTTGCCGGCGCCCTGCAGGTCACCAAGATCCTCAAGGACATCATCGCCCGCAGCCTGCCGGCCGTCGTCGAGCCGGAGGAAATCGTCAGTCTCCCGGCGGTGAGTGCCGAACCGCCGGCCGCATCGCCGAGCCTCGAATCCGAGCCCGAAGCCGCAGCCGCGACGGAAACCGCCGAGAGCGAAGCGGCCGCCGTTGAAGAGCCCGTGACAGTCACCGAACCGGTCGCCGCAATGGCGTCCGCCGAAGAAACGGCAGTTGAACCGGTGGAGGCGGCCACGCCCGAGCAAACGGAACAGCCTGCTGTCGCTGCAGACCTGGATGATGAAGCCGAAGCGATCCAGGAGGAGACCCCTGCGACCACCGCCGAAGAGGAAGAAGCGCCCGCCGCGTCGGTTGAGGCAATTGTCGAGGCGCAGCCTGAAGTCCAAGCCGAAACGCCCGCGGTCGAGCCCGCTCCCGAACCGGTCCCGGCCGCCGCGCCGCCGCGCGGTGCACCACGCAAGGCGGCCCGCGGCCCGCACAAGGCTCAGAAACCGAAGGGGCCGCCCCGTCGCTGACGGCTCGGCAAACCGGCATCCCCAAAGAAAAGAGCCCGGAACATCAGGACGATGCGCCGGGCTCTCGATGTAAAGGTTCGGCGGAGCCTTCGCCGTCGCCCTGTTCACTAGGTCACGCTCAGGCGAACAGCTGCAGCGAGGCGCCCATGCTGTTGTTTGCGATGTTGAGGCCGATGGTCTGCAGCTGTTGCTGAACCTTCTGCGCAGAGAGCTTGGCCGCCTCCTCTTCCATATCCGCATCCACCAGACGGCCAATGCCGATCTCGGTGACGTCCTGAAGGTCCTGCAGGAACTCCGTGCTGGAGGCGATCCGGCTGCGGGTGGCGCCGAGATTGGCGCTGGCGTCGATCATGTTGGTCATCATCGAGTTCATCGCCGAGATCATGCCGTCGAACTCGTCGCTCGTCGTCGTGTCGGACACCGAGATCTCCTTCGAGCTGGCGGCGACCGGAACTGCCGACTTGGCGTCGAGCAGGTGATAGTCATAGACCACGCCACTCCTCGTGGTGCCGGCATAGGACTGGGTCAGCAACCCGTCCTGCGCGTCCTGGCCGCTGATCAGCGTCGACTTCGCCGTGTCGAAATCGATCACGTTGACCGATACGTCGCCGTCGCCATTGCTGGTGACGGAGGCAACCATCGACTGGACTTTGGGCTGTTGGCCGGCATCGAGATTGAGCCAGTTCTGGCCGTTGAAGGAACTCGACTGGGCGATCGTGCCGAGCTGCGCCTTGAGCTGGGTGATCTCCGCATTGACCGCCGAGCGGTTCGTGCCGACCGCCTGGGCGAGGATCAGCTTCGACTGGATCTCGGCGACGATCGAGGTCGCCGCCTCCATGCCGAGCGCGGCTGTATCCGTGATTGCGGCGGAAAGCCCGGTCGCGTCCTCGGCGCTGGACAGCGACATGGCGTCGGCGCTCATCGTCGTGGCGATCGACCAGTAGGCGGCGTTGTCCGATGCCTCGTCGACCCTTTTGCCGGAGGCCACCCGTGACTGCGTCGCTTCGAGCGCTCGGCTCGAACCGGTCAGCAGCGACAGTGCCGAGGCGGCCGTCGCATTAAAGGAAACACTTGTCATCAGCTGTCCTTGCTGTGAACCACGAGAAATGCCGGGCAATGGCCATGGCTTTGACGATGGGCCTCATGCCGGGTCCGCGCGCCAATGCGCAGACCGTCAACAGGTACGATCATGCCAAAGGCGTTTTGATATCCGCTTTAAGAAATCCTTAGAAGTTTAGCGATTGCCGCTGAAACCCGCAGAATGCGGGGGCTGGCGCAACGAATGCCCCCCGCCCCGCTCAGTCGGCCGACGGCAGGCGGCGCATGGTGAACTCGATCTGGTCGCCGTCCAGCTGGCGCCAGCTCTCCACTTCCGTCCAGTAGGCGGCCTTCGGGAAGCTGTCGAACCATTCGCGCGCCTTGGCCCGCGCCTCGTCGCGCGTCAGGCAGAAGGTTTCGCGCACGAAATGTCCGCCGTCGCTGCCGGCCTTGGCAAGCCGGTGGCTGGCAATGCGCTTTTTCAGGCCGTCGAGCGGCGGGGGACCGGGTATTCTGCTCATAAAACACCTCGCTGGCCGCTAAAATAATGCCCCCTTTGCGCTTTTGCGAGTCGAATTTCGGGGACGTGGCCGCCGCGCCGCTGTTCGAGACGGGGCGCTCCTGTTAATTCCAAGGTTGAAATGGGCGACGAGTCGCCACGCGTGGGCTGATGCCCAGGGGAAGCCATGCAAAGACCTGACCTGCCGAAAGGCCTGCCGCACGACATCGAGGACAAGAAGCTCGCCGCACGCGCCTGGTTCGAAAGCCTGCGCGACACGATCTGCGCCTCCTTTGAGGCCCTCGAGGACGAGCTTTCCGGCCCGCTGGCCGACCAGGCGCCCGGCCGTTTCACCCCCAAGGACTGGCAGCGTGACGGCGGCGCCGGCGGCGGCGGCCGCATGTCGATGATGGAAGGCCGCGTCTTCGAGAAGGTCGGGGTGCATACCTCGACGGTGCATGGCGAGTTCTCGCCGGAATTCCGCAAGACCATGCCGGGTGCCGAGGAAGATCCGCGCTTCTGGGCCTCGGGCATTTCGCTGATCGCCCATCCGGTCAATCCTAACGTCCCGGCCGTGCACATGAACACGCGCATGGTCGTGACCACCAGCCAGTGGTTCGGCGGCGGCGCGGACCTGACCCCGGTGCTCGACAGGCGCCGCACCCAGGAGGACCAGGACAGCCGCCTGTTCCACCGCGCCATGGAAATCACCTGCGGCCGCCACGCGACCGTCGCGGACTATCCGGCCTACAAGGCCTGGTGCGACGAATACTTCTTCCTGCCGCATCGCAACGAGGCCCGCGGCATCGGCGGCATCTTCTTCGACTGGCTCCACTCCCCCGAGGAGCGGGGCGGCTGGGCCGCGGACTTCGCCTTCGTCCAGGACGTCGGCCGTGCCTTCAATCTCGTCTATCCGAAAATCGTGCGGTCGAACTTCAACCAGCCCTGGACTGAAGAGGACCGCGACGAACAACTGGTCCGCCGCGGCCGCTACGTCGAATTCAACCTGCTCTACGACCGCGGAACGATCTTCGGCCTGAAGACGGGCGGCAATGTCGAATCGATCCTGTCCTCCATGCCGCCGGTGGTGCGCTGGCCGTAACCCCGTCTAACGCATCAATTCTTCGGGGTGGGCAACCGGCCGCCTCTGTTTTTGGTCACATTTTTGGCAACCCCGGCCTGCGACACTAAATTGCACTTGGAATAGGCTGCCACCGTGTTATCGTTTCCTTGGTTACATGGAGGAGATGTGCGATGGCCTACCCGAGCAGCATTCCACCCCAGCAATCCGCAACAACCGACCGGGCGCTCGACGCTCCCGAACTGATCGATCGCCTCGCCGAACAGTTGCGGGCGACGAGCGGCGTCGATCTTCCCCACGCCTATTTCGTCGAACAGGTCCAGCTGGGCCTCGGCGGTCGCGACCTGACCGATCTCGCCGCCGCCAACGACATCGAGGGCGCCTCGCGCCGTCGTCACCCCCAGGCCAACGGCTCGGTATTCCGCGCCTGGGCCATGCCGGAATAGGCAGTCCGGCCGGATCTTCGCAAAGCGGCAGCGGGCGCCCGTCAGCGCCCCTTCTGCCCGCTGGACGTGTCCAATCTTTGCCTGATTAGCGTTTCATGATATGCTTCGACGCGTTGAACCCAGTCGAAGAGGAGATGCGACATGAAGCAGTTTGAATGCGGTTCATTGGTTCCGGGCTGCCCCTGGCACACCCGCGCCGAGGAGGAAGCCGAAGTCGTCCGCCGCTCGGTCGAGCACATGCGGACCGCTCATGGCGAAACGATCATCCGCGAAACCATGGTCGACGCCATCAAGGCCAGGATCACCGATCAGGCGCAAGCCGCCTGAAGGTTAGGCGCCGCGATGGCCCTCGCACACACTTGAATCAACATGTGAGGTCCACAGCGAATTCCGTTCAGTTTCAGTCTCTTGGCCGCCCTGACGGAATCGCTTTCGCAACGACTTGAATCAAGTCGTGATAAGATCGGACAGCCGGGCGAGCAGCTTCGCCCGGTCTAAGGAGAAGTTGGACGAGATCCACTCCTGCTCCAGCGCCTTCAGCGTTTCACCCACCTTGGGTCCCGGGGCAGCCCCGGCCGCCAGCACGTCGGCACCGCTCAGGGGAAAGACCGGCCGTTCGAATTTCTCCGCCCTAGTCAAAAGCACCGACAGCCGCCCGGTCTTCGCCATGGCCTTCGGATCGACGGCGGCATTGCTGCGCGCGGTGGCGAGATCGATCTTCAGGGTCGCGATCACGCCGTCCTTGCCGAAGCGGTAGAGTTCCCGGTCGAAGGCGGCATCCGTTACCTCCCCGTTCGGCTTCGGCGCCCGGGCGAACCGGTCGAGGAAGGCGGCCTCGGCATTCGACAGCCGCAGGCGCTGCGCAAGACCCGCCAACCGCTCCGCGTCCTTCGGCACGATCGCGGCAAGACGCAGCATCGGATCCGGCTCCCAGCCGAGCGCCTGCTCGGCCGCCACCAGCGCCGGGATCGCGTCGATCCCCCATTTTTCGGTCTCAGGCAGAATCGCCCCGAGCACGCCGGACTGGCGCATCCACAAGAGCGCACGGCCCGGATCGCGGGCGGCTAGCAGCTTCTTCGTCTCCGCCCAGACCCGCTCCGCCGAAAGCGTCGAAAGCTTGTCCTTCGCCCGCGAACAGGCCTTGAGGCCCGCCGGATCCGGCCGCCCGCCGCCGTAATGGGCGAAAAAGCGGAAGAAGCGCAGGATGCGCAGATAGTCCTCGGCGATCCGCGTGTCGGCATCGCCGAGGAACCGCACCGTCTTCGTCTCGATGTCCGGCAGACCGCCGATGAGATCGATCACCTCGCCATCGGCCCCGACATAGAGCGCGTTGATCGTCAGGTCGCGCCGCTCAGCATCCTCCTGCCAGTCCTCGCCGAAAGCCACCTTGGCGCGCCGGCCGTCGGTCTCGACGTCGCGGCGAAGCGTGGTCACCTCGAAGCCCTTGCCGTCAAGCACCAGCGTCACCGTGCCGTGGTCGATCCCGGTCGGCACCGCCTTGATGCCCGCGGCCTTGGCCCGCTCCATCACCATCTCGGGTGGAAGCGTGGTGGCAAGATCGATGTCGGCGACCGGCAGGCCCATCAGGCTGTTGCGCACCGCCCCGCCGGCCACCCGCGCCTCGCCGCCGTCCGCGTTCAGCAGCGCGAACAGCCGCTGCAGAGCCGGATCGGTGAACCAGGACTCGTTCGACAGGTTGGTCATGCATAGAGCCTTTCATAAAGCGTCCGGATGATGCCGGCGGTAATGCCCCAGATATGGCGCTCGCCATAGGGCATTACGTAGAAATGCCGGACGATCCCCTGCCAGGTGCGGCTGTCGCGCTGGTGATTGTCCGGGTTCATCAGGAAGGACAGCGGCACTTCGAACACCGCATCGACCTCGTCGGGATTGGGCTTGATGACGAAGCCGCGCCGGACCACGGAGAGCACGGGCACGATGCGAAAGCCCGTGCCGGACAGATATTGCGGCAGCCGGCCGACCGTCTCGACGAAGGACGGATCGAGCCCGATCTCCTCCTCGGCCTCGCGCAGCGCCGCCACTTCCGGCGACAGGTCGCCCTCGTCGATGCCGCCGCCGGGAAAGGCGACCTGACCGGAATGCTTGCGAAGCTTCGCCGTGCGCTGGGTGAGGATCACCTTCGCCCCGTCGGGATCGTCGACCACCGGAACCAGCACGGCGGCGTCCTTGAGCTTCAGCCCCTCGATCTCGATCAGACCTTCGGGATTGAGGATGTGGTCGCCGTGGTCGCGCCAGGCATGCTCGATCGGCGCGCCGATCTGGTTGAGCGCGCGGTGGCGGAAGTCGGCGGCGGAATAGATGTCGAAGCTCATTTCGACAGCCGCTCGAGTTCTGCCGCCGGCATCACCGGAAAGATCGTCTCGCCCGAGCGGACCGCGAACATCTCCACCCCGTCGATCTCCACCGTCTCGCCCTGTTCCACCAGGTCGTACATGACGGCGCGCGACACCAGAGCCTCCAGCCGCCCGCGCACATGCAGATAAGGCTTCAGCTCATGGTTCTCGCCATGCACGACGAAGCGCAGCGCATGGTCCGGCCCGGCCTCGACCAGGTCGCCGACATTGGTGCGGAAGGTCAGCAGCTTGTTCCCGTCCCGCTCGCTCTCGCTCATCTCGACCGCTAGAAAGGGCGCATCCTCGATGCGGATGCCGACTTTCTCCACAGGTGTTACGAGATAGGTCTTGCCGTCCTCGTCCTTGCGCAGCACCGTCGAGAACAGCCGCACGAGCGGCGCGCGGCCGATCGGCGTGCCCATGTAGAACCAGGTCCCGTCGGCACGGATTTCCATGTCGATATCGCCGCAGAACGGCGGTTCCCAGCGCTCCACGGGCGGCAGGCTCGGCTTGCCGCCGGCCGTCTGCGCCGCCGCGCGCGAAATCATCGCCGCCAGTCCGGCCGCATCCGTCGTCGCCTTCAGCGTATCGCCTGCCATCTTTGCGTCCCGGTTGGTGCCTAATCAGTGTTATGTCACGAGATAGTCATTCGAAACGCGCTTGTCAGCCGCCCGTTGGGGAATAAGTTAGTTTCAAGTGCCGCTGTCGGGAAGAGCGCCCCGATTCGGCTATGACGGCAAACCAGATGGAGAAGACCATGGGCCTGATGCCAACCCCGGATGCCGCCCTCGACGAAAAGGCCATCATCGAGGCCGCCGAAAAGGCGCTCGCCGACATCGCCGCCGTGCGCCTTGCCGTCTCGAAGGTCATCTTCGGCCAGGAAAAGGTGGTGGAGAACACCCTGCTCGCCATCCTGTCGGGCGGTCATGCGCTGCTGGTCGGCGTGCCGGGCCTTGCCAAGACCAAGCTCGTCACCACGCTCGGCACCGTGCTCGGCCTCGACGCCAACCGCATCCAGTTCACCCCGGACCTGATGCCCTCCGACATTCTCGGCACCGAGGTCATGGACCAGGACGAGAACGGCCGGCGCTCCTTCCGCTTCATCAAGGGCCCGGTCTTCGCCCAGCTGCTGATGGCCGACGAGATCAACCGCGCCAGCCCGCGCACCCAGTCGGCGCTGCTGCAGTCGATGCAGGAATACCAGGTGACGATCGCCGGCCGGCCCTATGACCTGCCCGCTCCTTTTCACGTTCTCGCCACCCAGAACCCGCTGGAGCAGGAAGGCACCTATCCGCTGCCCGAAGCCCAGCTCGACCGCTTCCTGCTGCAGGTCGACGTGGGCTATCCGGAACTGGCCGCCGAACGGCAGATCCTGCTGGAAACCACCGGCGTCAGCGACCAGAAGGCGGCCGGCGTCCTGACCGCCCCCCGCCTGATCGAGATCCAGAAGCTGATCCGCCAGATGCCGGTCTCCGACAGCGTCGTCGACGGCATCCTGTCGCTCGTGCGCTCCGCCCGCCCCGGCCATGGCAATGCCGAGACCGACAAGGCGGTCGCCTGGGGTCCCGGGCCTCGCGCCGGCCAGGCGCTGATGCTCTGCGCCCGCGCGCGCGCGCTCTACGAAGGCCGCCTCGCCCCCTCGCTCGACGACGTCCATGCGCTGGCCGAACCCGTTCTCGAACACCGCATGGCGCTCACCTTCGCCGCCCGCGCCGAAGGCATGTCGGTGCGCGACGTGATCGCCGGACTGGTGAAGCAGGCGCGCAGCTAGAAACCCGGAAGGATCGCGGACACGTGGCAGCCATCGGCCAGATCGTCGAGCAGACCCCCGCCGGGGACGCGCTGACCCGCGCCCGCCAGCGCGCCAGCCTCGTGCCCGACTGCATGGTCGAGGCCCGCCGCATCGCCAATACGGTGATCGCCGGCTGGCACGGACGGCGCAAGCGCGGCATCGGCGAGAATTTCTGGCAGTTCCGCCCTTACGCCGAAGGCGAGAGCTTCGCCCGCATCGACTGGCGCCGCTCCGCCCGCGACGACCACACCTATATCCGCGACCGCGAATGGGAGGCCGCCCACACCGTCTGGCTCTGGGCCGATCTTTCTCCTTCGATGATGTACAAGTCGACGCTCGCCCCCGTCTCCAAGGAAAGCCGTGCCCTCGTGCTGATGCTGGCGCTTGCCGAAATCCTCGCCCGCTCCGGCGAACGCATCGGCTGCCCGGGCGTCATGGAGCCGGCCTCGGCCCGCAACGCCGCCGAACGGCTGGCAACCGCGATCATTCATACCCCGCTGTCGGGCGGCCTGCCGGACACGGCGATGATCCGCGGCGCGAGCGACATCGTGCTGATCGGCGATTTCCTCGATGACGCCGACGCGATCATGGAGAAGATCGCGCCGCTCGCCCGCCGCGGCCTGCGCGGCCACGTGGTGGAGATCGCCGATCCGGCCGAAGAAAGCTTCCCCTATACCGGTCGCACCGAATTCACCGATCCGGAAACCGGCCAGAAGCTCGTCTCCGGCCGCGCCGAGGGGCTGCGCGACGATTATCGTCGCGCCTATCTCGCCCGCCGCGAAAACCTCGGCGAGCAGTTGCGCCGACTCGGCTGGAGTTTCGTCCATCATTCGACCGACCGCCTAGCCTCCGACGCGTTGGTCGCAGTCCACATGTATCTCTCCGGCACGCCGCCGCTCACGAGCCGGAGCGCCGCGCCATGAACGCCCTGCCGCTCGCCTTCGCCACCCCTGCCGTGCTGATCGCGCTCGCCGCCCTGCCGCTGATCTGGTGGCTGCTGAAGCTCACCCCGCCGCGCCCGAAGACCGAAGTCTTCCCGCCCCTGCGCATCCTCGCCGGTGTGCTCAAGCGCGACGAGACGCCGTCGAAGAGCCCGTGGTGGCTGACGCTGCTGCGCATGATGCTGGCAGCCCTGGTGATCTTCGCGCTGGCCGACCCGGTGCTCAATCCGCGCAACGCCTCGCTGTCGACCGACGGCCCGCTGGTGCTCGTCGTCGACAACGGCTGGGCGACCGTCGCCGACTGGGATCGCCGCGTCGAGACCGCCGAAGCCCTGATTGGCGATGCAAGCGACCGCGACCTTCCCGTTTCGATCGTCTTCACCGCCGATGCCAGCCACGACGCCGTGCCGGCCGGCGCCGCAGCCGCGCTGGAAAGACTGCGCGCCGCAAGCCCGAAGCCGCTGCGGCCTGACCGGGCCCGCGCGCTCGACGCCCTTCGCGCAGCGCTTGACGGGACAGGACCCGGCACGCTGGCCGTCCTCTCCGACGGCATCGCCGCCGACGACAAGGAAGACCTGATGGTCGACCTGGCGGCACTTTCGCCGGCACAGCTCCGCCTGATCGAGGGCGACAACGCCGCCGCAACCGCCATCACCGGCGCATCCAACGGCGCCGACGCGCTCACCGTCACCCTGTCGCGCCTCGACGGCAGCGCCGCTCGGAGCCTGATCGTCGATGCCCAGGACCGCCAGGGCCGCGTCATCGCCTCCGGCGCGGTCGACTTCGCCCCCGGCGCAACCGTGGCCAGCGGCCAGATCGCCGCCCCGTTCGAACTGCGCAACGACTTTGCCCGCCTGTCGATCGCCGGCCTTGCCACGGCCGGGGCGACGCATCTGCTCGACGACGGTTTCCGCCGCCGCCGCGTCGCGCTCATTTCCGGCGATGCCGGCGACGATTTCCAGCCGCTCTTGTCGCCGCTCTACTATATCGAGCGGGCGCTGGCGCCCTATGCCGACCTGATCAAGCCGGGCGTCGCCGACCTCGCCGTCTCCGTGCCGGAAATCCTGGCGCAGAAGCCCTCGGCCATCGTGCTGGCCGACATCGGCCGCCTGCCGGAAGCGGTCTACGAGCCACTGCAGGCCTGGATCGCTCAGGGCGGCACGTTGATCCGCTTTGCCGGCCCCCGCCTCGCCGCCGCGCCCATAGGCGATCCACTGGTACCCGTCATCCTGCGCCAGGGCGAACGCGAACTCGGCGGAGCGCTCTCCTGGGCCGAGCCGCAGCCGCTCGCGGACTTCCCGAAATTCGGCCCCTTTGCCGGCATGCCGAGGCCGGACGGCGTGCTGATCAAGCGCCAGGTGCTGGCCGAGCCGACGCCGGATCTGGCCGAACGCACCTGGGCGAGTCTTGCCGATGGCACGCCGCTTGTCACCGTCAGAGAAAGCGGCGCCGGTCGCACCGTTCTCTTCCATGTCAGCGCCGAGGCCACCTGGTCCGACCTGCCCATTTCCGGCGAGTTCGTCGAAATGCTGCGCCGGGTGGTGCAGTTGTCGCGCGCCGGCACGGCTGCGGCCAATGCCGATCCGGCAGCGAGAGCCACGCTTGCGCCCTTCCGCCTGCTCACCGAACGCGGCGCGCTGACCGCGGACACCGGCAATGCCCGCCCGCTCGATCTCGGCGAGGCACGCCCGACCTCGGCGACCTTCGACAACCCGCCCGGGCTCTACGGCACCGAGGACGGCTTTGCAGCATTGAACCTTCTGCCCGTCGGCGCCGAGCTGCAGCCGCTGAGGGTCGACGCCGCGCTTGCCGTCACGCGCGAACCGCTGGCCGGCACCGCCGCCATGCCGCTGAAGCCGATCCTGCTGACGCTCGCCTTCGCGCTTCTCGTCATCGACAGCCTCGTCGTCCTGTTCATGGGCGGCGCCCTGTCCCGCCTGCCGCGCCGCACAGCCGCCGCGTCCGTGCTCGCGCTGGCCACAGTGCTGCTCTTCGCGCTAGGCGACCGCGCATCGGCAGACGACGCCAAGCCCGGTGACGAGGTGATCCTCGAGCGCCTCGACAACACCCACCTCGCCTATGTCGTCACCGGCGAGGCCGAGGTCGACCAGTTGTCGGAAGACGGCCTGCGCGGCCTCACCGACTTCCTCACCTACCGCACGACGCTGGAGCCGGCCCCGCCCGTCGGCCTCGACATCACCAGCGACGAGCTGTCCTTCTACCCGATCATCTTCTGGCCGATTTCGGCGACCGCCCCCATGCCGTCTGCCGCTGCGATCAGCCGGATCGACGCGTATATGCGCGCCGGCGGCACCGTGCTGTTCGACACGCGCGACCAGTTCTCCGCGCTGGGCGACGAAAGCGGACCGAGTGCCAATGGCGAGCGGCTGCAGGCGATCCTCGCCAATATCGACATTCCGCCGCTGGAGCCGGTGCCCTCCGACCACGTGCTGACGCGGTCCTTCTATCTGCTGACCAATTTCCCCGGCCGCTACACCGGCAGCCCGCTCTGGGTCGAGGCCCGCCAGGAAGCAAAGACCTCCAACAGCGGCGTCGCCTCCACCGGCGACGGCGTCTCGCCGATCCTGATTACCGGCAACGACCTGCTCGGCGCCTGGGCGATCGACGCCAATGGTGCCTCGGTCCTGCCGACCGTACCGCCGGACGAGATGCAGCGCGAAATGTCCTTCCGCTCCGGCGTCAATATCATGATGTACATGCTGACCGGCAACTACAAGGCCGACCAGGTGCATGTGCCGGCCCTGCTCGAACGGCTGGGGCAGTGACATGACACTCCAGTTCGCTCCCTTCATTCCCTGGTTCATCCTGCTGGCCCTCGCCGTGCTGGCCCTCATCCTCGCCACGGCGGGTTTCGCCCGCGGCGTGCGCGGCACCGGCGTCCGCCTGCTCGCCTCGGCGGCCGTGCTGGCAGCACTCGCCAATCCGCTTCTGATGCAGGAGGACCGCGAGGCGCTCTCCACCGTCGTGCCGGTCATCGTCGACCGCAGCCAGAGCCAGGAAACGCCGGAACGCACCGCCATGACCGATGCGGCGCTCGAGGGCCTCAAGGACCGGCTGTCGCGCTTTGCCCGCATCGAGCCGCGCATCGTCGAGGTGCGCGATCCGGCCACCTCCGACGCGCCCTCCACCCGGCTGTTCGAGGCGCTGGCCTCGGCCATCTCCGATGTGCCGCCGGCGCGCATCGGCGCCGCCGTCTTCATCACCGACGGACAGGTCCACGACGCCCCCGCCGCCGGCCAGGCGCTTGGCTTCGATGCCCCCGTCCACGGCCTCGTCACCGGCAAGGCCGACGAGTTCGACCGCCGCATCGAGGTGCTGCGCGCGCCGCGCTTCGGCATCGTCGACGAGGACCAGGAACTGAGCTTACGCGTCTTCGACGACGGCCGCCGCACCGATACGCCCGCCACCGTCACCGTGCGCATGAACGGCGAGGAGATCGCCACGCTGAATGCCACCCCCGGCGTCGAGACGCCCTTCGGCTTCAAGGTGCCGCGCGGCGGCAACAACGTGCTGGAATTTACCGTCTCCGCCACGCCCGGCGAGGTCACCGAGGTCAACAACAAGGCGATCCACCTGATCGAGGGCATCCGCGAGAACCTGCGCGTGCTGCTCGTCTCCGGCGAGCCCCATGCTGGCGAGCGCGCCTGGCGCAACCTGTTGAAATCCGACGCGGCGGTCGATCTGGTGCATTTCACCATTCTGCGCCCGCCGGAAAAGCAGGACGGCACGCCGATCAACGAATTGTCGCTGATCGCCTTCCCGACTCGCGAACTCTTCGTCGAGAAGATCAACGATTTCGACCTGATCATCTTCGACCGCTACCAGCACCGCGGCGTGCTGCCGATCCTCTATTACGACTACATCGCCGAATACGTGAAGAAGGGCGGCGCGCTGCTGATCGCCGCCGGCCCGGAACATGCCGGCGAGGATTCCATCGCGATTACCCCGCTCGCCTCCGTGCTGCCCGCCGCCCCGACCGGCAACATGCACGAGGCGGCTTTCTATCCGCGCCTTTCCGACCAGGGCAAGCGCCACCCCGTCACCCGCGGGCTCGACGGCTCGGCCATCGAGCCGCCGCAATGGGGCCGCTGGTTCCGCAGCGTCGACGTCGATCCGCCGCGCGGCGAAACCGTGATGACCGCCGCCGACGGCCGCCCGCTTCTGGTGCTCGACCGCGCCGAGGAAGGCCGCGTCGCCATGCTGCTCTCCGACCAGGGCTGGCTCTGGGCCCGCGGCTTCGAAGGCGGCGGCCCGCATGTCTCGCTCTATCGCCGCATCGCCCATTGGCTGATGAAGGAGCCGGAACTCGAGGAAGAGGCGCTGAAGGCCCGCGCGAGCGGCCGCACGCTGGAAGTGACCCGCCAGACGATCGCCGGCGATCCGGGCGCCGCCGCCATCCGCACGCCATCGGGCAAGACCGAGACGCTGGCGCTGACCGAGATCGCGCCCGGCCTCTATCGCGGCGAAAAGCGCATGGACGAAACCGGCCTCTTCACCATCGCCAACGGCGAATTCTCCACCCTCGTCCATGTCGGCGCGGTCGACGCGCCCGAGTTCAAGGCCATGGTCTCGACCCTCGACACGCTGAAGCCGATCGCCACCGAGACCCGCGGCAGGATCGCCCGCCTCGACGACGGCCAGGGGGGCCTCCGCCTCCCCGACATCCTTCCCGTCCGCGGCGACGTCCGCATCGCCGACGACCGCCGCCTGCTGGTGCGCCTCACCGACGAAACGGTGCTGAAAGGCGTGAACACGCTGCCGCTGTTTGCCGGCTTTGCGGGATTGGCCGTGCTGCTCTTGGCGATGTCCGCGACGTGGTGGCGCGAGGGGCGGTAGGGTGAACCGCGTGGAACAGTGGTCGTCCCGCTAACGCTCGATCGTCTGCACGCATCGGCCCCGGCCCCGCGGAAGGCGGGGATCACCGATTTGGAGCCGATACTGGATTGACCGGTCGTGGCGTCCACCATCGACTTGCGGACCTTCATCTCGGTGCGCCAAGTCGCAGTTCCTGACGTGGACTACTGCTGTTGCGCGGCCTAGCGGGAATTGCTGAAGCGGCGGTGAGGCGGCGAACGCCGCACCACCGCCTGTCCTCACTTGGCGACGGGCTTTGCCGATTGGACCAGTGTGTGGGTCGCTTCGCCGCCGATTGCGACGCAATCGTCAGCGGACTGAGCCAGGACAACAATGTCCTTCACCTTGCAGACCGTGCCGACGCCGACGTCTTCGGTGCCTATCATGGGGCTGTTGGGGATCCAGCCGGACATGCCGGCAAATGCCGAGGTCGTCGAGGCGGTCAAAAAGAGTCCAATCAGGATGGTTTTCATGTCGTTTACTCCTTGGGTTGAAGGTTATGGCTGCCAATTGCGGTCAGTCATGCAGGACAATCCGGCTCAGCAGAGCGTCAGGATCATGCGTCGCCGGCTGCTGCGCGCACGACAGCGGATCCAATCCCGCCTGCTCAATCGCCGATTTCTGAGGATCACAGATAGCGATCGCCGCAGTATGTGTTTGCGATGCCGCAAGGTCTGCGGCTTGTTGAAATGTGCCGCGGCCGACAGCAATCGACTGCGCCAACTGCTGGGAATAGAGGGCTATCGATCGGTCCGCGGCGAAATTGGCAAACTGGGAGGCCGCGGCGGAGACGATGACCGCTTCCGCGCGGGTCGCGTCGTTTAGCGGATGAGCTTCGATGAACAAGGGCGTGACGGCGCCGGATTCGCAGGCATCGAGAATGAAGATCACTTCCCCGGCCGCCAAGGCGTGCACCCAACCGGCGAAATCGCTGGCCATGATCCAATCGCCCTCAGCAACGGCAAACCTTACCGCGGCCGGCTTCTCCTTGGTCCACAACACGAACACGTCGTTGTCGGGCCCCACTTCCGCGGTTGGGTCGAGAGCGCCGGCGTGCATGTTTGCATAAATAATCAGCCGGTCGTCGGCGCCAAGGCCGCTCAAACCCGCAAAAACCGCCTTCAGACCTTCGGTGGTGGCCGCGGCATTTACAAGGGTGGTCACATTCCTGTCGTCTATGCCGAGACGTTCGGCCAAGGCCGCCTCGATGGCATCCACGCTGCGGCGGCAGGCCTGTATATCCACCGGTTTCCACGGGGGGCAAATGCCGATCGCCAGCAGATGCGTCGTCTTGATACCTAGACCTTCGGCCCGCACCCCAGTCATCGGAATGACGGCTACTGCCGCGCCGACAATCAGGCCGAATATCGCTGCCGACCGGGGGTTCACACCTGAAAAATGCATTTAAAACATTCTATTTGTTTGCGAATTTTCACATGAAACCTGCGCCGAGAACATTAACAAACCCCATTGCGTCGATTTTTGACGCTGACCTTTTTTGACGGCGAGAACTCAGAGGGGGCGGTGAGCATCGGCCGTTCGAGTTCGCCCTGAATCCCTTCCCGCCCCGACTGTCAGGACTGTCGCAACACGACAGCCAGAGGCTCGCCATGCGGGAAGCTGATGACCCGCTCCGGCAAGGGCCAGTCCGCGAGGGCCTCCGGCTCGCCCTCCCCGTCGATATCGGCGTGCCCGAGCCGTGAAGCGAGCCGGTCGAACGTGTCCCACGCCTCCTGCGACCACTCGGCCGAAACGCGGGAGAGGTTTTCCGCCGGACCCCAATAGTCCCAGGGTTTCAGTTCCAGCTTGCGCAGCGCCGCCATGTCGCGCAACAGGCTGCCCGCGACGAACCACGCCCCGCCAAGGTCGAGGCTCGCCACGCCAAACCGCGAGGCGATCTCCGGCGCGTCCTTGATCCGGAACCATGCCTCGCTTGCCGTCAGGAACCGCTCGCGCGGCACGTCCAGGCTATCGACGGAAAGGCCCTCGATCGCCGCAAACTGCACGTCGAACCGTCTCCAGCGCCGGCCGTCATGCCATTCGCAAATCCAGTGATCTTCGAAATGGCCGGGCAAGGGATAGTCGGCAAACCCGACACGGAGCCGAGCCGGGATGCCGCGCGCGCGAAAGCTGCTGACCGCCAGAATGGCGAAATCCCGGCACACGCCACCGACCTTGGGCGGCACGGCATCGCCTTCCAGCAGACCGCGTTTCACGGCGACGGACAGGATCTCGGCCACCGAACGAAGCTCCAGATCGGCGGCCTGCTCAGGCGTGAAGACACCCTCCTCGGATTGCCCCCCGCGCGGATGCTGGATGACCGAACTGATCCACCGTGCCAGCGAATAGGGCTCGACGCCCCCGCGCAGCAGTGCTTCGCGATACGGCCCGGGGTCGGAGTGGATGCTTTGGGAAGAATAGAAGGATGTGCGCATGGCTGTCTCTTTCCTGTTGAGATTGAGACACGATAAGGAGTGCAAATTTTCAAAAATTGTCAATCGGGGGGCTTGTGACAAAGCCGCGGGTTTCGGCCTGGCCTCTTCGATGACAACCGCCTGCTGGAGTGGGGCGACCGACGATGCGGTGATGAAGACGTGAAAATGCTGCCGCTGCGTAAGCCCACGGTGAGGGCCGTCTTGCGAGGTTGATGCGAACATCGGAAGTCCTAGTGCAAACACTAGGAGTAGTCCTATGACCAAGCATCCGATTGAAGTGATCACGTCTGTCGAGCGCCGTCGGCGCTGGTCTCGCGAGGACAAAGAGCGGCTGGTTGCAGCCTGCCTTGAGCCTGGTGCGGTTCTTTCCGAGATTGCCCGTGCGGCCGGCATCCACGTGAGCCAGCTCTTTCGGTGGCGCAAGGAACTCTGCCGGATCGAGGAGCCGTCGACGCCGGTATCGAGCACCTTGGTGCCCGTGATCGTTTCGGAGGCCGCGCCGGCAGCCCAGCCTGCTGCCTCAGAAGCGCCGGCCTCATCGCATCCCCGCCGGAAACGCAGCGATGTGACGATTGATCTGGGCCGCGGTCGTCGTGTCCGTGTGGACAGCGACATCGACACGGAGGCGCTTGGCCGTATTCTCGATTGTGTGCTGGGTCGGCGATGATCCCTGTTCCGAGCGGCGTGAAGGTCTGGCTGGCGACGGGCCATACAGACATGCGCAAGGGCTTTCCCGGTCTGTCACTGATGGTGCAGGAGACGTTGAAGCGTGATCCGATGTGCGGACACCTGTTCGTCTTCCGCGGTCGTGGCGGTGGCCTGATCAAGGTCATCTGGCATGATGGCCAGGGAGCCTGCCTGTTCACGAAGAAGCTGGAACGGGGACGCTTCATATGGCCGTCGGCGGCCGATGGCACGGTGGTGATTACCCCTGGGCAACTCGGCTATTTGCTGGAAGGTATCGACTGGCGGATGCCACAAAAAACCTGGCGACCGACCTCGGCCGGATAAGCAAAAATGCTGGAATGGCGGGAGCGAATATGATTCCATCTCGCCATGAACACCCCCGTCGAACAGCTTCCGGACGACCTTGCCAGTGCACTCGCACTGCTTGCCGAAGAGCGCGCGCGGCGTGTTGCTGCCGAGGCAGAAGCGGCGATGGCCAAAGCAGAGGCCGCCAGCGCGAAGGCGCTTGTATCGCATTCCGAGGCGCTGATCGCGCGGTTGAAGCTGGAGATCGAGAAGGTTCGCCGCGAGCTTTACGGCAGCCGCTCTGAGCGCAAGGCGCGGCTTCTCGAACAGATGGAACTGCAACTCGAAGAACTCGAAGCTGATGCCGGCGAAGACGAGCTCACGGCGGAGATGGTTGCCAAAAACTCGACCGTCAGGGCCTTCGAGCGCAAGCGTCCGTCACGCAAGCCCTTTCCTGAACATCTGCCGCGCGAACGTGTCGTTATCGCCGCCCCAGCCAGTTGCCCCTGCTGCGGCTCGGCAAAGCTGTCGAAGCTCGGCGAGGATGTCACCGAGACCCTGGAGGTCATCCCTCGTCAGTGGAAAGTCATTCAGACCGTGCGGGAGAAGTTCTCCTGCCGCGAATGCGAGAAGATCACCCAGCCGCCAGCGCCCTTCCATGTGACGCCACGAGGCTTTGCCGGGCCCAACCTTCTGGCAATGATCTTGTTCGAGAAGTTCGCCCAGCACCAGCCGCTCAATCGCCAGAGCGAGCGCTATGCCCGAGAGGGGATCGACCTCAGCCTGTCGACGCTGGCCGACCAGGTCGGCGCTTGTGCCGCGGCGCTCAAGCCAATCCATTCGCTGGTCGAGGCGCATGTTCTGGCCGCTGAACGGCTGCATGGCGACGACACGACAGTGCCAATCCTGGCGAGAGGCAAGACCGACACGGGCCGCATCTGGACCTATGTCCGGGACGATCGGCCGTTCGGCGGACAGTCACCGCCCGCCGCCCTCTACTATGCCTCGCGGGACCGGCGGCAGGAGCATCCCGAGCGCCACCTGAAGACCTTCACCGGCATTCTGCAGGCGGATGCCTATGGCGGGTATAATCCGCTGTTCAAGATAGACCGCGATCCCGCGCCTCTGACGCAGGCGCTGTGCTGGGCACACGCACGCCGCAAGTTCTTCGTGCTGGCCGATATTGCCACGAACGCCAAACGTGGCAGCAAGGCTGCGCCGATCTCGCCGATGGCGCTGGAGGCCGTCAAACGGATCGATGCCCTGTTCGATATCGAACGGGAGATCAACGGTCTTGCCGCCGAGCAGCGCCTGGCCCACCGCCGCAAAGATAGCCAGCCGCTCGTCGAAGAACTGCATGACTGGCTCCAAACCGAGCGGGCAAAGCTGTCGCGCAGTTCTCCTGTCTCTGAGCCGATCGACTACATGTTAAAACGCTGGAACGGCTTCACGTCCTTCCTCGAAGACGGCCGGATTTGCCTGACGAATAATGCCGCCGAACGCGCGCTCAGAGGCTTTGCTCTCGGAAGAAAGTCATGGCTCTTCGCCGGATCGGATCGTGGTGCTGATCGTGCCGCCTTCATGGCCACGCTGATCATGACCGCCAAGCTCAATGACATCGACCCACAGGTCTGGCTCGCCGATGTTCTCTCCAACATTGCCGACACGCCGATCAGCAGGCTGGAGCAATTGCTGCCGTGGAACTGGACACCCAAGACGCTGAGTGCTCAGGCGGCCTGACCTGCGGCCTTCGCCGGATGCTTACG